>JAIOPC010000015.1 GCA_021414085.1 Actinomycetes bacterium | reverse complement strand
GCGCGAAAAGAGACGTCGCTGACATGTGAACTCCCGTCGTTCATGGTTCTCGCAACCCGCGAGGGGGGCGGACCGAAAATCACCACTTCGGGTGAGACGACGGCAGGCCGGCGGAGGTTATGAGTCACATTTCTTGACGTCAAGTTGACAAAGCACCTGTTCACGCGTTCGAAACATCCCGAGTGATGAAGGGGGGACGGTCGGGGGATGCGTGGGGGATGGAGGCGTCCAAGTTGTGGGGCCGCGCGGATAGCCTCGCCGCCATGGCCACTCCGTTTCCAGCCCTCGATGGTTCCGCGCCCAAGCAACAGCAGTTCAAGGACGCGCCTGAGTTCGGGATCGATCCGTCGAAGCGGTACACCGCCACGATGGACACCTCGCTCGGCACCATCGTCATCGCCCTCGACGCCATCAATGCGCCGAACACCGTCAACAACTTCGTGTTCTTGGCCGGTCACCACTACTACGACGGTGTGGTCTTCCACCGCATCATCAACGGCTTCATGTGCCAAGGCGGCGACCCGACTGGCACGGGTCGCGGCGGTCCCGGTTACAAGTTCAACGACGAGCCGGTCAAGCAGCGTTATCAACTCGGCTCGCTTGCGATGGCCAACGCTGGCCCCAACACCAATGGCAGCCAGTTCTTCTTGATTAGTGGCCCCAGCGGCGTGGGTCTGCCACCGCAGTACAACCACTTCGGTCAGGTGGTCAAGGGACTCGAGATCGTCGATGCGATGCAGAAGGTCGCCACCGACAGCAGCGATCGTCCGCGCACTCCTGTGGTGATCAAGTCGGTCACCATCAGCGTCGCCGACTGACGGCTGCAGTGCAGCGCCTGTCGCTGGCACAGGCGCGGCGAATAGCGCTTGCGGCGCAGGGCTTTGGTGATTCGCGCCCGACAGGTCGTGTTGATCGTCGACACTTTCGACGTGCGCTAGATCGCATGGGTCTCATTCAGATCGATTCGGTCAATGTCTTGGTGCGCAGCCAAGAGCTGCCGTTGTTCGCCAGACTTGGCCCACACCCGCGCACTCTCATCTCGCAGGCGACTGCCGCGGGAGAACTGTTTGAGTACTGGGTGCACGAGGCCAGCCATGTGCCGACCGAGGCACACCACCTGCACCGTTGGCGCATGACGCGAGAGCACAAGTGGGAACGGTTTTGGGATCTCGCGAAGCGACGCCCCGGCTTCATCGAAGAAGTGCTTCAGCGAATAGAGATCGACGGTCCAATCGCCAGCGGCGACCTCGGTGAACGCGTCGGCAAGAAGGGTCAATGGTGGGACTGGGACGACGGCAAGGTTGCGCTGGAACATCTCTTTTGGACCGGTGAGGTCACCGCCACTCGCCGCCCGGCCGACTTTGCCCGCCTTTATGACCTCTCCGCGCGAGTCCTACCCGCTGAAGTTCTGGCGCGACCGACGCCCGACGAAAACGATGCGCGCAAGCAACTGCTGCTGCTTGCTGCACGGCACCACGGTGTGGCCACGTTCACCGACCTCACCGATTACCACCGGCAGAAAAACGCGCCGTGCAAACCATTGCTCGACGAACTGGTGGAAGACGGCGCGTTGCAACAGGTGCAGGTGGAGGGCTGGGACAAGCCCGCCTACCTGCATCCAGAAGCGAAGTTGCCGCGGCGCATCGATGCGTGCGCGTTCTTGTCGCCTTTCGATCCAGTTTGCTGGAACCGCGACCGCACCGAGCGCCTGTTTGGCTTTCACTACCGCATTGAGATCTACACGCCTGCCCCCAAGCGCGTCTACGGCTACTACGTGTTGCCGATCTTGTGGGGCGACTCGCTGGTTGGCCGCCTCGATCTAAAGGCCGATCGCGCGAATCGCACGTTGCTGGTGCAAGGCGCGTATGCCGAACCCGGGGTGCCCACCGACGAACTGGCGCCCGACGTGGTGCGCGAATTGCGGGCGATGGCCGGATGGCTTGATCTCGACGGCGTGAGCCTGGGTGCTCGCGGCGATCTGGCCTCCACCCTGCGGCGGGTGGCGGGTCATTACGCTGCGGTGTGATGTCCGAGCAACCTGCCGTCAGCACGACAGCGGGTGACGACGGCAATTCCTCAGTCTCGCGTCGCATGCCGCGCTGGGTATGGAAAGCGATTGGCGTCTTCTGGATTGGCTACCTAGTCGCGGTTCGTGTCGACTCGCTTGTCGACCGTCTCTACGGGTTGTTCGTCCTGTTGCTCGTCGCGTTGTTTCTGTCGTTGGCCATCGAGCCCGGCGTCAATCGATTGGCACGTCGTGGATGGCGACGCGGCACTGCGACCGCGGTGATTCTGGTTGGTGTCGTTGTCGCGTTCCTGGTCTTCGTCGTTGCGATCAGCGCGCTCGTCGGCCAACAGATTGCCGAGCTGCTCGGCAATTCGGAGAAGTACGTCAATCGCACCGTCAACTTCATCAACGACACGTTCGGTGCTCACATCGACGCACAGCAGGTGATCGATGAGATCAATCGTGAAGACGGTGCCGTGCAGCGCTTCATTCGCAGCCAGTCGGGCAAGGTTGTCGACCTGTCGGTGACCGCGCTCGGTCTGCTGGTGCAAGGGCTTTCGGTGATGCTGTTCACGTTCTACCTCGTTGCCGATGGGCCGAAGTTGCGGCGCGTGATCTGCAGTCGTTTGAACCCCGTTCGTCAGCGTTCGGTGCTGAGCACATGGGAGCTGGCGATCGAGAAGACCGGCGGCTACCTGTACTCGCGGGCGCTGCTAGCAGGCATCAGCGGCTTCTTTCATTGGGTGGTGCTGCAAGCGCTCGGCACGAAGGCGCCGGTCGCTATGGCGTTATGGGTCGGTGTCATCAGTCAGTTCTTGCCGGTCGTCGGCACCTACCTTGCCGGTGCGTTGCCCGTCCTCATCACCTTCGTCGACTCACCGCCGCGCGCTTTGGCGGTGCTGGTGTTCGTGGTGATCTATCAACAACTTGAGAACTACTTGTTCTTGCCGCGCATCACGGCGCGCACGATGAACCTGCATCCGGCGGTGGCATTCGGCTCGGCGATCGGTGGCGCTGCCATTCTCGGCGCGGTCGGTGCGGTACTGGCGATACCCGCGGCCGCGATGATCCAAGCGCTGATTAGTCAGACCGGTGAGCGTCATGAAGTCATCGAAAACGATCTGACCGAAGTACGACTGCGCTTGCGTCGACGACAGCGACGCCTCGCGCGCGAAAGCAAGACTGCGGACACTGATGGTTTCGGCTAACGCGTTTGCGCCGGTGGCGATCACCAGCCGCAGCGACTTCGACGAGTCGATCCACTTCGGGGCCGTGGTCGGTCTTGGACCTTCCGGCACGGTCGAATATGCGATCGGTGATCCGCACACAAAGATTTACCCGCGTAGTTCTAACAAGCCGATGCAGGCGGTCGCGATGGTGCGCGCCGGGTTGCAATTGCCCCCCGACTTGTTGGCTGTCGTATGTGCCAGCCACGACGGCACGCCAATGCACATCGATGCCGTGCGACACATCCTCGCCGGATGCGGGCTGACCGCCGACTCGTTAGCCAACACGGCGTACATGCCGCTCGATGTCGAGGCACAGCACGTGCTCATCCGCGCGGGTCAGTCAGCAACGCCGCTGGTGATGAATTGCAGTGGCAAACACAGCGGCATGCTGGCCACATGCGTACATAACGGCTGGGCACACGACCCGAGCTACCTGTCTGTCGACCACCCGTTACAAACGGCGATTACAGGGACGATCGACGAACTGTGCGCCGAGCCGCATGCGCACATCGGTGTCGACGGTTGCGGCGCACCGGCACATGCGATGTCGCTACTGGGTCTCGCCCGCGCCTTTCGCGCCATCGCCGACGGGTCTGCCGGTGCTGCCGGCAATCAGGTGTACGCCGCGATGACGAGCAATCCCGAGATGGTCGGTGGTCGCAAGCGCGATGTCACCCTGTTCATGCAACACGTGCCGATGTTGATGGCCAAAGATGGCGCCGACGGCGTGTTCGCCGCCGCCTTGCCTGACGGTAGGGCGATTGCATTGAAGATTGCCGACGGCGGCGATCGCGCACGTGCCCCCGTGATGGTCGCTGCGTTACGCGCGCTCGGAATCGATGTGTCGCATGTGGAGCCGCTCGTTCAGGAACGAATCATGGGCCACGGTCGCCAGGTTGGAATTGTCCGGGCGATCCTGCCGTGACCATCCCATACGTCACGCTCGATGATCCGCAGTACGGCGAAGCGGTGCAGGTTGCGCCGTTGATCCGGCGCGTGATCTGTCGCAACCCATCCAAGTTCACGTACCACGGCACCGGCACGTACATCGTCGGTGCTAGCGAGCCGGGCAGCGATGTGGCCGTCATCGATCCAGGGCCGATCAGCGAGTCGCATCGCGAGGCGTTGACGGCAGCGCTCGCCGGCCAGCGCGTCACGGCCATTCTCGTGACGCACTGCCACAGTGATCACTCTCCGCTCGCCGCCTGGCTAAAGGAAATGACCGGTGCACCGACGGTCGCGTTCGGACCGCATGCGCGGAGCCACGGTTGGGTTGAAGACGACACACCCGACGAGCTCGACGCTGAGGAGACAAAAGCTGCCGTCCTCGCCGAAGCAACCGGGGAGGCGAAGGTGGAGGAGACACTCGACTTCGAGTTCACGCCGGACATTCGCACTGCTGACGGCGACGTCGCGGCGAGCGGCGCTGGCTGGACGATCCGCGCGATCCACACGCCGGGGCACACCAGTAACCACACGTGCTACTGGCTGGAAGAGCAGCGAGCGCTGTTCACCGGCGATCACATCATGGGCTGGTCGACGACGGTGATCACGCCGCCCGATGGCGACATGCGCGACTACTTCGCCTCGCTACAACGGGTGAAGGATCTCGACCCCGCGGCGTTGTGGCCGACACACGGTGCACCCGTCACCGATGCGCGGCCCTTCATCGACGCGTTTGTGCAGCACCGACTGGATCGCGAGGCCGGCGTGCTGCGTGCCGTGCGCGACGGCGTGACGATGATCCCCGACATGGTGCGCCTTTTGTATGTGGGCGTGAACGAGAAGTTGTACAAAGCCGCCGGCCGCAGCGTGCTGGCGCACCTCATCAAGTTGGTCGATGACGGCCTAGTGGTCTACGAGGGCACGCAACCAGGAGTCACGACGCCCTACCGACCTTGTAGTTGAAGGACACTGTTAGACCTTCGGGCTTCGCGAGCGAGCCCGACAGCAAGTAACGCTTCGTTGACGGTGCCGACTCGCGTGAGCGAGATTCCTTCCACACCGTTCGCCGAGTTGGCGGGCACGATGGCGCGAGTAAAGCCCATGCGTGCTGCCTCGGCGAGTCGGCGCGGCGCGTGAGCCACCTGGCGTAACTCGCCGCCGAGGCCAACCTCGCCGAACACGACAACGTCGGCGGGAAGCGGTCGATCGGCCAGCGCACTGACCAGCGCCAAGCAGACTGCGAGATCGGCACCGGGCTCGGTGAGCCGTACGCCACCGACTGCTGATGCAAACACTTCGTGAGCGCCCAGTGCGAGATCAGCGCGTCGTTCAAGCACCGCCAACAACAGCGCCAGGCGACCGGCGTCGAGACCCTGCGCACTGCGTCGTGGCGGCACACCGTTGGTGACTTTGTTGGTCAGTGCCTGCACCTCAACCAGCAGTGGTCGCTGACCTTCGAGCGTCGGCGTGATCGCAGAACCGGCGACACCTGCGCGGCGATCGGTGAGAAAGAGCGTGCTGGCATCGGGTACGCCGATCAGGCCATCGCCGGTCATCTCGAAGACGCCGAGCTCGTTGGTTGGGCCAAACCGATGCTTCGCCGCCCGCAGCAATCGCAGAGCATGGTGGCGGTCGCCTTCGAAGCTGAGCACGGTGTCGACGACGTGCTCTAACACGCGCGGGCCAGCCAGGCCACCCTCCTTGGTCACGTGCCCCACCATCACCACCGGCAGGCCGCGACGCTTTGCCTCGACCACCAGCCGATGCGCGCAACCGCGCACTTGCACCACGCTGCCCGGCGCCGAGGGCAACGCCGGATCGGCGATGGCCTGAATGCTGTCGACCACAACCAACTCGGGCTGCACCGTGTCGATCGCCGAGAGGATGTGTGGCAGCGAGGTCTCGGGTAGCAGCCACAAGTCGGGTTGCACGGCCGCCAGCCGTTCGGCGCGCAACCGAACCTGTTGCGCGCTCTCCTCGGCGCTGACGTACAACGTGCGCTGCGGCCATTTGGCGAGCAACTGCAGTAGCAGCGTGCTCTTGCCGATCCCCGGTTCGCCTCCCAGCAACGTCACCGACCCGGGCACCAATCCGCCACCGAGCACCCGGTCGAGTTCGTCGATGCCGGTGCCGTGCGGTTGTGCGAAGGAGGCATCGACTTCGCCGATGCGCGTCGCTGGCGCTGAGGCAGAGGCGGCGAGGGGCAGCGCCGGAAGCTCGCGCGTTTCGGCTTCCTCAACGAGCGAGTTCCACGCCTCGCAAGTAGTGCAGCGCCCAGCCCACTTGGGGGTAGCGGTGCCGCAATCGGTACAGCGATAGACGAGACGAACCCTGACTTTCGAACTACTGGCCATGTCGGCACCCTAAAGACGGGGTGTGACAGCCATTATGTGATGGCGCCCGGGGTCGACGCCTGGGGGCATGATCCGGGTGGTGGTCTCGCTGTTGGGTTTGACCCTGGGTGTGACTGACCGACGTGTCTTGACTGTGAATTGTCGGCCCATCGTGCGTGA
>JAIOPC010000014.1 GCA_021414085.1 Actinomycetes bacterium | reverse complement strand
CTCGACGAACACCAGGTAGCAGGCGGAGATGCCGAACAGTGCGAGACCGGCCACGGTGAAGCCCATCACCGCACCGCCGCGGAACGCGAGCGGCAGTGCGCGGTGGGCGCCGTCGATGGCCGCATGCGTAGTGCGGGCGTTGGCCTTGGTGGCGATGTCCATGCCGATGAACCCGGCGAGCGCGGAGAACCCGGCGCCGAGCAGGTACGAGAGCGCTCCCCACGGCCGGCCGTAGTCGAGCAATGCGAAGATCAGCACGGCGACTGCAACGACGAATCCGGCCACCCACCGGTACTCACGGTGCAAGAAGGCTCTGGCGCCCTTCTGGATGGCCTCCATCAGCTCGACCATCCGCTCGTTGCCGGGCGACTCCTTCGTCACCTCTCGGTAGAAGTACGCGGCGAGTCCGAGGCCGCACAGTGCAGAGAGCGCGGCGATGTAGGGCACGAGGTCCATGTGGTGTTTCCTTCGGTGGTCGGTGCGGCCGGCGCCGAAGCGCCTCGCCGACCAGACTTCCCGGCACACCTGACCGGCGACGATAACGCCGCCGCTGCCTGTGCCTCAACTCGGTGCCTCAACTCGCCGACCACGGCCGACCGGATCGGCGCAGCAAGCTGGGAACGAGAAAGGCCCAGGTCTGATGACCTGGGCCTTCGTCCGTGGAGCTGTGGGGAATCGAACCCCAGACCCCTTCCATGCCATGGAAGTGCTCTACCAACTGAGCTACAGCCCCGAACGAACGCAGGACGATACCAGCGCCGCCATCCAGGTCGAAACGCGGCCGGCTCGCTAGGTGCGAACTCAGCAGCAGAAAGCCATCGCCTACGTGGATTCGTGCAAGGATCCTCGACATGACTGCGAGCATCAACGGTTTCTGGTACATCCCGCCGGGCATCATCCTCTTCGCCCTCAGCCGAATGGCCTACAGCGCGTGGAGTTCGCGGCAGGAACAGAAACGCATTCAGGGGTCCTGACGCGTTCGGTTACAGCGTGCGGCGCGCCCGCAGGCGACTGCGGAATGGCCCGATGGCAACACGCATTGCGGCGGTGATCGCCATCGTCGAGATGACGACCCGCACAGCCAGGTTCAGGGACGCCAAATGTGGTCCGATCAGCAGACTGCTCGCCACCGCTACGGGGAACACCCATGCGACGTCGGTGAGGATGCGGCCCCACAGCGGGCGCTTCGGCTCCGCACGGGTCGGCAGCTCGAACCAATCATCGACCCCAACGGTGCGCTGGACGCGCTCGGACAGCACAAAGCTCTCGGCGTTCGCCATCAGTACTTCACGCTGCTTCGATCGTTCCCACTCGCGCAGCGAAAGCCCGTCGACGAATCGGAAGACAATCTGGTGCTCGCCGCCATCGGGTCCGGGGTGCAGCACGCCCGCACCGAGACAACCATGCACTGTTCGCAGCGTCGCGACGACGTCCTCCGTCCACTGCAGGTACTGCGCCTCAAATCCGGGGGCCACTGTGCGCGCGACCGTGATGGTGACGGGAGCGCCAGCAACGCGTGGCAACTGGCCGGTATCGAATTTTCCTGAAAGTGCAAGTGACATCTCGTACTCAAGGATAGCGAGATGCGGTCGCTCAGTCCTGCCAGGGCACCCGCGCGACGTCGCGGTAAAGCCGTTCGATTTCGTAGTACATGCGGATCTCCTCGGCGAAGACATGCACGACAACATCGCCATAGTCGAGCAAGACCCACTGCTGTTCGGTGACGCCTTCAGATCTGATCGGCGAACGACCGAACGTGGTTCGCACGGCCTCCTCCACGGCATCGACGACCGACCTCACCAACCGACGGTTGCCGGCGCTGGTGATCACGAAGTAGTCGGTGATCGCCAGCACGTCGCCAACGGCGAGGATGACGGTGTGCTCGGCCTTCTTGTCGTCAGCGGCTCGCGCCGCCACTTTGGCAAGCTCGCACGCGTCTTCAGCGGCTGTCACGGAAGCAACGTCGTGCTGGTACTCGCGCTGGTGGTTGTTGGCACGGCCAGCGGAACACCATCGAGATAATCGCTGCCCAGTCGCAGCACGACATCGATTCCTTCAATCGGAAGCGGATTGACACTGACTGCCACGGTGCCGAAGGCCGCGAGATCGGTCGTGACGACCGTGCTTTCGTCCTCTGTGCTGAGCAGAGCGAGCGACGTTGGCAGGACCGGCCCGTTGAAGTCGACGGACTTGACGTTGGCACCGATCGAAAGCAGCACGGCGATTGCGGCTTTGACCTGCTCCACGTAGCCAGGTGGCGCTTCGACGCGATACGTGAGGCCGAGACCCGGCGCCGACATCGAGCCCGGCGCCACCGCTGCCAGCCACATCACCGCTTCTGCGCGATCGATCTGCTCGACATCGAGCGCCGCCGGATTCAGCTCGGCGGCAATCGGCACTGTGGGGAACGATTGGCTGCTCACGGTGCCGGCGAACGCACGCGTCAACAAGTCGGCCACCGTTACGGCAGGCGTGCCGACGACCCACTGCGTCTTGCCAGCTCCGACTGCCGCTGCGATCCCAGCCCACACTGCGTTGATGTTGTCGCGCCGCGCGCTCTCGTGCTCGCCAGATACTTCCGCGGTGAGCACTTGCACTACCTGTGCTGCAGTGAGTTCGGCTGCACCCGCTGGAAACAACACGACAGCGGCGCCATCGACGGTGTCGCGGACCTCGAGCGGTAGTTGTGCCTGGACCGGCGCAACCGGTGCCAACAACGCTTCCGCCTCTGCCGGCGTGACGGCTTGCGACGAATTCAACGTCACCGACAAAGCGCCCTCGACGGCAAGCGCCAACCCGTCAATTCCTTCTTGCGCGAACACAGCGGTGAGCGCGATGCGTTCGTCGCCAGTCACCAGCGTTGAGTCGACCGACGTAGGAACCGGTAGGACATAGCCGCCAGGTAGATCGCCGGGCAGCGAGACGACCAACGTCACGCCCGCGAGTCGACCGGTGTCGTCAGTGATTGCCAACATGCCAACGCTCGTCACCGCAAGTGGAATCGTTTCCGCGTTGTCGAGCTTCTTGGCGCCCTCGTAATGCCGCAGCGCGTTCGCGCCGACGAGACCAAGCGCGCCCACCGCAACGAGGGCAACCACGCTCATTGCCAGAATGAGAGCTGTGCGTTTGCGACGCACACCGGGTAGCGCCGTCATTGCGCGTTCCGATAGAGCTGGAAGGATTCGATCACGGCGAGCACGGGGTCGGTGATCAGAAAGTCGGCCGGGCGACCGTCGCGGAAACGACGGCGGAGATCGGTGCTGCTGACATCGAGGCGTGGCACTTCTACTCGTTCCCACCGAAACTGATCGGGCAAGGTGACGGGCTCGCCCGGACGATCGACCACGACGAGGGTCGAACGTTCGGCGACTTCCTCATAGCGTTCCCAGGTCTCGAATCCAGCAGCGGCGTCGTCGCCGACGATGGTGAACAGCGTTGCGCCAGGATTGTCTTGAGCCAAGGTTGCAAGCGTATCGGCGGTGTAGCTCGGGCCGCCGTGATCGATCTCGTGTCTACCGGCGGCCAAGCCAGGCACGTCGGCAACGGCAGCAGCGACCATCGCGTGGCGATGTTCGGCGTCTGTGATTCGTCGATCGTCGATCTTTTGCCAGGGCACATTCGCCACCATCAGTATCACCAGGTCGAGTTCGAGGGCATGGCGCACGTTGACCGCGGTCACCAGGTGGCCAACGTGCGGAGGGTCAAATGTGCCGCCGAACAGTCCGATTCGCAGGGGCACGACCGCCAAGCCTAGGTCGCGGCCACGGGCGGTCGCCGTCAGGCCCGCACCGGAACCAGAACGGCGGGTTTTCGTGGGTCGCCGAGAGGTTTCGGCCCCTAAGGAACTGGGCAAGTTCGTTAGGTGTGTGGCAAGTTCTCTGTGCCTTCGGCCGACTTGACCGATGTAGTACTGTTACCTGTTCCCCCAATCCGTACCCCCCATTCGGATGCCCCTCAAGCAATGTGCCTAACGACACACACCGCTGCGGAATCTGACGACTACCAAAGAAGTTGAGAAGAACTATATGAATGACTCAATCGGTCTCTACCTGAACGACATCGGCAAGGTCTCCTTGCTCAACGCTGAAGAAGAGCGCGAGCTCTCCCGCGTCATCGAAGCCGGCCGCGAGGCCGCCGAGCGTCTCGCGAACAAGGAAAAGGGTGCGGCGCTGAAGGCGTCCGTTGCCAAGGCTGCGGAAGCGAAGGATCGCTTCATCCGCGCCAACCTTCGTCTCGTCGTCTCGATCGCTCGCCGCTATCCCCTGCCACAAGGCATGGATCTGCTCGACCTCATCCAAGAGGGCAACCTTGGCCTCGAGCACGCAGTCGACAAGTTCGACTGGCGCCGTGGCTTCAAGTTCTCGACGTATGCCACGTTCTGGATCCGTCAGGCCATCGGTCGTGCGCTCGATCAGAAGGCCAGCCTCATCCGCATCCCCGGCGATCGTTCGGCCAGCCTGCGCGCCGCGTTGCGTCAGGCAAGCGGCGACGGCGAAACCCTCGATGTCGGCAACGCCGAACTGCACCGCCTCACCACCCCCGTCTCGCTCGACAAGACGATCGGTGACGACGGCGATGCCACGCTCGGCGACCTGATGGCTAATGGCGATGGCACGCCCGAAGACGCCGTGATGAGCATGGTCGATGGCGAGCTGCTCGACGAGCTGCTCGGCACCCTCGACAAGCGCGCCCGTTACGCAGTTGAGGCTCGCTTCGGCTTGCTTGATGGCGAGCGCAAGAGCTTCCGCGAAGTTGGCGAAAACCTCGGCGTCACCGCCGAAGCTGCTCGCCGACTGGTCAGCCGCGCTGTGGCTGGCCTGCGTGAAGACGCAGTGCGCATCCTTGCCGTCTAAAAGATCCTCGCGGCCTCACCGATCGTCGCCGTCCCTTCGGGATTGCTGCACTCGCAACTGATGTTCGCCCGGTCGAAGATGCCGTTGGTGACCATCGTGACACCCTCGCTCAATCAGGGCGGTTTCATTCGGGGAGCCATTGAGAGTGTGCTGCAACAGACGTACCCGAACATCGAGTACATCGTCATGGATGCCGGATCGACCGACGAAACCAAGGCGGTTGCTGCGCAGTACGCGGACCGACTCGTGTTCGTCTCCGAACCGGATCGCGGTCAATCGCACGCGATCAACAAGGGATGGAAACTGGGCAAGGGCGAGATTCTTGCCTGGCTATGCGCCGACGACATTCTCTTGCCAGGCGCTGTTCAGACCATCGTCGACACGTTCACCAACCATCCGGAGGCCTCGGTCGCCTTCGGCGGTTGCGAGATGCTCGATCTCCAGGGCCGGACTGTTGGCACGCTGCTCGCCAGTACGCCCAATATGTGGAAGTTGACCCACGGTTACGACTACGTAGCGCAACCAGCAGCGTTCGTCGCCCGGCGAGCGATCGAGGCCGTCGGTTTTGTCGACGAGTCACTGCACTTCGGCATGGACTGGGACTTGTTCATGCGGTTGATGGCCCTCGGCCCTTTTGTGCCAATTCCCGAAGTGCTCGCTAGGGCTCACACCTACTCCGAAACGAAGTCGCTGTCAGGCGGCTTCCGACGTTGGCGCGAACTTGTTGTCATCATGCGGCGACACGGCGACCGCCGCTATCCCCCGGGCTACTTCATCTATGGGGTCGATTCCATCCGCAGCAGCTGTCGCCGCTGGCTACGCCGGGCTCCGCGTTGGGTGTCGCGTCTCAGCAGGATTCCAAAGCAATGGGTCAGTTCATCGATCGACCTCGTCTATCGGAGCGCAATGACGAAGGCAACCGGCGGTTGGTTTGACGACACGTGGGCCGGTCCAACTGTTATGCGCCGACTGTCTGGCAACGGACAGACATTGACCCTCTGCGGCCGCGTGCCAAGCGAGTACCCAGATCTAGTCGACCAGCGACTGAAGGTGAGTTGCGACGGAAAGGTGGTCGCGCGCCGCGACGTGGCTCCCGGTTCGTTCTCATGGGAGCTGCCGCTGCCACTACGCGTCGATGGCGATGTCGAAGTCAAGATCTGCGCACGGCGTTCGTTCGTTCCCAAACGCCGTGGATTGAGCGCCGACGGGCGGAGATTGGCTTTCTATCTTGACGAACTCACGGTTGCCTGACTACGACGCTCCCGCGCCTGACGCTGAGGACAGTCCGACGTTCTCAGTGGTCATCCCGCTCGAATTCCATCGCGATCGTTGGGAGCGTTGTCTACAGGCATGGATGGCGCAGACGATCGCCGACTCGCTCTACGAATTGATTCTTGTCATTCCTACCGACTTTGCCGAGAGCGACCGTCTCGCAGACGCACTGCAGCAGGTCGGTTGCGTCTGTCGGGTAGTCGTCTCCGATCTCCGACACGACGTCGGACTGTCTGTCGTCGGCGCCGAGCACGCTCGCGGCAAGTTCCTCTTCTTCACCGAGTCTCATTGCTGGCCCGAGCCGGACGTACTCGCGCTCTGCCTTCAGGCGTTCGACCAGCGCCCAGACTGGGCCGCTCTCTCCTGCCGTTCGCTACCCGTCGCATCCAATCGCATGGCCAAGGCGGAGGCGGAAATGTACGACTCCGACATCACTCACGGCATGACAGCGCACCCCTGGCGAAAAATACTTGACCAGTGTTTCGTGACGCGACGCTCGCCCTACGAGCAGAGCGGTGGCTTCAAGCCGGAGTTCGGTCACTTCGCCGAGTGGGCGTTGGCAGCCACGTACTTCGAACTCGGACTGTCCGTTGGCTACTTGCCCCAAGCAGGATTCCACCACCAATACGTCGGCGACCTCAGAGTGCTGCGCCACTTCACGCAGGATTTTGTCCGGGGCGAGATCAGGTACCTGACCCAAGCCGCCGGCGAACCCGGCTGGACTCTGATCGCAGCGCCCAATGAATGGATCAGTCAGGGCAACTTCGAACGGCCGCTCGCGAAAGCGATCCTGCAACAAGCGATACACGATGTCTGGCGCGGCACCGCCTCATCGCGACGGCAAGAGCACCTCACAACGGCCTGGCGCTGGCTCGGGCCAGCTGTCTTTGGTGATCGGCTGCAACGTTTCAAGTCGTCCGTCGGACTGCTGGCAACAAAGGTGCGCGTACGACTCGCCAATCTGCTGGGGCCAAGGCGGGCGCTGAACCGAGCCTTCAAGACCAACTTCGCGGCGATGGTTCATTGTCAGCGGCTGTCGTCGGTCGCCGATGCGCGCTGGGCGGCCAGACCCGCTGCGCAAGGAAGTCGTGACAACCACTTTGTTGTCGACGTCTTCGCGCCAAGCCACGCAGGACTCCACGCGATCGAAGAACTCCCTGGCACACGGTTTCGATGGAGCGAGCCCGCGGCAATGATGCGGATAGATCTGCCGGCGGGCGAGCCCAGGATCTGCATCGACACTGCACCCTTCTTCGCGCTGACAACCATTCCCGAGCTTCGGTTCCAGCTTGGGGGAAAGCAAGTCCCCGCTGCCGACGTGCTCGTCGAACCCTTCCGGATCGTCATCGAAACCCACGTCGCGAAGGCGGGCGCGACCACATTGCGCATGACCTGCAGTCGGTTCCCGGCAGCGCAGGACCCTCGCAGACTGGGCATACCGATCAGCAAAATCGGGCTGGAAGTGGCGCGACCGAGCTAAGCGACCGACGCGACCTCGCCGCTAGCCTTTCGGCTGTGGCGAAAGCATGGAGTCCCTCGTCGTGGCACGCGTTCCACGCGGAACAGCAGCCGCAATGGCCCGATCAGGGCGATCTTGACCGTGCGCTGAAGCAGATCGCCTCCTATCCCCCATTGGTCTTCGCTGGCGAAGCGCGTTCGCTACAAGCCTCGCTCGCCCAAGTCGCGGCCGGCAACGCGTTCTTGCTGCAAGCCGGTGACTGCGCCGAAAGCTTCGAGGAGTTCTCGGCCGTCAACATCCGCGAGAAACTGCGCGTCATTCTGCAGATGTCGGTGGTGTTGACCTACTCCCTCGGCGTTCCCGTAGTGAAGGTCGGTCGCATCGCTGGCCAGTTCGCCAAGCCGCGATCACAACCCGTCGAAACGGTCGGCGATCGCGAGCTGCCCACCTTCCGCGGTCACATGATCAATGGCGATGCACCCACCGAGGCCGCCCGCGTTGCCAGTCCCGATCGACTGGTGCAGGCCTACAACCAATCGGCCGCCACTCTCAACCTGCTGCGCGCCTTTACGAAGGGCGGCTTCGCCGACCTCGGCCGAGTTCACGCATGGACGCAAGAGTTCGTCGCCAGCAGCCCTGAGGGCCAGCGCTACCAGCAGATCGCGCGCGAGATCGAGAACGCGCTGCGCTTCATGCGCGCCTGCGGCGTCGACACCGAGCACAACCATCAGCTGCACGAGACCGACGTGTACACCAGCCACGAGGCCCTGCTGCTCGGCTACGAGGAAGCCCTCACTCGCCAAGACTCGCTCACCGGCGGTTGGTACGACTGCTCGGCGCACATGTTGTGGATCGGTGATCGCACGCGCAGCCTCGAATCTGCGCACGTCGAATTTCTGCGCGGAGTTGGCAATCCAATTGGTTGCAAGCTGGGGCCGGAAGCGTCACCCGAATTCGTGTTGGAACTGTGCGAGCGCTTGAACCCGGCGCGCCTTCCGGGTCGGCTCACGCTGATCAGTCGCATGGGCTCAAACCGTGTTGAGGATGCGCTCCGTCCGCTGCTGCGGGCGGTACACGAGTCGGGCCACCCTGTAGTCTGGGCGTGCGATCCGATGCACGGCAATACCACGGTCAGCGTCAGCGGCCGCAAGACTCGCGACTTCAACGCGATCACCGACGAGATCGACGGTTTCGTGCGGGCGCACAAGGCTGAAGGCACTTGGCCGGGCGGCATCCACGTGGAACTCACCGGCGACAACGTCACCGAATGCACCGGTGGTGCCGACAAGATTCTCGACAGCCAACTCGACGATCGCTACCAAACGGTGTGCGATCCCCGCTTGAACGGCCGACAGAGCCTCGACCTCGCCTTTCACGTCGCCGAGAAGCTGCGGAGCACCGGTCTCGCATGAACTTCACCGCCGGCGATCGCATTCGTTACGAGTGCACCGGCGACGATGGTCTTCCGTTAGTCCGATACGGATTCATCGGCGGTGTATCGGCCACAGACGGTCCTGTCGTTGTGATGCTCGACGGTGAGCTAAGCGGCGATGTCGTGAACCTGTCGGAGGTGCAACACGTCACCGTCACCACGGTCGAGCTGTGCCTGCATGGCACCGACCTGATCGACGATCCGGAACTTCGTCGCGGGCTTGTGTCGCTCTGGCACGCCGAGGCCGACAGCGCCGGGCTCGACATCGATGCGCTGCACCCGATCGGTGATGGTGAGTGCGACTCGCCGGGCGCGTGGTGCCTCGCCGATCTACGCGCTGGCGGCTTCCAGTACTTGTTGCGCGCCGTGCAGCTCCCTGACGAGCCAGAGATGGTGAGGGTGCGCGCCGAACCGTTCACCCCCACGCCGTTCACTCCAGGGCCAGCGTGAGCCGGCGGCCCGCCGGTTGGTACCCACTACTGCTTGCCACCGGCACTATTGGCGTCGCGAACAGCGTTGTCTTTGCACTGCTCAGCAACCTGCAAGACAAGTACGGCTTCAGTGATGCGGGGCTAGGCCTCATCGCCGGGAGCGGCTTTCTCGTCGGCTTGGTCGGTCAGATCTTTCTTGCACCGTTTGCCGACCGCGGTCACTCGAAAACGCTGCTGCTCGCCGGATTGGGCTGTGCAGTATTGGGCAACTTGCTATTCGCAATCTCGGGCACGCTCCTCACCCTCGTCGCATCGCGAGCTGTTGTAGGACTGTCGAACAGTTTGTTCGTACCCGCTGCTCGTGGAATCGCCGTGCGCATCAGCCCGGACAATGTGGCTGAGCGACTGGGAACGATGAGCGGGATTGAACTCGCTGGCTTCGTCACCGGTCCGGTCATCGGCGGCTTCCTCGTCGGACCATTCGGTATCAAGGTCCCATTTCTCGTGACCGGCCTCTTCGCGCTTGCGGGTGCTGCCCTCCTCGCGCCGCGCAAACTGCCGCAGCCCTTCGCCGAGCACCAAGGCGCGCGACCGCGCTTGGCTCTCGACCTACTCAGACTGCCGCGGGTCCGGTCCGGCGTGTTGATGAGCGTGGCGCTCTTCATGCCCGTCGGTTTCTACGACGCGACCCTCGACGTCTATCTCACCGATCGCGGTGCGTCCGACGTGTTAATCGGCATGACGTTTCTCGCGTACGGAATTCCGTTCGCACTGTTGGCGACGACGGGCGGCAGGTTGGCCGACAGTCGCGGCGCCGTGCGGGTGGCTTTTCTCAGCACCATTCTGGTCGCACCGGTGACCATGTCGTACGGCCTGATCGCAGCGCCAATGGTGATCCTCGTCGTAACGATTGTTGAGGGCTGCCTACAGGCTCTCGGTGTGCCAGCGTCGCAGTCGATGGTGGCAGCAGCTGCGCCACCGGGACGTGCCGCTTCGGCGCAAGGCTTGACCGGCGGATCCAATCTGCTGATCGCTGCCGTCACCGCCTACAGCGCTGGCGCGCTGTACAAACTGGTCGGAGCAGCGTGGTTGTACTCAATTGCTGCGTGCGGTGTGGCGTCGTTCGCTCTGCTGTCGCTGTGGCAAGCGCGTGTCGGCCGCGATGCCGAAGCCAAAGCCGCCACCGCCGTCAGCTGAGGCGCTCGACGACCATGGCCATGCCTTGGCCACCGCCGACGCACATGCTCTCCAAGCCGTAGGTCTTGTCTTCGAACTGCAAGCCGTTGATCAGCGTCGTCATAATGCGGGCGCCGGTCATACCGAACGGGTGGCCGAGGGCAATCGCGCCGCCGTGCTTGTTGAGTTGCTTGTCGATGTCGATGCCGAGGTGCTTGGCCGACGGAATGACCTGCGCTGCGAACGCCTCGTTGATTTCGACCAGGTCGATCTGGTCCATCGTCATGCCGGCACGCTTCAGCGCTTGGCGGCACGCTTCGATCGGGCCGAGCCCCATGATCTCAGGGTTCAACCCAGAGACACCTGACGAGACGATGCGTGCGAGTGGCTTGAGGCCCAACTGCTTGGCCTTGGTGTCGCTCATCACCATGACAGCGGCGGCGCCATCGTTGAGCGGGCAGGCGTTGCCAGCGGTGATCGTGCCATCGGGGCGGAACACTGGCTTCAACTGACTAACAGCTTCGTAGTTGGTGCCCGCACGCGGGCCGTCGTCCTTGCTGACGACGGTGCCATCAGGAAGCGTGAGCGGCGTGATCTCGCGCTCGAAGAAGCCGTTGTCTTGGTGCTCGCAGGCCAGGTTCTGGCTGCGCACGCCGAAGCGATCCATCTCTTCGCGCGTCACGCCTTCTACTTCGACCACGTTCTCCGCGGTCTGACCCATTGCGATGTACATGTCGGGCAGACCCGTCGGCGCAGTCCACTTGCCTTGGCCACCTTGTGCGCGCGTCTTGGTGCGCTCGCCCGACGGCTTGAAGATCGCGTTCGGCGCCATGTCGCTAGCACCGTTGGCGTAACGGCTGACGGTTTCGACGCCGGCGGAGATGAAGCAATCGCCCTCGCCCGCTTTGATCGCGTGGAATGCCATGCGAATCGTTTGCAGGCTGCTCGAGCAGTAACGGTTCACCGTGACGCCTGGGACGTCGTCGAGGCCTGACAGCACGGCGACGACGCGAGCGATGTTGAAGCCGCCCTCGCCCGCTGGCTGGCCGATGCCCATCATCAGGTCGTCGATGTCGGCCGCCTTCACCTGCGGCACCTCGGCCAGCAGCGCCTTCACGATCTGTGCGCTCATGTCGTCGGGGCGCAGATCGACGAGTGACCCTTTCATGGCACGCCCAATCGGGCTGCGGGCGGTTGCAACAATCACGGCTTCAGTCATGGTGCGAGCGTAGCGAGCAGTCGAAAGCGCACCGCTATTGAGGACTACTGTGTCGAAAGTCATGGCCGGGACCGTCGTTATCTGCTTCACCGACATCGTCGAGTCGACTGCTCTTGCCGGGCGCCTCGGCGACAGCGCCTTCGACGACCTGCGCCGGCGCCACTTTGCAGAACTGACCCGCGAGGTCGAAGCGCTTGGGGGCGAGGTGGTCAAGAACCTCGGCGACGGCCTGATGGTCTCCTTCACCAGCGCCTCCGACGCGGTCGAGTCGGCGGTTGCAATGCAGCGCACGGTCGATGCCTCCGGCCGCCGACGCGAATCAGATCAACTCGCCATTCGAATCGGCATCTCTGCAGGTGACGCGACCCTCGAGAACGGCGACTGGTTCGGCGTGCCAGTCGTGGAGAGCGCGAGGCTGTGTGCTGCCGCACAGGCGGGCCAGATCCTGGTCAGCGAAGTTGTTCGCCTGCTCGCAGGTACCCGCGGCGGCCATGAGTTCAGATCAATGGGCGCGATGGAGTTGAAGGGTTTGAACAACCCGGTCGATGTCAGCGAGGTTTCGTGGACGCCACTTGACGCGATGTCCGCACCCCTGCCGACGGCCCTGATCGCCGACGCGACGCAACTGCCGTTCTCCGGTCGCCAAGCTGCGCTGAATCAGTTGCGCGAGGAATGGAAGACAGTCACCGCCGAAAAGGACCGTCGCATTCTGCTCGTCGGCGGCGAGCCCGGCATCGGCAAGACGCGCTTGGTGACAGAACTCGCGCGCGAAGCACACAGCCAAGGCGCCGTCGTGCTGCTGGGGCGTGCCGACGAGAATGTTGATGCACCGTACGGACCGTGGCGGGAAGCACTACGCGGGCTCGTGCGCGGAGCGCCCGACGAGGTGCTCGCGCAACACGTGGCGCAGCA
This sequence comes from Actinomycetes bacterium, assembly GCA_021414085.1. Classification (GTDB taxonomy): domain Bacteria; phylum Actinomycetota; class Acidimicrobiia; order Acidimicrobiales; family Ilumatobacteraceae; genus UBA668. The sequence goes on along the minus strand of JAIOPC010000014.1, from coordinate 1,012,721 downwards.
CGGAAGCGAAGTGTGCCGCATCGTTCCCGAACTCGGTCGCCGCCTTCCGAACCTTCCACCGGTCATCGACACCGATCCAGAAACTGAGCGGTTGCTGCTCTTTGACGCTGTGACCGGACTGCTGTGCACCACGTCGAACGAAGCTCCAGTGCTGCTGATCCTTGACGATGTGCACTGGTCCGACCGGTCGTCACTCTTGCTGCTGCTGCACTTCCTGCGCAGCGACACCCCGAGTTCAGTACTCGTACTCGCCACGTATCGCGATACCGATGTCGACAGGTCGCACCCGCTCGCGACCGCGCTAGCCGACCTTCGGCGAGTGCGCGGCGCAACTCGCATCTCGCTATCTGGTTTAGACGCCGACGGCGTCACCGAACTGCTGACGCTCGCCGGCGGACATGAACTCGACGCCAACGAGCTCGAGTACGCAGCAATGCTGCAACGTGAGACGGAGGGAAACCCTTTCTTTTTCGGTGAGGTGTTACGCCATCTGATCGAAACGGGCGCATTGGTGCAAGTGGATGGCCGTTGGAAGGTGTCCGTCGCACTCGACGAGGCCGGTTTACCGGAAGGTGTCCGCGAGGTCGTGGGTCGTCGACTCAGCGATCTGCCGCCAGCCACCAACGCGATGCTCGGCGCGGCATCGGTACTCGGTCGTGAGTTCGACGTGACCATGCTGAGCAAGCTTGTCGGCGAACCGGTCGGCGCCGTGCTCGAGGCGCTTGAGCCCGCAGAGCTGGCACGACTGATTGGCGAGGTGGTAGGTCGCGCTGGCCGCTACTCGTTCGCACACGCACTGGTGCGCACAGTTCTGTTCGATGAACTCGGCACCAACCGCCGCGTCCGTTTACACCAGGCCGCGGGTGTCGCGCTCGAGTCCGAGCTAGATCCGCCGCTCGGCGAACTCGCCTATCACTTCGGCGAAGCCGCGATCATGGGCGAAACCGACCGGGCAGTTCGTTATGCAACCCAGGCTGCCGAGCGCGCACTCTCTATCCCAGCGGCCGAGGAAGCTGTCACGCTTGCGCGTCGCGGCCTAGAGGTCGCCCAGTTGGGCAATGTTCCCGCCGCGCAACGCACGACTCTCCTGTTATTGCTCGGGCGTGGGTTGGACGCGACTACCGAGTTTGTCGAGGCGCTCGACGTTGTAGCGGAAGCATTCGAGATCGCGCTCCGCGAGGGGGATGTCGATATTGCCGCTCGCGCCGCGCTTGAGTATGGCGGCGAGAGCGGCATCTGGCAGAACTACGGCGACGAGCGCGGACCAGATCAACTGCGCCGCACACTGGCGCAGCTGCCCGCGGGCGACTCCGAGCGGCGAGCCGAAGTCCTGGCTCGCTTGGCTGAGTGGTTGATGGCGGCAGCCGGTGATCAGGGTCTCGCGATCGCTCGCGATGCGTACGGCATGGCCGATCGCGTCGGCGCCGTCGCAGTCCGAATCACTGCGGCATCCGTCGTGGCGGTGACGGCACGCAACACCAACTACGACGAGCAGATCAGAATGGCGCGCGAGGCCATCTCCGTCGGTCTCCGCAGCGGGAACCTCGGCGCTTACGGTGCGCTCGCCGAAGGCCTGGCGTCCATCGGCGATTTTCCCGGTGTCAATGCGACCGTCGAGCGCATGCTCGCCGACGTAGAAGCCAGTGGACTCCGCAGAATTCGTGTCGTCGCTGAGGGCGCGATCGACTATCAGGGGCAAGTCAACCTCGTCAACGCCCTGATCGCTGGCGACCTTGCGCAAGCGCAAGCGCTGACCGATCGCGCGGCTGCGAGCACCAGCGACCGCATCGGCGTCAAGATCAACGCCTTTCTCGGACGGCTACAGATTGCCCACCTGCGCGGATACTGGCGTCTAGCAAAGGGCGAGTGGGAGACCGGCTCCAGCATGCTCGGGCTGATCATGGTCCCGTACCTCGGCTATCTCGCCATGGTCGGCGACGAGACCGAGGTCCGCCTCCACTGGAACAACTGGGTCGCGCTGCGGCCCCACATTCCCGGCTGGACAGTGCCGACCAGCGTCGGCGTTGGTGCCGAGGCACTACGCCGATTGGGCGATCGCGAGACGTCCGCCGCCTTTGGCGCCGAGTTCGCCGACTACGGCGGCAAGTACTTCACCAACAGCAACGGTTGGTTTTACGGCCCGTTCGACACCGCGTTGGGCATTCTCGCCTCGACTGCGGGCGACCTTGATGCGGCGGTTACGCATCTCACGAACGCGGTCGCACTGTGCGATCGAATCAGCTCCCCCACGTTCGGCGGAATCGCCCGCCTGGAACTTGCAACCGTGTTACGCATTCGCGCCGCTGCGCAGGATGGCGAGCGCGCCACCGCCGTCAGCGCAGAGGCGCGCCAAATGATGACCGAGGTCGGGATGCCGGGTTGGTTGCGTCGCCTCGACTTGCTCGACAGCGGCGACCTGCAGCCGTGGAAACTGGTCGAGTGGGACTAGCTACCTCGCACTAGCGCGGCAGCAGCGTGTAGCTGGGGTTGGTGAACTCGAGCTTGGCGCCGTGAGCGACGGCGACACCCTTGATGGCGATGCGCCGGCCGAGCGTGACACCGCCTATCGAACGGCGGCCGGTCCAGACCGCGGTCACTGTTCCGGTGTCGTCGGAGACCATCACGGCCAGAGCCGGTTGCCCTGAGGTAGGGCGGGCTGTCATGCGTGTGACCTTGCCGCACACGCAGACGAACTGACGTGCTTGCATGTCGGCGATGCTGACGGAGACCGGCTCGGGGTGCGGTTCGGAAACCTGCACGCGATTCTTGCGACGCACCGACACCATCGCTAGCCGACCAATGCCGCGCGTACGTCGTCCTCGACGCCACCAGTCACGAGCACGACGACCTCGTCGGCCGCCTGCAAAATCGTGTCGCCGCGTGGCACCACCACATGACCGCCGCGGAGCACCGCCACCACGGTGGATTCGCGGGGCAATCCGAGTGCTGCGAGTTCTTTGCCAATCGCGGGCGAGTTAGCAGCGAGTGTCACCTCGGCCAGCCGGGCCTTGCCACCCTCCAGGCTGAGCAAGCGGACGAACGAACCAACGGTTACTGCTTCCTCCACCAGGCCCGTCAACAAGTGCGGGGTCGAGACGGAAACATCGACGCCCCACATGTCGTTGAACATCCACTCGTTCTTCGGATTGTTGACCCGCGCGAGCACGCGGGGTACTGCGAACTCTTGCTTCGACAGCAGTGAGATAACCAAGTTGTCTTCGTCGTCACCAGTGACTGCCGCGACGATGTCGGCACCTGCTGCCCCGACGGCTTCCAGCGTCGCTACCTCGCACGCGTCGCCGAGATGCCACGTGACCCCACCAGTGGAATCCTTCGGACGGTTGTTGACGACGTTGACCTGGTTATCGATCAGCGTGACCTCATGGCCAGAGTTCTGCAACTGTTCGGCCATGTAACGACCGACACTGCCGGCCCCCGCGATGATTACCTTCATCTCAGTGGCCTCCTTCTGGGGCTTGCAGCTGTTGATCGAGTACGTCGGTGTTACCAGCACCTATCACGACGTGCAGTTGGTCGTCCTCCTGCAGCAACGTCGCCGGCGCCGGAATGGAGGTCTCACCGAACCGATGCAACAAGGCGACCCTGCTCGCCGTTGCTGCCTCCAAGCTGGCGACCGATGTTCCCGCAGCCTCGGCTGGAACGCGGCGCTCGACCATTGTGAACTTGGCGCTGGGGTCGATCCAGTCGGGCGTTGTCCCCGCAGCAAGCAGATGACGCAGCACCCGCTCGCTCGTCCACGCCACTGTCGCCACCGTTGCGATCCCGAGGCGCTCGTAGATCGAGGCGCGCCGCGGATCGTAAATTCGAGCGACCACATGGCTCGCACCAAACGTCTCTTTGGCAACGCGCGCAATCAGGATGTTCGAGTTGTCGCCGCTGGTGACAGCCGCAACGGCCGATTCTTCGGTGATGCCCGCCGCGGCGAGAAGGTCGCGATCAAACCCGACGCCCACCAACGTTTTCCCGCCGAAATCCTCGCCGAGCCGCCGGAACGCCTCGGCCTTGCGATCGACCACGACCACGTCGTGACCTGCAGCGACCAAGTTGCGCGCAACGTCGGAGCCGACGCGTCCGCAACCAACCACAATGACATGCATGGGTAGAACTCCTACTCCTCTTCGGTGTCGTGGCCGTGAGTATGGATCGGCACCGAGACAACTGCGGTATGGGGGCGGTAGAGCAGCTTCGCCTTGAGGGCAAAGGCGCTGCCGTTGTGCAGCCACTGCGTCTTCCAGGAAGTGACATTCTCGGGGATGACGACGGTGATGATGTCGCCCTCATGACGTTCGTCGAGTTCGTCGATGAACTGCATCACCGGTCGCGTCAGCTCGCGGTACGGCGAGAACACAGTGTGGAGCTCGATGGGTACCTCGAACTCCTTCCACTGCTTCTCGACCGCTTTGCGCTCTTCATCGTTGCTGGCGACCGTGACGGCCAGAATGCGATCCGGGTTCAGTGAGCGCGCGTACTGCACGGCGCGCAGCACGCCCTTGTTGACGCCACCGACAAGGACCACCATGGTGTGCGTCTCGCGCGGCGCCCGATAGCCCGGCGGTGCAACGATCGCGCCGCGGCTCGTCGTGTAGTGCTTTCCGATCGAGCGGAACATGATCACCATCAGCGGGATCAAGGCCGCAGGAATCCACGCACCTTCGCCGAACTTGGAAACAACAACGACGGTCGCGATGATCCCGGTGGCGAACGAACCGATGGCATTGATCGCCAAACCAGCGCGCCAGTTCGGTTCTTTCTCCTTCAGGTGGTGACGGACCATTCCGGCCTGGCTGAGCGTGAAGCCTGTAAAGACGCCGAACGCGTACAACGGAATCAGCGCGGAGATATTGCCCTTGAACACCACGATCAAGACACCGGCGACAGCGGCCAAGAAGATGACACCGTTGGAGAACACCAAGCGGGCTCCACGGTTGAAGAACTGGCGCGGCAGGAAGCCATCTTTCGCGATGATCGACGCCAACCGGGGGAAGTCGGCGTACGCCGTGTTGGCGGCGAGAATCAGGATCAAGAACGTGCCGATCATCATCAGCCAAAACAGCATTCCCTTGCCGCCGAAGATGTGTTCGGCCATCAGGCCAAGCCCGTTGCCATCGTGCTCACCGCGGAATGGCTTCAGTTTCGCGGCAAGGACAGATACCCCCAAGAAGCACGTTCCAAGAATCACACCCATCCACACCAGGGTGGTTGCCGCGTTCTTGCTCTCTGGCTTCTTGAAGGCTGGGACGCCGTTGGAAACCGCTTCCACGCCCGACAACGCGACGGCACCCGACGAGAAAGCACGCAGCAGCATGTACAACCCGAGGCTCTTGGTGGCCTTCGATGCTTCAATCGCTTCCTCCGAGAGCAGCTTCTCGGGAATCGGGCCGATGTGTTGCACGAACACGCGGTAGAAGCCGGTGACGAGCAAGATGATCAACATCACGATGTAGAAGTAGGTCGGCCCTGCGAATGCGGCACCGCTTTCTTTGACGCCGCGCAGGTTCATCACCGTCATGATCAAAATGCAGAGCAGACAAAGCGGCACGGTCCACTTGGTGTCGAAACCAGTCGCGGTGCGGATCGCCAACACACCGCCAGCGACGCTCACTGCGACCGTCAGGATGTAGTCGACCAACAACGACGAACCTGCGATCAACGACGGAATCGTGCCCAGGTTTTCTCGACTGACGATGTACGCCCCACCACCCGACGGATACGCGTGAATCGTCTGCCGGTAGCTCATCACCACGATTACCAAGAGAACGCAGACGACGATCGCGATCGGTATCAGCTTGGTGAACGCAATTGCACCGATGCTGGCCTGCAGCAGCAACACCACCAGGATTTCGTCGGTTGCATATGCCGTCGAGGAAATCGCATCCGATGCAAAGACCGGTAGCGCAATCAGCTTGCGGAGGCGCTGGTGCCCCTCGTCTTCCGACGAAATCGGCTTACCAATCAGGATGCGTTTTATGGCAGGCATTGCGGTTGGTCAGCGTAGCCTCAGACGAGTCGCATGACCCTGTAACCCTCAGCGAAACGGCCTTCTGGCAGCCCATGAGCCGACGCAACGCCAGCCATCCACTGACGTACACGCACCTCCATGGCGGCCGGATCGGGTAGCTGACTGGCGTGGCAGCGCAACGCATCGAACTTAATGTCGACCTTGTCGGTGACATCAACGACGTCGGTCATCGTCGGGTGGCCCGAGATCCACGCCTCTTCAACCGTCCACGGCTCGAGCCCCTCCTCGAGAAGCTCCGGAAACGCGAATGGATTACGCGCATCTGGATAGAGCGCGCACATGGTTGCTTCTCCGGTGGCCAAGTGATCCGGGTGGCTGGCGAAGATGCGGTCGTAGTTGCGGTCGGGCGACTGCAACATCACAACCTTGGGCTGCACCTGGCGGATCACACGGCTGATGTCGCAGCGCAGCGCCAGATTCGCTTCCACGCGCCCATCGGGGTGACCAAGAAAAATCAGGTTGTCGACGCCGACCGTTGCCGCAGCTGCGGTTTGCTCCTTGCGACGCAACGACGCCATCTCAGCGCGGCTCATTTGGCGATCGTCGCCGCCAGCGTCGCCGTCGGTGACCAAGCAATACGTGACGCGCACTCCATGAGCGGTGAGTGTCGCGATGGTGCCGGCTGACCCAAAATCGACGTCGTCTGGATGCGCGACGACCGCCAGCAGAGAATCGACTTCGCCCGGTAACAGCATTGCGCCAGCCTACGCGTACTGTCGTCAACATGATCCCAGCCGACGTCGCCCTCGGTTCCTTCGACCTCTCCGACACCGAGTTCTGGGTGCAGCCCCGCGAGTACCGCGAGGGCGCGTTCGCCACCTTGCGTCGCGAACAGCCAGTGAGCTGGTTCGAAGAGCGCGAGTACGCAGGCGTGCCGATTCCCAAGGGTCCCGGCTACTGGTCGGTGGCCAACCACGACGACGTGTGGCACGTCAGCCGTAACCCGCAGCTCTTCGTCAGCGGCCAAGGAGTGAACATCGGCGACCTGCCCATCGACATCGCCGAGTTTTTCGGGTCGATGATCGCGATGGACGATCCGCGGCACTTTCGAATCCGTTCGATTGTTTCCAAGGGCTTCACACCACGCGAGATCAGCCGCGTCGAGGAATACGTGCGCGTGAAGGCGGCAGCCGTGGTCGATCGGTTGCTCGAGCAGTTCCCCGAGCGCGAATGCGATTTCGTCCAAGAAGTCGCCGCGCCGATGCCCCTACAGATCATCTGCGAGATGATGGGCATTCCCGCCGAAGACGAACCGCAAATTCTGCGCTGGACGAACGTGATTCTCGGGGTGGGCGACCCAGAGCTCGTCACGTCGTACGAGGATCTGATCGCAGCCGGCCTCGGAATGTTCCAATACGCGCAGGCACTTGGCGAAGATCGCATCGCCAACCCGCGCGACGACCTGACGTCGCTGATGATGAACGCCAATGTCGATGGCGAGCGGATGACCGCCCAGGAGTTCGGCTCGTTCTTCATTTTGCTGGTCGTGGCCGGCAACGAAACCACCCGTACCGCGATCAGCCACGGGATGCACTTGCTCACACAACACCGGGATCAGCGCGAGGTGTGGTGGAACGACTTCGAGGCCAACTCCCGCACCGCAGTCGACGAGATCGTGCGCTACGCGACACCCGTGATCCACTTTCGGCGGACCGCAACGGAAGACACCGAGGTTGGTGGTCAGGCGATCAAGGCGGGCCAGAAGCTGGTGCTTTGGTATTGCTCGGCAAATCGCGACGAGACGATGTACGCCGATCCGTACACGTTCAACGTGCTGCGCCCGATGAACCCAGCCCAGGTCGGCTTTGGTGCCGGCGGGCCGCACTTCTGTCTCGGCGCCAACCTGGCTCGCCGCGAGATCACCGTCATGTTCGACGAGATCCGGCGCCGGATACCCACATTGCACTCCGTCGCCGAGCCCGAGTACCTGCAGAGCAACTTCATCAACGGCATCAAACGCCTGCGGTGCGCCTGGTAGTTGGGCGCGAGTTGTTAGCTCGTCCGCGCGTCGACGGGCAGGTGCTCAACATCGCTCAGGCGGTGCAACGAGAACGTATGGCCGTCGGTCATTTCCATCGTTGACAAGCGTGTGATCGATGCGTGTTGCGTGACGAAGCGATCCCATTCCCAAGGAACTGGGTCGAGGCCAAGCAGGTGGCACAGCAGCACACCGTTGGTACCGGCATGGGCGACGATCGCCACGCGCAAATCGGGTTGGTCGAGGTGCCACATCGGCAGCGTCTGGCGCGACCGATACATCCCGCGGGCACCCCAATGAGTCTCGGCGCCCGCCCGGACGCGCTCGACGAAGTCGCGAGGCGGCTCCCCCCCGCCCGACAGCCCATTCCATCGTTCTTCGGCAAGGCGCTGACGCTCCTCCGCATACGCGGTGCGGGCTAACTCGGCCGGCGTGCCATGCCAATCGGGCTCGCGAATCTCGCGCAGGAACGGCTCGATCACTTCGGCGCGCGCGTGCGCTGCCAACAGCGGCGCCGCTGTCTGCCGAGCGCGCTGCAAGGGGGAAACGATGATCTCGTCGAAGGTCTCGTCGCGCAGCACCTCGCCGACCCGCTCGGCTTGCAGCTGGCCGAGTTCAGTGAGAGGGGGATCGACGACGTTGAGGCCGTCGCGCACCCATTCGGGTTGTCCGTGACGAATGAGCACGATGTCCATGACCATGATGATGGTAGCGGGGGTAACGTCGCGGCCATGGAGCCGTGGGGGTCAGAGCCGCCCAAATTTGCCGCCGGCTGGTACCCAGACCCGACCCACCGCTTCGAGTTTCGGTACTACAACGGCGAACGCTGGACAGCCGACGTGTCGCGGCAAAGCAACCGCTACGTCGACCCGATCGGCACTGCACCGCCCACGTTTGGTCCCCCACCGCCTTCGCGCGCGATGGCCGTCACCGCGCTGGTGTTCTCGCTCTGCGCGGTAGCGATCGCATGGCTGCCATTTCTGTTCGTCGTCGGCGCGGCCGGAGCAATCACCGCCGTGATTCTGGGTGTGCTCGTTCTGCGCCGATCGGCCCGCAACACCGGCGCTGGTCAACCAGTCGCGATCGGGCAGGGCCTCGCGGTCGGCGCGATTTGCACATCGATCGCCGCTCTTGCGCTCTGCGTTGTCGGGTTTCACCTCACGCGCGTTGTGCTGCGCGAGGTCGACAAACTGGTGAACCCAGGTCCGCACGAAGTGCAGATCGACCGCTGCGAACGCGAGGACGGCCACATCGTCGCCGAAGGGTCGATCCGCAACGACGACACCGAAACTCACGGCTACACCATCACCATCGCCTATCGGCTCGATGGCGATCGCTGGGAGACCGACAGCGTTCGCGTCATCGATGTAGGGGCTGGCGAACGCGCTGACTTCTCCAGCACAAGCGATTCGGTGAGTTTCTCGTCGGCGGCGGTGACCTGCACCATCGACAACGTGTTCGGCCCCGCGCCTTTCAGCGACTAAGCGACGGTCGTCGAGGCGACCCAGGCTTCGTACATGCGGGCGTAAACGCCCCCGCGCTGCACGAGCTCGAGGTGGGGCCCATCGTCGACGAGCCGGCCATGGTGCAACACCAGAACGCGATCGGCCCGAGCGGCAGTCGAGAGCCGATGGGCAATTGCGATTGTGGTGCGGCCCGAGGCAAGACGTTCCAGCGCTCGCGCCAGGCGCACTTCGGTGAGTGCATCGACCGATGAGGTCGCTTCGTCGAGCACCAACACCGCCGGATCAACAAGCGATGCCCGGATCAACGCAACGAGCTGACGCTCACCAGCCGACAGCTGCGAACCGCGCGAGCCAACCTCCGTGTTGATGCCGTCGGGCAACGTGTCGAGCCAATCGCGCAGGTCGAGCACATCGATCGACCGTTCAAGGTCGGCCAACGAGAGGTTCGGGTGCGCGAACGACAGGTTCGCAGCAATCGTGCCTTCAAAGAGGAACGGCTCCTGCGGCACGACGGTGAGCCGATTGCGCAGATCCTCGTTCGCGACTCGCGTCAGCGAGATGCCGCCAACCGACACGGTTCCCGCGGTGGGATCGGCCAAGCGAGCAATCAGACGACCAAGCGTTGTCTTGCCGGAACCGGTTTCACCGACGATGGCGACCTGCTGGCCGGCGGGAATATGCGCGGTCACGCCCAACAGGACGGGCGGCTCGTCTTCATCGCCACGAGTTCGGTAGCTGAAATCGACTCGGTCGAGGCTGACGGCCAACGGACCAGCAGGAAGGATTTGCGGCTGATCTGGTTCCGGCGGGCCGATCGGAATCTCGAGCACGCCAAGCACACGACGCATGCCGGCGACAGCGGTCTGCGTTTGGTCGAGCACCTCGGTGAACTCCGCGATCGGCTCCAGAAATCGGTACGTGAGGAACAGGAACCCGACCATTGCCCCGGCGGTGAGTCCGCTCGACGGTCCGCGCAGCAGCCCCACCGTGACCACTCCGGCCACCGTAAACACGCTGAACACCTCACCCGATGGGAACAGGAAGGCGCCGATCGTGCCGGCACGAATGTAGGCGTTTGCTCGTTCGTGGCTGGCGGCTTCCACTCGGTGTGCGTACTCCTGAGTGGCGTCGTAGGCGCGCAGCGTTTCAGCACCCTCGATCGTTTCACTGATTTGCGTCATCACTTCGGCATTCGTCGTACGCGACTTGTCGTACGCCCGCCCTAGATGGCTTTGCACGCGTCGCAGCACATAGCCGAGCGGCGCGGCAATGGCGAACGCCACAAGCGCCAGCACCCAGTCGTACGACAGCATCACGCCGGCCACCATCAGCATCAAAGTGCCATCAAGCAACCATGCGAGCCCACCCCATTGGAAGAACTGCGCAAGTGTCTCGACATCGCTGGTGACGCGCGCGACCAACGCACCTTTACGTTCTTCGGTGTGGTCGGCAATGCTCAGCCGATGGATGTGCTCGAACAGGCGCACGCGTAGGCCGTACAGAGCTTCCTCACTGCGCCGACCGAGGCGCGCCACCGCGGTGCGCTGCGCCAACGAAGCAATGGCAATAACGACGAGCGCAATACCGGCGAGCAGCGCAACGACGTCGACCTGCACATCGTCCTTGCGGAACCCGCGATCAATTGCCTGCTGGATGAGGATCGGAATGGTGACGCGGCCACCTGCGCCAACCATGGCGAGTGCCAGCGTTAACCCAAAGCCGGTGCGCAGTGCCGGCGCGGCGCGTACCCCGCGGCCAATCGTCTCGACCGTGGTCCAGCGGCTGATTGGTTCGCTCATGACTGCAACTCCGCCTCTAACTCGGCACGATCGTGCTCGAAGGCCTCAATCAGCTTTCGGTAAGCGCTTACATCGCGCATCAACTCGTCGTGGCGACCATGGGCGACCACCACACCCTCCTCAAGAAACAGCACGTCGTCGGCAAGCGTGATCGTCGAGGGTCGACTGGCAACTGCGATCACCGTTGTCTCGTGAAGCGCGGCGCGTAGATTGGCGAGAACCTTGGCTTCGGTGGTCGGATCCAGTGACGACGTCGTGTCGTCGAGCAGCAGCACCGCTGGCTGACAGGCGAGGGCTCTCGCGAGCGCGAGGCGTTGGCGTTGACCACCCGAAAGCCCGACGCCGCGCTCTCCGATCTCGGTAGCAAGGCCGTTGGGTAGATCGCGCAGGAACTCTGCCTCGGCGATGCTGAGCGCGGAGTCGATCGTCGGCTGATCGATCGGCGCGCCCAGCGTGATGTTGTCTTGGACAGATCCAGCCAGCAGGAACGGCTCCTGAAACACCAAGCGAGTGCCGCGGGCTGGAACGCTGATAGTGCCGGAGTCGGCTTCGATCAGTCCGGCGATCACGTGCAGCAAGGTCGTCTTGCCGGCACCGGTGGCACCGACAACTGCGACCGTCCGTCCGGCTTCAATGGTGGCGTTGACGCCTCGCAACACCTGTCGTTCACCGTCGTGACTGAAATGCAGGTCTTCCAACCGAACGATGCCGTCGTCGTTGAGTTGCAAGAGTCGAGCCGGGTCGGCAACCAAAGGCTGCTTCAAGAGATCCTGAATACGGTTCCAGCCCGCCAGTGAGTGCGGCACTTCTGAGAGAGCGAAGCCGATGAGGCGCAGCGGGAAGACGAGCAAGGTGAAGAGGTAGATGAAGCTGGTGAGCTCGCCAATGGTCATGTCGCCGCTACGCACGCGGTAAGCGCCACCGACAAGCAAACAGGCGTTCACGACGGTGGGTATGCCGTCGAGCAGCGACTCGAACGTGCTGCGCAGTCTGACCGCGCCGAGTCGCGCCTCGCGGAGGCGTCGGGCGATCTGCGCCAGTCGTTCGGTCTCGCGTCCTTCGGCGCCGAACGACTTCACGACCGCGACACCGTCGAAGCTCTCGTGTACGGCCGCGCTGAGTTTGCCGAGTTCGTCCTGAGCCGTGTTGAAGTACTTCTCGACACGTCGCTGGTAGTTGATGTTCAACGCGATCAAAGCCGGGAACACGGCGACCGCCGCCAGGCCGAGCGGCAAGTCGGTGAACACCAACCAACTACTGGAGAGCCCGACGAGAACCACCACACCGGTAGCAAACGGCAATGGGCTGAGAATCGCGGTTGCCGCTTCGGCGTCGACGCCGGCGCGCGTGATGAGGTCGCCGGTGGTTTGTTGGCGATGCCAAGGGACGGGTTGCTGCGCGAGGCGTTGCACGACTTGCCCGGTGAGTCGTTCAGTAACGCGCCACGCAGTGCGACCGGCCCAAGTGCGGCGCACAACCACGGCGGCTGCCCGAACGAACCCGACAAGCACAAGAGCGCCCAGCACCACGAGCACGCGACTCTTGGAGACGGAACCGTTGTTGAACCGGGGTGCGATCAGGTCGTCGGTGATCAAGCGCACAATCGCTGCTGACAACACGGTGCAGGCCGCAAACACGGCGGCACCGCCGACAGCCGTGAAGAACAGCCGCTTGTGGTGCTTGACGAGTGCGCGCACCAGCCGAAAGGCGACGCGCAAACGCCCGCGCGGCAGCTCAGGGGTCGGTTCGGCCATGCCTCAGGTTCTATCAGCGGCAGCGGCCCTTGCCGTCACGAATATGCGTGTTTGCCGAAGCCGAACAGACGGTCAGCCCGTAGCCTGCGCTCGTGCATCAGATCAACGTTGCTCTTCTCGCACTCCGGGTCGTGTTCGGCGTGTTCCTCGCCTATCACGGCTACAACAAGGTCTTCGGCGGCAACGGTCTGGCCGGCACGGCCAGCTGGTTCGGCGGCATCGGGATGCGGTGGCCGAAGTGGCAGGCCCGGATCGCCGCGACGACTGAGATCGGCGCCGGATTGCTGTTCGCCGCCGGCCTGATTACGCCACTCGCCGCTGCGGGAATGATCGGCGTCATGTTGGTGGCGATCATCACGACCCATTGGAACGTCGGCTTCTTCATCTTCCGCAAGGGCGAGGGTTGGGAGTACTGCGCGTCCATCGCCCTCGTCGCTCTTGCAGTTGCCACCACGGGTGCGGGGCGCTGGTCGCTCGACAACGCACTGGACATCGAGTTTCACGAGTGGTGGGGCGCTGCCGTTGCTGCCGGGCTTGGTATCGGTGGGGCGTTGCTGCAAGTCGCGATCAGCTACCGACCGACCAAATCGTCATGACGCTCGCCGACCACACCACCGACAGCGCGGCGCTTCCGCAAGCGCCGCGACACGGTTGGCCCGTGCGCATTCTGTTGATCCTGATCTGTGCGGTGCTCGCCGCGATGTGGGTGTACTACTTCGTGTTCGCTTCCGACAAGGGCGTGTACCAGCTGCAAGACACAAGCTGGCGCGAGCAAGCGTCGCCGATCTGTGTGGCCGCACAAGCCGAGCGCGCCGAGCTCACCGACACCGCGGGCGGCTACATCCAGAACCCAACGCCCGAGCAGATGTTGCAACGCGCCGACATCGTCGATCAGGCCACCGACATCATCGAGCAGATGCTGAACGACATCGTGGCCATACCAGTCGACAACGACGACGACCGGCTTCGCCTCGCAACGTTCGAGGAGAACTTCCGCATCGTCATCGCTGATCGTCGCCGTTACTCGGCGACACTGCGCGAGCTGAAGGTGCAGCCGTACAACGAGACCATCGTCGGCGGTGGCCCAGTCTCCAACGTCGTGCTCGATTTCACCGCCGGCGTGAAGGGCAACGACGTTCCCGAGTGCTCACCGCCAGGCGAACTCGGCGGAGACCTGCAGCCGTAAGTCGTGTACTACGCGTCGTGTACGCGCGTCGTGTACTACTCGTTGACCGCAATCCAGCCTTTGCCGTCTTCGTAGCGGCGGATGACTTTCGCGGGTACTCCGACGGCGACGCTGCGATCGGGGATCTCGCCGGTCACCACTGAGTTGGCGCCGATGGTCACGTGCGCGCCGATACGGGCCCCGGGTAACACAACCGTGCCGTAGCCCAACCACGAACCGGCACCGATGCTGACGGCGCGCTCGGGCTGGGTCTGCTGCGAGATCGGGCGCGTGATGTCCTCGTAGCCGTGGTTCTGGTCAGTGATGTACACGTTGTGGCCGGTCCACACATCGTCACCGATGTCGATCGAGAAGTGCCCGACGATGCCACTGCCCTTGCCGATCAGGCAACGATCGCCAATACGTACCACCGGGTCGGTGAGGCACACCTGGCCGGGCATCATCCCCGCCGAAAGGGTCACCTGCGGACCAATCATCGTGCCTTCGCCAATGTGGATATAGCGCTCGTTGAAGATCGTGTTGGTCGGAAAGCAGATGATGCTGCCGGCGCCAAACCGCCCAAATTGGCGGCCGGCGCTGTCGTCGGGCCCGATAGCACCCACCCGGCATGTCCACGCCCACAGCCGCCGGATGCGCTCTCCGGCGATGCGCGAGGCATTTGCGCGCACTCGCAGACCCATGGCGGCGACGCTACTGGCAGATGGCGTTAGCATGAACAACTAGTCATGCGCACCGCCCATCAGACAGAGCCAGGTTTGTTACGACACCCAGTCGCGAAGGGTTACTTGGTGCACTCCGTCACGGCATTCGGTGCCGTGTGTGGCATGTTCGGCCTGATTGCAGTGGCCGATGGCGAGCCGAAGGAAGCCATCGTGTGGCTTGTCGTCGCCATGGTTCTCGACGGCATCGACGGTCTCGGCGCACGGCGCTGGAGCGTTCGAGAGAATGTGCCCCGCATCGACGGCAACACGCTCGACCTGATTGTCGATTTCGTTACCTGTGTCGTCATTCCGGTGTTGTTCCTGCACAGGTTCCACATGCTGCCCGAGGGTTGGTCGCTCTACATCGGGGCGTTCGTGCTCTTCATGTCGGCGCTGTGGATGTCGCGCACCGATCAGATGACCGACGACCACTTCTTCCACGGGTTCCCGTGCGAGTGGAACATGATCGTTCCCACGCTGTACCTGCTCGATTCCCCGAAATGGTTCACGACGGTGGCGTGCGTGCTGCTCGCGTTGACGCAGCTCACGAACTGGAAGTTCATGCACCCGATGCAGGTGCGTCATTGGCGGCCGATCAACATCACCGTCACCGTCGCCTGGCTAGCAATAGTGCTTTTGATGACCGCCGATCTCCCCGGGCACGAGGAAGCTGGCGACTACATCCTGGTCGCTTGCCCGATGTACATCGTCGGGCTCGGCGTGTGGCGAACTCTCCGCGGCTCGTCGGCGATCGATCCGCACGCGAGCGCGCTGCCTTCCGTTCCTGCCTGATGCAGCTGGCGGGTTGCGTCACTGACGTTGCTGGAATCCGTGTGGGGCACACCTCACGCGTCGGGCGCGGGTGGTCCACCGGCACGACTGTTCTGTTGTTGCCACCGGGCACAGTCGGCGGTGTCGATGTGCGTGGTGGTGGGCCGGGCACGCGTGAAACTGACTTGCTGCACCCCTCGGCCACCGTCAGCGAGGTGCACGCGATTTGCCTGACAGGTGGCAGCGCCTACGGACTTGCGGCGGCGACAGGCGTGATGGATTACCTCGAAGGTCGCCACGTCGGCTTTAGTGTCGGTTCTGCCGCCCACGAGGTAGTGCCGATCGTGCCCGCGGCCGTCATCTTCGACCTCGGCCGCGGCGGGCGCTTCGACAATCGACCCGACGCAGAGTTCGGGCGTCGAGCCGCGACTGCCGCCCGCGCGCAGCCCGCGGCCAGCGGCGCTGTCGGTGCTGGCACCGGCGCCAGAGCCCATGGCCTACAAGGCGGCGTGGGCGCCGCCAGCACACTGGTTGCCAACGAAACGTGGGCCGACGGCATCGTCGTTGCGGCCTTAGCCGTTGTGAACTCGTCGGGCTCTGTAATCGACGGCGACACAGGTTTGCCGTGGATGGCGGGCGACACGCGGCTACGGCGCCCGAGTGCCGCTGATCGGGGCGTCCTGCAAGCCCACCTGCAGACCGTGACGCCCACGCTGAACACCACCATTGGCGTTGTTGCCACGACCGCGCACCTCACCAAAGCAGAGTGCTCGCGGGTTGCGACCGTTGCCCACGACGGCCTTGCCCGAGCAATTCGCCCCGTCCACTCAATGCTCGACGGCGACACGATCTTTGCCGTCGCCACCGGGCGCGACGAGCTGCCGCCAGACCGGGCTCGCAACGTGATGCTCAACTTGATCCTGGCCGCGGCGGCCGATTGCTTCGCCGTTGCCTGCACCAACGCGATCGTGTCGGCGAAATCCACCGGCGGGTCGCTCGCCTATCGCGACCTGTGTCCGAGTGCCTTCCCCGCCTGATGGCGTGTAGCGTTCCAACTGAGGTCTCTCATGACTAGTGCCACGAACGACCGCCCAAAGATCACGGTTCCCGATTTGGCGCGCATGAAGGCGCTCGAGGAACGGATCACCATGATCACGGCCTACGACGCCACGTTTGGTCGTCTCGTCGATCTGGCCGGTGTCGACATGATCCTGGTTGGCGACAGCGTCGGCATGGTGGTGCAGGGCGAGGCCAACACCATCACGGTCGAGCTCGACGAGATGGCGTACCACGTCCGCCTGGTCGCCCGCGCACAGCCGAAGGCGCTGATCGTTGGCGACCTGCCGTTCGGCAGCTACCAGGTCAGCCCGCAGCAAGCCGTCGAGAGTTCGATCCGGCTGATGAAAGAAGGCGCCGAGTGCGTGAAGCTGGAAGGCGGTGTCGTGATGGCAGAAACGATTCAGGCGATCACGCGCGTCGACATTCCGGTGATGGGCCACATCGGCCTCACCCCGCAGAGCGTGCATCGGATGGGCGGCCACAAGGTGCAGGGAAAGAAGAGCGGCTGGGAAGCTGGCGGGCGCGAGCGCTTGCTCGATGATGCCCATGCGGTGGAGCAAGCTGGCGCGATTGCGGTTGTGGTCGAAGGCGTGCCGCGCGATCTTGCGAAAGAGATCACCAACAAGCTGTCGATTCCCACCATCGGCATCGGAGCTGGCCCAGACTGCGACGGCCAGGTGTTGGTCTTGCACGACGTGGTCGGCCTCAGCGAGCGCGACCTGAAGTTCACGAAGCACTTCGCTGATCTGCGCACCGCCGCGATCACGGCCACCGAGGCCTTCATCGCAGAGGTACGCGACGGCTCTTGGCCCGACGACGCACACAGCTTTCACTGATCGCAATGGGCGGTGCCGGACTGCAGGTCATCGATCGGCCAGCCGCGCTTGTGGAGTGGAGCGACGCACAGCGAACGGCGGGTAAACAGGTTGCGCTGGTCCCGACCATGGGTGCATTGCACGCCGGGCATCTCGCGCTGATCACCGAGGCGCGCAAGCACGCCGATGTCGTGATCGTCAGCATCTTCGTCAACCCGTTGCAGTTCAATCGCCGCGACGATTTCGAGGCTTATCCGCGACCGATCGACGACGACATCGAGATCTGCCGGGGCAGTGCGGTCGACGCCGTATACGCGCCGCTCGCGTCGACGATGTATCCCGTCGGGTTCCAAACCCACGTCGAACCCGGCGCGCTGGCCGACGTGCTCGACGGGCCGTCGCGCCCGGGCCACTTCCGCGGCGTCACGACCGTTGTCGCCAAGTTGTTCGGTGCGGCGCGCCCGCACGTGGCGGTGTTCGGCCAAAAGGACTTCCAGCAGCTCGCGATCATCCGGCGCATGGTCAGCGACCTCAACATGAGTATCGAGATCGTCGGCGTTCCTACGGTTCGCGAACCCGACGGCCTCGCATTGTCCAGCCGCAACCGCCGCCTGTCGGTCGAGCAACGCGCGGCGGCCATCTGTGTTCCCAACGCACTTGCTGCCATCGCCGAAGCCGCTGGCACTGAACCTGAGGTTGCCAAGCTGCAAGCCATTGGCCAGGCGATCATCGAAGCGGAGCCACTCGCCCGCTGGGAGCAACTCGAAATCGTTGATCCCGACACGCTGCAGTCGCTGTCGACGATCGAGGGTCGGGCGCTGGCTGTAACCGCAGTCTGGTTTGGCGAGGTTCGGCTGATCGACAACCGACTTCTAGGCTGACCTCATGCGCGAACTGTCTGATCTTTCGCTGTGGCACTCGACGATGTCAGATGCCGAGTGGGGGCCAGCACGAGAACCGCTTGCCGGCGATCAGCAGGTCGACGTCGCCATCGTTGGTGCCGGATACACCGGGTTGTGGACCGCGTACTACCTGTTGCAACGCGATCCCAAGCTGCGCATCGCAATTCTGGAAGGCACGTCGGTCGGGTTCGGTGCCAGCGGACGCAACGGCGGGTGGTGCTCACCCATTCTTCCGATGGGACTCGACGCGATGGCTGCCAAGAGTTCGCGTGACGGCGCTATCCGATTGCAGACAGCAATGCACGAAACGGTCCGCGAGGTGGGGCGCGTCGTGCAAGCGGAGCAGATCGACTGTCACTTCCAGCAAGGCGGCTACCTCAGCCTGTGCCGCAGCGAGATGCAGCTGCAACGGGAGAGCGACCACACCAAACACCAGCAGTCGTATGGATTCACCGACGCCGACTATCGCATGCTGTCGCGCGACGAAGCGCTAGAAAAGTGCGGGGCCACCGATGTCGTTGGCGCATCCTTCACCCCGCACTGCGCAGTGATTCACCCCGCGCGACTCGCGCGCGGCCTTGCCCGGGTCGTCGAGCGCGCGGGCGCGACGATCTACGAGCACTCCCCCGTCACATCCATCAAGCCGCACTCGGTGCGCACCGCCGCGGGCACCGTGACTGCCGACTTCGTCGTCCGCGCAACCGAGGCATTCACGCCCGCGCAGCGCGGCATGCGCCGTGCGGTGGCACCGATCTACTCACTAATGATCGCTACCGAGCCGCTGCCGAAGACCTTCTGGGATGAAGCTCGACTGCACGAGCGCAGCAGCTTCAACGACGGGCGTCACATGATCATCTACGGGCAACGCACTGCCGACGATCGCTTCGCGTTTGGCGGCCGCGGCGCGCGCTATCACTGGGGCAGCAAGGTGCGCCCGGAATACGACCGCAACGACGGTGTCCACAACGTGATCCACGACACGTTGCGCGAACTGTTCCCGGGAATTGGCGACGCGAAGATCACGCACCGTTGGGGTGGCGCCGTTGCGGCGACACGCGACTGGTGGTGCCATGCCGCACTCGATCGCGCAACGGGCATTGCATCGGCCGGCGGCTACCTAGGCGACGGAGTCAGTACGACCAACATCGCGGGCCGCACGCTTGCCGACCTGATCACCAAGACCGATAGCGATCTTGTGACCCTGCCGTGGGTCGGCCATCAGTCGCGCAAGTGGGAGCCCGAGCCACTGCGCTTCATCGGCATCAACTCGATCGTGCGGCTACCGATCGGTGCCGATCGCCACGAAGAGCGCAAGGGCAAGCGTTCCCGCTGGCGCGAGGCAATTCTGGCCAAGCTCACCGGCCAATGACTTCGCGTCGTCGACTTCGCCTCGTTAGCGATGCAGCTCGGGGTCTGCGATCTGTGCGCGCAGGCGGATCGTAAACACCGAGTCGCCCGACAGAACTCCGCCGCGACCCAGCAGTCGACCGCCCTGCCAGTTCGATAGCCCAAGTTCCGGCTGCGCGAGCGCGAACTGCCCATCCACCCAGCGCGTGAATCCGTCGCCAACAAATGGAGAGTCGACACCGCGATAGAACGCTTCGTGCTCGGCCTGATCGTCGCTGATCAGCGACGCGACTAAGTGTGGGCTGAATCGATTGCATTGTTCGATCGCCTGGGCCACGTCGTCGACGATCAGCAGCGACACCTCGGGGACCGTGTCCCACTCCCACTCGTGCGCCAAGCACGAATGGTCCAGCGTCAGGTCGTGCACAATCGGTTCCACCCCGCGCGCGGCCGCTGCCTCGCGCGCCGCAGCGTGAAAACGCGGCACCAGCTCGTCGGCGCGCGAGCGAACGATGCAGCACACGTTCAACGTGTTGCACACCTTGCGATCGAGCGAGTGGCGCACCGCGAGCGCGAAGCGATCGGCGTCGGCCGACTCGCCCGCCACCAACCACGCACCGCCCGTGCCATGCAAGCTCGCGGGCACGCCGTGCTGGCGTGCGACGGCGCCGAGTTGGGCCACCGCCGAACCCGAGCCGCGGGCGATCGCCAGCGACAGCCGTTGATCGCTGAACAAAGCCCAACCCGCGGCGTGGGCGGCACTGTCGACTAGCTGCACCGCACCCGCGGGAAGGCCAGCATGCTCGAGCGCTGGCTGAACAGCGGTCGCCATGATTGCTCGCGCAGTGCCGAGTGCGTCGCTGCCGATGCGGAACACAACTGTGTTGCCCGTACGAAGTACTCCGGTTGCGTCGGCGAATACGTTCGGTCGACCTTCGAACACGAACCCAACGACGCCGAGCGGATCGCGCCATTGCTGCACCGTCCACTGATCGTGACGCACTTCGCCCATTGGTTGCGATCGACGCGTCTCGATATCGCGCCACGTGCGCAAGCCAGCGATCATGTCGCCGCGCATCGACGTTGAGAGTTGCAACCGACCGGTCGCGCGTCCGCGCTCGGACGCTGAAACAACATCGGCGGCGTTGGCTGCGGCGATCGGGGCGAAGCTGGCGTCGTCCTCTAAACGCCGCGCAAACTCGTCGTAGAACGCGGTGATCTGATCGTCAGTAACTGTGACGAGCGCAGCAAACGCAGCAACTGCGGCGTCAATCGCGGTCGTCACCAGGGCATGCTCGGACTGAGGAATGTGCAGCAGGTCGCCGGTTTCCTGCACGACGACCACGCGGTCGCCAGCCCGGAATGCAGCGGCGAGCGACGCTGGCACCGTGGTGACGCGGTCGCCTCCGAACACCATGGCCTGGCCCGCCGCCAGCGATTCCAATCGTCCGCTCGTCATCACAGATAGCGTACGGCGCGCATGACCTCCGATCGCCTCTACTTACGCCAGCTACTGTCCGGCACCGACTTCGCGGCCAACGATCCCATCGCCCAGCAGATGGTGAACTTCGTGTACGCCGTTGGCGACCGTGAGACGTCGGAATGCGTGCTGATCGATCCGGCCTACGCGGTCAACGAGCTGCTCGACATTGTGGAAGCCGATGGCATGCGCGTGACCGCTGTGTTAGCGACGCACTTCCATGCCGACCACATTGGCGGCAACCTGATGGGCCATCAGCTGGAAGGCGTCGCCACGCTGCTCGAGCGTTGCGATTGCCCGGTGCACGTGCAGCGCGACGAGACGCCCTGGATCACGCGCACCAGCGGGCTGACCGCCGATCAGCTGGTGCAACACGACGGTGGCGACACGGTGCAGGTCGGCGACATCACGATCACGCTCGTGCACACGCCCGGCCATACGCCAGGCAGCCAGTGCTTTCACGTCGACGGTCGCCTGATCAGCGGCGACACCTTGTTCCTCGATGGGTGCGGGCGCACCGACTTCCCCGGCAGCGACCCAGCCGCGATGTACGACAGCCTGCAGACGCTGGCGGCGATGCCCACCGGCACCGTCGTCTATCCCGGCCACCACTACTCGCCGCCAAACAGCGCCACCATCGACGAAATCCGTGCCAGCAACTACGTCTACCGCCCAAAGAACAAGGACCAGTGGCTGACCATGTTCGGTTCCTGAGCCGGGGGTTTCCTGCAACCCGGGGGTTTCATACCGGCAAACGTGCACGTAAACCCCGACTCAACGGCTGCGGCATGAAACCCCCCGCAACGCGAGCTACAAGACGGCGAAGGCGATGGTGCTGACCCCGGCGGCGGCGAGGAGGACGAGCACCATGCGGCGGAAGCGTTCGCCGTGGAAGTGCTTGCGGATCGGCCAGCCAAGGCCTTGACCGAGCGCCCAGGCGGGCAAGGCAATCAGCGCCGCGTTCACACCAGTGCGGGTGATCTTGCCGTCGGCGATAAAGAGCGCCAGCCCCCCGATGTTGCCCAGTGCGAACGTGGCCGACATCGTGGCGCGAAACTCCTCGGCCGACAATCGCCGCGCCTGCAGGTCGAACACGAGCGGCGGCCCGTTAGTGCTCAGCGACGTGTTCAACACGCCGGACACGAAGCCCAGTCCGTAATCCATGCGCGGGCCAGCATGCGTCAAGTTGATGTTGCGCGCCAGCAAGACGACGGCGATCAACACCGAGATGCCGAGCGCGAGAGTCAACGCGAAGTCGCTGACCACGTTCAGAATCACCAAGCCAAGCGGCATCCCAACAAACGACGCAGGCACGAGCCGCTTCAGCAGCGGAACCTGTGCGTGCTCGCGTAAGTGCAGTGCTTGCCAGGTGGTCGTCAGCACGCTGATCAATGTGCTCACTACCACCGCTTGTTCCACCGGTACCGCGATCACCATGATCGGCATGCACAACAGCGCAAACCCGAAGCCGGCGATGACCTGCACGAACGCGGCGGAGAAGATCGCGACCGCAATCAGAATCAACTGCCCGGTGGTCATTGGTCGAGTCTGCCACCTACGCTTCTCGCGATGAGCACGTTGCCGATCGTCGATCCGACCGACAGCGACGCATCGGCGCGTATCGACGCGGCATGTCGTGAAGTCGGATTCTTCGCGGTTCCGCTTGACACTTCGTTGCGTGCGCTACGCGACGAGGTCATCGGTCTTGCAACGGAGTTCTTCGCGCTGCCCGAGGCCGAGAAGGCCAAAGTGTCGATGGCGGTCGGCGGAACCGCGTGGCGCGGGTGGTTTCCACTCGGCGGCGAACTCACCTCCGGCGTGCCGGATCGCAAGGAGGGTTACTACTACGGCGCGGAGCTGCCTCCCGATCCGCGACCGATGCACGGCCGCAACATTTGGCCGACCCGGCCAGCGGGCATGCAACGGGCGGTCACGGACTGGATGGCGGCGATGGAGTCGTTGGGGCAACGGCTGCTGCGGCTGATGGCCGTCGGTTTGAATCACCCAGCCGATCTGTTCGAGCGCGGTCTCACTGCTCACCCGACCGAGTTGTTTCGTATCTTCCGTTACCCACCACACCCGACGGGCGACGCCAACACCTGGGGTGTCGCCGAGCACACCGACTACGGCCTGCTCACATTGCTCGCCACCGACGGCACGCCTGGGTTGGAGGTCAACTCGCACGGCGAGTGGATTCAGGCTCCGCCTGATGCCGACCTGGTGATCTGCAACCTCGGCGACATGCTCGATCGCCTCACCGGTGGCCGCTACCGCAGCACGCCCCATCGCGTGCGCAACCACGCCGGCCACGACCGCTACTCGCTGCCCTACTTTCTCGATCCAGGCTGGGATGCAGTCGTCGAGCCGTTGGAGTTCGACGACGAGTTCGACGTTTCGGCCGCCCACCAGGCCCGCTGGGACAAGGCCAACCTCAGCGAGATCAGCGGCACCTACGGCACGTGGCTGAGCGCCAAGGTCGGAAAGGTGTTCCCCGAACTGGCGAAAGACCTGCTGGCCGACAACGCGCCCAGCTAACGAGCGAGCGTGTAGGTGCGCTTGTCGCGGTCGACCGCGGCGACGCGCCAACCGTCGGCCAGATGCGGCGCCATTGCCTCGCGCACGGCTATGCGTGCGTGAATCGCCTCGGGAGCCGACGACGCGATCTGTTCTGGCGAGACGGCGGGCACATCGAGATCGAAGTACTCGACAAACGTCGGTCGCTCGCCGACCAGCTTCCACTGCACCGTAAGCCGGTCGCTGGGCAATGACCCGTTGATGCCACCCAGCGCGCCGTAGTGGTTGACGTGATACGTGATGCCGAGCGCGCCCAACTTGTTGAGGTTCAGGTGCGCGTTGGTGAGCTGGAGCGGATCGAATGTCCAGCGCATTGAGGTGACTCCGTTGGCGAGACACCACTCGGCTTGGCGTCGCTTCAACTGCTCGCCGAAGCCGCCTCGGCGATACTGCGGGTCGACCGCCATGTAGTGCGAGTGCAACACATCGGCCTCATGCGTGCGAAAGCCGAACACAGAGCCGATCATGCGGCCGTCATCGAATGCGCCGATTGCGACGCCACCTTCCTCAACGCAGGCGACCAACATGTTCACCGAAACCCGATCGTCGTCTCCGCCCCAGATGCGGGCTTCGAACTCCGGCATCACAGCCAGCTCGTCGGCTTTGCGGAGCACGCGGAACTCGACGCTCACCTCCGAATCACCTCGACGCTCTCGGTGACCTCCTTCACGAAGTCGCGGTCAAGCGTGACTCCGATGCCCGGCCCAGAAGGTACGGGCATCACGCCGTTCGTCGCCTCCAGCTTTTGTTCGGTGATATCGCGCGCGTAGGTGCGGCTAGCCGACGCGGTGTCGCCGGGAAACACAAAACCCGGCATCGTCGCGATGTGAATGTTGTGGGCGCGACCGATACCCGATTCCAACATGCCGCCACACCACATCGGAACCTTGCGTGATACGCACAGATCGTGGATCTCGCGCACGGCCTGTAAGCCGCCCACGCGACCAACCTTGACGTTGACGACGCTGCATGCCTTTAGGTCGAGCGCCATGCGCACCCGCGCTGGCGAGGTGAGCGACTCGTCGAGACACAACTCGGTGCGCAGCTTGGTCGCCAACGTCGCATGGTCGAGCATGTCGTCCCAATGCAACGGCTGCTCGATGTAGTGCAGCCCAAACTCGTCGATCTGGTGCAACAGATCCATCATCTCCAGCGTGTATGCCGAGTTGGCATCGACGGTCAGCTCGATGTCTGGAAACTTCGCACGCACGGCGGCGAGCAGCTCGACATCCCAACCAGGCTCGATCTTCAGCTTGACCCGCTTGTAGCCCTGCTCAACATGCCACGCCACGCTGTCAACCGTTTGCGCAATCGGGTTCATGCCCAGGCTCGCGCCCACTGGCACGTCCGTGCGCTCGCCGCCCAGAAGCTTGCGCAGCGGCACGTTCTGCTGACGCGCGTAGCAGTCCCACACCGCCAGTTCCAGCGCCGTCTTCGCCATCGGGTTACCACGCCACTCGACCCACCGCGCCACGACTTCGGACGGATGATCGACGACTCGCGACATCAACTCGGGGGCGAACGCGTTGCGCAGCAGGTGGAGCGCGCCGGGAATGCACTCCTCGCGATAGTGCGGCAGCGGATCCATCACGCCTTCGCCGTAGCCCTCCACACCGTCGGACCGCACGGTCACGATCAGTGCGTGCTTCTCGCTTTCCTCGCCGAACGAGGTGCGGAAAGGCGCGCGGTACGGCAGGCGGACGAGGCGCAGCTCGACTTCATCGATCTTCATCAACCCGACGGTAGTAGAGCTAGCGTCGCTGCCGATGAGCGAACCTGTCGAGCTCGAGGTGGCCGGGCGCATCGTGACGGTCACCAGCCCCGACAAGGTCTTCTTCCAGGCCAGAGGCGACACCAAACTCGATCTGATCCGCTACTACATGTCGATCGAGACCGCAGTGATGCGCCAGATGTACGACCGACCGGTGCTGCTGCAACGATTCCCGAACGGCGCGCACGGATCCAACTTCTTCCAGAAGCGAATCCCCGATGGAGCTCCTGACTGGTTGCACACGACGATCGTGCAGACCCCCAACGGCACGCCGTCACGGGCACTGGTCATCGCCGACCTCGCCCACCTGGTGTGGGCGGTCAACCAAGGTTGCCTGGGCTTCCACTCGTGGCCGGTCCGAGCCAGCGATCTCGACCACTGCGATGACCTGCGCATCGACCTCGACCCCGGCCCTGGCACGAACTACGCGATGGCACAAGAGACAGCTGCCGTCACCAAACAACTCCTCGACGACATCGGGATCACTGGATTCATCAAGTCGTCCGGTAACCGCGGACTGCACGTCTATGTGCGCCTGCAGCCCACACACGACAGCGTTGCCGTGCGCAGTGCGGCCGTCGCGGTTGCACGTGAACTGGAACGGCGCCGCCCAGATCTCATCACCGCCTCCTGGTGGAAGGAGGAACGTGGCGCGCGCATCTTCATCGACTTCAACCAGAACGCACCGCACAAAACTGTGTTCGCACCCTGGTCAGTCCGCGCACTCGATCACGCGCCGGTGTCGTTTCCATTTCCCTGGGAGCTACTGCCCACGCTGGCCCCGCACGACATGACGATTGCAACCGTTCCTGCGTGGGTCAACGAGCATGGCGACGCATGGGCGACGATGAACGACAATCCGCAATCGATTGAACCGTTCCTAGCGATGGTGCGCAGCGATCAAGCATCCGGGCTCGTCGATGCGCCGTGGCCGCCTGTGTATCCCAAGATGGCCGGCGAACCGCCCAGGGTCGCCCCCAGCCGCGCCAAGAAGCCCAAGCCCGTTGAAGGGCAAGCTACGTAAGGCGTCTACGCAAAGATGGCGTTGGTGCGTTCGGCGCCGATGGTGGTGCTTTCGCCGTGGCCGGTGTGCACGATCGTTTCGTCGGGCAGCGTCAGCAGCTTTTCGCGAATGCTGCGCACGATGGTCGCTTCGTCGCTGTAGCTGCGGCCGGTTGCCCCGGGGCCACCACAAAACAGGGTGTCGCCGCTGAACACGACCCCCGACGCAACGTCGTGAAAGCAACAGCAGCCCGGAGAGTGCCCCGGCGTATGCAGCACGCCGAGCTCGTGGCCAGCAACCTGCAACACGCCGCCGGGCACAAGCGCGCGGTCGGGTGAATCGTCAGGCCACACCACGTCCCACAACATGCGGTCGGCTTCATGTAACCAGATCGGTGCGTCGACAAACTCGCGTAGCGGCACGGCGGCGTTGATGTGGTCGTTGTGGCCATGGGTCAGCACAATCGCCTTCACTCGTCGGCCGTTGATCGCGCCCATGATCGTTTCAGCGTCGTGCGCGGCATCAATCACGATTACCTCGCGCTCGTTGCCGACCAACCAGATGTTGTTGGTGACGGCCCACTCGCCGCCGTCCAGCGCGAACACTCCATCAGTCGTGACGAGCTCGATCACAAGACGACCACACTGCGCAAGACCTCGCCACGCTCCATCTTGTGGAAGGCCTCCTCGACAGCGTCGAGCGCGATCGTTTCGCTGACGAACTTCTCCAACGGCAGCCGACCCTGCTGATGCAGCGCGACCAACATTGGAAAGTCGCGCGAAGGAAGGCAGTCGCCGTACCAACTGCTCTTTAGTTGACCGCCGCGACCGAACACCTCGATGAATGGCAACTCGAGCATCATGTCGGGGCGAGGCACGCCAACAAGCACGACAGTTCCCGCAAGATCGCGGGCGTCGAACGCTTGTCGATACACGGCCGGGTTGCCGATCGCCTCGATACACACATCCGCACCATTGCCACCAGTCACTGACTTGATGTACTCGACCGGGTCTGTCTTGCTCGAGTTGCACGTGTGCGTTGCCCCGAATTCCTTCGCCCATGCCAGTTTGCGATCGTCGATGTCGACCGCGACGATCGTGTGCGCGCCGGCGAGTCGTGCACCGGCAATCGCCGCGTCGCCGACGCCACCGCACCCGAACACGGCCACCGAGTCGCCGCGACCAACGTTGCCCGTGTTGATGGCGGCTCCAATGCCGGCCATCACGCCACAACCCAGCAGACCTGCCGTGGTAGCTGGAACAGCCGGATCCACCTTTGTGCACTGCCCCGCCGCGACCAGCGTCTTCTCCGCGAACGCTCCGATTCCAAGGGCCGGCGACAGCACAGTGCCGTCGGTCAGCGTCATCTTCTGCGTCGCGTTGAACGTGCTGAAGCAGTACCACGGCCGACCGCGCAGACAACTGCGACAGTTGCCGCAGACCGCGCGCCAGTTGAGGATGACGAAGTCGCCGGGCGACACATTGGTAACGCCTTCCCCGATGGCCTCAACCACACCGGCCGCTTCGTGGCCGAGCAGGAACGGGAACTCGTCGTTGATGCCGCCCTCGCGATAATGCAGGTCGGTGTGGCACACGCCGCACGCCTGCACTTTGACGACTGCTTCGCCGGGCCCGGGGTCGGGTATCACGATGGTCTCGATCGTCACCGGCGCACCTTTGCTACGCGCTACGACTCCACGAACGTTCTGCGGCATCAGATTCTCCTTGTACTAGTCAGGCCGAGACTAGTGAACCCGACGCTGCAGAGAGATGCCGTCGAGCAATAGATCGAGCGCTGCCTCAAAGCGCGAGTCGGCAGAACCGAGGTAGAGATGGTCCGCGATAGCCACCGACGCGGGCGCCTCAGCCGGCGACAGCCCGGCGTACTCGCGACGCCATTCGTTGTAAGTACGCCGCCGCTCGGCAGCGGGTAGCGAAGCAAGCGGGGCGTCGATCGCCGCCGAGCCAACGGTCAGTTCGATGAGGGCGTGATATCCGGTTGCTACCTGTTCGCTGGAGAGGCCCGCGCGATCGAGTTCGCGCAACAGCGCTTCGGTGATGCGCTTCTCATTAGCGAGACGGGTCGGCGCAGCGCTCACCAATGCTGCGAGTCGCGGCTGACGTAACTGAACGCGCCGAAGCTTCACGCAAATCCTTCGCACGGTTTTCCGCCAGTCGTCGTCGGCGTGCGCGCGCACATCGACAGCGCCCAAGAATCGGTCGCCAACCTCGCGCTCAAGGTCGCCCATCGTCACGAAGTGTCGGTACAGCGCAGTTGGGTCGCACCCCAATGCGTCACCCAAGCGACGAGCCGTCAGTGCCTCGACACCGTGTTCGCGCACCAGTCGTGCCGCGGCAGCAATGATGCCGCCACGACTGAGCGACGCAGGCCGACCCATCAGTGGTGTCGTTCAGTCATACAAGCCAGCGGCACCAAGCCGTTCGAGGCATACCTCGGCACTCCAAGGCAGCATCGTGCTGCCCAGCCGCGAATCGCGATACATACGCTCGAGGGGCATGGTCTTCAGCATCGACTGGCCGCCGCACACCCGAATGGCCAAGCTCGCTACCTCGGCTGCGTGTTCCATCACGGTGATGGCGGCCGCCCAACCGAGCACCAGTTGAGCTTCGGTCGGATCGATGGTCGCCTCGTCGATCGCGCGGTACATGAGCGCCCGCGACTGCTGATGCTTCAACTGCATCTGTGCCCAACCGACCTGCTTGATCGGATGGTCGCGGCGCGCCCCCGCAGCCTGTCCCGGCAACTCGCCGCGCAGGTACAACCGCGTTGTTTCAAGCACGCCACCAGTCAGCCCCAGATAGCTCGGACACAAGGACAGGAATAGCCACGGGTAGCGCAACGCGGCTTGGTTGTACAGCCCGGCTGGCATCCACTCGTTCGACTGCGGCACGAACACATTGGTCATCAGCAACGTGCGCGAGACGGTGCCGCGCATACCCAGCGGATCCCAGTCGTCGAGAATCTGCACACCATCAGCGGCGGCGGGAACGCCGAGCAGTCGAATCTCGTCCTCGCCGGGCACCTGGCAGGTGACGTTGTAGAAGGTCGCCGCGCCGGAGAGCGAGGCGAAGATCTTGCGACCGGTAACCAACCAGCCACCATCGACCGGAACAGCCTTCGTGGCGACACCGCTCGTGGCGCCCGGCGACAGCCCCTCGGAGAACGGCTGACTGTGGATGTCGCCACGCTCGATGACACCCCGATACATCTCCGTTCGAATCGCTTCGTGGCTCGCACGTTGCGCAGGCGTCATGTCGAGCAAGTCGGCAACCGCGCCACACCACAGCATCGTCGCGTTGTGCATATTGAACGTCAGCCCGGTGGCACCGCACGAACGGCCAAGCTCCTCACTCACCCGCACATAGTCCGCGTACGTGGCACCCAGCCCGCCGAAGCGCGTGGGCACGGAAACGCCCATTAGCCCATTGCTGCGAAAGTCGGCGAAGTTCTCGTGGGGGAAGCTGGCCTGCAAGTCATAGGTAACCGCTCGTTCGCGCATCGCGGGCGCCATTGCACGAGCAAGTCCGACCATCTCATCGCGCGTCATCTGACCTTGCTGCATGAAGCCATTCGATCAAACACTCATCTGTTTGTCAACAGTGTTGACAAACAGGCAGGCTCTGGCATACTCGCACGATGGCAACCGACGTCGACGGCCATCCGATCGCGTGGCGCGAGGCCGGGCACGGCGACCTCATCGTGCTGCTGCACGGCCTCGGTGGCAGTCGCATCTCATGGGAGCCACAGCTCGCCGCGCTCAGCACCGATCACCGCGTCGCTGCCTGGGACTTGCCCGGCTACGGAGCGTCCGCTCCCCTCGCCGACGAGACCGTCACGTTCGCGGCGCTCGCACAGGCCGCGGCCCGCTGGATTGCGGAGCTTGGCGGCGGCTCGGCCCACATCATCGGTATCTCGATGGGCGCGATGATCGCGCAGTATCTGGCGGCCTCGCATCCGCAGTCCGTGCGCTCGCTCACGCTGCTGTCGACTAGCCCCGCGTTCGGGCTCGACGGCACGTCCCCCGACGACTGGCGCGCCGCTCGCATGGCCCCGCTGAACGCGGGTCAACAACCAGCCGACTTCGCGGACCGCGTCTTGCGCTCAATTGCCGGCCCCAACATCGATGAAACGGCGTTCGAGAGTCAACGGCGCGCAATGACCCGCATCAGTGGCCAGGCGTTGCAACGCAGCATCGAATGCTTGGTCACTCACGACGCGCGCCCGCTCCTCGCCGCCATCACCGCTCCAACGCTGGTGATGGTCGGCGAGCTCGATCAAGAAACTCCGCCCTCGTACGCGCAGGCGCTCGCCGACCAGATACCCAACGCGTGGTTGCAGATCGTGCCCAACGCCGGGCATCTGCTGAACGTCGAAGCACCCGACGTCGTGAACGCCGCAATCACCCGACACCTACGGCACGTGGAGGATCAATGACAACCGAGTGGCGTTTCATCGAAGCGTTCGCCGCGCACCTCGCGCGTTGCCAACTTCACGCGGGCGAGAACGTCGCCGTGCTCAGCGAGTCGCAAAGTCGCCCGGCCCTGGTCGAGACCGCGCGGCTGGCCGCGCAGTCGCTCGGTGGCCGTGTATTCGACGTCGTCGTACCGACTCCTTCGTCGACCCACGCGGTGCCGATCCGATCGACCGGCGCCTCGCAGGCAATCGCCGGGTCCCCGCCGGTCATCTGGGCGTTGGCGGCCAGTGACCTTGTCATCGACTGCACCGTCGAGGGCTTGCTGCACTCGCCAGAACTCGGGCAGATCCTCGGCGGCGGCGCCCGCGTACTGATGATCTCCAACGAGCATCCCGAAATCTTCGATCGCCTGCAATGGGATGACGACCTTCCTCGCCGCGTCGAGCTCGGCCACGACTGGCTCAGTAGCGCGGCAACGATGCGCGTCACCAGTGCCGCGGGTACCGATCTCACCATTCAACTCACGGGCGCCGCGACCGCGGGGTCGACTGGTCTCACCGCCGGTTCGGGCTCGATCGCGCATTGGCCCGGCGGATTGGTGCTCGCCTTCCCGGCCGCGCACACGGTCAACGGCACGGTGGTGCTCGACGTGGGCGACATGAACCTGACGTTCAATCGGCTGCTGGAAACGCCGGTCGTGCTGCACATCGTCGACGATCACATCGAGCGGGTTGAGGGCGAGGGCGCCGACGCGATCCTCTTCCGCGGTTACCTCAGCGCCTTCGGTGACCGCGAGAGCTATGCGACGAGCCACGTCGGCTGGGGCATGAACCAGTACGCGCGCTGGGACGCGGGGCAGTTGTACGACCGGCGCGAAACGTGGGGTACGGAAGCACGCGCCTACGCGGGCAACTTCCTCTACTCCACTGGCGCCAACGAGACCGCAGGCCGCTTCACTGCCGGCCACTTCGATCTGCCGATGCGCAATTGCACCGTTCGTCTCGACGGACGCACCGTCGTCGCCAGCGGTGAGCTCGTCGCCGAGCTCACCGCGTAAGCTCAGCTGAGCATGGGCGCACACACCGTCGAATCTGCGCAGGTCGTACTGCCCTGCAACGAGCCGATCTCGGCAACAATCGACTTCTTCACCAGTCACGGTTTCGCCGTACGCACAATCATGCCCGCCGATCACCCACGCATGGTGGTGTTGAACGGTCATGGCCTGACGGTGCGGCTCGAGGTCGGCGCCAATGGCACCCCCGGCCGGTTGCGTTTGCTGAGCAACGACGTGACCACGCCGTACGAGACGACCGCCCCGAACGGCACCGTTTTCCAGTTCGTACCGGCGCAAGAACCGCTCGTGGTACCGAAGTTGGTCGAGGAGTTCGTGGTGACACGCGCGCCCGTTGACAGCGACGACGATTTCGGTGAAGGCCGCGCTGGTTTGCGCTACCGCGACCTGATCCCTAGCCGGCTTGGTGGGCGCTTCATCGCCTCGCACATCCTGATCGCCCAGGGTGGACCTGTGAACGACTACGTGCACTTTCACAACGTGCGCTTCCAGATGATCTATTGCCATCGCGGCTGGGTGCGAGTGGCGTACGAAGATCAGGGCGAACCGATGCTGATGCACGAGGGCGACTGCTTCCTGCAACCCTCGACGATTCGCCATCGCGTGCTCGAGGCCTCCGATCGCATGCAGGTGATCGAGATCGGGTGTCCGGCCGAGCACGAGACGTGGGCCGATCCCGACACGACGCTTCCCACGGGTTCACTGGAACCCGATCGCGGTTTTGGCGCCGACGGCCATCGGTTCGTGTTTCACCAAGCTGCCAGCGCGACCTGGGTGCCGTCGCGCTTCGCTGGCTATGAGACGCGGGATACAGGCATCGGCGCGGCCACCGATGGCGTCGCCGGTGTGCGTGTGCTGCGACCGATCGGCAATCCCGGGCCAGTTACCACCTCGCACCAGAGCGAGTTTCAGTTCCACTTTGTGCTCGACGGGGCCCTCACGGTGCAGCGCGACGGAGACGAACCGATGCGACTCCACGATGGCGACAGTTTCGTCGTGCCAGCAAACGTTGCCTACACGCTGAGCGACCCGACCGCCGACGCTCAATTGCTCGACGTCACCTTGCCCGCGTAGTCGGCGGGCGAGCAGCTACAGCAGTTCGAGCACGCCGCCCAGCCACTCGATGCTGGCTTGGGTGATCGGGTCGACCACCAATTGCAGGTGATCGGCACCCGCGGCACCGAACGCGGCCAGCTGTTGGGCAAGTTCCAGTTGCGTGCCGCGCAACGGCTCGGCGACGACTTTGTCGGAGCCCATGGTGCGACCGGTGCCACCGGGCACCTGTACATACACCGCGGCAGTTGCCTGCACTTCGCCCGGCGCACGACCTGCCAGCTGGCACCGCTCGTCGGCGACTGCCGCTTCACGCGCAAAGCCCTCGACCGAGTTACCGAACCGACTCCACCAGACGTTCCACGACTGAATGTGAGGCGCGGCAATCGACATCATGCGTGGCGCCGTTGAGCCCAACAACAACGGCGGCCCTCCCGGGCGCGAGATCGGATCAACCTGGCTGCGTGCCACGTTGTAGAAGCGACCCTCGTGATCGACTACCTCGCCAGCGAGTAGTCGTCGAATGATCCCGAAGGCTTCCTCGAAGCGACTAACGCGTTGGTCGTACGGGAAACCAAAGGCGCGGTATTCGCGTTCGTTCCAGCCGGCACCGAGGCCAACGATCAGGCGGCCACCGGAGATGGCGTCGACGGTGGCTGCCTGCTTGGCAAGCATCGCTGGTTCATGGAAGCCGATCGACGCCACCAGCGGGCCGATCTCAACTCGCGTCGTCACCGCGGCAATCGCCGCCAGCGATGTCCACACCTCCCACGGGCCGCGCACCGACCCGTTGGGCAGGTCGTACAGCAGGTGATCGCCCAGCCAAATCGAATCAAAGCCAACCGCTTCGGCCGCCTTTGCCATGGCGATCAGTTCTGGCCACGGCACGAACCGTTCAACCTCGGGCAACTGCACACCGACCTTGAACGCACGACTCATGCCGTCGAATGTAGCCCCGTCAGCGCGATGAGGCCTCGCGCAACGCGGCAAGCGTGGTGCGGTAGTCATCGACCGAAATCTCGCTGCGGGCCAACCGCTCGGAGAGGATTGTCTCGGCACTAGCGGATTGAGCCACCGCCGGACGACGGCGAGCGATCAACCAAGTGATGAGCACCGCGAGAAGAATTGCTGCCACGAGGATCACGATCCCACCACCACGGTGGTGACCATCGCGATCACCGAAGCCGCGCGGCCCCGGCCCGATAGGCCCGCCGTCGCCGCCAGCGGCCATTGCGGCGCCTGCGAACAGAACCACACCGGTCACCACCGCTGCTGCAAGAACACTTGCCTTACTCACAATCTTGTTACGTGTCATCGATTGCTCCGATCTCGTTGCGGCTCTAGCCGCAATCGTCACGGTACTCTTCGCCTCATCGGCCCGCTCCGCAGAAGTACAAGAGTTTGGTGAGAACTTCGCGTTGATCAGGTCGTCAGGTCATCGCGTGACGCAAAGCCAGTTCAACGTAAGGCGCGAGAAACTCCGAGGCCGTAGCGGTGATGTGGCTGTCGTCGCGATACATCAACACATTGCCCACAATCACCGGACACAGCGTGTCGGTGCACATCCAGTCGCTGGTCGGGATGAAGTCGATGTCGTACTTGGCGGCCACCTCGCGCTCGACCTGAAGTCGCTTGGGCCGTGTCGCTTCCTCGCGCGATGCCATGCAGATCGGCACGTTCGTGAGATCGTTCGCCAGACAGTACGGAACCGTGAGGGCCGGAGTTGCGGAGTCGCCGAGCAGCAGCACGTGCTGCGCGAACGGCTTCACTTTCGAGACCGTGAGATCCGTGCCGTCGCGCCACACCTGATCGGGGGTGCGCCCTTCGGTTCCCGGGGCGGCCTGGTAGCGATAGCCAGACATCACGACTAGGTCGGGATGAAGCGCCTCTAGGGAGGCGATGACACTCGCCCGCCACACCGCGCAGTCGGTCTGATTGGGATCCTTGATGGTCGGTATCTCTGCGCTCGGGCATGCCTTCTTGGTGTGCACGATGAGTCGCCAGCCGTTCTCGATCGCCACCAAGTTGATCGCGGGCATCCATTGCGCGGCGTGAGAATCGCCGAACAGCACAATCGTTACGGCCCCGGCCGGGTCGCCGTACACGCAGTCCTTCAGTCCGCTCACGCCAACATCGAGAATGCATTCGTCGGCGTAAACCTGCGGCAGGTCGTTCTTCGCCGCGCCGAGGCTTGGGTCGAGGTTTGCCGGCACCTT
Source organism: Actinomycetes bacterium (assembly GCA_021414085.1). GTDB lineage: Bacteria > Actinomycetota > Acidimicrobiia > Acidimicrobiales > Ilumatobacteraceae > UBA668. The sequence goes on along the minus strand of JAIOPC010000014.1, from coordinate 977,299 downwards.
TCTGGTCGTGGTCGATTCCTCCAACAACGGCAAGTTGGCCGCGATCAGCGGCGCCAGTTCTGGTGGATTGTCGTGCGATGCGTCGGCGACCTCTGGACGCAACATGGTGGTGGGTGGCGGCGGAATGGTCGATGTTGCCGACGGTGCGGTGGTCGCTGGAATCGAAGGCGCCACCGTCGCCAGCGTCGCCGGCGCCGCGATCTCATCGGTCGACAACCGGGGTGGATTGTGTAGCACCAGGCTGGCGACGACGACGCCCACCACCGCCACCGACGCACCCATCGCCAAACTGCGCCCTGGACTGGCGACCAGTCGTGGCGCGAAGCGCACCGGTATCTCGATCAGGTGGTAGCTCAGCGCGGCGAGCGCGAGCGAACCGAGCAGCAAGCCTCCGCGCGTTGTCGCGTTGAGCGGGCCGTATCGCGCCTCAGCCAACAAGAGCAGCGGAAAGTGCCACAGGTAGATGGCGTACGACCGTGCGCCAATCCACTGCAGCGGACGAGCACGCAAGATTGTGATCGGGCCGCCAAACGTGACGCCGGCATTGATGACTGCCACGGTGCCGAGCACTGGCACGATGGCCGCGAGCCCCGGGAACGGCGTTGAGTCGTCGTATGCCAGCGCGGCGCCGATGATCGAACCCAACCCCACACACCCAACGATCACGCGCACGCGGTGTGCGCGTTTCCACAATGAGCCGCCCACTACCGCAAGCAAGGCACCGCTGAGCAACTCCCAGGCGCGCGCCGGCAGCATGAAGAAGGCCCACATCGGGTCGTCGTGCGTGGATCGAACGCACAGCACCAGCGACACGACCCACATCACGCCCAGCACGGCAATCAACGAACGACGAGCGAGCCGCGCGTAGCGCACCAGCAGCAACATCAACCCCGGCCACACCAGGTAGTACTGCTCTTCTACCGCGAGCGACCAGAAGTGCAACAGCGGCGACGTGGCTTGCCCCTCGGCGAGGTAGTCGGTACCAACATTGAAGAGACGAAAGTTGGCTACGAACGCGCAAGCGGCGATTGCATCGCGCGCCAGATCGCCCTGCGAAAGCCCGTCGAGCATCAGCCGGCCGGCGATCAGCGTTGCAACGACGACCAGCCCCGACGCAGGCAACAGTCGCCTTGCTCGCCGTGCCCAGAACGCGGCCAACGACACAGTGCCGGTTGTCGCTAACTCGCGCATCAACAACGAGGTGATGAGAAACCCAGACAGCACGAAGAAGACGTCGACGCCGATGTACCCACCCGTCAGCGCGGCCAGCTTGGCGTGGTAGAGCAGCACCAATACAACGGCGACCGCGCGTAAACCCTCTACCTCGGGGCGAAAGCGTGCCGTCTTGTCGTGCCCGATCGTCGCCGGCAACATATGTGAGTGCTCGTAGAGCCGCTCTTTCGTCACACGGTCTGGCAAGGAGCTTGTGTGAGCGCATCCACAAGACCGACAGCGCCGACCAGCAAGATCCCCACTGCCTCGTCATTGAAGCCTTCCGGCCCAGCATCGACGATGGCCTGCAGGTCGAGTCGATACTGCTCGTACGTCGCCTGTGCTTCCGTCGCCAACAGACCAACATCGGGAAGCCCGCGCTCAACGACGGCCAGCAGCGACACTGCGTCGTCGTAGCTGGTCGCAGGTGCCGTCGAGTTAAACGTTGGGGGTGTGTCGGTGGCAACCAGCGCACGAGTGAGCGCCGTCGCCGTGATCACCTGCTGATCGAGCTTGGGAAAGTTCAGCGCCAGCACGTCGTCTTGCGCCGAGTGATAGCACCCGTTGTTGGCATCGGTGAAGAACACCGACGGCACACCGGCGGCAACGAAGTTGGCGTGGTCGCTGCGGCCCTGGCCATAGAGCACGCTCAGCAACACCGAATCGAGTGTGGATTCGGTGACCGCCGCATTCGCCATGTCGATCAGCTCCTGGCCACCCGTCTCGGCGCCGACCACGATGGTGGTGTTGGCCAACGCGGGCGACAAGTTCGCGCCCTGAATATCGAAGTTGACGTAAGCGACTGTGAACTCGACCGGGAAGGCCGGATCGGCGAGATAAGCCTCGGAACCGAGCAGGCCATCTTCCTCCGCATCCCACAGGGCGAGCACGATTGTGCGACGCGGTGTTCCCTCAGCAGCGATGGCGCGCACTGCGCTGATCGCCGCCGCAACGCCAGCCGCGTTATCGGCTGCACCGTTGCAGATCTCATCGGTGTCGTCGGTGGTGTAGCACGTAGAACCGACACCACCGAGATGGTCGTAGTGGGCGCCAACGACGATGTACTCGCTGGCCAGGTCGCCACCAGGAACCATCGCGAGGATGTTGGTGCCCTCGTCGAAGTGCTGCAGGTAGGCCTCGTTGCCTTCGCCCGTAAACACTGGCTGCGCGAACTGCGAAACCTCGCCGATGAGAAAGTCCTGCGCGGCCGTGGAGAAGTCGGTCAGGTTGTCGCGCCCGCCCAATTCGTCGCCGGCCAAAACTTCGACGATCGCCCGTGCATCCAGTTCGGAGGGCGCAGCCTCAGTCGTGCTCGGCGCCTCCGTGTCTGGAGTCGTATCTGGCGTGGTGGCAGCAACCGTGGTCGCGACCGTGTCGGCCGTGTCGGTGGAGTCTTTCGAGTCGCCCCCGCACCCACTGGCGAGTAGAAGTCCGGCGATGGCTGAAACGTGCAAGAGGCGGTTCATGGGAACCAAGCCTACTTATCAGGGGAAGTAGCCGCTGACATCGACCAAGAGGCCGGTGTCGGATGACGTAAAGAAGCACACTCGCCCGGCGCTACCGACCCGAGCCAAAACCGAGTTCGGGATCACCGCACCCGCAGCAAAGTTGAGGTTCGATGCGTTGGGCACCGGTTGCCCACACGGGAACACCGTCACAAATCCGGCCGTGCTGGGCGCGAGCGCCGTCACGTTCAGCATCACTGACACGGCACCCGGCGGCACACTGGCGCGACCTGCGATCGGCAACTCGAAGGTTGTGTTCGCCGCAATCACGCCGACGCCTTGATAGAGACCATCCACGGTCTGACTGCCCGCCCGCGTATCCATCAACCGCTCAGGCACTGTGAGCGGCACCAACGACAACGTCGTCGGGAAGTAGCCGCTGACATCTACGAGTAAGTCGGTCGTCGCGGAACTAAAGAAGCACACCTGATCTCCGGCGCCGACGCGGGCGACGACCAGGTTTGGAATGGTTGTGCCAGCCGCGAAGTTCAGGTTCGATGCGTTTGGCACCGGTTGACCACACGGGAACGCCGTGATGAAGCCGCCGGCGCTCGGGCTTACCGCTGTCACGTTCAACACAACCGACGCTGCCCCCGCGGGCACTCCCGCACGATTGGTCACCGGCAACGCGTACGTGGTGTTGGCCGCAACTTGGCCGACACCCTGATGGGCGCCGTCGACCGTTGAGCCGCCGGCCCGCGTGTCGAGCAGTCGACCCGGCACACCCAAGGGCACCAGAGCATCGGATCCCGGGAAGTAGCCGCTGACGTCGACCAGTAGGTCGGTTTGTGTGGAAGCAAAGAAGCACACTGCCCCTGCCGTGCCGACACGAGCAAAGACCGCGTTCGGAATCGCACCACCCGTTGGGAAGTTCAGGTTTGACGCATTCGGCACGCCTTGGCCGCACGGGAACACCGTCACGAACCCGGGCGCGGTCGGCGACACCGCTGTCACGTTCAGCACCACTGAGTCGGCGTCTACCGGTACGCCCGCGCGACCAGCAATGGGCAGTTGATACGTCGCGTTGGCCGCAATGGCGCCGACGCCCTGATGGGCGCCATCGATCGTCGAACCACCCACCCGCGTATCAAGCACGCGCGCCGGGGCGCACAACGGCACCTGCGAACCCGTGAGAGCGGGTAAATCGAACGTCACATCGGTCTCGCCGCGGCCAAAACCAACGCCACCCTTGCCGTCGACAACTATCCAATACGTCTGCGCCGAGTCGACAGCAAATGTCACCTGGCTGAGTTGGCCCACGAAGTCGTCGTTACTGGTGACGGAGGTCGTTGGCGTCGCACCGCGGTACACCTCTAATACCGTGTCGAAATCGTCGACGGCGTCGTTGGAAGTTCCGATGGTCGCGGTGCCGCCGTTTTGCTCCGGCCGCGGGTTGAACCGATACCACACCGAACGCCGAGCGGCGGAGCCCGCGTGGGTGGCCTCGCCCACTTCCTTGGTCGCGAACCATGTGCTCGCCGAAACGCTCGAGTCGCCCGGGCAAACCACGGCGGCCGTCGCGACCGAATCGTTGCTCGGAGTTGGTTCCGCGAGCCAGCGCACACCGTTTAGGTCGCCGGCACGTAGCGAGCTGAATGAACAGTCGGTGCTGGACTTCATCACCTGGAATTGGCCGAGGTAGGTCTGATCGAAGTGATCGAGACCCAATGCGTGGCCGATTTCGTGATTCACCACCACCTGATCGCATACTGGCGCCAAGGTAGGGCTGAGCCACACGGCGCCGGAACTGAACCGCGTTTCGCCTTCAACGACGGTTGACGAGCGCACTCCCCCGCAACCAAGCGCGCCGGTAGGAAACGGGCCGCACGGCGAGAAGTCGTTGATCATCACCCAGATCTCGCCCGTGGGCACGTTCGGGTGGATCGGATCCGGTGGCGCGGGAAAGGTGCCGAGCTCGACTCGAATGCTGAGGCCGTTGTAGGCGTTGACCTCGTTAGCCATGTTCTGAACTTCGGTGCGGTAGTTCTCAATGACCCCGTGGCCGGTGTCCACCAACTTGATGGTGTAGTCGCCGTAGCTGCGCAGGCTGAAGACCTTGAACCCGTCGCCGAGCGTGACCGGTTGGAACAACCCAGACGGCGAATCCAATGATGCAGACTCGGCGGCTTGCGCGGCCTGTGCAGCTTCTAGCGTCGTGGCTTCCATCACGGAGTCGTCGCCGGTTTGTACCCACTCAATGGTTGGGCCGTCGGCGGCCGCCGGCGTTGCACCGCCGGGCACGCCGGTCGCGAGCGTCCCCGACAGGATCAACACACAGAGTGGCCACCTCAACACTGTCATGCCGCGATCGTACAGCCCGAATTCTCCTACGGCAGGAAGAAAGCGCTGACATCGACGAGCAAGTCCACCTCGACCGAAGTGAAGATGCACACCTTGCCACCGGCGCCGACCTTTGAAATCACCGAATTGGGGATCACATCGCCAGCCACAAAGTTCAGGTTCGATGCGTTCGGCACGGCTTGGCCGCACGGAAACACCGTCAGGAATCCACCGGCGCTCGGGGTTACGGCGGTGACGTTCAGCACCACCGACGGCGCAGAGCCGGTGACACCGGCACGATTCAAGACCGGCAACTCGTACGTCGCGCCGGCCCCCACCCGGCCCACGGCCTGATGCTGACCATCGATAGTTGTGCCGCCGGGGCTACGCGTGTCGAGGACCCGACCCGGTGCCACCAATGGCTGCAGCTTGAGGTTGTTAGCGAAGTAGCCGCTGACATCAACCAACAGGTCCGTGTCGGCGAACGAAAAGAAACACACCTTCCCAAGGGCGCCGGGTTTGGCGAGCACTAGGTTCGGAATCACATCGTCGGCCACGTAGTTCAAGTTCGATGCATTTGGCACCGACTGCCCGCACGGATAGACGGTGACATACCCGCCGCCGCCCGGCGCAACGGCCGTCACATTCAGCACCACCGTCGCGGCATTCACCGGCACGCCGGGGCGACCCGCGACCAGTAACTCGTAAGGGACCCCGGCCGGAATGCGACCGACACCCTGATCGGCACCGTCGATGGTTTGGCTACCAATTCGGGTGTCCAACAATCGTTCTGGCGCCACCAGCGATGTCAAGCCGTCGGCAGCGAGAAAGTAACTGCTGACATCGACCAAAAGATCGCTCGCCGCTGACGTGAAGATGCAGACCTTCCCACCGATGCCGACTTTTGCAATCACCAAGTTTGGAATCACCTCGCCGGCAGCGAAGTTCAGGTTCGACGCATTGGGCACTGCTTGGCCGCACGGAAACACCGTCATGAAGCCCGCCGCCGAAGGCGTCAGCGCGGTGACGTTCAAGACCACCGATGTCGCATTCGCGGGAACGAACGCGCGGCCGGTCACCTGCACTTCGTAGGTCGAGTTCGCCGTGATTCGCCCGCCTGCCTGATTGAAGCAATCGACGGTTTGGCCGCCAGGTCGGCGCGTGTCCACAAGGCGAGCCGGCACGCCAGCGGGTGCTGGTGGCACCGTTGTCGATGGCAAGTCGAATACGACATCGGTCTCGCCACTGTCGACCCCACCAGAGTCGACAGCAATCCAATACGTCACCCCGGCACCGACAACGAACGACACCTGGCTGAGTAAGCCGGTGAAGTCGTCATTGCTCGCGACTGGTACGACGCTGGAGAACATCGAGCCGGTGTACACCGCCAGAACGGTGTCGAAGTCGTCGTCGCCATCGTTGGTTGTCTTGATGGTCGCTGTCCCGCCGACTTGGTCTGGGCGCGGCGTGTACCGATACCACACCGAGTTGAGCGGCGTGAGACCAGCATGCGCAGGCTCGCCAGCTTCCGTGCTGGCAAACCGCGTGACAGCCGACATGGTCGTGTCGCGCAATGCGCACACTTCGTCGGCAGCTGCGACGTTGTCGTTACTGGGGTGCTGCGCACCATCCACCAACCAGCGATGGCCGTTCAGGTCACCCGCGCGCAGCGCGCTGAACGAGCAGTTCGTGCTCGACTTCATGATCTGAAACTCGCCCAGGTATTGCTGGTCGAAGTGAGCGAGCCCGAGGGCATGGCTGACCTCATGACTCGTAACCGGCTGCTGACACTTCGCTTGCAGGGTCGGGCTCAACCACACAGTGCCGCTTGCCCAGCGGTACTCGCCGTTGACCGGTACGGCGTCGTAGGTTCCGCCGCATCCGAGCGTTCCGCCAGCCAGCGTTCCGCACGGCGACACCGACGAGATCATCACCCAGATTTCGCCAAGCGCAGGGCTGAGATCCAATGGATCGCCCGGCCCAGCGACCGTGCCGGGTGCAACCTGCAGCACCAGCGAAGTCTGCGTGTTGATTTCATTGACCATCTGCTGCAGTTCGTCGCGGTAGGCCTCGATGTCGCCGTAGCCACTGGTGACCAACCTCAGCGTGTACGCCCCGAGGTTGCGTAGGTCGTTCGCGTTAAAGCCGGCGCCGGCAACAAGCGGTCGAAACTGATTGGCGGCGACGCGTAGGGCCGCGAGCGTGTCGGCCTTCACTACCGAGTCGTCGCCAGTCTTGACCCACTGTGCAGGTTCACTCGGTTCGGCCGAGGCTGGGGTGGGGCTGCCGGGCAACACACAGGCGGCGGCCAAACCCATCACCAAGAGGGACCGCCAAGGAGCCGCCATACGGCGCGATGGTACCGCGGTCGCTTGACGGGCAACGGGCACTCGATTCGCGCTGACTGTTAGGTTTTGCCCATGCCTGAGGAGTTTGAAGGAGATCTCGCCGGTGCCGTGTTCTGGGGAGCGGATCTCACCGATGCGCGCTTCCGCGACGTCAACCTGACGGGCGCAAAGTTCAGTCACGCGTGGCTCGTCAACATCGACATCGACGCGTTGGTCGACAACTTCGTGATCAACGGCGTCGATGTGACTGCTTACGTCAACGAGCGCGACCCGTGGTATCCGCTGCGCGCAATGCTCACTCCTTCGACGCCAGACGACACTCGTGAGGCGTGGGCGGCGATGGAGGCCGAGTGGGCCAAGACCATCGTGCGGGCACAGGCACTTCCCGAAGCCAAGTTGAACGAATCGGTCAACAACGAGTTCTCCTTCGTCGAGACGGTGCGCCACCTGGTGCTCGCGATGGACAAGTGGTTCACGCTGCCAGTTCTCGCAGCGGAGTTTCACCCGATCGGTTTGCCGAACAAAGGCTCACTTGAGTTTCCGTTTCCGGGCCTCGACTACAGCGTGAAGCCCACACTGGCCGAAGCGCTGGCCGTGCGCGCCGAGCGCGCGACGCGCTTTCGCGACTTCGTCGCGTCGGTTACGGCCGCCGACCTCACACGAACGGTCGACGTGCTCGAGAACGGCCCGCACGAGTTGCTGCAATGTCTGCACACCGTGCTCGAAGAAGAGTTCTGGCACAACCGCTACGCATTGCGCGACCTCGCGCTGTTGGAGTAACGGCGCCGCTACTCGCCACGCAACGTGCTGGCCACCGAGACGCGTCGGACTGCGAACAGAGCGGCAGCGATCGCACCAAGTAGTGCTGCCACAACGGTCACCGTCATTGCACCAGTTGCCCACGGGAACGTGTTGCGCACACCCAAATCGGCGGTGACGTCGCGCCACCACGCGGCCCCGAGACCCAAACCGAGTGGAATTCCCATCAGCAGTACCGCCGTGGCGGTGAAGAGTCCCTGCCAGCTCGCGACCAGGCGACGCCCCTTACGGTCTAGACCCAACGCGCTCAGCACCGCCAGCTTCTTTCGATTCGTGCGTGCCGGTGTGACGAGCGTTGCCGCGATGGCGATCAGCCCAAGTACTCCCGCCAACGAACGGCCGAGGTCCGGCAGCGAGCGCACCCCATGCAGATTGACGACTCGCGCCGGAACTACGTCGCTGTGGACCTCCTCGCTCAGCGGCGCGAGCAGCGCATCGAGGTTCGCGGTCACGTCTGGCCCAGCGACGTCGACCATGACGAGGCAGGGAGCGGCGTTTCCGTTGGCGTCGGCGATCGCCTGGAATGTGACAACACCAATGTCAGCGATGTCGCTCTCGCCGAAGACCGGAGACACGCTTTCGCCTACGACCGTGAGGGTGAGCTCGCCGCCAACCGACGGCGGCACGACGAACTCCGAGTCAGCAAGCGAGAGTGTCACCGAGTCGCCGATCGCAACGTCGAGCTTGCGCAACAGTGCAGCACCAAGCGCGATTTCACTCGGCGTGATCGGCAGCCGCCCGCGGAGTGTCTCCGGCGGAGCGTCACCGGCGGGATCGAACGCCAACACCTCCGTCGAGAGTCCATTCAACGTCGCCTGGCCATAGCCGATGGACGTCGCAGCCGCCACCAATGGGCTGTTCGTGACGGCGTCGAGCGTGGCGTCGTCAAGCGGAAAGTTCACATTCCCAACGGCGACGTCCCACTGCCAACCACGCGCGCTCGGCGAGTTGTAAAGGTGATTTGTCCCTGCCAACCAAGCGCTCACCGCGATCACGATGGCGGTCGCAGCGACCCCTGTTGCCAATGATGCAATCACCGACGACGACCGGGAGCGCCCATCGTCTCTGCCGCCGGCTGCGAGTCGGGCACCGATTGAGGCATGCAGCGGCAAGCGACCAGTACCCAGAACACGACGGGAACGAAGCGCAACGCTCGGCCGCGTGCGCAGACCCGCGAGACGCGCCAACAACGACCCGCCGACAACGAGTGCGACGACAACGCCAACACCGCCGCCAACGACGACTGCAACGTTCACCTGGCGGCCGCGCTCAATCTCGAGTTGGCGACCGATTCCGATTGGGAACCGGTCTGAGAGAACGACTGCCCCGACCATCGCGATTGCTCCAGCGGCTAGTGCCGCCGGAGCAAGGCGCAAAGCTGCAGTGAGGGTGAGTTGTTTGGTCGTGACGCCAATTGTGCGCAACGCCGAGTAGTCGGCATCGAGCAGTCGACGATCGAGTCTGACGAGCAACAGCGCGAGCAGCGCGGCGACCAGCGCAGCACCGACACCGACTGCCAGTAGCGCGGAAGTCTCGAGATCCACCGGCACGTCAAACGCCGACGTGTTCTCAGCCGCCGTCCACGGAAACGCGATGAGATCGTTGGGGTCGCTCATTAAGGCGCGGGCCGCTGAGACGAACGAAGTGAGACCGGCTTGGCCGTCGTTGAGTCGAACATTGATTGCCGATCCGAAGCCGATCCACTCGGCGTGGTGTGCGTAGAAGAAGTCGTCGCTGACGATCATCAGGTTTTCGCTCGTAGTGAAGCCAGTTCGCGGCGAGCGCTGTTCGTCCAACGCGATCTCGCTCGGAAAGCGCACAATCGCTGCGATCGTGAAGTCGTACTCCGGGCCTCGTGGCTCGTAAACGCCGCTTGCCATCTCGTCGCGCTGGTCGGGCGCAAACGCGACTACGGCTACGGGATCACCGACGTCAAGCGAGAGGTTGTCGGCAAATGATTGGTTGACGACGACCTCGAATGGGTCAGTTCCGTCGGGTGCGTGGCCGCGCAGAATGCGCACCGAGGGGTTGGGAAGGCTGAAGTCGGTGGGATTGGCGTTGATACTTCCCGACACAGGGTCGACTCCGCGCAGGTTGAACGCGATGTAGTCGGTGGAGTCAGCGCGGTCGACGCCAGGGAGCGACGCCACGTCTTGCGCGGTTAGGCCACTGCTCTCGTCGAAGATCACAACGTCGTAGGTAGGTACCGCCTCGAAGACTCGCTCGACCACCGACGCCGATCGCGTTGCGCCGGCAATCAACGAGATGGCACACGCGGCCGTTAGGCCAACGCTGAGCGCTAGCGCAATGTGTACACCGCGATGCTGGCGGCGCTGAGCGCTCGCCAGAAAGCGGTCGGCCGAGGACACGCGCTGACCGTATTCGGCCGGCGAGCCGGCAACAAGGTGGCCGACCACACGATGCGGGTGTGGCTACCACCAACCAGACGCTCTACGCGCTCAGCGCCACTTGCAGTCCTTCCGGGTCGTCGACCGAAACGCGCAGCACGCGCAACTTCACCGCAATACCCGTCACGCGCGCCCGCGCTGCTGGCTCGATTTCGACGCGCACGATCCCCGACGACGAGCCGTTCACGAGCCACTCGCCTCGCCAGCCGTGAACGCCCCACCCCAACACTCGCCCAATATCCGGCGTTACCGACCGAATGGCGGATCGCGGGATCGTTGCCCGAAAGGCCCACCCCATTCGCACCACTGCGTCGTTCTCGGTGACATCAACATACGAATTGCGCTGCGCCAGCCCGAGCACAACCATCGCTTTGTTGGCGCCCGTGAATCGGATCGGAAAGCGAGCCACGACGCTTACGGTAATTGCCTCACTCGGGCCGCGCCACAAAGTCGATGGCCCCGCGTGCCGCCAGCACCGCGGTGCTGAAGGATGCCTGCAGCAAGTAGCCACCGGTCGGGGCTTCCCAGTCGACCATTTCGCCGGCCACGAACACACCGGGAAGCCGCTTGATCATCAGCACGTCATCGAGTTCGCTGAAGGCGACGCCTCCGGCCGTGGAGATTGCTCGATCGATCGGCATGAGCGAGCGCACCTCGATCGACAACGACTTGATCAATGGTGCCAACGTCTTCGAGTCTCGGGGCACTTGGTTGCTGGTGAGCTCGCGCAGCAAGGCGATCGACGCCTTGCTCAGCCCTATCCGTTGCAGCATCGCGCTCAGTGAGTCGTTCGGTCGCCCGCGAGCGAGGCGTTCCTCAAGCTGGCCAACCGTGAGATCGGGCTGGAGATCGAAACGCAACGTGCAGCTGCCGAGCCGATCGATGCTGTCTCTGATTGGCTGGGATTGGGCGTAGATCGGTCCGCCTTCCAAGCCCGCTGTGGTGACGACGGCGTCGCCGCGCACGCGGACATCGCCGACGGTGACCGCGATGTTCTTCAACGGGACGCCGCCGAACTGACCGACGAAGTTCGCAGACCAAGCCAGCAACACACCGCAGTTAGCGGCGCGTAGCGTGGCAACTTGCACCCCGAGTTGCGCGAGCGTGTCGACCCATCGGCCATCGGAACCGACGCGCGGCCAACTTGCACCGCCGAGGGCGAGGATCGTCACATCGCTCACCGCTTCGATCATCGTTCCACCGCTGCGCTCGAAAGTGAGTCGCTGGGTGTCGACTCCCCCGTCGGGTCGCTTTGCCCAACCATGCCAGCGATGACCGACGCGGATCGCGACGTTGAGATCTTCAAGGCGGGCCAGCCACGCCCGCAACAGCGGCGTCGCTCGAAACGAAGCGGGAAACACCCGACCGGTGGAGCCGACGAACGTGGGCTCGCCCAATTCAGCGCACCACGCGCGCAAGTCGTGCGGGGTGAATCCCCGCAGTGCGGCGGCCAGCGACGGCGTGGCCTCGCTGTAGCGGCCGAGCATGGCGTCGATCGGCTCGCTGTGGGTGATGTTCAGCCCGCCGCGCCCAGCCAGCAGCAACTTGCGACCCACCGAGCGCTTGTGCTCGTACACCGTCACCGCCAGGCCAGCCTTGGCGAGTACCTCCGCCGCCATCAGCCCCGCGGGACCGCCACCTACCACGGAAGCAGTCTGAGTCAATCGATGGAGCGCCACTGATCAGGACACTACGGTGCCGGCTATGACCGTGATCGGAATGGATTGGCGAGTGGTCGATGGCGTTGCGACGGCATGGTTCGACGCGCCGTCGCTGATCGACGGGGCTGCGCTGGCTGGGCGCGTCGCGGATCTATCGCCCGACATCGTGGTCGACGTGCGCGCCACTGGCGTCCGGGTGCGTCTCGACTCAGCCAATCACGCCGAAGCAGTGTCGGCGGCCGCACGGGATCTCGGGCTGGCAGCGAACCCTGCGGCGCTGCAGCAGCTGAGCGTTGTGTTTGAATCCGCGAACCCAACTGCGGTGCGGCAGTTCTGGCAGCGCGTCCTCGATTACGCGCCCGCACAGGACGGCGGTTTGCTGGATCCGTTGCGGCGCGACCCCGCGATACGGGTGAGGCAGTCGAGCGAGCCCCGGCCGCTTCGAAACCGCATTCATCTCGACGTGGTGCGGCCAGCCGCGACGGTAGAAAACCTGAATCTCGGTGAGGCATCCGGACCATACGGAGTTCGCCACAGCGACTCCGATGGCAACGAGGTCGATGTGGTTCCCGGCGATCCGCTCGGCGAGAAGGTCGGGCTAGCCGATTGGCAAGCGGTGTTCAGCGCGATGGCGTGCTACCGCACCATCTCGTCGCTCCAGCAGAGCGAACTAGCCGTGGCGGCGGCGGCACTGGCGGACGACGCGGGCTTTCCGTTGCTGATCGACCTGCGGCCGGGGCTGGTAATCATCGACAGCGGCAAGGATCAGTGGGACGCCGACGCGCACGGCTTGGCACTCGACTTCAGCGACCTCGCCGAAAACCTCCAGACAGCTGCCCGCGAACTCGGTGCCACCGCAGATCCGACGCTGCCGCGCTTCGCTCAGCTCTTCCTCGATGCCGCCGACGTGGCCGCAGTCCGCGCGTTCTGGGTGGCCGCGCTCGGATACGTCCCCGACCGGCGAGCCGACAACAGCGACATTTACGATCCACGCTGGCTGAACCCGGCGCTGGTGTTCCAAGAGATCGATGCTTCGGAGACTGAACGCCGACAGCAGCGCAACCGGATCCACTTCGAGCTCGCACTGCCGTCGGACTTCGCGCAGGCGCGCCTCGCCACGATGATTGCTGCCGGTGGTCGACTCCTCGAAGAGTCGTCGGATCGCTGGCGAGTCGCCGACCCAGAAGGCAACGAATTGGTGATCGTCAGCGAGGCATGAGTTCGCGCGACCTGAGCTCCACGCGTGGCGGTTCTCGGTTTCTATGTCAGCTCACAAACGTTGTGTCGCTTTATGCGCTGACACAAAACGCCGCTTGTGTCGGAGGGGGGACTTGAACCCCCACACAGTTGCCTGTACCAGCCCCTCAAGCTGGCGCGTCTGCCATTTCGCCACTCCGACGTGGGATAACGAGGTTACCGCTGCAGCAGGAAACTCAACGCAACGACCGTACCGATCCACAGGATCCCGAACACCGTCGTAATGCGCGTGAGGTTGCGCTCTGCAGCCGTGCTGCCCAACGCGGTTGAACCAGCACCACCAAACATGTCGCTGAGGCCGCCGCCGCGACCGCTGTGCATCAGCACACCAGCCACCATGCCAAAAAGGCACAGGATGTTAACGACCAGCGAGATGTACATGATGGTGTCGCGCACGGCTTGGAATCCTATCGGGCCAGGTTCAAAGTGCGCCGCTAGACAGCGGCGGTACCGACCATCTCAGCAAGGTTGACCGTTGGGAAGTGGCACGCCACCGGGTGGCCCTGGCCACGGTCGATCAGCGCCGGCTCCTCCATCGCACAAAGGTCCTTGGCGATCGGGCAACGGGTGCGGAAGCGGCAACCGCTGGGCGGGTTGATCGGGCTGGGCACATCGCCTTGCAACAGAATCCGCTGGCGGTTGCGCTCGGTCATCGGGTCGGGTTCCGGCACCGCCGACAACAACGCCTGCGTGTACGGGTGGGCCGGCGACGTGTAAATCGCCTCGGAAGGACCGATCTCCATCAACTTGCCGAGATACATCACGGCCATGACATCGCTGATGTGGCGCACGACCGACAAGTCGTGCGCGATGAAGAGATAGCTGAGCCCGAGGCGGTCTTGCAGATCGTCGAGCAGGTTGACGACCGCGCCCTGGATGCTGACGTCGAGCGCAGACACCGGCTCGTCGAGCACAACCAATGACGGGTTGAGCGCGAGTGCGCGAGCAATGCCGATGCGCTGGCGTTGACCGCCGGAGAACTCGTGCGGGAAACGGCGCGCATGGTCGGGAGCGAGGCCCACCAACTCGAGCAGCTCAGCCACCCTGTCGCTGTGCTTGCCCGGCACCTTCTGAATACGCAACGGCTCGGAGATCGCAGAACCGACCGTGAGACGCGGGTCGAGAGAGGCCTGCGGATCTTGGAACACGATCTGCATCTCGCGGCGCATCTTGCGCAGCTCGGTGCGACCCATGCCAACGATCTCTTGCCCCTTGAACTTGATCGAACCCGACGTCGGCTCGGTGAGGCGAAGAACCGTTCGACCAACCGTTGTCTTGCCGCTGCCGCTCTCGCCGACGAGGCCGACGGTCTGCCCGGCAGCGACGGTGAACGAGACGTCGGAGACGGCGTGCACGGTGGCGCGCGTCTTGCGCAGACCCTTCGAGCCGCTGACGCTGAAGTGCTTGACCAGATTGGTCACCTCGAGCACGGGGGCGCCCTCAATTGGTGCGGGTTTTGCGCTCATGCTGTGACTCCACTCATTGCAGCAACATCGATTTCCTTAATGCGCACGCACGCCGTCATCGAGTGAGCGTAAGGCTGCAGCTCGGGCAACGAGGTCGCACACACCGCGGCGGCGTGCGGACAACGCGCGCGAAAGGCGCAGCCGGCTGGCGGTTGCAACATGTTGGGCGGTCGGCCCGGAATCGGCTCCAAGCGGTCTTGCCCAGCGCGCGGCAACGAGTGCAACAAACCCACGGTGTAAGGGTGCGTCGGCGTCGCGAAGAGATCGTTGACGTTGGCGCGCTCAACCACGCGGCCGGCGTACATCACCTGCACGCGGTCGGCGACACGTGCGATTACGCCCAGGTCGTGAGTGATCATCACAATCGCCTTCTTCATGTCGCGCTGAATGCGTTGAATCACTTCGAGAATCTGCGCCTGCACGGTCACGTCGAGCGCCGTTGTTGGTTCGTCGGCGATCAGCACTTCAGGATCATTCGCGATTGCCATGGCGATCATCACTCGCTGGCGCATTCCGCCCGAGAATTCGTGCGGATACTGGCGAGCGCGCACCTTTGGCTGCGGAATGCCGACAATGTCGAGCAGCTCGACCGCCCGCGCCGAGGCCTCCGATCGCGACACTTCCTGGTGCGCCCGGATCATCTCGGCCACCTGATCGCCAACGCGATACACCGGGTTCAAAGACGACAGCGGATCTTGGAAGATCATCGCGATCTTCTTGCCGCGGACACCACGCATCACCTTGTTGGAAGCGCCGACCAGTTCGACGCCTTCAACCGTGGCCGAGCCACTGATGCGCGCCGTGTGGGGCAACAAGCCAAGGATGCCCAGGAATGTGACCGACTTGCCGGAACCGCTTTCGCCGACCACGCCCACCATCTCGCCCGGCGCGACATCGATGTCGACGCCGCGCACCGCTTGCACGGTCCCGTTGGGTGTCTTGAACGAGACAACGAGATTGCGCAGGCTAAGTAGAGAAGCCGTCATGTCACTTCACCGAATCCAGCTTGGCGTCGACCGCGTCGCGCAGTCCGTCACCAATGAAGTTGATGCAAATTGCCAAGAGCACTAGCGCCCCACAGGGGAAGACGACCAACCACCAGTTGCCCTGTTTGGCACCTTCTCGCGAGAGCTCAACAAGTTTGCCGAGCGACGTGGAGTCGGCACCCGGCTGTGGGCCGAGGCCGAAGAACGCGAGAGTCGATTCGGCGACGATTGCGCCGATTACCGAAAGCGTAAGCGCCACAAGGATCGGGCCGATCGAGTTGGGCAACAGGTGCGTCACGATGATGCGTGGGTTCCCTGCGCCAACGGCGCGCGCGGCTTCGATGAATTCTCGTTCTTTCAGCGCCAACACCTGGCCTCGAACAAGTCGTGCGACACCCATCCAACCAAAGAGCGCGAACAAGAAGATGATGAACTTGATTGAGCTGATCTCGCCGACGATGTCGGTGATCCACTTGATGTTGCCCAGCGCAGCGCGTGCCACGACGACGGCGACAAAGAATGGAAACGCGAGGAAGATGTCGGTAACCCGCATCATCAAGTCGTCGAACCAACCGCCGTACAAGCCAGCAAGCGCGCCGGCTGCGGTGCCGATGACAACCGACAAGATCGCCGACACGACGCCGATGAACAGCGAGGTGCGAATTCCCCAAATCAGACGGCTGTACATGTCGTGGCCGATGTCGTCGGTGCCGAACCACGCAAGCTTGCGCGGCGACAGGAAGATGTTGTTGCCTTCCTCGATCTTGAGCACCTGCTCGTTGATGCCATAGCGGGCCGTCAGCGGCGCAAAGAGCACCACGATCAACAGGAAGGCCATGATGACGGTGGAAACCGCGGCCGCCTTGTGCCGCCAATAGCGCCGCCACGCCATTTGCAACGGCGTGAGCGTGGCCACATTGAGCGCCTCAACGTCGTCGACGCCTAGTTCGGTATCGACAACCAGCGACGCGTCGCGTGCGTTCGGTGTGGAGTTTGCGTCAGTCAAGGCGAATCCTCGGATCAAGATAGGCGTAGGACACGTCGGCGATCAGGTTGAAGATGAGCACCGAGATAATGGTGATGACGAGGTACGGCATCAACTGCGGAATGTCGCCGTTGGTGATGGCCTTAATGAAGTAGACGCCCATTCCGGGGTAGTTGAAGATCGCTTCGGTGATGATCAGACCGCCGAGTAGGCCGCCGATGTCGATCGCCAGCACGGTGACGATGGGGATCAGTGCGTTGCGCACGCCATGGCGGAACAACACCGCCCGCTCGGAGAGCCCCTTCGCACGCGCCGTGCGCACGAAGTCGGATGACCGCACCTCAAGCAACGACGCTCGCATGTAACGGCTGTAAGCAGACACGACTTGAATGGTGACCACGGTGACCGGCAGCACGAGGTGCTTGGCCATCAGCCCCAGGTCGAAACCCTGATGCCCCGGCGGGTAGATACCCGCAACCGGGAACCATCCGAGCTCGACAGCGAAGATCAGCTGCAGCGCAACGCCGGAGACGAACGGCGGAATCGCACCCAGGAAGAAGGCGCCGGTGTTGGCGATGCTGTCGAACCAGCTGCCCGGCTTACGAGCGGCGATGGTGCCGATCGAGAGCCCAAGCCCCCAACCGAGCAACGACGAGATTCCCGCCAGCCGCAAAGTGTTGAAGATCGCGTAGCGCAGTGGCGGGTACACCAGCGAACGGCCCTTGATGCTTCGCGGCCAGTGATCAGGACCCTGGATGAAGCGCCAGAACCATTCGAAGTAGCCCCTCACGAAACCGGTGAAGCCCTTGTACAAACCGTTGACCTTCAGGTACTCGGCAACCTTGGCCTGAGATGCACGGGGGTTCGCGCGCTTGTAGGTCTGCTCTGGGTGCCACCCGGTGCGCACCGCGCAGTAGACGATGAAGGTCACCAGCAGGATCGTCAACGGCAGCCACAACAGTCGCCGCACGATAAATCGAAGCACTGAACCCCCCAGTTCTGTCGGTCTACAAAAAGGAATCGGGGCCGACCCTTTCGGGCCGACCCCTCATCCTTTCACAATTGCTTGTCAGTTACCGAAGTAACCCAGAGCGTTGGCTCAGAGTGCTACGACAACCGCATCGCCGGTGAGGAACTCACTCGGCACAATTTCCTGTCCGTTGGTGGTGTCGTACATGCCCGGCAGAGTCGGGAATGCAACCAACCACACGTACCACGAAGAGTTTGCGCACTCCGTGATCGGGTTCGGGCAGTCAACAGTCGGGAACTGCTCGGCACCGACGATGATCTGGCCATCGCCGTCGACGTCAGTCCACTGGTACCAGTCGTTGATCGACCGGTAGTTGGCCAGTTCGCCGTAAGCGTTGTCCACGCGGTCGGTGCGACGTGCGCCGACGTTCGGGAACTGCAGCAGCGGCAACATGATGTGGTCGTCGGCCATGGCCTGGAGCACATCCTTGACCTCGGCGATACGGGCATCCGGATCGAGTTCGGCGTCAGCTGCGATCAACTGTGCGGTCGCATCCTCGTTGCACCAGCCGTTGCTGTTCTGACCCTGGAAATCGTTCTCCTCGGTCGGGATCTGGTCGCAGCCCCATGTGCGGAGGTACGCCGGGTCCGGAGCAACAGTGTTGATGAACATCGCCATGTCGTAGTCCAACGACGGCAGACGGGTCTCGAACACGCAAGGCAGAGCCTCGCAGTTGTCGGCCCGAACGCTGAAGCCAGCCTCGGTCAGCAGCGGGATGAGGAACTCTTGGGTGCTCTCACGACGGGTGTTACCGGTGTTGACCATCCAGCGGATGTCCGGAACTTCGCCGGTCTCGGGGTTGACCCAGAAACCATCGGCGTTCTTCGTCCAGCCATTGTCCTCGAGGAGCGTGACCGCACCCTCGGGGTCGTAGCCACCAGCGAACACGCCATCGCAGTACGGGCCAGGGGCGATCGGGCCGCAGTCGAGCAGAGGAGTTCCCTGCGCGAACGGAGCGTAGATCTGGGCGTAGATGGCGTCGCGGTCGATCGACATGCTGTAAGCAGCACGGAAGATCGGGTCGGCGAACGGACCGTCGTAGCTCTGGAAGTAGAAGCCTTCGAACGCACCCGAGAGGGCGGTGTCGAAGTCGGTGTTCGGGTCGGCCAACTCGGCATCGATGCCGGTGTAGGCCTGCGGGAAGATGAAGTCGACCGCGCCGGACTTCAGCAGGGTCGGGCCGTCTTCGGCGGGCACAAACACGACACGGCTGACGCCGTTGGTCTGCTTGCGGTTACCCACGTAGCCCTCGTTGGGGACGAGCACGAGCTGCTCGGCGCTCCACGAGTCGATCTGCCACTCGGTGCCCGAGTAGGGGATGCCACCGTCGAAGGCTGCGGTCACGTCGTTGCAGTCAGGAGTCTCAGCAGCCTTCAACAGGCCACCGAACAGCAGACGCCACGGTGCGTACAGCGACGAGAAGGTGACGACGATTTCGCTCTCGCTCGCGCCATTCTCGATCGAAAGGATCTGGTCGTAACCGGTGGTGCTCAGCGAAGCCGGCGTGTTCATTGTTGCGTCGAGCGTGCACTGGAAGTCGGCGAGGCCGAACGGCGTGCCGTCGTCCCACACTGCCACATCGGACAGGCTGTAGGTAACGGTCATTGCCGGCTCTACGACTGGCGTTGTGTCGGCAGTGGTGTCGGCGGTCGTATCCGCAGTTGTGTCTGCGGTTGTGTCGGCTGTCGTGTCGGCAGTCTTGTCCTTGTCGTCGCCGCAAGCTGCGGCTACAAGAGCAAGACCGACGATGACGGCAGCAACTTTGCTGGTCTTCGTGATCCTCACGTGGATGGTCCTCCTGGTGGAAACGGAGGGAGGTCGATGCGGCACTCTCGGCGGGGCATGAAGCCTCGCCAAACCGCAGCTCGTATTGTCCTCCCCGATCAATACGGGCGGATGGAGGATAGCACGGGCTTTGATGCACAGGTAGCCCCGCCGTTGCCATTTGTACGAAATGTAGACACCTGGCGTTCGCCTCAGTCGGCGACAGGGCGACCAAACGGAATGGTTTCCAGCAGCCGGGTCCGCGGGCATGAAACCTTGCGTCCGGAGTCGCATTTGGGGCAAACGAACTCTGTGGCCTCCGTTTCCCGCCACAGGGTCGTGCCGCAGCTGGGGCACCGCTGCTGCCAGATTGCGCACTCGGTGTCGGCAAGCCGTTGCGAATGCAGCGGGCAGCCCCGGCCGTCGCACACAGGAAACCGCTCGTCGGGCACGATCGCCGTCTCCGGGCACTTGCTGACGCAGACGCCACAGTCGTCACAGGTGTATGGATTGATCTCGAAAAGCCCGAGAAACGAGTCGGTCTTCACGAGCGCGTCGGTATGGCACGCAAAGTCGCATGCGCCGCAACCGATGCAGCGATCCTGTAGGACAGCGAAGCTCACTGGCGTGCCCGATAGCCCCGCGTCACGCCCAAACCAGCCTCACGCGCCAGCAGTTTCGGCGGTCACTGGGTTTTGCGGGTGGAACTTGCGCAATTCGCCCATGCAGTCGAGGTGCACCCACGGAGCAACGTCGACGCGGGTGGCAGCGTTGCGATTTTCGTACTTGTCGCCGGTCCACTCCCACCAGCCATACGGCACATCGACGACTCGGGTGATTGGTTGACCACAGTTCGGGCAGTTGGGAGCGTTCATGATGTCGTCCTTTCTCAGCCCGCGGCGACAGCTACGCGAGCTGCACCGTCGAGGTATTCCTGCAAGGTTTGGTTGAACCGCGAGAACTTGTCGACACCCATTGGATCGTCGCCGCGTAGGCGAATCTCGGTGCCAAGCAGCGCGAGGCTGTTGATCGTGAGGCGGCCGCTCGCCGCGCCGTTGGCGAGGATGTCGTCGAACATCGCCTGCCATGCCGGCAGTGGGCCGTCTAGGTAGTAGTCGGCGCCAACGACATCGGCTGGCACGATCTCGCTGACCGCCTCAACGCGAATGCCCTCGAATGCAACCCGCACGGCGAAGTCGCCATCGGCCTTGCGCATCACGAGCGCCGCCACCATGTCGGCCTCTCCATGAACCTTGAATTGTTCTGGGTGAGCGTTGAGTTCGTCGGCCAGAGCGACGAAAAAGGCTTCCGTATCAATGCGCATTTGATGCTCCGTTCAGTTCGCAAGAATCGTGTTCGGGTCGAGGCCCAGCAGTTCGAGCGGCAGCTTGGTGCGGTGCAAGCGACTGATACCAGCACGCTCGCAGCGGGCGAGGTAAGAGGCGAACTGCTTGCGCTGCATGTCGGCCTGTAGCTCAAAGCCCTTGGTTTCCACATGCTCGACGCCGCCACCCAGCAACACCGCCAGCGCGGTGCCAAAGTCCTGGTTGGTGCCGAACGCAGTCAGCACCGCCTCGCCGTGATCCAGTGCCTCATGAATTTCTTCAGCAACGTCTGGATCTTGTTCGACGGCGTAGCGGATGTGCATCGTGCCGTAGGCAACGTGTCGCGCTTCGTCCTGCATGGCCATCCGAAACATGCGCTTCTCAACCGGCGATGGTGAGATCAACTCGCCCATCCGAAAGATGTCGAGGATGAACCCTTCGCCAAGCAGATGCATCAGCGCGGTTGCTTGCGTGTAGCTCTTGGCCTCGATGATGGTGCGCAGCAGACCCTCGCTTTGGCCACGCGACATCAGCAGGCCGCCACCATTCGCGAGTGCGCGCTTACGGAAAACTTCTGCGTGGCGAGCCTCGTCCATGATTTGTGTGCAGAGAAACATTTTGGCTTCCAAGAAGTCGTGGTTCATGCGCCACATCCACTTGGCGGGAAGGTCAGCAGCGATCATCTCCACTTCTGTGAGCGTGGTGCACACTTGGCACATTGCGTGTTCGATATCGCTGGGCAGCTCGCGCAACTCACCCCACGGAATGTCGCGAGTCGCGCTCCACTGACGGGCCACCGCCTCCTCGTACAGCTCGACCACGTTCTCGGCCCACACGTCGCTCTTCTTGTTGAGGATGTAGCCCATGTCGGGAGTGTCGGGATCAATGTCGGCACCACGAGGGGCCATCGATCGGTGCGTCGGATTGTCGGGCACATCGCCGTAAGTGCCGGTAGCAATATCGAGCATGGTCAAACCGCGCGGACCGATTTTGGGTCGCACACCCCACTCGGATTTAGCGCCCCGCAGCCACTTCCAGTCGAGCGGATTGCCCAGCGGCGAAACCGTTGGCAGGTTGTCGTAGCGGCCGTCGCCGTTCCCGCGATCGGTCTGTGTCGGATCCTGTGTAAGCGTCATTTGATGAGCCTCCATCGAGCCGCCGACCCGCGGCCGCGGCGATGAGACAATCAGACACTTAACGTCTCATCGTCGCAGAGGGTCGGCTGACCCTGAACTTCAGGACGTTCGCCTCTAGACGGTCGAGACCGTCTACGCGCCGAGCTTGCAGATGCGGGCGAACTCGTCCGGGTCCAGGCTGGCGCCGCCCACGAGGGCGCCATCGATATCGGGCTGCGCGATCAGTTCGGCGATGGTGCCTGCCTTCACGCTGCCGCCGTACTGCACCCGCACGCTGGCCGCGGCTTCGGCGCCCGACAGTTCGGCCACGCAGCGCCGGATGGCGGCGCACACTTGCTGGGCATCGTCGGCTGTTGCATTGCGCCCGGTGCCGATGGCCCAGATCGGCTCGTAGGCAATCACCAGCGAGGCAACCTGCGCGGGCTTGCGATTCGCCAACCCTGCACGAACCTGGCCAAGCACCTTCGCTTCGGTCTCCCCTGCTTCGCGTTCCTGCAGTGTCTCGCCGACGCACATGATCGGCGTCATCCCCTGCTGCAAGATCGCGGCGACTTTCTTGTTGACCGTCTCGTCGGTCTCGCCGAACAACTCGCGGCGCTCGCTGTGGCCGGCGATCACATACTGCACACCCAACTTCGCTAGGAAGATGGGCGACACTTCGCCAGTGAAGGCACCCTTGTCTTCCCAGTGACAATGCTGCGCGCCGAGCGCGTAGCCAAGTTTGTCGCTGTCGATCACCGTCTGCACGCTGCGAATGTCGGTGAACGGTGGGTGGATGCTGACATCAGCGACGTTCAGCTCTTCCTTGCCCACCAGGTAGGCCAACTTCTGCACAGTCTGAATCGCTTCGAAGTGATTGAGATTCATTTTCCAGTTGCCGGAAATGAGCGGCTTACGCATTCGGTGCTCCCCTCAAGGCCTCGAGACCGGGCAAGTCGCCCAGTTCGAGTAGTTCCAATGCCGCACCGCCTCCAGTGCTGACGTGATCGACGTCGTCGGCGAATCCGAACTGTGCGAGTGCCGCTGCGCTATCGCCACCACCGACGACGGTGAACGCGCTCGTGTCGGCCATCGCCTGCGCAACTGTGCGCGTCCCAGCCTCGAAGCGCGGGTCTTCGAACATGCCCATCGGCCCATTCCAGAAGACCGTGCGCGCCTCCATGATCACGTCGCTGAACGCGGCTGCCGTCCCGGGCCCGATATCGAAACCTTTCGCGCCTTCGGGCAAACGCACGCCGAACGTTGCGAAGCGCCCGGTGGCGTCGACGCCGACCAAGTCTTCTGGTAGGTGAATGGTCTTGCCATTCGCTGCCGATTCGGCGAGCAGGCGCTTACACGTGTCGACCTGGTCGGGCTCCCAGAGCGAATCGCCGACCGGATAGCCCTGTGCGGCAAGGAACGTGAAACACATCGCGCCGCCGACGACCAGCGAGTCGACGACAGCGAGCAACGCTTCGACAACCCCCAACTTGTCGCTGATCTTGCTGCCGCCGAGAATCGCCACGAAGGGGCGCTTCGGGTTGTTGCGCAAGCCAAGCAGCACTTCGACTTCCTTCTGCAATAACAAACCCATCGCGCTCGGCAGCGTGCGCGGAGGCCCGACAATGCTGGCATGCGCGCGATGGCAGGCACCGAACGCATCGTCGACATACATATCGATCCCCTGCACCAGTCGCTCGACGAACGCGGCGTCGTTGGCTTCTTCGCCCGGATCGAAACGCAGGTTCTCCAACAACTCGACACCGGGTGCGAGTTCCGCCAATCTGACACGCACCGCATCCATCGAATACTTCGGAGTCGGCGCGCCCTTCGGCCGACCGAGGTGCGAGGCGGTGACGACGGTTGCACCGCGCTCGGTCAACCAGTTGATGGTGGGCAACGCAGCGCGAATACGGAAGTCGTCGGTGATGGCGCCGTTCTCCATCGGCACGTTGAAATCCGTGCGCACCAACACCCGCTTGCCGCGCACGTCACCGAGATCGGTGAGCGTGGGTATGGGCCTGGTCATTACTTCTTCGACGACGCTTTGGCCGCGATCCCGCCTGCGTACAGCGTGGTGTCGATGAGACGGTTGCTGTAACCCCACTCGTTGTCGTACCACCCGAGCACCTTCACCATCTTGCCCATGCTGGCAGTGAGGCCGGCGTCGAAGATGCAGCTGTGCGGGTCGCCCTGAATGTCGCTCGACACGATGGGATCTTCGGTGTACCGCAAGATGCCCTTCAGCGGGCCGCTCTCGGCCGCCTTCTTGAACGCGGCGTTGAGGTCTTCAACCGTCGCCGCCTTCGTCAGGTTGGCAGTGAAGTCGACAATGCTGCCGGTGGGAACGGGCACACGCAACGACGTGCCGTCGAGCTTGCCCTTCATCGAGCTGAGCACCAGGCTGGTTGCGCGGGCTGCGCCGGTGCTGGTGGGGATGATGTTGATTGCGGCACCGCGCGCACGACGTAGATCGTTGTGCGGCCCATCGACGAGTTGCTGATCGCCGGTGTAGGCGTGCACGGTTTGCATCAGGCCCTGCTCGACGCCGAACGCGTCGTCGAGCACCTTCACGAGCGGGACGAAGCAGTTGGTGGTGCAGCTCGCATTCGAGATCACCTTCTGGGTGGCGAAGTCGAAGTCGGTGTGGTTCACGCCGTACACGAAGGTTGCGTCGGCAGCGTCGCACGGCGCCGACACGATGACGAGCGGGGCACCACCGTCCAGGTGATAGGCGGCCGTTTGGCGCTTGGTGAAGAAGCCAGTGCTCTCGATCACCACATCGACGCCGAGCTCGCCCCATGGCAGCTTCTTGGGGTCGCGCTCTGACAGCACGCGCAACTCGTCGCCGTCAACCGAGATGCCGTTTGCGGTCGCCGAAATCTTGTTGGGAAGCGTGCCGAGCACCGAGTCGTACTTCAGCAGGTGCGCCATCGTCGTCAGCGAACCAAGGTCGTTGACCGCTACGAAATCGATGTCGACGCCGCGCTCTTTCGCCGCCCGAAAGAAGTTGCGACCGATGCGCCCGAACCCATTGATACCAACGCGAACCGTCATGGCTGCGTTCCTTTCGCGAGATGAATGTGCGACCGCAGCTTAACGACCAGGTGCGAACGACCCCTTAACGGCTGATATCGCGATGACCAGTGTGCACGGCGTAGCCATGCTCTCGCAGCCGCCGCGCCAGCTCCTCGGCTACCGCGACACTGCGGTGGCGCCCGCCAGTGCATCCGAACGCCACCGTGAGGTAGCTCTTGCCTTCGGCCACGTAGGAAGGCAACAAGGACCGCATCAGCTCGTCGAAGCGATCGAGGAAGTCGCTTGCCTGCGCACGTTCGAGCACGAAGTCGCGCACGGCTGGGTCGTGGCCGGTGAGCGGCCGAAGCGCATCGTCCCAATGCGGGTTGGGCAGAAAGCGCACGTCCATCACGATGTCGGCGTCCATCGGCAGGCCGTGTTTGTAGCCGAAGCTTTCGACCGCTATCTGCAACCGTTGCCCTTCGCCCGCCTCGTCGAATGCCGCCAGCAACTTCGACTTCAGCTGGTGCACGTTGAGGTCGGTGGTGTCGATCACCAAGTCGGCTGCCGAGCGCACCGGTTGCAACAGCTCGCGCTCGAGATCGATCGCCTCCACTAAACCTGGCGCCTGCCCGTCGAGCGGGTGTTTGCGCCGGGTCGTGTCGTAGCGCTTGACCAACGTGTTGGTCGAAGAATCGAGGAACAGCAGCCGCACTCGATGGCCAGAGGCACGCAAGGCGGCGACCTTCGGAAGTAAGTCGACGTGCTGACGGCCGGCCACCAGCGCCAGACGCTCGATGTCGCTGCCCGGTTTGCTCACCAGTTCGACGATGGTGTCGACCAGCGAAGTCGGAAGATTGTCGATCACATACCAACCGAGATCTTCCAGCACTGCCGCGGCACCGGACCTGCCAGCACCCGACAACCCGGTGATCAGCAGGATGTCGGCCATTACGCGATCTTATGAGTGCGTAGATACAGCAACCTGGGAATCGTGGCGGCCGCGGCGTATTCCTCTGCCTTCGCTAAGAACCCCGACGGTGGCGATGGCTCTTCCATTCGTTGTACGAACAAACCGTTGGCAGCCAACGCGTTCACATAACGGCTCAGTGGGCGATGGATGAACGGAATGAACACGTTCTTCTCGACCTCTTCCAACGTTTCGTCCTCCACGAGGTAGGAACCGATGCGCCAGTACTGCTCGGGTGGATCGAGGAATTGGTCGTCGATCCAACCGCTGTTTGGGGTTTGTAGCAGTGGATGGTTGAGGAAGAAGCAGAAGCGCCCGCCGGGCTGCAACACGCGCGCCACTTCGGCGATTGCAGCGTCGACATCGCGGATGTGTTCGAAGACCAGGCAGGCAACGACGGCGTCGAAGCTGGCGGCAGCGAATGGAAGCTGCGCGGCTCCGGCGCGCGCGAACGTCGCGCCACCGCGCTGCTGCGCGACGCTGACGCAGTTCCATGTCGGGTCGATTCCGATCACTTCCGCGCCGAGCCGCGTTGCAAGTCGACTGACCTGGCCGTCGCCGCAACCAACGTCGAGCACGCGCTTTGCACCGGCCAACTCCTCGGCGGCGAGGGGAAGGATCTGCTCCTCGTACTCCGGGTCGACGCCGTCGGTGAACCCGTCGATCCACCAGCCTGCGTGCGTTTCCCAGCTCACCTTGTCAGCGTACGGTCGAACATAGAGTGCGGCATGGACTTCGCCCTGTGGACAATGCTCGACCGCACGTGGGACGGGGCGTTGGAGCGTGCTCGATGGGCAGAGGCCGCGGGATTTCGCTCATATTGGTACGCGGATCATCTGATGCCGAGCACCAAGGACGGCTCCACCGACCCCGGCGACATGCTCGAGTGTTGGACGGTGCTGGCAGCAATCGGCGCTTCTGTCCCCCGCTTACGTTTGGTGTCGATGGTGTCGCCGGTATCCATCCACCACCCGGTGCTGCTCGCCAAGCGGGCGGTGACAACGGACCAGATCTCGGGCGGACGCGCTGTGCTCGGCATCGGTGCCGGATGGCAGGTCAACGAACACGCTGGCTATGGCTTTGAGTTGCTCGAGCCCGGGCCGCGCGTGAAGCGGTTCGCGGAGGCGATCGAGATCATCCACCGCCTACTACGCGGAGAGCGATTGACGTTCGACGGCAAGTACTACTCAATGAAAGAGGCTCCGCTTAGCCCGCGACCGGTCAACGGTTCTTTGCCGATCCTCGTTGGCACCGGCAGTCCACAGATGTTGCGTTTGACGGCACGCTTCGCCGACGAATGGAACACCTGGGGCGACCCCGACGAAGTCGCTGTTCGCACGCAACGGTTCCTCAAGGCGTGCGACCTCGAGGGCCGCGATCCAGCTTCGCTGCGCCGGTCCGCACAGGCGAACATCTTCTATGTGCGCACCGCGCAAGAGCGGGCCAAGGCAGAGAAGCAAGCGTCACCGATTCCAAACAGAACTCTCATCGGCGGCGCGGCCGAATTGGTCGAGCAAATCGGCCGTTACCGCGACCTCGGCATCGACGAGTTCGCGATCGGCGACTACACCTTCGGCGAAACCACCCAGGAGCGCACCGACAAGTACGCCGCGTTCCACGCCGACATCCTCACCCAACTCCTCTAATTCGTGCGCACGGTCGCACATAGAGTGCGGGCATGGACTTCGCGATGTGGACTATGTACGACCGACCGTGGAACGAGGCGCTCGAAGACGCAAGGTGGGCGGAAGCGCACGGTTACAACGCGTTCTGGTACGCCGATCACCTGATGCCATACACCGAGAACGGGGCGACCGACCCGGGCGACGCACACGAGTGTTGGTCGGTGCTCTCGGCGATCGGCGCATCGGTCCCCCGTTTGCGTTTGGTGTCGATGGTGTCGCCCGTCTCGATTCACCATCCGGTGCTGCTCGCGAAGCGAGCGGTCACCACCGACCACATCTCGGGCGGGCGCGCCGTGCTCGGCATCGGCGCCGGCTGGCAGGTCAACGAACACAGCGGCTACGGGTTCGATCTGCTCGAGCCCGGCCCGCGCGTGAAGCGCTTCGCAGAAGCAATCGAGATCATCAATCGCCTGCTGAAGGGCGAGCGGGTGACGTTCGATGGCACGTACTTCCAAATGAAGGACGCGCCGCTCGGTCCAGGCCCGGTGAACGGAACGCTGCCCATTCTCGTCGGTACTGGTAGTCCGTTGATGTTGCGCCTGACCGCGCGGTTCGCACAGGAGTGGAACACGTGGGGCGACCTGGACGAGGTGGGCGTACGCACCAAGCGCTTCCTCGCAGCGTGCGAGAAGGAAGGTCGCGACCCGAAGACGCTGCGCCGCTCGGCGCAGGCTTTCGTGTTCTACGTTCGTAATGCCGAAGAACGCTCCAAGGCCGAGAAGGACATCGTCAGCGGCCGAACGATCATCGGCAGCGCCGCCGAGATCGTGGACGAACTCGGCCGCTACGCCGAGCTGGGTGTCGACGAGTTCGCGATCGGTGGCCACAACTTCGGCGAATCGCGTGCAGAAACCCGCGACGGTTTCGAGCGCTTCCACGCCGACATCCTCACCCAGCTCCTGTAAACCACGGCGTTTGTACGCTTGCGCACGCATACCGTGCGGCAGCGTTCAAACGCGAATTGGTCAGGGCTCGGGCGGCGGGTGGAACTTGGTGTGAATGGCTTCCGCGACTGCGGCTGGCAAGAACGAGAGCGCGTGCAGGTCTTCAAGGCTGGCCTTCTTTACTGCGTTGACGCCACCCATCACCTGCACCAGCTTCTTTTGGCGTGCTTCACCGAGGCCAGCGATGCCGTCGAGCGCGCTCGTCGTCATTCGCTTAC
The DNA here is from genome assembly GCA_021414085.1 of Actinomycetes bacterium. Classification (GTDB taxonomy): domain Bacteria; phylum Actinomycetota; class Acidimicrobiia; order Acidimicrobiales; family Ilumatobacteraceae; genus UBA668. Next base: position 948,303 of record JAIOPC010000014.1, on the reverse strand, counting down.
CGCGCAGCTCGCGGTGGAACGTGTTCGCGAAACGGTGGGCTTCGTCGCGAATGCGTTGCAGCATGAACAGCGCATCGCTCCCCCGCGGAACTTCCACCGGCGTGCTGCGACCTGGGACGAAGACCTCCTCAAAGCGCTTTGCCAGCGATGCGATCGGGATCTCGTCTTGTAGGCCGAGCGCGCGCACGACCCGATCAGCCACCGCCAGCTGCCCCTTGCCACCGTCGACCAGCAACAGCTGTGGTGGATAGGCGAACTTGCGTGGGCGGCGACGCTCGCCATCGATGAGGTCTTCGTCGAGCGGTTGATCGCGTTCGCGCAGGTATGCCTGCAGCCGACGAGTCAACACTTCCTCCATGGCTGCGTAGTCGTCGTTGCCCGGCACATCCTTGACCTTGAAGCGCCGGTACTCGCGCTTGTTCGGTAGCCCGTCCTCGACCACAACCATCGAGCCGACGTAGTCCGTGCCCTGTAAGTGAGCCATGTCGTAGCACTCGATGCGCAAGGGCGCTTCGGGCAGCCCGAGCAGATCTTGCAACTCGGTCAGCGCTCGACTGCGCGCGTTGTGATCGCTAGCGCGACGTAACCGATGGCGAACGAATTCTTCCTTCGCGTTGCGCGTCACCGTTTCATGCAGATCGCGCTTATCACCACGCTGCGGAACTCGAATCTGCACACGGCTGCCACGCAAGTGCGTCAACCACTCCTCATAGGTTGCGATGTCGTCGGCATCGACGGGCACTAGCACCTGCTTCGGAACTCCCGCCGGTGGATCGTCGCCGTACAACTCCTCCAAGATGCGATCTACGAGCCGGCCAGGCGACAGCTCTTCCACCTTGTCGACAATGAAGCCCTTGCGGCCGACGACTCGACCCTTGCGCACAAAGAACACCTGCACCGAAGCCTCGAAATCGTCATCCGCAATCCCAACCACGTCGATGTCTTCATTGCGGTCGGCAACCATCTGCTGCTTCTCGATCGCGCGCCGCACCGCCAGCAGCCGGTCGCGCACCCGCGCCGCACGCTCGTACTCCAACGATTGCGACGCGGCAGCCATGTCGGCCTCGAGACGTTTCACGATCTCGTCGGTGTCGCCATCGAGAAACTCGATCAACTCCTGCACCAGCTGCTGGTACGGCATCTCCTCGATCTCACCAACGCACGGACCGCTGCACTTCTCGATGTGGAACAACAGGCACGGTCGGCCGAGGCGATGGTGCTCGTTGAACTTGCCCGGGCTGCACGTACGAATCGGGAAGCTGCGCAGCAGAAGATCCAGCGTGTCGCGAATCGCGTATGCGTGCGCGTACGGCCCGAAGTAGCGCGTGCCTTTGCGCTTGCGGCCACGCATCACCAGCGCCCGCGGAAACTGCTCGTCGACGGTGACGGCGAGAAACGGGTAGCTCTTGTCGTCGCGCAAGCGCACGTTGAATCGAGGTCGATGCTGCTTGATCAGGCTGTACTCCAGCATCAGCGCTTCGACTTCGTTGCGTACCTCAATCCATTCCACCGTCGCCGCTGTCGAAACCATCTGTGCGGTACGCACGTGCATGTTGCGCGGATCTTGGAAATAGTTCGACAGGCGCTGGCGTAAGTTCGACGCCTTGCCCACATAGATGACGCGGCCCTCTTTGTCTTTGAACTGGTACGACCCAGGGTTCTCGGGAATCGTGCCCGTGGGCGGCCTTGTCACCATCACTGTCGACTCTACGGTCAACGTTCCCGCGGATAGGGTTGCAGTTGATGTCCGGCCGCTTTCAGATCTCGTTCCCAGGTCGCCGCGAGCACGACGATCCATGGTTCCGCGTCGGCACACTCGATGTCACCACGTCGGTGCTCGTGCCCGCGTTGTGTGTGGTGTCGATGTTCGTGTGGGCGGCAAACCCCGAGTTCCTCGACCCATTGATCCTGTGGGTCGCCGATGTGCGCCGCGGCCAGGTGTGGCGGCTGATCTCGTGGCCACTCGCCAACGACCCCAATCTTTGGACCGTGTTAACCATAGCGATGCTGTGGTACTTCGGCCGCGAGCTCGAGCGCATGGTTGGCCGCGTGCGGTTCGCGTGGATGTTGCTTCTTCTGGCAGTCATTCCGGGGCTGGTTGGAACCGGGCTCGACATCAACCAGGCGGGCATTCGCTCCGTCGAAATCGCCGTCTTCTGCGTGTTTTGTATGGCCCTGCCCGATGTGCGCTTCTTCGGTGGCATCCCCGCATGGGTTTTTGCCGTCGTGATCGTCGGCATTGAGGTGCTGCAACTGCTCGGCTTACGCGAGTCGGAGCGCATCGTTCTGCTGGCCACCTCACTTGCGACCGCGCTGCTTTGCGGTCGCGCCTTCGGCGTGCTCACGCAGTACGACTGGATACCGAACCTCGGACGACAGCCCGGGCGGCGGTCGGGCAAGAGCAAGCGACAAGCGCGCCGAAGCGGGCAGACCGTCGTCGCCGGCCCGTGGTCGGGTTCAAGCGCTGCCGACCCGCGCGATCAATACGAACTCGACGCGCTGCTCGACAAGATCAGCGCCAACGGAATCGACTCGCTGGGTCGCGGCGAGAAGGCTCGCCTCAACGAGCTCAGCAAGAAGCTACGCGGTCGCTGAGCGGCGTTGCCGCAGCGATTGCGTGTACCCCGCCACGAGCAGCAGACCGGCCATCACGGTCGCTGAGTTGGCAAGTGTGTGGAATTGCCAAGCCTGCTTCACGAAGCCTGAAGCAAGCGCAGCGATCCCACCGCAGAAACTCATCGTCAGATCGGCGGTGCCTTGTACCTCGACGCGACTCTCCACCGGCACAGTCCCAATCAGCAACGTGCTGCCGGCAATCAGACCAATGTTCCAACCGAGGCCGAGCAAGAACAAGCCGATGAAGATCAGCACTGGCGCGTAGCCAGAGATCACCGACACAACGGTGCCAGCACCGATCACCAGTGCTCCGACCATCACCGATCGGATCTCGCCGAAATGCGCGACACCGCGGCCGACCAGTGGCGCCATGCCGTACATGCCGACGATGTGCAGCGCGATCACGAACGCGCTCAGGCTGGCTTGATGATGATCCTTCATATGTGGCGGCGTCATCGTCATCACGGCCACCATCGCCGTTTGCGAGACAACCATTGCGGCCAGGCCGAGCGGCGCCAAATGGCTGCGACGAATCACGCCAGCCGAGATGCGCACTTGCCGCAGGGGTCGAATGCGTTCGGCGTTCGGGTCGAGTTGGCCGTTGACAGCCAACGGATCGGGCCGCATGCGCACCGACACCACCGCCATCGCTACCAGTGCCAACACCGACGCGACGACGAACGGGCCAACCAGCGGATTGAAGCCAGCGGCTTCGGCGAGGTCTCGTTCCCAAGGCGTCAGCAGCGGGCCAAAAACAGCGCCGAGGGTGCCGAGCCAGACGACGCTAGCGATTGCCTTCGCGCGATCGTGTTCCCGCGCAAGGTCGGCGGCGACATAGCGGCCTTGCAGCGTCGCGGCCTGTGCGCCGCCGAACGCGAGCATGCCAATCATGTAGAGCGCAAACACACCCTGCTGCCCGCCGACAGCAGTGATCGCAGCCCCGACCGCGCCGAGACCGAATGCCAACATCAGGCCGTAGCGGCGACCGCGCCGCCGCATGAACGCCGACAACGGAACAGCGAGCAAGGCGGCACCCATAGTGAACGCGGCCCCACCACTGCCTGCCAACTGATCGTTACCGTTGCGCAGTTCTTTGGCGAGCAACGCGGACACGACCACGACTCCCGCGACTGCGGCCTGGCCAGGAACCTGCGCCAACCGCAGCGTGTTTAGCGTGCGACGCTGCTGAAACGAGTAGTCGGGTTCCGCGGGCTTCGGTTGAATCGCCGCCGTCACGGCACGGACCCGGCGGGCACTACCCACTCCGTTGGCTGCCCCGTCACATCGGCAATCAGTTCGAAGTCGCGGTCGTAATGCAGCACCGTCAGCCCATTGGCCTCAGCGCAAGCGGCAATGAGCAAGTCGGCTGTGCTTGGCGCGCGGTGCGTACCACGGGCGACCATCTCTCCTTGAACGTCAATCGCCCTGTCGACAATTGTCTCGGTGATAGCGATGCGTGGCATTGCCAACAACTCGAAGCGATTTTCACGGAAGTCATCGGCTGAGGTCGCCGACACTAGGACCTCCAACATTCCGATGCCGGTGACTGCCACCCGGCCACTGGTCAACTCGCCTTGCCACTTGTCGGCCACTGATGCGTGATTCAGGCGAGCCCACGCGGACTTGTCGATGAGGTGAGTCGCCATCAGTCCCAGCTGTGCAGAATCGCATCGCGCTGCTCGTCGGTCAATGAGCGCATGCGCTCGACGAGCCGAGCACGAAGATCACGGGCGATGATTTCGCTGAGAGCCGCGTCGATCGTCTCGGTGGTTCCTTTGGTGCCCAGCACTTCCGCGGCGCGACGAACCTTCTCGCGGTCGATGTTGAGCGCAGTCTTGACGGCCACGAACCGCAGGTTAGCCGCGGAGCCGAGAACGGTCAACCTTCGAGCATTGGTTTGAGGAATCTTCCTGTATAACTTCCGTCTACCTTTGCAACGTCCTCGGGGCTACCTTCCGCGACGATTTGTCCGCCACCGCTGCCACCCTCGGGGCCGAGGTCGATGATCCAATCGGCGGTCTTGATCACGTCGAGGTTGTGCTCAATGACCAGCACGGTGTTGCCGGCGTCGACGAGGCGCGACAGCACAGTGAGCAGTCGGCGCACGTCGTCGAAGTGCAAGCCAGTCGTCGGTTCGTCGAGCAGGTAGATGGTGTGCCCCGTACTGCGCTTGGCTAACTCGGTGGACAGCTTCACCCGTTGCGCCTCGCCGCCCGACAACGTCGGCGCTGGCTGGCCGAGGCGCACATAGCCAAGACCAACGTCCATCAGCGTCGCCATATAGCGGGCGATCGCAGGCTGATTAGCGAAGAAGTCGACGGCCTCCGCCACCGGCATGTCGAGCACCTCAGCGATGTTCTTTCCCTTGAACTGGATGTCGAGCGTGTCGCGGTTGTAGCGCGCGCCTTTGCACACTTCGCACGGCACGTACACGTCGGGCAGGAAGTGCATCTCGATCTTGATGGTGCCGTCGCCAGAACACGCCTCGCAGCGGCCGCCCTGCACGTTGAAGCTAAACCGACCCGGTAGATAGCCGCGCACCTTTGCTTCGGCGGTGGTGGCGAACAACTTGCGCACGTTGTCGAACACGCCCGTGTAGGTCGCCGCGTTACTGCGCGGCGTGCGACCAATTGGCGATTGATCCATGTCGATCACTTTGTCGAGCAACTGAACGTTGCGAACCGTCTTGTGCCGACCAGCAGCGTCTTTGGACTTGTAGATCTTCTGCATCAGCACCGGCAGCAGAATGTCGCGCACAAGCGAGCTCTTGCCGCTGCCGCTGACACCCGTCACCGCCACGAAACAGCCGAGCGGAATTCGCACGTCGATGTTCTGCAGGTTGTGCTCGCGCGCACCAATGATCTCCAGCCACTCAAGGCCGGGAGTGCGTCGTTGCTTGGGCACCGGCACCGACTGGCGACCGCTGAGGTACTGGCCGGTGATCGACTCCTTCGACTTCAGGATTCCGGGCACCGGCCCGCTATAGACGACTGCGCCGCCATGCTCGCCCGCACCGGGGCCGATGTCGACAATCCAGTCGCTGGCCTTGATCGTTTCCTCGTCGTGCTCGACGACCAACACCGTGTTACCCAAGTCGCGCAGCCGCATCAGCGTGTCGATGAGTCGCTGATTGTCGCGCTGGTGCAGACCAATCGACGGTTCGTCGAGCACATACAAGGTTCCGACCAACCCACTACCGATTTGGCTAGCCAGCCGAATGCGCTGCGCCTCGCCTCCCGCCAGCGTGCCGGCGTTGCGCGCCAGCGACAGATAATCGAGGCCAACGTCGAGCAGGAAACCCAGACGGGCGTTGATCTCCTTCGTCACTCGCTCGGCAATCATGCGATCGCGTTCACCGAGTTCCAGACCGGCCAGAAATCTCGATGAGTCGGCGATCGGCATCTCGCAGATCTCGGAGATGTTCTTGTCGTTAACCGTCACGGCCAACGTCGCCGGCTTGAGGCGAGCGCCCTTGCACGCGGCGCACGGCACCTCGCGCATGTAGCCCTCGTACTGCTCGCGCGCCCAATCGCTTTCAGCACCCTCGCGTCGGCGGTTCAGCCACGGCACCACGCCCTCGTAGGCCGTGCTGTATTCGCGCATGCGCCCGTAGCGGTTCTTGTACTTCACCTTCAGGTTGCCATCGACGCCGTGCATGATGACCTTTTGCTGCTTGGCCGTCAGCTTCTTGTACGGCGCATCCAGATCGATGCCGTAGTTCTCGGCGACCGCCTCCAGCATGCGCGTGAAGTACTGCGTGCTACTGCTGCGCCACGGAGCAATCGCACCCTCATTGATCGACAGATCGGTATCGGGGATCAACAAGTCGGGGTCGACCTTGAAGGTTGTGCCGAGACCATCGCACTCCGCACACGCGCCATACGGCGAGTTGAACGAGAAGTTGCGCGGCGCCGGCTCGTCGTAGCTCTTGCCACACTTGGGGCACGCCAAGTGCTGGCTGAACGTCAGCGTCTCGCCCTCGACGGCTTCGCCCTCCTTGGCGAACAGTTCGACCTCGGCCACGCCCTCGGCCAGCTTCAACGCAGTCTCCAGCGAATCGGTAAGGCGGCGCTCGATGCCGTCGCGACGCACGAGACGATCGACGATGATCTCGATGCGATGCTGCTCGTAACGGGCTAGCCGCTCGTCGCGCTTCAGGAATTCGGCGATGTCGACGATGTCGCCATCGATGCGGGCGCGCACAAAGCCCTGCGCCGTTAGGTCTTGTAACAGGGTGTCGTACTCGCCCTTGCGGCCGCGAACCACCGGTGCCAACACCTGGAAGCGAGTGCCGTCGGGGAGTAGCAAGATCCGGTCGACGATCTGCGACGGTGTCTGCCGTTGCAGGCGCGTGCCATCGTCGGGGCAGTGCTGCACACCGATGCGGGCGAACAACAACCGCAGGTAATCGTAGACCTCGGTGATGGTGCCGACTGTCGAGCGCGGGTTACGGCCAGCGCTCTTTTGATCGATAGCGATTGCCGGCGACAGCCCCTCGATGACGTCGACATCGGGTTTGTCCATCTGCCCAAGGAACTGACGTGCGTAGGAACTGAGTGATTCGACGTAGCGTCGCTGGCCCTCGGCGTAGATGGTGTCGAACGCGAGGCTGCTCTTGCCCGACCCGGAGAGGCCGGTGAACACCACTAACCGATCGCGGGGAATCTCGATGCTGACGTTCTTGAGGTTGTGCTCGCGCGCGCCCCGCACGGTGATCTTCGGCAGATTTTTGTTCGGGTCGGGGGCCTTCGGCATGGATTGGGAAGGCTAGCGAGCAAGACCCGCACCGCCGGGAATCGTCAAGAATTGCTGAAGCTCTGTTCCTGAGTGGCCGATACAAAGGTCATGACGGCGGCCAGTGCCTACGAATCGAACTTCTCGCGGGCAGCTGCGCAGGTCCTGGAACACCTCTCTGCGCGCTCGGGCCTCAGCAGTTGGGCCGTGTGTCGTCACGACGCTCAGGGCAGCCGCACACTGGCCGCAGTCGACCCTTCCGGCCAACTGCGAGCCCATCAACCGATTCCGGACACCCTTGGCGCCGACGCAGTGCAGCGAGTCGGTGCCCCGATTGTGTTGCCCGACGGCACTCCGTTCGGAGAACTGCTCGGATACGGCGACTACCTAGCGGAAGCGACTCGCGATCAACTCGCCGCCGCGGTGCGCCTATACGCCAGCCTGCTCGGTGGCCTTGCTGCCAGCGAGCGTGCGCTTGCCCACGACCGACTGCGACCCGCAACCAGCGAACCGACCAACGATCCGCTCACCGGCCTGGCCACTCGCCAGGACTGGGAACAGCGGTTGCACACCGAGGAGGCGTATTGCCGCGACTTCGGTGAATCGGCAACCGTGATCGTCATTGAGCTGACGGGCCTACGCGCCAACAACGAAGTCCGCGGCCACGCTGCCGGCGACGCCGAACTGCGTGAAGCAGGCTCGATTGTGCGCGAAGTGGTGGCCGGCCAACATTTCAGCGCACGCCTCAGCGGCGATTGCTTCGCGATTCTCGTGCTCGGTGCGAGCACCGACGAGATCGTCAACGCACTTCGCCAGGGCTTCACCCGTAGCGGAGCAACAGTTTCCATCGGCGTCGGCGCCCGTCGGCAGGACGGCACGCTAGAAGAAGCGCAATCGCAGGCGTTGGCCGAAATCGCGGCGACGATCCAGCGCAACACTGCGTTCCAACCGCCGTCGATTCACACCGCCGCCGCCGTGCAACCCCCACCGAGCGCCGAAGTTCTGATGAAGAACGCAGAAGCCCTCGCCGTCGCTCGCGCGCTCGCGGACGGCGAGATCAACGCCTACTTCCAGCCGATCGTCGACCTGCGCACCGGCCACGTCGTGGCTGTTGAGGCGTTGGCGCGTTGGCAGACACCCGAGGGTGTGCACGGGCCAGATCGCTTCCTGCCGTTACTGCACCAGGCCGGACTGCTGGGCGCATTGTTCGATCACATACTCGACGACGGGTTGTCCAAGCTCGTTGACTTGCGGCGCAACTCCCCCAGTCTGCGGCTCGCTGTCAACCTCGAATTCGATAGCAAGGCGGAGAGCACTCTCTTCGAAGAGGTGCGCAAGTCGCTCGCCAAGTATCAGCTGCCGCCCGAGGCCCTGTCGCTCGAACTCAGCGAGCGCCAGACGTTTGAGATTTCGCCGGCAATCCGCCGGGACCTCACCGCGGTCGCCGACCTCGGCGTGCAACTGATGCTCGACGACTTCGGCTCCGGATTCGCTTCGCTGGAGACGTTGACGTCGTTGCCAATCAGCGGCGTGAAGTTGGATCGCAAGTTCACGAGCCAGGTGTTGCACGGCGAACGCGAAGGCGTGGTCGTCAAGGCAATGATTGCGCTTGCTGCTGAAGCTGGCCTCGCGGTGATTGCGGAAGGCATCGAGACGCAGCTGCAGAGCGACCGCTTGGTACGCATGGGTTGCACAACCGGCCAGGGCTACCTGTTCGCGATGCCGCAACCGGCCGCTGCCGTCGCAGCCGCTATCGCCGCACCACTTGTAACTACCTTCTAGCCGGCGTCGCGCAGCTCGCGGCGGAGCTCATTGACCTCGTCGCGCAGGCGCGCCGCATATTCGAACTTCAACTCGACGGCAGCCTCGTGCATCTCTTCTTCGAGCGTCTGAATCAGCCGGGCTAGTTCCTTCTGCGGCATCGTCTTCAGTTCGCGCTGCACTTTGTCGCGCTCGCGATTGCGCCGCTGGCCCTTACCGGGCACTGGCGAAGTGTCGTCGGGGCGCAGCAGCGAAAGAATGTCGCCGACCGCCTTGCGGATCGTTTGCGGGTTGATGCCGTTCTCGGCGTTGTAAGCGATCTGGCGCGCACGACGCTCGCGCGTGGTGTCGATCGCCTTCGCCATGCTGGGCGTGATCTTGTCGGCGTACATCACCACCTGCCCGTCGACGTTACGAGCGGCACGACCGATCATCTGGATCAGCGAGGTCTGACTGCGCAGGAAGCCTTCCTTGTCGGCATCAAGGATGCTGACCAACGACACTTCCGGCAGGTCGAGACCCTCGCGCAGCAGGTTGATGCCGACCAGCACGTCGAACTCACCCAAACGCAACGCACGCAGGATCTCGATGCGCTGAATCGTGTTGACCTCGCTGTGCAAGTAGCGCACCCGCATGCCCTGCTCCAGCAGGTAGTCGGTGAGGTCTTCTGCCATCTTCTTGGTGAGCGTCGTCACCAAGGCACGGTCGCCCATGGTGATGCGCGTGTTGATGTCTTCGATGAGGTGGTCGATCTGGCCCTTGGTCGGCCGCACAATCACTTCCGGATCGACGAGGCCTGTCGGTCGCACGATCTGTTCGACGACCTGCGAGCTGTGCTCGATTTCGTACGGTGCTGGCGTGGCCGACATGAACACGCACTGATTGATGCGTTCCATGACCTCTTCGAAGCGCAGAGGGCGGTTGTCGCGCGCGCTTGGCAGACGAAATCCGTGGTCGACGAGTTCGTCTTTGCGACGTAGGTCGCCCAAGTACTGGCCGTGCAACTGCGGTACCGCGACGTGGCTCTCGTCGACAACGAGCAGAAAGTCCTTGGGGAAGTAGTCGAGCAACGTGAACGGCGGTTCGCCGCTGGTGCGGCCATCGATGTGCATCGAGTAGTTCTCGATGCCGTTGCAGTACCCGACCTCTTGGATCATCTCTAGGTCGTATTGCGTGCGCATGCGCAGACGCTGCGCCTCTAGCAACTTGCCGTTGGCTTCGAACCAAGCCAGCCGCTCTTGCAGTTCCGCCTCGATGCCGATGACAGCCTTGCGCATGCGCTCTTCGCCGGTGACGTAGTGCGTTGCGGGAAAGATGAGCACCTCGCTCATCTCGTTCAGCGTCTCGCCCGTCAGTGGGTCGACCATCGTGATGCGATCGACCGTGTCGCCGAACATCTCGATGCGCAACACCGTCTCGTCGTAGCTGGGGTGGATCTCGATCGTGTCGCCACGCACCCGGAACTTGCCGCGACCGAGCGCAATGTCGTTGCGATCGAACTGCAAATCTACCAGGCGACGCAGAATGCTGCGCATGTCGTAGTCGACACCGGTGTGCAACTCGAGCAGCTGCCCGCGGTACTCGGCTGGATCGCCCATGCCATAGATGCAACTGACCGACGCCACCACGATGGTGTCGCGCCGGGTCAACAGCGCGGCCGTGGCCGAGTGCCGCAGCCGGTCGATCTCGTCGTTGATCGACGAGTCCTTCTCGATGTACGTATCGCTGGAAGCGATGTATGCCTCGGGTTGGTAGTAGTCGTAGTAGCTGACGAAGTACTCGACCCTGTTGTTGGGGAAGAACTCGCGCATCTCTTGCGTGAGCTGTGCCGCCAGCGACTTGTTGGGGGCAAGGATCAGCGTTGGCTTCTGCGTTGCCTCGATCGTCCATGCGATCGTTGCGCTCTTGCCAGAACCTGTGATGCCGAGCAACGTCTGGAAGCGATCGCCGCGGTTGATTCCCTCGGCCAACTGCGCGACAGCGGCGGGTTGGTCGCCAGCCGGTTCGAACAGCGACACCACCTTGAACTCGGGTGTCTTGAGCGTCTGCGTCACGGCCCGAGCCTAACCCGAACTGGTGTTCGTGTCATTGAGTTTGTCGACGCCGTCGTCGCGCCCGCCGAACTGAAAGTCGGGTGGCAGCTGCGGCAACTTGTGCAGCTCCGTCCACAGTGCATCGATCTGCGGCTGCAACGACTCGACGCTGTCGGTGTTGTGCACCACAAAGTCGGCCGTGGCCAACCGTTCGGTACGGGTGGCCTGACGGGCGATGCGGGCGCGAGCGTCGGCTTCGTCGAATCCCCGGAACTTCACCAGGCGTGCGAGCTGCGTTTCGATTGGCACATCGACGACGATGATCGCTTGCAAACCACCCCGCGGGTTCTCGGTGAGCAACGGGATGTCGAGCACGACCACGTGATCGGTGTTGACCTGTGCCATCACGCGCCGATTCATTTCCGCGCCAACGGCCGGGTGGACGATGGCGTTCAGATCCTCGAGCGCAGTGCCATCCTCATCCTCGGTGAACACGATCGCGGCGAGCGCGCCACGATCGAGCGAACCATCGGCCGCGATCACCTGCTGGCCGAACCGACGGGACAATTCGCGCAACACCGGCGAGCCGGCGCGTTGAACCTCGCGGACGAGTTCATCGGCGTCGATGATCACCGCGCCCAACGATGCGAGCGCGGCACTTACGGTTGACTTGCCGGAACCTATTCCGCCGGTGAGCCCAACCAAGATCATGCGCTCACGGTATACACCTTGCGAGCGAGTCAGGCCTCGGGTTCGGTGACTTCCGCGTCGATGTCGGCTGCAACCTCAGCTGCGACTTCATCGGCAGCAGGCTCGGCAGCAGCTTCAGCAGCGGGTGCTGCCGGATCGGTGTCGGTCTTGTTGCCGTTCTCGTCGTAGTACTCGGCCCATGCGGCTTCGCGCTCGGCGTCGTCGCCGCCAGCGGCCCAGTTGCCGTGCTCGTCGATCTCGAAGTGGCTGCGGTATTCCTCGGCCAGTTCGCCACCCTCAGCAGCCTGCTTGATGGAAAGGCTGATGCGCCGGCGAGCGAGATCGAGATCGATGATCTTGACCCACAACTCTTCGCCCGGCGTGACGACCTGCTCGGGCGCATCGACGTGGTGCGTCGACATTTCCGAGATGTGCACGAGACCCTCGATGCCTTCGCCAACCTGCACGAAACCACCGAACGGAACCAGCTTGGTGACCCGGCCGTAGACCAACTGGCCCACTTCGTGGGTGCCAGCGAACTCTTGCCACGGATCCTGCTGCGTGGCCTTCAGCGACAGGCTGATGCGCTCGCGCTCGAAGTCGACATCGAGCACCTGCACGGTGACCTTGTCGCCGATGGCAACAACGGCACCCGGGTGATCGACGTGCTTCCACGACAACTCGCTGACGTGGATGAGGCCATCCATGCCGCCGAGGTCGACGAACGCACCGAACGACACAACGCTGCTGACGACGCCGTCGCGAATCTCGCCCGGCTTCAAGTTGGTGAGGAAGCTGTCGCGGCTTTCCTTCTGCGACTCCTCGAGGAATGCGCGGCGGCTGAGCACGACGTTGTTGCGGTTCTGGTCGAGCTCGATGATCTTGGCCTGAACGGTCTTGCCGACGTACGGCAGCAGATCACGAACACGGCGCAGTTCGACCAGGGATGCGGGCAGGAAGCCGCGCAATCCGATGTCGACGATGAGACCACCCTTAACGACTTCGATGACCGGACCTTCGACCGTGCCGTCGGCCTCTTTGACCTTCTCGATGGTGCCCCACGCACGCTCGTACTGTGCGCGCTTCTTGCTGAGGACGAGGCGACCCTCTTTGTCTTCCTTGGTGAGGACCAGCGCTTCGATGGACTCGCCCAACTTGACGATTTCGTTGGGGTCGACGTCGTTGCGGATGCTCAGTTCGCGAGCGGGGATGACACCTTCACTCTTGTAACCGATGTCGAGAAGAACTTCGTCTTTGTCGATCTTGACGACGGTGCCGTGCACCAGCTGGCCATCTTCGACTTCGACCATGGTGCCAGCAATCGCATCGGCGAAGGACATGCCAAGGTCGTCGGCGACCACTTGGCGAGGGCTGTAGTTGCCCTCATCATCGAAGGTGCCCATGGCACCGGAAGCTGGCGTGAGAGTAGAGGTATCGGACAAGGGAGAGTCGCTTTCAAACACAAACCATCAGGGCCCGGCGGATTCCGGACCGCATGAGGCTACCCGCAAAGACCCCCGCACCAACGAGTGCGGGCGGCGCCCTCAGCCTTTGGCATCGGCCCAGGTACGACCCCAGGCGACGTTCACCTCGAGTGGAACGTCGAGTTCGGCGGCACCCCGCATCAGGTCGACGACCAGCGGCCCGACGCGATCGACCTCGCCTTCGGGGACTTCCACCAGGACCTCGTCGTGCACTTGCAGCACGACGTGGCTGGCGACCGCCGCGTCGTCGAACGCCTTGTCGATGTTGACCAGCGCTACCTTGAAAATGTCGGCGGCGAGGCCCTGGATACCCGCGTTCATTGCTTGCCGCTCGCCGGCTTGACGAATCCGGAAGTTGCTGTTCGACAGTTCCGGGATCGGTCGCCGACGACCGAACAGCGTCTCCGTGTACCCACGCATGCGCGCCTCGATCACCGTGCTGTCCATGTAGGCCTTCACGTTCGGGAACGCGGCGAAGTAGGCGTTGAGGATGACGGCCGCCTCGTCGGTGGGGATCGCGAGCCGCTGACCGAGGCCGTACGCCTCCATTCCATAGGCCAGGCCGTAGCTCACCATCTTTGCTTTCGAGCGTTGCTCGACGGTGACCTTGGTGGGATCGACGCTGAAGACGCGTGCAGCGGTGACGTTGTGGATGTCGACGCCCGCGTTGAACGCCTCGATCAGGCCGGGATCCTTTGCCAGGTGCGCGATGCAACGCAGTTCGATCTGGTTGTAGTCGGCAACGAGCAACTTGTGGCCCGGTGCAGGAATGAACGCGCGACGGAACAACCGCCCTTCCTCGCTGCGCACCGGAATGTTGTGCAGGTTCGGTTGATCGCTGGAGAGTCGGCCGGTGCGTGCCACCGTTTGGTTGAACGTCGCGTGGATGCGACCGTCGCTGGCGACTTCGGCGAGCAGCCCGGTTCCATACGTGCCGCGCAGCTTTTCCGCGGCGCGATACTCGAGCAACGGATCGATGAACTCGGGCCACTGATCGCGCAACTTCTCAAGCGTTGCGGCGTCGGTGGAGAATCCCGTCTTCGTCTTCTTGCCGGATGCGAGACCGCGTTCGGTGTAGAGGATCTCGCGCAACTGAATCGGCGAGTTGAGGTTGAACGGCCGACCGACAATCTTCTGCAGTTCGGCGCCGAGACGCTCGACGTCGGCGGTCAGCTTCTCGTTCAGCTGCTTGAGCTCAGCGACATCGACCGCGATGCCGACATGTTCCATCTTGGCCAGCACACTGACCAACGGATTCTCGATCGAGGTATAGAGGTCGGCCATTCCCTGCTTATCCAGCGACGCTTCCAGCGCCGCCGACAAGTGCGCGACGGCCAATGCCTCGCGTGATGTGACTTGGCGTTCATCGGGGCCGCCACCAAGATCGAGCTGGCCACTCGCCGACGCGACATCGTCGGGCAACTGGAACGACGTGTAGCGCGCAAGCAGGTCGCGCAACGCGTAGCGCGTGTCGGCAGGATCGATGAGGTAGGCGGCGATCTGCGTGTCGAGCCGCAAACCCGGGATGTGCGAATCGTGATCGAGTAACCAGCGCATGAGCGCCTTCGCGTTGTGGCTGCGCAAGGCGCCGTGCTGCCCCAGCGCGCCGAGCACTTCTGGGGTGTGCGCTAGTTCTTTCGCGATCCATGCGACATCGGCCGCGCCAGCGTCGGTGACGACGGCGAGACCGGTGAGGTCGCTGCGACCGGGTTCGCCCGCCCACGATGCAATTGCGTCGAGCGTCGCCAAGCCGCTGATCAGCGCGACTGCTTCGGCCGCCGTTGCGACGTCGGTGACTTCTGCTTCCAGCACTTGCTGGCTCGACGACATCGGCGCTGCGCCGCCACCACTACCACTGCTGGTTGTGCCGAGTGCTTCGTACAACCGGTCGTACAACGCGCGGAACTCGAGAAAGTCGAACAGTCGCTTGACCTCGGCGTCGTTTGGGTGCACCGCCAGCGACGTCATATCCACCTGCACCGGCGCGTCGCGATGCAGCACCATCAAATCGAAGTTCGACCGCGCGCGAGCCTCGTGCTCGATCAGCGACGCGCTCAGCTTCGGTGTCTGCTCGCTGGCGTGAGCGAAGATGCCGTCGAGGCTGCCGTACTGATTCAGCAGCTTGGCCGCGGTCTTCTCCCCCACCCCCGGGATGCCTTCGAGGTTGTCGCTCGGGTCGCCGCGCAATGCGGCGTACTGCGGGTACAACTCAGGCGTGACACCGGTCTTCTCTTGAATACCCGCTTCGTCGTACAGCGCGTAGTCGCTGACGCCGCGCTTGTTGTACAGCACCTTCACGTGCGGATCGTGCACAAGCTGATAGCTGTCGCGGTCGCCGGTGACGATCACGACATCGTGACCCTCGCTCTTTGCCTGCTCGGCGAGCGTCGCGAGAATGTCGTCGGCTTCCCAGCCCGCCAGTTCGAACACCTTGACGCCGAGCGCATCGAGCACTTCGCGCACGAGGCCCATCTGCTGGCGCAAGATGTCGGGCGCGGCTTCGCGTTGCGCTTTGTACAGCGGATTCGCCTCGTGCCGAAACGTCGGCTCCGGTCGATCGAATGCAACCAGGATTCCGTCGGGCTTCTGATCTTTGACCATGTAGGTAAACATCGAGGTGAAGCCGAACACAGCGTTCGTGACTTGACCCGACGCTGTTGCCATGTCGGTCGGCAACGCGAAGAAGGCTCGGTAGGTCAGCGAGTTGCCATCAAGCATCAAGATCTTCATGGCGCGTGCAGTTCGCGGAAGCGCTCAATTGCCAGTGCGATGGCAGGCAGCAGTTCGCTGCGCTCGTACGGCTTGACGAGGTACGCCAAAGCGCCAGCGTCGCGTGCTTCTTCCACGACTTCTTGCTGGCTGAACGCGGTGAGTATGAGAACAGCGCACAGGTCTTCGTTGTTGATGATGCGCGCCGCGGCGATTCCGTCAGTGTGCGGCATCTTGATATCGAGGATGGCAATGTCGGGCAGCAGTTCGCGACAGAGGTCGACCGCGTGGTCGCCGCGACCTGTTTCGCCGACGACCTCGAAGCCCTCTTCCTCCAACGTCTCGCGCAGGTCGAGCCGAATGATGGCTTCGTCCTCCGCGATCACAACACGAACAGTCATCGCGGCCCCCGATCGAGCAGTCGGTCGAGCTTGGCTTCCAGGCGTGCGATTTCAGCAACGAGGTGGGCACGGTTCTTCTGCATCGCTTCCTCGTGCGGTCCTTCCTCGACGTACAACAACTGCTCGCCGACCACCTCTAACTCCGCACGCGCATCGCGCAACCGACGCGACGTGCTGCTGAGTTGACGAGTGACAAGCAGCGAAGCCATGAAGCGCAGTCTACGAATCCGTTGCCGGGGGTTTCGTGCCGCCGCGGACCTTGTCGGGGGTTTCGTGCAGGTTCTCCGGCACGAAACCCCCCGGCGGCAGGAAACCCCCGGCACAATGGCGCGGTGTACGACGAGTGGGGCATCGCCGACGGATACCACGGCGTCGATGGTCGTTGGCGGTACACCCCGGTCGCGACCCGCGATGCGCTGCGCGCCGCGATCGGTGAGCCGGTCACCGCGGCGCCCGTTCTGGTCGTCGCTGCCGGCAGCCTTCACGCGCTGCCGGCCCGCCACCACCTGTTGCTCGAGGGCGGAGTCGATGCTGGCGATGTCGACATGCTCGCCCCGGATGTACCGCTCGGCTACCACCAACTGTCACCGCTCGACGGTGGGCCAGCAACGACGTTGATCGTCGCGCCGGACCGCTGCCGCGACGCCCCGCGCGGCTGGGGCGTAGCGGCACAGATCTACTCGCTGTGGCGACCCGGCGCGTGGGGTATCGGCGACCTCGAAGACGTGCGCGCGCTGACGACGGAGATCGGCGAGCGTGGCGGCAACTCGTTGCTGCTCAGCCCCCTCCACGCGCCAACCCTCACTGCGCCGCACGACGCAAGTCCGTACTACCCCAGCTCGCGCCGCTGGTTGAACCCGATGCTGATCCCGATGGAAGGCGTTGCTCCGATCGCCAATACGCCGGGCGCGTTGATCGAGCGCGGACGCGTGTGGCCCGCGTTGCGCCGAGCGCTGCTGGAACGATTCCGCCGCGTCGATGCCTACGCGCCATGGCGCGCGTGGGCAGACGAACAAGGCACCAGCCTCCACTCGTTCTGCACCTGGACGGCTCTCGCCGAACGACTCGGGCCGCGTTGGCGAACATGGCCGGAGGATTTTCAGCGACCGGGCACACCGACGCTTGTCGCACTACACGCCACCGACGCCGCGTTCGCGGAAGCGTGCGACTTTCATGCGTGGTTGCAATGGCTGGCACGGCGAACTCTCGATGCCGTCACCGCGGCGAGCCCGGTCGCGATCATCGCCGACCTGGCAGTCGGCAGCTCCCCTGATGGAGCCGACAGCTGGCACTACCAAGACATGATGGCGCTCGACGTTTCGATCGGCGCGCCGCCGGATCCATTCCAACCTGCAGGACAGGAATGGGGTCTCCCACCCTTCATCCCCGGTCGTTTACGCGCCGCGCGCTACCGACCGTTCATCGACATGGCGCGCGCCGCGTTGCAGGGCATGAGCGGTTTGCGCATCGATCACGTGATGGGTTTGTTTCGACAGTTCTGGATTCCCGCCGGCGCCGCGCCGAGCGAAGGCACGTACGTGCAGATGCCCGCCGAGGAGCTGCTCGCGATCCTGCGCCTAGAAGCTGCACGCGCCGGAGCATTCGTGATCGGCGAAGACCTCGGCAACGTTGAACCCGCCGTGCGCGACTCGTTGCGCGCGAATGCAATGCTCGGCACCAAGGTGTGGTGGTTCGACAGCGACTCGCGCAACTGGCCGGCCAGCACGCTGGCGATGGTGACGACGCACGACCTGCCCACCATCGCAGGAGTGTGGAAGCACACCGATGGCACGCCCGAGTTGGCAGCGAAGTTGCAGCAAGCCGCGCCGGGCGCTTCGTCAACCGCGACCGCCGTCACCTTGCACCGTGAGATCGCGGCGAGTGACGCATCGTTGTGTCTGGCAATGATCGAAGATCTCGCCGGCAGCGACCAGCGCCCGAACTACCCCGGCACGACCAGCGCAACGCACCACAACTGGTGCCACCGCATGTCGGCTACCACCGAGCAGATGCTCAGCAGCGAACCGGCCACCCACATCATCGAAGCGATTGCCATCGCTCGCGGAACCGCCATCCACTAACTTCCGCACTCAACTCAAGACGCTAGGAGACGTAAGTGAGAATGCACCGCGCTCGCCGCTTGTCAACGCCGACTCTGTTGGCACTGCTGGTGACCATCGTTCCAAGCGCGTCCACGGCGCACGCCGCGGAGGGTGATCTCTTGTTGGCCGCGCAGATGGGTGGCACGTCAGGCGACGAAGGCAACGACATCGCCGTCGACAGTGCGGGCAACATCTACACCATTGGCGAGTTTTCGGGCACCGCCGACTTCAACCCGGGGGCGGGCACGAGCAACCTGACGTCCTTCGGCTCCATCGACGGCTTTGTCTCGAAACTGGACGCCTTCGGCAACTTCGTGTGGGTCAAGCAACTCGGTGGAGCGGGAGTCGACCGGGCAAGCTCGCTCGGGCTCGACGCAAGCGGCAACATCTACATCGCGGGGAACTTCGCGGGCACGAGCGACTTCGATCCCGGCGCGGGCACCGCCAACCGCGTGTCAAACGGCGACATCGACCCGTACGTCGTGAAGCTGAACGCCGATGGCGCGATGCAATGGGTTGACACGTTTGGCGGGGCGGGCGCCGACGGCGTCGTCGATCTCGCTGTCGACGCCGCGGCGAACGTGTTTCTCACTGGCACCTTCGTTGGCTCGTCCGCAGTCGACTTCGATCCTGGTGCTGGAACGCACAACATGACACCGCTCGGAGCTCCAAGCGGTACCGATACATTCGTGTTGCGGCTGAACAGCGCTGGCACATTCGTCTGGGCGGCCCAATTCGGTGGTCAGTACGTGCAAGCGCAGGGGCTAACCCTTGACAGCAACTCAAACGTGCTGGTGGGAGGTTCCTACATCGGCATCGACGTCAACGACTTCGATCCCGGTCCCGGCGCCGTATTCGGCACCTACGCGGGGACATACGAGGGATTCATCACCAAGCTAACCAGCGCAGGCACATTCGTCTGGGCGCAGAGCTTCGCCGGAACGGCGAGTGAAGAGATTCGCGACCTCGCAACGGACGCGGCTGGCAACGTGTACGCGACAGGCTTCACCTTTGGAACACTCGACCTCAACCCTGGGGCTGGAACCAACAACATCACCGCCGCAGGCTCGGGAACGAACGACGTCTTCGTTGTGAAGCTTGACGCGGCGGGCAGTTTCCAATGGGGACGGCAAGCTACTGGAACGGCCTTCGACTCGCCCCTGGCGATGACCGCCGACGCCGCTGGCAACACCTACACCGTCGGCTTCTTCAACGGCACGGTGGACTTCGATCCGGGTGCGGGCACCGCCAACTCCACCTCGGCAGCCCTCAACGACTCATTCGTGTGGAACCTCGACAGCGATGGCAACCTAGTTGCGACGAGAACCCTCGCGGGCGGCAGCACCGATCTGGCGTACGGAGTCGACGTCGACGTCAGCGGCACCGTGTTCGTCACGGGCTACTTCTTCGGAACCGCCGACTTCAATCCGGGTGCCGGAACAACCAACCGCACGGCATTCGGCAACCAAGACGCGTATGTATGGAAACTCGCTGGGCGCGAGTTCGCGTCGCTGGTGCCGGGGCGCCTGCTCGACACGCGCCCCGGTGGCAGCACCGTCGATGGACTGTTCCAAGGAGCGGGCGTGCTCGCCGCTGGGTCGACGACCGAGTTGCAGGTCGCTGGCCGCGGCGGCGTTCCGGCCGATGCCGAGGCAGCAGTCGTGAACGTAACCATCGTGGGCGCATTGGGTGACGGCTTCGTCACCGTCTACCCGTGCGGTGCCTCGCAACCGAACGCGTCCAACCTCAACTTTGCTGCGGGTGACACCATTCCCAACCTCGTCGTCGCACAAGTCGGCGTCGCCGGCAAAGTGTGCATCTTCACCTCCGCTGCGACGCACATGCTCGCCGACGTCAATGGCTTTTACCCCGTCGCGTCGGCCTACACACCACTCGTGCCCGGTCGGCTACTCGACTCGCGTGTTCCCGCGAGTCCAACGGTTGATGGCGCCTTCGAAGCCATCGGAATCCGCGCCGCCGGAACCACGACTGAGCTACAGGTCACGGGGCGTCACGGCGTGCCTTCGGATGCGGCAGCAGTCGTGCTGAACATCACCGCCACCGCCGCGTTGGGCGACGGGTTCGCGACGGTGTATCCGTGCGGCGCGCCACAACCCAACGCATCGAACCTCAACTTCGTTGCTGGCGACACGATTCCCAATCTGGTCATCACGCAACTGGGCACCGGCGGCAAAGTCTGCCTGTTCACGTCAGCCGACACACACCTCATCGCCGACGTGAACGGTTACTACCCGGCGACCGCGAAATACGAATCCCTGGTCCCGGGACGACTACTCGACTCACGCGTGCCGGCCAGTCCTACTGTCGATGGGGCTTTCCAAGCAATAGGCACCCGCACCGCCGGCTCGACGACCGAACTCCAAGTCACTGGGCGTCACGGCGTGCCAGCTGGTGCAGAGACCGTGGTGTTGAACGTCACCGTCATCGCTACCGGCGACGCTGGATTCATCACCGCCTATCCGTGCGGTTCCGCGCTGCCCAACGCATCGAACCTCAACTTCGTCTCCGGCGACACAATCCCCAACCTCGTCATCACCAAAGTCGGTACTGGCGGCAAAGTCTGCCTATTCACGTCTGCCAACGTCGACCTCATCGCGGACGTCAGCGGCTACTACGACACGGAGTAAAGCGGGTCTCGTTGACAGTTCGACAGATGGCGCGATGATGCAATTGCACCCGCGTACTCACAGTTCGCGTGCAGAGAGACCGACATGGAAGCCAGAAAAGCAAAGACGAGCCAAGCCACCGCTTCGGCTGCCGGCAAGACCCTGAAATCGCATAGAGCGAGCAAAGCCGCCAAGAGCGCTGCTGGTAGCACGCTCTCGCAGCGCGGCTCGAAGAACGTGACGAGTGCCGCAACGGCGACGGCGGCATCGAAGACCCTGAAGTCGCATCGAGCGAGCAAGACCGCCAAGAGCGCTGCTGGAAGTGCGCTCGCCCAGCGCCCGTCCAAGAAGGCTTAACCGCCGACCAACACTGTGCCCGAGGTGGGAGTCGAACCCACACGCCCTTGCGGACAACGGATTTTGAGTCCGTCGCGTCTGCCATTCCGCCACTCGGGCGAGTGACGCGCACGAGGTTAGCGGGTACGTCGAACAAGTCGGCTGGGAAGGTACCCGTGGGTAACCGATTACGCTCCTTCGATCATGCTTGCGTTCACGTTTCCGGGCCAGGGCTCGCAACGCCCAGGAATGGGGCGACCCTGGGCCGACCACGAGAGCTGGGAGTTGGTCGCCGAGGCGTCGGAAGTCGCCGAGCGCGATGTAGCGCGCCTGCTGCTCGACGCCGATGCCGAGGAATTGCGCGACACCCGTAACGCGCAGCTCACCACCTACGTCTCGAGCCTGATGGTGCTCGACGCGGTGGAACGTCTGGGCATCGAGCCCAGCTTCTGCGCTGGCCACAGCCTCGGCGAGTACACCGCGCTCACCGCCACCGGCGCGCTCGGGTTCGACGAAGGCGTGCGGCTCGTGTGCGAGCGCGCCGACGCGATGCACCAGGCGGGCACCGACAATCCAGGAACGATGGCCGCAGTGCTCGGCCTCGACGACGAGCAGGTCGAAGTTGCTTGCCGTCGCGCGGATGCTGATGTGTGGGTTGCCAACTTCAACGCGCCCGGCCAAGTTGTGATCGCCGGCTCACCGGAAGGCGTCGCCGCGGCCAGCGTCGTTGCGAAGGAACTCGGCGCCAAGAAAGTGATGTCGCTGCCGGTTTCGGGCGCGTTCCACACACCGTTCATGACGCCAGCGCGCGACCGACTGCGCAAGGCCATCGCCGAAGCAAACCCGCGCGACACCGAAATCCCCGTCGTGTCCAACGTCGATGCGCTCCCCCACGACGACGGCGCCAAGTGGAGCAGCTTGCTCTCCGCGCAGCTCAGCAGCCCCGTGCGCTGGAAGCACTGCTTGCTGACTCTCGATGAACTCGGCGTGCACGACTTCGTCGAACTTGGGCCGGGGGGTGTCCTCACCGGCATGGCGAAACGTACGGTCGACGGCGCGCGCACGATCTCGGTATCCACGCCCGACGAACTCGACAAGTTGATCGAGTGGGTCAATGCTGGCACTCCCCTTTCCACCACGCAGCACGAAGGCGAGCACCTCTTCGCCGTCGAGCGCTTGGTCGTCAGCCCCGCAGCCGGGCCGTTCACGCCGATTGGTGGTGTGCGCGACGGCGACCACATCGAAGTGGGCACCGTGCTTGGCCATGTTGGCGACATCGAGGTGCGCTCAGCGTTCGCTGGCATCGTGCAGAGTTACATCGCAGTTGATGGCGAGCGAGTCACGCTGCGCCAACCAATCGCCTGGTTAAGGACGGTCTGACATGCCAGCAGTTCCACCTAACGTACGCGGCGCAGTGATCACCGGCTGGGGAACCGCGCTGCCGCCGAAGGTGCTCACCAACCACGACCTCGAGCAGATGTTTGAGACGTCGCACGACTGGATCGTCGAGCGCACGGGCATCCACGAGCGTCACGTGGGTGGCACAACCGTCGGGCTGTCGGTGGAGTCGGGCCGCGCCGCACTCGACATGTCGGGCGTCGACCCAGCGTCGATCGACGCTCTCGTGCTGGCCACGACCACCCCGGACCGCACCGTGCCCGGTAGCGCCGCTGCGGTGCAGAACGAACTCGGCTTGCGTTGCGGCGCGTACGACGTGAACGCGGCGTGCAGTGGCTTCGTGTACGCCCTCGTGCAAGGTCACGGCATGATCGCGATGGGCGCCAAGAAAGTGCTCGTCATCGGCACCGACACGCTCGCCCGTTTCACCGACTGGACCGATCGCAACACGGCGATTCTCTTTGCCGATGGCAGCGGCGCGGTGGTGCTGGAGGCGGTTGAAGGCCCCGGCCAGCTACTGGGCTGGGATCTCGACGCCGATGGCTCGGCCGAACGATTCCTGTATTGCGACATGGGTGGCTTCATCCAGATGGAGGGCAAAGAGGTCTTCCGTCGCGCCGTGCGCATCATGGTCGACTCCGGCACCAAGAGCATGAACCACGCCGGCGTCACCGCCGACGACATTGCGTTGGTCGTTCCGCACCAGGCCAACATCCGCATCATTCAGGCCGCGTGCGAGCGACTGGGCATTCCGATGGAACGTGCGGCCACCGTGCTGCATCGCACTGGCAACACCTCGTCGGCATCGATTCCGTTGGCACTTGTCGACGCGCTCGACGCTGGCCGCGTGAAGAAGGGCGACCTCATCCTGCTGGTGGGCTTCGGTGCCGGCATGACGGCCGCCAGCGCCGTCATTCGCTGGGGCGGTACCGGCGACGCATCGGTGATGCAGTGACCGACACGAAAGCGACGGGTCGCGTAGTCCTGATTACCGGTGGCGCACGCGGCATCGGTCTCGCCTGCGCACAACGCTTCGCCGCGGCCGGTGATCGCGTTGCTGTGACCTACAACTCCTCGAAGCCGCCCGCCGACTTCTTTGGCGTGCAGTGCGACGTCACTTCCGTCGAATCCGTCGATGCCGCGTTCACTGCCGTGGAGGCAGAGTTCGGTCCTGTCGAAGTGCTGGTCTCGAACGCCGGCATCACGAAAGATGGCTTGCTCTTGCGTATGGGCGAGGACGACTTCGCGTCTGTCATCGATGCCAACCTGACCGCCGCCTACCGAGTCACCAAGCGGGCCGCCCAGGGAATGTTGCGTGCGCGCAGCGGCCGCATCGTGCTGATCTCGTCGGTGGTCGGCTTACTCGGCTCGGCGGGGCAAGCGAACTACGCCGCGTCCAAGGCCGGGCTGGTCGGGTTCGCCCGCTCGGTCGCACGCGAACTCGGCTCGCGCAGCATCACCTGCAACGTCGTCGCGCCGGGCCCTGTCGCCACCGATATGACCGCTGCGCTCGGCGAGAAGCGCATGGCGGAACTCACCGCTGCCGTGCCACTCGGCAGAGTCGCATCAGCGGAAGAAATCGCCGGAGTGGTGGCATTTCTCGCCTCCGACGACGCGGCCTACATCACCGGCGCGGTCATTCCTGTCGACGGTGGTTTAGGCATGGGACATTGACGCCGCGCAGTTAGCATCGTTGAGAATCATCCGCAATCAATCAACCAGGAGCCAGATCACGTGGATCAAGAACTGTTCGCCCGCTTCAAGAAGTGCGCCGTCGACGTACTCTCAGTTTCGGCAGACCAAGTAGTGCCCGAAGCCAAGTTCGCCGACGACCTCGATGCCGACAGCCTCGATCTCGTCGAACTGGTCATGGCGCTCGAAGAAGAGTTCAACGTGGAAGTGCCTGAAGAAGATCTCGAGGGTGTCGAGACCGTCGGTCAGGCCTACGACTTGGTCATCGGCAAGCTCTGATGCAGGGCCGCGGTCGGCGCGTTGCCATCACCGGCTTCGGCGTCGTCGCCCCCTGCGGCATCGGCAAGGAAGCGTTCTGGGCCGGCCTCAACGGCCCCGGTATCAGCAGCGGGCGCAGCATCGAAATAGCGGACTGGGATCCCTCGCCGTACTTCGCGAGTTCAAAGGAGTCGCGCCGCGCCGACCGAGTCGAGCAGTTTGCCGTCGCGGCCGCAGCCGAATGCTTCGAACATGCCGGTCGACCGACCGCCGACGCCAGTCGCTTTGGCACCATCTTCGGCACCGGAGTTGGCGGCCTGCGCTCGATTCAAGAGCAGATCGAAGTGCTCATCGAAAAGGGAGAGCGCCGCGTCTCGCCGTTCCTAGTCCCGATGATGATGCCCAACGCGGGCGGCGCCGCCATCTCGATGCGCTACGGCTTAAAGGGTCCTAACGAAACGATCTGCACGGCCTGCGCCGCATCTACTCACGCGATTGGTTACGCCGCGCGACTGATCGCGTGGGACATGATCGACGCCTGCGTGACCGGTGGCAGCGAAAGCGCCGGGTGCAGCATCGGCACTTCCTCGTTTGGCAACATGACCGCGCTCAGCACGTCCGGGCACAGTCGCCCGTTCTCCCCCGAGCGCGACGGCTTCGTGCTCGGTGAAGGTTCGGCAGCTTTCATGCTGGAAGAGTGGTCGGCGGCAGAAGCACGCGGCGCAACGGTCTACGGCGAAATTGTCGGCGCGGCCAGCAACGCAGACGCGCATCACATCACCGCTCC
Source organism: Actinomycetes bacterium (assembly GCA_021414085.1). Lineage (GTDB taxonomy): Bacteria > Actinomycetota > Acidimicrobiia > Acidimicrobiales > Ilumatobacteraceae > UBA668. The sequence goes on along the minus strand of JAIOPC010000014.1, from coordinate 922,675 downwards.
AGCTCCGGGCGGCGCCGGCGCCATCTTGTGCATGCAGCTTGCGCTGCGCGATGCCGAACTCGCGCCAAGCGACATTCGTCAGGTGAACGCGCACGGCACATCGACTCCGCTCAACGATGCTGCCGAAGCCGCCGCCATCGCCGAGGTCTTCGGCGCTGGAGGCGTGCCCGTCACTTCCACGAAGGGCGTCACCGGTCATGCGCTTGGTGCAGCTGGCGCACTGGAAGCAGCCGCGCTCCTGCTATCGATGCAACACCGGCTGATCCCGCCGACCGCTGGCACTCAGCAGCTCGACGAAGGATTTGAGATCGACCTGGTGTTGGGTAAGGCACGTGCGTGGGAGCCCGGGCCTTCGATGTCGAACAGCCTCGGCTTCGGCGGGCACAACGGTTCGATCATCATCTCCCCTGCATCGTGACGCCCTGACGCGCGTTACGCGTCGACCAGCACAAACATCAGCGCACACTCGCAAGCGACCGTCGATTCATCGCCTGGGCCGCGCAGAACAGCCGTCCCAGTTCCCTTACCTGCCCGTGCCGACATCCGGCCGAGTTCGACGTGCAACTCCAGTGAGTCGCCCGGCGAGACCTGCCGCCGAAAACGAGCACTATCGAGGCCGCCGAAGAGCGGCAGTTTGCCGGCGAAGCGCTCGTCTGTGAGCAGCGCGATCGCGCCAACCTGCGCGATCGCCTCGCACATCAGCACCCCGGGAAGCGTGGGCCGTCCTGGAAAGTGACCGGCGAAGAACCACTCGTCGCCCGTCAGCCGCCAGAGCCCACTCGCGCTCTGCCCCGGCACCAACGCGGTGACCTCATCGACAAACAAAAAGGGTGGCCGATGAGGCAAAACATCGACCGGTCTGGGTAGCGCAACGTCCATAGAACTTATGCTATCCGGCCGCTTTCGCTACGCTGCGCGGTTGCTTGACTACGAACATACAAATCTTCTGGGTTGCGTCAAGCGGTTCCGACTACTAATGTGACTCACAGTGTTCAATCTTGACGATTGCTCACGAAGATCTTGACAGTTCCCATGGACTGGCATTTGAGAGGGAGGATGAACATGTTCGTCGTCAAAGGCATCAAGTAACCAATTCAGATTGATCTAGGTCACGTACCCGAGTCCCGTCAGGGCCTCGGGTATGTGCCGTTTTAGGGTCGTGCCGTTTTCGGGTACGTGCCGTTTTGGCTACGTGCCGTCAGGCGTCGAGCGCGCGACGTACTTCGTCGATGTACAGGCCGACATCATCGGGGCCAGCCTCTAACAGGCGGCGCACTACCGACGCGCCCATCACGACTCCGTCGGCGACTTGTGTCGCTTGCACGGCCTGCGCCGCGTTCGACACGCCGACTCCGACCAGCACCGGCACGTCGGTGATCGCTTTGAGCCGCGCCGCCAGTTCGGTCGCGGTACCGGCGAGTTGCGCGCGTTCACCGGTGACACCAAGCAAGCCCACTGAGTAGACGAACCCGCGCGACCGCGCGACGATGCGCGGCAGTCGACTGTCGGGTGCCGTGGGTGCGGCCAGCATCACCGTCTCAACACCAGCGGCATCGGCAGCGGCGCACCAGGGCCCCGCTTCCTCGAGCGGAAGGTCGGGCACAATTGCGGCGACGATGCCGGCACCCACCAGCTGTGCTGCAAAGCGCTCGAGACCGGCATGATGCACCGTGTTGTAGTACGTCATCACCGCGAGCGGGATCGAAACGTCGAGCGCACGAGCGTCGTCGAGGATCGACACCGGTGTCGCGCCCGCTTCCAGTGCGAGTTGCGATGCCTGCTGAATGATCGGCCCATCCATCACCGGATCGCTGAACGGAATGCCGATCTCAATGGCATCGGCACCGGCGGCTGCTGCCGCGCGCACCGCGTCTTGCCATCCCGGAAAGCCACCGGTGATGTAAGGCACCAACAACTTGCGACCGGCTGCGCGCTTCGCGCGGAACTCGCGCTCCATCACCCCAGGTTCTGGCACGTCGGTCATATGCCAAGCACGTCCATCATCTGCGCCACGTCCTTGTCGCCGCGACCGGACAGATTCATCAGCACCGTTTGGCCCTTCAGTTCAGGAGCGGCGCGGACAATCCAGGCAAGGGCGTGCGCACATTCGAGAGCGCTGATGATTCCTTCGCTGCGGGCCAACAACTGAAACGCGGCGACAACCTCTGCATCGGTGACATTGGGGTACTCGGCGCGGCCGATAGACGCCAGGTACGAATGCTCGGGACCAACGCCGGGGTAGTCGAGGCCCGCCGAAATGCTGTGTGCTTCCTGCACCTGGCCGTACTCGTCCTGCATCAAATAGCTGCGCATGCCATGCACTACCCCGGGTACCCCGCGGCTCACCGCCGCTCCCCCGGCCGGCTCGACGCCAACAAGGCGCGTGCGATCGTCGACGAAGCCGCTGAACAAACCGATTGCGTTGCTGCCTCCGCCCACGCACGCGACGGCGACGTCGGGAACGTCGCCGAGCAACTCGATGCACTGTTCGCGCGCTTCCGCGCCGAGCACGCGGTGAAACTCGCGCACCATCCACGGGTACGGATGCGGACCCATCACCGAGCCGAGGCAGTAGTGCGTGGTCTCGACCGTTGCGACCCAGTCGCGCATCGCCTCGTTGACCGCGTCTTTCAGGGTGCGGCTGCCACTCTCGACGGCCTCCACCTCGCTGCCGAGCAGCTTCATCCGAAACACGTTCAGCGACTGTCGCTCAACATCGACGGCGCCCATATAGACCTTGCACTCCATGCCCAACAGTGCAGCCGCAGTCGCGGTTGCCACGCCGTGTTGGCCGGCACCGGTTTCGGCGACGAGTCGCCGCTTGCCCATGCGCTTCGCGAGCAGCGCCTGGCCGAGCACGTTGTTGATCTTGTGCGAACCCGTGTGGTTCAGGTCTTCTCGCTTCAACAGCAGCCGCAGGCCCAGCTGACCGCCGAGGTTGCTGCACTCGGTGAGGATCGAGGGTCGCCCGGCATAGGTCTTCAGCAGATGGTCGAGCTGCGCGCGAAAGGCCGGATCGGCCCAGGCATCGATGAACGCCGCTTCCAGTTCCTCGCATGCCGGAACGAGCGTCTCGGGTACAAACCGTCCGCCGAACTCACCAAATCGGCCGGTGGCCGATGGCTGATCCATCATTCGTCATCGGCCCAGTCGTAGGGCATCTCGTCGGGCCCTAGGTGCGGCAGCGGCGCAGCAGCACGCGCGCGCTCGATGAACGCTTTCACCTTCAGCGCGTCTTTCTTGCCCGGCGCCCGCTCGACGCCCGACGACACGTCGACTCCCCACGGATTCGCTACTCGCACCGCCGCGGCCACGTTGTCGGGCGTGAGGCCACCCGCAAGGATGATGTTGGGGCCAGCCGCGACGAAGTCGACCAGCGACCAATCGAACACCTTGCCACTGCCGGGTGCCGGCGCATCAACCAGCACGAACTGGGTACCGAAGGTATGCGCATTGGCCGCATCGTCGGATCCGGCAACGACCGCCTTGATCACACGCCGTATGCCTGCCGATACTTCCGCGACCACGGCGGGTGACTCGTGGCCGTGAAGTTGGGCAGCCTTCAGGCCGGCGCGATTGACGGTGTCGATCACCCGCGAAGGATGCTCGTCGCGAAACACTCCGACGGTAAGGATTTCCGGTGGCAGTCGGCGCGTGATGTCGTACACCTGCGACGCCGCGACCTGACGCGACGACGGGGCAAAGATGAACCCAACCGCGTCGGCACCCATCGCGACGGCGAGCAGTGCGTCGTCCTCGTTGGTGATCCCACAAATCTTTACGAACATGCACTGGCCACGGTACTTGCTAGTTGACCGTGGGCACCGACATCAGCTCGCGCACGGCAGCGGCGGGATCATCCGCCGTCACCAATGACTCGCCCACGAGCACAGCGTGGTAGCCAGCCGAACGCAGCACAGCCGCGTCGGCCGCGTCCCGCACTCCGCTCTCCGCAACGCTGACCACGCTCGCTGGCATCAGCCCCGCCATGCGCCGAGCGCGATCGTGATCGACCGCGAACGTCACTAAGTCGCGCTGGTTGACCCCGACCAGAGTCGCGCCAATCGCCAACGCCCGTTCTAGCTCGGCCTCGTCGTGCACCTCGACAAGAGCGTCGAGGCCGACCTCGATCGCGAGGTTGTGAAAGGCAGCCAACTCAGCGTCGTCAAGGGCGGCAACGATCAACAGCACACAGTCGGCATCCATCAACCGCGCGTCGAGCACGTCGCGTTCGTTGACAGTGAAGTCCTTGCGCAGCACCGGCAGGGCACAAGCCCGCCGCGCCACCTGCAGGTCCGCCACCGACCCACCGAAGAACTCCGCGTCCGTGAGCACGGAGAGGCAGGTCGCGCCACCGCGCTCGTACTGGCGGGCAAGCGCATCCGGGTCGAGGGCCACGTTGAGATCGCCCTTGGAAGGAGAACGCCGCTTCACCTCGGCAATGACGGCTAGGTGTTCGCTGGCCGCCAAGGCCGCTCGAAAGCCGCGAGCTGTTCGGTAGGCGCGCGCTGCGTCAAGTAGCGGCTGCGCCGGTCGCGTGTCGTGCTTGGCTAGCTCTCGGTGGTGCGCAACGATGCGGTCGAGGTAGGTGGCCACTTGTTTCAACGACTCATGCCGTTCCGATATTCAGACCGGAGGCTCAGAGACCCTTACCGCTGATCGGGGTGAGGATGCGCATCTCTGCACGACCGGCTCCGAACTCCTTCAGGACCGAACCCATCACCTTCATTCCGTCGCCTGAGCCGTGCACAGTGAGAGCATCCGAGTCGGCATAGAGGTCGTAGAAGAACACCGCATCGGGATCGGCAGGGTCTTCGTGGAGGATGTACAGCAGCGTGCCGGCCTCGGTGTGAGCATTATCGATGCACGCCTGCAGTCCCTTTGCAGCTTCCTCACGAGTTCCTGGTTTGAGTGGAATGCGTGCCCATATCGCGACTTTGGTCATGGGCGGCAGAGTACCAGCGTGGCAGCATGGCGGACGTGGATAAGAACGAACGCACCGTGGTCGTTGTTGAAGACGATGCGCACATCGCCGACCTGCTCGACGCGTACTTGCGCGAGGCGGGGTTCCGGGTGTTGCAAGCAACGCACGGCGAGCGCGGGCTGGATCTGATCGCGCAACATCAGCCGGAGATGGTGCTGCTCGACATCGGCCTACCCGACATCGATGGCTTTGAGGTTTGCCGCCGGCTGCGCGCGAAGAGCAACGTGCCGGTGCTGTTCCTGACCGCTCGCGACGGCGAGATCGACCGCATTCTCGGCCTCGAACTTGGCGCCGACGACTACGTCACGAAACCCTTCAGCCCGCGGGAGATCGTCGCGCGCGTAAAGGCAATCCTGCGCCGAGGGCAGCCAGACGAGCGCGCCGAGGCCGATGTGTTGCACATCGGCGACGACTACCGAGTCGACATCGCTCGGCGCGAGGCATCCCACGGCGACGAAGTCGTGGCACTCGCTACCCGCGAGTTCGACCTGCTCGCCTTCTTCGCCCGCAACCAAGGCATCGCGCTGTCGCGCCAACAGCTCATCGACGGTGTGTGGGGGCTCGGCTGGGAAGGCGACGACCGAACGATCGACGTCCACGTTCGCCAACTCCGCAAGAAGCTGGGCGACGATCTGCCCTTGGCGACCGTCTGGGGCATTGGTTACCGGCTTGGCTAACACAATGCTCACAAGTACGCACCAGAGTCCAGGCTGATGACGCGCCGACTCGCACTGGTGATTGTCGGCGTCGTGGTCACCACCTTGCTGCTCGCGGGAGCTGGCACGCTGGCCCTGGCATCGGTTCGCGCCCGTGCGACGACCGTCAACGACTTACGCGATCAGGCCACAGAGATCGCCGCCAACATTGACGACATCCTCGAAGGCGATCCAGCGACCACCTCGGCTGAAGCCACCCGTCAGGTACGCAATCGATTGCGCGTGTTGAACACGCTGCGGGCAATCCTGCCGATCGACGAGATCTCGGTACTGATCGCACAACCCGACGGCGCGCTGCCCACCGACGAGCTGCCTGGCGGGCTGACCATCGAGCAACTGCAACCCGAGCGGCTGGCTGCCGGCGAAACGATCGCGGACAACGAAGGCAAGCTTGCGTACGCGGCGGCTCCGGCGAGATTGCCAAGCGGAAGGCTGTACGTCGTGGTGGTGACGCGCCGAATCGAGGCGGGTTTGGGCGCCGCGTTGCGCCTATTCGTCTGGTCTGCGATCGCAACGATTCTGTTAGGCCTATTGGCGGCCTATCTACTCGGCAAACGGTTGACGCGACCGATTCGCGAAGCCTCGGTCGCGACGCAACGCATCGCGGCTGGCGAGTTGACGACGCGACTGAGCGAACCACCAAACACCGACCACGACGAACTCGCCGAGTTGTCGCGCAGCATCAATGGCATGGCTTCGTCACTCGAACGGTCGCGCGTCTTGGAACAGGAGTTTCTGCTCTCGGTGAGTCACGACCTGCGCACACCACTCACTTCGATCAAGGGCTACGCCGATGCGATCGACGACGGCAAAGTCGATCCGAAGCGGGCCGCGGGGGTTATCCGCACTGAGTCGCGCCGACTCGAACGCTTGGTCACCGATCTGCTTGACCTTGCGAAACTTCAGTCACGCTCGTTTAGCTTGCACTTGGAAACGCTGGACCTTTCGGCCGCCGTACACACGGCTACCGACGCAGTCGCAGCTGCCGTGCCAGGCATCGCGTTTCACCCGGTGACGACCGGTCCACTGCCGGTTCGCGCCGACCCCGATCGTGTAGCGCAGGTGCTCGCCAACTTGGTCGAGAACGCCGCGAAGTACGCGCAGAGCTCTGTGCTGGTTTCGGCCCGTGCTGAGGGGACGTGGGCCACCGTCACAGTTGACGACGATGGCCAAGGCATCGCCGCCAGTGATCTACCGCACGTGTTCGAACGGCTATACGTCGCGCGCGAACGGCCAGAACGCAGAGAGAACTCGAGCGGGCTTGGTTTAGCTATCGTGCGCGAGCTTGTGCATGCAATGGGCGGCGAGGTCGAGGCTGGCAGCGCGCCAAACGGTGGCGCGCGAATGTCGTTCCGGCTACCCGCGCTCTGAGTTAGAAGCCCAAGCGGGCTGCAACTTCAGCGGTGAGCTGCGCGATCGGAACCCGCTGCTGCTCGGTGCTGTCGCGATCACGAATCGTGACGGCGGCATCTTCCAGCGAATCGAAGTCGATGGTGACACATAGCGGCGTGCCGATTTCGTCTTGGCGCCGATACCTCTTGCCGATCGCCTGCGTCTCGTCGTAGTCGACCATGTAGCGCTCGGCAAGGGTCGCATAAATGGTTCGTGCCAACGGTGTCAGCGTGTCCTTCTTGCTAAGCGGCAACACGGCAACCTTGTAGGGCGCCAACCGCGGGTGCAAGCGCAAGACCGTGCGCGGCTCGTCGTTGACGATGTCTTCGTCGTATGCCGCCAGCAGAAAGGCTGCCATTGCGCGGTTTACGCCGGCGGCGGGCTCGATGACATAGGGCACGTAACGCTCGTTGGTCGCCTGGTCGAAGTAGTCCAGTTTCTGGCCGCTGTGCTGTGCGTGTTGGTTCAAGTCGAAGTCGGTGCGCTGCGCAATTCCCTCTAGCTCGCCCCAACCCCACGGGTACTTGAACTCGATATCGCTGGTGCCACTGCTGTAGTGGCTGAGCTCGTCGGCATCGTGCGGGCGCAGCACAAGCATCTCGGCCGGAATGCCAAGATCGATGTACCACTGCAGCCGGGCGTCGCACCAGAACTTGTACCACTGCGCGCTCTCGGCGGGCGGCACGAAAAACTCAAGCTCCATCTGCTCGAATTCGCGCGTTCGAAAGATGAAGTTGCCGGGCGTGATCTCGTTACGAAAGCTCTTGCCAACCTGCGCGATACCGAATGGTGGCTTCTTGCGACTGGTCTGCAAGACGTTCAGGAAGTTGATGAACATGCCTTGCGCGGTCTCCGGTCGCATATAGACCTCCGCGCCCGCACCCTCCACCGGGCCAGCGCTGGTGCGGAACATGAGATTGAACGCGCGAGCGGCCGTAAACGTGTCGACGCCGCCACAGTTGGGGCACAGCTTCGGGTCGGTGAGGTGATCTTCACGGAACCGCTGCTTGCACTTTGTGCAATCGACGAGCGGGTCGCTGAAGTTGGCAAGATGGCCGCTGGCCTCGAACACCTGCGGCGGCGACAAGATGGCGGCGTCGATCAGCACGACATCGTCGCGCTGCTGAACCATTGTGCGAATCCATGACTCGCGCACGTTGCGCAGCATCAGCGCACCGAGCGGGCCGTAGTCGTAGCTACTGCGAAACCCGCCGTAGATCTCGGCCGAGGGATAGACAAAGCCGCGGCGTTTGCAGAGGTTGACGATCTGGTCGAGTTCCGTAGCGGCCATAGTCCGGTCAGGTTACGGGCGGGCGCTTGACAGCCACGAAAACATTCGGGAAATGCGCGAGGATGGCCAAGCACGTTGCTCTAGAGAGCAACGCCCCAGGAGGTGGCCGCACATGAACCGCATGCACGCCAGAAACGCCTTAGCTTCCATGACTCTGTTGGCCCTCGCATCGATCACTGGCTGCAGCAGCACCAGTAGCTCGTCAGCATCCTCAAGCCCATCAGCGGAGCCGACCATTGGGTCGTCGACCACCACGGCAGCAACCGTGCCGGTCACTGTTGCCCCGACCGTGCCTGCGACGGCAGCGCCCACCACAGTTGATCCCGACTCGTGCTCGGGTGCCGATGGCATTCCATCCGGGGCCGACATCGGCGCAACGATCTTGGGAGATGTCGACGGCGATCTTGCCGACGACACCATCACCGAGTACAGCCTCAACGGGGTTCCCCACGTTCACTCGCAGCTTGCCTCCGGCGGCCACAGCGACGCCGAGGTTCAAATCGGGAACGCGGACCATGTCGAGATCAGCTTCTACGACTTCGACTACTCGCTTGGCGCGCCTACCAAGCCGGCTGTCGCAGTACTCGCGATCGGCGCCACCAGCGCGGGATCGGCTGCGTTTGCGATTCTCACAAACACGATTCACTACTGCATCGCTCCGTGGCATCTCGACGATGGCAGCATGTTCGTTGGTCGCATCTCAGCCCAGGGCCCGTTCGAAGGATTGTTCTGCGATCATGCCGCCGGCAACGTGTACAACAACCTCACCTACGCGGAACCGGATCAGATCGGCGGGTGGAACGTGACCACGACCTTGTTGCATCACAACTTCACGCTGCTGATCATGGATGCTCCGCAAACCTTCGTCGCATCCGGCACAGAGGCCGACATTCAGGCGCAGTACGGCGACATCGTCGGCTGTGATCACGCGCCGCTCTTCCCGTAATCCCCCACCCCAACCACGAGGATTCAACGATGTCTCACACGCTCTTCACTCGCACCGCCACAACTATCGTCGGCTTGGCGCTGCTCGCCGCCGCGTGCAGCAGCAGCAAAACGTCGAGCGCTACTGGCGTGCCGACTTCCGAGTCAGTCGCCAGCAGCACCACGGTCGACACGACCCCAACGACTTCTGCGGCGACAACGACCCCACCGACCACGGTGCCGGCACCAATCGACTTCACGCTGCACGGCGATGGGATCGGGCCGTTCAATCTTGGTATTCCAGCCGACGAATTGATCGACGCCATGACTACGCAATTTGGCCCGGCGAGCTCTGACGACAGTGCGGAGTACCCCACCGTCGACACCTTCGGCGGCTACACATCCGCTGACGGCGAAGTTGGATTCGTTGCCCCCTTCGGCCGCACGGTGTGCTGGTCGTTCCAGTTCTGCGCCGATTTCGGTGGCGCTGACGCCGCCACACAGTCGTTCGTCGGCTGGACCTACAACGAGCCGGCCGGCACGACGCTGTCATCCACGTCGGGAGTCACCATCGGAAGTCGCTGGAGCGACTTTCCCGCAATGGTCGTGGACTCTGGTGGCTGTTACACCGTCGGCAGCGGAACCATCGATGGCATCACCCTCACCCTGATGTCGGATGTCGTTGCATTCGGCAGCTACGACGACCTGGGTAACTACGTCGTTGCTGTCCCGCCTGCCGACCAGGTAGCCGTCACGTCCATGCAGATCGGCGACAGCCCGTCGTTCCTGTTCGGGGACTGCTGACCGCTCAGCGAGTTTCGAACATGGCGACTGTGCGCAGTCGCCGTTCGATGTGATGCTCTAACGCCTTCGTCGCGTGCGTCGAGACCTCATGCGTCGCGCTCGACGAAGGCGTAGCTAACGCATCGTTCAACCGGCCACCCAGAATCATGCGCATGAGGCTGAGCGCTTCCTCGCTCAGCGGCACACCACTGCGACAGTTGCGGCACAGCGCGCCGCCCTGCTGCATATCGAACGCGACGAGCGGGTTGTCTTCGCCACAACGCACGCAGACATCGAGTTCCGGACGCACGCCTTCCAGCGCGAGCAACTTCCAGAAGAACGCTGGCACGACGAGCGCCGCTCCCTGCTCGCCGATCGTGCGCAGCGCGCCAACGACCATGCGATACAGACTCGGGTTTGGTTCGCGATCAAGCGACATCTGATCGGCGGCTTCTAGTACCGCGATACCTGCTGTGAGGTGATCGAGGTCGGCCACCATCGGCGCCAACGAGTCAACTGCTTCCGCTTGGCTGACGATGTCGAGATCGCGCCCCTGCGCGAGAAGCAGGCGCACATGGCTCATCGGCTCCAGCCGCGCGCCGAAACGCGAGAGCGTCTTGCGCACGCCCTTGGCAACAGCTCGCACCTTGCCGTGATGCTCGGTCAACAGCACGACGATGCGGTCGGCCTCTCCCAGCTTGTAGGTGCGCAACACAACTGCGGTGTCGCGGTAAAGGTGGCTGGCCATCTAGTCGATGCCGCCGAAGCGGCGATGGCGACTCGCGTACGACGCGATCGCGTCATCGAGGTGAACGGCGCTGAACTCCTGCCAGCTGGTATCGACGTACACCAACTCGCTGTACGCCAACTCCCACACAAGCGACACCGGCATGCGATGATCGGCGCCCACGATGACCACCAGGTCGGGGTCGACCTCCGCTGGAGCGTTGAGCAACGCGTCGATGGCGGCCTCGGTGATTGGCTTGCCACCAACCTGCAGCGTCGCGGCGGCGCGCACGAAACGTTCGCGGCCATCGCCATCGGGTTGTGCCTCGACGATGCAACCACCAACGGTCTGCGTTCGCACGGGTGCACCGTCAGCCGCCGACCCGCTGAGAGGCCGCAGCACCAACCAGCGAGCGCCGACGTGATCGGCCACCTTGCCGAGTTCGGCGATGCGATCGGCCCACTGGTCGTCGGCGAGCACTTCCCACTCGCGCGCCGTCCCACCGACCACAATCACATGCTGCAGCGGCGGCGCCGAGTCGAGGGGCTTGGAACTCACGGACTTCATTGTCCCACGTCAGTAGGGTGGACGGGTGCCCACGTCAGCGCAATCGCCCCCGGATGCGAAGGGAATGATCCACGTGGGGTGCATCATGGATGGCAACGGCCGCTGGGCGAAACGGCGCCACCTGCCGCGCACGGAGGGGCACACCGAGGGCGAAGAGAACCTGGCCCGCTTGGTACGCGTGGCCGTGAAGCGCAACGTCGGTTGGCTCACAGTCTTCGGTTTCTCGACGGAAAACTGGGTGCGACCACGCACCGAGGTGCGCCACATCCTTGGCCTACACAAGAAGCTTTTCGGGCGCGTGGCGGAGCTGAACGAGTTGAACGTACGGATTCAATGGATGGGGCGACCGTTCGACAGCCGCGACGCGCGTACCCCTCGATACGTGCAGCGGGCGATTCGCAAGGCGATCGCCGACACCGCCAGCAACACCGGCATGGTGCTCACGGTCGCCTTCGACTATGGCAGCCACGCCGAGATGGTGCATGCCGCGCAGGTCGCGGCCGCTGGTGGCCCACTCGATCAGGCATCCATCGATCGCAACCTGTACCTGCCCGAGCTTCCACGCGTCGACGTGATGGTACGAACCTCCGGTGAACTGCGCATCTCCAACTTCATGTTGTGGCAGAGCGCAGGCGCGGAGGTCTACTTCACCGAGCGTCCGTGGCCGGAGTTCGATGCCGACGAACTCGACGCCGCGCTGGCACTCGTTCGCGAATGACCGTTCTGCAAGCGCTCGCGCGCGTCACTGGTGCGTTGCCCGCCGCGGAGGACCGCCCCGGCCAACAGCAGATGGCGACCGCTGTCGCAGCCGCTATCGAAAGCGGCCGTCACCTGGTGGTGCAAGCCGGAACAGGAACCGGCAAGACCATCGGATACTTGGTGCCGAGCATTGTCGCTGGGAAGCGTGTCGTCGTCGCGACCGCGACGAAGGCACTGCAAGATCAACTTGCCGCGAAGGATCTGCCCTTCCTGCAGGAACACCTCAACGTGCCGTTCGAGTGGGCCGTACTCAAAGGGCGCAGCAACTACATCTGCATGCAACGCGTGCGTGAGGTGCAAGACAAGTCGACCGGGCAACTTGAACTGGAGGACTTCGCAGCGACGACCAAAGTCGAGATCAATCGGTTGGTCGAGTGGTCGGGTAAGACGGATACCGGTGATCAAGCGTCACTGAGTTGGGCACCCAGCGATCGTGCGTGGCAGGCGGTCAGCGTTGGCAGCGACGAGTGCCCCGGCGCATCGAAGTGTCCGATGGGCGGAATCTGTTTCGCCGAGTCGGCTCGCGAGCGAGCCTCGGTGGCCGATGTCGTGGTGGTCAACATGCATCTCTACGGGCTGCACGTTGGCAGCGGTGGTTTGATCCTGCCTGACCACGATGTGGTGGTGCTCGACGAAGCGCACCAGTTGGAAGACATCATGAGCGACACCGTCGGGGTACAAATCGCCGGCGGCCGCTTCGCCAGACTCGCAGTCGCGCTGAAGCAAATCCTTGACGACCCGCGCATCGTTGGCGCCATCGCTGAGGCGTCCGCGACCGTGCGCGACGCGCTTGTGCCCTTCCTCGGTCAGCGGTTGTCGTCGCCGTTCCCCGACGCTGTACAAGAAATGCTGCTCGACGTGCGCAATCGCATTCAGAACGCGCAAGACGCGCTCCGCGCAATCAAGACCGATGTCGAGGACGCCAAGGCACGAGTCGTGCGCGGTCAGCAACTCGCGACACGATTGCAGGAAACCATCGACCTCGCGCTGGCGGCACGCGGCGGCTACGTGTCGTTCGTGAGCGGTGGTCCTGACTTTCCGAAGCTTGAGATCGCGCCGTTAGAGGTCGGAGGCGTACTGGAGCGCGGCATTTGGTCGAAGCGAACCGCGGTGCTGTGTAGCGCAACAATTCCATCGTCGCTGGGGCTGCGCGTCGGGTTGCCCGAGGGTGGTTTCGACGAGGTCGACGTCGGCAGTCCCTTCGACTACGCCACGCATGCGTTGCTGTATTGCGCGGTGCACCTGCCCAATCCGAACTCGCCTGGTTTCGCGCCGGCGATGCACGACGAATTGGTGGCGTTGATCAATGCCGCTGGCGGTCGCACCCTCGCGCTGTTCACCAGCTGGAAAGCGATGGACAACGCGGCCGAAGCCGTGCGTGCGCGTGTCACGGTGCCGATACTCACTCAGCGCGACCTGCCCAAGACTGCATTGGTGAAGGCGTTTAGCGACGACGAGCACGCATGCCTCTTCGCCACAGCCGGGTTCTTCCAGGGTGTCGACATACCGGGCCGGACGTTGAGCTTGGTGGTCATCGACCGCATTCCGTTCCCCCGACCCGATGATCCGCTGTTGTCGGCCCGTCGCGACCAGCTCGGTGCCGAGGCGTTCAAGCAGATCGATCTACCCCGCGCCACGATGCTGCTTGCCCAGGCAACCGGGCGATTGATTCGCAACGCCCACGACCGTGGTGTTGTAGCCGTCATGGATCCTCGCTTGGGCAAAGCCAACTATCGGTGGGACATTGTCACGTCGCTGCCGCCGATGAAACGGACTCGTGATCGCGCCGAGGTCGAGGCCTTCTTACGTGAGATAACCGCCTAGCCTGCGGGCCTTCGGCGACCAGCTAGCTACAGTCGGCAGCGTGAGCGAACGCGATAGCGAACGACTTGTCCATTACGCCGTCGCGGGCGGTGTGGCAACGATCACTCTCGACTCGCCCGGTAACCGCAATGCCCTCTCGCGTCAGCTGCTGGAAGAGCTGCATGAGGCACTCGACCAGGCCGAGCAGCCCGGTGTACGCGTAACAGTGCTCACCCACACCTTGCCGGCCTTCTGTGCCGGGGCCGACTTGAAGGAACGGGGCTCCGGGGGAAGTTCGGCCGTCGCGAGCAGCAGCTCGCTCATGGTGCGCGCCATCGAACGGTTGGGGTCTGGCCGCACGCCGACGATCGCCGCGGTGAGCGGCCCCGCTCGGGCTGGTGGCGTGGGCGTCATGGCCGCCTGCGACCTGGTGGTGGTCCACCCCAGCGTGACGTTTGCGTTCTCCGAGGTGCGTATCGGCGTCGCCCCGGCCATCATCAGCGTGCCGATCCTCGCTCGTTGCGGATGGAGCAAGTTGGCAGCACCGTTCCTTACCGGCGAAGCGTTCAGCGCCGAACGCGCCTACGACATGGGACTGATCACACACGTGGCCGACGATGTCGCCGCAACGGTCGCTGCGCTGGTTGCCGGCGTTCTCGCCAGCGGACCCGAGGCGGTGGCCGCGACACGTCGCATCCTGCGCAGCGCTGAGCGCAACATGGTCGACATGCAAGCGCTCAGTGAAACGCTGTTCAACTCGGCGGAGGCCGCCGAAGGAATGCGCGCCTTCGCGGCCAAGTCGCGTCCGGCGTGGAGCGTCTGACATGCCAGTTCTGCCCGACCGAATCGATGAAGCCAGCGAGAGCTATCGCACGAACCGCGCTGCTCTCGCTGCGCTCGTCGCGGCGCACGATGCGCAGCTTGCGATCGTCAACGCCGGTGGTGGCGAGCAGAAAGTCGCCCGCCATCGCAAGCGCGGCAAGATGCTGATTCGCGAACGCATCGAAGCGTTACTCGATCCCGACACGCCGTTTCTCGAGCTGTCGCCACTCACTGCCTACGGCACGGACTTCCCAGTTGGTGGCGGCAACGTCACCGGTATCGGCATCGTCGAAGGCGTCGAGTGCATCGTGGGTGGCAACGACTCAACCCAACGCGGTGGTGCGACCAATCCGTACACCCTGCGCAAAAGTCAGCGAGCGGCCGAGATTGCCCGCGAGAACAGACTGCCGGTGATCAGCCTCACCGAATCGGGTGGCGCCGATCTTCCAACCCAAAGTGAGATCTTCATTCCGGGTGGCCGCGGTTTTCGCGACATCACAACGGCATCGGCGCTCGGCAATCCGCAAGTATCAATCGTCTTCGGCAACTCGACTGCTGGTGGTGCGTATGTGCCCGGCATGAGCGACTACGTCGTGATGATCAAGGAACGGTCGAAGGTCTTTCTCGGCGGGCCGCCGCTCGTCAAAATGGCAACCGGCGAGGAGAGCGACGACGAAAGCCTTGGCGGCGCAGAGATGCATGCGCGTACCAGCGGTCTGGCCGACTACCTCGCGGTCGACGAGCTCGACGCGATTCGCCTCGGCCGACAGATCATTCGGCGGATCAACTTCCGCAAGCGCGGTGCCGGTCGACGTGGTCCGGGAAGACCACCGAAGTACGACCCGGAGCAATTGCTGGGTATTCCTAGTGTCGATCCCAAGATCCCCTTCGATCCTCGCGACGTGATCGCTCGCATCGTTGACGACAGCGAGTTCGACGAGTTCAAGCCGCTGTACGGCAGCTCGTTGGTCACCGGTTTCGCCGAACTGGACGGATTCCCGATCGGGATTCTGGCGAACCATCACGGCGTGCTCTTCAGCGAGGAAGCAGAAAAGGCCGCGCAGTTCATCCAACTCGCGAACCAGGTCGACACTCCCCTGCTGTTCCTGCAGAACACCACCGGGTACATGGTCGGCAAGGAATTCGAACAACGCGGCATCATCAAAGACGGCGCGAAGATGATCAACGCTGTCAGCAATAGCAAGGTGCCGCACCTCACCATCAACATGGCCGCGAGCTACGGCGCTGGCAACTACGGCATGTGCGGCCGCGGATTTGCGCCACGGTTCCTGTTCGCGTGGCCGAACGCGAAGAGTGCGGTCATGGGGCCGGCGCAGCTCGCCGGTGTGATGAGCATCGTCAGCCGCCAATCGGCCGAGAGCATGGGGCGACCCTTCGACGAGGAAGCCGATGCGCTGATGCGGGCGATGATCGAAGACCAGATCGAACGCGAATCGGTCGCGATGTTCATCACCGGCCGCGTCTACGACGACGGCATCATTGATCCCCGCGATACACGCACCGTCTTGGGCATCTGCCTCAGCGTGCTCGACAACCAGCAGATCGAGGGCACCCGTGGCTACGGCGTGTTCCGGATGTGATGGCGATGACGCAAATCAGGTTGATCTCAGCCGTGCCCATTATTCCGGCACAGAACATCGCGCTCAGCGCGGCCTGGTACCAAGAGATGCTCGGCTTCGATGTGCATCACGTCGACTCTGGTTACGGAATCGTCGGCCGCGACGACGTGTACATCCACTTCTGGGGTCCCAGCGACATCAAGCCAGCGGACAGCATGACCATGACTCGGCTCGGGGTCGCCGACATCGAGCGGTGGTACGAGCACTGCCTGCCGCGCAACATCGTGCACCCCAACGCGCCGCTCAAACTGCAGGAATGGGGTGCAACCGAGTTCGCAGTCACCGACCTCGACGGCAACCTCGTCACCTTCTTCGAGTTCAAGGACGCGTCGTGACCGAGCTTCGTTCCGTCCTTGTCGCCAATCGTGGCGAGATCGCGCGGCGCATCATGCGCACCTGCCGAGAACAGTCGATCGCAACCGTCGCGGTGTTCAGCGACGCCGATGCCAACGCGCCGTTCGTTCGCGAGGCCGACACCGCCGTACGCCTACCCGGCACGTCGTCGGCCGATACGTACTTGCGCGGCGAGTTGATCATTGCGGCCGCACTGCGCGTCGGAGCCGACGCGATCCACCCGGGTTACGGCTTCCTTTCCGAGAACGCAGCGTTTGCACAGAAAGTGCTCGACGCCGGGCTGGTGTGGATTGGGCCGCCGCCATCGGCTATCGCGGCGATGGGCAGCAAGATTGAAGCCAAGCAACTGATGCGTTCGCACGCCGTCCCCGTTGCCCCCGACAACACCGTCGAGTCACTCGCCGACGTCGGACTACCCGCGCTCGTCAAGGCTTCCGCTGGTGGCGGTGGCCGCGGCATGCGCATCGTTCGCAATGCCGACGAACTCTCAGAGGCGATCGCAAGCGCCGAACGCGAAGCTATGTCGGCATTCGGAGACGGCACGGTCTTCGTGGAGCGCTACGTGGAAAGCGCCCGGCACGTCGAGATCCAGATACTTGCCGACACGCATGGCAACGCGATCGCGTTGCACGAACGCGACTGCACGCTGCAGCGTCGTCATCAAAAGGTGTTGGAGGAAGCGCCATCACAAGCCGTCGACGGCGAACTGCGCGTGCGCATGGAAGCCGCTGCGGTTGCCGCAGCATGCGCTGTGGGTTACGTCGGCGCAGGGACCGTCGAATTCCTGCTCGATCGCGACGGCAGCTACTTCTTCCTTGAGATGAATACGCGGTTGCAAGTCGAGCACCCCGTTACCGAGTTGATCGCTGGCGTCGACCTTGTCGCGCTGCAGCTCAGTATCGCTGAGGGTCACCCGATACCGGCCGACCTCTTGGTGGAGGTTCCGCTGCGCGGCCACGCCATCGAGGTCCGCCTCTGCGCCGAGGATGCGTTCCGTGGGTACCTACCCAGTTCGGGGTTGTTCCACCGCTTCGACTTCCCCGCAGTTCCAGGGGTAAGAGTCGATAGCGCGATCGAAACAGGCTCGGAAGTTCCGCCCTACTACGACTCGATGATTGCCAAAGTGATTGCGCACGGCCCGACGCGCGAGGTCGCGGCGCGTCGTCTGATCGCAGTTCTCGACGGTGCAACGCTGCACGGCCCGACCACGAACCGGCCGCTGCTGCTGCAGTTGCTGCGCCAACTCTCCGAAGTTGACGGCCCGCAAGGCCCCGGCATCGATACCGGCTGGCTCGACCGTCAAGAGCTCGGCGACGGCCCACACCCCGAGCCCGCGCATGTCGCCGCTGCCGCGCTTGCGGTGATCGCCGCGCGATCCGGCTCCAGCCATTCACCGATTGGCTGGCGCAACAACCCGTCACAGCTTCACACGCAGATGCTGGTCGGTCGCGATGGCGACCACGTTGTGCAGTATCGATTCGACCGCAACAACACGTTGCAGGCACTCGTTGTCGACGGCGACGCGTTCGAGCTCGACATCTTCAATCGCGATGTTCTCGCTCGCATCGACACCGCTATCTACGCCGAATCCGTGTACGTCGCTGGTGGCAAGTTCGCCTTCGTTGTGCCACCGCGCTTCGTATCCCCCGACGAAGCCGGCCGCGCCGGTTCAACGGTCTCACCGATGCCGGGCCGCGTGGTGAAGCTGCTCGTCGCGGTCGGCGATGTCGTGGTCGCCGGGCAGCCACTGATGACGCTAGAAGCGATGAAGATGGAACACCAGGTGCAGGCACCGCACGCTGGCACTGTCGCCGAAATCTTCGTTCACCCCGGCCAACAGCTCGACGGTGGCCAACCACTGCTGAAGGTAGACCCAGCATGACCGCATCCAGGTCGGGGGGTTTCATGCACGCAGGGCGGCAGCCGGGGGTTTCATGCACGCAGGCGTGCATGAAACCCCCCGCTGCAGGTAGTGCGGCATGAAACCCCCCGCGGATTCCCAGCGGCGGGCGGTGCGGATCGCGAACTGCAGCGGGTTCTTTGGTGATCGGTTGAGCGCGGCGAAGGAGATGGTGGACGGCGGCGACATCGATGTCCTCACCGGCGACTGGCTGGCCGAGCTGACGATGTTCATCCTGCACAAGCAACGCACACGCAACGCGGACCTCGGTTATGCGAGAACGTTTCTGCTGCAGATGGAACAAGTGCTTGCGACGTGCATCGAGCGCGGCATCAAAGTCGTCACCAACGCTGGCGGCCTGAACCCCGCTGGCTGCGCCGACAAGGTGCGCGAGATCGCGGCACGACTTGGCGTTCAGGCCACGGTCGCTCACATCGAAGGTGACGACCTGATGAGTCGTGTCGAAGATCTGCGCCCGCAGTTGCAACACCTCGACACCGGAGCGCCGCTGGTCGCCGAAGCCCTCACCGCCAACGCCTACCTCGGCGGCTGGGGCATCGCGACTGCGCTGCAAAGCGGCGCCGACGTCGTGGTGTGTCCGCGCGTCACCGATGCGGCACTCGTGGTGGGCCCGTCTGCTTGGTGGCACGGCTGGGCACTCGATGATTGGGATCGGCTAGCTGGCGCGGTCGTCGCCGGCCACATCGTCGAGTGCGGCACACAAGCCACGGGCGGTAACTACGCGTGGTTCAACGAGATCCCCGACCCGAGCAAGCCACTCGGCTTTCCGATTGCGGAGGTCGCGGCCGACGGCAGTTCCGTGATCACGAAACACGAAGGAACCGGTGGACTCGTCAACATCGGTACGGTGACCGCGCAATTGCTGTACGAGATCGGCACCGCCGACTACGCAAATCCCGACGTCGTCACGCAGTTCGACACGATCTCGCTGGCCCAAGACGGCCCGGATCGCGTGCGCGTAGATGGTGTACGCGGACTTCCGGCGCCGGCGACCGCCAAAGTGTGCATCAACCTGGATGGCGGGTACCGCAATCGAATGACGTTTGCACTCACCGGCGATCACCAACGCGAGAAGGCCAAGTGGCTCGAAACCGCGCTGTTCGCCCGCCTAGGCGGCAAGGACCGGTTCGATGAAGTCGATGTACGCCTTGTCGAGGCCCCACCGCATGCCGCAACGCAGGAGCAAGCGTCGGGACGGCTACACGTCACAGTGAAGAGCAACGACGAACGCCTGGCTGGCAGAGCATTCAGCTCGGCGGCGATCGAAATGGCGCTTGCCAACTATCCGGGCTTCTTCGTGACCGGAGCGCCCGGCGATGCAGAGTCGTTCGGCATTTACTGGCCAGCACTCGTCGACGCCGCCGAGATCGCAGAAGTTGTCGTCATGCCCGACGGGAAGCGGATAGCTGTCGCTGCCCCACCGCGTCATCAAGTTGGTAACGACGGAGCGCGTAGCGCCATTGCAAGCGACGCACGACCGGTCGGACCGACCGCGGGCGAGACGCTCGGCTCGCATTTTGCGGCACGAAGCGGCGACAAGGGCGGCAACGCCAACGTCGGAATCTGGGCGCGCGACGACGCCGGATT
The DNA here is from genome assembly GCA_021414085.1 of Actinomycetes bacterium. Taxonomy (GTDB): domain Bacteria; phylum Actinomycetota; class Acidimicrobiia; order Acidimicrobiales; family Ilumatobacteraceae; genus UBA668. Next base: position 902,405 of record JAIOPC010000014.1, on the reverse strand, counting down.
TGCATGGTTGCGCGACAACCTGTCGCCGGCCGTCGTGCAACGACTACTTCCGGAGGCAAGCGCGCTAGAAGTCCGGCGCGTCGAGCTGCCCAACTTGCACGCACTGAACTTTGTCATCGTCGGGCTGCTCGGTGAGGGCGTTGCCTCAAACACCGCCTTCGATCCGCAGGCGAAAGGTCTTGGCGAGTATCTACTCAGCCGCGTCTGGGGCTAGGGGTTAAGCAAGCAGGCGGTAGCCAATGCCACGTGCGGTCACGATGTGCTTCGGGTCGTCGGGATGGTCTTCGATCTTCACGCGAAGTCGGCGCACGTGCGCGTCTACGAGCCGACTGTCGCCGAGATACTCGTAGCCCCACACACGCTCGAGTAGCTGATCGCGCGACAACACCATGTTGGCGTGGTCTGCAAACTCGCACAGCAGGCGATACTCGGTCTTGGTGAGCGCCAGTTCGTGGCCGCCCTTCAGCGCGATCCCCTGCTCGCGGCGTAGCTCGATGTCGCCCATCTTGCTGATCGACGATGACGCACTCACTTCGTGCAAGTGCACACGCCGCAAGGCCGCCCGAATCCGAGCGGCGAGCTCCTTGGGTACGACAGGCTTCATCACGTAGTCGTCGGCACCGGCTTCGAGACCGGCGACCAGGTCGTACGTGTCGGTTTGCGCCGTCACGATGATGATCGGCACGATGCTGCTAGCCCGCAGCGATCGGCAGACCTCGAAGCCGCTGATGTCGGGCAGTCGCAGATCCAGCAACACCAGATCCGGCTCGCTCGCCGCGAACGCGGCGAGCCCAGAAGCACCGTCGGGCGCCTCGCGCACTTCGTAACCCTCGTCCTCCAACGCCAGTTTCAGGGCCAGCCGAATTGCGTCGTCGTCCTCAATGAACAGCAGCGAGATCACGACACACATACTTACCGGCCAAATCGGGCCGTAACGGCACGGTCAGACCGTTACACAAATCGCACACAGCCAGAGCCACTTCGTCACAAATGTCGGCGAGAGTTACACCTGTTCACGCTGTCCCGGTGAGGTACCTTCCTCCCCCTGGTGCCTCACCGGCAGCGGTGATCCCTCTCCTTCCTTCTCAACTGGTTCGCCGTCGGCGGGCGCGACATTTGAGCGCGCCCGCCGATGAGCCAGACTGTCGCCGATGAAACAGCCGCCACGCCGCCGACGCACCTTGCGCCTGCGCACGAGGGTCACGCTGTTCTTCTCGCTCACTGCGCTGGTGGCCAGCCTGGCGCTTGCCGTCGTCACCTACGCCGTTGCCCGCTCGGTGCTGATCGAGCAGCGCGAAGAGACTGCACGCACGCAGGCGTATACGAACGCCAAGACAATTCGTGATCTGCTGATCGCCGAGCAGCAGTTCACCATGAGCGACCTGCGCACAGAGGGTGAAGGATTCGCGTTGCTGATCCAGGGCGACGACAATGCGTTCACCGACATCAGACGCTCCCAGGCCGACTTTCCGGCTGACTTGCTGATCTCCGTTGGCCTTGGCAGTAGCGCACAGCAGCGCTACGAGCTCGACGGCGTCCCCTTCATCGCCGTTGGGATCGACATGCCAGCGGTCGGTGCCAAGTACTTCGAGGCGCTGTCGATGGAGAGCACAGAGAGCAACCTGCGCGCGATCGCGACGGCGCTGATCATCGGGTCGATCGTGACGATCCTGTTGGCAGGCGCGCTTGGCTGGTGGACAAGCCGGCGATTGCTGCGACCGCTTTCGCGGGTGGCCACCGCGGCCGGGGAGATCGCCACTGGCGGTCTCGACGCGCGGCTACCAGCGGAGAGCGACCCCGACCTCGATCGACTCGCGAGCTCGTTCAACGAGATGGCTGATGCGGTGCAGACCCGAATCGAACGTGAGGCACGGTTCGCCAGCGACGTCAGTCACGAACTGCGTTCCCCGATCACCGCGCTCACCGCCGCGGTAGAAGTACTCGATGGTCGCCGCTCAGATCTGCCCGAGCGCACCCAACAGGCACTCGACGTGGTGGTCAGTCAAGTACGGCGCTTCGACAGCATGGTGATGGACCTGCTGGAGCTGTCACGCATAGATGCCGGGTCGACTGAACTTCACCGCGAGGACGTCGACCCGCGCGATCTCATTCCACGCATTGCGCAGCGTTACGGCTTTGGTGAAGTACCCATCGAGTTCGACCGCAAGGTGCCAGCACTTGTGAAGCTGGACAAGCTGCGCTTCGAACGCATACTTGCAAACCTGCTCGAGAATGCACGCGAGCATGGGGGCGGGCCAGTGCGCGTATCGATAGAGATGCGCGGTCGCCACGCGTTCGTGCTCGGCGTCGACGACGCCGGCCCTGGTGTAGCGCGCGGCGAGCGTTCGCGCATTTTCGAGCGTTTCGCCCGCGGCAGCGCGGCACGACACCGCGTCGGCACCGGTCTTGGCCTGTCGCTCGTCGCGGAGCATGCGCAAGCGCATGGCGGCGAAGCATGGGTGGAAGATCGCCCCGGCGGTGGCGCGCGCTTTCTCGCCAGCATTCAGGGCGCGGCGTGATGCGCGTACGACTGGTAGCAATATGCGTGCTGTTCACCGCGACAGCCGTCGCGTGCAGCGTCGTGGACGAGGGCAAGGTCGAACGCATCGACCCGCAGTTCGGTCTTGATGACACTCTGCCCGCCACTTCGAGTTCGACGACAACCACGCTGATCGAGACAACGACGACGGGTTTGGAGCCGGCTACGACCGTCGTCCCCAACGAGCCCGTGACTTTGTACTTCGTCACCAATGGCCAGCTCACACCCACGCTGCAACCAATGGCAACCCCGGTGACACTGCAGAAGATCATCACCGCCTTGCAGCTCGGGCCATTTGGAGACGGCCTACGGACGGTCGTCCCCGACAACGTCGACATTCGCGTGGCCACCGATGGCAGCGGAGTCGCAACCGTCACGTTGCCCGACGACTTCTTTGTGCTGGTGGCGTTACCCAATCAGCGACTGGTTATCGCGCAGCTAGTCCTCACCATCACGAGCAGCCGCGGTGTCGGCCAAGTCGTGTTCAACCAACGGGTACCGTTGCCATCGGGCGTCGAACGAGCGCCGGGTGTCGAACTCACATTTGCCGACTACGAGATCTACACCGGCACGAGTTCACAATTCGACCCCGACCCGCTGCCGCTCGCCGCCACCACGACAAGCAGCACAGTCCAAGACTGAGCCGCCGATAGCGTGGCGGTCCCATGCGCAGCGGATTCGTAACACTCGTTGGTCGTCCCAACGTGGGTAAGAGCACGTTGGTGAACGCGATGTGCGGCCGCAAGGTCAGCATCGTCAGCGATAAGCCGCAAACCACTCGCCATCGCGTGATGGGTGTGTTGTCGACAGCCGATACCCAGCTGGTGTTTGTCGACACGCCTGGGTTGCACAAGCCGCAAACCGCGCTCGGTGAGCGCGTCAACGCCACCGCGCTCGACAGCGTCAGCGACGTCGATGTCGTGTGCTTGGTCATCGACGCGACCAAGCCATTCGGCAGCGGCGACAAGTGGGTCGCCCGCCACCTCGACATGCCGAACGCGATCGTGATCGTCAACAAGATCGACGCGGCCAAGTCCAACCAGCTGCTGGCGCAGTTAACGGCGGTCAACTCGCTCAACGCGCGCGAGTACTTCCCGGTCTCGGCGGTTACTGGCGCTGGGATGCCGGAACTCGTCGCATACCTGACGGCGCAGTTGCCAGAAGGGCCGGAGTACTTCCCCGCCGACACCATCAGCGATCAACCCGAAGAGCGGTGGGTTGCAGAATTGGTGCGCGAGCAGTTGCTGGCTGTCACGCACGACGAATTGCCCTACAGCATCGCCACCCGCGTCACCGAGTGGGAATGGCCACGCGTGCGTGTTGAGATCATCGTCGAGCGCGACAGCCAAAAGGGCATGGTCATCGGCAAGGGGGGCCTCGTGTTGAAAGAGGTCGGCAAGCTTGCCCGCGCACAGCTCCCCGAAGGCGTCTTCTTGGAGCTGTTCGTGAAGGTCGACAAGGACTGGCAGCGGAAACCCGACCGCGTCGAGCGCCTCGGTTACTGAGGCAGCTAGCGCAACCTGGCATGCTCGGGCGATGGCACCTCGCATCATCAATGGCAGCGCCGGACTGAAAGCAGTCGTCGGCGAACACCTCGGCTACAGCGACTGGATGGACATCACGCAAGAACGCGTTCAGTTGTTCGCCGAGGCGACAGGCGATTATCAATGGATTCACATCGACGTGGAGCGCGCGAAGAAGGAGAGCCCGTTTGGTGGCCCGATCGCACACGGCTACCTGACGCTTTCGCTGGCACCAGTGCTCCTGCCGCAGGTGGTCACCACCACTGGTTTCAAGATGGGCGTCAACTACGGCTGCAACAAGGTTCGCTTCATGGCCCCTGTGCCTGTGGGAGCGCGCTTGCGAATGGGCGCAAAGTTGATTGCGGTTGACGACATCGCCGGCGGCGTGCAGAGCACGTACGAGCTCACCTTTGAATGCGAAGGCGCCCCCAAGCCGAGTTGTGTCGCAGAAGTGATCTACCGCGCGTACGAGTAGCGGTTGCTCGCCGTTTGGTCAGCGGAAGTTGGGCATGACGTCGGCTGCAAAGCGCTCGATCGTCTCGGTGCTTGGGTAGTCGGGGCACCACGGCACGAAACCGGTGCAACCAAGATCGATGTACTGCTGGATCTTCTCGCTGACTTGTTCTGCGGTTCCCACCAGGTTTCCCGCGCGCCAGTCTTCGAAGGGCTGGCCCCACAGGCTCTTGCTCCCGGCGGCAACAACCTCGGCTTCGGTCGCGCGGATAAAGACCTCGGGCGTCCAGGTCTTGCGAATCGTTGATTCGTCACGACCTACCGCTGCGCAGTGCCCCTTCAGTACCTCGCGCTTGTGTGTCCACTCGTCGGGCTTGCCACCAAAGTTGGCGCAGTCGGCGTAGCGCGCCACGGCGCGCAATGTCAGTTCCTCGCCGCCGCCACCAATCCAGATCGGCGGATACGGCGACTGCAGCGGCTTCGGATCGCATTGCGCCCGATCGAGTGTGTAGTACTTGCCCTTAAACGAGGTTGCGGGCTCGGTCCACATGCTGCGCACGATCTGCACCGCTTCGGCCATCATGCCGATGCGATCCTTTGGCCGCGGAAAGTCGAAGCCGTAGCCGTCGAACTCGTTCTCCAACCAACCGGCGCCGATGCCCCAATCGAGACGGCCGCCACTGATGATGTCGACGGTTGAAGTGATCTTGGCGAGCACGCTCGGCTGGCGATAGCCGTTGCAGCCGACCATCTGCCCCAGGCGCACCCGCGACGTGCGCTGGCTGATGGCTGCCATTGTCGTCCAACACTCGAACACCGCTTCGTTGGCGGGCTTGGGAACGTTGTGGAAGTGGTCGTAAACCCACAGCGAGTCGTAGCCCAATTCCTCGACGCGCACGGCGATGTCGACGGCGGTTTGCCACTTTGCTTCGGCGCCGTCGATAGATGCCAGCTCCATCTTCCAGCCCTGCGGCATGAACATGCCGAACAGCACCTTGCTGACATCGCGAGTATCGACCGGCAGGCCCAGTCCTTTGCCTTCTGGAATGCTCATGCGCCGAACCTAGCGCCTACATTCGGGCGATGCCGGAAAGCCAAGACGGTCAGTTCCCAGTCGCGCTCGTCCACGAGGCGATCGCCGCGTCGCGACCCGACGAAACCTGCCTGATCTATCGCGACCGGCGGCTGACGTGGCGCGAGATGACGGACCGAACGCGCCGGCTCGCGAACTACCTGATCTCACAAAAGCTTGGCTGCCACATTGAGCGCGACAAACTCGCCGGCCACGAGAGCGGCCAGGATCACCTCGCCATCTACCTGCACAACGGCAACGAGTACTTGGAATCGATGATCGGTTCCTTCAAGGCTCGCGTCGCGCCGTTCAACGTCAACTACCGCTACGTCGCTGCCGAGTTGCAGTATCTGCTCGACGATGCGCAGGCGACGGCGATTGTCGTCCACAGCCGGTTCACGCCCATTTTGGCGGACGTCCTGCCGATGTTGCCGGGGCTACGCGTGATCTTGCAGGTCGCCGACGAGTCGGAATTGCCCTTGCTGCCAGGAGCGACCTGGTACGAGGATGCGTTGGCCAGTAGTCACGCCGACAAGCCAGCAGTGACGTGGAGCGCTGATGATCTGTACATCCTGTACACCGGCGGCACCACCGGAATGCCCAAGGGCGTGTTGTGGCGTAACGGCGACGCAAACGTGCAATGTTTCGGCGGCAGTCGCGCGACGGAACTCGACGCTGTCGTCGCCGAGGCCGCGGGAACGTTGAAGTCACTGCTCTCACCGCCGTTCATGCACGGCGCCGGCCACTGGATCGCGATGCGCACCTGGAATCAAGGCGGCACGATTCACGTTCAGTCGCAGACCGATCGACTCGACCCCGACGACATTTGGTCGATGATCGAACGCGAGCGCTCGAACTTTCTCTTGATCGTTGGCGACGCATTCGGTCGACCGCTACTCGATCAACTGGCCAAAGCGACGTACGACCTCTCCAGCCTCACAGTGCTGCTGTCGGGTGGCGCCGCGCTGAGCGCACCGCTGAAGGACGAGTTCCTCGCGTTGCTACCCACTGTGCTGATCGTCGACGGGCTTGGTTCATCGGAGGCTGGTGGCCAGCTGTCGCACGTGTCGGCAGGATCTGGCGCGACCACCGGTACCTTTCCGCTGAGCCCGGAGAACCACGTGCTGAGCGCCGATCTCACGCACGAGTTGGCCGCCGGCGATCCGGAACTTGGTTGGTTGGCGAAGAGCGGTCAGCTCGCGCTCGGCTACCTCAACGATCCAGAAAAGACCGCGCACACATATCCGGTCGTCGACGGCGTGCGATACGCCGTGCCCGGCGATCGTGCCCGCTTGCGCAGTGATGGAACGGTGGAAGTGCTCGGCCGCGACTCGGTGACGATCAACTCTGGTGGCGAGAAAATTTTCGCGGAAGAGGTCGAGGCGGCAGTCAAGGCGCACCCTGCGGTGTACGACTGCGTGGTCACCGGACGCCCAAGCGAACGATGGGGTAACGAGGTAGTTGCGATAGTGCGCTTGCGCGAAGGGCAAACCGTCGACGACGACTCGTTGCGCACCGAGGCCGAGCGGCACATCGCGCGCTACAAGTTGCCCAAGCTGTTCGTTTACGTGCCCGAGATCCTCCGCTCACCAAGCGGCAAGGCCGACTACCGCTGGGCGAAACAGATTGCGGTCGCCGCCGACAGTTGACGGCTTAGAGAACCGGATCGATCGGTGTCATCGTGCCGAACGCGTTCTCCAATTGCTCAGCGGCGCTCAGACAGGTCAGATCTGCAAACCGACGGCCCACAAGCTGCGCACCGACTGGCATGCCGTCGGCCATTCCGACTGGAACGACGGCTGCCGGTAGTCCGAGCAAGTTGGCGGGCAGCACGGGACGCAGTAATTCCAGGGTGCCCAGAGCTGCTTGCAACGACACGATGTCGGCCCCCAACTCGAATGGAGGCTGTGTCCAGGTCGGCATCAGCAGCACGTCGTACTGCGTGAGGAACTGGTGCCACTCGCGATCAATCGCGTTGCGCTCTCCAAATGCCATCATCAATGTCGCCGTGTCGATTGGTGGGAACACATCGTCGCTGTACGACAAGAACTTCTTCCCGGCTTCACCCAACACCAAGTCCAGCAATGCCCGCTGTGCGCGAATCTCTTCGCTGAGGATCACACCCCACAAATGGACCGCTCGCGCGAACGAGGCAGGAATTGCTTCCGTGACCTGTGCACCGGCGTTCGACAACTCATCGGCGGCGTGTGTGATCGCCGCTGCAATCTCGGGATGTGTCGACCCGGCCGGCGGCGTGGCGGCGACGGCGATACGCAGCGGGCGCCCGGACGCGCGGTCGGCCAACGTGACGGGCAACGACCGCGGGTCGCGGTCGTGGGCACCAGCGATTACGAGTAGCCCGGCGCGAACGTCGGCTACGTGACGCGCCATCGGACCCTCACTGAGCATCAGTTGCGCCGACATTCCGGGGTCCTGGGGCGGAATTTCGGTTGCCCACGGCACCAGTCCCTGAGTCGGCTTGATCGACGCAATGCCACAGCAGTTGGCCGGATTGCGCAACGAGCCACCAATGTCGTTGCCGAAGCCGAGCGGCGACATGCCGCTGGCCAGCGCCGACCCTTCCCCACCGCTCGAGCCGCCAGTAGTCCGGGTCGGATGCCAAGGATTGTGGGTGACGCCATGCAACGAACTCTCGGTGGTCACGCGCAGCCCAAGGTCGGGCAGGTTCGTGCGGCCAATCGGAATCGCCCCCGCGGCTCGCACGCGCTCGACAACCGGCGCGTCGGTGGGCGACACAGCCTCCGCAAGAAACACGACGCTTTGCGTGGTCGGTGTGCCCGCGAGGTCGATGTTCTCCTTCACCGTCACCGGTACGCCGTGGAGCGGACCCAGGTCGCGACCGGCTGCGACCGCTTCATCGGCAGCATCAGCAGCCGCTAACGAATCGGCATCCCACCGACGCACGATCGCGTTGAGACGAGGATTTACGTCATCGATACGCGCAAGGTGCGCGGTCACGACTTCGCGGCTGCAAACCTCCTTGCGCGCGATCATCCCAGCCAGTTCCAAAGCCCCTCTACGCCACAGTTCGTCGCTCATAGGTCGCGATGCTGTCACAACCGCCCGTGCGCACGTAACCTCCACTTCATGAGCGAACGAGTGTGGGACCGCGACACTCTGCCCGAGGGCGCTGAAAAGGAACACGCTGTTCGCGAGATGTTCGACGCAATCGCACCGCGCTACGACATGGTCAATCGCATCATGACGTTTCGGCTCGACGTTCGGTGGCGACGCAAGGCCGTGCGTGCGCTCGCTTTGCCGGCGAACAGCACGGTGATCGATCTGGCGGCAGGGACCGGAGACCTGTGCACCGACTTACGCAAGGCGGGCGCGCTGCCGATTGCGTTCGACTTCAGTTTCGGAATGCTCGCCGCCGATCGCAGCGCCAGCCCGCGCGCCCAGGCCGACATTCTTTGCTTGCCACTCCCCGACCACAGCGTGGACGGCGCGACATGCGGCTTCGCGTTGCGCAACTTGCGCGACCTGCCGACTTTCTTCGCCGAGTTGGCTCGCGTGGTGCGCCCAGGTGGACGGATCGCGTTGCTCGATGTCGGAATCCCGCACAATCGCTTCGTCCGGTGGGGCAACAACATCTACTTCGGCAAGATCGTGCCCAAGATTGGCGCGCTGCTCAGCGACGGCGCCGCGTATCGCTACTTGCCCAAGAGCGTCGCGTATCTCCCACCGCGCGCCGAACTGGTCGCGATGCTCGCCAAGGCTGGATTCGCCGACGCGACCCACCAGCAACTCTCCGGTGGCCTGACGCAGCTGATGGTCGGCACCCGCGACTGACATGCGCGCACACACTCGACCACTCGTCGAAGATGTCGACCTCAACGACGTTGCCGCCGGAGACGGCTACTTGTTCGTACGCGATGGTGTCGGCATCGCCGGTCGCGGTGTCGCGGCTCGCGTTCCACTCGGCGACGTTGCTGTCGCGTTGTCAGCGATCGATCACATCGATGAGGTAGGCGACGTTCATCCGCTTGCGATTGGTTCGATTCCGTTCGAGCCCGGCGCACCATGCGAACTCGTGATACCGCAGGTCGTCGTCGGCAAGGATGCCGATGGACGCCGCTGGGTGACCATGATCGATGGGGCGACATTCGAGCCTCCTGCATCGCGTCCGGAACCGAAGGCGCAGGCGTTCACTGTCGCACCGCTAACAGACGTAGATCACTACCTCGCTGCCGTCACCACTGCGCGCAACGCAGTACGCGACGGCCTGTTGACGAAGGCGGTCATTGCCCGCGAAGTCATCGTGACGAGCCCGGAGCCCATCGATGTGCATGCGGTGCTGCGGCGACTGAAAGCCAGTTTCGGCAGCAGCTACCGGTACTCCGTCGACGGGTTCATTGGTGCGTCGCCGGAGTTGCTGATCGCAGTCGAAGGAAACACGGTTCGCTGTCACCCGCTCGCGGGCACGACCGCTCGCACCGGCGACCCGGAGACAGATCGGCGAGCAGCTGCAGAACTGCTCGCCAGCGAGAAGAACCAGATCGAGCACCGAGTAGTGATCGACATGATCCACGACACGTTGTTGCCCTTTTGCAGCTTCCTCGATTGGGAGCCGGAACCATCAATCATCAGCGTCGCCAATGTGCAGCACCTCGGCACTGCGCTAGAGGGTCAGCTCAGCGATCCGCGACCACACGTGCTGGATCTGGTGCGGGCGCTCTCGCCCACGCCCGCACTCGGCGGGTTCCCCCGCGACGAGGCGCTCGCATTGATCGCGCGTGCCGAGGGCTTCACCCGCGGTCGCTACGGCGGCGCGGTCGGTTGGGTCGACGCCGCCGGCGACGGCACGTGGGCGGTTGCGATTCGTTGCGCAGAACTTTCGGCGGATCGACGGCAAGCCCGCTTGGTGGCTGGCGGCGGAATCGTCGCCGAAAGCGATCCCCTCAGCGAGCTCGCCGAAACGCAAGCGAAGCTGCAGGCCATGCTGAGCGCGATCGTCCGCCCCTAGTCGACCCGCGCGAGCCGAGTCGTCCTCGCGACGGATTCAAGGTGCTCGCTTGACAGGCCGATGAGGCTTTCATGTCCATCGGTGAAAACGCGACGAGCAACCATCCCAATTGGGACTCTGCCGGTCGCTGGTCGCCGATCGGTTTCGTACCGGCGGGCAGGGTTGTGTGGCAGCGCAACCGGTTTCGGTTGCACGCTGGTGCCCTGCGCGGGATTCTGGCGTGGGTGAGCCTTATCACCATCTTCGTGTGGGCCTGGCGCTTGTCAGGTGAATCCGTGTTGCTCGGCATCGCGGCCGCGATGGTCTGGGTGGCGTTCATCGGGCCCGTCCTGCATGAGACGTCTCACGCTCTGGCCGGTCGGCAGGTGGGTCTGAAGCTGACCGGTTTCGGTGTTGGCAACCGGCCCTACGTCTTCTTCCGTGCGCCAGCAGCCTCTAACACGCCTAGGGCATGGGCAGTAATGGCGGTGGCCGGACCCGCGAGCGATCTAGTCACCGCTGCGAGTTTCGCTGTGGTGTGGTTGACCTTCCGCGCCAACGCTCCTTTGACTGCGTTCTGCCTCTTCGCGGGGACGATCCAGGCTTGCCTCGGCGTTTACAACCTTGTTCCAGTGCAAGGCAATGACGGATCGATCATCAAGCAAGCACGTCGTCAGGCCCGCACACCGGCCGTTGAGGCAGTCGACGATCGCAAGTTGCAGATCGACGATCGCAAGTTGCAGGTCATGGAACAGACTTTGTTCGACGACGGTCTCCGCGGCCGACTCTCGGAGTCGTTCGCATCCGAGTCTTCCAAACTCCACATCGGGGTGCCGGCCCGCCGCCTTAACTGATCGCAGCTGCTACTGCTGCGTTAATGCGGTTGTGTTCCACAACGTTGCGTGTTCGATCTGATGCCACGCGCACAACGCTGATGGCAGCGTCGGCGAGAGCTGAGCGCGATCGTGCCGCCATAGTCGACTCGTGGGGGCAACGTTCACGCGGCACGGATTGTGTTTGCTAACGAGTTAGGCGCGACTGATGTCGAATCTGAATTGAAAGTCGCCGACGGCGAATCCTGCTGCGGTCATCGTTGCTAGCTCTGCAGTGGCCTCGAGTTGGCCGACCCGGTTTGTTGGAGTGCTGCCGGTTTCGATGAGCCAGGAAGTGAACCCCGTCGACGTGGAAGTTATGTCGCCAAGCGGTCGTGTTTGTGGCGGGGCTCCGGCTTGCTCCACGGTGATGGTGCCGGCGGCAAAGTCGATCTCGGCCTGCATTGGAATTGAGAAGCCTGCCGAGAGTTCGACTGTTGCGTCGATGACGAGCGTGGTGGGTTCCAGTTCAGGGGCATATCCGCAGCCGACGACTTGACCGGCTATCGATACGACTCCGCTGCCGGTCCCCACTGGCGAGTCGAAGATGGCGGGGAACTGCAGTCCGTAGGTTCCGGAAGTGACGGCACCATCTTCAACGGTGAAGTTGATCGCCGCTTCGGCTCCTGGTCGAAATCCGCTTCCGGCAGCGCCACTGATCGTGAGATCCGGGGAGGAAATTGTTCCAGCCCAGTTGCCATCGGTGAATGCGATGTCAGCAACACGAACGTCGACACGGGCTGATCCTCCGTGGAGTTGCCCAACCCCAAGAATTAGGTCCTGCGCGCCATGCTCAAGTTCATCGGCGCCGCAAACGCAGCCACCTTCGTCCAGGCAGAAACTTCGCACCAGGCTGTCGTTCCATTCGATCGGTTGCTGGCCAAAAAACTCCAAGGCGCCGACGTCGCCGTGGAGAGCTACCTGTAGAACGCTGCCTCGCTCCACATGGATAACTTCGACCGGCGCGGCTGCGAACGCCCGCAAACCGAACCGTGCCTGACTTGGCGAACCTGGGGAGACCGTCGCATCAGTGAAGTAGCCGTCCCTCGGAACATTCGCCGCGGAAAAGTCCCATATATCCGACACCGGCAAACCGGAGACACTACGAGCTCGCGCTTTTGACGTTACGACTCGTGACAGAACCCGCATGGGCTCGAGTCCACTTGCGGCGACGGCCGCTTCGTTGCCACCAGAAGTCAGCATGTCGCCGATGACATCCCACGTGGAGACTCCCATTGAATCGAGAACCAGGTAATAGCCGAACGCTTCGTACGACATCGAGTAGAGAGAGCGTGTGCTGAGTATCCACTGCTGAAAGATCCATGGCGTTCGGTAATCATCTACAAATTCGTTGGTGGCCCAAACGGCTGAACCCTCAGAGATCCAACCTGGTATGGACCAGTAGAGAGAAGCGTCACCGGTGAGTGCGTACTGGAAGCAGTGGAAGATCTCGTGGTAGACGGTGCCGGGATTGACGGGTGGCTGTAGATCGATGGCACAACGGACCACGTCGCCTCCGGTCATTGCGAGTTCTCCGTCCTCATCGAGCGGCCACGTCATTCCTGCGATGCCGGTGCTTCCAGGGGGAACGAGTTCAGGGTGAAGCGCTCCAAGATGGTGGACGAGCGAGATCTCAATTGGAAACGGCAGCTCGATTCCGAGCCTGGCTGCTATTGCGGCCTGCGCCTCCGCTGCCAAAGCCTTCGCAGCCTCCAGTTCCGAGTCGGAGGTCGTATCGGGCGGCGAGGCGAGTAACGAGGACGCTTGTCCCGGATTTCCTCTCAACGCCCGCACGGTGTCTTGCTGTTCGCTGGTCAACTCCTGCCAATGCCGCATGACTTCGCGTATTGCGAGCTCGGCGAATTCCGTGGATCCCTCAAATCGCGCGGCGTTCCCACCGGGCATTTCTCCGAATGCCGAGGCAAATAGATCAAGCGCATCTTGCATCGGCAGTGACCCATCGGTGCCCTCGCGAATGGCGGCCAACTCGTCGGTCAACGGATCGAGATCCGATTCCAGATCCAGAATGCGACCCGGCTCCAGCACGGCGGATTCCGGCGAAGTTGAGGCGACCCCTTCATCTGAATGGGAACCTGAGCAAGAAATGAGAAGCAAGAGAACAGGGGCCATCAGACGTCGAACGGTTTGCCGCATAGCTTGATGGTAGTCATTGACCAAAGCGGCTCACTGAGGCCTTCAGGCCCAGGATGCCGGCCCGCCGCCCTAACTGATCGCAGCTGCTACTGCGGCGTTAATGCGGTTGTGTTCCACAACGTTGCGTGTTCGATCTGACGCCACGCGCACAACGGTGACGGCGGCGTCGGCGAGAGCAGCCCGCAACTCGCCGAGGGTGGTTGCCGTCGTCGCGCCGAGCCCGTGAGCACGCGCAACAGCGACAATGTCGGTGCCATGTGGTGTACCGAACAATTGCTCGAATCGTTCCGACGGCAGCGTCGTTGCTTGCGGCAAGAACGAGAAGATGCCGCCGCCATCGTTATCGACGACCACGATGGTGATTGGCAGCCGGCGCGCGGCGAGCGCGGTCAACGACGACTGGTCGTGACAGAACGCGACGTCGCCGAGCAACACCACCGTCTTGTCGCCCGACCCGACAGCAACGCCGATCGCAGTAGCGATGACGCCGTCGATTCCGTTTGCACCGCGGTTCGAGTACACCCGCGTGGTCGATCCCGATTGGCCGAACCACTCGACATCACGCACCGGCATCGACGAGGACACGACCAGCTGTGCGCCATCGCTGAGAAGGCGAGCAACCTGGGGCTCCGAAAGCGAGCGAGCCGCGACAGTGGCATCGATCGTTTGCTGTCCGAGCTGCTCGGCGCGTCGCCAATCGGCTAACCACGTTGTTTCGGTCGCTGGGCTCAGCAGCGCGGACAGTTCGTTGCAGAAACTCGTCGTGTCGCAAGTGATGCGGTGCGTAACAAGCCGGAGCGGATCGATTGTGCGCCGCTGCTCGTGCACATGAACGTGAACGGCGCTGCCAGCCTGCAGCCATTGGCCGAGCACTTTCGACGCAGGAGGCTCGCCAAGGTGCAAGACCACTTCCGGTCTGTGCGCGGCAGCAAACGGAGTGGCTCGCAGGATCGCGTCGAAACAACTCACGGCCTGCGCCAGGCCACGGCAACCCGAGCGTGGGTCGGCAAACACTGGCCACTGCAACATGTTCGCCAATGCCGCGACCGATGCAGCATCGGACACGCCGCCGCCCGCAATGATCAGCCCTCGCTTGCCGGTCAGCAAGGTCGCGACTGTGGCGAGTTCCTGTGACGGCAACTCACCGGGCCCGTCCGCCAACGCAATTGCTGGCGGCAATTCACCAGCGACGCCTACGAGGGGCTCGCGGAACTGCAGGTTGACGTGCACTGGCCCGGCATCGCGGCCGGTCGCCAGCGCCCACCAGTGCGCAGCCATCTCGCGCCAGGTCGACGCCTCGCCGCCTTCGGCCACGCCTGGGTCTGCAAAGCAGCGCACAACATCGCCGTACAACCGCACTTGGTTGATGGTCTGCGGCGCTCCTATGCCTTGCAACTCGGGCGGGCGATCCGCGGTCAGCACCAGCAGCGGAACGCCCGACAAGTCGGCTTCTACGACGGCCGCATGGAAGTGCGTTGCAGCTGTGCCGCTGGTGCACAGCAGCGCCGCTGGCACGTGGGTTGCCAAACCAATCCCGAGAGCGATGAATGCCGCCGAGCGCTCGTCGTGCGCGATCTGCAGCGCAACATCGGATCGCTCGGCCAAAGCCAGCGCCATTGGAGTGCTGCGCGAGCCGGGTGCGACCACTGCATGGCGCAGCCCCATCCGCACCCATTGATCAACCAGGGTGGCGCAGAACGTTGCTTGCACATCCTCCGGCGCCCGCGTCATGGTCGCAACGATAGGGGCGTATCGTGAACCCGTGCGTCCATCGCTAACAGTCGAGATTTGGTCCGACGTCATCTGCCCTTGGTGCTACATCGGCAAGCGAAGGTGGGAAGCGGCCGCAGCCGCGCTGCGCGACGAAGTCGACCTGAAGGTCGTGTTCCGCCCCTACCAACTCGATCCGACAGCGTCACCTGGCAAGTCCGTGCCCGTTGTCGAGGCATACGCCAAGAAGTTCGGCGGCGAGGAGCGCGCAGCCCAGATCATCGACCACGTCACCACCGTCGCTGCTGGCGAAGGTCTCGAGTTCCGTATGGATCTGGCATTGCGCGCCAACACCCTTCTCGCCCACCGCCTGCTGTGGTTGGCGGAAGCCACCGGCAATCAGTACGCGTTGAAGGAACGACTGATGCGGGCCTACTTCTGCGAAGGCCTCGATATCGGCGATATAGCGACGCTTGCCAACTGTGCACAGGATGTCGGAATGGCCCCCGATGCTGTTCGCGACTTTCTGAACAGCGAGGACGGCAGCGCCGAGGTGCAGACGTTGCTGCAAATCGCCGCTGAGGCGGAGATCACTGCGGTCCCGACCTTTGTGTTCGACGGCCGCTGGATGGTGCCCGGTGCGCAAGACCCCGAAACATTCGTCAATGTCGTCCGCCGACTACTAGCGAAGAACTTGGAGACAACCAATGTCTGACGCATCGCACCTGCAATGGTCCCCGCTATCGGGTCCGCTTGGGGCCGAGCAGCTCGGCGACCCGCGTGGGCCCAAGGTCGTGTTCCTTCACGGCTTCACACAAACGCGCAACTCGTGGAAGCCGTTGGCCGAGCAGGTGGCCGCCGCCGGGAACCACACCGTTGTCATCGACCTGCCCGGCCACGGCGACTCGGGCGGGGTGCGCGCCGACTTGCGGCGCACGGCCGACATGGTCGCGGCGATCGGCGGGCCCGGCACGTATGTCGGCTACAGCCTCGGCGGCCGGGCCGCACTGCACCTCGCGTTGATGTACCCCCATCTCACCAAGTCCGTAGTCCTGATCGGGGCCACGGCAGGTATTGCCGACGCCGACGAACGCGCGCGGCGACGCGAGGCCGACGATGTCATCGAGACACGCATGGCAGAGATAGGTCTCGATGCTTTTCTTCGCGAATGGGTTACACAACCACTCTTCAGCGACCTTGTGGTGACCGACGAGGATCTGGCCGATCGTCGGCGCAACACGGTCGAAGGTCTCACCAGCAGTTTGCGCCTGGCGGGTTCTGGTGCGCAGACCTCGCTGTGGCCGCGGCTGAGAGAGATCAACTCACCCGTACTCGCTATTGCGGGAGAACGCGATGAGAAGTTCGCGGCGCTAGCGGAACAGATCGCCGCCGCGATCCCTCAAGGCAGAGCGTTGCTGGTGCCGAATGCAGGGCACGCTGCCCATCTGCAACAGCCGGTCTTCGTGCTGCAGTCGATCCTCGCGGCCGTCGCGCCGGTTTGACGCGCAGCGCCCGATTCAGCCGCCGAGCGCAACACCGATCGCGGCGAGCAATCCAGTCGCCAACTGCACCTTGCCGGTACCACCGAGCACAGCGATCAATGCGCCACCCTGGGCGCCACCGACAATCGTGCGCACCGGCTTGATCGCCAAGGCAATCCCGACCAACCCGAGCAGCGCCCACGGGCGACCGCCCACCGCGATCGCGGCAACGAGTCCGAACGCGGCAATGAGTAACGCGATGTAGAGCGCACGTGTTGGTCGATCGCCAATGCGAACAGCCAACGTGCGCTTACCTGCGACTCGGTCGGTCGGAATGTCGCGAAGGTTGTTGACGACCAGGAGCGCGCACGCCAGGCAGCCAGCAGCGCAACCCGCGAGCCACGACACGGCCGTAATCCGTTCGCACACGACAAACGTTGTGCCGGTCGTCGCCACCAGACCGAAGAACACAAAGACAAAGAGTTCGCCGAGACCGAAGTAGCCGTAGGGCTTTGGCCCACCCGTGTAACCCCAACCCGCCAGCAACGCGGCGAGACCGACAGCCAACAGCCACCAGCTTGTGACAGCGGCCAAGGCCAACCCGCTGAGTGCTGCTGCGCCAAACGCGACGAGCGCGGCGCGTTTGACCGCCGATGCTGTGGCCAAACCACTGGCGACGAGTCGCGTTGGGCCAACACGCACAGCGTCGGTGCCGCGTACGCCATCGCTGTAGTCGTTGGCATAGTTGACGCCAACCTGCAGCGCGAGGCTGACCACGAGCGCGCCACCAACGCGCCACCAAACGGCACCGCCTTCGCCCACCGCCGCAGCTGCGCCGAGCGCGACGGGCACAACGGCCGCGGGCAGTGTTCGTGGTCGGGCGCCTATCAGCCAACGGTTCATCGCCGCCATTCTCGCCTAATGTCGCCGCTTGTGGGACACCTGGTGGCGATTGATCTTCCGGGTGGGCCGAGCTTCGTTGATGCGTTGCGACGCGAATGGGACGCTGGCAACGCCGTCCTGCCAATCGATCGTCGCCTTCCGCCGGCCGCACGCCGCGGCCTCCTTGAGTCATTGGCGCCGGATCGGCTGCTGGATGCCGAGGGGCTTCATCGCTTATCCGGGCGCGGCGTGGAAGCAGGCGACGCCTTGGTGATGGCAACCAGCGGCGCCACTGGTGCACCGAAGGGTGTCGTCCTCACCCATCAAGCCGTGCGCGCTTCGGCTATCGCATCGAGCAAGCGGCTTGGCATCACAGGCGATGACACCTGGCTGGCGTGCCTGCCCTTGGCGCACGTTGGCGGAATGGCGGTCATCACGCGCGCAGTACTGCTCGACGTGCCGCTGATCGTCCACGACGGCTTCGATGCCGATCGCGTGCAAGCCGCGGCGCGTACGGGCGCCACCGCCGTGTCGCTCGTGCCAACTGCGCTGCAACGAATCGACGCGCAACTCTTTCGAGTGATTGTGCTGGGCGGCGCGCGAGCGCCAGCCGATCGACCTGCGAACGTGCACGCCACGTACGGCCTTACCGAGACGGGCAGCGGTGTCGTGTACGACGGCGTGCCACTCGACGGCGTCGAAGTCGCGTTCGGCTCCGGTGGCGAGGTGCTGTTGCGGTGTCCGATGCTGTTGCGGTGTTACCGCGACGGATCAACACCGGTTGACGCCGACGGCTGGTTGCACACGGGCGACCTCGGAGAGCAACTCCCCGATGGACGGCTGCACATACAAGGACGCGCCGACGACCTGATCATCACCGGCGGAGAGAACGTGTGGCCGGAGGTCGTTGAGAACGTGATCGCCACCCACACCACGATTCGCGATGTCGCCATCGTCGGCGTGCCGGACAGCGAGTGGGGACAACGCGTGGTGGCGTGGATCGTCCCGAACGACGACCCGCCATCGCTCGCTGTTATCCGCGCACATGTACTTGAGTCGCTGCCAGCGTTTTGCGTGCCGAAGGAACTGCACATCACCGACGCGTTGCCGCGCACAGCGCTTGGCAAGCTGCAGCGTCATCGCCTGCAGTAGCGTGCCGACCGATGACCAAGCTGCCGGGGAGGTATTGGCGACTCTGGACGGCAGCAGCCATCTCCAACGCTGGTGATGGCGTTTTCGTAATCGCCCTGCCGCTGCTCGCCGCACGCATCACCAATGAACCGTCGTCGATAGCCCTGGTCGCCACCTTCTTCACGATTCCGTGGCTGTTGTTCTCGGTGCCCGTCGGTGCGCTGATCGACCGTGCCGACCGTCGACGCGTTCTCGTCATTGCCGATCTTTGCCGCGGCGCGTTGGTCGGCGGCCTTGCCCTGGTTGCCGCGTTCGACGACGTGCAACTGTGGATGCTGTGGGCGTTGGCGTTCGGCCTCGGCCTTGGTGAGGTCTTCTTCGACAACGGCTCGCAGGCGATCCTGCCGTCAGTCGTCGAAGAAGCCCAACTGGAACGCGCCAACGGTCTGCTGTACTCCAGCGAGATTGCCGGCAGCACTTTCGTGGGCATGCCCATCGGCAGCACGTTGTTCGGAATTGCCGTGTGGCTGCCGTTTGGTATCGATGCGGCCAGCTTCGTGGTGGCCGCGATGCTTGCAGCCAGCCTGCGCGGTTCGTTCCGGCCCACACCGCGGGCGGCAACGAACGGCGAGGGCAAGGTCAGTCTGATCAGCGAGATGCGCGCCGGCCTCAACTGGCTCGCGCACCATCACGTTCTGCGCAACCTCACGCTGGGTGTCGCCCTGATCAACCTTGCCTTGGCTGCGACACAAGCGACGTTCGTTTTGTTTGCGTTTGAGGAGTTGCACATCGCGGAACGGTGGTTCGGTCCGCTCGTGGCCATCATCGGAGCCGGAAGTCTGGTAGCGGGCATCGTGGGCGGAAAGGTCGTCAGCAAAGTCGGTCGTCGCTTCGCAATGTTGGTGGCCGGGCTGGCGCCGGTGTTGACCAGTCTCGCCATCGGCTTGTTCCCGGTGGCGTGGTGGGTCATCGTGATGACAACAATTCAGGCGCTCACCATCACGATCTGGAGCATCGTCGCCGTCACCATGCGCCAGCAACTGGTGCCCGACCATCTCTTCGGACGGGTCAACAGCGCCTATCGCTGGATCAGCACGGGCGTCATGCCGATCGGTGCCTTCATCGGCGGGCTCACCGCGCAGTGGTTCGGGCTCCGCGCGCCGTACTTCGCAGCATCGGCGTTGTTGCTGATTGCCTACGCCGTGGTCGCGCTCCGGCTGTCGGCCGCTGAGTTAACTGCGGCCGACCAAGTCGCACTCGCCGAACGCAACGGCGTCGGACCTCAGTAGGTTCCGCAGCCGAGATCGTCAACCCTCTGCGGGCTGGCCTTCTTCGGGCTCAAGCGTGACCTTTACCCTGCGCACGCGTCGGCCTTCTACTTCGGCGGCATTGAAACGCCAGCCGTCGTGCATGATCGATTCGCCAACAGCTGGCACATGTTCGAGCGTGCCGAACAAGAACCCACCCACCGTGTCCCAGTCGTCGTCGGGAATCGACAAGCCGAGCAGGTCGTTGAGGTCGCCGATCGCCATCCCGCCGTCGACCAGGTAGTCGCCGTCTGCAAAGCGTTGCACCTCCGACTCTTCGTCGTCGTGCTCGTCGACGATCTCGCCGACCAATTCCTCGAGGCAGTCCTCCAGCGTGACCAATCCCGCCAGCGCGCCGTACTCATCGGCAACCAACGCAAGATGGAATTTACGCGCCTGCATCTCGCGCATCAGTCGGTTCACCGGCTTGTTTTCCGGCACAAACTCAACGGCGCGAATGAGTTCGGTCACCGGCCGTTTGCCGCCGCCGTCGCGCTCGGTGCGCATCAGATCCTTGATGTAGGCGATGCCCAGCACATCGTCGTCGTCGGAATTGACGACGGGAATGCGGCTATAGCCGTGTTCCATCGCGATGTCGAGCGCCGCCGTCACCGTCGCCGTGTGGTCGACGACGACGAGATCGGGGCGTGGCACCATGATCTCGCGTGCGACGGTGTCGCCAAACTCGATGATGCTTTCAATCAGCTCGCGCTCTTCGTGCTCCACGACGCCGTCTTCCGCTGCGGTTTCAACGATGCCGAGCAGCTCTTGCTCTGACACAAACGGACCAGCCTCGAGCCCCTTCCCGCGGACGATCACGTTGGTGAGCTTGATAAGCCCGCGCGACACCCACTGCAACAAGGGGAACCCGACGATGAGCGCCGTCGGTCGGGCCGACAGCAGCGCGGCCCGTTGCGGGTACAGCACCGCGTAGGTCTTGGGCACGGCCTCGGCGAGAACGAAGAAGACCAACACGTTGAGCACAACGCCGACGATCACACCCGCAGCGCCGAACAGGCGGCCCGCCACCAACGCGGTCAGCGTCGTCTGCACGGTCTGACAGATATTGACTGTCAGCAGCAGCGGGTTCACCCACCGCTCCGGATGCTCGACCAGTCGCTTCAGTGCCTTGCCCGACTTCAGCCCTTTGTCTGCAAGTGAGCTCGCGCGCGGCTTCGTCATGCGCGACAAACTCATCTCGGCGACGGCAGCAAAGATCAGAATTATCAGCAGCACGATGATGATGCCGATCATCAACAGGTCCATATTCGTGAACTGACCGGCTATCACGACGCTTGCTCCTGACGGAAGTTGGCTGGCGTTGGCCCGTGCCAATGAAGTTGCTGCAGCAATGCGAGCTCGCGTTGACGCATCGCATCACGTGCTTCCGGCTCGTGATGATCGTGGCCGAGTACGTGCAAGATGCCGTGGACGATCAGCAAGGCCAACTCGTCGTCGACGGTGCCCGCGTGTTCTGGCGCTTGCCGCTTGGCGACCGCCGGACACAGCACCACATCGCCGAGCAGCAGCGGCATATCGCCCGGGTCGGGCGGCGCGCGATCGGGACCGCGGCTCGGCGGCATGCCCTGCAGCACGATGTCGGCCTCCAGCGCATCGATCGGAAACGCCAACACGTCGGTGGGGCCACTGGCTCCCATGTGTTCCTCGTTCAGTTCGGCCATCTCGCGTTCAGTCACAAACAGCAACGACAACTCGGCGAGACCACGGACGCCTTCCGCGCGCAGCACGTCGGTCGCGAGCGCCTGCCATCGTTCGAGATCGATGACGACATCGCCCTGCTCATCGGCGCAGAATACCTCTGGTTCGCCCTCACCACCGACTCGTCGCGGAGCATCGAGTCGAGGTCGCGACGGATCAACCATGTTGGTCTTCTCGGGTTTTCTGACCGGCCTTGGCTGTGGTGGCGCGGTCGTAGGCGGCAACGATGTCGGCCACGATGCGGTGCCGCACGACATCGCCCGCGCCAAGATGCACGAACGCCAGACCTTCGATGCCTGTGAGCGTGCGCTCGAGGCCGATCAAGCCGCTACGTCCATCAGGCACATCGACCTGGCTTGTGTCGCCAGTGACAACGACCTTCGAGCCAAAACCGATGCGCGTGAGAAACATCTTCATCTGTTCCGGTGTCGAGTTCTGCGCCTCGTCGAGAATGATAAAGCTGTCGTTCAGCGTGCGGCCGCGCATGAATGCCAGCGGCGCGACCTCCACGGCCTGGCGTTCGAGCAACTTCTGTGCGCCTTCCGGCTCGACCATGTCGTAGAGCGCGTCGTACAACGGCCGCAGATACGGATCGATCTTCGCCATCAGGTCGCCAGGGAGAAAACCAAGTCGCTCGCCAGCCTCCACAGCTGGTCGCGTCAGGATGATGCGCTGCACCTGTTTCGTCTGCAGCGCGTGCACGGCCATTGCCACCGCCAACCAGCTCTTGCCCGTACCGGCCGGCCCAAGGCCAAACGTGATGACGTTGGCGCGAATCGCGTCAACGTAGCGCTTCTGGCCAGCGGTCTTAGGTCGGATCGGCTTGCCCTTCGAACCGCGCAGGATGTCGTCGGTGAGGATGCGGCTGGGGCTCTCGTTGTCGCGCATCATGTCGATGCTGCGCCGCACAATGTGCTCGTCGAGGTGCTGACCCTGCTGCAACAACACGATCAACTCCTCACACAAGCGTCCGACGACCTGGGCCTCGGAGCCGTCGATATGAATCTCGTTGCCGCGAGCAACAATGGTCGCATCCGGGAAGGCAGCTTCGATCAAGCGCAAGTGCGCGTCGCGCTGGCCAACGAAGGCTGCCATGAGATGGACGCCGGGCACTATGACGGAATACGGCTTAGCTAGCGATGTCATCGGCAGCCGCCCAAGCGTTGACTCATTCGGCACTACCGTATCCAACAGTTACTCGTTCCGGGTTCGTCAAGAAATCGTATGGCTCGCCACCACGTAGAGCGCGAACACAACTGCCCCTTGCGTTAATGGGGGGTGCGAGGAGTATCATTGCGTGTCGTTGAGATGCCGCGGCGTGGCGGTAGGCGATGGATATTGTCGGCGATGCGAGGAGGCTTGTGAAGCGGGAGCCTGTACTTCTCAGGTGGATCTATGTCGGCGCTGGCGCGGTCATGGCCGCGCTGTGCTTCGCCATGCCCACCGAGTCGGCACGCGACGCGATCTATCTTGCTGCCGCCTTGCAGGTCATCCCAGCCGTGCTCTTTGCCCGCTGGCTGAACCGTCTCTCGTGGTATCCAGTTGCTCTCATCAGTGCGGTTGGCGGGCTGTACGCCCTCAAGCATTTTCTCGCCGGTGACAGCCCGACGTACGAATCGTCGCTGGCCGTTATCTGTGGACTCGCCGCGGTCGGTTGTTTGGTCGCCTGCCTGGCAGCCTTGTTGCGCACCAACACGTCGGGCTACGGCCAGGGGTTGTGGGCCGACGCGCTGATTATCGCCCTCGGTGCTTGGATCTTGACGTGGGCTGTCTTCGTGCAGCCGATCCGTGAGCTCGTTGGCGAGAGCCTGGGCGTCGTGCTGTACGGGCTGCACCAACCAGCGTCTTCGGTCGTTCTGTTTCTGGTTGCTGTGACTGTGTTCAGCCGCCGGCAACGACCAACGGCACTGTGGCTAGCCGCCGCTGGCGTCACCTTCAATTTGGCGGGCGACATCGTTGACTCGCTGTTCGAATCTGGCCATCTCGGCAGCGGTGCGCAACGACTCGCGCTGCCGTTGTACGTTGCCGCGTTCTTCTGCGCTGGCGCGACGTTCCTTCATCCATCGGTGACAAAACTCGCAAGGCCACAAGCCGGCCCGGCGACCACTTCTCTTGCGCGACTGGCTGTCACCTTTGCCTCGCTCAGTGCCCCAGCGGTCGTACTCGCAGCCATGTCGCCTGTCGACATGACCGACAGCATCGTCCGTTCAGTCGCAGCCACGGTGACCGTGCTCGCTATCACGATGCGCGTCGTGGTGGCCGTGCGGGCCAACGCACGGGCGCAAGCCGAGCTGTTGCACGGCGTGCAAACCGATCCACTGACCGGCCTGCCGAACCGCACAGTCCTGCTGCAAAACATCAACGATCTGTTGCGCGACTCTTGGCACCCCGACGAGCATCCAACGCTGTTCTTTGTCGACCTCGATCGCTTCAAGAACATCAACGACTCGCTCGGCCACGCCGCGGGCGACGAAGTGCTGGTCACCGTTGCTCGCCGACTGGTCAATGCTGTACCCGAGGGTGCAACCGTCGCTCGCTTCTCCGGCGACGAATACGTAGTGCTCGACACGACCGCGAAGTCCACCGGTGGAGCGATGGCCGTTGCAGAACGACTGCTCGCCGTCTTCCGCGAGCCGTTGGCTCTCAGCCAGGGCGACGTGTTCGTCACCGCCAGCATCGGCGTCGCCGCGATTAGCGCCACGTCGAGCACCTCGCCCGAGGATTTAGTGCGTCACGCCGACACGGCTATGTACCGCGCAAAGGATGCGGGACGAAACTGTGTCGCTGTCTACGACGAGAGCATGCACGAGCGCGTCGCCCATCGCTTGGCAGTCGAGACGGCGCTCTACCGCGCGCTCGACCGTCGCGAGCTGCGCCTGTTCCACCAACCGATTCTTGATCTGCAATCCGGCGACGTCGTTGGCTTCGAAGCGCTGATGCGCTGGCAACAGGCCGACGGCACCATCGTCTCCCCCGCCGAGTTCATCCCAATCGCCGAAGACACGGGCACGATTGTGCCGATCGGCTCGTGGGCGTTGCTGGAGGCACTCAGCCAGCTGCGTCAATGGATCGACGATGGCGTCTGCAGCCCATCGGCCACGATGTCCGTCAACGTTTCGCCACGGCAACTCGCCGACAGCCATTTCCCCTCGATCGTCAGCGAAGCGCTCACTCGCTCCAACGTGCCGCCGCAGCTGTTGTGGCTGGAAGTCACCGAAAGCGTGATGATCACCGAACCGGAACTCGCGCTGGCGACGCTGCGCCGTTTGCGGTCGCTTGGGGTGCGAGTCGCGCTCGACGACTTCGGCACTGGCTACTCATCGCTTTCGCTGCTGCAGAAGTTCCCGCTACAACGCATCAAGATTGATCGCGCTTTCGTGCAGGGTGTCGCCGACAACCCCAACGATCGCAGCCTCGTGCGCACCATCGTTGCCATGGGCCGCTCGCTCGGGCTCGACATCGTGGCCGAAGGCGTGGAGAGCGTGCATCAGTTGCAGGTGCTCAGCGACCTGGGCTGCAACAAGGCGCAGGGGTACCTCATCAGCCACCCGGTGCCGGCCGACGCGATGCGCAGCACGGTCGCGGCGCTCGAGCGACTGGGCCACTTCCCCGGCCTGCGCCTCAACACGGTCGAAACCGCAACCAACTAGCTGGATTGCGCGATAACAGCTTCGCCATACGCGGCAAGCGCGTTCGCCGTGTCGCGGAAGAACAGAAACGCCGGAACGACAACGCGATGCGCACCCAAGTCGGCAAGTGCTTGCACTTCTGCCAACGCGTTGGGGCCGACCGCGCCGCGACCGCCAGTCGTCATCTCCAGTGCGTCGGGATCGCGCCCATTCTCAGCCGCTGTTCGACGCGCCAACTTGAACAGATGATCTAGCTCCTCGTGTGTCGGCGCGGCAGGAAAGAAGCCATCGCCGATGCGGCCCGCTCGCTTCGCCGCGACATCGCTATGGCCACCGATGTGAATCGGCACGGAGGCCTGCATCGGATGCGGCAGCGAGATGCAGTCGTCAAAGTCGACGAAGTCGCCGTGGAAGCTCGCGGCATCCTCAGTCCAGAGTGCACGCATGGCGGCGACGTGCTCGTCGGTGCGCATGCCGCGGTCGTTGAACGAAACCCCGATCGCATCGAACTCTTCCTTCAACCATCCAACGCCGACGCCAAGTTGCACGCGACCAGCCGACAGTTGATCGAGCGTCGCCACTTCCTTCGCAAACACGATTGGGTTGCGCTGCGGCAGGATCATCACTCCGGTGGCAAGTTTGATTCGGCTCGTTGCCGCAGCCAGGTAGGACAACCAGATCAACGGATCGGGAATCGGACTCGTTTCGCCGCCGGGCATCTTGCCGGATGGGTCGTACGGGTACTTCGATTCGTAGCCCTTTGGAACAACGACGTGCTCAACGGTCCACAACGATTCAAAACCCGCTGCCTCCGCGGCGCACGCAAACTCCAGCGCAAGGTCGGGCTGGGTGAAGGGGCCAGTGTTGGCGAAGATGATTCCAAATTTCATTCGCTCAACCGTACTTCGGCGTGCAGTCGGTCAGGCTACGAAAGTAGTTGCGACAACTCTGCGAGAGCCTGAGGCGTCGCCCCGTCCCCAAGTTCGAAGATCTTGTCCTTAACCCTTTGGCTCAGATGCTGCTTCTCGCCTTCTCGGCCCGTCGGTTGCACTGTGTCGGCATGGCGCTCCGCCATCTCGTTGACCCACTGAACCGCGTCCCATTGATCGTGCGCGATTAGCCGTTCTACAACGTTGAATAACTTGGCGTGTGTTCGGAATGCGGACTCGCCCGAAAGAAAGCCGCCGTAGGTGACAAACAGCCTCGGGTTGATGAGATCACGGCCTTCCAGCGCAGCGCAAATCTGACTTGCGAGCATTCGTCGCGGCCCGGAGCCCAATAACCCGACCACTTTGTTGAAGGTCTCACCGTCTGGCTGCCATGCAGATTGATCGCCGGCGAGCGTTTGGAAGTGTAGGTGTAACGCCTCTGACAGACCGACTGGATCCTTCGCCCTCTCCTTTGTGTCGGAGAGCTGAAGCGCCAAGTCCACTACGGGACCGCCGGCCGGGTTGTTCAGTTGCTCC
Organism: Actinomycetes bacterium; assembly: GCA_021414085.1. Classification (GTDB taxonomy): domain Bacteria; phylum Actinomycetota; class Acidimicrobiia; order Acidimicrobiales; family Ilumatobacteraceae; genus UBA668. Next base: position 875,501 of record JAIOPC010000014.1, on the reverse strand, counting down.
TGCCAAGTCTGGGTCGTCGCCGACTTGATCATGTCTCTCGCCCATTTCCGAACGTCTCGCGCCGAGTCTGCGTCCGGACTTGAAACCATCGCCGCAAGAATCGTCCGGGCAAAACTCGGCGTTGCTGAGGGCACAAGAATCGTGGCGCGATTGTCCGAATCGCCGAGCATGCGCTGAGTGAGCCGCACAAATCCCTCGTCGCCTAACGCGGTCTGGAAGAAGTGCCAATTTGCCAGGTAAACGTTCGCCGTTACTGATAGTGCCGATGAACTCTCAAGTTCTCTCAGGTGCAGTTCGACCCACGGCCGGTTGTTGGAGTTTGCTGAGACCAGCAGCAGAATGTCGACTGCATCGGGCGAATGTGAAACCAACCAAGCCTGCTGCCCAGCGACGATCTGTGAGTACTGCGCCGGCGATTGAAGCAAGTCGCGAAGTGTTTGGGTTCCGCCGTAGGAGTCTCGCACTTGCTGTGGTTCCGGCAACGCGGGTCGTGCATAGAGATGCAGCATTGAAATGGTCCCGGCTTGCTTCGCCCAACCCTGTCTGTTCGCGAATGAGAATTGATGCATCAGAGTTCCGTCGTCGGCGGGCAAGTCAAGAATCGAGTTGTCCCCTGTAGAACGCCGAACCGTGTCAACAATACGAACCATTGTCTCTAGCTGCTGCGGACTTGAGGGCTCGTTGTCCCTCAGCCATTGAATGAGATTCTCAGCGAGCGCTTTGAGATCGACACGCTCAGGGCGTTCCATTAGAACGTCGAACGCGGCGCCAACGATAGTGTGGTTGTCAGAACACGCTGCGGCTGAAACAACAGCGGCGACCTCAGCTGGACCCTGCGACAACTCAACAATTGCCCAGCTCCGCTTTCCAACCGTCAGCGACGCAAAGTGGTCCAGTGCCGCGACGACTGACTCGTCCGGCAGCGCCATCCGTACGTGAAGTGACTCCGAAGCGCTGTCTGAAGCGGTGAGTTCGTCGGCCAGACTGGCTAGCCCCTCCAACTGCGCTCGTGGCTCAAGGTCCGCACTGACTGCAATCGGCCCAACGCGCGCCAGCAGGTCGGCCAACAGCACATCGTCACCGAGCGATATTCGGCGAAGGAGGAACGCGATGCCGATTCCTGAGTCCCTGCCGGAAAGAGTCCAGTTCGAGCAGCGTTCGGCGGCCGGATCCAGAACTGCGGCTACCCAAGGCTCGAGGGTCGACGAGTGCAACGCGCCAGCCCTACTTAGGACCGCTACGGACGTCGTCAGCTCGACGCCTCCGTTTGCACCCTGACTACCCAGGTCCAAAGCCTCGAGCGCATCGACGAAACCAGTCCGACCAATGAGCTTCTCGACCGTTGCAGCATCCCCATTGGTAAATGCCTGGTCAAGCGCGCCTCGAAGAAGAAGCTGGCTCGCCAAAGCACGAGAGGTACCAAAGTGAAGCGCTGCTAAGTCATCTTGGACTGTCGGCGTGAGTAAGTGTGAAAGGCGGGCGTGCGGAAGCGACTGGTCGATGCCCACAAGACCCTCTGCAACGTTGAACCGATCCTTTCTGAGAAGCACGAAGTACGCAATGTGCGCGAGCGGAACATCATCACGGAGTCGGCGTATCACCCCGATCTGGTTCACAAACTGCTTGAGTTGCCGCGGAGTCGGCGCCTCGGCGGCAACTAACCCTGTCGGCGCAACGCCGGGGTAAAGCGCTCTAAGGCGAACAACATTGTCGAACTCATGGCTATCGACTCCCGGCATTGCCTGCGCAATCTGCGAAAGTAGATAACGCCTCCAATCGGACAAGACCATTGGTGGCGACTCGAACCGGACCTGAAAGACCTTTTCAACAAATGCCGCTGCAGTGGACGCACCGAGTGTTTGGTCGGCATGCGCTTCAGCAATCTGGCGCTCCCAGATTCGATCCAAACCGACGGGGTCATACGGGATGAGTGTCCACACCTGAGGAGCCCAGGCCTCGTGTCTCAGGCTGGCTGATCCATTGAATGTCTGCATCGTGGAGAAGATCATTCGAGCATCGGTCTCCTCCACTCGGTCGAGGTTGTCGAGTACAACTAGCAGACGTCGATCGTCTCTGAGGGCCGCAGCCAAGATCTGTGAGAAGAGCCTTTCGAATTCAACCGAGGTCGGTACGCCGCCCTCGATTCCTTCGGTTGTTGTGTCGGTGTCTTGCTCGTTCGCGAAGTAGCTGAACGTTCTCAGGTTGGCCAAACGATGATGTAAGCCATCGGGCTCATCTCGGCCTCCCGTCCAAACTGCGATCCACTTCGTGAGGGCAAATCCCGCAACGACGAACAACGGGCCAAGAAGCAGAGCGAGGCCCGAGTACAACGCAGGTCGGTGAAGGGTATGGAATTGATTCGACGCGAGCACGACTCCCAGTGGAATCAAGATGGCTGCCGCAGACGACAGTCGGCCCTCAAGTGAGAGCCGCGCAGTCGTGCGAGTGTTGGTCCTGGTGACTCGACCGGAGAGTGCAGAGCGAAACTTCTGAGCAGTCTTCGCGTCGAGCCAATCGGATCTAGCAAACTCGTCTACCACCTTGTCCAAGAACGTCCGACGAAGCGGATCACCCTGATGTGCCCACGCATCAAACACGATCGGCAGGACATCCGATCGGCGCTCAAGGCCATCCGAGTGCAGCCGGTCGCGGAGGAGCTCTATAACTGTCGACTTGCCCGAGCCCCACGACCCTTCCAGGCCAATGACCTTGCCGCCGCTTTCAGTTTCGATTAGGTCCGCGATCGCGTCGGCGACCTTGCCATGTGCCTTGGCGTCGAAGTCGTCTGTCTTGGATGGCTCATCGGCAAGCAGCACCACCGCTGGCGATACGCCAGTGGGCCGAACACGACCAGGCGTAGATTCTTTCGAGCGCTTAGCCATTCGATGTGATCCTCACTCTCGACAGCGAGAATGACACTCGATGTCCAATTGAAAGACTAGAAACACTAATCGAGCAAAGATGGTCGGGTCGAGGGTGCGAACGACGCAAAGCAGCCGTCAACCCGTCAAGTAGTCAGTTCAACCGGACGACGGAGTACCCGTGACGCTGCAGCTCACGTTGGCCTCCTGCTCGCGCGGATATCTCCGGATGTTGAACGGACCACCGGCCCCCTTCCTCGGGAACGCGAATTGGTCCCGCGGCCCCGCGCCACTGCCAGAATTCTGCCTCACGATCAACCCACCACAGCAATGTGGTGGCGCTCAAATCTTCGTGCTTCGGTGGCGGCTCCGTTGGCTGTTCCGCCGTCCGAACGTCGGCCTCAAATCGAGACCGGGGCGGAATCACCCCGTGCTCGACACCTGCGGCTTCAAGAAGCCACTCATCTGTGTTCGCGGGGTCGAGGCGCGCAACTGCGACTCGCCAATTCGAGATGGTGTCGTCCGTGTCGTTCGATACCACAACCTTCCACCCACCGGCTACTTGAAGGACGGTGCCCTCGCGTTCGACCTGCCACATGACTGGCTCTATCCATGACACAACGCGCCGGGCGCGCTCCAATGCAACATCTCGGGCAATCCTCGACTCCGCGGCCTCGCGGTGCCGTCGCTCGACGCGAACCGTCCGCATTTCGAAGATGAGCAACGCGAGAGCGATCAAACCACCAACGGCAGTCACGACGACCCCTGCCCATTCGGCGCTGATCACTTCGTCAGACACGATCACGCGAGACACCTCTGGTTGAAACACCGCCGCACCTGGTATGGAGCTCCGTGCGCTCAACCTAATACCGCTCTTGGAGGCGACGATGGGAATCGAACCCATGTGGAGGGCTTTGCAGGCCCTTGCCTCAGCCACTCGGCCACGTCGCCGTGCTTTCGCCGGTTACCCGGCGACGGCGCCTGCACGATAGCGGCTGATCCCGACTACTCGCCTGTAAAAGCGGTATCGAAAGCCGGGCGAGCGAACACCTCGCGCAATGCCGGCTCGAAGTGCTGGAGCGGTAGACAGTCGTACGCCGGATCAAACGACACCTCATCCCAACGCTCGCAGAACCGCTCGCAGCTGTCGAACCACGGATGATCGCGGTACGCCTCGCGGGCGTCGGGGTCTTGTCCGGTGTGCTTGCCGAAGTAGTGCATTTGAAACACGCCATGCATGTTGACGACCCAGGCCACCTCGGCACGCACGTACGGCCGGATGATCGCGCCGGCGACCTGGGCATGATTGGCGGGCGCCAACCCGTCGCCGATGTCATGAATCAGCGCGGCGACGACCCAATCGATGTCGGCACCATCGCGCTCGGCCCGTGTTGCGGCCTGCAACGAGTGTTCCAAGCGTGTGACCTGGTAACCACTCAGCCCGTCATCGAGCGCACGCAAGCCAGCGAGGATGCGGTCGGGCAGCGCGGCGACATAGCCGCGTTCCAGTTCGTGAAGCAGGTCGTAGTCCTGCTTGGTGCCATATCGCATCTGGGTGAACTGCACGGTCTGCATTGTCGAATCGTATGCCCTGGCATTCATACAGCCGCTCAACTGATTGCTACGTCACGCACCCAGGACAGTGAACCCGATTGCCCGCGCCGCCTGTGCCAAGCGAAGGTCGAAGGTGATGAAGCTCAGCCCGGGAATCAGCAACCGCTGAGCACATGCGAGGTGCAGCGCGTCGAGCGTTCGGACACCGAGGTGCTCGCCGATCTCGGCCGCCGCCTGACAGACGACCTCGTCGACCGCCACGAGCGCGAACTGATCAAGATCGCGCAGGAAGTGAGTGCGGACGGCTGCGATCTCTGAGGGCTCGACGAGCCGCGCAAGATTTCTACGAACCTCCACGACTGTGATCCACGATGTCACCAAGACCGGGTCCGAGAGCAGCAGCTGTTCGGCGGCTGCGCTGTCCGGCTCGTCGATATACCGTTTGAGCAGCGCGCTGGAGTCGACGTAGGTGGTCATTGCGCGGCTTCGCAGCGGACGACTTAGGCGCCGCGGTCGTCGTCGATTACTTCGGAGATGCGTTTGGTTGAACGCACCCGCCGAATCGCCGACAATCCATCGGATCGCACGGCGGGCCGAAGCCAACCCTCATCGACGCCGCGAACCATGGCACCAAGCCCCGGTACCGCCACAATCTGCACTTTGGGGACACCGCGCTCGGTGACCTGCACGAGCTCGCCCGCGGCGGCGCGATCGAGATACTCGGAGAGGTGTTGCTTCAGTTCTCGGACGCCGACGTTCATGTGGACACATTAACAGAATATGTGTCCACATCAATCGGGACAGATACTCAAGGGATAGCGAGAAGTGTCCGTAGTTGCTCGTGAAACCAGAACACGCCCCGCTCCTCCACTGTTGCGAGCACACCGTCGGCGTCGATGCCGGCGTCGTGCGAGCGTTGCACCCGCTGGCAGATTTCGACATCCTGCAAGTGCACCAGCCGATGAGCGGCGACGTTTGCCGCAACGGCAGCACGATCGGCGCCCTTGCGCGCGTACAACCGACGATGGACGACTGAGCGCTTGACCGTCAACGGCTCGACCCACATCGCCAGCGCTGCATCGGGGAAGACGTTGAGCATCAGGTTCGGAAACACGGTCAGGTAGCTGCCTCGGTCGTAGGGCTGGCCGGTCGTTGCCATCGCGACTGCCTCCCATCCGGGTTCACCCGGTAGCAGTTCGTTCATCGCGCGTCCGGCCGCGTCGTTCGGTTGCAACGGTCGATCCCACGCGTACAACACCAAACCGTCGCCGACCATGGGATAGTCGTGTGAATTCGAGTTATCGATCTCGGGGTGCACAAACGGCGTGTGGTAGTTCTCGCTGTAGTTCTCGACGAGCACCTTCCAGTTGAACGATCGCTCGTCGCTCTCCGCGAGCACAATGTCCATTGCTTCCAAATCGAAGGCGTCGATCGCGACAGCGAGCGGTCCGAAGTCGGGTGCCGTTGCCGTGGCGTCGGCGTGAACGAAGACCCAACGCCTCCACGTCACCAAGCCAACCGGTTTGAGCGAATAGTCGGCGACGTCGAATCCTTCAGGCTCGCCGACACCCTGCGCACGCGCCAACGAACCATCGAGGCGGTAGAGCCATGCGTGATACGGGCACGTCAGCGCCGCGCCGCTTGCACTCGCGCCGGGCTCGCACAGCGGTGAGGCACGGTGACGACAGACGTTGAGAAAGGCACGCAGCTCGCCGTCGCGGTCGCGAACGAGCAGCACGGGCGCGCGCCCAGCGGTAAGCGCTCTCCACGACCCCGGTTCCGGCATATCGAGCGCATCGCCGATGCACACCCACTGCGCAGACCACACGCGCAGCAGCTCACGCTCGTGGTGGTACGGCGACGAGTACCACGCGGCGGGCAGCGTGCGTGCTTGTCGGATGCCTTCTGGCTCGGCGATGTCTCTGGTGCCCATCGGTCTGAATCTCCTTGCTACATTCTGACTCACCAGTCAAACAACTGTTGGGGGCAAACAATGCGATCGTCTCGACGCGATTTTCTCGCCCGATCGGCACAGCTTGGTGTCGCGCTCGGTGCAGGCGTTCCATTGCTGCAATCGTGCGCTGACAATGGCAAGAAGTCGGTGAACAACAAGACCATCGCCGACGGACTTGAGCCCGAGAAGGGGCCACTGCGCATCGTCAACTACGACTCGTACGTCAACCCCGATGTCCTCGCCGACTTCGAAGCAAAGTATGGCGTGAAGACGGAACTGACGACTATTTTCTCCGACACCGAAGTGGTCACGAAGATTGCGTCAGGCGCGATCAAGGTCGACGTGCAGCACTCGATGGCCAACACGTCGATCGGCAACATGATTGCTGGTGGTCTTCTGCAACCGCTGAACAAGAGCTACATACCGAACTTCGCGAATGTGATCTCCAACTTCAACGACCCGTTCTACGATCCGGGCGCGAAGTACTCCGTTCCGTACACGTTTTTCGGCACGGGCATCGGCTATCGCACTGACCGCATCGATCCCGCGGATGTCGAAGCGCAAGGCTGGGACACGATCTGGAACGCCACCGACTTCGCTGGCGAAGTTTCAGTGCTCGACGATGAGCGCGAAGCACTCGTGATGGCAATGATGCGTCGCGGACTATTCGACGTCAACACGGTGGACCCTGAAGTAATCAACCAGGCGCTCGCCGACATCACCGAGCTCATCGACCTCGTCAGCGTGAAGGTCAACATTGAGGCCTACAAGGACATTCCGGAAGGCACGACGAGCATCGCTCAAACGTGGAGCGCTGATCTCATCGCGAGCGCGGCGGGTTACTTGCCCGAAGGTGTCAGCAACGACGTGCTGGGGTTTTGGCATCCACCGGCCGGCGAGTATGTCGTCACCAACGACAGCATGGGCGTGCTCGCCGATGCCGAACATCCGGTGCTCGCTCACCTGTACCTCAACTACTTGCTCGACAACGACGTCAGCGAGAAGAACTTCACCTGGGTCGGCTATCTGCCCGCGCTCAGCAAACTCGACGCCGATTACCTCATCAATGCTGGCTACGTGCCCGAGCACCTGCGCAATTGCGTGCCGACCCAGGAAGAGATCGACAACGGTCTCGTGTTCAAACAACTCGACGTCGATGGCGAAGCGTTGTACGAGGAAGCTTGGTCGAAGTTCAACGCCGGTGGGTGATCGGTGACCGCGGTCGTTGACCTACCGGTTGCGGAGCGCCGTCCACGCAATCGATCGTCCGCGATCTGGGCCGCCTTTGCAGTTCCCGGAGTTGGCTGGCTGATCGCCTTCTTCGTGGTCTCTGTCTACGCCGTGACCGCGGTCGCGTTCGGTGCCGTGGATCCGCTGCTGAAGACCGCCCAACCGCAGTGGAATCCGTTCGCCTGGGACTTCGACGCCATGTCACGCATCGTCGACCGCGTGCTGCACGGCGACCTCGGACAAGTCTTTGCTCGCACCGGTGCCTACATCGCGCTTGCGTTGGGCGGCTGCATTCTCATCGGCTACCCGGTGGCGTACTTTGCGGCGCGGGTCGTGAAGCGCCGTCGCGGGCTGCTGATGGCTGCGCTCGTGCTGCCGTTTTGGATCAGCTACCTGATGCGCATGCTTGCCTGGACGAACTTGTTGCAACCCGACGGCTACGTAAACAAGGTGTTGCGCTTCTTGCACCTGATGGACGAACCCCGCAACTGGTTGAACGGCGATTCGTACACGGTCGTCATCGGACTCATCTACGGCTACGTCCCTTTCTTCATCTTGCCTCTGTTTGCGTCGCTGGAACGGCTCGACGGTCGACTGATCGAGGCTGGACGCGATCTCGGCGCGTCGGCGTTCCAAACGTTTCGACGCGTCACGCTGCCGTTGTCGGTACCTGGGTTGATGGCGGCCAGCGTGATCACGATCCTGCCGATGGCTGGCGACTACTACACCAACACATATCTCACCAGCGGCTCGCCGAAAACCACGATGGTCGGCAACCAGATCGAGTTCTTCTTGCAGCGCTCCAGTCAGCCGCAATCAGGCGCATCGCTGGTGCTGCTCTTGATGGCCTGCCTGTTCGTGCTGATGATGTACTACCTGGTGATCACGATCCGTCAGCAGCGGGCGGCGGAGCGATGAAGCCGACAACAACACGGCGAGTCGCGAAGCGTCGATTCCCGACACTGGCTGTGCTGACATGGCTGTACGTGTTGTGGTCGCTGTTGCCAGTATTGATCGCCGCCCGCATCTCGCTGAATGACGGCCGCAGCCGATCGACGTTTCAACCAATGTCGTTCCGCTGGTACTGGGGCGACCACCAGTCGTCGGTCTGGTACGACGACAGCTTGCAGACATCGATGGCCAACACGGTGAAACTGGCCTTGCTGTGCATGTTGATTGCGACTCCGCTGGGTGTCGCAATGGCCATCGGCTTACAACGTTGGCGGGGCAGGATTTCCAACGCGGCCAATGGGTTGATGCTGCTACCGATCGTCACACCGGAGATTGTGTTCGGGGTTGCCTTCTTCTTCGTGTTCTCGCAGGTGTACACCGGCTTTCCTTCCGGGCTCACACGGATGTTGCTTGGTCACATCACCTTCACGCTCTCGTTCGTCGTCGTCATTGTCCGCGCTCGACTGGCAGCAATTGGCACCCAGTACGAAGAAGCAGCGCGCGACCTTGGCGCCAGTCGGCTGCAAGCGATCCGTCTCGTGCTGCTGCCCCTGCTCGCGCCTGCGATCTTCGCCAGTGTGATGGTTGTGTTCGCCACTTCGGTCGACGACTTTGTGATCTCATCGTTCCTCTCCAGCGGCGCGGCAACCGAGACAGTGCCGATCAAGATCTACTCGGGAGCACGGGCTGGCTCGACGCCGGCACTGAACGCGCTGGCGACCGTGATGCTGGTTCTGACACTGCTCGCAGTCACGTTGGCGGCGTGCCTCGCCCGCTGGGCGAACAAACGTGGCGGCTCGGCGAGCGGCGCAACGGCCGGTTTCGCGGGCCTTACCGGCTGACTGGGTGCGATCTGCAATATTAGGGACATGACCCCTTCCGCTACCGCTCAGGCAACGACTCGGCGTTTCGTTCGTGCCGATGGCCCCGACAAGGTCACCGGTAGCGGCCGCTACACGGCTGACCTTTCATTGACGGGCACGTTGGTCGCCAAGTTCCGATACGCACAGGTCAGCCATGCGCGCATCACGAAGCTCGATGTCAGCGCCGCACGCGCAATGCCGGGAGTGTTTGCGGTGATCACCGACGCCGACGTGCCCGACGTGCGCTTTGGCCCGATGGTGCAAGACCGCCGACTGTTTGCGCGCGACGTCGTGCGGTTCGAGGGCGAGATCGTGGCCGCAGTTGCGGCGGTCGACGCGGAGACCGCGCAACGAGCCGTCGATGCAATCGTCGTCGAGTACTCGCCGCTGCCCATCGTTAACGACGTCGAATCTGCGCTCTCTCCCGATTCGCCGCTGGTACACGAGGACTGGGCCGACTACGGCGCCCCGGGTGTGATGGTGCGTAACCGCAACGATGCGTCGTACGCATCGATCGCGAAAGGCGATGTGGACAAAGCACTCGCCGAGGCCGACTTCGTCGTGCGCAGCCACTACGAATCCGATGGCTGCCATGCAGCGCCGATCGAACCACGGGCGGTAGTCGCGCAATGGGAAGGCAACAAGGTCACCATCTGGACCAGCACACAGGTCCCGTTCGACGCTCGCGCCGGAGTCTGCGAGACGCTTGAGTTGCCGAGCAGCCGCGTGCGCATCATCGTTCCGCACCTCGGCGGCGGCTTCGGGGGTAAGTGCGGCTTTCACTACGAAGCCCACGTCGCCGCACTCGCGCGAATCGCCAAGCGGCCAGTGAAGCTGGTGTTCAGTCGTCGCGAGGAGTTCCTTGCACCCGACAAGCGACGCGAAGGAATCGTCTACGACTTCGAGACCGGCGTCAAAGCCGATGGCACCATCATCGCCCGCAAGGCGCGCTTAGTCATCGACAACGGTGCATACACCGCCGATGCCGGCTTCTTTAGCCAACTCGCCGCGATGCATGCCCTCGGGCCGTACAAGATTCCCAATGTTCTCTCGGAAGCGCATCTCGCATACACGAACCATCAGCCGTCGGGTTCGGTGCGCGCGCCAACCGCACCGCAAACGTGCTGGGCGCTCGAGTCGCACACCGACGAGGTTGCCAACAAGTTGGGGATGGATCCTGTTGCGTTCCGCAAACTCAATGCGGTCGACAGCAATGTCGAAGGGCCCAGTGGCCAGACCTACGGCGAGATCGGCGTGCAGCAGTGCATCGACGCGGCGACTGCTGCTGCTGGTTACGGCAAGCCACTCGCCGACGATGAAGCAATCGGAGTCGCAATCGGCTGGTGGCCAAGCTTCGCTTCTGCGTCCGGCGCATACATCAAAATCGACGGCGACGGCAGTGGTCAGATCATCACGGGCGCGCAGGAGTGTGGGACCGGTGCGGTGATGACGCTGCGCCAGCTCGCGGCCGACGAACTGGGTATGCAGCCGGAGGATTTTGAACTGGTGTATCAAGACACCAGCGCCGCGCCTTACGACATGGGCGCCACCGGTTCGCAGACACTGTTCAACAACGGGCGGGCCGTGATCGCCGCCGCTGGCCAAATCGCCGACCAACTGCGCGAGCTTGCGGCCAACAAGCTCGAAGCCGCCGCGGCCGACATCGTGCTGGCCGACGGCATGGCGCACGTCGCCGGTAGCCCCGATCGTGGCGTGGCAATTGCCAAGCTGGCTGCCACGGCCGCCAATGGCGAACTGCTCATCGGCCATGGCTCCGGTCCGCCGCCGCCCGCTGCGAAGGCAGTCGGCAACACATGCGTCGGCGACATCGGCATGACCGCGTGGCGCGCACCACAGTTCAGTTGCCACGCGGTACGCGTGCGACTTGATCGCGAAACCGGTGTCGTGCGTGTTCTGCGGGTCAGTACCGCCCACGACTCGGGCACGATTATCAATCACACCGGCGCGCAGGGCCAGGTGGAAGGCGGCGTGATGATGGGCATCGGTCAAGCGCTCACCGAGGGCACCAAGTACGACGATCAAGCGCGGCAACGAAACGCGGCGCTGCTGGAGTACAAGCTGCAAACGTGCGCCGATGCACCGCCGATCGACGTGCAGTTCGTCGAGATCTACACCCCCGACGCTGGCCCCCGAGGTGCGAAGAGTTTGGCGGAGGCACCCAACGTGGCTACCGCCGCTGCCATCGGCAACGCCATCGCCAAGCTCGTTGGTTCGCCGGTGCGCCGGCTGCCGATGACCGCCGAGCGAGTGTGGGAAACGATTAACGCTGGGAATGCATCATGAGCTTCACCATTGCACACACGGTTGACGAGGCGCTCGCCGCCATGGCGGCAGGTGCGCGTGCGATCGCCGGGGGCACCGACCTCGTCGTCGGCGCTCGCCACGGCAAAGCGGCATTGCCCGGCAACTTGGTTGCCATCGATCGGCTCACCGAACTGAAGTCAGTGACCACGACCAAGGACGGTGTCAGCATCGGTGCGCTGGTCACGCATCACGACATCGAGATGCATCCGCTACTGAGCACCAGCTACGCCGGTCTCGCCGACGGCAGCGCGCTCGTCGGCTCGCCCTCCACGCGCCACATCGGCACGCTCGGCGGCAACATCATGAATGCCAGCCCGGCAATGGATACCGGCGCGCCGTTGGCGGTGATGCGTGCCGAAATCGAGCTTCGTTCGGTGCGCGGGTCGCGCCGGGTGCCGATCGAGGAGTTGTGGACCGCGCCAGGCAAGACCAGCGCTCAGCCCGACGAGTTGTGCGTTGCGATACACATCCCGGCACCAGCGACGCGGAGCAACAGTGCGTACGTGCGCCTTGAGTATCGACGCGCGATGGAAATCGCTGTCGTCGGCGCGGCCGCCTTTGTCGCGCTCAACGACGATGGCACGATCGCCGCGCTGCGCGTCGGACTCACCGCTGTTTCTCCGACGATCTTTACCGGAGACTTGGTGGGCCAAATCGGTCGCTCCGTCTCCGACGCCGCGGAGAACGCCGCCAAGGTGTCGATGGAACAAGCGACACCGATCAGCGATGTACGGGCGAGCGATAGCTACCGCCGACACACGGTCGGCGTGATGGCTCGCCGTGCCGTGGAGGCCGCCGCCCGGCGCGCTGCTGGCGAGACGATCGCCATCCCAGTCAATCGCGCAATCGGAATCGGAGCAGCATCATGAGCCAGGCGTTCGAATCGCAGTCGTTCAACCTCAACGTCAACGGCGTCGACTACCCCGTCAACGTCGAGATGGATCGCAATCTGCTCAGCGTCATCCGCACTGAGATCGGCCTTACCGGCACGAAGGAAGGTTGCGACGACTGCGAGTGCGGCGCGTGCATGGTGTTGCTGGACGGCCAACCGGTCAACTCGTGCAGCTACCTCGCGGTGCAAGCACAAGGGCGGGCGATCACAACCATTGAGGGCGTGATGACGGGCGACGAGATGCACCCGTTACAACGCAACATCCTCGAGGAAGGCGGCGTGCAGTGTGGGTTCTGCACACCAGGGATGATTCTGTCGGCACATGCACTGCTGGAGCGCAACGCAGCACCGTCGGAGGAAGAGGTGCGCATTGGCTTGTCGGGCAACCTCTGCCGTTGCACGGGCTACACGAAGATCGTGGCAGCGGTGCAACGCACAGCCGTTGAACTGCGCAGCTAGTCGTTGAGGGACTAGTCAGCGCTGCGCAACCAATCAAACAGTGCTTCGTTGGCCGCGTCAGCGAACGAGGCCAAGTGTGGGTCAATACGTTTCGGCCAGCTCGACAACTTGACGACCACTGTGTTGCTGGTGCGATCGATCAGCAGGGTCTGGCCACCGAGCCCATAGCCGCCGTAACGTCCGAGCGCCGCATTCCGGACCCACCAGCAGTCGTGGTAGTACGCCTCCGGGTTATCGGGGTCGGCCGAGTATCCGACCGCGAACGTGTCGATCAGTTCTTGATCACGATGCGTCACGCGGTCGATCCACTCCCCCGGCACAACCTGTTCGCCTGCGACGTTGCCACGTTGCAAATGCATCAATCCGAACCGCGCCAAATCTCGCGCGGTTGTGCAGAATCCACCTTCGACGATGGGAAAGCCCGCCGAGTCCTGAATCAGGTCGGCCGCGTGCTCGGCACCGATCCGACTCCATACCAATCGTGAGAACTGATCGGCGAAACGCTCGCCTGTCACCTCCTCAGCGATCCAGCCGAGCACATCGATCAGGATCGAGCGATACACGAACGGCCCGCCATGTGGTTGTTGATTGGGCAACGATCGGATCCAGTCGTAGGTGTTGGCCGGTAGTCCTTGCCGCACACCGCTTGTGTAACCCGAGACCTGCTCGAGGACGACTCCGTCGCAGTCGGGATCGTCCATGTCGTGCTCCGTGAAGGCGACACCGCCGCGCATATCCAGCAGGTGTTGCACGGTGCACCCCTCCCAGGATGTGCCAACAAGCTCGGCGATGTAGTCCGTGACGCACGCTTCAGTCGCGACCAAACCCTGCTCCACGAGCACGCCGATGAGCGTCGCAGTCAGCGACTTCGACACCGACATCAGCAGATGCGTTTGCTCTGGCGCAATGCCAACGTCGCAATACTCGAACACCAGTTGCCCGTCGTGAATCACGACGCATGCGTCGGTGTAGGTGGCATGCAGCATCTCGGTGTACGTGTACGACTCGCCGTCGTATTGCGTAACCACTTGGTCGAGATCTATCGGACTCGCCGGGATGGCCCACACGGGATCGCCACCGCGGCCGACGGTTGCCGTGCGGGTGAGATCGCGCACATGGCTATAGCCCCAGCGATTGAACGGCGCGTCGATCCAGTTCGCGGACGTAGCACGTACGCCCGACTCGACGGCGGAAGGTGGCCGCTCACGACGAACCGTCGTATGCGGCAACGCCTCCGTCATCGCGTGCTGAGTGTTTCGGTGTGGCCGTCGACTGCGAGCGCTTGGCCGTTGATAAAGCGGGCGGCAGGTGAGGCGAGAAAGACGATCGCTTCTCCAATGTCGGAAGCATCGATGAACGAGCGCATGGAGACTTGATCCTCGTAGGCCGCGCGAATCTCGCCGGCGGGTATACCGGTGGTTGCTGCCTCGCGTTCGATGACGCCATCCATTCGTGGACCGCCGACCGAGCCCGGGCAAATCGCGTTGACGCGAATCCCTTCTGGGCCAAGTTCCATTGCCCAGGTCTTGGTCATGCCGATGACACCCCACTTCGCCGCCACATACGGCGAACGCAACGGATAGCCGAAGAGCCCCGCTGTCGACGAGATGTTGACGATCGAGCGCTGCCGTTTGGTCGAGCCCTCGCGCAGAAGAGGCACCGCCGCGCGGGTGCACCGAAAGGCGCTGCCCAGGCAAATCTGCACGCAGCGGTCGAACTCGTCGGGGTCCATGTTCTCGACCGCCGCGGTTGGGCCGGCGACGCCGACGTTGTTGACGAGCAGATCGAGACCACCGAGTCCGGAACGAACGGATTGGAACACGCTGTCCACACCAGCAGTTGTGGACACATCCGCAACCACGTCGGGGTTGGTGGCCGTGTTTGCGTCGACGACCATCACCCGCGCGCCCTCGCGCACCAGACAATCGGCGATGGCGCGGCCGATGCCAGCACCGCCACCGGTAACCAGTGCCCGCAACCCCGCTAGCGACTCACCCATTGGTCTGCCCTCCTGGCGCGCATTGTACGCTGCGAGTTTGATCGGCCATTCAGGAAAGCCGTTGCAGAAGAGAAGAGGCAGGCATGAACTGGGACGTGTTCATTACGTGCGCGGTGACAGGCAGTGGCGACACTGCCAAGAAGAGCCCGCACGTACCCGTCTATCCGCAGCAAATCGCCGAGTCCGCCATCGAAGCGGCTAAAGCTGGTGCCGCCGTCGTGCACATCCATGTGCGCGATCCGGAGACCGGCATGGGCAGCCGCAAGACCGAGTACTACGCCGAGGTCGTCGAGCGCGTGCGCGCCGCCGATGTCGATGTTGTGGTCAACCTCACTGCCGGTATGGGTGGCGACTTGGTGCTGGGCGGCGACGAGAACGTTTTGCCACCAAACCCGGTTGGCACAGATATGGCCGGAGCGACCGAACGCCTCGACCACGTGCGCACGATCCTGCCCGAAATCTGCACGCTCGACTGCGGCACGATGAACTTCGCTTCCGGCGGCGACTACATCATGGTCAACACACCGGCCGTGCTGCGCACGATGGCCAAGCAGGTGCAGGAGTTGGGTGTACGGCCTGAGCTCGAGGTTTTTGACACTGGCCACCTCGTACAGGTGAAGGAAATGATCCGCGACGGCCTGCTGGACGATCCTGTGATGATCCAGTTGTGTATGGGTATCGCGTACGGAGCGCCCGACGACCCGACGACATTTATGGCGATGGTTAACAACCTTCCTAACGATTGCGTCTTCTCCGGCTTCTCGATCTCGCGCATGCAGTTGCCATTCGTGGCGATGGCTGCGCTTGCAGGCGGCAACGTGCGCGTTGGGTTGGAAGACAACCTGTATGCCGGGCCGAAGCAACTTGCGACGAACGCGATGCTGGTCGAGCGAGCCAAGAACATTCTCGACAACATGAACGTGCGCGTGATGAGTGCGCAGGCTGTTCGCGACAAGCTGAAGCTCGTAAAGCGCTGAGATGAGTCCGATTCCTGGTCTCGATCGCGTCGGGTTGTTAGGTGGCGGTGTCATCGGTGGCGCGTGGGCAGCGCGCTTCTTGCTCAACGGTGTCGACGTGCAGTTGTACGACCCCGATCCCGAGGCGCCGCGCAAAGTCGGCGAAGTCATCGCCAACGCTCGTCGGGCTACGCACAAGCTCGTCAGTGCGCAGTTTCCGACGGAAGGCACGCTGACGTTTGTCGCGACGCCAGAGGAAGCGGCGACAGGTGTTGACTTTGTGCAAGAGAGCGCTCCGGAACGCATCGAGATGAAGCAAGAGTTGCTTGGGCGGGCCAGCGCAGTGGCCGGACCGCACGTGGTGTTCGGCTCGAGTACTTCGGGGTTGTTACCTACGTTGATGCAGCAGGGCATGACCCATCCCGAACGACTGGTGGTTGGGCATCCATTCAACCCGGTCTACCTAATGCCGTTGGTCGAGATCGTCGGCGGCGAGCAGACATCGCAAGCCGCCAAAGACCGTGCCGAGCAGGTGTACACCGCGATCGGCATGCACCCCTTGCATGTGCGCAAAGAGATCGACGGCTTCGTCGCCGATCGAATGATGGAAGCACTGTGGCGCGAGGCGTTGTGGCTGATCAACGACGGTGTCGCAACCGCCAGCGAGATCGACGATGCAATCCGTTTCGGCCCCGGGCTGCGCTGGAGTTTCATGGGAACGTTGCTGGTGTACCGCATCGCCGGTGGCGAGGCGGGCATGCGCCACTTCATGGAGCAGTTCGGCCCTTCGCTCAAGTGGCCGTGGTCGAAGCTGATGGATACTCCCGAGCTCACCGACGAGTTGCTGGAGACCATCGTGTCGCAAAGCGACGCGCAGGCGGGCACGGCCACCATCCGCGAGTTAGAAGTGCTGCGCGACGATTGCTTGATCTCTGTGTTGCACGGGCTGCGCGGCGTAGGTTACGGCGCAGGCGAGACATTGGCGCGCTACGAGCGTCAGTTGTTCGATCGCGTTGGTCATGAAGTCCCACTCCTCACCGATGACGGCCCGCTGCGCATCTACGAGCGGACAGTTCCGCCGGAGTGGGGCGACTACAACGGCCACATGAACGACAGCCGGTTCTTCCAGGTGGCGAGTGAGTCTGGCGATCGACTGATGCGGTTGGTCGGCGTCGACGAGGCATATCTCGCTGGCAGGCACAGCTACTACACCGTCGAGAGCCACATCAACTTCGGGGCTCAAGCCAAGGTCGGCGATCGGTTGTACGCGACCGTGCAACTGTTGCAGCACGACCCAAAGCGACTGCACTACTTCTGCGTCATCCACCGCGCCGACGACGACGGTGTTGTCGCCACCGCCGAGTTCATGTTGTTGCACGTCGACACGGCGGCGGGCAAGGCATCGCCAGCAAGCGACGCGATCATCGCCAAGCTCGACGAACTCGCCGCCCACCACAAAACCCTCCCAAAGCCGGCAAACGCCAGTCGCCACGTAGGCCAACCCCGCGCGTAGCGAAGTCCTATGCCGGGGGGTTTCATGCCGCCGCGGCCGACACGGGGGTTTCGTGCACGCCCTGCGGGCACGAAACCCCCGGGCGGCAGCAAAACCCCGGGTCCGAGGTTCTAGCGGGTGCGCTTCAGTGGGCGGCCGTCGAATCTGGGGCCGAGTAGGCGTTTTGCTTCTGAGAGCCAGACCCGTTCGACGCGATCGCGCGTGACGCCCTTCGCTCTCAGCGCGAGCGGGGGCGAGAGACCGTCGAGCAGACCAGCGAGCAGGAACATCGTTTCGTCTGGGTCGGACGCGATGAACTCACCGCTGGATTGACCCTCGCGGATCACCGTCCGCAACGCCGCCCGCCAGCGCCGATCCATTCGATCGCGCTCGGCCGCCGCTGCCTTGTCGCGTAACGCCAGCACGCACAACTCCATCCACAACTTCCAGTCGTAGTGATACAGCATCGCCTCGACGAGGCCTCGTAGTCGCTCGGAAGCCGTCGCCTTGTTCTCCGCCTTCACCGTGTAGCGGTCGTGAAACTCTTGCTCGCGAAGCCCTAGTGCCTGGGCGAGCAGTCCGTCCTTGCCATCGAACCAATAGAGGATCGCTGCCGGGCTAGTGCCAGCGGCATCGGCGATGTCGACGACGCGAGTGTTGGCGTAGCCGCGCTCGGATAAAACCTCCGCCGCTGCGGAAAGGATCTGTGCCTTGCGCACGTGATCGAGTCGAGGTCGCGGCATCGCAGCAGCTCCAATCCTGAATGTATATTTAGTCTATGGCGCACGTGGCGGTAGTTGGAGAAGGCAGCCGCGCCGCAGAGTGGGCCACGCGTTTCCTCGCGGCCGGGCTGACCGTAGCCGTCGATGATCCCGCGCTCCCCGGAGCCGTTGCCGCACTGTGGCCAGCCGCGCAGCGACTCGGCCTCTTTCCAGGTGCGGCGCTGTCGCGCTTGCGCGTCGCCACCGCCGACGACATCAGCAATGCGGACGTCGTGCAGGTCGTCAACCGAGGCGTCACGGGCACAACGACCGGTCTGATCGCCACCGAAGCCATCGCCAAGGGCTGCTCCCCCATTCATCTCGTACCGCTCGTCGAGCTTGCGAGCAACGCGGCCAGCGAACTCGCGACGTTCTATCGCTCGCTGGGTATGACCCCCGTCGGACCAGCAGCCAGCGCAGCCGAGCGCGCCAGCCTCGGCGCCCACCTCGTTGATCTTGCCCAAGGCGATTCCGACGCGATCATCGCGCTCATGGGCGCGCTGCGAGCGACGCCCGCAACGCGAGACAGCGGTGCGGGTGAAGCGTTCGCCCGGCGCGAGGCGTTGCGCTATGGGTCAGGCGCGACCCCGCCGTGGCAGTCGGGCGACACGGTGGCCGCGCCCCTTGCGTTGTATCGCACACCGGTCGAACCCGATTGGGTCGATTACAACGACCACATGACGGAGGCCGCGTACTTGACGGCCGCTGGTTGGGCCAGCGACGCGCTGTTCCGCTACATCGGCGACGACGAGGCCTATCGCGCCGCGGGACACAGCTTTTATACGGTCGAGACGCACATTCACTACATGCTGGAAGTGGCGGTGCACGAGCCGATCACGTTTACTACCCAGGTCCTGGGTGTCGACGCGAAGCGGCTGCATTTCATTCATTCGATGTATCACGGCGATACGGGTGATCTCTTGTGCACTGCTGAACAAATGCTGGTACACGTCGACATGAACGCGGGTCGGTCGGCACCGATACTCCCTAACGTCGCTGCCGCCCTCGCTGCCATATGCGAGGCGCACGCTCATCTTCCAATTCCTCCACAAGTGGGCAGCGTCATGCGACTGCCAGAACGGAAAGCGTGATGGACTTCGAGTTGTCACCCGAACACGAGATGATCGTCGACACGGTGCGATCCTTCACGGAGAAGGAGTTGATCCCACACGAGGCGACCGTCGAGAAGTTGGGAGCGATACCCCCCGACCTGATCGAGCAGATTCGCACGCGCTCGCTCGCCGCAGGCCTCTACGCGGCCAACATGCCTGCCGAACTCGGCGGCGGCGGGTTGGACAGCTTCGGCACCACATTGGTTGACCGCGAGTTCGGTGTCACCTCATACGCACTTCACTACGTCGTGGCTCGCCCCTCCAACATCTTGCGCGCCTGCAAGGGCGATCAGATCGAGGAATACCTGCGGCCGACAACGATGGGCGATCGTGTGGATTGTCTTGCGATGAGCGAGCCCGACGCAGGCAGCGACGTACGCGGCATGAAGTGCAGCGCCGTCCGCGACGGCGACGAGTATGTCATCAACGGTGTCAAGCACTTCATCAGCCACGCCGACCTCGCCGACTACGTCATTCTGTTTGCGGCGACCGGCGAGGAAGAAACATCACGGGGTCCGAAGAAGCGCATCACGGGTTTCCTGGTCGACTTCGACACGCCTGGCTGCGAGGTGCTGCACGGCTACAACTGCGTGTCGAACAAGGGCTACCACAACTGCATTATCAACTTCGATAACTGTCGCGTGCCGGTCAGCAAGATTCTCGGCGAAGAACACCGCGGCTTCGACGCTGCCAACGAGTGGCTCGGTTCTACCCGCCTGCAAGTCGCGGCTGTGTGTGTCGGCCGTGCCCGCCGCGCGCTCGGCATCGCTACCGAGTGGGCGGCAACGCGCGAGCAGTTCGGGCAACAGATCGGCAAGTTCCAGGGTGTCTCGTTCAAGCTGGCCGACATGCGCACACGCTGGGAGGCCGCCGAGTTACTAACGCTGCGCGCGGCGTGGCGCGACGCGAACGGCACAGGCACCGACGAAGACATGGCGATGGCCAAGGTGTTCGCCACCGAGATGTGCCAATTCGTTACCGATGAGGCGATCCAAATCCTCGGCGGGATGGGGCTGATGGACGAGCTGCCCCTCGAGCGCATGTGGCGCGACACTCGTGTCGACCGAATTTGGGATGGCACCAGCGAGATCCAACGGCACATCATCTCGCGCGCCATGTTGCGGCCGTTGGGCGGCTGACGTGCCCGATCTGCATCGCCTGCTCGCACCGCGATCGATCGCGGTCGTGGGCGGCGCGCCGGCCGAGCGCGTGGTCCGGCAATGCTTGAAGCTGGGCTTCGAGGGCCCGATTTGGCCGGTGCATCCGAACCGGAGTGATCTCGCAGGTGTCGCGTGTGTGCCTTCAATTGACGACTTGCCCGGCGTTCCCGACGCCGTGTTTCTTGGGATCAACCGTCATGCGACGATTGAGGCAATCGGCTCGATCAGTCGGATGGGTGCCGGCGGCGCTGTGTGCTACAGCAGCGGTTTCGCCGAGACCGACGATGATGATCTGCAGGCGCAACTGCTGCGCGCAGCCGGCGACATGCCATTCTTCGGGCCCAATTGCTACGGCTTTGTCAACACCTTCGATCGTGTTGCGCTGTGGCCCGACGAGCACGGCTGCGATCGACACGATCGCGGTGTCGCGATCGTGTCGCAAAGCGGCAACGTCGCCGTCAACCTCACGTTCCAGAAGCGCGGCCTACGACTGGGCACCATGATCTCGGTCGGCAACCAAGCAAGCCTGGGGTCGGAGGATGCTGTGGCGGAGCTGCTGACCGACGAGCGAGTCACCGCAATCGGTGTCTTTCTGGAGGCCGTTCGCGATGCGCAACGCTTCGCCGAGGTCGCCGAGTTAGCAGGCGAACGCGGTATCGGGCTGGTCGCGTTGCAGACCGGTCGATCGGAAGCTGGTGCGCTCATTGCAAGCTCGCACACGGGCTCGATGGCTGGACGGGCGGCCGCCTACGACGCGCTCTTTGCGCGGTACGGAGTCGCTGTCGTGCGCACGCCATCGGAGATGCTCGAGACGTTGAAGTTGTTGGACAACGGCGGACCGCTCCGTGGTCGCAAGATCGTTTCGCTGAGCTGTTCCGGTGGCGAGGCTTCGCTGGTCGCGGACCGCGCGGAGAACACCTCATTGGTTCTCGAACCGTTCGGTGCCGCACACCACTCCAAGATCGCCGCGACGGTGACTGAACTGGTGTCGGTGACTAATCCGTTCGACTATCAGACGTTCATGTGGGGCGATCGCGCTGCCATGGCGCGAACGTTTACCGCGGTGATGGACGGACCACAGGACGCGACGATGCTGTTGCTCGACGGGCCGAACACCGACGCTCATGACCCGAGCTCGTGGTACCTCGCCAGCGACTCATTCGCCGATGCTGCCGACGCAACAGGTGGCCGCGCCGTCATTGTCGCGACGCTCGCAGAGTGTGTCGACGAACCGTTCCGCGCGCATCTTGCGAGTCGCGGCCTCATCGCACTGTTGGGACTCTCCGAAACGCTCACCGCACTGGATGCCGCCGCGTCGGTTGGTCAAGCCACAAGCGCCCACCGGCATGCGCCAGTCAACGCGCCGACCAGCACGCGGCTTGTTGACGAAGCGAGCGCCAAGCAACAACTCGCACAGGTGGGCATCGCCGTACCGAAAGGTCGCGTCGTTGCCGCCGACCATGTCATTGCTGCAGCCGACGAGATCGGATATCCGATCACCCTGAAAGCACTCGGCCTCGCGCACAAGAGCGAGGCAGGTGCAGTTCGAGTTGGTCTGTCGAACGCTTCCGCCCTGACAACTGCACTCGCCGCAATGCCGCGCACCGATGCCGGCTACCTGGTGGAGGCCACGGTCACCGACGTTGTCGCTGAAATGCTGGTCACCATCCGTCGCGACCCACCGATCGGGTGGTTGGTATCTCTCGGGCACGGCGGGGTAACCACCGAATTGTGGAACGACATCACCCACCTGCTCGCCCCGATCACCGCCGACGATGTTCGTAACGCTCTCACTCGCCTACGTAGCGCCGCACTGCTACGCGGCTTCCGGGGCCGTCCGGCTGCGGATGTCGATGCGCTGGTCGACCTAGTAGTGCGTCTCGCAGAAGCGGTCGTTGGTACCGATGTCGTCGAAGTCGAACTGAACCCGGTGCTCGTTGGCCAGCGCGGTGCTGTCGCCGTCGACGCGCTCATGATCGTGGAGGACAATTGATGAGTGGCTTTCATGTCGCGGTTGCAGACCAGATTGCACTACTCACGATCGATCGTCCGAAGGCGAACGCGATCGACTCGGTGACCAGTCGCGCGATGGGCGACGCGTTCGCCGGGTTCGAGAACGATCCCGAGGTGCGTGTCGTCATCATCACTGGCGCCGGTGATCGCTTCTTCAGCGCTGGGTGGGATCTCAGTGCGGGCGAAGACTTCGACATCGACAATGGCGTGGGTGGTTTCGGCGGCTTCCCGGACTTACCAAATCGTCGTAAGCCGGTGATCGCCGCCGTCAACGGCATGGCGGTGGGCGGCGGTTGCGAGATCGCGGTGGCAGCCGATCTGATCGTCGCCGCGGATCACGCCCAGTTCTTCGTTCCCGAAGCTGGCCTCGGCATCTTGCCCGACGCGGGCAGTGTTCGGCTGCCGCGCTTGCTGCCGGCACATATCGCGACCGAACTGATGCTGACCGGTCGCCGCCTGCCCTCGGCCGAAGCCGCTCATTATGGATTGGTGAATCGAGTTGTGCCGGGCGCGGATCTGCTCGCCGCCGCGCAGGCACTCGCTGCGGAGATCATCGCTTCCGCCCCGCTGAGCGTCGCCGCGATTCTCGACATCGCGCGTCGCACGGCCACCATGACTGTGCCCGACGCGATGAAGGCAATCCGCACCTTCGAGAGCTACCGCGCCGCGATCGATTCAGAAGACGCGCAGGAAGGCACAAACTCGTTCAACGAGAAGCGACCACCAATCTGGAAGGGTCGTTAATCGCGCACGGTAGGCGATTCGAGCCCGAGACCGAGCGGCACGTCTTCGTAGTCGACAGTCCACGTGCGCGCCGCGTAGCGGTCGTTCATGTTGCTGGCGCGCCAACCGAGCAGGCGCTGCGCAACTTGGGGAAGATCCCGCACTTCCTCCCACGACACACCAAGTGGGCCAGCTTCTTCCGGTGTCAGCCACCCGAGCACGTATGAGACGTGCAGCCCGTAGCGCCACTGATCGGTCGTGACATTCGCTCCGCCACTGTGCAACACGCGACCGGTGTAGATCATCGCGCTACCTGCTGACATCACGGCCTGACACTGTTCTTCGGGTGTTGCCTTACGCGTGTAGTCATCCCAACGATGGCTGCCGGGCACAACACGCGTCGCACCAACATCCGCGGTGAAATCGGAGATTGCGAACAGACAGCTCAGCGTGACCTCGAAGCCATCTGGGCGACACATTGTCGGCCAGTTCTCGGCGTCGCGATGCAACCACTGCGCTTTCTCGCCGGGGCCGATGATCATCATTTGGCCGGTGTTCATCCAGTAGTCGCTCGCATTGGGCAGCAATATCCGATCCGCTGCCGCGAGGTACAGCGGGTCGGTGAGGATGTCGATGAAAGCGCGACTGCGATGCGCTAACCGCGTGAACCGTTTCGTGTTCGCGCCCCAGAAGCGCTGAATCACCTCGCTGTCGGCGACGGAACCTGCGCGGTGATGGGCGACATGCGCCTCGATGTCGTCGCGGAACTGGCGCAAGGTGGACGGTGCGAGAAAGTCGCGAACGATGACACCGCCATCAGTTTCGAGGACTGAACAAATCGCGCCGACCCCGTCGTCGCGCCCGATTTGTTGCAACTGCACCACTTTGCTCAGCGACCTTCCGAGCGCCGCTCAGCTAAAGCTTCCGGCAGCGAACAGGTCGGATGAACGGTCACCCAACCCATGAATCAGCTCGGCCACACGCGCGACGTTGGCGATGTAGCGATCGCCGTCGGCATCCGAGTGCGCAACGCTAAGCGTCCAGGATTCGCTCTTGCCCCACGGCGGCAGAAACACTCCCCCGTTGTGTTGCACCAGGAAGTGCAGGTGGCTGACGCCCGTCGAGATCTTCAAGAACTCGCGGTAGTTCGTTGCCGGACGGTCGTGAAACACGCAAGAGCCCTTGAAGCCGAACACGGTGCCGTACGAAGGTGCGCCAGCCGTCGCCATTGCGGCCTGCGAGCCGGCGAGCATGCGCTTGCCCAGCTCCTCCGCGCGGACATAAGTCTCCGGCAGCAGCACCTCGTTCAGCGTCGCGCGCGCGGCCGCCATCGTCAGCGGGTTGCCGTTGAAGGTGCCGATCTGGTCGTAACGGCCATCGGTGATCGCAGCCATCACTTCGTCGGTACCGCCGATCGCGCCGCACGGCAGGCCGCCGCCGAGCGCCTTGGCCAGGCACACGATGTCGGGGGTAACGCCGAACAACTTGGTGGCCCCACCCCAGCCGACCACAAGACCTGTCTTCACTTCGTCGAACGCGAGCAGCACCCCGTGGCGTCGGGTCAATTCCCGCACGCCCTCCAAGTAGCCGGGTTGTGGCGGAATGATGCCAGCGTTCATCATCATCGGCTCAAGAATCATTCCGGCGATCTGCCCGCGGTGCTGCTCCAGTACTCGTTCGAGAGCAGCAAGGTCGTTGAAGGGCACGATGCGCAAGCAGTCGGCCATCTCCTGCATGACCCCTGGACCCGGAACACGGAACGGCTCGTCGACCGGCCCCAGATCGCCCTCGGACCGGAAGATCGACACCATCGCCGAATCGTGATGGCCGTGGTAGGTGCCTTCGATCTTCACGACCAACTTGCGACCGGTGACGGCGCGCATCAGATGGAAGGCATCCATCGTTGACTCAGTGCCCGAGTTGGTGAAGCGCCACTGCGGCAGCCCAAAGCGCTGCGCCAGTGCCTCGGCGACATGAATCGCGTCTTCGGTGGGTTGCGCGAAGTGAGTCCCCTTCGCCACGCGATCCTGCACAGCCCGCACCACTGCCGGGTTGGCGTGGCCAACCACGTTGACCCCATAGCCGCCGTGCACGTCGACGTATTCGGTGCCGTCGGCATCCCACACATGGGCACCAAGCCCACGATCTACCCACACAGGGACAGGGCGCGAGCTCGCCCAGCTGGTGCACACGCCGCCGGGCATCGATCGTTGTGCACGATTCCACAGCTCCACGGTTTTCGGCATTCGTTGCAGGAACGCGGCTTCTTCGCTGCGAACCAAGTCGTCCAGTGTCAAAACAGGCTCAAGGATTACGTCGTTAGCGCCCATCTACGCAGCCTAGCCGAACGCCTGATTGCGCCGATTTCTTGAACTGATTGACCGTTCAGGCTTCGTTTGACGTTCGGCTAGAATGGGCATTGCAGAAAGAATGCGACTAAGGGATTCGTTATGTCTCACGACACACGCACGTTGACCAGACTCGATTACATCTCCGATGAGATCTACGAGATCGAGCGAAGTCGAATCTTTCATGGTGGCTGGATGTTGGCGGCACGCGCCGACCGGCTTGAGAACGGCAACCGAACAGTTGTCGAGCTCGCCGGCGAAAGCGTGTTGATCACCCGCGATCTTGAGGGCAAACTGCACGCGTTTGCCAACGTCTGCCGCCACCGCGGTTCGCGACTGTGCGATGCGAACGACGAATCGAAACAGGGTTCACTGATGTGCCCCTACCACGCATGGACGTACGCGCTCGACGGACGACTGATCGCAACACCATTCCTCGACGCGAACGAGGTCGACCGTGAGCTGTTGCCCTTATGGAGTTACCACATTCGCGAATTGCAAGGCTTCGTCTTCGTCAGCCTTGCTAAGGATCCGGTCGACTTTGATTACTGGGCAACCAAGAACTGCGCCGATGTGTTGCGCCTCGAGCGCTTCAACTGCGGCGATCTTCGCGTCGCAGCTACCACGACGTGCGAGATCGCGGCCAACTGGAAGATCGTGATCGAGAACTACCAGGAATGTTTGCATTGCGCCCGCGTGCATCCGGAACTCACCGCGGTGGTGCCTACCTATCGCACCGGCTCGGTCTTCGACCACACGCGCACCGACGGCGGGGTTGCGATCACCGGTGATTTCACGATGCCCGGCGAGGTCGACACGTCACCACCGCTGCCCGGCATCTCCCACCTCGACGCCACCAGCTATTACGGCGGCACGATCTTCCCCAACGGCTTCATCGATGTCAGCGGTACGTGCGTGATCATCAGCACCCTGTTCCCGAAGGGTCCGCATCACACAACGATGACGATGGAGTATTTGTTTGCTCCGGAAACGATCGCATCGCCCAACTTCGACCCTTCGCCGACGATTCAGTTCAACGACCTGATCGCCGAGCAAGACGCAGCTGTGTGCGAACGAGTGCATCAAGGCGTGACGTCGCGTGCATTCGAACAGGGTGTGCTGACACCAAAGGATTCATTGGTGATCGAGTTCACGCAGCACTACCTCGCCGCCCGCGGCGCAGTCGCGTAACTTCACTACTCAGCGAACAGGCGGCCCGTCGGCGTTGCAACGAACGCGTCGAACGGGATGTCTTCCTGACGCAGTAGCCCATTGCGCGGCAACGAACCCTTGCGCACCATCTCGATGACCGCCGCGACGGAACCGGCCGTGGTCCACGCGATGGCCGTGCTCTTCATGCCGCCAACCGTCTTTGGCCGGTAGGCACGGACGAACTCCTTGCGGCGAAGATGCCCGTCGATCAGACCCTCAGCCGCAACATGCACATAAACCACGTCGTCGTCGACCGGCGGCTTTGCGTTGGTCAGGATCTCCGCCGCAAGGTCGCGACGCTCACGCATCAGGAGCTCGTGGAAGAAGAAGTTCATGAGATCCATGTGACCCGGATAGCGGATCGTCTTGTAATCGATGTTGGCGACGCGACCCGCATACGTGTCGCACATCGTGCCAAGACCGCCAGAAGTAGTGAAGGCCTCGAGTTGCGTTCCGCCAATCACCAGTGTCTCGCGCCATTCCATCGACGAGACCCACTTGCGGACGCCTTCCTCCAGCACCTCGCAGTCGTTGAGGTACTCGTTGACGACGCCCTCGGGAGACCAGTTGAAGGAGTAGCCAAGCAGTCCGGTGGGATACTGCGGGAGGGCACCGACGCGCATGCGCACCGACCGGCACTCGTCGAACGACTCGATCAGTGATGCGGCAACGATCGCGACGAACCCAGGAGCTAAGCCGCATTGCGGCGCCATCAGGCCCTTCGATGTCTTGCTCAGCTCGACGATCGTCTGCGTGGTGCCGACATCCTCGGTGAGGTCGAAGTAGTGGATACCGAGCGTGTGCGCGAGCTCGGCAAGCGGACGGTTGAGGTGGTACGGCAGGCACGAAAGCACGGCCTCGGTGCCTGCCAGTTCGGCCTTCAATGTCGAAAGATCGGAGATGTCGCACTTGCGTGTGGGGAACGAGGTCTCCTGCCGCGCGGCTCGCTGATCGATACCAACGACTTCTACACCTGCCTCATCGAGGAAGGTGGCCGCCAAAAGGCCCACTTTGCCGAGCCCGAGAACTGAAACTGTGCCGAACGACATGGTTTCAGCGTAATGGGGCGGTTGTGCGCTTCAGTCGGCGAGAACCCGTAAGGCATCGGGTTTCAGCAGCAACCCGACCTCGCCGCCCTCAACGGCGGCCAGGGCCGACCCGTCATTGGGCACAACCGCTTGCAATTCATGGCTTCCGACACGCAGGTGCAGATGGGTTGCGGCGCCCGCAAACACGACGTGATCGACCTGCGCCCGCAACTGCCCGTCCGTTGGCGGTACCAGCGCCAGTCGCTCGGGCCGCACCAAGACAGTGCACGCACCCGATACGCCACGCCGATCTGCTGCCACGCGCGCCCCGAGCACCTCAACGCCACTGCCGTCACAGGTTGCGGGCAGCAGGTTGGCGAGACCGAGAAAATCGGCGACGTACTTGTTGGCGGGCTCGTCGTAGACCTCGCGCGGTGCGCCCACTTGCTCGATGCGGCCCGTGTTCATCACGGCCAAGCGATCGCTCATCGTCAACGCTTCCTCTTGATCGTGCGTCACATAGACAAAGGTGATGCCAACCTCGCGATGCAGTGCGCGTAGTTCCACCTGCAACACGCGGCGCAGCTTGGCATCGAGCGCGCCGAGTGGCTCGTCG
This sequence comes from Actinomycetes bacterium, assembly GCA_021414085.1. Lineage (GTDB taxonomy): Bacteria > Actinomycetota > Acidimicrobiia > Acidimicrobiales > Ilumatobacteraceae > UBA668. The sequence goes on along the minus strand of JAIOPC010000014.1, from coordinate 846,992 downwards.
AGCAGCAGTACCTTCGGACGCAGCACCAGCGAACGGGCAAGCGCGACGCGTTGCTGCTGACCGCCCGACAGTTGGTGCGGTTTGCGCTTTGAGTACTCCGACAGGCGCACCAAGTCGAGAGCCTCAGCCACACGCCGGCGCGCCTCGGCCTTGGTGCAATCCTGAAACCGCAGCCCGAACATGACGTTGTCGGCAACGTTCTTATGTGGAAACAGCGCGTAACTCTGAAACACAGTGTTGACCGGACGCTTCTCGGGCGGGATGCCTTGCATATCGACGTCGTCGATGCGGACTGAGCCACTCTCGATTTCCTCGAAACCACCGATCAGCCGCAGCGTGGTGGTCTTCCCGCAACCGGACGGACCAAGCAATGAAAAGAATTCGCCGGGCTCGATCACAAGGTCGATCTCGTCGAGCACCTGCTGCTCGCCATACCACTTCGACAAACCTGTCAGCTCAATGCGGCCGCCGCCCATCGCCTGCTCACTCACCGAGCTACCGGTTGCCATCGGGAAAAGGTAGCTTGCGCGTATGCAGAGTGACGACATCGAATACTTCATCGACGGTGTGCGATACGTGGGTCATCTCGCGGTCCCTGATGGCAGCGACCCGCGCCCAGCAGTGCTGGTGTGTCATGAGGGTCCCGGCCTCACCGGTCATCCCAAGCTTCGTGCGCGCCGTCTGGCCGAGGAGCTCGGCTACGTCGCGTTCGCGCTCGACTACTACGGCGACGGTGTTCCTCCGCCGGCTGCTGAAATGCCGACGTTGCTCGGCGCGTTGCGCGACGATCCGGCGACCACGCGTCAACGTGCCTTCGCCGGCCTTGATGTGCTGCTGGGCCATCCACGTGCGGACCGCTCGCGTGTTGGCGCGATCGGTTACTGCTTCGGCGGCACGATGGTTCTCGAGCTTGGGCGGGCGAGCGCTCCGATCCACGCCATTGTTGGCTTCCATAGCGGACTCGACAACCCGAGCCCGGGCGACGCGGCCAACATCACCGGCAAGGTGTTGGTTTGTATCGGCGTCGACGACCCGATCATCCCGCCGTCGCAGCGCGCCACGTTCGAGGACGAGATGAACGCCGCAGGTGTCGATTGGCAGATGATCCTCTACAGCGGTGCGGGGCACAGCTTCACCAACAAAGCGATGGACGGAAGTCGCCCCGGCTTCGTGTATCACGAGGCAAGCGACCGCCGATCTTGGCAGGCGATGATCAATCTGTTCGACGAGGTTTTCGGCGCGACCCAAACCTGATTGCACTGGCGTGCTCTAGCGCCATCCGTCGCAGCGCGGCATAGGCCACCTCAAACGTGATCGTGCCGATCACGGTGTATTCCATTTGTTCTGCACGCGTGATGTCATCGCGCGTTGACGCCACCTCGAACTCGGCAATCGGAAGTGCCATCTCCAGTAAGCCATCGAACGACGCCAGCCGCGGAGTGCCCAGCGCATCGCTGAATCCCAAGTCGTCCATGGTGACGACCGCGTCGGCAAGCATTTCCAGCACATGTGCATCGGGACGCACTTGTAGACGATGGCGGCGCACGAAGGCGACCACCTCGTCCAGCGCAGCTGCGTACTGCGGGCCGGAACGATCGCGTGCGGGCACCATCGCGTCTTGGGCTACGGCGAACGCATCGTGTATTGCAATCGAGTCGTCGTCGACCGCCGCGAGCACCAGCTGCGCGTCGGCGATGCTGAGCCGACCGAGCTGCAATAGCGCTCGCACCAACCGCACTCGCCGTACATGCGACTCGTCGTAGTCGGCTTGGTTCACCGCGGTTGCCGCACCGCCGTGCAGGAGACCCTCGCGCAGGTAGTACTTCAGGGTCGCCACCGTCACGCCAGTGACATCGGATAACTCCCTGATCTTCACCCTTGACACCATAGACGGATAGTTCTACTATCCGCAACAGACAGTACAACTATCTATTGGGAGTCATGATGGCAAAGGTGCACAAGGGCCGCTACACCGCAGCAATGGACGAGGACTTCGTCGTCTTCCTGATCGGGATGCGGTTCAACAAGCTGTGGAAGGTTCACCGCTGGATGCCGGTGTTCGTCGCCATGCCCAAGATGTTGCGGGTGCTGCAGAAGAACCCCGACCGCGGTCTGCTCAACGCGCGACTCGCCTTCGGTGGCCGCACCATCACAAGTGTCCAGTACTGGCGCAGCTTCGAGCATCTAGAGCGCTTCGCTCGAGATGCCAACGATCCACATCTGGCGCCCTGGAGGAAGTTCAACAAGAAGGTCGGTGCCAGCGGCGACGTGGGCATCTACCACGAGACATACAAGATTCACGCTGGCGACTACGAAACGGTCTACGGCAACATGCCGATCATGGGACTCGCCGCCGCGGGCACGCATCTATCGGTCACCGAAGCGCGCGATGCGGCACGCCAACGGATGACGGCGAGCGCCACATAACCCTGGCGCAGGCTCGTGCCAGGGTGCGCGGCACGTATATTCCTTGCTAGTGGCAACGAACCGACAACTTTGGGATCAGGCATACGCCGCGTCCGTTCCGGCCGATGCCCAATTCGAAACGATGTCGGGCATACCGCTCGCTGGTGTGTACGGCCCCGACGACGGCGACTTCCCCGGCCAATACCCCTACACGCGCGGTCCCTACGCCTCGATGTACCGCTCGAAGCTGTGGACGATGCGCATGTTCGCGGGTTTCGGCACTGCCGACGACACCAACTGGCGGTTCAAGGAGATCATCCGCGCCGGTGGCACTGGCTTGTCGACAGCATTCGACATGCCGACATTGCTCGGCCTCGACTCCGACCACCCGATGTCGCTGGGCGAAGTCGGTCGCTGCGGTGTCGCCATCGACACGCTCGCCGATATGGCCGACCTCTACGCCGGCATCGATCTCGGCGCGATCACGACTTCGATGACGATCAACTCCCCCGCCGCAGTGATCATGGCGATGTTCGTCGCGCAAGCCGAGAAGGCGGGCACGCCACGCGCGCAGCTGGGCGGAACGCTGCAGAACGACATCCTCAAGGAGTACCAGGCACAGAAGGAGTTCGTGTTTCCGCCACGGCCCTCGATGCGGTTGGTTCGCGACACCATCGCGTTCTCAGCTGCGGAGATGCCGCGCTGGCACTCGATCTCGATCTCCGGCTATCACATTCGCGAGGCTGGATCGACTGCGGCTGAAGAACTGGCGTTCACGCTCGCTAACGGCTTCGCATACGTCGAGTTGGCGATGCAGGCCGGGCTCGCCGTCGACAGCTTCGCACCGCGCTTGAGCTTCTTCTTCAACGCGCACATCGACTTCTTTGAAGAGATCGCCAAGTACCGCGCCGCGCGACGCATTTGGGCGCGATGGCTACGCGATCGGTACGGGGCAACCGATCCGCGTTCGATGCAGTTGCGCTTTCATTGCCAAACCGCGGGTGTGTCATTAACTGCGCAGCAACCAGAGGTCAACATCGTGCGCACCGCAATCGAGGCGCTCGCGGGCGTGCTGGGTGGCGCGCAGTCGCTACACACCAACTCGATGGACGAGGCGATGGCACTACCGACAGAGAAGGCGGCGCGCATCGCCCTGCGCACGCAACAGGTCATTGCGCACGAGACCAACGTCGCGCACGTCGCCGATCCGCTCGGCGGCTCGTACTTCGTCGAGGCGCTGACCGACGAGATGGAACGCCAGGCAGAAGCACTGTTCGGCTACCTCAACGAACTCGGCGGTGGCTCGATGCTGGAAGGTGCGATACGTGGCATCGAGGAGAACTGGTTCCAGGGCAAGATCGCCGACTCCGCATTCGAATTGGAACGGGCGCTGAACGACGGCCGCCGCATCACAGTGGGCGTCAATCGCTTCACCGAGGGCAACGACGACGCGCAGATGGAGTTGCTGAAGATCTCAGCCGAGGACGAGCAGCGTCAGCGCAAGCGCCTCGAACAAGTGCGCCACGATCGGTCGCAATCGGCAGTCGACGCGGCACTCGCAACCGTGCGGACTACGGCGGCCGACCCGGAAGCCAACCTGATGCCCGCGTTCATCGAAGCGGTCAACGCGTACGCCACGCTGGGCGAGATCATGGCGACGCTCGAGGCGGAGTTCGGCCGCTACGTGGAAGTGCCGGTGATCTGATGGCCGGCGAGCGCATACTCATCGCCAAGGTCGGGCTCGACGGCCACGACCGCGGCATCAAGGTCGTCGCGCGCATCTTGCGCGACGCTGGGTACGAAGTCATCTACACCGGTCTCTTCCAAACACCGCAGACCGTTGCGGCCGCTGCCATCGATGAGGACGTCGATGCCATCGGCCTGTCGATGTTGTCGGGTGCACACATGACGCTGGCCCCGCTAGTCGTCGCAGAACTTCGGCAGCGGGGCAGCTCGATTCCTGTGATCCTCGGCGGGATTGTGCCCGATCACGATTTGGAGCCACTGCGCGCGGTCGGCATCACAACCGTTCTCACCCCGGGCGCCACCGCCGCGCAGATCGTCGGCGAAGTGCGGGCGGCCCTTGATGCCGCGAGCCCGACGTGACCAAAAACGTCGTCGACAGCCTGCCGTCGGAACGACGACGCGTGATTGTTGGCGCAGTCGTCGTATTGCTTGTCGCCGTCGCCGTGGTGCAAGCCGCGCCGTGGCAGCTGGCCATCGTGGCCGGCTGGGTGGCCGGCGCATCAGTGGTGCTGCTGCGCACATGGATTCCCATTCTCGCGTTGGATGCACAGGCGACACAGTTGCTCTCGATTCGAGAGGATGACAGTCGTACCGCCACTCGGGGGCTGCTGGTGGCGTCTGCAACTGCAAGCCTGATTGGGGTGATGTGCGCACTGCTTGAGGCATCGCGCACGCCCACTCGAACCATGGAGATTCTGCTCACCACTGGCAGCGTTCTCACCATCATCGTGTCCTGGCTCACGATTCAAACGGTGTTCGCGCTGCGCTACGCCCATCGCTACTACCTTGCGCCAGTCGGGGGCATCACGTTTCCAGGCGACGACGCACCCAACTATCACGACTTCGCGTACATCTCGCTCACCGTTGGCATGACCTTTCAAGTCTCCGACACCGAGATCACCTCGCCGACCATCCGACGCATAGTGCTGCAACAGGCGTTGCTTGCCTATGTCTTCGGTGCCGTCATCATCGCGGTAGCGATCAATCTCATCGCGGGTCTGATGACGTAGCAGCACGGCCGGTGCTCGCCCGCAGCAACAACGTGGAAGCCACCGCCGCCAGCACGGAGGCCGCGAGAATCGCGAGTTTCGCATCGGCGCGCTGAGCCGGCTCGGTCAGTGCCAGTTCGGTGATGAAGATCGCAACCGTGAAGCCGATACCCGCCGTCGTGCCGACACCGAGCAACTGAATGCGTCCCGCGCCCTCCGGCAATTCTGTGATCCCGGCGCGAGCCGAGAGAGCGGCGGCAAGCAGAATTCCAAGCGGCTTACCAACGACGAGCCCGGCGAACACTCCCCAGGCAACGGGTGAACTCGCGGCGTCACGCAAGCCGTCGGCGGAGATCATGATCCCTGCGTTCGCCAGAGCGAACAGCGGGACAATCAGATAGCTCGACCAGGGATGCAGCACGTACTGCAACCACTCGACCACCGACACAGAGCCGCGTGCAATCTCCGTTGTTGAGCGCACAGCCTGCACGCTCGAAACATCGGCGAGCTCATCCACATCGATGTATTCGGGTTGCAGGCGCGGAACCGACGGCGCGAGCAGACCAAGTGTTACCCCGGCGAGAGTTGGATGGACACCAGCTTCATGCAGTGCGAGCCAAACGACGACACCAAGCACGATGTACACGCCGAGCGCGTGCACGCCCAACTGCCGAACGATGAAGACCACGACGAGACCAAAGAGCGCGGCGAGCAGCCAACCCCATAGAAGTCCAGTGGAGTAGACGGCGGCGATAATCAAGATCGCGCCGATGTCATCGACGATCGCGAGACCCAGCAGGAACGCGCGCAGCGAGGTCGGCAAACGCGATGCGGCGACCGAGAGCACACCGACAGCGAGCGCAATGTCCGTCGCCATCGGGATGGCCCACCCGCGCGATGCGTCGCCGCCCGCGATTGCGAGGTAGACGAGGGCCGGCAGCACCATGCCGCCGACTGCACCGACGATCGGCAACATTGCGGCGCGTCGATTTGAAAGGTGCCCGTCGACCATCTCCCGCTTGATCTCGAGGCCAACTACCAAGAAGAAGATCGTCATCAGGCCCTCGTTCAACCAGTGACGAAGATCAAGATCCAACGAGTGGCCGGCGAGTGATATCGAGGCGCGACTCGACCACAAGTTTTCGTACGAGGCCGACCATGGCGAGTTCGCCCAGATCAAGGCCGTGACCGCGCCGACGGCAATCAGTACTGCGCCGGCGGACTCGGTCGCCATGAAGTCGCGCAGGGGCGACAAGCGACGAAGCAGCGATCGTTGCGGTCGCACGAAGTTCATGGGCGTTATTCTGGCACCCATGACCTCTCGCAGAACTTTGGTAGCCGCAGCCCTCCTAGTCACCCTCAGCGCAGCCACGTCGTGCAGCGACGACACCAACAACGACAGCAACAAGGCCAGCGATACCACCACCAAGGCGGCGATCTCGAAGGCCGAGTTCCTCACCGAGGGCAACGCGCTCTGCACCAGCTTTAACGCGACCGCTGAGGCAGCTTCGGCCACCGTGACGGATCAGGCAAGCCAAATCGTGTTCTTCACCGACGTCGTTGCACCCGGACTGCGCGACACGATGGCGGGGATCGAAGCCCTCGGGTTTCCCGCCGGTGACGAAGCGCTCCTGCAGGGATTGATCGACGACACTCTCGAGGTGCTCGACACGATCGAGGCCGACCCCGCAGCCGTGGTCGGTTCCGGCACCGACCCGTTTGCCAGCATCAACCAACAACTGGCTGACTACGGTCTCACGGTTTGCGGTCAAGCGGAGTAACCCTCAACCTGCTGTAGAGACTGAGCTTGGCAATCGCCGACGAAGTGGCAGCTCCGCGACCACGCGTCGCCACACACCACCGCGTTGCTAACATCCGCTAGGGATTTTGGAGGTTCCGATGCGTCGTCGCTTGGTGTCGTTAGCTGTGTTTGGCGGGCTGGTTGTGTTCCAGCTTGCGCCGGCACATGCCGCGCTAGTCGACGCCGATGGCGACAAAATCCCCGATGAGCAGGATGTCTGCCCGGCAGTTGCCGACCCGTTCCAGGGCGACATCGACGGCGACGGCCTCGGCGACCTTTGCGACGAGGCCACCACCGACGTCACGAGCTTCGACGGCACGCCGCTCAACGATCTCGTCTTCGGTACCAACGCAGCCGACACGTTGGCGGGCGCCGGCGCCAACGATGCCCTGTACGGCGAGGAGGGCGACGACGTTCTCGACGGCGGTGACGGTCGCGATTTCCTGTCCGGTGGGCCGGGCGGCGACACACTCACCGGTGGCGGCAGTTGCGACGTCTTCGCGTTCGACCCCAGCGATAGCGACGTGATCACCGACTTCGATCCGGAGATCGACCGCCTGCGGTTCCCGGCACACGACGAAAATCCCAGCGACGACGCACCGCCGCAAGCCACGTTCGGCGGCGACGAGTTTCTCGTCGTGACGTTCTTGGTTGACGACGCCCCGGCCGGCACTCTCGACTTCGAAGGTCTTGAGCCTGGTGTCGAGATCGCGCTCAACACCGGCCCGTGCCAGCCGCTGCCGCCGAATCCTCCTCCGGGAGTTGACGACGAGTCATTCGTTCCCGTCAGCCTGCCTCCGCCGCGCACCTTCTCTTGCTCGCCAATGTTCAGTGAACCGGTACTGGGCGACAGCGACGACGACGGTGTCGACGACTTCTTCGGCATCGAGTTTGCGTTCGACGGCGTCTTTCTCAACGGCACTGCTGAGAACGAAACCATTTTCGGCACGCACTGCAGCGACCTCATCGCTGGCGACGGCGGCCTGCTCGTTGTTCCTCTCAACGAGGAGTCGGACTTCGACTTAGCCACGTGCGCGACCGAAATTTGTAGCGACGACGTCATCTACGGCTTTGCCGGCAACGACCTGCTCGTCGGCGACGCGCGCTTCCTGGACGGCTTTCAGGACGGAGGCGACGATCGCATCTTTGGTGGTGGTGACGACGACTTCATCATCGGCGATGCGATTCTCATCGCCGGCGACGAGCTGTGCGAATGCGAGGGCGAGAGCGAGAGCGGAGACTTCGGCTCTGGCGGTGGCGGGGGAAACGACGTGATCTTCGGCGACTCGGGCGACGACCTCATTCTTGGTGATGCGTTCGAAATCTTCGGCGACGTTCATGGCGGCGACGACACACTCAACGGTGGAAACGGCGACGACCTCTTAATCGGCGACGCCTTCAGCCTCAGCGCAGGCGCCTCTGGAGGCGACGACACGCTGATCGGTGGAGCGGGCGACGACACGCTTGTTGGGGACGGACTATTCGTCGACGGATTCGGTGGGCACGACACTTTCGTGTTCGATACCACGTCCAATTTCGGCGACGACACCATCGTCGATGCAGGCTACGAACTCGACACGATTTCGTTTACCGGACCCGGGCTCACCACTCTCGCCGACCTCGATGCGCGTTCGACAGTCGAAGAAGTGGGTTTCGATGTGTTCGCCAGAGTGTTCAGCGATGCGACGAAGACAACCCAAGTTGGTTCGGTCACCATCGAGGGAATGGCCACCGGCAGCATCGCCTCGTGGGCAGATGTCGACGGCCTGCTAGAACTCGAAGTGGTCGTCACCCCGTAGCGACTGGGTCCTCGTGCATCGCCTTAGGCGGCAGATAGCGAAACACAACGACAGCTGCCACGGCAGCAAGTGCTCCGCCCACGGTCACCGCGAAGTGAATGCCGCTAATGAAAGCGTGCTCGGCGGCACTCGTGACAGCCGCCGCTTCCGAGCCGGCGAGTTCCTTGGCGCGTGCCAGCGCGCTAGGAAGTGACGACCGAACAGCGGATCGCGAACTCTCCGGAATCGACGCAATGACCCGATCGACGGAGTGGCCGTAGCGAGAGGCTGCCAAGCTTCCCAGCACCGCCACGCCGAGCGCAGCGCCGAGTTCGCGAGTCGCATCGTTCATCGCCGATCCCGTGCCGGCGCGGCGCGCAGGAACGGCCGACATGATGGAAGCCGTCATCGGCGACATCGCCATCGCAATGCCGGTCGTCAATGGCACGATGCACGCAAACACGTACCAGTACGACGTGTCGGTCTCGAGCCCGCGGAACATGAGCAAGGCAACCGCGACCAGCGCCATGCCAAGTGACACCACTCGATGCGCACCGAAACGTGCGGCCAAGCGTGGTGTGCGAGTGGCCACCAACACCATGATCGGCGACATCGGCAGGAAGCGCACCGATGCACCCAGGGCGCTGAACCCGAGGATGAGTTGGAAGTACTGACTGATCAGAAACATCACGCCAAACATCGAGAGAAAGATCAGGATCATTCCGGCGCTGCCTGCGCTGAACGCCGGGTTGCGGAACAGGCTCATGTCGAGCATCGGCTCGTCGGTGCGCAGCTCCCACGCTACGAAGACGGCGAGGATCACGATGGCGAAGGCAAACGCCGCGAGCGTGGCGCTGCTCCCCCAGCCGCGCTCGGGCGCTTGGATCAAGCCGTACACCAGGCTGCCAATGCCCAGCGTCGACAACACGGCGCCGCGCGGATCGAGTGGCGCCTTCTGTGGATCACGCGACATCGGTACGAGGAAGCGCCCTGCGACCAGCGCGAGCGCGATGATCGGCACGTTGACGAGGAAGACCGAGCCGTACCAGAAATGTCCGAGTAGGTAACCACTCGCGACGGGTCCGATTGCTCCGGCACCGCCGCTGGTTGCGGCCCAGATTGCAATCGCTTTGGTTCGTTCGTGTGGCGGGAAAATGTTGACAAGGATCGACAGCGTCGACGGCATGATCAGCGCGGCGGCGGCACCCATCAAGGCCCGGCAGGCGATCAGTTGATGAATCGTTGTCGCCGCTGACGCCAACGCGGCACCAACCAGGAACAGAAGTAGCCCAAGCTGCAGCGCGCCTTTGCGACCGAAGCGATCGCCCAGTGCACCGGCAGAGAACAGCAGCCCAGCGAAGACCAGCGAGTACGCCGCAACCACCCACTGCAGTTGCGAATTGCTGGCGTGGAGCTTCTGCGACAAGGTCGGCAGCGCGACGTTGAGGCTGGAGTTGCCGACGAAAACAATGAGCAGGCTGAGGCACAGAATCGCAAGGGTCCACCACCGCCGAGGGTCGAGGTTCGACTCGACAGGCTTCGCACTCAACGTGGCGGACATGAGGCCGAGGCTATTGGGCTCGGACCTGGCTACCTCAGTCTGCCCAGCGCGGAATGCGCGCGACCGTGGAATCGTCGTCGAGTTCCGCAACCAACTCGTCGACGAGCTCTCGGCGCGCGCCACGCCACTCGAGCGCGGACAAGCTCACCGGCAACGGCAAGTCATCGCGCCGGATGGAAAGCTCGCGACTGAGCACGGTCTCCTCGCGGCGTTCGCGCAGTACCGCAGCAAGGCGTTCAGCACCGCGCACCGCAACGTCCCATTGCTTGTGGTCGTCAGGAATTGTCGCAACCGACCCGTAGCGCTGCAGCACGGCGGCAGCAGACTTCGGCCCCCACCCCGGTAGTCCCGCCAATCCATCGGAACGATCGCCGATCAGCGCGAACAGGTCGGGGATCTGTTGCGGGGTGACCCCAAACTGCGCTCGCACTCGTGCCTCGTCGGTGACGACTTGGCGGATGCGGTCGAGCACAACAACTCGTTCGCCGCGCACGCATTGCGCGAGGTCGTTGTCGGTGGTGCAAATGATCACGCGATCCACGTCGCTGTCCTCAGCCAAACGAGCGGCACCCGTCGCGAGTAGATCGTCGGCTTGGAATCGACCCGCTGGCCACAGCGTCACGCCTAATGCGCGAACGATCGCGGCGGCAAGCGGTTGCTGAGCGCCGATCAGCGCTTCAGCGCTCGGAGGACCGGGCGATTTCGCCGGCGCCACAATCGAATCAAACGCGATGGCGATGTGAGTGACCTCGTTCTTGGCAAGCAGCGAGACGAATGTCGCCAGCAGTCCTCTCGCGGCTCCCACCTCCGCCCCGGAGCGCCCCTTCGCCCGGGGCGCGCCATGGAAGCAGCGAAACAGCTCAAACGTTCCGTCGACCAGATACACGTGCGCCACGAATGCAATTCTTGCGGATCGCGACACTGCACCCGATGTGCATCTGTGCCAAAGTTGCCTTCATGACGACAAACCGCCTTGCTCGTTCGATTGCATTTGCATCTCTGTTCGCTTTGCTGGTCGCATGCTCAGGGTCCGACTCCAGCGGCGACGGCACCACCGACTCCAGTGCGGCGTCAGTGGCCACTACAGAGCCGGCGGTCACGACCGCGACTCCTACCACCTCAACTGTGGCTGAGCCTGTTGAGTGGACGCCACTCGGGCTTGGCAGTTACGAAGTGGGGGTCGCGACGTTGATCATCGACGACGACCCGGAGCGCCCGCTCACAGTCGACGTGTGGTTTCCAATCGACGCTTCAGTCGACGTATCGGCGCGCCCAGCTCATCAGTACACGTTCCTGCCTGGCGTGTACTACGAATCTCCTACCGCGTTCACCGCCACCGCTGACGAGATCGCGCTCGACGCGCAACACCCACTGATCGTCTACTCGCATGGCAGCAGCGGACTGCGTTATCTCCACTCGTCGTATACGGAGGCACTCGCCAGCCACGGTTACGTGGTGGTGGCCCCCGACCACACCGGCAACACGATTGTCGACCGGCTCGCCAACAACACTTTCGATCCCGCCGCTCTCTCGCTGGCGCGCGTCAACGACGTGGGGCGACTGATCGATGCGTTCACGGACCCAACACAACCGATTGCGGGACCATTTGCAGCTGCCGTGGACACCGAGCGCATCGCCGTCACCGGCCATTCGTTCGGGGGTTTCACGGCGCTGGCCATGGCAACTGGCTTCGCCAACGACCTCGGCACCGTCGCGGCGGATCCGCGCGTCGATGGCATCATGCTGATGGCGCCCGCGATCAGCGAAACGGCGTTCCCCGACGAGACGCTCGCGACGGTGACGGTGCCAATGATCGTGCTGGTCGGAACCGACGATGTCACGACGCCGGTCGACCCAAATGTGACTCGGTTGTGGGCGCTGACAAGCAACTCGCCTGCGTACCAGGTGCGGTTGGTCCATGCCGAGCATCAGACCTTCACCGATGTGTGTCAGTACCAAGACTTCCTGCCGTCACTCACAGACGTGCCCCAGATCATTGCCGAGACAATCGACTCGTACGCACTTGAGGGTTGCGCATCGGGCGATATGGACGACGTGCGTGCCGCCGACATCACCAACACCTACGTGATTCAGTTCCTGAACGAGCTGTGGTACGACGGCCCATCGATCGATCCGGCGATTCTCGGAGTTCCCGACGACGTGTTTTTCGAGGCGCGGTAGTTCAGAGTTGCGTCTTGAGGTGGAACGACTTCGGTTGCGTGAACGAATCGAAGCCGAGTTCCGACAACGCGACGCCACGACCAGTGTCTTTGATGCCAGTCCACACCAACGCGGGGTCGACGTAGTCGCAACGGTTCATGTACCACGTGCCGGTCGCGACGCGATCGCCGATCGACAGCGCGGCATCGACATCGCTCGTCCAGATGCTGGCCGTGAGGCCGTAGGGCGAGTCGTTCATCAGGCGAACAGCCTCGTCGGCGGAAGCGACCTTCATGATTCCGATGACCGGACCAAAGCTCTCCTCAGTCATCACCCGCATTGAGTGATCGACGTCGGTCAGCACCACTGGCGCGAGATACGGAGTGCCCACCTGCGACGCGGCAAATTCCGACTCGCTGACAACCGCGCGTGCGCCTTGGCTAACCGCTTCTGCAACCTGACCTCTGACGAACTCGGCAGCCGTGGTCGAAACCATCGGCCCAAGATTGGTAGCAGGGTCGAGCGGATTGCCAAGAACGTACTTGCGAGTGAGATCAACAAAGCCTTCGACGAACTGGTCGTAGACCGCGGCATCGACGTAGATCCGTTCGATCGAGCAGCACGACTGTCCGGTGTTGAAGAACACACCATCGACCGTCTCTGCGATCGTGTACGCGAGGTCGCAATCAGCCCGCACGTAGGCCGGATCTTTGCCGCCAAGTTCCATGCCTGTTCCGATGAATCGCTCGCTGGTCGCCCGTTGAATGGCGTGACCACCTGCGACCGATCCGGTGAAGACAACGAAGCCAACGCGCGCATCAGCGATCATTCCGGCGACATCGGCGTGGGTCGCGTGGACGATCTGGAAAACACCCTCAGGCATCCCTGCGGCCTGCATCGCCTGCGCATAGCGCTCGGCGCACAGCAACGTCTGGGTGGCATGTTTGAGAATGATCGTGTTGCCCGCAAGCAACGCGGGCACAATCGAGTTCACCGACGTGAGGTACGGGAAGTTCCACGGAGCAACGACCAGCACGGTGCCAACCGGCTCTTTGCGAATGAAGCGGGTGAAGCCATCCTTGGGCGGTGCTGCAACGTCGGCCAACGAACCAGCGGCGAGCGTCATCATGTGGCGAGCGCGTTCTTGAAAGCCGCGGTTGATCTCTAGCGGACCGTGACTGATCGGACGACCCATCTGCCAGGCGAGTTCCGTGGCGATGCCAGCGACCTCGGACTGCATCGCCTGCACCATGCGCTCGATGATCTCGGCGCGCTCGGCGATTGAGGTTGCGCGCCATCCGGCCTGCGCCGCGTGCGCCTTGGCCAGCACGTTCTCGATCTGGTCGGGTGTCGCCGTGGTGCGTTCGGCATAGACCGAGCCGTCGACGGGGGAAATGATCTGCTGCGTTGCCATGAGCCACGAGGCTATGGCCAACGACCCTGCAAGTCATATACGTAGAAACTGGAGCGGACGACGAGATTCGAACTCGCGACCCTCACCTTGGCAAGGTGATGCTCTACCAACTGAGCCACGTCCGCAATGTGCGACTGCAATCTAGCGAGACTTAGCCAAGACCGGCAACGACGATTGCGCCGTCGAGGTCACAGCGATTCCACCGTAGGGGTGGATTTCGTGTGACTTCGAGGGTGCCTGGCCCTCAGGTGCCTTTCGGGCGCAAATCGAGCCGCAACACCAGCACGCCGTCTTCCATAGTGCCCTCGGCGTCGCCGACCATGGCGAAGTCCTGGAAATCGAGCTGCGCCTGCTTGATGAATTGGGCCCGCTCCTCCCCGGCCACCGGCGGCAACGGGCGATTCTTCACTGCTGCCGCCCGCTCGCGAAACCGGGCCAGCATTGCGTCGACATCGAGTCCCTGTGCCATATGCGTCAGTACTCGTCGTTCGACTGCAGCAGCGGGTCCATCGGAACATGCGATCGGCTGGGCACAGCTGCGTGGCGGCGCAGGTCGTCGGCTCGCCAATCGTCTTCCTCGGGCAGACCCACAAGATCGTTGAAATCGAGCGGGCGCGTGCGATCGGGTTCCAGCAGGTCGACCGGATCGGGAACGATCAGCGAGCTGTCGCCCGGCTCGGCCCCATCGGGGCGCACCGAATCGAGCCAATCGCGACGATCGCTGTGATCGCCCTTCCACCACGATTTCGTGCCCATGACCTCCAGCGGGGCCAACGCCGGATGCTCGACCGCCGCTGAACGCCACCACCACACGGTTCCGGCAATCACCAGCAATGCCACCAGCACTAATCCACCGGCCGCCATGTAGATGACACGGGCGTGTTCGGGGTCCTCGAAGTTGGCGGCGAACAACTGCATGGGCCCATTCTCGCACGAAACAGGGCCAATGCCACGCCGCCTGACAACCCGGCCGACACGCCCCTGGCGGCGCCATCGGCCATGCTGTAGCCGTGCAATTTGTCTGGCTGGCAGTCCTCATCGTCGTCATTGGCGCCATGTGGTGGATCGGGTACCGCATGGAGCCGCACTGGGTCTCCAAGGACGGCCAACGTTTCATGTGCGGCACGCAAGAGTTCTTTCACGGCACCCTGGCTGGCCACCCGCGCGAAACCCAAGTTGCCTTCATGGCCGGCGGCACGCTGCACATCACACAGAAGCGAGTGATGCGCCGGCAACGCAGCCTGTGGACGCTCGTCGGCAAGTCAGCCGACCCGCCCAAAGGACTCGAGATCTACGTCGCCCAACAATCCGTCGATGGTGTCGCAACGCAAACCATGTTGGCGTTGCGCATCCCGAAGAAGAGCAGGTGCATCGCGCTGCTCGACGCCGAGCTCGCCAAGGCCGACGCTAAGGCTGGGCGGACTTCTCCAAAAACTGTTTAACGGGTGGGCCGACCTGCTCGAGGTTGATCAGGAACGCGTCGTGCCCATGCGGTGAGTCGATCTCCACGAACTCGACGGGCGCGCCACCAGCGGCGATCAACTGTTGGATTTGATGCTGTTGGTAGATCGGGTACAACACGTCGCTAGAAATGCCCATCACCAGCGACCGCGCTGCAATGCGCGCCATTGCCGGCGCGACACCCGAGCGACCACGCGCCACGTCGTGAAGATCCATCGCCTTGCCGATCACGAGGTAGCTGTTGGCGTCGAAGCGCTGCACCAACTTGTCGCCGTGATAGTCGAGGTAGCGCTCGACCTCAAATCGCTGCCACAACCCAACCGGCTCGCCAGCGGCGGCACCATCGGCCACCTCACGCCCGAAGCGGTCGGTAAACACGTTGTCACTTCGGAATGTCACTTGCGCGACCATGCGCGCAATCGCGAGCCCCTCCCACGGGCCGCCGCCGTCAGGGGCGTCGTAATAGTCGCCACCGTTCCACTGCGGATCCAGTCGAATCGCGCGTCTACCGATCGCGCCCCACGCAATCTGTTGCGCTGTTGCTTGCGCGCACGTTGCGATCGGCACGATGGAGCCAACGCGCTGCGGAAATGTGATTGCCCACTCGAGCACCTGCATGCCGCCCAGCGAGCCGCCGACGACCGAGTGCCACTTGGCCACTCCGAGTTCGTCAGCCAGCCGCGCCTGTGCGCGCACCATGTCGCGAACCGTGATCACCGGGAAGCGGCTGCCGTACGGCCGCCCATCGTCGGGGTGCGCCGAGGCAGGGCCAGTGGAACCCTGACAGCCGCCCAACACGTTCGCGCACACGACGAAGAACCGTTCGGTATCGATTGCCAGCCCAGGTCCGATCAAACCCTCCCACCAACCGGGCGCCGGGTGGCCGTCTTCGGCCCGCCCAGTTGCATGGCTATCGCCGGTCCACGCGTGGCAGAGCAAGACGGCGTTGCTGGCATCGGGCGCTAACTGCCCCCACGTCTCGTAGGCGACGACGACATCGCGCAGCGTCACACCGTGCTCCAAGGCAAATGGCCTTGGGAGCTTGTAGAAGTGACGGCGACCCGACGGCTGCCCTGGCATCCACGCGCCCGTCGCCGGGTGTGGCCGTCGCTCTGGTGGCGATGCCATGGTTGCCTCCTTCGTCAGTCGTGGCGTGAGTCGTTGCTAATAGTGCGCCACGAGAGGGAAGCTTCGTTGCCCGGCGAGCCGGACCACATCCCCGCCGAAGCGGGATGGCACCGTGGGGCTTCCTCCCCGGTTGCCGGACCCCCACCTGCTGAACCGCTCAGCCGGTTAGGTCACTCGTGATGCGTGTGCAGGCAGAACGTTAGCAGTTGATCGCAGCGTCAACTGCTGGGGTTGTTGGGATCGGTGCCGTACACAAAGAGTTCGTCGCCATCGCTGACACCGTCGTTGTCGCTGTCGGAGTCGTTTGGATCGGTGAGGTAGACGACGACCTCCTCGCCGTCGGTGATGCCGTCGTCGTCGCTGTCGGCATCGTTGGGGTCGGTGCCCTCACCGATTTCGTCGCCGTCTTCGAGGCCGTCGTCGTCGGTGTCCGAGTCGCTGGGATCCGTGTCGTAGATAAAAACTTCGTCCCCATCATCGAAACCGTTGTCGTCGGTGTCGGCGTCGTTGGGATCCGTGTTGTAGACGAACACCTCCTCCCCATCATCGAGACCATCGTCGTCGGTATCCGAGTCGTTGGGATCGGTGAGGTAGATGATGATCTCGTCCTGGTCGCTGAGACCGTCATCGTCACGGTCGCCATCGGGACCTGGATCAGGACCTGGCACGGGGTCAGGGTCTGGATCGGAACCGGTACCTGGAATGGTCGGAGTCGGACTCGGAGCGGTACTGGGGGTGCGACCGGCAGGCGGAACCGTCGTCGGCACGTTGGCTGGCCCCACTCGGACAGGACGGTTCGGGGCGAGGCCGATGAGCGTGATAGTTGCCCCGCTG
This sequence comes from Actinomycetes bacterium, assembly GCA_021414085.1. Taxonomy (GTDB): domain Bacteria; phylum Actinomycetota; class Acidimicrobiia; order Acidimicrobiales; family Ilumatobacteraceae; genus UBA668. Next base: position 829,714 of record JAIOPC010000014.1, on the reverse strand, counting down.
GGAAACGTGAGAACCAAAGTCTTTTCGCCCCCGAACACGATCGGTGGTCGCTCATCGTCGGATGGGTCCTGGTCAGTCGGCGCGAACATGAAACCATCCGCCTCGGGATCAAAGTCGGTCACAGTCAACGCGGACGGCAGGCGCGGGTCGAACGCGATCGTGTCGCTGCCCAGCCCGCCTGTCAGTGTGTCGTTGCCCGATCCGCCATCGAGAAAGTCGTTGCCAGCACCTCCACGGAGGATGTCGTTGGCGCCGAGCCCGTAGAGGGCGTCGTTGCCGAACCCACCGGCGAGCTTGTCGTTGCCCGACTCGCCGAACAGCAGGTCGTCGCCGCTCGATGAACGCAGCGCCACGTCGGCATCACACTGATCGCCCACGCCGTCAGCATCGAGGTCGTGCTGGTACGGATTGAACAATTGAGCGCAGTTGTCGTGGCTGTCCTCGACGAAGTCCGCGTCCGTGTCAACAAACGAAAACGCAGTAGGCGCAGACGCAGTCGACACTGTGGCCCAAGCGGCGGTGGCCACAACGGCAGCAAAGAGACGGGGCGCGCGAGACATAAACGGGCCCAAGGTTAGTGAGCTGACCGGCGGCGCAGCCGGACTGACGCATGCATCAGCGCAACTGACGCGCAAGGAAGTAGACGGCGGCGTTTTCAGCCGTCAGTATTGACGCCGATGAGTAACGGATACCTGACAGCGAAGGCGGCCCCGAAGGCCGGCGCAAGCACCGGCCCGGGATGCTTCGCGGTCGAACCCATTCTCGCCGGTCATGTCGTTGCCGCCTTCGGGGGACGTTGCCTCACGCGCGAAGAATTCGATCTGCTACCCGTGCACCAACAGGTGCGCAGTATCCAGATCGACGAGAATCTGTTCCTTTCGGGCGCAACCGATCCCGAGCCGTCCGATTTCATCAACCACTCATGCGAGCCCAACTGCGGCATGAGCGGCAACACCGTGGTCGTCGCGCTGCGCGACATCCAGGTCGGCGAGCAGTTGACCTACGACTATGCGATGAGCAACGGCAGCGACTACGACGAATTCGAATGCGCCTGCGGGGCCGCAGCATGCCGCGGCAAAGTCACCGGGCACGATTGGATGCTGCCCGAGGTGCAACTGCGCTACCGGGGCAACTTCAGCCCCTACCTTGCAGCTCGGATTGCGTCGCTGGCCAGCGCTGGCGCTGGCGCCGAGCGCCGCGCCTTCGCCTATTAACACCGGCGGGGCCGCCCGCGGGGTATGTTCGGGGCATGCGAGTGCTCGTCGTCGGTGCCGGCGGAGTGGGCTCTGCCATCGTGTCGATTGCCGCTCGGCGGAGCGAATTCGAACAACTGGTGGTTGCCGATGTCGATGCTGAACGTGCCGCCCGGGCTGCCGCACGCACCGGGGCCGAGCACGTTGTTGGCACCCGCGTCGATGCATCAAGCCGCGACGATGTAGTTGCGTTGGCCCGCTCGGTACAAGCCGACGTCATCGTCAACGCCTGCGACCCGCGCTTCAACCCCTCCATCTTCGACGCCGCGTTCGAAGCTGGCTGCCACTACCTCGACATGGCAATGCACATGTCGGTGCCGCACCCAACCGACCCCTACAACCAATGCGGCGTCAAGCTGGGCGACGCACAGTTCGCCGTGGCCGACCAGTGGGAAGAGCGTGGCCTGTTGGCGTTGGTGGCGATGGGCGTCGAGCCCGGCTTTAGCGATGTCGTTGCGCGCTACGCATCGGATCACCTCTTCTCGCGCATCGACGAAGTCGGCGTTCGCGATGGCGGCGACTTGGTGATCGAAGGTTCCACTTTTGCGCCGACCTTCAGTATCTGGACGACGATCGAGGAATGTCTCAACCCCCCGATCATCTACGAGCGCGATCGCGGATGGTTCACGACGGCTCCATTCAGCGAGCCGGAGACGTTCGACTTCCCAGACGGCATCGGGCCGCTCGGGTGCGTGAATGTCGAGCACGAAGAAGTGCTGCTGATGCCGCGCTGGCTCGATGTTGGTCGTGTCACATTCAAGTACGGGCTCGGCGACGAGTTCATCGACGTGCTCAAGACATTGCACAAGCTGGGGCTCGACAGCACCAAGCCGGTGACGGTGCGCGGGCATCAGGTGGCACCGCGCGACCTTGTCGCCGCAACGCTGCCGAACCCTGCCGAGCTCGGCGACCACATGCGCGGGCGTACTTGCGCCGGCTCGCTGGTGACCGGGCTAGGGCTGAATGGCGAGCCGCGCTGCACCTACCTCTATCAAGTGGTCGACAACGCGTGGACGATGCGCGAGTACGGCCACCAAGCGGTGGTGTGGCAGACCGCGGTGCATCCGGTGATTGCGTTGGAGATGCTGGCCACCGGCGAGTGGAAGGGCCAGGGCGTCAGAGGCCCCGAGGCGTTCAGCGCTGATCCGTTTCTTGCGCTGCTCAACGAGCACGGCGCACCGTGGGCGATGCAGGATCGCTCGGTGTGACCCGACTGAAGAAGGCGCACGTCGAAACGCTGCTGCGCGAATACGACACCGACCCCATTCGCGCTCTGACCACCGCGCTGCGTGTTGCGCTCGACAGGCCGGGCGCTGATTGGCCCGCGTTGCTGGCGGCGGCGCCGTTGCCGGCATCTCGTCGCGACCGGTTGCAGGCCAGCGAGCAAGCAGCGCTCGACGAGCTGGCGGCGGAGTTGAACGAGGCGCGCGGCTTGTTGGCGTCTTAAGTCAACGCCACGACGGGTTGTGCGCGCACGACTCGACGATCGAAGCCAGGCTCCGTCGGCAGGAACCCGTTGCGATCCGGCCACAGCAGTTGGACAGCTTCGAAGGGTGCACCACGGCGCCAGGCGACTGCGGTGGTGAGAAGGTCGCGCACGACGTCGGAGGCGATCGGCGCGAACACGCTGCGCAGGTCGCCATCGAAGAAACCAGTCAGCTCGACACCGAGCGGAATCTCGGTGCCACCGCGCAGCATGTCGGCAATCATGTCGAACAGACCGCGCGCTGCCGACGGGGTGAGGCCGAACACAACAACCTCTGGGAACCCGAACGCTTCTGGATAACCGATCGTGTACACGTAACCCGCCATCGGTGGATCGGCTTCGTAGTTCGCTGCCACGGGTTCCATCGCCCATCCGTGCGTCTCCACCATCCACTCGATCTTCTCCGCGTGCGGGATGTGAAAGTCGGGTAGCGGTTGGCCGTTCAAGTCGGCAGCCATCAGATCAACCGCTCGCTACCGAGGTCGACCGCGTGTTGGGTGTGGCGGCTGGCCATCGCGGCGAACATCGCCTCGCTGCGCTCACTTACACCAACGACTTGCGAGGCAACCACCGACATGATGATGCCCCCGTACGCATCGCGGCAGTAGTGGTGCCAGAAGTCGCTATCGCTGACGCTCACGTTGTACTCACCAAGTGCCGCGAGGTATCCGTCGACAACATCGCGCTCGATCTTGCGTCGCAGTGGCGGCAGCGGGCCAGCACCCATAAAGTAACTCACGTCGCCACTCGCCTGGCCGTGACCAGGTGTTTGCCAGTCGACTACCGCAATTGGATAGCCGCCGCTCGCACTTGCGTACATCAGGTTGTCGAGTCGATAGTCGCCGTGCGTCACGGTGGCCGGCAACGCGCGGCCCTCCACCCAGTCGGGTATGCGTTCGCCGAAGCGCTTGATCAGCGTGATGCCCTCGCTGTCGAGGTAGCGATCGAATGTGGCGAGGAACCCGGGCAGAAACATGTTCCAGATCGCCTGCAACTGCACGCTCTCCTCGCGGGAAGTACGCGACAGGAACTCGTGCGCGTCGAGGGCCGAATCGGCCCAGCGCGGGCCATGCAGCCGCGCCAGTTCCAGCACCGATCGGCGGGCGATCGCCTCGTTACAGCCGACGATCTGGTCGCCCTGGGCGGCGGGCGCGAGATCCTCCAACAGCAGCACGAAGTCGCCGTCGTCGGGGCTCCAGTCACCGTGGAAGCAGCGTGGTAACCGAATGTCCACCGTCGGGGCGATCTCGGCGTAGAACTTGACCTCCCGCTCGTAGTTCCGCAGCGCAATTCCGGTCGCTCGGCTGGTCGGATCGGGCGAGGGCAGCTTGGCGATCACAGTCGCCGGCACATCGGGGTTGCGCGAGGCCAGCGAAAGCCTCAGATTCATGCCCACCAGGCCGTCGCCAACCCGCTTGGAGTCGGTGAGTTCCACGTCGCTGTCGAACACCGAACTGAGCCAGGTGGAGGTGATCTGTTCCGGGGTCATTGTCGCCCGACCGTAGCCGGAACGGGACAGGTCAAGATGGCTGAGTGGTCGGCCGATTACGGATTGTGAGAATTTCTGCCCAATCGCGTCAGAGATCGGGGCAGGCAGGCCGTCGTAGTAGGCAATGATCGTGCAAGCCGCCGTCGGCCTCCCCGCAAGCGAGCAATCGGGCAGCGAACCAACTGCCATGCTGCGACTCGTCTCCGGCACGACACGTCCCGGTCCCGCCCGCTCCGAGATCGTGGCGTTGTACGAAGCCGAGTTTCACGGCATGGCCCGGCTCGCCTACCTGTTGTGTGGCAACACGCAGCAGGCCGACGACCTCGCCCACGATGCCTTCGTGCGGCTGTACGAGCATTGGGATCGCGTGAACGATCCGGTCAAACGCCGGGCGTACTTGCGAACCATTCTGGTGAACCTCGCCCACAGCGCGCACCGGCGCGATAACACGGCCCGCCGCCACGCAGGCGCGCCGTTGCTCGCTGCGGGCGGGGCCACCACATCCGCCGAGGACGAGGCCATCTGGCGCTCGGCTCGGCCCGAGGTTTTGGCAGCGCTGGGCACGTTGTCAGAACGTCAACGCACCGCTGTTGTGCTGCGCCACTGGCTGGGCATGACCGAAGGCGAGATCGCGGAAGCGATGAGCTGTTCGGTGGGATCTGTGCGTACCCACACTGCACGCGGGCATCAGAACCTGGCACTGCGCCTTGGAGGCACTCGATGAACGAGCACACATCTCACCCGTCGTCTCACCTGGGTCGGTTGCTCGATGAAGCAACCGCTCACTACAACCCGCAACCCGATGTCGCGCGGTTCGAACGCATGCTGCAGGTACAGCATCGACGGCGCGCCGGAGTGATCGTGTGGAGCGCCGCCGCGTGCTTCGCGCTGATCGGCGGCACAGCGTTCGCGTTCAACCAACAACCCGGAGATCGCAAACTGTCGCCCGCCAACTCCGCGGTCGAGCACGAGTCGGATTCGACCGTGGTGAAGACGACCGAACATCGCCCCGACAAGACCCTCCCCGACGGCGGCCACGACCCGATCGACAAAACGACTGTGCCCACCGAGCCGCCGGCGACGGAGCCGGCGACCGAACCTTCAACCACAGAGAAGAAGCACGAAGAACCGAAGACCACCGAGCCCAAGAACACGGAACCGAAGACCACCGAACCTGGCGACGGCGAACCAACCACCACCGATGGCGAAGAGTCGACGTGGAGTGTTCACCAGGTGCATGGATCGTCCGATGCTGAACCGCCTTCGGATGTCTTCTGGGGCACCGCCAACATCGGCGACAAGATCATCATCGAGTCGGCCTACGGTCGCGTGAAGGTGTTCGCCAACGACGTCGGCGCCTGGGAAGCGCACATCACCTTCGAAGGCGCCCCCATCGGCGTCGCCTTCCAAGTGTGGGTGCACGCCCCCTACCACGACGAAGCGTTCTGGTTCACCTACCTCGGCTGATCCGATCCCAGTGCGGGGGGTTTCCTGCCGCGGCGCCCGACTCGGGGGTTTCGTGCAGGATTCCAGGCACGAAACCCCCCGGCGGCAGGAAACCCCCCGGTCAGGGCCGCTACCGTCGGCTTCCGTGTACTCGTTTCTTGTGCGGCCGAAGTGGATTGCGTTTCACCTGCTGTGCGTCGCGTTGATCGTGGTGATGATCAACCTCGCGTTCTGGCAACTTCGACGCCTGGACGAACGCCAAGCCTTGAACGATCGAGTCGCTGCGCAGAGCACTGCCGACGTCGTACCGCTGGCGGACATTTCGCTCGCAGACCCAGGTGCGGTCGAGTACCGCCAGGTGGAAGTAACCGGCACGTACCTTGATATTCAGTTTGAAGTGGTGAATCTGTCGCAAGCGGGGACCACCGGCAGCGACCCGGTCAACGTGTTGCGGCTCGCGGACGACTCACTAATCCTCGTTAACCGTGGCTTTCTTCCGTTCGACGCCGACCTCGTTGCGCCGCCAAGCGGCGAGGTGACGGTCACAGGACGACTGCGACCGAGCAAGTCCGGCGGGACTGATCAGCGCGATGACGACGACACCCCGCAGGTCACCGAGATCCGGCGCATCGATGTCGCGGCGATCGCGAACCAGCTCATGTTGCCGGTCGCGCCGATGTACATCGAGTTGCTCGAGTCGACGCCTAGCGATTCGTCGCAGCTGCTACCAGTGCCACTGCCCGAGGCAGGCAACGGTCCACACCTCAGCTACACGATCCAATGGTTCATCTTCAGCGTGTGCGTTGCGGTCGGCTGGGTTTTCGCCGTTCGCAAGTCAGCGCGCAAGGTGGAGCGCACGCACACCGTCAGTTGAACTGAAAGCCCTCCAGCGCGGCCATGCGGCGGAACTGCTCGACGACATCGGGAGCGACGTAGCTCGGATCGAGGCTGCGGTACGCGGTGTCGACGTTGACCGTGATGCGACCCATCTCGCTCAGCCCGCGGAACTCGTCGCGCGCGCCAACCTCGCGTGCGATATCGCGAGCGGCCTCCCACGCATCGTCGCCAGCAGCGTGATGTTGTGCGGCTGACGAATCGACGAAGGCCAGGTAGTCGCGAACGCCAACCACGCCCGCCTTGTCAGTGATCGGTCCGTGCCCCGGCACCACCGTGTCGACGTCCATACCCAGCAGCAGGTCGCAAGCGGCCACCCAGTTCGAAAGCGGCCCCGCCCACACAATCGGCGTGCCGCCGATGAACAAGATGTCGCCGGTGTACACGGTCTTCGCATCGGGCACGACGGCGATCGTGTCGCCACGCGTGTGGGCTGGCCCGACCTCGATCAGCTCGACCACTCGCCCACCGACCTCGACCTCCAAGCGACCCTCGAAAGTTCGAGTGGGAAGCCGCACGTCGATGCCGTCGAAGTCGAACTCGCCAAAGAAGTAACGAAACAGCGCGCCGAGTTCGCCCGGCGCCTGATTGAGGGCGTGCAGCATCGCTGGTGGCACCTCGGTCATTTCCGTCGCTGTCGCCAGCGACGACACGATCTCTGCGCCGGCGACCAATTGGTTGCCGTAACAGTGGTCGCCGTTGGCATGCGTATTGAGCAGCGTCGCGATCGGTGCCACCGCCGTCAGCGACGACATCGATTGCAGCATCGCCTCTGTCAAGTGCAGGTCGAACAGAGTGTCGACCAGCAGCGACGCGCCGTCGCCGACGACGAGTCCCGCGTTGCTCCAACCCCAGCTGCCCTTGCCTTGCAGGTACGCAAAGCACGCATCGCCCAACTCGAACAGGTGGCCAGCGTCATTGGGTTGCTGTGTCATCGCGCTTTCCTATCACCCGACTCGCAGCTCAGCGTCCATCCATGCCGATACACGCTCGGCGATCATCACGGTCGGCAAGCACGGGTTGGCGCGGGGCAGGTTCGGCATCACCGACGCATCGCAGACGACGAGCGACTGGTAAGCGATGACGCGGCACCGTTCATCGACCACGGCCAGCGAATCGGTGGCGGCTCCCATCCGACATGAGCCGGCCGCGTGGACGTACTCGCCAACAGCGGCGCGCAGCGCCTCGTCGCTCAGCGGAATCTCCGCTGACGTTGCGATAGCAGCGGCCTGGCGCGCAGCGGCGCGCAAGAGATCGAGATCGCGCTCGTCGGACAACATGTTGAAGTCGACGAGCGGGTTAGTTACAGACTCCGAAGCGGCAAGCCGCACGTGTCCGCGTGAATGCACGCGCATGGCGGCGGCCATCAGCGAGGAGCCCTGCGACGACTCAAAAGGCATCAGTTGTATGTCGTGCCGTGCTACATGCGTCGCCCACACAACCACCGACACGGCGAGTGACGCTTCAGCAGCGTTGCTCGACCGCATCGCAACCGAGAGCGATGGATGGTCGTGTAGTCCGTGGCCGACGGCGTCGCGATCGACGCCGCTGCGCAGGAGGATCGCGGGCGTATGCAACGCGCCAGCACACACGACAACCGTCGCCGCCTCGATCGTCTCGCCGTCGGCTAGAAGCACACCCACCGCCCGCCGCCCATCGAACAGCACTCGATCAACGAGCGCGTTCGGTCGCACTTGCAGGTTGCTGCGTTCTCGTGCGGGTTTGAGGTACACCTCGTCGACCGATGCCCGCCGACCGTCGGCAGCCTGGGTGAGGCGGACACGCTCGGCGCCACTCACCGACGCCAACACCGCTGCCGACAACGGTCCCAGTTCGCGCCGTCGCGGCCGGCGCAGCGGCAAAGCGACGCGGCGGAACCACGGCCGCACGTCGCGCCAGCTCCATCCGGCGCATCCGTACACGCGCTCCCACTCGTCGTAGTCGTCGTGCTCCCCCACGTTTGCCACCATGCCGTTCAACGCGGCGGACCCACCGACACCGAACCCGCGTGCGTACTGCGTGAGGGCTTGCTGCGACGTGCGGGTGGCGGTGAGGTCCGGCCAGCGGCGCACGTCGTCGGGACCGGCTTCCAGCAAGACGACGGTGCGATCGGATCGCTGGCTGAGACGCGCTGCGATCACACATCCCGCGGCACCGGCACCTACGACCACCACGTTCGCCCGCATCGTCCGATTCTGCCCCGTGGTTTAATACAGAGGACAATCATGGGAAGAACCACACTGGCCGTCGCGGCCACCCTTGCGATCCTGGCTCCGCTCGCCTGTAGCGACGCCCGTGAGTCCGCCGACACCACTGCGTCTACCTCCACGACCTCCAGCGTCGTCGCGGCAGTGGCCACGACTACGACGACGACGATCCCACCAAACGCTGGTCCGCTCGACTTCAACGGCGATGGCCAGGTCGTCTTCGGTGTCGCAACAACTGGCCCGGCAGACGGCGGCGGATGGTCGCAGGTGATGGTCGACGCGGTCAAGGCACTCTCAGCGGAAAGTGGCTTTAGCGAGCCGCTCGTTGTCGACAGCATCGCCCCCAACGACGCCGCGTCGCTGGTCGGCGAGCTTGCCAACCAAGCAGTCGACGTCATCATCATCAGCGCGGCGGCGATCGCGGCACCACTCACCGATGTCATCGCACAACATCCGGCGATCTACTGGTACTGCAACTGCGGTGCTGGCATCCCTGAGAATCCCGGCCTCGCGCAGACGATCGACAACGGCGCCGAGATCGGCTACACCGCCGGTTACGCAACGGGCTTGCTGCTGGATGCAACAGGAGGTCGACGGTCGACGGTCATCGGCTGTTGTGACCACGGCTTCGAGAAGCAGATGTGGCACGCATTTGAAGCAGGACTGCAAGCGGTTGATCGCACGTTCCGAATGACCTTCGTGCGGACCGGCGAACTGGACTACGACTTCGACCACACGTCGAACGCGACAGCCGCGTTTCGCACTGCTGTCGATGAACGAACCCACGCCGTCTTCCCCTACCTCGACGGAGCCCATCGCGCAGTCGTGCAAGCCGCCAACGAGGCAGGCGTCATCGCGTTGGGTGCCGGTTCGTCGTCGGCCTGCGATGATCCGGAGCTGGCGTACGACATCGCCGTTCGCTTCGACGGCGGCGACTACCTGCGCTCCGTGCTGCCCAGCATCATCAACGGCAGTTTTCTTGAGGGAACGACGCGAGGGCTCAATGTCGGAATCAACCCCGAGCCGGGTGCGCTCATTTGCGACCCGACGCCCGAACAGCAGGCGGCGATGGAGACCCTTTACAGACGGATCGCGGTCGGTGAGCTCAACGCTGTGTTCGCCAAGATCACCGAGAACGCATTCGCCGATGAGGTCGCCCCCTAACGCCGACGAAGCGGTTCGTTCCTCGCTGCTATGGTCAGACCATCAGTCCAAACGTTCCTATCGTCACCGCCATCACGGCGCTTCCGGCCACACTCGGAACCGGACGCGACACGATGTCGTTCTTCTTTGTGCGAATCGACACCGACACAGGCGTTGCCGGCTACGGCGAAGCGTGCGATAGCTACGGTTGCTCGTATGCGTCGGTCGCAAAAACGATCGTCGATGATGTGTTCGCTCCCCTGCTGATTGGTCAGTCGGTAGCTGCCATCGAGCCTCTCGCGGATCGAATGCGACTCTTCACGCGGCGTCGACTTGGCGACCAATGGGTTGCGGTGCACGCGCGTAGCGCCGTGGAATTGGCACTGTGGGATATTGCGGGCAAGGTTGCAAACCGATCGGTCTCATCCCTCATCGGTTCCGTTCGCGACCGAGTCGAGGTGTACGCGTCGACCGTCTTCCTGGAGGAATTGTCCGCGAAGCAGCACGTCGAACTGCTCGCACCATTGCTGGAGCGCGGCGTCAACAAAGTCAAGTTGCGCGTCGGCCCGGAATGGGAAGCCGATTTAGAAACACTCACCGAAGTGCGATCGTTGCTCGGCTCGCGAGTGCAACTGATGATCGATGGCAGCGAGATCTTCACATTGCCAACTGCTCGACTGGTGGCCGATGCCCTGCACACACTCGGTGTGCAATGGTTTGAGGAACCGTTGCCGCAAGGCAACCGTTCCGGCATCGAGGCATTGGTGCGCCACTCGCCAGTACCAATCGCTTACGGCGAGCATCTGTTCGGCGCCGACGACGCGATCGACGCGATGCGCAGAGACCAACTGCACGTGCTGCAGCCCGACGCCTCCACGTGCGGTGGGCTCGCTGAGGCGCGGCGCATGGCGCAAGCGGCGGCACCGTTTGGCGTGCGAGTCGTTCCGCATGTGTGCTCCGGTCCGATTTCGCTCGCGGCCAACCTGCACCTTGCGGCCACCGTTCCGGCGGTTCGGCTGATCGAGTACCCACCGAGCCTGACCTCTGCCTGGGAGACCTTCGGCGACGACTGCAACTTCGGGCCGGACAACATCATCGATGGAACACTCGCCGTACCATCGGCACCAGGCCTCGGTGTCGTCCTGGACGAGGCCGCCATCTCAGCCCATCCCTACCAACCGCCCGGCGCTCGCGTCGCCGGCACCGTCGGCGGTCTTCCCGACCGATTCGTCGGCGACCGCTAAAGCGAAAGGACCACGCAAATGGGAACCACGGAAGTCGACTTCGAGGGACCGGTCGGCGCAAGCATGGCCGAGTTCAGCGACGAGTACATGACCTACGTCGAAGGTCACCTTGATGAAGACCTCGCACACGTGCCCGATCGCATCCTGGCAATCCTGCGCTCGATGGAATCGCTAACGCAGGGTTTCGTCATCGACCAACTGCAACACAGCCTGCAGACAGCGACTCGTGCCGAACGCGGCGGAGCCGACCTCGACATGATCGTCGCTTCGCTGTGCCACGACATCGGTAAGACGCTCAGCAATGCCAATCACCCAGCAATCGCTGCCGAGATGATTCGGCCGTGGGTGTCGCCCGAGGCGTATTGGGTGGTGAAAGTGCACCAAGACTTTCAAGGAAAGCACTACTACGCGCGCATGGGCCTTGACCCGATGATGCGCAGCAAGCACAAGGACAACCCGGCGTTCGCGCTTGCCGCACAGTTTGCCGACGAGTGGGATCAGACTGCGTTTGACCCCGACTACGACACGCTGCCGCTCGCACACTTCGAGCCGATGGTGCGCGAGGTCTTCAGCCGCAAGCCTCGCCGTGGCAACTAGAGCGTCAGGATTTACTTCCGGGCTGATAGGTGCCCTTGTCGCGCCACAAGCAAATCTCCGCACCCCACGGGTCGCGGAATGCGGCGTAGCGGGCACCGAACTCGGGCCATTCCTTTTCTTCCCACAACACAGTTGCACCCATCGCCACAGCATTCGCCAAGTACGCAGGCGGATCGTCGACCATCACGTACACGCGCGGCACCGGACCACTCATCGTCGATTCAGCGCGATGAATGCCCAGGTTTGGTTTCACGCCGGGGAGCACCTCATGGAACTCACCGGCGGGCCGACGATTGAACGTCCAGCCGAACAGCGTGGCGTAAAAGTTCGACATCGCCTCCGGGTCGGTCGTTGGAAAGTCGACGAAGATCACTGGGTTCACGCGTTCTGTCACGTCACGACAGTATTCCGAATCGAGACCACATGGAACTGATCATCGCTCACGGCGACGTCGTGACTATGAACCCCGCGCGCGAGGTTCTGCGCGGCGGCTCGCTGCTGATCGAGGGGTCGACGATTGCAGCCGTTGGCTCAACCAGTTCGTTGCTGGCAGCGCACCCGAACGCGACGATTGTCGACGCGACGGGCTGCGTCGTTACGCCGGGCATGATCAACGCCCACCAACACCTGACCGGCGACCCACTGGTGCGCAGCTGCATTCCCGATTTGCTCGCGCCTGGCGTCTCGATCTTCGGTTGGTCGGTGCCGCTGCACGGCGCGCACACGCCCGAGGACGACGAGATGACGGCCTTGCTCTGCGCCATCGAGTCGGTCCAGAACGGCGTGACCACAGTTGTGGAGGCGGGCACGGTTGCGCACCCCGACCAAGTGGTCAAAGGCATGCAGGCGGTCGGCATTCGCGGAACGATCGGCACGTGGGGATGGGACATCGAGGCGGGACCGTTCGTCGGCACCGTCGACGAGGTACTGGCACGGCAACGTGCCGTGGTCGAAAAGTATCCGCGCGGCGGGCTGGTGGAAGGTTGGGTCACGCTCGTCGGGCACAACCTTGCCTCCGACGAGTTACTGGTCGGCGCTTCCGATCTCGCCAAAGCCGCGGGCACGAACATGACAATGCACTTGTCACCGACTTCCTCAGACCCCGACGCATATCTGGCGCGCACAGGCCGCCGCCCCGTTGTACATCTCGATCACCTCGGAATTCTCGGACCGCACCTCTTGCTTGCACATGGCGTCTGGTTCGACGACGCCGAGGTGGATTTGGTGCTGGCGTCGCGCACGGCGATCGCCTACTGCCCCTGGGCATACCTGCGGCTCGGTCAAGGAGTCACCCGCGCCGGACGTCACGCCGAGATCGTGGAGCGCGGTGGGCGCGTCGCTCTCGGGTGCGACGCATCGAACGCTGGCGACGTGGCCGACATCCTGCGCGCGGCAGCAGCGGCGGCAGGGATCGCGCGAGATACGCGGATCGACCCGACGCGCTTCGGTGCGCACGACGCGTTCGAGCTCGCGACCATCGCCGGCGCTGAAGCGATCGGCATGGCCGACCGCATCGGCTCGCTAGAGGTCGGCAAGCAGGCCGACGTCGTAGTGCATCGCGCGAGCGGTTGGGGGTGGTCGCCACGCGGCGACGTCGGATTGCAGCTGGTGTGGGGAACCGATGGTCGCTCCGTTCGCGATGTGTTCGTCGCCGGCAAAGAAGTCGTGCGCGATGGGCGCTGCGTGAACGTCGACGCGGAGGCGCTGTGGAAGGAAGCCGGGACGATGCAGGAAGCATTGCTCGACAGGGCGGGCATCGTCGTTCCCCACGTGTGGCCGCAGATCGATGCCCACTGACTCGCCCTTCCCGGAAATGAAGAAGAGCCACACGATGGCCCACACCGGGCGACCGTGGCGCGACTACAAACCACCTCCGTCGGGGCCAGTGTGGGCGATCATCCAAGGTGTCAGTTCGTACTGGGTGCTTTCCGCCGCGATCGAGCTGGGCGTATTCGACGCAATCGAGTCGCTGGGCCCGACCACGATCGGTCCGCTGGCAGATCAGTTGTCGGCGTCGGCACCGCACCTGCAGCACGTGTGCGACACGTTGGTGACGTTCGGATTCTTGGATCAAATCGCCGATGTCTACGAACTCACCGAAACAGCCGAGCGCTATCTCTGCACCAATGGTGCCGCGTCGATGGCTGCGCTGGTGCGCGTCGCACCAGGTCCACTAGCAAACTGGGAACGGCTGGCCGAGACGGTGCGCACCGGTCGGGTGGCCGAACCAATCGACGACGATCCGGCAGCGTTTTACAGACCGCTCGTGCAGGCGACGTTTCCCACGCAGTTTCGCGCCGCTTCGCGGCTTGGGCTGCGGTTGGGTTGGGCGCGGCAGCCGGAGTTGCGAGTGCTCGATCTCGGCGCGGGTCGCGCGCCCTGGGCGCTCGCAGTTCTGGAACAGTCGGCCAACAGCACGGCCGTGGTGAACGATTGGCCGGGCGTCATCGAGCTTGCGATGCACACGGTCGCCGATCGCGGTCTCAGCGATCGGGTCGAATTCCGGGCGGGCGACTTTCACTCAATCGCCCTCGAGCCGGCGACATACGACGTGGTGGCCCTCGGTCACATATGTCGCACTGAAGGCGACGAGCGCTCCCGATCGCTCGTCGCACGGGCCTTCAATGCCCTCAAGCCCGGCGGGCAACTGCTGCTCGCCGACTACTTCGCCGGTCACGAGCGAAAGCACAATCCGTTCGGCGTGCAGATGGGTCTCACCATGCTGGCCAACACCCTGCGCGGCGGCATGTTGACGAACGAACAGGTATGTGGCTGGTTGCGCGAGTCAGGCTTCCAGGCGATCCGGTTGATAGAGCCGATCGGCTTTAACTACGTCTACGTCGCATCGCGACCGGAAAGGACTTTCGAGTGAACGAGCAACAAGAAGCTGTCGACATGTTGATTCATGGATGCCAGGTCGTGACGATGAACGCCGACCGCGACATTATTCGCAACGGTGCCGTGGCGGTGCGTGGCAGCACGATCATCGACGTCGGCAAGTCCAGCGACCTGCGTGCGCGCTACAAAGCCGCGCGCACGATCGGTGGCGATCGATTCGTCGTCACGCCGGGCATGGTGAATACACACATCCACATCACCGGCGAACCGCTCACTCGTGGTTATGTTCCCGACGACACCCCATTCGTCGAGAACGTCTTCGAGTGGCTGTGTCCGCTGTACTCATTGTTCGACGCGGTTGAGGAACGAACCTCTGGTCAACTCGCTGCGGTGGAAATGTTGCGTTCCGGTACGACCTGTTTCCTGGAAGCTGGCACTATCCGCTTCCTCGATGAAGTGATCGATGGTTTGGTTGAGGTCGGCATTCGGGGTCGTGTTGGTCGCTGGGTGTGGGACCTTCCACCGGAACCTTCGGTGTACCGCCAATCAACCGATGCCGCCATCGCGCACCTCGAACACCAGCTGTCAGCACACAAGTCGCACGCCGATGGACGAATCGCGGCCTGGAGCATCTTGGTCGGGCATACGACTGCCAGCGATCCTCTCTGGAAGGCGGCGAAGGCGCTAGCCGACGAGCACGGCGTTGGCTTGTCGTTCCACATGTCGCCGGCGATGCTCGATCCCGACGGCTTCATTGCTGAGTTCGGCCAACGCCCGATGGTGCACCTCGCCGAAATCGGTGTGCTCGACCGCAACGTTGCGATCACGCACGCTGTGCGCGTGGATGACGCCGAGATCGAGTTGCTCGCGCAGTCCGGCGCAAGCGTTGCGCATTGTCCGACAACAGCGTTGAAGGTCAGCTACGGGATTACGCAGGTGGGCAAGTTCCCTGAGATGGTGCAGCGCGGCATCAACGTGTCGATCGGCACCGACGGCAACAACGCGTCCAACTACAGCGACTTGATGCGCGCCACGTACCTGGTCGCTGGATTGTTCAAGGATGCACGCATCGATCCGCAAATGTTTCCCGCCGAAAAGGCCTACGAGATGGCCACGCTGGGAGGCGCGCACACGATGTTGCTCGATGACGAGATCGGCGCACTGATGCCCGGCCGCAAAGCCGACATTGTGCTGCACGACACGGATCGCCCCGAATGGCGACCGTTGCTGAACGTGATCAACCAGTTGGTGTGGTCGGCCGACGGTCGCGGTGTGCACACAGTGCTCGTCGACGGCAAGGTTGTGGTCGAAGACGGCCACTGCACGACGATCGATGAAGCCAAGCTGTGGGCGGATGCACAACAGATGGGCGAGTCGATCACCAGCCGGTCCGGCCTGCCGGACAAGGCGAAGTTCCCGATGTTGTGACCGGTGGCCTACTTGGTGAGCAAGTCGCGCAAGTAGGTGAGCACCTCGATGTGTTTCTTGGTATCCATCTCTGCGGTGCGAACCAGCAGCGACCACAACTTTCGCTCGCCTTTTGCCCGCGCCCACGTTCGACGTAGGCGGCGAAGATCCTTGAGATCTGCCTTCTCCAGTCGCAGCAGTTCGTTTGTCGTTGCTAGCAGTGCCGATACGTCGCCGGTGATGCGAATCGATGGGACGTGGGATTCGACTTCGCGCCACTGAATCGATCTCTCCAGCGATCCCTGCATGTCCGCGAACATCTGATGGTGACGCTTCTCGTCGCTGAGAACCATGTTGACGAGGTAACTCGCCACATCTTCCGGTCGATCTTTGAGAAGATCCTCGTAAGCCTTCAACGCGTGCCCCTCGGCCTTTACGTGCTCGCCGAGATAGCCGGACAACGCGGTGTAATGGGTTGGTACGGCCAAAACTGAACCTCCTTACGGACTACTCCGCACGCTACCGCTCGCGGCATGAGGCGGCTAACCGGCGTCGGATGGATTGACGTTGCGTCCAGGCGTCACTACTGCATCGATTGCATCGCGGACGCCGGCGGGGAGTTCCAGCGGAGCGATTGCGAGCAGGTCATCGAGTTGGGCGAACGTACGCGGCCCGACAATGGCGGCTGTGATCGTTGGATCGTCGAGCACGAACGCGAGCGCGAGTTGCTTCAGCGACAAGCCCGCGCCGTCGGCGATAGCGATCAAGGCCGCGACCAGGCGCTGCTTTTCGGCGCGAATCGCCGCTTGGCCATGATCGAAATGATCAGGTTGGCGCAACGCACGCGACTGCGCGTCGTTGGCACCTTGCGAAGCTCCGTCCGCTGCGGCCTGGTACTTGCCGGTCAGCCAGCCACCATTCAGTGGTGCCCACACGATCGCGCCGATGTCGTGGCGTCGACACGCTGGCAACACGTCGGTTTCAATGCCACGCGCCAGCGCTGAGTAGGGCGGCTGCTCGCTCGTTGGTCGAGCAACGCCCAACGCGGTCGCACGGGCATGTACCTCATCGAGCTGCGCGGCCGTGAACGTCGAGGTACCGATCGCTCGTACCTTGCCCGCCTTCACCAACTCATCGAATGCCTCCAACGACTCGTCGATCGACGTCGCCGGGTCGGGACGATGCATCTGGTACAGATCGATGTAATCGACCTGTAGGCGCCGCAAGCTGTCGTCGCACGCCTGCATGATCCAGCGACGCGACAGCCCACTGCGCGCTCTATCGCCACCCATCGGATTGCCGACCTTCGTTGCCAACACCACTCGCTCGCGCTGCCCGTGCAGAGCCGCGCCGAGAATCGTCTCCGACGTGCCCTCGTCGTACATATCGGCAGTGTCGAACAGCGTGACCCCCGCATCGATGGCCCGCGCCACCATGCGATGGCACTCGGCGACATCGGTGTTACCCCATTTGCCGAACATCATTGCGCCGAACGCAAGACTGCTGACTTCGATGCCGCTATGACCCAACTTGCGGGTGGGAATCACGGCTCTACTCGAGCCCGGCCTGCTGTTTAAAGACGAGGCTGTCCCAATAATCCGTCCGGTGGGCAATCAACTCGTCCGCGACTCGGAACCGCATCACGCCACGTACAGCAATGTCGCGATCGTTGACTCGCGCGTGCAACGTATATGCGGCGGCGACTCGGTCGCCCTCGGCGATCACTTCTTCGACTTCGTAACGCAGGCCAGGCATCGAGGCCAAGAACCCCGGTACGCGGCGCACGTACTCGGCTTTGCCGACGCAGCCTCCGCCCAACGCGGCCGTGTGTTCGTTGACGAAGTCGTCGGTCACGAGCGACGTGACAGCATCGGGACTACCGCTGCCGAACGCGGCGAGGTACGCCAGGCAGACATCGCGTGGGCTCACGAACCCCAGACTTCCTGAGCCTTCTCGTACACCCCTTGATCGAACGAGAACTCAATCATGTTGCCGTCGGGGTCGGTGCAGGCACAGATGTAGCCAATCGGCGGCGGCATCCACTGTGGCTCCCAGACCAAGCAACCATCGGCACGACCCTTCTCGGCGATCGCGTCGACCTCTTCCTTCGTTGGCATTTCGATCCCGATGTGGGCGAACGGAGCCATGATCGGCTGTTTGCCCTTGTCTTGATCGCGGAAGAACGACACGAGCACGAGGATGAATGGCTTGTCGCCCTGATCGGGATGGCCCAGCCACGCCCCGTAACCATCGGCGTCTTCCCGGCGGTCGAGCAGACGCAACGGCGTGAAGGACTCGTACCATTCGATCGAACGGTCCATGTTGGTAGATGGCAAGGCGATGTGAGTCCACCGCACCGAAGTGGGGCGTAGGCCATGGCGAGAGATTTCACTCACCGGTGTATCCCTTCGGAAGCGGACCTTCGGGCATTCCCATTGAGCCACCCTTCGTCCACAGCACGACAGTCGTCCCCCACGGGTCTTCGAATGCACCGTTGAAGCCGTTGAACTCTTTCCAGTAGTGATGACGCCACAGGATCTTGGCGCCATGCTTCTCGGCCCGATCGAGAATCGCGTCTTCGTTGTCGTCGTCGCTGACGAGAATCCAGACGCGCACGCCGCGGCCACCACTAGCGAGCGTTCGGGGTTCGGTGCCGGCAGGATCGGGGTGCGGTCGGTAGTTGCGCACATCTGCGAAGCCGACGTGCAGGTTGCCGACAGGTGAGTCCGAGCCGTCTTCTAGCGGGAAGAATCCGCCGGGAACGCCACGGTGGAAAACGCCTGTCGGGCGGCCCTCCACGTCCCAGCGGAAAACATCGCCATAGAAGCGGGCACAGGCCTCCACGTCGTCGGACGGGAAGTCGACAAAGATCAGAGTGTTCGGTTTCACGGATGCAAGATAGCAAACATGGACTGATGGTCTGACCAAGCCTTCCTGATGGGTGGTCTAGTCTCCAGCCCATGGCCAGCCAAACCAGCACAACGACGATCCTTTGCGAGAACCCTGCGCTGCGGAACGGGTGGTATGCGGTCGCCCGCAGCGTCGATGTTGGTGCCGCACCGCTCGCCGTCACCTTGCTCGACACCAAGGTCGTGCTCTATCGCTCGGGCTCCGAGGTGTTCGCCGCGCCCGATCGCTGCCCGCACCGCGAGGCGCCACTCTCGGGTGGGTACATGTCCGACGGTTGCTTGGTTTGTCCGTACCACGGTTGGAGTTTCGGCACGGAAGGTCGCTGCGAGCGAGTGCCCTCGAGCGCTGACAACATTCCCGTGCCCCCGCGAGCGCACCTTGCCACGTTCGCCACCGTCGAGAAGTACGGATTGGTGTGGCTGTGCCTTGGCACACCGAACACCTTGCCCAACGGCGCGCCCGACATTCCGATCATTCCGAACGAGGACGATCCGTCGTTCCGTCGCATCAACACCCCAGTCGACATCTGGCGTTGTTCTGCCACACGCATGTCGGACAACTTCCTCGACATCAGTCACTTCCCCTTTGTGCACCTCGGAACTTTCGGTCGCGCGCAGGAGACCGAAGTTCCGAAGGTGCAATTGGAAGAACTCGACAGCGGCTGGTACGGCTACAAGTACGAAGTACGCGCCAACAACTCCCCGCTCGGCACGATGGTAAGCGGGCAGACGGTCGATGTGGTTGAACGCGCGATGAGTTCCGGCTTCCACCTACCGTTCGACGTTCGCAGCACAATCGCGTACCACACCGGGCTGCAACACATTCTGCTCTTGCTCTCCACGCCGATCGACGACGTCACGTCGTACTTCACGTTTGTTGTCTGGCGCAACGACGACTTCGCGGTGTCGGCCGAAGAAATCATCCGCTTCGACCTGGCAATCGGAGCCGAAGATAAGCGCATGCTCGAGCAACTCGATGGCGTGCTCCCCCTGGACAAAACAACGCTGGTCAACGCTCAGGCCGACAAAGCCTCCGTCGAGTGGCGCCGCCGCTTGAACGAGGCCATGCAATCATGAGCTATGGTCAGACCATCAGTCCAAGTTAATGGGCCGAGGGGGGTATGGGGATGCCGATCACACGGATGAATCACGCTGTCATGTACGTGCGCGACGCGCGACGAACGCAGGCTTTTTACGCCGACGTTCTTGGCTTCATTCCCATCATCGAGCACGAAGCCGGCGCATATGTCTTCATGCGTGCGCCGGCATCAGACAACCATCACGACATTGCGTTCTTCACGATCGGCGAAACCGCAGGCCCCACCCAGGCGGGCAAGAGCACGGTCGGCATGTACCACATCGCATGGGAAGTACCCACGCTCCACGAACTCGAAGCTATGCGCGAGCGCTTGTCGGCCGCCGGCGCGCTGGTCGGCATGAGCGACCACGGAACCAACAAGAGCCTCTATGCCAAAGATCCCGACGGCTTGGAATTCGAAGTGATGTGGCTAGTCCCGGCTGCCCATTGGGGCAACGCCGAGCATGAGGCCATCATCGACCCTCTCGACATCGGCAAAGAGATCGACCGCTTCGCCAAAGTCGGGCTGCAGTGACCCAACTGTCAGCTCCATCGTTCGATCCGGTCGCGCGTCGTACCGTCTCCGCTGAGATCCGCCAACGGTTGGCCGACGCGATTCACACGGGGCAGCTCGCGCCCGGTACTCCTCTACCGGCCGAGCGTGTCCTCTGTCTCGAATTCGGTGTCGCGCGTACCTCGGTGCGCGAGGCAATTCAGGGCCTCGTGATCGCTGGCTACCTTGAGCGCCGCGGCAATCGCTCGGTCGTCGCCGAGCATCTGCCGCAGGTGAACTTTGCAGGCGATGATCGTAAGGCGCTCGTGACGCAACTGTTCGAGGTTCGCCAGGTCATCGAACCGGCGATCGTCGAGATGGCAACCCGGCGCGCAACCGACGAAGAACGCGCCCTCATCTTCGAGATCGCCTCGCGCGTGACGCGCGACCTGGAAGAGTTCCGCGAGATCGACCGCCAGTTCCACACAGCACTGGCACGGGCATGCGGCAACCCGTTGCTCAACGAAGTGCACGCCAAAGCGCTGTCGTCGCTGTTCGGCTCCGGTGACTTCGCCTCATTGCTCTATGCCGAGGTCAACCGCACCGAGGTCCTCGACATCATCAAGACCTCTACCGACGCCCACCAGGCCATCGCCGACGCGTTGCTGAAAGGGCATACCCGCAAAGCGGTCGCCGCCGTCGTCGCCCACCTCGACGACGTTGAACGCCGGATGGTTGAGCGACTGCTATGAGCACCGACCCGCGCTACTGCTACTTCTTCGATGATGAAATGTTCGAGGAAACGGATCGACCTGGCTTTCGCAGACGCACAATCGTTGGCGATCACCTCGAACTGTGGTTCTGGCGCATCAAGGGCGGTGCCGACGGTTCTTTTCTGCACCACCATCCGGTGAACGAGCAGCTCGGAATCATCATGCGTGGAACGCTGGATTTTCGAATCGGCGACAAGGACGATCACTCGCGCAAGGTGCTGCATGCTGGCGATCTGTACCTTGCGCCCACCAACGTGTGGCACGGCGAGAGCGTGTTCGTCGGCGACGACGAGTTCGGCGAGGTGTGGATCCTCGACGTGTTCGCTCCCCCGCGCACTATGCGCGAAAAGACCGAGACAGCAAAGGTGGACGAATGACTGCCGACTGGCGCCTCGCCGTAGACATCGGCGGCACCTTCACTGACGTCGTGTTGTTCGACGGCGCCTCCGGCCAGGTCGTCGTCGATAAGACGCTGACTACACCCGCAGCACCGCTCGACGGTGTCCGTACGGGAGTTCATCAACTGCTGGCGAAGGCTGGCGTTCGCCCGACCGACATCACCGCCCCGATCGTGCACGCGACAACGCTGATTACGAACGCGCTCATCGAAGGCAAGATCGGCCGCGCCGGAATCGTCACCACGACCGGCTTCGGCGACACGCTGCTGATTCGCAACGAGCACCGCTACGACATGTACGACCTGCAGATCGAGTTCCCCGCTCCCCCAGTGCCGCGCGACCGCGTGATGGAACTCGCCGAACGCACGACGCCCCAAGGCGTCGTTCGATCGGCACCAAGCGAGGCCGACCTGAAGGCGGTTACCGAGCAATTGCGCGCCGCTGGAGTCGAAGCGGTTGGCGTGTGCCTGATCAACTCCTACGCAAACCCAGCCAACGAACGCGTGGTCGCGGAACATCTACGCCGCGAGCTACGCGTACCCGTGTGCATGTCGTCGGAGATCTCGCCGCAGATCAGGGAATACCCGCGCATGATCACGACCGCCTGCAATGCGGCAACAATGCCCGTCATCGGGCCCTACCTAGACGAGTTGCAGAAGTGGCTATCAGCAGAGGGCTTCGGTGGGTCGGTGTTGATGATGCTGTCCAACGGTGGCGTCGTGTCTGCCGACGATGCTGCCCGAGCCCCGATTCGTCTCGTCGAATCGGGCCCCGCCGCGGGGGCTTTGGCTGGCAGTTGGTTCGCGCGCCGTATGGGCGAAGAGCGTTTGCTGTGCTTCGACATGGGTGGAACTACCGCCAAGTCGTGCCTCATCGTGAACGGCGAGCCCGAATTGACCAACACGTTCGAGGTCGCGCGCGTCTATCGCTTCAAGAAGGGTTCCGGTTTCCCCGTTTCAGCGCCATCGGTCGACCTCGTCGAGATCGGCGCGGGTGGCGGCAGCCTTGCACGCATCGACGAGCTCGGCCTGCTGAAGGTTGGGCCCGAGTCCGCCGGCGCCGATCCTGGGCCAGCGTGCTACGGCCGCGGCGGCACCAAGCCAGCGGTCACCGACGCCGATCTGACACTCGGCTATCTCGATGCTTCCTTCTTCCTCGGTGGCGACATGACCCTCGACGCGAAGGCTTGCAGCGTCGCCATCGACTCCGTCGCCAATCCCCTCGGCCTTTCTGCGGCCGACACCGCGGCAGGCATCCACGAGCTGGTCAACGAGAACATGGCGGCCGCGTCACGCATGCACGCCGTCGAACAAGGCGCCGACCTACGCGGCATCACGGTGCTCGCCTTCGGCGGCGCTGGCCCGTTGCACGCCTGTGGGGTCGCCGAGCTGCTCGAATCGCCTCGCGTTGTGTTCCCTGTGAACGCCAGTGTGCTCTCAGCGTTCGGCACGCTCGTCACACCGGTGCGCATCGACCTCGCCCGCAGCATGGTTCGCCCGATGGAGAACTTCGATCACGCGGGTACCGACCTCAGCGAGCGCGACCACTTGCTGACGGAGCTTCGCGACGAAGGCAGCCGAGTGTTGTCCGCGGCTGGTGTCGCGTCGCAGAACATCCGCTTCCGTTACGGCGTCGATGCCCGCTACCTCGGGCAGGGCAACGAGATCACAATTTGGGTCGGCGAAGGCAACAACTGGCCGGTGACGTACGCGCAGGTCGTCGAGCTGTTCGAAGCCGACTACCGCCGTATCTACGGCATGACAATCCCCGACGTCGGCGTTGAGGCCGTGACCTGGCGCCTGTCGGCATTCGCCGACGCGTCGCCGGTCGAGCCGCGCACCATCGTTTCGACCACCGAAGCCGCGCCTCATCACTCGCGCCCAGTGCGCTTTGCACGCGGCGTCGACCCCGTGGACACTCCGGTCTACCGCCGTGTCGAGCTCGGGCTCGGACAGCGCATCGTGGGGCCAGCAATCGTCGAGGAACGCGAGACGACCGCTGTCATCCGACCGCACTGGGTGGCACACGTCACCGCCGACGGCTCGCTGGTTGCCGAACGAGGAACGGGTGCATGATGAAAACCTTCGATCCAATCGAACTTGAGGTGCTGTGGCAGAGCCTGATCGCCACAGTCAACGAGCAGGCCAAAGCGTTACAGCGCGCCGCGTTCTCTCCCATTGTTCGCGAAGCCGGCGACTTGGCCAACGCGTTGTTCGATCGCCGTGGACGCATGGTGGCCCAGGCCATCACCGGCACGCCCGGGCACATCAACTCGCTCGCCCGCGCGGGTGCCGCGATGCTTGAAGAATTCCCGACCGACACGCTGGTCGAAGGCGACGTCCTGATCACCAACGATCCGTACAAGACGGCGGGGCAATTGCTCGATGTGACGGTGTTGAGCCCGGTGTTCCTGAACGGCCGCGTGATCGCGTTCTTCGGTTCCACGATCCATCACACCGATGTCGGCGGTTACGGGATCGGCGCCGGTGGGCGCGACTGTTTCGAAGAAGGCTTGTGGATTCCGATCATCCGATTGATGATCGCCGGCGAACGCAACACCGACGCTTGGAAGTTCATCCTCTCGAACGTGCGCCAGCCCGACCACATGGCGGGCGACCTGCACGCGCAGATGGCGAGCGGCGAAGTTGGCGCACAGCGATTGTTGGCGCTCTGCGCGCGCCACGGCCTCGCCGACATCGAAGACCTAGCAGACGAAATCATCAGCCGCTCCGAGGCCGCGACCCGTGCCAGCATCCGCGAGCTGCCGGCTGGCACGTATCACGGCAGCGCCGTGCTCGACCTCGCCGACGGCAGCATCATCAACATCGTTTGCGCCATCACCGTCGACAACGTGGCCGGCGAGATTGTCGTCGACTACGCAGGCTCGTCGCCGGCCAGCCCGCACGGCATCAACGTCGTCAAGAACTACACGCACGCATACACCACCTTCACGGTGCGCTCCGTGCTCAACCCCGACCTACCCAACAACCACGGCAGTCTGGCACCGATCAAAATGGAAGCCCCCGAGGGCTCGATCGTTAACGCAGTGAAGCCGCAGCCCGGAACCGCCCGTCATGTGGTGGGGATGTTCTTACCGAACGCGCTGTTGAAGGCACTGGCGCAGATTCGTCCGCTGCAATCGATGGCCGAAGGATCGGGCGCGGTATGGACGATGCAGGTCAGCGGCAACTATCCGGATGGCGCACCCTTCATCACAGCAATGTTCACCTATGCCGGTGGAGTTGGTGCGCGCGCAACAAAGCCCGGTCTCTCGGCCTGCTCCTACCCCACGGGCATATCTGCGGTTCCGGTGGAGGTCGTCGAGGCATCGGCACCCATCCACTTCTTGCGCAAGGAGTTGCGCCGTGGCAGCGGCGGTGCGGGTGCTCAAACCGGCGGCCTCGGCCAGACGATCGAGTTCACTGTCGACACTGATCGCGGGTGGCAACTGAACGCGGTCACCTCCCGCTTGTCGGAGGCGCCGCACGGCATCTTCGGTGGCGAGCCCGGCGCTGCGGGGGCGTTTACCGTCAACGGTGAGCCTGTGCGTACTCAGGCACGCGTCGCCCTGAAGCCCGGCGACATGGTGCGGCTCGATCTGCCTGGTGGTGGCGGGTACGGGGAGAAGAATTGACTCCCTCCACGTTCTCGGATTGTTGGCAGGCGGCAGTTCGCCGCGACCCCACGGCATCGTTCCTCGTCTTCGAGGCGCCCGACGGAACGACAACAACGTGGAGCTACGGCGAATTCGATGCCATCGTGGCGCGAGTCGCCGCCTATCTGCAACAACACGGCGTAGTGGCCCACAGCGCGGTGCATCTCGCGCTCACCAACTCGCCAACGTTCGTCGCCGTTTGGCTGGCAGCCACCCGTCTTCGCGCTTGGATCGTCCCCTCCGACCCAATGGGCACCGTGGCCGAGCTATCGGGACACCTGGCGCGTACTTCTCCAGTGATCGGGTTCTGCTCTGCGGATCGGGCGCAGACCTACTACGAAGCAGCCAACAACATGCCCGTCGTTGAAGTCGACGAAGCCGACGCCACGCTTGCGGTGTTCGGGACGGCGGCGCTCACTAGCTGGCCGGTCGCCGAACTTCGCGATCGGGCGGCGGTCATGTTCACTTCTGGCACCACCGGCGCACCCAAGGGTGTCGAGATCACACAGGCCAACTACGCGTTCGCTGGGGCGACAATGGCCGCAGCCGCTGGCTTGCAGCCCCACCATCGCCAACTCGTCGTGTTGCCTGTATTCCACGCGAACGCGCAGTACTACAGCATCGCCTCTGCGGTCGCGGCTGGCGCGTCGGTGGCGCTGATGCATACGTTCTCGGCCACTCGCTTCCTCACGCAGGCGGCACGGCACGGCGCGACGCACGCCAGTCTGTTCGCGGCACCGATCCGGATGATCCTCAGTCGTGGCGCGACGCCGGTAACAGGGTTGCGCCTCGAACATTGCTGGTACGCAATGAACATCAGCGACGATCAGTACGAGGTGCTCAGCGGCTTGCTCGGCTGCCGCCCACGACAGTTGTACGGCATGACCGAGACGATCCCAGCGGTGCTCACCGACCGCCCGCAGCAACCGGTGCCGTCGTCGATGGGTTTCGTAACCGACGGTTGCAAGGTCGATGTGCAACGCGCCGACGGCACCACGACCGCCGCCGGCGAAGTCGGCGAAGTCGTTGTCGGCGGCGAGCGCGGTATCACGTTGTTCGCGGGCTACCTCGACGACCCCGCCACCACTGCCGCATCGTTCCGCAACGACTGGCTCCTCACCGGCGACCGCGCGCGACGCGACGAGTCGGGACGCTTCTTCTTCGATGGTCGCCGTGCGGACGTATTGAAAGTCGCCGGCGAGAACGTGTCGACGGTCGAAGTCGAGCAGGTGCTCTCGGCACATCCGGCCGTGCTCGAGGCAGCCGTGGTTGGCATGGCCGATGACATCCGCGACGAAGTACCGGTTGGCTTTGTGGTTGCCGCCGACAAGTCGCACCCTCCCACTGTTGAAGAGCTGCACGCCTGGTGTGCTGCGCGACTGACGAAGGCGAAGCGGCCACGCGATATCACGCTGGTCGAGGAACTGCCTCGCACCAGCGTGGGCAAGATTCGTAAGTTTCTGTTACGCGACCCCTCAGCTGAAAGGGTTTCAGTATGACAATCCTCACCGAAGCACTGCTGGCCTCGTTCGACGCATCGGTCACCAATGTCGCCACAGCAATCACCATGCCACCGGTGATCTACACATCCGACGAGTTCTTGGAATTCGAGCGGGAGGCTTTGTTCGCGAGTGAATGGCAGTGTGTCGGTCGCGCCAGCCGCATTCCTGAGGTCGGCGACTATTTCACGACGACCGTCAACGGTGACCCAATCATCGTCGCCCGCGCCAAGGATCGTTCTGTCCACGCCTTCTCGTCGATTTGTCAGCACCGCGGGATGCAGGTCGCCGACGATGCGGGTAACTGCACCAAGTTCACCTGCCTGTATCACCTCTGGAGCTACGACCTCACCGGGCGCCTGCTGGGAGCGCCGGCGATGGAGCGCACGGAGAACTTTGAGAAGAAGGATTACCCGCTGCCGGCGTTAGCGGTTGAGCAGTGGCAGGGATTCGTTTTTGTGCACTCCGACGTGAACGCCGCGCCGCTCGCTCCGACCCTCGCGACGTACGAGCCATATCTGAAGAACTACGACCTGGAAGCGACCTTCTGCCCCGGCACCTTCACCCTCACCGACATGCCCTGGAACTGGAAGGTCATGTTCGAGAACTTCAACGATGGCTACCACGCAAACAAGTTGCACCACACCATCCAGGACTTTTGCCCCAGCGAGTTGGCGGCGTTTCCCGTGGAGTGGACGCCGGAGTCGAACGTCATCTTCCGAACGAATGGTTACGTTCACATCGATGGCGGCTTCAACGCCACGACTAAAGCGCTGATGCCGATCTTCCCCAACCTGACCGAGGAGGAACGCACGCGATCGACGTTCGCGCTAATGCCGCCGACGCTGTGTTTTGGCACCGCTCCCGATCAGGCGTTCTTCTTCATCGTGCGGCCCAAGACTGCGGCAACAATCGACGTCGAGATCGGATACCTGTTTCACCCGTCCGCGCCGGAACATCCGATGTTCGATCACCTACTCAAGATGAGCGACGCGGGTGTGCAGGTGTTCGTGGCCCAAGACCAAGACGCGACCGCAAAAGTGCAAGTGGGCATGAAGAGCCACCATGCGCCGCGCGGGCGTTACTCGTGGCAAGAAGAGAGCCACGTGCAGTTCAACAAGTGGCTGGTGCAGCGATACCGCAAGCATTGGGCGTCACAAGTGAGCGGCACGTAGTGATAACGACCACGCACGCACCTGTTTCGGCGATCGCGGATGTGCTCGCGCTCTGGAACGAGGACGGCTGGTTGACTCCCCCCTTGCACCCCGTCGTCCCCGCTGCCAACGCGGTCGTCGGTCGCGTGCTGACGCTGACGGTCACGGCCGGACCAACCGGCCCCGGATTCGCACCGATCTACGACGTGCTCTCCACCGACCTAACCGGTCGCGTGCTGCTGCTCGCCGGTGCCTCGGCGGTGCCCGGCGCCGTGTGGGGTGAGATCCTCACGCGCGCAGCGCTGCAGCAGGGAGCGAGCGCCGTACTGGTCGATGGCTGGGTTCGCGACTTGCCGGAAGTCAACACGCTCGGCATGCCGATCTACGCGTGCGGCGAACATGTGGTTGGCCCAAACGGACTTGCACAGATCGTGGCCGTCGAAGCGCCGGTCACAGTCAACAAGGTCGAAATCGGCGCAGACGATCTCATCGTGGTTGACGCCACCGGTTGCGTTCGTGTGCGAGCGGCCAATGCCGACGCCGTGCTGCAAGCAGCGCAGCGGTACGCGGCAGCAGAAGATCTCGTGGTCAAGGCGCTCAACGAGGGTGAACCCCTCGCCCGGGCGTACCGCCACAAGAAAGCAATCACCGAAGAGTTGGGGAGGTGATTGGGGCTGCGTGAGACACGCCCGTAGTGAGCGACGCATCGCGTCGGTAGAGCCAGTCAAAACATCAACACCGGAGATCTCCGGGGGGAGAAACATGAGAACATCGAAATTGCTCGTGGCAGCAATTGCTGCCCTAGGACTCGTCGCCGCTTCATGTGGCGACGACGACAAAACTGCCGATACGACGGCGGCACCGGCGACGGATGCACCAACAACGGATGCACCCACGACCGATGCTCCCAGCACCGATGCGCCAGCGGACAGCCCGCTGGATTTCAACGGTGATGGTCAAGTCGTGTTCGGTATCGCCGCTGCCGGCCCCGCCGACGACGGTGCGTACTATCAGGCAGTCGTCGACTCGGCGAAGGAACTGTCAGCCGAAAACGGCTTCGCGGATCCAATCGTCGTCGACAACATTCAGGCTGCTGACGCGGCGACACTGATGGGCGACCTTGCCCAGCAGGGTGTCGACGTCATCATCGTGGGCGCCTCGGAGATTGCCGAGCCGTTGCCCGCACTGATCGAGGAATACCCGGACATCTACTGGTACTGCAACTGCGGCGCCGGCTTCCCGGAGAACCCCGGTCTGGCACAGAGCACAGACAACGGCGCAGAGATCGGCTACACGGCCGGCTACGCGACGGGCCTGCTGTTGCAGGCCAACGGTGGCGACTCGACAACCTTCATCGGTTGCTGCGATCTCGGTTTCGAGAAGCAGAGCTACATCGCCTTCGAGGCTGGCCTGCAAGCCGTAGATGCGGCATACACGATGACCTACGTCCAGACGGGCGATTTCCCATACGACTTCGACAACACAGCCAACGCGACCGCCGCCCTCCAGACGGCTGTCGATGAAGGCTCCGATGCCGTCTATCCGTACCTGGGTGGCGCACATCGGCCGGTCGTACAGGCAGCCAACGAAGCGGGCATCATCACGATGAGCGCTGGCTCGTCGACAGTTTGCGGTGACGCCGAGGAATTGCACTACGACATCGCAGTCCGCTTCGACGGCGGCGACTATCTGCGCGCCGTCATGGCCGAGATCATCGACGGCACTCTCAAGGAGGGTGACATCAAGGTGTTCAAGGTCGGCGTCGATCCAGAGCCGGGTGCCGTTCTCTGCGATCCAACAGCAGACCAGCAAACCGCAATGGACGCGCTGTACGAGCAGATCGCGGCCGGCGAGCTTGACGCACTCTTCGGAGAAATCGCTGGACGGGCGTTCTCCTGAGAATGAAAGCAATTCATGACGTCAACATCTGACGCCTCGTTTCAAAACGACATGGTGGGTGGGGAGCACAGCTCCCCACCCACTGTGGAGTTGATCGATATCACCAAGCGTTTCGGGCAGATCGTCGCGTGCGACCGCGTGAGCCTGACCCTGCGCAGCGGAAAAATTCACGGCATCCTGGGCGAGAACGGTGCCGGCAAATCAACGCTGATGAAGGTGCTCATCGGATTGGTCTTGCCCGATGCGGGGCAGATTCGCCTGCACGGAAAACCTGTGCAGATCACCGACCCGATTGATGCAGCCACGCACGGGATCGCCATGGTGCACCAGCACTTCAGCCTCGTCGAGGCACTCACCGTTTGGGAGAACGTCGCGCTCGGCGACGTGGGTCGCCTCGATCACCGCCACGTCCGTGAGCGAGTGGCACAGATCAGCGAGCACTATGGGCTGCACATCAATCCCGACGACAGAATCTCCGACTTGTCCGCGGGCATGCGCCAACGAGTCGAGATCATCAAATGCCTCCGCCGCGATCCGCAGGTTCTCGTCTTCGACGAACCGACATCGGTGCTCTCGCCGTCGGAGTCCGAGTTCTTGTTCGCCGCGTTGCGGCGAGTAGTGCAGGAAGAAGGTAAGGCGGTGGCGCTGGTCAGCCACAAATTGCCGGAGATCTTGTCGGTGACCGATGAGGTCACCATCATGCGCGACGGAAAAGTGGTGCGCGCTGGTGAAACCGCCGGAACAGCCGCCAGCGAATTGGCGCGCGCCATGGTGGGCCGCGATGTCGTACTGCGCCGCGAACATGCCGCGTTCGGCGTGATGGACATCAACGACAAGCCGACTCCCTCGCCCGTCGCAACCACAGCAGCAGCACCTTCGCCATCGCCTGCGCTGCGACTCGTCGACCTTCACATCACCGGCCGCGATGGTCGAGCCCTACTGAGCGGCCTAACTCTCGATGTCTACCCGGGCGAAATCGTCGGTGTTGCCGGTGTCGAGGACAACGGCCAGCGGACCCTCGGCGATGTGCTCTCTAGTCTCGTCGCCCTCGACTCGGGCAAGGTCGAAGTAGCTGGCATCGGAGTCGCGACCGGCAGGGCAGGCGCGATGGCGAAGGCCGGAATTGGCGTCATTCCCGAAGACCGTCACGACTCTGGATGTGTGCTCGACTTCACGGTGGCCGAGAACCTGTTTATCGCCGACCCGGATCGCGTCTCGCGGCGCGGCTTCATGAACGTTGCGACTATGCGCCAGCGTGCCGAAGTGCTCATCCGACAGTTCTCAATCAACTGCACCGGTCCAAACGCTCCGATGTGGTCGCTGTCGGGCGGCAACCAACAGCGCGTCGTGATGGCACGCGAGCTGGCGCACGACCCGAAGGTGCTTGTCGCCGCACAACCGACGCACGGACTCGACGTCGGCGCCATCGAGTACATGTCGGAGCAATTGCGGAACGCGGCGGCAACCGGCGTAGGCGTGCTACTGATCTCAACCGAGTTGGAGGAAGTTCTCGATCTCTCCGATCGAATCGTCGTGATCTACAACGGACGTATTGTCGGAGAGATGTCGAAGGGCCACGTCGATGTCGAGCGGCTCGGCATGTTGATGACCGGTGCAGGAGAATCGCATGAGTGAAACTCCGGAACCGGTCGAGAACGTAACCCCCGAACCCGGTCAGCGATCAAAACTCGCTTCCGTGTCAGAGGTGCTGACGCTTTACGCGATCTGCTTGTTCGTTGCGCTGGCACTTGCCGCGTTGCTGGTCGAGTTCGCTTCCGACAAAGGTTCGTGGTCCAGCGTGTACACGGTGATTCTCGACGGTGCGGTGCGCAAGCCCGGTCGCTGGGGGCTCACGCTCGGCATCGCTGCGCCAATCTTGCTCGTCGGACTGGGCACGATCGTCAGCGGCCGCGCCGGACTGGTCAACATCGGCCAGGAAGGCCAGTTGGTAATCGGCGCTGGCTGCGCCACGTACGTCGGCGTGCGCATCGGCGGCCCCGGCCCACTCGCGCTCGCTCTCACGCTCCTGTGTGCTGTCATCGGCGGCGCCTTATGGGCGGGTATCGCTGGTGCCTTGCGCTTCTGGCGCAACGTGCCGGAAGTGCTGACGACTCTGCTGATGGGAACGGTCGCCGCCAACCTCGTCGGATGGGGGTTGCGCAACCGCTTCTTGCTGCTCGCTCCCCCGGAAGGCCGCGCCAATCGCAACCAGGTCAGCCTTCCACTCAGGACTGATCGGCGCATCCCGCGCGTAGAGCTCTTTGGCAACGAGTTCCCACTGAGCATCGTGCTGGCGCTAGTGCTTGCGTTTGTGGTCTGGCTCGTGCTGGGTCGCACGGTGGTCGGATTCCGGTTACGAATGCTCGGACGTAACGCACGTACGGCGCAGCGCTCTGGCGTCGACCAGAAGCGCTACGGAATCGGGGCAATGCTGGTGTCCGGCGGGTTTGCTGGTTTGGCGGGGGGTGTGATGCTCGCGGGCGGCGACTTCGGTGATTACCAGCTCGTCGCCAACTTCGGTGCTGGCATCGGCTTCGCCGGATTGCTCGCCGCGCTCGTCGCACGCCAGCGAGCACTGCTGCTGATCTTCATCGCTTTCCTCTTCGCCGGTTTGCGCACTGGGTCGGGGTTCCTGCGCGCTACCGGAGTGTCGGCCCGAATTGCCGACGTCGTCCAGGGAACGCTCGTGCTGGCCATGTTGCTACCACCCGCGATCCTCTACCTGCGTGCTCGCCGCCGGGCGATCGCCGCCACGAGCTCGAGGACCTGACATGGGCAACTTCTTTTCCGCGCTCGCCGACATCTTCACCAACGAGAGTCTGTATCGCAACGCCATGATCGTCGCGGTGGTGCTGATGTTCGCGGCCTCGGGCGAGCTAGTTGCCGAGAAGGCGGGCACGATCAACATCTCACTGGAAGCAATGATGTTGGGCGGCGCCTACGCCGCCGCAGTTGGGCAGGCGCGTGGCGGAGTCTGGGGCGGGTTGCTGTTAGCCGCGCTCGCCGGGCTGCTGGTGGCAGCGGTCCAAGCCAACATGAGTCACCGCCTCTCCGCCGACCAATTCGTCGTCGGCCTCGTGCTCAACGTTCTCGTACTGGGCATCGTGGGCTTCCTCGTCGGCTCCAACGAACCTGAGTCGCATGTCGTTGATCGCTTGAAGGTTCCGGTGCTCTCTGAGATTCCGCTCATCGGGCCGGCACTGTTCGACCAGCCGTGGGTGCTCTATCTCGTTTACCCGGTTGTGCCCGCCATTTGGTTCCTGCTCTACCGCACCCGCTGGGGGCTCGAGGTACGCGCCATCGGCGAAGATCCGAACGCATCGGATGTCTCGGGACTCAGCGTCAACAAGCTTCGTCGCCAGACGATCTACCTCACCGGTGTACTGGCGGGGATCGCTGGCGGTTACTTCTTGTACGCACGGTCGGGTCGCTTCGAAGACTCACTCATCGGTGGCCGCGGTTACATCGCGATTGCAGCTGTCATCTTTGGCGGCTGGACGCTCAAGGGCTCCGTCGCGGGCTGCGTCGCGTTTGGATTGGTCGGCTCGTTCGTGCTGACGATTCCGTCGCTTGGCTACAAGGCCATCGATCCCGCATTCTTGGCAATGGCCCCTAACGTCGTCACCGTCGTCGCCATGACAATGTTCGCAAAACGCGTCCGGCAGCCGGCAGCACTCGCACGACCCTTCATCCGCGGGTTGAAATGAAGGCAGTTCTTTATCACCGCACCGGCGACTCCGGCGTGCTGGAGTTCTGCGACGTTGCCGACCCTTCGCCCGGCGCGGCCGATGTCGTCGTACGCGTCCAGGCGTGCGCGCTGAACCGACTCGACATCGTGCAACGGGCTGGCTATTACCAAATGCCCGGGTTCAGCTATCCGCACATTCCTGGAATGGATGTGGCGGGTGTCGTTGAGCAAGTCGGTAGCGACGTGCGCTCAGTGAAGATCGGTGATCGTGTGGTCATCGACCCATCGCTGTCGGGCGTAGCCGCGGGTTCGAAGTTCAGCGGTAAAGGCGAACTGTTCGGCGAGTTGGCCGTCATCGGTGCCACCGAGGACGGCGGTTATGCGCAGTTGTGTGCCGCCCCAGCGACCCACGTCTACCGCATTCCCGACACCATGGATTTCGCTCACGCAGCACAGTTTCCAACCTGTTGGTTAACCGCCGGGCATGCACTGTTCGAGGTCGGCAACTTACGAGCTGGCGAGACCGTGCTGATCCACGCCGCCGGCTCAGGTGTGTCGGTAGCTGGCATCCAGTTGGCGAAGAACGCCGGCGCGACTGTCCTCGCGACGGCGGGAACCGACGAGAAGTGTGAGAAAGCTCGCACGCTCGGGGCGGATCACGTTCTGAACAACCGGACTGGCGATGTCGCCGGCTGGGCTCGCCAGGTGACCTCTGGCGCTGGCGTCAACATGGTTTTCGATCACGTGGGCACCGCGCTGTTCGGCCCGTCATTGTTTGCACTGGGCATCAAGGGACGATTGGTCAGTTGTGGCAACTCCTCCGGCGACAGCGCAACGATTCCGTCTCTCGGGTATCTCTTCCACTCCGGCATCTCGATCATCGGCTCCGACCCCTACCGCCCCGACGAGTTTGGCCCGCTGTGGTCGACGTTCTGCGAGGGCGGTTTCCCGACGCTGGTCGACTCCGAGTTCGCACTCGCCGAGGCAGCGGCGGCACAGGACAAGTTGGAACGCAACGATGTCTTCGGCAAGATCATTCTGCGGCCATGACTCGGGCCTCTGAAACCGACGGGCTGGTCAACTCACCGCTCTCGTCGCCCATGCTGCAACCGTGGGAGGTATTCGACCGCGAACTCTTCGATCTCGAAATGGTGCGCGTCTTCGCGAGGTCGTGGGTGTGGCTGGGCGATACCGACGACCTGCAGCAGCCAGGCGACTACATCACCGGCACGATCGGCTCACAACCAATTGTCGTCGTGCGCACCGCTAACGGCGAGATCAAGGGCTTTCTCAACAACTGTCGCCATCGGGCATCGACCGTGGTGACCGCACCTGGCGGCAACTGCGGATCTTCAATGGTGTGCCCGTATCACAACTGGGCGTACAGCCTCGACGGCCAGTTGATCGGCATCCCCGATCGGGTGCGGATGTACCCCGACGGCATCGCGATGGAAGATTTTGGCTTGGTACCGATCCGAATCGAAGTCGCGTGGAACAAACTCGTCTTCGGCTGCCTTTCCCGCAAAGCACCGTCGTTTAGGGAGTGGATTGCGCCGATCGCGGATCGTTACGACCGGTATAACTTCGAGACTTTCCAGCGCTACCCCCGCCAACTCGACGAGACCTACTCAATGAACTGGAAGGTCTTCGTCGAGAACTCGAACGACGACTATCACGTGCGTTTCGTCCACCGCCGCATTAATGCGCAACGCAAGCAACTCGACACTGTCGTCCGTTTCGAAGGCCGCACCTGCAGCGGGTACAAGCCACACCCCGAGTCGTTCGATACGACTGGTGGACGAACCGATATGGCCGAAGAAGATCTACGTGGGCATTACGCCGACTTCATCTATCCGAACCTCACGCCGCTGCCGTACGCAACCCTGCTGATCCTCGTGCGCGCCGACCCGTTGGCGCCAGATAGAACGCGGTTGGTGTCGCGCATCTATGGCGTCGGGAAGTCGCCAGAAGAGCAAGAAGCAGACATGGTGAACCTAGAACTGACCAACAAAGAAGACACCGACATGGTGACCGTCCTGATGGACAACTTACGATCGCCGTTCTACCGCGTCGGCCCGCCGACGACTTGGGAAGGCCGTGCGGCGCACGTCATGAAGCTCGTCCGAGCCGATGTCGCAACGCCACTCGCTGCCGACGAATTCGCCGTCTGACCCGAACGACAACTAGCTCAACGAACTAGCCGAGTACTTGCTCGACGGAGAACTCGACGTTGTTGCCATCAGGATCCGTGATCACGCAGATGTAGCCGACGACCTCGTTGCGATACATCGGGCCGAGCAACAGGCAACCTTCCTCTTTGGCCATCGCCGCAATCTGGTCGACTTCGTCGCGAGTGTTCAGCGAGATTCCGAGATGCGAGATCGAGCGCAGGAATCCGTACTCCTCTTTGATGTCGCCGGTGATCTTGGTCGGCAACTTGCCACAGATCAACACGATCACGAAGCGGGCCGCTCCCTCGGTGGTGACATCGCGCTCGTTGGCCAGCCAAACCGAACTGAGACCCGTCGTGGGGTCGTGACGTTGGTGGATCTTGGCCAGCGTCGTGTACTTCTCGTAGAACGCGAGCGTTGCGTCAAGATCGCGAACCGGCAGTGCGATGTGGGTCAACAGACTCGGTGGTGCAATGCTCATGCCAACTTCTCCACGAAAGCTTCCAACTGGCGCAGGTTACGACACTCGAAGACGCCATCGGTGTGTGTGCCGTAGTCGCCGACAATCGAATCACCGGTGTTCCAGTAACTGCGCGGCTCGGGGTTTAGCCAGTACACGTGGCGCGCCTTTTGGCGCATCTCCTTGACGACCCACGCCTGGCTGGCGTGATAGTTGTTGCGCGCATCGCCCAGCAGCAGCACTGTGGTCTTCGGACCAATTCCCTTGCCGTAGCGCTCCCAGAAGTCTTCAAACGCATGGCCGTAGTCGCTGTGCCCATCGACCCACACCACGTCGGCTTCAGTGTTCACGCGATGAATCGCTTGTGCGATGTCTTCCTCGCCCTTGAAGTAGTCAGTGACCTCATCGATGCCGTCGATGAAGACGAACGAACGCACCTTCGAGAACTGGCCCTGCATCGCGTACACCAGCATCAGCGTGAAACGCGCAAAGGCGGCGACAGACCCGGAAATGTCGGCGATCACCATCAGCTCGGGCTTGGCCGGCCGTGGGTACTTGAACTTCGGTTCTGCGGGTACACCGCCGTAGCTGAGCGAGTGGCGCACGGTGTTGCGAAAGTCGAGCGCACCCTTGCGGCCATGGCGACGCTTGCGCGCCAGCCGCGCGGCCAGCTTGCGCGTCAGCGGTTGCAACGCCTTCTTCAGGTTCTGCATCTCGTCGCGCGAGGCGTGCATGAACTCCACATCTTCCGGCAGCGGCTTGCGCAGCGTCTTGGCCATGGCCTCCGCACCGCGATCGGCGACTAGCCGACGACGAATCTCGGCCTCGATCTCCTTCTTGAACTCCTCGATGCGATGGTTGTACTCGTCGTGTTCGAGCCGTTCTTCGAGGTCGGTCAACTCCCCCGCCTGTTGTCGGCTGGCCTCCATCAGCTTCTCGAGCATCGCCTCGAGGTCGAGGTTGCGCAGCGTGCGGTAGAGGTAATAGGTGCCACCAACCGGGCGGCCAGGCTCCATCCCGGCGAATCGCTGCACGGCCTGACGGGCGAGCGCCCGCATCATTGCCTGGTCGCCGTTCATCAGCGCCTGCATCAGCAACTGCGCCAGTTCCTCGGGCGTCAGGCTGTCGAGCCCGCCGCCTTGAGCACCCTTGCCATCGCCTTCGCGCATTTGCTCTTGCATCTCGCGCCACATGTCGTCGAACTCGCCGTCGCCCTCGGCGATGCTGTACTCGGGCCCGCGCAGGCTGAAGTACACCTCGAAAACGGTTTCGAACGCGCGCCAGTGCGCGTTGTTCTTCACCAGCGTCGCACCGAGGGCGTACTTAAACGCCTGCCGATCCTCGATCGGAATGTGCTGCACCGCCTCCATCGCGTCGAGGTTCTCGGTCAGGCTGACGGGCAAGCCCGCGCTGCGTAACTCCGAGACGAAACCGGCGAGGAGATCGAGCATGATGTGGCGTTGTTGAAGAGTCGACTACTTGTCGACGGAAAGCTCTTTGGCAGCCTTCGCGATGTCGGTCTGGTACTTCAGCAAGATGTGCAGCGTTTCCTTCGCCTGTTGCGCATCGATGCTTTCGATGCCAAGCAACACCAACGTGCGCGCCCAGTCGATGGTTTCGCTGACGCTCGGTGCCTTCTTCAGATCGAGCTGGCGGATGCTGCGCACAATTCGCGCAATCTGATCGGCCAGGTTCTCACTCACGCCAGGAACCTTGGTGAGGACGATTTCCTTCTCGCGATCCATATCCGGGTAATCGACATGCAGGTACAGGCAACGACGCTTCAACGCCTCGCTGAGTTCGCGAGTGTTGTTAGACGTGAGGAAAACCAGCGGGATTTGCTTGGCAGTGATGGTGCCCAGCTCGGGAATCGACACCTGATACTCCGAGAGGATCTCGAGCAGCAACGCTTCGGTCTCGACCTCAACGCGGTCGACTTCGTCGATCAGCAGCACCACCGGGTCGTCGGCAGTGATCGCCTCCAACAACGGACGCGTGAGCAGGAACTCGTCGCTGAAGATGTCGTCGTGCACATCGCTCCACGAGTCGCTGTTCTTGTCGGCCTGAATGCGCAACAGTTGCTTCTTGTAGTTCCACTCGTACAGCGCCTTGCTCTCGTCGAGGCCTTCGTAGCACTGCAGACGGATGAGCCGCGCGCCAGTGGTCTCGGCGATGCTCTTGGCCAGCTGCGTCTTGCCCGTGCCGGCAGGACCCTCGATGAGCACTGGTTTGCCCAGACGATCGGCAATGAACACGACGCCGGCAATGCCTTCGTCGGCTAGGTAGTTGACGCTCTTGAGCCCATCGCGGACCTGCTGAACGCTCTCGAATCGATGAGCCATGGGTCCAGCCTACTTTCGTGTTGCACGGAGCCATCAATCGGCCTGCGATACCCTCACAGAGAATGGCTGGCCTGCTGCGATCAAATGTGGCAGTCGCGACCGGCACTGCGCTGTCACGTGGAACTGGCCTGATCAGGGTTGCCATCTTCGGAGCCGTGCTTGGCAAGTCGGCGCTGACAGATGCCTACAACCAGGCCAACGCGACACCGAACCTGATCTACGAGTTGGTGATTGGCGGCATCCTCTCTTCCGCGCTCGTGCCCCTGTTTACACAACTACGCCACGACAAGGACGAGCGTGGCGAGGTCGCCGTCCGTTCGGTCGCACTCGTAGTGATTGCTGGCGTCACCGCCCTCGCCGTGGTGTGCGCGCCATGGCTATTCGGGCTGTACGCCTCTGCAACCGCCGAGGGCGTCGACCTCACTCTGTACCACAAGGTCGGCGGCACCCTCGCCGCGTTCTTCTTGGTGCAGATCTTCTTCTACGGAGTGAACGCGCTGGCCACCGCCGAGTTACATGCCCGCAAGCAGTACTTCGCCGCCGCATGGGCACCAGCACTGTCGAACGTGGTCATCATTGCGTCGCTGTTGTTGGTGCCGAGCGCACTCGGCGACGCCACAGCCGACTTGGGCGAGGTACTGGCCAACGATCGGCTGCGTTGGACCTTGGGGCTCGGTGCCACCGCTGGCATTGCGGTGATGGCGGTGACCCTGCTGCCGGCACTGGCCAAGTCGGGTGCGCCGCTCGGCTTCCGCCCAGCGTTTCGCGACCCGGCGGTGCAACAGCTGCGCAAGCTCTCGGGCTGGGCGCTCGGCTACGTCGCCATGAACCAATTGGCGATCATCGTGGTGCAGAACCTGCTGGTGCGCAGCGGCGAAGGCAACCAGACGGCGTACACCAACGCGTTCACGTTCCTCATGCTGCCTCACGGACTTTTGGCGATGTCGATCGTCACCACGTTCTTGCCGGAGATGTCGCAAGCCGTTGCCGAGCGCCGCCGCGAGCGGCTGATCGATCGGACTGATCTCGGGTTGCGACTCGTCGCCATGCTCACCATTCCCGCGGGCTTCGGATTGTTCGTGCTGCGTCGGCCGATCATCGGTCTGGCGCTGCAACACGGCGAGTACACGGGCGCCGATGCATTGATTGCCAGTCGCGCGCTCGCTGGTTTCGCGCTGGGGCTCGGCGCCTTCTCGGTGTACCTGTTCGCCTTGCGCGCGTTCTATGCGCACCACGATCCGCGCACCGCTTACATGATCAACCTTGGCGAGAACGTCCTCAACATCGTGCTGGCCTTCGCACTCTATGAACGTTTCGGCGTGCTTGGCATCGCCGCCGCGTTCGCAATCGCGTACGTCGTCGCCGCGCTGTGGACGCTGCAAATCCTGTCGTACAAGGTGCCGGGCTTCCCGCTGCGGCCGCTGCTCGCGGCGCTGTACCGCATGACGCTTGCGGCGGCAGTCATGGCCGAGGCCGCGTGGGCGGTGGCTCGTTCGGTGGGCGGCAATGCCGGCCTGCCTGCGCTCGTACGCGTGGTTGTGGCCGGAACGGTAGGAATCGCCGTCTACATCGGTGTGTTGTCGCTGCTGGGTGCTCCGGAGCTACAAGCGCTGCGCAACAAGCTCAGGCCAGCACCAACAAGTCGTCGCGATGGATGACCTCGTGTGCGACGTGCAACGGCAAGTCGGGGGTGCGCTGCCCCTTGACTTCGCGCAATACGTCGGCGTCGCTCAGCGAAATGCCGCGGGCGACCGTCACCCCCGACTGATCGCGCACCTCCACCACGTCGCCTTCGACGAAATCGCCAACCACGTCGACGACGCCCGCTGGCAGCAACGACGTACCGCGCTCGACCAGCGCACGTCGCGCACCGTCGTCCACCACGATCGCTCCTTCGACGTTGGTAGCGAATCCGATCCACAGTTTGCGTGCCGGCAGATTGCGGCTGCTCGCCAAGAAGGTCGTACCCACCGAGACACCGGCCACCGCGTCGACCAGCACGTGGGGGCGCGACGCTTTCGCGATCACGGCCCGCACTCCCGACCACGAAGCCATCCGGGCCGCCGACAGCTTCGACGCCATTCCGCCACTTCCACGCGTGTCGCTCGACGAGGTCGCAGCTACTGACAGCAATGGATCGTCGGCGGAGACCACTTCCACGAGCGTTGCGGTGGGATCCAGCCGCGGATCGCTGGTGAAGAGGCCGGGCGTATCAGTGAGCAGCACCAAGACATCGGCCGCGACGTTGTGCGCGACCAGCGCAGCGATGCGATCGTTGTCGCCGTAGCGAATCTCGTCGCTGGCGATCGCGTCGTTCTCGTTGACAATCGGAATGCAGCCGAGCTCGAGCAATCTCACGAGCGTTTGCCGCGCGTGCAGGTATTGGCGGCGATCAACGAAGTCGTGCGGCACCAACAACACCTGCGCAGCGACCAACTCGTGGCGAGCCAGCGACCGGTTATACGTCTCCATCAACCGGCTTTGACCAGCAGCGGAGATCGCTTGCAGCGTGACCACATCGTTCGGGCGGGCGGTCATTCCCAGCGCCGCGACACCGGCGGAAACAGCGCCAGAGCTGACCAGCACCACTTCGTTGCCAGCAGCGCGCAACGCAGCCAACTGATCGCACAGTGAATCGATGACCTGATTGTCGATCACACCCAGTTGGTTGGTGAGCGACGAGGTACCGATCTTCGCTACGACGCGCATGAGCGGCTCAGATTCACAGTTAGTCCTCGCGGTACTCGAAGCTGAAGGTGGCGATCCTCACTGTGTCGCCGTATGCGGCGCCCGCGCGCGTGAGCAACCGCGGCACCCCAATGCGCTTCAGCTGATGATCG
Source organism: Actinomycetes bacterium (assembly GCA_021414085.1). Taxonomy (GTDB): domain Bacteria; phylum Actinomycetota; class Acidimicrobiia; order Acidimicrobiales; family Ilumatobacteraceae; genus UBA668. The sequence goes on along the minus strand of JAIOPC010000014.1, from coordinate 788,351 downwards.
ATGTACGACAACGCTTCCGGTGTGCTCACGTCGTTGAGCGCAACGATGCGTTCCACCTGGCGGCCGACGAGACGAAACTCGTGGTCGCCGAGGCGCTCGACGCGCGCTCCGTCGGCGTGCGGGCGCAGGATGACGACACCCTCGCTCTCGGGCTCCGCCTGGCGGGCGCGTTGCACCATCGTCGCCAAGCGGCCAACGAGTTCGCGGATGCCCTGGTTCGTGATCGACGAGATCTGCTCGCCATCCCAGTCGTAAACAGCAGAGTCGCTCTTGGTTCCAACGACAAGCCGCGGCCGTTCAAGCAGCTCTGGCCGATACGCCGCAAGTTCCTCGAGCAACACACGTTCTTGTTCTTGCGGGTCGACACCGTCGATCGCCGCCAGGTCGACCATTACCAGCAGCGCACGTGCGCGCTCGATGTGCTTCAAGAACTGATGCCCGAGACCGCGGCCCTCGCTGGCACCTTCGATCAATCCGGGAATATCGGCGACCACAAACTCGGCGTCGTTGTAACGCACGACACCAAGGTTTGGTTCGAGCGTGGTAAACGGATAATCGGCGATCTTCGGTTTCGCCGCGCTGATCACACTGATCAGCGTGCTCTTGCCCACGTTGGGGAAGCCAACGAGCGCAACATCGGCCATCAGCTTGAGGTCGAGCTTCAACCATTGCTCTTCGCCGTGCTCGCCTTGTTCGGCGAACGTCGGCTCTTTGCGCCGGTTGGAAAGGAACTTCGCATTGCCGCGTCCGCCGCGCCCACCGGCCGCGGCCATCCAGCGGTCGCCGTGACGAGCCAAATCGGCCATCAACACGCCGGTGTAGAGGTCGGTGACGACCGTTCCTTCCGGAACCTCGACCTCCAGATCTTTGCCGCGCTTGCCGTGCAGGTCTTTACCCATCCCGTGCACGCCGTCCATCGCGCGCCGATGCGGATGATCGCGAAAGGCAAGCAGCGATGCGCAGTTGCGACTGGCTACCAGCCAGACGTCGCCACCCTTGCCACCATCGCCGCCGTTGGGGCCGCCCATCGCGACAGGGCCTTCTCGCCGGAACGCGACACAGCCAGCGCCACCATCGCCACCGCGGGCATTCAGTTGCGCTTCATCGACGAACCCGCTCATAGGACGTTCCAGGCTACCCCTGTGCCAGGGCGGTACCCTTCGATTGATGAGCCGGATTGACGAGCGTGCCGAGCGTTGGGCCGCAACCATGTCTGGTCACGTCGTGGGTGAAGGCGTCGATGCCATTCACTTCGCGCATGCCGACTCTTGGGCGGGCAGCGGCAGTCGCCTATTGGTGTCGCGCGAGGCCCGCGAGGAACGCCAAGCCGCAACGCAGGCCACGCTGGCCACGAAGGCATTCGGCGGTGGACAACGAGCCATCGAGGAGGCCCCCGACGAGTGGCGCACCTGCTTCGAACGCGACCGCGACCGCATCCTGCACGCGACCTCCTTCCGCCGCCTAGCCGGCAAAACGCAGGTGTTCGTGTTCCCCGACGATCATCAGCGCACCCGCCTCACACACGCGTTGGAGGTTGCCCAGGTCGCCACTTCTGTTGCACGCGCGCTCGGCCTCAACGTCGCGCTCACCGAGGCAATCGCGCTGGGGCACGACTGCGGGCACGGCCCCGGTGGCCACGCCAGCGAAGACGCGCTGTCGCCGTTCGTGCCTGGTGGCTTCGACCATGCGTTGTGGGGTGCCAACGTCACGCTCGTTGGCCTCAACTTGTGCGAAGAGACGCTCGACGGAATACGCAACCACAGCTGGAGCCGGCCGGCGCCCGCGACGCCTGAGGGCGAAGTGGTCAGTTGGGCCGACCGCATCGCATACGTGTGCCACGACTTCGAAGACGCGGTAGCCACTGGCGTCGTAGCCGCTGACTCGCTGCCCGCAACTGTGCGCGATCGCTGCGGCATCGAGCGACGCGAGCAGCTGGGCGCGTTCATCTACGGAATGATCGACGCCGCCAAGGCGAGCAATCGCATCGGAATGACGGAGGCGCAGGCCGAGGCGCTCGCACAGTTCCGCAAATTCAACTACGAGCACATCTACCTACGACCCGAATCCGTGACACAAGCCAACTCCGTAATCGCTCTACTGCGCGCGTTGGTGGAGCACTACGCGAAACACCCAGCGCTCCTACCAAGTGGACAGGACCACGCGCCGAGCAGCGCTGACGCGTTACATGCCGCCGTCACCTACGTCGGTGGAATGACCGACCGGTTCGCATGCCGCCAAGGCATCGCGTTGCTCGATTGGCCGCTCGATCAACTACCGCGAGGAATCGACACGCCGCTCTGAAGGCTTGCCTCTTGCCCAGTTCTGTGTCAGCTCACAGACGTTGTGTCGCTTTATGCGCTGACACAAACGCCCAGTGAATCGTCACGCACTGGGCTGAACGTCAACGACCTTGCGGCCCTTGCGCTCGCCGAACTGAACGGTGCCTTCGGCCAGCGAGAACAGCGTGTCGTCGCCACCGATACCGACGTTGTTGCCGGGGTGGAAGCGCGTGCCGCGCTGGCGCACGATGATCGTGCCCGCGTTCACCTTGCTGCCGCCGAACACCTTCACGCCGAGGCGCTGTGCGTTGGAATCGCGACCGTTGCGGGTTGACCCGCCGCCTTTTGTCTTCGACATGGCTCAGCCCTTCTTGATCGAGGTGATCTCGATGACGTGGTACTTCTGACGATGCCCGTAGCGCTTGCGCTGGTTGGTGCGGCGCTTGTAGGTGAAGCCGTCGATCTTCGGGCCGCTTGCCCAGCCGACGACCTTGGCCGTGACCGAGGCACCCTTCAACTGAGCGGGGGTGGCCAGCACAGTGTCGCCGTCGACGACCAGCACAGGGGTCAGCGACACGCTGGAACCCTGCTCGGCGTCGAGCAATTCGACATGAACTTGCTGACCTTCGGCGACGCGGGATTGCTTCCCGCCAGATGCGATGACTGCGTACATAGCCCTGCGATCCTAGCGGCTGCCCCGCCGGATTACGCCAGCCAAACCGTCTTCGAGTTGGGTACCAGCGATTTTCGTAAACTCACAACGGAGACGTCCGTGTGTTTGGACGGACGCGCAACGGGCAACTCGCCGTGCTGGTCCGAGTACGCGTGCCGGATTCATCACGGAGGAGCCACGGGTCGCCGCCGAGGCCGAAGGATGAGTCATGGTCCTATCTGCGCCCGAAACTGAAGCAACTCATCGCGCAAATTCTTCAGGTAGTCGGGAACCTCTCGCTGATATCGGCCGGTCTGGCCGAAGAATGGAAAGACCCGACGCTTGCGATCGTCGTTCAACTCGACCCAGAGGGCCGGCGAGCCAAACCAATCCCAGATTTCGAAACTCGATATCTCATTCCACCCGAATCGTCGCGTTCGCAGTAGTCCGCGAAGTTGCAGACCGTGCACAGTCGCGATTGCCCCGGCACGCCATGCGCGTCGTACAAGCTCCGTGAAAAGCGCAGCGCCGAACATCGAAACCAAAACAGCTGCCGCAACCGGCTTAGATGCACTCAGCGACCACCACAGGAAGCCGTACATGGCCAACATGGCGATCACCGAAAACGTGACCATCACCCATCGCTGAGACGAAGAACCTCTGAGGTACAGCTCGTTGCTGCTCACGGGAGACCCGGATTCGAACACTTGCTTGACAAGCTACACAGCAAGGTCACCCATTCGCCCCCGGGCGCCATAAAGATGAATGTCGTGACCACGTTCCAAGCGTGGTCCCCTCCGCTGCCTCCAGCCGATGAGGTCGCCGCAGTCTTGGCGATAAGGAGTGCCGTTGTTACGACAAGGCAGATTGCACCAGCCGTAAATGCGCCCACGATGCATGCGTAGCCAGTAGCCGCCGTAGCAATCTGCCATGCATGGTCCTTAATCCAATGGGTTGCCGGGTGGGCCACCTGCCCAACGGTGTCGAAAAAGCCCGGAATCTCGTTCGTGAGGCCTTTGACCGACCCGTGCTTAGTCAATTTGCTGGAGCCGTTGAAGTCGACCCCGCAGCTACCCTTGCTGCCTTCCCGGCCGGAACACCGCTCCCCAGTTAAGTCGAACACATTGATGGGGTCGACGACGTATCCATAGTCGCTGGAGGTGGCTCCGCCGTCGATGGGGTCGATTCGTAGGAAGCGGCCGAGGTCTGGGCGGTAGGGCCGCGCTCCCATTTGGATGGTTTGTTTGAGTTCGGGTTGCTGTTCGGTGGGGCGTTGGTGTTGGCCGAGCCAGCCGTTATCGAAATCACCGGGACTCGTGTTCGTGTTGCCGGTCAACACCTGCCCGTACGGGTCGTACAGGTACGGCCCGCTCGGCGTGCCGGCCGGGTTGATGGTGTAGGTGACATCGCCGTGGATGTTCGGGTACGCCCACACCGCCGTCGCGGCGGTCAGTCCACTGCACACCGCACCACCCGGAAGCGTGATCGTGCGATCCAGCAGCACGTTCGCATTCGTCATTGTGAGCGCAGTGGCGTCGGCACCGCCTGAATACGAGTAGCGCAACGTTTTGGTCGCGATCGTCGAGTTCGCTGGCCGCAGCGCGATCGTCATTGTCGCGCCGACAGCCGCGGCTGCTGACGTTGGTGACTGGACGGTCGAGAGCCCTGCAACGGTTTGCTCGTGCTCGGCGACCTCGACCGACACCGTCGGTGCGCCAGTCACAGCAGCGGCGTCGGTGCGTTCGGTTGCGCCGGCTGATGGTGTCCATGTCGTGTCGATCGCTGTCGCTGCCACGGTGAGCAGGAGGCGGTTGTCCTCAGTCGACGTTACCTGCGGTGCCGTATGCGTTGTTCCGGATGCTGTCGCGGCGGTTGCGATGACGTCGACCGGGAATGTTGCGTGTACACCGCTGTAGGCGACGATCTGGCCGGCAGCTTTCTGCGACGCGGAGAGCGCGAACGTCCACGACGACGGGTCTCCACCGGTCGCCAACCGCCAAAACACTGTCGTCGCGACATCGGTGTTCGATGCCGACGCGACAGCCGTCCACCCCGACGGTGCGGTCACCGTTGCGCCGACCGTCGCCACCGTCGCCAGCAACACATCCCCCGCCGCTGCGGTCACTGGACGATCCAACGCCAGGCTGGTTGATCCGCTGCCGTTATCAGCCGTTGTGCCTGCGTCGCGGAACACGGGAGTCGCTCCCGGCGCCGGGATCGTGCGAGCAACAATCCGATCAGTCGCATCACGGGTGTAGCTGACTGTGACACCGTTCGCAGTGGTCGACATGTGCCGATCGGCACCGTCATAGGCGAGGGTTTCACCAGCCAGGGTGGTGGTGTTGCCATGATCGTCGTAGGTGATACCGCCACCGTAACCGGCCGCAGTGGTCGAGATCAGTCGGTCTGCGTTGTCGTAGCAATAGGTCGCGATCGTGACGGTGTTGTCGATCAACGCGGTGCGGTTGCTGTTGGACCCGGCGTTGTTGAGCGGGTTGGTTCCTCCGCAGGCGGTTGTGCCGAACTGGTACTCGAGTACATGCCCGGGTTGCGTCGCCTTCTTCAACCTGCCAGCGGTGTCGTACTCAAACGACGATGTGCTCTGCCCGTTCACCGAATCGGTGACCACACGCCCGGTCTGCGAACGCGTCACGGTGTTCGTGAAGAACGCGCCGGCACCCTGATTCCACGTCGTCGAGGTCACCGCGCCATTGGTGTCACGGGTGATCGCGGCTAGCGACGTGCCGTTACCGGCGTTGCCCACGCCCGACGGATACGACACGCTCGCCAACGTGTGCTCATTCGCGGAGCCCGGCGTGTTGTAGGTCGGGATCGCGATCGTCTCTCCATCGAGGTACTGACGTGTCAGTCGCCCGGCGCGGTCGTAATCCCACGCGTGAGTCGCGGCCAGCAGGTTGCTACCACCAGTCCAAGTCGTGACGGTCGTCTGGCCTAGTCGGCCGGGTTCACCGGTCGCGTCGTAGCTTGAGGTCGTCACCGTGCCCCACACGTCGGTGTAGCTGACGCCGCGGCCGAGCAGGTCCGACTCGGCGGTGATCGTGCCAGCAGGATCGGTGACGGACGATTTGCGAGGGTCTCCACCGACTGCGTAGTTGGTCGTTACGGTGCGCTCGACTGCCGTGCCAGCGTTGTTCGGGATCGTCACGGTGGTTGGCCGATTACGAGCGTCGTACGTGATGCATGTCCAGGTCGACTCCCAGGTATCGACGCCCGAAGTGCGAGTACCACGTCGGGAAGCGACCGGGCGCGACAGCATGTCGTAGATCTGTTCGGACATGATCTGTTTGCCGGTCTGCGCGAGCGGGTCGATCGTGTATCGCAACAGCCCGCCTTGGTTGACCGGGTCAGCCGCGATCGTGCACGGATTGTCGGCCGTCGCCGCGTTCGCGTAGTACTCGTAGCTGGTCTGATTTCCAGCTGGCAGGGTACGCGAGGTGCGCCGCCGGTAGCCGCCAGTCTCGTAGGCCGTAGTTGTCGTCAATCCACCGGATGTGACATTCGTAGGGAGTCCATACACCGGGTCGAGACCGGTCGCTGAATAGGAGATGGTTGAGGTCGACGACGGCGTCACGCCGCCGGAGTCCTCGACGGTCGTGCTGGTGACGAGCCCGTAGCGCGGTTTCAGCGCGCTGATGGGAACGGCGACTGTGCCGCCGGTGCCGGTGCCGTTCCAGCGTAGGTTGAACGACGCGCCACCGGTGTACTCGACGTAGTCGAGACGGATTCGTCTGGTCAGCGACGATCCCGCGGGCAGATAGAACGTCCCGGAGGTCGCACCACAGCAGGTAGCGGCGAAGACGAGCTGGTCATCGATGTACACGTTCAACACATCATCCGCACCAGTCGTGCTGAACGTGTAGGTGCCGGTACTCGGGAACACGATCGAACCCGTGAAGCGCAACGAAAAGTTGTCAGTCAGCTGGGTGCCCACCGCGTTCGTTGCTTCTGCAGGGCCACTGAGCAGCCATCCATAAGACAACGAACTCGAGCCGGCGAGCCCTGTGGTCATGTTCGATGGTGGACCGCTAAAGGTGTTGTTCGGCCACACCGTCACTGACAGCCCACTGAGGCCGCCGTCGTAGACGCTTGAAGTGTGCGGAACTGCCGGGTTGGTGCATGACCCGTTGACGACCTTGGTAAGGCCGACCGTGTTGAAACAGTTCGCGTTGGCTGGCCCAAAGGTGTCCGTCCGCCATCCTTCCGGCGAGTACACGTAGCTCGTGATCTGATTGGCAGATTTCGTCCACAGCAAACGGTCGGCGGTGCTGTTGCCGTCCCAGCCGTACTCGGAGAGCACAAACTGAGTCGACGTCGCGTTCAACGCCTGATAGTCCGAAGTGGTTCGAGCCGTGGAGTCGAAGAGCACTTTTCGGTCCCAGTCGGTCGTCGAAACGATGTCATCCAAACCGAGGACGCGTAGTCGGGTTTCGTTGAACGTCACTCCACCGACGGTCTGATAGTCAACGAACACTTGCTGGCGGAACGTCGCCGATGCTGAGGGCTTCGGCGCAGTCACTGACAGCACGCGGCCGTTGGAGTCGTAGGCGATCGCTGTCACGTAGTCAGTTGACGCACTGATCAGCCCGGCTGCGATTGCGTCGTTGACGAGCGGGTCGCGCACGCTGGAGAGCAGCGGCACGGTGTACGTGCCTCCCGACGGTGCGGGCATCGAGACTTGCGAGTAGCCGAAATCGAGTGTCGGATAGCCGAGTGTCGCATCGCCAGGGTTTTGGACACGCGCCAGTTGCACCGAACCTTGCCCGTCGCTGATGTAGAACAGCTTCGTGGATGACCCGTCGGGATAGTTGATCTGGCACAGCATCCCGGAGGGCACTGCAGCAAACCCGCCAGCGGTGTCACAGTTGAAGCTGCTGACGTCTTGATACTTGAAGGTCACCTGACGGGTAGAAATCGGGTCGGCGAGCGCAGTCATGCGCGTGGTGGCAACCGTTGAACCGGGCAGAGTGACACTGGTCCATACCGGTGTCGGTGCCGCTGGAGTCTTGGTGTCTGCTGGCGCGGTCACAGTGTCAAGCAGTCCGTCAGCGTTGAACTGATGCACTGAACCGCCTTCGTCGATCACAGTCACCTTGCCGCCAGCGAACGAGACGATGTCGTTCTTGTCGGGTGGCGGTGTGTAGCCACCGGTCGCGTTACGCGCGTACGACACGGTTGATCCGTCGGAACGAGTCAGCACAATCTCGGTTGCTTCCACACGGGCCGACGTATACGAAGCCCCGGCACCGCCGAGGTGATTGAACGTCCAGCCGCGCGGCACGACGCGCACGTCGGGTGACAACCAAGTGGTTGGCAGGTCCGTGTAGTAGCCGCTGTTCGTTGACAAATACAACGCCAGGTAGCCAGCCCCGGTTGGGTTGCGGTAGGTGACGGTTATCGGCAACGTCTGGAACGCGGAGGTTGTGGTGAATCCGCCGGCAGTGGCCGAGACGTTTGGCCTTGCGTTGTAGGAGCCCGGGCTGAGGCTCGGAACGTCATCGAGCCCGATCGCCGCCGGGTTCACGTAGTTGGCTTGCATCGTGTAACCCGTACCGACTTTGACTTCCACGCGTTCGTCGGCACCGACCGCACCCGCTATATGGTAGGTCCCCGCGGTTGGCACGGTCAGATAGCCGGTCCACGTGCCGACGAAGTTAGTGATGCCGGGAGCGGCACCAGGGGTCGCCCAAGTGAACGACATCTCACGATCCACTCGCGACGTCACCAAGGGTTCGCCAACGTCGAGAACGCCATTCCCGTTTGCGTCGTTATACAGCCGCGCTCTGAGCCCGATGTCATTTGCTCGCGAGTTGTACGCCAGCGACGCACCCATCGTGCCGCCCAGTGTCGCAACTTGCGGGGTTGTGATCGCAGTGGTCACGTTGCCGGTTGCCAAGTTCACCGCAACGGGGCCGAGCGATTGTGTCGGTGACGGGCCACCCGTACCGAGACGCGCTTCGAACTCCGCCGCCCGGAACGACGACGCCGCCGAACACGGCGCACCCTTGTAGTAGTACCAATGAAACTCCGTCGTCGAATCGCGCGCTTCTGCCGACCACTCATACGACACGCCGGGCTGCAGCGAGGCATCCGCCGGAACGGTGAAACTGATCGGTGCCACCGACAATGACATCGCAGTCCAGTCCGAGGTATAGGTCAGCCCATTACTCCCCTTCTCGCGAATGACGAACCTGTATCGCGCGCCGTCGCCGTCGGGATCCGCGTAGGGCGTGATCGTCAATGTCGGCGGATTATTCGGTGCCCACGTGAAACCACCCGAGCCCGTTGCTGGATCTGACATCGCTGGTGGCGCCGGACAATTGTTAACCAGCCTCCACGCGTTCCACGGCGAATACGCGATGAACCCGGCGCCCGTCGACGAGTTGGACACCATCACCTGCCAATACAATTGCCGATTGTAAAACCAGGCAGTCAACCCTGGCCCCGGCGGATACAGAGCCGAGGTGTACGTCCAGGGAGTCGAATCTGGCACACCCACCGAATCCCAGCCCGAGTCATCGGCAATCGTAGATCCCCCCGGGCAACCAACCGCGGTGCACAATAGGTATCGGTAGTACAACGCCTCACCATCAGGATCAGTGAGCTGATTGATCGAGAGGCTGATGCCCGACGCCGACGAATGAAACGTGTACGGGTTCCCCGGGGACATGTTCGCCTGTTGCGGGATCGGAAGCCGGTTGTAGGTCAAGTACAAGGCAGTGTTCAGTTCCTTGTAAGTGAACTGGCCAGGATTCTCGCTCGACGACACCGCAAACCCAATCGTTGATGCACCCGCATACCAATACGGATTGACGAATGACATCACGTCGTAGTACACCGCGCCCGTCGACATCCATTGCAACGGCAAATACGGCGTCGTACCCTGATTGCAATCATTGTTGTAATTCGTGCCGCAATACGAATACGACGTCGCGTGGCGCACCGCGATCGGCTGCGCCGAACCGTCACCCCACGAGAACGACATATGCAACGACGCCGCTTGCAGCTGCGAAGCCACCGTGGACGTCGGAAGATACGCCGAGTAATCGAAGCCGAGGCCGGTGTGCCAGTAGCTGTTCACACCCGACCAGTAGAAGTTGCCGACGCGTGCCTTGTTGCAAAACGGGTTGGTCCCACAGAACGCGTAGTTGCTCGCCTCCGCATTCTGGATCCAACTACCCCACCCGGTAGTTGGATCAACAATCAACGGAAACGCGGTGGCTGGCAAACCCGCCGCCCACTCAGGATCAATCCCCACGCGCAACGAGTCAACTTTCGAACTACCACTGATGCGACGGTCCGCCACCTCAACTGAAACCACCTCTGGCGTCGAAATCGGCAGACGACCCGCGTTCAACACCTCCACAGCACCGAAGAACAAATCAGTCCCGAGCTCGCCCTCAAACGAAAGAGCATCCTTGCTATCGACTTGCAACCCCGGACCTGATACCTCAAACGCAAACGAGCCGTCAGCGGGCACCGATGCCAAGTCAGAGATCACGATCTCCTCCTTGACCATGTCGGTCTCCAACCGATACACCAAATCGACACCGGGCCACACCTGCCGATACGTGACGGTCAACCCGTCCTTCGATACCTCTGGCTCAGGCAACGACACACCCTCAGGCACCCATCGAACAGCGCCCCGCGGCGAAGCCAACTCAATCGCCTTCGACGAAAACGTCGCCACCCGATCATTCGCCTTCGTCACCCACACACCATCGCCCGACTGCACCACCCGCGGATCGATCGGCTGCCACTTACCGTCAACCAGATAGTGGACCAAGTGATCATCGATCACAGTGGTCTGCGTGCCATCAGCGTTGGTAAAGGTCGTCCCGTAGGCAGACCGAGCAGACTCATCCTCCACCGACAATGCCTCATCAAAACCGACCACCGATGGCTTCGCCGCCGCGGCCTGCTCACGCTTCAGCCTGGTCGCCCACGACTCCTTCACCGGCACCGCATCAGTCGGCGGTTCGGTCAACACATCCTTCGGCAACTCCTCCGACTTCGCCACCTCACCGACCGGCGTACCCGACACACCAAGCGGTGGCACCTCAACCGGGCCAGCGACCGCAGGCGACGAAGAGGCTGGCTCAGCCGTCGCTACTCCCCCCGAGGTTTCAAACACCAGCGCAGAAACAATCAGCAACGAGACAACACGACGGAATCGCTTCACAAAGGCCTCCGACCTAGTCGACCGAATGCCTCCAACGATCTCGCAAGTTACTACGCATTGTCAACGAGTAGTCGGAAAAAGTGATATCCCCAACCCAATTGAGCACGTGGCCCAAGGGGGTACCGGCCAATCGCTAAGCCAACAGGTCGTGATCGATAATCACGCCGCGGCCCAGGCAATTGGGGCAAATGTCGGCGAAGCTGACCAATAGACCCTCGCCGATGCGCTTGCGGGTCATCTCCAGCAAGCCCAACTCGCCGATCTCGAAAACCTGTGTGCGGGTCTTGTCGCGGGCCAACGCGGACCGGAAGGCATCGACCACCCGGCGACGGTTCTCGCGGATCTCCATGTCGATGAAGTCGATGACGACGATGCCGCCAATGTCGCGCAGGCGTAGCTGCTTTGCCACTTCTTCGGCCGCTTCCAGGTTGTTGCGGTAGACGGTTTCCTCAAGGTTGGAGGTGCCGACGTTCTTGCCGGTGTTGACGTCGATGACGGTGAGCGCCTCGGTGTGCTCGATGATCAGCGAACCACCGCTAGGCAACCACACTTTGCGATCGAGCGCCTTGTGTAGCTGCTCGTGGATGTGGAACCGCTCGTAAACCGGCAGACCGTCCTCGACTGCGTCGTAGAACTCGACGCGATCGGCAAGTTCCGGGTTGAACGCGTTCACGTAGTCGTGGACGTCGTCGAATAGGCGCTGATCGTCGATCACGACACCGCGATAGTCGGCGTTAAATTCCTCGCGAATGACGCGCACGGCGAGCTCGGGCTCGCGGTACAGCAGCGTCGGGCCCTGTGCCTTCTTCGCCTTCGCCTCGATCGCGTTCCACTGATCAAGCAGGCGGCCCATATCGGCGCGCAGTTCGTGTTCGGTGGCGTGTTCAGCCGCGGTGCGCACGATCAGGCCGTGTTCTTCCGGCTTCAGCCGGTCGAGAATGTTGCGCAAACGCTTGCGCACATCGTCGGGCAAACGCTTGGAGATGCCGTACGTATTCGAGTTGGGGATGAGCACCACGAAGCGACCCGGCATCGAAACCTCTTGGGTCAACCGCGCACCCTTGGCACCAATCGGATTCTTCGTGACCTGGCACACGATCAGTTGCTTCGAGCGCAACATCTGCTCGATGCGCGGGTGCGACGACTTCTCCACAATGTCTTCCGCGTCGTACTGCACATCGCCGCGATACAACACGGCGTTCTTCGGCGTACCGATGTCGACGAACGCGGCTTCCATGCCGGGCAGCACGTTCTGCACCTTGCCGACATAGATGTTGCCGTGGATTTGGCTGACATCGTCGGCTGGGCGGCTGACGTAATGCTCGATCAGCGTGCGACCTTCCAGCACGGCGACCTGCGTCAGCGTCGGGCGCACCTGCACGCACATGAGGTAGCGACCGACGGGGCGACCATTGCGCTCGCGACCGCGACGACGCTCAAGCACGTCGGCATCCAGTTCGGACAGCGGAGCCTCATGACGCGGGCCACCGCCACCGCCTCCCCCACCGCCGGTACCGCGACCCTTGCCACCGCGCCGACGCTTCTTCTTCGGGCCGTCGCCCCCGCCTTCGCGCGGTTGGCCCTGCTGGCGCTGGCCGGGCATCGTCGGCGTTGCCAACGCAGCCGTTGAAGGACTGGACGGTGCAGCTGGCCGGGTGTCGCCAATCTGCGGCTTGCGCACGAGCGCCTTACTTGCAGCTTCGGCGGACGGGCGGTTCTCGCTGATGCGATCCGGCAACTCCGGCCGAGCGGCTTGTTCGACATCATGGTCGTCGTCACCGTGGTCGACACCGGACTCGTGGCCATGGCCGGCGCTGTCATGGTCGTCGTCAAGCTCGTCGTCTTCGAAGTCGCCATCGAGCTCGTCGTCAACTTCACCGTCAACGTCAGCGTCGGCAGCGCCTTCACCGACAGGGCGTGCGGGCTTCTTGCGATTGCGGCCACCGCGCGACCCGCGGCGACGCTTACGCGCGGCGGGACGAGGGCCCGTGCCTTCCGGTTGTTCGGTGTTGGCCGTAGCTTCGCTTTCGGGGGCCTCAGCCGCTGGCGCTGACTCCGCCAGCTCCCGGGGGGCCGCTGCGCGCGAAGGTGATGCCGCGACGTCGATGCCGACGTCGGGTTCCGAGTTGTTCATTGGTGCGTTCCCTTCTCATGCGCGCTCCAGGGGTGCGCGCGGGGCAACGAGATGTGCCGGGATGATTCCGGGGCACGATCGGTTGCATTCGAGTTAATCGAAAGGTCATTTGCCGTCAGCCTACCGTTAGCGGTAACGACGCATGTGGACGTTCTGAACCAGCCCAATCAGGGCAAAAAAGGTCACAATTCCGGACCCGCCGTAGGAGATAAACGGCAGCGGCAATCCGGTAATCGGCATCACGCCCACGGTCATCGCGACGTTTTGGAAGACCTGCCAGAGCAGGATCGTGAACACCCCGACGCATATATAGGTGCCCAGTAGGTCGCGCGAAAGGTGGGCGATACGCCAGATGCGCAGCAAGACGATCGCGAACAGGCCCAAAACGACGGCACAGCCCACGAGCCCGAACTCCTCGCCAATCGCCGAGAACGGGAAGTCGGCCCACTGCACAGGAATGTCGCTTTTTGCCGCCGTGATCGGCCCCTGCAACCAGCCCTTGCCGGTCAGCCCGCCGGTCGCCAGAGCGCTGATGGCGTTGCGACCTTGGTACACGTAGTCGCGCAGCGCCAGCTCGGTGCTGTCCTGGTTGAAGAAGGCCGTGAAGCGACGCAGCTGGTACTCGTTGACCAACCCCGTCAGCAGGGCGGCGCCAACCGTGGTGGCCGAGAGCACCGAGATCAACGCGATGTAGCGGGCCTTCGCGCCGGCGACGAGCATGGCGCCCATCACCATCGCAACAAGCACCGACGTGCCCCCAAGGTCGGGTTGGAGGATGATCAACGTGATTGGAACGCCGACGATGAACAGGCCGACGATGAACCGGTGATACGCAAGTTCCTCGGCGCGATCCTCGGCGAGGTAGGCGACCAACGTCAGCAGCACCGTGAACTTTGCGAACTCGGCGGGCTGCAGTTTGAACGCACCGAGGTCGAAGCTCAACGCCGCGCCACCACTGACGGCACCGACCAGCAGCACCAGCACCAGCAGCATGACGGTCACGCCGTAGAGGAAGCGGGCGTGATCCTTCCACCACTCATAGTCGAAGCTCATCACGACAATCAGCGCGATCACAGCGATGATGAGAAAGATCTCTTGCCGCGTCACAAACTGAAACCCGTACGGCTCTGGCGCCTTTGGGGCGAACTTCGTTCGCGAGGCGGAGTAAACGATGGCGAGGCCGATCAGCGACAGCAGGCCGACCGACAACATGAGTACCCAATCGATGTTGCGCGTCGGCGAACTGGGGCTCGACCGAATGTTGCCGAGACCAGAGTCGGGCTTCCGTTGCAGTAACCCGAGCGGCACGTCAGTCTCTCCCGCCCGCGCTTCCGCCGAGGCACTTCGGCTGCGAAAGTTCCACCTCAGGCGCCGCTTCGTTTGAGGTGGGATCTAACGGATCGGACAGCAGCACGGGATCCATGTTCGCGAGACCGGCCAGCGCAAGGAACATGCACTTCACGACCGGCGCGGCGGCCTTCGATCCGTAGCCGCTCTTCTCCAAGAAGGCGACCACGGTGTAGGGCACTGGGCTGCTGGTGTCGTCGGCGGTCGCGGGCAGACCGAATGCGCCGAACACCGACGAGTCGTTCCACGGGTACTTACCGGTGCCCTGCACCGTTCCGGTCTTGCCTGCGATCTGCACCGGGAAGTCGCGGAACAATCTCTCACCAGTGGTCTCGTGATAGAAGTCGTACGTCGTGCCCGGGCCGCGGATAACGCGCGTAACACCCTCGATGATTGGGTTATAGATCTCCGGCGGCATCTCCAATTGGTCGACCGGCACCGCTTGCTCGTAGCTCTTCACGATGGTGCCGGCGACGAGGTTCGCTAGGCCTGGGGCACGATCAGGCGTCAGCGGCGCGTAGATGTTCCGGATGATGCTCGGCTCCTTCAAGAAGCCACCGTCTGCCAACGTGGAATAAGCGTTGGCCAACTGCAACGGAGTCGCCGCCATCAGACCCTGCCCAATGGCCACCTGTAGCGAGTCACCAGCGACCAGCCGCGGTACCTCACCCTTGGAGAGCACCCCGAGATCGACCAGTTCCGCCTTCACTGAGTCGTCGGGAACTCGCCCTCCCCACTCGTAAGGAAGTTGAATGCCGGTCTTCTTGCCGAACCCGAAGCGTTCAAGGTTCGTCTTGAGCAGATACTCGCCACCGTCGCTACTGCGACTTTGGATATACATCTCTTCGCCGATGTTGTAGAAGAAGGTGTCGCTTGAAACAGCGAGTGCATCGGCAACTGTCAGCGGCCCGTACTCGCTTGGCTTCAATGAACGTTTGTTAGTCGCGTTCTTGAAGATGCACCGCTGCACTCCGCCGTTGTGCTGGCATTTCTCTGGCGTCTTGTCTTCAATCGTGCGCACGTGGTACTCGCCTTGATCGAGGTACACCGTGTCCTTATCGATGATGCCTGCGTGCAACGCGCTCCATGCAACAAACGGCTTAATCGACGAACCGAGGTTGTAGTTGCCTTGTACCGCGCGGTTGACGAGAATCGATTCGTCAGAACCGATCGGCGTCACGCCGTCGGCCTCGAACGCTGGGAACAATTGGGCGTACTTCTCGCCGGTGATACCTGCTTCCATCCAGCGATTGTCGAAGGTCGGGTAACTCGCCATCGCGACGACCTGTCCGGTTTCGTAGTTCATCACCACAACAGAGCCGGCCGGGGCCTTGTGTTGCACCCACTCGGGGAACTCCAATCGGCCACCTTCTGGCAGATCGATGCCGTATACGCGCGACGTGAAGTTGGTCAACCGGTCGCGCGGGTTATGCGGCGCCGAGTCGCTGTTATAGATGTCCTCGGGTAAGTCGCGGCGATTACGCAGCTCCGTCTCCAGCGCCTGTTCGGCGTATTGCTGAATGTCGAGGTCGATCGTCAACTGCACATCGAAACCGGCAATTGGCTCGATGCGCTGTTCGACAAGCTCTCGAACGATGGTGCCGGCCGCGTCGACTTCGTAGACGCGTTTACCCCACCGGCCGTGCAGCTCGCGTTCCATGCTCAGCTCGACGCCGAATTGACCGACACGCTCGTTGCGCTTGTAACCCTGATTCAGATAGCTGCTCAACCGCTCGGCGCTGATCGCTCCCATGAAACCGACGACGTGTGACGCCAACGGCGCATACGGGTAGACGCGCTTGTACTGCACCGTCACGTCGACACCGGGATAGTCCTCGGCGCGCTCGAGCAGGAATGCGACCGTTTCCTCCGACACGTCTTCCTTCAGCGGCAGCGGCAACAGGGTGTCGAAGAGCTGGCCTGCGTTCGGTTTGTAGTACGGCTTTGTCTTGTCGGTGCAGTCACGCTGCTCGGGATAACACGGGTTATAGCGGCGCATGAGATCGTCGACGGGCGTGTCGAGGGGGCCAGAAAGACGCTCGAACAACTCTCGCCGGGTACTCAACCGACGCACCGTTGCCCAGTCGACGGTGACGGTCAGGATCTGGCGGTTGTCGGCGAGGACGCGACCATCGGTGTCGAAGATGCGCCCACGCTCGGGCGGGATGTACACGGTACGCAGCCGCGCCGAAACGACCTTCTGCTCGTACTCGGCGGCACTAACGCCCTGTAGAAACCACAGTCGGGCGCCGAGCAAACCAATCAGCACGAGAGCAAAGGTGGCGAGTACGCCCAGGCGCTTAGAGCGTTTATCGACTGCCATGGCCACAGTCTTGTGCGTGGGACCACAAAATTGGTCGCGCCCACAGTCCTCGGGACCAACTCACTCGACCATCACCTTCCACTTCTTGCGCTTTACTCCCACCATCCATCGAGCAATCGGCATCAGCGCCGGGCAGAGCAGCGCCGCAGCGCCAGCCACGATCGGTATCTCCACCAGCAACCGCGAGGTAATCCAGCCGTCGTCGCCGATCATTTGCCCGAGAAACGGCACCGAAAGTTCGCCGACCGCTGCGCCGACGGCTGCAAAGAACGACGCAATCCACCATTGCGGTTCCGACACCAGCGTGCGCACGTAGCCAGCTGTCATGCCGCCGAATCCGTAGGCCAGCGCAACGAGACCGAGAGGAGTGGTGCCATTGAGGTCGTACAGCAGCCCCAGCACGAACCCGGCGACAGCGCCGCGGTCAGGGCCACCAGCTGCACCAGCGGCAACAACTAATGCCAACACAAACTGCAACTTGACGTCGTGGACCGGGTGCACCGCGAACACCAAACGCTGCAGTGAGAGCGCAAGCAATCCGATTGGAAGTAGGCGAAGGGCCGGGCCGAACAGAACGCGCGGCATCGATCAGCGACCCACCGCGTTCTGGTTCGGTTCGAAGAGCAAGACAGCGACGAAGTTGAGACGCTCGAGGCGCGCGTTGAGCGTGACCTCAACGACAGCGTTGCTGCTGCCCGTCTCGGTGACCACACGGGTGACGATCCCGATAGGAATGCCGTGCGGAGCAAGGCTGCTGTTACCACCGGCAGTGTCGACGATCGAGCCGACGCGCACGCTGGTCACCGCCGATGAGCTGTCGGTGAAACGCAGCACAAGGGGGCGGCCGATGCCTTGCCCTTCCAGCGCACCAGTCTCGCGGATGATCTGCAGGATCGTCGTGGTTGTCACCGGTGGCAGCGTTGACGACGTCGTTGTCGTGCTGATGGCTGGATCGGGTAGATCGAACGGCAGCGTCGTCGTGCTGGAGGTCGTTGTCGAGTCGGGCACGAAGATGCCCGACGGCGTCGACACCTCAGTCTCGGCGGCGACTTCCTCTGGAGTCGCGAGGATCTGCGCCGCAATCGCATACGACGGGTCGGTGGCGAGCAACACAATGCTGTGATCGGGAAACACCTTCGTGATCTTGCCGATCAACCCAGCACCGTCGGTAACAGGCATTCCAACCTTGACGCCCCGCGCCGTGCCAACGTTGATTTCGACCGTGTTCTGGAAATTGCTTGGCGAGTCGCCGACCACCTGCGCGACTACCGCCGTGTAACCGAGGGCGTCGGAAAGCTCAGTGACACGTAGAAGCTCTTGCGCTTCGAGAATCGCCGTCTGCGCCTTCACGTCGTTGCCGCGCATGTGTTGCACCTGGTCGTAGAGCGCGTCGCGCTCCTTCTTCAAGTCGTCGTAGTTGGTGATGCCATCCCACGCACGTTCCAGCGGCAACACCACGGTGTTTGTTGCCGTGTCGACCGGCCGCATGATCAGGGTCGCAAAGACACCGCGTGCTCGATCGATGACGGGGTTGCCACGCTTATCGAGTGTGATCAGCAACAGGCACGTGAGTACGACTAAGAGAATGACCCGGCGACGACTCAGAGAGGCGAACATAAGAATCCGATTGGGCTATTCGTCGCCACCGAGCGACATCAAACCTCGCATGGCATCAATGTTTTCGAGTGCACGGCCGGAACCGATGACAACGCTGAACAGTGGGTCGCGCGCAATGTGTACCGGTATCCCGGTCTCGTGCGACAGTCGACGATCGAAGCCAGCGAGCAGCGCGCCGCCACCACAGATGGTGATGCCCTGTTCGATGATGTCGGCGGCAAGTTCCGGTGGGGTGCGATCGAGTGTTGACTTGATGGCGTCAATAATGGCAGTCACCGGCTCAGAAAGGCCCTCGCGCACCTGCTCAGTAGTCAGCGGAATGCTGCGCGGCAGCCCGGTAATGAGATCGCGACCCCGAATATCGGCCGTCAGTTCTTCATCGAGCGGCCATGCCGAGCCCATGTGAATCTTGATTTCCTCGGCGGTGCGATCCCCGACTGCCAGCGAAAACTCCTTCTTCAGGTAGTTGATGATCGCCTCGTCGAGTTCGTCGCCCGCGATTCGGACCGATTGCGCGGTCACGATGCCACCCAGCGAGATGACCGCCACCTCAGTCGTGCCGCCGCCGATGTCGACGATCATGTTGCCGCTCGGCTCGTGAATCGGCAGGTCGGCGCCAATGGCAGCGGCCATCGGCTCTTCGATGATGTGCACCGGCTTGCGCGCCCCGGCGTATTCGGCGGCGTCTTGCACGGCCCGCTGCTCGACACCGGTGATGCCCGACGGCACGCAAATCACCATGCGCGGCTTGCTCCAACGGCTGGCGTGCACCTTCTGGATGAAGAAGCGCAGCATCTTCTCGCAGACCTCAAAGTCGGCGATCACTCCGTCTTTGAGGGGGCGGATCGTCTTGATGCGGCCGGGGGTGCGGCCCATCATGCGCTTGGCCTCCGAGCCGACCGCCACCGGGCGGCCGTCGGTGACATCGATGGCGACAATGGAGGGTTCGTTCAGCACGATGCCCTGCCCACGAGCGTAAATCAGGGTGTTGGCGGTGCCCAGGTCGATGGCGAGGTCGCGACCGAGCGCGAGCGGGTTGCTCTTCGCCATCACGTACCTCCTGTCCTGGCTGTCCTGCGCTCACGGTTCCGGCCGACCGGGCGGCGTGCCGACCGAGCGGCCCACATCGGATTCAGTGTAGCGGGTGCCGTATTTGTTACAGGTTCGGGAAGAAGGTCTCGATTTCGCGGGCAGCGGAGGCCAGCGAGTCGCTTCCGTGGACGAGGTTTTCGGTGAACAAGATGCCGAGGTCGCCACGGATGGTGCCCGGTGCCGCGGTGCGCGGGTTGGTGGCGCCCATCATGCTGCGCACGACTTCCCAAGTGTTCTCGGGGCCTTCCAGCACCAGCGAAACGACCGGCCCGCGGCTCATGAACTCGACGAGATCGGCGTAGAAACCCTTGCCGACGTGCTCTTCGTAGTGGCGAGCCAAGATGGCGGCGTCGAGCGTGCGCAGTTCCAGCGCCACGATCGTCAGCCCCTTCGCCTCAAAGCGGCCAAGAACCTCACCGATCAAGCCGCGCTCAACGGTGTCGGGCTTCAGGAGTACGAGAGTGCGATCAGACATTCCGCCGAGGCTATCGCCACCTCCCCCTCACCCGACCCAGCGTTTGGGTCAAAGGGTTTTACGGAGGTGGGGCCTGGCGTTGCCGATGACGTAGAGCGAGCCGGTGATCAACACCGCGTCGTCGTTTCCGGCAATTGCCCGCGCCCGGTCGATCGCTTCCTCGAGCACGGGTAACTCGATGACCTCGTCGCAGCCGAGCGCCCGCGCGGCGGCGGTGATCTCGCCGGCGGGCATGCCGCGCGACGACGGTGCGGTGCACGTGATCACCACGTCGAACTCGTCGGCGCGCAGTGCCGACAACATCTCGCGTGGATCGCGGCCCATCAGGAACCCGACGACAAGGATGCGGCGGCCCGAAGGATCGAAGTCGTCGAAGAACACCGACGCACACACGTCGGCACCCGCGGGATTGTGCGCACCATCGATGATCACGAGTGGCTGATGGCCCATCGCTTCGAAACGACCTGGCATCACGACCTGCGCAAAACCCTCGGTCACCAAGTCGCCCGGCACCGGCGAGGCGAAGAACGCTTCGACAGCTGTCAGCGCCACCACTGCGTTGTCGCCCTGATGCCGCCCGTGCAACGGCACAAACACATCGGTGTACACGGTCGTTGGTGTGCGCAGATCGACCAATCGACCACCGAGCGCCAGCTGGTTCTCGAGCACATCGAACTGTTCCCCACGCTGCAGGCTCGTTGCTCCACCGGCACCGGCAAACACCTGCGCCAGCGCGGGCTCGGTCTCGCCGATTACCACCGCGCTGCCGGGCTTGATGATGCCCGACTTCTCGATTGCGATGTGTCGCTTGGTCGGGCCTGCGTACTCCGTGTGATCGACCGCGATGTTGGTGATCACTGCAACCTGCGCGTCGCACACGTTGGTCGCGTCCCAACGACCTAGTAGGCCGACCTCAACCACGGCCACATCGATCGCAACATCCGCGAACCAGCGCAACGCGGCTGCTGTCACCGCCTCGAAGTAGCTCGGACGGACGCCCGTGAGCGCCTCAAGATCGGCAACGGCCGCAACTTGCTCAGCGAAGTCGTGGTCGCTGATCGGCTCGCAATTGCGGCTGATCCGCTCGTTCAGTCGCTCGAGGTGCGGGCTGGTGTAAGTGCCAACCGTCAGACCATGGGCCATCAACAAGCGCGTAATCATCTGCGTCGTTGAGCCCTTGCCGTTGGTTCCGGTGATGTGAATCACCGGGTACGTCGACTGCGGGTCGCCCATCGCGCTCATCAACGTCTGCATCCGCTCCAGCGTCGGCGAAGTGATTCGCCCGGTGACGTCGTAGTTGGAGTGCGACTCGAGGTACGCGAGTGCGTCGGTGTAGCTCAACTCGCCTGGCGACGCGGGCGCTTGACGACGGGTTCCTTCGGCACCAATGCCGGGGTCACCTTCGTGCGCACAGTGTCCGCGTCGATCATCACGCTTCCCACGTCGCTGCGACCGGGGAGCTCGTACATCGTGTTGAGCAGCACTTCTTCGAGGATGGCGCGTAGGCCACGGGCACCAGTGCCGCGTAGCAACGCCTGCTCGGCAATGGCATCGAGCGCCTCAGGCGTGAAGTCGAGGTCGACCTCCTCGAACTCGAACATCTTGCGGTACTGCTTGACGAGCGAGTTCTTCGGCTCGATGAGGATCTTGACCAACGCTTCGCGGTTGAGGCTGCGCACGGCACCGACCATCGGCAGTCGCCCGATGAACTCGGGAATCATGCCGAACTTCAGAAGATCTTCCGGCTGTACTTGCGCGAACAATTCGCCCGGATCGCGATCGGCCTTGCTGCGCACGGTGCCGTTGAAGCCCATGCCGCGCTGGCCGACGCGGTTCTCAATGATCCCGTCGAGACCAGCAAACGCGCCACCGCAGATGAACAGCACATTGGTGGTGTCGATCTGGATGAACTCTTGGTGCGGGTGCTTGCGCCCGCCCTGCGGGGGCACAGAGGCGACCGAGCCTTCGAGAATCTTCAACAACGCCTGTTGCACACCCTCGCCGCTGACATCGCGAGTGATCGAAGGGTTCTCGCTCTTGCGCGCGATCTTGTCGATCTCGTCGATGTAGATGATGCCCGTTTCGGCCTTTTTCACATCGAAGTCGGCTGCTTGGATCAGCTTGAGCAAAATGTTCTCGACGTCTTCGCCGACATAGCCAGCCTCGGTCAGTGCCGTGGCGTCGGCGACAGCGAACGGCACGTTGAGCAGGCGTGCCAGCGTTTGCGCCAGATGAGTCTTGCCGCAACCAGTTGGGCCGAGCAGCAAGATGTTGCTCTTCTGCAGCTCGATGTCGTCGCGCCGACCCACACCAACACTCTGTTGATACTGGATGCGCCGGTAGTGGTTGTACACCGCGACCGACAAAATCTTCTTCGCTTCGTCCTGTCCGACGACATAGTCGTCGAGGAAGGTTCGGATCTCGCGTGGGGTGGGCAGTTGGTCGAAGTGCAGCTCGCCCGTCTCGGTGAGCTCTTCCTCAATGATCTCGTTGCACAGGTCGATGCACTCGTCGCAGATGTACACGCCGGGGCCGGCGATGAGCTTCTTAACCTGCTTTTGCGACTTGCCACAGAACGAGCACTTCAGTAGCTCTCCGGTATCACCGAACTTGGCCACAGCAGCACCCCCTCTTAGTTCAACGGCAAATCTGGTTAACGGATCGGACCGGTGCGGTCCACGACATCGCGCGACGTGATGACATCATCGATGATGCCATACGCGAGGGCCTCAGATGCTTCCATCACGAAATCGCGGTCGGTGTCGTTGTGGATGCGCTCCATTGTTTGCCCGGTGTGTAGGGCCAACAATTCCTCCATTAGGTCGCGCATACGCAGCATTTCCTTGGCTGCCAGCTCGAGGTCGGTGACTTGCGAGTAGCCGACCTGACCGTGTGGCTGGTGCAACAAGATGCGGCTGTGCGGCAAGGCCATGCGCTTGCCCTTGGTGCCGGCAGCCAGCAATACCGCCGCCGCCGAGGCCGCCTGGCCGAGGCAGATGGTGGCAATGTCGTTCTTGATGAACTGCATCGTGTCGTAGATCGCGAACAGCGCAGTGATGTCGCCACCGGGGCTGTTGATGTAGAGGCTGATGTCTTTGTCGGGGTTCTCGCTCTCGAGATACACCAACTTGGCGCACGTCAGGCTGGCCGTGCCGTCGTCGATCGGCGAATCGAGCCAGATGATGTTGTCGCGCAGCAGGCGGCTGTAGAGATCTGAGTAGCGCTCGCCGCGGCTGGTTTGTTCGATAACGCTCGGGATCGTGTAGCCCGACATCCGTGGAAGTTGCTCCATGCTCAATTCCCCTCGTGGTCGTGATCGTGGTGGTCGTGATCGTGATGGTCGTGGTCGTGGTCGTGGTCGTGGTCGTGGTCGTGATCGTGGTCGTTCTTGCCGAGCAGGAGGTCGTTGTCGATGGTCACGCCAGCCTCGTCGACCACAAGCGCATGCTCGAGAACGAAGTCGAGCGCACGGTTCTTGCGCATCTGTGCCATCAAATCGTCGACAGCGTCGTTCTTCTCGTAGGCCTTGCGAACTTCACTGGCCTTCTGCCGGGCACGCACCGCGATGCGGGCGTACTCAGCGTTGAGATCGTCGTCGGTGACCTCAAGCGCTTCAGCAGCCGCGACGGCGCGCAACGCAAGATCGACCTTCACCGCCTTGACGGATTGCTCCTTCAACGCAGCAATGAAGTCGTCGGCCGATTGCCCGGTCATCGACAACCACTGGTCGATGCTGATGCCGTTGGCCTGAAACTGCTGCACCGTGTTCTGCACGCGGCCTTGCAGATCGCCACTCACCATGCTGTCGGGCGCAGGCGCATCGACCAATTCCGCGAGGGCCGAAGTAGCGCGATCGATGAACGCGTTGCGTGCCTGGTTCAGCTTGCCGGCCGCAATCTTGTCGGCAACCGATGAACGCCACGCTTGCACGGAATCGAATTCGCCGAAGTTCTCGCCGACCCACTCGTCGGTGACCTCGGGCAGCTCGAGCGTTTGGACACTTGAGACGCCAACAACAAAGTCGGCAGGCTCGTCCATTCCCGACGGATTGGCGCTGAATGAAAGCTCGGCGCCTGCCTTGGCACCGACGAGCTGATCGTCGAAGCCCTCAGCGACCCAACCCTTGCCGATCTCGTACAGCCAATCCTCGGTGTTCAGTGCTGGCACCGGCTCGCCGTCGCGGGTGGCCTCAAGAGACAGCGTGACGTGATCGCCGACCTTGGCCGCCCGTGCAACGTCGACCAAGTTGCCGTGCCGACGGCGTTCGACATCGACCGCCTCGTCGATTTCGGCCTCGGACGCGACTGGGCTGGTGAGCTCGACGCGCAGACCGCGATAGCCGGGGACCGTGATGATGGGGCGCACTTCGCAGATGGCGTCGAACGAAACCGGCCCGCTCTCAGCGCCGCCGGTGATCTCGATCTCGGGAGTCGCGATGAGATCGACCTCGTGCTCGCGCACCGATTGCGCCAGGTAGTTCGGTACGGCGTCGCGGATCGCTTCGTCGCGGGCGGCGGCGAGGCCGATGCGGGCCTCGAGCACCTTGCGCGGCACCTTGCCAGCGCGAAAACCCGGCAGCCGCGCCTCGCGGCCGATCTTGCGGAACGCTTGATCGATATCACGGTCGAACTCGGCTTCGTCGATCGTGACCGAAAGCCGCACCAGCTGGCGTGGCGTGCGCTCAACGAGTGTGTCGGTGCCCTGACCCTCGCTGGCTTCGTCGCTGGCCCCGTCGCGGAGAGGAGCCACCGCGCGGGTGTCGTCGGCAGGTGCAATCGTGCTTTTCACAGAGCGTCGACTCTACCGTGGCGGCCTCCTTTCCTGCCGAATGCCCACCGGGCCGCGCGCGTCGGGCAGAATGTTGCACATGACGTTCTGGAAGCCGCACGCTTTGGCCAAGCCGCACGCAAATCAGCTCGATCTTCGCATGGGCGATCGGGTGCTCAGCACAGTCGACTTGCAGGGCGTGGCCGCCGGCACCGAGGGCAAGGTGATCTTGGCCAACGGCTTCAACTGGCAGCGGTATCGGGTGCTGTTCACCAACGGCGTCGAGCTTGGCGACCTCGATCAGCGCAACATCGAACCCACGGGTCGCGCTGCAAAACGAATCGCGAAACAGGCATCCAAAACGTGACCGACTTCGAACCTCGAAGTATGGACACTCCCACCAGCACGCTCAACCCCGCAACCGTCAGTCGGCTGTCGGCCGCAATTGCGTTACTCGTGGGCGGCCTCGTGCACCTACAGCTCTATTTCGATGGTTATCGGCACCTTCCCGACGCCAACCTCGGGCGCTCCTTCGTCGCCAACGGCGTCGCGTCGGTGCTCATCGCCGCAGCGCTGGTTGTACGTCGCGATGCGCTCGTGCGCTTGGCCGGCATCGGTGTTGCGCTCGGCACGCTCGGCGCGTTCGCAATGAGCCGCAGGGGCGATGGCGTCTTCGGACTACGCGAAACCGGCCTGAACCCTTCACCGCAAGCACTGATTGCACTGATCGCCGAAGTTGCTGCAATCGCAGCCCTCGCGTTCTCGTTCCTTCCCAAAGTCGGTGGCGGTAACACCATCGACCGGCGTCTTGGCGTTCCCGCCGCTGGCATCTTCGCTGTGGGGGCGGTCGTGCTGAGCGTGCTGTGGGCGCAGGACTCGGGCGCTTCAGCCACCACGAACACCCCGGGCACCGTCAGCATGAGCGACTTCGCGTTTCACGAGTCGGAGGTGTTCGTGACAGCCGGATCGGATGTCACGTGGACCAATGGCGACGGCTTCGCGCACTCGATCGTCGCCACGGACGGCGCCTTCCACAGCGACTCGTTGGGCACTGGCGAGTCGTTCACGACGACGTTCGATACGGCGGGCACGTTCGCTTACGTCTGCGGCATTCACGGGTCGATGACGGGCACTGTGGTCGTTACCGGCTAGAACGCACGGATGACTTCGTTAAAACACAGATTCCCTGGAGTGTCCGACGGCTGGGCGCGATTCGACGGCCCGGCCGGAACGCAGGTTGTCGACACCGCCATCACGGCGATGACCAACTGGTTGTCGGATGGTTCCAATGGTTGCGGGGGCGGATACTTCGCGGCCGCGCAAGCAGCCGACGAAATGGTCGAGCGCTCGCGCGCCACCGTTGCACAACTGTTCGGCGCCGACCCGGCCGGGGTCGCGTTCGGCCCGAACATGACCTCGATCACATTTGCTATCTCGCGCGCGATCGGCGCCACGCTCAAGTCTGGTGATCGCATCGTTGGCACCCGCCTCGATCACGATGCCAACGTCACGCCGTGGCGACGCGCTGCCGATCAAGCTGGCGCGCAGCACGTGCTGGCACCGTTCGATCCGGCCACCGGCACGCTGCCGCCCGAGAACGTGATTGCGCTCATCGACGAGAGAACCAAGTGGGTCACATTGCCCGGTGCGAGCAACCTTCTCGGAACCGCACCGGATTTGAAACCAATCATCGACGCCGCGCACGCGGTTGGAGCTCGAGTTTTTATCGACGCGGTTGCCTTGGCCCCCCACCATCGAATCAACATCGCCGAGCTTGGCTGCGACGCGCTCGTCACGTCGCCTTATAAGTGGTATGCGCCGCACTCCGGAATGCTGTGGATGGAGCCCGAACTACTTGACGCCCTGCCCGTGTTCAAGGTGCGACCGTCATACGACCACGGACCGCGGCGCTTCGAGACCGGCATGCCCAACTACGAGGCCATCGCAGGCGTCGATGCAGCAGCCCGGTTCTTGCTCGAAGAAGGCATGGACCGCATCCAGGCCGCCGAGAACGAACTCTTTGCTCCGCTGCTCGATGGTCTCAACGCGATCAACGGGGTCACGGTCTGGGGTGTGAAGGGTCTGGTCGGCCGCACCCCGACCGCAGCATTCACCGTTGCTGGCTGCGCCCCCGCTGAGGTGTCGCAGGCTTTGGCCGCCGAGAAGGTCGCCGTCTGGGATGGGCACAACTACGCGGTCGAGGTCGTGGATCAACTGGGCCTGGCCGACAAGGGCGGCGTCGTGCGCGCCGGCATCTCGCGCTACCTCGAACCGGCCGACGTCGAGCGCCTGTTACGCGTCGTCGAGCGCCTCGCAACCTCGTCCTGACCGTGTAACAACAGGGACTTTGGTCCCGGGTTGAGTGTGCTTCGGTGCCCTATGGGCAAGGCTCGCATACCCGCACGATGGTCAGCATGAGTAACCAGGATCGATCAGTCGTCAGTTGGTTCGCATTTGCAGCAGCAATGGCCGCGCTCGTCGTCGCCATTGTCGGCGTGAGCGACAATGGAGGTGAGACCGCAGCTTCGAGTGCAGGTGGCGATGGCGGGGGTAAGCCCACCATCACGATCACGATGGCGGACAACTTCACGTTTACGCCGAACACCATCACCATCCCAACTGATGGGGCGATCATTCGCCTCGTCAACGAAGGCACCTCCGTCCACAACATGACGATCCCGAACTTCGGACTGACGAGTCCGGTCGTCGCTGGCCAAAGCCAGATTGATTGGGAGATCGGGCCTTTCGCGGCGGGCGAGTACGAATTCCAATGCCCGCAGGCGGGGCACGCCAGTGCCGGAATGACCGGCACGCTGATTGTCACCGACTCCGGCTCCGGTACTAGTACCGACGCCTCAGCCCCGCACGGCGGCGTTCTGACCTCCGACCAGATGACTGCGTCGCAGATGGACGCGCTGATGTTGGCAGTCGCTCAGCAATACCCGGCGGTGACCGAAGGGCACGGCGGCGACGTGATGGAGCCGACCATCCTTCCCGATGGCACCAAGGAGTTCGTCATCGTCGCCAAGGTCGTGAAGTGGGAAGTCGAGCCGGGCCTGATCGTTGATGCCTGGACGTACAACGGCGTTGTGCCGGCACCCGAGATTCATGTGCTCACCGGCGACAAGGTGCGCTTGGTGCTCCAGAACGAGCTGCCGGACAGCACCTCGTTGCACTTGCACGGCATTCAAGTACCGAACGTGATGGACGGCGTCGATCCGTACACCGAAGCACCGACCACGCCAGGTGGCGAGCACGTGTACGAGTTCGTCGCCAAGGGTCCCGCGGTCGGCATCTATCACTCGCACCACAACGCGCAAGAGCAGATTCCCAACGGCATGTTCGGAGCCTTCACGATCGATGAGATGCCGATCCCGCAGAAGCTGATCGACAAGGGCTACACCGAGGTCACCAAGAAGGTCAACATGGTGCTCAACGACGCGGGTGTCATCGGGCTGAGCCTGAACGGCAAGAGCTTCCCCGCAACTGAGCCCTACACGTTGCGGGTCGGCCAAGTAATGCAGGTGAACTACCTCAACGAAGGTTTGCTCGTCCACCCAATGCACTTGCACCAGCCGTCGGGTTGGATCATCGCCAAGGATGGTGTGCCGCTCGACGAGCCAACACCGACCGATACGGTGCTGATCGCCCCCGGCGAGCGCTACACCGTCTTGTACATGGGCCAAGAGCCGGGCGTGTGGGCGTGGCACTGCCACATCCTCAACCACGCCGAGACGCCGACCGGAATGCGGTACATGGTGACCGCGCTGATCGTCGAGAGGTGATCTGATGACCGACCAGGCACAGGTCGTCGTCGGGGTCGACGGCTCCGAAGGTTCACTGGTCGCGTTGCGGTGGGCGGCTCACGAAGCCGCCCGCCGCGGATGGCCGTTGCAAGTCGTGACCTGTGCGCAACTCCCGATGGCGGTTGAGGTCGGGATGGTCGGAGTTGGTGGATTCGCTGGTTCGGCGATGGACGCGATCGTCAAGGACCAGGAGGGCGTCAACCAACGAGCGGTCGACTTGGCTCGTTCGTTCGGCCTAGGCCACAACGTCAAGGTGGGAGGCGAAACCATCCTCGGTGCGCCGCCCTACGCCTTGGTCGGCGCGGCCAACGAAAACGACATTCTGGTTGTTGGTGCAACTGGGCACCCCGGGCGACTCACCGACATGCTCGGTTCGGTGGCAACGGTGGTAACCCATCGCGCGATATGCCCGGTGGTGGTTGTGCACGGCGTGCCCCGCTCCGACAACGCCATCAAGCGCATCGTTGTTGGAGTCGATGGCTCTCCGGGCAGCGACCAAGCGACCACGTGGGCGATCGATCAGGCAGAGCGCTGCGGCGCCGAGCTATTGCTCGTTCACGGTTGGGTCTACCCATACGTCGGAGTTCGCACGGGCGTCAGCGAGCCACGCGACGACATGCGCCTGGACGCGATGCGCACTCTTGAAACTGCGATGGCAAACGTCGTCGATGTCGCACCCGGCGTGCGCTGCCGTTCGGTGATTAGCGAAGAGAACGCGGCGAAGGCGATCATCGACGCCGCAGTGGATGGCGACCTCGTGGTCGTCGGATCTCGCGGTCGCGGCGGTTTCGGCGCATTGTTGTTGGGTTCGGTCAGCCGCACAGTGGTGCAGCACTCGCCGTGCCCAGTGGCCGTCATTCGGACACACTGATCGGCAACCACTGACAGGCACTCGCCGATAGCATCACTGCTACCGGGGAGTGGCGCAGCGGTAGCGCTCCCGCTTTGGGAGCGGGAGGTCGGGAGTTCGAGTCTCCCCTCCCCGACTGTTAACCGATTGGGCCGTTAATCGACCAAGCCGTTAATCAATTGGGCCGTTAATCGATTGGGCCGACGGCGTCGCGGATGAGGTCGTGAAACACGCCGACCCCGTACTCCCACTTCGGGCTCAACAGGCCGGTGTTGTAGTTACCCGCGTCGAGGTTGCGCTGCACGTGTTCGCACATGCGGGCATCTTCGTCGGCTACCTCTTCACTGAACTTCACGGTCTCTTCAATCTCTTTCGCGTCGTCGGCGAAGAAGTACTCGAAGATCAGATCGCTGTGCGTGTGCCCGCGGGGCAACCAGCGCTCGATCGCGAACCCGCCGGGAAACACGTCGAACGCGAAGCATGGCCAGAAGTAGCCGAACACGCTGAACGTGCTCTCGTCGCGCGGCGGCATCGTGTGGATGTTCCAGCGCAAGTCGCCCTTGAACTCCACTTTGTAGTTCAGCGCGTCGGCATCGCGGCTCATCGCCGGGTGGGTCGTGGGCAGGTGGTACCCCTCGACGAAGTTGTCGCCGTATGTCTTCCAGTTACAAGCGACACGGCGCACGCTCTTGCTGTGGTAGCGGTAGCTCTCCAGCGGAACGCCTTCGATTTCCTTGGGGAAGTCGCCAAGCCATTCAAGCAACGGCGGGGTGGCCGGGTTCAGGCACACAAACACCATGCCGCGCCACGACGCCACTTGGATGGTGGTGAGGTCCATGTTGTCGGGTGCAGGCGCGCCAAAATCTCGTGCGCTCAGCAGCTTGCCCTCCGCATTGAACGCCCAGCCGTGGTACTTGCACACCAGGTTCTTTGAGCAACCCTCGCCATCGAACACCAACGGCCCTGCACGATGCGGACACAAGTTGTAGAAGGCTGTCAGCGCGCCGTCATCGGTGCGGCGAATGAAGATCGGCCAACCAGCCAGGTTCTCGGTGACGTAGTCGCCCGTGTTGCGTAGCTGGTGGTCGTAGGCGACGTGAATCCAGTTGCTACCGAAGATTGGCCAGCGCTCGCGCTGCCAGATTTCGGGGTCTTTGTACCAGCGTGCTGGCAGTGTTTCGGTGAGTTCGGCAGCGACGGGCTGCGATTGCAGGCCCGTCATTTCGCAGGAATGTCGTGCGAAACGTTCAGTTGTTGCATCGCCATCAGGTTGCGCATGGTGCTCTCCATGCCCTCTGGCGACCCGTCGAGGAACAGAACGTTGCCCTTTCCGTGCTCGGCCATCTGGCGGATCGTCTCGGTCCACATCGAGAACAAGATGAGCGACGAGTCGACGGCGTTGGTCTCCAGCTCGCGAGCAGCCAGGGCGAGACCGCGTGCCACTTCTTCGCGGAACAGGGCCACGCCTTGGCCGCGCAGCTGGGCGGCGGTGCGCTCGGCCTCGGCCTCGATGCGCACTGCGGTACCGAGTGCTTCTGCTTCCTTGGTCTTGCGGATCAAGAGCGCGTCGCCCTCGTTGGTGGCGGCAGCCTTCAGGTTGTTGCTGGCCACCACCTGCGCCATGGAGGTGGTGATCGCCTGATCGAACGTGATGTCGTTGAGCTGCAAGTCGATGAGGTGGAAACCCCATGTCTCGATGACATGGTCGAGGTTCTCTTTCACCTCTTTCACGATCTCGCCGCGCAGGGCGAGGATCTCGGCCTGCTTCTTGGTGGCCACGAAACCACGGGTGCTGCCTTCCACGCTGCGCACAAGCGCCGTCAGGAAATCCTTCTCGCTGACGAACTTGAAGGCGATGTTCTTGATCGTCTCTTCGCTCTCGCTAATCGCGCCGTAGACCATCATCGCCGTGAAGTAGACGTTGGCCTGGTCGGAGGTGATCGCCTGGAACTGCAGCTCAACGGCGCGGTTCTGGATGCTGATGCGACGGAAGATCTTCTCGACGAAGGGCACGACGACTGTGAGGCCAGGTCGCAGGGTGCGCTTGTACTTACCGAAGATGGTGGTTACGCCAACCGTGCCCTGGTTGACCGTGCGCAGGCTGGTGAGAACGGCCAGCACTACAAGGATGATCAGAATGATGCCGGCGACTGTGCTTGCGCTGACTGCGAACATGACGACTGCCTCCTAGAGGGTAAGGCGAGCAGTCTATGCGGCATTTGGGGCGGCGACGTAACCTGCGGCGCGAGGGCGCGCCGACTGTTCGCGCCAATCGAGTCGGTCGATCTCATCACCTTCAGGGCCTTTGACCCTTGTTGTCGCGGCTTCCCGCTGGCAGGCTGGTGAGCGGAGTCTGAGATGTCCGCACCGAAAGTCCACCACGAAATTGAGCAGAAACTGGACGTTCCCGCGCGCTTCCGAATGCCCGACTTTTCCGGTGTAAATGGATTGGCTTCAGTTGTCACGCAGCCCACAGTTCGGCACACGGCCTACTACTTCGATACGGCCGATCTCCGGCTGGCACGCAGCGGCATCACGCTGCGTCGGCGGCTGGGGGGAACCGACGCCGGCTGGCACCTAAAGCTGCCGGTCGAGTCGTCCGATTCCCGCGACGATTTGGCACGCGACGAACTGCAACTTCCCCCAGACGGAAAGACGACGCCGCCGGCGGCGCTAACGGGGCTCGTCCTTGCAGTCACCCGTGGTGCGCCCATCGCCGAGGTCGCCAAAATCCGCACGGCGCGCGGCTCACTCGCCGTCCTCGACAGCGATGGCGCGCCGCTTTGCGAAGTGACCGACGACCGGGTTGCGGTGCTGCAAAAAGGCCATGTCAGTCTTCGATTCCGCGAGTTTGAGGTTGAAGCCGCGACGAAGCGCAGTGCGAGCGAGTTCGCCGAGGTTGTGGCCGCGCTGATTGCCGCCGGAGCAACGCCATCGACATTCACTTCAAAGGCCCGCCGCGCACTGGGCGCCGCCGCCGCTGCTCCAGCCGATGTCGCACGCCCCGGGCGCGTGCGACCGAGCGATCCTGCCGCCGACGCAGTTCGCGCTCACTTCGCCAGGAATGTGGCGGGCTTCGTCTCTCAGGACATTCGGCTTCGCCGTGGCCTGCCCGACGCCGTGCATCAAATGCGAGTCGCCGCCCGACGGTTGCGCAGCGGGCTGCGAGTGTTCGACGAACTCATCGACATCGAGTGGTCGCAGCAGGTCGATGCTGAGTTGGCTTGGATCGTCCACGAACTCGGCATCGCCCGCGACGTGGAGGTGTTGCAGGCTCGCCTCGTTGCGGGACTCGCTGAAACGAAGTCCGAACGCTCCGACAAAGCGGCCGCGATGGCCGTGATTCGCGCGGAGTACGGCGCGGCCACCAATGGCTCGTTGACGAAGTTGCTCATGACGGTGGAATCGCCGCGCTATCTGGCGCTGCTCGATTTGTTGGTTGTTGCTGCCAATCAGCCGCGCCTCACTGAAGCTGCGAACGAACCGTGCGCAACGGCCTTGCCGCCGCTGTTGCGCAGCACTTGGAAGAAGCTCGCGCGCGACGCCTCCAACCTGCAACGCAGCGGCTCCGACGAGCCGTGGCACGAGACGCGGCTGCGCGCCAAACGCGCGCGATATGCGACCGACGCTCTGGCACCAGTGTTCGGGAAGGACGCCCTTCGGTTCGCCAAGAGCTTGGAACAGGTCACAGACCTGCTCGGTCGCCATCAAGACGCGGCCATTGCCGCGCAAGCGGCGCGCGAGCTGGCTTTGCGCGACGGCGCCAGCGGTCAAGCCGCTTTCGCGTTAGGCATGCTGCACACGCTGCAACGTGAAGAGGTTGCCGACGTGCGTCGCGAGTTCCTGAAGTTGTGGCCGGAAGTGTCGAAGCCGCGATTGCGACGATGGATGCAGGCGGATCGCGACTGACTCCGCCAGGTACGTTGGATTGATGACTTGGGTGCCAGTAGTCGACATCAGCAGCCAGAACGCGCCGGGTCTCATCGACGAGGCATGCGAGCGAGCCGGCTTTCTCACGATCGTCGGCCACGGTGTTGCAGATGCAGTTGTTGCGGAGGCATGGAACACGGCGCGCGCGTTTTTCGACTTGCCCCTCGCCGATCGCATGCAAGTCGCGATGCCGCGACCTGGTTATCCATACGGCTATTCGCCGATGGCGGGCGAGACGCTGACTCGTTCGATGGGTCAAGCTGCGGCGCCGGACCTCAAGGAGAGTTTCGCGATCGGCCCCGTCGATCGACCGACACACACGATCACCGACCCCGACGAGTCGTTCGCATGGTCCGAAAACTTGTGGCCGGTCGCGCTGCCCACATTGCAGCCCGCTTGGGAGAAGTACTTCCGCGCGATGAGCGACCTGGCCGCGCGGTTGCTGCGGTTGATGGCCGTCGGGCTGGGTCTGCCCGAAGGTCACTTCGACCCGATGATCGACCGTCACACGAGCGCGATGCGAGCACTCAACTATCCGGGAATCGAAGGCGGAGACGGGCGATTGGGTGCCAGCGCACACACTGACTACGGCACGCTGACGATCCTGCTCGCCGACCCAATGGTGGGTGGTTTGCAATTGGAAGGGATCGATGGCACCTGGCGCGATGTCGAAGCGGTGCCCGGCTCGTTTGTGGTCAACCTTGGTGATGCGATGGCACGTTGGACGAATGATCGCTGGCGATCAACGATGCATCGCGTGCAAGTGCCGACCCAGCGCCGCCAGTCGATCGCCTTCTTCCACAACGCGAACTGGGACGCAATGATCGAGTGCCTGCCGACATGCCTGCCGCTGAACGAGGAGCCGAAGTACGCACCAATCGCAGCCGGTCCGCACCTGATGCAGAAGTTTCAGTCGACGGTCAACCCTTACTAACTGGAGCGGGTGACCGGAATCGAACCGGCGTCATCAGCTTGGAAGGCTGAGGTTCTACCGCTGAACTACACCCGCAGGAACCGCCCGAGACTACCAGCAGGCTCAATGTTCGCTGCAGGCTCGTTGTAGCGTCGCTGCGATGTATGCCCCACAGATACTGACCGCACCGATCACACCAATACCCGCCGATTCTGTTCCGGATGGCTCGTCGCAATCGATCTGGGAGTGGGGATACGACGGCGTTGAGGTCGGCATCTGGGAGTGCTCACCGTGCGACACGGCAAGTCCGCCAGGCGACTTCGACGAGGCCATGGTGATGGTGGCTGGCCGCGCCACGATCGACCACGACGACGGCGCTTTCGACCTTGCACCCGGCACGGTGTGGGTTACCCCGCGTCAGTGGCCGTCGACCTGGCACGTGCACCAAACCATTCGAAAGATGTACGTGATCGACCACCGGCCGGGAGGCAAGGCTCCGGCGGGCTATCTCGCGAACGCGCACCACATGGCGCTCGAATCACCGACCCCGCGGGCCGACGCGCTCGACGGTCATCCGATGGAAGCGAGCGCTTCGCTGTGGAACCACAACGGCATCGACGTCGGAGTATGGGAAGCAACACCCGGATCATTCACCGCCAAGCGTGACGGCTACGACGAGGTATTCGTCGGCCTTTCCGGAACGGCAACGCTCACGTGCACCGATGGCATGCGCTTCGATCTCGGCCCCGGTTCGGTGCTGTTCACGCCCGCTGGTTTTCAGGGGCGGTGGGATGTCTCGGCAACATTCCGCAAGGCTTACGTCATCATTCGTCGCGCCTGACCGTCGACTGTCGTGCACGCTGTTCGCCGTTTCAGGCGTGAGCAACGCCCTGATAGGTCCACCCCATCGTCTTCGGTTCGCCCTTGGCGTAGAAGGTGTCGAGACGTTCGATGGTCAAGCCGCCGCCCTCAATCAGCGCGGGGATATCGCGGTTGAGGTTGCATCCGCCCGCCAGGCGCTTCTGAACGGGGTTCATCCGGTTCTGCCACTTGCGCACTTTCTCGTCCGGCGCCCGACCGTGCTCGACGAAATGGAACTTGCCTCCTGGCTTGAGCACACGGCGAATCTCACGCACAGCTGCGACTGCGTCGGGGATCGAGCACAGTGTCCACGTCGCCAGCACGCCGTCGACGGAAGCGTCGGCGAGTGCCAACTCCTGCCCGTCGAGTCCGATGAACTCGACGGGCACCGCGCTCGCCGCGATCCGCGTCGCCGCTAGTGCCCGTCCGCGTTCCATCGGGTCGACGGCTTGCAGCCGAACGACAGCCTCTGGCATGTGCGGAAGATTCAGGCCAGTTCCGAAACCGATTTCGACAACCTCACCAGCGAGCGGGGCACAAACCTCGGACCTGATTCGTCGGGTCTGCTTGCTATTCATCACGACGTTCAGAATCCTGGGGAAGACCCGGTCGCCGTAGAAGCCCATCACCACACTCTTACACGAGCATCTACCGACGCAACGCGCCGTTCAGCACTCGCTCGGCCGCGTGCCAGCCGCACATGCCGTGCACCCCTGCGCCTGGCGGAGTGGATGCCGAGCACAGAAACAGTGCCTTGTTCGGCGTCACGTATGGACGACGCGCGATCGTGGGGCGGAACACCAACTGCAAGCCGGTGTGCGCGCCGCCAGCGATGTCGCCGCCGATGTAGTTGGGGTTGTACTCCTCCAACGCGGCTGGCGATGCAACACGTCGCTTCAACACCGTGTCGCGAAAGCCAGGGGCGAAGCGTTCGATCTGTTGCTCGATGGCTTCCGTCGCGTCGCCGGTGTATCCGTGCGGAACTTGCGCGTAGACCCACAGCGTGTGCTTGCCCGACGGCGCTCGACTGGAGTCGAACAGCGACGGCTGCGCCACCAAGACAAACGGGCGCTCGGGCATCCGGCCCGCGCTGATTGCTTTCTCGGCCGCAGCGAGTTCGGCAAACGTACCGACTACGTGCACGGTCCCTGCGCGACGACAGGCTTCGTTGGTCCACGGCACGGGCGCGTCGAGCGCGTAGTCGACCTTGAACGCGGCCGGGCCGTGGTGGAACTTGCGTAACCGCTTGCGGTAGCGCTGCGACAAGGCGTCGCCCGCGATCGATGCCAATTGAGTCGGGGTCGTGTCGAACAGCACCGCGCGATGCGGCGGCAACTCCGCCAAGTCGCGCACCATGGTGCCGGTTCGGATCTCGCCACCGAGCTCGATCAACCGCGCGGCTAACGCATCGGCCACTGCCTGTGACCCACCGGCAGCGAACGGCCAGCCACCAACATGACCTGATGCAGCAAGCATCAACCCAAACGCGGAAGTCAACGGTCGGGTCAGCGGCAAGAACGCGTGAGCGGCGCAGCCACCGAACAAGGCGGCCGCCTCATCGGTTTTGAATCGGCGAACGAGCAGGCTGGCGGGCTGCAACGCCTTGATTCCGAAACGCGCCATCACGATCGGGTGGCGCGGCACGGACAACAGGGGCGCGAGCAGCTGTGGCGACAATGCATCCCAGTTGTCGAGCATTGGCGTGAACAGTCGTCGCCACTTCCGGCCGTCTACGCCGAGACCATCGGCCGTCTCACCCAAGTCGCGGTGCAACACTCCTGCCCGACCACCATCGAGCGGGTGCGCAAGCGGGATGTCGGGCCACACCCAGGTGGGCGCGTGATCGCCGAGCGACGCTCGCGACAACGCTGGCGACGACATGCCGAGTGCGTGCACAGCCGCGCAGACGTCGTGGGTGTAGCCGGGCAGCGTCAGCTGCGCCGATCGAGTGCCACCGCCGATCGTGTCCGCGGCTTCAAGAACCAACGTCGAGAGACCGGCCTCCGCTAGCCGAACCGCAGCAGCAAGCCCGTTGGGCCCAGCCCCGATAACGACTGCGTCGTAGTCCTGCGCCGCCACTAGGCCTACGAGTGCTCTCGTCGATGACCCTGCGCGAGTTCGGCAAGCTTGTCGAGGTCGATCGCATCGGCCTTCACTGCCGCGACCTTGCAATCGGTGACGGCACGCAGCGTTGCAGTGCGGGCACCACCTTCCAGTAGAGCCCGCTCACCCATCACAGCACCTGGGCCCATCTCGGCCAGCTTCTCGCCGTCAACCTCAACGACAAGCACGCCGTTCAGCAGCAAGAAGAGCTCGTCGCTGATCGCACCTTGCTCCACGAGTGTCTTGCCCTCCTTCAGCTTGCGAATCTCCGGCTTCTTGCCTCCACGCATGATGGCACCTTGCAGCTCGCGCTCCAGCAGCGTCTCCACTTCGGTGACCAGTGCCGGAGAGTCTTCGTCGCCCCACGGTGTGCGCCGGCCGAACGACTCGTTCATCCAGTTCTTGTACTCGGCAACGCTGCTCTTCGCGACCAAGGCACCCGAGTCGTCGAACAACCAATGGCGCGGGAAACCGGATGCGCCAACCATCGCACCGGTGTGAGTCCCGTCTGCGTTGATCGTTAACTCCAGTGTCGTCCACACGATTGGCGCGTGGTATTGGATGAACGGCGCCTGCTTCACAACACGCGGCATCGGAGCGCCGGTTCGTCCCCCGACGGTCTGTGTGAACTTCACGGAAGTGGCGCCAACTTCCGGCTCGCTCTGACGGTCGTCCAGCTTCATGGCTGGGATGGTGATCGAACCGATGCCGAGTCCGACGGTTGTTCCACCGATAACGCCACCGCCGCGATACCCAAAGTCGATGATCTTGCCCGCGTCATCGACCTCGATGAAGGCGCGTAGCTCGTTGGCGAAGCGGAATCGGTCGTTCACTCGCAGCTCCTCGACCGCAGCGGGCACGTCCGCGCCAAGCGAATCGGGCGGCGGCGGGTCGTGATGCGCCATCTTCATTCGCGTCGCGATCTTGCCCATGCCCTCAAGCAAGTCCGACGGGATCCATGACACCGTGTTGATGCTTCGTTCGATGCGCATCTGAACCTCCTCGTTCGACGCAATCGTGCGCCAACCACGTCTTGCGCTCCAGTGCGCTAACTGGCATCCCGAGGGTGTAGCTGGCATCCCTGCAGGGATAGGTACTCGCGCCCCTCCCCCGAACTCGCCAACATGGTTCGATAAAGGCAATGAATGCCGGGGTAATGATGTGGGCGCGCAGCGAGTGGCGGCGACGCTGGGGTTCACTGCTGCTTCTGATGGCCCTTGTCGCGATCGTCGGCGGCCCAACCATCGAGGCGGTCGCGGCAGCACGACGAACCGACACGGCGTTCGACCGGATGCTGGTCGCGACGAACCAGCCCAACCTGCAAGTGAGTGCGCTGACCGACGCTTCTATCGGCGACCTCGACCCTGCGTTACTCGACCAAGTAATGCAGATCGACGGGGTGCAAGGCGCAACGGAAATTGCGTTCCTGGCCGTCTCCACCCCCGAGCATCCGAACTTCTTCTCGTTTGCGTACATCGAGGAACTCGGTCAGTCCTCGCGCCCGTTCTTTGTTGAGGGACCCACGCTTGACCACATCAGCGACATGGGCGCCGACGAGGTTTTCCTCAACGAAGCAATGCGCGATCTCCTGAACGCGCACCCAGGAACCCATCTGCAGTTGCAGTCGGCAACGAGCGAGCAATTCCTCGCTTCGATCAATGATGATGTGGAGTTGGGCGAGCCCGAAGGGCCGAACATCGATGTCCGCGTCGTTGGAGTTGGTCGCACGCCCGAAGAGATCAGCGACTCTCCAGATCCATTCCTGCTCTTCTCGCGGGCCTTCTACGAAAAGTACGACGACCAAATCTGGTCGTGTCGCTGCATCGTGCAAGTCCTCGCGCACCCGGACGCGATCGCTGAGGTGTCGGCACAGCTGGCCTTGATCTATCCGGCTGCGATCGTCGCGCCGACCGAGAATCTGGGGGGACGCCTCGCCGATACGGTCTCGTTGCAGGTCAAGACATGGATTCTGATGGCGTTGACCGCAGCGTTCGCCGGCGCATTGATATTGCTGCTCGCGTGCGCGCGTTTCGTTCGATCTTTGACCTTGGTCGACGTCAGCCATCGCGCGTTGGGGATGACGCCGCGCGAGACACGAATCGGGCGATTCGCGATCATGGTCCCAGCCGTCGTCCTCGGCGCGTTGGGTGCTGGCGGAATCGCGTATGCAATGTCCCCATTCGACCCAGTTGGGATTACGCGCCGAGCCGAACCCGAGCCGGGCTTGCATTGGTATTGGTCGATCGGCGGGTGGGGCGTCCTGGTCGTGCTCGCAACCGCGCTGGTCATTGCCGGCACCTGTTCAATCGTGGTGCGCCGACGCGCCGACGTGCTCCGCCGCACCGCCAGCCGAGGTGGCCCGGTGGTCTCCCTCGGTGGCCGGCTTGCGTCCGGTCCTGGTCGGGGCGCGGTGTTGGGCGTCCTCGTCGCGACCTTGGGCGCCGTCAGTGCGCTGACGTTCGACGGGTCCATTGACCACATGCTCGCCACCCCTTCGCTGTATGGCGCCGACTTCGATGCGAAAGTCTTCGAGGCGGTCTCGAACGACGAACTGACGGTTGCTGCCGAGTTGGCTGCTGACCCAGACATCGAATCTGTGGCCACTCTGTGGACAAGTGGTACCGCGGACAACGAGACGACGATGTCGGTGCGCGGGCCGGACGGCGCGGTGGATCTGGTTCCGGGCGCGCTGGAGAGCGTGAAGGGCACAATCGCGAATGTCGTGACTGACGGCCGCACACCGTTACTGCCAGACGAGGTCGCACTCGGACGCGTTGCGATGAAGGCAATCGGGGTTGATATCGGCGAGTCAGTGACGATCGAAGGACTTATGGGGTCCGTGCAGCTCACGATCGTTGGCGAAGTGCTGACGGCTGGCGTCGACAGCACCGGCAATGGATTCATCGTGACGCTCGACGGTCTCCAGGCACTGACCAACCCCGCAGTCGACAGCACCGCAGTTCGTTACGTCACCGGAGCCGACCCCGCTGCTGTCAACGCTCGACACCCCGGGTTGTTCATCAGCCCCGTCGCTCCACCATCGGAGGTTGGCAATGTCGGCGAGCTCGGCGGTTTGCCGAGCTCCGTTGCGCAACTGCTGCTGCTGCTGGGCTTCTTTGCTCTGCTCAATGCCGTCGTTGTGACGATCAACCGCGCTCGCCGCGAGATCGCTATACATCGCGCGCTGGGCTTCACGACATCGCAAGTCGTCGGTGCGCACTTGTGGCAGAACGCGATCACGACTTTGGTTGGCGGTGCAATCGGCGGTTTCATCGGTTTCGTCGTTGCACGTGCGATTCACCACAAGTTGGCGAACGATGTCGGTGCGCTTGCCGACACCATCGTGCCGACCACGGTCTGGAGCGTCGCTGGGGCAACCGCAATCGCGATGGTCGTTGTCGCCGCCATCACAAGTGCACTCACTTTACGATCGCGCCCCGGCGCCGTGCTGCGCGCGGAATGAGGGCGCGTCGATGACTGGCGCGGGCAAGCTGTGGGCGACGACGAACTGGCGACGGCACTGGCCCTCACTCGCACTCGCTTGGGTTGTTCTGGCCCTCACCGGAGTCTTGGCCCTTGGCGCGGCGATGGGCGCCCGCAGGGCTGCCAGCGCGTTCGACCGGCTTCATGAACGCACATCCGCTGCCCAGATAACCGTTTTCGATCTCGATGTCGGTGCCGCCGACGAGCCGGGGCTTACGAGCACGGAGTTGATCTCGCGGATGCTGCAGCGGGTTGGCGCAGAAGGGGCAGCGATCGAGGAACGATTCTTCGTGAGCCCTGTTGGCTCGCAGTTGATTCCGACGTTCGACATTTACCCGATCGTCCAACGCCAATTGCTCGGACATCCGATCAACGTGCCGGTAGCTCTGACTGGCAGGCTGCCACATCAGACCGCGGCCCTGGAGATTGCCGTCAGCCAGCAGTTCGCCAAACTCCTCGGAGTTCAGGTTGGCGAGTCGATCACATTTGAGTCGGCCTCGATCGCTTGGGTCGAGCGGGCATTCTCAGGCGCCGACTCTGGGCCGACCGACGGTCCGCAACTTGAGTTTGTGGTTACGGGAATTGTCGTTAGTCCACTCGACTTCGTCGCGCCTTCGGGCACGGTCTATCTGACAACGGCCTTCGGCGACGCATACGCCGACCAGATTGCCCAGTTTCCGCGCACGGACATCCGTATGGCCGATGAAGCAGAGGCATCCGAGATGATGCGCATCGGGACCCCCAACACCGGCGACGCGGCACTTGACTCGGCAATCGGCATCTACCGTTCGCAATGGGGCGACCAACAGCAGGTCACCGACGGATTGCGCGTCGCCGCAAGTGCGCTATGGATCTTCGCCATCGTGGCGCTCGTAAGTGGCCTGGCCACAACGTCGCTCATCATTAAGCGTCTGGCGCGAGCGCTCTCGACTGATGCACAGGTCCTCTCCTCTCTTGGTGTCACACGTGTCGGACAAGCCGCGCACGGCGCCTTGTTGCTGGCGCCCGTGATTGTGTTTGGCGTGACGGCGTCATGCGTCGGTGCGCTATTGCTCGCCCCACAAGCAAGGCTTGGCCTTGCCCGCCAGGTCGAGCCTGATCGTGGAATCTTTCTCGACTGGCCGTTGCTGCTTGTCGGCGCTGTCATCCTTGCAACCGTGACCCTGCTGGGCGCGGTGCCGCCGCTGCGGCGGCGATCAACACCGATCGTCTCCGCACCGCAAGCAGGTCTGCACAGCGGACTGCACCGTCGCTTCCGCCTGAGCCCGGCCATAAAGCGCCCGATCCCGATCACGCTGGGGCTACGCGACTCCTTGGGACCGAGGGGGCGGGCCACCGTCGTAACCGCGGTCTGTCTCATGACACTGATCGTCACGAGTTTGGCTGTTGGTGCCTCTGTCCGCCGTTTGCCGACGCAGCCAGCATTGTGGGGAGCTGGCGGCGATTTGGTTATCGACTTCGGTGAGCGCGAAGGCGGAGAACAGGCCGATGGCTTCCTCCCAGCACTAGGGGAACTCAGCAACGACGCGCGTGTGGGCGCGCTGACCGGAGCGACCGTGTTTTTCCCCGATGTCGGTGAGACAAGCACTACCGCGGTCGCTCTCGATGCGCGGATTGGCGAACCAATTCTCACGGTGCTGGCCGGACGAGCTCCGCTCGCTTCCGATGAGGTTGCTATGGGCCGAACCACAATGAGACGCCTCAACTTGGGTTTGGGTGACGAGCTAGCTGTCAGCCTCAACGGGGTGGAACGGTTTTTCCGGGTCGTCGGCCAGGTGGTCTTCCCAATTGGTGATTTCACTTACGACGACGGCTTAGCGATCACTGCTGAAGGCAGTCGCAGATTCGACGGGTTCGACGACAGCAACCGCATCTACCAGGTGTATCTCTCCTGGGCAGACGGAGTCGACGAGGCGCAGGCGACGGCATA
Organism: Actinomycetes bacterium; assembly: GCA_021414085.1. Taxonomy (GTDB): domain Bacteria; phylum Actinomycetota; class Acidimicrobiia; order Acidimicrobiales; family Ilumatobacteraceae; genus UBA668. Next base: position 745,589 of record JAIOPC010000014.1, on the reverse strand, counting down.
CCTCACGGATCAGGAGTATCACTGGCTCGACCGCCACCGCCCACCTCCTGTCGTCGTCAACCTGATCCCCGTTAAAGGACTTCCTGGCTTGCTCGCCCTCTTCTTCGGCGGACTTGGGCTCGCCGCCTTGGCGTACCTGTTGGGCGTGTCGTCGCGAGCGAAAGAGCGGCAGATGGCCGTGCTCGGGGCGCTCGGGCTGCGTCCCAACGAGCGCGCATCGACGCTTCGTTGGCAGGCAGCGACCGTGGCCCTCATAGCTGTTCTTGTTGGCGTTCCCGCGGGACTGGTGCTCGGCAGAGGCGTGTGGGCGGCGATCGCGCATGGTGCAGGAGTTGCGGTGTCGCATAGCACCCCGATGGGAGCGATCGTCGCGTCGGCTGTCATTGCGGCGCTCGGCGCGCTCGGGATCGCGCTCGCGCTGTCAGGACGCACCGGTCGGCGCCGCCTCGCTGAACTGCTGCGCGCGGACTGATCGAACGATTCTAGGAAACGGACCAGAGTTGCAATGCGGTGTTGTAGCTCAAGATGGCGAGCGTGCCGTCGGGCTCATTCCAGGCCAGATCGACTGGATCCGCAACCGACTGAAACTCGGCGAGCGCAGCACCGGAAGCAACATCGAATATGCGCACCATGCCAGTTGCGTCGGCCACCGCAATCCTCGAACCGTCGGCGTCAACGGCGGCGGCAACGACCTGCTCGAGCGGCAAGCGGCCCAGCTCGGTGACGGTGCCATCCTGTGCGTCGATCGAGAAATAGCCGACCTCCCCGTCGATCTCGCCGGCGTCGTAGATCAACGTGCTGTCGGCACTCCAATTCAACGCGCGGCGCGAGTTCGTGTACGGCAGGTCGTACTCGCCGAGCAAGTTCCACGTGCTTGCTTCCCACACTTGGATCGTGCTGTCGCGATCGCCGGCGAGCGACGCCACCAGTCGTTCGTCGGGACTCCACGAGACGGCGAACTGATCAGCGCCAGTTTCCACCTCTCTGGCCAAAGTCAGTTGGGTTTCGGCGTTCCAGTCCCAAACAGTGATCGTCGAGTTACGCACTCCCCCAACCGTCGCGTACTTCAACCCGTCCGCAATGACTGCTGCACCAATAGCACCGCCCGATGGGGTGACCGTGGAGATCTCCGTCAGGTCCGAGTACAGCAGGATCAGCTCGACACCCGCGGACACCGCCAGGGTTGCGCCGTCGGCACTCCAATCGACGGCGTACGCGCTGTCCGTCTGAGTAGTCAGATCGACTTCAGCGATCAGCGCTGGAGACGGCGTGGTCGTTGACGCGGACCCACCTGAGTCGTCGCCGCTGCAGGCAGCCACGAGCAGGATCGGGAGTACCAGGAACGAAGAGCGCATGAGGCAGTTTTGCACGGTGGCTTGGGGTGTGGCTGGCACCACCCCGCGACACAGGCTTGCGCCCTAGCCCGCAGGACCGATTGTGCTATTGAATTCACGCCATGGAAGCGATCACGGTGTTCCTCGCCGATGACAGCGTCTTCATCCGCGAAGGGGTGAGGGCGATGTTGTCGCGCCAGACGGACCTGCAGATCGTGGGTGAGGCTGAGGACTACGACGGTCTAATCGCCGGCGCCGAGAAATCGGCCCCGAACGTGGTGGTCAGCGACATCCGCATGCCACCGAACTTCGACCGCGAGGGCATTGAGGCGTGCAAGCTGATTCGTAAGCGCCATCCAGGCACAGGCATTGTCATTCTCAGCCAGTTCGACGACCCCGATTATGCGATCGCGCTGCTCTCTGAGGGCGCTGCTGGCTACGCCTATCTGCTGAAGGACCGGATCGCGGAGGGTGACCAACTCGCACGCGCGATCCGCGAGGTCGCGTCCGGTGGGTCGGTGCTCGACCCAGTCATCGTGAGCGCGCTGATGAACCCAGTGCGTCGCACCGGCGGACTCGACCTAGAGGACGACGCGCTGCTGGAGATGGTGGCCGAAGGCAAGCCGATCAAAGCGATCGCGGCAGTCACACAGTCGACGCCGGCGGCGGTCGAGGCGCGGGTGGAGGAAGTGTTCCGCAAACTCGCCGAAGGTGTGACGGCAGGAACCGCAGGTGCACTTGAACGCCTGCGCAAGATGCACACCGCGATCACTTCTCGCGAAGAACAAGGCGAGTCACTCTCGCGACTGCTGCCAACGGGCGTCGCCGATCGCATTCGCGCTCGCGGCGCACAGGCAGGCGACACGGAGAAGCTGAACGTCACCTGTCTGATGAGCGATATCCGCGGCTACACGACGATCAGCGAGCACACCGACCCATCCGCGCTTGCTCAGCAACTCAACCGGCACCGCGCCGAGATGAACAAGGCGATCCTCGGCGCCGGCGGCACCGTCATGCAGTACGTCGGCGATGCGGTGTTGGCGGTATTCGGGGCGCCGGAAGCATCGACTGATCACGCGGATCGCTCGCTCGTCGCGGCGCGCGCGATGCATGCCGCGCAAGCCGTCGTGAACGCCGAGTGGGTCAGCCAAGGCCTTGAGCCCTTCCCCGTTGGAATCGGATTGTCGACCGGCGATGTTGCAGCCGCCATGCTCGGCTCTGATGAGCGGTTGGAGTACACAGTCGTCGGCGACGCGGTGAACCTCTGTCAACGACTGCAGCAGTTCGCAGCCGATGGCGAAATCGTTGCCAGCGATGCAACGTGGGACCAGCTCAGCATCAAACCGGAAGCCGAAGATCTCGGCACACAGCTCGTCAAAGGTCGCGCGACACCCGTGCGGCCGCGAAAGATTGCAGCAATTCATCAACAGGAGGCAACAGCGTCATGACCATCAGCGAAACGGCTCTCGACAGCCGCGGTAGTCACCCCACCAGTGACGGCGGGCTCGTCGTCGATGTCAGCCAGGTGTTCCGCACCTTCGAACAAGACACCGCGCCAGTGCGCGCCTTGCGCGGCGCCGACCTCGCCCTGAAGCGCGGCGAGTTCGTGGCGGTGATGGGTCCGTCGGGTTGTGGCAAGTCGACGTTGCTCAACATCGTCGCTGGCCTAGACGCTCCGGACGAGGGAGAGGTGTCGGTCGCCGGCGAATCGCTGGTCGGCAAGAACGAGAGCGAATTGGCGATCATGCGCCGCAAGCACGTCGGCATCGTCTTCCAGTTCTTCAATCTGCTGGAAGGCATGACTGCGCTCGAGAACGTGTTGATGCCGGCGTTGATCGCCGGCCGCAAGCGTCGCCCGGCAGAGACCCGGGCGCGCGATCTGCTCGACCTGTTGGGCATCGGCGACAAGGCCAAGCAATCCCCCGCCGCTCTCTCTGGCGGTCAGCGCCAGCGGCTCGCCATCGCGCGGGCGCTGGCTAACGAGCCGACGCTGCTGCTTGCCGACGAACCAACCGGCGCACTCGACTCCGAAGGTGGCGAGGAAGTGCTGGAACTGTTCACCCGCCTGCACCTGGGGGGCCAGACGATCTTGTTGGTCACCCACGACCAACCGGTCGCCGATGCCGCACAACGCATCGTGCGCATGAGGGACGGGCGCGTCGTCGACGACGGCCGCCAGCCAGCTGACGACTGAGTGGAACAAGTGGCGGCATCAACAGCGCGACCCGAAACACGATCAAAGACTCACCAACTCAGCCTTGCTCTTAGCGCGTGCGCTGCGGCGTTGGGGTGCTGGGCGATCGCGTTGCTCACCGGCAGCGCAGTCGATACCTCACCGTCGCTGTTCGTGCTTGCATGCGTCGCGATCGTGTGGGCCGCCGCCGGAATAGTCGTCACGGTGCGCCATCACTGCCCCGCCGCGCTGATCATTAGTTCGGTGGCTCTCACGCTGGCCTTGGGTGCCGCCTGTTTCAGCCTCGACGCCACCAAGGTGCTCGCCGACTCGTCGGCACTCATCGCCGACCTGGGCCAGCGCCTCTCGATGACGATGGTCGCCGCACTCGCATTCCACCTTGCGCTGACGTTGCCAGACGGGCACGTCAGTCGCGCCAGTCACCGCCGGTTCGTAGTGGCGGCATACATCACTTCGATCGCAGTCGGGCTGGCGCTACTCGCTGACCGCGATGAAGTCTCGGTGTGGCCCTTGCTCGTGCTGTGGGCAGTTGTGCTGTCAGCGGCACCGGTCGCGCATGCCAACTATCGGGCGGCTGGAATCATCGATCAGCGCCGTATGCAATGGATCGGTTGGGCGGCAGTCGTTGCGGCCGAGGTGATCCTCGTGTCGGTCGCCCTCTCGCTCGTTGCCGATTGGCCAAATCATGTCGGCGCGATTTCGCTGGCTGCCTCCGGCCTGATCCCTATCGCTCTGGCGGCCGGAACATTGTCACGCCTGCTTGCTCGCATTGATCGCTTGCTGACACACACGGTTTCACTCGCTGGCCTGAGCGCGCTGATCGTGATTGCGTACCTCATCGCTCTCGCCGCGTTCGGTCGTCGGCCCGACGACAGCGAGCGGTCGCTGCTGCTGCTGTCGATGCTCGCCTCAGCAGGTGCGGCGATTGCGCACCAGCCCGCACGAACCTGGCTCACTGACCGCGCCAACCGGGTTGTGTACGGCGAGCGAATTTCGCCCGACGAAGCGCTGCGTACGTGGGGTGCTCGACTAACGCGTGCGATCCCACTCGACGAGTTGCTATTGCAGCTGGCCGAGACACTGCGCAAGTCGATGCAGCTGCGCAGCGCACAGATTTGGGCTGGCACCGATGGGCACTACGAGGTGGCCGCCATGGTGCCGCATCGCAACATGAAGCCTTACGAGATCGGCGACAAGGAACGATCGGTCGTGAGCCGTGCTGGCGTGTCTGGTGGCACGTGGCTCGACATCTGGTTGCCCGGCCTTGTCGAGAAGTCCAACACGTCGACTCGCGTCGCCCCTATCGCGCATAGCGGGGAGCTGCTGGGGCTGATCGTGTGCGAGCGCCCCGCAGATCGCGCCAATTTCACTGAGGAAGATGACCGCGTGCTCACCGAACTTTCGCGTCAAGTCGGCCTCGCTCTGCACAACGTGCAACTCGACACCGCGTTGCAGGCGTCGCTCGACGAACTCCGCGATGCCAACGACGAGTTGCGCGCCTCGCGCGTTCGCATCGTCGCCGCAGGCGATGCCGAACGGCGCAAACTCGAGCGCAACCTGCACGACGGAGCACAACAGCACCTCGTTGCTCTCGCGGTCAAGCTCCGCTTGGCCAAAGACTCAGTGGTCGACGACCCCGCCGACGCCGAGGCAATGATCGACGAGATCCGCGGCGATCTACAGACCGCGATCGCCGAGCTGCGGGCGCTTGCCCACGGCATCTTCCCGCCGCTGTTGATGTCGGGCGGGCTCGCCGAAGCACTGCCGGCAGCTGCGGCCCGCGCCGCGCTACCGACGACTACCGACATCGTGGTCGGTCGGCATCAGCAGGAAGTCGAAGCCGCCGTCTACTTCTGCTGCATGGAAGCAATGCAGAACTCGGGCAAGCATGCCGGGGATGCCGCATCGAGCGCGATCAAGGTGTGGGAGACCGATTCGACACTTCATTGGGAAGTCACCGACGACGGTCCCGGCTTCGACGCGAAGGGCGATGCCGGCAGCGGGCACGGCTTCGTCAACATGCGCGACCGTATGGGCTCGTTCGGTGGAACGATCGAGGTCGTTAGCTCCGCAGGCTCCGGAACGACCGTCCGCGGCCAGCTGCCGCTCGACTCACCGTCAGCGACACACTGACAGCACCCACAAGCGCCAGCGCGACAACGCTGAGCACGATCGGCGAAGGCGACGACAGCGAGTCGACCACCCCGAGGTCACCAGTGGTCAATTCCCACGCCTGATAGCCCGCGACCAGCCCCAAAGTCAGGCCGAGGCCGAGGCCGATTGCGATCACTACCGCAGCCTCGATTGAGACGGCGCGCAGGATGTCGCGGCTCGTGAACCCCAAGGTGCGCAGGATCTGCCGATCGCGCGCACTGGCCGTGCCTTGCCGCGCAGCCGCAAGCATCGTTGCCAACAATCCTTGAATCAGGAAGAACACCAGCAGCCACTTCACGATCACGGTGACGCCGACGAGGTTTGCAATGGAGCGGGGCGGCCGCGCGTGGGAACGAGCCTCGAACCGAAAACCAAGCGCCGACAGGTCGGCTTCCACAGCTTGCGGATCGACTCCGGCTGCGTACTGAATGAGCAAGTTGCGCACGATGGCGGTAGGTGGCGGGTTCAGCTGGTCGAACGTGACCATGTTGGCGTACACACCGACGCCAGGGTCCCCTGCAGTTCCGGTGTAAGGCGGCACGACGATGCCGACCACCGTGAACTCCGAGCTGCCGGCGAAAGCGGCTTCGGCGCGCACCCTGTCGCCGATTTCAAGATGTAACTGACGAGCGGTTCGCTCACCCACAGCGATCTCGAAGGTTGCAACAGGTAAGCGACCAGTCAGCACAACCGGCGCAATCAGAAGGCCGTGTCGAGCGACGGTGGTGGAGAGGTTCACCGGCTCATCGGCAACCACAACGGCGATGGAGTCCAAGAAACTCACCCGGCTGACATCGGTGTTGCCCGCCAGGCTGCCGATCAGTTCGTAGTACTCGGAGCCTGGAACGTCCACTTCGGGAGCCGACGACCAGGTGTACCCCCATCGCTGTGGACTGTCGCCGAGGTCATCCATACTGCGCTCAAACCAGGCCGCCGCGGTGAGTCCGGCAATCGTCACCACCGCCACTGCAATCGTCGAGCGCGCTCGCCGCGAGCCAACCGCGTTCGCGACGCCAACCACCGTCGCCGGACCGAGATTGCGCAGAACGGTGATCCGTCCTCCGGAAGCGGAGGCGCGCGAGACCACGCGATGCGGTCGCAACTGGCACAGAACCGAAGTCGTCACCATGAACACGACAAGGAGAACACCACCGGCCAGAACGGGTGCATCCAGCCAGATCCCGCGATGCGGTTCGGCCACGCGAGCCGGCCCAAGCGGAAACAGAGCCGACGCGAATGCCGCGGCGGTGATCGCGACTAGTGCGGCGGCGGCGCCAACCGTGGCGATAGGGATCGCCAAAACACCGATTCGCTGCCACGGTGTCGCACCCAGCGCACGCAATGGCTCGTACGCCACTCCAGCGCGGCGAACCTCGCGCGTCACTGCCAGCCCCAGCACCAATCCGCCAGCCACCAGAACTGCGATTGCCAACACAACGAGGCCCAGTGTCAGTGCGCCCGTTGCATCTCGAAGGTTGTCTGCGTACGCCTGCTCATCGGAGACCGAGCTCACCGGCTCACCGAGGCTCGCGGTGAGTCGTTGCGCCAGAACGCTCGGGGCGAATTCTGGATCGTGAAACGTGACAACGATTGTCCGATTGTTCGCGCCGATCTGTGCGCCCCAACGTTCAAACAGCGCTGGCGTTGCGACAACGATGAGCTGGTCTTCTGGGGCCACTCCGAGGCCGTCCGCAATCTCGACGATGCCGACTACCGCCACATCGAGCAGTGGCCCGTTGAACGGCGGGTATTGACCGCGCTGCTCATGCCATGCCTCCCACTCGTCGTGATCCCAGGTCGGTAGCGCGATCCGGTCGCCTACCTCCACGTCGAAAAGGTCGGCCATCGCCTGGGTGACCGTTACCTCCTCAGCGTTCGTGGGGTCGGCGGTGCGACCACTGACGACGACCGGACGATCAAACTCGCGACCCCACACGCCCTCGGTACCAACGATCAGTCCCACCCATAGCCCGCGATCGAAGCCCAGCCCGCTTGCCGCGCTCCACAAAGAATCGACGGCGGCAACCTCCGGCGCAGCGCTCAGGGCCGCAAACAGCTCCGTAGCTGTGTCGTCACCCTCAATCGTGAACGTCGCATCCGAAGCACCCGTCACTCGCTGGAACCGGTCGACGACCGATGCCGTGCGTCGAGCGCCCTCAATCGCCGTCATCGCGGCCGTGGCCCACACCGCCGCGAGTAACCCGACGATCACCAGCCCGCGCCAACGGCTGCGCAGCTCCTTGCCAACCAGCACCCTCGCGAGCGCCACTAGACCAAGCCGTTCCGCCAGGTTGCGTCGCCGCCTTGCTCCCACAACCGACGCAACACACGCGGTGAGAGTTCGTCCTTGTTGACATAGGCCGCCGCGCCACATGTGCGGGCCGCGGGCGGCATGTCGTCTTCTGTATACGTTGAAACGAGGATCACCATTGTGTCGGGATGGGAATCGGTGATGATCTTCGTGGCCTCAAGTCCGTCGAGCAGACCCATGTTGATGTCCATCAGGACAACGGCCGGCTCAAGCTCGTTGACCATTGCCACGGCTTCTTCACCAGAGGTCGCCTCGGCAATGAGTTCGAAGTTCTGAACCCTCGTGATCACAGCACGGGCGGCGGCGCGAAACGGCGCCTGGTCGTCGACGACCAGCACGCGCACCACAGCGGCGTCGGGGCTAGCCGACTCGCCCACCTGCTCCATTAGGGGTACCTCCATGACAACGTCATGGTGACAGCTCAGTAAGGGCCCGGGAATCGTGCTGCTACCTCACCCAGGGTGTGGCCTGCATCACCATCGGTTAAGTACACCAGGACGGCTGCAACCCGGCGATTGACGTCGCGCTCCTCGCTGAGGTGCAGCTTTGAAAAGATCGAATTGATGTGCTTTTCGACGGCCCGCTCAGACAAGACCAGCGTGGCCGCAATTGCCGCATTCGACTTGCCTTGCGCCATCTCGCCCAGCACCTCACGCTCACGAGGCGTCAGAAAGTCAATAGGTGCCTTGGTGGCCCTGCCGGAGGAGGTGACCAGCTGCTCGACGACCTTCGGGTCGATCACGGCCCCGCCGGATGCCACGACCCGGATGGCATTCACGAGGTCGTCAACATCGGCGACACGATCCTTGAGCAGATAACCACGACGTTCCGAACCCTGCGCAAGTAACGCCACGGCGTACGCGGGCGAGACATATTGGCTCAGCACGATGACGCCGATGTGAGGGTGTGTCTCCCGCAGCGCCGCGGCCGCTCGAATGCCCTCATCGGTGCCAGTTGGTGGCATTCGGATGTCGGTCACGACGACATCGGGTTTGCTGCTGTCCACAAGTTCCAGCAACTCGTCGTAGCTGCCGGAGGTGCCGGCGAGTTCTAGATCGGCTGTCGACGAGATCAGGCGCGCCAGGCCGTCGCGCAAGAGCGCGTTGTCTTCAGCAATCACCACACGAATTGGCACAGGGTCAATTCTACGTACTCGTCACCCTTCAAACGAGCAAGGTCGCGGACCTTCGCGGAGGAATGAATAGTCGACCAGTACCTGACACGCAGCTCCGACGCGATTGAAGTCGTCCGCGAGCTCGGACAGTTGGACCTCGTGCAGAATCTCATCCACGGTCGAGCCATCGCTCGCGGCAATGAGTGCCAGAGCTTCGCTTCGGTGCGCCACTACCTTGTCGAGGCTCGCGACGTACTCGTCGTGAGCCGTTGCGAGAGCGGACGGCACGGAGACCGCGCGCAACTCGGTCGCGAGCGCGTTGACGGCATCGAGGAAGCCATTGATGAAGGTAGCGGCCTGAAGATGTGCGTCGGCTTCAGGGTCATTGGAACTATCGAAAACTCGGCTCATACTGACCCCGGCGTCAGAGTCGGCGCCACCCACCGCAACGAAGTAGTCGAGTTCGGCCGCCGTCAACGAGGTAGCACGGGGCACTGTGCCGCCATTCAAGCCACTCACGAACTCATCCTGAGCCCTATCGGTGTTGGCCCCGATCGCGACATCGACGGTGAGCCCCGCTACATCGCGCACGAGCGCACCGTCGTCGTCGATGCGAACCACCACCGACTCGGTGGTGACCAATGTCGGGTCGACAGCGGTCATTGCCGCCAGTTCGTCCCAAAGGTAGAAACCATCGAGCTCGGTCGACGCGGCGACCTCGTGTTCGAGATCGGACGCCGCGGTTTTCAGGGCACCCAAACGCGCGAGCAGACGATCGTTCCAAGCGAGGTAGTTGGTGGCGTCGAGTGCAACGAACGTGACCGGCGCGCCAGCCGCGATAACACGGCGTGCCGCCTCCGGATCGACGTAGATGTTCCACTCGGCCGTCGGCGCCGCCTCCACATTGCCCGGCACCGCCAGCGCTCCGCCCATGATGACCACGCGCGCAAGGTGATCAGCCAATTCCGGATCGTCCCCGAGCACCACACCAAGGTTGGTCAACGGTCCGACAGCGACGAGCGTTACCGGCTCGGTTGCCGCGCGCAGCGTGTCGCCGAGCAGTTGCTCGGCGTCGGCGACCGGCGCCGGAGCGACGGTCGGGAGCAATCCCTCCGCGAAACTGTTCGATGCTGCGCGCCATTCATCTGGCCAATCGCGATCGCCGACTAGCGGTGTGTTGCGTCCGCACCCGATGGGAACATCAGCCGCGCCAGCGACGGTCAACAACGCACGTGTGATCCGCACACCGGGTTCGCAATCAGCCTCGCCCGTTCCGGGCAGCGTGACCGCCAGCAGATCGACCACCGGGTTCGAAGCGAGGTACAGCAGCGCACCCGCGTCGGAGAGTGTCGGGCTGTAGTCGAGAACAACCTGCAGCCGCGGTGCGACAGTGCCGGCGTCGTCGCCGCCGTCGTCGCTCGAGCAGTTGGCCGTCATCGCTAGGAGCACTGTCACAGCAAGCACTTTGAGAGAGTTCATAAAACGACAGACGAAGCTCGAGTCGCTCGGGGTGACGCGCTATTTCTGGCCGGGTGCTTCCTCGATGCGCAGAATCCATGTGCCGGCTCCCAACGGTGGCATCGATGCCGACGGCCCACTCGCTTCTTGCGGCGCTGCCCGCTCGTCGTCGAAGCGCTTGTTGCTGGAGAGCAACCGTCCGATGATCGGCAGGGCGACAACGTTGGCCGCGTGCAGGATGCCCATGATCAGCAGGATTCCACCGACACGCGCAACTTCCGACTTGAGCTGTGCCCCGGTCGAGAACTCCCAGCGCGCCGGTTGAACGAAGGTCACCGTGAACAACACGAACGCGGCGAAGATCAGGTAGTACGCAACGTCGGTGAGCACTAGGTAGCTCTTGCCTGTGCGGGGGTTGGCTCGAAATACATCAGCTGCGTATGAACGGCCGAAGCGTTTGATGAAGGGGCCGAGCCCGATCGCGAGCGCGACCAGCACGATGTTAGTGATCAGTTCGATGACCCACCACTGCATTTTGAACCTCCTGTTGTCGAAGTCTGAGAGTGCGATAGCTAAAACGGCGTTGGCCGCAACAAAGCCGAGAACCAAACCCGCAATCCGCAGTCGAAAGCGACGACGGGCACGGGCCTCGCCGACATTGCCTGTGACGCGTGCGAATAGGTCTGGGTTTTCGAAAACTGTTGCTCGGGCGTCCGCAAACGCCTCGGTGAGCCGGCCCTCGAGCGCGCTGACGCTCACGACCCGCCCAGCTTTCGGTCGAGCGCCGTCATCGCGCGCTGTAGGTGGGTCTTCACCGAGTTGACCGAGACCCCCAGAGTCGCACCGATCTGTTCGATACTCATCTCTTCGAAGTACTTCAAAGTGATGCAATCCCGTTGACGAGTAGGCAGTAGGCGAACCGCGTCAAGAACCGTGCGATGCTCCTCCGTGCGGGCCAGCTGGTCGGCAGTGTCGTCGACGACATCGATCTCGCGACCCGCCGTCGCTCGATGGCGCAGCGAGACGAGTCCGCGCCGATTGTGGTCGCGCGCCAAGTTCAAGACGATTGATCGGAGATACGCCGGAGCACGGTCGATGGATTCGATGCGGCTGGCGTGGCGAGCCAGCCGAAGAAATGCTTCTTGCACGATGTCTTCTGCAGCGTCACGATCGTCCACGAACAGTCGCGCCAGCCGCACAAGCGACCGCCCGTCGCTCCGAAACAGCTCGACAACTAACTCCTCAGCGGCATCGCTGATCACCTCACCCTGAGCCCGCGCGATGGCAATGGAAGCAACGAACGCCGGTAAGCGGAGTCCGTCGATGGAGAGGGCCATTACGTTCAAGGAGTCAACCGTCCCCCGCCATTGCCTGACAGACGAACCACGGGGCCACAGAGGGTGACACGCGGCCGCGATATTACTGCTGCGCTCAAGCTGACCTTCAAGAATTCGTCAAGGTGGGCGTTAAGTGCCGATACTGCAGCGACGATAAGTACCGGTGAGCATCGATTCTGTGGCGGCAGATGAACGCGAGAGTGTGACCCTCGAGAATGTTGCGTGCTGCATTTGCGGCGGCGTCGACGGCACCCCGGTGGGCGTTGGCGAGGACTTCGAGTACCACACCACCTCGCACTCGTTCCTTGCAGTGCGTTGCCCGAGGTGCGAGCTGATCTATCTCGACCCGCGACCAACGCCTGCGAGCCTGCCGGTCATCTACCCCGACGAATACCACGCGTTTGCGTTCGACGAAGAACAATTCGGTTTGGTGCACAAGGTGCGCAGCCGCTTGGAGGCTCGCCGGTTACTGCGCGCGGGTCGCGGTCTGCCAGCAGATGCGCACGTGCTGGACGTTGGTTGCGGCGACGGATTCCACCTCGACCTATTGCGTCAGCACGGACCGAAGGGGTGGCAGTTGCACGGAGTCGACACCGATGCGCGTGCCGTCGCCGCCGCCCGTGGACGGGGACTCGATGTTGAGGAGCAGCCCGTGGAGACGAGCGCGCTCGCGCCCGGCTCAATCGACTTCGCACTGTGCATCCAGACGATCGAACATGTCGGCGACCCGGTTGCCATCCTGCGCGCGATCGGCAAGCTGCTGAAGCCCGGTGGACGCCTCTACCTGATCACCGACAACACCGGCTCGCCCGACTTCAAGATCACGAAGGGTCGCCATTGGGGTGGCTATCACTTCCCGCGACACTGGAACTTGTTCAACAAGGCGTCTATGCGGAAGCTCGCCGAAGCCGCCGACCTCGAGGTTGCGAAGTTGTCGACGACGACCAGCCCGGTGAACTGGACGTACTCGGTTCGCAACACCTTGGTCGACTGGAATGCGCCGTCGTGGATGGTCAACCGGTTCTCGTTGAAGGCGGCGCCGGCGCTCGCGGCTTTCACCGCCTTCGACACAGCGTTCACTGTCATTGGTCGCGGCGCGCTGCTGCGCGTGATTCTGCGGAGGCCGCAATGAGCACATCCACTCCCCCAGTAATCGTGCTCGGGGGCGGCATCGCCGGCTTGCTCGCCGCGCACGAGCTTGGGCGCAACGGCGTCGCGGCGGAGGTTTACGAGGCAGGCCCGCGCATTGCTGGCATGGCCGCGAGCCATACCGATGCCGATGGCTTCAGTTACGACGTCGGCGCCCACTTCGTCACCAACCGCTTCATGGCCGCGCTTGGCATGCGCGCAAACTGTCGGGTCCTGCCGCGCTATGGCGAGGTCGTGCACCTCAGCGCGAAGAAGCACCCGGTGTACCCGATCGGCTTGCTCGGCGTACCGCGCTTCGTGCGCAGCGCCGTCTGGGAGAAGGTCCGGCGCCCGAAGCGTGATTTGTCGGTCGCAGCCGATCGTTTCCGACACGACTACGGACGCAAGCTCGCGGACGAAGTCGCGCTGCCCTTACTGGAAGCGTGGTCTGGCCTCCCCGCCGATCAACTATCGGCCAGCGTCATCGACAAGATTCCTACTGGACTCGCGCAGACGATCTGGTTGCGCATGGCACAGCGCATGACGAAGCGCGCCGTGATGATCGGGTACTGCAAAGAGGAGCCGTCGGCAACCGGCGTCTTTCACGTGTACCCAGATGGTGGCATCGCGGCCATCTGCCAACACGTCGCCGATGGTCTGGCACAACCGGTGCAGGTTGGGCAGCCGGCGGAAAAGATCTACACCGACGGTGAGCGAGTCGTTGGTGTCCGAATCGCCGGACGCGACATCGAGACGAACACCGTGATCTCGACGCTGCCCATCAATCGCCTAACGCAACTCATCGAGGGCAGCGACCGACTCGATCGGTTTCGTCGCTTTCAGTTCCGCGGGCTCGTTTTGGTCAACTTGAAGTTGACCGGCCGCGAACTGCTCCCCGATGTCATCGTCTGGACGCCGCACGGCTTCCCGTACTTCCGCGTCACGGAGGCTCCGATGGCCATGCCGTGGATCGCACCTGTTGACAAGACGATGATCCTCTGCGAGTTCGGTGCGCAACCCGGTGACGAAGTGTGGGCCATGACCGACGAGGAAGCTGTGGAGCGCTGCGTGTCGACGCTCGACCCGTTGATCCCCGACGTTCGGTCGCGCCTGCTCGGGGCAAGTGTGTTACGTCAACCGCTCGGCTATCCGGTGTTCGCGTTGGACTACGAGCCGGATCGAGCGGCGCTTGCAGCCGAAGGCACGGGCATCGCCGGCCTACACAGCGTTGGCCGCAACGGCGAGTTCGACCACATCTTGATGGAGGACACGTTCTGGCGCCTCCGCCGACGAATCCCCGCGATCGCACGTGATCACCACCGTTGTAGTGTGGTCGCCTCATCGATCGAAGGGGTACACAATGAGCACAGCACCGCTTGAACAAGCAATCGCCACCGCCAAGAAAGTCCTTGCCGGTGTAACGCCAGAGCACCTCGGAGCCACCACTCCATGTGCCTCATGGAAGGTCTCCGACCTCGTCAACCACATCATCGGCGCACAGCACTTCTTCGGCTCTCTAGCCCAGGGGGCAGCGCCGAGCGACGCGGCGGCTCCCGACTTCTCAGCTGGCGACTTCAACGCTTCGTTCGCGCAGAGCGCGGCAGATGCAGTCGCCGCGTTCAAGGTGCCCGGCACGATGGAGAAGACCCTGCAGCTTCCGTGGGGCCCGATGCCGGGTGCTGCATTTGCTGGGCTAGCAGCCACCGACACATTCACGCATGCATGGGATCTTGCGCGCGCCACCGGCCAGAACACTGACCTCGACCCGGAACTCGCGGCAGGCTTACTGATGGGCGCCCGCGCTGGCATCGCCCCCGAGTTCCGCGGCGCCGACGGTGTCGCCCCGTTCGGCCCCGAGCAGAAGGCACCGGCAGGCGCCAGCAAGGCCGACGAACTCGCTGCGTTCCTCGGCCGCACGATCTAGGAACTGCCGCCCTTATTCGTCGGCCGGGCTCGCCGCCTTTACGGGCAGCAGCCTGTTCGCCACCGCCGCCACGACCACATTGGTTCCGGCTGCCATCAGCAGAGCCGAACGCAAGCCCACGGCCGACGCGATTGCACCCCACGCGATCGCACCTGCCGACACGCCGAGCCACACCATCAACATCGCGATCGCCGACCCGCGGCCGCGTACCCAGTTGGGTAATTGCACCGTGTAGTTGGTGAACAACGTGCTCAGCGCGCCCATCGCACCGGCACCGGAGAGGAATAGGGCCGGCACTGCCACCCACATTTGCGAGCTGACTGCGAACAGCGCTGTGCCCGCCGACCAAGTCACGGCCGAACCGAGAACAGCGCGGGCTGGGAAACTGGCCGAGCGGATTCGTGGCAACCCCCACACAGCGAAGACCGAGCCGACGCCCAAGCCAGCCGCTAACAACCCGAATCCGGCTGGCGACACGTGCAGACGGCCGCGGGCCACCAGCGGCAATACCGCGGCGAGAGCGGCACCGACTGCCGACAACCCGGCGATCTGCAACGCGGCATGGCGCAAGCCAACGCGTGCGGTCACATAACGCAGCCCTGCACGAATCGCATCCGGCCCAAGATCGCGTTGCCCGGTTTGTCGGCCGGGAGGGCAATAGGCACGCGCCACCGCAACTACGCCAATGAACGACACCGCATTGAACAGGAACACGGTTCCTGGGCCAGCCGCCGCGATCAGCAGTCCAGCTAAGCCCGGTGCTATCGCTTGCGCCGCGTTGCGCGAGATTGCATCCAGCCCGATCGCTTCCGCCAGGTTCTTCAACCCGACTAGCTCAGGCGTGAACGCCATGAAGGCCGGCGCCGCGATCGTCAGTGCGACCGACTCAAGGAACGTGCCGATCAGCAGCATCGTCGGCGACATCTGATCGAGCAGCTCGATCACTCCCAACGCACCGGCGATGGCAAGCGCTGCCAACTGCGTCGCGATGATCACTCGTCGACGATCGAATCGGTCGGCAATCGCGCCAGCGTGCAGCGCAAGAATGAAACCTGGGATCGCCCACGACGCTTGCACCAGACTGCTCATCGTTGGCGACCGCGACATTGTGGTCATCGACCATCCAGCACCAAGCAAGTGGGTGAACGTGCCGATGTTCGACACCAGTCCAGCAATCCACAGTGACCGATAGACCTTGATCCGCAGTGGCGACCAAGGTCCGCTTCCGACCGACGGCTCGGTCGTCGCAGTAGTCGTCACAGCCCTACCGTACGGCGACGAGCGGATCGGCGACGACCGCGCTCTCCGTACCCGAAGGGCCGCGCGCTGCTGCACCCCGGATTGTCACGCGTCGCATCCGCCGTTCGGTCACGCCGTAGTCGTCGACCGCATAGTGCATCGTCGCCTGGTTGTCCCAGATCACCACGTCGCCCACACGCCAGCGGTGCCGCAAGACAAACGCGGGCTGCGTCATGTGCGCATACAGCATCTGCAATAGCCCGTCGCTCTCGACTCGCGACATACCCACGATGTGCGACGTGAACCCGGGGTTGACGAACAGGTTCCGTCGGCCGGTGACCGGATGCACGCGTACGACTGGGTGTACCACCGGCGGCACCTTGCGTGAATCGTCGAGCAGTTGTTGTGCGTCGTCTCGCCCGAGTGCGCTATCGAACGGCTCACCCCAGTACGCCAACGGCGTAATGCGATGGACCGCGTCGAGCCCGTCGACCAACGTGCGCAACGAGTGCGCTAGCGCTTCGTACGCGGATCGCGTGTCGGCCCACATGGTGTCGCCACCGGAGACTGGGACCGCGTCTGCGACGAGAATCGACGCCGCCGGAGGGGTTGGCATGAACGTCACGTCCGTATGCCACATCGCGTTGCGGCCGCCTCGGGCGGCATCGAGCACAAGGATCTCGGGATGATCCGGGTGTCCCGGCACAACCGGATGGGCTGGCGTGGGCTCGCCGATCGATCGCGCGAACGCGACTTGTTCTGCATGCGTCAGGTTTTGGTCACGCACCACCAACAGTCGATGGTCGGCAAGCAACTGGCCGAACTCGGCCGAGTCATAGGCATCGTCAAGCAGGCGACCATCTGTGAGTTCCGCACCGAAGACCCCGGTAATAGGTGTGATTGTCCAGCTAGACATCCCTGACTCCCCTGCTCCGATGAAGGTTGAAGATAGCTTCCAAGGGTCATGTCGATGCGCACGCGGCTTCTCCGGCTCTTCGCGTCGTGGATCTTGGTAGCGGTCGGCGTGCCGATGCTGATTGAAGCGGAACTTGGTGTCGCACCGTTCGACGTGTTCAACACGGGTGTCGGTCACGCCACTGGTTGGTCGTTGGGCATCTGTTTCGTGGTCGACGCGATGATCTTCTTCGGCATCGGCATCGCGCTCGGTGTGCGCCCAGGATTGGGCTCGGTGGGCGGCACGGTGCTTATTGGGCCGATGATCAATGTCGTGCTGTCTGTCATTCCCAAGCAGCACGCGTTGTTCCCGCGGTTTGCTTTACTGATCGCGGGAACCCTGATTCTCGCGGTCGCAATCTGCCTGGTGGTGTCCACGGACCTTGGCGCCGGACCCACTGAAGTGGTGATGCTCGGTCTCATCCACCGCGGCCTGGGCATCGTGCCCGCACGCTGGATCAGCGACGGCACGCCACTTGTGATCGGAACGCTGCTCGGTGGAGCTATCGGACCCGGAACGCTGTTGTTCGCGTTATCCATGGGACCGATGGTGAAGTTTGGCTTACGCCGCCTGAAATACGAACCGCGGCGCCACGTCCCGTTAGGGACGGACGCCGCGTTCGGTGTCTGACGTTTAGGTCAGCAGTGTTACTCGACTGCTAGCTGAGCCAGCAGTTCGGATTTGGCCGATTCGAAGTCCTCGAAGGAAATCGACTCGTCGCCGAATTTCTGATGCAATTGCGCGAGGTCGGCGAGCACGACATCTTGTGGACGTCGGACAGCTGTTGCGACAGCTGAATCGTCTTGCGACGGCTCGGCGGTGGCTTCGGCTTGCTTTCTCTCACGCTTCAGCGCGGCCTTTTCTTGCTTTGCGCGTTCTCTATCGCGCTTGGCGCGGCCGTTACTGCTCAGAGCGGGCGGACGTTCTGTGCTTCTTCGCCCTTGCGGCCCGGGGCCACATCGAACTCCACGCTCTGACCCTCGACGAGGGACTTGTAGCCCTCACCCTGGATCTGCGAGAAGTGAACGAACACATCTTCGCCTTGCTCACGGGAGATGAACCCGTAACCCTTTTCGGCATTGAAAAACTTGACTGTACCTGTGGCCATTTTGGGCCCTCACTTTTTTGACGCGGGACACCAAATTGGAAACCCCTTGAAGCATCAATGTTAGCCAGATTTGGGCGATTCCACTCACAACCGCATAGTTACAACACGGCAAGGATCGCGCCCAGCCCAACAACCGCCAACAAAACAGCGGCGACAACGGCAAAGCGCCTGTCGCCGATCCGCAGCCAATGAACGCCGACAATTACGACACGCAACAACGGAATGGCGACGATCGTCGACACCGCCAGGCCGGCAGCCACGGTGCCAGCCCGGCCATCGACGACTGCCCCGACGGTCGCGAACACGAACGCGGCGATCGTTGCGGCCAACATCAGCGGCGGCAGCGCACGGATCGGCGTATCGAGTTCGCTCACGCCCGTACCACCAACACAATCGCAATGACGACCAACGCCGCGCTCAGAAATCGTCGCACTTGGGGCGGCGCCAAGCGAGCTTGCACCGCAACACCAACCGTCGCGCCAATGACGCTGCCCGCGCAGACTGCCGCACACTCGCGAAGGTCGAGCCTGCCTTGCAGTGCGAACACGATCAGTCCCGCGGCCGACGTCACTCCAATGGTGAACGTGGTCGTCGCCGCGGCAACACGCACTGGCACATGCATGACCTCGCTGCTTGCTGGCGTCTTCACGAAACCACCACTGGCACCCGCAAGACCGGCAATCAATCCCGACAATCCAAACAGTGCGGCACCCACCCGAAATCGCTTGGCGCTGTACGGCACGACGCCGTCGTCAAGTTGATAGGCGCCGGACAGTGCGCCGATGTGCTCGCCGACGTCGGCGCTTGTCAGGCTCGGGTCGGGCAGGTTGCGGATCCCTTTGCGTCGTGCACCCAGCACCCCAGCGGCGAAGGCGACGCCGGCGAGCACCAACTTCAGCACTCGATCGCTTGCCAGTCCGCTTGCAATTGCGCCGGTAACAACGCCCGCGCTCGCGAAGAGCTCCGTCGAGATTCCGATGCGATGGTTCACCAAGCCGTCGTTCAGCTGACGCGCGCCGGCCGCCGAAGAGCCGGCAGCGACCGAAACCAGACCCAATGGCGCAGCTGCACGAGCCGTTGTTCCGGTGAGCACCAGCATCGGCACCAGCAACACGGCCCCACCAAGCCCGCCAATCGCGCCAACGGCTGAAGTCACCGCGGCGAAGGCAAACTCGGTCCAGTTCACGATTCAGTCTCGCATCATCGACCCCGACAACTCATACAGTGGCGGAATGTCTTCTGTTAGCCCTATCGAACTGCGAAGCGACAACTGTGCCGGTGTGGCGCCCCAGATACTCGCCGCGATCGAGGCCGCCAACACCGGGTCGGCATTGGCATACGGTGCCGATTCCGTCACTGCGCAACTGACCGAGTTGGTGCGTGAAGTCTTCCAACACACCGAGGCGAAAGTGTTCCCCGTGCTCAGCGGGACCGCAGCGAACTCCCTGGCGTTATCCGCAATGTGCCCACCATGGGGCAGCATCTTGTGCCACGAGAGCGCACACATCTTCGTCAACGAGGCGGGCGCGACCTCGATGTTCGGCGGCGGCGCGGTCATGCGCGGTCTTCTCGGCGAGAACTACAAGCTGCACCCGGAACAGGTGCAGCAGGCATTTGACACCACGCTTTGGGACGATGCCCACTGTTCGCAGCCGTCGGTGTTATCGGTCACTTGCCCAACCGACTTCGGCACGATCTACACACCGGCTGAGGTAAGCGCCCTTGGCGCTCTCGCCGCGTCACGCGGGTTGCGCCTACACCTCGACGGGGCACGCATGGCCAATGCACTCGTTGCGCTTGGCTGCACTGCCGCCGAGCTCACCACCCACGCCGGAGTGCACGTCTTCTCGTTGGGAGCCACCAAGAACGGCGCACTCAGCACGGATGCGATCGTCAGCTTCGACGCCGAGGCCAACGATCAGCTGATGTACCGGCTGAAGCGAGCCGGACAGGTCGCGAGCAAGATGCGCTTCCAGTCGGTGCAATTGCTTGCGTATCTCGCCGACGGACTTTGGTTGCGTCTCGCCCAGCGCGCGAACGAGGCGATGTCTGCGCTCTCAGCTGGCTTGCGCACGCTCGACGTAGAACTGTTAGCCGAGCCGCAAGCAAACATGCTGTTCGCACGCGTGGGCCAGCCAGCAATCGAGCGACTCGTGGCGGAGGGTCTGTTGTTCTACGAGATGGGTGGCGGCGTCTTGCGGTTTGTGACCAGCTTCCAAACGACCGACGACGACGTGCAAGAAGCGTTGCGTCGCGTCGAGCGCGCTCTTAGTCCACGCTGAACTGCACCGCAAACCGTTGGCTGTGCGGCGCAAGATAGGACTGCACTACCTCTTGGTGAGCAGGGTGGTCGCGATACACGATGAAGTCATCGGCAGATTCGAATTCGGCCGTGACCGCGTAGTCGTAGTTTGTCGGCGCGACATGAAGGTCGGGGCCATTCTGATACGACACGATCTGCGGGATCAGCCCTGGTAACCGATCGAGCGCCGCCTTGGTCGCGGTGATGTGCGCGGCAGCAACACCTTCGTTCCACTTCAGCAGCACAACATGTCGAATCATTGCTCAGCGCTCCAATCGCAGGGCCGTCAGCCCACGGATCACGAAGTTTGGATGGTAGGTCGGCTCTTCGGCCAGTTTCAGATCGGGGAAACGGTCTGCAAGCCCGGCGACGGAAACCTCGATCTCCTGGCGCGCGAGCGGTGCGCCAACGCAGAAGTGGATGCCGCCGCCGAAGCCGATGTGCGCCGTGTCGCCGCGTCCGATGTCGAACCGGTCCGGCTCGTCGAACCGGCGAGGGTCGCGCTGCGCAGCCCCAAACAGCATGGCCACCTCGTCGCCGACCTTCAGCCCTTGCCCCGCAATCTCCACACCATCCTCCAGCACCCACCGCTCGAACAGGTGCAGCGGCGAGTCCCAGCGCAGCATCTCCTCCACCGCGACGCGGGCCGCGACCTCGCCACCGACGACGCGCTGCCACTGCCCTTCATGTTTCAGCATCGCCCGCATGCCATTGCCGAGCGTGTTGACGGTCGCTTCGTGACCAGCCTCAACGAGCACCATCGTGGTCGAGACAATTTCGTCCTCGGTCAGCACGTCGCCTTCGTCTTCCACGCGCACAAGTTCGGAAATCAATAACCCGTCGGGCTCTGCCCGCTTCGCCGCAATCAATTGCTTGGTGTACTGGATGTACTCAGCGGCAGCGGTATTGGCAGCAGCGCGAATCGTGTCGGTTGTACTGAGTTCGTACATCTTCACGATCGCGTGCGACCAGTCGAGCAACAGTCGAGTGTCCGATCGTGGCACGCCCAGCATTGAGCAGATCACCGCGACTGAATAGGGCTGGGCGTAGTCGGTGAGCAGATCGAATGCGCCCAGCTCGCGACAATGGTCCAGGAGTTCGTCGGCGAAGCCTTCGATTCGCGGGCGTAACGCCGTCACCGCTTTGGGTGTGAAGACCTTCGAGACCAGGCGACGAATTCGCGTGTGATCCGGAGGCTCGAGGCAGAGCAGCGACCACTGCTCGTGTTGCAAGAACGCCGACCAACGTGCATCCGGTTCGTTGCGCCCGAGTTGCGCATGGGAATAGAGATGGGTGTAGCTGCGCCCCAGACGGCGGTCGCGCAACGTCTCGTAAACATCGGTAAAACGGGTGAGCGTCCATTGCCCGGTGCGCTCGTTCCAGAAGATGGGTGTCGCCTCGCGCAGGTCGTTCAGGACGGGGTATGGGTCGGCGATGAACGACGGGTCATCCACATCGAAGCGGGCGATGATTTCGTCGACGCTCACCACCTTGTCCTTATCCACGTTGCTGCATCACTCCGCTAGAACGCGACTGCACACTTGCGCGGGCCGCGCACTTGTCCGCCGGCCCATGTGACCGTTGCCGGATCGACAAGTTGAAACTCCGGGATGCGAGCCAGCCACGTTTGCAACGCGACCCGAAGTTCGAGTCGGGCGAGGTTGGAACCGGCACAACGGTGTATTCCAGCACCAAACGCGACGTGGCGGTTGTGTTCCCGATCGAGGATCACCTCATCGGGGTTCTCAAACTGTCGGGGGTCGCGGTTTGCGGCGGGAAAGGCCATCAGGATTCGATCGCCTGCGTGCATCGGGCAGCCCTGAAACTCCGTATCGCGATCAACCTGCCGCGCCATCGTCACGGGTGCGTAAGCACGCAACAACTCCTCGATCGCCATCGGCCACAGGTCCGGGTCGTCGCGCAGTTGCGCACGATGCTCGGGGTGTTGCGCTAGATGCCACAGGGAAGCACCAATCGACGACCACGTGGTGTCGACACCAGCAATGAGCATCAGGTTGCACACGCCGTGCACGTAGTTCTCCGGCACTTTCTGTCCGTCAACTTCGCTGTTCAGCAGCGTCGTGATCATGTCGTCGTCGCGTGGGTTTGCCTTGCGATCGTCGATCTGTGCACGGAAGTAGTCGAGGATCTTCATCCGCGACTCAAGCCTCACCTTCGGATCGGTGAGACCGACCTCCAACACGCCGCGCACCCACGAAGTGAATTCATCGGACATGTCGGTGGGCACTCCAAGCATCGTCGCGATCACCCGCACGGGAATCTGCTGCGCATAGTCGGCTGCGGCATCTGCCTTGCCGCCGTCGATGAAACCGTCGATCAACTGATTGCACAGGTCGCGCGTCCCGTCCTCGTACTTGGCGACGGCCTGCGGCGCAAAGAAGGGAAGAATCAGGCGCCGATGCCAATGGTGTTCTGGCGGGTCGCTGCTGATTGGAGGTGCCGCGACGCCGGCGTACGGTCCTTCGAACTGCACGGGTGGCGGCGGAGTGACGATGATCGAGCGCGATGTGAACAGGTCGTGCTCCTGAGCCATCGCCACAATGTCCTCGTACCGAGTCGGCAGCCACGAGCCACCCCATCGCTCGGTGTGCGCTATTGGGCATTCCGATTCGCGGATCGCATCCATCACCGGAAACGGGTCGAGAACGAATTCGGCGTCGAAAATGTCGTAGTCGGTGAGCGGATCGATAGTTGTCACCAGTTCAGCCTTTGCTCGCTTCGTCGATGATGGAAATTGCGCGCTCGGGGCAATTGTTCTCCGCTCGACGCGCTTTCGATTCAAGTTCGGCCGGAAGGTCGTCTTCGATCAACAGCACCGCGTTGCCGTACTCGTCGCTGCCGAAGATTTCGGGGGCCGCGATGGCGCACATCTGGTGGCCGTGGCACGAGCCAGCATCAATTTCAACTCTCATCGCAACAAGTGTCGCGCACCGATCAACCCATCACCGTGCCGGACGTAGCGGCCTTGTCGCGTCGGCGCGAGAAGGCGGCGAGATTGATGGACCGCCCCGTGCGCCTGCCATGAAACAGAACGGGCTGTTGATCGTGGTCGTTGCCTGCCTGCTCAGCGTCGATGATGTCGCGCATGAACTGGCCGACGATGGGCGCATTCTTGAACTGGTTGCCACTGGTACCGCAGGCCATGAAGTAGCCGGGCAGATCGCTCTTGTCGTAGATCGGCACCCAGTCGTCGGCCACGTCGTACAGCGCCGCCAATCCGACCGGCCGATGCGGCACACCGAACTGGGGCACCCGTCGCGCCAACCGCATCATCGAGGTCTCAAACTGCTCGACAGTCGGAAACGCGTCGAAGTGTTCGGGATCGTCGACCCAATGCAGTTGGTCGCATTGCGGCTCCGTGCCACCGACGAGCCATGTGCCGCCAGGTTGCGGACGGAAGTACTGACCGAGATCGAGATCAGCCACCGCCGGCACGCCATCTTGCAGGCGCAGGCCTTCGGGTGCTGGCACGGTGAAGACTTCTTGACGCAGCGGCCGGTTGCGAATGCGCATTCCGTCGGTAACGCCAGCAAGCTCGTTGATCAGGCTGGAATGCGGACCGCCCACATTGATGACGACCGGAGCCAATATCTGTTGACCGTTGGCGAGAGATACGCCGCACACGCGATCCGTTCCGTTCACGGCGGCACGATCGATCCCGATCACCTCTTCGTTGAATCGGAATTGAGCGCCGTGCTGACGAGCCGCGAACGCGAGATTGCATGCCGCCAACTTCGGATCGTCGATGAACCCAGACTCCAACTCCACCAACGCCGTCAACTCGCTACCAGCTTCGTCAGCGAACGCTGGATCGTCGATGCGCTTGGGCGGGAAATAGGCACCGAGGTCTACGCCGGGAAGCAGGTCGCTCAGCGCCGCGGCGTCGGCAATCGTGTACCCAATTCCAACGTCGTCCCACAAGCGGCGTATCCGCGCAGTGTTGTCGTCGGGGGTGTTGAAGATGCACATTCCGGTGCGAATGAATCGCGCCATTCCGTCGGGGTCGACCGCACCGAGGTGACCTTCCCAGTCGCGCCACATCGAAGCTGCTTCCCACGCGGTCAGCACCGAGTCGAGCGTCGAGTAGCTAAAGCGAATGATCGATACAGAAGAGCTGGTCGAACCCGCCCCGACCGCGGGACCCTTGTCGACGACCACAACCGAACGCCCGCCCCGAGCAAGCTCTAACGCGACGGATGCGCCGATCACCCCCGCCCCGATCACGACAGCGTCGTAAGTGTCCATTACGAACGACTCACAACAGGCAGCTCACAAGATCACACTTCCGAACAGCCAGCCTACTGCGCTAGTCGCGCCCATCGCGAGCGCACCACCGGTTACAACACGCACGATCGCGCGTGCCGGAGACGCTCCCCCGGCGCGAGCGCCGACGTAGCCGAGAATGACCAACGCCACGACGGTGAAGGAGACGATGAACGGAATTCGAGTCGAAGGCGAGCCCACGACCGCGGCGACCAACGGAAGCGACGCTCCGACCGAGAAAGCCAGCGCCGAACTCCACGCAGCCTGAAACGGGCGCGCTAGCTGGTCACGCGAAATGCCCAGCTCGTCACGCAAGTGCGCCTCCAGCGCGTCGTGCTCAGTGAGTTGCACGGCCACTTCCGCGGCGAGCTGCTGCGAAAGCCCCTTCGCCGCGTAAATCGCTGTCAGCTCTTCCAGTTCGTGGTCTGCTTGGTGGGCAAGCTCCCAAGTCTCTTTCGCGATGTCGCTGCGCTCTGAGTCGCGTTGCGACGACACCGACACGTACTCACCAAGCGCCATTGAGACGGCGCCAGCGACCAAACCGGCGAAGCCGGCGGTGAGGATTGAATTTCGGGTGGCGGAAGCAGCAGCCACACCAAGCAGCAGTGCCGCAGTGGAGATGATGCCATCGTTGGCGCCAAGGACCGAGGCTCGCAGCCATCCAGCGCGATGCCCGAAGTGACCTTCGTTGTGTCGCATACGGCGAGCCTACAGATGACCGGTACGACAGACTTAGGGCCATGAGTCCCAAAGTTGACGCCGAAGTCATCGAAACCCGCGTACGCGCCGCGCTTGCTGCCAGCGGCGAGGCATACGAGATCATCGAGTGCGACCCTGCCCTGGCCGATACCGCCGCCTTCTGTGCGAGCTACGGATATTCGCCGGACAGCAGCGCGAACACGATCGTCGTGATCGGAAAGGCGGACCCGCCGATCTACGTTGCCTGCATTGCGTTGGCGACGACGCGCCTCGACATCAACGGTGTTGTGCGCCGGCGCTTGGAAGTTCGTAAAGCATCCTTTGCACCATCTGTTGACACGCCCGCGATTACAGGTATGGAGATTGGCGGCGTCACGCCGTTCGCGCTGCCGTCGACCATTCCAATCTGGGTGGACGGCGAAGTCATGCGCCGCAATCAGTTGATCCTCGGCGGCGGTAGCCGGTCGATCAAAGTGCTGTGTCCGCCCCGCACGCTGCTGGCCGTACCGAACGTGACGGTGGTCGAAGGCTTGGCCGCAACGGTCCCGGCTCACTAAGTCGTCCCTCGGGCCGCGGCAGTATTGTCGGCGACATGCCCAAGGCCCTCATGCACCCGTTCGCCAAGCCGGCCCGCCCGGAATTCGTGCGCATCGTGCGCGGCGAGGGCGCCCTGCTCTACACCGCCGACGGGAAAGAGCTGATCGACGGCATGGCGAGCTTGTGGTACTGCGCGATCGGCCACGGGCGCAAGGAGATGGCCGACGCCATTGCTGGCCAGATCACGACGCTTGAGGCCTACTCAATCTTCGATCCGTTCACCACCGATCCCGCCGAGGAGCTCGCCGAAACGCTGCGCGAGCTCGGTCCGATTACGGGTGCTCGGGTCTTCTTCACCGACTCGGGCAGCGAGGCCATCGATACTGCGATGAAGCTCTCACGCATGGCTCACGTACAGGCGGGCCAGGGCCATCGCAAGCTGATCATCTCCCTCACGCGCGGATTCCACGGCACCGCGTACGGCGGCACCAGCGCACAGGGCATCGCGCCCAATCGCGAAAACTTCGGGCCTTTCGTCGACGAGGTTGTTCAGGTGCCCGCAGGCGATCTAGAGGCGATGGCAACGCTGTTCGTGCAGCGCGGCAACGAGGTCGCGGCGATCATTGTCGAGCCCGTGCAAGGTGCCGGCGGTATCTACCCCTCGCCCGACGGGTACCTGCAGGGTCTGCGCAAGCTGTGCGATCAGCACGGCGCGTACCTCGTCTTCGACGAAGTGATCACAGGCTTCGGCCGGGTCGGCAGTTGGTTTGCGGCGCATCACTTCGGCGTCGAACCCGACCTCGCGACGTTTGCGAAAGGCGTCACTTCCGGCTACGTGCCGCTGGGCGGTGTGTTCATCGGTCCCAAGCCGACCGCGGCGCTTGAATCAAACCCCGACTTCTTCCTACGCCACGGCTTCACCTACTCGGGCCACGCCACTGCTTGCGCCGCCGCGTTGAAGAACCTCGAGATCATTCGACGCGAGGATCTCGTCGCGCGCGCCAAACACATCGGCGAACGCTTCTCCGCTGGCTTACGCTCGCTCGCCGACGACGGCATCATCGACCATGTGCGCAGCCTGGGCGCGATGTTTGCAGCCGCGCTCAAGCCGGATCAGAACGCGATGACGATCCGCGACGCGATGTTTCACGACGGCGTGATCTGCCGCGCGCTGAACACTGACAGCCTGGTGTTCTGTCCGCCGCTCGTTACCACCGACGCGCAACTCGACCGCATGGTCGACGCTGTGGCGTTAGCAGCCCGCTAGCTGCGGACGAGGTTTAGACCGCAGCGGTTTGAGCCGGTGCCGCTCCAGCGGATTGCCGCTTGCGCGCCATGATCGCGAGCACGGCGCCGAGGACCAGGCCAGCCAACGGCAAGATCGTGACGACGATGCTGTTCAGCGGCAGTACGCCGAACAAGACCAGGTCGGCGGCAACGAACAACATCAGCAGCATCGTGAGAAACGCTGAGAGCACTACTCGTCCGTACGACATCAGATCACCTTCATGAAGAGTGGCTTTAGGGCCAGGCCAGTGAGAATTGCGAAGAGAGCGGTTCCGCCAAGGCTGATCGGCGCGATCGGTGAGTCGAACGGACCACCGTCGATCTCGAAAGCGATGGTGCCCGAGCAGCCACCGTTCTCGTCGATGTGCTCGCCGTTGACCGAGAATTCGACTCCGGCAGGGACGAGCGACGGGAAGTCGTACTCGTGCTCACCCGAGTTGCTCGTGGACTCGCTGTCGCCAGACCAGCTGTCGATCTCGACCTCACCAAACGGCGGCGGCAGTTCGACCGTCACCGAACCGCTGTAGACGCCAGGCGCATCAGTGACGGAGCCTTCCCAGCGCACCGTGTCGCTACGCGGAATCGTGTAGGGGCCACCATCGGTTTCGGCGACAATCGTCAGGCCATCCTCCAGCCACACGGCGGACCCTTCGCAGCCGCTGCCGCCAGGCACATCGGCGTTCGCATGCGAAGCAGAGCCACCGATCACGAATCCGAGGGCCACCGCCCCAAGCGATAGATACCTGAGTTTCATGTCAGCCCTCCCCAAGGGCGCCCCTCGAGAGCACCGCGTGTGGCCGATGATAGCCACACTGCAAACCCCCGCCGAGCGAAGCCTCTCGAGGTCACATGGATCCCACAGCTGCGGTGGAATTGGCGTGACTTCGACAGGTCAACCGGCTGAGCTGAGCGACTTGCGAAGAGTCTGGGCAACATAGCCAGGGTCGTCGATCACCAATCCCGTTGTGAACTCAAGTACGACGAAGCCCGATTGCTGCAGCTGATTACGGCGGCGCGCGTCCTTGCGTCGGTCACCGTCGGAGGCATGGCCGACCCGACCGCTGACCTCAACGACGACTCGTTCAGACGCGAATAGGAAGTCCACCCGGATCGCGTGCGTCGTGTTCGTTCGAAACGTGACCTGAGTCTGTGGTCGGCGAATCTGCGCATCGCGCAGCAGACGAAGAAATCGTCGCTCCAAAACTGATTCGCCTCCAGAGTCGAGCAGCAGCTCGCGCAAAAATGCGATGCCTCTTTGCCCACGCGCGGCATCGTTCATACGTCGTGTCAGCGTTGGAATCGATGTCCATCGATTTCGAATGCCGCAATCAATCGCCTGTTCCAACTCACGTGCGGTGGCACCGAAGGCCGCAAGGTCGAGCAGCGTCCGGGTCACGGTAGTCACCCGGATGTCATGTCGAATGAGGAAATCCGCTCGCGGCCAGTGATCGCAGGTATGCAACGCGAGACCGCGCTTTGAACGCCGATCCCGTGGCACAACGAACTCGACGGTCTCGTCGTCAGCAAATCCGTCGAGCCCCCACCATCTTGCGGCGGTGCGACCAGCGGCAGCGCCCTGTTTACCGAGCCACCGCGACCCAGCTCGCACACGGAGCTCCCACGTCTCGGGCGTCGCGGAATGACGCCAAACTCCCGGCAACACCGCCATCCACTCTCCGGACGCAACCCTCTGCACCCACTGCCGCGATGTCATCCCAACGGCATCGAGCTGCTCCCTGCCAATCAGGAAGTTGTTGGCGCGTGCCAACTTGAACAACGCTGAGTCTCTTGTCCTCACAACCCATCTGGGCGCCGTTCAGATTGGGCTTCGGCAAATGCCAAGCCAAATCGGGCTTCGGGTGGGCTGATGTGTTTGCATAGCGCCATGAAGTTCGGGCTGTTTTATGAGCACCAGATGGGTAGGCCTTGGGATGACGGCAGCGAGCTGCGCCTGATTCAGGACGCGCTCACGCAAGTCGAGTTCGCCGATTCGGTTGGCATCCAATACGTATGGGAGGTCGAGCACCACTTCCTTGAGGAGTACAGCCACTCCTCGGCGCCGGAGGTGTTCCTCGCCGCGTGCAGTCAACGCACCAAGAACATGCGACTCGGGCACGGCATCGTCCTCACCGCCCCACAGTTCAACCACCCAGCGCGCACCGCAGAGCGCATCAGCATGCTGGATCTGGTGTCGAACGGCCGCGTTGAGTTCGGCAGTGGCGAGTCGAGTAGCGAGGCCGAACTCGCCGGCTTCGGAGTAAACCCGCTCGAGAAGCGCGATGCCTGGCTGGAAGGACTAGAGACCGCGCTGCGCTGCATGGTCGAGACCCCTTTCACCGGCGTCGAAGGCAAATACGTGACGATGCCGCCGCGCAACGTCATCCCGAAGCCGAAGCAAACACCGCATCCGCCGCTGTGGGTCGCATGCAGCCGTCGCGACACGATTCTGCTGGCCGCACAGAAGGGCATGGGCGCACTGACGTTTGCATTCATCGACCCAGAAGAAGCTGTCAACTGGGTCAGCGAGTACGAGCGAACATTCGCTGCTGAGTGTGTGCCAGTCGGTTTCGCCGTCAACCCGCAGGTCGCGTGCGTCAGTCCGATGATGTTGCACCACGACGAGTCGGAGGCAATTCGTCGCGGTGCCGAGGGCGGCAACTTCTTCGGCTACTCCCTCGGACACTTCTACGTTTTCGGTGATCACCATCCGGGAAAGACCGACGTGTGGGCCGAGTACGTCGAACGTCGCGCCGCGCAGGGCTACGACCCCGACGCCGTCGCGGCGGCCGTAAAGGCGGGAACACTTGGCGCCAAGCAGGCGTCGGGAGATACGACCGGCCTGCGCGGCAGCATCGGAACACCGACACAGGTCCGCGAGTACCTGCGGCGATTCGAAGAGGCAGGTGTCGACCAAGTGATCTTTGTGCTCCAAGCTGGGCGCAACGAACACGAGCACATCATGGAAAGCATCGAGATCTTCGGCAAAGAAGTGCTGCCCGAGTTTCTCGAACGCGATGCAGCGCAAGTTGCGGCGAAAGCGAAGCGGCTCGCGCCGGCGATCGAGGCCGCAATGGAGCGGCGTGCCGCGATCTATCAACCGAAGGACATCGGCGACTATTCATTCCCAGCACTTCCCAAACAATGGGCAAAGGCGATGGGCAGCAAAGAACTGGAGACCACGTTGGATCAATGGGCAGACGATCGCGCGGCGGGTAAGCGCGAAGACTCACTGGGGATCATCGGCTGATGGGCACCCTTGATGCAAAGACGGTGTTGGTCACCGGCGGATCGAGCGGCATTGGCAAGGCGTGCGTCAGCCGCTATCGCGCCGAGGGAGCGACGGTGTTTGTCGCCGACCTCCACCCGCGCTCGAGCGACGAACTCGCGCTCGATGTCGGTGATCCTGCCGCTTGGGCAGCACTGATCGAATCGTTGCCGCCGCTCGACGTCGTGCACCTCAACGCCGGCATCATCACGCCCGGTCGCACGATCGGCGCTATCCCTGCACTGCCGCTGACCGACGTCACCGACGACGCGTACCGGTCCACCATGAGCGCCAACGTCGACGGGGTGTTCTTTGGGGCACGCGCGGTGCTGCCCTCGATGACCGAACGAGGTCGGGGCGACATCATCGTCACGGCATCGATCGCGGGACTCGTTGGCCTGGGCGGCGACATCGCCTACACCACCACAAAGCACGCCGTGGTTGGGCTGGTGAAGTCCTTGGGCTCCAGTCTGGCGCAGCAGGGTGTCGACGTCTGTGTCAGCGCGTTATGCCCAGGTTTCGTCGACACTCCGCTCATTGCCGGCGCGGTGCACGACCTCGTGGCGGCAATGGGAATACCGATCATCGAACCCGACCGTGTGGCCGAGGCCGCGATGCAAATTCTCGAGGTGCGCGCGAACGGATCGCAGTGGATCGTGTGGGACGACACGATCCGACAACACCTCGAACCGGAGTTGCTGTAGGCCGTCGCGGCAGTCAGTCGTTGGCGAGCAAGTGGATGAGGCTGCTGGTATCCCAGCGCCGTCCACCACGCG
Source organism: Actinomycetes bacterium (assembly GCA_021414085.1). GTDB lineage: Bacteria > Actinomycetota > Acidimicrobiia > Acidimicrobiales > Ilumatobacteraceae > UBA668. Next base: position 714,183 of record JAIOPC010000014.1, on the reverse strand, counting down.
CGATCACCTGCGCGTAGAACTGATCAATCAGCGCGGTCACCGGGAGCCGAGCGCTGTTGCGATTCGCCTCATCAAGCACGATGCCCAGATCCTTGCGCATCCACTCGACGGCAAACCCGAAGTCGAATTCGTTCTTCACCATCGTCCGACCGCGATTCTCGAGCTGCCAACTCTGCGCCGCTCCGTACTTGATCACCTCGGTCACTCGTTCCGGATCGAGGCCCGCCTTCACCGCGAAGTTGAGCCCCTCGGCGAGACCCTGCACGATGCCGGCGATGAGAATCTGATTGACCATCTTGGTGAGTTGGCCCGCGCCGGCAGCCCCCATCAGGGCACTCGCCTTCGCATAGGCCGCCATCACCGGCTTGGCCAGCTCATAAAAGGCTTCGTCGTCGGCGCCACACATGATCGTCAGCTGTCCGTTCTCGGCGCCGGCCTGCCCACCCGACACGGGTGCATCGACGAACCCGACACCGAACTCGGCGGCTGCTTCCGCAAGTTCCTTCGCCACTTCCGCCGAAGCAGTCGTGTGGTCGACCAGCACCGCTCCGGCCTCGGCACCGGCCAACACCCCGTCGGGGCCGTACACCACGTCGCGAACGTCGTTGTCGTTGCCGACACAGAGGAAGACGAACTCGGCGCCCTCCGCGGCCTCGCGCGGAGTCGGGGCGGCGCGGTTGCCGTACAACGCCACCCAGGCCAGCGCCTTCTCGGGTGAGCGGTTGTACACGGTGACCTGATGGCCAGCGGCGGCGAGATGGCGCGCCATAGGTGCACCCATCACACCAAGGCCCACGAAGGTGACAGAACTCATGGCGCCAGTCTTGCCGGTCAGCGCGCAGTATCGCCAACGAGCGAGTCGCCGGTGAGACTGGCCATCAGCTCGTCGACGATGCTGTCGGGCGTGCTGGGGTGCATGAACACCAGTCGACCAATCGGCTCGCCGCGGTAGGTCGAGGGCGCTACGAACGCAATTCCGTCGCGCAGCAGGGCCGCAGCCCAGTCGCCCCACTCGCTCTTGCCCCAGCCATCGCGGCGGAACAGCACCACGCCAAGTTCCGGCTGCATCACTAGTTCGGTGATCGGGCACGCATCGAGCGCGGCTGCCATGCGCTTGGCAAGTGCGAGCCCGCAACGAATCGCTGAACGGTGCGCATCGAGGCCGTGTAACGCCAACGCGAACCAGACCGGGAGACCGCTCGAGCGACGCGTGAGCTGATAGCCAAGATCGCACGGGTTATAGGCGTCGTCGTCGGTACGCAGCACGTCGATGTAAGGCCCGTGTTGCGTGTGGACCGCGCGGGCTAGCCACGGTTGCTTGTACACCAACGCGCACGACCCGGCCGGCGCGAACATCCACTTGTGCGGATCGACGATGAAAGAGTCGGCGCGCTCGATGCCGTTGAACCGGGCGCGCAGTTCGGGAAGCAGCATCGCGGTCAGCCCGTACGCACCGTCGACGTGGAACCATGCGTTCAACTCTTCGGCTGCGTCGGCGCACGTTGCGAGGTCATCCACCACGCCGGCATTCGTTGAACCACCGGCGGCAACGACGGCCGCGATGTCGCGCCGTTCGCCCACGGTCGCACGGATGGCCTCGCCCGTCAGTCGGCAATCTGGCCCGGTTGGAACCTCCAACGCCTCGAGCCCCAGGATGTGCAGCGCGTTGTCGACCGATGCGTGTGCGGTATCGGCCACGACGACTACCCGACGCCCGGGCGCTTGATCGCGCGCAACGGCGAGGGCGGAGAGGTTGCCGATGCTGCCGCCGCTCATGAAGCAACCCGCCGCCCCGGCGGGGGTGCCCGCACTTCGGATGAGCAGGTCGATGACTTGGTTCTCGGCACTCACCGCACCGGCGCCTTCGAACCACGACTCGGCCCCAAAGTTGGCTGCGCTACACACGGCATCCATCCACACGCTGGCAACGGAGGGCGACAGCGGAATGAACGCGAGAAAACGATCGCTGTCGACGCCAATGTTGTTCGGCGCCACTACGTCGGTGAACACCTTCCACGCGTCGGCAACGCCGAGGCCCTTATCGGTGATCGATCCCGCAAGGTTCTTGTCGAGCCAAGCGCGCTCGCCAAGTACGCCGACGCCGGTTCCTGTCAGCCGGTCGCGAATCCATGCAACGGCGCGTTGATCGAGGTCGTCGGCGCTGTGCTGTGCCCCGTGCAGGACGTCTGACTCACTTCGCGTCATTGCGTCACTCAGGCGTGACGTAGGCCGCGGTGATGCCACCGTCGATAATCAACGATTGGCCAGTCATCCAGCTGGACTCGTTGCTTGCCAGAAACAACGCTCCGTTCGCGATTTCGATCGGCTCGCCGAAACGGCCCATCGGGATGTGCACCAGACGTCGATTGCGCTTGGCGTCGTCGCTGAGGAACTTCGCCAGCAGCGGCGTCATGATCGGCCCCGGGCACAGCGCGTTGGCGCGCACGCCCTGCCGGGCGTAGATCACGGCGATCTCGCGGGTCATCGCCAACACCGCACCCTTGGACGCCGTGTAAGCAACCTGCGGAGTTGCCGCCCCCATATGTGCAACGAAGGAGGCGACGTTGATGATGCTGCCTGCTTCCCCCGACTTCTTCGCCGAGGCCTGCAATGCGGGGATCGCGAATTTGCAACCCAGCAACGTACCGAGCACGTTGATGTCCATCGTCTTCTGATACGTCGCAACGCTGGTAGTCACGGGGTTGTCGTCGTCGCCCAGCATCACGCCCGCGTTGTTGTACAGCACGTGCAGACCGCCGTACGTCTCAACAGCAAAGTTGACGGCGTTCTCGACCGAAGCCTCGTCGGTGACATCGCAGCGCACGAAGCTGGCCTCGCCGCCCGCCGACGCGATGGCTTCGACCGCTTCATCGCCATCGGTGATATCGGCGATGACAACCGAAGCGCCCTCCGCAGCGAAGCGCTCTGCGCCAACGCGGCCGAGACCCGATGAAGCACCAGTGACAATTGCGACTTTTCCTTGTAGACGACTCATGGCGTGACACGGTAGCGGACGGGTAAGACTAGGGATCAATGACGTGGCGGGTGCTGACGTGGAACATCCTTGGGGCGAAGAGCCCGGAGATTGACGTGGTCGCGGCTCACCTGCGAATCAGCAAACCCGATGTCGTTGCGCTGCAGGAAGCCCGCCAAGCTCAAGCAAAGGCGCTGGCCGCCGCACTCGGGTGGCGGATGGTGTGGCGTCGCAAGCACTTTCCGCTGACGCCCCTCGTTTGGTGGCGGGCCGAGGGCCTGGCCCTGCTGGCGCCAACCGCTCTGGACGATCCGCGTCGCTACGTGTTGTCGCGTGGGTTCTCGACCTGGACGTACCGGCACCGAATCATGCTGGCCGCGACAGTCGTGCGCGGCGGGAAACGCCTACGCGTCTGCAACGTCCATTTGTCCAGCAGTCACGCCGACGAACGCATCGAGCAAGCGCGACTCGCCGCCACGTTCATCCGTTCGGAACCGTCCGCGTTGCGCGTCGTGTGCGGCGACATGAACGCCGCCAACGAACTGGAGGTGATTCGCGAGTTCCACGCAGTTGGCGTGCGCGACACCGGCGGCGACTTCACCAGTCACTCGCGCGCGCCATCGCAACGTCTCGACTACGTACTGGTTCCCGAAGACGCGAAGGTCAGCGCGATCGACACCCCAGAGGGCGGCGACGAGTGGGCCGCGCTCAGCGACCACCTCCCCGTCTTGGTGGAGTTCACCGTCGGGGGTTTCGTGCCGCAGTGAACGCTCCCCGGGGGTTTCGTGCACGTTTTCGTGCACGAAACCCCCGGCAGACGTTCACCGGCACGAAACCCCCCGCTAGATGCGCTCCCAATAGCGACGCAACTCCCAGTCGGTCACTGTGTGGTTGAAGGCCTCCCACTCGGCCTTAGCCATTGTGAGGATGTGGTGGTGCACATCGTCGCCGAATGCTTCGCGCGCGATGGTGCTGTTCTCCCACAGGTTGATGGCGTCGACGATGTTCCACGGGATGCGCGGAATCTCGGGAGCCTCGTAGCCGTTGCCGCTGAAGGGCTCGCCGAGGGGCAGTTTGTTCTTGATGCCGTAGAGCCCGCCGGCGATCGTGCCCGCGAACGCGAAATAGCTGTTCGCGTCGCTGCCTGGAATACGACACTCGACACGGGTGCCTTTGCCGTGGCCCACCTTGCGGAACCCGAGCGTGCGGTTGTCGAGACCCCAGCCGACACCGGTCGGCGCCCACGAGCCCAACTGAAAGCGCTTGTAGCTATTGATCGTCGGCGCCCACAACAGACTGAACTCGCGAGCCGTCGCGATTTGCCCGGCGAGGTAATGCTGAAACGTCTCGCTCATGCCGTGTTGGCCGTGATGATCGTCGAACACCGCGGTCTTGCCGTCCATCGTCCACAGACTCGAGTGAACGTGGCACGACGAGCCAGTGTCATTGAAGTCGTACTTCGCCATGAAGCTCACCGACCGGCCGTTGAAGTGGGCGATCTCCTTCGCGGCTGTCTTGTAAATGCTGTTGCGATCGGCCATCTCAACCGCTGTCGTGTAGTCGAGGTTGATTTCGTGCTGGCCGCGCCCGGCCTCACCCTTGCTGAACTCGACCGGTACGCCGGCGGCCTCGAGCCCACGCCGAATCGCGCCGAGAATGTATTCGTCCTTTGTCGTTTGCAGGATGTGGTAATCCTCGAGCCACGGCGAGTGCGGCTTCAGATCGCGGTATCCCTTGGCATGGGCCTCGTCGTACGTGTCGTGGAAGAGATAGAACTCGATCTCGCTTGCGACCATCGGCAGAAAGCCCATCGCCGCCGCGGCATCGACCTGCGCTTGCAGGATGCTGCGCGGCGCAACGGAGATCAGCTCTTGGCTGTCGACCTTCAGGAGGTCGCACATGATCATCGCCGTCTTCTCGACCCACGGGATCACACGCACCGTGTTCCAGTCGGCCTTCGCCAACATGTCGCCATAACCCTGCGCATAGCTGGTGAAGCGATAACCCGGCACCGGGTTGTTGTCCATGTCGCAGGCGATCAAATAGTCGCAGTTCTCCGTGCCAGCGTCGGCAACGCTCTGCAGGAAGAAGCGGCCAGTGGTGCGCTTACCGACGAGCCGACCCTGCAAGTCGGGAAACACCATCAAGACCGTGTCGATGTCGCCATCACGGATGAGGTGTTCGAGTTTGTCGCGAGAGATCGTGTGTCCGGCCATGCGCCGAGACTAGACCAAATTCTTAGGCCTTCTTCTTGGTCGCCTTCGGTGGCTTCAGCACGCCCTTGGACAGCGCTTCGTCGAGAAAGCGTTCGGCCTCTTCTGCCTTCACCTTCAGCGCAGGCGCGATCTCGCTGATCAGGTTGATGCGCGCCCGGTCGTACATGGTGCGCTCGGCGGCCGACAACGACGCGTCACGGTTACGGGCCGCGAGGTTGCGCACGACCTCGGCCACTTGGTACACGTCGCCACTCTTCAGCTTTTCCTGGTGGTTCTTAAAGCGACGGCTCCAGTTAGAGGGCACGCGCGGATCGGGCTTGCTCAGCACCGAGACCAGGTCTTCAAGTTCCTCCGGGTTAACCGGCGGGCGTACGCCAACTTCGCTGGCCTTCAGCGTTGGAACCGACAGCGTCATGTCGTTGATGACCGTACGCAGGATCAGGTATTCCTGGGTGCCGCCGAATGCTTCCATCTTCTTCGTGCCGACAACGATGCACGCACCGTGCTGCGGGTAGATGACGGTGTCGCCCTTCTTAAACTTCAACATTCGACCCTTTCATACAACGCCACGCAGATTGGCTTCCGGTCCGCAACCGCTGGCGCGGGGGCCACTAAAGGGTAGGCCGCGAAGAGCCAAATCCCTACGTAGCGCGTGCCTCCGGAGAGAATCGAACTCCCAACCAACGGGGTAGAAACCCGCTGCTCTATCCGTTGAGCTACGGAGGCGCTAGACCAAAGCCTACGACGCCAGCAGCGTGCGGCGCAGGAGGTCGAGCGCGCTGATCACGCTCATCTGGCGCATTTGCTCGCGCTGGCCGGGCATGCGCAGTGTGCGCGTGTGGACCTCGGGGCCGATGGCAACGGCAACACATAGGGTGCCGACGGGCATCCCGTCCTGCTCGGCCGGACCGGCCACACCGGTGAGCGCCAATGCGACATCACAGTGCAATAGACGCTGGACGCCACGTGCCATTGCCGCCGCCGCCGTTTCGCTAACGACCGGTCCGGCGGGCACGCCGAGCAAATCGAACTTCACCGAACTGGCGTAGCTGACGATGCTGCCGCGAAAGACGTCGCTGGCGCCGGGGACGTTGGTGATGCGACCCGCGACCAACCCACCCGTGACGGACTCGGCCAAGCCCAGCGAAAGCCCGCGATCACGCAAGAGCTGCAGCACCACCGATTCCATTGTCTCGTCGTCGACACCGAACACGGTCTCGTCGATCAGCGCGCGCGCCTCACCCTCCCAGGTACCCAGCAGTTCCCGCGCTGCAGCCTCAGTTGCGGCCTTCGCCGTCAAGCGAACCTTCAATCCTTCCCACCCGCTGGCCAGAAACGCGAGCGTGGGATTACCAACCGCTTCGAGGCGATCGATCACCGGGTCGAGGCGCTCGTTGAGACCGCTCTCGCTTTCGCCCCATGTGCGCAGCGTGCGACTGATGATGACGCCGGCCTCGCCACTGCGCGCCAATAGGTCCGGCAACACAGCACGTTCGACCATGTCCTTCATCTCGTGCGGCACACCGGGCACCGCGTAGATCACCTTCTCGACGCCATCTATGCGCACGGGACAAATCAGGCCCGGCGCGGTGCCGCGGGTTTGACTGATGATGGTCGCGCCCGTGGGCACCTGCGCCTGGCGCAGATTGTTCTCGGGCATCCGGCGGCCGCGACTCGCGAACATCTCGCGGATCACGTCGGCAACCTGTTCGTTGTGCTGCAGTTCGACGCCCATTACCGCTGCAATCGCTTCCCGCGTCAGGTCGTCGTGTGTCGGGCCGAGGCCACCGCACACGATCACCGCATCAGCATCGGCCAACACACGAGCAAGCAACGCCACGACGCGGGCATGGTTGTCGCCAACCTTCACCTGCAACAGACTGTTGATGCCAACGGCGGCAAGTTGCTCGCCAAGCCACTGACTATTGGTGTCGGTGATCTGGCCGAGCAGCAACTCTGTTCCGACAGCGACCACGTCGCAGCGCATCGGCTACACCACCGCGGCGGGCTCGACAGCCTTGTCGTGCGAACGCGCACGCCACATGTATTGGGCACCGCTCATCAGCGCGAGCACCACCGACACCCACAACAGCGAGTTCCACAACCACTTCGCGTCGAGCGCGGTGAGTGGGGCGATCGCGAAGCCAACGGCAAGTTGTTGAATGAACGTCTTCCACTTTGCAACTTTGCTCGCTGGCACGCTCACGCCCTTGCTGGCCACAAACGTGCGATAGAGGCTGATCCCCAACTCGCGCCCGACCGTGATGGCGACCGGGACAAGCCAGAAGGTGTCGTTCGCAACCAGAATCAGCATTGCGCCGAGCACGAGAATCTTGTCGGCGAGCGGATCGAGGAACGCGCCGAGATTTGTGGCGCCGTGGCGGCGGGCCAAGTAGCCGTCGATGCCATCGCTTGCACAAAGCACGAACCACAACCCAAAGGCTGGCCACGAGCCCCCGTCGCTGTAGTTGTCGGGAATCAGCACGAGCATGAAGGGCGCGAGGATGACTCGGGCAACGGTGACCAGGTTGGCCCAGGTCTTAACGGACGACGGATCGACGGGCATCAGAGCGATTCTGCCACCAGATCGGGGCCCATGGCATCGACTATGCGAACGTCATGGAACTGACCGACAACCAGGTCCTCGGGAACTTCAATGATGCCGTCGATCTCGGGCGCTTCCCGTGTACTACGGGCCTCGGCGACGCTGTCGACGAGAACCTTCACCGTGGAACCAATCAACTCGTCGCGCCGACGGGCAGTGATCTCGTCTTGCAGTTCGCGCAGCTCGGCCAAGCGATCGTTGATCAACGACATCGGCACCGCACCATCAAGGTCTGCTGCGTACGTTCCCTCTTCCGGGCTGAACGAGAAGAATCCGCACCAGTCAAGCTGCGCGTGCTCGACGAACGCCAACAATTGATCGTGGTCCTGCTCGGTCTCTCCCGGGTACCCGACGATGAAGTTGCTGCGAAACGCGGCAGCAGATTCCCGCTCGCGAATGTCGGCAATACGCCGCAAGAAACGATCGCCGTCACCCCAGCGACGCATACGACGCAGCAACGACTTGCTGACGTGCTGCAACGAGAGGTCGAAGTAGGGCACGCCTGTTTCGCAGATCGCATCGATCAGATCGTCGGAGAGATCGCTGGGATAGAGGTACAGCAGTCGTGTCCAGGGCACCCGCGCACTGACAGCCCTCACCAGCGGCACGATCGCGCCCGCGCCAAGTTCGCTCGGGCGATCTTTGCCGTAGCTCGCCAGATCCTGTGCGACCAGCACGATTTCGTTCACCTGCAACTGATCGACCTCGTCGAGGATCGACGAGATGTCGCGGCTTCGTTGTGGACCGCGGAACGACGGAATTGCGCAGAAGCCACACGTGCGGTCGCACCCTTCGGCGATCTTCACGTACGCCCACGGGCTCGTCGACTTGGGTCGCGGCAGATTCAACAGGTCCAGCGTCGGGATCGCCGCCGAAACGGCGATGGAGCGCTTGCCTTCGGGTTTCGCGACGACATTCACCGGCACGCCAAAACCCGCGACCTGGTCGACCTCGGGTAGCGCCTCGGCCAACTCGTCGCCGTAGCGCTCGGCCATACAGCCGGTGACAACTAAGCGACCCCCAGCCTTGCGTTGATCATCGAGCGCCAGGATTGTGTCGATCGACTCCTTACGGGCCACATCGATGAAGGCACAGGTGTTCACCACCACAAGGTCTGCGGCAGCGGGGTCGTCGGTGGGAGCCATGCCGTCGGCGAGCAGCGTGCCGATCAGTTTGTCGCTATCGACCTGATTCTTCGGGCAGCCCAAGGTCTCGACGTAGAACAGCTGGGCCATGCGGCGAAAGGCTAACGGCAAGGCCAGAAGGACTAGCGGTTGCGCTGCGCCTCTTGCAGCAACTCGAACTCTTCCACCGTCATCAACACGGCACGAGCCTTCGAGCCTTCGCTGGGGCCGACGACGCCGCGCTGTTCCAGCAGATCCATGATGCGCCCGGCGCGAGCAAAGCCAACTTTCAGCTTGCGCTGCAACATCGACGTGCTGCCCAGCTGGCTGCGCACCACCAACTCCATCGCCTGGCGCATCAGCACTTCGTCTTCGTCGTCGTCGGCGCCGTTGCCTCCAAAATCGCCGGCACCCATGCGTCCCTGCGCATCGTCGCCTTCGACACCGCTGACGTAGGTGACCTCTGGTGCTTGCCGCCGCCAATGAGCGACCACCTTGCGCACGTCGTCTTCGCTCACGAAGCAACCCTGAATTCGTTGCGACACGTTGCTATTACCGGGCAGCAACAACATGTCGCCCTTACCCACCAACTTCTCGGCACCGGGTTGATCGAGGATCACGCGGCTGTCGGTGAGGCTGTTGACTGCGTAGGCAATGCGGGCCGGGATGTTGGCCTTGATCACGCCGGTGATGACGTTGACGGAAGGCCGCTGCGTGGCGACGATGAGGTGCACACCGACGGCGCGCGCCTTCTGCGCGATTCGAATAATGCTGTCTTCGACATCGCGCGCGGCGACCATCATCAGGTCGTTCAACTCGTCGACCATCACGACGATGTAGGGCAGCCGCTCGAATGTTGGCTCGCCGTCTTCGGAGTCGAGCACCGACCCGCCATCAGGCGGGGAAACTGAGCGCAGCTCGCCGCGGTCGTACGCTGCGTTGTAGCCGGTGATGTCTCGGAAGCCGACCTCGAAGAGCACGTCGTAGCGCCGTTCCATCTCTTTCACAGCCCAGGCGAGCGCGTTAGCAGCCTTCTTCGGATTCGTTACCACCTGCGTGAGCAGGTGGGGCAGCCGGTTGTACTGCCCCATCTCGACCTGCTTGGGATCAATGAGGATCAGTCGCACCTGATCGGGCGTCGAGCGCATGAGAATCGACGTGAGGATGCTGTTCAGTCCGCTGGACTTACCGGCGCCTGTGGTACCCGCGATCAACATGTGGGGCGTAGTCGCGAGGTTGAGGAACACTGATCGACCCGCAATGTCTTTGCCGATCGCGACATCGAGCGGGTGAGTCGCGGTCTTTGCTTCTGCGGAAGTCATCACGTCGCCGAGGCTGACAAGTTGCCGCGTGTGGTTGGGCACTTCAACGCCGATCGCCGAGCGTCCAGGAATCGGGGCAAGGATGCGTACGTCGGTGGCGGCCATCGCATACGCAATATCGCGGTTGAGGCTGGTGATGCGCGCCACCTTCACACCCGAGCCGAGTTCGAGTTCGTAGCGCGTCACGGTTGGCCCAACGGTCTGGCCAACGAGTTTCGTATCGACGCCGTGCGACGCGAGCGAGTCGACCAAGACTCGGCCGCGCGCCTCGACCTCGGCCTTGTTCACCGTATGTGCCGCGCTCCGCGGTAGGTAGCTCAGCGGCGGCAACGTCCAGTGCCCAGGCTTTGCGGCGGGGCCCAAATCGAGCGACGACTGCTCAACCGGCCCGCGAGGCAACTGCGGCACCGCTTTGGTTGTCGGACGCAAGCCAGGATCGACCAATTCGGGCGCAGGCTCGTCCCACTGGTCGTCGTCGGCGGCGTCGTAGAGCTCCGGCCGCTGAAACTCGCCGGTCAGCGCGCCGATCTCGCGATCGCTCTTCAGCGTCGACATTTCGCCAAACAGCTGTTTGGCTCGCCGACCTACGGGGCGGGTGACAACGCCCACATTTCGCGCGGTGTTGCCGAACAACGCGCGCACCGAGCTGCCGGTAATCAACAGCACGGCGCCGAGAAAGACTCCAGCGAGGATGACGACAGCGCCCAGGTTTGCCACGAGCGACCGCAGCGGTTCGCCGATCAGCGCGCCCAGCCACCCACCGGCACGGCCCAACTTGTCGAACCCGCTCATGATCTTCTCTGGCCCGCGCACGACGTGCAGCAAACCGAGAATCGACAAGAAGGCGAGACCCCAGCCGATCGCGAGTCGAAAGCGGCGGCCGCTGCGCGAGTCGCGAATCAATGCGACACCGATACCGACCAACGCAATCGGCACCACAAACCGACCCAGCCCAGTGAACCAACCGACCAACGTTTCGATGCCGCGGCCGAGTGGCCCAGCCAGGTTGAGGTAGATGCCCAGCCCAAGCAGCACGCCGACAACGATCACACCGATGCCGGCGAAGTCGTCTTCGCGGCCCTGCATCGCCTCGCGCATCTCGGCGGTGGCTTGATCGCGTCGCGACCGGGGTAGTTCGCCCGTCGAGCTGCCGGATGCAGCCCGCGCCGGTGACGACGCGCCGCGGCGCGACAACACCGAGGATTTCGCGCGTCGATTCGGTTGACCCCAGGTAGGCACGGTGTTCACGGTACCAAGAGGGTGCGCGCGAGCACGCGCACCATCGGGTTGGTGATGACGCTCAGTTCAGCGGCTCGGACGACAGGATTTGGCCGTCCGAACTCAGCTGCACGTCGATCGCCCCACCCAGCGAGGTCGTCAACAACGCACCGTATTGGACGGCGCCTTGCCCATCCCCGTGAATGTAGAAACTCTCGACCGTCGCACCGGGTAGCTCGGCCAGCAGCTTCGAGAAGAGGGTCGCCGGGTCGAAGTCGAGATCGGCGGCGCGTAGTACTCCGCCCTCGGCCGGCGCCTGTTCCTCGAAGGTCAGCTCACCGTCGAAGTAGAGCCACGGCTGCACAGCCGTGCCACCGTCCAGCGCGACAAACAGGTTCACCAGCCGCGCAGTCGCGTTGATTTCGAAGTACTCCTGTGGCCCACCGAGTTCTGCCTCGAGCGCGGCAACCGCTTCGTCGATCTGATCGACGATCGGCAACTCGGCGGCGATCGTCGACGTCGGAGCTGTGTCGGTGGACCCACCATCGCCGCTGCACCCGCCGACTGCCATGGACACTGCGATCGCGATGGCTGTTGGGATGGAGGCTGCTCGGCTCACGTTTCCATGACGACGGGCACGATCATCGGCCGCCGCTTCGTTCGTTCGCTGACGAACTTGCCAGCCGCTCGTCGTACGTCTTTCTCCAGCGCTTCAACATTGCGGACGCCGCTGGCCAACGACTGCTCGACGACTTGCGCAACGCGATCGCACGCTTCATCCAACAAATCTTCCGCCTCGGGCGCGTACACCCAGCCACGCGTGATGATCTCTGGCCCGTTCAACACCTTGCCGCTTTCGATATCGACAGTCACGACCACCACCACGACACCCTCTTCGGCGAGCACCTTGCGGTCGCGGAGCACGCCCTGCCCAACATCGCCGACGATGCCGTCGACGTACAGGTACCCCGCAGGCACGCGGCCAGCATGTTGCAAGCCGGTATCGGAGAGCTCGAGGACATCGCCGTCCTCGCACAGCAGCACGTTGTCGCGCGGCACGCTCATCAGCATTGCAAGCTTCGCGTTCGCCACCATGTGGCGATACTCGCCGTGAATTGGCACGAAGAACTCGGGACGCGTCAGCGATACATAGGTCTTCAACTCGTCGGCCTGCGCGTGTCCGGTGGCGTGCACATCGGCGACGCCACTGTGCACGACCTCGACGCCGGCGCGCAGCAGATCGTCGATCACGCGATTGACATTGCCTTCGTTACCCGGAATCGCGTGGCTGGAGAGAATCACGGTGTCATGTTCGCCGACCTTCACCCACTTGTTCTCGCCGCGAGCGAGCAACGCCAGGGCCGACATCGGCTCGCCTTGCGACCCAGTGGAGATGACGCACACTTTCTCGTGCGGGTACTTGTCGATTTCGTCGATGTCGATCAGTGACGCGTCGGGAATCGACAACACGCCAAGATCGCGGCCCATGCGCACGTTCTTCTTGATGCTCAACCCCAGCGTGGCCACCACACGCCCGGAAGCGATGGCGGCATCGGCGATCTGCTGAATGCGGTGCAGATGGCTGGCGAAGCTGGCCGTAATGACCCTGCGCCCCTTCTGCTCGGCGAACACTGACCGCAGGACTGCGCCTACGTTGGTCTCGCTGGGCGAGTAACCCTTCTCCTCCGCGTTGGTGCTATCGGCCATCAGCAGTCGAATGCCATCGGTGGCTGCGATCTGGCCGATGCGCGCCAAGTCGGTGCGGCGGCCATCGACCGGCGTGAGATCGAGTTTGAAATCGCCTGTATGCAGCACGACTCCCTGTGGAGTGTGCACTGCGATTGCGTGTGCGTGCGGCACCGAATGGGTGACCGGAATGAACTCGACGTCGAACGGACCGATCATGCGTCGTTCGCCGTCTTTGACGACGATCAGCTCGGTGCGTCCGAGAAGTCCCGCCTCCTCGATGCGGTTACGTGCCAGCCCGAGCGTCACGGCAGAGCCGTAGATCGGAAAGCTCAGCTCGCGCAAGAGGTACTGCAGCGCCCCAACGTGGTCTTCGTGACCGTGCGTCGCGACGACGCCGACAATGTTGTCGGCGTTCTCGCGCAGATAAGTGAAGTCGGGAAGCACCAGGTCGATGCCATGCATGTCGGCATCGGGAAACATCAACCCGCAGTCGATGAGCAACACACTCTTGGTGTCGCCCTTCTTGCCCTTTACTGTGGCGGTCTGCTCGATGGCCATGCAGTTGCGGCCGATCTCACCCAGACCCCCCAGGAAGACAACGCGAATGGGTGCTGGCATCAGTTACAAGACTGGGCGGTCGGGAAACGCATCACGCCACCTTTGCAGGTTCGCCCACACTTCGGCAGCACGCGGGTCAACAAAGTCCGGTGCTGGTCCGTGCGGCAAGCGGGCTTGGCCGACCTTGAACCCCAAATGGCGCATCATTGCCTTGGTCGGGATTGGGTTCGGGGCCTCGTCGCCGGTCTCGAAGGCGAAGCTCTCCAGCATGCGACTGTTCACCAGACGTGCGCCAGCGGTGTCGCCCTTCTCCCACAGGTCGAACATCTCTTGATGGTCGTTGCCCGTCCAGTGGGTCGCGACGCCAACGGTGCCGACTGCGCCGCTGGCCAACAGCGGCAGGGTCATGCCGTCGTCGCCGCTGTACACCTCGACGTGCGCCGGTGCGGAACTGATCAGCACGGCAGTCTCGCCGGGGTTACCTGCTGCGTCCTTCAACGCGACGATGTTGGGAACATCGCGGAACATGCGCAACAAGGTGCTCGTCAGGATCTTGCGGCCGGTGCGGACGGGGATGTCGTAGATCATCTGCGGCAGAGGCGTGCATGCCGCCATTGCGCGAATGTGCGCTTCGATCCCGGCTTGCGACGGGCGGCTGTAATAGGGGCACAGCGCCAGAATTCCGGCGGCGCCGAGCGCGGTCGCTTGTTTGGTGAGATGCACCGAATGTGCAGTGTCGTACGTGCCCGAACCGGCAACCACCGGGATCGTGACCGCTTCGATGACCGCCGCGAAAAGGCTGAGCCGTTCATCGTCGGTCAGCACCGGCGCTTCGCCCGTCGTACCCGCGACGACCAGTCCGTCGTTGCCGTTGTCCTGCAGATAGCGCGCCAGTCGACGAGCCTCGTCGAGATCGAGCACACCGTTGTCGTCGAACGGCGTGATCATCGCCGACAGCACCCGACCGAACATTGCCATCAGAAACTCCCCTCGCTGCCGCGATCTATGCCCTGCGTCAAAATGAGATCTTCGTGCAACTCCATCCACACATCGTGGTAGCTGCCGCACATCACACCAGTGAACATATTCGTCTCCCCGTTCGTGACGCGTTGGCACGTGGCGTCCAACCGCTGCGCATATGGCCCCAATCGGCTGAGGACAGCACCCATTCCGGTCACTACTGGAATCGCCTTGTCGTTGAGGCCCACCAGCTGTTGCACCACCACCTGATCGTACGACGAGTCGGAGTGATCGTTGGGTTCACCGTTCTTCAGTTGCCACGCGCCACACAACGACTTGAAGGTCTCGTTCAGCGTGAGGAACGCCTCGTATGAAGAACGAAGCGCTTCGGCGAGGTTGCCAACGCCGACGTCTCCAGCAAGCGCAGCGCAATGCTCGTCGCGACCGATGGGCGTGAGTTGCCACAGTTGCCGCGCCTCGCGAAACGTCGCCCACTCGCGACCCTTTAGCCCGGCAAGGTGTTCGTCGACGACCGCGCAGGGAAGACCGGCGACCTCTGCGACCGTTTCGGCCGTGGCGAATCCCTTGATCCGCAGCGCGTGAAACGTGCGGAAGAAAGGGTCGGACTCCTGGGCCATGCGCGTCGAATTCTACTTCAAGGTCGCTGTTCCAGAGATCTCGACAAATCTGCCAAACTCGCGAAATGGGGACAGCAACAACAAGCGACAACGGTGTGGCAAGCAAAGGGCTGAAGGGGGGTTCGCTCGGCCTCGTCGCCGTCATCGTGATCGGTGTTGCGTCAACCGCGCCGGGCTACAGCCTGGCCGCGAGCATCGGCTTCGTCACCGGAGAAGTCGCCGAGAAGGCACCGTTCATCATGCTGTTCGCGTTCTTGCCGATGTCGTGCATCGCCGCTGCGTTCTACTACCTGAACAAGGCCGACCCGGACTGCGGCACCAACTTCACCTGGGGCGTGCGTTCGTTCGGTCCCAAGATCGGTTGGATCGCCGGCTGGGGTTGCATCGTGGCCGACCTCATCATCATGCCCAACCTTGCGGGCGTCTCGGGTCAGTATCTCGTGCTGCTCTTCTCGGAATCTGCTGCCAACAACATCTACCTCACCACCACAATCGGCATCCTGTTCATCGTCGCCATGACGTGGATCTGTTGGAAGGGCATCGAGCTGTCGGCTCGGTCACAGGTGCTGCTGCTCGGCACCGAGCTGCTCGTCCTCGCGGTGTTTGCGGTCATCGCACTCGTCAAAGCATTTAACGGCACCAGCAAGACCGTCACCGTTGCGGCCGACACGTTCGACGCGGTCCCCGACTACTGCAAGTCTGCTGGCGAGGCGTTGTCGTGCACGTACAACTCGGTCAAGCCCAGCCTGTCGTGGCTCTCGCCGTCAGGTGTGTCGAGCTCGGCGATCATTGCTGGCCTCGTCGTGGCCGTGTTCATTTACTGGGGCTGGGACACATGTGTCTCGGTGAATGAGGAGGCCAAGGACAGCCACACGACCCCCGGCCGCGCGGCGGTCCTCTCTACTGTGATCCTGCTCGGCATCTATCTGATCGTGACCTATGGATCGGTTGCCCTGCTCGGTCCCAACTTCGTCAGCGACAACGCAGACAACGAGGCGATCTATCAGTTGGGCGTCGTTGCACTGCCAACGTGGATGGTGAAACTGCTGGTCATCGCTGTGCTGACATCGGCGGCGGCCTCGTGCCAGACCACCATCCTGCCGGCGACGCGCACGATGCTGTCGAAGGGTTCCCACGGCGCGGCGCCCGGCAAGTTGGCCCGCATCGATCCACGACGGCTCACACCCGACTACAGCACTTGGCTGTTCGGTGGCGTTTCGATCGTGTGGTACGTGATGCTGGTCGTGATCAGTCACAACACCGACACCGACGCATACAGCGCCTCGATCGCAGCCGTCGGCATGGCAATCTCCGTGTACTACGGCCTCACCGGCATCTCGTGCATCGTCTACTTCCGCAAGTTTCTGCTGAAGTCGTTCAAGAACTTCGTGATGATCGGCTTTCTGCCCGGGCTTGGTGGCGTCATCCTGCTCTACGTCTTCAGCAAGACGATCTGGGATGCGCGCAACGCTGCGTATGGCTACGGAACGCTGCTCGGTATCGGCACCGTGTTGTTCATCGGAACGATTCTGCTCGTGACCGGCATTCCGTTGATGCTCTGGTGCGCGGCAAGGTTCCCGCAGTTCTTTACCTATCGTTCCGACCCAGCGGACCTAGTGAAGGACCCGAACAGCGCCGACACCTTGGCGGCCCCGTTGGGTACCTACACCAAGCACAACCGACGAGGCTGACTCACTGCCCCGCGACGGGCGCCAACTCAGCGGCGAGATCGAACTTCAAGTAGTCCTCCTCGGTGTCTTCCCAATCCTCAAACTGGATGACACCCATCTCTTCGAACCGGCGGCGTAGCCACTTGTCGTTGCGATCGAGCAGGCCAAGCTTCTTGCAGTTGGGAACGATCTTGCTGAACAACATGCTCTGGAACACGTTGCGGGTCGGGTCTTCGAGGATGAGTGGCATCACTTGGCGCACATCGACGCCCATGCGCTCCCACACCTCTTGCTGCATCAACCGGTCGCGCATACGAACACCAGCCTCGAACGCGAACTCCTGGCGATCCTTCATCTCCAGATCGGTCATCTGGTCGTAGCACTCTTTCAGGCTGATGACACCGAACGCGACGTGGCGAGCTTCGTCGCTCATCACATAGCGCAGAATCTTCTTCAGCAGCGGCTCGCCGGTGAGCTGGTGCAGGAAACCAAACGCGGCGAGCGCCAGACCCTCGACCATGATCTGCATGCCCAGGTACGTCATGTCCCAACGGCTGTCGTTCACGATGTCGTCGAGCAAGCTGCGCAGATGCACGTTGACTTGGTACTCGCCGCCCAACTTCTCGTCGAGGTAACGAGCGAACACTTCAACGTGGCGGGCTTCGTCCATCACCTGCGTGCTCGCGTACAACTTGGCGTCGTACCACGGAACGGTCTCGACAATCTTGGCGGTGCAGATCAGCGCACCTTGCTCGCCATGCATGAACTGGCTGAGCATCCAGTTGCGGCTCTCAACGCCGAACTCGAGCCACTCCTTGTCGCCCCACTTCTGCAGCGGCGTGCCGATGTACATGTTGGGGTCGAGGCCAGTGCCGAGGACTTCCTGATCTTGGATGACCGTCTTCTCGATATCGACGTCGGTTTCCCATGGCATGTCGGTGGTCGCGTTCCACTGCCCACCCTTGGCCTTCTCGTACAGCTTGCGCAGTGCGGGCCGCTGCATTGAGTAGTCCCACGTGAAGATCGTGTCGGCGTTGTTGGCGACTACGTGCTCGACATCGTTCGGATCAGCAGACGGGATCGCGAGGATCGCGTCGATGTCGTTGATTCCGGCACGCCCGATAATCGCTTCATTGCTGTTGTGTGTGACGGTCATGGGTTAGCTCCTGGTGAGTGCGGCTTCGAAGGCCGGGAGGACGAAGGCGTTGATGAACGTTCGCGCCGATTCGGGTTCGCCGAGATCGACGTGGTCTGAGGGGGCGAGGAAGTAAGAGATGACGAGACGCGAGAGCAACTCGACAAGCGCCGCCGATTCGCGGCGCGGCAGGTAAGGGTCGACGAACGGGACAAGAAAGACGGTGGCAACGCGCATAATGCGCGGCAATCCCTCTACGGTCAGCTGACCCAGTGTGTCGCCCGGCTCGGAGGCGAGCATCAAGGCGAGGTGCTGATCTTCACGCAGCTCGCGGGTAGCGGCGACAACGGTGCGCACCAACAGTTCTTCGAGGCCGGACGCGCCTTCGATGTGGCCGCTTAAGCGCGTGAAGAAGTCTGTGAGTTCCTGCAGCCGCAACGCTTCAAACAGCACTTCCTTGCCGCCGGGGAAGAGGCGGTAGAGCGTTGCGCGCGAAACGCCGGACTCGGTGGCGATGTCGTCGATCGTCACCTTGGCGAGGCCCCATTTCTCGCAGCACGCCTTAGCGGCGTCGAGAACGCGTCGTTCTACGGAGAGGGCGGCTTCAGACATTGGATGAGACACTAAGACAAGAAACGTCTCAGCGTCAAGGGTCGCCGGCAGAGACATGTATCCATTGTCGACCAAACGGGTCGTCTTTCAAGGGCGGCTGGTAACATCACGACGCGCAGCGTGAACGGCTGCCCGAACCCGATCAACCTAACGACAACCTAACGACAGGATTCTTCATGAAACGACAGATCATTGCGGCAGCAGCACTTAGTGCAATCCTGCTCGCAGCCTGCGGCGACGACGACAAGAAGTCGTCCGACACCACTGCCGCGGCCGACCAGACTGCCGCGGAATGCGCCGCCGGCAAGACCGTGACCGACGGAACGCTCACCATCGCCACCGGCGAGCCGGCGTTTCCTCCATACGTCATCAACGACGCCACCCCCGAGGACGGCCAGGGTTTTGAAGCCGCAGTGGCGATGGCTGTCGCCGCCGAGTTGGGTTTCGACGCGGCCAACGTCGTTTGGACGCGTACGGCGTTCGACGCTGCCATCGCGCCAGGCCCGAAGGACTTCGACTTCAACCTGCAGCAATACACGATCTCGCCCGAACGTGCGGAAGTTGTGACGTTCAGCCAGGGCTACTACACCTCGTCACAGGCAATCTTTGGTTTGACCGACTCGCCAGCGGCGAGTGCCGCCACCCTTGCCGACCTGAAGGGCCTCAAGATTGGCGTCGCCGCAGGCACGACCAGCATCGCCTACATCGAGGATGTCATCCAGCCAGACAGCGAGCCGTTGATCTTCAACGACAACGCCGCCGCTAAGGAAGCACTCGATAGCAACCAGATCGATGCAATCGTCGCCGATCTTCCGACCGCGTTGTACATCACTGCTGTCGAAATGGAAGGCACAACTGTTTATGGCCAGATCGAAGGCAGTGGCACCGACGAGTTCGGTCTCTTGCTCGCAAAGGACAATCCGCTGGTGACCTGTGTCGACCTGGCACTGACCGCGCTGAAGGAAAGCGGCGAGCTCGACGCAATCACCACTGAGTGGATGAGCGACTACGTCGAGGCACCGGTCATCTCCCTCGGGTGACCAGCTAACGTCGTTTGACGTGACCGAAATGCATGGAGCCGACGCCGAACAGGCGTCGGCTCCGTCGCGTTCGGCCCCAGGCCGACGCGCCGAGTTCGAACGCGCACAGCGCCGTCGCAGCACGCTGTTGGCTACGGCGAGCACGGCGGTGCTGCTCGGGTTGATCATCTGGCAAGTGCCCAAGCTGTCGGGTTGGCAGCGTGTGCGGAAGTCGTTCTTCGACCGTAAGACATTCTCCGACGCGTTCGACCCCGTTCTTCACGCGTTCTGGCTCGACGTCAAGATCTTCCTCGTGTGTGCTCCGCTCATCATCCTGTTCGGCATGCTCATCGCGTTGTCGCGCAGCGTCCGCTCGCCGCTGCTGTTCCCCTTGCGGATGGCCGCAACCTTGTACGTCGACATCGTGCGCGGCGTACCAATCATTCTGTGGCTGTACCTGATCGGCTTCGGCGGTGCCGGCCTGATGAACGTGCGCGAAGTTGGATTCGGCCCGATCAAGATCGGTACCTATCTCTTCCTCGGTGGTGTCGCACTGGTCGTCACCTACTCCGCCTACGTCGCCGAAGTGTTCCGCGCCGGCATCGAAGGTGTGCATGAGAGTCAGCGTTCCGGCGCCCGTTCGCTCGGTCTGTCGACCTGGCACACGAACCGTCACGTCGTGTTGCCGCAAGCCGTGCGCCGAGTCATCCCACCGCTAATGAACGACTTCATCAGCTTGCAAAAAGATGTCGCTCTGGTGTCGGTGCTGGGGCCGATCGAGGCACTACGTCGCGCCGACGTGCTGCAAGACAAGTTGTTCAACTTCACTCCGTTCGTCGTGGCAGCAGTGCTGTTCCTGTGCGTGTCGATCCCGCTGACCCGAACCGCCGACTACCTGCTCGCCAAGGAGCGCCGAACGATGAGCGGAACGGCCGTTAGATGATGAAGCTGCAGTACCAGCACGTGCACAAGGCGTTCGGCGAGAAGACCGTGCTGGACGGAATCGATCTCAACGTCGGCGTCGGTGGAGCAATCGCCCTGATCGGCGCGAGCGGCAGCGGCAAGAGCACCCTGCTGCGCTGCACCAACCTGCTTGAGCCGATCGACGATGGAGCGATCCTGCTCGACGGCGACGACATCACCGAACCCGGCCGCGACGCCGATCCAATCCGCCGGCGGATCGGCATGGTTTTCCAGAGCTTCAACCTGTTCCCGCATATGAACGTGTTGTCCAACGTCACGCTTTCGCCGCGCAAGGTTTTGGGCAAATCGAAGGCGGAAGCAAACGACGCGGCGATGGCGATGTTGACCCGCTTTGGTCTGGCCGACAAGGCCGGCGACTACCCCGACCGTCTGAGCGGCGGCCAACAGCAGCGCGTTGCCATTGTGCGCGCGCTGCAGATGAACCCGGAGGTGATGTTGCTCGACGAGATCACCTCCGCGCTGGACCCCGAGCTAGTGGGCGAAGTACTGAACGTGGTTCGCGACCTCCGCGCCGATGGCATGACAATGATCATTGCGACTCACGAGATGAGCTTTGCTCGCGAGATCGCCGACACGGTCTGCTTCCTCAAGAACGGCGTGATCGCCGAGCAGGGGCCGCCACAGCAGATCTTCAGCGCTCCGACGCACCCCGACACGCGAGACTTTCTTGCGCGCGTAATCGCCAGCGGCCGCCTCTAGGGTCGTACGTCGTGACGCCTTCCGTACCCGAAGTCGAAGTAACTCCTCCGCCTCCGGTGCCGCGCTATGGCCCGTTCGCCATCGCCGCGTTCGTCGGCTTGGTCGTGTGCAGCAACATTGCGTCGGCCTCATGGGCAGCACTCGATAGCGAGCACCCGGCGAAGTTGCTGATGCTGTCGGCACGCAATCGATTTCTGGTCGTAACGGTGCCCAGCGGCATCTCCCCGGTTACCTGGACCCTGCTGGCATTCGCTCGCCTCGGCGCATCGGCGCTTGTCTGCCATCTCGTCGGTCGCGCGTACGGCGATCGGGCGCTGCGCTGGTTCTGGAAGTTCATGGGCATGCCGCAAGAACAGGTGTCGAAGTTCGAGCGGTCCTTTGCGAACGCCGAATGGGTAGTCGTGCCCTTCCTTGTCGGCAGCAACATCGTCTGGGTGCTCAGCGGTGCAGCCCGTACTACCTGGAAGCGATTGGTGCCATTGTTCGCGATCGGGTTAGCGGCCCGCCTGGCGCTGCTGTGGTGGTTGGCGAAGCAGTTCGAGGAAGAGGTGCGATCGGCGATGCGTTGGGTCGACCGCTACCAGTTCTGGGTGATTGGGGCCTCGATCGCCATCGTCGTGATCGTCAACCTGCGCAACCTCCGCCCACGACGGTGACGCGCCGCAGGTCGTCGGCGTGTTAGAAAGCTCGCCATGGCTGAAACAAAACTCCGCGGCAACGCCGTTCACACTGTTGGCGAACTCCCCTCTGTCGGCACGCCGGCCCCTTCGTTCACACTGACCAAGACCGACCTCAGCGACCTCACCAACGCCGATCTCGATGGGCAGCGAGTCGTGTTGAACATCTTTCATAGTCTCGACACCGGTGTGTGCGCGGCAAGTGTGCGTCGCTTCAACGAGCTCGCGTCGGGGCTCGACAACACGAGCGTCGTCTGTGTGTCGGCCGACCTGCCCTTCGCGCTCGCACGCTTCTGCGGCGCCGAGGGCCTCGACAAGGTCGTGCCAGCCAGCACATTCCGCAGCGACTTCGGCACCGCTTACGGCGTGCAATTAGCGGACAGCAAGATCGCCGGGCTGATGGCTCGTTCGGTAGTGGTCTTCGACGAACACGGCACCGTGACCTACAGCAAGTTGTGCCCGGAGTTGTCCGAAGAACCCGACTACGACGCCGCCATCGCCGCCCTCAGCTAACGGGGCCTACGCCGAGTAGTAGCCGTTGACGTCAGCAAGTAGGTGAATACCTGCCGAGGTGAAGATGCAGACCTTCCCACCAGTGCCGATCTTGGTGATGACGGAGTTCGGGATCGTGTCACCCGCGCTGAAGTTCAGGTTGGATGCGTTCGGTGGCGGCGACCCACAGGGATACACCGTCACATATCCGCCATCCTGCGCGCCGGTGACCGTGACGTTCAACACCACAGCTACCGCGCCAGACGGCACACCACCACGACCATCCACTAACAACTCAGTAATCGAACCAGCCGCTCGCACACCGATCGCCTGGAACTGGCCATCAACCGTCACACCCGTCGGCCGCGAATCGAGCAACCGGCCCGGAACCAACGATGTGAATGTTGAACCAATGGGGTAGAAGCCGTTGACGTCCGCGAGGAGGTGAATACCGGCCGAGGTGAAAATGCACACCTTGCCACCATTGCCGATCTTGGTGATCACCAGGTTCGGAATCGTGTCACCAGGGTTGTAGTTCAGGTTGGATGCGTTCGGTGGCGGCGACCCACAGGGATACACAGTCGCGTAACCACCACCTTGTGCCGCAGTCACGGTGACGTTCAGCACGACTGCTGCTGCATCGCCCGGCACGCCACCGCGACCAGTCACCTGCAATTCGGTGATCGACCCTGCCGGACGCACACCGATAGCCTGGAACTGGCCATCAACCGTCACACCGGTCGGCCGCGAATCGAGCAAGCGACCCGGGACCAACGAGGCGAACGTCGAGCCGGCCGGGTAGAAGCCGTTGACGTCCACGAGTAAGTGAGTGGCGGCCGAGGTAAAGATGCACACCTTGCCCCCAGTACCAATCTGGGCAATGACCAAGTTCGGAATCGTGCCATCAGCGCCGAAGTTCAAGTTCGAGGCATTGGGCGGCGGCGCGCCGCATGGATAAACGGTTGCGTACCCACCGTCCTGCGCGGCAGTGACAGTCACGTTCAAGGCAACAGCCGCTGCATTCCCGGGCACTCCGCCCCGTCCAGCGACCTTCAGCTCGGTGATTGAACCCGCCCCGCGCACGCCAATCGCCTGGAATTGGCCATCGATAGTTATGCCGGTGGGTCGTGAATCGAGCAACCGACCCGGAGCGAACGATTTGAATGTCCCAACTGTGAGTGGATAAAGCCCATCGAGGACCTGCGTCGGCACGGGGTTCGGATTGGAAGTGCCAACGTTGGTCGAGACGCCCAGTTGGCCAAATGTGTTTGATCCAAATGCCCACAGGGTCCCATCAGTCTTGACCGCGAGGGTGTGCATTCCACCACCAACAACCTCGATGACCTGCGAAAGAACCTGAGTCGGCACGGGGCTAGCTGTGTCCGTTCCGTTGAACGACGCGGTACCCAACTGCCCGTCAGTGTTCCTGCCGAAGGACCAAAGAGTGCCATCGGTCTTCACAACCAAGCTGTGATTCGCGCCAGCAGCAATGGACGCCACCCCAGTCATCACCTGCGTTGGTACTGAGTTCGGATTCGTCGTTCCACTGTTGGTGGCGGTTCCCAATTGACCGAAGTCGTTCTCACCAAAAGTCCAAAGCGTGCCATCACTCTTCAATGCCAGACTGTGGTGCCGACCGGCTGCAATTGCGGTCACGCCAGAAAGTACTTTCATCGGAACCGGGTTCTGAAGATTCGTGCCGACATTGGTGGTCGTTCCCAGTTGTCCAAACGCGTTCTCGCCGAAGGACCACAACGTGCCGTCGCTCTTCAGCGCCAGGCTGTGTGCGCCACCCCCAGCAATCTCTACAACGCCGCTCAAGACTTGTGTTGGTGACGAGAGAAACGCTTGGTTGGAGGGACTGTCGAAACTAGAGTGGTCCGCGGTGCCAAGTTGGCCAGAGGCGTTGAGGCCAAAGGACCACAATGTTCCATCAGTCTTCAATGCCAAGCTGTGCGCCCCACCTGCTGCAATTGCCGCGACACCGCTAAGGACCATCGTTGGGGGTGTGGGGATAGTGGTGCCGGTATTCGTAGATGTACCGACCTCCCCAGATTGATTCAAACCAAACGCCCACAGCGTGCCGTCTGATTTCAATGCCAGACTTTGGCTGCCAGCTCCGTCGAGGTCGGAGCTGCCGCCCGATGCCACCGCTACCACACCCTCCAGCAGCTGTGTCGGCGTTGGATTCGGTTCGTCACTGAAGTTATTGACCGACGTGCCCAGTTGGCCGTACCTATTCGCGCCGAACGTCCACACCGATCCGTCGCTTCTTAACACCAGGCTGTGCACGAATCCCGCAGCAATGGTCAACCGCCCTGGTGTCGGCGTGACCACGCCCACGTCGAATCGTAGCGGCACAAACTTCGGTATCGGATTGGCGTCCATCGTGAAGTTGTTGTCCGACACCCCCAGTTGCCCAAATCGGTTGAGACCGAAGGACCACAACGTGCCGTCGCTCTTCACAACCATGCTGTGGCCTGCGCCAGTCGCAATCGCGGTCACGCCGGTCGACACTTGCGTGGGTGTGACATTTTCGGAACCGAGATTCACGGTTGTTCCCCACTGGCCGTATTGGTTCGAGCCGAATGCCCATAAGGTTCCGTCGGATTTCACCGCGAGCCCATGCACCGAAGACACAGACACAGCTGTCACGTTCGTCAAAATGGTCGTGGGCACCGGATTTGCGTACGGCGCGACCGGTGTCGTGTAGCCGAATCCACCAGCACCAAATGCCACGAGCGTGCCGTCGTTCTTGATCGCCAAGGTGTGGCCGCTGCCCGCAGCGATGGCCTTAACGTCGGACAACACTTGTGTCGGCGTCGGGTTCGCGAACAGCGTTCCCATGTTCGTGGTATGCCCAAGCTGGCCGTTGTCGTTTAGCCCAAACGTCCAAACCGTGCCGTCGGCCTTAAGCGCCACGCTGTGATCAGCGCCAGCCGCGATTCCCACGACGTCGGTCATGACCTGCATCGGCAGGCCCGTGTTCGTCGGAGTGCCGAGTTGTCCGCGCGTGTTACTGCCGAACGCCCACAACGTTCCGTCCGCCTTAAGCGCCAAGCTGTGATCATGGCCAGCGGCGACGGCCACCACTCCCGTCATCACCTGCGTCGGCACCGGATTGGCGTTGCCTGTGCCGCTGTTAACGGTTGTCCCCAATTGCCCGTGAAAGTTGTATCCGAACGTCCATAGGGTCCCATCCGCCTTGACGGCGAGCGTGTGCTCACCGCTGCTCGCAACCGCTACGACATCTGCCATGACGACGGTTGGCGCCGGATTCGCCCTGAACGTCGCGAGGTTGAGGGATGTGCCAAGTTGCCCCGTCTCGTTTTGTCCAAACGACCACAGCCGACCATCGGCACCGACTACGAAACTGGAAAATCCGCCAGCAGCGATAATTGGGGACGGCAAACGAATGCCCGGCGGGTCGGTGCTGAAGACCTCTGTCGGTGTTGGCGTCGGAGTGATCGTGCCGCTGTTGGTCGCGGTGCCCAGTTGGCCGAACTGGTTGCGACCAAACGCGAATAGTTTCCCATTCGACTTCAGCGCCAAACTGTGAACGGTGCCAGCTGCTATTTCAACAACGCCAGTGAGAACCTGGGTCGGCACGGGATTCGCAAGGTCAGTTTGATTGTTCGTTGAATTTCCCAACTCCCCATCCGAGTTGTATCCGAAGGTCCACAACGTGCCATCACTCTTCAAGGCCAGGCTGTGGCCACCCCCGGCCGCAATCGCGTTGACACCGCTCATGACTTGCGTCGGGGAGGGGTTAGGTACGTTTGTTCCATTGTTGTCGGAATAACCCAACTCGCCGAACCGGTTGATACCAAAACTCCACAACGTGCCATCGGTCTTCAAAACCAAACTGTGGGAACCACCGGCCGCAATCGCGCGAACTCCGCTGAGCACTTGTGTCGGCGTGGAAGTCGGGCTGTTCGTACCGCTATTCGTCGCCGTGCCGAGCTGGCCGAAGTCATTGGCCCCAAAGGCCCACAAGGTGCCATCACTCTTTAGAGCCAAACTGTGTCGAGCACCGGCGGCGATCGCAGTGACACCGGAGAGAACTTGTGTCGGTGTCGGGTTGGGATTGGCATTGCCACTGTTTGTTGCAGTTCCCAATTGACCGGAGTCATTCGAACCGAAGGTCCACAACGTCCCGTCAGCCTTCAATGCCAACGTGTGACGCTCTCCCCCGGCGATCGCGATTACCCCAACGAGAACCTGAGCGGGATTTGGATTCGGGGTTGCGGTTCCGCTGTTTGTGGCGGAACCCAACTGCCCGTAGCGGTTCGCACCAAAAGTCCACAGGCTTCCATCGGACTTGAGAGCCAGGCTGTGTTCGGAACCCGAAGCAACAGCTGTTACATCCGCGAGCACCTGGGTCGGCGCAGGATTAGGTTCGCCTGTGTTGTTGTTCGTCGGCGTACCCAACTCGCCGTATCCGTTGAAACCGAAGCTCCAGAGCGTTCCATCCGCTTTCAACACCAAGCTCTGACCCTCACCCGCGGAGATTGTCGAACGCCCGGGTGGAGGCGAGCTAGCCCGAGCGGGCAAAGACGGCGGTGCAAGGGCAACCAACCCGGTCAGCAAACCAGCTGACACAAGGAGGTGAAGTCGAGGAAGACCCGCGTTTGACGATTTGGACATGGTCGTCTACTTCCCAGATAGTGCAGCGAACAGCCGCTGAGCCTACGTGATTGTATGCATAGCAGGTGAAGGCAACTATTAGCTGAGGCGTCCCAGGTCAGTTGTCGCGTGCAGTCGGCCGTAACGGTCGGGGCGGCGGGTGTACATCAGGCCGAAACTCAATGCGTCGTCGCGCTGGCCGAGATCTAGGTCGGCGATCAGCACTGCGGGACGATCGCGTGGCGCTTCGACGATGATGCGGCCGTACGGGTCGGAGATGAACGACGAGCCGTAGAACGTCAGCGGACCTTCAGCGCCGATGCGGTTAACGGCGACCATGAATGTCGAGTTGGCGAGCCCGTTGGCCGCGATCATCTGACGCCACATCGGCTGCGTGTCGACGCCGGGCATGTGCGGCTCGCTGCCGATCGCCGTCGGATACACGATGACTTGCGCGCCATCGATCGACAACGAACGCGCAAGCTCCGGAAACCACTGATCCCAACACGTCGGGAACGCGAACTTCGCGCCAGCGACATCGGTGACCGGGCAGTCCGCATCGGCAGGTTCGAAGTAGCGATCCTCGTGGTAGTACTCGAACTCTGGGATGTGGGTCTTTCTCGTGCGCGCCAACAGTCGCCCCGTTGAGTCGACACAGATCGCTGTGTTGAAGCCGCGATTATCGGCGGTCCGTTCGTACAACGACATCTGCACGCAAACGCCGAACTCCGCGGCCAGTTCGCGCGCCAACGCGACGGCCGGACCGGTCTCAACATCCTCGCCGTACTTTTCCAGCGCGTCGGGCACGTCCGGCGAGAAGCAGAAGTATGGCGACAGCGTCAGCTCCTGTGTCAGCACAACCGCGGCACCCGCCTCGGCCGCAAGTTGCACGCCACCTCGCAGAGTGGCGCGATGCGCGGCGGCATCTGGGTTCCACGCACACTGCACCGCGCCGACGCGTAGAACCTTTGAGGTCGACTCGTTTACGCGATACAACGACGGCAGCGAATCAGCGCGTTGAATGACTTCGAAGTCGCTCACGATCACACGCCGAGGAATGAGTCGAGGCCGAGCGTCACGCCTTTGTGCTCGGCAATCTTCTTGCACGCGAGCAACACGCCAGGCATGTAGCTCGCCCGGTCGTAGCTGTCTTGGCGGATGGTCAGTGTTTGGCCGGCCGCGCCGAGGATGACTTCCTGATGCGCGACCATGCCGCGCATGCGCACGGAATGCACGCGAATTCCGGCTGGGCCGGTACTTCCGCGCGCGCCTGGGATGGCCTCGTGCTGCGTCGGATCGGCGGCCCACTCCGATGATGCTGCGGCCATGCGTTGTGCTGTTGCAACCGCTGTCCCCGATGGCGCGTCGACCTTGCTGTCGTGGTGCAACTCGATGATCTCGGCGGTGTCGAAGTAAGGGGCAGCGAGCTCGGCGAAACGCATCATCAGCACAGCGCTAATTGCGAAGTTGCTCGCGATCAAGCAGTTGCTGCCGCTAAAGGCTGTGCGGAACGCAGCGAGGTCTTCGTCGTTGAAACCCGTTGTGCCAACGACGGCGTGCATGCCGTGCATCGCCAGCCACGGCACCGTCGCGCGCGCCGCGGCAGCGACCGTGAAATCGACAACGACATGGCAATCGGCATCGGCCAACGCCCGCAACTCGGGGTGAACCTCGATTCCGGCGGCTGACAAACCTGCTGCGTGTGGGTCGACCGCTGCCACAAGTTCCAACTCGTTGTCTGCAAGAACCGCGGCGCAAACCGTAGAACCCATGCGCCCACCAGCTCCAACGACACCAACGCGGATCCTTTCCATGTCGATGAAAGTAGCCCCTCAGCGGCGACACTCATGTACGCTCCTGCGCTCAAGCACCCGATGGACACGACGGAGAAGACAATGGCGAACGAGAATCACGGCGACGACGGCAGCGACAAGGCGAGCGGTTCCTTTAACGGTCTTGAGGTGATCGCCGCGATTCTTCTTGGGTTGGCCGGCATCCTCACCGCCTTCGCCGCCTTTCAGGGCGCGCTCGAGGATGGCAACTCGCTCGACAAGTACACCCTCTCCGCGAAACTCACGTCGGACGCGAACGGCTACTACAGCGACGGCAAGCAGCAGTTCGGACAAGATCTCGCGCTCTTCACGCAGTTCCAGATCCTCGTCGAGACCGGCGACGAGTCGACCGCGCAAGTACTCTCCGACAACTTCTTCTCGGCGGAACTAAAGACGGCGTACGACGCGTGGTTCGCGCTCGGCGACGAGTCGCCAGCGACGCCGCTCGATATGGACGAGTACGTCCTCGACGATTACACCCAGGGCGATCTGCTCACCGAGGAATCCGACGCAGCGTTCGCGGAAGCTCAAAAGGCGAACGAGGACGGCGACAAGTTCGAACTGGCGACGGTCTTCCTGGCGGTCGCGTTGTTCCTGGCCGGAATCGCGAGCCTGCTCAAGGCGCGGGCGGTGCAAATGGCGATGCTGATCGCCTCAGTCGTCTTGATCGCCCCTGGTGTGTACGCGATCCTTGATGGCAAGGGCTGGATCTAGCTCGGTCCGACAGTTACCACGATTGGCTCCGCCGCCAGCACGTCGCGAATGACGGCGCGGGTCGCGGCTTGGTCGACCGCCGCCCAGCGCGCCACCTGTTCGGCAATCGGGCGAACCTCACCAGTCGTGATCAGCTGTCCGCCAGTTCGCGCCATGCGCGCGCCCGTGTCTTCTAGCCCAAGCTCAAACGCTCCGGTGAGATACCCAATTGCGATATCGAGCTCTTCATCGGTGATGCCGTCGGCCGCCAGTTTCGCTAGCTCACCGTGCATCAGCGAAGTGACTTCGTCGCGATGTTGCGGCTGGGTGCCGGCGTACAGCTGAAACACCCCGACGTCGGAGTAGCACGAGACGCCCGAGTACACCGAGTAGGCCAAGCCGCGCCGTTCGCGGATCTCTTCAAATAGCCGACTCGACAACCCGCCGCCGAGTACGTGGTTCACCACATCGAGCGCTTCGCGGCGAGGGTCGTTGCGCTGCAAGCCGCGGCCACCCATCACGATGTGCACTTGCTCGGTGTCGTCATTGAGGTTCGTGCCCGAGCCAGGCTGTAGCGGAGCCTTGCGCGTCGGACGTGCCCCACCAACGGCCACACCCGCAAACGCCTTCTCAATCTGAGCCAACATCTCGTCGTGCGCTAATGGCCCAGCCGCAGCGACCACCATCGCCTCCGCCCGATAGTGCTTGGCGAAGAAGGAACGCACGTCGTCGGGCGTGATCGCCTGTACGTGTTCACGGTCTCCAGCAGGGTCGCGCCCGAGTGCGTGATCTGCGAACAGCGCCGCTGCGAACTGTCGATGGGCCACATCGTCTGGCGAGTCGTCGTCCATCGCCAGCTCTTCGAGAATGACTTGCCGTTCGCCGTTGACATCTTCGTCGCGCAGCGCGGGCCGCGTCAGCACGTCGCCAAGTAACTCAATGCAAAAGCCCGCATGACGTGCAGGCAAGCGGCAGTAGTAGCCGGTCGACTCTTTCGAGGTGAACGCATTGAAATCGCCACCACGACGATCAACTCCCCGCGCCAACTCCTGCGCCGAACGAGTGTCGGTGCCCTTGAACAGCAGATGCTCGAGGAAGTGGCTGACCCCACTGAGTTCGTCGGGTTCATCGCGCGACCCGACGCCGACCCAAACCCCGGCAGCCACCGACAGCGCGCCGGGCACGCGTTCGGTGGCCACCGTGAGGCCAGAGTCGAGAGTTGCGATCCGAAGATCGGTCAACGTGTCACCCGTTCAGCTATCACAGACTCAGCTGGCAAATGCTCAGCGGTGACGGCGACGCGAACGGTCGCCATCGCCACCACGGTCGCGGCCGCCGCCGCTGGTGTTGCCACCAGCTTCGCCACCCGGGCCGAGGTCGCCAAGATCGCCAGCGAGTTCCGCATCGAACGCATCGTCGAATGACACGGCCACTCCGTCGGTGGCGGGTGCCGCTGCACGACTGGACTCACGACGGGGCTCGCGATCGCGATCGCCACCACCACGGCTGCCACCGCGATCATTGCGATCGCGCGGCGGACGGTCGCCACGATCACGGTCGCCGCTGCTCGGAGCGCCTTCCGGGATCACGGGATTCCAGGACTCACCGGGGGTCAGGCTGACCTTGCCCTTCTCGTCGATTTCTTCAACGATGACTTCGATCTCCTGACCGAGGGTGAGCACGTCTTCCACGTTGTTGACCCGCTTGCCCTTACCGAGCTTGCTGACATGCAACAGACCGTCGCGGCCGGGCAGGATGTTGATGAAGGCGCCGAACTTGGTGATGTTGACGACGCGGCCCTGGTAGGTCGCACCAACATCGGCCATCGGCGGCGACACGATCGCCTGAATGCGAGCCCGTGCCTCTTCCATACGCCACGCCTCGACGGCGCCGATGGTGACGATGCCCTGCGCGCCGTCGTCGTCGACAGCGATATCGGCGCCGGTCTCTTGCTGGATCGTGTTGATGACCTTACCCTTGGGCCCGATGACCTCACCGATCTTGTCCATCGGAATGATCAGCGTGGTGATCTTCGGCGCAGTCGCTGCCACTTCCGGACGAGCGCTTGCGAGGCAAGCATCCATGTTGGCGAGGATCTCCATGCGGGCGTCCTTGGCCTGGTTGAGCGCGGCGGCCAAGACATCGGCAGGAATGCCGTCGATCTTGGTATCGAGCTGCAACGCAGTGATCGCATCCGACGTACCGGCGACCTTGAAGTCCATGTCGCCGAACGCGTCTTCCGCGCCGAGGATGTCGGTGAGCGTGGTGTACTTGCCTTCGGCGTACACCAGGCCCATCGCGATACCGGCGACCGATGCCTTCACCGGCACACCGGCGTCCATCAGTGCGAGCGAGCCACTGCACACGGAAGCCATGCTGGTGCTGCCATTGCTGGCCAACACCTCAGCGACCAGGCGCAGCGTGTAGTTGAACTCGTCCATCGGCGGCAGCACCGGAAGCAGCGCACGAGCGGCGAGCGCACCGTGGCCGATCTCGCGACGCTTGGGCGTACCAACGCGGCCGGTCTCACCGTTGGCCCACGGGGCCATGTTGTAGTGGAACAAGAAATACTTGTGCGTTTCCGGGCCGAGCGTGTCGAGCAGTTGGTTCATGCGCGGCATCGCCATCGTGACGACGTTCATCACTTGTGTCTCGCCACGCTGGAACAGGCCCGTGCCGTGCGCCGTCGGCAAGATGCCAACTTCGCTGGAGAGCGGACGCAGGTCGCGAGTTCCGCGACCATCGATGCGCTTGCCTTCTTCGACGATGCGCTTACGGACCAACTTCTTGGTCAGGCTGCGCACGGCCTCTTTGACTTCGCGCTCGCGGCCAGCGAACTCTTTGCCCTCTGCGCACAGCTTCTCGATCGCGTCGGCTGCTGCGCCGTCAGTTGCGGCATTGCGCTCGGCCTTGCCCGCAATAGCGATCGCCTTCGAGATCGCCGGCGTGCAGATGCCTTCAACTGCGGTGAAGACTTCCGGTGCGTAATCGACCGACACCGTGTACTCCATCGGCACGATCGGGCCCTTGGTGGCGATAACGCTGGCCACCAGCTGACGCTGCAGCTTGATGCTGTCCTTGATCCACGTCTTGCTGGCCTCGAGGCCACGAGCCAGAGCGGCTTCGTCGACCTTCGGAGCACCATCGGCGTAGTACTTGAAGCTTTTGGCAGTGCCGCCAGCTTCCACCATCATGATCGCAACGTCGCCGTTGTCGAGCTGACGACCGGCCACTACGAGTTCGAAGGTGCTTTCCTCGCCCTCGGCGTAGGTCGGGTGCGGAATCCACTCGCCGGCTTGCGTGTGCGCAACGCGCACGGCGCCAATCGGGCCGTCGAACGGAATGCCGCTGATCATCAACGAAGCCGAAGCGGCGTTGATTGCCAGCACATCGTGCGGGTTCTCCATGTCGGCGCCAACAATGGTGAGCACGACCTGGGTCTCGTTACGGAAGCCATCGGGGAACGCCGGCCGCAGCGGGCGGTCGGTCAGACGGCAGGTGAGGATTGCATCCTCAGTTGGGCGACCTTCACGGCGGAAGAACGAACCTGGGATCTTGCCCGCGGCGTAAGCACGCTCTTCCACGTCGATGGTCAGCGGGAAGAAGTCCGTACCCGGACGAACTTCCTTGGCTGCGTTGGCGGTGGCCAACACTGTGGTTCGTCCCAAACTCGCGACAACGGCACCTTGGCTTTGTTGAGCCAACTTGCCCGTCTCGAAGGACAGGGTCTTTTCGGTACCAGTAACGGCACCGGATACTCGAATGGCGTCAGCCATGGCGAGCTCCTTTCACACACCACGCGCCGAAAGACAACGGGTGCTATTGGAGCGGAAGCCGGTTCCCAGTCGTCAATGTCGACGGCTGCAACCCCCTAATTGTGAGTTAGGCGGGGAGCCTCGGCACTCGCGACTGACAACCGATTCATGTGAGTCCGCTCGGTTGATATGTCGTGCCCAGGCTACCAGGCAGCCGGGCGGTAACGGGGTTTCGCGACGCCTAGTTAACGAGGGTCTAGTTAACGGCGCAGCCCGTTTGTTTGCACGATCTTGCGGTAGCGCTCGACATCGATGCCACGCACATAATCGAGCATGCGGCGACGCTGGCCGACCAAGCGCAGCAGACCGCGGCGACTGTGGTGATCCTTGACGTGCGTCTTGAAGTGCTCGGTGAGGTGGTTAATGCGCGCCGTTTGCAGCGCGATCTGCACCTCGGGCGAACCGGTGTCGGTGGGGCTCAGCTTGTGAGCGCCGATCACGACAGACTTATCCATTGCGTGCTTAGTCATTGCTTGCCTTCCGTGCCCGTGGGCTGAGTGGAGGTCGCCACCGGCAGGGCCGTTGGCATCGCACCGGAGGTATGGCCCCAGTGGACGCAGCAATGCTAGCGCCTGGTCGGCAAGAGTGCGCGGGCGATATCAGTGGCCTGATTACTGTTGAGCACCGAAAGGGGGTCATCAAATGGATGACAAGAAGTGGGAAAAGTGGGCAGTACTGGGTGGCGTGGGGTTCGTCATCCTGAACGTCGTCGGAGTCATTCTGCAGGGGACACCACCCAAGAAGGACGACAGCAACGCAAAGGTTCTTGAGTGGTTCACCGACCAGGCAAGCGGTATCCGCACAAGCGCTCTCCTCGGTGCGCTTTCGTTGTTTGTCCTTCTGCTGTGGTTCGGCTCGCTCTGGCGCCGAATGGCTAAGGCTGAGGGCAACAACCATCGGTTGTCCGTCGTATCGCTCGTCGGCTTTCTCGGCAGCGGTGCCATGTTCGCAGCCTCAACTGCGATTCTGACGACCGTCGCGATTCGTGTCGATGGGGTGGGCGAAGATCAAGCCAGGTTCTTCTACACCATGTCAATGGTGGTGCTCTCGCTGGCCGGGCCGTTCATCGCTGCCCATCTCGCGGCGACCAACCTGCTGGCGCTGCGCACCGGGTTCTTGCCGAAGTGGAATGCCATGCTCGGTCTGTTGCCTGCGCTCGCGTTTCTCGTCGGGTCGGTCGGCGCGATGAGCGACGACGACGCGGTGATGTACTTCGGTCTGATCGGATTCGTTACCTGGATGATCTGGATCCTGGCGACCAGCGTCCATCTGTGGAAGACCGCGGACACCTACTGACAGCAGGGGTCGAGTGCTACGGGGTCATCCTTCAGCGGGTGACTCCGTACACTCGACTTCGATGAGCAATGTTGCGTTGCACGGCCTCAACAAGTCCTTCGGCGACCTTGAGGTGCTCGACAACGTCTCGTTAGAGATCGAATCCGGCTCGTTTGTCAGCTTCATCGGACCCTCGGGGTGCGGCAAGACCACTCTGGTCCGAGTCGTCGCTGGCCTCGAAGCGGCCAGTTCTGGCACCGTCCTCGTGGACGGGTCTCCCCCAGCAGTCGCCCGTTCGCACAAGCGCGTTGGGCTGGTGCCGCAACAGCCCGGACTACTGCCCTGGCGCACAGTGCGGGCGAATGCACACCTGCTGCTCGACATCAATCGCGCCGCCAATCCACCCGACGCCGCGAATCCGAACACCTTGCTGCGAGAAGTCGGACTCGGCGACTTCATGGAGTCGTATCCGCACGAACTCTCTGGTGGCATGCAGCAACGAGTTGCGCTCGTCCGGGCATTGTCGCTGCACTCTCCGCTGTTGGTGATGGACGAACCTTTCGCGGCGCTCGACGAGATCACACGCTCGGAGATGCGACTACTGCTCAACCAATTGGTGGAAGGGCGCGGAGTAACAGTGCTGTTCGTCACGCACAACATCTCCGAGGCAGTCGCGCTGAGCGATCGCGTGATCGTTTGCTCGCCACGGCCAGCGCGCGTCGTCGCCGATTTCAACGTTGATTTGCCTCGCCCGCGAGCGCGCGACATTGAGGACGACTCAAGGTTCGTCGAGTTGTGTGCCGAGGCGCGACATGCGCTACACGGAGCCATGCGACCGTGACGCGACGCGCTTTCGCACCTTTGGTCGGCATCGTCGTCTTCGTCGCCGTCTGGGAGGGCTTCGTTCGAGCATTCAACGTGCGACCCTTCATTCTGCGAGCGCCGTCCTCGGCCGTGAACTACCTATGGAAGTTCCGTAGCGACTACCTCGACGCCGCCTGGGTCACGGTGCAGCATTCGATGCTCGGGCTTTTGTTCGCACTGCTGCTCGCGGTCGCCTTCGGCGCCGTGCTTGCCAGTAACCGCTTCCTGGAGCGCGCCGCGCAACCGATCCTGCTGCTAATTCAGGTGGTGCCGTGGATCGCATATGTCAGCTCGGTCGTCGTCTGGCTTGGGCTGGGATCAGCACCGGCGCTGTTCATGGTCACCCTTGTGTGCCTACCGGCGTTCGTGTTTGCCTCTGTTGATGGCATGCGCAGCGTTGAGCCAGCGACACTGGAACTGATGTCGTCCGTCGATGCATCACGCCTCGAAGTTCTGACCCGGGTGCGACTTCCGTCTGCAGCGCCACTGCTCTTCACCACCGCTCGCTTCAACGTCGGACTTGCGCTCGCGATCGCGTACTACGTGGAAGGCGCCAACTTCTCCAACGAAGGCATCGGAAACATAGGGCGCTCCGCTGCCGCCAACAACCAAGCCGACCGCCTGTGGGCGTCGGTGTTTTCGATCGCTGTTGTTGGAGTCGTCGCCCTGCTACTGCTTTCACTACTCGAACGAACTGTGTTGCACTGGCACGCAGCCCAAAGAACCGAGAACCGATGATTTCCGACGAAGCAACGGCGGACCTTGCCGCTCTGCGCGCACGAATCGATCAGCTCGACGCGGCCCTGATCGCGATCATCGCTGAACGACTCGCTGCGTGTCGGGAGGTGGCGGTGGTGAAGGAGGGCTTCGATACTCCGGTCATCCAACCCAATCGAGTTCGCGACGTCGTCACTTCCCGCCGCCAGCAGGCGATCCAGGCCGGTGTCGACCCGGACTTCGCCGAACAACTCTTCCGAGTGCTGCTGACGGAAACGCATCGCATCGAGGTCGCCCGCCAGCGCCGCGATCCGGCACCCGAGAAGCGCGCCGCTGAGGCTGATCGAGGTGGGCTCGACACCGTTGCAAGTCGGGTCGACCACGTCGTGCTAGCGGTGCACGACCTTGTCGCTGCCACCACCTCGATGTGCGCGCGTTTCGGCTTTCACGAGGTCACCCTCGCCGACCCGCGCCCGGGCGTCGCGGCGGTGGCTGTCGGCGGTGTGACTTTTGTCTTAGTCGGCCCCGAGGCCTCTCCCGCGGTCGCGCGCTATCTCGCCGAGCGCGGGCCGGGCGTGCAACACGTCGCGATCGAAGTGCTCGATGCTGGTTACGCACGAGCGTGCCTGGTAACCGGCGGCGCGCCGTTGCTGACCGAGGTGGCTGTCGATGCCGATGGCCACGAGCAGTTCTTCGCGGCGAACGATCCGGCGAGCGGAGTTCAGCTCGGATTCATCTCGCGCACTGGGCATCGAGTTGGCGTTGGCACTGCGAACGTCGTGCAGTTGTTCGATGCCCTCGCCCCGTAAGCTCACCAGATGGCTCGCCGAACCTCCTTACCGATCATCCTCTCATCGTTCGTGCTGTTCGTTTCATGCAGCGGCGACGACACCACGATCGGGACCCCACAAGTTTCGTCAAACGGCAGCACCGACGATTCTCTCGTCGGTGATTCCGTCCCGGCCAACCTCGACGTACACGCCGACGAGCCCTTTCCCGCCGAGCGTTGCGCGGCCAACCAGGCTGCGGGCACGATCCTTTATCTCTCCGGCTTCGACCTTCATGCCGACGCCAGCATCATCGATGTCCTCAACGCAGAGAGCAAGGGCTACTACGACGAGCTGTGCCTCAAGGTCGAGGTGCGGGCCAGCTTCTCAACCGACAACTATCCCCTGATCGCAGCCAACGACGCCCAGTTTGCATCCGCTGGTTCGTTCAGTGAGGTCGTCGACTTCGCCGGGGCGAACGATGCCGGGTTCGTCGCACTCGCAGTCGAAGGACGCACCGGAATCGACGCCTTGATCACCAAGGACGGAGAGGTCGCGTCGCTCGAGGATGTTCGCGGCAAGAAGATTGGTGTGAAGGGCGCTATCACGCCATCGGTGCGCGCCATGCTCGCCCAAGCCGGGCTTGTGCTCGACGTGGATTACGAGACCGTGCTGCTCGACGGGTTCGACCCAATGGTGCACATTGAGGCGCCTGGCATCGTCGGATTCCCGGGTTACAAGAGCAACGAGCCCTTCCAGTTAGAAGCCAACAACGTGCCCTTCAAACTGTACGACCCAAGCGACTACGACATTCCCGGCAGCTTCGGAGTGATCTATACCAATGTCACCTTCTTGCAAGAGCACCCAACGGCCGCGCAAGACTTCATGCGCGCCACAATGCGCGGGTTGGCCGATGCCGTCGCCGACCCGGACGCGGCCGTGCAGGTTGCAGTCGATGCGCTCAACGCGCGAGGCGACGCTGCCTTCTTTACGCCTGAGGGCGAAGCAGCGCGCTGGCAGGTGCAGTCTGATCTGCTGAAAGGGGCGGTCGCCGACGGGGCTCCGCTAGGCCTGCCGTTAGTCGACGAACTACTCAACGAGGTGACGGTATACGCCGAGAGCGGTCTGTTCGGTGGCGAAGTGCCGATCATCGACACTCTCCTTGATGTGTCGGTCCTCGAGGGTGTCTACGACAACGCTGGCACTCTCATCTGGCCAGCGAGCTAACCAGCGAGAGCGCCGCGGGCGCGGTCGACGTCGTTCTTCAGCTGGCTGATCAAAGCGTCGATGCCATCGAACTTGCGCTCGCTGCGCAGGAAACTCTGGAACTGCACGCGTGCAGATTCGCCGTATAGGTCGCCGTCAAAGTCGAGCAGGTGCGCCTCGAGCACCGAGTGATCCGCGTGCTCGAAGAATGTTGGGCGACGACCGCGATTGATGGCGCATTGGTGCCGACTGCCGTCTGGTCGGAAGTACCAACCGGCGTACACGCCATCGGCCGGCAGGCAGATGACGTTGGGCACATGCACGTTGGCGGTCGGAAAGCCCAACTGGCGGCCGCGTTGATCGCCCTGCACCACAACGCCGCGTGCTTCGAACGGATGGCCAAGCATGCCGGCTGCGATCTCGACCTGACCACCCGCAAGGGCACGGCGAATTGCCGTTGAGCTGATCGACTCGTCCGGGCCGTCGCTGCGCTGCACTAGGGACAGCGGCTGAACGTCAAAGTCCTCGCGCGCGCCAAGTTCGCGCAGCGTGCTGACGTTGCCCCGACGATCGCGGCCGAAGTGAAAGTCGTCGCCGACCACCACGATCGAGGTCGCCAGACAGTCGACGAGCACTCGTTGTGCAAAAGCCATTGGATCTTCGCGAGACTGCTCCTCGTCGAAGCGCACAACGACGGTCGCATCGACACCGGTCGCCGCCAGCAACTCGAGCTTCTGGTCAAGGTCGGTCAGCAGTTGCGGCGCGCTCTCGGGCCGCACGACCGAAGCCGGATGGCGGTCGAAAGTTACGACAGCCGAGCGGGCACCGGTCGCTTGCGCCAATCGCCGCACGTCGGCGATGACCGCCTGGTGACCGAGGTGCACCCCGTCGTATGCGCCGATCGTGATGATCGTGCGCTCGCCGGGCCACGGCGAGACGGTGAGATCGGTGACGATGCGCACGTCAAAAGGCTACAAGGGCAGTACGACTGATGGCTTCACCCGATCATTGGCCGCGGCCTCATACATGGCCATCAATTCGCCGGCAGGGTCCAGAACAGCCCACGGTCCATCGCCGGAAACTCCGCACTCGGTGCGCTCGAGCAGGCGCCCATTGCGGACCATGACGGCTTGCGCCTCCGACACCGTGATAGTTGGGTAGTCGCGAACGGCTTGCGGCAGCGTGAGCAGTTGCACATCGTCGGGGCTAGCCGCGTCCTCCACACGGAAACTACCGACGGCCACGCGACGAAGACCGCGCAAGTGCGCGCCACCGCCGCACAGCCGTCCAAGGTCGTCGGCGAGTGTGCGGATGTACGTGCCCTTCGAGCACTGCACTTCAATGCTGTACACCAGCGGGTCGGCGGTTGCGACGACGTCGAAGCGGTGAACGACAACGGGTCGCGGTGCGCGTTCGATCTCGACACCATCGCGCGCCAGTTCGTACAGTCGCCGCCCGTCGATCTTGACCGCACTGACCATCGGCGGGATCTGCTCAATCGCGCCCGTCAGATGCTGGCTTACCGCATCGCGAACTCGCGCTTCAGTGAGGTCGTTCATCTCGAAGGTGCCGGTCACCGCACCGGTGCTGTCCAACGAGTCGGTTGTCGTGCCGAACACGACCTGACCGGAGTA
Organism: Actinomycetes bacterium; assembly: GCA_021414085.1. GTDB lineage: Bacteria > Actinomycetota > Acidimicrobiia > Acidimicrobiales > Ilumatobacteraceae > UBA668. The sequence goes on along the minus strand of JAIOPC010000014.1, from coordinate 674,162 downwards.
CGTCTTGCCCAGGTCGGTGAGAAACCGCAACAGCCGCGTCGCCCGCCCGACGCCGACCAGCAGTACACCCGTCGCGTCCGGATCGAGCGTGCCTGCGTGACCAACCTGCCTCTCGTTGAAGCGGCGGCGCAACATGCCAACAACATCGTGGCTGGTGACCCCGGCAGGCTTATCGACAACTGCCAGCCCGTGTGTTGATGGTGGCTTGCGACGCGCCACTAGTCCTCATCTGGTGACGGCGGGCGTTCGGGCAACGTCGCCTTGTCGCGCAGAACCCGTTCGATGCGCTCGGCGGCACGGATCGAGTCGTCGGGTTTGAAGCTGAGAATCGGGGTCTTCTTGGCGCGCACCTGACGCCCGACGGAGGACTGAATACGCACACGATGCTCGCCAAGCGCAGCCAGAATCTCCGCGTCGCCTTCTTCGCCGACCAACGAGTCGAAGAACACGATTGCGCGGTTCATCTCGGGATCGACATCGATGGAGGTAACGGTGACCAGTGAAAGCCGCTCGTCGTCGATGCGGGTGAGTTCTTCTGCAATCACCTCACGCAACGATTCGCTGAGCCGCGCGGTACGGGGATAACGGTGCGTCGATGGGGCCGATGGACGGCGGGGCTTTGTCACTACACGCCTCCTAGTTGAAATTCAGCGGCGCGCGATTGGAGCGCTTCAGCTCGGACATGTCCGTCGAGGTGGCAACAACCTCAATCGCGTCCCACAGGCGTAGCGCATCGTCACCGCGAGGGATGGAGGAGATCACCGGTCCGAAGAAACTTCCTTCGTTGGCTTGCCCTGGGTGGAACGTAATGATCGGTGTGCCGACATCGCGGCCCGTGCGACTAAACGCCAGTTCGGTGTCTTGGCGGATGTACGCATCGTGTGATTCGTCGTGCACGTGTGCTGCATAGTCGGTCGGCAGGTCGGCCGCCTTCAGCATTTCGATCATGAACGCTGCGGGGTCGACGTTGATCTTGGGCAGGCGCGGGTGTGTGTGAAACGCATCACCCAACGCTGTGTAGAGCGCACCCACAGCATCGTTGCCATGCTGGATTCGAACTTCGTCGCACACTCGATGGGAGAACAAACCGGCCATGTGGCTGTCGCGGAACCTGTCGCCATACGCCCCGTCCGTGGTGCCCTCGTTAATCATCTTCAAAGAGATGAAGCGCCACTCGACCTCGACATCGCGCGTTTGCTGGACCTCGGTGACCCATCGTGACGTCACCCAAGCAAACGGGCACACCGCGTCGAAAAAGAACTCAAGATCAGCCATGCCCGCAGGCTACCGACGCTCCACACGTCGTGGACTTGCTAGACGCGAGCGATTTCTCGTTCCTCGAATGTTTCGATGATGTCGCCGGGCTTGAGGTCCTGGAAGTCGCTGAGACCGATGCCGCATTCGAAACCTTCGCGCACCTCACGGGCATCATCCTTGAATCGCTTGAGCGACTGGATAGCACCCTTCCAGATGATCGTGCCTTCGCGAAGGAAGCGAACTTTGGATCCACGCGTAATGACGCCGCTGGTGACGAGGCAACCGGCAATTGCGCCGAGCTTCGGAACACGGAAGATCTCGCGCACCTCCGCGTCGCCCGTGACCACTTCCTCGAACTCGGGGGCGAGCATTCCGATCATGGCGCGACTGATGTCTTCCAGCAGCTTGTAGATGATTTCGTAGGTGCGAATCTCGACGCCCTCGGAGGCAGCAAGTTCGCGGGCCTTACGATCCGGACGCACGTTGAACCCGATCAGCGTGGCGTTGGTGGTGGCGGCCAGGCTGATGTCGTTCTCGTTGATCGCGCCGACCGCGCGGTGCACGAACGCCAGCTTCACTTCATCGCGCTCGAGCTTGCGTAGCGATTCGGAGACGGCTTCCAGCGAGCCCTGCACGTCGGCCTTCAGCACGATGTTCAGCGTGGCCACCTCGCCAGCCTGAATCTGGTTGAAGATGTCTTCCAGCTTCACGCCGGTGTGCACGCGCGCATCGCCGCGCTGCGCCTTCAAGCGATAGCGCTGCTCGCGAGCCTCGGCGACAGTACGGGCGGTCTTTTCGGTATCCGAGCTACGGAACTCGTCGCCCGCGTTCGGCACGCTTTGCAGACCGAGCACCTGCACCGGCGTGCTGGGGCCAGCGACCTTCACCTGGTTGCCCTTGTCGTCGATCATGGCGCGCACTCGGCCCCATGAGGCACCAGCGACGATTGCATCGCCAACTTTGAGCTCGCCCTTGTCGACCAGCACCGTCGCGACCGGGCCACGGCCGGTGTCGAGGTTGGCCTCGAGCACAACACCCTTGGCACGGCCAGACGGATTGGCAGTCAACTCCTCCACCGCAGCTACGGCGGCGAGTTGTTCCAGCAGATCGTCGACGCCCAGATTTTGTGATGCCGACATCTCGACGACGATGGTGTCGCCGCCCCACGACTCGGGAACCAGTTCTTGCTCGCTGAGTTGTGACAGCACGCGCTGCACATCGGCGTTCTCTTTGTCGACCTTGTTGAGCGCGACCACGATCGGCACTTCAGCGGCGCGGGCGTGGTTGATGGCTTCGATCGTTTGCGGCATAACGCCGTCGTCGGCCGCAACCATCAACACGACAATGTCGGTCACCTGCGCGCCACGGGCGCGCATCTTGGTGAATGCGGCGTGGCCAGGCGTGTCGAGGAATGTGATCTTGCTGCCATGCACATCAACCATGTATGCGCCGATGTGCTGTGTGATGCCTCCGGCCTCGCCAGCAACAACGTTGGCGTTGCGAATCTTGTCGAGCAACGTGGTCTTGCCGTGGTCGACGTGACCCATGATCGTGATGACCGGGGCTCGCGGCACCTGCAAAGCCTCGTCGTCGTCGTCGCTGTCATCGAAGAGCGCTTGCAGTTCGAGTTCTTCTTGCTGACCGGGCTCGACCAGCAACAGGTCGGCTCCGACTTCCAGTGCGAACAACTCCATCTGCTCGTCGCTCAGCGTCATGGTGGCGGTGACCATTTCGCCGTTCTGCAGCAAGAAGCGAATCACGTCGGCAGCGGTGCGGTTTAGCTTGGGAGCGAACTCCTGCGCCGACACGCCGCGCTCGACGATGATGGTGCCATCAGGAACCGGAGCATTGGTGGCGGTATAGCTGCTGTTGTAGTTCGGCTGCATTTCGTCGAAGTCGCGACGACGACGGGCACGGCTCTTCTTGCGCGGCGCGCGACGTTGTCCGTTCGGACGACCGCCAGGACCACCAGGGCCGCCACCGGGACCGCCTGGACGAGCGCCACCGGGGCCACCCGGACGGGCACCGCCGGGGCCGCCGGCGCCACCGGGACCGGGCCGAGGACCACCGAAGCCACCCGGGCGAGCGCCCGCGGGGCCGCCAGTGCGCGGCGGGTAACCACCCGGACGGGGACCGCCGGGCGAGGAGGGACGTGAGGGGCCGGTGGCACCCGGGCCACCCGGGCCGCCGGGACGGGCGGTGTAGCCACCACCGGGGCGCGGGCCGCTGGTCGTAGGGCCGAAGCCCGTACGCGGAGCACTGCTTGATCGCAACCCGCCGGGCGGCGGCGGAATCGTCTTGCCAGAGGCCGAAGTTGGGCGGCCACCGGTGGGTGGCGGCGGAATCGGCCGACCCGAAGCAGAAGTCGGTCGGGCTGGCGCGGCTGCCGGGCGCGCTGGCGGGGCGCCGGCGGCCGCAGGTGCGGCGGCGGGAGCGGGTGAGGAGGGTGCGGGTGAGGCGGGTGCCGCTGTTCGGGGAGCGGTGGGCGCTGCCGCCGTCGGCGTGGCCGCCGCGGGGCGAGCAGGCTCAGCCGCCGGTTGCCGGCTGCTGGTGATGCGCGAGTGCGCAACGGCTGGCGCGGGCTCGGGTTCGACCTGCTCGACGCGCACTTCTGCGGCCGGTGCTGCCACTTCCTCGACCGAGGCTGTTGTTGTCGGCGCATCATCTGTTGGCTCGGCGACCTTCGCGGCAGCGGCTTTCTTCGGTGCTGCGGCCTTCGCTGGCTTGGCGGTTGCTTTGGTGGCGGTTGCCTTGGCGACCTTCGGCTTGGTGTCGCTCGGATCCTTCGGCGCTGCCGCCTTCTTGGCGGCAGCCTTTACCGGCTTGGGCTCTTCGGGCTGCTCGGGCCGGGTGAGCCCATCTTTCTCCGCGCGTCGACGAAGACGGTCGCCCTGTGCCTCGATGAGTGTGGATGAGTGACTCTTCACTCCCACACCCATTCGCTCGCAGAGCGCCATCATCTCGGCATTCGTCATTCCGAGCTGTTTCGCGAGCTCGTGTACGCGCAGGTTCTTCGCCAAAACTCGGGTCAGCCTTTCCTTGGCGTCGTGTTGTCGGGAGCGATCCCGACAACTGACGATTCTTTCATGTCCGTGTCGTTCAGATCTGTGTCGTTCAGGTTTGTGTCGTTCAGATTTGTGTCGTTCATTGCGGCGCGCAGCGAATCGCCAAGCGACAGCAGCGCGTCGGCGGGCAGCGAGCGCTTCCACGACCTATCAAACGCCTTACGTTGCACCGCCGTGTGGTAGCAGGTCATCGAGCACAGCCATGCCCCGCGGCCAGCCGCTGTGCGGCCGACCTGAGCGCCATGCTGGTTAACAGCGCAACGCACTAGTTCACTCTGCGGCCGCGTTTGGCGACAGCCGATGCAAGTGCGCTGCGGTACGGCGATTCGAGTGTTAGGCGTGGTCACCACTCTCCTCATTACTTGCCGCCTCGGCAGACGGCTCTTCCACTGCTGCGACCTCGGGTTCGGAGGCCGCGGGCTCGGCAGCTGCTGCCGCCGCTTGCTCGTTCCACTGCTCTTGCGTGAGGATCGTACCGTCGGCGGCGTGCCACTCGATTTCGCCGGTCTCGGCGTTGGGCACCCACTCGCCTTCTTCGTAGTCGCCCTCTTCAAGACCATCGACGGGTTCTGTTTCGCCGCGAATGTCGATGCGCACACCCGTCAGCCGCGCCGCGAGGCGCGCGTTCTGGCCTTCTTTGCCGATCGCGAGGCTCAACTGATTGTCGGGCACGATCACATCGGCCTGGGTCACATCGTCGCTAATGATGACAGCGGTGACGCGCGCTGGCGACAAAGCCTTGGCCACGAAATCGGCAAGGTCCTCGCTGAACGGAACGATGTCGATCTTCTCGCCGCGCAATTCGTTGACAACCATGCGTACACGGCCACCACGGGCACCGACACACGCGCCGACCGGATCGACGTTGTGATCGTTTGACCACACGGCAATCTTCGTGCGGTGGCCAGGTTCGCGCGCACAGCCCTTGATCTCGACGATGCCATCCGCGATTTCTGGAACTTCCAGCTCGAAAAGTCGCTTGATGAGACCTGGGTGGGTGCGGCTGACGACGATCTGCGGACCCTTCGCGGTCTTGCGCACTTCGACGATGTAGGCCTTGACGCGATCGCCGGGAACCGGGCGCTCGAACGGCACCTGCTCGGCCTTTGGCAGCAGGCTTTCGACACGGCCGAGATCAAGCAGGGTGTAGCGATCGTCGGCCTGCTGAATGATGCCAGTGACGATGTCGCCTTCGCGGTTCGCGTATTCCTCAAACTTGCGATCGCGTTCGGCTTCGCGAATCTTCTGGCTCATCACCTGACGGAAGGTCTGCGCCGCGATTCGGCCAAGCTCTTCCTTCTTCGGCGTGTCGTCGCGCTCGTTGACCCAGTTGCCGTCGTCGTCGATGTCGAACGCAATGAATGTGAACTCGAACGTGTCGGGATTCACGTGCACTTCAACTTCGGGTGCCGCGCCCGGCCGACGCTTGTACGCGAGCGCAAGCGCGTCGACGAGAACTTGCAGCAGGGTGTCGACCGAGATGTTCTTCTCGTTAGCCAACATCTTGATGGCTTCGGACATGTCGAGGGTGCTCACCGTGCCTGCTCCTTATTGATTGCGGGACTTGTCGTTGGGCTGCCAGTCTTTGCTTTCTTGCCACCTGGCTTCGGGCTCGGGCCCCAGGTGAAGACGGTGCGTGCGCGATCGATTTGGTCGTACTTGACCGTGCGCGCTTCGCTGCCATCTTCCGGACTGATGGTCGCCGCCTGCTCGTCGGCCGCGCTCAGAACGCCCTGCACGCGCCGATCGGCGTTCGTCGTGTCGCGCAGCCTCAGCGCCACGACCTTGCCCAACTCGCGCTGAAAGTGCGCGGGCGTGCGCAGCGTGCGCTCAAGCCCGGGGCTGGTGACTTCGAGGGTGTAGTGGCCCGGCACCGGGTCGTGATGGTCGAATTCGCGCCCGATCAGGCGGGTCGCCAACGCAATGGTGTCGAGGTCGACTCCGGCCGCACTGCCGACCGGGGTGTCGAGAACAACGCGCAACGTCCCACCCCGGAACTCGAGGTCGTAGAGGTCGAGTTGGAGGTCGCCGACGATGGGGGTCACGAGGGCGCGAACCTTGTCGAGCGTCTGCGTTTCACTCATCGTTTGGCCTCCCTTCCATGTCGCTACCTGGCGTTTACTGGCCCAAACTGGGCCCTTTCAGTAAAGAAGGCGTGGGCCACGAGAGCCCACGCCTTTAGTTCCTTGAACTTCAAAGACGGCCAAAGTATAGCGCCTGCCCAGTAGTGTGCGGCCTGCCGTATTGGGCTCTGAAAAGGGCCTCCAAACCGTCTACGAGGTACCCCTTTGTTGCGAATGTCGACGCTGTTCCTGCGCACCCTGCGCGAGGATCCCGCCGACGCGGAAGTGGCCAGTCATCGCCTGCTGGTGCGCGGTGGCTACATCCGCCGCGCCGCACCCGGCGGCTTCACCTGGCTACCGCTCGGGTGGATTGTTTTTCGCAATGTCGAGCGTGTCGTCCGCGAGGAGATGGACCGCGAGGGGTTCCAGGAGGTCCACTTCCCCGCACTGCTGCCCCGCGAGCCGTACGAGGCGAGCGGCCGCTGGACCGACTATGGCGACAATCTGTTCCGCCTGAAGGATCGCCGGGGCGCCGACATGTTGTTGGCACCGACGCACGAAGAGATGTTCACGCTGCTGGTCAAAGATCTGTACAGCAGTTACAAGGACTTGCCGCTCGTGATCTACCAGATCCAGAACAAGTTCCGCGACGAAGCACGCCCGCGTGCTGGCCTGCTGCGGTGCCGCGAGTTCACGATGAAGGACTCGTACAGCTTCGACATCGACGAGGCCGGTCTCGAAGCCAGTTACCAGAAGCACCGCGTCGCATATCAGCGGACATTCGAACGTCTGGGCATGCCGTACGTGATCGTCTCGGCGATGAGCGGCGCAATGGGCGGCTCGGCGAGCGAAGAGTTCCTGGCGCCAATGGCCGTCGGCGAAGACACGTACGTGCGTTGCTCGAACTGCGACTACGCCGCCAACACCGAGGCCGTGCGCGTCACATCGCCGGCCGCTTTGGCGCTCGACGGCCCTGCGGCGGAGGTTGTCGACACACCCGACACGCCGACGATCCAAACGCTGGTCGATTTGTTCAACGCACGCACCGATCTGCGCCGCGCCGATCGCGACTGGACTGCGGCCGACACGTTGAAGAACCTGGTCGTGAAGTTGAAGCACCCCGACGGCACCGTCAGCTCGCTGGCAATCGGCGTTCCCGGCGACCGCGAGGTCGACATGAAGCGACTCGAGGCGCAAGTGTCGCCCGCAGAGATCGAGCCGTTCAGCGAGGAAGACTTCGCGAAGAACAAGCATCTTGCGAAGGGTTACATCGGCCCCGGCGCGCTCGGCGAGGACAAGCCGGCCGGCATTCGGTTTGTCGTCGACCCGCGCATCGTTTCGGGCACTCGCTGGATCACCGGCGCCGACGCGCCGGGTCGCCACGTCAAGGACCTGATGATGGGCCGCGACTTCACCCCCGATGGGTTCATCGAAGCCGCCGAAGTCCACGCCGGTGATCCGTGCCCAAGCTGCGGCAAGGCGTTAGAGATTGCGCGTGGCGTCGAGATCGGCCACATCTTCCAACTTGGCCGCAAGTATGCGGAGGCACTCGGTCTGACGGTGCTCGACGAGAACGGCAAGACTCGCGTCGTCACGATGGGGTCGTACGGGATCGGCGTGTCACGCGCAGTCGCGGCGGTTGCCGAACTGAATCACGACGACAAGGGTCTGATCTGGCCGCGCGAGATCGCACCGGCCGATGTACACATCGTCGCCACCGGCAAGGCAACGGATCCGCAACTGCCTGCTGCGGAGCTGTTGGCGGCGGAGTGCGAGGCCGCTGGGTTACGCGTGTTGCTCGACGATCGCGTCGGCGTGTCGCCAGGGGTGAAGTTCAACGACGCGGAGTTAGTCGGCGTGCCGACGATCGTTGTGGTTGGCCGCGGTTTGGTCGACGGCGTCGTGGAAGTGAAAGACCGCCGCACCGGCGAACGCGAAGATGTCGCGCTCGCCGACGTAGTCGCACGCCTGCGCTAGCTCAATGCCTCGTCGTCGCCGACGACGCGATCGCGAGATTGCCCGAGGGGTAAAGCAGCTGTACTGACCTTTGGCCCTAGTTGCAAGGGCGCACATCGTTGTGTCATGAGCGCATGAAAGTGCTGCTCATTGAGTCAAAACCAAGCCAGGCGAGCGAACTGAACAAGCAACTCGCAGCTGAGGGCCACGAAGTCGTCCATTGCTCTGATGATCACGGCGGACCGTGCCGCGGCGTTGATCACCATGCCGCATGCCCGCTCGAGCAAAGTGTGGACCTGGCGATCCTCACCCGCGAGCCCGAGTCACCCCACACGCTGGCCGAGATGGGGTCGATTTGCGCCAGTCGTCACCGAGTGCCGTTGGTCGTGGTTGATCCAACCCAAATCGACGACGAGCTACCAAACGCGACGGTTGCCGCCGCCATCGCCAACCGCTCCGTTGAGTCGGCCTACGCGGCTGCCGTGCGCCGAGAGCTGTCGCACCTGCCAACGGTTGTCGAGGTACAGCGACTGGCCGACAGCGTGCGCGTGCACCTGCAACTGCCTGCCAGCGAGAACACCGCCGCCGCCCGCTCCGCCGCCGCCGACCGAGCGCGCTTCGCGGTTCGTGCGCACGACCCATTTGTGCAACAGATCGACGTATCGGTTGCGTGTTACCCGGACTGAATGAGCTCGACCGCTCAGCTAGCTGGAGGGGTCAGCTGAAGGTTGCTAATCCCTGATCGATCACCACGCGGTCGCCCACTGATGTGGTGAACACCGCTTTGCCGTCCCCTACTCGCCACATGCGCACCGTCAGGGCATCGCCGGGCATCACCGGCGACGCGAACCGCGCCTCCATGTGATGAAAGCGACTGACGTCGTTTGCGGCCAGTTCGGCCAACAACGCGCGGCCCGTGAATCCATACGAGCACAGGCCGTGCAGAATCGGTCGATCGAAACCGCCGAGCGCAGCGAACGAAGGGTCGGTGTGCAGCGGGTTGCGATCGCCCGATAGCCGATAAACGAACGCTTGGTCCGGCGAGGTCTGCAAAGTCACCTCGTGGTCCGGTGCGCGATCCGGCGGCTCATTTTGCGCACCGCTTGGGCCTCGGTCGCCACCCCAACCACCTTCGCCGCGGATGAAGACCGCCGAACGCGTGCTCCACAACGGTTCACCCGCAACCGTCTTCACCTCGTTCTCGATCACGACGATCGCGGCCTTGCCCTTGTCGTACATTGCGGCAACACGGTCTTGCGCAATTGCCTTTGCTTCGACCGGGATCGGACGATGCAGCGTGATGGCTTGCGAGCCGTGCACGAGCATCGCCCAGTTAAACGACCCCACTTGACTGAGTGCGCTCTTGCCCGCGGAAGGCGTGCCCGAGCCAGCAACAACCGCGAACGTCGGATAGACGACTTGCGGGGTGTCCTTCGTGTTTTCGGTGCTGAACTGCAGGTCGTCGTGTGCGGCGCCGATTCCAACGGCGTACAGCAGGGCGTCTTTCGAGTTCCATGAGATCTCGCGGGCGTCGCCGAGCGCGCCGACGGCTTCAGGGTTCAACGGCATCGGATTCTCAGGCCTGCCGCTGGGGCTGCGGTTGCGGCCAGCCGCCGGGATCGCCGTTCATACCGCTGTTGGGACGCGCGCCCGCGAGCAGTTCTTCGACGATAGAACCGAGCTTGGTCGGGTCGTCGACGGGAGCGTGGCGCGGGCCACGCACCCAACCTTCGGCGATTGCCAACGTTTGACCGCTGGCTTCGAACACGCGGCCCGTCACATTGGAGGACTCCTCGCTCGCCAGCCACGTGACGATCGGGGCAATCCACTTCGGCGATCGCATCTCGCGCTCTTCATCGGTCTCGGGTGCCGGGCCAAGACCTTCGGTCATCCGCGTGAGTGCCACCGGTGCCACTGCGTTCACGGTGACGCCGTAGCGAGCGAGTTCCATCGAGGCGATTTGCGTGAAGGCCGCGATTCCCGCCTTCGCCGCGCCGTAGTTCGTCTGGCCGGGGTTGCCGTAGATGCCGCTGACCGACGTCGTGTTGATGATGCGACCATTCACCGGCTTGCCAGCCTTGCTCTGATCGCGCCAGTAGGCAGCGGCCCAATGCGCGGGGGCAAACGTTCCCTTGAGGTGAACATTGATGACTGCGTCCCACTCTTCTTCGGTCATGTTGGCCAGCATGCGGTCGCGCAGGATGCCAGCGTTGTTGACGACGACGTCGAGCTGGCCGAACACTTCGATGGCGGTGTTGATCAGCCGCTGCGCGCCCTCAAAGGACGACACGCTGTCGCCGTTGGCGACCGCCTGCCCACCCATCGCTTCGATCTCGGCGACGACCTGCTGTGCCGGGCTTGTATCGGCACCGACACCGTCGGTGCTAGCGCCAAGGTCGTTGACAACAACCCTCGCGCCGTGCTTGGCGAGGCTCAGTGCGTGCTCGCGGCCAATACCGCGACCTGCGCCAGTGACGATTACAACTCGGTCCTCACATAGTCGTTTCATGACGGGCATCATAAGGTGGAAGCGATGTCAGAGAACGAGTCAACGGTCGACGTACTCATCGTCGGGGGCGGACCTGCCGGCGCCACGGCGGCGATCGTGCTGGCGCGGGCGGGCCGAGCGGTCATGGTCGTCGACAAGGCCGTGTTCCCGCGCGACAAATGCTGTGGCGATGGCCTGACCACGTTGGCATTGCGCGAGCTCGAAGCCCTGGGGTTCGAACCGGCCATGGTGCCGAGCTGGCAGACGGTGGAGGAAGCGTGGCTGCGCTCGCCGTCTGGGCGCGAGGTTTGCCTGCCGATGCCACCCGACGGGATCTTCGGGGCCACCGCGCCTCGCCGCGAGTTGGACGACGCGCTGTTGCGAATGGCGCGCGAGGCGGGTGCCGACGTACGCGAGGGCTGCGCCGTGACGGGCGTGACGCAGAACTCCGATGGCGTCGAGGTCGCGATCGAGGGAATCGGGAACGTGCGTGCGAGGTTCGCAATCGCGGCCGACGGAATGTGGTCGCCGACCCGCAAAGCGCTGGGCCTCGCCGAGCCCGGGTACCTCGGCGAGTGGCACGCGTTTCGCCAGTACGCAACTGGTATCACCGGGCCAGCCGCGCATCGGCTCTACGTGTGGTTCGAGCCCGACTTTCTTCCCGGATATGCGTGGAGCTTTCCGCTGCCCGACGGTCGCGTCAATCTCGGGTTCGGCGTATTGCGCGACGGTGCGCGCACGGGCAAGTCGATGAACGCCGAGTGGGCGAGTTTGCTCGAGCGTCCGCACATTCGCGAAGCGTTAGGACCCGATGCACAGCTGCAAGATCGCGTGACCGCGTGGCCGATCCCGGCGGCAATTGATCGCGCAACGCTGAGCGCAGGGCGGGTGCTGTTCGTCGGCGACGCGGCGCGCGCCACCGACGTGATGACAGGCGAAGGAATCGGCCAAGCGATCGTCACCGGCCGGTTGGCAGCCGAGGCAATCCTGGGTTCGGCCGCGACGGTGGCTTCGATGTACGAGAAGTCGGTGCGCGCACATCTGCTCGCCGACCATCGCCTGTCGAAGGTGCTGAACGGTTGGCTCGCGCGCGCGTGGATCGCGCGCGGCGCCGTTCGCGTCGTCGGCCTCACCGGTTGGACGCGCCGCAACTTCGCCAGGTGGATGTTCGAAGACGAACCCCGTGCAATCGTCTTCACCCCAAGGCGCTGGCACCGCAAGTTCCTCAAACAACCGGGTCCGTATCGCTGAGTCGGGGGTTTCCTGCACCCCGGGGGTTTCATGCCGGAAAACGTGCATCAAGCCCCCCACTCACGCCGCAACCGCCGCAACACGAGCGCGGTAGTTGGCAGCGAGTTCGTCAAAGAGGGTCTCCGGATCCACTAGATCCTCCTCGGTAACACGATCGACTTGCCAGTCGATGCGGTGAGACTGTCGATCCCGCTGCTTGTCGCTCGCGACACCGCTCGGTCGATTGTGTTCGGGATGGACGTCGACCTCGACGGCCCACCTAACAGCCGGCACGGCCAGATCGATGCGAATGCGTTTGCCACTTGGAAGCAAGAGTTCATCCTGGGGTATTGCAGGAACCCCGCGAGCACGCAGCCCGTTCAAGACAGCGAGCTCGGGATGCGAATCAACGGGTTTGCGATGGCCCCGCTCCATCAACGTGCGTCGAAAGAGCTCTGATCCCCGTCGGGTCGGATGGCACAACCGCAGCGACATCGCGTCAAGCTCTTCCAGCACACAGTGGCCCTCGCGTAAGGCCTGATCGATGATTGACGTCAGGCTGACCTTGGATAAGTCCGCAGCAAGATCGCAGAGCAGACGCGCCCAGCTCGCTATCCGCATTCCGTTTTCGAGCGTGCGCACGTCCACCGGAGCGATCCGCGTGGACTGGCGCACTTTGACATCAACGGGAATGTCGATTCGAGCGTCGTGACGAATGCAAAAATGAATTTGCGATGCGCGAGGCATTCGACGCAGTCCCAAGTATCCGCCGGCGGTTGGCCCGGTGACGAACCCCGATGGGTGGGCAAGGCTCAGCGCGACGAGCCGCTGTTCCAGCGTCGGTCGCCGCGTGGCCACGCGATAGACGGACTTGAACGGTCGATCGAGCACTCGGTTATCCACGAGTTGTTGGCGGCCAGACCTCCCGATTCCGCCCGCCGCGAGTTGCTGAGTGGTCAGATGGCCAATCTGGCGTTGCAACAACTCAAGCGTCGCTGCAGAAAAGTTAGACATGCGAAGTCTCCCCGATCGAAACCACTTTGGGGAAAGTCGCGACGCCGAACATATCCGCGGCCGGAAGCATCGCCACCCGGGGGTTTCATGCTGGAAAACCTGCATGAAACCCCCGACATGCCCAAGTCCTGCACGAAACCCCCGACATGGAGTTGAGTTGGTGCTTGGGGCTACGGTCGGTGCATGGCCTTACGGACGCGGTTGACGGAACTACTGGACATCGAGCATCCGGTGATGCTGGCTGGCATGGGTGGAGTGAGCTATCACCGACTGGTCGCGGCGGTCAGCGAGGCTGGCGGAATTGGCACGCTCGGCGCGAGCACCATGGCTGTTGAGGAACTGCCGATCGAGATGGCCAAGGTGCGCGAGGCGACATCGAAGCCGTTCGGCGTCGATCTGCTCACCGCGCTGCCCGGGCAGGTCGAGCAGGGCATTCAGAACGTGATCGACGGTGGGGCGCGAATCTTCGTCGCCGGCTTAGGAGTCCCCCGCGAGGTCATCGACCTGCTGCACTCGAAGAACGTTCTGGTCGGCAGCATGTGCGGCAAGGTGCGCCACGCCGTCAGCGCGGTCGCAAGCGGCGTCGACTTCGTCGTCGCGCAGGGCACCGAAGCTGGTGGCCACACCGGTACGGTCGCCACCCTCACGCTGGTTCCGATGGTGGTCGACGCGGTCGGCGACAAGGTGCCAGTGGTCGCGGCCGGCGGACTGTTCGATGGACGCGGCCTCGCCGCATCACTCGCACTTGGCGCCGATGGCGTGTGGGTCGGCACCCGCTTCATCGCAACGCCGGAAGCCCGGGCGGTAAAGGGTTACAAGGAAGCGATCCTCGGCGTCGCCGAAGACGGCACCGTCGTCAGTCGTTCGTACACCGGCAAGACGTGCCGCGTCGTGCGTAACGAGTGGACGAATCACTTCGAACAGCATCCGGAAGAACTTCAGCCGTTCCCACAACAGGTGATAGCGAGCACGAAGGCAGGCGTCAACCACCTCGGTGCACAGGACGGCACCGAGGTCGATGCGAGTCGCGAGTTCTTCCCGTGCGGCCAAGGCGCTGGCGCAATCGACGAACTGATTCCGGCGGGCGACATCGTGCGCGAGATGGTGCGTGAGGCCGAACGCACGATGGAACGCATCGCAGCGGTGCGTCGATGAGTTCCAACAGCACCATCCACGAACACGTCGACAAGGTGTGGACGAATGAGATCCTGCCGAAGCTGCACGACTACATCCGTATCCCCTGTGTATCGGTGCTCTACGACCCGGATTGGAAGGCCCACGGCTATCTCGATCAGGCAGTTGCGCTGATCCGCGATTGGTGCGCGGCAAGACCGATCGCGGGCCTTTCGGTTGAAGTGCTGCAGCTCGAGGGCCGCACTCCCCTGATCTTGTGCGAAGTTCCGGCGTACAACGGTGGCCCAGCCGACGACACGGTCGTGCTGTACGGCCATTGCGACAAGCAGCCAGAAATGACGGGCTGGCGCGAAGACCTCGGGCCGTGGAGGCCGGTGCTTGAGGGCGACAAGCTGTATGGCCGCGGCGGGGCCGACGATGGTTACGCCGCATTCGCATCGCTGCTCGCGATCGAAGCCGCGCAGCTCGCGGGACTACAACACTCGCGCCTCGTTGTGCTGATCGAGGCCAGCGAGGAAAGCGGTAGCCCGGACCTACCGGCATATCTCGAGGCGTACGCAGATCGCATCGGCTCGCCCACGTTCGTGCTCTGCCTCGACTCCGGTTGCCTCGACTACGAACGCATGTGGGTCACCACTTCGCTACGTGGATTGGTAGCGGGCACGTTGCGAGTCGAGATCCTCACCGAGGGCGTGCACAGCGGAGAAGCGAGCGGTGTCGTGCCGTCGTCGTTTCGCATCGCGCGTATGTTGCTGGACCGATTGGAAGACAGCAGCACCGGCGCACTGCTGCTGCCGGAACTTCACGAGCCGATCCCCGCCGATCGCCGCGACCAAGCCACCGAGACCGCTGCCGAGTTCCCAATCGGTGGTCACTTCCCGTTCGTCGAGGGCGCGCATCCTGCGATGGACGACGCCACGGAGCAACTGCTCGCGCGCACTTGGCTACCGACGCTCAGCCTCACCGGCATCGATGGCATCCCCGCAATCGCCGCAGCAGGAAACGTGCTGCGGCCGCAGACGTCGCTGCAACTCAGCATCCGGCTGCCACCGACCTGCGACCCCGATCGTGCACTAGCGGCGGTCGCCAAGTGCCTCACGGCCGATCCGCCCTACGGCGCGAAAGTGCAGTTCCTCGACGGCCATGCGGGGCCGGGCTGGAATGCCCCGCCGTTTGCACCGTGGCTCTGGGACGCACTCGAGTCAACCGGGCAAGAAACCTTCGGTAAGGCGACACGGGCTTTCGGCGAGGGTGGATCAATCCCGTTCATGGGAATGCTCGGCCTGCGCTTTCCAGCCGCGCAGTTCGTGATCACCGGCGCGCTCGGCCCGGGCGCCAACGCCCACGGACCGAACGAGTACCTTCACGTGCCAACGGCAAGGCGAGTCACGGAGTGTCTCGCCCACTTGTTGCACGCACACGCAACTCGATGATCAAGCTGCTCCGCGGGAATGCGGATCTGCGCGCCCTCTTCTTCGCGCAAGTCGTTTCGTTCATGGGCGACTGGTTCGTCTTTGTCGCGATCACCGGAATGGTAAAGGACGGGACAGACAGCGAGTTGCTGGTCTCGCTTGCATACGTTGCGTTCACGTTGCCGGCGTTCCTGGTGACGCCGCTCGCCGGTTCGATGGTCGATCGCTTCGACCGCCGTCGCCTGATCATGGTTGTCTCGCTGTTACAAGCCGTCGCGGCGCTCGGACTGTTGACCGCCTCAGTCGACCGCGTGTGGCCGTTGTTCATCTTTCAAGGCACCATCAGCGCGCTCGCAGCGTTCGTCAAGCCAGCCATCGACGCCGGCGTCCCCAACCTCGCCCGTACCCCAGATGAGTTGCGCACGGCGAACGTGCTCTTCGGCAGCACCTGGGGTGTGATGCTGGCGGTCGGAGCAGCGCTCGGTGGTGTGTTCAGCGAAACCTTCGGACGGCAAGCGTCGTTCATCGCCGACGCGGCGACCTTCGTGATTGCGTTCGGTTTGCTGTCGATGATTCGCCACCCGATGCAGCAGCAACGGAGCGAGGCGAGACGCACTATGCGTCCGTTCAGCGACATGGGCGAGGCCGTGCGATACGCGCGCAAAGACAAGGCAGTGCTCGCGCTATTGGCGAGCAAGGGAACCTTCGCAATCGGCTCGGGCATCGTCAGCCAGCTTCCGGTGCTCGCGACGGAGGCGTACGGTTGGAAAGACGGCGGAACCGGTTTGCTATTCGGTGCCCGCGGCGTCGGCACCGGCCTCGGCCCACTGATCGCGGCCAGGTTTACGAGAGGCGACCTCTCGAAGGTGTTACGCGTCTGCGGCCTCTCCGGCATCGCGTTCAGCGTCTGTTACCTCGCGGCAGCATGGTCGCCGGTGATCTTCCTCGCCGCGGCGTTCATCGCGGTCGCCCACCTTGGTGGCGGCGCACAGTGGACGCTGAGCACATACGGGCTGCAGTTACGCACGCCCGACTACATACGCGGCCGCGTTATGGCCGGCGACTTCGCGATCCTCACGCTCACGTTGTCGATCACAGCACTGTTGGCCGGATTGCTCTCCGAGGCGGTTGGCGTGCGCTGGACACTCACCACATTCGGCGGCGTGGCGTTCTGCACCGGTTGCGCCTACCTGGTACTGACGCGCAACGTCGTGACGAAGATCGAGGCTGAAGGGCGAGCCGCCGCTGACTAAGAACCGGCGATGCTGCCCGCGACGGACGGCACGGGGAGCTGCATTCGATCACGATCAAGGCGGATGGGCAGCTCGGCGCGGATCTGCTGATCAATGGCCTCCGGAATGTGATCGGGATAGTGCGTGGCCAGCACGTCGCGCACCTTGTCGATCGCGCGATCGATGACCTTCGGTCGGCCGACCTCGTTCCATTCTTTCGGACTCAGTCGGTCGCCGACCGCGGGATAGATGTATTCGGTCTGCATCAAAGAGAGCGTCTGCTTCGAACCGAGATAGTGACCAGGGCCGCCGATCACCGCGGCACGGATGACATCGACCGACAACGTCTCGTCGTTGACATCGATTCCCTTGATCGTGCGTTGTACAGCGCCGACGATGTCGTTGTCGAGAACGACACCCTCGAGCGAGAAGCCGAGCAGGCTGCCGTGCATGCCAGCGGACTCGTAGATCAGATTCGCGCCGGCGTTGCCGACCAGCGCGTGGTTGTAGCCCTTCTCGGCGCCAGCTTGCGCGTCGGGCATCTTCGCGTCGCTGATACCGGACGATGTGCCGCCGGTGAGGTCGTAGAAGTGCGCCATCTGCGCACAGGCGGACGACAAGATTGCTTGCTCGGGGCTACCACCCGACATCGCACCGCTACGCAGGTCGCTGACGAAGGGCCACAAGCCGAAGATGGCTGGGTGACCGGGCTTGATTGCGTTCACATACGCAAGCCCCGCCAACACTTCCGCAACTTCTTGCACCAGCGCACCAGCAAGCGCCGCAGGCGCCGTTGCGCCGGCCTGCCCAGCCGACAACAGCAGCACCGGCATGCCACCGCGCACGGCGACTTCCAGACAACGGCATGCGTCGGCGGCGAACTTCAGTGGCGGCACGACGAAACAGTTCGACTGGCTAACGAACGGCCGCGCGCGCCACTTGTCTTCTCCGCCGGCGATGTGGTGCAACATCTTCAACGACGCCTCGAGATGATCGGGGTGCACCCACGACGTACCGACATGTTTCGTCGTTCCGCTCACGCTGAGGTAGCAGGTGTTGATATCCATCTCGGCGGGATCCGGCAAATCCCGAGGCACCACGGTGCGCTGATAGAAGTGGATGTGTTCCATCCTGTCGACGAGGCGCGCGATGTCGTACGCGTCTTGCGAAGTGGACTCCCGGTACTCGCCGGTGATCGGGTCGACGATGTATACGGCCGCACCGGCGGTGCCGAAGTAAACCTTCTTTCCCCACGGCTCCATGTCGTACTGCGGGTCTTGCGCGTGCAAGACGAAGTTGCGCGCCGCCATCGCCAGCGTGTCTTCAATCAGTGCGCGGGGAAACAGCAGCCGACCGTCGGAACTGAGCGTGCAGCCCTTGGGCAACAACACCTCGAGACACGACGGAATCGCGTCGGCCAATCCGATGTTCTCCAGCACGTCGAGCGCGGCCAAATGCACCTTCAGTACCTCGGCGTCGGTGAGCACTTTGTACCTGCCGCCCACCATCCCCGGGTTCACGGGCCGCACATCTAGCGCCAGTGGCGCCGCCCGTAACGCTTGCCGCGCTGCGCGCCCGCCCCGCCGTCCGCCTTCTTGTGTGTCGCTCACAGCGCGATGATAGGTCGCAACCACTGAACAAGTCTCACGAGAGGGAACGCAACCGATGGCGACTGAAGGATTCTTGGGCTACTTCGTCGAAACTCGCAACTACTCGGCGACCGCGGCGTTGTGGAAATCGCTCGGTTTCGAGAACGTGTTCGAAACCGACCACGAGTCCGGCCAATGGCGCCACCCAAGTGGTGGCCCGTACGTGTTCATCGCGGAACAGCACGATCGCGAGTTGACGACTCATCCAATCCTGCAAGTCGCCGACTCAGCGCAGTTCGGAAAGGCCGCCGCGCTGAAACTGTCTCGAGAGTTCGAACCGCAGCATTGGGGAGTAGTCGAGGCGATGGTGCTCGATCCCGACGGCAGAGAGATCAGCCTGCAAGCCCCGCAGTAGATGCGGGGGGTTTGCTGCACTTGTGGCGCACTCGGGGGTTTCGTGCACGCCTGCGGGCACGAAACCCCCCGCACGCATGAAACCCCCCGGTCGTTAGCGCTTGACCCGTTCGCTCTTGGGGTCGTACCAGGGGTCGAGGGAAACCTTGGCTGGCACGCGTTCACCGGCGATTTCGATTTCGTACTTGCCGTTCAATACAAAGTCGCGGTCGACCAGACCGCCGTCGGGTGACGTGACGTAGCCCATTCCGAGCGCGGTACCCACCGTGTGGCCGTACATGCCCGAGGTGATGCGGCCGACGATCACGCCATCGCGCACGATCGGCTCGTTGTGCAGCAGCAACTTGTCTGAGTCGACCAAAGCGAATTGCGCGAGTCGTTGATGCACGCCCGCCAACTTCTGGTTCATCAGCGCTTCGCGGCCCATGAACCCGCCCGGCTTGTTCCATGCGACCACGAAACCGAGACCCGCTTCCAGCGGCGTCTCGTCGGGCCCAATGTCGTGGCCCCAGTGGCGATACCCCTTCTCCATGCGCAACGAGTTGAGCGCGTGGTAACCGGCGTGGCGCAGACCGAACTCGGGGCCAGCGGCAACGATCGCATCGAATACGCCGGTGGCGAACTCGGTTGGGATGTACAGCTCCCATCCCAGCTCGCCGACGTAGGTCACGCGACTGGCGCGCACCCGCGCGTAGGCGAGATCGATGATGCGCGAAGTTCCGAACGGGAATGCCTCGTTCGACAAGTCGTCAGCGGCTGAGTGACTGGTGAGTGACTGCAACAGCGCACGCGAGTTCGGACCCATCACGCTCAACACGGCGAACCCGGAAGTGACGTCGGTGGCGACGACGCGAGCGGTTGCCGGGATGTTCGCCTTCAAGTACGCGAAGTCGCGCACCTGCGTCGCCGCAGCGGTAACCACCAGGTACCGATCAGCCGCTTCACGCGTGATCGTGAGATCCGCCTCAATGCCGCCGCGCTCGTTGAGCCACTGCGTGTAGATGATCTTGCCCACGGGCACGGCGACGTCGTTCGCACAGATTTGGTTCAGCACCGCTTCGGCGTCGGGACCTTCCACAGAGAACTTGCCGAACGACGATTGATCGAACACGCCCACTGCGCTACGTACGGCGTGGTGCTCTTCGGCGGAGTACGGGAACCAGTTCTGCCGACCGTAGGTGTACTCATACTCGGCCGCGACGCCCGCCGGCGCAAACCAGTTGGTGCGTTCCCATCCGGCAGTCTCACCGAAGCACGCGCCCTTCGCATCCAGGCGATCGTGCAACACCGACCGACGCACACCGCGCGCCGTCTCCGGTTGACGGAAAGGCCAGTGCATCGCGTACAACAAACCCAGCGTCTCGACCGTGCGATCGTGCAGATAACTCGCGTTGCGTTGGAAGGGCATGACGCGGCGGATGTCGACATCCCACAGGTCCATTGGTGGATGACCGTCGAGTATCCAATCGGCGAGCACCTTGCCGGCGCCGCCCGATGATTGGATACCGATGGAGTTGAAGCCGCACGCCATGAACAGACTCTTCACATCGGGCGACTCGCCGAGCAGATAACGATCGTCGGGCGTAAACGCTTCCGGCCCATTGAAGAACAGGCGAATGCCGGTCTCGCCGAGAATCGGCATGCGGTGCGTCGCGGCTTCCACCAACGGTGCGATGTGTTCGAAGTCTTCCGGCAAGGTGCCGAACGAAAACTCCTCAGGGATGCCACTCGCGCCGCCCGGCTTCGTCATGCCCCACGGCTTCGACACTGGCTCGAACCACCCGATCAGCAGCTTGCCAGCATCCTCTTTGAAGTAACCGCAGCCTTCCGGATCACGCAACACGGGCATCGTCGGCGAGATTCCTTCCACCGCCTCCGTGACGATGTAGAAGTGCTCGGCCGCGTGCAGTGGCACCACCGCGCCCACCTGGTCGCCCAACTCGCGGCCCCACATACCTGCCGCATTGACGACGGCATCGGCGCGAATCTCGCCCACGGTGCCATCGACCTCGTAGGCGACGCCGGTCGCACGACCGTTCTCGACGATGATTCGCGACACCTTTGCGTTCTCGACGATGCGCACCCCGCGTGAGCGAGCGCCCTTCGCTAATGCCTGTGTGGTGTCGATTGGGTTGGTGACACCGTCGCTGGGCATGTGCACGCCGCCGACCAAGTCGTCGACGTTGGCCAGCGGCACCAGCGCCTTGATCTCCGATGGGCCGACGATGTTGACGTCGAGACCAAACACGCGAGCCATCGAGGCGCCGCGCGTGATCTCCTCCAGACGTTCCTTGTTCGGCGCCACCAGCACCGAACCGCGTTGCTGGAAGCCGGTTGCTTGCCCGGTTTCTTGCTCGAGCGTCGCAAACAGGTTGGTGGTGTACTGCGCCAGCCGAGTCAGGTTGTGAGTGGCACGCAATTGGCCCACCAAGCCGGCGGCATGCCAGGTAGTGCCGCAGGTGAGCTGCTTGCGTTCCAGCAGCACGACATCGGTTTCGCCCCGCAGCGCTAGGTGGTAGGCGATGCTGCAACCGACGATTCCACCGCCGACAATTACGACGCGGGCAGAGCTAGGAAGGTCCGTCATAGTGATTTCGCCTATCTTCACATGTCATGAATGATCAGGCACGAATCGTCGTTATCGGTGGCGGCATCGCCGGCTGCAGCACGCTCTATCATCTGGCCAAAATGGGGTGCACAGATGTGTTGCTGCTGGAGCGCGACGAGCTGACGTCCGGCTCCACGTGGCATGCCGCTGGCAACGTGCCGACATACAGCACCAGCTGGAGCGTGATGAAGGTGCAGTCGTACTCCGCTGCCCTCTATCGCGAGCTAGCCAAGGACCCCGAGTTTCCGATCAGTTACCACGTCACCGGTTCGGTGCGCTTGGCGCACAGCGACGAGCGCTACGCCGAATTCCGCCACGTGACCAGCATGGCCAACGCGCAAGGCATGGGCTACGACATGCTGACGTCCGCGCAACTCGTCGAGCGCTATCCGCTGGTGAAGACGCACGATCTGGTCGGCGCATTGTGGGACCCGCTCGATGGCGACATTGATCCGTCGCAAATCACGCAGGCAATGGCGCGCGCGGCGCGCGCGATGGGCGCCCGCGTGCGGCGCTTCGAGCGCGTCGTCGGCCTGGTGCAACACCCGAACCACGCGTGGACGGTGACATCGCGCACCGCCGACGGCGAGGAGCACACGATCGACTGCGAAATCGTCGTCAACGCAGCCGGCTACCGCGCCGCTGAGTTGATGAGCCTGATCGGTCGCCACCTACCCATCGCACACATGTCGCACCAGTACTACATCACCGAGGAAATCGCCGAGCTCGCCGCACGCGACACACCGTTGCCGTTGCTGCGCGACCCCGACACCAGTTACTACCTACGCCAAGAGCGCAACAGCTTCATCCTCGGGCCGTACGAGTGGAAGGCCACTGCGATGTGGCAGGACAGCATCCCCGATCAGTTCGCGAACCAGCTGTGGAGCGAAGATCTCGAGCGGCTGGAACCGCAGATCCTCGACGCTGGCGAGCGTGTGCCTGTGCTCGGCGATGCTGGCATCGCCCGCGTCGTCAATGGCCCGATTCCGTACGCGCCCGATGGAAACCCATACCTTGGTCCCGAGCGCGGCCTACGCAACTTCTTCCACTGCAACACGTTCAGCTTCGGCATCGCACAGGGTGGAGGCGCGGGCAAGGCAATCGCCGAGTGGATTCTCGAGGGCCGACCCGCGATTGACATCTGGTCGATCGATCGTCGCCGTTACAAGGACTACGCGACCACGCAGTACACGATCGACAAGGCGATCGAGGTGTACCAGAACGAATATGCGATGGGCTTCCCGTTCGAAGAACGTCCAGCTGGTCGCCCGGCGTATACATCGCCGCTCTTTGAAACTCTGAAGGCGAAGGGCGCCTACTTCGGCGCGCGGGGCGGTTGGGAGCGGCCGACCTGGTTCGACACCAACATCGGCACCGCCAACGCGGTCACCGACCATTCGTTGTCGTTCTTTCGCCGCAACGGATGGCGCGAGCAGGTAGCGCAAGAGTGTGCCGCCGCGCGCAACGGCGTTGCAGTGCTCGATCTGCCCGGTTTCACCAAGATCGAAATCAAGGGTCCTGGCGCCGAGGCGTATCTCGATCAGCTGTTGTGCACGAAGTTGCCCAAGACCGGTCGCGTCACGCTTTGCTACGCGCTGCTGCCAGACGGCAAGGTGCTCAGCGAATTCACGCTCAGCAAGATCGCCGACCAGCACTACTACGCCGTCGGAGCGGCAAGCGCCGAGTGGCACGACCTCGATGTCTTGGAAGCTGCGCTGCCCGGCGACGGTTCGGTCACCCTCACCAACGTCACGGCTGCCTTCGGTTCGCTAATCGTCGTCGGCCCGCGTTCGCGCGACGTGCTCGCGCAGGTGACTACCACCGCTCTCGACAACGCGTCGTTCCCGTGGCTTTCGGTGCGCGACATCGAAACCGCGGTGGGCCCGGTGCGCGCGCTACGCGTCAACTACGTCGGCGAGCTTGGTTGGGAACTTCACGCCGCGAACGCCCAACTGCCCGCGCTGTACGAAGCGATCTGGGCTGCGGGCGAACGACACGGCATCCGCGACTTCGGCATCTACGCAGTCGACAGCTTGCGACTCGATAAGGGCTACCGCGGGTGGAAGGGCGACCTCGAGATCGGATACTCGCCATTCGACGCATCGCTCGATCGTTTCGTCGACCTCACCAAGCCCGATTTCGTCGGCAAGGCTGCGCTCGTCGCCGAGAAGGCGAAGGGTTCTGCATGGCGGTTCGTGTCGATGACGCTCGACGAACCAGGCGACGCCGACGCACCGTTCTGCTCGTCGATCTTCGATGGTGCCGGCGAGGGTGCGAACAACATCGGGCTCGCCACCTCGGGCGGATGGAGCTTCACCTTGAACAAGAGCGTCGCACTGGGTTACGTGCGACCACAGTTCGAGGCGCCGGGCACGAAGGTGTACATCAAGATCTTCGGCCAGATGGTCGCGGCGACAGTAGGCCGCGAGCCACTGTTCGATCCAGACAACGTACGACCAAGGGCGTAACCAAGCCTCTGTCTACGTCGCAGGACCAGACCTGTTACGGTGCCGCACCGGCGTCGCCCTTTGGGATTTCGACAATTCGCCTCTATGTAGGGAGTTGTCAGTCATGGGCACCAAACAAAACACACCATTGTGGCGTTCGCGTTGGGCAGCGATCGGTGCTGCGGTTGCGGTGGCAATCGGAGGCGGCGGTCTCTACGCAGTGCAAGCCTCCAGCAGCGGCTCGGTGTTCGTGCCAGTCACACCCACGCGTGTGCTCGACACACGCGCCGGTGTCGGCCTTGGCCTCAGCGGCCCATTCACCTCCGGTAGCGCACGCATACTCGACATCACCGGATCGATCCCGGTGATCGGCGGCAACGCCATCGTCGTGCCCGACGGCGCAACCGCAGTCGTACTCAACGTCACCGTCGTGTCACCCACCGCCGGCGGCTTCGTGTCGGTGCGCCCCGGCGACGCAGCCGGCGACCCCGCCACCTCGAATCTCAACTTCGAAGACGGCGCCGTCATCCCCAACAGCGTCACCGTGCAACTTCCCACCAGTGGCGGCAACGCCGGGATGCTCAACCTGTTCTATTTCGGTGGCGGCCCAGCAGGCGCGACGGTCAACCTGCTCGCCGACGTGGTCGGTTACTACCAAGCTGGCGGTAGCGGACCCGCCGGCGCCACCGGACCAACCGGACTCACCGGCCCCGCCGGCCCCGCCAACCGCATCACCGATGAACAAATCGCGATGCTGCGCTGGGACCAAGACCCCGGCCGTGCCGCCACCATCACTGTCGGGAGCGCACCCGTTAACATTGCGTCCGACGGCAGCAACATCTGGGTTGCCAACTACAACGCCGACACCGTCTCCAAGATCGACCCTGCGAGCAACACGGTGACTGCGACGATCAATGTCGGCGACGGGCCACGAGGCATCGCCTTCGACGGCACCAGCCTGTGGGTCGCCAACCTTGGTGGAGAATCGGTCTCAAAGATCAACGCCACCACGAACGCTGTCGACACCATCGCCGTCTCCGGTTTGCCCCTCGGTGTCGTATTCGACGGCAGCAACATCTGGGTCAGCCAAAGCGGTAACAACTCGATCGTCAAGATCAACCCAGTAACCAACGCGCTCGACACGCCGGTCGCTGTCGGCAGCGGAGCCGGGAACATGGCATTCGACGGCACGAGCGTTTGGGTTGCCCTTGGCGTCTCGACCATCGTCAAGGTCAACGTTGGCACCAACGCGGTCTCCGGCCCGTTCACCGTCGGTAGCGGCCCGGTCGGGATTGCGTTCGACGGCACCAGCATCTGGGTCGCCAACAGTGGCGGCACCACCGTCTCCAAGGTCAACCCGGCAACCGGCGCGGTCATCGTCAACGTCGCTGTCGGCAGCGGGCCTCGCGGGATCGCCTTCGACGGCACCAGCGTTTGGGTCGCTAACGCCACCGACGACACGGTCTCCAAGATCAACCCGGCAACCAATACGGTGGTAGCGACCGTCACCGTCGGCGACAGCCCAGATGGACTTGCGTTCGACGGTAGCAACATCTGGGTCACCAACGCTGCCGCTAACACCGTGACGAAACTCATCCCATTCTGAAGCTATGGCGCACATTGCCTACGCTTTGACCGTGCCAACCCAAAGGCGGTCGACGGATGCTCAGTGAAACGGAAGCACAGCTTCTACAGCTGCGCGTTACCGAACTGGAACAGCGTTTGCAGTTCATCTATCGCCAGCTCAACATCGACTACGCACACCCCACAACCACGCAAGACCCCGCGCTCTCACCGCAGGTTCAAGAAGCGCTGAAGAGCGGCAACAAGATCGCCGCGATCAAGTTCTATCGCGAGCTCACCAATTGCAGCCTGGCCGACGCCAAAGACGCGATCGATCGCGCCGAGCAATTCATCAGGTAACGAACTACCCCACGGCGGGGTAGATGTCGTTCACCGGCGGGTTGCACGGAATGCCGGTCAGCGACAGGTCTTGGCACACGACCGCTCGCGCGAATCGCCACTCGCCGTCGATCAGGTAGGCGATCCCGAAGCGGTTTGCGAATCCGCCGAACTGTGTTTCGAGGTCGTACGTAAACCATGCCTCGTTCGGCGAAACGAAAACGAGATCAGTCATTGTGTGCACCGATGTCTCGGCCGCGTCGGCGAAGCCACCCTCCCGCATCTGCTCGATTGCATCCAGGACGCCGGTCGTATCGTCAAGCAGTTGCTCCGCTTTATCCGCAAACGCGATATCGAGGTCGTACAGCAAGTCGTAGTTGGCTCGGATCTGAGCTTCGGCGCCCGCAGGATCGTCGGGCTGGCCGCCAGCCAGCGGAAGTTCTGGCGGCGGCGGTGAGCAATCCTTCTGCCACTCAAGATCGCCATCTTGCGGAATCTCGTCCCACGCAACGGTGCGTTCGCCGGTTTCGGTTTGCAGTACAAGTTCGAACTTGCCACTGGCTTCACCCGGCGTTGCGAGAACCACCCAACCATCGACCGGTACCGCTGTATCGCTGGCGTCGTCCGCCCAAGTTGCGGTCGCGCTGAGCACGTCGTCACCCAAGTTCAACACGAGCGCACGGAACGGCACACCCTCTGCGTAGCCACTGCTGAACAGTGTGGCTGCCAGCCCGTCGCGCGGTTCGCCATAGCGACTTCCGTTCGCGATACCGATCGCATCCTTGAATGACATGGCAAGACGGAACCCGCCGATCGGGCTGCACCACTGGGGTGCGATCCAGCTACTTTGCTGGCCGGTGCCTGGCGGCGCGACCGGGATGGCGATCGTTTCCGCCACGCCAAACCCAGTGTCGCCCTCGAAGACAAAGTCCTGCCAGTCGCCACTGTTCTGCAAAACCAGCCGAATGCCGGTGTCGGTGGTGCGTTGGAACATCGTGTCCAACTGCGGCCCCATGTAGTCGCTGCCGTAGTCAGGAAATCCGTCCGGGGAGGGAGCGACCGCAACGGCCGGCCCGTCACCAGAGCCGGTTGTGTCCGACGATTCGACGACCGTCGACTTGCTCACATCGGCAGCCGGATCGTCGTCGTCGCCCGAGAACGCGACCGCTGCGGTGATACCACCGGCGATGACTACCGCCGCGCCTGCCATTACCGACAACTTGCGTCGGCGCGAACCTGGCCCACGCAGCGGACGGCCGTCGTCGTCGAGGTTGTCGTCGAGTTCGTCGGGGTCTGTGTCGGCGATTCGCATGGCGCTTAGACGAACGAAACGGCGGCGGAGGTTCCCGTCGTCACCAGGTTTGCGGCTTGCTTCGCGTGGTAACTGCTGCGGGTCAGCGGACTGGCCTCGACGTGGCCGACCCCCAAGGACTCACCTGCCGCCTTCCAACGCTCGAATTCGCTCGGTTCCGCCCACCGGGCAACGGGCAAATGACCATCGGTGGGACGTAGGTACTGACCAATCGTCACGATGTCGACGCCGATGGCGGCGAGGTCGACCAGCAGGCCGGCGATCTCGTCGTCGGTCTCACCGAGGCCGAGCATGAAGCCGGTCTTGACGACCAAGCCTGCGGCCTTCGCCCGGGCGAGAACCGAGAGGCTGCGGGCGTAGCCAGCGCTTGGCCGCACCGCTCGCTGCAGCCTTGCAACAGTTTCGATGTTGTGGTTGAACACGTCGGGTCGACTTGCCGGGTCGTCGAACAGCAAGTGCAGCGCGGCGTCGTCGCCCTTGGCGTCGCTGACCAATGTTTCGATAGCGGTTCGCGGGCTGACCGCGCGGATTGCGCGCACGCACGCGGCGACATGGGCGAACCCTCCGTCGGCTAGGTCGTCGCGCGCGACCATCGTGAGCACGGCGTGATCTAGCGCCATCTCGCAGATCGCCGCCGCCACCCGGGCCGGTTCGTCAGAGGCCGGCGCAAGCGGTTTGCTGGTATCGACCAAGCAAAAACCACATGCGCGTGTGCACCGATCGCCGAGCACCATGAACGTGGCCGTGCCGTCGGCCCAACAGTCGCTGAGATTCGGACAACCTGCCTCTTCACACACGGTGACAAGGCCGTGCTCCCTCACCGTCTGCTTCAGCTGCAAGACCCCGCTGCCGAGCTTCACCTTTGGGCGCAGCCACTCGGGTTTGCGGCTTGCGATGGCAAGACCGTCAGGGACGCCCGCTTGCTGCAACCGAGCAGTCGCTCTGCTCGCAGGAGTTGTTTCTCCACGGGAGAACGGTGCCAGGTCTTCCGGTCGGTGCTTCCACGCGACCTCCTGCCGTTCAACGATTCCCTCGCCCCACGCTTCGCCAGCATGACGCGCAACAACTTCGACAACGCGATGCATGTCGACGCTGATGCCTTCTTCGGCGAGCGACGTGACCGGCTTGTCGCCGATGCCACACGGCACGATGTAGTCGCGCATGTAACGCATGTCCGGGCACACATTGAGCGCGAAGCCGTGCATGGTCCGACCATTCGCCAACCGGACACCGATCGCTGCGATCTTGCGCGGGTTGGCGCCACTGACACCGACCCACACGCCCGGGTAGTCGGACAAGCAACCGACATCATCGAGGCCTAGTTCCTGCAGCGTCGCAACCAGCACACGTTGGATGGTGCACACATGATCGGCGGCGCCAAGAGCGTTGGGCACATTGACGATCGGATACCCCACGAGTTGGCCAGGGCCGTGATACGTCACGTCGCCACCGCGCTTCACCGACACCAACTCTGCGTTCACCGACGCGGGTTCGACGCGCACATTGGCGGCAAGATCGGCCCGCGGGCCGTGCGTGAACACGTGCGGGTGCTCAAGCAACAGCAGGTGATCGTTGCGGCCATTGCCGAACATCGCATGCTGCACTGCCAACGCCTCGCGGTATGGCACGCGGCCAAGCCAACGAACGTGCAGCGTCATGTCGAGCCGTCCATCAAAGGACACGCCGATTCAGAGTTCCTGTGACCAGTCGCGGGTCTCGAGTAGTTCCTTCACCCGCACCAGGAAGCCGGCGGCGTAGGCGCCATCGAACGCGCGATGATCCCAGCTCATCGCCAGGTTGCCAACGGGATGGATAACGATGGCTTCGCCACCATCGGCCAAGCGAGCGACCACCGGCTTGCGCACGATTGCGTCCGTGGAGAGGATCGCGACCTGCGGCTGATTGATGATCGGCATCGTCAAAACGCTGCCGGCCGAGCCGTTGTTGCTAATCGTGAACGTGCCGCCAATGATTTCGTCGGGGCTCAGTTTGCGGGTGCGGGTGCGGGCCGCAAGATCGTTGATCTCGCGAGCGATCGCACGCAGCCGCTTACCTTCCGCCGAACGCACAACCGGCACCAACAGACCCTCGTAGTCGAGGTCGACGGCGATGCCAATATCGATGAAGTTGTGCACAATCAGGTCGGTGTCGGCGACGCTGGCGTTGAGGTGCGGGAACTCCACAAGTGCATCGACCACAGCACGGGTGATGAACGGCAGATAGGTAAGGCCGAAACCCTCGGCCGCCTTCCACTCGCTCTTGACGCTGCCGCGCGTGACATCGACGTTGGCGAAGTCGACCTCGACAACACTGAACGCGTGCGGGCTGACTCCCTTGCTCATGACCATGTGACTGCCTGTGAGCTTGCGGATCTTGCTCAGCGCAACAGTGGTGTCGCGTTCGCCGGTGCGCACGACAGGCACCGGTGCAGCCGGCGCGGACGCGGCGGGTGCCGGTGCGGCAGCGGCAGGGGCGGCAGCGGCAGGCGCGGGCGCCGCTGGCGCCGGCGCCGGGGCGCCAGCACTCAACTGCTTGCGATCAATGAAGTCCAGTACGTCGTCGCGCGTGATGCGGCCACCGGGGCCTGTGCCCGTGATGTCGTCGGGATTGATCGCGTGCTCGGAGACGAGGCGCCGCACAACGGGCGACAGCAGTCGATGTTCCCCGCTCGACGTCGGTGGCGCGGCCTCGACCGCGGGTGAAGCTGCAACGGCAACTTCGAGCGGAGGCAACACCGGTGCAGCGGGCGCGGGGGCCGGAGCAACCGGCGCTTCAACGACCGGCACTTCAACGACCGGCGCTGGCGCGGCCGCAACCGGTGCCTCAACAACAGGCGCTTCAACGACCGGTGCTGGAGGAGTAGGCGCGGCCGGCGCGGGCGCTGAGGCTCCAACCTGCACAACAGCAATGACGGCACCAACCGGAACCGTGTCGCCCTCAGCGACGCGCAGTTCCGTCACTGTGCCCGAAACCGGCGACGGCACTTCCGTGTCGACCTTGTCGGTGCTGATCTCGAACAACGGCTCGTCGGCGGCGATGGTGTCGCCCACCTTCTTGAACCAGCGCGTGATTGTTCCTTCGGTGACTGTCTCGCCCAGTTGCGGCAGGATGACGTCGGCCATTTGCGTTTCTCCTTATGAATTCAGACTGCGACCGGTGAGCGACAGCATCGTCTCACCGAAGAGTTCGGTCAGGCTTGGGTGCGGTTGGATGTATTCGGCTACTTCGGCAACCGTCGCTTCCCAGTTGACCGCGAGGTAACCGCCGCTCAGCTGCTCGGTCACCCACGGCCCAACCATGTGCACGCCCAGCACTTGCCCGGCGGTGCCATCGTCGTTCTTCTTCGCGATCACCTTCACCAAGCCATCGAGCTCGCCGAGGATCTGCGCCCGACTGTTGGCTCGGAACTGATGCTTGGCGACAACGACACTGTGACCGGCGGCGGTGGCGGCTTCTTCGCTGGGGCCAACGAACGCCACTTCGGGGTGGCAGTAGATGGCCCAGGGCACACGGTCGTAAGCAATCGGTGTTGGGTTCTCGCCGCGAATGTGCTTGGTAACGAGGATCGCTTCGGCGTAGCCAACGTGTGCGAGCGCCGGGGTGTCGATCAGGTCGCCGATGGCGTACACGCCAGGCTCGCCGGTGAAGCAGAACTCGTCGACCTGCACGAAGCCGCGCTCGGTCAACTTCACCGCTGTGCCTTCAAGACCAAGCTGATCGGCGTACGGGCGACGCCCGATGCTGACGACGACTGCATCGACTTCCAGGTTCTGCGCGTACGCGCCTTTGCCGTCGTCGGCCGAATAATGCACCGTCGTCCCGGTGCCGTCGGTGAACGGTGTGTGTCCGAGAATCTTGATGTCGGTTTTGATGTCGATGGCACGTTTCTTGAAGCTGCGCACGACCACGTTGGCGACATCGGAATCCAGCCCCGGCAGCACCTTCGGCATGCCTTCCAGAATCGTGACCGTCGAGCCGAGGTCGGCAAACGTGCTGGCGAACTCGCACCCGATGGCGCCGCCACCGATGACGGCAACACGCCCCGGCAAGTGGTCGAGCATCAGCACTTCGTCGCTCGTCATCACCGGGCCGGCTGGCTCGAAGCCAGGAATCGTGCGCGGCACGCTGCCTGTGGCCAACACAACGTTGCCGCCGGTGATCGTGCTGGACGTGCCGTCGGGATGCGTGACGGTGACCGTGCGGTTCGCGCCGAGTTTGCCGACGCCGTCGAGCACGGTGATCTTCTTCGATTTGATGAGGCCCGTCAGGCTCTTGACGATGCCGTCGACGACCTTTTGCTTACGCGCTTGCGCAGCCGCGAAGTTGACAGAGAAGGTGGCACCCGGAGTGTTTGACTCAATACCAAAGTCGGCCGCGTGGTTGACGTGGCGCTGCGTGGCAGCAGTCTCGAGAAATGCCTTGGCGGGAATGCAGCCGCGATTGAGGCAGGTGCCGCCCAGCACATCCTTCTCGACGAGAGCGACGTTCAGCCCGGCGGAAGTGGCATACAGCGCGGCGCCGTAGCCCCCTGGCCCACCGCCGATGACGACGAGGTCGAAGTGCTGCTCCATCGATTCCGGCTCCAATTCACTCGTTGCGGCTGATTGCTAAACCTTCACGGTACCGCAGCAAATCACGCCAGCCTCCAGCGCGCTTGCTCGGCCGCGCGCTGGAAGAACAGCAACCGATCGCTGCCCTGCAGGGCGGTCGCGGGGAACTGCAGCGCGCAGGTCTGGGGCGCGATGGTGAAGCCTGTGCACAGCGGTACCTCGGCTGATTCCGTCGCCGCCGAGGGAGGGTCGGCCGAGATGGCCTCGCCCGGCGCAATCAGCGTGAACCCGTTCACGCCGTCGGGATCATCAACGCCCGACAGCGTCACCGTGACGAGGATCGCGTCGTTGGTGACTGCGTAGTGGTCCACCGTCACGACCGCATCGCCGAGTTGCGCCGAGTCGCCGATCGAAAGCGGTGGGGTGGGCTCGTCCTGGTTGGCGAGGCGCAACAGCTGCAGGCCGCCGGCGAGCAGAATGGCAAGGCCGCACGTCACAGCAAGGATCAACAACGTCCGGGTTTTCATGCGCCAGCCAGGCTAAGGCGATACGGTCTCACTCGATGAGCAAGTCACGAATCACTCTCGCCGCTCTGGCACTTGCCTGGCCGCTAGCCGCGTGCGGCAGCGAGGGTGGTTCCACGACGGCAACCGCTCCAGCGGCGACGCCCGCTCCGGCGACGGCACCCGCTCCCCTGGCAACTTCCGACGCCGGCAACGCTTCGGCTCCAGCCGCATTGCAGTTCTCCGCTCCAGCAGTGGGCGGCGGTGCCATCGACTTCACCCAGTTCGCTGGCAAACCGGTCGTCCTCTGGTTCTGGGCGCCGACTTGAAGCACTTGTAACCACGAAGCCCCCTCGGTCGAGGCGGCAAGCGCACGGTGGGCCGGACAAGTGCAGTTCGTCGGCGTTGCTTGGTACGGCAGCGACGATGCGTTCCAAGGCTTCATCGATAAGCACGGGCTGACCTTCCCGCAAGTCAGCGACGACGCTGGCGACATTTACGACCGTTTCGAGATTCCCGCTCAACCTGCGTTAGTCATCATCGATGCGAACGGCACCGAGCAACAACTGTTCGGTGCCGTCGAAAGCGACGTGCTCGACGGTCTGATCAGCGACGTATTGCGTTAGCGAGCAGCGACAACAGCTGGCGGGCGCGCGACCTTGATACGCCGCAATGGCGGCAGCGTCGGCGGTGGTTGCTTGCGCGGCGGAAGATCTTGCAACAGATGGGCGGTGATGTGCGCGATCTCGTGCACCGCGGCCTCGAAGGCCTTTTCCGTCGCCTCGGATGTCTTCTGCACGCCACTGATCTTGCGCACGTATTGACGCGCGGCAGCTTCGATCTCTTCGGTGGTGGCAACCGGCTGTAGGCCACGGAGTGTTGTGATGTTGCGACACATGATTGCAAGCGTACGCTCAACGCATGCGCGTCGTTGTCTCAGGGTCCAGCGGACTGATCGGCTCAGCCCTATGCACGTCACTCACCGCCGATGGCCACGAAGTCGTCAAGCTCGTTCGCCGTTCTGCAGGCCAAGGAGAGATCCAGTGGGACCCGAAGGCTGACAGCCTTTCGGCTGGCGCGTTGGAAGGTGCCGACGCCGTCGTTCATCTCGCGGGCGCCGGCATCGGCGATCATCGCTGGACCGATTCCTACAAGGCTGAGATTCTTGACAGCCGAGTCCGTTCGACGGAGCTACTTGCGTCGGCGATCGTGGGCTGCGCTAACGGCCCGAAGGTGATGCTCAGCGGATCGGCCGTGGGCTACTACGGCGACAGCGGCGAACGCGAACTCGACGAAACCTCACCGGCAGGCAGCGACTTCCTCGCCGACGTTTGTCGCCAGTGGGAAGCAGCGACCAGCGCAGCGGAGGCGGGTGGGGTTCGTGTTGTCCATCTGCGCACGGGCATCGTGCTCGCAGGCAAGGGCGGCGCGCTGGGCAAGATGCTGCCGCTGTTCAAACTGGGTGTCGGCGGCAGGTTCGGCAATGGTCGCCAGTGGCAGAGCTGGATCTCGCTACCCGACGAGGTCGCCGCCATCCGTCATCTGTTGACCGGCGACGTACGCGGCGCCGTCAACCTGACCGGGCCGACGCCCGTCACCGGCAGCGAGTTCGCCAAGACACTCGGCAAGGTCTTGCACCGACCCTCGCTCATACCCGTTCCGTCGTTTGGGCCGAAGCTGTTGCTGGGCAGCGAGCTGGTCGACGGTTTGCTACTCAGCGGTCAGCGTGCGTTGCCCCGCGCGCTGCAGGCCAGCGGCTTCCAGTTTCAGCACGAAACGCTCGAGGTCGCATTGCGCGCGGTGCTGGCGCGCTAAGAGCTCGCGACGGCGCGCATCCACGGCAGAGGGTCGAAGATCTGCTGCAGCATCCAGATGTTCGCAAGCGCAGCGCCCTCATCGATGTAGTGGAAGCCGTCGAACCGAAGCTCGTAGCCATCGCGTTCAGTAAGGCAGTCACGGGTGGGGCAGGTCCACTGACCGAGTTCAAGTACACCCAGTACCCCGTTGCTCTGCGCGGCGACCGTTCGCGCGACTTCGTTCTCGCAATCGACCTGATCATCAAACGTCGGAGTTTTATCGTCGACCTCGCCGCGGTAGTACGGCGTTGTCGCCCAGTACACGGTCGCACCTGTCGATGACAACGCTTCGACACTCCGAGTGATCTGATCCTGGAACCAGCCGTCGAACTCGGCCGTGCACGGGGCGTGCCACTCCCCTGGCGAAATTTCGTTCTCGTCCAGGAACGAGGCTCCAAACACCATAATCACAACATCAGGTTGCGCGTCTGCCACGGTGTCGCCGTAGGCGCGCACAGCCTCCTGACACTCGGGCGCGAACACCAATGGCACCGACGACTTCGCGCCTCGACGACGTAGCGGCGTATCCGACAGTGGACACCCGTTGTGGGCTTCGTTGACGACCTTGATGCCCAACCGTTCCCGTTCGGCGTTTGCCTGCCGCCCCAGATAGAAGCCGACCGAGTCTCCGACAAACATGACCTTCGGCAACCCCTCATCGGGCAATGCGCGCACCGGGAACGACGGCGCGGCGGGTGCCGGACCCGATGTCGGTAGCGGGACAGCAGTAACCATCGAAACGGCCTTGGTGGGGATGAACACGACCGCGAGCGACAGTGATGCAATTCCTAAGCCAAGTGCGACAGTGCGAGCAGGACGGCGCAGTGCGAGCAGACCCTTTCGTCGGATCGGCTGCTCAATGAATCGGTAGGAGATCTCCGCGACCACCAAGGTGATGACAACAGCGGCGAGTCGCCTCCACGAGGCACTAGTCGGCCGGCTGGCGACGCGTAGGCCGACCATGATCGGCCAGTGCCACAGGTAGATGCCGTAACTGCGTAGGCCCAACCAGCGCAGCGGAGCCGCGGTGAAGATCCGAAAGACTGCAGGTGGTCGCTCGAGCGCGCCAGCGGCGACCACGATGGCCCCGGCGAGTGAACACAGCAGCAGGCCGCCTTCGTAGGTGATCAAGGCGTCACCGCGCATGCGAACGATCATGAGTGCGAGCACCAGCAGTGCAGGCACGGCGGCGACCCGCAGTACGGCGCTGTTCGACGGAACCGAGCCGTGAGAGATGACAGACCGTCGATGAGCGATGGCCGCAACGGTGGCTCCGAGCAGCAATGCAACGGCCCGGGTGTCGGTGCCCATGTAGATCCGGTTCGCATCGGAGGTCACGCTGAAAACCCGTAACGCCCACAGCCCAAGGCCGCACGACGCGATTCCGAGTATGAGCACTCGTCCGAGATCTGAGCGCACAAACCGCAAGAGGCCGAACACGAGGAGCGGCCACACCACATAGAACTGCTCCTCGATCGCAAGACTCCAGATGTGATCGAGCAGGGCTGGACGCGCGAATTGCCTCCAATATCCGGCTTCCGCACTCATGCGCAGCCAGTTGGACGAGTAGGTCAAGGCGCCGATCACGTCACGACGGCCGCCGGTCGGACCATCCAGCGTGCCGCGCGCACGCTCGACGACCGCCGCGAACAATGTGACAAGGATCAGTGCTGGCAGCAGCCGACGAGCACGCCTCTTCCAGAACTTGGCGAGATCGATCCGCGCCGAATCGGCGTACTCATTCAACAACAGCCGCGTGATCAAGAACCCCGATAGGACAAAGAACAGATCGACACCGAGGTAGCCGCCGGTCAGCCAATGTGCGTGGAACGCAACAACAACGGCAACAGCAACACCACGCAACCCGTCGAGCGCGGGAAGATAAGGAAGGCGGTGAGCCTGATCGGCCTGCACCAGCGCGGCCGTGGACGCGGTTGTCATCGGCTGCACAGAAGGTGTGTTCTATCAGTTGTGGGTGGCGGTATCCATCTGCGGCCAGCGCGTTAACGCTGCCTGCAGGTCGAGGTGCTTGGTCCCAATGTCGGCCGGCCAGTCGGCGCGGGGCACAGCCCACATGATTTCGAATTCGATGCCATCGACGTCGTGCGCGTACAGGCTCTTGCTCACACCGTGGTCGCTCTCGCCGACCAAAGCGCCAGCCTCGACTAGCCGAGCACGCAGCGCGACCAACTCTTCGAGCGTGTGCACTTGCCATGCCAAGTGATACAGCCCAACCGAGTGCGCCGGCACACCGCGTTCACCGACCGAGAACAGGCCAAGGTCGTGATCGTTGTCGGAGCCGTCGGCCCGGAGGAAGATAGCTTTGCCGCCCATGTCAGCTGCGACCGCGAAGTCGAGCACGTCGGTGTAGAACGCCGCTGACGCTTTCGCGTCGCGCACATACAGCACTGCATGGTTCAGTCGTTTGATGGACATAGCTGCTCGCTTCCTCCGGGCATCCGGATCAGGACTCTTGGATCACGACTTGAGTGCTTCGATTTCGAGAACGATCTTTACCTTCTCGCCGACCAACACACCACCGGTTTCAAGAGCGACGTTCCACTCGAGGCCCCAATCCTTGCGATTGATCTCGGCCTCGGCGGTGAAACCGGCCTTGGTGTTGCCCCACGGATCTTGTACAACGCCCTCGAATTCGAGTGCGAAGTCGACGGGCTTGGTGACGCCCTTGATGGTGAGGTTGGTGCTGAGAACGTAGTTGCTCCCCGCAGCCTTGATGCCGGTGCTGACCAGCGTCCACTGCTTGTTGTTGTCGACATCGAAGAAGTCGGCACTGCGCAGGTGGGTGTCGCGGCCCTCGTCGCCCGTGTCGATCGACTTGGCTTCAACGGTGGCATTGACTGTTGACAGCAACGGATCGCTGGCAACTTCGATGGCGCCAGTGAAGTCGGTGAACTTGCCGCGCACCTTGGCAACCATCAAGTGGCGAGCAGTGAAACCAATGTTCGAATGACTGGCGTCGACCGTCCAGGTTCCGGGTGTGAGTGCTTTTAGATCGCTCATGGCGAACTCCTTTGTTAGGTCAATTGTTGTGGGGACAACAATTAACCTATCCGAACGTATTTGCGATCGCAACTATTTCCTACGCAACACCGTTGGTAGGCTGGCGTCATGGGTACTACGTGGCTCACCGCGCGTGAACAGGTGGCGTGGCGCAACTTCATCAGCACGGTCCCCGAGCTCACGGCGGCGTTCGAGGCTGATCTCGCTCCGCACGGTCTCACCATGGGCGACTATCAAGTGCTGGTCTACCTGTCGGAAGCCGAAGACAATCGGCTGCGCATGTGCGACTTGGCGGACGCGCTGAAACTGTCGCCAAGTGGGCTGACTCGCCGGCTCGATGGCATGGTGCGCCAAGGCTGGGTCGGGCGCGCGGCCTGCCCCGGCGATCGGCGCGTGATGTACGCGTCGCTCACCGCCTCCGGACGCAAAAAGATTGAAGCCGCCGCGCCGGATCATGTCGCCAGCGTGCGCCGACACTTCATCAAGCCGCTCGGCGCCGATGGCGTGCGCAGTGTCGCCGAATGCTTTGCCGCGGTTCGGTCACAACTAGATCAACCGCAACCGGACTGACTTGCCGGACGGATCTACTTCGGTGGCATCCGAATGCCACCGTCGACGCGAATTGTCTCGGCGTTCAAGTAGCTGTTCGTGACGCACTCAACGATCACCGAAGCCAGCTCTTCCTGCGTGCCAAGGCGCTGCGGGAACAGCACGCCTTTCTGCAGGTTGCTCTTGAATGCTTCGCTCGCGTCGCCCTGGCCGTAGATCGGCGTATCGATCAGGCCGGGGGCAACCGTGTTGACGCGCACGCCGATGGCTGCAAGGTCGCGTGCGATCGGCAGCGTCATCCCCACCACGCCACCCTTCGATGCGGAGTAGCTGGCTTGGCCGATCTGGCCGTCGAACGCCGCGACCGAAGCGATATTGACGATCGCACCGCGCTCGCCGTACTCCAGCGGCTCGGTGGTGCTCATTGCCGTTGCTGCGATACGGATGCAGTCGAAGCTGCCAACGAGGTTGATGGCGACAACCTTCTTGAATGCGTCGAGATTCGCCGCTGAGTCGTACGTGCCGTCCTTGCCGACCGTTCGTTGCGCCCACCCGATGCCGGCCGAGTTGACCAGCACGCGCAGTGGACCCATGTCCTTGGCCATTTCGACGGCGCTGATGA
Source organism: Actinomycetes bacterium (assembly GCA_021414085.1). GTDB lineage: Bacteria > Actinomycetota > Acidimicrobiia > Acidimicrobiales > Ilumatobacteraceae > UBA668. Next base: position 635,938 of record JAIOPC010000014.1, on the reverse strand, counting down.
TGTCGTCGGTGTTGGTCACGTCGACCTTGCAGAACGCGCCACCGATCTCGTCGGCCAGCGCCTTGCCCTTATCCTCCTGCAAGTCGGCGACCACGACCTTGGCGCCCTTCGCGGCAAGCATGCGGGCCGCCGCCGCTCCGATGCCCGAGGCACCACCTGTCACGATTGCGCTGACTCCGTTGATATCCATTCCGACGACGATACGTCCGAGGGTTTCGTACCGCCGCATCCGGGCCGAAGTGACGCGTCCGGCGAACTGGCGCGCCGAACGCCCCACAGCCTCAGGAGGCGCGTCAGATCGTCGGATTTTGCGCCGTCGCAGCCCATTCGCCGCGGAGGATTCCGTAGATCAGAGTGTCGAATCGCGGGCCGCCGTCGCTCCCCCAGGCTTCGCGAAACTCGATCGCAGCGAGGTCGTCGCTCGTCAGCTGCCGGAGAGCGTGGAACGGCCACTCGTTGTTGCAGAGGAAGTCATCGAGTGTGTCGTCATCATCCGACAAGGTCAGCACCGAGAACTCGACAGCCATCGTTCCGACAATACGACGCGCTAGCAACCAAGATCTCGTCGACGACGCGCGACGACCTTCTCGAGAAATGCCCGCGCCTGTGCCGGCGACTTGCGATCCGCCCAACCCAAGTACGAGAACTGCCAGCCTTCCGCGATTGCCCGGTTCTCGCGCCGCTGGTCGATGACCTCGCGATGTGTGCCGGTATGGAACGAGCGGCTGTGCGCTTCTATGCCGAGACGCACGGACGGAAACGCGAGGTCCACTTGCGCGATGAAGTCACCGTCCTCCGTCCGAATGACGTGCTGCTGTATCAGGGGCGGAAGGTTCGGCGACGCGATCGCCAGCTCGATCAGCTTCTCGAACCAAGAGCCACGAACGACACCTGAGGTCCGCCGCTGCGCTACCTCTGCCAACACCAACTTCGTGCCTCGTTGGCCAGGACGATGTAGTTCAGTCGCCATTTGCTCGAGCCACGTCAGGCTGTAGCCCCTGCGCTGGAAGTCGTCGAGCGCCCTCTCCAATTCGAGGGTGGTCACAACCTGCGCCAGATCGATGAGCGTGCGCGCAAGCGATGTGCACGGGATTCCATCGATCTCAACACGGTGCGTGTCCGGAACAAACCCCTGATGCACGATCGCGTCCGGAACTCGGACGCGCCGACCTCGCGGAACTGTCACCTCGATCAGGTCGGCAGTGAAGCCGTCAAGTCCGTGAAGTCGCGCGGCAGCGCGGTACGACGCGATTCCCGCTCCGTTCGCAGTCAGCGTTGCGGCCATCAACGCCTGGTGCCAAGTGGTTGGAGCGCCGTGCACGAGAAACACGTTGGGTGCTCCAACGCGAAGTGTGCTGCGCTTCAGCTCTCGACGAATTTGCGGGGTTCCTAGACCCGAAGCGACAGCCTGGGAACGCGAAATGGCGGCATGGTGCGAGGCTGCAACGTCACCAACGCCGCCCATCAGGGGCGAGTTGGTCATGTCGTCGGACCATATCCGTCAGCTGATGAAGTTCACCGCGATGGCCCAAACATGCCCGAACTGACGCGCCGTTGCAGAGATTTGATGACTGAGCGCGTCACTTCGTGTGGCTCGTCACTTCGCGGTTGACGCCGCGGCCACGGCCAACGCGTCGACCAGGTCGTTCATTGGGTCGCCGCTGTGGCCTTTAACCCAGCGGAACTCGGGTTGGCGTTCTTGTACCAGCGCGATCAATGGCTCCCAAATGTCGACGTTGGCGACGGGTTGCCGCTGCGAGTTCTTCCATCCATTGGCTAGCCACTTCACCCACCAGCGGTCGCGGAAGCAGTGCACGACGTACGTGCTGTCGCTGACGATGATCAGATCTCCGGGCAGTGACCGCAGCGCTTCCAATACCGCCTGCAGCTCCATGCGTTGGTTCGTCGTGTGCGCGGCACCACCTGAGCCATACAGCGCTCCCTCGGGGGCAACTGCCCACGCCCAGCCACCGCGACCCGGATTACCCGAACATGCCCCGTCGGTAAACACTGTCGTGACTGTTGAGCTCGCCATTGGCACGGCAGCGTAGGCGGTGGTCGATGGCGGTGGCAGAATGCCACGATGATCTTCGACGGCTACGTCAACCAACTCCCCGACAGCGACCCTGGCGAGACCGAGGAGTGGATGGAAAGCCTCGATGCCGTCATCGAGATTCAGGGCAAGACGCGCGCCAGGTTCCTGCTCGGCAAGTTGCTCGAGCACGCGAACGAGGCGCAGGTCAGCTTCCCGGCAACCGTGAGCACGCCGTACGTCAACACGATTCCGCGCGAAGCCGAGCCGTGGTTCCCCGGCGACGAATACATCGAGCGTCGTATCCGGGCGTTCGTGCGCTGGAACGCAGCGATGATGGTGGTGCGCGCGAACAAGCACGAAGAAGGCATCGGCGGCCACCTCAGCACGTTCGCCAGCTCGGCAAGCCTGTACGAGATCGGGTTCAACCACTTCTTCCGTGGCAAGGACGACGGCAACGCCGGCGACCACATCTACTTCCAGGGTCACGCGACGCCAGGCATCTACGCGCGCGCCTTCCTCGAGCGGCGACTGCACGAATCCGACCTGGAACAGTTCCGGCGCGAGATCGGTCGCGGCGGCGCTGGCCTCAGCAGCTACCCCCACCCGCGCCTGATGCCCGACTTCTGGGAGTTCCCGACGGTCAGCATGGGTCTCGGCCCGATCAGCGCGCTGTACCACGCGCGCTTCAACCGCTACCTGCTCAACCGCCAACTCGACGACACCACCGGCAGCCGCGTGTGGGCGTTCCTAGGCGACGGCGAATGCGACGAACCGGAGACACTCGGCGCCATCACGCTCGCCAGTCGCGAGAAGCTCGACAACCTGGTGTTCGTGGTCAACTGCAACCTGCAGCGCCTCGATGGCCCGGTGCGCGGCAACGGCAAGATCATCCAAGAACTGGAAGCCGTCTTCCGCGGGGCCGGCTGGAACGTGATCAAAGTCATTCTCGGCAGCAAGTGGGACGCGCTGCTCGCCAACGACAAAGACGGCGTGCTGCTGAATCAGTTGAACACCACGGTCGACGGACAGTTCCAGCGCTACAGCGTCGAGAACGGCGCCTACATTCGCGACGACTTCTTCGGCCCGGATCCGCGCCTGCGCCAGCTAGTCGCGCATCTTAGCGACGACGATCTACTCAACCTGCCGCGCGGTGGCCACGACTATCGCAAGCTCTATGCCGCGTACAAGGCAGCAACCGAGAACCTCGGCTCCGGTGCACCCACCGTGTTGCTGTGCAAGACGATCAAGGGCTGGACGCTCGGCCCGGAAATCGAGGGCCGCAACTCGACGCACCAGATCAAGAAGATGAACGAGACGCAGCTGATGGCGTTGCGCGACCGACTGCACCTGCACGACGAAATCCCCGACTCGGCGTTCGCCGACGATGCGCTCCCCTACTTCCGCCCGTCGCGCGACAGCGTCGAGTTCCAGTACATGATGGAACGCCGCCGGGCACTCGGCGGCAGCATTCCCAAGCGCATCGTGCGGCCGCGCAAGGTCGTCGGCTTGCCGCTCGACACCACCTTCGAGGAACTGCGCAAGGGTTCTGCGAATCAGGCAGTCAGCACGACGATGGGCTTCACTCGCCTATTGCGCAACTTGGCGCGCGACGAGAACATCGGCCAATACGTCGTACCGATCATCCCCGACGAGGGCCGCACCTTCGGTATGGACTCGCTGTTCCCCGAGTTGAAGATCTACGCCTCGCAGGGCCAGAAGTATCAGCCCGTCGACCACGACATGTTGCTGAGCTACAGCGAGAGTGCACAGGGACAGATTCTGGAAGAAGGCATCACCGAAGCTGGCTCGCTGGCCAGCTTTATCGCCGCTGGCTCGGCGTACGCCACTCGCGGCGTTCCGACGATTCCCTTCTACACCTTCTATTCCATGTTCGGTTTTCAGCGCGTCGGCGACTTGATTTGGCAAGCGGCCGACGCACGAGTGCGCGGCTTCTTGCTGGGCGCGACCGCTGGTCGCACGACGTTGGCGGGCGAAGGCTTGCAACACCAAGACGGGCACTCGCTGGTGTTGGCCAGCACCGTGCCGCCGTGCCAGGCCTACGACCCCGCCTTTGCGTTTGAGGTGGCGGCGATCATTCAGGCAGGCATCACCCGCATGTATGGCACCGACGAGGAACGCACCGCCGGCCTTGATCGCGACGTCTTCTACTACCTCACGCTGTACAACGAGAACTATCCGATGCCAGCGATGCCAGCCGAGCTCGACCCGGCACACATCGTGCGCGGCCTTTATCGCTGGAAGCCCGCGCCGCCCGAGATGCTGCGCCACGCGACCGTGCTGTTCAGCGGGTCGGCGCAAGGCGCGGCGCACGCTGCAGCCGAGGAGCTCGCCAAGCTCGGTATCGGTGTCGAGCTGTGGTCGGCGACTTCATACAAGGCGTTGCGCGAAGACGCGCTCGCTGCCGAACGTTGGAACCGAATGCACCCCAGCAACCCGGCACGTGTGCCGTTAGTGACCGAGTTGCTCGCAGAGGCGAAAGGCCCGATCGTCGCGGTTACCGACTTCATGAAGATCGTGCCGGAACAGGTCGCACGCTTCCTACCCGGCCGCACCTTCGTGCCGCTGGGAACCGATGGCATGGGCCGCAGCGACACACGCGAAGCATTGCGTCACTTCTTCGAGGTCGATACCGGCCATGTGGTGTTGGCCGTGCTCGGCGCGCTGGCCGCCGAAGGGTTGTCCGGCCCCGCCGAGCTACACGCGGCGATGGAGCAATACGGCATCGACCCCGAAGCATCCAACCCCGCAATCGTCTGAATTCACGCATGACTCAGTCGACCAAGAAGTGGCTGTGCATCGCGGCGCTTGGCTGTGTGCTGATCACCATTGGTGTGGCCCTGCGAGTCGTCGTGATGGATTCGGTCTTTGGCGCGTTCAACGCCGATGAAGCATCGTCGGGTTTGCACTCCCTCGCCGCGATTCGCGATGGACGCCTGCCTGTGGTGATCGCCGGTCAGTCCTACACCGCTGTCCTCGATGCGTACCTGTTCAGTCCAATCCTGAACTTTGCCGATGGCAGCGTGGCGGTCCTCAAATGGCTGTTCGTGGGCATGTGGGCAGTTGCGGCTGCGGCAACCTTCGGGGCAACCCGTCGCCTTGTCGACCGTCGGTCGGCAGCGCTTGCATCCGCGCTCGTGTGGTTGGCACCCGGTGGTCTGCTGCTGCTGAGCACTCTCGCCTACATGGGCTACGCGCTGGCTCTCGCGGTCGCCGCTGGCACGGTGTGGGCGACAGCGATCGCGGCGGATCAGGTCGAGCCAACAATTCGACAATCGGCCCTTGTCGGCTTCCTCGCTGGTCTCGGGTTCTACGTGCACCCAATGTTCGCCACTGTGCTACTTCCGGTGGTGTGCGTCGCGGCATTCGTGCATCGTCGCGACTTACGCCGCTGGTGGTTGCCGGCCGTCGCCGCCGCGGTCACGGCGAACGGGCCGTTCATCGCATGGAACGCGATGAATGGATGGCCGTCACTGCAGAAGACCGGCACCTTCCCCGGCACCTACTCAGATCGCTTCACCGGCTTCTTCACCAAGCTGCTTCCACGCGGCCTGGGCCTGCTCACTCTCGATGGTCGTTGGGTGTTCAACAGAGCCCTCTCGATCGGACTGTTCGTCGCGATCCTGCTTGGCGTCGTGGCCGGATGCGTGATGCTGGCGACATCCGCGCGTCGGCCGAGTCGGTGGATCGTGCCTGCAGGATTGATCGCCTGTTTCCCGCTGATGGCCTTGATGCCGCCCCTCATTTTCTCCGACGACGGCAGGTACGCCATCATTCCGTTTGCGCTGATGGCGATCGCCCTTGGTACGGCTGCGACACGAGTGATGTCGACGTGGAGTCTGCGGAGCACCGTCGCCGCAATCGCCGGTGCTGCTGTGCTGTGGGTTGGTATCACGGCAATCCCGTTCCTCGACCGCCAACAGGGCTTCGATTCGGGTGACCCGAATGCTTGGCAGGATCGCGTGATCAACCGACTCGACGAACTCGACATCGAGTTGCTTGCCGGTTACTACTGGTTTGTGCTCCCGATCGAGTACCGCACGGACCGGGAAATCAGGACGGCGATCTCGTGCCATCCCTACACCGTCAGATTCCCCAGTTCGCAGATTCTTGTTCAACAGGCACCGCCTGAGTCGGTCGCATTCTTGTTTCCTCCAGGCGACCACGACCCGAGCTGCTTCTACTTGCCGCAGGATTCGTATAAACGCGAAGATCTTGGCGGCATGACTCTGTACGTTCCCATTTCATCGGGCACCTGACAGCCAGGGAAAGGGACGCTGTGTGGCAAGGAAAGACATTGGCAGTGGTGCTGCCCACCTATAACGAGGCCGACAGCATCGCGGCGTGCATCAACGCCTTTCACGAACTGGGCATTGTCGACGACATCGTTGTCGTCAACAACAATGCGCATCCCGATACGTCGTCAGCCGTTGCCGGCACAGCCGCTCGCGAGGTGCCCGAGCCGAAGCAGGGCTATGGTGCGGCCATCCGTCGCGGACTTGTGGAAACAGCTTCCGCCGACCTCGTATGCGTGTGCGAACCCGATGCAACGTTCGACCCACGCGACATCTTGAAGTTGTTGCCATTCACGGAAGATGTCGACCTAGTTCTTGGGTCGCGCACCGTGCAGGCATTCATCTTCAGCGGCGCCAACATGGGGATGTTCCTTAAGTGGGGCAACTGGGCGGTGGCCAAGCTCACGGAAGCGATGTTCAACACCGTCTATCTCTCCGATGTCGGCTGCACTTTTCGCGTGATGAGTCGAGCCGGCATCGATCGCCTCAGTCCGCGCTTTCGTGGAAACGGCTCGTCGTTTGGTTACGAGATGATGCTGCACGCGGCGCACACGCGCTTGCCATTTGTGCAGGTGCCAGTGAAGTACCTACCGCGGGTCGGTGAGAGTTCGGTGACTGGCAGTCGCGTAAAGTCGATTCGACTGGGGCTCGGAATGATCAGCATGTGCGTTCGCGAGCGCTTCCGACGCAAGTAGTCGTTAGGCGCGCACGCACTCCCACGTTGCGAACTGATAGGGCGGCAGCCATCCCATCGCTTCTGACTCGGCGGCCGACGCCACCACCGTCAGATCATCGAGGCAAGCGCCGCGCACAATGTCCGCAACATCAAACACATCGCCAATCGGCGCGGGCACCTCACCCTCACCGCCAAGCAGTCGGGCGAAGTCGGCCGTCACCAGCACGGTGGTCGTGAAGCCAGCGGCCCGCAGCATGGCGGTGAGATCCCACCCGAAGTTCCAACACACGAGCGTGTTGTCGGCATGGAACTCGGGCTTCGACGGAGCAGCCGTCGTGCCGCGCACCAACGGGACCTGCAGATACATGCGTCCGCTCGGTGCAAGCACGCGATGAATTTCGGCGAGTGCGGCTGCAGTATGCGGGACGTGCTCCAAGACATGCGGGGTGAGCAATAGGTCAAGCGAGGCATCGGGCAAGGCGATGTCTTGCAGATCGATCTGGATATCGGCCTTGTGGGCGCCGAGATCGAAGTCGCTGGCTTGATAGTCAAAGTGACGGCGCATCATGGAGCGATAGTCGGCACCCATGCGCGGGCTGGTCTCAAGCACCCGCGCCTTGGTTGCGCCACTCGACGGAGCACGAGCCGCGCACCAAAGCAGAAAGCGATCGCGCGCGGAAGACTCACATATGGGGCAGAGGGCAGATTCAACATGAGCAACGCCTCGGAACTCTGCCCCCGACCACCCACAGATGTTGCAGCGCCGCGGACCGCCGGTGTTGAGTCGCCCGACGGAGCCGTCGCCTTGCTCGACCCACCACTTGTCGCCGGGCAATCCGAGGCCCGCGCGACGTGCCACGGGGCGCAGCCGTCGCCGAATTCCCACGGGAAGCAACCGGCCGATACGTCGCAGCGACCTAGCTACCAAGCGGCTCGACATATTCGCCCAGCATATCTGCGGCGACGGTGCGGCCTTTGGCGCACCGACCACCGGCGCGACCAGCGAGTATCGTCGAGCCCGTGCCATCCATTCCTGGGTTCTTCCGGCGCTTACGCGCGTTCGGCTCGCTGCCCGCGCAGGTGGCCGATTTGCGCGAGAAGGTCGATGCCATGCACCGCGTGCTGATGACGCTGAACCACGAGGTGCACGCAGGGTCGGAGGAAGCACTGCCGCTGTTCGTCGGTTACGCCGAGCGACTGCGACTCGACGCCGACACCGCGATCGGCGCCGCGCAGGTGATCGAACGGCAGCTCAGCGAGCTGGAACACACCATCGCCGCGCTGCGCAGCAATGGCTGAAGCACTCAGCCATCTGCTCGTCGACGCTCGGCCGGTCTGTCACCCGACAGCCGGCGCACGCGGCATCGGTCGTTACACAATGGGGCTGCTGGGAGGATTGCACGCGGCCGGAGCGCCGGTCGTCGCGCTCTACGAGACGGCCGTCGAAGCTGCACAACTGGCTGCCGCTCTGCCGGATATAACGCTGCAGCAACTGCACCCGGCAACGGTGCGCCAGTACACCGAATCTGGAGCGTGGTTCCTGGCAACGCAACTGATGTTGCACCCGATACCGCTCGACCCGGTGCCGCGCATCATCACCGAATCTGGACTGCCGGTCGCGGCGGTGATGTACGACGTGATTCCCGAGCGCTATCCCGAGCAGTACCAGGTGCGTCCGGCAGCACGCGCACAGGTGAGGTTGCGCGGAATACTCACGCGCACTCTTGATGCACTGCTGGCGATCTCAGATTTCGCTGCCGATACCGCAGCTGAGGAGTTGCGCTTCCCGCGCGATCGCATCGTGACCATCGGTGCCGGCTGCGACGGCCAATTCGCTCCCGCGGCAGGCGACGCGTGGCCGCGACTGCGCAACGTGCTCGCCAACGACGGTCGTTCGCTTGTGGTCAACGTGGCCGGTGGCAGCGACCCGCGCAAGAACGTCGAGCGCCTGTTGCGTGCGTGGGGCACGCTACCGAAGGCCATTCGCCACACGCATCGCCTGGCGGTCGTCGGCACCTTCGACGACACGCTGCACCGGCAATGGCTGCAGTGGGCCCTCGAAGCGGGTGTTGTCGCTGAGGTGCTGTTCACGGGCAGCGTCACGGACGAAGAGTTGGTGGCATTGCACCAAGTGGCGCGGTTGGCGATTGTGCCCGCGACCGAGGAAGGTTTTGGTCTGCCTGTTCTGGAAGCCGCGGCGTGTGGCTGCCCGGTCATCACGTCCAACGTGTCGGCCCTGCCCGAGGTGTTGGCCGAACCCACCGCCGAGTTCGACCCCTACGACGTCAGCGCAATCGCCAGCGCGCTCACGAAAGCGCTCACTGACGAGCCACATCGGCAGGTGTTGCTCGCCGCTGTGCGCGCGGCCGCGCAGCTCTGGACTTGGCCCGGCGTCGGCCGTGCCACCGTTGCCGCTCTCGAGGAGCTTGGCCCGCGTAAGCCGCGGGCGCTACGCGTTGTCCCCCGCCGCATTGCGCTTGCCGGCAAATTCGACGACTCGTCAGCTGGGCGAGCCAACATTGCGTACGCACAGTCGATGAGCACCAAGCCAAACGCGCCGGAGATCACGCTGCTGGTCGACAACTCGGCAAACGACAACTCAGCGAACGGCAATGCCACGCACGGCGGCCCACTGCGCTTCCCAGTACGCGCACTCGGTCGCTTTGTCCATCGCTCACAATTCGACGACGTGATCAAACTTCCGGTGGACGCGTGAACACTCCCCTGGTTCGTGTTGTCGTGCTGAACTTCGACGGTGGGCAGATGACGATCGACTGCCTCGATTCGTTGCTTGCCACCGACTGGCCGGCCGACAAGTTGGAGATCGTGTTAGTCGACAACGGTTCGCTCGACGATGTCGCCGACCGAGTGCGAACCGGCTACCCGCAAGTTCGGCTGCTCGAGCCGCTCGAAAATCTCGGCTTCGCTGGTGGCTGCAACCTCGGCATGCGCTTGGCCGGCGAGCACGCCTACGTGGCGCTCGTTAACAACGACGCGACCGTCGATCGTGGCTGGCTACGTCCTCTCGTGCAAGCAGCTGAAACGGCCGCCGACATTGGCGCCGTCAGCGCCAAGATGCTGTTCGCCGACCGCTACTTGGGCATCGAGGTAGCGGCGCCCGACGCGGAGACGATTGGCCGCAAGGACCCGCGACGGCAAGGCGTTCACTTCTCGGCAACCCGCATCGATGGTGTGCGCAACGATCAACGCGTGTCGTTCGATGAAGGGTTCTACGGGCCCGAGGAACCGGATCGCGCGAACGGCGACGAGATCGCGCGTTGGAGTCGTGAGCGTGGCTCGATCCGTATCACGATCGAACCCGGCGAACCGTTGCCGACTGTGGCGTCGTTGCGAGTCAGCAGTCCGACGCGACCACAACCAGTCAGCCTCTCTACGGAAGCTGAACGTCGCGAACTGAGCGTGGATGCTGAGCGCACCTGGGTCGACGTGCGGTTGGACGACCAACCTTTCGACGTCATCAACAACGTCGGGTCCAGCCTCTACCGCGGCGGGTTCGGCGGCGACAGAGGTTTCCTCGAACGCGATCTCGGGCAGTACGAGGAACCGGCAGAGGTGTTCGCATGGTGCGGCGGGGCCGTGTTGTTGAAGCGCGAGTACCTCGACACGGTTGGTGTCTTCGACGAGCGGCTGTTCCTGTACTACGAAGACACAGATCTCTCGTGGCGCGGTCGACTGCAAGGGTGGCGCTACTTGTACGAGCCGTCGTCGGTGGTGCGACATCGACATGCCCAGTCCGCCGGCGTGGGGTCGCCCACCTTCCGCTTCTACACGGAACGAAACCGTCTGCTCGTCCTGGCCAAGAACGCACCCGGTCGCCTGGCGCTGCGCGCCGGGCTGGGTGAGCTGCGCCGATGCGCACGCTGGATGGTGTCGGCGTACATAATGCGCCCACTGCGACTGCAGATGCCCGAGCGCACGATGTCCGCACACCGCCGCCGCGTCCTGGCCAGCTATGTGCGTCTACTCCCAGGCGTTCTGCGCGATCGGCGTGCGGCGAAGCCACGCGTCAGCCGACGCGCGCTGATGTCGTGGGAGGTGACAAAGTGACCCGCAAGCGAGTCGCGGTCTACAACCTCTATTGGAGTACGTACGGAGGTGGCGAGCAGGTAGCAGGCGCGATCGCGAACGCTCTCGCCGACGATCACGATGTCGTGCTGCTCGGCCCGGAACCGGTCGATGTCGCAGCAACACTCGCCCGTCTCGGCATCGACCTGTCGCACTGCGGATACGAACGAGTCGATGGCGATCTCGCGGCGTCGGCAGCGAGCGTCGAGTTCGACGTGTTCATCAACACCACATACCTCAGTACCACCGTGAATCGCGCACCCATCGGGCTGTACTACGTGCACTTCCCCGGGCAACCCCCCACCCCAGGTCAGCGCGTCACACGTCGGTTGGCGCGCAGCCTTGCCTTCGCACTCCCGCACTTCAAGAATCGGCGCATCGAGCGAGTGCACGCCGGGTTGGAGAAGCGTGCCGTGCGCACAGCCTGGGCACGCAGCTACACAACGTTTCTCGCCAACTCATCGTTCACGGCCGAGTGGGTAACGAGTCTGTGGAAGGTGCCGTCACAAGTGCTGTACCCGCCCGTACAGCCGGAAGTGCAGCCCGGCGCGAAGTCACACACGATCGCGTCCATCGGCCGTTTCTTCGATCCCAAGTTCGGGCATTGCAAGAAACAGCTCGATCTACTGCACGCATTCATCGAGCTCGAGCAACAGGGGGCCGATGGTTGGCGGCTGGAGTTGGTCGGCGGTGCCGACGCTGCCAGCCGTGACTACGCGCTTGCTGTTCGCCGACTTGCCCGCGATCACGCTGTGGGTGTGCACTTCAACGCGCCGCGATCGCTCGTACGCGAGACCCTCGCCGCGGCGAGCATCTTCTGGCACGGCGGCGGATTCGGGGAAGACCCCGCGACTCATCCGGAACGATTCGAGCATTTCGGCATCGCGGTGGTGGAAGCGATGGCAGCAGGCGCGGTGCCAATCGTGTTCGGTGCCGCGGGGCCTGCCGAGATTGTGCGTCACGGCATCGACGGCTTCCATTGGCACACTCCAGCCGAGCTCATACAGTTCACCCGCGAACTCATCGCCGATTCCAACAGACTTGCTGCGATGTCGGCCAGCGCCCAACAACGCGCCAACGAATTCTCGAGCACGGTTTTTCGTAGCGGCATTCGCGGCCACGCAACCGCCTCCGCGCGCTAGCGGTGAACTGCGAGGATGTCTTCGGTTCGGAAGCGGCTCCCCCACCCGGCCAGCAGCTCACCAACGTCGCCTATTGGTAGCAGCTCGCCGGTCGGTTGCTCGATGAGCGCCAGTTCGTAGCCGCGCGCCTGCAACATGTCGAGGTGAGTTCGCGCGGCGTCACCTCCAACGCGCTCGGACATGTCGCACGAGAACTCAAAGATGATGACCGGGTGATCGCGCTCGATTGTCGCCTCTGCCCCCCGTAACACAAGCGGCTCGGCACCCTCAACATCGATCTTTAAGACGTCGACGTGCTCGATGCTCAGGTCGTCGAGCCGTAACGTCGGCACGATTGTCACGCTTGCGTCGAGGGAGTCGTGTTCACGGCTTCCTACGAACGCCCCGTTAGAACCGATCGCCGACTGAAACGAAGAGAAACCAACCCGGTCGCTCAGTGCGAATGGCAAAAGGTGCACGTTCGGAAGACGATTCTTCTCGATCGTGTGGGCGATCAGTCGCGCGTTGGCTGGGTTCGGTTCGAACGCATACACCGCAGCCGCGTCACCAACGATTGACGCCGCCAGCATCGTGTGCCAGCCGACGTTGGCGCCGATGTCGACGAAGACCGAGCCCTTCACCAGATACTGCCGGAGCACACGCTCGACGTGCGGCTCCCAGGTGCCCGATTCGATGATCGACGCCGAGACCGAGCGGTCGGCACGGTCAAGCGCGACGTCGATGCCGCCCACGGCAACAAAGGCAAGATCCTCTCGCGACATACCTACCGAGAACGGACTTGGCGATAGATGTTGATCGACACCGCCGATGACACTTCTCAGCGTCGAGGCCGTGAGGTCGTGATCTTGCAACGCCAGGCGAACGCTGTTCAACGAGTCCGCACCCAAGCCAGTCGGGAACAACAGTCCGATCAGGCGGTCGACCTCCCGGCGCGTCAGCGCCGACGAGCGAGGTTCAGTTGCTCGATGAAGCGATCGCTTCAGTCGTGAGCCCGCGCCGAGTAGACGCTCACCGAAACGATTCGCCATTTGGTCATTGTGCCACGTTGAAACCGCCGCCCCGCAGGGCGGCGGCTCAGACTACGTAGCCGAAGACGTCGACGATGACGCTGGCACTCCCCAACGCGTTGTAGATCGAAATTCGTCCACCCGCTCCGATGCCGAGGATGACCAGGTTCGGCACGTTGCGACCGTTGATGAAGTTGACGTTCGACGCGTCGGGTCGTGGCTGGCCAGCTGGCCATGCGGTCAGGTACCCCCACTCACTCGGAGCAGCGACTGTGACGTTCGCGATCACAGCTGTCGCGTTAGTCGGCACTCCACCGATTCCCGCGATTTGAACATCTCGAGACTCGCCCGGGCCAAACTGACCCCTCGGGGTGTTCGTGCCATCGCGGGTGTCGAACACGCGCGTCGGCTCGATAATGGTGGTCAAGCCGCCGCTTGCGCTGTAGTACCCAAAGATGTCGACAATCAGGTGCATGTCGGTCTCGAACACCGCCAAGCGAATCTTGCCATTCGTGCCCACCTTGACAACTGCCAGGTTGGCGCGTGTCGCTGCAGGGCTGATGTTCAGGTTCGATGCGTTCGGAGTCAGCGTTCCATCCGGAAACGCCGTCACGAAGCCGCTGTCTGTCGCAGCTGCGCTGGTGATGTTGACCACGACCGACTTAGCATCGGTGGGCACGCCAAATATGCCGGTGACTTGCAACGACCGATTGTCGCCGGGTTGAAAGCGCCCGATTGTGTCGCCAATCCCATTACGGGTATCCATCAAACGAACTGGCGTAATCCCGGTAAAGCCTAAGCCATTAGCTGCGGTCGTCGGTTCACCAGTATCGAACCAACCGGCCACATCTGCGATCACGTGCATCGGCGCGGAGCCCGAGTACGAGAATCGAATCGTGCCGCCAGCGCCAACCTTCACCAGAACCAGGTTTGGTGTGACTTCACCCTCGACGAAGTTCAGGTTTGAGGTTGATGGAAGCGGACCGAACGTGCCTTGATCCCAGAAGATGGTGTCCGCAGGCATAGGGGGGCGTGGGTACACCGTCAGAAAGCCTGGCGAGGTTGCAACGGCAGTCACGTTCAGCAACACCGCCGACACTCCGGCCGCAGGGATTCCGCCGACGCCAGTCACCTTCAGTTCGTGGTTGCGCATCGTCGCCTGGCGCTTGTACCCATCGCCATTGGTGGAGCGACCGTCTCCGGGTGTCATTTGCCCGTTCGTGATGCCCGTCGCGGTTCGCGTGTCGAGGATTCGAGTCGGCGAGAGCGGATGGAAACCGCCCTGTGCCGCGCCCGGCCCGCCCAAGTCGTAGTAGCACGTCAACATGCCGAAACATGAGGCATCGAGATCCAGAGTCTGCACCTGGCCTTCGTACAGCTCCATGAAGCCGTGAACCTTGCGACCGGTTGCAGTGTCTTCCACGAACGCGAGGTAATGCCCCGGCCAGCCAACGCTGCCGGTCCATCGCTTGCCCTTGTTCGCCCCAGACGTGAAGGCGCCGACTTCGGCGCCTGTCTCCGTGACCGGTGGCTGTGCACACACATCGGGTGGAATGCACCCGATCTGGAAGAGGTCTACCTTCACACGACCGTCGGGCACTGGTGTCGACGACACGATGTCGCCCTCGATCCGAAACCCACCAGCGACACCAACCGTGGGAATCGGCACCGTTCCGAAGTTGGCGAAACCGGCGCCGTCCTTGCCTTTCTCGCGCTGTGCGTGCGCCCCGCCGTAGTCGCCCGACCACGGGTCGTACGAGTGGCCGTTCGGGTAGAGCTCGAGGCGAACAATCGACAAGGTCGCCCCACCACAGTTGATCCCAGGATTCGGCACTTGGGTGGGAGGAAGCGTCCAAATTGGCGTATTGGTCCTCAAACTCCCGCTGGAATCCCAGAAGAACGAGCCGTCGTAACCGGATACACCACCATCGGGCGAAGTGCCCCCGCAGTTGCCGTAGCCCGCATCGATGTTCGCGAGTCCGCTCGACCCGTTGGTGGTGAGCGTGAATGAGATGTTGATCGCTGCGCTGGCGGGCGCGACACCCGCAAAGTTGACCGTCGCAATCGCGGTCGTGAACAGCGCTACCACACATGCGCCCCGTCGAATACGTCGAGTCATCGAAGGTCCCCTCTGGTCCTGTACACCTAGTTCGGTACACCTAATTCTACTCTGCATTCATCGGCACGTGCTTGCGCCAAGTTGACCAGACGGCCTTCGGCGGGGCGGCTCCTTCGTTGCCCCAGTTCGACCACTGTTCGGCGGCGATCTGTACAATCCCTGATTCCCATGTCTCTGCGCGCGGCGATGGCCCATCGCAACCTCCTGTATCTGCTCTCGCTGAAGGAACTTCGCACGCGCTACAAGAAGTCGGTACTGGGTTGGGCTTGGAGTCTGTTCAATCCGCTCAGTCAGATGCTGATCTTCACGGTCATCTTCACCTACGTGTTCGTGTCCAAACCGCAGCCGGGTGATCCGAGCGGACTCACCAACTTCCCGTTGTACTTCCTGGCCGGACTACTGCCGTGGAACTTCTTTTCCATCACGACCAGCGTGGCAATGAGCAACGTACAAAGCGGCTCCGGATTGATCAAGAAGGTCAGCTTCCCTCACGAACACCTGGTGTTCTCGGTGTTGATCGCGCAGTTCGTCACACTGCTGATCGAAACAGCCATCTTGGTCGTGGCCTTGTTGCTTGCGAACCAAAACGTGCTCGTCGGCCATTGGCAAGACGCAGCATCGTCTGCAGGAAGCTACAACGTGCTCGTGTGGCTTCCGGTCATATTGGTTATCTACGTGCTGTGGGCCGTGTTCACCGCCGGCGTCGCGTTGGCGCTCAGCGCGTTCAACGTCTTCTTCCACGACGTTCAGTACTTGTGGACGATTCTGGCGCAAATGCTGTTCTACGTGACACCGGTCATCTACTTCACGGGCCGTCTGCCGGACGTTCTGGTTGGCCGAATCCTAAGAACGGTCGCCAACTGGGGACCCACCGGCGGCTTCATCGTCGCGTTTCACAATCTGTTTTACGACGGGCGCATGCCACCGGCCCTCCTCCTCTTGTACCTCGCCGGCCTCGCCATCGTTTCATTCGCTATCGGCATGTGGATTTTCGGCCGGCTGTCGCCACGCTTCGCCGAGGAGATGTGATGGCCGACACGATCCTCTCCGTCGACCACTTGGTGAAGTCGTTTCGCATCCATCAGCAAAAGTCGAACTCGTTGAAGCAGCTCATCGCTGGGCGCGGGCGCAACCGATTTGAGGACTTCATCGCGGTGGACGACGTCACGTTCGACGTACGCGAGGGCGAGGTGTTCGGCATCATCGGGCAGAACGGCTCGGGCAAGAGCACGCTGCTGAAGTGCATGGCCGGGATCTTGCAGCCCAACTCTGGTCACGTGCACGTGTATCGACGCATGGGCGCGCTTCTGGAACTCGGTGCCGGCTTTCACCCCGAACTCAGCGGGCGCGAGAACGTCTTTCTTAACGCCGCAATCCTTGGCATGGGTCGCAAGGAGATCACGGCGCGCTTCGACGAGATCGTCGATTTCTCGGGTCTTCATGCGTTCATCGACCAACCGGCCAAGACGTACTCATCTGGCATGTACGTGCGTTTGGCGTTCGCCGTTGCCATCAACGTCGATCCCCAGTTGCTCATCGTCGACGAGATCCTGGCTGTTGGCGACGTCAGCTTTCAACGGCGCTGCCTGGAAAAGTTCGTCGAGTTCCGCAACGAGGGTCGCACCATCGTGCTGGTCACACACGACATGGGCAGCGTGAAGAGTCTGTGCGACAGAGCAATTTGGTTGGAACACGGCAAGGCGATCGACGAGGGCGACCCTGCCGACTTGGTCGAGGCCTACACCGAGCGCATGCTCGGCGCCGAGGCCCCGGCCGACGACGGCAGCGTGCGTCGTGGTTCAGGCGAGGTCAAGGTCACCCGAGTCGAGATGTTCGTGAACGGCGCGGCCGAGTCGGTGAAGCGCTTTCGCACCAACGACGATGTTGTCATTCGCTTGCACTACGAAGCACGCAAAACCGTTCCGCAACCGGTGGTCGGCATCGAGATCGAAAGCCTGGGTGGCGCGACGGTGACCGCACCGAACACCCGCGACGTGGGCATGGTTCCACCAACGATGTCCGGAGCGGGCACCATCGACGTTGCGTTCGCCAACGTGGCGTTGGTGCCTGGCACGTACGACCTGCACACCACCATCACAGACTTCAATCGTGCGCAGGTATACGACAACCTGCACGAGGCGCTGCGCTTCGATGTAATGACGGGCAAGCCCTACGAGACCGGTGGAGTTGTCACGATGCGTCCGGAGTGGAAACTGAACTAGTTCCGCAGCGGCAGCACGCGGACCCTGTCGTCAGGAATCCGCGCCCGTGGCCTTGCGGTCAGCCAACGCTGCCGTCTCTAGCGCCGTCAAACGGCTGGCGACCACCGTCGACATCTCGGTGGTGAGGCGTTGCAGCGTGGCGAGCGATTCCTCGATTCCGCTCATACGCCATTCCATTTGCGCATCGACTCGCGCGCTCACAGCACGATTGATCCACGCGCGAATTGAGAGTGACTTCAGACCAGCCATCAGTTGCTCCAGATCTCTTCCAGGCGGCGACGCATCGCCGCACCACGTTGTTCCAGCGAATGTGTCTCGAGCAGTCGCACGCGAGCCGCTACGCCGAGTTGCCGCGCGTTCTCGCGGTTGTCGAACACGGTCCGCATCAGTTCGGCGGCGTGAGCAAGATCAGGATCCGCCCACTTCGAGCCGGTGCGATATCCGCCCGCACTTGCGGGAACCGTTGTGGCGTTCCAACGCACCAGGTGTGAGACATCGGCCGCCGTGAAGTCGAGGTTCCCCGAGTAGCCCGTTGCGATGACCGGCTTCTCAAGCAACATCGCTTCGGCCATCGTCAACCCGAGGCCTTCGGAGCGATGAAGCGACACATAGCAGTCGCACACGTTAGTCAGTGAGCCCGCCCGCACCTGGTCGAACACTTCATCGATGACGATGATGTCGGGTCGGTCGCGGCACGCCCAGCGCAGCCGTTCGAGACCCTGGAAGTTCGCGCGACCATGCATGGTCTTCAAGACCAGCACTGCTCCATCAGTGGGGCTAAACGCCGTCCGGTAGGCGGTAATCAGGCCCTCTGGATTCTTGCGGTCGAGAACACTCAACATGTCCCAAGCGAACAGAAACATAAATCCAGACGGCAAGCCGAGACTTTCGCGGGTGAGCTCCGGATCAAACACGGGAGTAGCCAACGGGATCGGAACGTGAGTTACCGTCACTGTGGGCGGCGCGACCTTGGCGATGGCATCGCGAATGAACTCAGTAGCAGCCCAGACTTCGTCGACCAGCTCAAACGCGGAATGGAATCGGGTAGGAAACTCTTCGAGTTCCCAATACCACTGACCAATGACGTAGCGATCAGCGACGAACGAAGCGCCAAGATCGGCCTGAACAACATCGGTCTGATCGGCGTTGACACCCATCAGCAACGTGTCATAACGCGCCACGTTGTCGGCTGGGTACTCGACACCAAGCCGACTTGTTGTGCGTGTGGTGGTCACTGTTGCGACCCCTACCCCGGCGGCACGCAACGCGGCGGCCGTTAGCCGCGCTGACTCGCCCACACCAAGCTCTGCAGTGAGGTACCCGACCAAATTCACGCCGTGCTCAGTAGCCCCCGCTTCGTGCCACGGCACTCCCGTATTTGCGTCGCTCGGCAGCCAACCGATGAGCGCCAACATCTCGTACTCCCCAGCTCCGGAATTGTGCACCCAAAGGCGCATGTTCGTGAAGTCACCCTGCGCCACCTCCGGCATCTGCTTCTGAAGGTCGGGACGGACCGCCCAAATAGCCTCGAGATACCGGGGAAGCGGCAGGGCTGCGCCAGGAGCGGGCTCGGCCATCCATTTGATGAACTGCTCTGGCCCACCACATCGAAACGGCGAAGGTGGCATCGCGCCTTCGCCCGCATCGGCCTTCAACACTTCAGCGCGGAAGGCGCGCCGAAGCTCCTTCGTCGAGGTCAAGCCCGGAATGGGCTGTGACCAACCGTAAGGCAGTGGCGATTCGGCCCCAGTGTGTGCGAGAAGCTTCGTGCCGTATTCGTTGAAGAGATCAACCAGAACAGGATGGTCACTCAGGACGACCCTTGGAGACGAGGGTTGGTGCTTGCTGATCCAGTGGGGCTTATTCGGGTCGTAGCCCGAGAAGTGAAAGAACCGCAACGGTTCGTCGTTTATCCAGTAACTGCCTGCTTCGCGCCGGACGGGTCGCTGGTCCAGATTCCAATAGGCAACGTTGTACGAAGGGCTGGGCTCGATGTGCGGCCGAAACAGGGGTATACAGAGATCGATCCAACGCTGATCGGTAAAAATGTGATTCGACGGGTCGCTAATTGCATCGCGACGCAACCGAGATGACCACCAGTCAAGGAACGACTCCGCACCCTTCGCGACACCGACGTAACCAAGGTTGTAAACGCCCGCCATCATGATTCCAGCCTCGCTCGGCTGACAACCGTCGCGTTCGATGGGCTCGAGGCAGTGAGGGGTAAACGAGATTGCAGCCCGCCGCGTCGCATCGACGAGTGGATCCAACGGCGCGTAGACCTCGATATCTGGGTCGAGGTAAAGGACGCACGTGGCGGATCTCAGGAAGTGCTTGAGCGCGAACGGCTTAACCGCAGTCGCGAACTCCATCACGTCGTAGAACGTCGCCATCAGCTCGAAACCCTCGTCGCCGAAGTCGATATCGGTGATCGGCACCAGCCGAGGGTCTTCGCTTTGCCGGTTTCGCACCTGCAGCGGATAATCGGTGACAACTATGTAGAACGCGGCCCCAGGATGGTGCTCGATGAACGAGTCGGCGACGATCTGTGCACGCGGGATGTAGTTGTGCGCGACGATCGTAAATGCCACTAGATCTGCTGAAACTGCGTCCCTTTGACCACCTGGCACCGCTGCACTCTATCTTGCAGGCTCAAACGCCTACCCAACCTCAGTCGGGGAAGCCATCGGGATGCGCGGAGTGCCACAACCACGCCGAGCGCACAATGTCGTCAAGCGTACGCGTGGCCGCCCAGCCGAGTGTCGCCCGCGCCCGGGTGGGATCGGCGAAGCACGCAACCGGATCACCTGGTCGCCGCGGCGAGATCGTGTACGGCACCTTCTTCCCGCTGATGCGTTCGGTCGCGCTAATGATCTCGAACACACTCGTACCGGTGCCAGTGCCGACGTTGAGGGTGGTGCTTACTCCATCGTCGCGCAGGTAACTGAGCGAACGAATATGGGCGTCGGCCAGATCCTCGACGTGGATGTAATCGCGGATGCAGGTGCCGTCAGGCGTTGCATAGTCCGTTCCGAACACTTCGAGGGGCGGTCGCTTCCCTAACGTCGCCTTCATCACCAGCGGCACCAGGTTCTGCGACCGACTCCAGTCCTCACCAATCACACCATCGCTGCTTGCGCCTGCTGCATTGAAGTAGCGCAAATTCACAGCACGCAGGCCGTGCGTGACGCCGTACCAAGCAAGGATGCGTTCGACCATCGCTTTGGTCTCGGCGTACACGCTCTCGGGCGCGATTGGTGCGTTCTCAGTGAGGGGCAAATCGGCGGGCGTGCCATTCACAGAACAGCTGGAGGAAAACACGATCTGTTTGACGCCGGCGGCGAGCACACCCTCGACGAGGTCGACCGTGCCAGCGACGTTGTTGAGCCAGTAGCGATCGGGGTGTTCCATCGACTCGCCGACCGATTTGTACGCAGCGAAGTGCACAACTTGCGTTACGCCTCGCGAGCGGCACAACTCGGTGACTAGTGAGCGGTCTCGAATATTCCCAACAACGAGTTCCGCGTCACCCACGGCCGAGCGGTGTCCGAACTCCAACGAGTCGAGCACCAGCACTTTGCCTTCTATCTCTTGCAACCTGCGCACCGTGTGCGAGCCGATATAGCCGGCACCACCCGTGACCAGGATGGTCACGAGAGATCTTCGTTCGTGCGGAACCAATCGATCATGCGCAACAGACCGTCGCGTAGCGACACCGTTGGTTCCCACCCATAACTATCTCGGATCAACGAAATGTCGGGGCATCGTTGCAAAGGGTCGCCGTCGCGCTCTTCAGGGAGAGCCACGTGGATGACGGGACTGGACGAGGCGGTGAGTTCAATCACCAATTCGGCGAGTTCGCGCATGGTGAACTCAGCCGGATTACCCACGTTGATCGGACCAGTGAGGTGTCCGTCGAGCACAGCGGCGAGACCCACGATCTCGTCCGCGACATGACAAAAGCTACGGGTTTGTAGGCCGTCGCCGTGCAAGGTAACCGGCTCATTGCGCAACGCCTGCATCACGAAGGTGTTGACCACGCGACCATCGTGCGGTCGCATTCGCTCTCCGTAGGTGTTGAAGATGCGGGCAATGCGCACGTCGAGCCCGTGCGTGCGGCAGTACGCCATTGCGAGTGCCTCGCTAAAGCGCTTGGCTTCGTCGTAGCAGCTACGCGGGCCGATGCTGCTGACGTTGCCCCAATAAGTCTCGGGCTGCGGGTGCACGAGTGGGTCGCCGTAAACCTCACTTGTGGAAGCGAGGAAGAAGCGCGCTTGCTGCGCGAGCGCAAGATCGAGCAGGTTGCGCGTGCCGGTTGAGCCGACGGCAAGAATTTCGAGTGGCATCGTTTTGAAGTCATCGGGCGAAGCCGGGCTGGCCAAGTCGAGAACGGTGTCGTAGCGACCGCGTGTGATGGCTACCGGAAACGGTGCGGTGACATCGTGTTCCACAACCGTCACACGCTCGTCACCATCGAGGTGGGCGATGTTGCTGCGCCGGCCGGTTACGAAGTTGTCGACGATCGTGACCGTGTCGCCGCGGGCGAGGAACAGATCGACGAGGTGCGAGCCGACAAAGCCGCCGCCACCGGCAACGAGGTGATGCTGTTTGATCAGTGCTCCTCTGGAAGGAGGCAAGCTGCCGCCGCGAAGTCAGACATTGTGTCTGTCAGATTACATCGTGTGCCGACGAGTCGGACTGAGTTTGGCTTTGTGTTCGCACCGCAAACCTCGCCAGGATCGCAATCGCGCAGTACGCCAAGAGACACGCGTAAGCAGCGCCGTTGACGCCGAAAGCCAATATCAGCACCACATCGGCGACGATCAGGGTTGCGGTTCCAACGACCGACACACGAGCCGCCAACCCAACGTGTCCTGCCGCCGCGAGATAATAGACATCCATTTGATAGGTCGCGTATGGAATGGCGGCAAGTGCAAGCACTCTAAGGAGTGGCACAGCATCCTCGAACGCGTCGCCAAGAACGACTGACACCACCCACGGAGCAATGACGAACAGCGTCAGACACAACGCTGCCGTGACGTAAAATGCCAACGACCTGAGTCTGTTCACCGTCGACGGTTCGATCTTCTTGCTCGCCACAGGATGGAACAGCACCTGGGCAACAGCGAAGGCGCCCAGCGACATGAATTCAGTCGCAGTCGCTGCCACGGAGTACAGGCCGACGCGACGTGTGTCCGTCATGGCCCCAATGATCAGGCGATCCCCTCGAAGCACTGCCATCTGCGCGAACGTCAAGACCAAAGCCGGCGGACCTGATCGGAGGAGAGCAAGCAGCTGGCCTGAGCCGCGAGCTTCCACATGGTGGCTCGAACGTCGACTTGCAACCACGATCGCTGTGACGAACTCGAACAGTGCACTCAGCGCAAAGATCGCAAGATAGGCAGCGACGGAGGTTTGACCGACCAACGGGAGGCAGATCACCCCTACGAGAAGAACCACGCTGGCGATCGCGTTGATTGCAGACGACTGGCGGCTTCCCCCAACTCCGTACAAGGCGTCGCGGGACAGGCCTGCGCCGAGAAACAAAACGGAATACGCGACGAAGACAATTTGCTGAGAGGTCGATTCGCGAGCACCGATCGCCGGAAGAACCACGAAGGCAGCGATGGCTGCAATCGGAAGCTGCGCCAGCATGAGTCGCCACTGCAGCGCCCTGAACTCCGGCAACGTGGTCCGATCGCGCGGCGCCGCTGACGCCAATCGCCGGCGCCCACTTAAGCCCACGCCACAACTACCAAGCAAGGCCAAGAACACCGCGAGCGTCAGACTCACAACGAATGCCCCGCGACCACTTGGTCCGAGCGCGCGGGCGCTGAGGACTGCGCTGCCTCCGAGCGACGCGCCCGAAATCACCATGAAGATGGTCACCCACACCACCGAGGAGCCAAATGCTCGCCGCTCCACGGGCGGGGCTACTTCGGGAAGCGACAAGCCGAACCCCTCACCGCAGAGACATCACTCGCTGAATCGCGAGGGTTCAACACAAGACAGCGAGGATTGGCCGCGGCACTGCGTCGGCCAGAAGTTCCACAACGTCGGTGAGAGAGTGCTCCGTATCCGCGTGGCGGTCCACAGCTACGACAACACGATCTGTGGCCTCCACTTGGGTCAATTGCAGACACGAGCGGACCTCCGCGTCCACATGATGCGTCCCAAGGGTTTCAAAGAGCCGCGTGCTAGCCGCACCGACGAGTGACTCGGTAATGATGATCCGGCCGCGTCGGGGTTCATCTGACGAGCTGAGCATTCCCAGGCGGCGAAGCGTGGCCGAATCAAGATTCGCCACATCGCCAATGCTCACGAGCCCGCTGAAGAGGGCAAGATCCTCTGACGATTCAATCGTCCGACTCGTGGCTCGACGCGTCAGGAGCGCGAGCGCTACAGCGACAGCGCCAATGATGCCGAAGGCGACCGAAAGCGTGAGGCCGTCCTTCCAGCGGGGCCTCGTCGTCGTTTCAGGCTCACCGATCACCGTCACGCCGCCGGTTTGGACAGCCGCGAACTCGGACAAGTACGTCGCCGCGGCACCCGCCAACTCGAACTGTTGAGCCAGCTGCACACGTTGCAGCGCGAGCAACTCTGCCAACACAATGCTGTCGGCCGACACCTGAGCTATCTCGTCGTCGACGCTTTCAAGCGCAATGAGGGTGGATTCGCGTTGTGAGTTGATTGCCTCAATCGCCAAGGTAATTCGCTCGTTGTCCTCGTCGACGCGATCGCGCCGATACTGATCAATGAGCCGAGTTAGTTCATCGAGCGATCGGTGTGCGGAATCAGAAGCAACAGAGATCTCAATAGCACCGGCCTCTTCGTTCGGCGTCACCAGAATCGAGTAATCCCCGTCCGGTTCTGCTTGTTGCGACAACAGCCTCACGGTCGCTGCCTCGTCAAGAACCGAGCGATCTGGTAGCGGCAACCCGGTGACCGACTCGAGGCCCGCGGTAGCAGGCGAAATCGCCGCCGTGTCAATCCTGATCGACTGACTTGCATTCGACTCCGCATCGCTCAGCAGAGCACCAAGAAGAAAACCGACGCTTGCGCCGACGATGAGGCCCGACGCGACGAATCGTTTGCCGACTCGAAGGGACCGGAGATAGAACGCGAGGTCCGGGACGAACATTGGCTACGATGCTACACACGCTGCCGGCGTTGACGGAGTGAGACCGTAAGGAGTGCCGCCCATCATCGACCCTGCTGGTTGGATGTTGATCGTCGTCACCCTCATCCTTGCGTCGCGATGGAAAGTGTTCGCATTCGATCCGAAGGTGCGAGCAATCGTTTTGGTAGCGGTGCTCTTGCGCACGCTGTACTCCGTTGCAAACGTGGCCGCCGGGCCGCTCTTCGGCCTTGGGGTCGACGCTCAAGAGTTCCATCGTGCTGCCGTCGCGTTCCTGAACGGTGGTGGCATTCCTGGCGGCCCGTTTAGTGGCTACATGTATTCAGCCGTCATCGGAGTCATCTACCGGTTAACCGGAGGCGGACTGTTGCTCGGCCAGCAATTGTCGGTGCTTGCAGTTGTGCTGACTGCCGCGTCAAGCGTTCGAATCATGCGACGCCTCTCGGTCCAGCCGTCACGGATCAAGTGGGCGCTCGCCGCACTGCTGTTTTTTCCCGCAGGTGTCGTGTTCACGTCGGGACTATTGCGCGAAGCGTTCGAACAACTCGTCTTTGTCCTCATCCTTGAACTAGCCCTGCGATTGATCGACCGACCCCAGTCGCGGACCGTCGTCGCATTGATAACGACCGTTGCGTTGGGTGGGCTGCTGCACCGTGCCCTAGCCGTAGCTGGACTGGTTGTTGCTGCGGCTTCGACGCTTATTGCCCTATCGATCCGAAGACCACTGCGAGCAGACCGTGCTGGTTCTCCCCTTCGGATAGTGCCGGTTGTCCTGGCGTTGGTCGCCATCGGTGGCCTGTCGTTACCGAGGCTGAAGCTGCCGTACGGTGTTGGGCCTAACACCCTGGCTGCAGCGTCCGAGTATCGCCTTGGCGCCGAACCATCGAGGGCTGACTACTTGCGGTTCCGACCGGGCTACACGATCGGCTTGATCGATGTGCCCGTTGTCGTCGGGCTTTACACCATCTCTCCGCTCCCATGGCAGGTTGAAAGCCCCGCCGACGTTGTTACCGCGCTTGAATCGGCCATGCGACTTGTGCTCGTAGCGTTGCTCGCCTTCGCCTTGATTCATGTGAGCCGGGCGTCGTCACGCGAGTTTTTGAGGGTGTTTCTGCTCGCTGGAGGCTGGCTGACGCTTGAGCTGATTTGGTCGGTAGGTACCTCGAACTGGGGAACAGCAACGCGCCATCACCTCGTGGGCTTTCCGATTCTCCTCATCGTGACGACCCTGGCGCCACCACTGTTCGGTCGTGGACCGCATAGCAGTCAGCTGCTGGAGTCGCGGGTCATCAGTCGTTCGTAAAAGGCAACCTGCAGCGAAGCCAGTTCGCTGCTCGAGAACTTCTGTTGCGCCCTCAACCGAGCTCGAGCCCCCATCTCGGTCCGCAGCTGTTCGTTGGAGAGAAGGTCATCTACCGCCGACGCGATCTCCTGAACATCGCCTGGGCGGTGAAGGAGCCCCGTCTCACCCTCCTGCACTGCATCGGTCAGTCCATAGATCCGCGATGCCACTGCCGGCAAACCACATGCGGCCGCTTCAAGCACGGTTGAGCCGAAGCCTTCGCGATAACTCGGTAAGCAGAAGATGTCTGCTGCGGCGAAGTACCGCTCTGGTTCGTTTACCCAATCCACAATGCAGTGAAACCGTGAACCCTCATCACCAAGGAGTTCGCGGGCTTTTGATTCCAGCCGCTCCTCGTCCGGACCGACGAGCACCAAATGCAGATCGGTCCGGCGTTGCGCAAGAAGAGCGAACGCCGCGACCAGATCTAGTACACCCTTCTCGCGAGTAAGGCGGCCCACGAAGAGCAGCACCTTGCTCGCTTCGGCGATTCGCAGCTGGAAGCGCACGTCCGCGCGAGCAACTTCGTCGGGCTTGAAACGGTTGATATCAACGCCTGAGATTGACCCATCGCCGAGAACATGTGCGCGTGAACGCTTCACCACTCCCTCGTTCACGAGGAAGTCTCGCTGCGACGGGCTATCCACGAGAACTTGGTTGCAACTCGACGCAATCAGTCGGTCCGCAGCTCTTAGGAGGGCTCGTTGGGCGCCGTGCCGAGTGGCCCACACCTGTCCCGTGAATGTGTGCACACGCAAGGGCACCGAACAATGACGGCCGGCGAGCGCGGCCAGCAAACCGGCCTTAGGTGTCACCGAATGAACGATCGAAAAGGCTTCGCGCCTAAACAAAACCGCGAGCTCTCGAAGAGCCTTCAGATCCGCAGCCGGTGAAATAGATCGCTCGATCGAAACGTCGAAGAACCGAACAGGGACATCAAACGGACGTATCGATCCTTGGGCAACGCCATTTGCAACGACGGTCACTTCAAACCGTTCAGCCAACCGCTCAATGAGTGGCCGTAGGAAGGCGTCAACAGTCATCGGTGATGAAACGACAAAGCAAAGTTTCGGAACGCTGCCGACCTCGCTCGGGACGGCCAACTCTTCACCGCGAAATGCTGCGTGCCACTCCGGAAGAACCAGCGGAGCAGAGACGACCTCCTCCGCCGCTTGCCGCGCGGAACGCTTCATCATCGACAACTCACCCTTGCGTGAACCGTCCGCGGCCAGACGCAGGGCATCAGCGAGGCCGCTGGGGTCGTCTGGGTGCACAAGCCACCCGGACAGTCCCGGACGGACCAACTCAGGCAGCCCGCCAACGTCAGACGCAATGGTTGGGATGCCAAGCGCTGAAGCCTCCGCCGCGGAGCCAAGATTTTCGGATCGCGATGGCGCAAGGCTGACGTCGGCGGCCGCATAGAACGGCCGAACAGAATCAACGGATTCCACGATTCGAATCGACGGATCGTTGAACGCTCCGAACGACTCGAGAACGGATTGGCGGTACCGGATCCCAGCTTCTCCAAATCCGCCTCCGACAAGCAGAAGGATCCCCTCACCGCCTCGTCGCCGAAACTCCGTCCACGCAGCCAGAGCGACTTCATGTCCCTTCACGGAACGGCCCCCGAGAACCCACCGTCGAGGTGCGTAGTAGTAGGCGACCATCACCGCAACGAATGAATGTGGATCAATGCCCAGGTCGAGGCGTGCAGCCAGCCGCTCGTCGGAGGAAACAACGCTCCATGCCCCAAGATCGACCGGATAGGCAGCGGTGACTAGCCGGGCGTCTGGGTAACCGATGTCGCGGTAGAGACGGCGAACGGCGTCAGACGTACAGATGATCACATCGTCTCGACGCGCCAAGACCCTCTCGACCCAGCGAACGAGTCGTTGTTCCAGAAAGAGTGGCCCCGGCACCGCATGAACTCGTCGAGCCCGTGGGACAAACAGCGACACCAATCTGAACACGAGCGCCGTCCGGTACAGGTGATAGTTGAGAACATCGGGCGCGAACGCACGAACTCGTCGAACTAGCGCAGGAAAAGACCGTGCTGCCGCGACGATGCCCGACCCTCCGAGCGCGGCAGATCGCATCGTGGTGGCGCCAACAGAACTCAAGGCTTGGTCGAGACCACCTTCCTCGTCTGCGACACAGCAGAGCACTTCGTCACCGTCCATGACCAGGCTCCGAACAATCGGCACGAGCCACTTGCCACCGCTGTTTGTCTTGACCGCCACGACGAATCTCAAGTCCTCACTCTCCCATGAACTCTGTGATGAGAAGTAGCAAGTGATCGGAGCAGCGGCGCGGTGGGTACTAGCTAGAGTCCCTCAGATGCTCCTTGATCTCCAGTTGCATGCACGATGACAACCGCTCAACGACTTGTCATCATCGGGGCTGGTGGCTTCGGACGCGAGGTCCTCGACATCGTCGAAGCCGCAAATCTTTCTAGGCTCTCATACGAATTTGTTGGCTTCATTGACGACGGAAATGTCCCGGCTGATCTTCTAGAACGTCGAGGACAACGGCTTCTTGGCCCGACTGCGGTAGTGCCGGAAATCAACGCACAGTTCGTCATCGGTATCGGACTTGGTGCGATCCGGGAACGACTGGACCAACAACTGAAGGGAAGCGAACCTCTATCAATTCCACTCGTCCACCCCGCAGCAACCATTGGCAGCGATGTGCGGCTCGGCGATGGCGTGATCATCGCTGCGGGCTGTCGTGTCACCACTCACATCAGCTTGGGTAGGCACGTCAACCTCCACGTCAACTCAACCATCGGGCACGACGTCGTGATTGAAGACTTTGGGTCTGTGTTTCCCGGTGCCATCGTGAGCGGCGGCGTATTGATCGGCCGGGCCGCAACCATCGGCACGGGCGCCACTGTGCTGCCTGGAATCACCGTCGGTGCTGGAGCGATGGTCGGCGCGGGGGCAGTGGTCACAAGAGACGTGCCACCGAACGTCACGGTTGTGGGCTCACCAGCGCGACCGTTCGTCAGCCAGCGGAGATCACCGTGACGCGGATCTTTCTATCGCCACCCGACGTGGGGAACACCGAACGCGATCTGCTGTTGGAAGCGTTCGATTCAAACTGGATTGCGCCGACCGGACCGAATCTCAAGGCATTCGAAGAAGAACTCGCGAGTTACATCAACGTTCGCCATGCAGTTGCTGTTTCAAGCGGAACTGCGGGTCTTCATTTGCTACTCCATTCGCTAGGCATCGGGCCTGGCGACAAGGTCCTTGTACCAACAATGACGTTTGCCGCGACCGCATTCGCCGTCGCGTATGTACGAGCCGATCCAGTTTTCGTGGACAGCGAGCTCAACACGTGGAACGTTGATCCGGATCTTGTTGAGAAGGCGATTATCGAGACAGCGGCCGATGGCCACAAGCCTGCGGCCCTGCTAGCGGTTGATCTGTACGGTCGGTGCGCCGACTATCAGCGGCTCGAGCAGATCTGTGAGCGACGCGGCGTGATCCTGATCGAAGACGCAGCCGAAGCGCTCGGTGCCACGACGTCTGTCGGCGGCGAGGTTCGCGCCGCTGGCACATTCGGCGCGGCAGCGATCTTCTCATTCAATGGCAACAAGATCATCACCACTAGCGGCGGCGGGATGGTCGTCTCCGATGACGGCGAACTGATCGATCGAATTCGTTACCTCTCCACGCAAGCCCGTCAGCTGGCCAGCCACTACGAACATATCGAGATCGGCTTTAACTATCGACTTTCGAACCTCCTGGCCGCTCTGGGACGGGGGCAGCTCCTGCACATTGACGAGAAGGTCGCCCGTCGACGCGAGATCAACGCCCGCTACCGCCACGAGCTGGCTGACTTACCGGGGATCGGATTCGACCCATCAACGCCCACGAGTAACTGCTGGCTGACGTGCATCGTGATCGATCCTTCTCTTTCAGGAGGTGTTGACCGCTCGGCCGTCGAACAACACCTGGAGTCATGCGACATTGAGAGTCGTCCACTC
Organism: Actinomycetes bacterium; assembly: GCA_021414085.1. Classification (GTDB taxonomy): domain Bacteria; phylum Actinomycetota; class Acidimicrobiia; order Acidimicrobiales; family Ilumatobacteraceae; genus UBA668. The sequence goes on along the minus strand of JAIOPC010000014.1, from coordinate 605,867 downwards.
TGGAAGCCGATGCACTTGCAGCCGGTGTTCGCCGGAGCGAAGTACTTCGGCGCCGGCGTCAGCGATCGCCTCTTCCAGACGGGCTTATGTCTCCCATCGGGTTCAAGCCTCAGCCACGACGAGCAAGGGCGCGTCATCGCCGAGGTACGGAGTTGCTGGGATCCGACAGCTTGAAGCGACTCGCCGATCTCTTCATCAGCGCCGCCGCTTTAATAGCGCTCGCGCCGATCATTCTTGCAACAGCGGTTCTCGTAAGAGTCAAGCTCGGTGCTCCGGTCATCTTTCGTCAAGAGCGGCCAGGATTGGGAGGGCGACCCTTCACGCTCTTCAAGTTCCGCACGATGCTCGACACACGCGGATCGGACGGCTCGTTGCTTCCCGACGAACAGCGTCTCACCCCGTTTGGGGCGCGACTGCGTGCGCTGAGCCTCGACGAGTTGCCTGAGCTTTGGAACATCGTTCGTGGCGAGATGTCGTTGGTGGGTCCTCGGCCGCTCCGTATGGAGTACTTGCAGCGCTATACCCCGCAACAAGCTCGTCGTCACGAGGTGCGGCCGGGATTGACAGGGTTGGCCCAAGTGCGTGGACGCAACTCGACAACATGGGCAGAACGATTCGACCTGGATGTTTGGTACGTGGACAATCACTCGGCGCGACTCGATCTCAGCATCCTCGCGCGAACGGTTTGCACCCTTGTCAGGCGCGATGGAATCGCCGCCGATGGCCACGTGACCATGCCCGAGTTCGAAGCCGATTGACGTCTGTTAGGTTCAACAATTCTATGGTTCATCGGAGTTCGCTCTTCGAGCTGCGAGACCGAATCGCTTTGCTCGTCAAGGTGCTCGTTGATCTGTCGGCGTGGATAGCTGCAGCGGTCCTCGCAGTATTCATGCGTTTCGAATTCTCGATCCCGAACGAATACAGAACAAATCTGCTCAAGTTCCTCCCGATCGTCGCGGCCACCCAGATCTTCGTTGGCCTCGCGATTGGGCTTTACCGGCGTCGTTGGCGGTACGGGAGCTTTGACGAAGTCGCAGCCCTTCTCGCCACTTCTGTGATCACCACCCTGTGTTTGGCCGTCATCAACTACTCATACCTCACGCCTCGCCTGGTGCCGATGAGTGCCATCTGGTTCGCCGGCTTCGTGGGCCTGGTTCTGATGGCGGGCGAACGATATGTGTGGCGACTGCTTCTTGAGCGCCGACAACGTCCTCAGCCCGACGCCGAACGGCTCATCGTGTTCGGTGCTGGCGAAGGAGGGGTGCAAGTGGTCAACTCGATGTTGCGCACCCCGACAAGTCCGTTCCTGCCCGTCGCGATTCTGGACGACGACCCGGCGAAGCGCCGCCTTTCAATCAAGGGTGTTCCCGTGGTCGGTGGGCGCGGAGCGCTCGCAAGCACCGCAGCACAATTCAAGTCGTCAGTACTCCTCATAGCAGTTCCATCGGCGGACCACGAACTGATTCGAGGCCTTACCGCCGAGGCTCAGACATGCGGTCTTCGCGTCAAAATGCTCCCGGCAGTGAACGAGCTGGTCGGGGAAGCACCCCAGATCAGCGACATCCGCGATCTCACGGAGGCCGATCTTCTCGGTCGCCACCAGATCGAGTTGGACCTCGAATCGATCGCGACCTATCTGAACGGTAGGCGTGTTCTCGTTACGGGTGCAGGAGGTTCGATCGGAAGCGAACTGTGCCGCCAGATCGCTCGGTATGGGCCACGCGAACTCGTCATGCTCGATCGAGACGAAAGCGCCTTGCACGAGCTTCAGTTGTCCAGCACTGGCCGCGCTCTCCTTGATACACCCGAGGTGGTGCTCTGTGATATTCGGGATGCGCCCAGCGTTCTTGCTGTTTTTGTCGCGCGTCGGCCGGAGGTAGTTTTCCACGCCGCCGCGCTCAAACATCTGCCGATGCTTGAGCAGTACCCGGCCGAAGCGGTCAAAGCCAACGTATGGGGCACGCGGAATGTTTTGCAGGCCGCGGAGAAGGTCGGCGTAGAACGGTTCGTCAACATCAGTACCGACAAGGCGGCAAACCCCATCAGCGTGCTCGGCTTCTCGAAGCGTGTCGCGGAACGTCTGACGTCAGAAACTTCCCGAACCGCGAGCGGTCCATTCCTCTCCGTTCGATTTGGCAACGTGCTCAACAGCCGCGGCAGCGTTCTGACCACATTCCGCGAGCAGATTGCACGAGGCGGACCAGTCACTGTAACGCATCCCGATGTCACCCGCTTCTTTATGACGATCCCCGAGGCGGTGCAACTGGTCATCCAGGCGGGCGCTATCGGACGGCCGGGTGAGGTGTTGGTGCTCGATATGGGAGCGCCCATTCGAATCCTCGACGTAGCTCAACAGATGATCGCGCAGTCCGGCCGCGACATCCCCGTGGAGATCAGCCACCTGCGACCCGGCGAGAAGGTACACGAGGAGTTGTTCGGAGACGATGAGATCGACGAGCGGCCGTTCCATCGTTTGATAGGGCACGCCGCAGTCGCGCCGCTGCGGCATTCCGATGTCGAAGTCGACCTCGACCATCTTGATCCCGAAACCGTGAGGCACTGGCTGGCATCGTTCAGCTCGTGATGACTACAGGTTCCGACTCGCGCACGAGCGCGGGGTCAGATTTGTTGAACGGAACCAACGCTGCGGCCACGAAAAGAACCCACAAGTAGGAGTGCCACAGCACGAAACTCTCGGTCAGATTCTGCACGACTACGATCGCGAACACGGACGCCCACCACCATGAGCGGAGTGAAGGTTGAAACCATGCGAGCCGAGAGAGGCCCACGAGCGCCCACAGCCCAATCGCGAGATAGAGAACCAGACCGACAACTCCTAGACCAAGCATGACCTCCAAGGCAGAGTTGTGTGCGCTTCCGTACGAGCTCTTGAGGCGGATGTAACTGTCGTGGGTGAGTTCAGGTCGGTCCCAAAATGCCCAATACCCGTAGCCGCGTATCGGATGAACTCGGATGAATCCGACAACATCGGACCAAATGGGCCGCCGGCCAGTCAGGGTGTTGCCGCGATTCAAGGCTGTCGACAACCGATCCACGTTGGCCAAACCCCACACAACCGAACCCACCGACAGCACCACCGCTGCGCCAACCACCACGGCGCCATGAGCTCGACGCTTTCGAAGCAGCCAAACAACGGGGATCACGCACGCCGTCAGAACACTCACACCAAACGACGCAATCGAGGTTGCGCCGCTAGAGCCTTGGAGCAGATAGACGTGCGGTATCGCTAGAAGGCCGGCCGCGGCGACGACACCGGCCGTCGGTCGTGTGGCGATGAAACCGACGAGCGCGAGCAGTCCAAGCACACATACAGGCGCAAGTGAGTTCCTATTTCCGAAGATCCCTTGGAACAGGTCGGATGGGAATTCATCGGGCGACATTTTCCCAAATCGCGGCTGCCACATAACCACCGCGAAACTCAGCACCACCGCCGTCGAGCACGCCAACACGAGTGAAAGAATCTGTTCCTGCGCCGTCAAACACCATCCGAACCAACATCCGAAGGCGACGACACCGACGTTGATTGAAGCATTGATCGCTGTTGTCTGCACGGACACTGACCAGACGGTGGACAGAAGCGCCCATAAGGAAAAAGCGCCGACGACAAATATCGGCCACGGCCACGCGTGTATCGAAACCGGGCGCAGACGTGACGCCAGCACCACGCAGCTGGCGATCGCCACCGCCCCGAACGGGTACCACATCACCCAGGCGTGTCGATTCGCGTCACTCTTGAACAAGTGGAGAGTCACGTAGGTAGTCGGACCACCAGTCAGCACCAACAACGCAAGCGCTGACAGGAGCACTCGACTCCACGCGTGAGCTGTGCGCTGACCCTCTGATGTCACAGGGGCGCAACATACACGTTGACGACGCCGCGGTCGCCAAAGCTCTGGCTCGGCAACCTACGCGTGCGAACGGCCAACTGAAGTTGCCGTTGTAGGGTGAGTTTCCGTGGACCGAATCGAACCGGGATTGGACATCGACCCGCTCTTCGAGAGATTGGCCAACGAACACGAGCAGCTCCGACTACGGCGCCTCGAACTTCTGCAGTTGTTAGAAGACGAGGTGAGCTATCGAGTCGACTGGGAGATCCAGGCCGCCAATCTCCAACGAGAACTCGACGCACTCAGATCGCTGCGTTTGATGAAACTGGCTGCGCCGCTGCGTCGTTTGCGCGCGAGGTTTTCAGCGTCGTGACGGAGCAGTATCCAATCTTCATCAGCCTTCGCGACCGCCTCGAACCTTTGCAAACACTGCTCAACTGGTTGGATCGTGTGAACCAGCGTGAGATTTGGCTGATCGACAACGACTCGACCTATCCCCCACTCGTCGAGTTTCTCTCGACGACCGAACACCGGGTTGTCCGTTCCGGACGCAACTGGGGAAGCCGCGCGCCGTGGCTCACTGGAACCATTCAACGCGTCGCACGAAACCGGTACTTCGTGGTCACCGACCCCGACGTCGTGCCTGACGACGAGTGCCCACTCGACGCACTCGACTACTTCCGATCGATTCTGGACCGCCATCTCGACCTCCACAAGGCTGGCTTCGGTTTGCGGATCGATGACCTACCCGAGCGTTACGCACTTGCCGCCGATGTCGTTGCATGGGAGACGCAATTCTGGGAACGCCCGATCGAGCCGGGGTTGTACGCCGCTCCGATCGACACCACCTTCGCGTTGTACCGACCGATGCGTCGTCACAGCGACTCGCCCGCTGTCAGAACCGGCGCCCCTTACTTGGCGCGCCATCTTCCCTGGTACGTGGACTCGTCGAACCTGTCGGAGGAAGACCGCTATTACCGCGAGCGCGCCGACCCGTTCATGTCGAATTGGAACGGCGATCAACCCCCGCTCTGGAAGCAGCGTTGGCTTGAGCGCCACCGACCCGACCACGCCAAGCCCAAGCTCACCGATGGCGACACAAAGTGACCCCCGCCGTAGTCAGACTCCCACCCACCGACGATCCAGTCGTTTCGATTTTGATGGTGCTTCATCGGGGCGGGACCGATGCCCTTGTCGCCCTCGCCGCGTTGGCCCAACACACAACTGTCGCGATTGAGGTGATCGTGATTGACAATGCGTCTCCGGACGGTTCCGGCGCGCTTGTACGCATCTCGACAGCCGGCATCACGTTTGTAGCCAACTCCACGAATCTGGGATTCGGACCAGCCATGAATCAGGCGGCGGACTTGGCTCGGGCGGACGTTTTGTGTTTGTTGAACCCCGACCTCATGGTCGGCCCCGGGTGGATCTCGCCTCTGCTGGAACTCCTGCATAACACCCGCGTCGGCGCTGTGTCACCGGTGCTCTTGCATCGCGATGGTTCAATCCGCGAGGCAGGGTCGCGCGTCGATGCACAGGGTTGGACCCATCAAGTCACCGAGTTGGCCAACCGCCAGCCACATCGCGTGGACTACGCATCGGCGGCGTGCTTGCTCGTCCGGAAGCGAGCGTTCGCCGATGTCGGAGGGTTCGACGGGCGCTATCGGCTTGCCTACTTCGAAGATGTCGATCTGGCGTTCTCGCTCGCTGCCGCCGGTTGGGAAACCTGGTTGGAGCCAACCGTGTGCGTGCAACATTCACGAACCGATACCGATGCAGACGGCTCGGCACAACAACTCTCCCACGAAAACCACACGCGCTTTGTCGACAAGTGGGCGAACGAACTCGCCAAACGATCAGTCCGCGCCTGACAACGCGGCGAGTTGCTTCGCGACTTGGTCGAGCCGTTGCTCAGTACCCTCGAGCCGTTGCGCGGTCACATTCGCCACTAACTGGAGATTGGAAGCCAGCACGACAAGGTCGATGCGCATCTGGAACCGCTGGCTAGCCAGTGCGACGACCCTCGCGTTGGCCTGCTCGATCAGGGCGGCGTGCGCGTTGACGGATTCGATCGCAGCGAGGCGCTGGTCAATGTCGGCAAGCGACATGCGACGCCGCATTCTGTTCAACTACTTCCGGCCGGCGAGCTGCTCGGAGACGTCGTTCAGTCGCTGCTCGGTAACTTCCAGCCGGTTAGCCATCGCGATTGCCATCTCCTGCAACTTCGCCGACAACGCCTCCATCGACACCTGGTCTACCTGATTCCGCCACAGTCGATCCTCGAGGGCCAGCAGTCGGGCGTTCAGCTCCTCAATGAGGGCAACTTGGTGGGCGACCACGTCCAACAAAGCGAGGCGGTGGTTGATCGAGTCGAGCGCTTGACGTCGTCCCACTCGATCGAATCTACTTCATCGTCCGATGCCGACATGCGTGAAGCCGGCATGTTGCCACGCTGCGCGATCGAGCAGATTGCGCCCATCGACCACGTGGCGGCCCTTCATTACCGCCGCAACATCGGCAGGCGCTGTCCATCGGAAGTCGTCCCACTCGGTCAGCACTGCCAGCACATCGGCATCGGCTGTCGCGCTGACGACATTCTCATGAATCACGACGTCGGCGGGCACACCAGGTTTGATGGCGGCCACAGTGGGGTCGAAGGCCTGGACCCTCGCACCCTGTGCGAGGAGCCTGTTGATAATCGAGATCGAAGGCGAGTCGCGCAGATCATCGGTGCGCGCTTTGAAGGTGAGACCCCACACAGCAATGGTCGCGCCCTTGAGTGAACCGCCGGCACCGACTCGAATCTTGTCGGTCACGCGATCGAACTGCTCGTCGTTTACTGCGATGACACCGGACAACAGATCAAACCGATAGCCAGCATTAGTGGCGATGTTCAACAGCGCACGCGAATCCTTGCCGAAGCAACTCCCACCCCAACCCGGACCCGGACGCAGAAACTCGCTGCCGATGCGCTTGTCGTAACCAATACCCACCATTACGTCGTCAACGTCGGCACCGACGCCCTCACAGATCGCGGCGATGGCGTTTACAAAGCTGAGCTTTGTAGCAAGAAACGCGTTCGCGGCGTACTTGATCGTTTCCGCCGAAGCCGGGTCAGTGATGATGACGTGTGGGCGGATTGCGTCGTACAGCGCTGCGACCGCGACCGCTGCCGCATTATCTTCGCAGCCGACTACGACTCTGTCCGGTTTCAGGAAGTCGTCGACTGCTGAACCCTCGCGAAGAAACTCAGGGTTGCTGACGACGCGCACGTCGGGTCGTTGCAGCACTCTCTCGACGACGCGCGTGCTGCCAACAGGCACAGTTGACTTGTTGACCACAATCGCTTCGTAGGCAAGGGCCTTGGCGATTTGCGCGGAGGCCGCTTCCACGTAGCTGAGGTCGGCCGAACCATCCTCGCCCTGTGGCGTCGGCACACAGAGGAAGACGATCTCTGCATCAGTCACAGCTGCCGCAGCACCCACCACGAAACGCAGATTGCCCTTGCGCAAACCCTCGGCAAGAAGTTCGTCGAGCCGATGCTCGACGATGGAAACCTCACCGCGATTGAGCCGAGCGACCTTGTCGACGTCCACGTCGGCGCAGACCACATCGTGCCCAAGGTGCGCAAAGCACACGCCAGTGGTGAGTCCGACGTAACCAGTGCCGATGATTGCGAGCCTTGTCATGAGGTCACCTGTTGCGAGTCGAGCGCCAGAGACGCACCAATGCCGGCGCCCCGATACCAGTGCTGTTCGGGGCGTTCTTGAAAGAAGGTGAACTGGCGGCCAGTCGCCCGTGACCATTGCGCGAGTGCATCGGTGCTATGCGAATTGTCCGACAGCACCAACGCGCCACCGGTCAGCCATTGCTCGGCGGCCACAAACTCCGCGTACTCGTGTTCGCGAGAGTGATCGGAGTCGTGAAGGAAAAGGTCGATGGGCTCACCGAACTCTTTCAGTAGAACCACTGAGTCTCCGATGCGCTGCTCCACGACTGAGGCGTACGGCTCGGCGATGATCAGGCCCGATGACGCCTCGATGTCGATCGTCACCAGCCGACCCGCGCCGTTGCGCATGAGGGCAGCAGCGAAGACCACCGATCCGAGGCCCTTCTCGGTTCCAGTCTCGACAACGACCGCTGGCCGAAGAATCCGAACGAGTGCATACCAGCCCAGCCGACGGCCGTACGAGATTTGATTGTCGAACTCGCGGCGGCGGCGCGCTGCGGTAAGTCGCGTTTCGACATGAGTCAGCAACGCTCCATCTGCCTCGAGTTCCGCGAAGTAGCCCTCGACCTCTGCGACAGGCCGAGACGTGATCCCGGAAACAAACCACGCCAGCTGTTCGCGATTCATCGGGGTCAGCGCGTATGAGTAGTTCGCGAACTCACGACTCCTCACCAGCCAAACAGTGACGGTCCACGCCGTCGACAGAACTTGTTTGACAGCGGTCCGCAGCCTGAGCGGAAAGACGATGAATGGCAGCAGTCGCGACTTAAGGATGCGATCTCGTGTCGCCGGCTTCATCTGATGAACCTTATCGGGGTCCATAGACTGCGACCGTGGCTCAAATCCCCTTAAACGACCTGTCGCGCACCGACGCATCGACCGCAGCAAACATTCTGCGAGCCGTGGCCGACATCATCGACCGTGGATCGTTCCTCAAGGGCCGCTTCACTACCGCACTTGAACAGCGCCTCTCAGACCGATTCGAGGGTCGTTCCGTTTTGGCCGTGGGCAACGGCACCGATGCGCTCTACCTGGCTCTGCGAGCTGTCGGAATCGAAGCCGGGCACGGCGTGGCGACAGTGGCCAACGCTGGCGGTTACACCTCTGGGGCGGCACTTCGCGTTGGCGCCCATCCGATCTTTGTCGACATCGATCCTCTCACCGCACAAATGTCGTGCGAAGCCCTTCAGCAAATGCTCGACGATCAGCCCAGCATCAAGGCAGTGGTGCTGACTCATCTCTACGGCCTCGCTGGCGAGGTGCAAGCGATCAAGTCACTGTGCGCCCAGCGAGGCGTGATCCTGATCGAAGATTGCGCGCAGTCGATGGGAGCGTCGGTCGATGGGCGGCCGGTTGGCGCTTTCGGCGATGTCGCCACGCTCAGTTTCTATCCCACGAAGAATCTCGGTGCCTTCGGCGACGGTGGCGCAGTTGTCAGCGCCAACCCGCAGGTGCATCAACGCGTCGCGCAGTTGGCGCAGTACGGGTGGGGCACGCGCTACGAGGTAACGGTTCCTGGCGGCATCAACTCTCGAATCGACGAAATCCAAGCCGCGGTGCTGCTCGAGGCAGAAGCGGAACTCGACGAGCAGAACGAACGACGGCGAGCGATCGTCGCGCGGTATGCCTCAGCCATGACGGGACAGCGCTACATGCTCAGCGACGACAGCACGAAATACGTCGGGCATCTGGCCGTCATGGTTACGCACGACCGTGCTGGCGATGTCGATCGGCTCGCTGCGGCCGGAGTGAGTACCGGCATTCACTATCCAATTGCCGACCACCGCCAGCCTGGCTGGCTGGGGTTAGTGCCGGCCGCAGATCTTCCCAACACCGACTGGCTCATCGACCGCATCCTGACGCTGCCGTGCTTTCCGGGAATGTCAGACGACGAGGTCGATCAGGTCACAGCAGCACTCGCGTCGCTCTAACGCACCGCGGTTGCGATCTCAGGTATCGAGGTCGTCAGGGCTGTCGATGTACTCGTCCGCGTCGAAGGGATGACTCGCCAACACACCGACCAACGAACCCGGCGCAAACGTGTTGATCTGCAGCCAATGCCGTACCGGCACGTACACCCATTGCCCAGGCAACAGCGAAAAGTCGAATCGGGCGCGATCGGCATCGACCGTGAAGCCAGTCACCGAGCCTTGCTGCACGAAGACCAATTGCTCGCACACTCGATGACCATGGTTGGCGCGAGTCTCGTCGGCAGCGACGTCGAAGATCCAAAACATCCGCTGCGGCTGAAACGGCAATCCAGCAAACTCGGCGACGCCGAGAGCACCGCGAGGGTCGCGGTGAACCGGGAAGCTGCCAAGCGCTGGTTGCTGTCCGTTTCGATTCATTGCGCTCCCCCTGCGGGGACTAGCGACAACGAGCGCATCGCAGTGGCGCGCTCATCGAGCACGGACATCCGCGCCTTGTGTGCAGCAAATCCGCGAGCGGCTCCCATCGCATCGACCGAGCGACGCCACTTTGGGTTAGCCGCACTGGCCAATTCGGTCCACAAGTGTCGGGCCGGATGAGTGCATCGGTATGCCCATGGCTTACCGAGAAACGAGCGATGAAAGTGGATGATGGCGGGGTCGACCATACTTTCTGCGATGTCGGCTTCGGACTCGATCAGGTCGGCGTTGCGCAGCAATTTCATCAGGTGATACGGCATCGAATTGAACGCCGGGCGCAAACGATCGAAGCCGCCGCGCAGAACCAGATTGATCGCATCCTGATCGACGCACGGCAGGTCGTAGCGTTCGAGGTATTCGACGATGCGCTCAGTGAGACGCTCCGCTCTCCACCTGTCGACGTCCACCAGAAGCGCACCAGTGTTGAGATATGGCACCGTCGGGTCGACCGACTCTTCCCGCCACGGCCGCCACATTGATGGAATGCCCATCAGCGAGATATGCGCGTCGATCACGGCACCTACTGGAAATTTCGTCTCCATCGAGAACAACTCGGCGAGATCGCGGCGCACGACCACATCGGCGTCGACATAGAGAGCGCGCTTGCCGGTGGGGAGTTCGTTCATCGGTGCCAAGACGTTGTAGGCAGTTGCGAGCGGGAAGTTGTTGGTAAGCCGAATCGCACGGTGACGCTCGGGGTCGACTGGGCGGATCTCGGTCGTCACGTGCCCCGTCGCCTGCGCGACGAGTTGCTGTTCTTGCTCAGGTGTCCAACCCGAGCCAAACACAATCAGATGCAGCGCCGCGTTCTGGGTTGCACTGAGCGACCGCAGCAAGACCTGTGCCTGCAGCAGGTAATTGACATCGGCCGCGGTGTACATCAGGCGCTGATTAGTCATCAGATTTCTCCCGCTGGTCGCGCAGTGCGGCCTCGACCGCAGCCTGGTCGTGTTCGGTGAGCGACCGCTGCCGACCCCGCGCTCGATCAATCAGGCCGAGTACATCGTACATCTCGGCCGCGAGAAGGCTGAGTTCGCGTCGCTTGACGCGGCGACGCAGCGAACGGCTGATGCCCTTCGTCGATAAGAGATGGAAGAACTTCCCGTCGCTACACCAGTCGGCGTCGAGACGCCGCGCGATTTCAGCAATTGCGGTGAGCGGATAGAACGCGACGTGTTGCCCAGTCGATGGCATCAGATACCACCAGTCGGCACTCACCTCGGCAGGGGGCACCACCGCGGTGAACAACAGCCGATCCGCCCGCGCCAGAACCTCGCGGAACGAACTCATCGGATCGACCAAGTGCAACGCCACCTCACCCATGACTGCGAGATCGAACCGGACGACTTCGGAAGCCGGCGGACCAACATTGAAGGCTGGTTCGCAGTACGGATCGGTCCACCGACAGTCCACTCCGTGGTCGCGCAGCACCCTCGTGAGCAGGCCGTCGCCACCACCGACGTCGAGGACTTTCCACGACGCACGCGACGATCGACGACCGAGCATGCCGCACACGAACGAAGCGACGAGCAAGGAACGGTCGACGGAACCGACATCCATGCGGTTCAGTTCCGATGAGAACGATCCGGCCAACCACGTTGGGTCGGCGACGAATAGAAAAGCGCACGACTGACAGCGCCGCAGGTCTGCGTGGTGGCCACCAGCGACCTCGTACGCGAGAGTTGCGCTCGTTGCCGATCCGCACAATGGACACTCTGCACCAGTCCTCACAGCGTGCCGAGGTTACAGGGCCTGCGCTAGCGTTCGATCGAAATGGGGTCCATTCCGGTGCTGCTTCTCGGGTTCAATCGGCCAGAGCGCATCATCGATCTCATCGAATCGTTGCGAATGACGTCGCCACCCATCGTTCGCATCGCGATCGATGGCCCGAGAGCCACTCATCCCGACGACCCGCGTCGAGTCGGCGAGACTCGTGCTGCCGTCGAACGCATCGACTGGACCGCCGATGTAGACACCCTGATCCGCGACACCAATCTCGGTCTGGAGCGCGCGGTGCCGGAGGCGGTCTCGTGGGTGCTCGACGAGTTCGAGTCCGTGATCGTCATCGAGGACGACGTTGGTGTCGGCCCCCAATTCGTCGAGTTCGCGACGCGGGCGCTGCAAGCGTTCGAGGATCGGCCTGAGGTCTTTCACGTGTCGGGCTACAACGTCGTGCCCCACGACAAGTTGTCCAACCCGGCCGCCACTGCCCGACTCTCGCGCGTGCCCGAGTCGTTCGCGTGGGCTACGTGGCGGCGCGCCTGGCAGCACTACGACCCGAAGCTGACGTGGGGCAGCGACTGCAGCATCGCCGAGTTGTCCGAGGTTCTGCAATCGCGAACAGCCGCCATTCGTTGGAAGCAGAACTTCGCTCTTGCTCGACACGGTCGCATCTCGTCGTGGGCCTACCGGTGGATCGCATCGATTTGGAGTCACGACGGCTATTGCCTGAGCCCCAACCGCAACCTGATCACGTACCGCGGTTACAGCGGTGGCACGCACACGCGACGTCGCGCGAGGTGGACCGAGTTTCCCATCGAGCCTGTGGACCTCGTCGGCATCGCACAGCCAATCGAGTTCGACGCCACCGCCGATGCGTACCTGCATCGCCAGGTCTTTCGGGCCACTCCACTTGGCATCGGTCTTGGACCTGCCGAAGCGCTGGCGCTGCAGATACTGAAGCGGCGTTAGTTACGAGACTTGCGCCTTGGCGTCCTCGGTGAGGTCAGCTGTCTCTAGCTCGTTCTCGAGGAACCATTGATACGTGCTTCTTATGCCGTCACCCAATTCGATCTTCGAGGTCCACCCAAGGTCGCGAAGTCGCGTGACGTCGAGCACCTTGCGGGGCGTTCCGTCGGGCTTTGAAGTGTCGAAGTGAAGCTCGGCCGCGGGGTAGACGATGTCGCGTACCGTCTCGGCCAACTCGCGGATCGTCTGGTCGATACCACTGCCCACATTGATGTGTGAGTCGTCGCTGTAGTTCTCCATCAGGAACACACACGCATCGGCAAGATCGTCGACATGCAGGAATTCGCGCATCGGGCTGCCGGTGCCCCAGATCTCAACGCTCTTTGCTCCGGCCAACTTGGCATCGTGGAACTTGCGGACTAGCGCGGGCAGCACGTGGCTGGAAGTGAGGTCGAAGTTGTCGTTTGGACCGTAGAGATTGGTCGGCATCGCGGAGATGAAGTCGCTGCCGTACTGGCGCCGATATGCCTGACACAGCTTGATACCGGCGATCTTGGCGATTGCATACCATTCGTTGGTTGGCTCGAGTGGACCAGTGAGCAGTTGTTCCTCGGTGATCGGCTGTGTGGCCGCACGCGGGTAGATGCACGACGAACCCAGGTACAGCAACTTGCGAGTTCCGTACTGGTGGGCGGCGTGCACGACCGTGCCATGGATCATCATGTTGTCGTAGATGAACTCGGCCGGCCGAGTGCTGTTCGCCAGGATGCCGCCCACGGTGCCAGCCACGAGGTAGACGTATTCGGGGCGATTCGACTTGAACCAGTGCGACACCTCGCCCTGGTCGCGCAGGTCGAGTTGCCGACGCGTTGCGGTAAGTAGGTTGGTAAACCCGGCCTGTTGTAACCGACGAACTACGGCTGAGCCCACCAAGCCAGCATGACCAGCCACATAGATCCGGGCCGCGCGATCGATTTGAACCTGCATACCAACTCCTTCCCCCGTGAGGCTACCGAGTGCCGTCGATTCGGCTGGCACATCTGCGAACTAGCTTGGCTACCAAACATAAGGAGTCGACTTCATGTCCAAAGAAATTGTCCAAGGGATCATCATCGGTGCCAGCAGCGCCCTGCTCGGCCTCGGGGTGTACGTGCTTGCCCGGCGCCAAATGCTCAGCTTCCGTTACACCGCAGGCTGGCTTGCGCTGTTCGGTGTGGGAGCGCTCTCGAGCGCGTTAGTACCCGCTGCGGAACCGCTGGCCGGCATGATCGACGTCACACCGGGAGTCATCGTTTCGGCGGCTGGCGTGCTGACGCTCTTGGGTATCTGCGTGCAATTGTCAATCAGCATCTCGGGATTGCAAGAACAGGTTCGCACGCTGTCTGAGGAGATCGCGCTGCAGCGTGTGACCGGTGGTCATGATTCCCAACAACGATGAAACGCTGGTGGTTGTCCCTGCCCTGAACGAGGCAGCGACAGTCGCGAACGTCGTGGCGTCAGTCCGGTCAGCAGGATTCGATGTGCTCGTCGTCAACGACGGATCGACCGACGACACCTCGGCACTCGCGGCGGGCGCCGGAGCGGCTGTCGTCGACCTTCCGTTCAATTTGGGCGTCGGGGCCGCATTGCGCTGCGGATTCAAGTACGCAGTGCGCAACGGTTACTCGACCGTCGTGCAATGCGACGCGGATGGTCAACACCCGGTGAAACACATCAGCGCACTCATCACCGCCGCCGACGAAACTGGCGCCCACATGGTCATCGGTAGTCGGTTCGCGGCCGACGCCGGTTCCTCGATGGTGCTGCATCCATTGCGACGCCTCGCGATGTGGACGTTGTCATCATCTGCATCTAGGGCGACCGGAACGAAGATCACCGATGCGAGTTCCGGATTCAGAGTGATCCGCGGGGATCTGTTGCGCCAGTTGTCATTACATCTGCCGACCTATTACCTCGGCGACACCTATGAGGCCGTTATCGCGGCCGGACGCGCTGGCTACCGGGTACGCGAGATTCCCGCGCCGCTCTCAGAGCGAACACACGGCAAGTCGTCGGCTGGAACGCTGCGAGCTACCAAATTGACGGCCCGCGCGTTCGCCACCGCGGCACTCCACATCCATCATCGGTTACATCCCGCGAGCACGTCGACGGGTTAGCAATCGGCCACGGGCGTTATGGTGTTGTGCGATGTCTGAGGGCCGAAAGTCATTGCGAGATCGGGTTCCGGCCGGAGTGCGTAAATCCATCGCCGTCACCCGCGCCAAACTGTTCGAGTCGGTGGGTTCGCGCCGGTACTCAAGACCAGCGCTGAACCAACTCGACACCAAGTTGCTTTCCTACCTACCGGACGGCCCGGGCGTGTTCCTAGAAGTCGGCGCCAACGACGGCTACTCGCAGAGCAACACCTACTACCTGGAACGCTGGCTCGGCTGGCACGGGATTCTGATCGAACCTCATCCCGATGCGTTTGGGAGGTGCGCCAAACTGCGCAAGAACTCATATTGCGTTCAAGCCGCTTGCGTCGCAGATGCCATCGCAACCCCGTTCGTGGAATTGGTCGGCATGGATCTGATGTCGATCACGGTTGGCTCGCAGGACACCGACGCGGAGAACCGTCGCCTTCAAAGTGGCGGACGCTACGCCGACGGTGGAAGGTTGTCGGTGCCGGCTCGGCGAATATCAGAGATCATTGACGAAAGCCCGCATCAGTCGATCACCTTGATGTCTGTCGACGTGGAAGGCGCCGAGTACGTGCTGCTTCAGGGCCTTGACCTACCGCGGCACTGCCCCGACTTCCTGCTTGTCGAGACGGCCGACGCAGACCGCGTCGCCAAGATCCTCGAGCCATGGATGACGCTGAAGGACAAGTTGAGTCATCACGACTACCTTTTCGTCCGTGCCTAAGACAGAACTCGCAATGAAAGTTCTGTTCTTCTCGCCTTTCGCCGATGTCTGGCCGCACTCGTTTCCTGAGGCGCTCGTCGCTGAAATGTGCGAAGCGAGCGGTTGCGAAGTAACGGTCATCAGATGTGGCGGAGTTCTTTCACATCACTGCATCGCAATGTCGGCGGCCGGGCTGGAGCCGAATGCACCACGCGAAAGTCGCGAGAAGATCTGCAGGTCCTGCCGCAAACACTCCGCGCTACTCGACGACGAATTTCGATTCGCATCACGCAATATCGAGGACTACGTCGACAACAACGACCGTGAGCAAATCGATCTCCTCGTCCAGTCACTGAGTCGAGATTCCTGGTACTCATTCGAGCTCGACAACATCCCCATCGGGCGCTTGGCGGCATACGAGTTCTTTTTGGGAAACAAGCTCAACTCGTATGAGATTCCCGAGGCTCTATGGGGCAGCTACATCGGACAGCTTCGGAATTCGCTGGCAGTTTTCTTCGCAGCGAAGAAGTTCTTGGTCGAACTCGGGCCGGATCGGATCGTCGTTTACAACGCGCTCTACTCAGTAAACAACGTTCTCGTCCATCTGGCGAAGCAGGCAACGATCGCGACCCTGACGATTCATGGAGGACTCAACATCGAGCGACTGCTTGAGACGCTCTGTGTTTCCAACGACATCCAATCGCAGATCACTGCTTCACGTTCGGAGTCGTGGGATGAGGTCAAAGCGATCCCCATTGGTGCGCGCGCCGTCGACGAAGTCTTGGCGTACGTGAGGTTTCTGCTGCGTGGCACCGGGGCATTCGTGTACTCCTCTGCCCACGGCGCAAAGTCGCTTGATGAGTTGCGTCGCGAGTTTGGGGTGAGTCCTGCTCAAAAGGTGGTCCTGTGTACGACATCCAGCGAAGATGAGATGATCGCTGCAGGAATGGTCGGTGCCGTCCCGCCGGCAACGACCGATGGTGCCCTCTTTGAAAGCCAACTCAGCTGGCTGAAATACGTCGTCGCAATGGGTGCACGCCATCCAGAGTGGTTCGTCATCGTGCGGGTGCATCCGCGCGAGTTCCCAAATCGTCGAGAAGGAACCCTCTCCCAGAACGCAACGCGACTGCGCGAAGCGCTCACCGACTTGCCACCGAATGTCGCGATCAATTGGCCTGATCAGGGTGTGAGCCTCTACGACTTGGCGCAGATCACAGATGTTCTTCTCAACGGGATCTCCAACGCAGGTATTGAGTTTCTGCTGCTCGGAATCCCGGTTGTTGTACACAATCCGGGCGCCTTGTACGCATACCCCAGGGCGTTCAATTACTCGGCCACGTCGCCGAATGAATATGAGTTGGTGATCGCGCAAGCGATTCAAGACGGATGGTCGGTGGAGCATGTTCGGAATGCTTTCCGATGGAAGACGTTCCAGTTCCGACGCTTGTCAGTTGATCTAGGAGCTTCCATCCCTCCATGGTCGGCAAGAACTCCGTTGCGGGTGCTTCGCGGCCTTCGTTATCAGTGGAAGTGGCCAATCCCCCTGAGGCTGATTCTCGGCGTCGAGAAGCACCGGGTGCGCGCCAGGCCGGTGATGACGCCCCAACGCGAGGTGATCGTCGACACCATCCGACATCATCGAAACAATCTCGGCATGTCACCGCTTTGGGACGACGACACATATGCAAGTCAGCAGGAGGAGACCGCGGCGCTGTTGGCCGCCGTGTCGGAGCTGAAAACCATCTTCGCTGCCGGAAGCGGACACGCAGGCGGCCTGGCCGCTCAAATGTCCGACTACCTGGCGTCAGTTGATGGCGTTCAGTTCGAATAGTTTCTCCGCGAATGTCCAGTCGTCTTCTGTGTCAATGTCAACCGCCTGCCAACGATGCATCGGATACGACAGCACCCGCTGGTCTGAATACGGCTTTCCGCTGATCTGCTCGGACCAGTATTTTGGGCGCGTCCAGTAGAACTGCCCGGCGTCGTACACGTGCGTTGGAAGGTCCTGGGAACGCGTGAATCGGTGCTCGGGCCAACGCATCTCGATGAACCCGGCGTCGTTGACGCGCAACGCGCGCTCAATGGCTGATGGGAACTCGATTGTTGATATCACCGCGTCGGAATCGTCCGCTGTGAGAAGTGCCGCCGCTCGAACTAGATCACCCGGCGTAAGAAGTACCGCCGCTGGATAGACAACACAGACAAAGTCGATTCCCATTCCGTAGATCGACTCGATCTGTTCGATGGCATGCACGATCACCGGCGCTGTCGGTGCTTCGTCGGTCGCGTACTCTGCCGGTCTAACGAATGGTACGTCTGCCCCAGCGGCTCGGGACAGGTCGGCGATTTCGTTGTCGTCGGTGCTCACCACAACTCGTTCAAACAGGTCGCTGGCCAAAACGGTGCGAATTGTTCGGACGATTAACGGAACTCCAAGAAAGTTCCGGGAATTCTTGCGCACAATCCGCTTGCTGCCGCCGCGAGCTGGAATAACGGCCACCGAGCGAGTTCGCTCCGGCATGCTCATACGTCGGCATGGTAATCCTCTGCGTTGCCGCTCCGGCGACTTCTGAGGTGCTGGGCCGTGGGGCCACTAACCTTCGACCGTTACCGCACTCGCTCAATTTGTACACAACTCAGCCGACTGGATAACTGGTATGGATCTCGGAACACTCGACCTGTCAAACAAGACGATCTTGCTCACCGGCGGCACCGGCTCGTTTGGAAACGCGTTCGTTGAGCAAGTGCTCGCACGCTGGCCAACGGCAACGATCCGCGTCTATTCCCGTGACGAATTGAAGCAATCCGAAATGTTGGCCAAGCGTGGCGACAAACAGATTCGGTACTTCATCGGGGATGTACGCGACGCAAAGCGACTGATGCGAGCCGCGCAGGGCGCCGACTACATCGTGCATGCGGCGGCGATGAAGCAAGTGGGGGCATCCGAGTACAACCCATTCGAGGCCGTACAGACCAACATCATCGGTGGACAGAACATTGTTGATGCCGCCATCGACGCCGGCATCAAGCAAGTGGTGGCGCTTTCAACCGACAAGGCCGTCAACCCCGTGAACCTGTACGGCGCGACAAAACTGTGCGCCGAGAAGATCATCGTGCAAGGGAACGCATACGCCGCCGGACGAGGCACCAAGCTCTCCTGCGTGCGCTACGGCAACGTCGTTGGCTCGCGCGGTTCGGTAGTGCCATTGTTTCGTAAGCAGCTACTCGAAGGAAAGCTCACCATTACTGATGAGCGCATGACCCGCTTCTGGATCACGCTGCCGCAATCGGTCGACCTTGTTCTGTACGCGCTAGCTCACATGGCTGGCGGCGAGGTCTTCATACCAAAGATCCCGTCGATGAAGGTAACGGACCTCGCTGCGGCCATGGCCCCGGGCGTTCCAGTCGAGATGATCGGTATCCGCCCCGGAGAGAAACTGCACGAGTCGCTGTTGACGCTCGATGAAGCCCGACACTCAATCGACGCGGGCGAGGTGTTTGTGGTGCTGCCGGAGCATCCGTGGTGGGAAGCACACCCAAGGTGGGTCGATGGCAAGCCACTGAACGACGGCTTCATGTACACAAGCGATCTCAACGACTGGTGGCTCGGCGTCAACGAACTCGGAGACATGTTGCCGTGATCTCCTACGGTCGCCAGTCGATCGACGACGACGACATCGCCGCGGTCACGGCGGTGATGAAAGGCGATTGGCTCACGCAGGGTCCGGCGATCGAAGCGTTCGAGCAGGGCATCATCCGTGACACCGGCGCGCGTCACGCCATTGCCTTCGCAAACGGCACGGCAACGCTGCACGGGTGCACGGTGGCGGCCGGACTCGGACCCGAGGACGTGCTGGCTACATCACCCCTCACATTCATGGCCTCAGCCAATTGCGGTCGATACGTCGGAGCATCAATCGACCTGATCGACATCGACCCTGCGACGCTGAACCTCGACCCCACCAAGATCGGGTCCGATGTCGATGCGCTGGTCGCGGTCCACTACGCGGGTCTCCCCGTAGACCTGCGCGCGTTGAATCGGCGGCCTCGTGTGGTCATCGAGGATGCAGCACATGCACTCGGTGCGATGACACCGGATGGACCTGTGGGCAACTGCGCGCACAGCGACATGTGTAGTTTCAGCTTTCACCCCGTTAAGCCAGTGACCACTGGCGAGGGTGGCGTCGTGACGACCAACAGCGATGAACTGGCCGAACGACTGCGTCGTTTCCGAAGCCACGGCATCGTCAGACAGCCAGAACTCGGTGGTTGGTACTACGACATCGCCGACCTGGGATTCAACTATCGCCTTACCGACATGCAAGCGGCCCTCGGGCTTTCGCAGTTGAATCGGCTCCATCGCTTCATCGACCGCCGCAACGCGATCGCTGACCGGTATCGACTGCTGCTCGCGGACCTTCCCGTCACGCTGCCGCCCGCCGCGCCGGAAGGCTTTCGTCACGGGTACCACTTGTTTGCAATTCAGGTGCCGGACCGCCCACGAGTATTCGCTGCGCTTCGCGACGCCGGCATATTCGTGCAGGTGCACTACGTGCCGGTCTACGCGCACACAATCTCAGCCGACATCGGCAAGTCTGCCGCCGACTACCCCAACTGCGCCGGCGTCTACGAGGGCCTCATCTCAATGCCCGTGTACCCGGACCTCACCGACGACGAGCAGGACTACGTCGTAGCCACGCTGAGGGCCGCGCTGTAGTTCGACGAGTTACGGGGCAGCGACCTGTTCCCAAGTAATAGCCGTGCCTCGTTTGATTGACTGCCTCGCCTTACGCCCGATGATGTCGGGTAGGTGCTTGGGTGCCAACCCACCGGCGGGACGGATCGACCGAACATTCATCTCACTGATCGCCTCGCCCGACGCAATATCGGCGACGGCATACAAAGACCGCCGAAATGCCAACGACTTTCGCTCCGCCTCGGCCGGCCCGAATCGCACTGTTCCCAGAACCTGTTCGACCTCGCGAATTGAACGCACCATCTGCGCGAACTCGCTTGGCTCCAAAGAGAAGGCCGCGTCGGGTCCACCTTCGGCCCGTTGCAGGATGATGTGCTTCTCGACGATGCAGGCGCCGAGCGCCACCGCCGCAATCGCGGTGATGTCTGACATCGTGTGGTCGCTCAGACCGACCGGCAATGGCCAACGCTCCTGCATTGCGGTGATGGTTCGGAGGTCCATCTGATCCATCGGTGCCGGGTAGGTGCTGTTGCAGCGCAGCAACGCGACTCCACCGTTTCCATTTGCCTGCGCTACGGCGACGCCCTCCTCGATCTCCTCGAGCGACGCCATGCCCGTGGACATGATGAGCGGCTTTCCAGTGGCAGCGGCGCGGGCGATGAGGCCGTGATCGATCAGTTCGAACGATGCGATCTTGTAGGCCGGCACATCAAGCGTCTCAAGGAAGTCGATCGCACTTGCGTCGAACGGAGACGAGAAGCAATGCAGCCCCAGATGCTCTGCCTCTGATATCAGCTCCTCGTGCCATTCCCAGGGTGTCATCGCTTCGGCGTAGAGGTCGTAGAGCGTCCGACCCTCCCACAGTGTTCCGCTGCCGACCACAAAGGCGCCCTCTCGCACATCAATCGTGATTGTGTCTGGACGATAGGTCTGCAGCTTGATGGCGTCAGCGCCGGCTTCCGCCGCTGCCCGGACGACCGCCTTCGCCGTCTCAAGCTTGCCAGCGTGGTTGGCCGACAATTCGGCAATCACATATGTGGGGAGACCTCTCCCGATCGGGCGACCGGCAATCTCAATCGACGTTTCAGCCATCACCGGCATCACGGTAGCGGAGTGCTTCAAAACCCGACTGCAGCCCCTCACCTGCGGGAGCGAATCCCGCCAGACTGAAGGTTTGTTCCGATGCGGCGTTAGTTGGTTTAATCCACGCGTCGACCGGGCCTGTCCAACCGAGCCGTTGGCGAGCCCATCTCGCGCCAGCTCGCAGGACCGCTGGCCCTAGCCCAGTTCCTCTCACCGAGCGATCAATGCTGATGCCGATTACCGCAGCGCCATCCCCGAGATCAACTCTGACTTGACCAATTGGTCGATCGGCGTCGCTCACCACGCAAAGAGCCCGACGGGGATTCGCCAAGGTATCGGCCAGCCACTGCACATGGTCGTCCCAAGCAATCGGTGTGGCATTGAACGATTGCGACCGCGTGTCCGACTCGTTGGCCCAGTCGAACAACACTTGCGCGTCATCAGTCGCCGCGGCGCGAACAGCGAGCGATCGAGCCCGCATAGCTGCCACTACTCGCGAGGCACCGCGTCCATCAACGAGTTGGCTTGCACTGGTCGCTAGTCCGCTTCGAAGCGTGGCGTCGGCGATCACCGCTGCCAAGTCAGCCTCGACCGTTGCCATTGACGTTGAAATCGCCGAGCCGTGACGCGCTAACGCCTCAGCGACAGGTCGCTGGTTCTCTGCAATCGGAATCAGCAACGACGGAACTCCCATGCAACAGAGTTCCCACGCAGTAGTTCCCGCTGCAGCCACGGCGAGATCGGCACCAGCCATCAACTCAACCATGTCGCTTCGAGCACCCGCAGCGACGTCAACCGAGGCCGCCGGGGCAACGCTTGCGATCGCCGTCCGAACAGCGTTGATGAGAGCGGCTGGCGGGTCGCCACCCAACGTGACGAGAATTCGTCGCACCTCGCCAATGTGCTTCGACCTGGATCGAGCGCGCCGAAACTCATCGCGTAGAAGCGCGAAGGAGGGACCAAGCAGACACTCGATTGATGCCGAGTCGTAGCCGTACAATTCGGCGCCCAGGTTCTGATCGAGAACCATCTGGGCCACGTACTCGGGCTGATGATGGTGATCATCGACGACCATCAGCATGGCGCCCTCCGACAATTCGTGCTGTCGCTCCACGCCGACACGGTAAGAGTCGAGGACAATCCAGTCGGCCGACACGGAGCGACCATCCGTGATAATGGTCGTCTCTAGTTCGCCCGCCCGTTGCGCGAGGTAGCTGGTGAGTGGCGATGGCGTGCGCAACGTGGTCGGACCCTCGTGCCGACGCCATGCCTCGGCCAGCGCCAAGCACCTCATGACATGGCCAGCACCTACTCCGGGGCCAAAATCGGCCTCAAAATGCAGTGCGCGTTTCATGATGCCGCCGCGAGTTTACGGGCGGGCTTCCCGGCCCGGCTCCGACGTTTTCGATGCCCTGAACCCTCGACGGAGCAACCTGGCCGCGAAGGCCTCTGCATGGTGCAGCACTCGCTCGATCTTCTCTTGCCGAGTGAAGGGACGCGGTGGCAACTTGCGAAGCCCCTCGAGATCAAGCGTCGAGTTCTCAACTAGAGACGCCACCGCAGCAAGTATGTACGCGTCTTGTGCATTCATGCTCCCATGTCCGCCGCTGTCGCGAAGGTCCAAAGTGACCACGCCACCCATTCGGCTATATGTCTCGATGAACGGAGCGACCTGCTCAGGGTAAACGTAAGAATCATCGATCGACGTCTGGAGAATCAACGGTGGCAGCTGCGTTTCGGAGTGGCCATCAACCACTCGTTGAAGTCGGCTGAGGTAAGCCGAGTCGAGCTCGGCATCGCCGCTCAGACAGTGACGGATCCACGGCCCGCGACCGCAATGTTCCATAGCAATCTTCAGATCGAGGTGCGGTGAATAGATGAACACGCCATCGAACCCGCACAGGAGGCCGAACTTCATCGCCGCGTAGCCGCCCATCGAGCTACCCATGGCGATGATCTTGCCTTGGGGATGCGCCTCACGATGCATTGTGATCATTTGCGTCACCTTCTCGCGCACGGCCTCCTCCATGAACAAGTTCCCTGCGGATCCGCCGTAGTACGTACCATCGCCTGTCAAGCCAGCGCTGTCGCGCATTAGCAACCAATTGTGACGAGTCGCGGTTCCGCTCAACCGAAATCCATGGAAGCGGGGGGAGACTTTCATGATGCGCCCCAAGATCGGACCTCGCGTAAACGCCGAGAACCAGACGACTAAGTCGTCACTGCCGTGGTCATGATGAAGGAACTCCAACTCGGTCCCGTTGCTTGCGGTCCACGTTTCGACTTGAGCTGTCATGATGCAATCGCAGCTACTGCGTTGCTGAACCGAACAGACCGTTGGAGAAGAGCCATTGCACCATGGTCCGATGCCCGGCAGTCGGTGGGGTGGCCTTGTGCCAGCCGGTCGTCATCGCAAGAACAACGTCTCCCGGACTCCCGGTTCCGAAACACAGTTCTCGTGGCTCCACTCGCAACGTGGCGTCGGTAACCCTTCCCTGGACGTGGCGTTTGCCCCGATGACTCCCCGAAAGGAAAGTGAAGGGTCCATTCTCCTGTTGGACTTCCGTCAGCAAAAGGAAGACCTTCATGAACCCGAAGAAATCTGAGTCGCAGTGGTACGCCATCGCGCTGTCTTCCTTCTGGACCTCCGTCATATCCGGCAAGGGGCGAGTAATCCAAGAGTGAGGACCGAGTAGATCCGGGGCCGCACCGAGCATCTGTCGCGCAACGATCGACAGAGGCGTCAAATCAACCGCACTCAACTCCGTGACGGCGAGTAGACCAGCTCTGTTTACGTTAAGTCGCGGCATACTCCCGCGATTCATCCAGTCCTCCATTGAGGAGTAGGTCGCTCCGCCGGGCTCGATCCCCTCAAGTGCCTCAATACGTTCGCGTAAGGTTTCGGCAAGCTCCCGCTGCACGAACTGAGGAATTTTCGCGAACCCGGTGGCGCGCAGCTCAGCAACTAGCGGCGAAATGAATTCAGCCGATAGCCGGGAACCCCCATCGAGGGTCATCGTGCTATCGAAGCGCTTCGTTGCTTTCTTCCTCAAAGTTGCGACGACCCGATTTCCGACGTCCAAGCCTCGCCCAAGGGTGGCGTTACACAGATCGTTCATAAAACGAATGGAGGTCGGCCGCTTGATCCGGGACCGTCCGAGAAGCGCTCGGCCCTCCAGCACCAAGATGGGTGACTGCAACAGGGCACGCACCGCGTACGCGAGTCGGCGCCTCGCGGTTAGGCCACGCCCGACAATCCCTACCTGGTAACGGAAGCCGCTCACTTCAGGGGACTGTACTTTCCCGAGTCACTTGCTCATCACAACCCCGAGACTCATTCAATGTCGAAGCGGCCAAGGTCGACCTGATGCGCAAACGCCGGCACGGAGTTGTACACGTCGACAAAGGTTCCGCTGTACACAATGCGCCCTTCCTCGACATACACCACGAGGTCAGCGTTACGCACTGTCGACAGTCGGTGCGCCACCAGTAGCACCGTGATCTTGCCTCTCAACAACTCCAACGACTCGATAATCGAAGCCT
Source organism: Actinomycetes bacterium (assembly GCA_021414085.1). Lineage (GTDB taxonomy): Bacteria > Actinomycetota > Acidimicrobiia > Acidimicrobiales > Ilumatobacteraceae > UBA668. The sequence goes on along the minus strand of JAIOPC010000014.1, from coordinate 580,988 downwards.
CGGTGGTTGCATCAAGCGCATTCGTTGCCTCGTCAAGGACCAGGAAGTTGGGATCTCTGTACAACGCGCGCGCCAGCCCCAACCTCTGCAACTGTCCCCCAGACAGGCCTTGGACGACATCGCTGAGATCCCTGCCTTCAAGAGCGCCAGACAGGGACGCATTCGACAAGGCACTTTCGGCCTTCTTCACGTCGACCTTCGAACTGTCCCACTCGAGTGCAACGTTGTTAAGAACTGGGACTCCAGCCATGTGGGTGTCCTGCGGCACATACCCGCGAGTCAAGCTACTTGCACCGACTCTGACACTCCCGGTTGTCGGTTCACGAAGCCCAAGGCAGAGCTCGACGAGGGTTGTCTTACCTGACCCCGACGGACCCACAATCGCATACTGAAGCCCTGCGCAAAACTGCAGGCTCGCCCCTGTTAAAGAATCGGAGTCAGCATCGGGATACCGATATGAAACGTCATCAAGGGCAAGCACCACATCCTCACCGAGCGGGACCGCTTCGTTAGCAGTCGGCTCACGATGAGCGCTCGTCTGAGCGTCGTCCCAGTATCCAAGCGCTGAATCTGAAAATGCCAGACGGCCGACAATCGCCAGCACTAGTCCTTGTATCCGATTGATGATCGGCAACAGACGGAAGCCCGCTGCAGCAAAAACCGTCAACGATGGAACAACGAGGTCTCGGCCTTGGATGGCATAGGTCGCGAGCCCGATCACAACAAAGCCGATGGCAAGACTCGCCTCCATGACATAGCGGGGGAGCGTTTCGAAAAACAGCAGCTTCGCTCGAGCCAGCGCATACTTCTTTCGATGATCGGCGAGTACCGCGGTGAGGGACTGTGAAGGTGACACAGACAGAACTCGCTTCAGACTGAAGGTGTCACCGAGAATCTCATAAACGGAGTTACCCCTCTCGAGGATCGCTCGGCCAGCCCGTTCGGAAGACACGCTCAACATCTTGTGCTGGACCACCGCGAGTCCGATAAAGAAAAGCGCAGCAGTGACGGCAGTAACTGGCTGGAGCACCAGGATCACCAAGAAAATTACGGAAGCACTCGCGAGCTCGGCTACAAGGGTCGAGAAATAGAACAGGATTCCGGAAACGAGTGCGTACGGACCTCGATCAACGATCGAGTACAGATCGGAGACATTGAGTTTCTGCGCAGCTTCCCATTGCTGCTCGGAATATGCATCGAAGTTCTCCGACCCCACTTTCACTTCTTCCATCGCGAGCCGGATGGTGGTGCGCCACGAGATCGCTACCGCTGAGGCGCTTCGAAGGAGAAACAGGCCGATTACACACGCAGCGATGAACGCGATGTGGCCGGTCGGAAGGTCGCCTGCCGTCTCCGTTCGTTCGTTGAGGAGATTGGAGATCAGTACAAGGGCGGCACCGTCCAGACCAGCGGTGAACACGAGGCCCACCACGTAGAAAACGAGCGCATTTTTCCCGCGACGGTCGAGACGGGCCCAGCCTCTTCTGAAGATCTCGAGGACTCGTTTCACCGCATCCTCTCAGTGGCAGTCCGCATTATGGGAGAAGGCTAACTGCGGCGACTCGCCGCCCACGCCCTATGACCGTCGGAGTCGACGGTTCATCCAATCGCCGGCGAGCAAAATCACGCGTCGCAACAGCGGCTCCCACAAGATGCTGAATGGGCGAAGTGCGGCGGGCAGAAATCGGCGGCGGATTGCGCTGGCCTCGGACACCGAGCCCGATCGACCCCCGACCGACAGCGACCCGTCGTGCCATCGGAACTCGGCAAGCGTCGCGTCGACGTACCCGAGGCGACCGCGCTTGGCGAGGCGCAAGAAAAGGTCGAGGTCGAACGCCCACTTCAGCGACTCGTCGAGTCCCCCGATCTCATCGAAGATCTGCCGATCGAAGAGCGAGCCCGGCTGCGGCACAAGTTGCGGGCCAAACCGCATCAGCGGTACTGCCCAACGTCCGCTGCCAACGCGCCACAACTGCTTCCCCGCGACATCGATGTATCGGCAGCCGCCGAACGCGAGCACTGTGTTGCCACGCTCAAGAGTCGCTTGCGCGAGGCCGAGAGAGCCGACAGTGAGCCGATCATCGTCACCTAGCCAAGTCGCGTAACGAACCGATGCTGGCAGTGAGGCGATACCGGCGTTGATTGCCGCCGCCAGGCCCCTACCGGGATCGACGACCTGGGCATTCACCATGGCAGCGGTAGCCGTTTCGATGATGCAACCGTCTGGTCGAACTAGAACGACATAGCAATCGCCTGCCGCACGAATTGATAGCAAGCACTCAGCCAGAAAATCGGACCGCGTGCCGAGTGTCGGAACGACAACGGCGATCAAGGCGAACTCAGCCGGGGCAACACCACGAACTCCACGTCGGATCCCCCGCACGCGTCTTCCGCCTGCGCGGGTAACTCGGGGTCGCGCGTGTAGATGGTTTGCACACCCAGTCCGATCGGGCCGCACAAGATGGCGGGGTCGAAACTGGTGAACTCGCTGTACACCCAGTTCCACATCGGACTCCAGTAGCCCTCCTTGGTCCACATCGTGGGCACCCAGAAGTCGAGAATCCGATCAGCGGCAACATCGGGGTAATGGACGTCGTGCCCGTCGGCGAACCTAAAGAACAGGTACGGCTCGTCTCCCCACCTCTCGACCGCCTCTTCGACAGCTGAAGAGTCGGGGATCAATTGCCCGTTTCTGTCATCGACCCAGGGGCGGGCGAGAGACGATGCCGAGTCAGCGACCGCGACTGGAACCAAGGCAATCGCAGTCAGCCCGACGGTGGCCACCACGCGCTGAGTCCGGCTTGGGTTAACCCTCGCAAACAGCCCACCCAACGGTATGAACGCCAAACAGAGCACGCCACCGACCGTGCCGACAATCGTCTTGGAGCCGTAGTACGAGTTGCCCGGTGCGAGGTTCGCGGGAAGGCGCTCGATGAAGAACAGCAGCGCCAAGCAAACGATCAGAGCAACCGAGGCGGTAATGCCCGCTGCTCGACTCTCGGCGAATCCGACGCAACACAGCGCAATTGCCACAGCCAAGAAAACCCACACCACGCTCGTACCAACAATGGCGTGCGCCCCGTCGAGTTTGGCAACGTCCTCGAGCAAATACCAGTTACTGCGCAACTTGATACCACCAACCACAACCAACAACAGCGACAATGCAGCGAGCAACGCAACCCGACGATGAGGTGGTGCCGCCACCCACAACCAACGGTAGATCTCGATGACCAGGATCACGCCGAGAATCGGCGCAAGAAATGTGTAGGCGCCAACCTCGACAAGAACACCAACAGCGATGAGCGCCACCTTGATCGGTCCAACTGGCAACAGGGTGGCGAGCACCAACGTCGCGCCCAAGACCGCGGCACCGAAGTACAGCGTCATGAAGCCGTCGCGCAAGGACGTAGAAAGCACCAGCGAATTGGTTGCCAGCGCGAAGGCGACGCCCACGAGCGGCAGCGCCATCCAGAAGCTCTTACTACGCGCGCCGATCACCGAGACGAAACCAGTCATCGTTGCCGTGATCAGGGCAGCAGCAGAAAGCACGTAGATCGACAACATCGCGAATATGTCGCTCTGTTGCAATGTGCCCGAAGCCCCGTTGCCGGAGGAGAAGAGCGCGGCCACGCCATTGGAAAGCAACGGGGTAGTAAACGTCAACGGGCTGGGAATTGCCGACGCGGTTGCCCGGATCTCTTCGATGGAAAGGTAGTGATTGCGTCCGTCACCAGCCATCGTGAACGCGACCGCAAACCACGGTTCAGCGAGCTTCACGAGAGCCAAAATTGCGAACGGCACCATCGCCGCCAACCACGTCAACCGGTGCATCAGCGGCGTCGAGAATGGCGCGTAGTGGGCTCTGCGCCACACGAGCACGACCGCACTGATTAACCCCGGCGTGGCGAGCACCAGCAGGCTGCCCACCCAATACAGCCCCACCGAGTTCTCGGGAAACTCTGTCGCCCGGAAACCGTTGTCAACCATCGGTTCCGTGAGCACGATGCGCACGAGCGGCCAATCGCGCACCCGTGGCAGGATCGACCCCATGTAGATCGACAACCACGCCAAGTTGACAAGCAGTGCGGCGAGAACACCGGCGCCCGAACGGAGCTGAACCCACCGCTGTAGGGCTGCGGCGGTCAGCAGCACCGAGCAAACGAAAACGAGCAGCGATGGCCCGCCGACGTACACAATCAACAGCGCGGACAGCGCATAGGGCAAGGCCTTGAGCAGGACGCGCATGGAAGAGTTGACACTTGGCCCGCGCATCCCCGGCACGGTAGCCGGTGGCAGTCGCTCCGCACCGCTAGGGTGCCAAAACTATGTGGTTGGGCAGGCGCGGTTCGACAGCAATCACTGCCGTCGGCGCGGCACTGGTGATCTTCGCTCCCGCCCTCGTGTACGTGGCGCACGGGCCCGGCCAACCCATCGAGAACCGTGCACCCGAGGCCTACACCGGCCTTGACGAAGGGTGGGACTCATTCGGTGCACTCGGCCGTTTCATTGCCAGCCGCCTGCCGCTGCGCACAACCTCGGTGCGTGCCGATGCATGGGTTGACGAGCACGTCTTCCGCGAGGATCCTGCATTCGGCGGCGCGGCGACCCCGCGCGTGTTGCGCGGCGATCAGGGATTTCTCTTCATCGCAGATGCGATCGATGTGGCCTGCGCTCCGCATGCGACACCACAGGAAAGCGCAGCCAGCCTCGCGGAACTCGCCGAGATCATCAAAGCCTCCGGCCGCGAGGTGCTGACGATGGTTGCACCCGACAAGAGCACCGTTCACCCGGAACTGCTTCCAGTTGGCATGGCCAAGCGCGAGTGCTTCGACGAGTACACCAACGAGTTGTGGTCAGATATGGCTTCGGCTGGAATCGAAGGGTACGTCGACCTCCGTGCGGCCCTCAAGAACGAGAGCGCAGATAGCCGCGAACCGCTCTACTTCCGAAAAGACACTCACTGGGATTCGGCGGGTTCGCTGGTCGCGGTAAAGGCGATGGTCGATGCGCTCGCTCCCGGTCTTTGGTCCGACGCTGAAGTGCACTATTTAGGCCTGACCCGCTACGGCGGCGATCTCACCGTCATGCAGGGCGGCACCGGCGACGACGAAGCACCGATCTATCAAGTCCAACGACCCGATGTCGTCAGCGTGTCCGTGGAACAGATCGACGACATCGCCCACGGCTTCAACCGACGCTTCATCAACGACGCTCCACCTGGCCGATTGATCGAAGGGCGAACGGTGCTGTTCCTCGACTCATTTGGATTGGCCGCACTGACCCAAATCACCCCCTTCTTTAGAGATCTGACGATCATTCACGTGGACGATTACGAGCCGCAGAAGTTCTTGGACGCGATCGACAGCGCCGACCGCGTGTGGTTCTTGACCGTGGAGCGCTCGTTGTCGTACCGACTGCAGTTCGGAATTGGCTCGCGAGATTTTCTGGATCTGCTCGACCAAGAACTCAGCCAGAAGGTCTGATCGATGGTCTTCTCTGATCCGGTCTTTGTCTACTTCTTTCTACCGGCCTGTCTGGCTCTCTATTGGGTCGGAGGTTGGCGGCGACGCAACCTTTTGATTTGCGTTGCGGGCAGCATCTTTTACATGTGGGCAGGCGGGGCACTGATCCTGCTGCTGCTGGGCACCACCATCGCGAACTACTTCGCCGCCGGCCGGCTCGCCGTTCTGCGGGAGACGCGTCCGAGCGTCGGGCGCTGGTTACTCCGTGCGATTGTTGCAGCAGACCTCGCGTCGTTGGCGCTGTGGAAGTACGGCGGGTTCGCAGCCGAGCAAAGTGCGCGACTGATGCGGGCGGTGGGTTTGGAAGCAACGTGGTCGCTGCGGTTGGTGCTACCGATCGCGATCAGCTTCTACACATTCCAGTGTGTTAGCTACGTGGTCGACTGCTGGCGGGGAACCGCTGCGCCAGCGCGGCGACTGGTCGACTTCGCCGCCTACATCTTGCTGTTCCCGCATCTCATCGCTGGTCCGATCGTTCGCTACGCCGACATTGAAGACGACTTACTGACGGTTCCTCGCCGCCGACTTGATGACTTCTCGATAGGCGCGCCGCGATTCTTCTGGGGGCTCGCCAAGAAGGTTCTCATCGCCGACCAAGTCAGCGGAATCGTTAACGCGGTGTTCGCGCTACCCGACAACCGCGTCACGACGCTCGCGGCCTGGATCGGTGTGTTGGCCTACGCGATCCAGATCTACTTCGACTTTTCCGGATACTCGGACATGGCGATCGGACTCGCCCGCATGTTCGGCTTCGTGTTTCCCGAGAACTTCAATCGGCCTTACAGCGCGGTGTCCATCACCGACTTCTGGCGGCGTTGGCACATGTCGCTGTCAACCTGGTTCCGTGACTACGTGTACTTCCCGCTCGGAGGCAGCCGGGCCGGTAGTGGCCGCACATACCTCAACTTGTCGATCGTGTTCTTGCTGACCGGCATGTGGCACGGAGCCGACTGGACGTTTCTTGCGTGGGGCGCCTTTCACGGCGTCTGCCTGATCGTGGAGCGAGTCGTTGGTGTCACTGAGTGGTCTCCGAACCGGCTGGTGATCGTTCGCCGCGCATTTACGTTCGGCTTGGTCTGCATTGGGTGGGCGATGTTTCGGGCGGCCGATTTCGCGCAAGGCACAACATTCATCCGTTCACTGCTCAGCCCCCGCGGCCTCGGCATCACCGAGGCAGTGTCCGAGGCACTCACCACGCAACGCCTGGTGTGGCTGGCGTTGGGATGCCTGGTTCTGGCAGTGCCCCGAAACGTTCGTCCTGGCTACTTCTTGTCCACCGGCACCACGAGGGTCGCGCAGTTGGCGCGGCTTGCAACGGTTGCCGTGATCGCACCGATCGTTGGCGTCTACGTGCTTTCCAGCACGTTCAGCCCTTTCCTCTACTTCAAGTTCTAGCTCTGCCGAAGGGTTTCCGCGACTTGTCGCTCGCCTTCTCGTTCTCAGCGCGTAGGTCGGCTAGCGCGCTTTCTAACGCCAGCGCATAGGTCTCCGCCTCGCGAAACGAGGCGCGAAGCTCGGCGACTTCTTGGCGAAGGTCCGCCGTACGGGCGGCAGTCCAATGATCAAACACATTGGCTGGTACTGACAGCAGCGCTGCGACGTCTTCGAGGTCCGTACGAACGTAGAAGCGATTCAGCCCATCGAAAAGTGTGCAGCGATAGCCAGCCTCGAGAACTATGTGTTCCCAGATGTGCGCAGTACTCGTCGGTTTGTTCGGCTCGGTGGACTCGACAACAACCACCCACGGGCGGTGGCGTTGCAGGTCGGCGCTTTGCAGCACGTCGAGCTCCATGCCTTCCACGTCGATCTTCACGACGTGTACAGCGCCGGCCTGAAATTTTTCGAGCAGCGATGAAAGCGTGACCATCGGAGACTCGAACGCCACGAAGGTTTCACCGGCGGCTTCGTAGTCCGCGGCGACCGCGGCGTCCGACGTCGTGGCGCCACGATTCTCGGAGGGAGCTTCGAAGAGCGTGACCGAACCCATCGTCGCTCCAACGGCGGCCCTCACGGTCTCGTCGTCGGGACGTTCTGCACACAACATGTCGACCTCGCGCTGCATGGGTTCGACGTTGATGCCTCGCCACCCCTTCAGATAGAGCGCGTAGGTCACGTTCTCAAGAATTGGGTGACCGGCGCCAACATCGATGAAGCAACCATTCGGCACCAACGCAACCAAGCGGCCGAGAACCACATCTTCCATGTTTTGCGCATAGGAAATGAACTCAGTCTTCGTGACCACGACGTGAGCGTACTGTCGGCGCGGCGCGGCCGAGCACGCGGCAAGTCACGATGGCGAAACGCGCAGCTTGCGTAAGAGGCGAACTCCCAGCGCAATGCAGACGGCTGGCGCGATCAAGAAGATGTAGCCAAACCGCGAAAGACCCTTGGCAGACCACCACGCCCACCAGAAGTCGAGCTCTATCGCGTTGGTGTACCAGTGGATCCGATCCTCTGCCGCGGCGGGAACTGGTTTGATTCCACCAGGCTCACCCTGCAGCCGGTCGACAGTGTTGTTGAAGAGATCCGGCAGGCTTCGGACGTGAAGCATCAACGGTGACGATCGAGGTTGGAAATTCCACGCTATGTACCGCTGCGGGCCGGTCATGGTTCCGGGCGCATCCATGTTCTTGGTGACGGCGTAGGCGTGATCCATGTAGACGGCGTTGAAGTACATCAAGCTGCCGAGCAAACCCGGAACCAGAAATCCAATTGCCGCGGCCACCTTCACACCACGGAGCCATTCGCGGCCCGAATCGATGACGGGCGCGACGAGCGCTACAAGAAGTGGCAGCACAGGAACGAGGTATCGCGGTCCAAACGCATTCTCGCCCGACCAGATTTGAAAGCGCGCGTAAACGGCGAGGTGCGCCACGAGGAGCGCTCCAACCAACTGGACATACCGGCGCTGTGCGAAAAAAGATCGACGCAGCGCGAACACGCTGACAATGCACACCGGCGCGTACCAGAGCAGACCTTTTCCTGGGCTGAGAAAGAGCCCGAAGACGCCCTCGTAGATAGGTGTCGAGTACGACATGTTGGGGTAGCCGTTGTCGACAACACTGCCGAACCGAACATACGCGTTGACCGCAAAGAGCAACGCTGGCCCCAAGCCGCCGAGCGCGAAGGCCAACGCCTGTCGTAATCGGCTCGGTTCGCCCGGTGCTTGCTCGCGGGCGAGTCCGAACGCCAGAAAGATCGGCACGAACAGCAAGGTGCTGGAGCGCGTGATCACGACGGAGCCCGCCAGCAGACCAACAAGTGCTGCTCTGCGAAGCGTTGGAGCGCGCCACCAAAGGACTGCCGCAATCGTCGCCGCGGTGAGGACCATCGCTGTCCCCGGCTCACTGAAGTCGCTCTGCGAGTGCGGCCACGCCCAAGTTCCCAGACCGAAGGCGAACGCCAGCAGCACCGACGCGCGGCGCGACGCATACAACAGGCGACACAGCAAATAGAGCAGTCCACCGGTGATCGCAGTCATCACTGAGTTGGCGGCCAGGAAGAACAGCCTGACCACGTCTTCCTGGCTCGCGAGGGGAAAGGGAATCGAGACAATCCGGCCTACCAAGTAGCCGGGCAAGAAGAGAAGCAGCGTTCCGATCGGCGACGCAAGAGTGGGATCACCGTTCTTGTTGGCGACCGGGTTCACCACGCCGTCGGTGTCGGCTCGAATTTCCAGCACTGTCGTGTGACGCGCGAGAGCGCGGGTGCCAGCGAGATAGCCCTCACCGTCGACCGAAACAGTGTGTCCGCCCATCGTGAACCAATAAGCACCCAACAGCAAAAGCACAATCATCAATGCGACGAGGCGGTCTCGATGGTCGAATACCCGCTCGCGGACCTGTGGAGCCGCCGGAGGGTTACTTTCAGTCACGTGAGCAGCGTAGGTCACAACGGCGAATCGTCGGCGAGCGTGCGTTGGCGGTCGAGCCATCCGAGCAGCACGGCGATCGCGCGTGGGTCGTGCCGCAGGCGATGCCCAGCACCACTGATCAAGCGCAACTCGGCGGAACCGTGCGCTTCGGCAAGTTGGCGAGCGTCGGCAGTCGGCACGCTCTCGTCGTCGTCACCATGCATCACCAGAAGTGGCCGCGGCGCCAGCCTGCTCGCCGCGTCAACGGGGCGGAAGCGGCGGAACTCGCGCGCCCACTCGTCGAAGCTGGGTGGAAATCCGGGCGTGCGCACAGCGCCGATCTCTCGAGCGTGTTCGAGAAGGCGGCGCGGCTGCGCAGCCCAATCGTCGAAGTCGGCGCGCGGACTGAGCAGCGCCGCGCCAGCTACGCGTGGATCGTCGGCCGCCACGCACGTCGCGATGGAACCACCAGTGTTGGTGCCTACCAACCAAACACCCGATGGTTGCGTCTCTGCGACGAGATGATCGATCGCGGCACGCAGATCGTCGACCCAGCCCTGCAACGAAAAGTCGCCCTCGCTTGTACCGCAACCGCGGAATGTGAACGTCATCGCCACCCAGCCGAGTTCGCTCGACACCCGGTCGATCAACTCGGGAAACGTGCCACCGCTCTGGCGGGCATCGAGCGGGCCGATTGGGAAGCCGTGGCACAGAATGAGACCAGGCGTGACGCCAGGCTTGCCGGCCGGTCGCGACAGGTGTCGCGCTAGCCGCAATCCACCGGAATCGAAACTCCCGTTCAAGGCAGCGACGCTAGCCGTCGGGTGGCAAACTCGCCCGATGATCCCAACCGACACCATCAACACTCTCGAAGCGTGCTGGCGCTCGCTCGGCGAATTGGGTGCATCGCTCACCGAAGCCGAGTGGAGAATGGCAACCGACCTACCCGGCTGGTCTGTGCAGGACAACCTTTCGCACCTGATTGGAATCGAGCGAATGATGCAAGGGCTTGCAGCCACCGATCATCGCGCGCCAGCGACGGACTACATCCGCAACCCGATCGGCGAAATGAATGAAAACGAAGTCGACGCGCGGCGCGCATCGACGGGTGCAGATGTGCTCGTCGAATGGAACGAGCTGATCGCGATTCGGTCGCAAACCCTGCGGATCGCTGACGACGCGTACTTCGCGCAACCAGCGATGACCCCTACCGGACCTGGCACACTCGCCGACTTCCTCGACGTACGAATCCTCGACTGCTGGCTGCACGAGCAAGACATGCGCCGCGCGACTGGCCGTGCAGGCAACTTGTCGGGGGCAGCTGCCGAGCACACCGTCGATCGCCTCATTCGCACGATCCCAATCGTTGTCCGCAAGCGTGCCGCTACTCCCGAGGGCGGCGCAGTCGTGATCGACATCACAGACGGCGTGGAGCGCCATGTGGTGTGCGAGGTACAGAATGCGCGAGCCGCATTTGTGGCCAAGCCGAGCGCTCCCCCGCTAGCGACGATCGAGCTGGCTACCGAAGCATTCATCGTGCTCGCTGCCGGGCGACGCACCGCCGATCAGGTAACAGCCACCGTCGCAGGTGACGAAGAACTAGGCCGGCTTGTGCTCAGCAAGTTCAACATGATGATCTAGCAAGACCCGCTGTTCTCACTTACGCGCGACGAGAAACACAGACTGCCCAAAGGGCGGGCGGATCAGTCGTTCGACTCGGCTGATGACCGGCACGAGAATTCGATCGAACATACGAGGCAACGCTCCACCGATCGGGTTTCCGCGCAGGAGCCGACAGAAGATCAACCAAGTAAACCAGCCCGGCGCGTTCGCGTATCGCGAATCGACAACCGAGAAGCCCGACTGCTGTACGAGCTTGCGCAGGCCGCGCAACCGATACCGCCGGTAGTGGCCGATTCGACGATCGAATCTGCTCATCAGGATCTGAAATGCGGGTACCCACAGAACGAGATGCGCGCCGGGCTGCAAACGCGCATGGATCTGACGCAACGCTTCCCCGTCATCTTCGATGTGCTCGAGCACATTGAACATCACGGCCGATCCGTGACGAGCTTCCTCTGGAACATCCTTCAACTCGCCAACAACGACAGAGACCTGCGGTTGCGCCGAAACCGCCGATGCCAACAACTCAGCCATGCGCTCGCTCGGTTCGATGGCAGTGACCGCCCCCGTGGCCGCAAGAAACGTCGTAAACGTGCCCCGACCGGCACCGATCTCGAGCACCGGAGCGACGACGAACGGCTGTGCCAGTCGCAGTAGCCAGTTGCGATAGTTCACCGCACCTTCGAGCGACGCGAGGCTCTCCAGCAGGTGGTCGTCGGCTGTCTCCGTCGAGGCGGGGTTCGGCATTCGCCCAGACTACGGCGGTTCCTCGGCGCCGCACCCGCCCGGGGTAGCGTTCCGCCGGTGACTGCGACGGTGCTCGGCAAACTGAAAGGTTCGATCAGCAAGCTCACCGCGCTCGACCTCTCCGCCATCACCATCGCGTGGGGCTTCGTAGCGTTGCGAATACTGCGATCGGCTGTCGGGTTCGACGACGTCACCTACTCCACCCCGCAACAACAAATCACGCTCGAAGCCTGGCGGCACGGCCGCATGGGCTTGTGGTCGACGACAACTTTCGGCGGCACGCCATTGCTCGGCAATCCGTTTGCCGCGGGGCTGTATCCGTTGCACTGGCTGGCTGCGCCGTTTCCCGATCTACTCGGCACCGACGTCGAGATGGCAGTACACATGCTCATCTTCGGGATGGGTATGTATGCCCTCGGGCGCAAACTCGGCCTCGCGCGTCCTGCACCAGCGGTGATGGCGATTGCTGGCATGTGGTCAGGCGCCATGCTGGTTCGGTCGACGCTGCTGGTGCACCTTCCACCACTCGCGTGGGTGCCGTGGGCGGCGATCCTCATCCATGCCGTGATCACTTCGACTTACCCGCGTCGAATAACCGGCGCGCTCGCGATTGTTGTGTGGCTCATCATCACCGGCGGTCACCCACAGTCGATTCTGATGGCTGCGACGCTGCTCGCCGCCTGGGCCACCGGACTTGTAATCGAACACAAGCAGTGGCGGCGGATCGGCCACCTCGCCGGCGCCGGTGCATTGGCGTTGGTCGCTGCGGCACCCGCCTTGATTGCGTTGCGGCACAGCATCGCAGTGGCGGCTGACTCGACGCGTAGCGAAGACGCACTGCGGCCGCCGCTGTATGTGATGCCGCTACGCGACTTTCCGAGATTGTTACTCGGCGAATCCAGGTCGGGTTTCTACTGGATGCTCGGCCAAGGCGAGCGCGTCACCTATGCCGGCGCTGCGGTTGTTGCACTCAGCATCGTGGGCATCTTCACGGTGGTCCGAACCCGCCGTTGGTCGCTGATTGCTTTGCTCCTCGTCGGAGGGTTTACGGCAACGCTCTCGCTCGGGTTGCGTTCGCCGACCCTGCGATTCGCGCGAGCGTTCTTGCCAGGATTTGATCAGCCACGCGTATCGGCGCGCTGGAACTGGGTTCTGGTGATGGTGTTGATCATCCTCGCCGGAGTCGGCATCGACAGGTTGCGCCGCGGGCGTGCCCCGACGGAAGGTTTCGCCATCGTCGGCGTTGCAATCGGATTCGCACTGGTAACAACGCTCGGAGTACAAGGTGGCGGGCTCGAAGACAGCCTGCTATGGAGTGCAATCGCAGGGCTGGTCGTTCTGGTGGCACTCGTTGCTCATCAGCGATCGCGGCTGGTGGCCGCCTCATTGCTCGCCGTCCTCGCCGTGTTCGAGCTCGCCGTGCCGATCAATTGGTACATCGAGTGGCGCGGTCCGGTGGTTACTTCGACCGACGAACTGCTCGGCCCAGGCGAGCAATGGCTGGCAGAACAACCCGGTCTGACTCTCGCGATAACAGGTGACGGATTCGACCCTTACTACCTGGTGCAGGGCATGCGACCCAATGCCAATTCGATTGCCGACGTGAGATCGATCGACGGCTACGACGGTGGGTCCGCGATCAGTCGCCGCTGGCACGCGGGGTTGCTACAGATCATCCCCACGATCACCGACTTCACATTTGCTGCACAGGTGCAGTATCCGATCGAACAAGCGGCGATGGCCAGGTTGGGCGTGCACTATGTGATGTGGGACCCCGCACGCGGGCCGGCTGACGAAGCGCTTCCCGGCTGGGAGCAGCAGTCCGTTGACGGCCAATTTGAGATCTACGAGAACACTCTGTGGAAGGGCGACGCGATCGTCTGGTACTCCACGCAGCAAGTCGCCACGCCGGAAGACGCAGGCAATCAACTGCGTCTCGACCACGGCGATCTCGATGAAATCGGATTCGTGGAAGACGAATCGGCGGTGCTTGTGTGCGCTAGCGAGTGCGCCGCCGAAGGGTTCGTCACCACGTCGGACTACTCCGGGCAGCGCGAGGTCGACATCGTCGCGTCGAGGGCGGCGGTTGTCGCCATCAACGAGCAGTTTGACGACGGCTGGGTGGTGACCGTGGACGGCAAAGAGCAGCAGTTAATCGCGGTCGACGGCATTTGGAGCGGCGTCGCTGTAGAGGCCGGCAGCCACCACATCGAGCTGCGCTATGAACCCACCTGGCTATGGCCCTCAATCTGGATCATGGTGATTGGTGGGCTCGCCATCGCCGGCGTGGTCTGCTGGCCAGACCGCAGGCGAACCCAAGTCACAGACGAACCCGTGGCCACCGACGCGTCAGAGCCCTGACGGGCCGGTAGCTTTCAACGTCGTGTCGACACCCGTGGTTGCCCCGCATCCCTGCCTCAGCGTGGTCATTCCGGCGTTCAACGAGCAGGCGACGATCCTCGAGATTCTCGATCGTGTGCTCGCCTCGCCATTCACCGCCGAGGTGGTTGTGGTCGACGACGCCTCCACCGACTCCACGGCCGAGCTCGTGCGCTCGGTCAACGATTCGCGGATCAAGCTCCTCGCCCAGGAAATCAACCAGGGCAAAGGCGCCGCCCTACGGCGCGGTTTCGCGGAAGCGACGCAGCCGTTCGTGATCGTGCAAGACGCCGACCTCGAGTACGACCCGGCGGAATATCCGCGAATGATGGAGCCATTGCTGCAAGGCACGGCCGACGTCGTATTCGGCTCACGGTTCACCGGTGGCGATAGTCGTCGGGTTGTGTATTACTGGCACTCGGTTGGCAACCGGTTGCTCACCACGATGTCGAATGTTTTCACCAACATCAACCTCACCGATATGGAGACGTGTTACAAGGCGTTTCGGCGAGAGGTGTTGGCGTCGTTCACGCTGGAGGAGAACCGCTTCGGCATCGAACCTGAGATCACCGCCAAGGTTGCCCGCGGCGGCTGGCGCATCTACGAGGTCGGCATCACGTATGCCGGCCGCACCTACGACGAGGGCAAGAAGATCGGCTGGCGCGACGGCATCCGCGCCATCTATTGCATTCTGCTGTATTCGTCTCTCGGACCGCGATTGCAGATACGCAAGGCCGAGCCGTTCGTGAACCGCATTACCGGCAAGCGCGCCTGACGGCTCTGCGCGGGCTAGCTGCCCGATGAAACCTTGCGCAGGCCGATCAGCTGGGCGCGATCGAGCCGTTCGTTGTAGAACTCCTCGAACTCGTCTCGATCAAGTACGCATGCTTGTTCGGTTGCGTCGGGACCGATCTCGTACGGAATGACGCACCACACTTCCGCTTCGTCGATCAGATTCAACTCGTCGATTGCAGCGGCGAGCCCGGAGTACACAAGCGGGTCGCCCACCGCCTCCTGGATCAATCGATACCGACTCCCGCCGGAGTCGTCGTTCATCAGCCCGCCGCGAATGTACGGCTTCGACATGAAGTGATACGCCACCACGACCACCTGCGGTGCGCGCGAATCGCGGATGACGCTCAGGTCGCCATCGAGCCCACGAGCAAAGGCTTGCGCTGACGAGTCGGGCTCCTCGGCGGCGTTCAGAACAACGAGCGCAAGAACGGGAACCACCAACACGGCCAGCGCGAGGCGGGGTCGACCGCGAACGCAGATCGCGATCACCCGCTGCAGCCCGATAAACCCCGCCACGATCCACAATGACAAGAACGGCAGATTCACGCGCACCGCGGTCACCGGCCACTTCACAGCGAGCGACGCGACGACTGCAATGGCCCACGCGATCAGAGCCGATCGAACAATCCACGGCCACGAGCGATTCAAGTCGCGGAAACCAACGACCGCGAGGCAGAGAAAGATCAATCCTGAAACCTCATCGAGTCTCGCGACGATTGGGCCGGGAAATGCCATCGAGCCACAAGTCCGTAACAACACCCTGAAGGTGTCGACGATGGGAACATCGCCCGGCCGAAGAATGTGGCCCGCCCAGTACGCCTCGAGCCCGGCGCTTGATTGACCTCGGTACGTCGCAAGGTAGAGGAAGCCAGCGACAAGTCCGGCGCCGAGTAGCGGTAACCAACCGGCGAGAGACTTCCTGTGTGCGCTCGAACGAAACAGCCAGATGGCATACGCGGGCAAGATGAAGAGTCCCGCGATCGTGCCGAACGCCATCAGCACGAGAAACGGAGACATCCAGACGAGCGCCATCCAGCCGCGCTCGACGTAGAACCACGCCAACACAAAGGCTGACACCAGCGCCGCTTGGAACGGATAGTCGTTGAGGTAGAAAACGATCCCGAATGAGTCGAGCGACGCCGAAGCAGCAACTGCCGCAATCGCGCCCAAGATGAACGCGCCGTGCCGCCGATCAACGAGCGCGCGATGCCCAGCGCCGATCGTGCGCACAATCTGACCCGCCAACGCCGGAAACAGCGACGCCAGCAGAAGGCTTTGAATCCTCAAACTGGAGAACCCGCCTGGGACAACAGCTGATGCGACGTGCAGAATGCCTAGCCATAGCGGCGGGATTGGTGCGGCAATGCCACGCATTGCGTTTAGCTCGGCGAGCGGATGAGCGGACCGAATGATGTCGGCCCGCCACGCCTCGTCGAAGTAGAACTCACGATGCAGGTCGCTCCACGCGAAAAGGAGTAGCAACACAAAGGACAGAGCCCAAAACGCAAGGGTCGTTTCGACAACCCGGCTGGGACGGCTTTCGTGGGGCTGGTCGCGCGGTCGCTCGTCCATCGCAGGACTCTACAAGTGCGGATTACTCAGCGCGGTCACCGGTACTGGCGGAACTCGTCAATCGGCGGCGGACCGATCGTCGTAAACGGACGAGGCTTGCGGCCGCGGGCAACACCCTCGCTCGTGCCCGCCGCGGCGCGCGCCACAAACCGGTTGTGCTCTTGCAGGGTAAACCGACCCGACTCCAGGTGCGCCGCCGAGTGCGTCGTCCACTCGCTCTCCCACTGGCCGGCGAGCTCCAACACATTGGCCACTCCAGCAGATGAACGCTGACAGTGCGCAGCGAAAACAACCCGACCGAGAGCCAGAGCGTACGGATCGACGATGAACTGTTTCCCATCGCGCATCGAGTTGATGTCGCGGTAATGGCTCACCTGCAACTGCTCGACATAGGCGAACCGGTATCCAGCATCGTTCAGATGGCAGCACACGTCTGTGTCCTCATAGACGTAAGGCAAGTCCGCGTTAAAGCCGCCGACCTTTTGCAGTGCGCTGCGACGATGACCAACATTGCAACCAGCGAGGTAAGGGAATGGGTCGGCGCCGACTCCGTGATACATCCCTATCGGCGCCGCGCTGTCAACATTCACAATGCCAAGCCGGGTCGACGTGCAAATCTTCCAATCAAATCGGTCGAGCGGGACGTCGAACACAGGTCCACCAACCGCACCGATCCGCTTATCGCGGAAAGGCTTCACCATTTGAGCCAGCCAATCTGCTCGCGGGATCGCGTCGTCGTCGATGAAGGCAACGATGTCGCCGGCGGCATGTTGCACGCCAACATTGCGGGCGCGACCAACCGATGCCTCAGCACAGTCAAAAATTCGGGCTCGGTCAGCGAACGCCGTGAGCATCGAATCTGTGCCATCGGTCGACGGGCCGTTGACAACGATCACCTCAAAGCGAGGGTGAGTCTGCTCTCGTAACGCGACAAGTGTTTGCTCAAGCCGGTCACGCCTGTTGTAGGTGCATACGACAACACTGACGGGCGTGACATTCGCGCGCCACCGCTTCAAGACTGACCAACCTCGTCGTCAGCACGCGGGCCCACGGCGCCGATCGCTTCGAAGTAGGCAAGGTGGGCGTCGACGACGTTCACCACGTCGACATCGTCGATGATCTCGACGCCGTTACGTTCCGCTTCACCAATGAGATATCCGGTCAGGTTTGTCTCGCTGATGACGACTGGGGTGGTGATGTCTTGCCGACGATCAACGACGTTGGTCGGCTGCAGTCCCTTGGAATGCAACCAGCGCATGTGGAACTTGAGCAACTGCTCCAAGTCGTCGGGGGTGAGCCGCGCCTGCGACTCGGGTGGCAGGTACTCCGCCACAAACTCCCCCGCCTCTTCGGGGATGTAGACGGAACGCGGTGCGACCGCATCAAGCCGATGCGCCTCGCGCCCCACCACTACGGCGGCGATGACGAACACCGCGACTACTGCCGCGACGAGATAGACGAGCGTCACCGTCTGCATGCCATCGAGTCTTTCAGTCTGCGCGTCAGATGCCGATGCGCTGCGCCAGCAGTTCCCGATGGTAGGTCGGGTCGCCAAACAACAGCTCGCTGCTCTTCGCGCGCTTGAAGTACAAGTGCGCTGGGTGCTCCCACGTGAAGCCGATGCCGCCGTGAATCTGGATGTTCTCGGCGGTTGCGTGGAAGTACGCCTCGCTGCAGTACGCCTTGGCCAACGACGCCACCGACGGCAGCTCGTCGTTCATCTCGGCGGCGCACCACATCGCGTAGTAAGCGGCGCTCTTCGCCGACTCGACTTCTAGCAACATGTCGGCGCACTTGTGCTTGATCGCCTGGAAGGAACCAATCGGGCGGCCGAACTGCACGCGCACCTTTGCGTACTCGACCGCCATCTCCAGCACCTTCTGCGCACCGCCGACTTGCTCGGCGGCCAGTGCCACTGCTGCCAGATCGAGCACCGTGCCGAGCACCTTCCAACCATCGCCTTCTTTGCCGATCAGCGTGGCCGGTGTGTTGGCGAACTCGAGCTTGGCCTGCTTGCGTGTTTGATCCATCGTCGCGAGCGAGGTGCGGGTCAGCCCGGCTGCATCAGCGTCGACCGTAAACAGGCTGACGCCCTTGGCGGTGCGGGCCGCGACGATGATCAGGTTCGCGGTGTGACCGTCGAGCACAAACATCTTCGTGCCGGTGAGCTTCCAATCGCTGCCCTTACCGGTTGCTTCCATGGTGATGCCGGCTTCGTCCCACTTACCACTGGGCTCGGTGAACGCGAGCGTGGCGATCGTCTCGCCGCTGGCAATACCCGGCAGATGCGCTGCCTTGGCGGCATCGTCGCCACTGTGAATCAGCGCATTGGCCGCCAGCACGACAGAGCTGAAGTACGGCGCGCACAGCAGGGCACGACCCATCTCTTCCAGCACGATGCCGAGTTCGATGAAGCTGAAGCCCGAGCCGCCGAACTCCTCGGGGATTGCCAAACCCTGCAGGCCCATCTGGTCGCCCATCTGGCTCCAGACCGCCGGGTCGACGCCGCCGTCGGTTTCCATCTGCTCGCGCACGGCGGCTTCGCTGCTCTTGTTCTCAAGGAACGACCGGACGGTCTTGCGCAGCTCTTCTTGTTCTTCCGTGAAGGCAAAGTTCATGGCGCCACTGTACGAGTGCAGCCGGGCGAGTGACGACTCAGCCGCGTACGAGCAGCCCAATGGTCACGAAGTGGCAGGTGCCAGCGGCGACCGTGAAGGTGTGCCAGATCTCGTGATAGCCGAAGGTTCCCGGCCACGGGTTCGGACGCTCGCGGGCCAGCACCGGAATTCCAACCGTGTACAGCACGCCACCTGCCAGCAACAGCGCAAGCGCCGTGGGGCTCATGCCGCGCATCAGCTGGGGAGCGGCGATGACAACGATCCAGCCCAGGATCGGGTACAACGCGTACTCGAGAATGCGCAGGCGCTCGAACGCGAGCTGCTTCAGCAAGATCCCCAACACGGCACCGACCCACACCACGCACAGCAACGGTATGCCCCAGGTAGTTGGCAGCCCGAGTAGGCAGATCGGCGTGTAGCTGCCAGCGATCAGCACGAAGATCATCGAGTGATCGAGGCGCTGCATGATCGATTGCGTGCGCTCGCGGCGGGCCAGGCGGTGATAACCAGCGGACGTTCCGAACCCGAGAATCAGGCTGACGGCGTAGATGCTGGCCCCGACCGTGGCGGAAGCTCCGTTGGCTTGCACGATTAGTAGCACTCCACCAGGGATGGCCAGCATGAAAGCGACAACGTGCATCCACCCACGCCACGTCGGGCGTTCTTCGAAGGGCGTGATCGAAGAGATGACTTCAGGTGCCGGAGCGAAGGGAGTTTCGATAATCCACCCTACGCCCGGGTGCCACAGTCGCGCCGTCAGGCCGACCTAGGGTTGCTTCGGCATGGCTGCGGACCAACGATTGCTTGTACTTGTCGGCGCGACGCGCAATGAAGCGCGCAACATTCCGATGGTCATCGCCGACTTGGCGCAGGCCCGCGACGAGTTGCGCGAGCTGGAAACCGAACTCGAACTCATCGTCATCGACGACGCATCCACCGACGACACGGTGAAGCTCTTGCACGTCGAGGCCGAGTTACGTGGCTTGCGAGTCCAGGTGATTGACGGGCCGGGCCGCGGGCTCAGCCAGGCAATCGCCGCCGGTTTGCGGCTGGCGTTGCAGACGCCGGCGACGTGTATCGGAACCATCGACTTCGATGGGCAACACGACCCGATTGAGCTCCCAACTTTGGTGGCGGCCTTCGAAGCGATCACCCCAACCCCGGATTGCGTGTTTGGTTCGCGCTTCCTCAACCGCAGCACGTTCATCGGTGTCACGCCGTTGCGCCGGGTGCTGAGCCACGGCGCCCGATTCGCGCTGCGGGTCGCAACACGCACCCGCTTGCCTTCGGACCCGACCACGTCGTTTCGAGTCAGTTCGCCGGCAATGGTGCGTTCGTTTCTCGACGAGGTTCCCGTCGACGACTTGGGCGGCTACGAGTTCTTCTTCTGGTACGCCGTCTACGTGGCTTCTCGCGGATCGTTCGCAGATGTGCCGATTCGATTTCGGCCGCGACTGGCCGGCGCATCGAAGATGCACCTACGCGAGGTAATTGCGGCCTCGCTGACGTTACGCGAGGTCGGCGGCCGCGCGCGCGAGTGGAAGCGCATGCGCCTGCCCGATGGCGGCTTCCCCGACTACCCCACCGAGTATCTCGACAGCCTTGGCGAACTCGACGGCTACAACACTTGGCTGGTCGACACGTTCGCGCCCTACATGCGCGGCAGGGTGCTGGAGGTCGGCGCAGGTACCGGCACCGTTACTACCCGGTTGGCGCAGCTTGGGTCGGTGACGTCGATCACCGCGATCGAGCCAGATCCTGCGCGTTGGGAAACCCTGAAGGCCGCCGTCGACGCCGCTGCCGCGCGACAGGTCGCTGGCTGCCCGGTGACACCGCTACTCGGAACGATCGATGCCACCAACGAGAGATTCGACACCGTCTTGTATTGCAACTCCGCGGAACACATTCGCGATCTGATTCCGGAACTCGTCGCCGCCCGTTCTAGGTGCGCACCTGATGGACGACTCGTGGTGTTCGGCCCGGCACACGAGGCGCTGTACAGCGAGATCGATCGCATGTCGGGCCATTGGCGCCGGTTCGTCACCACCCGCCTCTCCCGAGATTTCCGGGCCGCTGGCTACGACGTCGTGCACGCGCAATATCTCGACCCGGTCGGCGCGATCGCTTACTTCGCGGGCGGACGGGTCGGTGGCGTGTCGTCGTTGTCGCCACGGCTGCTGTGGATCTTCGAGCGCATCGTGTTGCCGATCTCGCGACTTGTGACGCCATTGACTCGGCGATTCATGGGAAAGAACGTGCTAGTCGTTGGGGTACCGGGTGTTGGCCGGCCGGCGGTTCAGGGCGAGCGCCCTTCCGCTTAACGCGGTGCGGCCAGATCCATCGTCCAGTACTTGTAACCATTTGATCCGACCGCGACGGCGATACCGATGTTCGTGTATGCCGGGTTCAACATGTTGGCGCGGTGACCGGGACTGTTCATCCACGCGGTGATCACAGCGGAACAGTCGATGTAGCCGTACGCCACGTTCTCGCCCCACGTGCGCCAGGAGTAACCGGCGTTGCTCATGCGGGTGCCGGGACTGTTGCCGTACGGACCATCGTGCGTCATCGTCTTGATCGCGGCTTGGTAGTCGCTATGACCCTGCGCCGCAGCGTTGAGCGTCAGGCTCACTGTCACCGGAGCAACGCCCGCCGCCGCACGATGCGCGTTCGTCAGCGATGTGCACTCCTGCGAAACCGGGGACGCGGGAGCGCCGGTCGGTCCGCAACCTCCACTTGAGGTGACCGTTACCGGCGACCCGCCACTGATCGGGTTGCCCGCAAACCAGCCGAGCACGTCGACCAACAGGTCGGCCTGACCGGTGCTGTTGTAGAGGCTGACCTTTCCGTCAGAACCGACGGGCACGATCACCGTGTTCGCAATCGTCTGGCCAGCACCGAAGTTCAAGCTCGACGCCGTCGGCACTGACAACCCCGCCGGAAAGACCGTTAAGAACGAACTCGCACAGGGCTGCACGGCTGTCACGTTGACTGCGACTGCGCCGACACCCGACGCGGGCACGCCGCCACGACCCAACACCGGCACACTCAACACCGACTCGGGCCCAACCTGGCCGCCACCCGCGAACTGTCCATCAACGGTCCCACCGCCGACGCGCGTGTCGAGGAGACGAGCTGGTGAGAACCCCGCATAGGCGGCTTCGTCCTCGAACCAACCAAGCACATCGACGATCAAATGCGTTTGACCAGTGCTGTTGTAGAGGCTCACGCGTCCATCGGGACCGACCGGCACGATCACCGTGTTGGCAATCGTCTGCCCAGCCGCAAAGTTCAAGTTCGACGCCGTCGGCAACGTTGCCCCGGCAGGAAACACCGTCAAGAACGAATTCGCCGTCGGCGCGGCGGCTGTCACGTTGAGAGCCACAGCACCAACGCCCGACAGCGGCACCCCACCACGTCCCAGAACCGGCACACTCACGACCGACCCAGCACCGACCTGCCCGGCGCCCACGAACATCCCATCCACGGTCGCCGAACCCGGCCGCGTATCGAGCAGGCGCGACGACGCAGCACCCACATAGCCGGCGCCGTCGGCGAACCAGCCGAGCACATCGACAATCAGGTGCGTCTGGCCAGCGCTGTTGAAGACGCTGATCTTGCCGTCGGCAGCGACCGGCACAATCACCATGTTCGCAATCGTTTGCCCTGCTGCAAAGTTCAAGTTCGACGCCGTCGGCAACGACGCCCCGGCCGGAAACACCGTCAAGAACGAATTCGCCGTCGACGCAGCCACCGTCACGTTGAGAGCCACAGCACCAACGCCCGACAACGGCACACCACCACGCCCCAGAACCGGCACACTCACAACTGACCCAGCACCAACCTGCCCGCCACCCACGAACATTCCATCCACAGTCGTGGAACCCGGCCGCGTATCGAGCAACCGAGCAGGCACGAGACCGGTGTAGGTGGGCGGCGTTGCCGAGGCTGGCGCGGCTGTGATCGCCGTGACGAGCATGCCCAGAAGGATCGACGCACCAAGGCACTTGAGCAGACGCGCGCTGCCACGAGTCGGCGGTGACTGAAGGGCGGCCTTCACGACGATGGAACTCCGGTGCGGTGTTTGCTGGTTAGCGGACGATGAGCGGCGGTGTGTATCCGCCTGTTACATCGACCGTCAGCGCGGCCACCTTGAGAGACGTTCGGTCGTGCAGATAGGGCGCGACGATTTGTATGCCTATCGGCAAGCCCGACGACGTGAGACCCACTGGCACAACCGTGCTCGGCAGGTACACGCTGCCGATCAACGCTGGCCAACCCTCTAGCTCGACGTACGACCGGTCGACGGCGTTCACTGTGATTCGACGCGTCGCCCAGTTTCCGGTTTGGTCGTGCTTGATTGCTGGCAACAACGTGACCGGGCACATCAGTACGTCGAAGCTCTCGAAGAACTTTGCCCACACCAGCCGCAGCCTGGCTCGCTCGCGGTGCATCAGCATCCACTGACGATGGCTGAGCGCGCCGGGAAGTTCCTCAGCCGAGTGCACCGTCGTGGCTTCGCCGATCAGACGCGTGCCCATTCGCCACGCAGCATCGACGTCGAGCGCGGGTCGCGCGCCACGCTCGATGAGCGCGCCGGCGGAGGCGAGACCATCCATCGCGCTGTGCAGCATCGTCGACATTTCGTTGTCGATCTGCAGCACGGGTTCGTCGATCCATGCCGCGATGCGAAGTCCAGCAAGCGACTTCAACGTTGGCGGCAATGGTTCCGCTATGGGCCGAGCAAGCACGTCGACAAGGAGGGCTAGATCATCGACACCGCGAGCGAGGGGGCCAAACACGTTGATGTCGCTTTCGACGCCCCCGACGCCGTCGCAGCTGCGCGGTTCATCGAGATAGCCGAATGTCGGAATGAGACCCCAACTGGGCTTGTGGCCGTACACGCCACAGAAAGCCGCCGGCACGCGCACCGAACCGCCGATGTCGGTGCCGAGCTCGAAGCTCGTCATCCCGCACGCGACGGCTGCGGCCGCGCCGCCCGACGACCCGCCGGGCGTGCGCGCAAGATCCCACGGGTTGTTGGTCGTGCCAAACATGTCGTTGAACGACTGGAAGTCGCCGCTCCACTCGGGGAGGTTCGTCTTGCCGAAAACAATCGCGCCAGCAGCTTTCAACGACGCGACGGCCGGCGCGTCGGTGGTGGGAACGTTGTCGCGCAGTTGTGTGGCACCGCCGGTGGACCGGATGCCCGCGGTCGCGATCGCATCCTTGATGGTGATCGGCAAACCGTGCAGCGGCCCCCACGACTCGCCGCGCACCGTGGCGGCGTCTGCTTGGCGGGCACGATCGCGCGCAGGGTCGACAGCGAGCGTGCACACAGCGTTGACATCCGCGTTGACTCTTTCGATGCGCTCGAGGCACTGGTCGAGGAGTTCCTCGCTTCCGAGCTCGCCGCGAGCAATGGCTGCAGCTTGTTCGACCGCTGTCCATAGGGTCGGATCACTAGCAGCCACGCTGCGAAGGATAGTTTGATGCGGTGACGACGATGCATTGGAATGACAGCCGAATGGAAATCCACCGTGTTGTGGTGGGTCCATTCGAGAACAACGTGTTTGTTGTGCGTTGCGTGCAAACCGGCGACGCGATCCTGATCGACGCCGCGAACGAGCACGAGCGACTGCTCGAGTTGTGCCAGCGACTCGGCGTGCGGCGCGTACTCGAGACACACGGCCACGGCGATCACATCCAAGCAGTGCCGGCGATGCGCGAGGCGGGCTACGAAGTTGCCGTCACCGCCGCGGATGCGCCGATGCTGAAGGCCGTCGGTTACGACGTCTTCATCGACGATGCCGAGGTCATCGAGGTCGGACGACTGCGCTTGCACGCCATTCACAATCCGGGGCACACGCCGGGCTCGGTCAGCTTCCACGTGGAGGGCGCGCCGATTCTGTTCTCCGGCGACACGCTGTTTCCGGGCGGGCCGGGGGCGACCAAGTACGAAGGTGGCGACTTCGCCGCGATCATCGACTCGCTCGACAACAAGCTCTTCACACTGCCGGCCGACACGATCGTGATGCCCGGCCACGGCACCGACACCACCATCGGAACCGAGCGCCCGCATCTCCAAGAATGGGTAACGCGCGGCTGGTAGCGACCTCCAAGGTCGGGGGTTTCCTGCACCCGGGGGTTTCCTGCCTGTTTCCAGGCAGGAAACCCCCCGCAGAACCCGCGGCGGTACGAAACCCCCGACTGAGAAGCGGGCGTACAATCGGGCGCATGTCGGGGATGGTGCCTGCCTTGCTGCCGACGTGCAGTGAGACCGAGTTGATTCGGGCCGATGGGCGACCGCAGCCTGCGTTTCGCGAGCAGTTACGCCGCATTCCATCGTGGCGCAATGCCGGATCGGTGCTGTTCCTGTACGCGCAGACCGGTGCGATTCTGTGGGCCACCGTTGCTCTAGCGCCTTGGATCTGGCCGCTGACTTTCATGTTACTGGGTCGCACATTCGCGCAGTACCTGTCGCTGATGCACGAGGCCGCGCACCGGCTGCTGTTCCGCAACAAACGGCTCAACGACTTCGTCGGCCGCTGGTTGCTGGGTTACCCATCGCTCACCAACACCGACGGCTACCGACGCGTGCACGCGGCGCATCACCGCCAGGAGTTCGGTCCCGATGAACCAGACATTGCGCTGTATGTCGGTTACCCGATCGCGCGCGCCAGCTTTCGGCGCAAGTTGGTGCGCGACGCGACCGGTCGCACTGGTCTTCGGCTGTTGCGCGACGTCTTCGCAACTGCGCGCAGCAAGGATCAACGATCGCGCCGGACCTTCTGGAAGATCATGCTGACGCAGGCGATCCTGCTTTCGGCGGCGATCATCAGCGGTCACTGGTGGTTGTACCCGTTCTTCTGGCTCGCGCCGTACTTGACCGTCTGGCGGCTGATTAATCGGTTGCGGTCGATTGCTGAACACGGCGGCATGCAGATGTCGTCGGATCGCCGCGAAACCACGCACGCCGTGCAGCAACATCCGATCGCTCGCTTCATGCTTGTTCCGTATCGGATCGGCTTGCACTTGCCGCACCACGTCGACTCGGGCATCCCCTTCCGTAGCCTGCCGAAGCTGAACGCCGCGTTGCGCGAGGCTGGCTACCTGGACAGCACGTTCGAGTACCCGTCCTATCCGGCCATTTGGCGCGCACTGCGCAGTCGGCCCAACACGTTGCAGCAGGCCTGACCCTCAATGACGCGATCGATGCACAACTGGGACGACGAGACCGACCTCTTCTCGCACAGCGTGATCGGCTATGCGATCGAGCGGCTGCGCACACCGAAAGACAAGCGCTGGGGCGCCCATCCGGCCGAAGAGTTGCACGCGGCGATCGAGCACGCCATCACTCCCAACGGCTCGGGTGGTTTGGAGGCACTGCGGTTGTTCCGCGACGTATTGATGCCGGCTTGCCGCCCGATGGACGACGCAATGAACCTGGCATATGTACCAACGGCGCCATCGATCGCCTCGACGATGTTCGACCTCGTCGTCAGCGCATCCTCGATTTTTGGAGGCAACTGGGAGGCAGGCGCCGGCGCAATCGCGGCCGAGAACCAAGCGCTGCGGTGGCTCGCGGACCTTGCCGGATTCCCGGCGAGCGCTGGTGGTGTGTTCGTGTCCGGCGGGTCGGCAGCGAACCTGAGCGCGTTAGTGACCGCACGCGAGGTGTATCGAGAACGACACGGCCGTTCTGATCGACTGACGATTGCGGCGACCGACGAGGTGCACGCGTCGGTGCGCGCGGCAGCGAAGGTGATGGACGTCGACGTGCTGCCAGTTCCCACCGACGAGCGTGGGCGTTTGACGGCAACCGCGTTGCGTACCGCGCTGGACAGCGACGCGGGCAAGGCGAGCCACGTGTTCGCAGTCGTCGCCACCGGCGGCACAACCAACGCCGGCGCAATCGACGAGCTCGACGGCATTGCCGACGTGTGCGCCGAACGTGAACTGTGGATGCACGTCGACGGCGCCTACGGACTTGCTGCACTCTGCAGCGAAGTAGCCCGTGAGCGTTTTCACGGCATCGAGCGCGCCGACAGCTTCGGCGTCGATCCGCACAAGTGGTTGTTCGCGCCGTACGACTGTGCCGCACTCGTGTATCGCGACCCTGCACCCGCCGCGAGCACGCACGCCCAGCATGGCGCGTACCTCGACGCCGTGAACCGCGGCGAGTGGAACCCCAGCGATTACGCGTACCACTTGTCGCGTCGCGCCCGCGGGCTGCCGCTGTGGTTTGGGCTGGTCACGTATGGCACTCGTGCGTACACAGAGGCGGTCGACAAGGCAATCACCACTGCGCGCGAGTTCGCCGACGCCGTGGAGGCTCGCCCTGGTTTCACACTGCTGTTGCAACCGGAGCTGTCGGTCGTGCTCTTCACCGCCAATGGCTGGACCCGCGACCAATACCTGGAGTGGAGCCAGCGCCGCGCACGCGAAGGAAGTTGGCTGGTGGTGCCCACGACGTGGCGCGGCGAGCCATGCCTGCGCATCTGTTTGGTACATCCGCACACGACAGGCGAGGCGCTGGCGGGGTTGCTCGACGATCTGGCCTCGTATCGAAAGCCGTAAACATCCCGGTCAGTGGGGTTTCCACTATGGCCGTAGGGGAAATAGACTGAGACCGTGAGCGAGCTATTTCGGATCGAAAACCTGCACGCTCGGCCCGTTTCCGACGATGCTGCTGCTTTGAAAGACGAAATCCTGCGGGGCATTTCGCTGACGGTCAACGCCGGCGAAGTGCACGCAATCATGGGCCCGAACGGCTCGGGCAAAAGCACGCTGGCGAGCACGCTGTTGGCTAGCCCGGAATACGAAGTCACCGACGGTCACATCTACTTTCAGGGCGACGACGTCACCGATTGGCCCACCGACGTGCGTGCCAAAGCGGGCATGTTCCTTGCGTTCCAGTACCCGCAGGAAATCCCCGGCGTGTCGGTCATCCAGTTTCTGCGCCAAGCGCTGTCAGCCCGCAAGGGCGTCGACCTCAGCGTGCTCGAGCTGCGTCTGTCCACAATGGACTGGATGAAGCGCTTGGGCATGGACAGCTCGTTCGTCGATCGTTACCTGAACGAGGGTTTCAGCGGTGGCGAGAAGAAGCGCAACGAAGTTATGCAGATGGCGATTCTGGAACCCGAGATCGCGATCCTCGACGAAACAGACTCGGGGCTCGACATCGATGCGCTGCGCACCGTAGCCAAGGGCATCCGCGAGATTCGCGTCGACCGACCCGAGATGGGCGTTGTCTTGATCACGCACTACCAGCGACTGCTCGACGAGGTACAGCCCGACCACGTGCACATCTTGGTTGACGGTCGCATCGTCGCCACCGGTGGAATGGAGCTTGCCGCGCAACTGGAAGCCTCGGGGTACGAGGCGTTCAGGTGAGCACGCTCGACGCAGCGACAATCAAGAAACAGTTTCCACTGTTGCTGCGCGAGATCAACGGCCTGCCGTTGGTGTACCTCGATTCAGCGAACAGCTCGCAGAAACCGCAATCGGTGATCGACTCGATGACGACGTTCATGGAACAGTCGTACGCCCCGATCAATCGCAGTGCGTATCACCTCGCAGCCGCAGCAACTGATGCTTTTGAAGGGGCGCGCGAGAAGGTGCAGCGCTTTATCAACGCTCGACGCGCACATGAGGTCGTATTCACCAAGAATGCGACCGAGGCCTTGAATCTGGTTGCTTACTCGTGGGGTCGCGCCAACCTGAGCTCAGGTGACGTCGTGTTACTAACGCACATGGAACACCACGCCAACATCGTGCCCTGGCAGATGCTGGCGCAGGACAAAGGAATCGTGCTGCGCTGGGTGCCACTCACTGCCGATGGTCAGCTCGATCTCACCACCCTTCCCGAATTGTTGGCGGGCGCGAAGGTGTTCGGGTTCACCGCCATGAGCAACGTGATGGGCACGATCACTCCGGTGCAGCAACTGTGCGCGGCCGCGCACAAGGCCGGCGCGATCGCCGTTGTCGATGCGTGCCAGTACGTGCCGCACAACGTGACCGACGTACAGGCGTGGGGTGCCGACTTCATCGCCTTCAGCAGCCACAAGATGTGCGGGCCGTCCGGCATTGGTGTTCTGTGGGGGCGCGAAGAGTTGTTGCAGGCAATGCCGCCGTTCCTGGGCGGCGGCAACATGATCCTCGACGTGCGCCTCGATGGCTTCACGTGCGCCGAGTTGCCGGCGAAGTTCGAGGCCGGCACTCCTCCAATCACCGAGGCCGTCGGCTTGGGTGCTGCGATCGACTTTCTCACCGACCTCGGAATGGCCAACGTGCGCCAGCACGAGATCGAGGTCGCCAGCTACGCAATGCGCACCTTGCGCGAGCGGTTTGGTGACGACATCACACTGCACGGTCCCACCAACGTCGAAGTCCGCGGCGCGACCTTCAGCCTTGCGTTCCGTGGTATCCATCCGCACGATCTGAGCCAAGTGCTCGATCAGCGCAATGTGTGTGTGCGCGCCGGACATCACTGCGCCAAGCCTTTGATGCGCGAGCTGGGCGTGAACGCCACAGCTCGCGCGAGCTTCTACCTGTACAACGACACAGCCGATGTCGACACGCTGGCCGACGCGCTCGACAGCGCCAGCGATATCTTCGGTTCATAGGAGGTTCGTCATGCCCGGCCTGGAAGACCTATATCGCGAGATCATCCTCGATCACCACCGCACACCGCGCAACCGCGGCGAGCTTCCTCCACCGGCAGCGCACGCCGTTGGGCACAATCCTCTGTGCGGCGATGAAATCGACGTGTATCTGCAGGTCGAGAACGACATTGTGAAGGACGTCAAGGTTGGCGGGCAGGGCTGCAGCATCTCGCAGAGTTCGGCGAGCATGATGAGCCAGGCGATTAAGGGCAAGAAATTGCCCGAGGTGCGCGCGCTGGTGCGGCGCTTCAAAGGGATGATGAGCATCCCCGACGAGGACGGCAACCCAATCGAGCCCGACCCAAGCGTGAAGCTCGGCGACCTCGAGGCACTACAGGGTGTCGTCAAGTACCCGGTGCGCATCAAGTGCGCGACGCTGTCGTGGAACACCTTGCTGGAAGCGCTCGCCCAGTCGTGAGCAGCTCTTCACCACGCAAGATCATTATCGACACCGACCCGGGCATCGACGATGCGATGGCGATCATCTACGCGCTGGCGTCGCCCGAGCTCGATGTCATCGGCCTCACCACGGTCTTCGGTAACGCGCACGTCGAGACCTGCACTACCAACGCGTTCTACATCCTCGATGTTGCTGGCCGCAGCGATATCCCGGTTGCACAGGGTGCCGGCCGACCACTCGCGATGGACTTCCGAGGGCCGGCGACGTTTGTTCATGGCAACAACGGGCTGGCCGACATTTCCATGCCGCCGCAGTCGCGCCGACCCCACCAGTTGGATGCGGCGCACTTCATCATCGAGCAGGTGCTCGCAGCGCCGGGCGAAATTACATTGGTACCAATCGGTCCGCTCACCAACATTGCGTTGGCGATGCTGCTGTGCCCCGAGTTACCCAAGCACCTCGCCGGCATGGTGATTATGGGCGGCAACGCGTTCTGTCCGGGCAATGCCTCACCGGCCGCCGAGGCCAACATCATCAACGATCCGGAAGCTGCCGACATCGTTTTTGGTGCCGATTGCCCGATCGTGATGTGCGGGCTCGACGTGACCGAGCGCACGGTGATGACAAGCGAGCAGATCGGGTTTATCGCAACGCTCGACAACCCACGTGCGCGGTTGGCGGCACAGATCTTGCCGCACTACCGCGACTTCCACATCGCCCGCGGCAAGAACGACGGCATCCACGTGCACGACAGCACCTGCATCTCGTACATGCTGGCCCCGCAGCACTACACGACGGTCGCTCATCCGATTCGTGTGGATTGTGGCGACGGTGTTGGGCGCGGCAAGACATGGCCGTCTTTGCGGCATCTGATGCCCGGTGGGCCGTGGACCGACCGGCGGCCCGTGACGATTCTCACGCAGGTCGATAGCGCTGCGGTAGTAGCGCTCGAGTTGCAGCGCCTTACAGTCGACTGACTTATGCACGAGTTCTTCGACGACATCGCGCCACACCCCGCAGGCATCGACCCGCTGACCGACCTGATCCACGAGCGGTCGTATGTGGTGCGCGCCTATCACAAGGACGATTCCACTCTCTGGCTGCGCGGTGCGATCCGTGACCAGAAGCCACCGGGGTTGTACATCGAGGACGATCCCGAACCGCTCACGGTGCACCACATGATCCTCGATCTGCATATCGCCGTGCCAACGCTCGAGATCACGTTTGCGAATGTGGTGATGGAGACGCACCCGCACAGCACATGTCCGAAGATCGAGGACCACTATCACAACCTGGTCGGCCTCTCGATCGCTCGTGGGTTCACCCACAAGGTGCGCGAGCTGTTCGGCGGCCCACGCGGATGCACTCACACAACGGCGCTGCTGCAGGCAATGGCCC
This sequence comes from Actinomycetes bacterium, assembly GCA_021414085.1. Taxonomy (GTDB): domain Bacteria; phylum Actinomycetota; class Acidimicrobiia; order Acidimicrobiales; family Ilumatobacteraceae; genus UBA668. The sequence continues at coordinate 549,414 of JAIOPC010000014.1, read as the reverse complement.
CAGTCGCAGTGCAGTCGATGTGGTCGTTCCGCATGGTGGCGGCACGCGATGGCGGAGCCAACGGTGCCACCAGTCCCGAAGCCCGAGCGCGAGCCATGGCGACCAACCTCAACACGTGTCACATTTGGGACGAAGAGGGCGAGCAGGTTGCGTCGATCCGCAGGGGCGAGCCGATGGAGGTTCCCGTGTGGATCAAGAAGCGCTTTGCCGAGTTGGGCCGCGACCCAACCGACTGGATGCCCGGCTCAGGCTGAAGCGGGTCAATCCGGCTTCAGCTCGACCACTAGACCGCCACTGGCCTCGACCAACTTGTGGGGCGCGATACCGAAGACGTCGGTCCACGTGCCCGCGGCTGCCCACACTTCCTCGTACTGCAGCAGGTCGGGATCAATAAACACCTGCAGTTGCTTCGTGTGACCAAAGGGCGGGACTCCCCCGATCGGGAACCCAGTCGCTTCGCGCACCGCGTCGGCATCGACCCGGGCGCACTTGTCGCCGCCCGCCGCCGCCGCCAACTTCTGCTCATCGAGCTTGTTCGCGCCACTGACGTAGGCGAGCACGACTTCGCCGTCGACCGCGAAGATCAAGCTCTTCACAATCTGGCCGACGTGAACACCGATCGCGGCGGCGGCGTCGGCGGCGGTTTTCGTTCCTTCTGGGAAGCGCCGCGGCGCGATCGTCAACCCCAGTGCGGCACCGGCGTCGACAACGCGCGTGACGTTGGGGTGCAGTGCTTCGCTCATCAGACGGCGGGTGCGTCGGTGAACGCTTCGTATCCGTCGCGTTCGAGCTGATCGGCCAGTTCCGCGCCGCCGGAGGCCACGATGCGACCCTTCACGAGAATGTGAACACGATCGGGCAGCAGTTCTTCGAGCAGACGGTTGTAGTGCGTGATGGCGAGCACACCTAGCCGACCGTTCGGCCCATCGGTGTTGCTGAGGTCTTCGACGCGGCGGGCACAATCGCGTAGCGCATCGAGGTCGAGGCCCGAGTCGAGTTCGTCGAGAATCGCGAATTTGGGGGCAAGCAGGGCGAGTTGAACTGTTTCGTTGCGCTTCTTCTCGCCACCGGAGAAGTCGACGTTGAGCGAGCGATCGAGCAGTGCGACCGGGAAGTTGATGCGATCAGCTTCGGCGGCGACCGACGCGGCAAGTCCGTCGCTAGCGCGACCACGAGCGTCGTACGCCGCAGACAACATGTCGGTGAGGCTGACACCGGGCACTTCGCTCGGGTACTGAGTCACCAAGTGCATGCCCGCTTGCGCGCGTTTCCAGGCGGGGAGACCGAGCAGGTCGACGCCGTCGAGCAGCACTTGGCCGCTGTGCACCTCATAGCCGGGTTTTCCCATGATCACTGCGCTCAGCGTGCTCTTGCCGGCGCCGTTGGGGCCCATGACCGCGTGCACTTCGCCAGAGCGAACCGTCAGATCGATGCCGTTAAGGATTTGCTTGCCGGCCACCGAAGCGACGATGCCTTTGATCTCGAGCGTGCTCATCACTTCACCCCGCCAGCAAGTTCCACATCGATCTCCACATTGCCGTTGACAACTCGTGCCACGAACACCGGCACCGGCTGCGTTGCAGGCAATGTGATCGGCTCGCCAGTGACAAGGTCGAAGCGGCTGCCGTGCTTCCAGCACTCCAGCGACTTCTCGTCGGTCCACACTTCGCCTTCGCTGAGCGAGACCTCGGCGTGACTGCACGTGTCGCCAATCGCGTAGACGTCGTCGCCGAGGCGTACGACTGCCACCGGGCTGCCATTGACCACGAATCGCGTGGCGCTGTTGGGTGCTAGTTCGTCGAAGGTGCAGACAATGGTGCTCATGGCGCACCACCGACCAGTTTGCGCTCGACTCGCCGGCGCAAATCCCCACGCATATCGCCGACCGGCAACATCGCAAGGACATCGTCGAAGAAGCCGAGCACAACGAGTCGCTGGGCGACCTCGGGCGGGATGCCGCGGCTCTCAAGATAGAAGCGTTGTTCTTCGTCGATTGGGCCCACCGAGCTGGCGTGGCTGCACTTGACGTCGTTGGTCTTGATGTCGAGGTTGGGCACGCTCTCGGCCCATGCCCCGGCGCTGAGCGTCAGATTGCGGTTGGTCTGGAACGCAACCGAGCCCTTGGCTTCTTCGCGGATGCGAATGAGGCCGGTGTACACGCTCTTGGCAGAGTCCTGCACGGCACCTTTGAACAGCAGGTCGCTATTTGTGCGCGGAGCGATGTGATCTTGCAACGTGCGGAAGTCGTGCATCTGCGTACCGTCGGCGTAGTACAGCGCGATCTGCTTGGTGGTGGCGCCTTGCCCCACGACACGGGCATCGGTGCGGACGCGGGCATAATCGCCACCCAAAGCAACAGTGGCGAGCAGTGTGGTGCTGTCGCGTTCGCCGGTTGCCTGCTGATGCGCCAATTGCCACACTCGCGGGCCGAGCAGGTTGACGCCCAGGTATGAGACGCGAGCCGCTTGCGAGGCGTGCACGACCAGACGTGGCACCACCAAGGCGTACGTGTCGTCGCTGCTTTCGAAACGCTCGACGACGGTGAACTCGCTGTCGGCGCCACCGTGAATGAGTAGTCGGGGATACAGCGCGACGCCATCGCCTGTGATGTTGTGCGTAACCACGATCGGCTCGCGCAACACCTTGCCGGCGGGGACGCTGATCGCCACGGTGCCGTTGAACTCCGCGTTCAGTTCATCGAACACGTCGTGGGGCGTCATGCTGGCCACCAATTCGTCGACCAGTTTTGAATCGGCGGGAGCAAGCGTGTCGGCACCGGTCACCGTGGAGCGCACAACCGCGGGAGTAAAGGCGGCCATGTCCAGTTCGCCGATGCGGCTGTAGCGCCAGACTTCTTGCTCGGCAGTCGGCAGCACCGTGGTGGAACTTGAAGCTGGCGCTGAGACTGGCACTGACACGGCTGGAATTCTACTACGCACGTAGTACTAATCACCCAGGGCGAACAGGGCGAAAACGGCACTTCTACTCGTTGCGCCGCCGGAAGAATCGCTTACGGCCGCCCGCAGGATGGCCCTCACGCTGCGCTTGCTCCAGACGCACTTCAGCCAGCACCTGTGCGCCCACCGAGTTCACGTAGTCCTCGGCCTCGTCGAGTAGTGCCGCCGCCGAGCCGTCGTCTAGGCCGGGCGGTTCCTCAGGTGCCTGCGGTGCCACCATCGCGCCATAGGTCCAGCCAGCATCCATTCGGTGTTCGAACTTGGCGCACTGGGCGGGGCAGCGCCATGGCGCATCGGGCGCCAGATCGAGGTTGCACTTCCGCACGGTTTCGCCGTTCGGGTAGGTGCGGCTTTCGAAGTGCTTGCACTCCTGACGCATTGGCATCGCACCATTCTGTCAGGGTTTGATCGCTCGCCAATGGCCAGCGCCCAGTTCGCAGGTGTCAAAAACGCCACACAGGGCAGTCCACACCTCAACCTCGTGGTCGAGAAACTCTCGGCCAACCCGGGCTTCGATCACCGGACGCAAGCGTCCGTCGAGGTCTTCCAGTTCCACGTGTGAACGCGCCGCCAACCAAGCGGTGCGATCGACGTACGACACTTGTTCGAAGCCCGCGCCGCGCAGCGCAGTGAAGTAGACGTCGGGAGAGGCAAGCCCAAACCCGAGGCCCTCGAGCTGTTGATAGTGCAAGAGCTCGGGCGATGGTGGGGCGTCGCTGCCACTCATCCAATCGCTCGCGGCGAACACGCCCGCTGGTGCCAACACCCGGAAGAGTTCCCGCGCCAGAGCGTGCTTGTCGGGGATGTGAACGATCGAGTCCTTGCTGAATACCAGGTCGAATCGATCGTCAGGAAAGGGCAGCGGCCCCGGTTCGATTTGTAGGAAGGAGACTCGATCGCTCAAGCCTGCTGCTACAGCGTTGTCGTTCGCCTTCGCGACGACGCCGGCTTCGACATCGATGCCGATCAGCTCCGCAGGTTCGAACTCCGCCGCGATGAACATGGCGCAGCCACCGGTGCCACAACCGAGATCAAGCACTCGCTTGCCGCGCAGATCAAGCCCGTCGAGGACGAGCGCTGTCTCGTGGTCGCCGCCGGGTGACAGATAGCCGTCGCCCCACAGCACCTCAAGCAGTGCAACTAGCTTGTCGTCGTAGTCCTGCGTCTGTTCCACAAGCGCGATTCTTGCAGGACTCGCTGCTCTCAGCCGACGCTGCCTTCCATCTGCAGTTCGATGAGGCGGCTCCACTCGACGGCGTACTCCATCGGCAGTGTGCGAGTAATCGGCTCGATGAAGCCGTTCACCACCATGCCCATTGCCTGCTCTTGCGAGAGGCCGCGCGACATCAGGTAGAAGAGTTGCTCGTCGGCAATCTTCGAGACGGTGGCTTCGTGGCCGATCTCCGCATCGCGCTCGCCCACTTCCATGTAAGGGAAGGTGCGGCTCTCACTGTCTTCGTCGAGGATGAGAGCGTCGCACTGCACGTGGCTCTTGCAACCGTAGGCACCTTCGTCGACGCGCACGAGGCCGCGGTAGGTCGTGATGCCACCGTCTTTGGAGATCGACTTCGACACGATCTTGGAGGTCGTCTCGGGCGCCGCGTGAACCATCTTGGCACCGGCATCTTGATGCTGACCCGCGCCCGCGTATGCGACTGAGAGCACTTCGCCCGTCGCCTTCGGCCCAACCAGATACACGCTCGGGTACTTCATCGTCAGCTTGGAGTTGTGGACGATGAAGCCCTGCGATACGAAGTTGCCGGTCCCTTCGACTTCGATGTCCCATGTGCGCACTTCGCCGACGTGATCGCCGACGGCGACGTTGCGCACCTCGAGAGCATCGGGGCACACGATGGACGAGCGGCCGATGGTGCGATGGTGCTGGAGGCTCGCCGAGGATTGCGCCGCGACGGCCGACTGCAGCATCGGCGAAAGACGAGCAACGACTCGCTCATCCGCAGTGAAGTCGACGCGGTGCGAACCGCGGGATCGCGATGCGTAGCCCATGATCTGGCGAGCTCCCCCTGCTTCCGACGAAAGGTGCCCGAGAATTCCGAGCGTGTCGAGGAGCTTGGTTACGTCCTTGGCTAGCGCGAGATTGGCCGACTTGAAGGACAAGCCGCGACGACCGCGCGGGGCGCAACCATCGCTATCGATCAGACCCGCGAGGAATTCAAGGCGCTGCGACTCCGGCGTGTCGAACACCCACGCAGGAATGCTCTTGTCCATGACACCGGTGTGGAAGCCATTGCGCTCAAAGACCTCGACGAGTTCCACCGAGTTCCAGCGGCTCGTGACTCCATCCGCGCGAACATCGGGAGAGGTATCGGGCAACAGTTCGGCCATCACAGAAACCAGGCGAGCATTGGCGCGATCACTCGTGGGCACCGAGAAGGTGATGCGAGATGGTTCAAGCGAGCCATCGCCCAGGAACAACCCGAATAGCCACATCAGGTCGTTGGTCGAGAATTCTGGAAGCAGCAAACGAGACTTGCGCGCTCGTTGCGCGCCGAGATCCGCGGCGTATTGATTGGCGGTGACGAAGGTGGACGCATCGTCGAAACGTTCGAGCTTCCACGGGTTTCCGTATTCGATGCTCGTGCGTGGCACCAAAGCGGTCGAGAGTTCGTCGGCGCGAACGTAGGCAAGCTGGTAGCGACCCGACTTCTTAGCCTTCGACTCGTCGTACGTATAGGAGAGGAACGGGTGGTTGTCGGTGACGGTGAGTGACCGAGCACCGGCCTTCACTTCGCGCACCGGCTGCACACCGGAGAACCGCTTCGCGGTGACTGTTCGGAAGACGAGCTCGCCGGATGCGTGGTCGAACGACAGCACTTCCTCGCCGGGAACAACTTGCTCAATTGGCTTCACTCCGCTTGGCGTCGTGACGGTCGATCCTTCGGCGAGGCAGCCGATGTTCCCGTCGATCCATTCCATGTGGCCTTCCGCTTCAACACGTGCGCGCTTGGTGACGAGGTTGTAGACGTTGGGCGACCAGTTCTGAATCGTGGTGTACGTAACGCGCGCAGATGGCTTGACGATGATCTCAACGACGGCGGAGTGCAGTGAGTCCTTCGTGTACACCGGAGCAGAGCAGCCCTCGATGTAGTGCACCTGGCTGCCTTCTTCGGCGATGATCAGCGTGCGCTCGAATTGGCCGGCGCTCTCGCTGTTGATGCGGAAGTATGCCTGCAGCGGCATCTCGCAATTCACGCCGGCCGGGATGTACACGAACGATCCGCCCGACCAGGTCGCGGTGTTGAGTGCGGAGAACTTGTTGTCGCCAGGCGTGATGATCGTGCCGAAGTATTGCTTGACGAGTTCGGGGTACTCGCGCAACGCAGTGTCCATGTCGCAGAACAAGATGCCTTGCTTCTCAAGATCATCGCGGTTGCGGTGAAACACGACCTCCGAGTTGTGAACAACGAAGCCTTCAGCGACAAAGTTGTGATGGCCCTCGACCTCGATGTCGAATGTCTCCTCCACGCCGACAGATTCGATCGACTCGACATCTACAAAGCCAAGCATCTCGCTCGTGTGAGTGACGCGCTCCTTGGTGACGACGGATCCCCGGCCGTTGACCGCCGCGCTACACAGAGCGCGGCCATCGTTGGTGGGAAGGTCTGTGGGTACTGCCACCAAATCGCCGACTGATAACTGCTCGGCAGCGACCCACGTCTGCAGGCCGTCGCGCAGGACTAGGAAGGGATGATTCCCGGATGCGCCGATCGTGCGGCTGCCGGCGCGGATCTCAAGGATCTCCTTCTCGCCCGACGAACCGCCACCCACAACGCGAGCGACCTCTATCTGCTTCGTCGTCTCGTTCAGCGCGAACACTTCGTCGCCGGCAACGATCTCCTTGATTGTTCGCATGCCGCGCGTTGTCCAGACCTTGGTCGACCCGCGCAAGCACTCATACTGTGCGGTCACGCCGGCTAGGTATTTGCGCTCGGCTTCCGGGATGCCGAGCTTCTCGTACGTGGCCTTCATCTGCTCGGGCAGGTCGTCCCACTCGCTGACTTGCTCGTTGGCCGGACGCAAGTAGTAGTAGATGTCCTGGAAATCGATCTCGGGCATGTTGATGGCGAACCACTCGGCCATCGGCTTGCGATCGAACGTGCGCAAACTGCGGCGGCGCATCTCGGCCATCCACCGCGGCTCGCCCTTCCACCAGCTGATCTGATCAATGACGCCCTCGTTGAGACCCTTCTCGGGCTTAAAGGCGTACTCAACGTCGGAGTCGCTCCAACCCAGGTTGTACTTACTGAGGTCGAGGTCGAACGAGGTCACAGAGTGCTCCGATCAGGCGGGTGGATTTCCACTACCGCCATAGTAACAATTAGGACCCTCGTTGCCTACCCCGTGCGCAGTAGACCCAATGAGTCGTCGCGTTCGCCAAGCGTTGCCTCCGCATCGACACCCAACCAATCGAGGCAGTTGGTGAACAAGGCCTGCGGAGCAACGACCGGGCGCACATCGCCATCAAGCAGATCATCCAGATCCACTTCGCCATACATGCCGCCCTTTACGGCGGAACCGATCGCCATCGAAAACCCACCAGCGCCGTGGTCGCAGCCACCGCTGCCGTTCTCGGCAACTCGGCGACCGAACTCGCTCGTCACGACCAACAACACATCGTCGGCCAATCCTGCGCTCTCCATCGCTGCCATAAACGTCGCAACACCTTCCCCCAAGTCGGTCAGCAGGTTCGCTTGCACCGGCAGCTGATCGGCATGGGTGTCGAAACCGCTCGCACTGACGACGACCAACTGCGCGCCCGCATCGGAGGCCAGCAACTGCGCCGCCGTCGCCAAACCGCCAGCAATCGAAGCGCCGCCCTCGCGACCGGCGAGTTGGTCGCTGGTCGGCTCGCCACCGGTGATCTCGGCGAAGTCGTCGACCGCCTGCACCGTGCGCAGAAAGGCGTGCCGAGCCTGATCGGCCAAGTCGGTGCCATTGTCGTCCGGCCCAGAGAGCGCAGCGATCCACTCGGGATCGATGTCGACCCATCGAAACGAACCTGAGCTGCCAATGACCGTCGGCTGTCGCGTCGCGCCACTCAACAGTGGCGCGCTCGCGCCGAGGGCCGTTCCAAACAGCGGCGATGGCTCGTCGGCCAGCCCGTCGACGACGCGCCCGAGCCAACCCGGCTTGGTCAGCTGGTCGGCACGCCACCAGCGATCCATCGAGACGAAGTGCGATCGATTGGGGACCTCGAAGCCGATGCCGCGGATCAGCGCCAATTGGCCGGCATCCCACGCGGGCAACAGTGGCGCCAGCGATGGATGCAGCCCAGCGTCATCGATACCGGAAAGCGACAGAACCTCGTTGTCACCCAGCGCGAGTGTTGGCCGCATGTCGTGATAGCGACCCTGAGTCGGCGGCAGAGTGTTCAACAGGTCGTTGCCACCGTTCAACTGGACCACGACCAGGCGACGGCCGCCGAACTGCAAGTCCCCGAGCGAGCTCGTCTTCGACGGCACTGTCGTGGCCGACGGCAGCGTCGATCCGGTGGAGGTGCCAGTCGTGACAGCAGTGGACGATGTAGCGCTCGGGGCGCTGGTTCCGCCGCCGTTGCCCGATGACAGCGCGACCGCAACTGCGACGGTTGCGCCAGCGCCAACGCTGAGGCCGATGAATTGTCGACGATCAATCTTGGGAACCATCTTGTCTCCTTAGGCGATCATGAATTCGGGTGTGAGGAGCGCGATCGCCAAACGATCGCGCCCGGCGGGCGCCGCGCTCAGCGCCGCGCGCGACTGCTCGTCGAAACCGGCCGAGGGCAAGCCGAGTGCGTCCGCGAGCGCCGCGGGGTCGTCGCCTTCGGCCGCGGCGAGCACATCGACATCCGTCGCGTCGGCGGCGACGAGAGCGGCAAGGTTCGCCCGCGCGACCAGGCTGCCGGCGTTGAACCAGGCAGCGCCGCCCGGCCAGCCAGCGACGTTGGGGGGCAACATCGGCAGCTGACCGGCGACGCGCAGCAAGAGCGCCGCTTGCGGAATCTCAACGCGAGCCGCCGTAGTGCGGGCAGCGATCACGAGCCACGGCAGCGGCCCAAGTACCAACGGCGCGGCCTCGCGCTCGGCGCCTGCCGTCAATGCGGCGCGAACTAGGTCGGAAACCGCGAAACCGGATGCGGCAAAACCACTCGCCAGTTCCGCGACAAGCTCTGGATCGCTCTCGCCGAGCAACTCCTCGCAGATTGTGGACGCAATGAAGGTCGGCAACGCTGGATGCGCCATCACAGCGTCGATCACAGTGTCGAGGTCGTGCACTCCATCGACACCGAGGTAGGTCTGCAGTTGGTCGTCGTGGCGGCGCTCGCGAAACACGACTTCACCGCCGCCGCGGTCGAAGTTCCAACCTGACAGCGCCGCCGCGCCAGCCTGCACGTCATCCTCGCTATAGTTTCCCTCGCCGAGCGTGAACAGCTCCAACAGCTCACGCGAGTAGTTCTCGTTGGGCACTTCGTCGGTCGATGTGCGCAGGTCGAGATAGATCAGCATCGCCGCATCGATGGTCAGCGACCGCACAAGATTGCGCAGGTCACCAAGGCCGGCACTGCGCAATAGACGAATTTGGTCGACCATCAATCGGGCAACACGAACCTTGTCAATGGCGCTCACAAAGTGGCCATGCCACAGCCACGTCATCCGATCGACCAAGGGCTGCTCGGTGGCCACCATCGCATCGATCCAGCGCCCAATGGCGTAGCGCCGTGAGGGCGCATCCATAGGGTCGTACGGAAGCGACTCGTCGTCCCACGGATCGGCAGCGCCTGCGGCCGCTACAGCAGAAGGATCGAGCAGCCGATCAAGCTCGCCGGCAAAGCCGCTTTCGATCGCCGCGCGCATTTGCGCTGGGGGCAACCCGAAGCCAGCACGCCGGTGCAACCACTTGACGGAATCTCGTTCGTCCATGGGCAGCATGGTGCAACCCAAATGTGAGCGAACGATGAACGATCGATCAACTTCTGATCAGGCGGCGCTGACTCGTTCCACTTCGATGAAGATGCATTCGCCCGGACAGGCAGTCGCCGCGTGGATGACGTCTTCGCGTACTCGCCAGTCGACATCGGCCAGACTGCGTGAGCCACCTGGATCGTTGAGCGGTTGCGCATCTTGCACAACATACGCAATGCCATCTTCCAGCTGCACAAAGACGTCGGGGCAGTGATCGACGCACAGCCCGTCGCCTGTGCACAGGTCTTGATCGATCCATACCCGCATATCCGGTACGACGTTACCGGGCGAGTCGTTTACAGCGTTGCCGCCAGAACTGCGAGCGCGATGAAGACCGCGTTGCGCACAAGGTGCGCAGCACCGATTGGGCGCGAGCTCAAGGATCCGAAGCACGCGCACGGTGGCCGCTGACCTTGAGCCACGCGCAGCCCGAGCAGCGCCGTAAACGCGGCGAACAACCCAGCCGCGGCCCACGCAACGCCATGTCGTTGCCACTGCACCAGCAGTCCGGCACCGAGGCCAATCTCGACGAATGGCACGACGTTCGCGAGCAACCCAGGCACACCGAGACCCGTCGCTTGCGCACGCCACTCAGCCGGACGAGCGAGCTTCAGAACACCGGCTAACAACAACACCGCAGCGACGAAGGCGGCGGCCGCAATCCCCCACGCCGACCTAGTCATCAAACGTCAACGGTAAGTCCTTCGTGAGCTGCGAACGCTTCGAACCCGCTCGCCTTCGCAAAGGCTTGAGCGCAGCGCCCCACCTCGTCGAGCGCGAGATCGGTGCGCGTCGGGTCGTGGTGATACAACGCGAGTTTGCCGACCCCGCAGTGCTTGGCCATCCACAGCGCATAGTCCATCGTGCAATGTCCCCAAGTCGACTTCACTGCGAACTCGGTTGGCGTGTACTGCGCATCGTGAATCAACAAGTCGACACCCTCCGCCAATTCGCGCGCTCCGTCGCTGACCGCGAACGATCCGTCGTGTGGCTGCTGATGGTCACTGAGATACGCAACGCTGCGCCCGCCGAACTCCACGCGATAACCAAGCGTCGGGCCGACATGGGGCACCGAGCGGGCCATCACGCGTAACTCGCCGATCTGAAAGTCCGAGTCGGAGGTGTCGTGAAAACGAACCGCACCCGGAAGTTGCTCGATCGTGACTGGGAAGACAGGCGGGCGGATAACGGTGCCCATCACTTCTGCCACGCCGCGGCCGTCGTCCTGCACCGGCGCGTAGACATCCAGCGTCGACCCTTCGCGCAGCAACGGAGTGAAGAACGGCAAGCCCTGGGTGTGATCCCAATGAAGGTGACTCAGCAAGCAGGTGCCATGGAACGTTCCATGCTTTGCCAGTTCAGCCCCGAAATAGCGAGCACCAGTTCCGAGGTCGAAGAACAGAGGGTCCTGGCCGGGAGCGCGCAGAGCGACACACGACGTGTTGCCGCCGTACTTCGATATCTCGTCGCCGTGGCACGGCGTTGAGCCCCGCACACCGAAGAACGTCACCTGCATGACTTCCCCACCCCCCCCTGCACACCCACGCTACGCCCGCCTGGCTGGGCTGAGCAATGGGAGAAGCGACGTGACGTATGTCGCACGCCGGGCACAGACCACTAGTTTGAGGCGATGGGCGTTCTGGCAAAGGGAACTGTGAACGCCAACGGAGTGGAATTCGCGTACTTGTCAGCCGGCGCCGAAGACGCTGGCCGCCCGCTCGCCCTTTGCCTGCACGGATTTCCAGATACGGCGCACGGCTGGCGACACCTTTTGCCAGCGCTGGCGGACGCCGGATTTCGTGCGATCGCACCATTCCAGCGCGGCTATGCGCCAACGCAGATTCCGGCCGACGGGTGTTACCAAACGGGGGCGCTGGGTACCGACGCCAACGCTCTGCACGACGCGTTGGGCGGGAACGGCGACGCGGTCATCATCGGTCACGATTGGGGCGCGACGGGCACGCACGCCGCGGCTGTGTTGGAACCCGATCGGTGGCGACGGGTGGTCACGATGGCGGTACCGCCCGGCACCGCCATCGCACTCGGACTGCTGACGAACCTTGATCAGCTGCAGAACAGTTGGTACATGTTCTTCTTCCTGCACGGCCTTGCCGACGTGGTGGTGCCCGCTAACGATCTCGCGTTCATCGACAGACTGTGGGCGCAATGGTCACCCGGCTACGACGCGGCGACTGACTTACCGTTGGTGAAGGCGGCGTTGCGCGACCCTGCCAACCTGAGCGCGGCGCTTGGTTACTACCGCGCCACGCTCGGCAGCGGAAAGCGAGACGCGCGCTACGACGACGCGCAGAACGCCACTCAGGTCGTGCCACCCCAGCCGATGCTGTATCTGCACGGCCGCCAAGACGGGTGCATCGGGGTGGAAGTAGCGCAGTCAGCTGCAACCTCGCTTCCTGCAAATGTCGCGGTTGAAATCATCGAAAACTCCGGCCACTTCTTGCACCTCCAACAGCCCGAGATCGTTAACGCGCGCATCCTCAGTTTTGTGTCATGAACGAGCAGGAGACGTTGCCCGACGGGTTGGTCGTCGTCGTTAAACGCGACTGTGCAACATGCGCAATGGTCGCCCCACTGCTGAGCGATCTAGGCGCGGCCGTGTACACGCAGGACGACCCAACCTTTCCCGAAGGGGTTGCGGCCATTCACGATCATGATTTGGAGGTGAGTTGGCACCACGACATTGAGACGGTGCCAACGCTGATCAAGGTCGAGGGTGGAGTGGAAGTCGAGCGCACAGTCGGCTGGGTCCGCGACGAGTGGAGGCGGCTCACCGGCAACCCGCAACTCGGCGACGAGCTCCCCGCGTTTCGCCCCGGCTGCGGATCACTGAGTGTCGACCCAGATCGTGTCGACGCTCTGCGCGCACGATTCAGCGGCGACATCTTGAAGGCGCGCCGACTCGAGTTGGCAGAGCTGGACGATGAGATGGAGTTGCTCTTCGATCGCGGGTTCACCGATGGCTTACCCGTTATGCCACCGACAGCAGAGCGCGTGTTGCGAATGCTGCAGGGCACGAAGCGTGCACCCGACGAAGTTGTTGCAGTGGTCGCACCCGACCTCGTTGAACTGACGGTGGAGAAGGCCGCAATCAACGCCGTGATGGCTGGCTGCAAACCTGAGTACCTGCCATGGGTGCTGGCCGCAATCGAAGCTGTGTGCAGCGACGAGTTCAACATCCACGGAGTGCTGGCGACGACCATGCCAGTAGGGCCAGTGATCGTTTGTAACGGCCCGGGCACGAGGGCCATCGGCATGAACAGTGGTGTGAACGCGATGGGCCAGGGCAACAGAGCCAACCTCACCATCGGCCGCGCGGTGCAGTTGATCATTCGCAACGTGGGTGGTGGTCGGCCGGGCGAGGTCGATCGGGCGACGCATGGCAATCCCGGCAAGCTCAGCTTCTGCTTCGCCGAACGCGAGGACGACTCGCCGTTCACCTCGCTAGCCGTCAGCCGCGGCTGCTCGCCAGCCGACAACGCGGTCACCGTCTTCGCCGGCGAAGGGCCGCGCTGCATCGTCGACCAGAAGGTGCGTACAGCCGAAGAGCTCGCCAACGTGTTCGCGGCTTGCTTGCGCACGCTGCACAACCCGAAGCTGGTCTACGGCTTCGACGCGATTTTGGTGATCGGTCCGGAGCACGCACATGTGTGCGCCGAGGCAAGCTGGGATCGTGAGCGATTGCTTGCCGAGATTCATCAACGGCTGCAACTGGCGGGCGCCGACTTGGTGTGGGGCGCTGGCGGCATCGCCGATGGGGTACCCGAACAGTTCCGCGACGCAACGCTGCCCAAGTTCCGCGCCGATGGAATCCTGCTTGTTCACGCCGGTGGCAGTGCCGGGTTGTTCTCTGCCATGATCGGCGGATGGGTGAACGGCGAAATGGGATCTCAACCGGTGACGCGGCTGGTCGCGGAATGAGGTTCGCGCCATGACGCGAGAACTGCTCGATCCCACCAGCGAACGTTCGCCGTTGAAACGCGAGCGACTCGCACGCCCCGCGTCGTTATCGGGTCAAGTGGTTGGGCTGCTGGATATTCACAAACCGCGCGGCGACATCTTCCTCGACCAACTCGAAGTCCTACTGGCCGATGCTGGCGCGAAGGTACGTCGCTACCAGAAGCCCACGTTCACGAAGCCCGCACCTGTCGACCTGCGGCACGAAATCGCGACGCAATGCACGCTTGTAATTGAAGCGCTCGCCGATTGAGGCAGTTGTACGTCGTGCAGTGTGCACGACATCGTGGATCTTGAGCGGCGCGGCGTGCCCGGGATGTTCGTCGCGTCTGCGCAATTCGTCGACGCCGCAACCGCACAAGCCAACTCTCTCGGGTTTACCGATGTCGCGCGGGTGTTTACTCCTCACCCAATTCAAGACCGCACCGACGACGAGATGCGCGCCTACGCCCGCGACGCGTTCGAAGCGATCGTTGCCGCCATTACGCAAGCGCCCTAAGGCAGCCGCAGCGTCTTGCCCTCAAGGCGCACTAAGCCTTCAGCACACAACGCCTCGACCAGTCGCATCGCGGCTGGGTGTTGCATCACCTTCGATACGTCATCGACCCTGACGGTGCCCGCAGTCAGTGCCTTCAACAACCGACCCCGTGCTTGGCGCTCGCTGCCCTCGAACCGGCTTTGTGGTCGGCTCACCCCGGCGGAGCCAACCGCTGGGTCGAGCACGGGGTCGCATCCCGCCAGCTGCCAAGCGCAGGTCGAGCGCAAGGGGCAGTCGGCGCAGTGCGGCACGGGTCGACACAGCGTCGCGCCGAGATCCATGAGGCATTGATTCCATCGCCAGCTGTCGCCGAGGGGCAAGGAGGCATCGGCCATTGCCTGCGCCTGCGTGGTCGTCAGCCGATGACCAGCGACCCGGGCGTACACGCGAGCAATGTTGGTGTCGACTACCGCTGCATCTGCCTCAAATGCAAACGTCAGTACAGCCCGCGCCGTGTAAGCACCGACGCCGGGGAGTGCCAACAACTGCTCGAGAGTGTCGGGGAACGTCCCGAGCCGATCAATCTCACCCGCCGCTTCATACAGGTTGCGCGCTCTTCGCGGATAGCCGAGGCCCTGCCACAGTCTTAGTACGTCACCGAGTTCGGCCGCCGCACAGTCGGCGACAGTTGGGAAGCGCTCTAGAAAGGCAATCCACTTCGGAATCACGCGCGCGATCTGCGTCTGCTGCAGCATCACCTCGCTAACAAGAACAGCCCACGGATCGCGAGTTCTTCGCCATGGCAGTTCGCGCAGTAGCGGCACTCCCCTGGCAAGAACGGCTGCGACCGAGTCCGGGGTCAATCCCAAGCGTGGTCGGTGTCGTACGGCCGCGCTCGCGCTGGGGCCGAGGCGCGCTTCCACACCATCACCCTCCGCCGGAAGTAGCACACCTCGGAGCCGTCTTGGTTGAAGCCCTTGGTCTCAACGGTGACAACTCCGCGGTCGGGCTTCGACTTGCTCTCCTGCACCTCAAGCACGCGTGTCTCCGCATGGATGGTGTCGCCGTGGAAGGTCGGGAACTTGTGTTGCAGTGTCTCGACCTCCAGGTTGGCGATCGCGGCGCCACTCACGTCAGGAACGCTCATACCCAGCACCAGCGAATACACCAGGTTGCCGACGACGACGTTGCGACCCTGCACACTCTGCGCAGCGAACCAGTCGTTGGTGTGCAGCGGATGATGGTTCATCGTGATCATGCAGAACAAGTGGTTGTCGGCCTCCGTAATCGTCTTGCCCGGCCAATGTCTGTACACATCGCCGACTACGAAGTCCTCAAGGTGCCGCCCAAACGGGCGCTCGTGGGTGCTCATGTCGTCAAGAATGGCACGCATGAGAATCGAACGCGTCACCGGCTGGTCGATACACCTCCCCTATGCCGAGGGCAGCTACCGCATGGCGGGCGATCGAGTGACAACGGGGATGGATGCGGTTGTCGTGCGTGTTGTCGCCGACGACGGCACGATGGGCATCGGCGAATCTGGCACGGTCGGTGTCACCTTCGACGCTCACCACGCCGCCGGCCAAGTCGCCGGTGTCACGATGCTTGCCTCGGCTGTGCTGGGTGCCGACCCGCGTAGCCCACAAGCCGTCCATCGGCTCATGAACGCGGCGCTGACAGGGCATCCATACGCCAAATCGCCGATCGACATCGCCGTCTGGGATTTGGCGGCGCGGGCCGCAGACACCCCGATGTGGAAGTTGCTCGGCGGTGACGGTGCCGAGGCAACGCCGCTGTATCGACCAGTGCAGGGCGCTACGCCCGCCGACGCAGCAGCGAAAGCGCACGAGCGGCTGAACCAGGGTTATCGCCGGCTGCAGGTGAAGGTTGGCGACGACCCAATCGTCGACGCGCAACGCGTGCTGGCGGTGCGCGAGGCCGTAGGCGACGAGACCGTCATCTTTGCCGACGCCAACTGCGGATTCTCGCTCTCAGCGGCGCGGCGATTCGTGCGCGAGCTCGGCGTGGATGGTGCGGGCGTGTTTCTCGAGCAGCCGTGCGCAACGCTCCAAGATTGCGCGCACCTGCGCGATTCGTGGGCGGGTCCGATGGTGATCGACGAATGCATCACGTCGCTCGCCGCCCTACTGCAGGCCTACGAATATGGGATCGCCGACGGCGTGACCATCAAGCTCACCCGCGTCGGGGGAATAACGCCCGCGGCCACAATTCGCGACGTTGCCGTGCAGCTCGGCATCGGTGTGACCGTCGAGGATGCTTCGGGCTGCAACCTCGCCGACACAACCTTCGCGCACCTCAACGCCTCGACGCCTGCGCGGTTGCGGACACACTCCGTTGACTTCGATAGTTGGGTGACGATCACACACGTCGACGGGCCGTCGGCGCGCGACGGTTCATTCCTGCGACCGCAGACCGACGCGCCGGGATTGGGACTGACACTGCGCGAAGAAGTACTGGGCGACCCTTTCGTCGACGTTTCCGTCTGACGCACTCTATTGCGGGTCGGTGTGCGCAGGATCGGGGTGGTGGCGGCGCTCGAAGCGCGCCGAGAAATCGAGCGCGCTCTCGCGGTTGGTGTCCGTCTCGGCAGCGAGGTCGCGCAAACGTTGCAGCTCGCTTCGTCGTTTGATACTCCACGGCCCGACGCGCAACGTGAGGTACAAAAGTCCGCCGAGCAAGATCGGGAACCAGAACTGGGCGACGCGGTACGTCAGCACGCCCAGCGTTGCGTTCGCACGCGTGAGCCCGAAGCCGACGAGTGTCGGGATGTACACGCCTTCGACTATGCCGAGCCCACCGGGTGTGATCGGTATCACCGCCAGCAAGTTGGCGAGGCCGAACGAGACAATCAACGCGTCGGCATCGAGCGACGGCCCGAACGCGCGCAGGAAGACCCACAGCGATGCCGCGTCGAGCACCCAGTTGGCAGCCGCCCATATCGCCACCCGCCCGAGTAGCTGCTTATCCGACGCGAGATCTTCCAGCCGACGGCCAACTTGGCGAACAGCGGCGCCGGCCCTGTCCTCGTTGAGCCCGAACTTGCGTGCCACCCAACGCAAGATCTTCTCAGCGCGGCCCTGGCCCTCCATCAATCCGATCACGATTGCCGCGGCTAGACCCATCAAGATGATGCCCGCGATCGCGGCAGTGCCGTAGAACTTGTTAACGCCGCGAATCGGAATCGACACGATGAGGCCGAACCACAACACGACGTTCAGCATCACCGCGGAAGTCAAACCGGCGGTCGCAAGCGCGAAGCCAGCATCTGGCCCCTGCACACCCGAAAGAGTCATCAGGCGATAGCCCAACGCGGACCCCGCCGCACTGCCGCCCGGCACAATGCTGCTCAGCGCTCTGGTGCTCATCTGGATACGAAACAATCGCCAACGCGATATGCCGTTGCCGCCGTCGCCAAGGGCCGCCTTGGTGAGCAGCGAGTAGCACATCAATGCACCCACCTCCAGTGCAAGACCTACGCCCAGCAACGCCGGGTTCACCGAGCGTGCTTCGTGGGCAGCTTTACGCATGCCGGGAATGAGGGGCAGCACAAAGAACCACACCACCATCGACAGCGCCAGCAGTTTCAGCGTGAGACGAAAGGGTCGAACGTGCCGGGGGCGCGGCGGACCACCGGTGTCGTCGAGCGAGACGCGCGGCAACTCGCCAGTAGGAGGGCCAACAGCTTCGATCGCCACTCCTTATTGATAGCCGATTCTGGTCAAGCTGCGGCGCGAAAGATGTCGCGCAACCGGTCGGTGAGAACCGAGCGGCGCTCGATTGGCGATTTACCGAGATGCACGACGACCAAATCGCGATCTGGAAGCACCACCGTGTACTGACCTTCGTAGCCGTGACAACCGAGGCTGCCCGGAAAATCGGGCCATAACCACCAATGTGCGCCGTAGTCGAACCCGTCAGGGTCGTGGGCCGTCAGCGTGCGCGCATGATCGCGCCAGCCCGCAGGCAGCACCCGCGTTCCGTCAGCCGCGACACCGTCACACCGATACAGCTCGCCGAAGCGAGCGAAGTCCGTTGCCGTTGCGTACACATAACTCGACCCAACGAACGTGCCAGCGCTGTCGAACTTGGGAATCGCCGAGTGCATGCCGATCGGTTCGAACAACCGCTCGTGGAGGAACGCCGCCATGCCGGCTTCGCCTCCACCAACGGCCTGACCGACGATGCGCGAAACGATGTTGGTGGTACCGCTGGAGTAGTTCCACACGCTTCCGGGTTCGTGCAGCAACGGCAACGACGCGGCGTATCCGGCCATGTCGTCCTTGCCACTTCCGTACAGCATCTCCAGGCAATGGCTGATCGCGTCGTCGACGTAGTCCTCCACGAACTCCAACCCGGGCCGCATGTTCAGCAGCTGCTGCAGCGTGATCGCTTCTTTCGGTGTGCCCTTCCACTCGCTGACAGGTGCCGGTTCGTTCAAGTGCAAGACACCCTCGCCGACCAGAATGCCGACCGCAGCGTGCGTGATGCTCTTCGCCATGCTCCACGACACAAGCGTGGTATCAGCGTCGACAGGACCGCCAGGGCCAAACATGGTGTCGGGTTGCGCTCCATAGCGCTCGGCGACCACGGCACCGGACTGCATCACAAGCAGCGCCAACGTGAGACCGTGAGCGGCGTCAGGCGCGAACAGCGCATCCGCTGCGCGGTCAACGGCTGCCAGATCAAGCGAGGTCACACGTCCGAACGTACCAGCCAGTAGGTAAGACGGCATCAAGACGCGAGCACTCCGCGTCAAGAAGGCGTCTAGACCCTTCCCCGCAACAAGTAGCAGGCGTAGTAGTGGAGACATGAGTGACTTCGCCTTCACAGCAGTCGTGCTTGGGTTCTTTGCCCTCTGTGTCGCCTACACCCTCGTTTGCACTCGAACCGTCGGGACCGACCGGCATGATCCATCGGAGTCAAACAACGGGGCCAAGCGATGACACGCGACCGCAGTGACTCGGTTGGCGTGGCCGCTGGGTTCTCGTGCCTCGCGGTGGGCATTGCCGCAGCACTGGTACCGCTCCGAGGTCAGCTTGGCGCTGCCAACGCAGCTCTGATTTTGGTGCTGGTGGTCGTCGGCGGTGCCGCCATCGGTGGTCGGCTGGCTGGCGGCAGTACAGCGATCGCGGCCGCACTGTCGTTCAACTTCTTCTACACGAAGCCATATCTCACACTGCGCATTCACTCTGGGCGTGATGTTCTCACCGTCGGCCTGTTGCTCGGTGCTGGTCTCGCGGTCGGCGAACTCGCGGCGGCAAGGTCGCGGCAAAGTTTCACCCGTCGCTCACACCTGCAATCAATGCGATCCTTGGAATCGGTTGGCGCGCTCGTCACCGCTGGCGCATCCTCGGAGGCTGTGTGGTCAGCGAGTCGCGAAGCGCTGATCGACTCGCTGGGGGTACTTGATGCGACGTTCGAGCCCGGCGAGCATCGAGGGCCGCTGCCAATCATCGAACGCGATGGCCACGTGCACGTCACTCACCATCGCTTCCTCGGTAACGGCTTCAGCTTGCCCGATAATGGCGCGGCCGTCGACGTGGAGGCTGACGGAAGACACCTCGGCCAGATCACCCTTCTCACCGACCCGAACGTCGGTGTTACCCGCGAGCAGCGGCGCGCAGCCGTTGCAATCGCCGACCAATTCGCCATCGCCTATCAAAGGGAGTTTCATCGTGCGTGACGTCGTATTCATCGCAATCGCAGTCGGCTTCTTTGCCATCTGCATTGCCTACATCGCACTCTGCGATCGCATCATCGGGCCAGACCCCGTTGCGGCGGAAAGCGAGACGGTGTCGTGATTGCCGCCGCCGACAACGTCCTTGGTCTGATCTTGGCCGTGCTGCTGACGGGCTTCCTGGTCGTCGTCTTGATTTCACCTGAGAGGTTCTGATGAGTCCCGCCGGATGGTTTCAATTCGCGGCCCTGCTCGCGGTACTCGCGATCACTGTTCCGCCGTTAGGTAAGTACATGGCCGCGGTTTACGGCGCGCGCGCCGATGGATCGGCACCGGGTGACCGGGTGTTTGGGCCAATCGATCGGGCGATCTACAAGATCTGCCGCATCGACCACAAGCGCGAGCAGCGGTGGAACATCTACGCCGCAGCGTTTCTCGCTTTCAGTTTCGTGAGCTTCCTAGCCGTGTACGCGATCCAGCGTTTCCAGGGCAGTCTGCCGTTCAACCCCACCAACGTGGCCGATGTTTCCCCGCAGGGCGCGTTCAACGTGTCGGTCAGCTTCGTCACGAACACCAACTGGCAGTGGTACTCCGGTGAGCTGACAATGAGTCACTTCACGCAGATGGTCGGACTCACCGTGCAGAACTTCGTTTCGGCGGCCGCTGGAATGGCTGTTGCCGTGGCGCTGATCCGCGGTATCGCGCGTCGCAATGCGCGCACACTCGGCAACTTCTGGGTCGACCTCGTACGGACGACTACCCGCATCCTCCTCCCACTGTCGTTCGTGATGGCCCTTGGGCTCATCACACAGGGCGTCATTCAGAACCTCCACGGTCCCACGTCGGCCAAGCCGGTCGATGCAGTCGCGACACAACAGGTCACCCAGGAGATTCCTGGTGGTCCGGTGGCCTCGCAGGTTGCCATCAAACAACTCGGCTCCAACGGCGGAGGCTTCTTCAACGCCAACTCGGCGCACCCATTCGAGAACCCGAACGGGATTTCCAACTTCATCGAAATCTGGGCAATTCTCGCGATTCCGCTCGCACTCGCCGTCTCTTACGGCTACTTGGTTGGCTCGCGACGACAAGCCCGCGTGTTGCTCGCTGTGATGGTGGGCTTCTGGGTGCTCTTCAGCATGTTCTCAATCTTCGCTGAACAGGTGGGGAACTCGCAGCTTGACGCGCGGGGAGTAACGCAAGCGCAGTCAACTCAGCAAGTCGGCGGCAACATGGAGGGCAAGGAGATTCGGTTTGGGCCGTCCGCGTGCGGGCTGTGGGCCGGCGCGACGACCGGCACCTCGAACGGCTCCGTGAACTGCATGCACGACAGCTTCACGCCGGCCGGCGGCGCGATGCCAATGGCCCAAATGATGCTCGGCGAGATCTCGCCGGGTGGTGTTGGCGTCGGACTGATCGGCATTCTGCATTACGCGCTGCTTGCCGTGTTCATCGCTGGCCTGATGGTCGGACGTACCCCGGAGTATCTGGGCAAGAAGATCCAGGCCGCCGAGATGAAACTGGTGGTGCTGTACATCATCGCCATGCCGTTGGCGCTGCTTGGCTTCGCCGCTGCGAGCGTTTCGCTCGGCTCGGTGACGAGCGGGTTGCAATCGCAGGACGCTCACGGCCTGAGCGAGGTGCTCTACAACTACGCCTCGGCAGCCAACAACAACGGCTCTGCATTCGCGTACGTCGGCACCGGCACGGATTGGTACACGACCACCCAGGGCATCGCGATGTTGATCGGTCGCTTCTTCCTCATCATCCCGGCACTCGCCGTCGGCGGGTCGCTCGTTCGCAAACAGAAGGTTCCGGCGACGTCGGGCACCTTCCCGACCGATACGCCGCTGTTCGCGGCACTCGTGGCTGGCGTGGTCGTGATCATCGCTGGCCTCACATTCTTTCCCGCCCTCGCCCTTGGCCCGATCGTGGAGCACCTGACCCGATGAACACAACAATCGAAAGCGTCCAACAGCAGGAACGTGCGCCGAAGGTGCGCACACGGGCAAGCGCCTCGCGATCACTGTTTGACGGCAGCATCGTTCGTCGCGCGCTAGCCGACTCCGTGCGCAAACTGAACCCGCTGACGCTTGCTCGCAACCCAGTGATGTTCGTCGTCGAGGTGGGTTCAGTTCTCACTACTGCACTATTCATCCGCGACTTTGGTTCAGCCACGAGCAACGAGAACTGGTTCTCGGGGCTGGTGGCAGCGTGGTTGTGGTTCACGGTTCTGTTCGCGAACTTCGCAGAGGCGATGGCCGAAGGGCGCGGAAAGGCGCAGGCGGCCGCCTTACGCGCCACCCGCGCCGACACGATGGCCCGAGTCCGGCTGGCCGACGGCACGATCATCGAGAAGCCGTCGGCGCAATTGCAGCTCGGCGACCTCTGTGTTGTGAGCGCCGGCGAAGTCATCCCGGGAGACGGCGACGTTGTGGAGGGCATCGCAACTGTCGATGAGAGCGCGATTACCGGAGAAAGCGCACCAGTGGTCCGCGAGTCCGGCGGTGATCGCAGCGCCGTGACCGGCGGAACTCGGGTACTGAGCGACGAGATAGTGGTGTTGATCACCGCCCGTCCAGGCGAAAGCTTTCTCGACCGTATGATCGCGCTGGTCGAGGGCGCTGACCGCCAGAAGACCCCCAACGAGATCGCGCTCAGCATTCTGCTCGCCGGCCTCACCATCATCTTCCTGCTTGCGGTCGTATCGCTGCAGCCGTTTGCGATCTTCTCCGGCGCCGAGCAAAAGGTGATCGTGCTCGTCGCACTGCTCGTGTGCTTGATACCCACCACCATCGGCGGGTTGTTGTCGGCGATCGGCATCGCCGGAATGGATCGACTCGTACAGCGCAATGTGCTGGCGATGAGCGGGCGAGCGGTTGAAGCGGCCGGCGACGTCAGCACGTTGCTGCTCGACAAGACAGGCACCATCACATTCGGATCGCGCCAGGCGTCCGAGTTCATTCCGGTGCACGACCTCAGCGAGCGCGACGTCGCCGAAGCCGCACTCGCGGCGAGCCTTGCCGACGAGACCCCTGAGGGGCGATCGATCGTTGCTCTCGCGATCGAGAAGTTCGGCCTCGTCGCGCCGGACCAGACCAACGCAGTCATGGTTCCTTTCACTGCGCAGACACGCATGAGCGGGATGGACTTCCCTGATCGCAGCCTTCGCAAGGGTGCCGGCGACTCGGTGCGCCGATTCGTCATTGAAAACGGAGGCACGGTTCCGTTAGAGCTTGGGCCGATCGTCGACGCAGTGTCACGTGACGGAGCAACACCGCTCGTCGTCATCGAAGGGCTGCGCGTGCTCGGTGTCATCCGCCTGAAAGACACAGTGAAGCCAGGTATGACCGAACGCTTCCAGCAGCTGCGCATGATGGGCATTCGCACCGTGATGATCACTGGTGACAACCCTTTGACAGCCGCCGCGATCGCCGCCGAGGCTGGCGTCGACGACTTCCTCGCCGAGGCAACTCCGGAAGACAAGATGGCCCTGATCAAGCGCGAACAAGCTGGCGGCAACCTGGTTGCGATGACCGGCGATGGCACGAACGACGCGCCGGCGCTCGCGCAAGCCGACGTTGGCGTCGCGATGAACACCGGCACGCAGGCAGCGAAAGAGGCCGGAAACATGGTCGATCTCGACTCCAATCCCACCAAGCTCATCGAGATCGTCGAGATCGGCAAGCAGTTGCTGATTACCCGCGGATCCCTGACCACGTTCTCGATCGCTAACGACGTCGCGAAGTACTTCGCGATCATTCCTGCGATGTTCTCGGCGGTGCTGCCGGCACTCGACTCGATGAACGTGATGGGCCTCGAGACACCTCGCTCGGCAATCTTGTCGGCCGTCATCTTCAACGCGTTGATCATCGTCGGCCTCATCCCGCTGGCGCTGAGAGGCGTTCGATTCCGGGCGGAAAGCGCTGCCGACGTGTTGCGCCGCAATCTGCTGATCTACGGCCTCGGCGGAATCGTTGCTCCGTTCGTCGGCATCAAACTCATCGACCTTTTGGTCACTGCTCTGGGAGTGAAGTGATGAAGAACTTCTTGCGTCAACTGCGGCCGGCCCTGATTGCCCTCGCCATCCTCACTGTGATCTGCGGTGGGGTGTACCCGCTCGTCGTCACTGCTGTCGGCCAGGTTGCATTCAACGACGAGGCGGAAGGCTCACTGATCAAAGTCGACGGCGTGGTGGTGGGCTCGGAACTCATCGGGCAACAGTTCGTGTCGCCGCAATACTTTCACCCGCGGCCGTCGGCAGCTGGAGCTGGCTACGATTCCGGCGCATCCTCAGGCTCGAACCTCGGGCCGCGTAACCCTGCGCTGCTCGATGCGGTCGCCGAGCGCGTGGCCGAGTACCGGACGGAGAACGGGCTGAGCAACGACGTGCTCGTGCCGGTCGACGCAGTGACCGCATCGGCAAGTGGTCTCGATCCGCACATCAGCATTGCGAATGCTCGCCTGCAGGCCAGTCGTGTTGCTGACGTTCGCGGACTCGATGTCGCCTTGGTTCTGCAGATGATCGGCGACCACACCGACGACCGCAATCTGTTGGTGCTGGGTGATCCTGGTGTGAATGTGCTCGAGTTGAACCTCGCGCTCGACCGCCTTACGAGCTGATCAGGCACACTGTCGGCATGGCTCGCGGCACCTTGCGGATCTACCTGGGCGCGGCACCGGGCGTTGGCAAGACCTTCGCGATGTTGAACGAAGGCGCCCGACGCGCGAAGCGAGGCACCGACGTCGTCATCGGTTACGTGGAGACCCACGACCGTCCGCAGACGATCGAACAAATCGCCGACCTTGAGTTGATCCCGCGACTGCAGGTCACGTATCGAGACGCCAAGTTTGAGGAGATGGACCTCGACGCGATCTTGCGCCGTCATCCGGCCGTCGTGCTGGTTGACGAACTCGCGCACACCAACATCCCGGGCGTACGCCACGCCAAGCGCTGGGAAGACGTGGAAGCGCTGCTCGCTGCTGGAATCGACGTGATCTCAACGGTCAACGTTCAACACCTGGAATCGCTCAACGACGTCGTGGAACGCATCACCGGCGTGGTCCAACGCGAAACCGTTCCCGACTCGTTCGTTCGACAAGCCGACCAGATCGAACTCGTTGACATGAGCCCCGAGGCATTGCGTCGCCGGATGGCGCACGGCAACATCTACAAGGCCGAGAAAGTCGACGCTGCGCTGTCGAACTACTTCCGTCCCGGCAACCTCGGTGCGCTGCGCGAGCTGGCGTTGCTGTGGGTTGCAGACCGCGTTGAGGACGCACTGCAGGGCTACCTGGCACAGCAGGGAATCACGGACGCGTGGGAAACCCGAGAGCGCGTCGTGGTGGCATTGACAGGCGCACCTGGCGGCGACCACCTGATTCGACGCGCCGCTCGCTTGGCCGGCCGAGTTGGCGGCGAGTTACTCGGTGTGCATGTCGCGAGCGCCGACGGCCTGTCGAGCAACACAGGCGACCGACTGGAGCGCCAGCGCGCGCTCGTCGTTGAGCTGGGCGGCATCTACCGAGAGGTCGTCGGCGACAACGTCGCCGCGACTCTCGCCGCGTTTGCCGCAAGCGAACAGGCAACACAGATCGTCTTTGGAGCATCGCGTCGTTCCAAGTTCGCGGAAGCGCTGCACGGGACGTTGTCTGCTCAGGTGCAACGACGACTACCGGGTGTGGACGTGCACATGATCGCGTCAGACTCCGAGTCCGACGACAGTCGCTTGGTGCGGTCAGGGCGGAGGCGTTCGCTGAGCGCAATCCCACGCCGTCGCGAGGCGCTGGCTTGGGTGCTGTGCATCGTCGGCGTACCGCTCCTCACTGCTTTATTGGTGGCGCTCGGTGCGCACATCAACCTCGGCAGCGGACTGCTGATCAATCTCGCGTTCGTGCTCATCATTGCTGCGGTCGGGGGTGTCCGTCCCGGAGTGTTCGCATCGATCGCCGCGTCGCTGCTGACCAACTGGTACCTCACCCCTCCGGTTCACACCTGGACAATCACTGACACCGACAACGTCATCGCACTCGGAGTATTCGTCACTGTCGCCATCGGAGTCAGCACAATCGTCGACCGAACTGCGCGGCAGAGCCGCGACGCTCGGCGCGCTCGTGCCGACGCCACTGCTCTGGCGCGCTCCACCGGCTCAATCATCACGGCGGCCGATCCACTCCCCGATCTCGTCGATCAAGTGCGCGCGCTCTTCGAGCTCGATTCGGCGGCTGTCCTCGAGCGCACACCCGATGGATGGACATTGGCTACCTCCTCCGGCACCAACCCGCCCAGCACACCAAACGAAGGCGTCGCGCTCCCGCTCGACGCGACCGGCAGCACACAGCTGGTGATGCGCGGGCGTCCCATCAGCGGTGACGACCTTGGCGTTCTGCGCGCGTTCGCCGACCAACTTTCACTGGGCCTGGAGGCTCGCCAGCTTCGCCGCGATGCGACGAAGATCGAGTCGCTCTCGGAAGCAAACGCGCTGCGCACGGCGTTGCTGCAAGCCGTGTCACATGATCTACGCACTCCGCTCGCATCCATCAAAGCCTCGGTTACCGGATTGATGGCGGCGGATGTCGGCTTCAGCGTTGAGGATCGTCGCGACCTGCTTGGCACCATCGACACCTCAGCCGATCGCCTCGATCGCGTGATTGGCAACTTGCTCGATATGAGCCGGCTGCAGAGTGGTGTGTCCACAGCCAACCTCGTGCCGACGGCGATGGAGGAAGTCGTAGCAGCCGCGCTGGATGTGTTGGCGGTGCCCCCCGGAAGGGTCGCCGTTGATGTCAGCGAGCGACTTCCACTGGTGCTCACTGACGCGGCACTGTTGGAACGGTCGGTCGCCAACCTGGTCTCCAACGCGCTGGCATGGAGCGATCCCGATCAGAGCGTGCGCATCGAGGCAGCAGAGGTGGCGAATCAAGTGCAACTTCGCGTCATCGATCGCGGGCCGGGCATTCCGCAACACTTACGCCAGCGCGTGTTCGAACCCTTTCAGCGTTTGGGTGACCGCTCCAACGACACCGGTGCCGGATTGGGACTCGCGATCGCGCGCGGCTTCGTTGAGCTCACGGGCGGCGAGATCGAACTGGACGACACCCCCGGCGGCGGTTGTACGTTCACGATCATCCTGCCGATTGCGAACGATACGCCGTGACGAAGATTCTGGTCGTCGACGATGAGGCTCAAATTCGCAAGTCGCTGACCATCAACCTCACCGCGCGAGGGTACGAGGTCGACGTTGCCGTGAGTGGTGAAGAAGCATTGGCACACGCCGCCGCCCGACCACCCGATCTCGTACTGCTCGACATAGGACTACCTGGCATCGATGGAGTTGCGGTGGTGGAGGGCCTGCGCGGTTGGACTTCTGTGCCGATCATCATGCTGTCAGTGCGCGATGGCGAGGCCGACAAGGTGCGCGCACTAGATGCCGGCGCCGATGACTACGTCACGAAGCCCTTCGGCATGAACGAGGTGCTCGCCAGGTTGCGCGCCGCGCTTCGACGTCACCAACCGGTTCCCGAGCAGCCGAAGGTCAGCACCTCGTCGTTCACCATCGATTTGGCGGAAAAGCACGCAACTCTGCCCGGCGGCGAACCTGTTCACCTCACACCCATCGAGTGGGAAATCGTCGAAGCGCTCGTGCGCCATCCTGGACGACTGGTAACGCAGCGACAACTACTGCAGCAGGTATGGGGGCCACAGTACGAGCACGAGACCAACTACCTGCGCGTGCATCTGGCGGCCATTCGCAAGAAGTTGGAACCCGAACCGAGTCGCCCGCGGTTCTTTCTCACCGAGCCCGGAATCGGTTATCGCTTCGAACCGGACGCTGCGAGTTAAGGACGTACCGCGTCGCGGTCCAGCCACTTGTGTGGCGTGTCCGGAACCGGACTGGTGGCGAGCGCGATCGCCTCATCGACGTTGCGGGCTCGTTGCGCCAGCATCCGATGCGAGGGTCGCACGAAGCCAGCCTTGACGGCATCATCCATCCACTGGAACAGCGGCGTCCAGTAGCCGGAGATGTCGAGCAGCACCACCGGCTTGGCGATGATGCCGAGTTGATTCCAAGTGAGCATCTCCGCGAACTCGTCAACCGTGCCGAAGCCACCGGGCAACACAATGAACCCGGTCGCCAATTCGCACAGCCGGGCTTTGCGCTCGTGCATCGTCGCTACAATCTCCAAGGTGGTGAGCGATCGGTGGGCGACCTCCGCGCCGACAAGCTGTTCGGTGATCACGCCGGTGACTTCGCCGCCTGCCTGCATCGCGGAGTCGGCCGCAACACCCATCAGGCCGACGCTGCCGCCACCGAAAACCATCCCTATTCCGCGATTCGCGAGCGCAGCACCAAGTTGGCGGGCGCTGGTGGCGAAGGCCTCCGAACTGCCCTCATTCGAACCGCAGTAGACGCAAACCCGTACCGGCTCCTTCGACGCTGGGTCCTTGAACGACATGTGGGCAGCATCGCACATCTCAGTAGCCTCGAACCGTGACAATTTCTGAAGCCGACCTCTCGGCGGCGACCGACGCAATCAATCTCGCGGCCTCTGTGGTGGACGCGGGCATTCGTACGCTGACCAAGAACGGCGGGCCGGATGCCAATCAAGTGCTTGCATACGACCTGGCCCACGCCGCTGCGCAGGTTGCGGCAGCTCGGGCACTGCAGGATTACGGGAGCCGCGGCACCGTCGAAGCGCGCATCGCTTGCGCCTTCACCGCCGAGATGGTGCACGACCTCATCACCCGCGTCGCCGGCCGCGAGTCGGTGTGGGGTGTCGAGATTGCGCCACTGAGGGCCGCGCACCCGCTGCTTGAAAAGTTCCGAGCACCCGAATTCCTCGCGTCACTCGCCGAGACACCTGGGCCGCTGCACCTCGACGACGAGATGACGATGGTCGCCGACACGTTCCGCAGTTTTGCGGACAAAGTGATCAAACCCCACGCCGAGCACGTGCACCGCGCCAACGCCGACGTACCGGAAGAGATCGTGCAGGGCCTGGCGGCGATGGGCGCCTTCGGTCTCAGCGTGCCGGCCGAGTACGGCGGATTCAGCGAGGGTGGCTCCAACGAGTACGTCGCGATGGTCGTCGCTACCGAGGAACTGAGTCGTGGCTCGCTAGGAATCGGCGGCTCACTGATCACGCGGCCCGAAATCCTCACGCGCGCGCTGCTCAAGGGTGGCACCGAAGATCAGAAGGCGGAATGGTTGCCCAAGCTGGCAACCGCTGAAGTGATGCCTGCGGTCGCCGTCACGGAACCCGACTACGGCAGCGACGTTGCGAACCTGAAAGTCACCGCTTCGGCCGCCGCTGGGCCTGACGGCGCGGCCGGCTATGTGATCAACGGCGTCAAGACGTGGTGCACTTTCGGCGCCCGCGCCGACGTGTTGGCACTGCTGGCACGCACCGACAGCGACACGTCGAAGACTCATCGCGGTCTCAGCCTGTTTATCGTTCCCAAGCCACGTGGCGAGGGCCATGCGTTCTCGTTCAGTCAGCCAGCGCGCGGCGATGGCATCGTCGGAACGATGGAGGGTCGTGCGATCGACACGATCGGCTACCGCGGCATGCACAGCTACGAGGTGTCGCTCGTCGATTGGTGGGTGCCGGCGACCAATCTCATCGGCGAGACCGATGGACTCGGCAAGGGATTCGCAATGCAGATGGCCGGGTTCGAGAACGGCCGACTGCAGACCGCGGCCCGTGCCGTCGGTGTGATGCAGGCTGCGTACGAGGCGGCCGTCGACTACGCCCGCAACCGCAAGGTGTTCGGTGCACCAATCGCCGACTACCAGCTGACGCAGGTGAAGCTTGGCCGCATGGTGATGCTGATTCAGGCTGGTCGCCAGTTCGCGTATCACGTCGCTCGCGTGATGGCCGAGAGCACCGACGAGCGCGGAGGCACCGCCGAAGCCGCGATGGTGAAGGCCTACGTGTGTAAGGCCGCCGAGTGGGTCACTCGTGAGGCAATGCAGATTCACGGTGGAATGGGTTACGCCGAAGAGTTTCCGGTGTCGCGCTACTTCGTCGATGCTCGCGTGCTCAGCATCTTCGAAGGTGCCGACGAAACGCTGTGCTTAAAGGTGATCGCCCGTCGACTGTGTGGTTAACGGCTGTGTAGTTAACGACAGCGCGAGAGCACTAGCTAACAGTCGACCAGAGCCAAGACCAATCTTCGTCGTCGTCGAGGTCGGCGAAGCTCTGATGGTCGAGTCCAGCCAACTCTTCTTCGGTTTGCGGATGCTTGGTATATGCCGCTACGTACTGCTCGTCGATCTCTCGCGATCTCTCGACGCGAACAAGCGCGTTGATTGCGAAACGCATCGCTTCGGAACGGCTTGAGTAGTCGCAGCGGCCGACCAGCCAATCGAGTTCGCCGACGAGGTCGTCGGGCAACCTAATTGCAACTTGCGTGGACATGTCATGAGCATGCCGCACCAAACTCACTCCGTCCACCGATTTGCCCGATGCACGGAAACCGCGTAGTCGCCGCCCTCGTACGGCGCGCGTTCCCAGCTTGCGAATCGACTGACCAGGTTCAGTCCGGCGGCGGTACATGCGTCGTCGTACTCGTCCACGGTCAACGCCTCCCCCGCGCCAGTCAGTGAGAAGCCCGCTACCAAGAACCCGTCCTCGCTCAGGTGCTCGGCCAGGTTGGCGACGACTTTCGCCCGATCCTCGACTCGACAAAAGATCATCACGTTGCCGGGCATCGCGATTACTTGAAACGAACGCCCGAACGATGCGGTTGCCAGGTCACCCGAGTGCCACGTGATGTGCGGACCATCTGCGCGTGCAAACACCAAGAGGTCGTCATCGAGGTCGACACCCTCGACTTCAATGCCGCGACGATGCAGTTCGATCGCAACCCTGCCCATGCCACAACCGGCGTCGAGCACGCTCGTGGGATTGAGCGACTCGATGAAGTCGGCCTCGCCGTGCGATGCCTCGCCGCGTTGTTCCATGCGTTGCCAACGCACGTGGTACTCGTTCAAGTCGACCCCAGCGCGCCACTTCGCCCACGCCGCGCTGACTCGCGGGGCGGTCACGCGAGCAGCTCTTCCAAACTGCGCAGACGGTCGAAGTCGGCACCGGGGTGATCGTCGTGCGGGTCGAGCAAAATGGGATGCAAGCCGGCCGCTCGAGCGCCGCCAACATCCATCGTGACCGAGTCGCCGATGTACGCGATGCGCGAGCGGTCGATACCGACGAAGTAATCGAGTGCGAAATCAAAGATGTGTGGATCGGGTTTAGCAACGCCGACGAGGTGGCTATCGATGATTACTCGCATTGGAATCGAGGGTCCTTCGCCGACCTGGCAGATGCCGCTGCGCGCAAGCACTTCGGCGATCTGTCCCGATGCGTTGCTGATAACGCCCATCGGCATGCCCGCATCGTGCAGCTTGCGCAACGCGCTCAGGCTCTCGGGAATCGGCCAACGCCAGGTGTAGGCGTTGCGGCTGCGTCCGAGCACCTCGGCCGCAAGCTCGATCTCGTGATCGAACACGCCAATCGAGCGAACGTAGGCGAGGTTGTACTCGTCCCAGAACTTCTCGGTGGAACCGGCAGCGCTCTTCGCCGCCATGCCCGCATAGTGGGCTCGTCGGTGGGCAGCTTCCGAGGGATCACCGCCGTGGTACACCAGCAGCGGACCCAGCACCGTCGGGTCGGGCAGCAGAAAGATGCCACCAGCATCGAAAAGGATTGCGTCGAAGTTGCTCGCTAACACGCCGTGAAAGCTAACCGGGAACACGCCGTGTGAAAGTCTTGTGCTGTGAAAAGCCCTCGTGACTTCTTCAAGCCACTCGCAGCCGGAGCTCCCGACCCCTTTCGCGAGATTCCGGTGCGGCCGAGTCGGGTCATCCACTTCTTTCCGCCCCAGAACGAGAAGTTGGTCGCCAAGCTGCCTGCGCTGGTGCCGACGGTCGACATTCTGCTCGGCAACCTGGAAGACGCCATTCCGATGGCCGACAAGCAGGCTGCGCGCGCCGGCCTTGTCCAGGTAGGCAAGACCGTCGATTTCGGTAACACGCAGTTCTGGACGCGCATCAACAGCCTCGATTCACCGTGGGCGCTCGACGACCTAACGACGCTTGTCACCGAGATCGGCGACAAACTCGACGTGGTGATGGTGCCCAAGGTTGAGGGACCGGAGGATATTCACTACGTCGATCGCTTGCTGGCACAACTCGAAGCGCGCGCTGGGCTGAAGCGACCGCTGCTCGTGCACGCAATTCTCGAGACCGCTCGCGGTGTGGCCAACATCGAGGCAATCTGCGCCGCGTCGCCCCGCATGCAGGGTCTGTCACTCGGACCTGCCGACCTGGCAGCTAACCGTCGAATGAAGACGACGCGTGTCGGCGGCGGCCACCCCGATTACCTCGTGCGCGCCGATGCGAAAGAAGGCAGCGACGAGCGGCCGATCTATCAGCAAGATCTGTGGCACTACACGATCGCTCGCATGGTCGACGCGTGCGTGACCTTCGGGTTGCTGCCGTTCTATGGACCCTTCGGCGACATCGCCGACACAATTGCGTGCGAGGACCAGTTCCGCAACGCGTACCTTCTCGGTTGTGTCGGCGCGTGGAGCTTGCACCCGTCACAAATCGACATCGCAAAGCGCGTGTTCAGCCCGCGCCCGGCCGATGTGCAACAGGCACAGCGTGTGATCGACGCCATGGGCGACGGCACCGGTGCGATCATGCTCGACGGCAAGATGGAAGACGATGCCTCGGTGAAGCAGTGCAAAGTGGTCGTATCACTGGCGCACCAGTTGGCGGCGAGAGATCCGGAGCTCGCGAAGGCCTACGGATACTGATGCGCCCTCGTCGATCAGTGCTTTACATGCCGGCCGCCAACGAGCGGGCGCTCGAGAAGGCCAAGACGATTCCAACCGACTCGATCATCTTCGATCTGGAAGACGCGGTCGCGCCCGATGCCAAGGCGACGGCCCGTGCAAACGCCGTGGCAGCTGTGTCGTCGGGCGCATACGGGTCGCGCGAGCTCACGATCCGTTGCAACGGGCTCGACACTCCCTGGGGAGTCGACGACCTTGCTGCTGCCGCACAGACCTCCGCTGCCGCAGTCGTCATCCCGAAGGTGTCGTCAGTCGAGTACCTGACTGAGGTGGCCGATCGACTCGACGCTGCGGGCGCCCGCGCCGACATGCGGATCTGGGCAATGGTCGAGACGCCCACCGCGATCCTCGACGTGCGTGCGATCGCCGCCTTCTGGCGCGTCGAAGTACTGGTGATGGGCACCAACGACCTCGCCCGCGAACTGCGCTCATCGCACAGCGCAGCCAATCGCTACCCGCTGCTCCCCCACCTGGCAGCATCGCTGCTCGCAGCACGCGAGGCGGGCAAGACGATCCTCGACGGCGTGTTCAACGATGTGAAGGATCTCGACAGCTTTCGCGCCGAATGCGTGCAGGGCTTCGAGATGGGCTTCGACGGCAAGACACTGATTCACCCCGGCCAAGTCGACATATGCAACGAGGTGTGGTCGCCAAGCGCCGAGGAAGTCGAGCACGCGTGGAAAGTCATCGCTGCTTTCGAGGAGGCCACCACCGCCGGCCGAGGCGTCATCACCGTCGACGGCAAGATGATCGAGAACCTGCACGTCGCAAACGCTCAGCGCGTGCTGGCACTAGCAAACGCGATCGCCGACCTCGCCTAGAGCGACTAGCTCACGGGGCCGGGGGTTTCGTGCTGTCGGGGGTTTCGTGCCGGAATTCCGGCACGAAACCCCCGACCGGCCGAAACTTGCAGCAAACCCCCGGACTACAGCTTCGAGCGGAACAACGCCGTCGTACGCTCCCAGGCTTCATCCGCGTCGGTGGCCGAGTACACCTCGGGGCGCGAGTCGTTGAAGAAGCCGTGGTGGGCGCCGGCATGGATGTGCATCGTGGCGTCCTTGCCGAGATCGCGCAGCTTCTTCTCAAACGCACGGGTTGGCTCCGGGCCGGCGTAGTCGTCGTGCTCGGCGTACTCGCCAACGACGGTTGCCGAGATCGCCGACCAATCGGGCTGCGCCGACTCCCACCCAATCACGCCGTAATACGGAGCGCACGCGACGATGGCGTCGGGGCGCTGCGAAGCGACGACCAGCGCAAGGCCGCCGCCCATGCAGTAGCCGACGACGCCGACCTTCTTGGAACCCGATCGCTCTTGCAGCAGGTCGACCGCTCCGCTCATGTCCTTACCTGCTTGTTGCAGATTGAGCGCCATCATCAACTTGCCCGCACCGTCGGATTCGTTGCTCGACTGGCCGTGGTACAGATCGGGTGCCAGCGCCGTGAACCCGGCAGCCGCAAACCGATCAACAACGTCTTTGATGTGTGGCACCAGGCCCCACCATTCTTGAATCACCAGCACACCGGGGCCAGCACCGGCGATGTAGCCATCGCACGTATGCCCATTGCTCTTGAATGTGACCATCTCTCCCATTCGCCGAACGGTACTACCATGGCCACCCATGAACGTGCTCGACACTCACCCCGCAGACGCCTTCAAGAACGACCGCAAGCACGTGTTCCATTCGTGGAGCGCGCAGGGCGCTTTGAACCCCGCCGTCGTTACCCGAGCCGAAGGCAGCCACTTCTGGACCGAAGACGGCACCAGGTTTCTCGACTTCTCCAGCCAGTTGGTCAACGTCAACATCGGTCATCAACACCCGAAGCTCGTCGCCGCGATCAAGGAGTACGCCGACAAGCTGTGCACGGTCGCCCCGTTCCACGCGAATGATGCGCGCAGCGAAGCCGCGCGACTGATCAGCGAAGCCGCCGGGCTCGACATGGTGTTCTTCACCAACGGCGGTGCCGAGGCCACCGAAAACGCGGTGCGCATGGCGCGACTGCACACGAACCGATTCAAGGTGCTCAGCCATTACCGCAGCTACCACGGCGCAACCAGCGGCGCGATCACCCTCACCGGCGATCCGCGCCGTTGGGCCAGCGAACCCGGCATGCCGGGCGTCGTCAAGTTCTGGGGCCCGTACACGTACCGCAGTGCGTTCCACAGTGCGAACGAAGCCGAAGAGTGCGAGCGCGCGCTTGCGCATCTCGACGACGTGTTGATGGTCGAGGGCGGGAACAACGTCGCCGCGATCATTCTCGAAACCGTCGTCGGCACCAACGGCATCCTCGTTCCACCCGATGGTTACCTCCAGGGAGTGCGCGACCGTTGCGACCGTCACGGCATCGTGATGATCTGCGACGAGGTCATGGCTGGTTTCGCTCGTTGCGGCGAATGGTTCGCGTATCAAAAGTGGGGCGTGCTTCCCGACCTGGTCTGTTTTGCGAAGGGCTCAAACTCCGGTTACCTACCGTTGGGCGGCGTTGTGATCAGCCGCGCCATCGCCGACTCGTTCAAAGATCGCGCCTTCCCAGGCGGCCTCACCTACTCGGGCCATCCCCTCGCGTGCGCATCGGCTGTCGCCAGCATCAACATCTTCAAAGAAGAGGGCATCGTTGAACATGCGCGCATGCTCGGTACCGACGTGATCGGCCCAGGGCTGGAGAAGCTGATGGCCAACCATCCCAGCGTCGGTGATGTGCGCGGGCTTGGTGTCTTCTGGGCAATTGAGCTGGTGAAGGACCGCACAACACGCGAGCCGCTCGTGCCGTACAACGCGGCTGGCGCCGACACCGAGCCGATGGTCGAGCTCGCCGCGGCGTGTAAGACCAAGGGTTTGTGGCCGTTCACTCACTTCAACCGCTTGCACGTGGTTCCACCGTGCAACACCAGTCGCGAGCTAGTGGAAGAAGGACTCGCGATCCTCGACGACGCCCTCAGCGTCGCCGACAAGTACACCGTGTAAGCCCGGCACCGGCCGAACCTTCGCGCGCCCCTCTGCGACGCTGACCAAATGGGAAAGAACAGCCACAGGCGCCGCGCGCAACGACCATTACCCACTGACGACTCGCAAGCGGTGGTGGAAGAACTCGTCACCCTCGCGTGCGAGTTCGCCCACGGTCCCACAGCCGACAAGGCGCACTTCGCGAAGGTCATCGATGCGCTACACAAGCGGGAACAAGAATCAGATCCACTCGATCGGCCTAGCGCGGTCGTGGCACGTCGGCTGCAGAAGGTGATCGACAACCTTCTCGACTTCGGTTGGCAGCCCGCCGATCTCGTTCACACCGTCAAGCGCGAATGGACTCTGCGCGCCAGTCGGATGGTGGTGGGTTTCGTCGGTCATCACTCGCGGCGGCACGAGGCGCCGACGCGCGCTCCGCAGTCGTGGCTGGCACAACTCAACGACTTGGGCGTGTACGACCCAGCGGCCAATGTCGTACGTGGTGGAACGGGCGACGTGCTCGCCGCGTGGGCGCGCGTCGAACGCTTGCACCCAGAAGAGTCGCTCACGACCGCCGTTCAGATTCTCGCGCAGCTCCGCAGCGCGCCACACGTCTCCGTTCTCATCGATCCGCCGAGTGCATGGGGCGCCACCAACATCGGCCTTATCGAACGTACGAGAACTGGCGAGGTAGACGAGAAGGCATTGCGACTGATTAGAGCGATGTTGGCCAAAGCGGAAGCCACCAACTTCGAAGCCGAGGCGGAAACCTTCACGACCAAGGCGCAGGAACTGATGACGCGCCATTCCATTGATGCGGCGATGATGGCATCGCACTCGAAGGGCACTGCCCATGCGGCCGGAATCGAGTCGCGTCGAGTCCACATCGATAATCCGTACAGCGACGAGAAGGCGACCTTCCTTTCCGCCATCGCTTCGGTCAACGGCGTTCGCGCGGTGTGGGGGCCGACGTGCGGGTTCAGCACCCTGATGGGTTTCCCGGTCGATCTTCGGCTGACCGATGTGTTGTTCACGTCGTTGCTCGTACAAGCGACGCACGCTTCTGCACAGGCAACCTTGCATCAGCCACACCTGCGCACCGCTCCGTTCCGGCGCGCCTTCCTGATCGCCTTCGCCGACCGCATCACCGAGCGACTGGAGGCTGCTCGCGACTACATAGCCCACGACGCCGAGCAGACGTATGGCGCGGCACTTGTTCCGATCCTCGCCGAACGACAAGCTGCGGTCGACGCGGCATACGAGCAAGCATTTCCGAACACCACTGCCCGTCGAGGTCGCCGACTAGATGCAGCGGGCTGGTATGCGGGCCGTGCGGCTGCCGAGCGTGCCGACATCGGCGTCGGCGAAGCCATCGCCCGCGGCTGAACGCCGTGCCGTCTAGCGACTCAGCCGACCTGCCAGGTGCCGTTGCTGCGTAGCAACGCCGTCAGGTCCCCCGGACCCTTCTTCTCCGACGCGGCGGCAAGCTGAGCGCCAACCATTTGGCCGTAGTCGCCACGGTCGACATCACGGAAGATTCCGAAGGGCGTCGGTGAATGATTGTCGTGCGACAGACGAGCGAGCGAGAACGCCAACCCAGGGTCGGCGCGATGCGCATCGTGGACCAGCAACGCTTCGACCCCAACGTCGGCGACTTCGACGATGCGCAGCTGACCATCGCTGCCCATCACGACGCCGCTGTGCCCGTCGACACCGAATCGAATCGGCTCGCCGTGCTTGAGGTCGATCATCTTCTCTTCGCGCGCGGTGCGGCCCGTGACTTCGTCGAACGCGCCGTCATTGAACACATTGCAGTTCTGCAGGATCTCGACAAACGACGCGCCACGGTGCGCGTGCGCCGCACGGAACGTGTTCATCATGTGCTTGCGATCCAGGTCGTGGGTACGTGCGACAAATGAGGCCTCGGCGCCGAGTGCGACCGCCAACGGGTTGAACGGGTGGTCGATAGAACCCATCGGCGTGCTCTTGGTGACCTTGCCCTCTTCCGAAGTCGGCGAGTACTGCCCCTTCGTCAGGCCATAGATCTGGTTGTTGAACAGCAGGATCGTCAGGTTGACGTTGCGGCGCAGTGCGTGGATCAGGTGGTTGCCACCGATCGAGAGCGCATCGCCGTCGCCGGTGATCACCCACACATCCAGATCGGGCCGCGCAACCGCAACACCAGTCGCAATCGCCGGCGCGCGACCGTGGATGCTGTGCATGCCGTAGGTGTTCATGTAGTACGGGAAGCGACTGCTGCAACCAATGCCACTGACGAACACAGTGTTCTCGGGCGCCACGCCGAGATCGGGCATCAGCATCTGCACCGCCAGCAAGATGCCGTAGTCGCCGCATCCGGGGCACCAGCGAACCTCTTGGTCGCTCGTCCAGTCCTTCTTCGACGTGATTGGAACCATCGTGTCACTCACTGGCGAGTACCCCCTTGATCGCAACTTCGAGTTCGGCAGCGGTGAAGGGCAAGCCCTGCACCTTGGTAACAGGTTTCGCGTCGACCAAGAACTCGGCGCGCACGATGCGGCACAACTGGCCCATGTTCAACTCGGGCACGAGGATGTGCTTGAACTTGCGAAGCACTTCGCCCAAGTTGCGCGGCAGCGGATTGAGGTGCGTGAGATGAATCCACGCCACTTTCACTCCCTGTCGGCGAGTGATCTGCACAGCAGCGTCGATCGCTGCCCACGTTGAACCCCAGCCGAGCACACAGACCTCGGCATCTTCATCGCCGACGATCGCGGCCAAGGGAATGTCGTTGGCAATGCCTGCAATCTTCGCCGCACGCAGGTGCACCATCGCCGAGTGGTTCGCGGGCTCGTAGCTGATGTTGCCGGTCCCGTCTTCCTTCTCGATACCGCCAACGCGATGCATGAGGCCAGGAGTGCCGGGGATCGCCCACGGCCGGGCCAATGTCTCGGGATCGCGCAGGTACGGCCAATACTCGGCCGTGCCATCTTTGGCGGTGTGATTCGTCTCGGTTGCGAACGGCACCGAGATGTCGGGCAGCGTCGACGGGTCGGGTAACAACCACGGCTCGCTGCCGTTGGCCAAGTAGCCATCGCTGAGCAAGATCACCGGCGTGCGGTACTTCAGCGCAATGCGCGCCGCTTCGATCGCGGCGTCGAAACAGTTGCCGGGGCTGTATGCCGCAACAATCGGCAGCGGTGCTTCCGCATGACGGCCATACATCGCGATGTTCAAGTCGGCGGCCTCGGTCTTCGTCGGCAGACCGGTTGAAGGCCCGCCGCGCTGAATGTCGACGAGGAGAAACGGCAACTCCAACGACACAGCCAAACTGAGCGTCTCACCTTTCAACGACACCCCCGGTCCGCTGGTGGTGGTGACGCCAAGATGACCGGCGAACGCGGCGCCCAGTGCCATGCCGGCAGCGGCAATCTCGTCCTCGGCTTGCACAGTGCGCACACCGAAATGCTTGTGCTTGGAGAGTTCGTGGAGAATGTCGCTGGCTGGCGTGATCGGGTAACTGCCCAGGAACACCGGCAGCTTGGCGAGTTGT
The DNA here is from genome assembly GCA_021414085.1 of Actinomycetes bacterium. Lineage (GTDB taxonomy): Bacteria > Actinomycetota > Acidimicrobiia > Acidimicrobiales > Ilumatobacteraceae > UBA668. The sequence continues at coordinate 510,014 of JAIOPC010000014.1, read as the reverse complement.
CCGGCAGCGACAAGTCCCCACGCCAGCGCGACGTTGCCGGAGATGTTGGTGTACTCGCCCGCAGGCAACGGTGCTGGCTTCACCTGATAGGGATGATCGAACAGTTCGCTCGTCTCACCGAAGTTGTAGCCAGCACGGAAGGCGGCGAGGTTGCTCTCCTTGACGAGATCCTTGAAGCGCGACTCGACCCACTTCACTGTCGGCTCAATCGGCCGCGAGTACAGCCACGAAATGACACCCAAGGCGAAGAAGTTCTTCGAACGTTCCGCATCGCGCGACTTGACGCCCAAAGGCTCGGTGGCCTTTTGGGTGAGTGAGGTCATCGGGATCTCGACCACTCGGTATTGCGACAGCGAGTCATCGAGCAGTGGGTTCGCGTCGTAGCCAGCCTTGTGTAGATCGCGCTCGTCGAAGGCGTCGCTGTTGACGATGAGCAAACCGTGCTGGTCGAGCCGGTGCAAGTCGGCCTTCAGCGCCGCCGGGTTCATTGCCACCAACACATCGGGGACATCGCCAGGCGTGGTGATGTCGTGATCCGAGATGTGCACCTGAAAACTAGACACACCGTTGACGGTGCCAGCTGGCGCGCGGATCTCGGCTGGGTAGTCGGGGAACGTCGACAAATCGTTGCCGAAAAGTGCGCTCGCCGATGTGAAACGGTCGCCGGTGAGCTGCATGCCATCGCCCGAGTCGCCAGCAAAGCGGACGACTACATGCGAGATTTGCTCTGGTTCCCGGTCGCTGGGTTTGTCGGTCATGACCACAGCGACACGCTACCGCGCTTGCCTGAGCGTGAGGGCTACCCCTCCGAGCGCCGCTACAAGTCCGACGAGCGCCAGCGCTCCCATTCGTTCGCCGAACAGAATTGCGCCCTCGACGGTGCTCAGCGCGGGCGTGAGAAAGAACAGGCTGCTCACCCGAGCGGCAGCTTCCCGCTTCAGCAGCCAAAGCATGATCAAAATGGCGGCGATCGACATCACGAACACCGACCACGCCAGCGCGAACACGGTGCTGTGCGTGAACCGCAGCCCCTCGTGCCCGCCGAGCGAGGAGTGGACGGCCGCGGCGATCATCAGCGCGGCGGCCGACGCCACGTACTGCGCGCAGGTGCCCCACACCAGCGGGGTCGAGCCACCGCTGCGCCGCTGGACCAGCGTTCCGGCGCAGATGCCGACGACGCCAAGGAGCGAAGCGACGATCGCCCCAAACGACATGCCCCTAGCGCCGGCCGCGAGCCGATCGACGACCACCGCAATCACGCCCGCGAAGCCGAGAGCAACGCCCACCCATTGAATCGGTCGCAAGCGCTCGCCGAGCAGACCTCGGGCGGCGACGGCGGTGATCACCGGGTGGAGTCCAGCGATGAGGGCGCTGACGCCCGATGGCATGCCCCAGCTGATCGCCAGGAAGACGCCGCCGAGGTAGAGCGCGTGCAATCCCAGCCCGGCGACCGTCGCGGCACCCAGTTGGCGTCGCGACGGGCGCGCCATTCCCGAGGCCAGGGCCACGCCGCCGAGAATCACAGCCGCGAGCGCGAACCTCGTTGCGAGGAAGATCAGCGGACCGGAGTCGTTGGTTGCGTAGCGGGCCGCAATAAAGCCCGTGCTCCACAACACCACGAACAACCACGGTGCTGTCGCGACAACGTTGGAACGACTGGCGCGTGAAGGGCGGGCCGCCGAAGCGACCCGCCCCTCAACTACATCACCAAATGGTGAATCACTGCCTTCGATTAGACGCCGCCCTCGGTCAGGGTGACTTCAATCCGCTTCCAGTTCGAACCGACGACATCCACACCCTCGGCTCGCAACTCCTCGAGCGCGAAGTTGACGATCTCGTTGGTGTACGCATCGGCGTCGACCGGCTTGGTCAACACAGTCGCACCGTCGAGGTTCGGGGTGTTGCCCGCGATCTCAACCGTGCGATCCCATGCGGCCGAATCGATGTAGCCAATACCCTGCGTCGACGGCCAAATGAGAGCGTTGACTTCATTCATCTGCCACAGCTGGTGGCCCGAGCCGAGCGTCGGACCGTTCTCAACCACGATGTCGCGGCAGATCACCGTGTTGTCGCGGCAGAACGCCCAACCCTTTAGCGAGGCCTTGACAAACGCAATCGCTGTGTCGTGGTACGCCGGGTCATTGGCGAGGCGATCGCCATCGGCCCAGATGGCGTCTTGCAACATGCCAACGCCCTCTTCTTCGTACGACACGACGTTCAGGTCGTCGGCCGTGTACAGCTCGCCGGTGTCGGGATTCTTCGCTTCCAACACCTGCGCGTACTCGTTGTAGGTCATCGCTTCGGCAGCATCGATGTCGCCCGCGAGCAGACCGGACATATCGAAGTTCTGCCCGACGATCTCGACGTCGGTGGCCGGATCGAGACCCGCCGCGGCGAGCGCAGCAAAGATCTCGAACTCATTACCGAACCCCCAGCTGCCAATCTTCTTGCCAGCGAAGTCGGCGGCCGAGGTAATCCCGGCATCTTTGAAGCTGACCTGCAGCGTTCCGCTGCGCTGGAAGATCTGTGCGATGTTGACGATGTTGGCGCCGGCCTCGCGAGATGCGAGCGCCTTGGGCACCCACGCCAACGCGAAATCCGCGCCGCCACTGGCCAGCACGTCCTGCGGCACGATCTCGACTGCGCCTTGCAAGATCTCGACATCGAGTCCGGCCTCGGCATAACAGCCTTGTGCGACAGCCGCGTAGTAACCGGCGAACTGAGCCTGCGTGAACCACTGCAGTTGCAGCTTCACCTTCGTCTTCTCGGCCGGGCCCTTGCTCGCGTCGCACACCGTCGGGTTGAGACCCCCACCGGTGTCGCTGCTGTCTTTCTCGTCGTCGCCGCATGCGGCGAACGCGAGACCGGCCGCTGCGACGATTGCCAACGACTTCAACAGTCGTGTCCGTTGCATTTGCTTCCCCCTTGTTGTTGATGTTGCTGTTGACTACCTGGAATCGCGTCGGCGTTGCCATGGCACCGCGACGTATTCCAAGACCGCTGCGAACCCGAAGAACAGTAGGCCCAGCACCGAAGCACCCGCGACATACGCAAGGCCGACATCCTTCTTCGAGATCGACAAGAAGCCGCTGATGCTGGCTCCGAGACCGTTTCTGTTGCCGCCAAAGTACTCCGCCACGACGGCGGTGATGACCGTCAACGGTGCCGCTACCCGAATACCGGTGAACAGGAACGACATCGCGTTCGGCAGGCGGACCTTGATGAACTGCTGGCGCGGCGATGCGGCGAAGGATCGCATGAGCTCCAACTGAGTGGGAGAACTCTGCCGCAGCCCACGCGACACGTTGACGAACACAACGAAGAAGGCGGCGAGGGTGGCCATGATTCGACGCGGGGTTTCGCTATCCGCTTCGTACAAGCGGGTGAACATTGCGATCAGCACGACGATCGGGATGGCGTTGACGGCGACGGCAATGGGGTTGACGAGCTCGCCGACCCAGCGCACCCCGGCCGCAAGCAACGCGCCGAGGCAGCCGAGCAGCGTGCCCGCGACGAGACCAATCAGTGCGTTCGTGCCCGTCACCTCCATGGCATCGACGATGCGTTGCATGTTGTCGAGGCCGGCCGACCACACTTCCGACGGTTTCACCAGCACGAACGGCTCGATCTTGCGCCAGACAACGAACCCTTCCCACGCTCCGAGAAACAGCGCGCCAAAGACAAGCGGCGGCAAGAACGCTTTGAGTCGACGCCAGACTGCGCTCACCGGTCGTCCCGCCCTCCAGCGCCAACTTCACTGCCGCGCAACGCTTCACGCACCTCGGTGATCTTGTCGTAGAAACGTTTCGCCTCGCGGGTGCCCTCGTCGCGCGACCGATCAAGGCCCACTGGAATGATGGAAGTGATCCGGCCCGGCCCGGCCGACATCACCACAACGCGATCGCTGAGATACACGGCTTCGGGAATGCTGTGCGTCACGAACACGACAGTCGTTTGCGTCGCGGCGCAAATGCGCAACAGCTCGGCCTGCATGTGCTCGCGGGTCATCTCGTCAAGCGCGCCGAACGGCTCGTCCATCAACAGCAAAGACGGATGGGCCGCCAGCGCACGCGCGATCGCGATCCGCTGTTGCTGACCACCCGACAGCTGCCACGGCATCGCGTTGGCGCGGTCGGGTAGCTTCACCAGCTCCAACATCTCCAACGCGCGGTCGTGGCGCTTGGCTTTGTCCCAACCCTTCAACTCCAGCGGCAGCTCGATGTTCTTGGTCACCGAACGCCATTCGAAGAGCCCCGCCTGCTGAAAGGCCATTCCATAGTCTTGATCGAGCCGCGCTTGGCGAGGTGACTTGCCGTTGACTTCGATGGTGCCTGCAGTTGGCTGCAGCAAGTCGGCGATCAGGCGCAGCAGTGTCGACTTTCCGCACCCTGATGGGCCGATCAGCGAGATGAACTCGCCAGCCGTCACCTGTAATCCCACGTCGGTGAGAGCGTCGACTTGATTCGGTCGTCCGGCGTTGAACACTTTGTCGACGGCCGTCACGTTTACCGCGAGTGTCACGACAACTCCTCCTGTGGTCGATTGCGAGTCAAGTAGCGATCAACGGCGTTGATGATTGCCGCCATCAACAAACCGAGGACGATTGTCCCGGCGACCGCGGTGAACACCTTCGCGGGCCGCGACGTGCCCTCTTGCATGTACGAGAGGATCAGATAGCCAACGCCATTGGTGAGCCCGACGCTGAGTTCGCTGACGACGACTCCGAAAACGGCAGCGCTACCGGCGAGCCGCATGGCCGGCGCAAGGTACGGAACCGCGGCAGGCAGCCGAAGCTTGCGCCAAGTGCTCCACCATGATGAGGCGTACGAATCCATGAGCTCCAACGCGGCGGGATCGGGCGAGTTGAAACCGCGCAACGCCCCCACTGCGATCGGGAAGAACGACAAGAACGCGCCGAGCACGAGCGCCGAGGTCCACTTCTGCCACTCGAACCCGAAGAAGCTGATCTCGCCACCCCACGTGACCGTCAACGGAGCGAGTGCGATCAGCGGAATCGTTTGCGAGATGACCAAGTACGGCATCAGACCGCGCTGCACGACCTTGAAGCGCGCCATCAGAATTGCGGCGCCGATTCCGACGATTGTTCCGAGTACTAGCGCAGCAACCGCGAGCTTCAACGAGTTAAACGTTCCCTCGGCAACTGCCTGGAACACACTCGTCGAACTACCGCGCACCTGCGGCTTACCGAACTCGCGACCCATGTCGAACACGCTGGGCATGGCAAGGTCGTTCGCGCGCGGAAGGAGCTTGAAGCCGAGCACCTTGCCGACTTCGCGCTCGGTACCCAACCACGGGCCGATCCAGTTGCGATACGACTCCCAGGCCGCGAGCAGCAGCGCGAGCGCGAGTACGCCGAAGATAAGCGGGCGCAGCGACCCCTTTCGTTTCACACCTTTCATAATCGCGCCCCTCACCAATAACTCAAAACCTTGTCAATACCAGATCACAAACGGCAGATCAGAAGCTACATCAGCGACTCAGAATCGGCTGCAGGTTCACATTGCGATCAACCATCAGAGCACTCAGCGCATTCGCTAAGGCGAGGCCATAGGAGCTAGATGAGCGACGCTCAACCTCCTGACGCGCAGCGATCGCGACAGTGCGTCGCTCGGCGGGCTGCAAACGTAGCGCTCTGTCCATCGTTGCGACCAAGCCCTGAAGGTCACTGCACCTGGTCAACCAGCCCGTGACGCCATCGTCGATGAGCGTGGCCAATCCGAAGACATCGGTCGAGACCACCGGCTGGCCGGACGCCATAGCTTCGAGAATCGACCTTGGTAGCGACTCGATATCCGACGCGCAAACGGCTACGTCAGCGATCGCGTGCCAGTAGTAGGTGTCTGGGGTTAGGGGCACAAGCGTCACTCGGTGCGGGCTATCGAGGCGCCGAACCTGCTCCGCAACTGCATCGCCGAAGGGACCGCCTTGCACTCCGACCATCACGAGATGTGCCTCTTCGTGAACCGACAAAACCTCGTCGAATGCTGCCACAACCGCGGCCTGTGCCTTTCTGCCGTCAAAGGTGCCGACGACAGCGAAGACGATGTCGTGATCGGTCCAGCCGTGTTGTGCTCGCGCACCCGCTCGGTCGAAGTTCCTTCTGTACTCATCGATTTCAGCGATGTCGACCCCGTGGTCAAGGACATGCCGTCGCGACGCCAATGAAAGATGGCTGAACAAGTCGGCAGTCTGTTCTGCCTGAAACACGAGTGCTTCGGCCAGCCCAAAGGCCTCCGCAAACCGATCGCGAACGCGCGAATCCACCGCGTCGCCCCAGAGAGTGTGGCAGAACACCGATAGCCCATAGCTCTCGTGAACTACCCAAACCACCGGTAACCCGAGGAGGTGTGCAGCCTCAACGGCCTGAAACGGCACGATCGTATTGACCATGACGGCATCGGCTTCGAGAGCTCTGAAAAGCACGGCGAACTCAGTGACGCGACCATCATGAGCGGCCAAACCATTGATGGCAGGAGGTGGGGTCACGTGAACAAACGCTCCCGCTTCCTCAAGCGGCTGTCGGAGCGGACCATCCATGAACGAAATGATGTCGAACGTGAAGTGGTCGAGCTCCCGGAACTGGCGGAGCGCCTCGCTCAGCCATAGTTGTGCGCCGCCATAACCGAGGTCGTGTGTGACGACAACTACCTTTGGTGTCTCTCGAGGCGCGCCACGCTTCGCCAGCATGAGCTTTCGTTGTTCGTCGAGTTGCCGCGGATCGCTAGTGGCCCTACTCGCCTCGTCGACCACGCGCCGAAGTCGACTCGACTTCGAGTACCAACGCCGTCCGTCGAGGCCGGTTGCGATCACCGATACTTCAAGCGGCGCTTTCGGCGACCACTCCTCCAGTGGTACCAACATTTGGAATCCGGCGACTGGGGCATCGCGGTGTGGGTACACCGCGGCTATGTCGGGGCGCTCAAGAAAGGTTCGCGCTCGACCGATTTCGACACCGTTGATGAGCACGTCGACGTGCGAGACCGCCGTCTCGTCCATCAGGCACCAGCCGGCGACTGTCAAAACATCGCCGCGTAGTTCTGATTCGTCGGCCGGGGAATCCAGGCCGCCGTGCATGTTGGAAGTCGGGTTCGCCGGAAACGTCATTGATTCCGGCGTCCCGCTGGGTTACGACTTGGCGCGCACGTGCTCGGCGACGGCGGGCATGATCTTTTCGCCGTATGCCTGCAGCGTGTTGTCCTTGTCGTCGTGTTGCAGATAGACCGCGAACTGATCGACCCCAAGGTCCTTCAATTGCTTCATGCGCTCGATGTGCACTTCCGGCGGGCCGATGATGCAGAAGCGGTCGACGATTTCGTCGGGCACGAAGTTGGCGTGCGTGTTGCCCGCCTGACCGTGTTCGTTGTAGTCGTAACCTTCGCGACCCTTGATGTAGTCGGTGAGCGCCTTCGGCACCGGCGCATCGTCGCCGTAGCGTTTCACAATGTCGGCGACATGATTGCCCACCATGCCGCCAAACCAACGGCACTGCTCGCGTCCATGCTCGAGCGCCGCTTTGCTGCCATCGGTCACATAGGCCGGCGCAGCTATACAAATCGTGATCTCGTCAGGATTGCGTCCAGCGGCTTTGGCAGCGTCGCGCACTGACTTGATGGTGAACTCGGCGATCGACAGATCGGCGAGCTGGAGGATGAAACCGTCGCCAACTTCGCCGGCGAGCGCCAACGCCTTGGGGCCGTAGGCAGCGATCCACATCTCAAGCCGACTCTTGGCGGCCCATGGCAAGCGCAACTCGCTGCCCTTGTAGTCCACCGCGCGTCCGTTGGCCATCTCGCGGATCACGTGCACGCTTTCGCGCAGCGTGGCCAACGTTGTCGGCGCACCGTTTGTCACGCGAACTGCCGAGTCGCCGCGGCCGATACCGCAGACAGTTCGATTGCCGAACATCTCGTTCAGCGTCGCGTACACGCTGGCCGTAACCGTCCAGTCGCGAGTCGCCGGATTCGTAACCATCGGGCCGACGACGACGTTGCGCGTCTCGGCGAGAATCTGGCTGTAGATGACGTATGGCTCCTGCCACAGGATGTGGCTGTCGAAGGTCCATACGTAGTCGAACCCGTAACTCTCGGCGCGCTTGGCGAGATCAATCACGCGCCGCGAAGGCGGAGTGGTCTGTAACACGACACCAAATTGCATCGTCGATCCCCCTTAGCGATTCTGTGGGAAGCCGAGGTCGACGCGGCTGGTGCGCGGGTCGGGCCAACGACTGGTGACGACCTTGGTACGTGTGTAGAAGTTGATTCCTTCCGGGCCGTAGATGTGCGTGTCGCCGAACAGGCTCGCCTTCCACCCGCCGAAGCTGTAGTAGCTCACCGGCACCGGCACCGGCACGTTGATGCCGACCATGCCGACTTGCACGTCGAACTCGAACTGGCGGGCGGCGCCGCCATCACGCGTGAAGATCGCAGTGCCGTTACCGAATTGGTTGGAGTTGATCAGCGCCAAGCCATCGTCGTAGCCCTTCACGCGCGTCACGGACAGCACCGGCCCGAAGATCTCTTCGTCGTAGCAACGCATACCGGGCTTGGCGTTGTCGATCAGACTCGGCTTCAGGAAGAAGCCGTCGGCCGGCAAGTCGCTGGGCGATGTGCCGTTGACGACGACGGTCGCTCCTTCGCCGGCAGCACCGTCGACGTAGCCCTTCACCTTGTCGCGATGCTCGCCCGTGATCAGCGGACCCATCTCGCTGCCATCTTCGCTGGCCGGGCCAACGACGATCGCGGGCAAGCGGTCTTTGATCTTGGCGACCAGGTCGTCGGCGATTGCGTCGCTGGCCAGCACAACCGAGATCGCCATGCAGCGCTCGCCGGCAGAGCCGTACGCGGCGCTGACTGCGGCGTCGGCCGCCATGTCGAGATCGGCGTCAGCAAGTACAAGCATGTGGTTCTTCGCGCCGCCGAGCGCTTGCACACGCTTTCCGTTCTTGGTACCGGTCTCGTAGATGTATCGCGCGATCGGCGTGCTGCCGACGAAGCTGATCGCTTGCACGTCGGGGTGCGTCAGCAAACGATCGACCGCGACCTTGTCGCCGTTGACGATGTTGTACGTGCCGTCCGGAAGCCCGGCCTGCTTCAACAGTTCACCCACGAACATGCTGACCGACGGATCTTTCTCGCTCGGCTTCAGCACAAACGTGTTGCCGCAGGCGAGCGCATTGGCGAACATCCACATCGGAACCATCGCGGGGAAGTTGAACGGCGTGATGCCGACACAAACGCCGAGCGGTTGCTTAATGCTGTACACATCAATGCCGTTCGAAGCCTGCTCGCTGTAGCCGCCCTTCATCAGGTTCGGTATCCCGCACGCAAACTCGATGTTCTCTAAGCCACGCGCCACTTCGCCGAGCGCATCGCCAAGCACCTTGCCATGCTCCTTCGACAGCAGCGATGCAATCTCTTTGCGATTGGCATCGACGAGCTCGCGCATGTGGAACATGACCTCGGCGCGCCGAGAGAGGTTCGTGGCGCGCCACTCGGGAAACGCCGCTTTCGCGACCGCAACTGCGTGGTCGACTTCCTCGACGGAAGCGAGGTCGACAGCCGCCTGCTGCGCACCTGTCGCCGGATCGAACACAACGCCCGAGCGACCTGACGTTCCTTCGACGACCTTGCCGTCAATCCAATGACCTATCCGATTCATGCCAACAACTCCAGTTGATTTCTTGAGGTCTAGACCAGGTACTGCGACAGGCCGCGGCGAATGTATTGGCCGTGGCCCTTGCGCCCGCTGAACTTGTCGTTCTCAACGACCACCGAACCGCGAGAGAAGACGGTATCGACCTTGCCGTCGATCACCCAGCCCTCCCAGGCGCTGTAGTCCATGTTCATATGGTGCTTGTCGTTGACGCCGATCTTCGTTTTCTTGTTCGGGTCCCACACCACGACGTCGGCGTCGGCACCGGGGGCGATGACGCCCTTCTTCGGGTACATGCCGAACATGCGCGCCGGGGTGGTGCAACAGGTCTCGACCCAGCGCTCCAGCGTTAGCTCGCCCTTCACGACGCCCTGATAGAGCAACTCCATGCGATGCTCGACGCCACCGATGCCGTTAGGTATCGCCGCGAAGTTGCCGAGGCCGAGTTCCTTCTGGTCCTTCATGCAGAACGGGCAATGGTCGGTGCTGACGATTGCCAGCTCGTTCATGCGCAGGCCCTTCCACAAGTCGCCCTGATGACCGTGGCCCATCTGACCGATGTGATGCGGGTCGTGATCACGGCTTCGCACCGGAGTACTGCACACCCACTTGGCACCCTCGAAGCCCGGCAGGCCGAGCGTCTCCTCGAGCGTCAGCCACAGGTACTGCGGGCACGTTTCGGCAAACACGTTGCGACCGTGATGACGCGCGGCGGCGACTTCATTGAGCGCATCGCCGGCGCTCATGTGCACGATGTACAGCGGCACGTTGCCAGCGACTTGGCTCAGCACGATGGCGCGGTGCGTTGCCTCGGCCTCGAGCGGCGATGGCCGCGTGTAGCTGTGGTACTTCGGGTCGGTCTCGCCACGCGCTAGGGCTTGCTGCACAAGTACGTCGATCGCGATGCCGTTCTCGGCGTGCATCATGATCATCGCCCCACACTCGGCAGCGGTCTGCATCGCCTTGAGCACCTGGCCGTCGTCGCTGTAGAAGACGCCCGGGTAGGCCATGAACAGCTTGAAGCTGCTGATGCCTTCGTGTTCGGTGAGGTACTTCATCGCCTTCAGCGATTCGTCGTCGACACCGCCGATGATCTGATGAAACCCGTAGTCGATGCTGCAGTTGCCTTCCGCCTTGCGGTGCCACTCGGCGAGGCCTTGGTGCACGTCTTCGCCGTAGCGCTGCACCGCCATGTCGATGATCGTGGTCGTGCCACCCCACGCAGCCGCGTTGCTACCGGTCTCGAAGGTGTCGCTGGCGAACGTGCCACCGAACGGCAACTCCATGTGCGTGTGCACATCGATGCCGCCGGGAATCACGTACTTGCCCTTCGCATCAATGACGCGGTCGACACCTTCTTCCGTGAAGTAGCCGGGCGCGCCAAGCGCACGAATGGTTTCACCTTCGATGAGCACGTCTTGCGGCACCACACCAGTGGTTGAGATGACGCTGCCGTTCTTGATCAATGTCTTCATGTTGGGCTCACTGTGTCCTTTGGGTTGCGTCAGCGTTCGAAGAGGTCGTCGTATGCGTCGGGACGGCGGTCACGATAGAACGCCCACCGATCGCGCACCTGCTTGATCTTGTCCAAATCGAGATCGCGCACGATCAGTTCCGGCTTGAAGGCATCGCCGACATCGCCAACGAACTTGCCTTCCGGATCGACGAAGTAGCTCTGGCCGTAGAAGTCGTCGTCGCCGAGTGGCTCGATACCCACCCGATTGATCGCGCCGACGTAGTACATGTTCGCGACTGCGGCTGCCGGTTGCTCGATACGCCAGATGTACTCGCTAAGGCCACGACTGGTGGCCGACGGGTTGAAGACGATCTCGGCGCCATTGAGACCAAGTGCCCGCCAACCCTCGGGGAAGTGGCGGTCGTAACAGATATAGACGCCGACCTTGCCGACGGCGGTGTTGAAGATTGGGTAGCCGCCATCGCCCGGGGCGAAGTAGTACTTCTCCCAGAACCCCTTGGTCTGCGGGATGTGCTGCTTGCGGAACTTGCCAAGGAATGTTCCATCGGCATCGATCACTGCGGCGGTGTTGTAGTACAGACCGGTGCGCACGATTTCGTACATCGGCAGCACCAGCACCATGCCGGTTTCCTTAGCGATCGCTTGGAACCGCTTCGTGGTCGGACCATCGGGAATCGCTTCGGTGTAGTCGTAGTACTCCGGCTCTTGTACCTGACAGAAGTACGGGCCGTAGAACAGCTCCTGGAAGCACATCACCTGCGCGTTCTGCTTCTTCGCGTCGTGCACCGCCTGCTCGTGCTTGTCGAGCATCGCTTCCTTCGTGCCCGCCCAATCCGTCTGCAGCAGCGCTGCCCTCACCGTGTTAGCCATGCCCGGAGACTACCCCCCGCCCAAGTTTCGGTAAATCCTGGACCGTCGGGGGTTTCGTGCACGCCCACGGGCATGAAACCCCCCGGGTGTAGCAAACCCCCGGCTCGGACTTCAGTAGCCGGTGATTTTGGTGTGGTCCCAGCTCACGACGCGGTCGACTTCAAACTCGACGACCAGGCGCTTGCCGGCCTGCGCTTCGATGAAGGGCAGCACCTCGTCGCTGATGGCGCTCGGACCGTTGTAGCGAACCGCCACCTCCTTGCCCAAGCGCAGGATTCGTTCGTAGTCGTCGATGATGCGGCCGCTGCCGACGAGCTCGACGCCCTTCAACTCGTTGTACGTCTCACCGCTTTCGACCAGACCGGTCATCTTCGGATCGCGACGCAGGTTCAGGATCTTCTGGCTCTTCGCGAACGTCCAGAACTGAACCTTGCCGTCGATGAGTGCGTACCACATCGCGACAAGGTGCGGATGACCGCTCGGCCCAATGGTGGCAACGTTGAGGACTCGCCCGTCGCCGAGGAATTGCTGCACCTCGTCGTCGGACATTGCGATCTGTGCGCGTCGGTTGGCCATACCGCCAAGGTACTGCGCTATTCAGATGCGGGTGAGCTCGAGCGCTACCGGGCAACCCGCGTCGTTTGGGGAGAACTCCGAGCAGAGCGCGAGCGGCACGACATCGGCAACTCCCTGGTTCGGTATCCGACCGACAAGCGACTGAAATCCCACGTCGGGAATCCGTCGACCGACGCCAACGATCGCCCACACAGGAACTTCGCTGCAATACGCGACCGACGCCGCGGCGCGAGCACCCGGCACAGCCAGCATCTCTGTTGGCGAGGCCGCGAGCGCCTCAATCAGCACCACGTCGGCAGCGAGCACGGCACCCGTCAGCAGATCGGCGGAGTCGTCAACACCAACCGCCAAAACGCTCAGGTCTTCGCGTCGCAGCAACGCCTCGCCGATGAGATCCGACCAGCCGACCACGCACACAGTCGCCTCGAGTGGAAGCGCGTCGGCCAATTGATCGGCCGTCGGGTCGTCGGCGATTTCCGAGGCCAAGCGGCGCGCCACCGCCCAGGGATCGGTATCGGTGAGCATGTGCGCACACAGCCACCACAACGGCCCCGACGTGGGATGGCGCTCGACGATGCGCCGACAAGCGACCACCAAACCGGCCGGGTCGGCCCCCAGCGCCCGCAGTGCTGACGCCGTTTCGACGACGAGCGTTCGCGGGTCGCCTCCATACGAGCGGGCGATGTAGCGCAAGCGCTCGATGGGATGCACAGCGGGACGCTACTTCGAAGGGCGCTGGGCGGCAGGAAGCAACCTGGAAAGCCGCTGCGCGCTACCGTTGCCCCCGTGGCTAGCTCCGTCGCACTCGACACCACCCTCACCGCTCTCTCCGGCGAATCGCGCCCGCTCGAGGAATGGCTGACGACCTTTCATCTCGCCAGCGTTGTGCTCGATCCATTCACTAACGAGAGCTCGTGGGTGTTGCAGCCGGCGACTCGGATTCTCGAGGCGTTCCGCGGCGCGGACGTGCGCGTCAACCTGATCGTCACCTGTACGCCCGACGAAGCAAAGCAGTTCCTCGGGCCACTGGTCGACAAGTTCCTCGTCTTCTGCGACCCGGACCGCCGCTTTGTCCGCGGGCTCGGCGTCGCAACGCTCCCCGCGTTCGTGTTCGTGCGTGGCGACGGCAGCGTGCATGCGGCGGCCGAGGGCTGGGACCCAGCGGCGTGGCGCGCTGTTGCGGAAAGCATCGCCGCGACGACGTCGTGGATCGCCCCCACCATTCCGGTGGCAGCCGATCCCTCGCCGTTCCACGGCACCCCGGCACTTGGCTGAGCGGTGCGGTTGCAGCCGACCGACCTACCGGTCGCTGACTCACTACCGGCGATAACAACTGCTCTCCGCAAGCACGGCACCGCGATATTGGTCGCACCCCCTGGCGCGGGCAAGACAACGCTGACGCCACTGGTATTGCTGGACGAGCCCTGGCTCGGCGACAGCAAGATCGTGATGTTGGAACCCCGGCGACTGGCGACGCGCGCCGCCGCGCAGCGGATGGCTTCGCTGATCGGCGAGAAGGTCGGCGACACGATCGGCTACCAAACACGCGACGAGCGCCACATCGGCGCCAACACGCGAGTAGAGGTTGTCACCGAAGGAGTGCTCACGCGGCGGCTGCAGAACGATCCAGCGCTCGACGGTTACGGCTTGGTGATCTTCGATGAAGTACACGAGCGCAACCTGCCCACCGACCTCGGGCTGGCGTTGCTGCTCGACGCGAAGGCAAACGTGCGACCCGACATCCGTGTGCTCGCGATGTCGGCCACGCCCGACTCCAAAGGTTTGCTCGCGGTACTCGGCCAGTCCACTCCAGTGGTGACCAGCGACGGTCGTCTACATCCGGTCGACATCGTGTGGCTGCCAATGAGCAAGACCGATCGCGTTCCGGAGGCGGTGACCGCTGCTGTGCAACGCGCCTTGCGCGAACAAGCGGGCGACGTGTTGGTGTTTCTTCCCGGCATCGGCGAGATTCGGCGAGTACAGCAGATGCTGGACGCCTCGGTTCCCGACGACGTGGACGTGTTTCCCCTCGCGGGCGCATTGTCGATGAGCGAACAGGATCAGGCGCTCGCACCATCCGCGCCGGGACGGCGCCGCGTCGTGCTCAGCACGGACATAGCCGAGTCGTCACTCACGGTCGATGGCGTACGCGTGGTGGTCGACGCTGGACTTGCGCGCGTGCCCCGATTCGATCAGCGCAGCGGAATGTCGCGGCTCACCACCATCAGCACCAGCCGCGCATCGGCCGACCAGCGTGCAGGTCGCGCGGGTCGCACGGAACCGGGCGCCGCCTATCGCCTGTGGAGCAAACTGGAACACGGCACCCGGCGCGCACACCTCGAACCCGAGATCACACAGGTCGATCTCGCCGGGCTCGTGCTGGAACTCGCCGTGTGGGGAACGCCGATCGCCGATTTGAAGTGGGCCGACGCGCCGCCGGCGCGCAGTGTGCAGCAGGCGACGGAGTTGCTGAAGTACCTCGGAGCCCTCGACAACGACGCCAACCCGACCGAGCTCGGCCGCCAAATGTTGTCGCTGCCACTACATCCCCGACTTGCGCGCATGGTGCATGGCGCGAGCGTCGATGACAAGGCGTTGGCTTGCGTCGTGGCCGCCCTGCTCGACGAGCGCGATGTTTTGCGCGGCCGTCCCGACGAGTTACCTGCCGACCTTGCACTTCGGGTAGGGGTGGTGTGTGGTCAGTCTCACGACCGCGCCGACTCGCGCGACGTGCGACGCATCCGCGACCGCGCCGCAGATATCGCGCAACGGGCCAGAGTTGCGTTCGACCTCGCGTCGGTTCGCACCGAACGTTGCGGCATCGTTCTGTCGCTTGCCTATCCGGATCGCGTCGCCGTGCGACGGAGCCAACCGGGTCAGTTCCAGTTGCGGTCGGGTGCAAGCGCTTGGACACCACCAACCGATCCGCTCGCCAACGAGCGCTTTGTTGTCGCCGCTGACCTCGACGGCAAGCGCGACAACGCGCGCATCCGCATTGGGGCCGCGCTCGAAGTCGACGACGTGATCGCCGCGCTCGCCGACCAGATCGAACAACGCGAGACCTTGCTATGGGACAAGCAACGCGATGACCTGGTGCTACGCCTCGAGACTCGCTTGGGCGGGATGGTGCTGGTCGAGCGCTCGACCGCGCCAACGCCTGGCGACGCGACGACCGCGGCACTCATCGATCGCGTTCGCAGCACTCGCCTCGCGGCATTGCGTTGGACCGATGAAGCGGTCGCATTGCGCGCACGCGTCGCGTTCTTGCTTCGTGAGTTGCCTGATGAGACGTGGCCGGATTGGAGCGACACGAAGCTGCTAGCGACGCTCGACGAGTGGCTCGCCC
Source organism: Actinomycetes bacterium (assembly GCA_021414085.1). Taxonomy (GTDB): domain Bacteria; phylum Actinomycetota; class Acidimicrobiia; order Acidimicrobiales; family Ilumatobacteraceae; genus UBA668. Next base: position 494,073 of record JAIOPC010000014.1, on the reverse strand, counting down.
CTTACTTAGTGCGCGCCGTTGGTGCCGACGACCTAGCGAGGTTGGACGTCGCGATGCTGCTGACGTCGCAGCTGGGTTGGGATGACACCACGCGATTAGCGGAACTGGCGCCCATAACGTTCACCACACCGTCGGGACGCGTGGTAGCCATCGACTATTCGCGCGACATGCCAACGGCGTCGGTGCGGGTGCAAGACCTCTTCGGCCTGCGCACACATCCGTCGGTCGCAAACGAACGCGTGCCGATCGCGTTGGAGTTGCTGTCCCCCGCCGACCGACCGATTCAAATCACCAGCGACCTACCCGGCTTCTGGGGTGGCACGTGGGCCGACGTGCGCAAAGAAATGGCCGGCCGCTACCCCAAGCACCAATGGCCGATCGACCCGGCAGCCGCTAAACCAAAACGACTGAAGTAGGAAGCAAGCGAAGCAGACATCCCGGCCCAAGGCTTCCGGATTTGGGGCGCTTCAGCCCAGATACCGAGTCGTCTTACACATATGTAGTTACCGAGATGTATTCCAAGCGTCATCTGTGAGTAGCGGGAGCACCACTCGCTGTTCACAATCGACTGTCATAGTCCTCCCGTGTCCGTGCCGCGGCGGTACCTCACGGTGTGGTCAGGGCTGTCTTTTCCCTACGCGGCTCGACTCACCATCGACAGCATCCTTCTCGCCGACCCCACGGCGCAGGTCGAGATCCACGTGCTGGGCGAACACCCAATGTCGTCGCACTTTGCCGACCTGACCGACCTTGCCGATCACCGGATCAGCGTTCACGACATCGACCTCGACGAGCTGTTCGGCAGCCTGCGCCTGATTAGCGGCACCGATTGTCGAGCCGTCTTCAACGCGATCCCCGAACATGCACTCTCGGCGCGCAGCAACATCTTGCGTTACGCACTCCTCTATCGCCGCGGCGGGGTCTACGTCGACTTCGACGTTCTGGTGTTGCGCCCGTTGCACGACTTAGCCAACGGCGGAGCCTTCCTCGGCGCCGAACGCGTGTGGGCCTACGACGAGGCTCGGGTCGAAGGGCGCTGGAAGCTGCGCATGACCGCAGGCACCGTCGGCTGGGCACTCTCCTGGTTCGCCAAGCGTCTCGACTCGAAGTGGTTCGGCGGCGCGTTGAAGCTGACCAAGCGCCTGCGACGCCTCGACACTCTGTGGACCCGGCAACAGCCGAACAACGCAATCATCGGCGCACCAGCACACTCGCCGTTCATCATCGAGGTTCTACGGCAGTGCGCGCTTGCCGACCCAACGGTCCGTTATGCGCTCGGCCCGACGTTGGTCTCGGCTGTTGCGCGTCAGCATCCGCACCTCGTGCGTGTGTTGCCCGAAGCAACGCTGTACCCAGTTGCTCCCGGTGAGAGCTATCGCTTCTTTGAGGATCGCCACCTCCAATTGTCCGACGAGACCGTGGCCATCCACTACGTGAACAGCAATCACCGAAAGTTGCTCCACGAACTACAGCCCGACGACGCGCGATTGGAAACCCGATCAGAGCTGTTCTGGACGTTGGCACGCTCGGTTGCCGCCGGCAATCAATCGCCTGCTCACAAGTTGGATGCCCGATGAGCACACTTCGCGTCAGTTGCCTGATGGTCACGCGCGATCGCCGAGACCTCGCCGAACGGGCAGTGGCGTGCTTTGCCGCGCAAACCTGGACGAATCGCGAGCTCGTAATTCTCGATGATGGCGACGAGGACTACGCGCCGATGCTCGCTCCGTTCATCTCCGCTGGCGAAGCCATCCGCTATCACCGCATTCAACACGACTCGTCGACGCATCTTGGTGGGCTACGCAACGCAACCATCGAACTCGCTGAGGGCGACTGGTGCGCGCAGTGGGACGACGACGAGTGGTATGGCCCGACGCGCATCGAACGACAAATGGCAGCGCTGAACCCTGGCGACGTGGCGTCGGCACTGCGCTGGACATTGATGACAGTCGACTCGCCGACGCTTGGCCCGTTGACGTTTCGGGCCGATGCGGGGTTCGCGACCCCCGGCACGGTGCTGCACCGCCGCGACGCGGCACGGTATCCCGACCTTGCCCGCGGTGAGGACGCTGTCTTCCTGAAGTCGCTGCGCGATGCGGGCGGCGTTGCTGTGCTCGGCAAGGACGATGCGAACCTGTTCGTGCGCTGCTTCCACGGCTCCAACACATGGAACGAGGGTCACTTCCTACGCCGACTGCATCGGCGTCCGGTCGACTGGCCTTCATACGCAAACGCTCGCTGGGTGCACCGCGACCTGCGTCGGCATCGCGCCTTCAACCTCACCGCTGCCGAGCGCGCCACGAGCGAAGCGTTGGACACGTGGTCGGCCGCACATACCCACGCACCTGAAGCGGCGAACGCGTGAACCTGCCCGATCGCCGCACCCTCGCGCGTCGCACCGCGTTGATCACGTTGGGTCAGGGCGCCGTCAAGGCCAGCCAACTGATCGCCGCTGTCGTTCTCGTGCGCCTGCTGTCGCCCGAATCGTGGACGAAGGTCGCGTTGGTGCTTTCGATTTACCTCGCCGCAACCACTCTCGGCGCGATGAACCTGCAGCACGGCATCATCTACTTCCTTCCCCGAGTCGAAACGCATCAGCAGCGCGCGCTCGTGTTGCAGACCGCAGGCGTGATTGCTACTTGCGGCGTGCTCATCGCCGTTGGTCTCGCCGTCGCGGCACCTTGGGTTGGCGGCAGCACGTTCGAGGCGCGCACATGGCTGCCGCTGCTCGGCCTCGCGATCGCTATCGAACTTCCCAGCGTCTGCGTTCCCGCCGCCTTCATCGCCACCGATCGCCTCGGACTCGCTGCGGCGTGGGACATCGCGATGACAGTCGTGCTGCTCACCTGCTTGGTCCTGCCCGCGGTGATGGGCTACGGAGTGGCAGCCATAGTGATCGGGCTGTTGGTGTCGGCAATCGTGCGCCTCCTCGCGTTTGGGTGCGTGATGTTCACCTTCTTCAGCGGACGCCCAAAGGGGCTACCAAAGGGGACGCTCGTCGCCCAGCTCAAGTTCGCATTGCCGCTGGGGCTGACGATCGCGGCGTCGGTTCTCAATCGGACGGTCGACAAGTGGCTCGTCGCGTGGATGCACCCCGAGCGACTGGGCGTGTACACCGTCGCTGCGCAAGAGATCCCATTGCTGGCCGTACTTCCGTACGCGGGTGGCGCGGCAGTGGTAACGCTCGTCGTCGAAGCCTTTCACCGCGGCGATCTCGAGTTCGCCCGTCAGGCCTGGCTGCGACAAACCGCGGCCATGTCACTCGTGGTCGTGCCGCTGTCGATGGGCCTCATCGTCGTCGGCCGCGAAGTGATTGGCCTGGCGTTCACCGGCGACTACTTGGCCGGCGTGCTGCCGTTCCAGTTGTTCACCGCGATCACGCTTCACCGTGTCGCCGAATACGGCCTTGTTCTGCGCGCGGCCGGCCGCGGGCGCGCACTCGTGCGGTCAGCGGTGGTCTTGCTGACGGCAAACCTTGTGCTCGCAGGCATCGGCGCCGCACTGGGCGGAATGGTTGGTGCGTCGATCGGCACGCTGACCGCCAACGCACTTGCCTGGTGGTACGTGCTCGGTCAGGTCGCTGATGCATTCGATAGTTCTCGACGCGAGAGCTTCGCGTGGGCTACTTGGTTTGGTGCGATTGCTGCCGCGTTGATTGCCGCCGTCGTCGCATCGGTGCTCGGCACCGTCCTCGCAGACACCACCCTGTCGATGCTCGTTGTGAAGGGATGTGTCTTCGCCGTCACATACGTGGGCCTGATCCGCGTCGCCAGTGTGGGCAGGGTCATCGAGAGCTTGCGTCTGCGCTACCGCGACGTAGTTCGACACCGTGAAGTAGAAGGAGCTCTCACCTCGTGAGCGTCATTGAGATCCCAAGGGCGATGTTGAATCCGATTGTTCGCGTACGTCGGCGAACGACTCGCTATCACCTGCTGCGCGTTCGCGACGTCAGGCACTTCGTGGCCCTGATCGCGGTCGGCAACGTGGCTGGAGCGATCAGCACCCTCGCCCTCGCGCAGGTTGTGGTCTTCCAGATCTCGCACGGAGCATCGCGCGCCACCATCGCGCAAGCACTGCTTGCAATGTCGCTGCCGTCGCTTGTCGCGGCTCCGCTCGCCGGAATTGCATGTGATCGTTGGGATCGCCGGCGAGTACTGCGCGACTGTCACATCGGCCGTGCGGTCTTGACGGCTGCTGCTGTCGCCGTGCCGATTCTCGGCTCTAGCCATCTCGGCTTCATTCTCACGAGCGTGCTGCTCGGCCTGACAGCGATGACGACCACCACGCGAGCGACCGCCTTGCCGCACATGGTGGACCCAGACCAACTGCTGCATGCCAACTCGCTGCTGTCCGTTACCGCCAAGGTCGCTGGCTCAACTGGGTTCCTCGTTGGCGCCGTGCTGCTGTGGTGGTCGCCGATAACGGCTTTGTTGTTCGCCGCTGCCCTACAAGCGTCGGTTGCACTTGGTTGGACTCGTTTCGCTCACGATCTCGGCGGTCGCTGCGTTGTTGGAGCGCATCATTGCTGGTCGGGGGCGGCGCGCCGCATCGCCCGGCTGGCGACCAGCGGGCCAACGCGTCGGGCCATCATCACGTCGGCAACACTGCGAGCCGCAACCGGTGGCGCGTTCGTTTCACTGTTGCTCTGGGTCGACGCCCGGCTCGACGTCTCCGCGGCTGGTTACGCAGTCGTGCTCAGCGTCGCCGGCACCGGGTCATTGATCGGAACGTTGATTACGCCCCTGGTGGCGGGCCGACTTGGACGACGCACGACGGTGAGCACTGCGTTCGTGCTCAGCGCCTCGACATGCCTGCTGGCGGGTGTGCTACCGATGGAAGCCACTGTTGTCGCCGCGGCGTTCACTACGTCGCTGGTCATGCAAGTGGTGCGTCTGCTTGCGGACTCGACAGTGCAGCGCGCAATTGCGGATGACGCACTAGGTCGCGTCTACTCGCTGTACGAGATGTCGTACACCGTTGCGTTTCTCATCGGCGCTCTTGGGCTGCTGGCACTCAACACCAGCATGCCGTCGACTCGCTTCCTCATTGTGAGTGCGGTCGCCGTTCTCGGCGCTCTCGGTCAGTGCTGGCCGCCACTCACCCAACATCACGCGAACACAGCCGATCTTGATTCCCCCACCCGTACTAACCCATTCAGGCGATCCCCCAGGAGAGTGCCGTGCTGACACTACGTCGTCCCGTTCCGCGTCATTGGCGAGCACCGGACTCGAAGCTACGCGTCGCAGTGATTGCCGAGTCGTTCCTTCCTGCCGTCAACGGAGTGACCAACTCCGTGCTGCGCCTCATCGAGTACCTGCGCGCGGAAGGCCACGAAGTGATGGTCATCGCGCCTGGTCCTGGTTCGGACAACATTGATGGAACACCCGTGGTGCGCGTGCGCGCGATCGACTTACCGCGCTACGACTCGCTACGCGTCGGTCTGCCAGTGGTGCGACTCACCTCGATGTTGCGCAGCTTTAAGCCCGACGTCGTTCACCTCGCCGCGCCCACGGTGCTGGGCGCGGCAGGCGTGCGAGCCGCCCGCTTGCTCGACGTGCCGTCGGTCGCCGTCTTTCAAACCGACCTCGCTGGTTTCGCCGGCCGCTATGGCCTCGGGATGGCGGACAAGTACATCTGGCGCTGGCTGCGCGTGGTTCATAACCAGGCGAGCCTCACCCTCGCTCCGTCCACGTCGGCGATCTGGACGCTGCAGACCAACGGGATCGAACGAGTTCAGCGGTGGGCGCGTGGCGTGGATCTCGTGCGCTTTCACCCCGAGCATCGCTCCGCAGAGCTGCGCAAGGAACTGGCACCGCTCGGCGAGACGATCGTTGGATTCGTCGGGCGCCTGGCGAAGGAAAAGCAAGTCAACCGACTCGCACCAATCACCCAACTGCCGGGCGTGAAGGTCGTTGTCGTCGGCGACGGGCCGGAGAAGGCACGGCTCGAACGCCAGCTACCCGATGCCCGCTTCGTCGGATTCCAAGGCGGCGCCGCGCTCAGCGCGTACCACGCCTCGTTCGACGTCTTCGCTCACACGGGTTTGGATGAGACGTTCTGCCAGGCCGTACAGGAGGCCCTCGCCTCGGGTGTTCCGGTGGTCGCGCCCGCGGCCGGTGGTCCACTCGATCTAGTGACACACGGGACGAACGGCTACCTCTGGTCGCCCGAGCAACCGGGAATGCTGACTGGCGCAGTTGCCGAGCTCGCCGCGTCGCCGTTGCGCCGGGTGGCGATGGGCGACGCCGGGCGGGCCAGCGTCATCGGCCGCTCGTGGTCGGTCGTGATGGGCGAACTCGTCGATCACTACCGCGCGCTGATCTCCCCCACGGTCCCCTCGTTGCGCGTCCCACAGGAGGTCGCGTGAACTCCGCGCAACACCTTGGCGCGAGCAGTCTCGTGGTGTCCTTGCACGACGTCGCACCTGGCACCGCGGCGCAATCCAAGCATTGGCTTTCGATCGTCGAGTGGTACGGGCTGCGCGCAACATTGCTGGTGGTGCCCGGTCCGTGGCGAGGCGGCAGTTTGGCAAACGACCCTGCCTTCGCCGCCTGGTTGCGCGCCGCTGAGGAGCGCGGACACGAGTTGGCGCTACACGGCTGGGAACATCGCTCCGTCCGCGACCAAGCCGGCGAATCGCGCAATGACACCCGGCGGCACTCGCTGATGGGTGCACTGCTTGCGCGTGGTTGCCAAGAGTTCTGGCAGCTTGGTGCGGACGAATCCGAGCGGCGGATCATCGCCGGACAGGAGGTGTTGCGCGCCGCTGGCATTGAGGCACGCGGGTTCACTCCGCCAGGATGGCTCGCTTCGCCGGAGACGCTGTCGACTCTGCGGCGACTTGGCTTCGAGTACACAACGACGCAATGGTCGGTAGTCGACCTACACCGCGATCGCGAGATACGGATTGCCGCGCTGTCGCAGCGCCCAGGAAGCGCACTCACTGGTGTGGCAGCGAGGGCCAACGAACAGATCGCCCGCAGTCGGCTGACACGCAGGATTCCGTTGCGACTGGCGTTGCACCCTGATGATCTTGGTGATCTGCGGCTCGTGAATGCGACGAAGCGAACACTCGCCCACGCGGTGCGGGTCGGAACACGCAGCGTTACTTACTGCGATCTCGTCGCGGGAAATGTGCCCGAATTCGAAATGGTGAAGCTGGCCGGCTGATGCACATCGTGCAACTCGCCAACTTCTATGGCGAAACCAGCGGCGGTTTGCGCACGGCAATGGTCGAACTCGCCAGCGGCTACGTCGCGCGTGGGCACCGAGTCACGCGTGTCGTGCCCGGTGCTGACGATACGTCGACCGACGACGGCGGTGTCCGCACGATCTCGGTTGCATCACCGTTGGTGCCGGGAATGGGTGGCTACCGTGCGATCCGTTCGGCGTCGTTGGCGCAGGAGATCATCGAAGATGTGCGTCCTGACGTCATCGAGTTGTCGGACAAAACCACTCTCGCAATCGCCGCCGATCGCGCGCGTCGACGGGGAGCCGCGCCCGTCGTTCTGATGTCGCACGAACGGATCGACGCCATCTTGTCTCAACGCGTACCGAAGTACTTCCCACTCGCCGCAGCGGCCGACTTGTGGAATCGTCGACTTGCGTCTCGCGTCGATGCGGTCGTGTGCGCATCGCGGTTCGCCGCGCAGGAATTCGAACGAATCGGCGCCAGCAACATCGAAGTCATGCCGCTCGGCGCGGATCTTGTTCGCTGGCACCCCGGTGCGCGTACCGGCCGCCAGAGCTACACAGCAACCATCGTAATGGTTGGCCGGCTCTCCGCCGAGAAGCACCCGATGCTTGGTATCGAAACCATTCGCGAGTTGTGCCGACGTGGTGTGACCTCACGGCTGATCGTCGCTGGCGCTGGCCCGATGCTGGGCACTCTCGTCGCAGCGTCGCGCGGATTACCAGTCGAATTCGTTGGGCACATCTCGGACCGCGATCGCCTCGTACAACTGGTCGCCGACGCCGACGTGGCGTTGGCCCCCTGCCCCTTCGAGACGTTCGGTCTGTCCGCTCTCGAGGCGATGGCTGCGGGCACTCCGATCGTGATTCCAACCGCAGGGGCACTGCCCGAACTCGCGGCTACCGGAGCAGCACGGGTGGTTGAGGGCACGGGCAGCCAGTTCGCCGACGCGGTGCAGGCGTTTCTCTCAGGCGACCGCGATATCCAGCGGTTGGTGTGTCGCGATCGCGCTGAACAGTTCTCGTGGGAGCGCGCCGTTGACCGCATGCTCAAGCTCTTCGTGCGCGTTTCCGGCACGATGCCAGCGGCGACCAACACAGCCGCCACAACACGCGGTGAAGTCGTCCTTGTCTGACGGCGTGATCGTGCGCGGCCTGCGCCCGGCCGGCGAGGGCGACGACGAAGCCATCGCCGCGCTCTTCGACGCGACGCTGCTGCTCGGCGCCCCAATGCCACGACCGCTTGCGGGTGCCGCCGGGTATCGACACGTGTGCCTCGGCTGGTATCTAGGCCCCGGGCGCGCAGACGCCGCTGTGGCCGTTTCTGCCGAGGGTGACGTCGTTGGCTACGCGCTCGTATGCGTCGACGAGGCAGCGCAGGCACAGTGGGTGCGCCGCGAGTTGACTCGCTTCACCATCCGAATGCTCGGACGCCTCATCACCTTCCGAATCGATCCCGCGAGCCTGCGATTTTGGTGGTCGCGCACCCGCGATGTGGTCACGCTGCGCAAGTCGCGCCAGCAGGTTCCGATGCCGGTACACGCTCACCTCAACGTGGCGACTCGATCGCGGTCGGGCACGACAGCTTTGGCGCTACGCGACCACATCAGCGCGCGTTGCATCGCCGCCGGTCAACCCGGCTGGTACGGAGAGATGAACGCGCTGCACGGCCATCGGGCACGTGCGCTGGAGCGAATCGGCATCGAAACCGTCGCCCGTGCCCGCAATCACACGCTGTCCTCCACACTCGGCGTCCCCGTCGACCGGCTCACCATCGTTCACCGGCTGGCTCCGCAAAACTGACGTTCGCTCGTCGCGGCGACACTAGGTTCTGCACGATGAAACGGAAGTTGCAAGCAGTCGCACTACTTGTCGTCGGGTCACTCCTCATGTCGTGTACGTCGGGTGGCGATGATGAGGCATCACCCGCCGCCGGCACAACGCCGGCGCCCGCAGACTCGATTCCAGAGGCGGAGAGCAGGGCGATAGATGAGGCTGCCGTCGCGACGGCGATCGCGGCTTCGGGAATTGGTGTCGTTGAGGATCCGTCGATACCGGCGAGCGACGCAACGCTCGTCACGGTCACGCAGTGGCAAATGGAGTCGATGTCGACGGAAGTCGTCTCGCGCGTCGGACTACAGGGATACGACCTTGACGCAATGGCGCCGATGCCAGCTGGAGCACCGCCTACCAGCTATCTGGTTGCGTCGTGGCTCGCGCAACACACGACCGCGAAAGCCCAGACCGCGGCAGCATGGTTCGAACCAGACACTGACTGGACCCACGCCCAGGACGTCGTGTATCCGCGCGCCGCCATTTTGCTGTTCGTCGCCGACGTAGCAGAGCAGATCGACCAGACGGAAGCGCCACTCGCTGAGGCAGATCAACTTGTCGTCGGCGACGTGCCTACGACCGATGCTGCATCCGGCCTGCTCAACCGCGCCGGTGTCTGCTCGGAGGTATCCGGATTCCTCTCGAAGGCATTCGGCTTTGTGTTCAATTCGCTGCGGATCTCGCCGAGTTTCCTCGGCAACGGAGTTTTCAGTTTCGTCGGCTCGGTGATTTCCGGGATCTGGAACTTCGCGATCGATCTCGCCGCCGGTGTCGTCAACGGCCTCGTCAAGAACCTCACGGAACCAGTGATTGAGGCGATCGGCGTCGCGTTCGGCGTGCTGGCCGTCGTCGGTTACGTGACCTCCTTGTTGTCGCACTGGGGAATCAAAGCGGTCGTCGAACCCGAGGCGATGCAGTCGGACGGGTCAGCCGGAGAAATCACAGTTGGGCCAGCCGCAGGAGAAAAGGAGTGGCCACAGTGGCTCGACGATTGTTCCGTCGTGTTCACCGGCACCCACCTGCCACAGCTGCTGGAGCCGAGCAGCAAGGTTGATTGGCACGTCAACCCACGAGAAGACGGACACGTCCTCATTGAGAAAACGAGTGCCGACGATGTCGTGCCCGCGAGTCGGCGTCCGAAGTATCAGTTCACGACGGTAAGAGAAGAAGACACGTCTGGGCCGGAGAAGACAGGTTCCGTCTACACCACTGTCGTCGTGCACCGGCCCGAGTTCTCCGAGATTGCTTCATTCGGGAACCAGCTCATTGACGCAGCATTTGCGGCACTCACATCTTCCATCGCCGTGCCCGGCATCAAACAACTAGCCGCTGCTGCTTTGGCAGCGATTCGAGAAGCAGTGATGACACCATTCGTTCGGGCGGTGTCTTCGGGCGCCAATGAGCTTGGTACATCCCTGGACGCCAACTCTGTCGTCATCGGGCCGATCGTCACGTACCACGAACAGAAGGCGACCACGACGACATCAGAGCCGGAACCGGTGCCGCCGTCACCTGACGTTTTCTGCCGAGCCGTCGGCGCGTACGACGTGTACTCCAAGACCATCTTGGGTACCCCCGGCATCACTTCCGACGACATCGCCGCCCAATGGGCAATCCTTGTCGCGCTCTCTCCCGATGAGATTGCCGACGAGTTCCGTCGCATTGCGGGTCTGTGGATTGAGACGTCGCTGCCACCGGATTACGGGGACAGCCTGTTGAACCGACAGGATCAGCACGCCTATTGGTCGTGGGTGGCCGCCAACTGCACTCCCGAAACGCTCGGCAGCGAAGCCCTCTACCAGCAGTTCAAAGCCATCGCGGCGCTACCGGTTGAGGATCCAGCATCAGACACGGTGCCTGCTGAAGGGTGAGCGACATAACCTGAGGGCGTGGCTGACGCTCCGGTTTTCGAGTTCACTCCCATCCTTCCGCTTGGTGCCGACGACACTCCGTATCGCCGAATCAGCACCGACTTCGTGCATGCGGTCGACACGCCGCTCGGGCCGATGCTGCGGGTCGACCCTGCTGCGCTGACGCTCATCACGCAGGAGGCGATGCGCGAGATCTCGCACTTTCTGCGACCCGCTCACCTGCAGCAGTTGCGCAACATCCTCGACGACCCGGAAGCGAGCGACAACGACCGCTTCGTTGCGCTCGACCTGTTGAAGAACGCAGCGATTGCCGCAGGTGGAGTGCTGCCGATGTGCCAAGACACGGGCACGGCAATCATCAAGGCGAAGAAGGGCCAACAGGTTTTCACCACGGCCGGCAATATCAACGGCGGTGACGAAGAAGCGATCGCTCGTGGCGTGTACAACACGTTCCAGACGAGTTACCTGCGCTACAGCCAGATGGCCCCGATCAGCATGTACGAAGAGGTCAACACCGGCAACAACCTCCCCGCCGAAATCAAGATCAGTGCGGTCGATGGCGACGAGTACAAGTTCCTGTTCATCGCCAAGGGCGGCGGCAGCGCCAACAAGAGCTACCTCTTTCAAGAGACGAAGGCACTGCTCAACGAGAAGACACTCTTGCCGTGGCTGTTCGACAAGATGAAGACACTCGGAACTTCTGCCTGCCCGCCGTATCACCTCGCAGTTGTTATCGGTGGCACCAGCGCCGAGTTCGCCGTCGAGACCGCGAAGCTCGCGAGCACCAAGTACCTCGACTCATTGCCCACTGAGGGCAGCACAAAGGGTCACGCGTTTCGCGACATTGAACTGGAAGCAAAGGTCCTCGCTGTCAGCCAAGAAACCGGAATCGGCGCGCAGTTCGGTGGCAAGTACTTCTGCCACGACGTACGCGTCGTTCGCTTGCCGCGCCACGGCGCCAGCTGCCCGATCGCCATGGCTGTCTCGTGCAGCGCCGATCGTCAGATGCTCGGCAAGATCACTGCCGAGGGAGTCTTCCTTGAGCAACTCGAGCACGACCCGGCACGATTCCTTCCGGATGTGGTTGAAGACGAATTGAGTAGTGAGTCGGTCACTATCGATCTCACTCGCCCGATGGCCGAGATTCGCGCCGAGTTGAGCAAGTACCCGGTCAAGACGCGGGTGATGCTGAACGGCCCGATGGTCGTCGCACGCGACATTGCGCACGCACACATCAAGGCACGACTCGATGCTGGCGAACCGATGCCGCAGTACATGCTCGACTACTGCGTCTACTACGCCGGACCAGCCAAGACACCCGACGGCATGGTCAGTGGCTCGTTTGGCCCAACAACCGCTGGCCGCATGGACAGCTACGTCGACCAATTCCAAGAGGCCGGCGGCAGCATGATCATGTTGGCCAAGGGCAACCGCAGCAAGGCCGTCACCGACGCGTGTAACAAGCACGGTGGCTTCTATCTCGGCACAATTGGCGGACCAGCGGCACGCATCGCGCAGGACTGCATTTCGAAAGTCGAGATCGTCGAACTCGAAGAGCTCGGCATGGAGGCGGTGTGGAAGATCGAAGTGCGCGACTTCCCCGCGTTCATCGTCGTCGACGACAAAGGCAACGACTTCTTCGAACTCGTCAACCGTCCGTATCAGGGAACGCCGGTACAGCTCAAGCGCTGACGCAGTTCGAGGTAGTCAGGCGTTTGCACGCCAAGTCGGGCATAGACAACGACGGAATCCGAACCTTGATCGATGATGCCTTGGGCCAAACAGCGAGCGACATCTGGCGGCGAACCTTCCGCTTCGAACACGTCCTGCAACCTGATCAAGAACCTGTCGCGATCGAGCGAGAACACGGCTGACGCGCGCGCCACAGTCGTGTTGACATCGTCGGTGAACCCGCACTGTGTGTGCGTCTCGGGCACCTGCAACTCGACGAGGTAATCGATCACGATGCGATCGACACAGTCGCTGTGCAGGAACGCGGTATGACCGGCACCCTCCCACCGCACCGACACCGCGTCGCCCAAGGCGTCAGCCATCATCGGTGCAAGGAACCCAGGCGTCGCGGGGTCGCCATCAGTTCCGATCACAACAATGGGGTTTGCCACATCAACGGCGGTGATGATCGGTAGCGGCTCCGCCGACTCGGGCCAGCCGCGACAAGAGTCGACAGCGAAGCGGCCGGTGCGGCCAGCGAAGTCGGCGCAATAGATCGCGAGATTGGCCTCGGTCAGGTTGTCGTACGTATCCTCGGCGCGCGGGTAACCGGCTTCGAGGAAACTGCCGAGAGCTGCGAGCGTGCTGGCATCGCCGTTCGCGGCGTCGGCAAGTGCCACGGCCAAGGGCACCCAGAGGTCGGTGTTGTACATCGCCGATGCAACGATGCCTGACACCTGCTGGTCGGTAACGGCCTCATCCCACTGGTCGAAGTAGTCGGTATCCGCGCGTTCGACATCGAATTGGAGGTCGTCGAGCAACGTTCGACTGCGCGGTCCGGCCTTGCAGTCCCGCGAGGCGTCGCACAAGTCGAGAAACACATCCAGCGTTCCTTCGAAGTCCTGAACACCGTAGAAAGGATCCGAGAACGAGCCGGTCGACGTGCCATCGACGTTGTACTGACCAGCCGCAGGGTCGACACTGCCATCCAACACCAGCGCTCGCACGCTGTCGGGAAACAGGTCGGCGTACACCGCGCCGAGCGCGGTGCCATAACTAAACCCGAGGTACGTGAGCTCTTCGTCGCCAAGTGCTTTGCGCAGTTGTTCCATGTCGCGCGCGGCGTTCGCCGTGCCGACATAGGGCAACAGGTCGCCACTGTTCTCGATGCAGTCGCGCTCCACAACGGTGTACGAACGATCGAGGTCGCCGCAATCCACCGCCGTCGAGCGACCGACACCACGCGGATCGAACCCGACCAGATCGAATGAGTCGGTGAGTGCAGAAGGAAAGAGCGACGCGTAACTCCACGTGAGGTCGAGGCCCGAGCCGCCCGGGCCCCCGGGGTTCAACACGAGCGACCCGATCCGCTGCGATGGCGCCGCCGCGGGAAGGCGCGTCACCGCGATCGAGATGGTTTCGGAATCCGCGGCAGCGCGATAGTCGAGCGGAACCTCGATGGTGGCGCACTCCCACGGCGCATCCTGTGCGGCGCACCCTTCCCATTCGATCGGATCGATGTCCGGAAGCGCTTCGACTGGCACCAACTCGGCGCCACGACGAAACGTAGGCGCCGCTTGCGACCGACTCTCCACTGAGACGCCCGGCCCTGATGCGCAGGCCGACAGGACCACACAAGCGCCCAGTCCCCATCGCCGCGAGTTCACGCGCTGCACAATAGGAACCTTCGGACTCGTGCGTGCGTCAGGCGAGGCTGACCAGCTCGAGCCAATCCTCGTTGAAGTAGTCGACCTGGCCGTCGGGCATCAGCAGCACCTTCGTCGGCGCCAGGCGCTCGACGAATTCGACGTCGTGGCTGACGAACACCAAGCTGCCCTTCCACCCGATCAGCGCATCGGCCACGGCACGACGGCTCGGCGGATCGAGGTTGTTGGTCGGCTCGTCGAGCAACAGCAGATTGTTGCGGCCCACCATCAGCATCGACAGCGCAAGCTTGGTCTTCTCGCCACCGGAGAGCGTGCCGCTTTGTTGAAAGACCTTCTCGCCCGTCAGGCCCATCATGCCGAGGAAACCGCGCAGCTGGGTCTCGGTATAGATCACGTTTGGCGGCACATCGGCGCGCAAGTTCTCCAGCAAGCTCTGATCGGTTCGCAGGTTGTCGTGCTCCTGTGCGTAGTAGCCCACCGCCACTTCGTGACCGAATCGGAAGTCGCCAAGATTCGCCGTCGTTTCGCCGGCAAGTATCCGCAACAGGCTCGTCTTGCCAGCACCGTTGAGACCGAGCACCAGCAGACGCTCGCCGCGACCAAGATCGAAGTTCACGTCCTCGAAGATCGCCGGCCCGCCATACGCCTTCGATAAACCCTTCGCAGTCAGCACTGTCGACCCACAGGCTGGCGGATCGGGAAATCGCATGCGCAGTGTGCGATCACCGGGGCCAACTTCGACTCGTTGCGATTCGAGGCGCGCGATCTGCTTTTCCTTGCTGTGCGCCATCGCCGCCTTAGTGGCTTTCGCTCCGAAGCGGTCGACAACGGCCTGCAAGCGAGCGATCTCACGGGTTTGCAGCAACGCCTTCTTGGCGAGCAGCTCTTCGTCTCGCGCACGCGCTGCTTTGTACTGCGTGTAGGTGCCCTTGTACTCAACGAGGTTGCCAAGGTTCTCTTCGCCGGGGCGGTCGAGGTGCATCACGCGCGTGATCGCCTCGTCGAGCAGCTCGAGGTCGTGACTGATGACCAACAGCGCGCCGCGATAGTTGCGCATGAACTGCAGCAGCCACGTCTTGGCATCGATGTCGAGGTGGTTGGTCGGCTCGTCGAGCAGCAGCACATCGCTGCCCGCGAACAAGATGCGCGACAACTCGACTCGCCGCCGCTCGCCGCCGCTGAGAACGCCGATGGGTAGGTCCATGCGGTCGGGCGGCAACCCGAGACCGGCCATGATGCTGCGCGCTTCGCTCTCGGCGGCATAGCCACCGGAGGAAGCGAACTCGTCGTGCGCGCGGCTATAGCGCTCGACGTTGCGCTGGTTGGGATCAGCCTCCATCGCCACCCGCAGTTTCTCGATGCGGTCGAGCCGGTCGTCGACCGCGCGACCGCTGAGCACGTGCGTTACGGCGGGGCGGGTGTCGAGCACGCCCTCGATCCGCGGGTCCTGCGGTAGATACCCGAAGCCGCCCTTGTAGATGACCTTGCCGGCCATCGGTTCGGCGGCGCCACCGAGCACCTTGAACAGGCTGGTCTTGCCGGCACCATTGCGACCAACCAAGCCCACTTTTTCGCGCGACATGACAGTGAATGACACGGCATCGACGATTTGTCGACCACCGACCTCCACCGAAAGTCCGCGCGCTTGCAACATGGCCTTCCAGCGTGGCGGCGAACCGGGTCAACGACAACCACGTGTGACACAGCACGGCGTACCATTCGCGGAATGCAGTCAACACTGACCAGTCGCCACAGATGGTTGCGGCGCGGGCTGCCTATCGCATGCGCCTGTGCGACCGCCGGACTTGCTGCGGTGGTGGCGACAAACGACCCGGCGGCCACCAACAGCCGCTTTCCGCCGTGCATCTTTCACGCATCGACCGGGTTGTGGTGCCCCGGCTGCGGGTTAACACGCGGCCTTCACCAACTGTTGAACGGTCACGTTGGCGC
Source organism: Actinomycetes bacterium (assembly GCA_021414085.1). Lineage (GTDB taxonomy): Bacteria > Actinomycetota > Acidimicrobiia > Acidimicrobiales > Ilumatobacteraceae > UBA668. The sequence continues at coordinate 477,890 of JAIOPC010000014.1, read as the reverse complement.
CGCGCTGGGCTACAACGTGTTCATCCCACTGGCCGTCGTCGCCGCGCTCCTGGGCTGGTGGTCGTGGCTGCGCACCAGTTGGGACAAACCGCCGCTCGCAATTCCAGCGTGGCTGTTGCGGCCGCTCGTCTGGGGGCTACCCATCGCAATCGTCACCTACGGGGTACTGCGCAACATCCCAGCCGCCCCGTTTAGTGCGCTGGCGCCTTAGACCGAAGGTGGAGGCGATGGTGGCGTGGACGGCGGCGCAGTTGTCGTGGGCGCTTCAGTCGTCGTTGAGCCGACACCGACCGACGTTGAGGTAGTACTGCCACCGACAGTTGTCGTGCTGCCATCAACCGAGCCGCCTCCGTCGTTGTAGAAGTTGGTGCCCAGACAAGTCCCCGGCGGCGTCGGCGCCGGACCAAAAACATCGGCGACGGATTGCGCAAGCGCGGCGCGACCGGGATCTTTGAGATGCAAACCGTCGTCTCGCAAGTACTCGCGGTGCGCCGCAGTCAATGTCGCCCAATCGATAACCACCACGTTGTCGTGAGCGGCCGCAACTTCGAAGATCACAGTGTTCACTTCCAGCTGTTCGGCGCGGTACTCCGAAACGGTGATCAGCACGGTCGGCCGCGGTGCCAACTTCTCCACGAGCCGATTGAGATACAACCGATACACGTCGGGGTCGTTGCCGTAGTTGTTACCGAGAAAAATGACCGCCGCGTCCCAACCCGCGGGCAAGCGCTCCTTCAGAACCTCGTTGCCAAAGTCGATGAACCGAGCCGTCTCCGCGTCGACCTCGACCGCCCAACCGAGCGGCACCAGCGCGGCGCACATCTCGCCGCCATAGCGCTTGGCCGTTCCGGCCATCACCGAGTCGCCGATCATGATGACGCGATTACCGGTGACCTTGGCGCCGATGAGTTGAGTCGGCAGCAACGCCACAGTCGTGCGCGGCACCGTGGTGAAGGCGGTTCCGCCCGCAGGCAGTGTGGGCAACGTTGGCGGCAGCCCGCCAACAGGAACAGCCTGGGTTTCTGCTGTTCCGCTGTTCGATTTGGCGACTGCGCAAGCAGTGCCAACGAGCAGCAAACTAACGATCAAAGCAATCCGCCGAATGAACATAACGTCCCCCATTCGACCGACTGCAACGCTCTGATGCAAGTCGCCCCCGAATGTGTGGTGTCGCGCCGTGTATTAACCGCGTGCTGGCCGCTTGGCAGCCGGCGCAGTGGCACCGGCCTTCAACAAATCGCGAATCTCCACGAGCACGTCGACCTCGCTTGCCGCCGCCGGGGCAGCAACCTTCGGCTTGCGCATCTTGTTGTACGCCTTGACGACCATGAACAGCACGGCGCCGACGAGAATCAGTGCAATCAGCTGTGTGAGTACCGGACCGACCGCCAACACAGTGTCGTCGGTGGGGTCGGCTTTGTTGCCGTCGCGCAGAGTGAACCTGAGTAGATCGTCGAGATTGGGCTTGCCGAAGACGGCACCAACAATTGGGTTAGCAACGTTGGCGATGAACGAGTCGATCACCTGCTTGACAGCGGCACCGAGGATGAAGGCAACGGCGATTTCGATCATGTTGCCGGTGGCGATGAAATCCTTGAACTCTTTCAACAGCTTCTTCACGTGCGATGCCTTTCACATTTGACGACTCAGACCGACGTATTGAAGCAGATCGACGACCAGTTAACGTGCATCGCGATGGAGCGTTCGATTCCTGAAGCGGTGGAGAGCGGGCTCGACGACCTCATCCTCGACCGCATCGACGCCTTGCGCATTGTTCGCGCCGTCACGCCAGAAGAGAAAGGCGCATTGCTTGAGCGAATCGCCGGCCGCGGCAAGGTCGAGCAAGACATCGTGCGCGAACTCTCCAAGATTCGGCCGCTGTGGCGGCCTGATCGCTTCGAAGAGGCCCACCGCATGGCAATGCGATCGCTCGAGATACTCGACCGCAACGGCGCCCGGCAGGCGATTCTGCCGCGACTTGGGCCGCTGAAGCCGATCGCCGCGTACATCGTGCAGCAGATGACACGCTGGATTGTCAAAGGTCACCAGAACACGTTGGCAACCCGCATTCGCAAGCTGTACGAGCGCCGGGAGGCCAATGCCATACCGGGCACTCCTGAGCGTCAGATGCTGCGGCGCGCGCGAGTCGACGCCGCCCGCGTCGAGCCCGGCTACAAGGGCAACCAACTTGGTCTGCCCACGTTTCTGCTCGGCGGCGCGATTATCTCCACCATCTTCAGCGGTATCCGAGCGTTTGTCACCTGGGCATTCAACGACACGACTGGCAGCGTGATTCTCGCCGCCGTGCTCGCCGTTCTGTTCGGCGCGTTGGCGTGGGCGGCGCTCTATGCAGCTGGAGTGGCACGACGAAGAATCAGATTGAGCACCGATCAGTCGATGCGTGCGCTGTGGGAAACGATCGGCGCTTGCGGCAACCCGCCCAAGGACAGCAGCTACGACTTCGCGGTGTACGCGATCATTCTGTTGGCGCTGATGTGGATACTGGTGCCGCTCGCCACCTGGCTGATTGTCACTCGCGTCTAATGACCTAGGTCTTCAAGCCGATCAACATCGCGGAGCGACGGGAAGGCGAGCCACCACACGCCAACAATCAAGATCGTGGCCATGCCGCCGCCGATCACTGTTGCCGGGGTTCCAAACGCCTGAGCGACGATTCCACTTTCAAACGCGCCGAGCTCGTTGCTCGCGCCGATGAAGACGTTCTCGACTGCAATCACGCGGCCGCGCTTCTCGTCGGGGGTCACGAGCGGGACGATCGAACCACGTACGTAGACGCTGACCATGTCGGCGCCAGCCAATATCACCAGCGCGGCGAATGCGAGCACAAACGAGTGCGTAAGTCCGAGCACAACTGTCGACAGGCCGAACACAAACACTGCAAGCAACAGCACCCGTCCTATGCGACGACGCATCGGTCGGAACGCCAGGAACACGGCCATCAACGCGGCACCAATGCCCGGTGCTGCGCGCAGCAAGCCGTAACCCAACTCGCCAACACCCAGCCGCTCGTCGGCGATGGCAGGCAGCAATGCCACTGCGCCACCGAACAGCACCGCGAATAAGTCAAGCGAGATCGCCGCCAGCAAGATTGGAGTGCGACGGATGAACAGCAGCCCTTCGATTGCGCTGCGGAATGTCGGACGGTTACCGCTAATCGCTGGATCGGGCGGGCGAATGAAACGCAACGCCGTGTACAACAGGGCTGCGGTCAACATCAACGACGACGACACCATGTAGGCGACCCACGGCGCGATCGCGTACAGCGCACCAGACAGCACAGGGCCGAGAATGGTTGCACCTGTCCATGTCGCCGAATACATCGCTACCACTTTTGGTAGGCCACCATCGGGTGCCACCATCGGAGGCATCGTTCGTGTCGCTGGCGCCAAGAACGCGCGCGAGATGCCGTACATGAACGCGATGACGAAGAGCGGCCAGACTTCGGTCGGATCGGTGAGCGCGTAGAGCAACAGCGCTATCGAGGAGGTGGTTTCGCCACTAATCGCGATCAAGGCGACGATCTTGCGATTGAAACGGTCGGCAACGGTGCCGGTGACCAACACCAACAGCGCCGCTGGCAAGAACTCGCACAACCCAATCCAGCCGAGGTCGGCCGGACGACCGGTGATCCGAAAGGCCTGCAAACCGAGCGCCGCCGCCTGCAGCGACACTCCCGTCATCAGCACAAAGTTGGCGATGAGCAGTCGACGTACGTCGCCAAAACGAAGCACCTCTCGGGTGGACATCGACGCACCATCAAGCGGCTGCACAGCTCGGCCAAAGCTATCGAGAAGCGCGTGACAATGTGCCGTTACTCTCAGCGTCATGACTTCGATTGCCGATGACACCCGCTGGCTCGACGCGACCGATCAGGCAGCTCTCGTCGCTGCCGGTCAGGTGAGCCCGACCGATTTGCTCGAGGCCGCAATCCAGCGCATCGAGCAGTTCGACCCGCAGCTCAACGCCGTCATCATCCGCTGGTTCGACGAAGCGCGCACCACCGCCGCTGGCGAACTGCCCACTGGCCCGTTTCGCGGTGTCCCGACATTGCTGAAGGACCTATGGGCGCACTACGCCGGCCAGCCGCTCACCAACGGCTGCCAAGCCTTGAAAGATGCGATGCCCATCTCGGCAACCGACACCACGCTTGTTGCTCGCTTTCGTGCAGCAGGTTTCGTGATCGCCGGACGCACTAACAGCCCCGAGTTCGGAAGTCTGCCCACCACCGAGCCGACCGCTTGGGGAGCAACTCGCAATCCATGGAACACTGCCCACTCACCGGGCGGATCGAGTGGTGGCGCGGCAGCGGCCGTGGCCGCCGGAATGGTGCCGATTGCCCACGCCAGCGATGGCGGCGGCAGCATTCGCATCCCCGCATCAGCGTGCGGGCTCGTCGGTCTGAAGCCCACGCAAGGTCGCATCACCCTCGGGCCCTTCCGCGACGAGAGCAACCTGGGCGTCGAACTGTGCGTCAGCCGCACCGTGCGCGACACCGCGGCGCTGCTCGATGCAGTCCGCGGGCCGGCGGTCGGCGACACCGTGATCGCGGCGCCTCCCTCGCGTCCGTACGTCGACGAACTTGGCGCGGATCCTGGCCGACTTCGGATCGGGTTGCTCGACCATCATCCGTTTGGCGGGCCGGTACACGAGCAGTGCGAGCTGGCGGTACGCAATGCGGCGACGCTGCTGGAGAGTCTCGGCCACAACATCGAGCCCGGCTTTCCGCAGGCGATGGCGAATGCGGACTTCGCGCGCCGCTTCTCGGCGATGTGGAGCACCAACATGGGCGTCGGTGTCAAACGCATCAGCGACCAACTCGGCCGCGAGCTACAGCTGGGCGATGTCGAGCCGGTGAACTGGGCGATGTCCGAGTTCGCGCGCGGAGTAAACGGCGTCGACTACGCAATGGCGCTGGCAGCCAACGTTGATTTTCGTCGCGCCGTTCAGCAGTGGTGGCACGACGGATGGGACCTGTTGTTGACGCCAACGCTCGGCGAGCCGCCGGTGCGCTTGGGTACGTTCGCCAACAACCCGCAGAATCCGATGGAGCCGATGGCCCGCGCTGCGCAGTACGTGCCGTTCACCCCTGCGTTCAACGCCAGCGGTCAACCAGCCATCAGCTTGCCGTTGCACTGGACGCCCGAGGGCCTGCCCGTCGGCGTGCAACTGGTTGCGGCCTATGGCCGTGAGGATGTCTTGCTGCGAGTGGCCGCCCAGCTCGAAGCGGCGCAGCCCTGGGCGAACCGCCGCCCACCGCTCTAAGTACTACTCGTCGCGACTGTCTGTTTCGTTCTCCGCTTGCAAGTCGGCGACGGGCGGCGGAACCTCCAACCCCCAGCGGCGCATTCCGTCCTCGACGCTGGCGATCACCGTTCGCAGAACCGCTACACGCGCAAAGCGCTTGTGCTCGGCCGCGATCACATTCCACGGCGCCAACTCATGGTGCGTGCGCGTGAACATGTCCTCCGCGGCCGCTTCGTTGTCGCGATTCTTTTCGCGGTTGCGCCAGTCCTCCGGCGTCAGCTTCCAGCGCTTCAGGGGATCGGCGGCTCGACCTTCGAAACGTCGTAGTTGTTCGTCGTCGCTGACGTGCATCCAGAACTTGACGACGATCAAGCTTTCCTCACACAACGATTCCTCGAAGTCGACGATTGCTTTGTAGGCGCGCTTCCACTCCTCCTTTTTGGCGAAGCCTTCGACGCGTTCCACTAACACACGTCCATACCAGCTGCGGTCGAACACGGCCATCTCGCCCAGGCCGGGAAGCTCTTGGTAGAAACGCCAAAGGAAGTGGTGATTCTTTTCCTTCGTCGTCGGCGCCGCGTACGACACCACTTTGTAGTGACGCGGATCGAGATGCCCGACCAGTGCTTTGATCGCTCCACCCTTGCCGGAAGCATCGGGACCTTCGAAGATGACCAGCAAGCCCGGCCCGAGTGACCCGCTCCCCATCAGGCCGCCGAGGTGCAGGCGCAACTGCGCTATGCGCTGCTGCCCGCTGGCGAGCTGCCGCTCGTAGTCGTCGCGACTGAGTCGCTGCGACATATCCAGTTTGTCGAGGATGCCCATCAAGGCAACCCTAGAGCTCAGACCCGTGAGTGCACGCCCTCGATCAGCGCCAGCGCGTGCGATGCGGGCACTGCCGGAGAGAACAGGTAACCCTGCATGGTGTCGCAGCCCATAGCGCGCAGGGTCGCACGCACTTCCTCGGTCTCGACACCTTCGGCGACCACGGTCAGGCCGAGCTGGTGCCCCAGTTCGATGACGGACGCAACGATGGCTCGATCCTCGTGGCTGTTCTCCATCGCAAACACGAATCCACGATCGATCTTCAGTTCGCTGACCGGCAGGTGCCCGAGCGAGCCGAGCGATGTATAGCCCTGTCCGAAGTCGTCAAGACTCACCTTGACGCCGGCAGCACTGAGTTCCTCGAGGAGCACCGTCGCCCGAATTGGATCGGCTGCGATCGACGTCTCGGTGATCTCGAGCACGAGTCGCGACGCGTTGATGTGGTGGGCTGCCAGCCGGCCGAGAATCCAGCCCGGCAGATCATCACGCAGGTTGCGGGCCGAGATGTTGACGGCCATCGAAAGCTCCGGGCGCGATTCCGACCATTCCGCCAACTGCGCGAGAGCTGCATCAACGACCCACTGTGTGAGCGGTCCAATGAGGCCTGTGCTCTCTGCGATCGGAATGAAGTCGCATGGCGGCATCAGACCGCGGACTGGGTGATTCCACCGCACCAGGGCCTCGAAGGCAGTGACATTGCCGGTCGGCACATCGATCTTCGGCTGGTAATGCAGCACCAACTCGCCGCCGCCAATTGCCCGGCGCAGTTCGGAAATCAACCCGAGTCGCTGGGGGTCGAACTCGCCACCCATGGGGTGGTAGCGAACGATTCCACCGCGGGCCACCTTCGCCACGTCGAGCGCGAGATCGGCACGGCGCAGCAAGTCGTCGGGCTCGTCGGCATCGCTCGGCCACATCGCGTACCCGATGCTCGCCTCGGCCGAAATTGCTACTCCACCAAGTTCCGCTTCGGCTCCCAGTGCCGTGAGCACGCGACCAAGAATCTCCTCAACCGAATCGGAGACCGTGCCAGGCAGCACTAGCCCGAACTCGTCCCCACCCAAGCGAGCGACGGTGTCGCCTGGACGCAAGGTTGCCTTCAGTCGTTGGGCAACGATGCGTAAGAACTCATCGCCATTGCGGTGGCCGAGCGACTCGTTCACATCTTTGAAGCGATCGAGGTCGAGGACAGCGACAGCAACGTCATTACCCATGCGGCCCGCCGCGCCGAGTGCGGCGACGATGCGATCGCGAAACAGGCTGCGACCTGGCAATCCGGTCAGGCTGTCGTGCAGCGCCATGAACTCAGAGTGACGACTTTGCTGACGGGTGCGCCGCGCAATCGACGTGACAATCAGTACCAGCACGATCCACAACGCGCCGAGACCGAAGGCGATCGACAGACGAAGCTGGTTCAGCGACGATTGCCGTTCGGCCGCAATCTGGCCGTAGGGGATGTAGACCTCGAGGACACCGACAACCTTGCCGGGTTCTTCGATCGGGTGAATCGCGACGTAGACCTCGATCGCTTGTGCCCCATCGGTGCGCATGCCATCAACCTCGTCCGCGCCGACCGTCGTCAGCAGCGACACCATCCCTACGGTGGCCGCCTCTTGCACTTCTTCTTCCGGCCCGCTCGCAGCGTGCTCGCCATACGGGTCGGCAGCGTCGAACACAATCTGTCCGTTGAGGTCGCGAACACGCAACACCATTGCGCTTCCTTGTGCGATGAGGTGCCAAGTTGCACGCGACATCGACGCAAGTTGAGCTTCAGAGAGTCCGTCACTGAGTTGTCTGCCGTCGAGATACGGCTCGACCGCCGCGCTGGCCAACGACTTGGCTTGCGACTCGCCTTCGCGAAGCGCAGCGGCATCAACCTGATTGGTGACGGTCTGGGTGAGCACCAAGCCGAGCCACACGACCGGCAGCATGGTCGCGCCAAGGTATGCGCCGAACCGCGCTCCACCTCGCCACCGCCTCGCTTGCATAGGTGAGCTATCGGACGCTGCGTCGAACTTCTTGAGGGTATTGAAACAATCACGTCGTCGGGTTTGGCACTGGATAATCGAACATATGTACGACTATCGTTCGAAGGGTGGAACCCGGTCCCAACATCCTCCACGCCGATCTCGATGCCTTCTATGCGTCGGTCGAGCAGCTCCTCGATCCGTCGTTGCTTGGGCGTGCGATCGCGGTCGGGGGTGGAGTGGTCCTCGCCGCGTCGTACGAGGCGCGTGCGCACGGTGTGCGCGGCGGTATGTCCGGTTGGCGTGCGAAGCAGTTGTGCCCCAACTTGTTATTCGTCGGCGGGCACTTCAGCGAGTACCAGCGACTCGCCGACGAAGTGATGACGATCGTTGGCGACTTCACCCCGTTAGTGCAACGCATCTCGATCGACGAGGCGTTTCTCGATGTGTCGGGCAGCACACATCTCTTCGGATCGCCGCACACAATCGGCACCGAGCTCCGGCGCCGCGTGCGCGACGAGATCGGCTTGCCGCTGTCGGTCGGCGCCGCCCGCACGAAACACCTGGCCAAGATCGCCTCGCAGGTCGCCAAGCCCAACGGCCTCGTCGTGGTTGATCCGGCGCGCGAGCGCGAGTTCCTCGACCCGCTGCCTGTCGGGTTGGTGTGGGGCATCGGCCCGGTCACACAGCAACGGCTTTCCGATCGTGGCATCTACACGATCGGCCAGCTGGCCGACTCGCCGTCGGATTCGCTCGAACACTTCCTCGGTCGCGCGCTAGGCAGCAAGGTCGGAGCGCTGGCTGCCAACGTCGATCACCGTCGCGTACAGGCGAACGCGCGCGCCGGCTCGGTGGGCGCGCAGTCAGCGTTGGGGCGCGCCTTCCCCACCGACGAGTTGCTGGGCGCTGTGCTTGGTCACCTCGCCGATCGCGTCGCTGGCCGCTTGCGTGCAAAGCAGCGCGCCGGACGAACCGTCTCCGTGCGAGTGCGCTTCGCAGGAATGCGATCCGTGACGCGCTCCATCACCCGCGCCGAGCCAGTCTCGGCAACACTCACGCTCACCGAAACCGCGGAAGAGTTGGTGCAGCGTGCGCTCGCCGCGCACCCCGATCAACACACCATCTCTCTGCTCGCGATATCGGTGTCGAATCTGGTCGACCAACCGGTGCTGCAGATGGAACTCCCGATCCTGCCCGACGAACCAGTGCGGGCAGGATCGCCCACGGGTTCGGCGCGGTGGGCAGTCGACCACTCAATCGACGCAGTGCGCCGCAAGTTCGGTCGCAGCGCCGTCGGCTACGCAGCAGTCGCATTGTCCAAGCACGCCAGCGTGCCCGAAGAATTCCGCGAGCTAGCCGAGCACGAGCTCTAGCCGTGGTCAGAGCCAACTTCAGTAGCCCGTACGGGATTCGAACCCGTGCCGCCACCTTGAGGGCGGTCACCGGAAGTACATAAATCGAAAAAAGGGTCGCTCTGACCTGCGGCTATGTGGGTTTGCGTCGTCGTCAGCAGGATTCAAGGGAGCGTAGGTAATAGGCGTCGCACCCGCGCGGTACCTTGACGCCATGGACGAGGACAACGAACTTTTCAGCCAAGTCATGAAGTACGTCAGGGACATTGAGAAGTCCCCGGACGTTGACCTTTCGACTTCCGACCGTATCGGCATAGCTCAGACCATGGCACTGCTTGCCATCGCCAATGAGTTATCGCGTGTTCACGTCGTGATTGAGAAGGACTCGTGATCGCGAAGTCGGACATTCAATGGGGAACGATTACGGAGCTACTCGCCGCAGTCGGTGGATTCGCTGCGGTTGTCGTCGCCGCAGTCACGATTTGGTTTAACAACAAGAACATCGCTCGGGAACGCGAAGAGAACGCGCGACAGATCGCGGCTGAACAAGCGCTGACACGAGAGGCGATTGACGTTCAGCGTGATCGCATTAAACGAGACGCAGAAGCGCGCGAACGCTGGCAGGCGGAACACGTGCTCTGCACGCGTATGGAAACCTGGCACCAGGGCGAGCCGACTCAACCTCAGCATGGAACGATTCGGTTTGAGGTCACGAACTCTGGTCAGAGCTATTTGCTTGAATTACGTCCGTTCTACATCCACTCCGCGGTTACGTTCAGAGGTCCGGTACACGAGGCAAAGTCGTTCGCTCCGTCGTCCTCGGAGACTCTCTACTCCGAATATGTTCAGGTCAGCTTCGTCGCCGAGGACAAGTGCGGTGTGACCTTCCGCGATACCAACGGGCTGTATTGGGCTAAGTATGTTGACGGCTTATTGCTGCGGCTCGCTAGAGACGGAGGGATCCACGACCAACAACTCGTTGACCGTGAGATGAGAAGCGAGTGATGACCGCGGAGGTTGACTGGCTTCACACGACCCTAGGTTCATCCAGCATCCCGTGGGGTGACGTTGGTGAGTCGCACTTCAGTTCGCCCCGGTCTTAACGGTCGTCATCGCGCTTTTGGCGTACAGGCAAACGCGCAAGCCACAGCTCAGGAACTCGTCTTGGCAGCTGAGCGCTCAATCGGTCCCAGTGGGGGAAGGCGTGGCTCAACATTCGTTGACACTAGTTAGGTAGTGGGCGCGCTTCTCTTGGGTCTGGAGGTAGCCACCTACGCTGGCGAACCATGAAACGAATCAGCCCTAAGCGAGTCCCGCCCCAACGGGAAGGCGAAAGCGATATTGATTGGATGGCGCGAACCCTCCACTCATCCTCCCCGAAGCAACTGCTCTATCAATACGTCCATTCCAAGTATCCAGGCAACGGTTGGGATTTCGGGGAAGCCATACAGCTGCTCCAAGCTGCCAAGACAATGTTTTGGACTCGAGTTGCTGTCATGCTGACCGCCATTAGCTTGCCAATCAGCGTCATCGCTCTGATTCGCTCCTAGGGAATCAGGGACAAGCTGCTTGGGCTGCCGCGCTCCCGCGGTCCTTCCAGATATCGCACATAGCGGGAAGGATCGTTCGCGCCCAACTCGCGCGGTCCGCGTTGGGGCTGGCAAGTTCGTTGTTCAAGTGAAGCAGTAGCTCAGTCGTGTCACATGCCTCGGGGAAGGTCACAGCAGTGGCGATGAACTCGTCTGCTCCAGCGGGCACCCCACCGTTCGCCGCTTGCACTTGAGTGAAAACTACGTCCATAACGTCAAGCATTTCTGTCGTCCGCGTCTCGCACGGGACGTCGGTGGTCGTAGTCGCTTCCACCGTTGTAGCAAGCGGCGCCGTCGTTGGGTCAGCCTTAGACGCTCCCGCGCAAGCGACCAAGAGCGCCGCCGCCATAAGTCCAAGAACTTTCATTCGGGGGACTCTAGACGGCTCCTACCGGACGGCTAAGAGTCGTCCGACCCACGTGCGCGGCCACCATTCTGGACTCACTGACGAGTTCATGCCCGACAACGCATTCGCGGGCGTCCAAATGCCTGGTGCTCCGGAACGGTTTAGGAAGGGCTCTTTAGTACCTCTCGGGCACAGGCGCGAGCAAATGCTTGACATGTGACATTCGAACGAATATCCTCAAGCCCAATGTCACATCCGGCCGATGGCGAACTCGTCAATCTTCAGAAGTTTGCAGAGGAACTCCGCGAAGTCTTCGCGGAACGAGGTTACCGAATTGATCGCGCTCTAGCAGCGGACCGAGCCTTTGGAAGTCGGCGGAGTATGAGCGCGTTGACTCGTGACCTTGCCCTTCAGGCCGTCGGACGCGCGTGTGGGACTGCTGCGATTGATTTTCGTCCGGTGAATGGTGAGGGTCGAGAGATTCGGTTCTTAAGCACGATCGATCGGCGCTATCGCGTTCTGCGGGGCCAACGGAGCCGTCGCGGCGATCTCGTTGTAAAAGTCAATTCCGATTCGGCGCTCGCGATTGAGGATGCGGGATTGTTTGAGGCAGAAGTCTGGGCGTTTGTAATGATTATCGAGAACGAGCATCACACGGTCGTAGAGACGGTCGCAGCGGAGATACTCGGCAAGACCGACGGTTCTCCCGGACAACTCATCTTCGGTGAGCAGATCATCCTCGGTGGCGGCGGCTTCGCCGATGGCACAGGAGTCGACATTCGGTTCACGCCGGATGATGGCGGCGACCTCGGTGATTTCTTCGGTGACGAAGAAGACGACGACGGCGTCGGCTTTGGTAACACGTCCGGCTGACGTCATGCACAACAGAACTGAGCATCGCTTTCATCCCGATTCGGCGCGCCTCGCGGACCGCGTTCGTCGGCTGAGGCTGATACACGGGTTCGACCAAGCTGAGCTAGGGAAGCGGCTGGGAGTCTCTAGCGGGACGGTTTCAACACTCGAGTCCGGCCGGCTCGTGCCCTCAAGCGATGTGATGAAGCGACTCGTCGAAACGTTTCGCTGTAGCGAGAGCTACTTTGTGAATCCAACCGAAGTCGGCCCCCTTTCGCGACCATGGCTTCGTGCTTACGCGGACGCGAGTAAGCGCGCTCTAGACCGTCAGATTGCTGATTGCACGCTCGCCGTTGAGGCGATCGAATTGCTTCAACTTCGAACATTGCCAGCCATCATCCCGATGTATCGCGGTGATGTCTTGGACGAAGACGACATTGAGCAGTACGCACTTGAAGTACGGGCGCAGATTGACCTGGGACCCACGGAGGTCGTTGGCAATACGATCCGCGCTTGCGAACGCCTCGGATGTGTTGTGCTCCCGATGCGCGAGGAGCTAGGTCGCCACCTTGGGCTTTCAATTCGCTCGGGTGTTGCGCCGATCATTTGCGTAAGCCGGCCGTCCACCGGCCACGTCCAAGGTGTGCCCGGGGACCGGCAGCGATTCACGGTGGCGCACGAACTTGGGCATGTCGCACTCCACGCAATGGTTGGGCCACCACAGACTGCGGAGGACGCGGCCTTGATTGAGCGTCAGGCGCATCGGTTCGCCGGAGCGTTTCTCGCGCCGGGAGATGGCATGTCCGAGAGTTTGAAAGAGCATGGCGGTCGGGTCACTTTGCGGACTCTCGCTCTGATCAAGGGTGATTGGGGAATTTCTATCAAGGCCCTCGTAACGAGGTTCAGGGTCTTAGGAGTTATCGACGACGACCAAGCCAGAAGCCTCTTCAAGCAGATCTCTTCGCGCGGCTGGAACACTTCCGAACCTGTCGAGGTCGGCAACGAATCCGCAGTGTGGCTTACGAAGTCGCTTGCAAGGCGTGCCCGCGGCGACGACCCGACGCAGGCCGCCGTCGCGGCAAGCGGAATTCACGCATCGCATTTCCAAAGGTGGACGGATTGGTCCCCAACGGGGGCTCCAGCGGAAATTGTGTCGTTGGCGGAGCGACGGTCCCGGCGCACGCCCCCCACGGCATCGCCGCGAATCACGTCGCCGTGAACGGGAACAATGGCAAGCAGCGTGAGCCAAGGTCGACGCTCGAGAAACAAGCTCGCACAATGCTTGCAGGCTGCACCGTCCTAGCCGTTGGTGGCGTGCTCCTGTCCCTGTGGGATGGGCCCTTTTCGTTGGCAAAGGTCGGCACTGTCGGCGACTGGATGGCCGCCCTCGGAACGGTGCTTGCGGCCTTCGTCGCCTTGACGGCAGCTGGACGGGCAGAGCGAGAAGCCGAGAGCCGACGGCTACGTGACCGAGATGACAGGGAACTGCGGTGGACCAAGGAGCGTGACTTGGCGACCGCCGAACGAGCGTTACGGGCAATCGGAGTCGCAAGCATTGAGGCTGGCGTGCCGCTAACTCAGCCCCAACTTGACCTGCTCGACGAGCAACTCACGATCGAATATCACGTTGCTCTCAACGAAGAATTGCGCGATCGGCTGAGAATCGGCGTCGTGGTGCTGGCAATCGCACGAAAGATCGCAAACGACCGCCTCCGCACGGTCATGGGATACATGGTGTTGTCGATCAGCAGACAATTGCAAAACTTCATCAACGGCGCCCCGCTGCCTCCGTGGCAGTGGAGTCGGCCTGGTGAGGATGACTACTTCAGGTGGCCCGAGAAATACGACGAGATAGAGGCGTTTGTCACCGAACTCGGAAGCGGGTAGAACCGCCGAAGCTTCACAGTCAGACGCTGTTGCCAGCCTGGATCCCGCTTCAAAGAACCAAAATCGCGGGCGCCGCCTCGCAAGGTGTGCCATTCGGGCACAACAAGCACACGACCCAGTCGAGTGTAGGAGATTCGCACGCCAAAAAAGATGCTCTGAGCTGCGGCATTTCAGTAGCCCGTACGGGATTCGAACCCGTGCCGCCACCTTGAGAGGGTGGTGTCCTAGGCCTCTAGACGAACGGGCCAAGCTACGCACCCTTGCGGGCTATGTGAGCACGCCACCTCGGCGAGCTGGTTGGGGTGCAAGGAATCGAACCTTGAATAACAGATCCAGAATCTGCTGTGTTGCCAGTTACACCACACCCCATCGGTGTCACCGAAGAGCGGGGTGAGTGTAGCAACGGGCCTTGCGATTGCGCTTTTTAGGCAGCGAGAGCGAGCGAGAACTCGCAGAAAGCTGCGTACGCCCGGGGGCCGTAGATGGTGCCTGGTCCGCCGCTCATCAACATGGCGACACCAATGGCCTCGGCGGCCTCCTGGCAGGTGGCGCCCGCCTTGGCAGCGCCCTCGGCGTGCGAGGCAATGCAGCCGTCGCAGCGTTGAATGACAGCGATCGCAAACGCGATCAGCTCCTTGGTCTTCACGTCCATCTCTCCAGCGGCGAAGGCGGCGTGGTGGAAGTCACCGAATCCCTTGTACACATCGGGAATTGCGTGGCGCAGCTCACGATGTAGCGGCCTGAGTTCTTCAAGAACTGCCTTGCCATAACCGTTGGCGTTCATGATCGTGCCTCTCTTTCGTCTTCACTGTGCACCCGCGTTCACCGGAATCAGCAGGGCCGAAGGTCACCGTTCAACCGCTCAGAAACAGCAGCGAATCGAAGCCGATAATCCGTCCGACAGCCACGCCGGCAGCTTCCCGCATCTCGCGCAGGAACTCGTCGCTGCCCTGCACCGGGCTGGATCGGGTGGGCGACACGTACGCCGTCAGGCCGAGCTCCTGGCTGATCATGCGTACACGCAACGAGTGATACGGATCCGTCACCAGCAGCACGCTCTCGTCGCCGCGAGCCCGCACGGCGTCGCGCACCTCGCGCAACGTCTCGTATGAGTTGGTGCCGCCGACTTGGACGATTGCAGTGGCCGGCACGCCGCGATCGACCAGGTAATTCCGAGACGACTCGGCCTCGGTAAACCGGTCTCCCGGTTGCTTGTAGCCGGTCGTGATGATCATCGGGGCGAAACCCTGATCCCACAACTCGACGACGTGATCGAGGCGCGCCGCCAGCTGCGGAGAAGGGCGGCCGTCGTATTGTGCGGCACCCATCACCACGATCGCATCGACGCGACGCGCCTGATCGCTCGTACCCGTCGAGTGAACGATCCACAGCGACGCCGAGTAGTACAGCGTCAGCAATGCAAACCCGGCGTAGACACTGCGGCGCACTCGACGCCACCTGCGCTTACGACGCAGTTGCTCGGCGGTGGGTTCATCAACGGTCGGCTCGTCAACGACCGGGCTCGCCGCTTCGTCACTCAAGCGAGCGCGGCCTCCGCGTTTCGCATTCGCCGCAGTGTCTCGTCGCGACCCAGTACTTCGAGCGCTTCGAACAAAGGCGGGCCGACGCTGCGACCACTGACCGCGGCACGCACCGGCGCTTGCGTCTTGCCCAGCTTGAGATCGTGCGTCGCGCCGATGGCCTCCAATGTGCTCTTCAGCGCTTCGTGATTCCACTCGACCATCGCGTCATAGGCGACGATCGCTTCGCGCAGCACGGCAACCGCATCGGGCGCTGCGAACACCTTCGCCCACGCGTCCTGATCGATGATCGGCTCGGCGAGGAACAGGAAGTCGACGACCCCAGGGGCGTCGGCGAGCGTTACGCATCGCGGCTGGATATGTGGCGCCATCGCAAGAAACTTCGTCTCATCGAATCGGTCGGCGGGGAACCCGGCGTCGGGCCCGAGCAGCCACGGACGGCACGCCTCAAGAAACTCATGCGCGCTCAACATGCGGATGTAGTCACCGTTGAACGCAGCCAGCTTCTTGAGATCGAAGAAGGCGGGTGAAAGATGCACGTCTTCCAGTCGGAAGTCGCCCTCGATTTGCGGCCATGGCTGCACTTCGGGGCCCTTGGGCGTCCACCCGAGCGTCATCAAGTAGTTGACCATCGCATTCGCTAGATAACCCTCGGCTCGATACTGCTCCAGCGCCACCTTGTCGCGGCGCTTGGAAATCTTCTTGCGTTGCTCATTCACCAGCAGCGGCACATGCGCCCACACCGGCGACGGCGTGCCGAGCGCTTCCCACAACATCTGCTGCTTGGGCGTGTTCGACAGATGCTCCTCGGCGCGCAGCACGTGTGAGATCCGCATGTGAATGTCGTCGACAACGTTGGCGAGTAAGAACACCGGCGCCCCGTTGCTGCGCAGCAGAACGAAGTCTTCGATGAGCGCATTGTCGAACTCGACGTCGCCGCGTACCTGATCGCGCACGATGGTCGTGCCAGCCAGCACGCGGAATCGTACGACGCGGTCGGGGCCGGGGCCAAGGTTGCGATCGCGCGACCAACCGGCATAGCCCGTTGAACCCTCGGCTTTGTTGCGCGCCTCGATGTCGGCCGCCGTCATGTCGCAGTAGTACGCCTTGCCGGCATCCACAAGCTGCTGGACGGCGGCGACGTGCTGCTGCGTGTAATCACTCTGCAGGTACGGTCCCTCGAAGTGCGGATCGTCGGCGCTGATCCCGATCCAGGCGAGCGCGTCGATGATCCCCTGCGTCCACTCCGGACGGTTGCGATCGGTGTCGGTGTCTTCGATGCGCAGCACGAAGGTTCCACCGAGCTGGCGGGCAAGCGCCCAGTTGAAGAGCGCGGTGCGCGCGCCGCCCACGTGGAAGTAGCCCGTAGGCGAAGGCGCGATTCGAAAGCGAGGGCTACTCATTGCGGCGACGCCATCAGCTCAGGAGCGCAAGGTTGCGCAGTTGTCGCAGTGCTACCGACAACGTGGTGAGATCGTGCGCATCGACACGGCGGATCTCGGTGAACAACACCATCGCGCGCCCGATCAGCCGATCATTGGCGGCTCGCCAACTGCCCACCGATCCTGCAGCCAATATGTCGCTGGTCAAGTCGGCGAGCGCCGACAGCAAATCGTCGCGCAGCGCCGCCCGTGCTTGCGTTTGCCAACGATTGCTGCGCGGCAGTCGGCCAATTGCCTCCCACAGCCACCACAGGTCGAGTTCCGCGAACAGCTGCCAATAGTTGGTCGCAACGGAGGCAAGCGGCTGGCGCGAGCGAGCGGCGAGAGCAACGACATCGAAACCGGTGTGCAGCAACGGCCACAACACACTGCGCTGAGCTAGCTCCTCCGGAACTCCACCGGCGAGCCGGCCCGCCTCGAGCGCGAAGGCCTGATCGCGCATGCGACCCTGCAACTGCCCCTCCAGGCTGACCGCGAGCGTTGCGATGCCCTCTCGGAACTCGGCGACGACACCAGCGATATCGATCGGCGCCTTGCGGCTGCGCAAGAGCCACATCACGCCGCGCTCAGTCATCGTGCGTAGCTCGAGGAAGAGGTCGAGCTGCAGCTCGAGCTTCACATGCCCGGTGAGTGCATCGATCTGATCCCACAGCGCCGCCACATCGAAGATGTCGCGCGTTGCAATCCAGGCACGCGTGATCTCGACAACTCCGAGACCGGTTTCTTCACCGATGCGGTGATCGAAACTGATACCCGCGTGGTTGACCAACTGATTACACACCTGGGTCGCAATCAGTTCGCGGCGCAAACGGTGGCTGAGAATTTCCTCGCGGTACTTCCCTTGCAAGCGTTGCGGGAAGTAGCTCAACAAGTCGGGCACAAGGTACGGGTCGTCGGGGAGGTCGCTCTTGACGATCTCGACTGCATTCGCGCTCTTCGTGTACGCGAGCAACACCGCAAACTCGGGAGTGGTCAGTCCGGTGCCCGCCGTCTGCCGCTCGGCAATCTGGCGATCGGTTGGCAAGAACTCAAGCGCTCGGTTGAGCCACCCTTCGCTCTCCAACGAGTTCAGGTAGCGACTGTGCACGTTGATCATCGGTAACGCCTGCCGCCGAGCAATGGTGAGGGCCAACGTTTGCGCGCGGTTGTCGTCCAGCACCATCTCGCCGACCTCGTCGGTCATCTCCGCGAGCAGTTCGTTGCGCTGTGCGATACCGAGCCCGCGCTTGGCCATCGCCGCGCCAAGAAGAATCTTGATGTTGACCTCGTGGTCACTGCAGTCGACGCCCGCCGAGTTGTCGATCGCGTCGGTGTTGATCAGTCCGCCGGCTAGGGCGTACTCCACGCGCCCGCGTTGCGTGAAGCCCAAGTTGCCGCCTTCGCCCACCATCTTGCAGCGCAGCTCAACGCCGTTCACGCGCAGGCTGTCGTTGGCGCGGTCGCCCACCTCGGCGTGCGATTCGCTCGCAGCTTTCACGTATGTGCCGATCCCGCCGTTCCACAACAAATCGACAGGTGCTCGCAGAATCGCGGTCAGTAGCTCGTTCGGCGCGAACGACGCGCGGTCAGCGTCGAGCCGCTTGCGCGCAGCTTCCGACAGCTCGATCGTTTTCAGCGTGCGTGGATAAACACCGCCACCTTCTGAAATGAGCGACGGGTCATAGTCGGCCCAGCTACTGCGCGGCAGCGCGAACAAGCGCTGACGCTCGGCGAATGCCACAGCGGGGTCGGGATTGGGATCAATGAAGACGTGGCGATGGTCGAACGCAGCGACCAGCTTGAGGTGCGGCGAGCGCAACAAACCGTTGCCAAACACGTCACCGCTCATGTCGCCGATGCCCACGACGGTGAGCTCGTCGCGCTCGGCGTCCTTGCCCAACACGGCAGCATGGCGACGCACGCTCTCCCACGCACCGCGGGCGGTGATCGCCATCACCTTGTGGTCGTAGCCGACGCTGCCGCCGGAAGCGAAGGCATCGCCCAGCCAGAAGTCGTAGTCGGCGGCGATGCCGTTCGCGATGTCACTGAACGTCGCCGTTCCTTTGTCGGCGGCGACAACCAGATACGGGTCGTCGCCGTCGTAACGCACCGTCGCCGGCGGCGGAACGACCTGTTCGTCGACAATGTTGTCGGTGAGGTCGAGAAGGCCGGCGATGAAGTGGCGGTAGCAGGCAACGCCTTCGGCGCGGAATTCGTCGGTGTTGGCAGCTGGCGCCTGCTTCAGCACGAACCCGCCCTTGGCGCCGGTCGGCACGATGACGGCGTTCTTCACAATCTGCGCCTTCAACAGTCCGAGGATCTCCGTACGGAAGTCTTCACGACGATCGCTCCAACGGATACCACCACGGGCGATACGACCGTTGCGCAAGTGGACACCCTCGACCCGCGGCGAACACACCCAGATCTCAAACATGGGTCGCGGCAGCGGCAGATCGGGGATCTTGCTCGTGTCGAACTTGAATGCGATCACGTCGCGATAGCCAGCGTTCGGCCCTGGACGAAACGCGTTGGTGCGCACTGTCGCCTCGATTAGCGCCAACATCGCACGCAACGTGCGATCGTCGTCGAGCGTTGGCACCGCATCGAGCGCTTCGGCGATCGCGGCACGCGCTTGGATGACAGACGACTCGTCTGGCGCAGCGGTGGCCTGTGGCGTGAAGCGGGCGACGAACAACCGCACCAGTCCGGCAGCAATCACCGCGTGGCGGCCAAGCGTCGATTCGATGTACTGCTGACTGAACGGGAAGCCGATCTGGCGCAGGTAGCGCGAGTACGCCCGCAGGATCTCTACGTCGCGCGCAGCAAGACCCGCAAGGAGCACCAATCGGTTGAGTCCATCGACCTCGACGGTGTTGGTGAACTCGGCGATGAACGCCCGCTGAACCTCCGCGCGCGCCTCTTCGGTAAGCGCGATCGATTCCGGAACCTGCACGCCCACGTCGTGTAACCACACACCGCGCGAGCCGAATTGGAAGTGAAAGGCACGCTCGTCGATCGCCCGGAAGCCAAGATGATCAAGCAGCGGCAGCAGGTCCGCGATGGGTACGGAAGAACCTGCGTGGTACACGCGGAAGCGCCACTCGTTCTCAGTCGCCTCGACAAAGTGCAGCATGGCGGTCTCGACCGCCGTCGCCGATTCGTCGGTGACGGCGCCGAGGCGATCGATGATTGGGAGGTCGATGGAGGCGCTGTTCGGCCAGTTCAGTTCGTCGTAGCCGGCGGGCATAATCGGCAACAGCCGGTCGAGAACACGGCTCGTTTCCTGTTCGCCGATCAGTGCGGCCATCGCTTCGCGAGTGGCAGCGACCCAATCGATGTCTGCAGCTCCAACTGTTGCCTTGATCGTCACCCTGCCAGTGTTGCACAGCCCCACTTGTCCCCCTTCGGCAGGAACCGCGCCCGGCGGGCGAGGTAGTTTGCGCTCATGGCGCAGATCAATGTGATGGGTGGCGAACTGCAGTCGTGCTCGTTCGACCCGCTGACGGGGTACTACCGAACGGGCTGCTGCGAGAACCATGGCGATGATCCGGGAATGCACGTGGTGTGCGTCGTGTGCACGGACGACTTTCTGGAGTACTCGCAGCAAGTGGGAAACGACCTCAGCACGCCGATGCCGCAGCACGGTTTTGCCGGGCTGAAGTCGGGAGACCAGTGGTGCCTGTGCGCTCCACGCTGGCAAGAGGCGTTCGATGCCGGTTGCGCCCCGCAGGTTCGGCTGGCTGCGACGCATGTATCGGCGCTCGAGTTCTGTGCGCTTGCCGACCTGAAGGCCCACGCGATCGACCCCGTGCCGTGAGCGTTCACGTAACGCACGACGGCCCGGTGTGCATCGTGACGATCGACCGGCCCGACGTTCGCAACGCCGTCGACGGGCCGACGGCCGTCCTGCTCGCTGAAGCGTTTCGCGCGTTCGACGCCGACGATGCGCTCGCCGTCGCGATTCTGACGGGGGCCAACGGAACCTTCTGCTCGGGAGCCGACCTGAAGGGAATCAGCGACGGCCGCGGCAACCGCGTGGAACGCGACGTCGAACTCGATGGCCCGATGGGTCCAACCCGCATGCTGCTGAACAAGCCGGTGATCGCCGCCGTCGAGGGGTTCGCGGTAGCGGGCGGTCTGGAGTTGGCCGTCTGGTGCGACCTGCGCGTCGCCTCGGACAGTGCAGTGTTCGGCGTGTATTGCCGGCGGTGGGGTGTCCCGTTGGTCGATGGCGGCAGCATTCGATTGCCCCGCCTTATCGGCCAGAGCCACGCGCTCGATCTGCTGCTCACCGGTCGCGGAGTGAGCGGCGAGGAAGCCGTGCGCATGGGGTTGGTGAATCGGTCGGTGCCGGCGGGGACGGCGCTTGCCGCCGCAACCGCGCTCGCTCACGAGATCGCGGCGCTGCCCCAGGGCTGCCTGCGCAACGATCGACGCAGCAGCTTCGAGCAGTGGAACCTGTCGCTCGCCGATGCGTTGGCCAACGAAACCAAGTTGGGACTCGACACCATCATGAGCGGCGAAACCTTGGCCGGAGCCGCTCGCTTCGCGGCTGGCGAGGGCCGCCACGGAGCAACGAGCTAGCGCAACTATCGTGGCGACCGTGCACGAGCACCACACATTGCCCCCGCCCCTCCTGCGCGGCTGGACGCACATGGTCTCGTTCCCCTTGATGTTGGTGTGCGGGATTGCGTTGGTCGTGTATCCGCACGCCTCGCTCACCGATCGCATGCTGCTTGCGATCTACGTCGGCGGCACGGCGACGATGTTCGGAGTATCGGCGCTGTATCACCGCGGTCGCTGGCAACCCCCGGCGAAGGCGTTGATGCAAAAGCTGGATCGCTCGGCAATTTTTCTCGCGATCGGCGGCGGCTTCACACCGATTGCCGCGGTGTGCCTTGACGGCGTACAACGCTCAGCGGTGCTCATCGCTGCTTGGGTCGGCTCCGCCATTGGCATCACGTTGCAATGGCTTCCGGTGCACCGCGCGTGGAAGGGCGCGAGCTACATCATCGTGAGTTGGACGGCCCTGTTCGTCTTTCCCGAGCTTGCGGATGGTCTTGG
Source organism: Actinomycetes bacterium (assembly GCA_021414085.1). Taxonomy (GTDB): domain Bacteria; phylum Actinomycetota; class Acidimicrobiia; order Acidimicrobiales; family Ilumatobacteraceae; genus UBA668. Next base: position 455,781 of record JAIOPC010000014.1, on the reverse strand, counting down.
CGCGGTCGGCTTCTCGCTCATGCTCGCGGGCGGGGTCTGTTACACGCTCGGTGCCCTCGCGCTTGCGGTGCGCTGGCCGAACCCGTGGCCGAGGGTGTTTGGCTTTCACGAGGTGTTCCACGCGTTCACCGTGGTGGCCTCGGCGTTGCAGTTCGCAGCGATTAGCTACGCCGTCGTACCGCTGATGTAGTCACGTCGGCAGCGGAACGTTGGCCATTCGGGCTTCGCGCAAGTTTGCCCACTGTGCCAGCAACACTCCGGCGACGACGACTACCGCGCCGACAATCTTGATCGCTCGGATTTCTTCGCCTAAGAACAGCACCGCCCACCCAATGACGAGCGCAACCTCGATCGTGAGAACCATCGCGACAGCGCCCGGCACGATATGCCGCATTGCCTGGAAGAAACAGATGCTCGAAACGACCGTCGGGATCAGCGCAAAGACTGCGACCTCGAACACGAGCGTGTTCCCTCGTGGGAGGACGAGTCCGTCGATCAACGCGATCGGTGTGATCACCAAGCTCGCACCCAACACGATCCATGCAGCGGCGACCACCCCATCGGTCGCACGCGGCATGACGCGGCTGCTGACAATCATGTATGTCGCAAAGACCACCGCCTGCGCCACCACCAAAGCAACCCCCACGCCATCCACTTCCCCGACGCCACCGAACAGCTCGGGCACCGTCAGCACAATGCCGGCCATCACCACGGCGAGAGCCACCCAAGTCAGCGGAGCCGATCGAGTGCCCAGCAGCGCCGAGCCGACGGCGACGAGTGCTGGGTACATATAGACGAGCACGATGTACAGGGAGGCGTCGAGCCGATCCAGCGCGAGGAAGCCGAGCAGCACCATCAACCCGAACACAACGCCGAGTACAAGCATCGTCCAACGCGGCACGGCGAACGGGTTAGGCCCGCCCCGGCGATGCCATATCAACACCGCGATCCACAGCACGACAGTCGCGATCGAGAAACGCCAGAACAACAGCGAAGACGGACCAAGCGAGTCGAGCAGGTCCTTACCGACGACCGAAGACAACGAATACGCAGTTGCCGACGCGAGTGCCCATACCGCCCCGCGCGCGTTGTTGTGCTCGCCGACCGCACCGCTCATCGGTTAGCTGAACAGCTTCTTCGCGATCACCATGCGCTGGATCTGATTGGTGCCTTCGTAGATCTGCGTGATCTTGGCGTCGCGCATCATGCGCTCGACCGGGAACTCGTTGGTGTAGCCGTAGCCGCCGAGGAACTGAACGGCGTCGGTAGTCACCTGCATCGCCACATCGCTGGCGAAACACTTCGCCATCGCGCCAGCCATGCTGAGATCGCCGCGCGGATCGCCTTCATCGACAATCGCACACGCTTTGTACACCAGGCCGCGCGCCGCTTCGATGCGCATCGCACAGTCCGCCGCCATCCATTGCAGCCCCTGGTTGTCCGAGAGCGGTCGGCCGAACGTCTTGCGCTCCTTCATGTAGCCGAGGGCAAAGTCGAGCGCGCCTTGCGCAACGCCGACGGCTTGCGCGCCGATCGTCGGCCGACTGCGATCGAGCGTGTGCATCGCGGCGGTGAACCCTTGGCCGACTTCGCCAATGCGATTGGCATCCGGTACACGGACGCCATCGAAACGGATCACACCGGTCGGCGAACCGCGCAGGCCGATCTTGTGTTCCAACTTGTCGACCTGCACTCCCCACTCGGCTTCCACCAAGAAGGCGGTGATGCCACGGTGGCGATCCGGCGACGTGCGGGCGAACACCGTGTACAGGTCGCTGACGCCAGCGTTGGTGATCCAGCACTTGCTGCCGTTCAGAATCCACGCGTCGCCGTCGGGCTCGGCCTTCGTGGTCATCGAGGCAACGTCGCTGCCCGCGTCGGCTTCGCTGAGCGCATAGCTGCACTGACTCGCACCGCTAGCCACGCGCGGCGCGTACTTCTCTTTCAGCGCCGCCGACCCGAAGTTCAGCACCGGCAGCATGCCGAGCTTCGAGATCAGGAACTGCAAGCTCGTTGCCACACATGCCCGAGCAATCTCCTCGGCAGCGATCGCTTGGTCGACCAAGGTCGCCCCGGCACCGCCGTACTCGACGGGGAAGCCGAGCCCGGTGAGCTCCATGCCCTTCAGTGCTTCGAACGTTGCCCACGAGTACTCGCCTGCCCGGTCGATGTCGGCCGCCAGCGGCGCAATCTTCGCGTCGCAGAACTGACGCATCACACGACGGAACTCGTGCTGTTCGTCGGAAAGCGTGATCGACTGGCTCATCGAAGGCCTAGCTGAGTCCGAGCAGCTCGCGCCACTGCGCCGGATACACCGCGTCGACCTCTTGCGGCGTCATGCGCAACGTCGACTCGGGAACGCTGTCGGCGATAGCGCGGATCTCGGTGTAGTGATGGCCGTGACCAAGCCCGGCGAACAGTGGTCGCCGCATTTCCAGCAGGTCCTCCGCGTGGCGACGACCGAGGAAGCCCCAAATCGTGAACGCAATCGTGAGATCGTGCACGACTGGAGCACGACCGAACATCGATGCGCGACGTAGAGCGACGCCGAGGCAACCGGCGATGGCATCGTGTGCCTTCTCGCCAGGGGCGAGTTGTAAACGATCGGTGAAGCCCTTGGCGATCTTGAGGGCGAAGCCCTGGTCAGGCCCTTGGTAGCCGAGACGATCGCCCGACGGTTGGAAGCCCTCGATGTCTGATGGGCGGTCGGCCATCCACGCGGCAGGAACTACTGCGGGCGACCCGTAGCTGCGGGTCGTGTCGACGACGGGCGTGGGAGAAAACTTTGGTGCAGCCATAGCCGCCTCAGTCTGTCACTCAGACAGGGGCATGCAGCAGCCCATAGACCAAACCCTCTTCGAGCGCCCGCCACGACGCCTCGATGATGTTGCTGCTCACGCCGATCGTCGTCCACGAACGCTCCCCGTTGGAGAAGTCGATGAGCACCCGCGTCACCGCACCGGTGGCAGTCGCCCCGTCGAGGATGCGCACCTTGTAGTCCGTGAGGTGCACGTGTGAAAGCAGCGGGAAGGTGACATCCAGCGCGGCGCGCAGCGCGGTGTCGATGGCGTTCACAGGGCCGTTGCCTTCAGCGGTCTGCACATAGCGCTTGCCGGAATCTCCCGCACCAACCCACACCTTGACGGTGGCTTCCGTCGTGAACGCGCCGTTGGCCGACTCGTCAGTTATCACGCGCATGCTCTCGACGCGGAAGAAGCTCTGCTCCCACCCAGCGGCGCGGCGCATCAGCAGTTCCAACGAAGCGTCGGCTGCCTCGAAGTGATAGCCCTCGTGTTCCAAGCGCTTCAGGTCGTCGATCACCTGGTTGACCGCCGGGCCATCCATCGGCAAGCCCAACTCTTCAGCCTTGATCTCGATCGTGGCCCTGCCAGCCATCTCACTGACAACGAACCGCGTGCCATTGCCTACCAACTCGGGATCGACGTGCTCGTACGCATCTTTGGCCCGCTTGATCGCGCTGACGTGCAGACCGGCCTTGTGCGCAAAGGCTGACGAGCCGACGTATGGCGCTTGCGGGTTCAGCGGGCGGTTGAGGATCTCCGCGACGTGATGACTGACCGAAGACAGTCGCTCGATGTGGCCTTCGGGAAGGCAGTGCATGCCGAGCTTGAGCTGCAGGTTCGGAATCACCGTCGTGAGATTGCAATTGCCGGTGCGCTCGCCCAAGCCGTTGAGAGTGCCTTGCACGTGGCGAGCACCGGCCAGCACCGCTGCCATCGAGTTGGCGACCGCGCAACCGGTGTCGTCGTGGCAGTGGATGCCGATGATTGCATCGTCGCCAACATGGCGCTTCACATCGGCAACGACTTGCGCCACCTCGTGCGGCAGCGAGCCGCCGTTGGTGTCGCACAGCACGAGATGACTCGCCCCGTTCACCATCGCTGCCTCGATCGCCCGCAAGGCAAACTCGGGGTTCCGCTTGTAACCGTCGAAGAAGTGCTCGAGGTCGACCATCACTCGTCGGCCAGCACCGACGAGAAACTCGACGGAGTCGGCGATCATCGCAGCGCCTTCGTCGAGCGTGGTCTGCAGCGCTTCCAGAACGTGATAGTCCCAACTCTTCGCCACGATGCACACCGTCGACGTGTTGGCATCGAGCAGGTTGCGCAACGTCGCGTCGTCGTCAACTTTGCCCCGCGGACGACGCGTGCTGCCGAACGCAACCATCGTCGATGTCTTGAGGCTGAGTTCCGTCGTCGCGCGGGCGAAGAAGTCGATGTCTTTCGGATTCGCTCCTGGCCAACCACCCTCGATGTAGTGCACACCCAGATGATCGAGCTGCGCGGCGATGCGCAACTTGTCGTCGACTGTGGCCGACACGCCCTCGACCTGCAGCCCGTCGCGCAGTGTGGTGTCGAACACTTCGACTTCTTGCTCGTTCAGTGTGCGGTTCATGTGCTGAAACCTTCCGGAGAAATGAAACAGCCGCCCGAACGGGCGGCTGCAGGCGCATATCGGCGAGGGCCGACATGCGCTAACAAATAATGATCGCGGTCGTGGTGATTGGCTTTGCCGGCTGCGAACTCATGCCCTCATTCAATCGGCCGCGCACGACTTTTGTCAATGCGTGCTGTGCACAACTTGTGCGCAAAAGGTGGACGACGAAAATTGTTCTGTGCGTAACTGGCATTCGGGTCGGATAACCCTGTGCGCACGAAAAATACCTCTTGACCTGCAGAAACAGCAGGTTCAGAGTGTGCGACGTACCGGACAGCGCATGCCAACCGGTGCCCGAGGAACGGTGCCGAAGAGCCCCGAGAGCCAGCAATGGTGATCGAGGGGAAACGGAGGGCCAACCGGGTGCACGTGGCAAAGCGGGGACGGTCGGAGGATGATTCGGAGTCCACATCGCGAACCTTCGGGGGAGCCGATGGGATGTCGAGGTGCTCACCTGGGTAACCGGGCAGAGGCAGCGACAGCCAGCACGACAAGACCGCAGCCGGGCAACCGAAAGCGGCCAAGCACGTGGGGTCTCACGCTGGGGAAAGAACCGGGTAACCGGGGAAACAGTCAGCAAAGGGAATCGCCCGCCAGAGCGCAAGCTCTGACGGGCGATGACATTGGTCGGAGAGAAGGCTAACGCCGGACAATCGAGCAGTGGTGGATCAAACTCCATAGAGGTCGCCCCGGGCGGCGCGCCGACTTCGGTTGGCAGCGCAGCCCGGGGCGCTTCGCTTTTTGGCCGACTACGGTGAGTTGCATGACGACGCCGCGACGCCACATCTCGCCTGGGTATCAGCAACAACTCGATCAGGGTTACAACTTCGGCAGCGTGCTGACGTTCGGGCAGCGACCGTTGCTCACCGACCCTGCGCAACTCGACGAATGGCAGCCCGATGTTGCCGTCGTCGGTGCACCGTTCGACCTCGGCACCACCAATCGTCCGGGCGCGCGTTTTGGTCCGCGTGCATTGCGTGCGAACGCGTATCAATCGGGCACGTATCACCTCGGCACTGGCTTGGAGATGTACGACTGGGTGGAAGTCGTCGACTACGGCGACGCGGCGTGTCCGCACGGCATGGTCGAGCAAAGCCTCGACAACATCAAGCAGCGCGTCGCCGAGGTTGCGAGCCGGCACATCGTGCCGTTCGTGATGGGTGGCGATCACACGATCACTTGGCCGTCGGCGACCGCGGTCGCGGATGTGTATGGCTACGGCAACGTCGGCATGGTGCACTTCGACGCGCACGCGGACACCGCAGAATCGATCGACGGCAACCTCGCCAGTCACGGCACGCCGATGCGACGCCTCATCGAGTCGGGCGCGATTCCCGGGAAGAACTTCATCCAGATCGGGTTGCGCAGTCACTGGCCAGGCGAAGACGTGTGGGATTGGATGGCCGAGCAAGGAATGCGTTGGCATCTGATGGACGAGATCTGGGAGCGCGGCTTCCAGGCGGTGATGGCCGACGCCGTCGCAGAAGCGCTCGATGGGCCGGAGTTCTTGTACATCTCGATCGACATCGACTCGCTCGACCCCGCGTACGCCCCTGCAACCGGAACGCCGGAGCCCGGCGGACTCGTCGCCGCTGATTTGTTGCGCATGGTGCGCTCGCTCGCGTATCGCCACAAGGTCGTCGCGATGGACGTCGTTGAAGTTGCACCGGCGTACGACCACGCAGACTGCACAGTCAACGTCGCGCACCGCCTATTCACCGAGTGCCTGGCCGGCATGGCAGCCAAGAAGCGCGACGCCGAAGGAGTTCCGAAAGGCCGCCCCGCGGTATGAGCACACCAGTCGGTGAGCGGCCGGCGATGGCCGACTATGGGGTCGATGTTCCCGAGTGGCGCGCACTCCCCTGGTCTTGGGCTGCTGAGCGATTGATCGCGACGCGCAACTACTGGGTGGTCACCGTCAGCGCCAAAGGGCAACCACACTCGCTTCCAGTCTGGGGTGTTTGGGACGACGACGATCGGCAGTTCATGTTCAGCTGCTCACCCAACGCGAAGAAAGTGCGCAACATCGCCGCCAATCCTCTGGTGACATTCACCAACTCAGATTCGGTCGAGTGCGTGTCGGTGCAGGGTTCGGCGAAGCGACTCACCGACGCGGCACGCATCGATACATGGATCGAGCGCTTCATGGCGAAGTACGGAGCAGAGATGGGACCGGAGGCAGACGGATTCATCGAGGAGCAAGCCTGCTTCGAAGTCACGCCGACACTGGTGCTGTCGGTGATCGAACGCGCCGACGAGTTTGCCTTGAGAGCAACTCGCTGGCGTCTATCGTCCTGAGGATGACAGCAAAGAAGGCAGTCCTCGAATCAGCAGCAAGACTCGTCGGCGCCCCCGTTCGCGATGCGGTTCCCATCGTCATGAGGCGAAAGTCAGCGCTGGTTTTCGGCATTGCGGGATTCTTCGTCGGTCTTGGAGTCGCAAAAGCACTCAACGTCGCTGAGCCGTGGGACTTTGCGATTGCGGGCGGCGGTGCCGGTATCGCGATGCAGGCGGGAATGGCCTTTCGGTTCCTCGTGCGAACTGAGCAGCAGGTGCTACTGACATCGTCAAAGCGATGGATTGGGCGGCCCAAGAAGTTGCTCAGCACGCTTCCGCCCGCGTCGATCACGATCCAGAACGCGCCGTTCAACAGAAAGATCACGGTCGGCGTCGACAGTTACCTACTGGCACGCCGCAACGAAAGCCGCGTTCGCGCCATGCTCGCTGACCTTGTGGAGCCAGTGCCACCCGGCTATCGGCAGTATCGCCCCGACTGAGTTAGGCGGTCGCAAGAAATCGACCGTAGAGGTGGATTCTTTGTGACCAGCTAGCCGCCGATCTAGACGGCGAGTTCGCACCAATCCTTGTAGCGGTCTTCTTGGGCGCGCACGGTGCGGGCGTAGACCTCGGCAATGGCCTTCGTCTTCGGGCCGGGGCACGGGATCGCGCGGTCGTCGACCGAGTTCACCGAGCTGACTTCAGCGGCCGTGCCGCACACCAAGATTTCCTCGGCGATGTAGAGGTCGCTGCGAGCGAGGTTGTCGACGCGGGCGTCGAAGCCAAGATCGCGCGCAATCGTCATCACCGTGTTCTGTGTGATGCCCTCGAGCGCACCAGCCGAGATCGGCGGCGTGATCATGATGCCGTTGCGCACCGCGAAAATGTTCTCGCCGGTGCACTCGGCAACAAGTCCGTTCGGGGCAAGCATGATCGCTTCGTCGTAACCGGCCTTCAACGCCTCAACCTTGGCAAGCGAACTGTTGACGTAGTTGCCGCTGGTCTTCGACGCCGGCGGCATCGTGTTGTGGTCGTGACGCGTCCACGACGAGATCTTCATGCGCACGCCCTTGGTGACGGCATCGTCGCCCAAGTACGCACCCCATGGCCAGCACGCGATCGCAACATCAACCGAACACGGCATCGTGTTCAGACCCATCTCGCCGTAGCCGTAGTAAGCGATCGGGCGCACGTAGCAACCGGGCAAACCGGTGGATGCCACCGTCGCCTTACACGCCTCGACCAACTCGTCGACCGTGTACGGAATCTCCATGCCGACGATCTTGGCGGAGTTGTGCAGGCGCACGATGTGGTCGGTGAGGCGGAAGATCGCTGGACCATTCGCCGTCTCGTAAGCACGGATGCCCTCGAACACACCAGTGCCGTAATGCAGCGTGTGCGTCAGCACGTGGATTTGGGCTTTGTCCCAATCGACAAGCTTGCCGTTCATCCAGATCTTGGGAGTTGTTTGAATCGGCATGATCGCCCCTGTCCTTCTCGCTAGATAGTTCTCGCTAGATAAGTCGTTTGAGTAGTTGGATCAGCCTGCCACGCGGCTGGCGATTTGGGAACCGATCTCGCTGGTGCTGCCGGTAACAGGTTGCGCACATGCTTCGCGGATTCGATCGGCCGCGGCGCCCTCGCCCAAGAAGTCGAGCATGAGGGCGGCGCTGAGTATTGCGGCCGTCGGATTCGCCGTTGCGGTGCCGACGATGTCGGGCGCGGAGCCGTGCACCGGCTCGAACATGCTCGGCCCAGTACGCGCCGGGTTCAGGTTGGCGCTACTTGCAATGCCGATTCCACCACTCACCGCACCACCGAGATCGGTGAGGATGTCGCCGAACAGGTTGTCGGTGACGATCACGTCGTAGCGGTGCGGATCTTGCACGAAGTAGATGCACGCCGCGTCGACGTGGTTGTAGGCAGTTGCGACCGTGGGGTACTCGGCAGCGACTGCGTCAAACGCCCGCTGCCACAGATCGCCGGCGAACGTCAGCACGTTGGTCTTGTGTACGAGCGTGACGTGCTTGCCGCGAGTCATCGCCAACTCGAACGCGTACCGGCACGCGCGCTCGGTGCCCATGCGCGTGTTCACCGACCCTTGCGTCGCGACCTCGTGCGGGGTGCCCTTGCGCAGCACGCCACCCTCGCCGACGTACGGGCCTTCGGTGTTCTCGCGAATGACCACGAAATCGTGCGGCGTCGCGCCACCCGGAGCGGTGCCGATAAAAGGACGCTGGTTGATGTACAAGTCGAGCGCGAAGCGCAGCTTCAGCAACAGTCCGCGCTCGATCACGCCGGGCGCGACCTGTGGGATGCCGACCGCTCCGAGCAGAATCGCATCGAATGCACGCAGTTGCTCGAGCGTTTCGTCGCTGAGGATTTCGCCGTCGCGCAGGTAGCGCGCGCCACCGAGATCGAAATCGGTGGTCTCGATCGCCACGCCTGCGGCGCGCACAACCTTCAGTGCTTCCGCGGTTACTTCCGGGCCAATTCCGTCGCCCCCGATGACCGCAATTCGATGTGTCGTTCTCGCCATAGTGCTCAAACGGTAACCGCCAAGAACCTCAGTCGAGCAGCCGACCGTGGCGATGACGAGTCCAACTGATCGACTGCTCGCGCACCCACCGACGCAACTCGACCATCGCATCGGCGACGGGTTGCGCCAGATCGACCTCGACCCCCAACGCATTGCACTGAGCAAGTTCCTCGTCCGTCAGCGAGCCGATCACCCGCACTCGATCGACGGCATCTGTCGCGGGGCTGGCCAACCGGTGGGCGGTCACGCCCGCGACACGAGCAGCCATTTCGGCGATGGAGACCGCGGCAGGGTCGGCGTTGGGCGCTCTGTAGAGGCCGACGCTGGGCAAGGGTAAGTAGCGCAAGATGTTGCGCTCACACGCGAGACCCGACGGATCGTGTTCAGCCGCGAAGTATTCGTTCCACACCCGTTGGAACTCGGGCTCGCCATCGCTGCCGCCAGTCCAGCTTCCGAACGCTTCCACGTAGAACGGGCCGCCAGCCTTTGGACCGCAGCCAACTGACGATCGTTTCCAGCCGCCGAACGGCTGCCGTTGCACTACGGCGCCCGTGATGTGGCGATTGATATAGGCGTTGCCGACTTCTACGTTCTCCAACCAGTGCGTCACTTCCTGATCGTCGAGCGAATGAATGCCGCCGGTCAGCCCGAACGGGGTTGCGTTCTGCAGCGCGATGGCGTGATCGAGATCGCGGGCGCGCATCAACCCCAACACAGGACCGAAGCACTCGGTCTCGTGAAACCATGAGCCCTCGCGAACGCCGATCCGAACACCGGGTGACCAAACGTGCGCTGCTGCATCGATCAATCGCGGCTCCACCAGCCACGACTCGCCTGGCTCCAGCACGGTCAAGGCGCGCAACAGCTTCGGCGACGGCGCGCCGATCAGCGGGCCGGTCATCGTCGCGGTATCCGTGGCGTGACCAACGCGCACACTGCGCACCGCGTCGGCGAGCCGACGCTGAAACGAAGCATCGTCGTACACCGAAGCCTCGATGATCGCGAGGCTCGCCGCGGAACACTTTTGCCCGGCGTGTCCGAACGCCGACCTCACCAAATCGCGAATCGCAGCGTCCTCGTCGGCGGCGGCGGTGACGATCAACGCGTTCTTGCCACTCGTCTCGCCGAGAATGCGAATCGATGGCTTCCACGATCGAAACAGCTGCGCCGTGTCGAGCGCGCCGGTCAGTATGACGAGGTCGACACCTTCGTGCGTGATGAGGCGCCGGCCCACCTCGTTGTCGGGACAGGCGACGAACTGCAACAACTCTCGCGGAACGCCGGCGCGCCACAGTTGACACGCCAGTTCGTACGCGACTTCAACCACTTCCGGCGCCGGCTTCAGAACGACTGCATTGCCTGCGGCGAGAGCTGCCAGTACGCCCCCGGCCGGAATGGCAAACGGAAAGTTCCAAGGCGCGGCTACAACGACGACACCGTGCGGACGAAACGTCAGCCCACGTGCCAATCCGTACTCAAGCGCATTCGTGCACCAGCCGTAATAGCGGGCGAAATCGATCGCTTCCGAGACCTCCGGGTCGCCTTCTTGAATCGTCTTACATGCCGTATGCGCCATCACCGCCAGGGTCTGCCCACGGTTGCGCTCCATCTCATCAGCAACGTCGGCGATCAGCAGACGTCTCTTCGGGTATGCCGTCGTCGCCCATTCACCCGCCGCTCGGACAGCCGTTGCGACGGCAAGGTCGACTCCGCCGATCGTCTCCGTTCGCGGAATCGGCTGCGACTTCCACCTCCCCAACTCTTGCTGCATCCAGTCTCTGTTGACCTGCTGCGTCCAGTCCGTGTCGGCACAATTCTTGAAACGCGCCTCACCGATGGAGACTGGTCGCGTCCGGTCCTGTGTGCGACGACTGGCGGTGCTGACGGAATCCTTGGCGACGAGCGCGCCCTCGAAACGCGCCTGCTGATCGCGCCACTCGGGCGATTTGGGCTGCAGTGTGAACAGCGCGCGCAAGAAGTTGTCGGGCGACGTGTTCTCGTCGAGACGACGAGTGAGATAGGCGATGCTCGCCACCAGGTCTTCATCGCGAACGACAGGCGCGTAGAGCAACAGGCTTCCTGCCGCAGCGCGCACCGCGCGCGATTGCGCCGGTGCCATGCCTTCCAACATTTCGAGGTCGATGCGATCACGCTCTGGCAGGCTCAGGGCCCAGCCAAGGTCGAACAAGTTGTGGCTTGCAAAGCCAACTCGCACAGCGCCACGCCACTGCGGGTCGAGCGCCGCGGATACGAGACGTTTGAAACTCGCGTCGACTTCCGCCTTGGTGAGATACGGGGCTTGTGGCCACCCGTGCAACTCGCCTTCCACGCGCTCCATCGCCAGGTTTGCGCCCTTCACAATCCGGATCTTCAATAGGCCGCCGCCGCGAGCGCGTCGTTGGGTTGCCCACTGACATAGGTGCACACCGGCGGCATGCGAATCGGGCAGGTACGCCTGCAACACAATGCCGGCGTCGACGCCAACAAACTCGCTCTCGTCGAGCACTGTGGTGAGTGCCGCGACCGTCAGTGCTAGGTCGCGGTACTCCTCCATATCGAGATTGACGAAGGTTCGCGGAGTGGCCGCCTCTGCATCGCGGTACAACAAACGCAGTCGATCGCAGATCGCGGACACTGAGTGCTCGAAGGCGAGCGCGTCGAGGTTGGCGACAACTGCCGACACCTTCAGCGAGACATAGTCCACGTCGGCGCGCGCGATGCGCGCACGCACTAACTGCAATCGTTCGTCGGCTTCAGCGTCGCTGAGAATCGCCTCGCCGAGCACGTTCACGTTCAGCCGGAAACCATCGCGACGACGCTTCGCCATGTGATCACGGAACGCTGGATCGTCGGCAGATAGCACCACACCATTGCTTTCCCGCACGATTCGTTTGCGCATGAGCGGCATCACCACCCACGGCAACGGCCACGAGGCGGCCGCCCCAACTCGCATCAAAACCCGATCCAACGGACCCAGCGACTTCGGCACGCCGACTTCGGCGACGATGCGCCGAAACCGCGCCGCCGCCCGGTTGTTGGATTGGAACCGCAGGACCTCATCGGTCAGCGCAAAAGTCAGCTCGCGAAGCACCGGATCGCTGACCAATGCGGCAAGGCGCGCCTGCTGACGGCGCTCGCGGCGAGTCATGGACGCCAGCGACTCGACGAGAAGATCCTCGGCGCTACGCACGCGCCGATCGTACGTGACCCCAAACGGGGCTGCCTGGATCAGCGGTAGACTCGCTGCCCTTATGGCCAGTACGCACTTGTCCCGGGCAGCTTTCGAGCGCTTGCAAGCCGAGCACTACGACCTCAGCACGCGCGGGCGCATCACGGTGGCGCAAAAGATCGAAGCGGCGCGCCTGCTTGGTGACCTCAGCGAGAACGGCGACTACCACGCGGCCAAAGACGAGCAGGGCCATATGGAAGGTCGCATCCGTCAGCTCGAGTTCCTCATCGAGAGCGCGGAAATCATCGAATCCGCTGGTGACGGACTGGTCAGCACCGGCTCTGTCGTCACCATCATGTACGAAGGCGACACGCCCGACATGGGCGAGACGTATCTCATCGGGCACATGGAAGAGAAGGTTGGCAACCTCGACGTGATGAGCCCGCAATCGCCGCTCGGCTCCGCACTGCTCGGCGCCAGCGAAGGGCATTGGGTCGAATACCAAGCACCCAACGGCATGCTGCGCGTGCAAGTGCTCAAGGTCGCACCTGTCCTTGAGTAACGGGTTGGCTGATCGGGCAGCATGACTGCGACCGCAGGTCCCCGCCTTCCACCAGGAGCGGCGATGGAGTTACCCGGAAGAGGCACCACGTTTGTGCGTCGCCTTGCCGGCCCACCCAACGCGCCGACGGTGTTGTTGTTACACGGCTGGACTGCCAGCGCGGATCTGAACTGGTTCACGTGCTACCGCCCGCTGGCGCAGCATTACCGCGTTGTCGCTCTCGATCACCGCGGGCACGGGCGCGGTATTCGGTCGAAGGCTCCCTTCCGGCTGGAGGATTGCGCTGACGACGCGGTCGCCGTCTGCGATGTACTCGGCCTCGACAAGGTCATCCCGATCGGCTACTCGATGGGTGGTCCGGTTGCACAGCTCGTTTGGCAACGCCACCCAGAGCGAGTGAGCGGCCTGGTCTTCTGCGCCACCGCGTCGCACTTTCTGACGTCGCGCGAGGAACGGTTGGGGTTCATTGGGCTTGCCGGACTTGCAGTGCTTGCGCGGCGCACCCCCGCGCAAGCTCGCCAGTGGCTCACCGAGCAGTTCTACCTGCAGCGGCGCAGCGAAACATGGGAGCCGTGGGCGATTCAAGAGGCGTCGCTGCACGACTGGAGAATGGTGCTGGAAGCTGGGCGCGCAATCGGCAAGTTCAACTCGCGCGACTGGATCGGCAACGTCAACGTGCCTACGTCTGTGCTGATCACGATGCGCGACCGCGTCGTTCCACTGCGGCGACAGGTTCGGCTGTTTGAGGCCATCGAGAGCGCCGAAGCGTTCCGAATCGATGGCGATCATGACGCGGTGGTCGCCAACGCCGACCGTTTCGTTCCGACGCTCTTGCGCGCGATCGCATCAGTCGTGGAGCGTGCAACATGAAGTTCCGGCGAGTAGTACCACTTGCGCTCGTCGTCGGCATCGCTGCAGTCGCGATTCGCAAACGAGCCGCGCGGGTGTTTCGCACCAGCCGCTCGCAACGCAATACCGACCTCGTAATGCTTGGCGCCAGTGTCGGCGTCTCGTACGCAGGTACCGCCGCACGCAAACTCTTCGCGTCGGCAGAGAGGCGCGTTGAGCTCGACCAAGATCGCGAGTTACGCACAGCTGCCGCCGTTGCCGAGCGCTTGGGCCAGATGAAGGGTGCGCTGATGAAGCTCGGCCAAATGGCCAGCTACGTCGACGAGGCCCTGCCCGCCCCGCTGCGCGAAGCACTTGCACAACTGCAATCGAATGCGCCGCCGATGAGCGCTGAGCTCGCCGCGCAGGTGATCGAGCAGGATCTCGGCGCACCGCCGGAGAAGTTGTTCGTGGAGTGGGATCCGACACCGATCGCGGCAGCAAGCATCGGCCAGGTGCATCGGGCCGTCGTGCTCGACCCAATCACCGGCAGCGAACGCGCCGTTGCGGTCAAGGTGCAGTACCCCGGCGTTGGCGACGCCGTTGCCGCCGACTTGCGCAACGCCGACCTGCTCGGCATGTTGCTGCAGCAGGGCTTCGGCGGCCTGAACCCCGATGAGATGGTTGGCGAGGTGAAGGAACGGCTGATCGAAGAACTCGACTACCGACAAGAGGCGCGCAACCAACAGCTGTTCGCCGACTACTACCGCGGCCACCCGTTCATCCACGTTCCCGACGTGCTGCCAGCGTTCAGCGGACAGCACGTGATCACCAGCGAACTCGTTGTCGGTCATACGTGGAACGAGATGTTGCAGTGGTCGCAAGATCGACGTGACCAAGTCGGCGAGACTCTGTTTCGATTTGTGTTTCGCAGCCTGTACGGCATGCACGCCTTCAATGGCGACCCGCACCCGGGCAACTACCTCTTCCACGAGGACGGGAAGGTCACGTTCCTCGACTTTGGTTTGGTGAAGCACTTCGATGCGGCCGAGATGGCGACGTTCATCAGCATGGTCAAGGCCGCCGCCTACGAACACGACGTGACGGCGTTTCGGCGCGTTGTCGAAGCCGCCGGGATGTTGCGACCCGGTTGCCCGTCTACTGATGCCGAGGTTGGCGAGTATTTCAGTCAGTTCTACGAAAGCGTGCGCGACGACAAACCGGTGACGTGGTCGGGCGAATACGCGAGCCGTATTGTGCGCCACACGTTCGATCGCACCAGCCCGATCGCGCAATACGCGACCGTGCCCAAGGCGTTTGTGTTCATTCAGCGCATCAACCTTGGTTTGTACGCGCTGCTCGGCGAATTGCGGGCTACCGGCAACTACCGCCGAATCGCCGAAGAGTTGTGGCCATTCGTCGCCGGGCCTCCGAGCACAGCTCTTGCCGAAGCAGAGCAGGAGTGGCTGCGCGCGACGCAGCACGGCGCCGCGCCCCACCGATAGCGGTCCGGCGGTAGGGTCAACCGAATGCGCTCTACGCGGTGTTTCGTCGCTGTCCTCGTCGCCCTGTCCGTCGCAAGTGCTGCTTGCACCGACGACGGAACCAATTCCGACGCGGACCCAAACGGCAGTTTCGAAACAGCCACGACTGTCGTCGACAAACCCACCGTCGAGATTCCTGCGGAGACTCCGACCGAACTCGTGATCACGGATCTTGTAGCGGGCGCTGGGCGCGCTGCGGAAGTTGGCGACGACGTGATTGTGCACTACGTCGGAGTTCTTTCCGCCGACGGACAGGAATTCGACAGCAGCTTCGGCGGAACTCCACTTGAGTTCGTGCTCGGCACCGGCAGGGTGATCCGCGGTTGGGACCAAGGCTTGGTCGGTGCGCAACAAGGAATGCGTCGACAACTCGACATACCAGCCGAGCTCGCCTACGGAGATTCCCCTCCCGGCGACGGTACGGGATTGATCAAGGCCGGCGCGGCACTCTCGTTTGTAATTGATGTCGTTGCGGTGTTGCCGCAATCAGATGCCGCCGATGAACCGCAGGTCGACGTCGCCCCGGCGGCCAACATCACCGTGTTGCAGTCCACCGACCTCGTCGTCGGCGATGGCGTGAGCCCGCAAGACGGGCAGAACGTCGCGATTCAGATCATCACGTACCGCGCCGACACCGGCGAGTTGCTTGCCTCGGATTGGGGCGGCCCGCCGCTGACGTTCGCGTACTCGGCCCAGTCAACCGTGTTCCCGGGTCTGCTCGCGGTGGTGAAGGACATGAAGGTCGGCGGAAGGCGGCAATCGCAGGTGCCGTTCATCTTGATGTTCGACGGCCAGGGCAGCGCCGACTTCGGACTACCGCCGAGCATCGACGTCGTGGTCGTCGTCGACCTAGTAGCCGTTTACTAGAGCGGTGCATTAGTCGCTGCTAGGGCAGCGCGCCGGCCACTTCCAACGCCGCCGCGCGCACCGCGGCACCGAAACGTCGCGAAGGAGTGCGCGTCAGTCGCTCAACCGGCCCGCTCAGGCTGATTGCGGCGACAACCTTGCTGCCCTGGTCGAGGACGGCAGCGCTCACCGATGCGACACCCCGCTCGCGTTCCTCCACGCTCTGCGCCTGCCGCGGTCCGCCATCGGCGAGCACGTGTCCGGCCGAACCAACGTTCAACGGCAGCAGCGCACCGACCGGAACAATCCAACGCAAGCCGTGGCTCGATTGAACTGACGCAATACAACGCCGTGCATTGCCCTCGCGCACGTACAGCTGCGTTGCCTCGCCCGTGAGATCGCGAAGCTTGATCAGAATCGGCGTCGCCAACTCGGCCAGCGGAAACGCGTCGGCCGCCGCGTGGCCAAGGCGAATGAGTTCGAAGCCGAGACAAAAGCGACCGCTTGCGTCGCGACGCACGAGCCGATGCGCTTCCAGCGCGACCGTCAATCGGTGCGCAGTCGCACGCGGCAGGTCCGTTGCGTCTTGCAACTCGGCAAGGTCGAGCGGACCGTCGCTGAGGGCGCCCAGAATCGCCGCTGTCTTGTCAACGACGCCAACGCCGCTTAGACTCTCCATATTGAGAATCGTATCTCAGAATGTGGGATGCCGTGAAGGAAGAGTCAATGACGCCAAAAACGCTCGCTGAGAAGGTCTGGGATCGCCACGTCGTGCATGCGGCCGCTGGCGAGCCCGATCTGCTGTACATCGATCTGCATCTCGTGCACGAAGTCACTAGTCCACAAGCGTTCGATGGCCTGCGCTTGAGCGGCCGGGGCGTTCGTCGGCCCGATCTCACGATCGCCACCGAAGACCACAACGTGCCGACGGCGAACATCGATCAACCGATCGCCGATCCGATCTCTGCACGCCAGATCGAAGTGCTGCGCGAGAACACTGCCGAGTTCGGCATCACCAACTTCCCTATGGGCGACCCTGGCCAAGGCATCGTGCACGTCATTGCTCCCGAGCAGGGTCGCACGCTGCCGGGCATGACCGTCGTGTGCGGCGACAGTCACACGGCAACACACGGAGCGTTTGGTGCCCTCGCCTTCGGCATCGGCACGAGTGAAGTCGAGCATGTACTGGCCACGCAGACGTTGCCGCAGTCGCGTCCGAAGTGGATGAGCGTCAGCGTCGAGGGTGTTGCGCCAGCGGGAGTCACCGCCAAAGACATCGTGCTCGCGATCATCGGGCACATCGGAACTGGCGGCGGCATCGGCCATGTCATCGAGTACCGCGGTTCAGCAATCCGCGCGCTGTCGATGGAGGGTCGCATGACGTTGTGCAACATGAGCATCGAGGCTGGCGCGAAGGCAGGACTAGTCGCCCCCGACGACACCACGTTCGAATACCTGAAGGGCCGCGCCAACGCACCGAAGGCGGCGCAGTGGGACGCTGCCGTCGCCGACTGGCGCACGTTGGTCACCGACGACGGCGCGGTCTTCGATAAGGAAGCTGTGATCGATGCCAGCACGTTGCGGCCGCAAGTCAGCTGGGGCACAAACCCGGCACAGGTGATCTCGATCGACGACGTCATCCCTTCTCCGGACGACGCCACGGATCCGACCGCGCGCGACTCGATCGCACGCGCGCTGGAGTACATGGGTCTGCAAGCGGGCACCGCAATCCGCGACGTCAAGGTCGACACCGTGTTCATCGGCTCGTGCACTAACAGTCGCATCGAAGACCTGCGCGCCGCGGCCGCGGTGATGAAAGGTCGCACCGTCACCGTGCCACGGGTGATGGTGGTGCCGGGCAGCCACGCGGTGAAGGCACAAGCCGAGGCCGAGGGTTTGCCCGAAGTGTTTCGTGCTGCCGGCGCCGACTGGCGCGAACCTGGGTGCAGCATGTGCCTCGCGATGAACCCCGACAAGCTCACCGTCGGCGAGCGATCGGCCAGCACCAGCAACCGCAACTTCGAAGGCCGCCAAGGTCGGGGTGGCCGCACGCATCTCGTCTCACCGGCAGTCGCCGCCGCCACGGCCATCGCCGGCCACTTCGCCACTCCGGAGGATTTGTCATGAGGGCCGTACATGTTGTGTCGGGTCGCGGGGTGCCGCTGAAGCGCAGCGACGTCGATACCGATCAGATCATTCCCGCCGAGTGGCTCAAGCGCGTCGAGCGCACCGGCTTCGAGAAGGGCCTGTTCTCGACGTGGCGCGACGACCGCAACTTCGTGCTCAACGACGAGCGTTACAGCGGCGCCAACATCCTCGTCGCGGGCCCCGCATTCGGTGTTGGCTCGTCGCGCGAACACGCGGTGTGGGCAATCATGCAAGGCGGGTTCGACGCAGTGATCGCACCGAGCTTCAGCGACATCTTCGCCAACAACTGCACCAAGAACGGCCTGATTCCGGTCGTGCTGCCGGAGGCGGTCGTGCAACAGATCTGGGCGGCTATCGAAGCCGACGCCGAGACCGAGATCACGATCGACGTCGAGCGCCGCTCGGTGGAAGTGCCATCGGCGGGAATCGTCGCCGCGTTCGCGATGGACGGCCAGACGCAGCACCGTTTTCTCAACGGCCTCGACGACGTCGGAATCACGATGACCCACGCGTCCGAGATTGCAGACTTCGAATCCCATCGCCCCGCCTGGCTCGCCTGAGCCGCGCCAGACTGGGTGCATGTATGTAAACCGTGAGTTGGTGCGGCGGGTCGAGTTCGGTGCGGCCGCGATGTCCGCACGTCAGGCCGAGGTACTCGCGCGCATGACACCCGATACTCCGGGAGCCGCGCAGGAATGCGATGGCGGGCAACTGATCGCGTTCGGTGCGGGACGGTACGTGAACCGCGCCGCGGGAGTCGGCCTCGGCGAAATGCCCGGTAGCGAGATCGTGGCCGCGGTTGCGGGCTTCTACAAGGCTCGTTCGCTGCCTGCTTCGGTGGAGATCAACCCGTGGGTCAGCGCCGATCTCGTGACCGCGCTCGCTGCTGCCCACTTTCGTTTGGAGCGATTTCGCAACGTGTACGTACGCGAACTCGCATCGTTACCGACTCGACAGGTCGCCGAGATCCGCGAGGTCGACGCATCGGCAGTGCTGGCACGCAACGCAATTCTTGCTGGCGACTCCACGGGTGACGCGCGGCGAATCAACGACGAGTTCTGCGCAGTGATGATGCAACTGGACGACACACACGACTTTGTCGCGCTCGTTGGCGACGAGCCCGCCGCGTGTGGGTCGCTGAACGTCGTCGACGATGTCGGCTGGTTGGGGGGTGCCGCAACGCTGCAAGAGTTTCGCGGCCGCGGACTTCAGCAAGCCCTGCTCGCCTACCGCTTGCACCTCGCCCGAGAACTGAAATGTGACTTCGCGGCGTGCACCGCGGTTCCCGACGGTCAGTCAGCGCGCAACCTAGAACGCCTCGGCTTTCAGCTGCTCTACACGCAGACCGTCCTCACCGCCCCGTAGTCGGGGTTTACGTGCACGCTGGCGGGCATGAAACCCCCGGGCGGCACGAAACCCCCGGCTAGACGTGGAAGTCGGGGAGGTGCTTGAGCTTGGGGTTGTTGCTGAAGGTTTCGATCGGCACGGTCGGCTCGAGGCGCATGCCGCGCTGCAGGATCCGCACCTGCGTGTGCTGGTTGTATTCGGCGAGCGTGACCGCCCAGCCGTCGCGACCGGCGCGCGCTGTGCGACCGCTGCGATGCAGGTAGTCCTTCACATCCGAGGCTGGTTCGTAGTGAATGACGCCGCCGATGTCGTCGATGTCGATGCCGCGGGCGGCAACGTCGGTTGCCACCAGCACGGATAGTTCGCCATCGGTGAAGCGCTTCAGCGCTCGCTCGCGCGCCGCTTGCGCGAGGTCGCCGTGAATCGCGGCGGCGCGCACACCAAGGTCTTGCAGGTTGCGCTCAACGCGGTCGCACATCCGCTTCGTTTGGCAGAAGACCAGCGTCTTCGTCATTCCGCTGGCAATAGCCGCGACCACGCGGTCTTTGTCCATGTGATGCACAGCCAAGAAGAGGTGGTGCATGCTGCCGACCGTGTCGGTAGCGGCATCGATTGCCACCTCAATCGGGTCCTTCATGTAGCGCGTGACTAGGTGAGCAACATCGCCGTCGAGCGTTGCCGAGAACAACATTGTCTGATGCGGCGCGGTGACCTTGCGCAGAATCCACTCGACCTGCGGCGTGAATCCGTCGTCGGCCATACGGTCGGCTTCGTCGAGTACGACGATCTCGACGGCGTCGAGCTGGAGTTCGTTCTCTTTCAGCAAATCGATCAGTCGCAACGGTGTCGCGACGACGACGTCGACACCCAGCTGCAGTGCGTCGATTTGCTGCTGCCGCGACGCTCCGCCGTACACCGCGAGCACCGTGCGACCACAGGCGATCGCGACCGGCGCCAGCACTTCGGAGACTTGCAGCGCCAGCTCGCGCGTCGGCACCATCACCAGGGCTGCAGGTCGGCGCGGTTCGCCAACCTTGGTCAGGCGGGCGAGCAGCGGTACCCCGAACGCCAGGGTCTTTCCACTACCCGTCTTCGCGCGGCCACACACGTCGCGCCCGGTCAACGCGACGGGAATCGCCTTCGTCTGAATCGCGAACGGGGCAGTGAACCCGGCGGCAGCGAGGCCGAAGTCGACGCTGGCGGGCACGCCAAGATCAATGAAAGCGGTCGGAACGTAATCGTCCTGCGAAAGCGTGAGCACCGGAGCAGAGGCGGAATTGCGGTACTCGGCGGGCTTTGGGGAAGTGCGGCGGCGCCGCTGAGCGCCCGGCGGGCGTGAATTTTCAGGCATGTTGCCCCTCAGGGTACCGGGCACCGCTCGCCGTTGCGTTCACGTCGCGGTTCACCCATTTGTACACGGGGCAACGGCGCGCACACCACAATGTGCCCATGAAGGTCGCGCTCACTGTCAACGATTTCCTCCGCCGGGCCGAGCAGGTCTACCCCCACCGCGTCGCAGTCGTCGACGAGCCCGACCAACCCGCCGAGTCGTGGGGCACGCTGACCTACGCCGAGATGGCCGCGCGAGCACGAGCGATCGCCGCGCACCTCGATGCACTCGGCATTGCGCAGGGTGAACGGGTGGCGATCGTCAGCCACAACTCAGCACGGTTGCTAACGGCGCTCTTCGGTGTCAGCGGTTCGGGCCGCGTGCTGGTGCCGATCAACTTCCGACTCGTTGCCGAAGAAGTGTCCTACATCGTCGATCACTGCGGCGCACGCGTGCTGTACGTCGACCCCGAGCTCGATGACACGCTCGCGGCCGTCGTCTGCGAACACCGATTCGTCATCGGTAGCGATACCGATGCTCCACCGACCCACAGCGAGCCTGAAGCGTGGGCATACGACGAGGACGCGACGGCGACGATCAACTACACCAGCGGCACCACGGCGCGGCCAAAAGGTGTGCAACTGACGCATCGCAACATCTGGTTGAACGCGACAACATTCGGCTGGCACCTTGGCATCAACGACCGCGATGTGTACCTGCACACGCTGCCCCAGTTCCACTGCAACGGGTGGGGCTTGCTGTATGCGGTCACGGGCATGGGCGCGCAACACATCATCTTGCGCAAGGTCGACGGTGC
Organism: Actinomycetes bacterium; assembly: GCA_021414085.1. Taxonomy (GTDB): domain Bacteria; phylum Actinomycetota; class Acidimicrobiia; order Acidimicrobiales; family Ilumatobacteraceae; genus UBA668. Next base: position 433,916 of record JAIOPC010000014.1, on the reverse strand, counting down.
CGAGATTCTCCGGCGGGTCGAACAACATGGTGTCACCGTGATGTGTGGTGCCCCAGCCGTCGCCAACATGATTCTCGACGCCGCCGCACACTGGAAGGGCGAGATTCCTGGCCGCGGGCGCGTCCGCATCGTGTGCGCGGGAGCGCCACCACCAACGAAGACGATCGAGCGCATCGAAACCGAACTTGGGTGGGAACTGATTCAGATCTACGGCCTGACGGAGACGACTCCCCTGCTCACCATGAACCGCTCGCGCGCCGAGTACGACACGCTCAGCTCGGCCGAGCGAGCCTCAAAACTCAGTCGCGCCGGCGCAGCCACGATCGGTGTCGAAGTCCGGATCTCGCCCGATGGGGAAATCCTCGCTCGCGGCAACCACATCATGGCCGGGTATTGGAACCAGCCCGACGCAACCAACGATGCGATCCACCCCGCTGCCGACGACCCGGCAGGAGTGCACTGGTTTCACACTGGCGACGGCGGCATCATCGACGACGAGAGCTACGTCACGATCACCGATCGCAAGAAGGATGTGATCATCTCCGGCGGCGAGAACATCAGCAGCATCGAGGTGGAAGACGCAGTCTTCAGTCACCCCGAGGTGGCGGAGGTCGCGGTGATCGGCGTGCCCGACGAGAAGTGGGGCGAGCTAGTGCTAGCGCTTGTCGTGCGCACACCGTCGTCGACGATCACGGAGGCGGAGGTGATTGCGCACACCAAGTCAAAACTGGCGAGCTACAAGTGTCCGAAGCACGTCGTGTTTCGCGACGCACTGGCACGCACGGCCACCGGCAAGCTGCAGAAGTTCAAGCTGCGCGAGCCGTATTGGAACGATCAGCAGCGTCAGATCCACTGACCGATCGGTCCGCCATACTGACGGACGCATCAGCCTCACTGTCTGTTGAATCAGTAAGTAGCAACGGGGCACCTCGATAGTTAGTGTCGCTTCGCTCTACTCGCGCTGTGTGCGCGGCGGACCGAAAGGGAACTGACATGAACGAACTCAGCACGCTGCTCCTCGATCAGCCAGTCTTTAGCCAGAACGGCCGCAAGGGCATCTCCTACGACTGGCAGAGCCTGTTGGTCACCGCCACCCCGAACGACGCAATCCCCAACGACTTGGCAATTCTTCGCGAACTCGACCTCGAACTCGAGCTCGCAACCGCCGCCTCGGAATGAGCCACCATCCCGAGCGCATACTCGTGCTCGGCTGTGGGTCGGTGGCGCAGTGCGTAGTTCCACTGCTGGTCCGCGATCTCGGAGTTCCACCGGCCAGCGTCACCGTCGTTGATTTCACAGACAATCGCGACCGCATCGCCTCCTCCCTCGCGCTGGGCGTTCGCTTCGAGCTGGATCGCGTCACAGAGGACAATCTCGACGAATTCCTGACTGCCCGTGTCGGAGACGGCGATCTGTTGCTCGATCTGGCGTGGAACATCGACAATCCGACGATCCTGCAGTGGTGCCGCGATCACGGCGTGCGCTACCTCAACACAAGCGTCGAGGTATGGGATCCTTACGACGAGCTGACTTCCACACCGCCATTGGAGCGCACGCTCTACGTCCGCCACATGAACCTGCGCCGCATGAAGGCGAGCTGGCCCGACAACAAGGGCGCGACTGCGGTGCTCGAGCATGGCGCCAACCCTGGTCTGGTCAGCCACTTCGCCAAACAGGCACTCGCCGAAATCGCCACCCGCATGTTGGCCGACGGTCTCGGCGGTTCGAACACGCCGGCATTGGAAGCAGCACTCGCCGACCGGCGTTTCAACGACTTGGCGATGCTCACCGGCACCAAGGTGATTCACATCGCCGAACGCGACACGCAGGTGTCGGCCGTTCCGAAGCGCACCAACGAGTTCGTCAACACGTGGTCGGTCGACGGTCTCTACGAGGAGGGCGTTGCACCAGCCGAGATGGGTTGGGGCACGCACGAGCGTCAGCTGCCAGCGAATGCATACGTGCACACTGGCGAGGGTCCGTGCAACCAGATCTGCATCGCGCAACCCGGCATCGAGACGTGGGTGCGCAGCTGGGTGCCAAGCGGCGAGATCCGCGGCATGGTCGTGCGCCATGGCGAGGCGTTCACGCTGTGCGAACACCTGACGGTGAACGACTCGAGCGGCAAGGCTGTCTACCGGCCGACGGTTCACTACGCGTATCACCCGTGCGACGCGGCGATCAATAGCGTGCTGGAACTGCGCATGCGCGGCTGGGAGATGCAGCCCGCGCAGCGCATCCTCAACGACGAGATCATCAGCGGCCGCGACGAACTTGGCGTCCTACTCATGGGGCACCCCTACAAGAGTTGGTGGACCGGCTCGCTGCTCAGCATCGACGAAGCGCGCGCCGTCGTTCCACACCAGAGCGCCACCACGGTGCAAGTGGCCGGCAGCATCATCGCCGCCGTGACCTGGATGATCGAGAACCCCAACGAGGGGGTGTGTGTGCCCGACGATCTGCCATGGGAAGACCTGCTCGCGGTTGCGCGCCGATACCTCGGCACACTGCACTCTGGGCCGACCGACTGGGATCCGGTCAGCAGCCGACGCGACCTGTTTGCCCGCTTCAGCGATGAGGCTGCCCAGGTGGACGCCAGCGATCCCTGGCAGTTCAACAACTTCCTCACACGTTGACAACAGGGCGAGTACTCGGCAGACTGTCGTCAATGCGCACGCACCGCGGCCTCCTGCTTCTTATGTAGGGCAAGCGCCGCATACTCGCGCTTGCCCTCAAAGCCCCAGCCAAAGCGGCCGGGGCTTCTTACTTTTTCCGACTCTCGACCTTGAAGGAACGAAATGCCAGCCGAAACGACCACCGCGAAACTGATGCCTTTCCACAAATACGAACGGTTCATCCCGATCGTCCTGCACGATCGCACCTGGCCCGACAAGGTGCACGAACGCGCTCCGATTTGGTGCAGCGTCGACCTTCGCGACGGCAATCAAGCCCTCATCGACCCGATGGACCCGCAGCGCAAACGGCGTATGTTCGACACGCTGGTCAAAATGGGCTTCAAGGAAATCGAAGTCGGTTTTCCGGCAGCTAGTCAGCCCGACTTCGACTTTGTGCGCCAGTTGATCGAGGAAGACCTCGTTCCCGACGACGTCACTATTCAGGTGTTGGTGCAGTGCCGCCAGGAACTCATCGAGCGCACCTACGAATCGTTGCAGGGCGCGAAGCGCGCCATCGTGCACTTTTACAACTCCACCAACCCGTTGCAGCGCGAGGTCGTGTTCGGCCTCGACAAGGCGGGTATCACCGACATCGCAGTCAACGCTGCCAAGTTCTGTCGCAAGCTGCAGCACACTCTCGTCGGCACCGACGTGCGCTACGAGTACTCACCGGAAAGCTTCACGCTCACCGAGCCTGAGTTTGCCGTCCAGATCTGCCATGCGGTCATGGACGTGATCGAACCGACGCCGGATCGACCGCTGATTCTCAATCTGCCAGCAACGGTCGAGTGCTACACACCCAACGTGTACGCCGACGTCATCGAATGGTTTGGCAGAACTATCCGCAACCGCGACAGCGTCGTGGTCAGTCTGCATCCGCACAACGACCGCGGAACCGGCACGGCAGCCGCAGAGCTGGCGATGCTGGCCGGAGCTGATCGCGTTGAGGGAACACTGTTCGGCAACGGCGAACGCACCGGCAACGTCGACGTGATCAATCTCGCGATCAACCTGATGGTCAACGGAGTCGATCCAGAGCTCGACATCAGCGACATCGATGCCCTGCGCCGTGTCGCCGAGTACTGCAATCGGTTGCCGATTGGGCCACGGCACCCGTGGGTTGGCGACTTGGTGTTCACCTCGTTCAGTGGCAGCCACCAGGACGCGATCAAGAAAGGCTTCGATGCGCTCGGCCAGAAGGCAGCCGCAAACGGAGGCGAATACCCACACTGGGGCGTCCCATATCTGCCGCTTGATCCCAAGCACTTGGGTCGGTCGTACGAGGCGGTCATCCGAGTCAATAGCCAGAGCGGCAAGGGTGGCGTCGCGTATGTCATGAAGGCCGAGCACGGCTTCGATCTGCCCCGTCGACTGCAGATCGAGTTCTCCAAGACCATTCAGCACATCACTGAAGACACCGGCACTGAGATCAGCCCGCTCGTGATGTGGCTCGCCTTTCAGGAGACGTACCTGCCCGAGCAACCGCGCATGCGGCTGCAGGGGCACGAACTCCGCAGTGACTCCGTCAGTGGCACGACCACCATCACCGCTCAGTTGGTGATCGACGGTGCGCCAGTCACGGTTTCCGGAACCGGCAATGGCCCGATTGATGCATTCGTGCACGCGTTGCGCGAGGGCCTCGGTGCCGAAATCGACGTGGTCGACTACGCCGAGCACGCGCTCGGGGAAGGCAGCGAGGCCACCGCCGTCGCCTACGTCGAGACCAAGAACGGCGACGGCCGCGTTCTGTGGGGCGTCGGTAGCGACCCGAGCACGATCACCGCCGCGCTGCGTGCTGTGCTGCACGGACACGAGCGCCACGCAGGCTAAGACGACTACGCTGCGGCCATGGCCCGAAAGCGTCGATCACGACTGCCGTTGGTGCTGTTGCTGGTCGCAATCGCCGCGGGCGTGATGTGGTGGCGACAAGAACAAGCCAAACGCGCAGCTGGCGATTCGTTCAGTGAAGGCGCTCGCTATCAACCCGCGACCCCCGCGCCGGCACCGGCCCCCATTCCCGACGCAACGAACGCGCCAGCGAACGCGGTGGCAGCGAAGCCCGCCGTGAAGTCGGCGGCAAAGAAGCCAGCCGCCAAGAAGCCCGCGGTGAAGAAGCCCGTAGCCAACAAGTCGGCAGCCAACAAGTCGGCAGCCAACAAGCCAGCGGCCAAGAAGCCAGCCAAGCCAAGAGGTGCAGCATGAAGGTAACAGTGGATTTCGACGTGTGCGCCAGCACAGGTGCCTGCATGCAGGTGTGCCCCGAGGTGTTCGAGGTGCGCAGCGACGGCTACCTCTACATACTGCAAGAAGAGCCGGGCGAAGACCTGCGCGCCAGCGTGCAAGCAGCCGCCGACATGTGCCCAACGGCGGCCATCACAGTCGAAGGCTGACGTCGCAACGCGATGGGGTTCCACCAACAACTCCGGCGCGCATGGGCTACATCGGAATCAATGCTGTGTGTCGGGCTCGACCCGGATCCCACCAAGTTTCCGCACCACGTCGAGTCGGTATCGGACTTCTGCACGGCGATCATCGACGCGACCGCTGATTTGGTGTGCGCCTTCAAACCGCAGATCGCTTACTTCTCGGCGATTGGCGCCGAGCGCGAACTTGAACGCGTGTGCGCCTACATTCGCGATCGCTACCCCGACGTGTTGCTGGTGCTTGATGCCAAACGCGGCGACATCGGCAGCACCGCCGAGCATTACGCCCGTGAAGCGTTCGATCGTTACGGCGCACATGCGGTAACGGTGAACCCCTATCTCGGTACCGACTCGATCGAACCATTCCTTCGTCATCCCGACGGTGGTGTGTTCGTGTTGTGCCGCACGAGCAACCCCGGCGGTAGCGACTTTCAATCGCTGGTGACAGACGGCCAACCGCTGTACCAGCACGTGGCGCGGCGAGTTGCGGACCACTGGAGCAAACTCGGCGATTGTGGGCTCGTCGTTGGCGGCACGTATCCCGACGAACTGCGCGCGGTGCGTGCGATCGTCGGGGATCTACCGCTGCTTGTGCCCGGCATCGGAGCTCAGGGTGGCGATGTCGCGGCCACAGCTGGCGGCGCCGACAGTTCCGGAATGGGCATGGTCGTGAACTCGTCACGAGCGATCCTGTATGCCTCGCGCGCGGCCGATTTCGAGAGTGCAGCCCGCACCGAAGCGATTGCAACCCGCGACGCTCTTCGTCAACATCAAACAATCTAGGAGCCGACACGTGTCGAACATCGCCAAGAAGCCGGTGGAGGGACTGCGCAATCTCGTCGCGAAAACCTCACCGCGCACCGAGATGGAACGGTGGTTCATCAAGCGCGGCCTCCCCCACTTCATCGAGCCCTACAGCGCCGGGCCTGATGTCTGGAGTCGCGCAGCACCAGTATTGGTGGTCGCCTACATCGGCGGGGGGCTGCACGGGCTCGACCTCGCCCACTGGAGCCTGCAACACAATCTGATCGGCGCTGGCGTCGTGCTGGCGATTCTGCTGGGCACCTGGATGGTCACCAATCTCGCCCGCCGCCGCCCTCTCCTTTCGCGACCCCGGCAGTTGGGCCGACTCGAGCTAGCGGCCTTCCTCATCGGACCGGCGCTGCCGGCGATGGCTTTCACGCAGTGGGGCGATGCGATTCAGGCGGTCATTGAGGGAGCTGTCGTGCTGACAGTGATCTACTTCACCACGTCGTACGGCCTGGTGCCGCTGATCGGTTGGGCGGCGTCGCAAACGTTCTCGCGGCTCGGATCGGTGGGGCGAGTGCTCAGCCGAGCACTTCCACTACTGCTGCTGTTCACGACATTCCTGTTCATCAGCACCGAGGTATGGCAGGTGGCTGGCACCCTGCAAGGGCCTGTCTACATCATTGCGATTGGGCTGTTCTTCCTTCTCGGAAGCGCATTCGTGCTCTCGCGCATCCCTGAGTCCATCCGCGCGGTCCACCAATTCGACGAGTGGTCGGAGGTTGCAACGCTCGTGTCGGGCACGCCTGCGGAGGGTCTGGCGCTGCCAACTGCGGGAAACCCGATGGAGATTCCGCTCTCGGGACGTCAGCGAGTCAACATCGGACTGGTCAGCGTTCTCAGCCAGGCGATCCTCATCACCATCGTCTCGGTGCTGCTCGCCATGTTTTTCACGCTGTTCGGAATTCTCGCAATTCCGGAGGCGACGGCGGCAGCCTGGACCGCTCCAACCGAGATGAACGTCATCGCGCACCTGCACTTCGGCGGGCGCACTTTGGTGCTGACCGAGGCACTGTTGCGAGTCTCTGGATTCTTGGGCGCCTTCGCTGGCATGTACTTCACCGTCGTGCTCAGCACCGATGCGACCTACCGCGACGAGTTCGCGGAGGACGCTGGCCCGCAGATTCGCCAGGCGCTGGCGGTGCGGTTGGCCTACCGCCACGCGAGCGGCACCGACTAACTTCTCAGCCATGACTCATGCCTTTCTCTCCGAAGACTGGATGGCCGCAGCCAAGGCCGTTCGCGAGAAGTACGCCGAACAAGCCGCGAAGGTCACGACCATCGTGCGGATGAACCAAATCATCACCGACGTTCCGTTCGGTGAGGGCACGCTCAAGGTCTACATCGATACATCCTCGGGCGATGTCGCCATGGAGCTGGGCGCTCTGGAGGCACCCGACCTCACCGTGACCACCGACTACGACACGGCGCGCAAGATTTTCGTCGACCAAGACCAGGCCGCTGGCATGCAAGCGTTCATGGCGGGAAAGATCACCGTGCAGGGCGACATGATGAAGATGATGGCCCTGCAATCGGCGATGCCCAACGACGCAACCGCCAAGCAGATCTCCGCAGAGATCAAAGAACTCACGAGCTAAACGACTGGCCCTACGGGGTGTAGTGCACGTCGACGACGGTGCCACGCGGGAACTGCTGGCCAACCGCCACGACTGCGCCCGCAACTGTTGCGTTCTTGAACGGCAGCGTGGTGTTGCCGTCGATAGTGCCCAGCGTGAAACCGGCGTCGCGCAGCGCAACGGTTACCCCATTCGGATCCAGTCCGGCCAGCGATGGAATCGCCACCAGGTCGGGGCCTTTCGACAGAACCACCGTTACGGTCGTTCCGAACTCGACGACCGTTCCAGCAACGGGCGACTGGCTGATCACGTGACCAACGGGGACCGTTGGCGAAAACTCTTCTGGACCGACGGCGATCAGCAAGGTCTCGGCCTCGAGCGCGGTGGTTGCGACTGCGAGCGCGGTGCCGGTGAGTTCGGGAACGACGCGCGGCTCGGGGCCAGCTGACAGCACCACCTGCACGACCGTTCCCTTTGTCACCGTGTCGCCCGCCACCAGCGTGGGCGAATCGGGAATCGTCCACGACAAAACCACATCGAGGGGAACCGTGTCGCTGAACTGTGGCTCGGCCTTGACGAGAACCAGGCCCAGTTTTTCCAGCTCCGCCGTGGCCTGCACGATCGTGAGGTTCGTCAATTCCGGCAACAGACGCGGCGCCGGCCCTGAGCTGACGACGAGCAAGAGGTCTTTGCCATGCTCGAGTTGTGCACCCGCCGCCGGGTCGGTGCGGATGACAATTCCGACTGGAACCACTTCGCTCGACTCCTCGAGCAACACTCCGTTGAACGTGCCGGCGATCTGGTTGAGGGCAACGCCATCCTCCAAACCGGCGAGCTCGGGAACCGCGCTGGTCTCAGGCTGCACCTTGTACCACGCGAATGCACCACCGGCTACCGCCATCACGACCAACACCGCAGCAATCCACCAGCGGCCACCACTGCGTCGGCGTTCCGGATAGTCGTCAGCGGCGACGGCATTGCCGTTGACGGCATTGCCTTTGAGTGCGCGGCCGTTCAGTGAATCGCCATCGAAGCGGTTGATGGTGGTCTTCTCGAACTCCGGCGCGGCAGCAATCGGCGCCCTGGCGGCCGGTGCCGGATCAGCAGGCGGCGAGAGCACCACCGGCGGCCGCTCAACCGTCGGGCGACGAATCGGGCCGGTCGCTTCCACGGGCTGATCGCCGGTCGGGCGATCGCTCTCGAACATGGAGCCGCCGATGATCGGGATGGGCTCGGGACGCGGCAACTTCTCAGCCGCCTGCACCAAAGCACGCCCAAATTCGCCAGCGCTGTAACGGTCGGCGGCGTTGGAGCGACCGGCTCGTTCGAGCACGGCTGCCAACGGCCCTAAATCGGCCGACACCGGCATCAGCTTGTCGACGCGATTGCTGAGCGTGGCGACCGTGGAGTCGTCTTCGAACGGCACTGAACCGGTAACAGCCTCAAGCAACGTAAGACACAGCGAGTACACGTCGCTCTTGGGAACTGCGGCCTCGCCCTTGGCTTGCTCGGGCGAGCAGTACTTGGCACGGTCGTTACTGCGCGAGGTAATGCCACCTGCCGCGATGGCCAGCACCTCGGCGAAGCCAACATCGACAACACGAAGACGGCGATCGTCACCGAACACAAGAGTCGACGGACGAATGTCGTGGTGCAGCAGGTTTTGACGATGCATGACATCAAGTGCCTTGCACGCATCGAGCCCCACAACGAGCGCTTGCGAAGGCGACAGCAAGCGGCCCCGGTCGAGAATGTCGCGCAGGCTGCCGCCGCCGAGATGCTCGGTAACGACGAACAAGACCTCATGCTCGTTCCACGTGGTGGTGCCCGATTGGTAAACAGCAGCGATGTTCGGGTGGTGCAGGTTCTTGGCGATGCCCATCGCCGTGCCAAATGCGGTGCGTACGTCGGGCCGATCGCCCAGGTCCGGGTGCACCAGCTTGACCACCACCAGCCGCTGCAACTGCTCGTCGAAACCCTCAAAAACGGCAGCGTCGAGGCCAGTGCCGAGTCGGTGGCCGAGTCGGTAGCGGCCCGCGATCAGTCGCGTGGAGGATTGGGTGTCATCGGGCATGATTGCGACCTACGAACCTAGCGGGATGACCCTCAGCACGGCACGCGGGTGGGTGAAATCGAACCCCACAAGCCAGAATGCGGATGTGCAGAACCGCTTCCGTCGACCAAACTTCAAACTGCTGGGGGCGAGTTTCCTCATCGCGCTATGCATAGTGGCGATCGGATTCGCGCTTTCACTGGCGGTGACGGGCGACGAGGGTGCGCACCTACCGAAGTACATCGAACGTATCGAGCCGGTGGCTGGCGCGACGCAGACGCCAGCGCAAGCTTCAGTGGTAGTCGACCTCGTCGCCGGGTACGAAGGCGTGCTCGTGATCGACGGACTGGAACTGGAAACCGTCGACCTGAACGCACTCCGTGATCCCACCAGACCGGGGCAGCAAATCACACTGCCGCCGACCACGGTCTACGAGTCGGGCAATGCGACGCTCACATTCGATCCATCACCCGAGTCATCGATCAGTTCGTTTTCGCAGGGCCAACACACTGTGCAGGTGATCTATTGGCCGACGATCGAAGGACGCGGCAGCGCACGCGCTTACTCCTGGTCGTTTGAAGTCTTTTAGGGCAAGTCTTCGAGGTCAGTTCGCCGGTGGTAGCTCGCCGGTGGATAGCACGTGCTCGAACCCGGCGAGATCAAGAATCGGAATACCCAGTTCTTGCGCCTTGGTGAGCTTGCTCGCACCGGCATCGGTACCGACGACAAGCGCCATGGTTTTGGCGCTCACACTTCCCGGGCTTTTGCCGCCACGATCCTTGATGGCGGCCTCCGCCGATTCACGCGTGTAGCCCTCAAGCGCGCCGGTCACAACGATCGCCTTGCCGACGAGGTTCTGCGGCAGACGGCTGACCTCTACTCTGCCGAACTCGACACCAGCCTTGCGCAGCTTCTCGACCATGGCGCGATTGTTGGGTACGGCGAACCAGCGAACAATGCTCGCCGCGATGATCGGGCCGACACCATCGGTGAGTGCAAGATCGGCCTCGGAGGCGAGCATGATCGAGTCGAGTGTTCCGAACGCACGACTGAGTGCTTCGCTCGCGGACGGGCCAAGACCCTTACAACCGAGCGCGGTCAGCAACCGTGGCAGCGCCCGCTGCTTCGAACCTTCGATGGCGTTCAGCAGATTGTCGGCCTTCGTCGCGCCCCACTTGTCGAGCGTGAGGAGTTGCTCACGCGACAGCGAGTAGATGTCGCCCGCGTCCGCTACTAGGCCAGCGTCGCTGAGCTGAAAAACCGTGTTCTCGCCGAGTCCCTCAATGTCCATCGCGCCGCGCGACGCGAAATAGATGATGCGCTGATCACGTTGGTACGGGCAGGCAGGCTCGACACAGCGCGTGTCGGCCTCGCCTTCCGGCCGCACGAGCTCGGTACGCAGCGGGCACGGGCACAGCTTTGGGAACTGCCACGGCTTGCTCTTGGCGGGCCGCAGCGACAACACCGGGCCGACGACCTCGGGGATCACATCGCCGGCCTTGCGTACGACAACCGTGTCGCCGGGGCGCACATCCTTGACAGCCACCTGATCCTGATTGTGCAAGGTCGCCATGCTGACCGTCGACCCGCCAACGAACACCGGCTCGAGCTCCGCGAAGGGTGTTGTGCGACCAGTACGCCCCACAGAGATCTTGATGTCGCGCAAGATCGTTGTGCGCTCCTCGGGTGGAAACTTGAACGCGATCGCCCACCGCGGTGCACGCGACGTGTTGCCGAGAACCTCGCGCTGTGCGAGCGAGTCGACCTTCACAACTACACCGTCGATCTCGTACGGCAGGGTGTGCCGATTCTCCTGCCAGTACCTGCAGAACTCGACGACACCGGCGAGATTCTCAACAACCTTGATCTGAGGGTTCACCGGAAACCCAAGTTGGTGGAGATACTTCAAACTTGCTTCGTGCGACACCAGCGGCTGGCCACCGACTACCTCGCCCAATTGGTACGACCAGAAGTCGAGACCCCGACTCGCGGTGATCGCGGGATCTTTCTGGCGCAAGCTTCCCGCGCCCGCGTTGCGCGGGTTGACCGGCACCGGTTCCGGCTTGCGCCCGGCTGTAAGACGTTCGCGGTTCTCGGCTTCCTTCGCCGCCTGCAACCGTTTGAAGGCAGCAATCGGCAGATACACCTCGCCACGAACTTCCAACACGGAGGGGCCTTGCTTCACCCCGTTGATCGCTGCAAGCACGCCGGGGATGGATTCGATAGTTGCAACATTGGCGGTGACGTCTTCACCAACGCGACCGTCGCCGCGTGTTGCCGCCTGCACGAAGCGGCCGCGCTCGTACCGCAAGCTGATCGCCAGCCCGTCGATCTTCAGTTCACACACAAAGCGCGGTCGTTCGTCGCCAAGCCCGCGCGCCACCCTGTCGCCCCACGCGGCCAACTCGGCATCGTCCATCGCGTTGTCAAGGCTCGCCATCGGCTGACGATGCGTGACTTCTGCAAACGTGGAACTGAGCGCACCCGCGCCAATCAGGCGCGTCGGGGACTCGTCGTCCACAAGTTCGGGATGTTCGCTCTCGATCCGTGCCAGCTCACGCACGAGCGCGTCGTAGTCAGCGTCGGAGACCTCTGGCGCATCGTCTGCGTAGTAGCGCTCGTTGTGGTGAGCGATCTGCCGGCGTAGTTCGTTGATGCGTTTGGCCGGCGTCATCGCATCACGCGCCGAGCACCCAGCGGGTTGCAGTCGATTGATCGCGCACCCGCCGACCGATCTCGGCGACGACGGCGTGCACGCGCTGAGCGACTGCGGGCGTATGCCCGGCGAGACCGCACTCGGGGGTGACGATGGCCTGCGTACGCAACATCGCTGGATCAGCACCACGTTGCACGAGATCGCACCACAGCGCGCACAGTTGACGCCACGGGCGCTCGGCCGAGGTGGTGATTGGGCCGGCGGTTGGCACCACACCCCACGCGATGTGGCCCCCCGATTCCATGAATCGGATTAAGTACCCGGCCGCGTCAGCGATCTCGGGCTTCACCGGAAGCGAGATAATGGCGGGGCCAGTCGCGAGCTGCGAGGGAATGTCGCCCGCCCCGCAGCAGTGCAGGCCGGAGATTGCGGTTGTCTCGATCGCAGCCAGCGCCCCTGAAACAAGATCGATCGCCGTGTCCGGTGCAATTGGGAAGCCCGGTTGCAGCAGGTCACCGAACGAGGGCTCCTCGATCACGACGATCTGACGGCAACGCGGCAGCGCCGTCTCGACCGCATCCAGAAGGTGCTGCAGACGTGTGCGGATCGCGCGAACGGCAGCGCTAAATGCTTCGCTCATCGGCACGCCGGCGCGCATCAGCGCGAGTCCGAAGGTCACCGGACCGACGAACTGCCACTTCACCCACCCGCCGTGATCGCGACCGAGTTCGTGTGGTGCCAGATCCAGAAACGTGCGGAAGCCGACGAGCGCGTCGTGGTGCAGATCGGTGGACAACGGCACCAGCGAATCGATCTGCTCCGGATGGACCGAGATGCTGCCGTACTGACCAATCGTGATGCCGTGCATGCCAACCATCGCCTGTGCAATCGCACCCTCGGCCGGTGAGCGCCGCGACAGCCTCGGGATGGCCGGAACCTCCATGTTGCGCAGTGCGAACGTCACGGCGTGGGCGGCATCGAGGTGCGGCAGCCCGCCGATACCCGTCGTTGCTCCACCTGGAGGCGCAGCTGCAGGGATCATGGCGATACGTTTGCCCAATGCCTCGTCTCTCCACAAATTCTGCGTTATGGATCACGCGGGTGCTGTGGCTGGCCGCGCTCGCGCTCGTACCGCTCGCGATCGACAGCGCGACGCGTGGTCGGCCAGCTATCGCCAGCAACGTCTCGCTCACGGCCTGGTGGGTCGCTGCTGGCGCAGTTCTCGTCGCGTTAGTTGTGTGCGGACCGGCTGGGTTGACGGTGAGTCGGATGGTGGTGCCGACGAGCGTGCCGGTAGCGGCGGCCACGCTGCTCTTCGGGGCGACCGCCGTCCGCGGCGTCGCCGCACTCGCCTGCGCCACCTTGGTGACGCTGGCTGTGTTCACGGCCGAGACCGGTGAAGCAACCGTGCAGACCGCGGCATACGGCGACGAGCGACGGCTGCCTTTGCGATTACCAGCTGCGATGCAGCTACCGATCGCCGTTTCGTGGACGCTGTGGCTCGGAGCGTCGCTGGCGGGTGTGCTGTTGCTCGCCGGTGGCAGTTTGGTGGGTGGCGTAGCGGTGCTGGTGGTCGCGATCGCACTCACCTGGCTCTTGTACCAGCGTCTTCATCACTTCTCGTGTCGCTGGCTGGTGTCGGTGCCCGCCGGAGTGGTCGTGCACGATTCGGTGGTGTTGGGCGAGACGTTGATGGTGATGCGAGCCAACGTGCAACACGCGCAGTTGGCACTGGCGACCACCGAGGCCGCCGACCTCACCGGCCCGGCCGCCGGTCACGCGTTGGAGATCACAGTGCACGAGATGGTCCAGGTCACGTTCGCGGGAACATCGAAGAACCCCAAGGGATCAGCGATACACGCGCAAGCGTTCCTGGTTGCCCCATCGCGCCCAGGTCGTGCTTTGCAAGCGCTCACCGACCGCAAGATCAGCGTGCGCTAGCCGATCACCCAACGGCGATGCCGCCGCCCAACACGTAGGTGTTCGAGCGGTCGTAGAACACCACGCTCTGGCCCGGAGCAACGCGGCGTTGCGGCGAACTCCAAGTGATGACGACCTCATTGTCGTTGGAGTGATTGCCGTTGGAGTCATCGCCGTCGCGGGCGAGATCGCCAGGCTGGGCTGCACCGTGTGCGCTGCACTGCACTGCAACGGGACCCGCTACCGGCTGGTGCGCCCAGACCACGTTGCGCACCGCGAGCGAATCGCACAGCAGCAGCGATTCATCACCGACGGCAACGGTTGCGGAAGCGTGATCGATGCCCACGACGTAGCGCTTCGGACCGCCACCGGGCAGCCCAATCCCACGCCGTTGGCCAAGAGTCACCATCTCCAACGCGTCGACTTCACCCAGCGCGCCACCATCAACCGCATCGATCACACGCGCCGGGCGGAACGGAATCCTGCTGCCAAGAAATGCAGTGCGTCCGCCGCCGTCAGTGATGAAACAAACATCCTGACTGTCGGGTTTCGCCGCGGTGCGAAGACCAAGTGCAGTTGCCTTCTCGCGCACCTGCGCCTTCGTCATATGACCAATCGGGAAGAGCGTGCGCGCAAGTTCGCGTTGCGGCAACATGTGCACCACGTAGCTCTGATCCTTCGCGGGATCTTCGCCACGAGCAACGAACCAGACACCATCGCGTTGCACAACACGAGCGTGATGTCCGGTTGCAACTGCATCGAAGCCGAGCAAGTCCGCACGCTCGCTGAGCCGATCGAACTTCAGGTGGCGATTGCATTCGATACACGGGTTCGGCGTCAGGCCATCGCGGTGCGCTTGCACGTAGGGGTCGACGACGTGCTTGTTGAAGTCGTCGGTGAAGTTGAAAACAAGATGGTCGATGTCGAGTTGTTGTGCAACGCGGCGCGCATCGTCCACGTCGGCGATCGAGCAGCAGCCGGTATCGCTCTCGCCACCCCACAACCGCATCGTGATACCAACAACCTCATGCCCGTCGCGCAACAACTCAGCGGCGGCGACCGACGAGTCGACGCCGCCACTCAATGCCATCAGCACCTTCACGTCGCCACCCTCAAGACGTCACCCGCACACGGCGCAGTCGTTGCACTGCTTCCGCAACTACCTCGATACCACGATCGACATCAGCTTCGGTCGAGGTGACACCCAGACTGAAGCGAACTGCACCCAGGACCAACTCGCGCGCCACTCCCATCGCGGCCAACACATGCGAGGGCTCCATCGCACCCGCGGCACAGGCCGCGGCCGCGCTGGCGCACACAGACGCTTCGTCAAGCATGAAGAGCAGGGACTCGTTCTCGATCCCTTCGATACACACGTGTGCCGAGCCAGCCACCTTGCGATCGCGGGCGACCGTTTCGTGAACTCCGGGCACGTTGGCGACAAGTCCGTCGACCAATCGATCGCGCAGCGGGGCGATGCGGGCGATGTCAGCCGCACGATTCGCATCGGTAAGCCGCAGGGCTTCCGCCATCGCGACAATGCCGCCGACGTTGTGAGTTCCGCTTCGCCGCTCGGCTTCCTGCCCACCACCGATCAGGGTCGGAGCAAACTGTGCGTCCTGACGCGCTACCAGCAGGCCAACACCCTTCGGGCCACCAAACTTGTGCGCGGATAGCGACAGAAAGTCGACGTGCGGTGTGATCGCACGCAGGTCGAGCCAACACGCCGCCTGCACCGCGTCGGTGTGCAACAGAGCCTTGGGTGCGTGCTGGCGCATGACCTTGCGCACAGCCGCAAGGTCGTTGATCGTGCCGACCTCGTTGTTGACGGCCATCACGCTCACCACTGTCACGTCGGGCGCCCGTTGAAGGGTCGCCGTGAGGGCAGCCAGGTCGATCTCGCCGGCCGCACTCACAGCGACGGTGTGCCCACCAATCTTTTCCACGCATTCCAACACCGCGTGGTGCTCCGTGGCCGAACACGCGGCAGTTCCGCCGCTACGAGCGACCGATCCGAGCACGGCAGTGTTGTCGGCCTCGGTGCCGCTGCCGGTGAAGACGATTTCGCTGGGCCGGCATCCGATTACGTCGGCGACCACATCGCGGGCTTCGTCGATCGCTCGCCGCGCCTCACGGGCAAAGCGATGGGAGCCAGACGGGTTGGCGAAACGCTCGGAAAGGAAGGGCAGCATCGCGGCAACCGCCTGCGGGCGCATTGGCGTAGTTGCCGCGTGGTCGAGATAGGTATAGGCAGCCGGCGAAGCCATGCTGCAAGGCTACGAACTGGCGACCGAGTTAGCTGTTCGCTTGCCACGCACTTGGCTGGTAGTTCGGGAAGTTGCGCCGTTGATAGCGACTGATCACGCACAATAGATAGGCCTCGGGGTGAACCGTCGTAGCACCCGCATGGCGCAGCGTGGTCGCCGCCCGCTGCGCGAGATCCGTCGCCAGGGCGAAACGCGCGTCGACCGACAACTCGCGGTTGCGCATCAGAAACGACCGAATCACCGTGTACTGCTGGTCGGTCATCGCCGTCGGGTCGATAGTCGCCGCGAACGCCTCACAACCGGGTGGCACAGGGAACCACACCGCCGCGGGTAGCGGAGTGCGCTCCGGATCGCGAATCACAATCGTGCCGGCAAGCAGATCGCCGACTCTTTGGTGACGAGAGGTTCCCAGCACGAACAGCATTCCCGTCACGCCGAGCGGGGGCAAGAAGCGATCGACCAAGCCACCCATCATGCGCAACAGCGCATGACGCAGTCGGATCGGCGCACCCTCGACAGTGACGGCGCGCAAGCCCATCGCTCGCTTACCAATTGTGCGACCGCGCATCAGCGTCTCGCTGATGACCGGGTACCCCATAATCACCGCGGCGAACAACAGAGTTGTAAACAGTCGCGTCGACGTACCGGTGAGCCCGAGCACCGCCAGCATCATTGAACCAACGAGCAAGATGCCGAGCTGAATCAACAAATCGATGATCCCAGCAAAGACGCGCGAGGCGACACCTGCTGTCTGCACGTCGAGCACGACCGCTTCCGGGGTGACGATGCCCTCCATATCTCTCTTACCCTAGAAGCACGATTGCCCGGAACGATTACCCTGAACGACAGTGGATATCGATGCCTTCGTCGCAACGCATCAGGGTGCATGGTGGCGGCTGCAGCAGCTCACCGAGAAAACCCGCAAGGTGGCCCAAGTCGCGCCGGACGAGCTCGACGAGTTGGTGCACCTTTATCAGCGCGGTGGCGCCAACCTCGCCCACGCACGCGTCGAATACGCGGGCGACTCTGCGCTGGTCAACCGATTGACGCTGCTCGTCACCGATGCGCACGGAGTTTTGTACGGGCAGCCCGACACGGAGGTACGTCGCGGTGTCACACACTTCGCGACCATCACGTTTCCGGCTGCGATCTATGCGCTGCGGCGCTACATCGGTATCGCCGCGCTGCTCACCTGCCTACCGTGGGCAGTGTTTCAGATTTGGCTCGCAGTCTCGCCTGCAGCCTTCGACGTCGTCGCGCCAGACGCTGCCGCGCAGCAATACATCGATCAGGACTTTGAGAGCTACTACAGCAACCAGCCGGCGCAGAACTTCGCGACACAGGTGTTCCTCAACAACGTCCGAGTCGGGTTCTTGGCGTTCGCGTCTGGCATTTTGCTGTGCGTTGTCACCGCAGTATTGCTCGCCTTCAACGGCGCGAACATCGGCATCGCGGGTGGGCTTTTCACCAACGTGGGGCAGGCCGACAAGTTCTGGGGGTTGATCCTGCCGCACGGGATGCTCGAGATGTCTGCCGTCATCGTCGCCGGGGCCGCTGGCCTGCGCATCGGGTGGGCCATCATCGACCCTGGCGATCGTTCGCGCGCGAACGCGCTCACTGAGGAAGCCAGGCGCGCCGGCAGCGTTCTTGTCGGACTGGTCGTCGCTTTCCTACTGGCTGCGCTGGTCGAAGGTTTCGTCACCGGCCGGCCGTGGCCAACCTCACTGCGTATTGGCATCGGCGTGCTGGTGTTCACGCTCTTCTGGGGTTGGACGATCAGGTTTGCGATTCGCGCGCGCCGTCAGGGCTACGAGAACTACACACCAGACGCACCGCTGTAGTCAGAGGCGGCCGCTGGCCTTCAGCGCCAAGTATGTGTCGACGAGTTCGATGGCCAGCTGACCAGGCGCGGCGTCGATGACCACAGCGCCGGCGGCTCGCAATCGTGCCGTCGCTCGTGCGCGCTGCTGCAACATGTTGACGGCCGCCGCTTGGCGATACGCCTCGCTCGCCCACTCATGCGTTGCGCCATCAGCCCATGCTTTGACCAGCGGATCCTGCACCGCGGCAACCACCACCAGATGACGGCGAGTGATGATCGGAATTGCCGGCAGCAATGCCTGCTCGACCGCCGACTCGACGAGATCGGTGAGCACGATGAACATCGAGCGTCGCCGGAATCTCGCGGTGGCCGCACTGAACGCCACTTGATAGGCGCTCTCGCTGTAATCCGGCTCGAGCATGTACATCGCCTCGGCAGCACGGCCGAGCTGGCTCTTGCCGTTGGTGGGCACGAGAATGCTGCGTACTTGACGATCGAACGTGACCAGACCGGCGCGGTCGCCCAACTTGGTTGCCACCTGCACGACACCGAGCACCGCATCCATGGCGTGCTCAACGCGCGGAACTCCTCCCACGACGCCGGCCATGACGCGCCCGTTGTCCATCAACAGGACAATGTTCTGATTGCGTTCTGCGCGATATTGCTTGACAATCGGACGCTGCAGTCGCACTGTGGCGGCCCAGTCGATACGACGGAACTCGTCGTCGGGACGAAAGTCGCGTAACTGATCGAACTCGGTGCCGCCGCCGCTCGTACGAATGCTGCGCAGGCCCACTTCCAGGACCCGCGGCATCCGCATGCGACGCTGCACTTCCTCACGACTTGGGTACGCCGGCATCACGCGCAGTCCGCCCGGAACATCGCGAGTGGCTTGGCGGCTGATCATGCGCAACGGTCCTTCGACGCGCACGGTTACGTCGTTCAGCGGAAAGCGACCGCGCCGCGTCGGCCGCAGGACAGTCCTCGACTTCAAGCGTGCTCCACTGCGCAGGAACGCGCCAACGCGACGACGCTCGGCCCCCAAGCTCGGCCACAACGCATCGCTGACGGTGACCCGGCCCCCGCGCGACGAGTGGTTGTCGATGAGCCAAGTCAGCGTCGCTGATTCGCCAACGGTCACCGACTCAGCAACCTCGCGTTGCACGTCGATCCGCTGCGGCGATACGCACGCCAACGTATCGACGACAAGCACCACCAGCAGCAGCAGCTCAACCGTCCACAACGCCCACCAACTGCTGCCCGGCCACGCAAACAAGAGCAGCCCGCTGGCCGCCGCGAGCGCGGCGAACCACACCGTTGGTATCGGGTAGGCAATACGGCGACGCACGAAGTTCTCGTTGTCGACGAGTCAGCGCGGCGTGGGAATCGTGGCGAGTAGACCGTCGAGCACGGCGTCGGCCGACGTGCCCTCCAGCTCAAGCTCCGGGCGGACCATGACGCGATGACGCATACACGGCTTCGCAACAGCCTTTACCTCGTCGGGCGTCACGAAGTCGCGGCCACTCAGCCATGCCCATGCCTTCGACGCATGCAGCAACCATGTCGCACCACGCGGCGAGACACCGAGCTGCAGCGACGGCGACTCGCGGGTGGCGCGGCAGAGCGAGACGATGTACTGCTGCACAGACGTGTCGACACGAATCCGTTGGATAGCGGCGCGTCCAGCCGCAAGATCGGCAGCATTCGCAACCGGTTGCACGCCAGCGCTGCGCATGTCGTGCGGATCGAGCCCGGCGTCGTGGCGGGCGATCATCTCCAGCTCTTGTTCAGCAGTCGGATAGTTCACGTTGAGCTTGAACAAGAAGCGATCGAGCTGCGCTTCCGGTAGCGGATACGTGCCTTCGTACTCAATCGGGTTTTGGGTGGCGATCACCAAGAACGGCTCCGGCAGGCGCAACGTGTGGCCGTCGTAACTGACCTGTCGCTCCTCCATGGCCTCCAGCAACGCGGCCTGTGTCTTGGGTGGCGTGCGGTTGATCTCGTCGGCAAGCAGCAGGTTGGTGAAGACCGGCCCCTCACGAAAACGGAACGAGATGCCGCCCCCCGATTGCTCGACAAGCTGTTGACCAATCACGTCGCTGGGCATCAGGTCGGGGGTGAACTGCAACCGCGTGAACTTCATGTCGAACGCGGAAGCGAGGCTCTTCGCCAACAGCGTCTTCGCAACGCCGGGCACACCCTCCAGCAGCACGTGGCCATGCACAAGAAGCGCAGCGATGGCCCCGGTGAGCACACCTTCTTGTCCGACCACCACTTTCGCGACTTCGGCGCGCACGGCGAGCACGGCATCGAGTGGGGATCGGTTCTCGGGAGTGACGGAATTGGTCACGAGTTGGCTCCTTCAAGTGTTTCGAGTGTTGCGGCGCGAATTGCTTGCAGACTGTTGCTGAGTTCGAGCAGACCCTTGTCGTCGTGCACCTCACGCTGCAGCACGGCGGCGACGTGACCGACGGGCAGCGAGGTGTTGGCTGCGACCACTTCGTCGAGCGCGGCGATCGAAGCGGTGGTGGGCAAATGGAACCGCTGACACAACGCTCGATACAGGTTGCCGCGCAACATCCACCCGGCGCGTTCAGCGTGGCGTGCGCGTCGCATCAGCGTGCCGGTCGCAACCACCAACTCGCTACCGGCGACTGGAACCTGCTCGGGTTCGCGCACAGGTCGCCCGGGTCGCACAGCCCGCGCAGTCGCAAAGATGATGAAGGCGAGCGCGAGTTGCGCGAGGGCCATCCACACACTCGGCCGCAACAGATCCGACAACGTCTTCTCGCCGGTTCCGATATCCGCAGTCGACTTGGCGGCTTCTTCTCCGAGCAGAATGCTGACTTGCGCGTCTGCGTTCGGAGCAAGCAATGCCGCCGCCAGCGGACCGTTGTCGGCGTAGCGCAACAGGTGGTTCGTGAAGAGTTCGTTGTCGCCCAGTTGCACGATCAATCCCGCACCGTATTCGCCGACAATCGCGAAGGCGCTGCCGTTGTCGACGAAACACGAGCGAGCCCCCTCGGGGACGCGAAAGCGAGAGCCGCGAATCACGAACAAGCCGCGCAGCTGTGCGAGCGCCGGCACATCACACTCGTCGAGCGGCACGTTGGTCTGTTCCAAAGGATCGTTGCCAGCGAAGGCTGGCACCTCACCTTCAATCGTGCGAGAAACCACAAGACCTTCGAGAATCTCGCTGTCGGGATCGGCCATCACCAGCAAGCCACCGGCTTCGACAAACTGCAGCAGTTCTTGCCGTTGCGAGTCGTTCAGTCGGTCTTGCAGTACTAACACTCGTGCGTCGGCGCCTGCGCCTGGTGCGGAACGTGCGATATCGACGCTGGCGCCCTGCTGCTCCAACAGTAGGACAAGCCCACGGGTGCCAAGTGAATCCGAGCTGCGTGGGTCGAAGGGCTCCGCTTCGGGCCGCGCGCGTACGAGTAGCAGCATGATCACCGCGATTGCAACGACCAGCAACGCGGAGAGCCCGACACGGGCACCGCTGCCGCTGGACTGTTTCGCCTGACGCGCGCTCACTTGCGCACCGGCGACTTGGCGAGCACGTCGCGTTCGAATGACTGGAAGCGATCGTCGTCGGCAGCGTCGACCGCGTGATGCCCAAACCATGCGTCATCGAACAGGTCTGCAGCAGAGGTGAACGGGCTGCTCGCATCGGGTTGCACTCGTCGCAACTGTGTGCGTTCCTCGCCCGTTGTGCGGCCAGGAATCTCGTCGATCAAGCCGCGGCGGGCGAGGTCGCCGACCAGCGCGCGATACCGGCAGCGCATCGCCTCGCGATAACGGCCAGCACGACGATGTTCGTCGGCCTCTGCCCGCCAATTCGTCGGCTCGCGCGATCGATCGATGGCTACCGCCGCTTGCTCGACTTCATCCAGTTCGCCGTCTTCAGCGGTCTCGCGCTTCTTTTTCGCACGACCGCGACCCGAACGCTGCATTAAGTAACGAGCGAGGTACACCATCGCCACCAGGACTGCGGCTATGAGCACTATCCACAGCAGCGTTCCCAGCCAATCCACGTTCACTCCACTGCTGCCCGAACCTCTCGGTGGTGGAGTGGTGTCGGGGGGCGCACACACCGCTTGATCGCGCGACACCAACCGACACGCTTCCTCGCGCACGGCATCGGGGTCTTGGTCGATCGGCTCCAACGGGTCGGAGCCGCTGACGAACAGGATGATCAATCTCGCGAACGCTCTCATGATGCGACCCTGCCAAAGGCTCGATCGGCGGCGATGGCGATGTCGAGACCCTCGGCGTGCACGCGCAACTGCAAGTACATCTGCGCGGTGGCGATCGCGACGAAGGGCAAAACGATCAACACAGCCAACTGGGTGGTCACGCCCTGGACGAGCCATCCAAAGGAACCGAAGGTGATGAAGCCCGTCGACTTAGCCAATTGCGGTAGAAACGCAATGAACGCCGCCAACATCGCCCCAAGCAAGCCGCACGCGAACACAAAGCCAAAGGCGGCGCCGAAACGCGTGCGGGCCAACCGCCACGCCCTCGCGATCGACCGCACGCCGAGCTGCTCGATCATTACGACCGGTGCAACAACCAACGACATCGCGCTGATCACCGCCAGCACCGGCACCATGATCCACGCCAGACCAAACACCTCTGTCGGCGCGATGGTGGCGAACCACCACATCGTCAACAGCGTCGGCCAATGAGTCAACGCCCACGTCAGCAGCAGCAGTGGAAGCTTGCGTACAACCCGACGCAGGCACACGCCAACCCGCGGCTCGCCACCCATCTGATACGGCACAAGATAGGCAGCGGTGTAGGCACCGATCAGGTGAGCGCTCAGCGACTGCACCACTAACCCCAGCAGTACCAGACCGGTCTCGACACCGACGTAGCCGCGGTCACCGAGGAAGCTGTCGAACTGTTGGTATTGGTCGAACGCCAACACGGTGAGCAGCAGGTGCAGTGCAACCATCGGCACCATCAGCACGGCCGAGCCGAGCACTACGTGGCGAGCGCGCCGTTGAAAGACGTGCGCAGCTGCGTCGATCGAGCCGACCACGAGTTGATCGGTGCGCCGCAAACGCGTCGCCGTCGCAGGTTTCGGCGCCACAGCTGGCGTGGCCGCGGCGGCTTCCGGCGGTGGGGTCTTCGACTCAATCTCGACCCAGCTCGTCACCCGTCCATTCTGACCCAAACGATCGTCACCTTGGGGACCGGCTGGGCCAGACTGTCGCCGTGCGCGGCTACGACGATGCCAGCTATGGCGAAGGATTCGCCGACGTCTACGACGATTGGTATGCCGGGATAACCGACACCGACGCGACGGTGGCGACGCTTTCTGCACTCGCCAACGGAGGTCGCGTTCTGGAACTCGGGGTCGGAACCGGTCGGTTGGCCATCCCGTTGGCGTCGACTGGACTGGATGTATACGGAGTCGATAGCAGCACCGCGATGCTGCGGCAGTTGGCCGCGAAACCCAATAGTGCCGCTGTGCACGTCAGCCTCGCTGACATGGCGGAAGAACTGCCAGCCGGCCCCTTCTCGCTGATCTTTGTCGCGTACAACACGATCTTCAATCTGACCACTGAGCAGCGGCAACGCAGCTGCTTCGCGCAGGTGGCACAGCGATTGTCCGACGGCGGCACATTTGTGGTCGAGGCATTCGTTCCCGATCCGTCACTGCACGATCCGCCGTCGCAGGTTGCCGTGCGCTCGATGGCCGTCGATCGTGTCGTGCTGAGCGTGACGCAGGCGCGGGTCGACGCGCAGCTCGCCGAGGGCCATTTCATCGAAATCACCGAAGCCGGTGGAGTTCGGTTGCGACCCTGGAGCATCCGCTGGGTCACTCTCGAGCAGCTCGACAACATGGCGGCAGCGGCGGGGCTCGCGCTCGCCGAACGCTGGGAGGCCTTCGACCGTTCGCCGTTCAGTGCGACCAGCACACGCCACGTGAGCGTGTATCGCAAGAACTGAGTTTGTTCACGCAACGCCCGAGTGACATGCGTCCACACAAGAGGACCGGTCACGTCATAAGATGTAGTTGCTGTGAGCCTCCGTTTGAATCCACTTACCGGGCGATGGGTAACGATCGTGGCCGATCGCGCCGAACGCCCCACCGACTTTGCTCCTCGGCGCGCGCAGGTCGAGGCGCACCCCGATCGCCCGTGCCCGTTCTGCCCCGGCAACGAGGAAGCAACACCGCCCGCGCTCGAGTCGCTCGATGCTGGCGGCAAGTGGCGTATGCGAGTGATTCCGAACTTGTATCCCGCCTTCGATGGCACTGAGCCCTTCGCGGTGCACTATCTCGGGCCTGTGCATGTTGAAGCCGAAGCCAGTGGCATTCACGAGATCTTCGTCTACACGCCCGAACACGACGCGAGCACGCATCCGGTCACCGACGACGACGCAGCCGACATGATGTTGATGCTGAAGCGTCGCCTACTCGAGCACGGTGCCACCAACCACATTCGCTACACGCAGGCCATCATCAACCACGGCCGCGAAGCCGGTGCGTCGCTTGCCCATCCGCACGGCCAACTACTCGGCCTGCCGTTCGTGCCGGGCGAGATCGTTGAGGAAGAGCGGGCGTTCACCCGCTTCGAGGGCGGTTGCATTTTGTGCGCCACGATCGAAGCCGAATTGGTCGACGGCAAACGAGTGCTGTGGGCCACCGACGATGTCGTGTGCATCAGCCCCTTCTGGGCAGGCACGCCATACGAACTGCTGATCATTCCCCGCAGTCACGATCTGCACCTCACCGACAGCAACGAGGAAACCCTCCGCGGCATGGGCATTGCGCTGCGCGATGCGGTGGGCGCATTGCGAGAGGTGCACGGCGACGTCGCCTACAACATCGTCTTCCATACCGCCCCGCACCATTACAACGGCGCGTACCACTGGCACGTGCACCTGTTCCCGAAACTTGTCACCACTGCCGGGTTCGAGCGCGGCACCGGCGTGATGATCAACATCGTGCCGCCGGAAACCGCTGCCGAGCGCCTGCGCAACGTCACCGTCAAGGCCTAGGTCGGGCGACACGCTTGCCAAGCGTCCACGTCTCTGTCGAGATCAACGCGACACCGCCTCAAGTCTGGGCATCACTGCAGCAAATCGATCGCCACGTCGAGTGGATGCACGACGCAGTCGCGATCCGATTCACCGGTGAGCAAACAAGCGGCGTCGGCACCGAGTTCCTGTGCGACACGAAGGTTGGCCCGTTCAAGCTGGTCGACCGCATGACCATCACCGAATGGCTGCCGAGCGAGGCGATGGGCGTGCGCCACACCGGTGTCGTCACCGGCGAAGGAAAGTTCACACTGCGCGCAATCGACAACCGCACACACTTCGCATGGGAAGAACGGTTGCGCTTCCCGTGGTGGCTGGGCGGCCCCTTCGGCGCCGCTGTCGCCGGCCCACTGGTGCTACGCCCACTGTGGAAGCGAAACCTGCGCGCCCTCAAACGCCAGATCGAGGACTGATCGAGCAGGGCTTCAGGTCGCCGCGCGAATTGTGGCGGTGACTGCGGCGCCGATCACGATGACCGCTATCAGCGGGGCCTTGCGCCATGCCGCGATCACCGCAGCGCCAACGCCCGCCGCCCGGGCGTCGACTTGCAAGTGCTGGCCGACACTGAACGTGTCCTTCACCACCAGCGCGGCGATCAGTGCAGCGGGGATGAGCGCCAGGCAGCGGTCGAGCATCGGCGGCAACTTGCGGTCACCGATCAGCACCAGACCCAGCACCTTGAAGGCATACGCGGTCGCGGCCAGCGCAAACACAAACGCCCAACTCATTGCGCAGCCTCCGGCCGATGCGACAAGCGAGGCGACGGAATCCCGACAACCACGCCGAGCACGGCACAAAGAATCGGCACGCCGACCGGAGTAAACGGGATCAACGCCAAGCACAACGACGCGCCGATCGCAGCGGCCATCGCCGAGCGGCGTTCGCGCAGAAGGGGCCAGACCATGGCGACGAAGGCCGCCGGGAAGGCGGCATCCAGACCATACGTTTTCGGATCAATAGCCGAGCCGAGGATGGCGCCGATCAACGTGCCGATGTTCCAGAACAGGTAGATGCTCAACCCAGTGATCCAGAACGCGGCGCGTCGATGTGTCTCGTCCTCCTGCGCCGCGGCCATCGCCGTCGACTCGTCGATAGTGATGTGCGCCGCGACGAGCCGGGTTGCAACCCGCCCCTTCAAGTGCG
This sequence comes from Actinomycetes bacterium, assembly GCA_021414085.1. Taxonomy (GTDB): domain Bacteria; phylum Actinomycetota; class Acidimicrobiia; order Acidimicrobiales; family Ilumatobacteraceae; genus UBA668. Next base: position 407,520 of record JAIOPC010000014.1, on the reverse strand, counting down.
GTGCCATCGCTAGGCCGTAGACAGAGTTACGCGCCGCAAGCAATGCTGCACCACCGAACGCAGACGCCGACGAGCCGCCCGCACCGAGCACGCTGACCGCAGAGAACTGCGACGCTCCGGTGAAGACCAGCAGCGACATCACACACGTCTGCGCCACTGACGCCCCAGCACCCACCGCCGCAACGCCGAACGACACTGCAAACACACCAACGGCCATTCCCAGCGTCACACACGCGGCGAACACCTGGCGCAGACCAGCGTCGTGACGCAACTCCTTGATAGACGTCGCTTTCAACGGCAATCTCACGAGTGCCGCACGCTAGCGAGCCATGTAACGCTTAAGGCTGGTAGTGCTAGCACCACGGATGATGGCTGATGCTGCCACGGCTGGTTGGTTGCCTCCACCTCGCCCGCGGCACCGGCGCCACCACCGGCGAACGCGACCGAGTCCGTGTTGAGGATTGTCTGCCAACTGCCACCCCACGGCAGGCCAACCCGATAGCCCGCGCGCGATTGGAGCGAGAAGTTCGCGACACACGCAACTGCCGCTCGCCCATCGACGCCCCACCGCAGAAACGCGTACGTGCAGCCCTCGGCATCGTCGGCGTCTAACCATTGGAAACTTTCTGGCTCGCGATCGCGTTCATACAACGCCGGCCAGTCGACGATGACTCGATTCAATTCGACCAACAGGTCACGCACACCGCGATGCACGTCGAATTGCAGCAAATCCCACGACAGCTCTGCCGCGACGTCCCACTCCGTGTACGCAGCCAACTCAGCCCCCATGAAGAGCAGCGGCGCGCCGGGGAGGGCCCACATCCAGGCGTAGAGCGCGCGCAGATTGGCGAACCGTTGCGCCTCATCACCAGGCATCTTGGCCAACAGGCTGCTCTTGCCGTGCACCACCTCGTCGTGGCTTAACGGCAGCACAAAACGCTCACTGAAGGCGTACGTCAAACCGAACGTCAGCTCGTGGTGATGCATCGGGCGCAGCGTTGGTTCGCGGTGCAAGTACTTGAGGGTGTCGTTCATCCAACCCAGGTTCCACTTGTGGGTGAAGCCGAGGCCGCCTTCATCGATTGCGTGCGTCACCTTCGGCCACGCAGTGCTTTCCTCCGCGATCATCATTGCGGTCGGGGCTTGCGTTGCGACGAGCGTGTTCAGCTCGCGAACAAACGCAATCGCCTCCAGGTTCTCGACGCCGCCCGCTTCATTCGGTGTCCACTCGCCAGCCTTGCGCGAGTAGTCAAGGTGCAACATGCTGGTGACAGCGTCAACGCGCAGCCCATCGATGTGGAACTCGTGCAGCCAATACAAAGCGTTTGCGATGAGGAAGTTCTTGACCTCCGCCCGACCGAAGTCGAACACGTAGGTCCCCCAATCCGGGTGCTCGCCGCGTTGCGGGTCGACGTGTTCGTACAGCGGAGTGCCATCAAAGCGCGCCAGACCCCAGTCGTCCTTCGGAAAATGCGCGGGCACCCAGTCCGCAATCACGCCGATTCCTCGCGCGTGCAGCGCATCGACCATCGCCCGCAAATCGTCGGGTGGGCCGTAACGCGAAGTGGGGGCGTAGTAGCCGGTGACTTGGTACCCCCACGAGCCACCGAACGGATACTCCGCCACCGGCAGCAACTCGACGTGCGTGAAACCGAGCGAACTCACATGCGCGGCCAGTTCGCGGCCGAGATCGCGGTAGTTCGTCACTCCTAATCGCCATGAGCCGAGGTGTACTTCGTAGATTCGTAACGGAGCACCAACAAGGTTGCTGCGTGCTCTCATCCACTCGTCATCGGCCCACTGATACTCGCTGTCGGCGACGATCACGCTCGCGTTCGATGGCGCACCCTCCGCGTAGCGCGCCATCGGATCTGCCTTCAGTTCGACGTCGCCGTTGGCGCTCGTGACACAGAAGCGATAGCGCTGTCCGGCCTGTGCAGCCGCGCTGATACCAGCCCACACTCCAGACGTGCCCTGCGGCTGTAACGGCTCACCACCTGCGGATTGTGTCCAGTCGCCAACCACGTGCACCGCCCGCGCGTTCGGTGCCCAGACAGCGAAACGGACGCCACCGGGTGTGACATGCGCCCCGAGCAACTCCCACAGTCGCCAATGTGAGCCCTCCATGAAGAGTTGCAGGTCGCGAGCGGGCAATACCACGGCGCGAGCGTAGGGCGCGGCCAGGTGAGCAATTAGCCTCGCCCGGATGCATCCGCGGGAGCGCAAGCTCGTCACCCACATTCCTTCAGCTCTCGCTGCGCTATCCGAGCTGACATCGAACCTGCATTGGACGTGGGATCGCGACACGCAGCACCTATTCGAGTCGCTCGATCCACGCGCGTGGCAGTCCTGTGGCGGCGATCCGCTGCAACTCATCGCTGGCATCACCGCCGAGCGGTGGGAAGCGCTAGCCGACAATCCCGCCATCGTGGCCGCCACCGAGCACGCGGCGCAACGACTGCGCAACGCGCTGGTCGAACCGCGATGGTTTCAGACGCACGCCAACTCGGCACTCGGGCTGATCGCATACTTCTCACCTGAGTTCGGCATCTCCGAGACGCTGCCGCAGTACGCCGGCGGCTTAGGAATCCTCGCCGGCGATCATTTGAAGGCCGCATCGGATCTTGGGGTACCGCTTGCCGCAGTGGGCCTGCTGTACGACGAAGGGTACTTCCGTCAACAATTGAACGCCGACGGCATGCAGGAAGAGCGCTACCCGCCGCTCGACCCACACTCGCTGCCGCTGCACGACACTGGCGTGCAGATCGCGGTCGACTTCGCGGGCGACCTCGTGCGCGCAAACGTGTGGCGCGTACAAGTCGGCAGAATCTCGTTGTACCTGCTCGACACCAACGTCGCTGGCAACAGCGTCGAGGCGGGGACAATCACCGACCGTCTTTACGGCGGCGACAACGAACACCGCCTTCGCCAAGAGATCCTGCTCGGCATCGGCGGGGTACGCGCGCTGCGCGCACTTGGGTTGCAACCACAGGTGTTTCACACCAATGAGGGCCACGCGGGATTCCTTTCACTGGAACGCATTCGCGAGCTGGTAGCAACTGGGCTGACTTTCACGGAGGCAGTCGCTTCCGTCCGTGCCGGCGGCGTGTTCACCACGCACACCCCGGTGCCAGCAGGCATCGATCGTTTCAATGTCGAGTTGATGAAGAAGTACTTCCTCAACTTCGCGCCGGAGTGCGGTTGCACGTTTGACGAGCTGATGGCGATTGGTCAGGACGACACAGCTGGCATCAACGACAAGGCGTTCAACATGGCTGTGATGGGCTTGCGGCTCGCCGGTCGAGCCAACGGCGTTGCGCAGCTCCACGGCAAGGTCAGCCGCGAAATGTTCGCCGGACTCTGGCCCGACCTGCCGGTTGACGAGGTGCCGATAGGCGCCATCACAAACGGCGTGCACGCGCCGACATGGGTCGGCACGCACATCGGACAACTGCTCGCGCGCAGCGTTGGTCCCGAGTGGGCCGAGGCCGACGCGAAGGCATGGCAGGGCGTCGATGCGCTCGACGATCACGATGTGTTGCTGGCGCGACGCCAGGGCAGGGCGGCACTTGTCGCCTTTGTCCGATCGCGCGTTTCCGACGAGCTGCTCAACCCACACGCTCTGACGATCGGATTCGCGCGCCGTTTCGCGACCTACAAGCGCGCGACCTTGCTGCTGGCGCAACCCGAGCGACTGCGCGTCCTACTGCTGCAATCCGAGCGCCCGGTTCAGTTCGTGTTCGCCGGCAAAGCACACCCCGCCGATCAAGCGGGCAAGGACATGATCCGCGAGATCGAACTGTTTGCGCGCAAACTCGAAGTAGGGCACCGCTTTGTGTTTGTGCCCGATTACGACATGGCCGTCGCGCGCATGATGTATCACGGTTGCGACGTATGGCTGAACAACCCGCGACGCCCGCTGGAAGCGTGCGGCACCAGCGGCATGAAGGCAGCGCTGAACGGCGCGCTGAACTGCAGCATTCTCGACGGCTGGTGGGACGAGTGTTACGACGGTTCCAACGGCTGGGCGATCGAGTCGACGGAGAACGACCCAGACCTGGCCGCGCGCGATCATCTTGAGGCAGACAGTCTGTTCAATCTGTTAGAGCGCGAGATCGTTCCGCTGTTCTACAAACGTGATGACAACGATGTCCCCCACGATTGGATCGCCAAGATGAAGGCCAACTGGAAATCGCTTGGGCCATTTGTGACCGCTACCCGAATGGTGCGCGAGTACACGACCGAACTGTACGAACCGGCCGCCGCGCAGACGCTGGTCGGTTAGCGCCAGCGTTAGCCGTCGATCGCCTTCAACATCTCGTCGGCCGCGGTCCAGGGGTCGATCGAGCGCTTGACCACTTGCGATTGCAGTTCCGCCCACCGGTCGCCACCGGTCACTTCGAGCGCCCGACGTTCGAGTCGACGGGCGACGACCTCGCGCAACTCTTCACGTAGCCGGAACTCGCGGCGACGGAGCAACTCGCCGTTCGCTTCGATGAACGCGCGATGCTGCAGCACCGCTTCCCACAACGCGTCAACACCAGTGTGTTCAGTCGCAATCACGAGAAGAATCGGCGGACGCCAAGCGTCGTCGGCGAGATCACCGAGTTCGAGCATTTGTTCCAGGTCGCGGCGCGTGTCGTCGGTGCCCTTGCGATCGGCTTTGTTGATCACGAACACGTCGGCGATCTCCATCAAACCCGCCTTGTTGGCCTGCACCGAATCACCCCACCCAGGGTTGACGACCACAACGGTCGTGTCGGCCTTGCCCGCGATCTCTACTTCTACCTGTCCGACGCCAACCGTCTCGATGAGAATCAGGTGCCGGCCAATGGCATCAAGCAGGCGGGCAGCCTCGGGCGTCGCGAGCGACAGCCCGCCCAGGTGACCGCGGCTGGCCATCGACCGGATGAACACCCCGGGATCGGTGGCGTGATCTTGCATGCGCACGCGATCGCCAAGAATTGCGCCGCCCGTGAACGGCGACGACGGGTCGACCGCGAGCACCGCCACTTCTAGCTCTTGGGTGCGCAGGTGGCGAACGATCGAAGAGGTCAGGGTGCTCTTACCCGCACCGGGTGCCCCGGTGAGGCCGACCGTGTAGCCCTGACCGGACAATGGATAAGAAAGGCGACTGACCTCGCGCGCTGGATCGCCTCCGCGTTCAATCAGTGAGAGCAGTCTTGCCAATGCACCGCGATCACCGTTGCGAGCGGATTGGAAAAGGTCGCCGACGGAAAGCGACCGCCGGCTCATCGTGCGTGGGCGCCGGTATCGAGCAGCCCGTCGAGCGCATCGTCGGCGATGTTGATGACCTCGGTAACACCGTCGATGCGATCGCGCATGATGCGCTCGATGCCAGCCTTGAGCGTTTGCGAGCTCGCCGGACAGGTGACGCAAGCGCCGATGAGTGTGACGGACACGACACCGGTCGCTTCGTTCACGTCGCGTAACACGATGTCGCCGCCGTCGGCCTGCAACGCCGGCCGAATGACTTCGATCGTTTCTTCAACCTGCGTGCGCATCACATTTACCATTGAACCAGCCCGAGCCGTAGGATTGCCACCCATGAGAACACTTCGCAGCCTCGCAATCATTCCCGTCGCAGCCCTTCTACTCGGCGCCTGCGACGACTCCAGCGACAAGTCCAGTGACACCACTGTCCCCGCTCCGGCCACGGTGCAGATCGACGTCACGATCGGTGTCGACAGCGGTCCGGATCGGATAGAGACGGTGGCTGTGGGAACCGAAGTCACGCTCACGGTCACGTCCCCCGACGCCGACGATGAAGTCCACGTGCACACGATCGATGTCGAAAAGGAAGTCGCTGCCGGAGAAACGGCAAGCTTCACCTTCGTTGTGGACACCGTCGGCGAGATCGAGGTCGAGAGCCACACCACCGAAGAAGTGCTCGTCGTCATCGACGTCGTGTGATCGCGTTCCAGGCCCTACTTGCCCATCAGGGCGGTTGGGACGAGATTCTGCTGGTGCTTGGGCCAATCCTGATCATCGCCGGCCTCTTGCGATTAGCGAAGAACCGGGTCGAGCGTGACAACGACGGACCCGCGAGCGACGGACCCGATAGCGACTAGCTACTGACGACTAGCTACTGACGACTCGCTCGATGTCAGCACCGAGCGAGGCGAGGCGGCCGACCAAGTCGTCGTAGCCGCGATCGATGTGTTGCACGCCCGTCAAGGTTGTCTCGCCATCGGCAGCGAGGCCAGCGATCACCAAAGCGGCACCAGCGCGGATGTCGGGAGCGCGCACTGGTGCGCCACTTAGCCGGGGCACGCCCCGAACCACCGCGTGATGACCGTCGGCGCGAATGTCGGCACCAAGGCGCTGTAGTTCCTCGACGTATCGGAAGCGACCCGGGTAGAGGTTCTCAGTAACGATGCCGACGCCATCGGCGACCGCGAGCATGGTCACCAGCAACGGCTTGTAGTCGGTGGCGATTCCTGGATACGGAAGAGTCGCGACATCGATGCTGTGCAGGCGACCATCGGCCCACACAGCAAGACCCGCGGGACTGGCGGTAATCGTCGGCCCCATTTCATGGAAGCGACGCAACAGCATTTCCATGTGGTCGCCGCGCGCGCCGCGCAGAACGACCTCCCCACCACTGACGGCGACCGCCGCGAGATACGTCGCCGCCTGAATGCGGTCGGGCACCACCTCGTGGTCTGTGGCATGCAGCGAGCCCGGCTCGACGCCGTGAATCACCAATCGCGGGGAACCGATGCCCTCGATTTGCGCACCCATCGCAACCAGAAAATTGCACAGGTCAGCTAGCTCGGGTTCGCGCGCCGCGTGGTCGATCACCGTCGTGCCTTTGGCGTAGACCGCCGCGGTAAGGATGTTCTCTGTTGCGCCGACGCTGGGAAACTCGAGGGTGATCTCGGCACCGTGAAGGCGCTCGTCAGGGGTTCGCACCGAAGCCTCGACGACCCCGTGGCGCAGCACGAACGTCGCGCCCATCGCCTCCAGGCCCTTGAGGTGCATGTCGATCGGTCTGCTGCCAAAGTCGTCGCCGCCCGGTAGTGAAAGCGATACCCGCCCGCACCGGCCAAGCAACGGCCCAAGCACGTTGATGCTCGCCCGAATGCGTTCGACTAGCTCGTATGGCGCGACCGGCACGATCGCTCCGTCGTTCACCAAGCGCATGGTGCCCGGCTGCACCTGCTCGCTGCGCAAGCCGATCGCGGTCAACAAGTCGGCCATGATGCCGACGTCGGCGATGTCGGGAACATTGGTGAGCGTGAAGCAACCGTCGGCCAACAAAGAAGCCGCCATCAGCTTCAAGACCGAGTTTTTGGCGCCCGGGATAGCGACTTCGCCATGCAATGGCCCGGCGCGCCGGATGACAATTCGCTCTTCGGTCATGAACTGTTCATTATGCCCGCATTCAGTCGGCCATAGCTCGAAGCCACGAGCGAAAGACACAGCTAGCCTGCGCTCGGTGTCACGGCGATTGAAGACATTGACGCAGTCGTGGCCCGCAGGCTCACCGCGCGCACTGAGCGCGAATACCCCGCGAACCGACGTGTGCGACGAGCGCGCGATTGGTGACACCGTGTTCGAGCAGGAGAGCGGCCCGTTCACCAGCTATCGCAGGGATGTCGCCGTGGCCGCCGATGGCACCGTGCGCGAAACGACACAGTACCGACTCAGCGTTCCGTGGTTTGGTTGGGTGTTCGCGCTGCCGATGCGCCACGCCCTGCGCAATCGCCGCAGCGCTGGCACCCCACAACCGTGGTGGTCGCCACCCGATCGGCTGAACGAGCGACAGGTGCGTACCCTGGCGCTGCTCGCCATCGCCTCCAGCGCCGCAGCTTTCGCGAACACGCTGTTTACGCAAACAGCGAACTTCGCGGCCGACAGCTTTGGTGTCGACGATCAAGGTCAGGGTTATGGCGGTGCCGCAGTTCGCATCGGAGTGCTCGTCGCGATGCCGTTTGCCTTGCTGGCAGATCGCGTCGGTCGCCGCCGAACGATCATCTTGCTGGCTTGGTTGACACCGGTCTTCTGCGCGCTTGGTGCGGCAGCGCCGTCGTTTCCACTGCTGGTTGTCTCGCAAACAATCGCGCGCCCACTTGGAATCGCGATGGCCATGGTCGCGGGCGTCGCCGCAGCTGAAGACATGCCACGCAACAGCCGGGCCTTCGCCGTCAGCCTCCTCGCAATGTCGGCAGGGTTAGGAGCTGGCATTGCAGTTGGATCGCTTCGTCTCGCCGACCTTGGCGAAGACGGATGGCGCTACTCGTATTTGCTGTCGCTGATGTGGCTGCCGGTCGCCGTCAGCCTGGCGCGCAAACTCGATGAGACTCGCCGCTTCGAGACGTCACATCCCGTCGCGCCTGCACTCGACCGGCGACGACTCGCGTTGATCGGCTGGGTCGCGCTGGCGTCCAACCTCTTCGTCGCGCCGGCGTCGTTCTTTCAGAACCGGTACCTGGGCGATGTGCGCGGCTACTCCGGTGGCGGAATTGCGCTGTTCACTCTCGCCACCGGAACGCCGGCGTCGATTGGGCTGATCGTCGGTGGCCGCATGGCCGACGTGATTGGTCGGCGAAAATTGATTCTGTTGTGCTCGCCAGCCTCGACTGCCGCGATCATCGGCGCATTCTTGATCGGCGGACCAGCCATGTGGTTGCTCGCACTGGTCGGCGGATTTCTCGCAGGCATGGCTTACCCAGCGTTCGCGGTGTATCGCTCGGAGATGTTTCCCACCGGCAATCGCGGTAAGGCCAACGGCATCGTCACCGCGACCGCCCTATTGAGCGGCGGCCTCGGCATTTTGGTAGTGGGCTACGCGCGCGACCAGGGCGTGAGTTTCGGTCTATCGATGGGTCTGATGGCGATCGGGCAGCTGGTCGCGGTGTACATCGCGTATCGCCACTATCCGGAGACAGCTCACCTCGAACTCGAGCAACTCAACCCCGGCGATCCAGTGGTCAGCTAGCGAGCGCCGTGATCCAGTTGGCGACAGTTTGTGCGATCACGGTGTCGCAGCCCTTCAGATCGTGACCCTTGCCGTCGAGCCAATGATGGGTGACCGCTCCGGGAATCGTGGCCGTCCACTGTTCCAACTCGCTCGGTGAACCAAAGGCGTCCTTCGTGCCCGAGATGAACAGGCACGGAACGTTGAGTCGCGGAAAGTGCTCGACGCGCAACGACTCGGGCTTGCCCGGCGGATGCAGCGGGTAGCAAATCAACACCAGACCGACCGCTGGCACCGGATCGCTCTCGTCAGCGACCGCCAGCGAACACATCCGCCCACCCATCGATCGACCACCGAGCACCAGCCTGTCGTCGTTGGCGAGCATCGGTGCCGCCGCGCTGCGCACCGCCTGTAGGAGCACCGGGGTTCTGTCAGGCGCCTTGCGACCAGCCTTGCGATAGCCAAAGTCCTCGCGCACGCAGTGCATCGGCGAGACCGCGGCTTCAATCGCCACTAGCGATGAATGGGTGCTTGACGAGCCAGCACCTGGAAACAAAAGCAGCTGCGTCATGACTGCAACAGAATTCGCCGAGCCTCACCGAGGCGTTCGATCGCATTGCCCGCTACGGCGTCGTCGCCACCGTGATCGGGATGCGCGTCGCGAAGTTTCAGCCGGAATCTCGCCATCACTTCCTTCTTCGTCACTTTCACCGTTCCCATAGGAAAGCCCAACAGATCAAGCGCCCACAATCGCGGATCGGCCAGGCCCACAAGGTCGTCGCGACTGACGCCGCTGATGTCGGCAACAAACGACGGGCCAATCGGACCGCGCCAGCGCAAGGCGCGATGCAATACGGGTGCGAGGGCGCGCCGCGCGTCGAAGTCGAGTCGCTCAAGTGCGTACACCGCGCCGAGCACTTGCGACAGCGGACGACCCATCGAGTGCAAGTCGAAGGTCACGTTGTCGGCATCGCCATTCAGTTGGTGCACGCTGACCGCCAACCCGTGGCGGTCAATTTGGTAACGGTGTTGCAACCGAGGCTGAACAATGCGATCACCGCGCGTCACCTGATCGATCAGGCGACCGAGATCCGGCACCAGTTCGTCATCAACGGCGGGCAGATACGCGGCGACCACCGCTGCCAACAACACACCGCCGAGCCCCGGGGCTGGGTCGGTGGGCAACACGAGGTGGCCGAGCGCAACACGACGGGTGGGCGTCACCGGGCGTGTGTGCCAGATCTCGAGCTCGGCAAGCAGCATTGTGGACTAGTTCAATCTGGCTGGCGGGCCACGACTAGATGTATGGCCGCAACAAGTCGTGCAGATCGGTGGCCACTGCCATCGCGGTTTCGTGATCTGGCTCATCGGCATCGACCAACGCGCTGGCAAGGGCGTCGGCCAACTCGCACGTCTTCTGCCACAACAACAGCTCGACACCGTATGGCCGTCGCTCGGGCTCGGCGACCTCCAATGCGTCGAGCAACTGCTCGAGGCCATCGGCGTCTTGCGTGTTGCGCTGCAGACGCTCGGCAGCAAGGAAGAACGTGGTCAGCGTTTCGAACGGCAGCTCATCGGGTGAGGCGTCGTCGGTTGGCAGCATCGCGAAGTCGCCAGCTTCGATGGTGTCCATCAGCGCCTCGGCCGCGTCTTCGTGGGCGGTGCTCACCAGCAGCAGATCGTCCTCCCAGCGATACGGGATCCTTTCCGCAGTCAGTGCTTGGGTGATCGATTGCCGATCGCTCTCGGACCACTCGCCCAGGTCGTACTCGGTCGATGCGACCCCGGCCGGAATGTCGATCGGGTCGTGTCTCGCGCTTTCGTCGGTGGCGCCATTGTCGTCACCCTCATACGTGATGCCGAGTCGTGCTTCGACCCTGGTGACCGTGGAGTCGGCGGCTGCTTCATGCGACTCGGGAACGACCAACTCCGAGCCGTCCCACGTGTGCGGAATTTCGGCCTCGGCCAACTCGGCAGCGAGTTCTGCCTGCTGATCGAACGACCAACGACTGAGGTCGTACATCACGTTGCTTGCGTCGGGGTCGTTCGGGTTCCAGTCGTCAGTCACTACTCAAACGCTAGCGGCACATGACGCGCCAAGAAGCCTGCGATGCGACCGTACTCATCGAGTTGATTCGCACGCTGCCGAAACCCGTGGCCCTCCCCTTCGTAAACGTGCAGCTCAACGTCTCCGCCAGCGGCACGCACGCGCTCGGCGAACACACTGCTCTGTTCGACTGGGACAACCGGATCGGCATCGCCATGAAGAATCAACAATGGTGTCGCGGCGAACTGGTCTGCGTGCAAAATCGGAGACCGCTCGCGATACACGTCGAGTGCTGCTGGCAGCGGCCCAATCAGGCTGTCGGTGTAGTGCCTCTCGTACCGGTGGCTACGTTCAGCGAGGTCGAGCAGGTCGGTCACCGGATAGAGCACGACCGCTGCCGCGAACAGTGACGGCCGAGCGGCGACTGCCCCCAACGCGGTGAAGCCGCCCGACGAGCCGCCCATCACGACTGTGCGCTCCGGCGTTCCCCAGCCCATCGATTGCGCGTGCTCGGCAACCGACACCGTGTCGTGAACGTCGAGCACGCCCCACTCGCCACGCAACGCCTGCTGGTACTCGCGGCCGTGCCCGCTTGAGCCGCGATGGTCGGGCACCAGGATGTTCCAACCCTGCGCACACCAATAGGCAATGCGCGGCATGAACGAGACCTGCCACTGATCAGTGGGGCCGCCGTGCAACCACACGATCAACCCGCGATCGACTCCATTGCCTGCCCTGTACAGGCGAGCGTGGATGGTGCCACCCGCCGACTCGACTTCGATGAGTTCCGGTTCGACGAGATCGACTGCAGCCCAACCGGGCGATCCGCCGACGGCGACGACCGTGCGTTCCCACGTGGTCGTGTCGTACACCACTATCTCAGGCAGAGTGCGCGCTCCGCTGCGTATGCACGCCAACCGACCGCCGGCCCACGACAGTTGGCCGTGCACTCCGCGAGCGACCTCCATCGGCTGTTCGCGCGAGTCGACGTCCATCACGCACAGGCGACCGAAGCCGCGCTCGTTGCGCGTGAACGCAATACGACTTCCATCCGGCGACCACGCATATGAACGTTGCCCGGGACCCCAAGTCGGGCTGGCATGTTCGAACGGCTCAACGATCGCCGGCCACCCGGCGATCCAGATGTTCAGCCAGCCGTCGTCGTCGCGGATGCAAATCGACCTTCCGTCGGGCAGCACGCGCGGCTGTTGCACCGATCCGGCCACCAGCAGATCCGCGACTTCACCGCCCTCGACACGGCGCTCAACCCGACTGTGATCCCACGGCATGTCGGGTACGTTCCACGCTTGCCACCGAATCGAGGTGGAATCGACAAACGGATCGAAGCAGAAGTCGGCCGAGCCATCGTCGACACGTTGATCACCGCCGCCGTCGAAGAACGACTGATGGATTGCGGCCTGATCAAGCATGTACACCACGGAGAGTTCGTCGGGCGTACAACACGGCGACGAAACACTGCGGTCGGACCCGTAGTCGGTGAGCTGGCGGCTCTCGCCACCGTGAATCGATTGCAACCACAGGTCGCCGCCCGTGCCCGCATAAACGACCGCGGTTTCGTCGGCCGTGAAGCACCATGCCCCGCCGCCGAGGCCGCGCCCGGGACGCAAGGGGGGTTCCGTCGCCAGGATCTCGTCGGCAAGTTCGTCTGAGAGGGAGTGCACCACCAGATAGCTCGCACTCTGATCGGCGCTTCGATCAAGGACTCCATAGACGACAAAAGAGCCGTCGCTGGTCAGACGCGGTTCACTGATCTCGCGCCCGCCGACACACATCTCGGGCGTGATATCAGCCATCGTCGGGACGTTACCCGTCTCCCGGCGTCGCCCACTACGGTGTGCCCTGATGATCGCCAACTCGCAACGACCCGACCGCAACCTTGCCCTCGAGCTTGTGCGGGTCACCGAATCCGCCGCTCTCGCTGCTTCCCGCTGGGTCGGGCGCGGCGACAAGAACGGCGCCGATGGTGCGGCCGTCGACGCCATGCGCACGGTGCTCAGTACGGTGCCGATGGACGGCATCGTGGTGATCGGCGAGGGCGAAAAAGACGAAGCACCGATGTTGTTCAACGGCGAGCGTGTCGGCGATGGCACCGCTCCACTCACCGACGTGGCGGTCGACCCGATCGACGGCACAACGCTCACTGCGTACGGACGCGCCAACGCCATCGCCGTGATCGCCGTCAGCGAGCGGGGCACGATGTTCAACCCGGGTCCGTGCGTGTACATGCACAAGATCGCGGTCGGTCCCGAGGCCGCTGGCTCGATCGACGTCACTGCCACGGCAACGCAGAATCTGAAGTGGATCGCCAAGGCGAAGGGCGAAAGCGTTCGCGACCTGACGGTGGTCATCCTCGACCGCGAACGTCATGAAGAACTGATCGCCGAAGTTCGCGCCAGCGGGGCTCGCGTCAAGCTGATCGGCGACGGCGATATCTTCGGCGCTATCGCGACAGCGTGGCCCGACGCGGGTGTCGATGTGCTACTCGGCATCGGCGGCACACCGGAGGGCATCACCGCGGCAGCTGCGCTGAAGAGCATGGGCGGCGAGATTCAAGCACTGCTCGCGCCACGCAACGCAGACGAAAAGGCCGCGGCTCTTGCTGCCGGTTACGACCTCAACAAGGTCCTTACTACCGACGACCTGATTTCCGGCGACAACTGCTTCTTCGCCGCTACCGGCATCACCGATGGCGACCTGCTGCGCGGCGTGCGTTACGAGCGCACGGGTGCTCGCACGCAGAGCCTGGTGATGCGCTCGCGCAGCGGAACGGTGCGCATGATCGACGCCCGCCACCGCATCGACAAGCTGGCCGCGTTCGCCTCTGTCGAGTACTAGGTATCAGTCGCGCTGCACAAGGCTGCTGAGGCGACGCATCAGCGATCGCGGCACGAAGCCAGTGGTTGCAACGAGTCCTTTGTACAGCCCACCGGGTATCGACAGCGTCTTACCCTTGGCCACGTCGATCAGTCCGGCGCGAGCAACCTCGTCGGATTCCATCCACGCAAAGCTCGGGTACTCGCTGGCGTAACGCTCGGTGCTGCTGACGCTTTGGAACTCCGTGCGGGTGAGGCCGGGACACAGCGCGGTGACGTGCACGCCCTTGCCGCGGACTTCCTCGTGAATGCTTTCGCTGAAGCTTGTGACGTAGGCCTTCGTCGCCGCGTACACCGCCAACTTCGGTGCCGACTGGAAGCTGGCAACACTGCTGACGTTCAGCAGGTAGCCACGGCCACGCGGAACCATCACGCCAAGTGCGGCCCGGCTGATGCGCGTGAGGGCGGCGACGTTCAGCTGTACTTCGCGGTCGAGTCGGTCGGCATCGAGCTCGTAGAACTCCCCCGACGTTCCGAAGCCGGCGTTGTTGACGACCAGGTCGATTGTGTCGACGATGTCGGCGACTCGCTCAACGACGGTGCGTAGTCCTTCGGGCTCGGTGAGATCGGCGGCAAGCACAGTGACGCACGAGTGCCGGGCAGCCAGCTCGTCAAGCCGATCGCGTCGACGCGCCACCACAACTGTTGGGATTTCTTGCGCGGCCAACAACTCGACCATTGCCTCGCCAATCCCACTGGACGCGCCGGTAACAAGCGCGGACTTGAACGGGAAGGTGTCTGCCATAGCGCCAGGCTATGAGCAACGAACTACGAGGCGTCAGGCCGCCGCCGCGGTTCTTCGTTTGTCGGGGATTGGGCAGTCGATGATGGTGCCGTTGGGGAGTTCGATGCGCAGGTTGTGGGCGTTGCCGTGCACTTTGACACCTGGTCGGTGTTTGACGTGGTGGTGGTGGTCGCACCACAGGACGAGTTCGTCGAGGTTGGTGCGTCCGCCTTCGGGGAAGGCGGTGAGGTGGTCGGCTTCGCACCAGGCAGCGGGGATGTTGCAGCCGGGCCAGCGGCACCCTTGGTCGCGAGCGAAGAGGGCTTTGTACTGGTCCGGGGATGCGGTCGCCGTTGGCGGTGACGCCGGGTTCGTCGGTGTCGCCGGTGAACCCGTCGACAGGGATGGTGATCAGAATCGTCGGTCGTTCCCGCCCGCCGGTCACTTGTCCGTTGGCGTACGCAACACACAGTTGCACGATTCCGTCGGCGAGGCGTTGTTCGGTGGTGCGCAGATCGCTGGCGTCGGGCGTACCCGCGATGTGGCTGATCGCGTTGATGAACTGGCGTGACTGCAGGACGGGCAGTTTCACGGTGGTGGTGACCATCCCGTCGACTGGTGCTGTGCTGCGCACGGAGCGCTGCTGGTAACGGCGGTCTTCGCGTTCTTCTTCGGTTTCGTTGGACACGATGTCTTTCCACAGTTCGGCGGCGGCTTTGGCTTCGCGCGGGCCGGCACCTTTAACGGCGTCGATCAATTCGCCGACGTTGGCACCTGCTGGTGGATTGGTGATCGTGTCGGCGACTGCTTCGGCGGTGGCCGCGGAGATCTCGCCTTTGGAAACAGCGTCGGCGAGTTCCGGTGACTTGTCGAGCGAGTCGGCGAGTTTCTTGCGTCCGACGGCGTCGCCGTAGGAGGTGTTGGTGTTGGACGACAACCAGTCGGCGATGTTGCGCGCACCGGTGCCTTGCCACACCTTGGCGTTATCGGCAGCGGTGAGCACCGTGGCGTGGAGCGCTTTCATGCGGTCGATGTGGCGTTGAATGCCGAGCGCTCCTAGTGCAAGCGATTGGGGCGTGGCGGAGTTGAGGTCGACTCGGGCCAGGGCTGCGGTTGCCTGGTCGCAAAGGTTGAGGGTGTTCCTCATGTGAAGTAGACTAGCGGACGTATGTTCGTCAGGCAACCCGGAACAAGGAATTCTTTTGAAAGATTCGGGTCCGCCGGCGCGCCTCGCAAACCGCGAGGTTTCAGCTCTTTCAGATTTCCAGCTTGAGTTGACCGCCGATCACGACGACCACGATCTGTCCCGCTCGAGCGAGTGTGGGAGCCTTGAAGAGTGGGTGACGTGCGATGGAACTCGAGCCTTCACGCCTTCGAACGACTGCTTCGCCAGGTCCCGGCGGGCGCAGCAACCGGGCTGGACGTAGGGTGCGGTGAGGGTGAGACGGCGCGTCGGCTTCGGACCCGAGTGAATTCCGTCGTCGGCATCGACCCCGACGCCGACAGCATCGACCTTGCTCGTTCGCACGACGACGACATCGACTATCTCGTCACCACGCTCGACTCGCTCGATCTGGGAGGCGCGACGTTCGATGTCGTCACCGCGGTGGCGGTGATGCACCACCTCGACCAGAGGTCGGCGATTCCGCGTCTCGCGTCGCTTGTGCGCCCGGGCGGACTGCTGCTGATCGTCGGAATTGCTCGCAGTCGCACGGTGGCTGACTTCGCGCGAGACGCCATCGACAGCGTCGGCATTCGTCGACACACGTTGTTCAAACGCGTGTGGAACACGTCAGCGCCGAAAGTCTGGCCGCCACCCCTGTCATACGCACAGTCCCGTTCCCTGTCGCTCCAGCTGTTGGACGGCGCCCGGTACGGTCGCGTTCCGTACTTTCGGTACGCACTTACCTGGCGACGCCCAAGTGACACGGCTTGTGGTCGAGCCGAACGGCGCGGCGCTGCCCTTTTGTTAGCGTCGAGAGCCATGAGCACTATGCCCGAGCCGGTGCCCTTCGAGGTGTACGAGCCCGGTGTGTACTTGCACGGCACAAAGGCCGACCTCGCAGTCGGCGAGATGCTGATCGCCGGCCGCGAGTCCAACTTCGAACAGGGCCGAGTGATGAACTTCGTCTACTTCACCGCGACTCTTGACGCCGCGACCTGGGGCGCCGAGCTCGCTGCCGGTGAAGGCCGCGGGCGGATCTACGTCGTCGAGCCAATGGGCGAGTTCGAAGACGACCCCAATGTGACCGACAAGAAGTTCCCTGGGAATCCGACACAGTCATTCCGTAGCCGCGAACCGCTACGTGTCGTACGGGAGCTCGTCGACTGGACCGGTCACTCCCCCGAGAAGCTGCAGGGGATGCGCAACGCCATCGAACGAATCGGAGCAGGCAAGATCGAGGATTGAGAACCTCGGGACGTGTTGTTAGTGAGCGCCTTGCGAGGTGCCGGCTAGGCCGCCGGTGGCATTCAACCTGGCGTGTGCCCGGGCGAGCGCCGACTCGGCTTCGGCGTCGTGCTCCTTGCGCAGAAGCTCCTCGGCAGCGTCCTTGGCACGCAACGCGCGATCACGATCGATCTCGTCGCCCAGCTCTGCGATGTCGCTGAGAATGCTGACCGTGCTGCCGCTGACCTGCACGAAACCCCCGTGCACCGCGACATCCAGCACCGAGTCGTCGGCGAGCGTGATCCGCGTGTGGCACTCGCTCAGCGCACCAAGGAACGGCGCATGGCCGGGCAGGAACGCGATCTCGCCATCGAGCGTGCGCGTAATCACCTGCTTGGCTTCGCCGGAGAACAACACCTTCTCCGGCGATACCACCTCGACCTGCATCGTTGCCATCGTCAGCTAGCGCCCTCTTGCAGGCTCTTCGCCTTCGCAAGCACCTGCTCGACACCGCCGACGTTCAAGAACGCTTGCTCGGGGACTTCGTCGAGCTCGCCGTTGACGATCGCTTCGAAGCTCTCCACCGTCTCGGCCACCGGAACGGTTTCGCCGCTGACGCCGGTGAACACTTCGGCCACGTAGAACGGCTGGCTGAGGAAGCGCTGCACCTTGCGAGCACGGCTCACCGTCAAGCGGTCTTCTTCCGACAACTCGTCGAGACCAAGAATGGCGATGATGTCTTGCAGTTCCTTGTAGCGCTGGAGGATTTCCTGCACGCGACGCGCAACCGTGTAGTGACGCTCGCCCACGACCTCGGGCTGCAAGATCGTCGAAGTCGATGCCAACGGGTCCACGGCCGGGTAGATACCCAACGATGCGATCTGGCGGCTGAGCTCGGTGGTTGCATCGAGGAAGGTGAACGTGGTGAACGGTGCCGGGTCGGTGTAGTCGTCGGCAGGCACGTACACGGCCTGCAACGACGTAATCGAACGACCACGAGTCGATGTGATGCGCTCCTGCAACTGGCCCATTTCGTCGGCCAGTGTCGGCTGATAGCCCACGGCCGAAGGCATGCGGCCGAGCAGGGTGCTCACTTCCGAACCTGCTTGCACGAAACGGAAGATGTTGTCGACGAACAAGAGCACGTCTTGGTTCTGCACGTCGCGGAAGTACTCCGCCATCGTCAGCGCCGACAACGCAACACGCAGCCGGACCCCCGGTGGCTCGTCCATCTGGCCGAAAACCAAGGCGGCCTTCTCGAACACGCCCGACTCGGTCATCTCGATCATCAAGTCGGTGCCTTCACGCGTGCGCTCGCCCACGCCGGCAAACACCGACACACCACCGTGGTTCTGCGCCACACGACGAATCATCTCGGTGATGAGCACCGTCTTGCCGACGCCGGCACCACCGAACAGACCGATCTTGCCGCCCGCCACATAAGGCGTCAGCAAGTCGATGACCTTGATGCCGGTCTCGAACAACCGCTTGCTCGGCTCGAGTGCAGCGAAGTCAGGGGCCGGGCGGTGAATCTCCCACCGCTCCATGTCGTTGAACTGCGCGTTCTCGGCGTCGAGGCATTCGCCCCACACATTCCACACATGGCCGAGCGTGCGCTCGCCCACCGGCACGGTGATACCGCGACCGGTGTGCCGCACCGGGGTTCCCCGTGTCAGACCGTCGGTCGGCTTCAAGCAGACTGCACGCACGCGGCTGTGGCCGAGCTGCTGGGCAACTTCGGCGAGAACGGTGACGTCTTTGCCATCAACGGAGACGGTGAACTCGAGCGCCGAGTTCAGCTCGGGAAGCGAACCCGGTTGGAACTCAACGTCGATCACGGGACCGGCGATGCCGACCACGCGACCGTCCTTGCGGTCGTTCGTTGCTGCTGCTGGGGATGCTGTTTTGGTTGCCATAGAAGGTGTGTCCTTAAGAAGGGCTAAGTCTTTAAGCGAAGAGTTACTCGATTGGTCCAAGATCGACGAGTTGCAGTTGACGTTCTGCCTTGCCGCCGGAGAGCGCCTCGGAACCGCTGACGATCTCCATGATTTCGGTTGTGATGCTGTCCTGACGAGCACGGTTCATCACACGACTGAGGTTCTTGATCAGTTCCTCGGCGTTGTCCGTCGCGCTCTTCATCGCGCGTTGCCGGAAGGCGTGCTCGCTTGCGGCCGCGTTGAGCAGTGCAGCGTAGATACGGGCTTCGACGTAGCGCGGGAGCAATGTGTCGAGGATGGTGGTGGGATCGGGCTCGAACTCGTAGTCGGCCGCGCCCGTCTCAGCAGAAGTCTTGCCATCGCCACCGGCGACCGTCTCGCGGTCGAGCGGCACCAGCGGACGCAGCACAACTTCTTGCGAGCCGGCACTGATGAATCGCGTGTACACCAGCTCGACGCGATCGAATTCACCTTCCAAGAAGCGCTTGACGACCTCTTGGCCGATCTCGCGAGCCTGTGCGTAGCTCGGCGCACCGCTGAAACCGCCAAAGGAAGCAGCCATCTTGTAACCGCGAAACTTAAAGTAGCCCTCGGCCTTACGCCCAACAGTGACCAGTTGGTAGTCCTTGCCAGCGAGGACATCGGCTTTCACTTCGCCTTCAGCGGCACGCTGAACACCAGCGTTGTAACCACCGCACAACCCACGATCGGCAGCAATCACGACGTACGCCGTCGTTTTCACCTCGCCACGACCGTTCAACAGCGGCGATTGCGATGCGCCGCCGGCAGCTGCGAGATCCTTCACCACTTCAGTGATCTGCTCGCTGTACGGCACTGCCGCGACCACTCGCTGCTGCGCCTTCACGATTCGCGATGCGGCGATCAGTTCCATGGCGCGCGTGATCTTCTTCGTTGCCTGGACGCTACGAATGCGCCCTCGAAGAATCCGCTCTTGCCCACCAGCCATGAATTACTCCGTTGCCAGCGTCTTGTTGCTGTGGGCGGCGCCGACTTCCTCGGCAGAGGTGGCCGTTGCGTCGGCGGCACGCGCTGCCGCGGAAGCCGCGACGAACGTCTCCTTGAAACCGGCGATCACGTCGCCGAGCTCGGCGGGGACGTCGGCCTTCGGGTTACCGCGCATGCCAGCGAGCATGCTGCTGTGCGTGCTGCGCACGTGCGCCAGCAACTCGGCCTCGAAACGACGAACGTCGGCGACGGGCAGGCTGTCGAGGTAACCCTTCGTGCCAGCGAACACCGACACGATCTGCTCCTCCACCGGCATCGGGCTGTTCAACGGCTGCTTCAGCAACTCGACCAAGCGATAGCCGCGCTCGAGCTGCGCCTTGGAAATCGCATCGAGCTCGGAACCAAACGTCGCGAACGCTTCCAACTCGCGGAACTGTGCGAGGTCGAGCTTCAGCGTGCCCGACACGTTCTTCATCGCCTTGATCTGCGCTGCGCCACCCACGCGCGACACGGAGATGCCCACGTCGACGGCCGGGCGCACACCCGACTTGAACAGGTTGTCCTGCAGGTACACCTGACCGTCGGTGATCGAAATCACGTTGGTGGGGATGTACGCCGACACGTCGCCAGCCTTGGTCTCGATCACCGGCAGAGCGGTGAGCGAACCGGCACCGCGATCGTCGCTGAGCTTGGCGGCACGCTCGAGCAAACGGCTGTGCAGATAGAACACGTCGCCGGGGTAAGCCTCGCGGCCCGGCGGGCGGCGCAACAGCAGCGACACTTGGCGATACGCCTCGGCCTGCTTGGAAAGGTCGTCGTACACGATGAGGGCGTGCTCGCCGTTTTCCATCCAGTGCTGACCCATGGCGCAACCGCCATAAGGGGCCAGATACTTGAACGGAGCTGGATCGCTGGCCGGAGCGGCAACAACGACGGTGTACTCAAGCGCGCCGTACTGACGAAGCGTCTCGACCGTCTGTGCAACGGTCGAACCCTTCTGGCCGATCGCGACGTAGATGCACTTCACGCCGAGACCGCGCTGGTTGATGATTGCGTCGATGGCGACGGTGGTCTTGCCCGTCTTACGGTCGCCGATGATCAGCTGGCGCTGGCCACGACCGATCGGGGTCATTGCGTCGATCGCCTTGATGCCGGTCTGCAGCGGCTCGTGCACCGGCTTGCGGCCCATGATGCCCGGCGCCTGAATCTCCACGCGGCGCTGAATGCCGCCGACAATTTCGCCCTTGCCGTCGATCGGACGGCCGAGCGCGTTGACCACGCGACCGAGCATCGCGTCGCCGACTGGCACGCTGAGAATGCGGCCCGTGGCCTTCACCGTCTGGCCCTCTTCGATGGCATCGGCATCGCCGAGCACGACGGCACCAATCGACGACTCGTCGAGGTTCAACGCGAGACCGACGGAGCCATCTTCGAACTCGAGCAGTTCGTTCACGGCGCAGTCAGGCAACCCGCTGACGCGAGCAATACCGTCGCCGACTTCGGTGACGCGCCCAACGGTGCGAGCCTCAAGCGAAGGCTCAAAGCCTTCGAGGTTCTTCTTTAGCGCGGAGGCGATGTCGCCAGCACTCAGTGTCAGTTCAGCCATTTTGTTCATTGCTCCATGTCTTCAGAGACGTGTTAGAGACGAGACTTCAGTTGATCGATGCGGGTGCGAACGCTGCCGTCGATGACGGTGTCGCCGACGGTGGCGACGATGCCCCCGAGTACCGACGAGTCGACGACGACTTTCAGGTTCACTTGTTTGCCGGTTGCATTAGTGAGCGCAGCAGCAAGACGGGTCTGCTGATCTGCAGTCAGCGCGACGGCAGTGCGAACCTCGGCAACTTCTAGATCCTTTGCCGAGCTTGCGCGAGCCACCAGATTGTCGACGATTGCCGGCAGGTCGCGTGTGCGACCAGAACCAACAACCATTGAAATCAGTTGCGTGGTCGTGCTGGTTGCCTTGGAGCCGAGCAGATCCTCGATGATCGCCTGACGCTTGGCCGGCGGAATCAGTTCGTCGTTCAGCGCGTTGCGCAACTGATCGCTGCTCTCGTAGCTGCGAGCGAAGCGGAATAGTTCGTCTTCGACCTCGTCGAGCGTGCCTTCGGCGCGGGCGATCTCGAACAGACCGCGGGCGTAACCCTCAATGCGATTGTCGCTCATTTCGAGGCTCCTGCCTTCTGGGCACCAACGCGCTGAATGAAGTTCTCGATCAACTCTTGATGAGTTGCATCGTCGAGCGAACCAGTCACGACTTGATCGACCGCGGCCGACGACAAGCGTGCGATCTCGGCGCGCAACTCGTCACCGACGCGGCTTTGCACGCTGGCGATATCGGCGAGCGCCTTGGCCTCGACCTCGGCCAGTTCGGTCTTGATGCGTGCGCGACCGTCGGCCAACATCGTGGCGGCCTGCGCATCAGCGTCGGCCAGGATCCGACTGCGCTCGCTGGCGATGTCGCCCTTTGCCTCGCGAATCTTCACCGCTTCGATGTCGGCGGCCGAACGGGCGGCCTCACCGGCATCGAGCTCGGCTTGAATCTTGGCGGTGCGGGCCGCCATGCCCTTCTTAATGACCGGGCCAGCGAACTTGTAGAGCAGCCCGAACACCAGCAGTGATGCCGGAATACCGAACAGCAGCTCGTAACCCTCTGGCAGGAACTTCGACGGCGTCTGCGTGACGTCGTGCTCGTGTCCTTCGCCAGCTGCACGAATCAAGATCTCAAGCAACCTCATTTGTGACCCCCCGCCATCAACGACGCGACGATGCCCGACACCGCAGCTGCCTGCGGCTTGTGCCCGGTCGCCAACTCGGCGGCACGGCTACTGACGTCGGCGACGGCGGCTTGCACATGCTCGGCAGCAGCCGCACGTGCGGCTTCCGAGGCCGCATTGGACTCCGTGCGACGGATTGCGATGCGACCATTCACCTCGGCAAGTGCCGCGGTGCGCTCTGCTTCCAGCACCCCACGAGCCGCTTCGATGCGGGCCGCTGCTTGCGCCTTCACGGTTGCGATCTCGGCTTCGTACTCGGCAACCTCAGCGTTGGCCGCGGCGCGCGTGGCGTCGGCGGATTCGTGGTCACCACGAATCTTCCCGTAACGCGCATCCATGCCCTTCTTCAACCGCGGGAAGAGCCAAATGCGCATGAGCGCGAACAGCACGATGAACGCGCCGGCACCCCACGCCAGTTCCTTGATCTCGGGCGCGATCGGGCTTGGGCCCTTGTCCTCAACGACGGTTTCCGCGTCGCCAGAGGTTTGGGGCACAAGAACGACGGCTCCGTCGATGTGCAGGATGAAACGAGACACAAGGCTCCTTAGAGGCCGAGCAGAATGAAGACGACGAAGCCGATGAGTGCCAGCGCTTCGGTGAAGGCGATACCGAGGAACATGGTGGTGCGCACCATGCCGGCAGCCTCTGGCTGGCGAGCCATTGCTTCGATGGCCTTACCGACGACGAAACCGATGCCGATGCCCGGGCCGATGGCCGCGAGGCCATAAGCAAAACCGGCGCCGATAGCGGCGTTAGCTGCCTTGATTTCGTCGGGTGTCTGCACCGGAGCGGTAGCAGCGATGAGACGGACAATTGCTTCCATGGTTATTCAATTTCTCCTGGTTCAGTGCTCGGGATGCTGAGCAGCGTTGATGAAGACTGCGGTGAGAATGGTGAAAATGTAAGCCTGCAGAAAGCCGACAAGCACTTCGAAGGCCGTGAGGAACACGAGCATGAAGAACGGCAGGATGCTCATCGGCTTCAGAGCAAACTGCTTGGTCTCGGCGAAGAAGAGTGCGTTGGTGAGAAACGCGAACGTGATCAACAACATGTGGCCAGCGAGCATGTTGGCGAAAAGTCGAACGGCCAACGAGAACGGGCGCAGGATGATGTTCGAGAGAAACTCGATCAAGCCCACTAGCGGTCGCATCGCCACCGGAACGCCTGGCGGCCACACCATCAACGTGAAGTACTTGATGCCGTTGTGTCGAATGCCGACGGCGTTGTAGATGACCCACACGAACAGCGCGAGGAACAACGGAATCGCCATGCGCGCCGTCGCCGGCATCTGCAGCACCGGCAAGATGCCCGGCAGGTTGCAAAGGTAGATGAAGACGAACAGCGACAACAGGAACGGCGTCCAGCGCAAGCCGTCTTTACCCATCGTTTGCATGACGATGTCGTTCTCAATGAAGTTGACGCCGGTTTCGGCGAGGTTACGCACGCCGGTCGGCGCCTTCAGCGGATCGCGGCTACCCGCGATCAGGAACACGGCAATACCAATCAGCGCCGCGGCAACGGCAATCACGCCCACCTTGTTGAAGTTGGTGAAGATGTCGCGCCAACGAATCAACTCGTTGATCGGCGGAAACTTGAGTCCGAGCATTCCGTACCAGTCCTATTTCTTCGAAGCTTGGGTAGAGGGTTTGAGGCCGGGGTAAGCGAGCGACATCGCGACGTACTTCATCTCCCAGACCAACAGGCCTAGGTGCGTGAAGATAATGGTCGCTCCGAGGGCCGGAAGCGAAATCCAACTGGCGTCCTTCACCAAGTACACGGCGAGGAAGATCAGCCCGAGCCGCAGGATGTAGCCGATCAGGATCGAGGCCATCATCAGCGTCAGGCTGATTCGGGCCGTGACGGCGACGATTCCGGAGGCCAACGCGAAGTTGATGAGCACGATCGCGATCGCATAGGCACACGACCACGCACCGTCGAGTCCCCAGATGAAGCCACATACGGCAATCAGCAGTGGCGCGACGACCAAGCCACGCTTGACCATGTCGTTCGATACGGCAACTTCCGGGGCCGGCCCAGCGAGCGGGGCCGACATCGAAAAGGCGGTGCCGTTGAGGGAAGCGTCGTTCATGCGCGCCTGCCCTCGCCGCGGACAGCCGTGCGCTCCGCCTCAAGCACTTTCATTCGGGCATCGTAGTCGTACCAAAACCGCACGAATTCACCGATCAACGCCACACAAACGAGCGCAATCATGAACACGGGTTTCGTGTCGAGCCAACGATCCAGCAAGTAACCGCCGCCCAAGAACAGCAGCGTCACCAAAGCAACGTCGATGCCCTTACCGATTTTGTCGTCGGTGTGCTTCTTGACGTTGGGGGGCGGCTTCAAAGTGGCAATTCCCTTGGGGTCGTCCTGCTTCACAGCGAGCTTGTGAATGCATACACAAGCTATCAGATCATTTGCGACGGCGACGAATCTGCGGGTGCAACAGCGTGTAGAGCACCAAGACCAACATCAGCATGCCGATCGGCACATAGCTGAGCCCACTGCCGGTGTACACCGGATAGAGCACAAACGCCGAGAGCAGCGCGGTCCACGCCCAAAGAATCAACACACTGCGCCGTTGTCCGTGACCCATCTCCATCAATCGGTGGTGCAGGTGACC
The DNA here is from genome assembly GCA_021414085.1 of Actinomycetes bacterium. Taxonomy (GTDB): domain Bacteria; phylum Actinomycetota; class Acidimicrobiia; order Acidimicrobiales; family Ilumatobacteraceae; genus UBA668. The sequence goes on along the minus strand of JAIOPC010000014.1, from coordinate 382,219 downwards.
CTTGTCGGCGCTGGCGACACCTTGGCGCCGAGCCGCGCGACGCACGATCGCGAACAACGTGTCGAGAATCGGCACGCCGAGAATGATCAGCGGTATCAATAGCGGCGCAAGGAAGAAGTACGACTGACCGATGAAGCGTTGGGTGTTGGGGTCGGCGCGGCCACCCACGACGCTGGTACTGACGGCCATCAACAGCCCGAGCAGGAGCGCGCCGCCGTCGCCCATGAAGATGCGCGCCGGATTGAAGTTGTGCGGAAGAAACCCCACGCAGATGCCGACCGCGAGAATCGCGACCAGTGGACCAACGTTCGGCTGCGTCAACATTCCGATCGACGGATCGGCAAGGCGTTGGCTGTACAAGAAGAAGGCAAACGCACCGATCGCGACGATGCCTGCTGCGAGACCATCAAGTCCATCGATCAGGTTGATCGCATTGGTCATTCCCAACAGCCACAGCACCGTTACCAACGGCACCCACTCGTCGCTGAGGATGTACACGTCGTTGAACGGAACGCGGAAGTAGAACATCGTGACGCCGTAGTAGACGAGCACGACGGCAACAAGGACGGTGCCGAATACTTTGGCTGGCGCCGAGATCTCGAAGATGTCGTCGATGAAGCCGACCAAGAACATCAGCGTGGCGGCGATGAGCACACCACGCGGCTCGGAGTCACCGGAACGAAACAGCGACGCGAACGTGTCCATTTCGCGAGCCACAAGGAACGCCACAACGAACCCGATGAGCATCGCAATGCCGCCGACATCGGGCGTAGCCACCCTGTGCACGTGGCGTTCAGCAGCTGGCTCGACTACCCAACTCAGTCGGCGAGCGACAGCACCCACTACCGGCGTCGTGGCGAAGGTGACCGCCGCCGCGATGGCGCCTACGAGCAGGTAGGCGGCCGTATCAGGCATCGTGATGGCGCGCGGGTGGCGCCTCGAAACCCTGGTGACCCAGCCAGCCGGCAGCGAGCAGCGCACCGACGGTATACACCGCTGGCGACGGTGAAATGGTGAATGCCCGGCGCAGCACCGACCAGAACCAATCGAGATAGGGGACCAAGGGAATGGCGGCGTGATCGCCGCTCTCAGCGAACCAACGCACGACCAGCAACCGCTCGACGTAATACATCGTGATCACGACAGCAACCGCCGTGATAGCGACCGACACGATCGCCTGCGCGCGGCCGAACCCGCGCATTCCCTTATGCACGCCATAAGCGACGGCCGCACCGACCACCGGAATCAGGTACGCCTGCCGCTGCGTCGTGCCCGCCACCACGGCGAACCATGCGCACGCCGCCAAGACGCCGGCAGCGCCGCCGGCGAGCGCCCCGCGCAACAAGCGCTCGCGACTCACGCCTAACCAGCGCACCGCGGGTGATTGATCGGCGCCGTGGTTCACAGGGCGACAGCGTAGCGATCAGGCGTAGGCAGGGAACTGCCCGCAGAGCGCCGCCACCTCGGCACGGGCCGCAGCCACGGCCGCGGTGTCGTTGCGCTGGCGAAGGATGCGGGCGATCAGTTCGGCGATTTGCACCATTTGCGGCTCGCGCATGCCCTGGGTAGTGACTCCGGGTGTTCCGATCCGCACGCCGCTGGTAACGAACGGACTGCGCGGATCGTCAGGGATTGTGTTCTTGTTCAACGTCACGCCGCCGCTATCGAGCACGATCTGCGCTTCCTTGCCGGTCAGTTCCGCATCGAACTGGCGCAGATCGACCACCATCATGTGGTTATCAGTGCCGCCGCTGACCAGGCGGAATCCTTGCTGCACCAGCGCCTCGGCCAGAGCGCTGGCATTGCGCACGATCTGTTGCGCATACACCTTGAACTCGGGTTGCAGCGCTTCGAAGAACGCCACGGCCTTGCCCGCAATGACGTGCTCGAGCGGCCCGCCCTGCCAGCCGGGGAAGACAGCCTTATCGATCGCCGCCGCGTGTTCGGCCTTGCTGAGAATGCAACCGCCGCGCGGGCCGCGCAACGTCTTGTGCGTCGTGAACGTGACAATGTCGGCGTAGGGCACCGGATTGGGATGCGCGTCGCCGGCGATCAGACCAGCAATGTGCGCAGCATCGAACATGAAGAGCGCGCCAACTTCGTCGGCGATCGCCTTGAATGCCGCCGGGTCGAGCCGGCGCGGGTAACTGGTTGTGCCCGCCACGATCAGCTTCGGACGATTCGCGAGCGCGAGATCGCGCACCTGATCCATATCGATGCGTTCATCGCCGGGCGTCACCTTGTACGCGACGAAGTGATACAGCTTGCCGCTCGCGTTCACAGGTGAGCCGTGCGTGAGATGGCCGCCGTGATCGAGACTGAGGCCGAGCACCGTGTCGCCCGGCTGCAGAATCGCCTGATACGCACACATGTTGGCGTTGGCGCCACTGTGCGGCTGCACGTTGGCGTGGTCGGCGCCGAACAGCCGTTTCACGCGATCGATAGCCAGCGCCTCGACCTCATCGATCACCGCGTTCCCGCCGTAGTACCGCTTGCCCGGATAACCCTCGGCGTACTTGTTGGTGAGCGCGCTGCCAACTGCACGCATCACCGCTGGCGAAGTGAAGTTCTCGCTAGCGATCAACTGCAGCCCACTGACCTGGCGCTGCACTTCTTGATCGATGAGCGCGAACAGTTCGGTGTCCGGAGTGGTGTCGCTGGGAAATGGCACGATCAGTTCACCTCGTGTGCGGGGGGCGGGGGTGGAGTTGGAGTTGGGGTTGGCCACGCTGGCGCAGCTTCTTCAACTTCGATCTGCATCAACAGATCGATACGGGCAGTGTGGCGACCGCCTTCGAACGGAGTAGCGAGAAAGGTGGCGAGGATTTCCTCGGCCAACCCCACACCGACAACGCGCGCCCCAATACTGAGCACATTTGCGTCGTTGTGCGAGCGGGCCAAACGCGCCGTATAGAGGTCGTTGCACAGCGCAGCACGCACACCGCGCACCTTGTTGGCCGCGATCTGTTCGCCTTGCCCGCTGCCGCCGAGAACGATGCCGACATCGGCGCGACGATCGCGCACGGCGCGACCAACCTCGGCGCAAATCGGTGGATAGTCCACTGCGGCGGTGCTACCTGTGCCCAGATCGGTGACGATGTGCCCATCGCGTGTGAGTACGGCAATCAGATGTTTCTTGAGTTCGTAGCCGGCGTGGTCGGCACCAATGGCAATTCGAGACATCTCTGCGAGTGTAGGTGACCGACCCTCGCGACCTACCCTGATCACCATGCCCGTTGATGCCCGGACTCCGGTACTGATCGGGGCGGGCCAGTTCGTGCATCACGCAACGGGTCTCGACGATGCGCTTGATCCAGCAACTCTGATGTGCGAAGCCATTCGTCGCGCCGCTACCGATGCGGGTCTCGGCGGCGTTCCCATAGTCGATTCCATCCGCGTCGTGTCGCTGCTGAGTTGGCGCTACGGCGACCCCGCCCTCGTCGTCGCTCAGCAACTCGGTCTGTCACCTCGAGAAACCGCCGCCACAACCATGGGCGGCAATAGCCCGCAGTCGCTGGTCAATGAAACCGCCTTGGCAATCCAGCGCGGTGAACTGGATATCGCCATACTCGCCGGCGGCGAGGCGTGGCAGAGTCGGGGGCGTAGCCGCAAGGCGGGGGTTGAGTTGACCTGGCCCAAGGCGCCACCCGACGCCTTCCCGCGCGTGCTCGGCGAAGACCTAGAGATGAATCACCCCGCCGAACGCGAGCGGGGTTTGCTCATGCCTATCCAGATTTACCCGATGTTCGAAACGGCAATTCGCGCAGCCGCCGGCCGCACAGTCGCGGAACAGCAGTTGCTGGCCAGCGACCTGTGGTCGCGCTTTAGCGAAGTGGCAGCGCAGAACCCGGCCGCGTGGTCGCGCACCGCTAGGACCGCCGAAGACATCCGCACACCGAGCGCCACCAACCGAATGATCGGGTTTCCGTACACGAAGTACATGAACTCGAACAACAACGTGGACATGGCCGCGGCACTCATCATGTGCAGCGCGGCGAAGGCGAAGTCGTTGGGAATCGCGCGCGACCGTTGGATCTTCCCTCACTCCGGCACCGATTGCCACGAGCACAACTACATCAGCAACCGCTGGAGCTTCGATCAGACGCCAGCGATCGCGATCGGCGGCCGCGACGTGCTGCGGCTGGCTGGTCTCACGATCGACGAGGTCGAGGTTGTCGACTTGTATTCATGCTTCCCCTCCGCCGTGCAACTCGGTGCGCAGAGCCTGGGCCTGGCACTCGATCGCCAGCTCACTCGAACCGGTGGCCTGTCCTTCGCAGGTGGGCCGTGGAACAACTACGTCATGCACGCGATCGCAACGGTGATGCACGATCTACGCAAGCGGCCCGGCGCGCACGCGCTGGTGTGGGCGAACGGCGGCTACGCGACGAAGCACTCCTTCGGCGTATACGGAACGAATCCGCCATCGTCCTTCCAGCACTCCCGTCCGCAAGCCGAGATCGATGCGCTCCCCCGCCGCGAACTCGCCGATGTTGCCGACGCAACGGGTTCGGCGACGATCGAGGCGTACACGGTGATGCACAATCGCGACGGTGAACCGGAAACGGCATTCGCGGCCTGCCTGTTGGCCGACGGCCGACGCGCGTGGGGTACCTCAGCCGACGCGCAACTCGCAGCCGCAATGTGCGACGGCGAATGGGTGGGCCGCGCGACTCAGCTCACCGACGAAGGCCACCTCGCGTTCTGATGGCAAGCTATAACGCCATGTCACCCAATCCGCTTCCGATCATTCTTGACTGCGACCCTGGGCACGACGACGCGATGGCCATCGTCGTCGCGGCGCGGCACACGAACGTGATCGGTATCACCAGCGTGTCGGGCAACGCGCCGCTTGAATCGACGACGCGCAACGCAATCATCATGCGCGATCTACTCGGCCTCGACTGTCCCGTCCACTCGGGCGCCGAGCGGCCACTGATCCGCGAGCCGCGACATGCCGTCAATGTGCACGGCAAGAGCGGCATGGATGGAGCCAACCTGCCGGCGCCAAGCGGCCCGCCCGCAAGCACCGACGCTGTCGGCTACATCATCGAGACCTGTCGCGCGCAGGAAGGGATCTGGTTGGTGCCGATCGGGCCGATGACGAACATCGCGCTCGCGTTGCGCTCGGCACCAGATCTTGCTGGCCGTATTGCTGGCATCTCGATTATGGGTGGCGGGCGTTTCGGCAACAGCACCGCTGCGGCCGAGTTCAATTTGTGGTGCGATCCGGAAGCCGCCGACGTCGTGTTCCGGTACGGCGGTCCTTTGATCATGTCCGGCCTTGATCTCACGCACCAGTTTCAAGCGACACCCGAACGAATCGCCATGGTGCACGCACTTCCCGGCACCCTTGCACCCATCCTCGCCGAACTGTTCGAGTTCTTCAGCGGTACATATCGCTCGCGACACCACAACATCGTCGGCGCGCCGGTTCATGATCCGTGCGCGGTGATGGCACTGACCCATCCGCACCTCTTCACTCGGCGGCGCGCACACGTGCAAATCGAAACGCACGGCACGATCACGGCGGGGATGACCCTCTTTGACGACCGCGATCTGAAAGACATTCCCGAACCCAACTGCGACGTGCTCACCGGCATTGACGCCGATGCGGCATGGCTAGTACTGCTTGAGGCGATCGCGCACTTCTCGCACTGACCTACGCTGCGATCATGCGAGCAGCAGTGATGCGCGAGTGGCAACTGCGAGTCGACGACGTCGCCGACCCCACGCCGGGCCCTGGCCAAGTGCTCACCAAGGTGCTTGCGTGCGGCATCTGTGGCAGCGACCTGCACATGTTGCGCCATGGCGCCGAGATGCGAGCGTCCATGGCAGACCTTGTTGGTTCGGCGACCGGTTCGTCCAACGGCAACGACCCGATGGCACCGAAGCCATTCGAACCGCAGCACGACACGATCATGGGGCACGAGTTCTGTTGCGAAGTGACCGAGCTTGGCGCCGGATGCGACAACTTGAAGGTTGGCGATGTCGTCGTCAGCATGCCTGTGGCCTTCGATGCGCAGGGTTTGCACGCACTTGGCTATTCGAATCGCTACAACGGCGGCTACGCCGAGCTGATGGTCGTCAACGAGTTGCTAGCACTGAAGGTGCCAAACGGACTGTCGCCATCGATGGCCGCACTCACCGAGCCCTTGGCGGTCGGAATCCACGCAGTGGCGAAGAGTCGCATTGATGGCGCCGAAAGCGCGGTCGTGTTGGGCGCCGGGCCGGTTGGCCTTGCGTGCATCGCCGCGCTGCGGATGCGCGGGCTGGGACCGATCGTGGTCGCCGAATTCTCCGCCAAACGTCGCGAACTCGCGCTGCAACTCGGTGCCGATGTCGTCGTTGATCCACGTGAAACACCCGCAATCGAGGCGTGGCGCAAGATCGACGGCTTACGGCCTTTGGTGATCTTCGAAGCGGTTGGTGTGCGCGGCATGCTCGACGAAGCAATGCGGATGGCCCCACGCGGTGCCCGCATTTTGGTCGTCGGCGCGTGCATGCAGCAGGACACCATTCACCCGATGCTCGGAATCGGCCGCGAGCTCAACATTCAGTTCGTTCTCGGGTACGAGCCCGCGGAGTTCACCAGCGCACTGTCGGCACTCGCAGAGGGCGAGATCGACCTCGCGCCTTGGCTGACCGGAACGGTGACCGTCGACGAAGTCCCGCAGGCGTTCACCGACCTGGGCAGCCCCGACACCCACGCCAAGATTCTTGTCGTGCCGGGTTTCGCTTCTTAACCAGACGGTGCCAAAGTAGAACGTGGCCAAAAAAGCGACGGACACGTTTCCCCGACAGAACGCGCGCACGCAACGCTTCACCCTTGGCGACCCGCGCAACGTAGCGGTCTCCCCCGACGGTCAGCGCGTCATCTTCGCCCGCAGCCGCGCTGGCGACGACCCCATGAACTGTTTGTGGGTGCTCGATGTCTCCGCCGCGACTGAGCGGCTGGTTGGCGACCCGGCCACTTTGCTTGCCGCACCAGACGACGAAGACCTACCCGCCGAAGAGCGAGTGCGCCGCGAGCGCATGCGCGAAGGCGCCAGCGGAATCACCGCGTTCGCCACCGATAAGGCGGCGACGGTTACGGCGTTCGCGCTGTCTGGGCGACTGTTCCTTGCCGGCCTACTCAGCGGTCACGCACGCGAACTGATCGTGGATGGTCCGGTGTTCGACCCACGGCCCGACCCGATCGCCACCCGCATCGCGTATGTCAGCGGACGCGCGCTGCGCATCGCCGAGCTCGATGGCAGCAGCTGGGAACTTGCTGCCGAGGAGTCTCCCGCCATCTCGTGGGGAAGCGCCGACTTCATAGCCGCGGAAGAGATGCATCGCTTTCGCGGGCATTGGTGGAGTCCGGATGGTTCAGCGATCGCTGCCTGTCGAGTCGACGTCAGCAGCGTGCAGCGTTGGTACATCGCCGATCCTGCGAACCCAGATCAACCGGCAAACGAAGTGCGTTACCCATCGGCCGGGACTCACAACCCTGATGTGAGTCTGCACGTCTTGGCTCTCGATGGCGGGTCGACGGAAGTGATGTGGGATCGCGAGAGCTATCCCTACCTCGCTGATGTGAAGTGGCCCTCGGCCGATCGCCTGCTGCTCACCGTCCAGTCGCGTGATCAGCGCTCGTTGATGGTGTTGGAAGCCAACCCGCGAACCGGCGACACAGGTCCGCTGTTTGCCGATGGCGATACGGCTTGGGTCGAGCTCGTGCCCGGCACACCGGCGCTGCTCGACGACGGCACGCTCATCACATGCGCCGATCGAGAGGGAGCGCGCCGCTTGATGATCGACGGCGAACCAAGCACGCCGATTGATCTGCAAGTGCGCGCGGTCTTGGCGACACAAGGTGACGAAGTGTTCTTTCTCGCCAACCCGATCAGCGATGCGACAGTGCAGCATGTATGGCGTTGGCGAACCGATCGCACGCTCGTCGCGCTGACCACCGAACCCGGTGTTCACACGGCAGCCGTCGGTGGCTCGACAACGGTTTTGCGATCGGCAGGTTTGGCCGACGCCGGGCTAGTCACAAAAGTTCTCGAGGATGGCGTCGACAAGGGAACCAATCTCGAATCGTTCGCACTACAACCGCTGGTTCGCCCAAACGTCGTGATTCATCACTACGGCCCGAACAGAATTGCGACAGCAGTTCTGCTTCCACACAAGCACGACGGCTCGCCGCTACCCGTGCTGCTCGATCCGTACGCGGGGCCCCACGCACAGCGGGTGCTGCACGCGCAAAGCAGCTACCTCACTTCGCAGTGGTTTGCCGATCAAGGCTTCGCGGTTGTGGTGGCCGACGGGCGCGGCACACCGGGGCGCGGCAGTGAGTGGGAGCGGGCCGTGCATCGCGATCTGGCCACTGCTGTGCTCGACGATCAGGTGGCCGCGCTGCAAGCCGCCGCCGCCGACTATCCGCTCGATCTGTCGCGCGTTGCCATTCGCGGATGGAGTTTCGGCGGATACGTCGCGGCGCTCGCGGTGTTGCGTCGCCCCGACGTATTCCACAGCGCTGTTGCAGGCGCACCGGTCACCGACTGGCGTTTGTACGACACGCACTACACCGAGCGCTACTTGGGCGACCCCACCATCGACGCGACAGCGTACGCAGCGACATCGCTACTACCGCTCGCTGGTCAGCTCACGCGACCGCTGCTGTTGATTCACGGTCTCGCCGACGACAACGTCGTCGCCGCGCACACGCTGCAGCTGTCGAACGCATTGCTCGCGGCCGGCAAACCTCATGAGGTGCTGCCGCTGGTTGGCGTCACACACATGACGCCACAGGAGGTCGTTGCTGAGAATCTGTTGCTGCACCAGCTCGACTTTTTACAGCGCACACTCGCACTCAAGTAGCGTGCGACCACCATGAACCAACGCCTTGCCGAGCTCTACAACCATGTAGCTGTGCACGCCACAGCCGACCGCGAGCACGAAGCGGCGGTCGAGTTGCTGCTGCTGGTGATGCTCGCCGACCATCACGTCAGCGAGGCCGAGGTCGACGAGATTCGAAGCATCAGCGCCGACTCGGGCTGGGAGACCGCAACCTTCTCGTTCGATCAGTATCTAGGCGTCGCAGCGTCGAAGGTGCGAGCGGCGCTGGAGGACGACGCAGTCGAAGCGCTACTCGACGACATCGACGGCCGAGTCGCCAGCAGTGTTCTGCGCAGCGCGCTGTTCAGCGCCGCCCGCGACGTTGCTGGCGCGGACCACGATTTGGACGCAGCTGAAGAATCGCTGCTGGGCCAGATCGCGGCCCGCTTCGACTGAGAGGCCTCGAGCCGACGTTTACGCAACGACCAGGCGGGTGACGCCGTCGACAACCGACACGAGGTGCAACTCGCCATCGAGATCGGCGGTGATGTCGACGAGGTACGGCAGGTTGGCGATGCTGCGCACGGGCTCGGTGGGGTGTTTGGGATCGAGCGTCCACACCTCTCCGCTGCAATAGTCACCGAACACGTACAGATTTTCGAGCTCAGGGAACTGAGTGCCGTGGTAGACCTCGCCGCCAACGACGGAACAGCCGAGCGGTCCGTGCACAAACTCGTAGACCGGAATCAAGTGACCAGCCGCCGGCTGATCCGTATTCAGCCGTCGCGTGCCCTCCCATGCACTCCACCCAAAGCTGATTCCCTTGGCCGCGTCTTTGCCATCAACGGCCGCAACCCAGTCGATCTCTTCGATGTCGAATGAACCGACATCACCGATCCACAGGTCGCCTGTCGCGGGATCGAACGCGACACGCCAAGGGTTGCGCAGTCCGACGGACCAAATCTCGGGCAAGGCATCCGGCACATCGACAAACGGATTGTCGGCCGGCACAGTGAACGCCGCCGTGTCGGACGGCTGCGGGTCGATGCGCAACATCTTTCCGAGCGGCGTCACGAGCGACAGCGCGACGCGTCGGCCATCGTTGTACAGCGGGTCGTCGATGTCGCGTGGCGTACCACCATCGCCGATCGGAATGTAGAGATACCCGTCGGGACCGAATAGTAGGTCGCCGCCCTTATGGCCTTCGCCGGGCTGATCAAATTGGTAGACGATGCGGTCGCTTTCCGTCGCGAATGTCTCGTCGGCGAGCACCGCGAATTCGTGGATGCGCGTGACATAGCCGTCGGTTTCGTTGATGTACACGAACGCACCATCGGGGGAAAACGCCATTCCGAGAAAACCCCACTCGGCTTCGGCGTCAACCTCGTTGGTGAGATCGAGCACGGGGTCCGACAACGCGCCGTCGACCAGTCGGCGGACGCGACCGGAGCGCTCGACCACGAACGCGGTGCCGGTGCCGGGCCGGAACTCAATTGCAACTGGCTGGTCAGCCGAGATGGTGGGTGCGAGAGGAATCCGTTCGCCGACGACTGGCTGACTCTGTCGCGAGGCGACAGACTCGCCGGTCGTGAACAACTCGAGCGTGCTCGTCGTCGAACCTGCGGTCGTCGAGACATCGGCCGGTGGTTGCGTCGTTGTTGGTGCTGCTGTCGGCGGCGCTGTAACCATCACCACAGTGGTCGCTGAGTCGGAGCCGGAACCGTCGTCGTTGGAGCACGCGCCAAGAGCGAGCAAAACTAGAAGTGAGGTACCGATCCGTCCGCGCATTAGGGCACTCTACGTCCGACCGCTATTCGATCCAGGCCAGCAAGATCGCGAAACACGTCAACTTGCGTAAGTCCTGCCGCGGTCATCAACTCGGTCGCCGCCGCGCGTTGGCCGGCGCCAATCTCGATCACGAGCCAACCGCCGGGGGCCAGCCACTCGGTGGCTCCGGCGACAACAACGCGCACGTCGGCGAGACCATCGTCGCCGGCGAACAGCGCAGCGTGGGGTTCCCAATCGCGCACGTTGGCTGCGACCTGCGCATCGTCGCGTGCGATGTACGGCGGATTCGACACGACAAGGGCCAGCTCGCCGCGCAACGCTGCGGGAAGCGCCGCGTACCAACTGCCGTGCCCAAACCGTACGCACTCGCCTGCCATCCCCAGCCCAGCTGCGTTGGCACGAGCAACATCAAGCGCATCAGCTGAGTTGTCGGTGAGCCACACCTCGACCAAGCCGCGAGGAAGTTCCGCGGCCAGCGACAGGCCAAGCGCACCGCTGCCGGTTCCAAGATCCGCCACGGCGCGCGGTCGCGCCCGCTCAGCGGCCACCTGACGAACGAGCGCTATCGCATGTTCGGCGACGAGTTCGGTCTCTGGGCGTGGGATGAGTACTCGCTGATCGACCAGCAGGTCGAGGCGCCGAAACGACCAGCGGCCCAGCACGTACTGCAACGGTTCGCCCGCCCGCAGTCGCGCCAACATTGCGTCCAGATGCGCGACGGCCCGCTCGCTTGCCGGCGCGTCGAGCACTTCTACGAACTCTTCTCCGAAGCATCCACTGGCTTCCTCACACAACCATCGCGCCTCGGCACGACCCGTCAACGCAGCCGTCTCGTTCCACAACTGGCGCCAGATGATCTGCCCGCGCGCGCTGGCGTTCACTCGCTGCCGGCCAACTGACGGGCGCGTTCGTCGGCCGCCAGCGCATCGACCACTTCGTCAAGGTCGCCCGCCAGAACATCCTGTAGGCGATAGATCGTGAAACCGATGCGATGATCAGTCAGGCGGTTCTCTTTGAAGTTGTAGGTGCGGATCTTCTCGCCGCGCCCACCGCTGCCGACCTGCGATCGACGCTCGACCGATTGTGCCGCCGCTTGTTCGTCTTCGGCGAGCTTCAATAGCCGCGCGCGCAGCACGACCATCGCCCGCGCGCGGTTCTGTATCTGGCTGCGTTCGTCTTGCATCGTGACAACTACGCCAGTTGGCCGGTGCGTGATGCGCACAGCTGAGTCGGTCGTGTTCACGCTCTGCCCGCCAGCGCCACTGCTGCGGTACACATCCACGTCGAGATCTTTGTCGTCAATCTGAACTTCGACTTCCTCGGCCTCCGGCAGCACGAGCACCGTGGCCGACGATGTGTGAATGCGACCGGAACTCTCGGTTACTGGCACTCGCTGCACGCGGTGCGTGCCACCCTCGAACTTCAGTTTGCTCCACGCCGTTTCGCCCTTGATGAGCATCGTCACCAGGTTGACGCCGCCGAGGTCGCTGAGGTCTTGCGACAACATGTCGACCGACCACCGGTTGGCCGATGCATAAGCGCGGTACATGTCGAACAGGTCGCCAGCGAACAGGTTCGCCTCGTCGCCGCCCTCCGCACCACGAATCTCCATGATGACCGAGCGACCGTCGTTGCGATCCTTGGGCAGCAACAGCACGCGCAGCTCTTCTTCAAGCTCGGCGATTGCGGCCTCGTTGGCGGCCAACTCGTCGCGCAACGCCGGGCGCTCCGCTTCCGAAGCAACGGTGAGCAGTTCGCGGGCAGCTTCCGCGTCGGCGCTGCGCGCGTGATAGCGGCGAATGCAATCGACGACGGGGGTCAGGTCTTTGTAGCGGCGCGAAACCTCGCGCATCTTCGCTTGATCATTGGCCAGGTCGGGGTCCGACAGGCGCGCCTCTAACCCAATGAATTCATCTTCCAGGGACCGCAGTCGATCGAACACCGTTGAAAGAGGCTACGGCCTTGCAAGCGGTGTGATCGCGATTGAACCGGGAGCGGCTGCCGCTATCCGTTGCTGAATCTCAAGCGCATCACGCGCGGGCAGCACAATCAGACACTCGTTGGTGCCGCAGGCGGCCATCGCGTCGACGGCGAACGGCACGACGTCGAGATCGACACCCGTCGAGCAAACGACGGTGACCTGATGACTCGCGATCGTTGCCTGTGCGACGCAAGGCACTGCGTCCTTCACGTTTGCGCGCGGAATTGGCGGCGCGACCGGCCGCACATGGCTGGCACTGATCAGGGCCGGGTCGGCGACAAGCTGCGCGCGGAGCGCGCGCTCTTGCGCCAGCAGGTTGAGCGGATGCCGAGCGGCGCCCGGGCTTCGGTGCTCGCGCACCGAACGCACGACATCTGCGAGGGCTTCACCGGTCGGTCGATCGCCGTGCAGCAACAGAAACGCCTCGCGATCATGTGCGCCGACACCAACCTCCAAGCGGACCCCATCGGTGTGTGGGTCGTTGACGACGCGACAAACCTCCAGGCCATCAACTTCGCCGCGTAGCACTCCGTGTTCGACAATCGGCTCAGCCCCACTGTCTCGAATGAGTGCTTCAAGCTCCGCGTGCGCGCTGGGCAGCGGCGGTGACGGCACGAGCGGTTCGGGTGTGGCGGACCGAAGGACGCGGTCGGCTATCTGCCAAACATGAACCGGCGGCGTCCATCCGATGGCACGTCGCGCCAGAACGCCAGCGCCCTGCTCGGCGAGAATGTTGACCTGCTTCGCGTCGTGCCGCAACGCCCACGCAAGTGCGGCACCAAGCCCACGCTCGGGTCGATCGTCCAGCAACACCCACGCACTGCTGCCGGCCATCAACGCGGCACCGGCACCGAACTCGCCCGGTTGCAGATCCGTTGACGCAGGATCGTGCTCGCGAACAAGCGCCGCCAACTTGACTGCGAGCAGTTGCTCGCGGTTGGTCACTTGCCTTTGCGCTCGCCGTAACGCTTGTTGAAGCGCTCGACGCGGCCACCGGTGTCGACCAGCTTTTGCTTGCCGGTGAAGAACGGGTGGCACTCGTTGCAGAGTTCGACGTTCAGATCGCCACCACGTGTGGAACGGGTGGTGAACGTGTTGCCGCAAGAGCAGCGCACGTTGACATCGGAGTATGTGGGGTGGATTTCAGTCTTCATCATGAACTCTCCGCAAGAAGTGGAAGCGCCAGTGTATCGTCCGCCGCCCCGCTGTACTCCTTGATTTCGCTGGGGTTCAGGCCTCGCCGGCCCACCAGGGTAAGCACGAAGAGCGCCGCACCGCACACTGCCATGCCCCCTCGCACCCCAACCACGGTTGTCAGCGGAGCGGTCAACAGCAAACCGAGCGGCTGCCCCACCACCATGCACGCGCCGACGAGCGAAAACACTCGCCCCTGTAACTCAGGTGCCACCCGGCTTTGAAAGCGCGTTTGGATCAACGTGTTGGCGATGCCGACCCCGAGGCCGGCGGCCATCAGCGTCGCACCTGCCCATAACGCCCACGTGGACAGTCCGCTGACGGCGATTGCACCGCCCGTCAGCAACAACGCCCACAGCGCGGCCGGAGCATTGCGAGCGAATCGCGGGGCCACCGCCAGGCCGAGCAGAAGGCCAGTCGGCACAGCCGCCATGAGGATCCCAAAGCCGGAACCGCCGAGATGTAACGGGCCGGCCGCAAGACCGACGATCAGCACCGGCACGGGCGCCACGCACAGGTTGAGGCCAGCGGCGACTACCACCAGATCCCGTACTTGGCGGTCGCGGCGCAGCACCCTGAAGCCAGCGGCGAGGCCACCATCGTCTGCGCTCTCGGGTGTGACGACAGGCATCGGAATGCGGGAGAGCGCGATGAGGGCGAACGACAAAGCGAAGGTCGCCGCGTCGACCCAGAGTGCGGCGGCGGTACCGGCCAAACCGATGAGCACGCCACCGGTCGCCGGACCGACGATTCCGGCGACCGCGCGATTGGCGCCCATCATCGAGTTCGCGGATGCGCGCCGATCCTCAGCGACGAGCAGCGTGATCGATGCCTGCAGCGCAGGATCGAACACGGATGTTGCCAGCGCAGCTACGACCGCAACCGCAATCACGAACGATGTGCTCAGCGCGTCGGTTGCTGCCGCGATCGCAAGTACCACACCTGCGACACACCTGATGGCGTCGGAAGCCAACATCAACAGGCGGCGCGACACGCGATCGACAAGCCAACCGGAAAACGGTGCCGCCACCAAACCGGGCAGTGCAGTAGCCAACGCCACCATCACGACGACCGTGTTGGACCCCGTGGCCTTCTGCGCCCACCACAACACAGCAACGCGTTGGATACCGTCGCCGAGGTTTGAGACTGCCTGGCCACTCCACACCCTGAGAAAGTCACGTCGATCCCGCATTCGAACATGATCGAAGTAGTCTGATTCGAATGAAAGAGGCAGTTTCGAATCAGATACCCGCGACCAACAAGGTGATGATCGTGCGGTCCCACGATGCCGTCGACCTGCTGTTGAACGTCCAAGCGGCGAAGCACCTCGCACCGTTCATGCGTTGCGAACAGTCGCTGGGATCGGCTTCCGTCGAGCTCGACCGGCGGCCGAGCAGCGTCGCCTACTGGGTGGGTCGCTTCGTGCAGGCAGGGCTGCTGGTCGTAACCCGCGAGCAGGCGCGGGCGGGGAAGGCAATCCCCTACTACCGAGCTGCTGCCGACGAGTTTCAGATTCCATTCGACGCGATGTCACCAGGCGTGGCGGAGGAGTTTTTGCACGGGGCGCGCAACGTCATGGTGAAGGAGTTCGCCACGTCGGTCGAGCGCGCCGCGCGAAAGCACTTCACTGACGGCATCACGGTCACCGGCCATCCGCAACGCGGCATGTCGATCAGCTTTATCGAGCCGACGCGAGACGGCAGCACGTCACCGGTTACCGAGTGGTGGGGAAAGGTCTCGCTGAGCAAGGCCGAAGCAGGCGAGTTGCAAAAGGAGATGGAAGCGCTGGTCAGCCGCTTCAGCAGCGACGTACCCGGTCGCGGCAAGTCGCCTTACCTGATCATGGTCGGCATCACGCCAACGATTCGGCGTTGACTACATCGAGGGTTGCTTGGCGATTTCGTTGAGGAATTCGTCGTTGGTGCGGAAGGTCCGCAGACGATCCATCAACAACTCCAGGCCGGGGGCAGCGTTGCCGTCAGCGGCGAGACCGCTGAGCACGCGACGTAGCTTCCACACCATCTGCAGTTGCTTGCGATCGAACAGCAACTCCTCGTGACGAGTGCTGCTGGCATCGACATCGATCGCCGGGTAGATGCGGCGCTCGGCGAGGCGACGATCAAGGCGCAGCTCCATGTTGCCGGTGCCCTTGAACTCCTCGAAGATCGCCTCGTCCATGCGGCTGTTCGTTTCAACAAGCGCAGTGGCGAGGATCGTGAGTGAACCGCCTTCTTCGACGTTGCGAGCCGCACCAAAGAACCGCTTCGGTGGGTACAACGCACCGGCGTCGATACCACCGGAGAGAATGCGTCCACTTGCCGGCGCTGCCAAGTTGTAAGCACGGCTGAGGCGGGTGATGCCGTCGAGGATGATCACGACGTCGTGACCGGCTTCGACCAGACGCTTCGCCTTTTCCAACGCCAACTCGGCGACTTGCGTGTGCTCGTCGCTCGGGCGGTCGAAGGTGCTGGAGATCACTTCGCCCTTGACGGTGCGACGCATGTCGGTGACTTCTTCGGGCCGCTCGTCGATGAGCAGCACGATCAGCTTCACTTCGGGGTTGTTGGCTTCAATCGACGTCGCGATCGTCTTCATGATCGTCGTCTTGCCCGCCTTCGGCGGCGACACGATGATGCCGCGCTGGCCCTTACCAATCGGCGACACAAGGTCGACGATGCGGGCGGTCATGTTGTTCGGGTCGTTCGCGTTCTCAAGGTTCAACTTCTCGTCCGGGAACAGCGCCGTCAGGTCTTCGAAGCGACGACGACCGCGAGCCTTCTCAGGATCGCCATCGTTGACGGTGTGAATCTCGAGCAACGCAGGGTTCTTCTCGTTGCGGCCTGCCGGACGGCTCATGCCGGTGACGTGGTCGCCCTTGCGTAATCCGTACTGACGAGTGAGCTTGACGGGGATGTAGGCATCCTCGCGACTGGCGAGGTAACCATTCACGCGCAGGAAGCCGTAGCCCTCTTCGCGCAAGTCGAGGTAGCCGCTAACAGCGACCGGATCGAAGTTCTGCGGCTCGCTGCTTTCGGGGCGCTCGCCACGGTCGGCGCCTTGGCGCGGCTCGTTGCGGTCGTAACCCTGCGGGCCATCGGTGCGGGGCTTGCCGCGGCGACGCCGACGGCGGCGGGCGTTGCGGCTCTCGCCATCGCCCTGGCCATTCGAGCTGTTGCCGTGATCGTCGTCGTCTTCGTCGTCACCATCGTCGCCGGTTTCGCCGTCGGCCGAAGCCGGCTTCGGGGTACGGGCGGGGGCGCCGGGGCGACCACCGTTGCGCGATCCGTTCGGGCGCGCCCCTGCTGGCCGTGCCGAGCTGTCGGCACCATCGACTTCGCCCTTCTTGATCAGCTCGACTTCCCAATCTGGGAGCGGCTCGCCGTCGGGCCCGAGTACGACTTCATACGCCGGCGCGGGCGGTGCCGCCTGCGCTCCGTTTGACTTCGGCGCGTCGCCGTTGGTCGCGGCGCTCTTTGGGGCTGGCGACTCGTCGGGGCTAGAGCCCGTCGTTTCGAGAATTTTGGTGATCAACGTCGCCTTCGCCGCACGAGCGTTGGCGGTGATGCCTAACGCTTGCGCGATCGCGAGGAGCTGATCTTTGTCCTTGGATTCGAGCATTGACTGCTCAAGTGCTTCCGCGGCCACCGGCCACCTGCTTTCTAAAGGGAGTGAGACTCGGTCGATTTACAGCCAAGTTGCTGTTATCGCCGGCGGCCCCACCGCCTGGGAAGTACCCCTGCCGCGACCTCAGCGCTCTGCAGCACCGGATTCAGCGGGGATGTTCGGGAACCCGAACAACATCACTGTAACCCGGCACGTCGGCCACCGCAACGCACCGGCGGCTGAACAGGAGGTGAAGAAACCGGACATAGCCACAGCTCGCTCAAGTAAACGTCGTCGCTACGAACTTTTGTATCGCCGCTAGATCGTTGGGGAGGACCGTCATCTTCTCCTCCAGCTCGAACAGGTTCGCCAAGTGCGCCGGCAATGGCGGGCGGATGCCGGTCGCCTTCTCCACTGCGTCGGGGAACTTGGCGGGGTGAGCTGTCGCCAGTGTCACCGTCGTGCCATGCAGAGTTCCCGCGGCGCGCAACTTCGCTGTCGCCCCGACTGCCACGGCCGAATGCGGGTCGAGCAACATCCCCGATTCGCGGTAGGTCTGGCCCATCACGGCCAACGTCTCCGCATCATCGAGGCGTGCCGCTTGGAAGCGACCCTCGATGAACGCGCTGCGCTGATCCGGCTCGACCGACAAGCGACCGGAAGTCCGGAAGCGCTGCAGTTGCTCGGATGTCATTCCGCCGTCGCGACCGTTGATTTCGAACAACAGGCGCTCGAAGTTCGATGAGACCTGGATGTCCATGCTCGGGCTCAGCGATGGCACGACGGGCGCGGTGGTCATCTCGTTGCGGTTGAAGAAGCGCTCGAGGATGTCGTTGGCGTTTGACGCCACCACCAGTTGGTCGATCGGCGCACCCATCCGACGTGCGATCCAGCCGCTGAACACGTTGCCGAAGTTGCCGCTGGGCACGCAGACGTTGATCCGGCCGAGCGCATCAGTGGCGGTCACGTAGTAGACGATCTGCGCCATTACCCGCGCCCAGTTGATGCTGTTCACGGCGCTGAGCTGCATCCGCTCGCGGAACTCGGCGTCGTTGAACATCGCCTTGACGAGATCTTGACAATCGTCGAAGGTGCCATCAACGGCTACGACACGCACGTTTGGCGAGTCGACCGTGGTCATCTGCTTGCGCTGCACATCGCTTGTTCGGCCCTGAGGAAACAGAATCACGATGTCGACGTTGCCGCAGTTTTTCACGCCGTCGATCGCCGCCGACCCGGTATCGCCGCTGGTGGCACCGACCACCGTTACCCGTTGGCCACGTGCGCGCAGCACCTCGTCGAACATGCGGCCCACCAATTGCAGCGCAATGTCCTTGAACGCCAGCGTCGGGCCGTGGAACAACTCTTGCACATAGTCCTGGTCGCGCAACTTCACTAAAGGCGCAACATCCGGATGCGCGAACGTCGCGTACGCCTCGTCGCATAACCGCTGCACGGTCGCAGGAGCAAGATCATCGCCGACGAACAGCTGGATGACCTGTGCGGCACGCTGCGCATACTTCGCACCGACATGCGCCGGCGGCAGCGCCGGCCACTCGGCTGGTACATACAGCCCGCCATCGGTGGCAAGCCCAGCGAGCAACACATCGGTGAAGCCCAGCTCTGGAGCAACACCGCGAGTCGAGACGTACCTCATCATTCCCCAATCACGCGCAACAGACCACCAACGCTGCGCACAACATCCAGGTCGCGCAGATCGCGAACGGTGGCCTGAACTTCCGATTCGAGAGCAACGTGAGTGATGAACACCAAACGGGCGTCGGGACCGAGGCCCTCCTGCTCCGCAATGCGGATGCTGACGTTGTGTCGTGCGAACACACCAGTCACCGCATGCAGCACGCCAGGGCGATCGGCGACGTCGAGGCTGAGGAGATACTCCGACGACGTGTCGTCGATCGACAACTTGGTCGGCCGTTCGAAGGTGCCGAGCGAACCGTGCGTGCTGCGAGAGAGGTTGATCGCGGCGTCGACAACGTCGCCCAGGACCGCGCTGGCAGTCGGAAGACCGCCGGCTCCACGCCCGTAGAACATCAGCGAGCCGACGGCCGCACCCTCAACAAACACCGCGTTGTAGCTGTCGCGCACGCTTGCCAGCGGATGGTGGAACGGCACCATCGTGGGGTGCACACGCACGCCCACCGCGCCGGCTGGCGTGACCTCAGCGATGCCGAGCAGCTTGACCACATACCCCAGCCGCTTGGCCATCGCGATCTCGGCGGCCGAGATTGCGCTGATGCCCTCGTGATACACGTCGTCGGCGACGACGGACTTACCAAAAGCAATCGTGGCGATGATCGCGGCCTTCGCGCCCGCGTCGTAGCCCTCGACATCGGCGGTTGGATCGCGCTCGGCGTAACCGAGCGCCTGCGCCTCGGCCAACGCGTCTGCATAGTCAGCGCCGTCCTCGGTCATGCGGGTGAGGATGAAGTTGGTCGTGCCGTTGATGATCCCGAGCACGCGCTTGATTGGTTCGCCGAGCAGGCTTTCGCGCAACGCGCGCACGATCGGGATGCCACCGGCAACCGCAGCTTCAAACAGCAGGTCGACGCCCGCCGCGTCTGCCGCGGCAAACAGTTCGGAGCCGAAGCTGGCGAGCAATTCTTTGTTGCCGGTTACTACGGGCTTTCCGTTGCGCAGCGCGGTAGCAATCAGTTCACGTGCTGGCTCGATGCCGCCAATCACTTCGACGATCAGATCGATCGCTGGATCGCCGACGACAGCCATCGCATCGTTCGTCAGCACACCAGCAGCGAGCTGCACGTTGCGGTGCTTCTTTGGGTCGTTGACTGCAACCGCGGCCACTTCCAACCGAACGCCGGCGCGCGTTTCGATCGCTGCTTGCTGTGATTTTGCAAGCGCAACAAACTCGGCACCGACATTGCCGCAACCGAGCACACCGATTCGAACAAGCTTCATCGCTGCTGGGCCCGACGAACACCCTCGACCACCGCATCGAAGTGCTTCCGTTGCAGAATGGCACCCTCGCGCCGCACCTGATTGGGGTCGACGTCGAGCACGCGCTCGACCTTGGCGTAGCTGGTGCGGCCCTCGCGATCCCACGGCCCAGTCCCGACCGCGACCTGCAGTTCGTTGTCGTGACGCTTTGATGTCAGTGGCACCGCGGCCAGATACTTGCCGTGGCGTCCAATGATGACGACCGGGCGATCCTTGCCCTGTGAAGGGTCGTCCTCGTACGGCACCCAGGTCCAGACGACTTCGCCAGGGTCCGGATCGCCGTCGATGTTGGGCGAGTACTCGATGACGACACCGTCACGGCTGCGCGTGGTCGGTGCAACTGGCGGCTTCACCGGCGGCTTCTTGCGATCAGTACGTGGTGCCTTGCGTTTCGCTGGCGGCCGCAGCAGATCGATCAGTTGATCGATTATTCGACGTCGCATTGCACCAAATCCTCGTAGGTCTCTCGCCGCACGACCACCCTCGCCGCGCCGTCGCGAACGAACAGCACAGGTGGCCGAGTGAGCTTGTTGTAGTTACTCGCCATGCTGTGACCGTATGCGCCAGTGACCGGTGTCGCGAGCAGATCGCCAACTTTCACATCGGCAGGCAATGCCGCGTCGAGCACCAACACATCGCCGCTCTCGCAGTGCTTGCCCACCAAGCGGGCAGACATCGGCCGCTCGGCCACAACTTCCCTTGGAAGGAATGCTTCGTAGCCGCTGCCGTAGAGCACGGGCCGCGGGTTGTCGCTCATGCCGCCGTCGACGCTGATGTAGGTGCGGATACCGGGAAGCTCCTTCATGGTTCCGACCGTGTAGACGGTGATCGCCGCCGAGGCAACGATGCTGCGCCCCGGTTCGACGCTCACCGTGCTCGTGACTCCCAGTGCCGCGCACGCGTCGAGCAACACGTTGCCCCACTGCGTGATCGTGGATGCTTCTTCGCCTTCCACGTACGCGACGCCCAACCCGCCTCCGAGCACCAGTTCAGGAAGGTCGAGCGGAATCGCAAAACCGGCCATCAATTCCGCAGCCTTCGCGAAGTTGGCTGCTTCGAACACGTTGCTTCCGATGTGGCAGTGGACGCCACGAAGAACCATGCTCGGCGAGCGGCGCATGCGATCAATCGCCTTCATTGCCGAGCCGTTGCCCAGGTTGAAACCGAACTTGCTGTCGTCTTGCCCGGTGGCAATGAACTCGTGCGTGTGTACGTGCAATCCGGGTGTGATCCGCGCGACGACGTTCGGCCTGGGCAGCCCTTCTGCATGCAACGCATCGAGACGATCGAGTTCGTCGAAACTGTCGACGACGATGTGTCGCACACCCTCGACGATCGCCATCCGCAACTCGTCGAGGCTCTTGTTGTTGCCATGCATCACCAACGAACCCGCTGGTACACCTGCGCGCCGAGCAACGAACAACTCGCCACCGCTGGCGACATCCAGCAACATGCCCTCGTCGTAAGCCAGCCGCGCCATCGCCGTGCAAAGAAACGCCTTGGTCGCATAAACCGCGTTGCCAAGACCGAAGGTGGCGACCGCTTCGCGACAGCGGGCACGTAGGTGAGCTTCGTCGTAAATGAACAACGGCGTGCCGAACTCGGCGGCGAGTTCGGCGACATCGCAGCCGCCGATGGCGAGTGAACCGTCTTGCTGAACCGTCGCGGTTTCGGGCAACAGGCTGAGGGGAAGCCGGCTCACATTCGCTCCGGTGCCTCGATACCAAGTAGCGCTAGACCTTGCTGCAGCGTGCGCGCCGTCAGATCGCACAGTGCCAGACGACTCTCGCGAGTGTCCTCGAAGCCGTCCTTGAGAACTGGGCATGCTTCGTAGAACGCGGTGAACGCCTGCGCTAACTCGAATAAGTAGGTGCACAACCGGTGCGGGCTGTACTTGTCGAGCGTGTCGTGCACGGTGCTGTCGAACTGCAGCAGGGTGAGCGCAAGCGCTCGTTCTTGCGGCTCCGCCAGAGTCGGCACTATCGCACGCACCGACGCGCGCTCGATCTGAGCGCGACGGAAGATGCTGCAAATGCGGGCGTGCGCATATTGCAGGTATGGCGCGGTGTTGCCATCGAAGGACAACATGCGCTCCCAGTCGAACGCGTAATCCTTGATGCGGTCGGTGCTGAGGTCCGCGTACTTAACGGCGCCGATTCCGACCATGCGACCGACCTCAGCTTGCTCGTCGGCCGACATCTCGTGGTTCTTCTCGCGCACACTCGCAGTGGCGCGTTCGACGGCTTCATCGAGAAGGTTGCTCAACTTCACCGTTTCACCCGAGCGGCTCTTGAACATCTTGCGATCCTCGCCCAGCACGTTGCCGAACGGAACGTGGATCGCCTCAACCGGCGGCGCCAGCCAGCCAGCCATCTGCGCGACGGCGAACACCATGCTGAGGTGCTGCGCCTGCGGAGCACCGACGACGTACAGCATCAGATCGGCGTGCAGGCGCTCGACGCGGTCGATAACGCACGCAAGGTCGGTAGCCGCGTAGCCAAACCCACCGACGCTGTTGCGCACGATCAGCGGCAGCGGCTCGCCTTCGCGGTTGAGGAAGCCTTCCGGGAACACGACCTCGGCACCTTGGCTCTCCACCAACAAACCCTGGTCTCGCAGACGGTCAATGACGATTGGGAGCATGTCGTTGTAGGCGCTCTCGCCCATGAGGTCGTCGTTGGTCAGCAGCACACCGAGTCGCGCGTACACCTCGTTGAACGAGCGCATGCTTTCGTCCACCAGCAGACGCCAAAGCCGCAACGTCTCGGCATCGCCACTTTGCAGTTCAACGACTCGCTGGCGCGCCCGATCTTTGAACGACTCGCTCGCTTCGAACTTGGCGCTCGCCTCTCGGTAAAAGGTATTCAGGTCGCTGACCGAGAGCTCGTGTGCCGCTTCTGTTTCGCCAATGTCGAGCAGATGCTCGATCAACATGCCGAACTGTCGCCCCCAGTCGCCGATGTGGTTCTCGAGGATCGTGCGATGGCCAACGAAACGCAGCAGCCGCACGAGGCTGTCGCCGATCATCGTTGTCCGCAAGTGACCAACGTGCATCTCTTTCGCCACGTTGGGGTGCGAGTAATCGATAACGACGTTGCGCTGCTGCGTTGCCGATCGCACACCCAGCCGCGGGTCGGAAGCGGCCTCCGCCAGTTGCGTGGCGAGAAACGCGGGCTTGAACGTGAGGTTGATGAAACCTGGCCCGGCGACTTCAACGCTGCTGCAGGAATCGGCGAGCAAGCCGGTCGCCACCGCGGCAGCCGCCACATCGCGAGGGTTCTTGCCCACCTGCTTTGCTAAGGCAAGCGCGCCGTTCGCCTGCGCATCAGCGCGATCGCTGGGGCGCACCACCGGGTCGATGCTGTCGGCAGGCAAACCGGTTGCCTGCGCGAACGCGGCGCGCAACGTCGCAGCAACGGTGAACAGCGGATCGGCCATGGTCTCGCGATGGTACCGGGGTGCGCGATCAGCGCATCAGCTATTGGCGAGCAGCCACTTACCTTCACCGATCGCGAACATCGTGGTCGGCTGGATCCCCACCAGCACGTCGATCAGGTTGTTCAGCCCCAGCGAGACACACCCCGACGTCCCAACCGGGTTGCCGTTGCCATCGAGCCGGAACCGATGCAAGAAGATCGCAGCCGCGTAAGGAATCTCGTCGGGTGCGTCGCCGCTCACGTTTGGCTCCATGTTGGCGCTGATCAGCGCCGCGTGAACATACGCCGAGGTCACCGAAGGCAGGTACTCGTCGTCGCCATGGCACTGGGCCTTGGGGCGCTGGACAAGGTGGCCGTAGTCGACATTGTTGGGGGTGGCACCGAAGCAATCACCAGCCTGCACGCGGCGGTACGTACCAGCGCTCACTCCGGGGTCGGCCCCGTTGCCAAAGAAGCTGAACACCTGCCCGTCCCATGCGGTCATCGTGCCGAGCGGGAACACTCCTGCAGGAGTGGTGTCGTCACCGCTGCGCCGATCAAGCAGTGGGCGCACGCCCTTTCGTCCCACGCGTGCCGACATCGCGGGCGCGCACATCCATCCCTTGGGTGTGCGAGTAGCGACTTCGAGCGTTGCCTTCGCCGGCGTGCTCGCGTCGGCGAGGATCACGATCACTTGATTCGTCGTCGGGTTGCGCACGCCGACGTTCGTCGCAACCTGTTGACACACGGTCGTTCTGCCCGGCTGCGCCGCGACTGGGCTCGGCAAGAAAGCGATCGAGACGATCAACGCGCATGCGGCAGACCTGCGAGTGCCAGCAGCGCGCATGCGAACACGCTATCGAAACGGAATTGCAGGGATACAGTGCCTGCAATGGCTGCCAAGGAACCAAACCCGCTGCCGCCGTTGCTTACGATCGGCCAGCTCGCGACCCGCGGAGGCATCGCCGCATCCGCGCTGCGCTTCTACGAATCGCAAGGTCTGCTGAAGACGACCCGATCGGCGAAGGACAACCGACTCTACGAACGCGACGCGTTGCGCCGCGTCGCATTGATCCGCGCCGCACAAGAGTTGGGGCTCAGTCTCGAGGAAATCAAGAGCGCCCTCGACACGCTGCCTGAGGATCGCAACGCCACTCCAGCCGATTGGAAGGCGGTGGCCAAGAACTGGCGCGACAAGCTCGACGAGCGCACCGTCATCATCGAGCGTTTGCGCAACGATTCGTCAGCGTGCATCG
Source organism: Actinomycetes bacterium (assembly GCA_021414085.1). GTDB lineage: Bacteria > Actinomycetota > Acidimicrobiia > Acidimicrobiales > Ilumatobacteraceae > UBA668. Next base: position 357,182 of record JAIOPC010000014.1, on the reverse strand, counting down.
GTTGTGGGTGCATGACGCTGGATTCGTGCAAGCGGGACAATCCAAACGATGTTGCATACAAGCTGGGCCACGGTGCCCAGTACTGGAATGGGCACACACCTGCGGATGCTGCGGCCGCGGCCGTGAAGGTGAAACGCAACCCACTGTCGGGCCGCTAGTACAGCTCGCTATCGTGACCGGGTCCTGTTTGGACACCCCGCCCTCGTAGCTCAGGGGATAGAGCGTCGGCCTCCGGAGCCGTAGGCGCAGGTTCGAATCCTGCCGAGGGCGCGCACACGCGCTGCACGGCGCACCAAATGGTCGCGTTCGGCCACTTCTTTGGCTCGCTCGGCGGCGGCCGCATACGCATCGCCAGCGGCGACGAAGTCCTCCGCTCGTTCGAGTAGGTACGCACGCACCGCGAACCACTGCTGCCGATCGCCCAGTACCGCTGCAACTCGCTCGGTCTCTGCCAGACCGGCGACGGCTCCTTCAACGTGACCGACAGCAACGGCGCGATTGAGAACTGCCGCAGGATCGTCGCGTTCGGGGTCAGCGCTGAGCGCAACCAGGTCGTCGTACCACTGCAAAATTTGGGACCAGTCAGTCTCCGACGAAGACTCGGCATCAGAGTGAAGCGCGGCGATGGCTGCAAGGATCTGATAACGGCCCGGGCGCTGCTCCGCGAGTGCGGCTTGCAGGATCGCCACGCCGTCAGCGATCTCGGCGGAGTCCCACAACCTGCGGTCTTGTTCGTCGAGCGTCACGAGCTGTCCGTTCGCGTCGGCGCGCGCTGGCAAGCGCGCGTGCTGCAACATCAACAGCGCAAGTAGCCCGCGCGCTTCGGGCTCAGTAGTCGCCAACGTGAGTTGTCGCGTCAGACGGATCGCGTCGTTGGCGAGGTCTGATCGGCGACCGTGACCCGCGTGATAAATGAGCGACAGCACGCGCAGAACCACGGCGAGGTCGCCCGGAGCAGTGAAGGTGCTGTGGCGCAGCATCGCCTTGGCGCGACTGATGCGCTGGGCCATCGTCGCTTCCGGCACGAAGAATGCGTCGGCAATCTCGCGGGTCGTGAGGCCGCCAACCGCGCGCAGCGTGAGAGCTACCTGCGACGAAGGGGACAGGTCGGGGTGACAGCAACAGAACAGCAACAGCAACGTGTCGTCGCCCTGTTCGGTAGGGCCCGGCATTGGCCCGAGTGCGTTGTGCTGCTCGCGGCGGCGACGAGCGGACTCGCTGCGCCGCGCGTCGACCAGACGACGCGCGGCGACCGATGCGAGCCACGCCTGAGGATTGTTTGGTGGATTGTCGGGCCACACGCGCAGCGCGTCGATGACCGCTTCCTGCACCGCATCTTCTGCCGCGGCGAAGTCTTCATTGTGCCGCAGCAATCCCGCCAACACCTTTGGCACTAGCGACCGGACGAGTTGATCGGTGTTCAGTCCATTACCTCGCGAATGTCGATCCACTCATAGAGCGGTTCGCCACCCTGACCAGGCTCGGACGAAACAAACGCCGCCAACTCAACGGCGCGCTCGTAACTGTCGACGTCGATCATGTACCAGCCAGCGACTAGGTCACTGGTCTCGGGATGCGGGCCGTCGGTAATCACCGGCGCGGCGCCCGGGCCGCCGTAGCGCACCCAAGTCTGCGTTGGGGTGAGCGCTTGCGCATCCACAAACTCACCGGTCTCTCTCAGAATGCGAGCGACCTCGTGGAGAAACGTCATGTGCGCGTCAACATCCTCGGGCGCCCATTGATCCATTGGCGGCGACGGGCGGTGCTGCGGTGGACCACCCCGGTAGTGCTTGAGCAATAAGTACTTCGGCATTGATCGCTCCTGGTTTCAGTGGCCACGGCTCTCGCGGCCTCATCTTATGAGCGGAGCCGAAGCGCGACTTTCGACACGAAACACGGGAACCGCTCACAAAGTTGCAGCGTCGTACAGGTCATGAGAAACGTCGTACTTCGAGCAATGACAGTGATTGGATGCCTAACCGCGGTCGCAGCGTGCGGCGACAACAGCAGAACGACCGAGAACACGGCCAGCCTGCCGACCATAGGCACGGCCGAGCCGACCGAAGTGCTGCGTTACGAAGCGACCGGCGGTTGCTTGATGATGGGTCCGAACTGTGCGACCTACGTTCTGTACTCCGATGGCACGGTCGAGATCTTTCGCACGGGCGAGAACGCGCCGGCCGAAGTCACCGGCTCAATTCCAGAGGCCGAGGTGACCGCCTTCCTCGACAGCGTCACGGGCACTGATTTCGATGCGCTCGCGGCCGAGGTCGGCCCGGGTACCTGCAATGCGTGCGTCGATGGCATCGACGTCTTGCTCACAATTGTCTCCTCCGACGGATCCACCAAGCTAGACAGCACCGTCGTCAACTTCGACCCGACCAACGACTTCTTCGCCAACGTTGAGACGCTGATGGAAGATGTACGCGGCGTCGGGGAACTTGCGATCCAGCAACGCGGCTGAACCAGCGCAGTGGCATTGTTGGGGGCGTGAACGCTCCCAACCCCGCAACACCGAACCCGGCAACTGCGCACACCACCGCCGAACATCACCGCTGCACGGCACACCTCAACTTCGCTGACCGCAGCGACTTCGAGCGTGTTACTCAGGGACGGCTAGCGGCACTGGATCCGCCGATCATCAACGGTGCCAGTGGACGGCCAGTGTGGGATCTCGACCCCTTCCAGTTCCTCGCTGACGATTGTCCACCGACGGTCAACCCCAGCTTGTGGCGCCAAGCGCAACTGAACGCGAACCACGGCCTGTTCGAAGTCACGCCCGGCATCTATCAAGTGCGCGGCTACGACATCTCCAACATCACGTTCGTGCGCAGCGACACCGGTTGGATCGTGATCGATCCACTCACGGTCGCCGAGACGGCTGCGGCCGCGCGCCAACTGGTGGACAGCCACTTCGGTGAGCGACCAATCGTCGCCGTCATTTACACCCACAGTCACCTCGATCACTTCGGCGGCGTGCGCGGCATCGTCTCGGAAGCGGATGTCGCCGACGGAAAGGTGCAGATCATTGCTCCGCACGGCTTTCTTGAAGCAGCCGTGAGCGAGAACGTGATTGCTGGTCCGGCGATGCGACGGCGGGCGACGTACATGTACGGCCTCCTACTGCCGAATGCTCCCGACGCGCACATCGATTGCGGACTCGGCAAGCGGATGCCCTTCGGTACCTCGGGGTTGATCGCACCAACAGTCGACATCGTCGAGACAGGACAGAAGCTGGTCATCGACGGAATCGAGATTGAGTTTCAGATGACTCCGGGCACCGAGGCACCCGCCGAGATGAACTTCTACTTCCCTCAATTCCGAGCGCTGTGTATGGCCGAGAACTGCAACGCAACGATGCACAACGTGTACACGCCGCGCGGCGCAGAGATACGCGACGCGCTCGACTGGAGCCGCTACATCAACCAGGCGTTGGAGCTCTTTCTCAACCGCAGCGATGTCGCGTTCGCCAGCCATCACTGGCCACGCTGGGGCGCCGCCGATATCGCTCGCTGGCTCGGCGGCCAACGCGATCTGTACCGCTACCTGCACGACGAAACGATGCGCCTCGCCAACCACGGCCTCACCGCCTCCGAGATCGCGGAAGAAATCGAGGTGCCGCCCGCGCTGGGGAGCGAATGGTTCAACCGTGGTTACTACGGCACCGTCAACCACAACGTGAAGGCGATCTACCAAAAGTACCTCGGCTGGTTTGATGGCAACCCGGCGAACCTGCACCCTCACCCGCCGGTTGGCACCTCCGAGCGCATGGTGCGATACATGGGTGGCGCCGGCGCCGTGCTCGCCAAAGCACGCGTTGATTACGAAGTGGGCGACTACCGCTGGGTCGCACAAGTGTGCAACCACCTTGTTTTCGCCGATCCCGCCAACACCGCGGCGCGCGCGTTGCAGGCCGATGCGCTCGAACAACTTGCCTATCAGGCCGAGTCATCGGTGTGGCGCGACTTCTACATGATGGGTGCGCAAGAGCTGCGCAACGGTACCCCAGCATTGAAGGGCGTTCGCCCGACGGCAACCGCCGACACGATGCGTGCCATGACGCCGCAGATGGTGCTCGACCTGTGCGCCGTGAAGTTGAACGGTCCGCGGGCGATCAACGAAACCATGCAGCTTGATTTCCGCTTCGACAACGGCTGGAGCACGCGCCTGGTTCTTGCAAACGGCGTGGTCCATTACGACGGGCAAAGCATCCAGGACTCCGCTCCCCCAGACGCGACGATCACGACATCGGCGTTCGCTTTGGCGTCGCTGGCCAACGAACTGACCACCCTGGCCGACGAGCTCACCGCTGGCTCCACCACCGTTGCAGGCGACGCCACCAAGTTCGAACGCTTTCTTGGGTTGCTGGATCAGTTCGAACTCTTCTTCGCGATCATCGAGCCCTAGGTCGCGGGCGAACGACGGGTAGTGTCCCACCCGTGATCAGACGACTTGGCCTTGTCCCCGGAGTACTCGCCGCCACCAGCCTCTTAACCGTGGCCGGCCTTTCCTCATGCGACAAGTTCGAGCCCAACGAAGCAGCGGCCACCGTCAACGGGTACGAGATCTCGCTTGATCAACTCGACGAGCTGGCTGAGGGCAACGACGACCCGGCGGTTCTACGCGCGGCGTTGACGGCATGGATTCAAGTCGTCGCGGTGTCGGACGATCCCGGCGAACTCCTCACGGAGGATGCACTCGCCGCACAACGCGATGTCATCATCCCGCCGCTGATCGAAGCCACCCAAGCGCAGGCGCAATCGCAGTACGAGCAGGGCCTGCAAGGAAGCTCAGTGCTCTGTATGGCGGTCATCCCGCTCGCAGCCGACGTGGAATCGGCAACGGTGCTCGACGCGCTCGATGAGGGTGTTCCGTTTGCCGAGCTCGCCGCACAGTTCTCGGAAGACCCCAGCTTGGTAGAGACCGGCGGCATCATCGCCGTCAACGGGCAAGAGTGCCTGCCGACGGATCAATGGAACGCTGACCTGATCGCCCAGTTGACCGAAGCTGAGATCACCGTCGGCGAGCCGGGCGTCATCATCCTCAACGACTCCGAGGTCGTGGTGTTGTTGCGTCCCTACGACGAACTGACCCCCGAATCCAAGACGCTGCTTGCGCAAGGCCCTGTCTCGGAGGCGTTGCTCGCGCTGTACCAGGCAGCCGACGTGACCGTGCACGAGAGCATCGGCACCTGGGACAGCGAGCAAGGACTAGTCGTGGCGTCGTCGAGCGACGAGTGACTCTGCCGCGTGTCGCCGTTGTCGGCCTTGGGCCGGCCGGCCCGGAGTACATCACCGCTCACACCCTGCAAGAAATCGATCGAGTTGTACATCGGTACTTGCGCACGGCCCGCCATCCGTCAGCCCACGTTGTTCCCAACGCCAGCACGTTCGACGACGTCTACGAGGCTGCCGACACCTTCGACGACGTCTACCAAACGATCCTTGATCGACTAGTCGCGGCGGCGACAGAGCATGGCGAAATCCCCTACGCAGTTCCCGGCTCGCCGCTGATTCTTGAGCGCACGGTCCGCATGCTCGTCGCCGACCCCCGCGTTGAGTGCACCGTGCACCCGGCAATGTCGTTCCTCGACCTTGCGTACTCCCGGCTCGGCATCGATCCGGTTGAAATGGCCGTGACATTGATCGACGGGCACGACTTCGCGACGGCGGCGGCAGGGCTCAGCGGCCCACTGTTGGTCGCGCATGCTCATGCGAACTGGGTGTTGAACGACATCAAGTTGGCGGTGGAGAGCGCCACGGGCGACGAGCCGGTGACGATTCTGACGCGGCTTGGCGGCGAGGACGAGCAAATCACACACACGGTCTGGGCCGACCTCGACCGTTCCGTTGAGGCCGACCATCTCACCTGTCTTTACATCCCGCGGCTGACCGCCCCGGTTGCCTCCGAATTGGTGCGCCTTCATCAACTCACGCGCGTGTTGCGCGAGAGGTGTCCGTGGGACCAAGAGCAGAGCCACGCGTCGTTGGTGCGCTACCTCGTCGAGGAGACCTACGAGGTGGTCGACGCGCTGCAGGCGCTGGACCCGGTTGACGCTGCTACCGACGATGCGCTCGTCGAAGAGCTCGGCGACCTGCTCTACCAGATCGAGTTTCACGCGACGATCGCCGAGCAGGAGGGCCGCTTCACGATGGCCGATGTCGCGCAGGGCGTGCACGACAAGCTCGTGCGACGCCATCCGCATGTGTTTCCTCCCGCTGGCGGCGAGCGAGTGGTCGCCGACGACGCCGCGACCGTCAAGGCCAACTGGGACGAGATTAAGAAGGTCGAGAAGGGGCGCACCGGGGCGTTTGATGGTCTCGCCCATTCCCAACCAGCGCTCGCTTACGCGGATGCCGTCCAACGACGCGCGGCGAAGGTCGGGTTCGACTGGCCGAACGTCGAGGGTGCATTGCCAAAGATCGCGGAAGAGGCAACCGAGCTACGCGCCGCTGCCGATGCTGGCGACCCAGCGCGCACGCACGACGAGCTTGGCGACCTGCTGTTCGCTGTTGTCAACGTCGCCCGTCACCTTGGCGTGGAACCAGAAACCGCATTACGCGCGGCGACGATGAAGTTCCGCCGCCGCTTCGAGCAGGTGGAGGCGCTGGCTCGCGAACAAAACCTCGACATGCACGCGGCGACGCTGGAGCTGCTGGATTCTTTGTGGGATCAGGTCAAGGCGACCGAGTAAAGATCAGCGAGCTCGCAGAAACGCAGGGATCTCCATGTTCTCGTGCGTCATCTGACGGCCGACACACGAGCGGTCGAAGGTGGCCATCGCTCGCACCCAACTAGCGATCATCAGCAACGAAAGAAGGAACGTCAATCCGGAGAATGCCAAGTAGCTGGCCTGCGACGAGATCGCCTGCGTGAAGAACGCGCCGAGCGTGCTGATGAGCCCGATTGCCAGGGGGAGCACCATCACGTGAGTCCACGGAGTATCCGGCGCTCCGATCGCTACCGCCGCTCGCCGGAACGCAGCGAGAACACCGAGGTGGCAAATCACCCCGACGATGAGAACGATGGCTACTGCCGGGCCGGCGTACTTGTTGGTGAAGTTCTCAGTGAACGCCGAGGCTCCGACAGCAAGCCCCGCGATGAACACATACGCCATCGGCAACGACAACGGCGAGATCGACCAACGTGACTTCCCGCGAGCGTTGAGGGCGGCAGTGATTGTCCACAGCAGCCAACCCACGAACACGAGACCAGAGGCGACGAGCGTTACCACGCGCATCGACTCCTGCCCGACCGGATCGACGACCACGCGGCCGTTGGCGAATCCGATGTGGTCGTTGTCGTCCAGGAAGTAGAGACCGACTGGCGTCAGCAACCCGCCGTAGAGCCCGACTGTCACCATTTGGCGGGGCAACCAGGTGTGAAAGTGCCGAACGGTCTCTTCGGGCGCGACCGCGACACGTTGCATTCTGTCTACGACCACATTTGCCATACCGCTTTATCGGCGGTTTCGAAGACCACATGAGCGCAGATCGGCGCCAGATACCGTGTGGCATGAAGGAGAGAGCATGACTGAGATCGTCAATGTCGTCGGCCGCGAGATCCTCGATTCGCGAGGCAATCCAACCGTGGAAGTCGAAGTCCACTTGGCCAGTGGGGCAACTGGGCGGGCGGCAGTGCCATCGGGTGCCTCCACCGGCGAGCACGAGGCCGTTGAGCTACGCGATGGTGGCAGCCGTTACTTGGGCAAAGGTGTCGCCACTGCGGTCGGTTTCGTCAACGGCGAGATCGGCAATCTGCTGCTTGGCGTCGATGCGCTCGAGCAGCGATTCATCGACAACGAGCTGAACATGCTCGATGGCACAGCCAACAAGGCGCGTCTCGGTGCCAACGCAATCCTGGGCACCAGTTTGGCGGTGGCCAAGGCTGCGGCCGATGAGCAGGATCTGCCGCTGTGGCGCTACGTCGGTGGACCAAACGCGCACGTGCTGCCGGTGCCGATGCTCAACGTCGTCAATGGTGGCGTGCATGCCGACAACACCATCGACATGCAGGAATTCATGATCATGCCCGTCGGCGCGGCGAGTTTCCGTGAGGCGCTGCGTTGGGGTGTCGAGACCTACCACACGTTAAAGAAGCTGCTCCACGACCGAGGTCTCAGCACCGCGGTTGGCGACGAAGGTGGCTTCGCCCCCAACCTGGCCAGCAACGAAGATGCGATCAAGATCCTCATCGAGGCAATCGAGAAGGCCGGTTACACCGCCGGCGACGACATCGCAATCGCAATGGATCCCGCGATGAGCGAACTGTATCGCGACGGTAGCTATCACCTGGCGGGTGAAGGCAAGGTGCTCAGCAGCGACGACATGGTCGCGTATTGGACGCGCCTCGTCGACACCTACCCCATCGTCAGCATCGAAGATGGCATGGCTGAGGACGACTGGGACGGTTGGAGCGCACTCACCAAAGCACTCGGCAACAGAGTTCAGCTCGTCGGCGACGATCTGTTTGTCACCAACGTCGCCCGCCTGCGTATGGGCATCGAACGCCACGTTGCCAACAGCGTGCTGGTAAAGGTGAACCAGATCGGATCACTCACCGAAACGCTCGACACCGTCGACTTGGCAACCCGCCACGGTTACACAAGCGTGATGAGTCACCGCAGCGGAGAGACCGAGGATTCCACGATCGCCGACCTGGCCGTTGCCACCAACTGCGGGCAGATCAAAGCCGGTGCCCCGGCGCGCAGCGATCGAACAGCGAAGTACAACCAACTGCTGCGCATCGAGGAACTGCTTGGCGAATCGGCCGCATACCGCGGTCGCGGCGCGCTGCACCAGTGACGTGACTCGCGCGGCCGACGCTGCGAGAATAAGCAAGTGAGTTCCGGCGGCCACAAGACTTCAGCGATTCCGCGCCCCAAGGCGGGCTCGCGCACGCGCACGCATGGCGTGAAACCCACCGGCGCGAAATCGAGCGGCTCACGATCGACTGGAGCGAAAGCGAGCGGCAGAGCGGGTAGTCGACCCCCGGCCAAGCGCCAAGGGAAAAGCGCGCCCAGGCAGGCGCCAAGCAACAGCAAAAGCAAGAGCAGTCGCAAGGCTCCGCGCGCAGGCACGTCGCGCAACGACGACAGCCGCTTTGCCGACTTCACACGACCAATCCCTGTCGAGAAACAGCTCGTCCGTGGCGGCGGCAAGCGGCGCATCATCGGAATCGGCGCCGGCGTCATTACGGCCGCCTTCGTCGCGGCGCTGTTTGTCTTGCCAGTGCAGGCTTGGCTGCGCCAACAAGACGATCTCGACCACAAGGACGATCAGCTCGCGGCGTTGCAAGACGCCAACGCCGATCTCGCCAACGAGGTCCAGCAATTGCAAACGCCCGAGGGCATCGAGCAAGCGGCGCGCGAAGAGATCGGGTATGTGCAGCAGGGCGAGATTCGCTACACGATGCTGCCCGCACCGGAAGCCCCAGCGACGCTGCCATCAGGCTGGCCATACGACACGATCGCGAAGATCGTCGCTGTTCGATCGGCTGACGCAGCGAAGCCCTAGAGTCGCTCGACGTGGTGGCATCGTCGAACGCGTTAGCAGGTCAGGTCGCTCTTGTGACCGGTGCCGGCAACGAACTTGGCATCGGGTTTGCAATCGCCGCTGCGTTGGCTGCCGCCGGCGCCGACGTTGTGGTCAGCTCAACTACCGATCGCATACTCAACCGCGCCAGCGAACTGCAGGCGCTTGGTGTGCGGTCGCTCGGTGTCGTTGGCGATCTGATGCAACCTGGGGTCGCCGACGACTTGGTCCGAGCGACGATCGAGTTCGGTGGTCGTCTTGATATCTGCGTCAACAACGCTGGCATGATCGCGGTTGGCGGCACCGTCACGGCTGCACCGGTCGACGAGACAACGGATCAACGCTGGCACGACGGCATCGAACGCAGTTTGACGACATGCTTCGCGGTGACTCGAGCAGCAATTGCGGTGATGCGCGAGCGCAGCTACGGGCGCATCATCAACATCGGCAGCACGTCGGGTTCTTTGCAAGCGTTCACGGGTGACGTTGCCTACCACGCAGCCAAGGCAGGCATGCAAGGCCTGACCCGCGCCGCGGCGCTCGAGGTCGCGTCGATCGGCATCACCGTCAACGCCGTCGCCCCAGGCTGGATCAAGAGCGGTTCGCAACCACAAGGCGAACACAAGGCTGGCACGCTGACGCCAATGAGACGGTCCGGCACGCCAGCGGAAGTTGCAGTTGCGGTCCGCTTTCTCGCCGACCCAATGGCCAGTTACATCACCGGCCAGTTGCTCGTCATCGACGGCGGCAACTCGCTGCCCGAAGACCGCGGCTGGCAGCCGTGAAGCTGGCTTCCGGCGGAACGCGCCGCGTTGCGTTGGTCACCGGAGCAGCGGGTGGCATTGGGGGTGCAGTTGCCGACCGCTTCATCGCCGGTGGCTGGCGCGTGGCTGGCATCGACATCGCCGCGTTGCCGACGAGCGACGACCGGCTGGCACTCGAAGTCGACATCCGCAATGTCGCGGCGATTCGAACTGCGGTAGACGTGGCCGCGCAATGGGGCGGGCGGCTCGACGCGGTCATCAACGCGGCGGGAGTTTGGACGGAGGGACCGAGTACCACGACTACGGAGGACGAGTGGGATCGCGTTCTCGGGGTGAATCTGAAGGGTCTCTACTTCGTGACCGCGGCGGCGATTCCACACCTGGCGCTCACCGAGGGATGCGTCGTCAACTTGTCGAGCGACGCGGGCGTCCAGGGGAACGCTGGCGCGGCCGTGTACTGCGCATCGAAGGGTGGGGTCAGCATCCTCACCAAAGCGCTCGCGCTTGAGTTGGCACCCCAGGGAATCCGCGTCAATGCCGTGTGCCCGGGCGATGTCGACACGCCAATGCTGCGCGGTCAAGCGGAAGTGTTCGGCGGCGATCAACCAAGCGCCTACCTCAATCGCTTGCTCGCCGGCTATCCGCAGGGACCGCGCGCTCGATTCATCACTCCTGCCGAGATCGCGGAGTTGGTTTGGTTTCTCGCGCAACCAGCCGCAGCGCCGATCACAGGCGCCAACATCGCGGCCGACTTCGGGCTCTCCGCCGGAATCGTCTAGCCGCGCTGGTAGTTCGGCGACTCGCGCGTGATCGTGACGTCGTGGGGATGGCTTTCGATCAGGCCGGCGCTGGTGATGCGCGTCAACCGGGTCTTGGTGCGCAGCTCTTCCAGCGAGGCCGCACCCGCGTAACCCATTCCGCTGCGCAACCCGCCGACGAGTTGATACACGAAGTCGCCCATCTTGCCTTTGTACGGAACGCGCCCTTCGATGCCCTCCGGCACCAACTTGCCGCCTACACCCTGACCGCTCGCGTACCGGTCTTTGCCCAGTCCCTGCATGGCACCAAGGCTTCCCATCCCGCGATACGACTTGAAGCGGCGACCTTCGTACAGCTCGATATCACCTGGCGCTTCGTCGAGCCCGGCGAGCAAGCCACCCAACATCACCACATCGGCGCCAGCAACGATCGCTTTCACGATGTCGCCGCTGTACTTAATGCCGCCATCGGCAATCACCGGCACACCTTTCTTGCGCGCGACGTGGGCACATTCAAAGATGGCCGACACCTGCGGCATGCCCGCACCAGATATCACCCGCGTGGTGCAGATCGAGCCCGCGCCGACGCCGACCTTGATCACGTCGGCTCCGGCAGCGATCAGCGTCTCGGTGCCTTCGGCCGTGACAACATTTCCTGCGGCAATCGGAATGTTCGGCCAAGCGGCGCGAATTGCTTGAACGGCCCGTACCACGCCGGCCGAGTGACCGTGGGCAGTGTCGATGCAAAGTAGGTCAGCGCCTTCCGCGATCAGTCGCTCCGCTCGCGAATCGACGTCGGGTCCCACGCCGACGGCGGCCCCTACCAACAGCCGGCCGCTGGAGTCGACGGCAGCGTTCGGGTAGTCCAGCTTCTTCTGAATGTCTTTGACGGTGATCAAGCCCTTGAGCCGCCCTTGGCCATCAACCAACGGCAGCTTCTCGATGCGATGCTTCTGCAAGATGGTCTTGGCCTGATCGAGAGTGGTGCCGACGGTGGCGGTAACCAAACCTTCACTCGTCATGAAGTCGGTAACCGGCCGGTTGAAGTCCGCAGCTTCGACAAACCGCGTGTCGCGATTGGTCAAGATGCCAACCAGCGTTCCGTCGCCGTCGGTGATCGGCACTCCACTGATATGAAACCTGCTCATCAGATCGTCGGCCTCGCGCAACGATGCGGTCGGTGGCAAAGTCACCGGATCGACGATCATTCCCGACTCCGAGCGCTTCACCTTCTCGACCTCGGCGGCCTGCTGCTCGGTCGACATGTTGCGATGAATGATGCCCAGACCGCCCTCGCGTGCGAGCGCAATCGCTAGACGAGACTCGGTGACCGTATCCATCGCCGCCGACATGATCGGGATGGGCAGCATGATGTCGCGAGTCAGCAGAGCGCGTACATCTGTCTGATCGGGCAGCACCTCGGTGTAACCAGGAACGATGAGAACATCGTCGAAGGTGAGGGATTCGAACTTGTTGAAGAGTTCTTTGTTCATTGAGCGCTCCATCTACGTCTCTTAATGTCGAAAATGTCGAAAGCCGGTGACGACCATGGCGATGTTGGCGGCGTCGGCGGCGGCGATTGCCTCGCCGTCACGCAGCGATCCACCTGGGTGAATGATCGCGGTGATTCCTGCCTGTGCACCGATCTCCACCGAGTCCGGAAACGGAAAGAACGCATCGGACGCCATCACGGCCCCGCGCGACTTCTCCCCCGCGCGTTCAGCTGCGATGCGGACGCAGTCGACACGATTGGGTTGCCCGCCTCCGATGCCGACAGTGGCTTCACCCTGCGCAAACACAATCGCGTTCGACCGGACGTGCTGACACGCCTTCCACGCGAAGCGCAGCGCCGTCCACTCGGCTTCGCTTGGCTGGCGCTTGCTGACGACGCTCCACGACTCAGCTGGGTCGCCGAAGTCGACATCCTGTTTCAACAAGCCGCGCGTGATCGAGCGCAGCTCGTAGCGCGGTTCGACTTCCAGGTCCGGCATCTTCACGAGTCGACAATTCTTCTTCTTTGTCAGCAGTGCGAGTGCCTCGGCGGTGAACTCCGGCGCGGCGATGCACTCTGCAAATAGGTCACCGAGCGCTTCAGCAGTTGCACCATCAAACGGACGGTTGCTGGCGATGACGCCGCCGAACGCCGAGAGTTGATCGCACTTGAACGCGGCGCGGTAGGCGTCGACAAGTTGATCAGCACTGGCGACGCCGCAGGGTGAGAGATGCTTGACGATGCAGATCGTCGGCCGTTCGAAACTCACCGCGACTTTCCATGCGGCGTCGAGATCAAGCAGGTTGTTGTACGACAACTCCTTGCCTTGCAGTACCTCACCACCCAACGGGCCGCCTCCGGGGACATACGAATAGAGCGTGGCGGATTGGTGCGGGTTCTCGCCGTAACGCAAGGTCTGCACGGGATATGCGGTGAGTTGAATCGGGGCTTGCTGGTCGTGATCGCTCAAGTAGGCGGCGATGGCCGAGTCGTAATGAGCGGTCGCTGCAAAGCCCTTCACGGCCAGCCAAGCGCGCGTTTCCGACGACACGCCACCGGCGCTGATCGTGGCCAACACCGTCGCATAGTCCGCTGGGTCGCAGACCAATGTGACGCGATCGTTGTTCTTAGCTGCCGCGCGAATCAGGGTCACGCCACCAATGTCGATGTTCTCGATCGCATCGGCGAGGGTGACGTTCGGCTGAGCGATCGTTTGCTCGAAGGGATAGAGGTTGACGGCGACGAGATCGATGTAGCCAGCGTTGATGCGATCGAGGTCGGCTTCATCTGCTCGTGTAGCTCGTGCCAGTAGCCCGCCATGCACGGCCGGGTGCAGAGTCTTCACGCGCCCACCGAGAATCTCCGGTGAGCCCGTGTAGTCGGCGACTTCGGTAACGGGCAGCGCATTCTCGCGCAAGAGATTCGCCGTGCCGCCCGACGCGATCAGCGTCCAACCCAGCTTGTGCAGACCCTGCGCGAACTCCACAAGTCCGGTCTTGTCGTGAACGGAGAGGAGCGCGGTTGGCATATGAGTCCTAGTGAGTAACAAGCGAGTTGAGGGTACTGACGAGCAGGTTGTGCTCCGTCGCGTGAATTCTTGCTGCCAACGTCTCGAGACTGTCGTTCGGTTCAATCGCGACGACTTGCTGTGCGAGCACCGGTCCGCAATCGACGCCTTCATCGGGAACGAGATGAACCATCACGCCGGTGCACGCGATCTCGCCGCGCTGGTACGCGTCGAGGGCGCGTTCAATGGCATGCGTGCCTGGAAACATCTCCGGCAGAGCAGGGTGGAGATTGATCACTTGGCCGGGGAAACGGTCCAGCAACTTCGCAGACAGCAGTCGCATCCAACCCGCAAGCACAATCCAGTCTGGTTTGAAGGTGGCAACCTGCGCCGCGAGTGCAGAGTCGTAGGCAGCCCGATCTTGTGTCGCCAGTTTCGGCTGCGCGACAGCCGGGATGCCAGCGCGACGTGCGCGCTCAAGACCGAACGCATCGGGTTTGTCGGAGATCACAGCGACCACCTGCGCACGGAGTTCGCCCGATGCACATCCATCGAGAACGGCTTGCAGGTTTGAGCCGTTGCCAGAAACAAGAACAACAAGGCGAGCCGCACTCACTGCAACGTCACTCCTTTGGAACCAGAGACGAGTTCGCCGATGACGAACGATTCCTCCGGAATCAAGGCGCGAACGGCATCGACGTCTTCGGCTGATACGACGGCGATCATGCCGATGCCCATGTTGAAGACCCGATACATCTCGTCCGAATCGACAGCGCCCCTTTGTTCGAGCAGGCGGAACAACGGCGGAACCGGCCAGCTACCGAGCCGAACGACTGCGCTGAGATCATCTGGCAGCACACGCGGGATGTTCTCGATGAACCCGCCGCCCGTGATGTGCGCGAGCGCCTTGATCTTGTGCAGCGCGGGGCCGAGCGGCCGCAGATACGAACGATGCGGTTCGAGTAGCGCATCGACCAGCGGCCGACCGAGTTCGGGGACGACCGCGTGCAGCGAGACGCCTTCGAAAATCTTGCGAATCAGTGAGTAGCCGTTGGTGTGCGGGCCGGAGGAACCGAGACCGACCAGTACGTCTCCCACATGCAAGTCCGCGCGCGGCAAAACGGCGGAGCGCTCGACAACGCCGATGATCGTGCCGGCAACATCGAACTCGTTCGGTTGATAGACGCCGGGCATCTCGGCGGTCTCACCACCAAGCAAGGCGCATCCCGCTTCGCGGCACGCGGCAGCAATACCGCCCACAACCGCCGCGATCATCTCCGGATTCAGCTTCGAGCTTGCGACGTAATCCAGAAAGAACAGTGGGCGCGCGCCCTGCACGAGGATGTCGTCGATGCAGTGGTTGACGATGTCGTGGCCGATCGAGTCGTAGCGACCGACCTCAGCGGCAAGCTTCACTTTGGTGCCAACTCCATCGGTCGAGGCGACGAGCACGGGCTCGTCCATTTCCTTCAACGCCGCCGCGGAGAAGAGACCTCCGAAGGCTCCGATGCCAGCGAGAACTTGCGGTCCGTACGTCGAGCGCACCGAGTCGCGCATGAGCTCGACTGCACGGTTGCCTGCATCGATGGAAACGCCAGCGGCGGCATAGGAGCTCTTGGAGGACTCACTCATCGTCTGGTTCTCCGACCGCGCGCCATCCAATGTCGGTTCTGTATTGCATCCCGTCGAACTTGATTGCGCCGATCGGCGCGTACGCGTGTTGCAGCGCCTCGGCGATCGTTGTGCCCCAGCCGGTGACAGCCAACACTCGCCCGCCCGCGGTCAGCGTGTCGGCCGCGACGACTTTGGTGCCGGCGTGAAACACAACAGCCTGCTCGAACGAGGCATCAAGGCCGCTGATTACACGCCCGCTCTCGTACTTGCCGGGGTAGCCGTCCGACGCAATCATCACGCTCGCCGCCGCGCCAGAGTTCCACTTCACTTCTGTATCGGCCAACCGCCCGTCGACACACGCCTCGGCGATGGTCAACAGGTCGGAATGGAGCAGCGGCAGCAACACCTGCGTCTCGGGGTCGCCCAAGCGACAATTGAATTCAAGTACGCGCGGACCGTCGGGCGTCAGCATCAGCCCGGCGTAGAGGACGCCGAGGAACGGTCGGCCCTCGGCGCGCAAGCCATCGATGGCGCGCTGCAGCACGCTGTGCGCGAACTCCTCGGCGAGTTCGGGCGGGCAGATCGGCGCTGGCGCGTACGCACCCATGCCACCGGTGTTGGGGCCACGGTCGCCGTCGAGCAACCGTTTGTGATCCTGCGCAGGCGGCATCGCGGCCAACGCCACGCCGTCTGTAAAACAAAGCAGCGACACTTCCTCGCCGCAGAGTCGTTCCTCGATGATGACTTCATCGCCTGCTGATCCGAATTCGTGATCGAGCATGATCGCTGCGAGTGCCTCCAACGCCTCGTTCGCGGTGGAGGGGATCACGACACCTTTGCCAGCTGCCAAGCCGGAAGCCTTGATGACGACTGGATAGTCGACCGTAGACAAGTGCTCGCGGGCAGTGTCGTGGTCGGTGAAAGTCGCGAAGCGTGCTGTCGGAATGTGGTGACGCAGCATGAACGCTTTCGAGAACGCCTTACTCGACTCGATCTCGGCAGCGGCTCGCGATGGACCGAAAACCTTGATCCCCGCGCTGCCCAACGCGTCGGCCAAACCGGCCGCCAGCGGAACTTCCGGACCGATGATGACTAAGTCGAGTTGCTGCTCCGTGGCGAAGGCGACCATCCGTTCGGTTTCATCCGCCGCAATGTCGATGTTGTACGCCGCGGTGCCCGCGTTACCGGGCGCGACGAACAGTGCGGTCAGGCGTGGAGATTGCGCAACCTTCCATGCCAGCGCGTGCTCGCGCCCACCGGACCCCACGATCAAGACTCTCAAGTGCTGGCCTTACGCAAGTGCACGCTCAAATCCGGTCTTCGTTCGTTCGGTATCCAGCTCGAGTGGGTACACGCCACTGAAACAGGCATTGCAATAGCCGTCTGCTTTGCCAATGGCGCGCATCATGCCATCGAGCGAGAGGAAGTGCAGCGAGTCGGCGCCGATGTGTTCACAAATCTCGTCGACCGTCATGTGATGGGCAATGAGTTCGTCGTACGTGCCCATGTCGACACCCATGAAGCACGGGTGCGCGATTGGCGGGCACGTGATGCGCATGTGCACCTCACGCGCACCCGCGTCGCGCAACAGCTTGACCAGTGGGCCGGAGGTGTTGCCACGCACGATGCTGTCGTCAATGACGATCACTCGCTGGTCGCGCAGGTTTTCTTCCAGCACATTGAACTTGAGGGCCACACCCTGCTTGCGCAAAGAGTCGGTCGGTTGAATGAAAGTGCGACCGATGTAGCGATTCTTGATGAAGCCGTCGTTGTACGGAATGCCAGCCTCTCGCGCGTAACCAATCGCGGCTGGAGTGGACGAGTCGGGCACGGGCACAACAACATCGGCTGCCACCGGCGCCTCGCGGGCGAGCTGAACCCCAAGGTGCTGGCGCACCTCATGCACGCTCAAACCATCCCAAAAGCTGTCCGGTCGGGAGAAGTAGATCTGTTCGAACGTGCAGCGCGCCAACTGCTCATGCGCCGGAACCGCCTGGGTGACGCGCAAGGCTGCCTTGCTGAGCGTCACGATCTCACCGGGGCTGACCTCGCAAATCACTTCGCAGCCCAGAGTGCGCAGCGCGCCGGACTCGGAGGCGGCCGCGTATCCACCCGTCGGCAAACGTCCGACGCTGAGCGGGCGGAAGCCCCAGGGATCACGGACCATGAAAACGCCGTCGCGCGTCAGGATGCTGAGGCAGAAGGCACCGCGCCAGCGCGGCATCGTGTTGCGTATCCGCTCCTCCCACGTGTCGCCTTCGGCGCCAGCGAGCATCATCGTGATGACTTCGCTGTCGGAGGATGACGACAACCCAACCCCGCGACGCAACAGCTCGCTGCGTAACTCCTGCGCGTTCACGATGTTGCCGTTGTGGGCAACACCCAGCGGGCCGTACTGCGTTTCGATAAGAAAGGGCTGCACATTGCGGGCCGACGACGAGCCGGTCGTCGAGTAGCGCGTATGACCGATCGCGTAGTGACCTTGCAGCGGCGCAAGATTCTCAGCATTGAACACCTGCGCCACCAGTCCAACGTCTTTGTGCATGCGAGCCGTGACGCCGTCGGACACCGCAATACCCGCGGCCTCTTGCCCGCGATGTTGCAACGCGAACAAGCCGAAGAACGCCATTCGCGCAACGTCTTCGTTTGGCGCATAGATACCGACGATGCCGCACTCCTCGTGCGGACGGTCGTCTTCCAGCAGCTGATCGTCGAGGCTCACAGTTGGCCGCCGTCGTCGGCGATGATCTTGTCGGCTTGGCGTTTCTGAAACTCGATGACCTTCAACTTCACGTCGGGGTCGCTGAGGCTCAAGATCTTGGCCGCGAGTAGCGCTGCGTTCGCTGGCTCGAGAACAACTGCGGGTGCAATTCCCGATGGCATGCGCAACGAGGAGTAGATGTCGGCACCACCGAACGAGTCGCTAGGAGGCGGACAGGCGATCACCGGGGACGTCACCGATCCGTCGGTGAAGCCGGACAGTGCGTTGCTGCGACCGGCGACGGTGATGTACACCTTGGGTCGCGGGTCGGATTCGTAGTCGCGAAGCAAGCTCGAAACGTGATCCGGCGTCTTGTGCGCCGAGCCGATGCGAGTAACGACTTCGAGGCCAAAGCCGAGCGCCGCTTCGGAGATCTTCTGGCAGTGCGCTGCGTCGGCTTTGGAGCCCATGAGAATTACGACAAGTGAGGTCATACGTCCAATCCCGCGGTGCGGAGGTTTTCAGTCAGACGCGGTTGCACGGGATAACTCCCTGGCATGAACGGCTGACCGGTGAGCATTTCGTAGATCGTCATGTAGCGCTGGCTCGCCGCCGCCCACAGCGAGTCCGGAACTGTTGGCGGAACCCCATCACCGCGGTAACCGTGCTCCGCGAAGGCCAGACGCACGAACTCCTTGTCGAAGTTTTCTGGTTCGTCGCCCGCCGCAATACGCGCGGCGTAGCTGTCGGCTTTCCAGAAGCGCGACGAGTCGGGCGTGTGGACCTCGTCGATCAGGATCACGCGACCCTTTGGGTCAACGCCGAATTCGTACTTCGTGTCGACGAGGATCAAGTCGGCCCGTTCGGCAACCTGCTGCCCGCGAGCGAACAATGCGAGAGCGGCGGCTTGCACTTCCTCCCACATGTCGCGAGGCAGCAGGCCGGTATCGACAACTTCGGCGCACGTCAGCCGTTCGTCGTGCCCAGTCGGGCCACCTTTAGTAGTAGGGGTGATGATCGCCGCGGGCAGGCGGTCGTTCTTGTGTAAGCCTTCCGGGAACGTGTAGCCGTAGATGTCGCGCTCGCCGAGCGAGTAGCGATACCACAACGCCGTGCTGGTGACGCCGGTGATGTAGCCGCGCACAATCACTTCCACTGGCAGCGGCTGTGCTTCCACGCCGATCAATGCGTTCGGGTCTGGAACCGAGAGCATGTGATTCGCAATCACGTCGGCGGTTTGATCGAACCACCACGCGGCGAGTTGGTTGAGCACTTGACCCTTGTAGGGCACCGCCGACAACACGCGATCAAAAGCTGAAAGTCGATCAGTCGTGACGATCAACCGACGGTTGCCGGCGAGCGGGTACCAGTCGCGCACTTTGCCCGACTGTTTACCGGCGATCGACAAGGTCGTCTCGCGGAAGGCGTCGGGAAGAAGCCTCTCAATGGTGGTGGCATCAGGCATGTTCACTGGCGTATTTCACTCCGTTTTCAAACAGGGTCAGACCTAACTGACCGCCCTCGCCGCGGGTCCAGCGCGGATGCTGGTGCGGCAGAATGTGGTTCTCGGGATGCGGCATGAGCCCGAGCACGTTGCCTGCCGGGTTGCACACTCCTGCGATGTCCGCAATCGAACCGTTGGGGTTGTGCGGGTACTCGCCGTTCGCCGGTGAACCGTCGGCGTTGGCGTAGACGAGCGCTATCTGATCTTGGGAGCTCAAGTCGGAGATCAACGACTCATCGATGACGGTGTAGTTACCTTCGCCGTGCGCGACCGGGCAGTAGATCGGTTCACTCAGTCCGCGAGTCCACACACACGTCTCGGACTGTGGCCTCAAAGTGATCCAGCGACACTCGAAGTGACCAGCAGCGTTGAACGTCAGTGTTGTGGTCGGCGCGGCGGAGCCGAATTCGTCACGCCCGTCGGGAAGGATGCCGGACTTCACGAGGGCCTGGAACCCGTTACACATTCCGATCACCGGTTTTCCCGCATCAACAAAAGCCGTGACCTCGTCAGCGAAGTACGTCGTGAGGTCGAGGGCAAAGAGCTTGCCCGCGCCAAGCGCGTCGGCGTGGGCGAAGCCACCCGGAAGGCAGAGCAGTTGATAGTCCGCCCACCGCAACGCGCGCGCACGAAGTTCAGTGAGCGCCACAACATCCGATTGCGCACCAGCCAGTTCGAAGGCCTGCGCCGCATCAAGATCGCGATTTGAGCCATAGGCGTGGAGGATGAGTGCACGAGGGAGCATGTCGTTGACTAGGAGGCTGTTTTCCACGCGGCGACGAGTTGGTCGACTGCGACGGAGAGGAACTGTTGGTCGGGGGACGCGATGCGCAGTTGGTTGCTGTCGGCGACGACACCGAGACGTCGGTGTGGTTGACCGGCAAACGTGCGCTCGAATTCGGCGGCGTTGTCGGGATGAACTTCGGTGAGGAGGCAACCGTTGGTCTCGGTGAACAGGTCGGCCTCGTCGACCGTTAACGACATCCCCACACGGCCACCGATGCACATTTCTGCCGCGGCAACCGCCAGGCCGCCTTCGCTGAGGTCGTGGCAGGCACGAACCAGTCCGAGTTGCAGCGTGCGGTGCAGCGCTCGGTAAAGGTGTGCGCTCGGCAGTTGGCTGTTCTCCGTCGGCGTGATGCTGCCGACGAGATAGATCGCGTTTCCCACAGCCTTCAGATCCATCGTCACTGCCTTGGCAACATCGTCGATGATGCCGAGCGCCGAGATCAGCAACGTGGGCGGAATCGCGTGACGCTCGCCATCGGCACCGAGGTACTCGTTGTTCAGCGAATCCTTGCCGGAGATGAAGGGGGTGCCGAAGTGAACGGCCGCATCGTGGCAACCACGCACCGCTTCAACCAGCGACCCCAAGGTCTCTGGGCGAGTCGGGTCTCCCCAACAGAAATTGTCGAGGATCGCGATGCGATCGGGGTTGGCTCCGACGGCCACCGCGTTTCGAATCGCCTCGTCGATCACGTTCAGCGCCATCGCATACGCATCTGTCTTGCCGAGTTCGGGATTGATTCCGTTGGCGATCACGATGCCGCGCGATCCCCGAGTGCCGATCGGCTTGATCACGCAGGCATCGGACGGACCATCGTTGAGCAGGCCGGTCAATGGCTTAACGACCGTTCCCCCCAAGATCTCGTGGTCGTAGATGCGGATGACGTCGCTCTTCGACGCGACGTTCGGAGTCGCCAGCAGCGCAAGTAACACCCGCTCGTTGGACTGACCTGTGAGCGCTGGTCGCGTGGTGCCGCTCGTTGTCGATCGTTGCGCGATGACGGCCGTCATCTTTCGCTGTGGAATCCCATCGTGCAAGAACCCGTTGTCAAGATCGAGCGCAATCTCTTTGGCGTAGCGAACCCGCAGTCGGCCGGTGTCGGTGAAGTGACCGATGTTGGTCAGTTCGACGTCGTACGTGTCGCACAGTGCTTGCAGTCGGGGAAGCGCCGGCTCGGGGACGGCCAGCACCATCCGCTCCTGCGCTTCCGACAGCCAGATCTCCCACGGGGCAAGGCCGGGATACTTCAGGCGCACGTGCGTCAGCTCAACGTCCGCGCCAGCGGTGCTCGCCATTTCGCCAACTGCCGACGACAGGCCACCAGCGCCGCAATCCGTGATCGCGTGATAGAGGCCGAGATCGCGAGCACGAGTGATGACCTCGATGAGCCCCTTCTCCGTGATCGGGTCGCCGATCTGCACAGAGGCGCCGGCCACTTCGCCCGTCTGAGCATCCATCGTCATCGACGAGAACGTTGCGCCGCGCAAGCCGTCCGAACCCGTGCGACCACCCAGCACGATGACGCGATCGTTGGATTGCGGAGCACGCGTGCTGGCGTGCTTCCCCTTCGGCGCGATTCCGATGCAGCCGCAGAAGACGAGTGGGTTGGCGGTGTAACCCTCGTCGTAGAGGATCGCGCCGTTGACCGTGGGGATGCCGATCTTGTTGCCGTAGTCCTGCACACCTGCGACGACACCCGACCGAATTCGTCGCGGATGCAAGACGCCTTCCGGCAGGTTGTTCGGGTCGAGGTCGGCGGGGCCAAAGCACAACACGTCGGTGGCCGCGATCGGTTTGGCAGAAACGCCAAGCACATCGCGGATCACACCACCCACGCCGGTGTTCGCACCACCGAACGGTTCGATCGCAGATGGGTGGTTGTGCGTTTCGACCTTGATCGAGATTTCAAATTCGTCGTCGAAGTCGATGATGCCTGCGTTATCGACGAAAGCCGATCGCACCCATGGTGCGGCTATCGCGTTGGTTGCGGCAACAAGGTAGGTCTTGAGCAGACCGTCAATCGGAGCCTGACCGTCAGCCTCGATCTTGGCGCGGAAGGTCTTGTGCACGCAGTGCTCGCTCCAAGTCTGGGCGAGCATTTCAAACTCGACATCCGTTGGGTCGCGATCTTCCGACTGGAAGTACCCCTGTATCGCTGACATCTCGGCGAGGTCGAGCGCCGCACGGCGATCACGCGATAGAGCCAACAATCCGTCACCATCGAGTTCGCGCAACTGAATGGTGTCGACCTTGGCGGATCCTTTGGCCGTTTGCGGAAACGTGGGCTCGATCGCACCAAGGTTGTAGTGCTGAATCACCGAGTTGGCGAGCAAGCGTTCCGCAAGCGTGCGCAGATCGTCTGTTGAAAGGTCTCCGCCCACGCAATAGCTGTTGCCCGTTGCTGCGCGCTGAACCGCCGCGATACCCAGTTCGTGCGCGGCGCGGACGATCTGTTCTGCGACCGAGTCGGTGACACCTGGACGACGCGCGGTCTCGATGACCTGCGTGTTCGACAGCGCGACAGCATCGCCCCCGGCGCTTCGCCACTCGGCCGTCTGCGCGACCGGATCGCTGAGGAGCTCGCCAGCTAAGCGCTTCAGATCTGGCTCGCCCAGATCACCTTCGATGAAGTACAGGTCGCGGCACTGGATGTCGGTCACGCCATGAAGGCCAAGCGCGTGCGCGTCGACCAGCAAACCTGCGTTGCGGGGATCGGACTTCTTGGACTGGACGACGAGGGTGTGTGACCGTCCGGACATTAAGCCGGACTCTATGGTTCGGCCCCGCGACCGGATCTGCTCCCTTTACTTAACGTATTGCGGGCTTGGAACGACCCGAGCGAAGTTGACACTCGATGTTCAGCATGCCTAACATCGCCCCATGGGAGCATCATTCATCATCACGTTGCGCGAGGGACTCGAGATCGCGATCGTGCTCGCAATTCTCGTCGGCTACATCGTCAAGGCCGGTCGTCGCGAGCAAATTCGCTCGGTGTGGCTGGGTGCAGGTTCGGCGACCCTGGCTTCCATTGTCGTCGGCGTGATCGTGCACTTCGCGACCAACGGCCTGCACGGCAAAGGCGAGCAAGCGGTGGAAGGCGGGCTGGCGCTGAGCGCAGCCATCGTCTTGACGTACATGATCTTGTGGATGCGCAAGAACGCGCGCACGCTTGGCGGGCACCTTCGCGGCAAGGTCGACCTTGCCGTTACAGGCGGCGCTCTCGCCGGCGTCGCGTTCATCGCGGTAGCGCGTGAGGGTTTAGAGACGGTGCTCTTCCTGTTGGGCGCGGAAACCGGTAGCTCGTCGGGTGCTGAGGTCGTGATCGGCGGCGCGCTTGGGCTGGTCGTCAGCGCAGTGATCGGCCTGTTGATCTACGTCGGCGGATCGCGGATCGATCTGCGCTCGTTCTTCCGCTACACCGGCCTGCTGCTGATCTTGTTCGCCGCAGGCCTTGCGGGCAAGGCCGTGCACGAGTTTCGCGAGCTGCTCGAATTCGAATCGGGATGGTTGATCGAGCCGATGTGGACCATCACGTCGGGCTCACTGGCCGCGGGGAACGTGCACGACTTCCTGAAGGGGATGTTCGGGTGGTCGCCCACGCCAGAACGAATCCGAGTCTTCACCTACTTCGCGTACGCAATTCCTGTGCTCTGGGTGTTCCTGCGCCCGGAGTCGTCAGCCGGCGACACAGTCGCGACAGCGGCCGCGAACGTCGAACACGTGGTGAGTGATCTCGAATCCGCTGGTGGCAAGTAGCGCGTCGACTTCGCGATCAATCAACTTCTCTAGCTGCGGGCTGGGATCGAAGTCCGTGACCATTCCACAGTCGGTGCACACCAGGTGATGGTGGTGATGCTGTGAGAACTGTTCGGCCAGTTCGTGGCGATCGCCGCCACCGACCCCACTGACCCGAACGACGACGCCGGCTTCCACCAGCTCGGCAAGATTTCGGTAGGCGGTGGAGGTGGGTACGCCCGACCCCGACACGACTTCCTCCACCGTCAGCGGGCGTGACGACTGCTCGAGGACGGCGAGCACCGAACGACGGTTACCGGTAAGGCGCAGTTCGAGGGGCGCCAATGCCTGCACTGCCGCGGCGCTGGTCGCCGCCGACAACGCTGGTCTTTGCCTCGCCGCCACACCTGCAAGCGTAGCGGGAATCGTTCTCGCCCTAGTGATAATGCTTCTCATTTCAGGTAACGTCGTTTGCGTGAAGCCGTTTTCGCTCGCTGTTGCCACCTGCGCATTGGCAGTTCCAATCAGCGGATGCACCGACTCGGCATCAAACGGGAACGACTCGCTCACAGTCGCAGTCGCCTTCTACCCCATCGAGGAAATTGTTCGCAGCGTCGGCGACGACAGCATCGAAGTCATCACCCTTGTTCCGCCCGGAACAGAGGCACATGAATACGAGCCGACGGCAAAGCAGTTCACCCGCCTCGAGACGGCCGACATTGTGTTCTTTCTCGGCAGCGGCTTCCAGCCCAACCTCGAAAAGGCAATCGACTCCTTGCCCAGCTCTGTGCGGCGCGTCGACCTCATCAACTACGTGTCGCTGTTGACCAACGACGAAGGAGTCGACCCGCACGTCTGGCTCAATCCGAACAACATGCAACTGCTCGCACACGTCGTGGCGAGTACCTTGAGTGAAGAACTTCCGGCGCAATCGTCGACGTTCGACACCAACGAAGCGACTTACGCGGCGAAGATCGTTGCCCTCGATGCCGAGTTCACCCGCGGGCTGACCAATTGCGCGGTGCCCGTGTTGATCACGACGCACGAAGCGTTTGCATATCTCGCGAAGGCGTATGGGCTGACGCAACTTGCCATTGCTGGCATTTCGCCAGGCGACGAGCCCTCCGCACAATCGCTGGAGAAGATTGCAGAGCTAGCCACCGCCAATGGAGTCACCACCGTCTTCTTCGAGGAGAATCTGCCGCCCGATCTGGCCCGAACCGTCGCCGACGAGATCGGTGCGGAAACGTCATCACTTGGCACGGCCGAGACCCTTACGCAGAACCAACTCGACGCTGGCGAGTCGTACTCATCAATCATGCGCGCCAACCTGCAAGCACTGCGCGCCGCAATGGGCTGCACGTGAGTCCGGTGCTGTCGGTCGAGCACCTCGGCGTGCGCTACGGCGACACCGACGCGCTGCGCGACGTTTCGTTCGCCGTGGAGCGCGGCGAGTTGGTCGGTGTGATCGGCCCCAATGGCGCGGGCAAGAGCACGATGTTCAAGGCGATCTGCGGCTTGGTGAACCACAGCGGAGTCGTCGAAGTCAATGGTGTGCACTGCCACGACCGCACTGACCGCATGGACTTGGCCTACATACCGCAGCGCAACGACAGCGATCTCAACTTTCCGATCACTGTCGGCGAGCTGGTGCTAGCCGGTCGCCGGCGCTTCCACACATGGTGGCAGCGGCCAACTCAGCGCGATCGCGATGCTGCGCACGACGCGTTGGCCAAGGTGCTACTGGAGGGCGCTCACTCGCGATCGCTCGCCGAGTTGTCCGGTGGCCAGTTGCAACGCGCGTACCTCGCGCGGGCGTTGGCGCAGCAGGCGTCGGTGGTGTTGCTCGACGAATCGCTGAGCGGCGTCGATGAACCAACGACTGCAGAGCTGTTTGAAGTGTTCGCCACGCTCGCCGGTGAAGGCACCACGCTGCTCGTCGCGACGCACGATCTCGCGCTCGCACGCCGCCGCTTTAACCGATTGCTGGCCGTCAACGGAACGCTGCGCAGCGACGGTACGCCGCAACAGGTGCTGAGCGCGGAAGTCCTCGACACGACATTTGGAAGCCTCCGTGCATTACCTCACTGATCCATTTCAAGCCGAGTTCATGCAGCGCGCGTTTCTCGCTGCGATCATTATTGGTGTCGTTGCGCCAGTTGTCGGCACGTGGGTCGTGTTGCGCCGCATGGCGAACCTTGGCGACGCGATGTCGCACGGCACGCTGGCCGGAGTCGGCCTTGCGTACTCGGCGGGGGTCAATGTGCTGTTCGGCGCGATGGGTGCCGGTTTGTTGATCGCAATCCTGCTGCTGTGGTTTTCGACCAACCGACGCCTCGGGCAAGAAACCGTGATCACTGTGTTGGGTACTGCCTTCTTCGCAATCGGCGTTGTCGTGATCTCGCGACTCGATACCGGTGTGGAACTGACGCACTTCCTGTTCGGTCGCGTGCTGACGGTGACGTGGGGCGACATCTGGTTGAACCTCGCACTCGGTGGTGCAGCGGTTCTAGTGGTGTTGGTGCTGTTCAACGAGTTGCGTCTCGCGACATTCGATCACGTGCAGGCCGAGCAGGTGGGCGTACGCGTCGAGCTGGTGCAGGCGATCCTGGTGCTGCTACTTGCCGTGGTTGTCGTCATCAGCTTGCGCGCTGTTGGCACGATCATGGCAGTGACGATGTTGGTCACACCGTCGGCCAGTGCGCGGCTGTTAGCGCGCACACTGCGCCAGATGACGCTGATTGGCATCGCGCTCGGTGTAGCGGAAGGCGTCGGCGGGTTGATGCTGAGCTACCACCTCGACTCGGCGCCAGGCGCCACGATCGGTCTGGTCGCGGCAGGAGTCTTCGCCATCGTCTTTGCGATCACGTTGCCGCGCAGGATGCCGCACCACCATCGGCCGCTCGGTTAGCTACCGGCGAGCAGCTACCGCTTCTTGCGTTTGCCTCTCGGCTTACGAGCTGTGACCTCGATCTCGATCTTCATTTCCGGCGTGGCCAGGCCGACCACGGTCATCGTTGCCGCCGGAAGTGCAACCGCGAAGTACTCGCGTAGCAAGGGCCAGCAGGGTTCGAAGTTGTCGCGATCGGTGAGCAGGTAATGCACACGTACGACGTCGTCGGCACACGATCCGGCGCGACGTAAGGCATCGTCGACGTTGGCAAGCGCTTGTCGGCATTGGGCGACGACGTCCCCGCTGATTGTCATCGTTGAGTAGTCGTAGCCGGTCGTTCCGGCAACGAACACCCATCGCCCGTCGACAACGGCCCGCGAGTACCCGATGTCAGTTTCAAACGTGCTGCCCTGTGAAATCCTCTTACGGCCCATGCCACCAGTCTCTCCTACCGGTCCACCCCGCAATGAACCGCAGGTGAACATTCGGTAACGTCTCAGTCCGTGACAACGACCGCTGAGGCACCTGTTTTCGTGCCCGAGTCAGTTTCGTTCTCGTTACGCGACGTTGTGCCCACCGAACGGTTGCGTGCTGTTCGCCTGGTTTTGATGTTCAGCTATCTCGCGGCCTACCTGTGGTGGCTGCGGGTCAAGGGCCTGCCGATCGACCGCATCTCGGTGGCGATCAGCGTTGGCATCTTTCTCGTGTGCGCGTTCGTCGGCAAGAGCTGGCGCACGTGGGGCGTGTTGTTGCTCGACTGCATCGCGTACTGCCTGATGTGGCTGACGTATGAGAAGACCCGCGGCACTGCCGACGCGGGCATCGATGTGTTCGGTTGGTTCCACCTCGACTTCCCGTTGCAGGTGGAATCCGTGCGCAACATCGATCGTGCGCTGTTCTTTGGCAACGACCCGAACGTTGTACTGCAAAGCCATTTCTGGGAACCCACAGTTCGGTGGTACGACGTGGCCGCGTCGGTGACTTACATGACCCACTTCGTAGTGCCCATCATCGTGATGGGTGTGTTGTGGGCGACAAGCCATCGGCAGTGGGCACGCTTCATGAAGCGATTCGCGACCCTGCTCGCTGTCGGGTGCCTGATGTTCGTGACGTTCCCCACTATTCCGCCGTGGATGGCCGGCAGTCACAAGTACCCGTATCAACTCTTCGAGCCGCTCAGCCGCAACGCGTGGCGGGGTTTCTACCATCTCGGGTTCCACGGCTTCACCAACGATTATCAAATCCAACTCAGTAATGGCAACGCCGTAGCCGCCATGCCATCACTACACGCGTCGTTCGCTCTCATCGTGCCCGCGTTCTTCTTGCCGTGGATCAAGCCGAGGTGGCTGAAAGCTCTCGTGCTCTTGTTTCCTGTGATGATGCTCACGTCGCTCGTCTACCTGGGCGAACATTGGGTGGTCGACGGGCTGGTTGGCTGGACCGTCACCGGCGCCTCATTCTGGTTCTGGAATTGGCACGAGCGCCGAGTGCGGGGACTGCGCGCCGATCGAGTGCGGGCGGCGTTGTCGTGAACCCACCCCAGATACTGATCGAGCGCACGGCGATCGATGCACTGTGCAACCCAGACAACGAGCGCCACACAGCGGTGGCCGCTGCGTATCTCGCGCTGATGGACGAGTTTGAAGACGACCAGCTTCTGCTCGTGGCTGTCAGCGACCACTTGCGACCGTACCGAGCGTGGAACACGCTTCGTCGTCGCGGTCCGCTGGCAGCAATCGACTCGTTGAACGTTGGGCGTCAGCACCGACGGGCGGCTAATCGCATGACCGACGCTGTCGCCTTCAACCACGCGCTCACGCTGGTGATGTGCCAGCGCCACAAAGTGACACGCATGCTGACGCTCGATCCGTACTTCACAACGTACGATGATCTCGATGTGCAGCTTGTAGGTGAGACGGATGACGCTCGACGCTGACGACGATAGAGACAACGAAACTGAGTTCGACGAGTTCCACCTCGACGCGATTGCCGACGCAGACCCTTACCCGTACTGGTACGACGACGCCGACGAACCCGACAGCAACCCGACCCTGGTACGCACCGAAAGCTGCGACCTGTGCGTAATCGGCGGCGGATACAACGGATTGTGGACGGCGATCATCGCCAAAGAGCGCGACCCAAGTCGCGACGTGGTGCTGATCGAGGCGCATGAAGTTGGCTCGGCGGCCAGTGGACGCAACGGTGGCTTTATGGAGAGCAGCCTGACGCACGGTGTCGCCAACGGCCAGGAACGCTTCCCCAATGAGCTGCCGCTATTGGAGGAATTGGGTCTCAACAACCTGAACGAGATCGAAGCGGCGATCAAGCGCTACAACATCGATTGCGACTACGAGCGCACGGGTGTCATCGATATCGCAAGCACTGCCCACGCCCCGAGCTACGTCGACGAGTTGCGCGACGACTACACGCAACTGCGCGCGCTCGGGCAGAAGGTCGAGTGGCTCGACCAGGCTGCAATGCAAGCGCAGGTCAACTCGCCTACCTACATCGGCGGATTGTTTCGCAAGGATCGGGCGGCGCTCGTTGACCCGGCGCGGCTGGCCTGGGGCCTCAAGAGCGCAGCGATGTCGTTGGGCGTACGCATCTACGAGGACACGAAGGCGACGTCTATCGAGAAGGACGGCGTTGGCGTGCTGGTGACGACACCGCTCGGTCGGGTGCGCGCCGGCAAGGTGGCGATGGCAGTGGGTGCGTCGAAGCCCTTGCTGAAGCGCGTCAGTCACTTCATCGCGCCGGTGTACGACTACTGCTTGGTTACCGAGCCGCTTACCAACGCGCAACTCGCCGAGATTGGTTGGAATGGTCGCCAGGGCCTCAGCGATATCAGCAACCAATTTCACTACTACCGACTCACCGCCGACAATCGCATTCTGTGGGGCGGCTACGACGTCATCTACTACTGGCGCGGCAAGATGAATGTGGAGCTGGAGAGTCGACCCGAGACATGGGCGAAGCTCAGCAAGCACTTCTTCGACACGTTTCCGCAGCTTGAGGGCTTGAAGTTCACGCATACCTGGGGCGGCGTGATCGATACGTGCAGTCGCTTCTGCGTGTTCTGGGGTCGCGGTATGCAAGGACGTGTGGCGTACTCAGTCGGCTACACCGGCCTCGGCGTCGCGGCGACGCGCTTCGGCGCGGAAGTGATGCTCGACATGCTCGACGGCAAACGCTCACGCGCGACACAGACCGAGTTCGTGAAGAGCAAGCCGCTGCCGTTTCCACCGGAACCGTTCCGCTTCATCGGCATCCAAGCGACGCGGTATTCGCTGAACCACGAAGACAAGACCGGCAAGCGCAACCTTTGGCTACGCAGCCTCGACCGCTTCGGGCTTGGTTTCGACAGCTAGCGGTCCTCTCAAACTGGTTGCACAAATCCCCGCCGGGCAGCTACCTTTACATTCATGACAGATGTAAAGAATCGACGTCGTGGAGCGACTCGGATTAGTTCCAAGAACCAGATCACTATTCCTGCGGATGCCCTGCGGGCCGCCGGCCTGGAGATAGGAGAACGCGTCGTTGCTCACGCCGATGGGCCGGGGCGCGTGGTCCTTGAGCGCGAACACGACGTGCTGGCGGAGTTTGCAGGCGCAATGACTGGCGCCTACGACAGCACTGAGCTCGACAAGTTGCGCGACGAGTGGCGCTAGTCCATCTTGACGCCGGCGTGATCATCGGCTTCCTTGATGCCAACGATGGACATCACGCCGCGGCCCGGTCGATGTTGGCGGATGCAATTCACGACGGTGATCGACTTGCCATGGCAGTCTCAGCCTTCGCCGAGTGCTTGGTGGGACCAGCGCGCCGCGGTGACGTCGAGGTGCGAAGGGTTCAAGAGCTGTTCGAACGGCTCCCAATCTCAGTCATTGTTCTCGACGACGACACCGCGATCACAGCATCGAAGTTGCGTGCAGCACATCGCGCACTGCGACTTCCAGACGCCCTGGTCATCGCAACTGCCATCGAAGCGGGCGCCGACGAGTTAGTCACAACAGACAGAAAGTGGCCGACCGCTCGAGCCATGAAGATCAAAACGAAACTGACACACCTCTAGTCACGTGGAATTCGATTCATCCACTAGCTACCTGCTGAGCGTTTGAGTACGACGATGCTGCGCGGCGCCACCCTCGTGGTGGTTCCTTCAAGCTTTGCGGGCGCCGTTGCTAGCGCGAC
Organism: Actinomycetes bacterium; assembly: GCA_021414085.1. Lineage (GTDB taxonomy): Bacteria > Actinomycetota > Acidimicrobiia > Acidimicrobiales > Ilumatobacteraceae > UBA668. The sequence goes on along the minus strand of JAIOPC010000014.1, from coordinate 325,703 downwards.
CGACCAGTCGCCCGGCTCTGGCACGTTGAAGTCGACGGGTTCCCACCAGGCGTTCACCATCACGTAAAGGTTGTTCGCACACCACGCGATCGAGCGGGACTCGTGCGACTCGTCGACTGCACCGGTCGCGCCGTAGAAGCGGAAGTCGCTCGGTGGATAATTGCGACGCAGTTCGACGAGTGCGTGCACGAAATCGGTCAGCTCGCTCCACTCACTCGCGCGTTCCCAGTCGACCCACGACAACGGGCCGTCGACGTTGTACGGGTTCTCGTGCCCTTGCTGCGTGCGCCCGAATTCGTCGCCCATCACCCACATCGGCGTGCCGGCTGACAGCAACAGCAGCGCGAAATAGTTCTTCAGCTGCTGCAACCGCAATTCGTCGCCTGTGTCCCACGAGCGGAATCGATCCGATGTCGACGTGGTCAGGTCGTGCATCGTCAACCCGTCGTGAGCGGTGACAAAGTTCAGACTGGAAGCGGCACCGTTCTCGAACAGGTCGGGGCTTCCCTGCACCCGATCGCGAATGATCGACACCAGTCCTGGCTCACCGCGCAGGAACCCGCGCACGTCGTCGCGGAAGCGGTCGTTCCACTGCAACCAGCCCGCCGGCCACATCGACCAGCCGAGCGTGTAGCTCGCCATATCCCACGGCTCCGCGACCAATTGCACGCCGCGCTCAACACTCCAGTGCGTGATCTGCTCGATCAGTCCCCCGCCATCGCGTGTGAGCAGCGTGGCCAGGTCGAACCGAAAGCCATCGACGCCGAGATCGGCGTAGCGACCCAAGGCTTCCATCACCAGACGGCGCACGTTGTGGTCGGCGGGATTGACGTCGTTGCCGCACCCGCTGTCGTTCATGTACGAGCCGTCCTCGCGATGGCGATACGCATTGGCGTCGTCGAGCCCACGCAAGCTGCGCGCCGGCAGTGACGCGTCGCCTTCGCCCGTGTGGTTGAAAACGACGTCGAGCCACACGTGCATTCCGCGCTCGTGCGCGGCGGTCACCAGGGCGGCCAGTTCCTCGGCCGCATGAAGGTGGTCGGTCGCATATTCGGCGTGCACGGCTCCCCACACCAGCGGCATGTAGCCCCAATAGTTGTTGCTGCTGTCGAAGGGGTGCACCGGCATCAGCTCGATCACGTTCGCCCCTACCGATGCGATGTGGTCGAGGTGCTTGATGCAACCGGCGAAGGTGCGCCCGAACCCGCGCACGTGCAGCTCGTAGACGACGGGTGGCGACGACAGCGGGGCGCCTTGGGGACGCCGAGCCCAGGGCTCGCGCACCACACTGCACGGCCCAAACTTTGTGTGCGTGAGGGCCCAACAGTGGGGGTCGAGCAGCGGAGGTCCACCGTCCACCAGCAACCAATAGGTGTCGCCCTCGACGGCCTCGAACTCGGCGACCCACTCGTCGCGCTCGCGCGTAGCGGGCACCACACCCGCCTCGGTTGCGACCTCGACGTGCGCCGCAGTCGGCGCGTGAACGCAGACACGGCGCAGCGACATAGCCATCAGCCTTACACGACGGCCTGCCATTAGCCTGGGTTGCTGATGGGAATGCAGCCAATCTCGCCCGACGAAGTCGCCAAAGCCTTTGGCGCGCATGGCTATATACCTGACGAGGGTTTGGCCACTGCTGTCTTTCTGTCGATGGCGCTGCACCGGCCATTGCTGCTGGAGGGAGAGGCCGGCGTCGGCAAGACCGAAGTGGCCAAGGTGCTCAGTCGCTGGACCGGCGGCGAGCTGATTCGCCTGCAGTGCTACGAAGGCATCGATGTTTCACAGGCGGTCTACGACTGGGACTACAGCCGCCAACTTCTGCACTTGCGCGCGGCCGAGGCCACCGGCGAATCGCAGGGCATTAGCACCAGCGCCCTCGAGCAGCAGCTGTACCACGAGCGATTCCTTGTGCGTCGCGCGCTGCTATCCGCGATCAGTCACGTCGGCGACACCCCGCCGGTGCTGCTGATCGACGAGGTCGATCGCGCCGACGACGAGTTCGAGGCGTATCTGTTGGAGGTGCTCTCCGACTTCCAGATCACCGTGCCCGAGCTCGGCGTCTTCGTTGCGGAGCAACCTCCACTGGTGGTGTTGACGTCCAACCGGACGCGCGATGTTCACGATGCGCTTAAGCGCCGTTGTCTGTACCACTGGATCGAGCATCCCGATTTCGAACGCGAGGTTCGCATCGTCAAGCTGCGGGTGCCGCATGCGCTCGACCGGTTGGCACGTCAAGTCGCCGCAGCGGTCGAGGCCATGCGCGAACTGCATCTGTACAAGCCGCCGGGCGTGGCCGAAACGATCGACTGGGCACAGGCGCTCACCAAGTTGGGGTGCAGCGAGCTCGATGAAGCGGTGGTCAACTCCACCCTCGGAACGGTCTTGAAGTACCGCGAGGATTTGCAACGCACGCGCCAACACGGCATTCACGAGTTGGTGAGCCAGGCCTTCGAACGCGCATGAGCGCAGAGCGCATGGCCGTGGCATTCGGTCGCATCCTGCGCGGTGCTGGCTTGCGAATCCCGATGGGGAGTGTGCTCGCGTTCGTCGATGCGCTCGGGTTGGTTGGCATTGATCACCGCGACTCGGTGTATTGGGCTGGCCGCGCCACGTTGGTGCGTAACCCGGAGGACATCGGGTTGTACGACCGGGCATTCACCGCGTTCTGGGAATCGGCGGATGGCGTGGTACTGGATACCGAACTCGTCGAGTTTCAGATCGCAGTCGACAACGAGTCGGGCGACGACGAGTTGGGCGACGAAGCCGAGCGCAGTCCTGACGACACGCCGTTGGCATTGCGGTTCTCGACTGTGGAGACACTGCGCGATAAGGACTTTGCGGCCTACACCGAAGAAGAACTGCGCGCGGCACAGGAGATGATGGCGCGCCTGAAGTTCATCGGGCCACCGCGGCGGTCGTTCCGGTACCACTCGTCGCGACGCGGGCAACGGCCGGATCTGCACGCAACGCTGCGCGCGTCACTGGGTGCGGGTGGCGAGCCGATTCGCCGACAGTGGCGCGAGCCAGGCGAACGTCTGCGCCGCTTGGTCTTGCTGCTCGACATTTCGGGGTCAATGGAGCCGTACGCGCGAGCGATGTTGCGCTTCGTGCACGCCGCCGTGTCGGGCCGACAACGAGTTGAGGCGTTCGCGATCGGCACTCGCCTTACCCGCATGACGAAGGAGCTGAACAGTCGCGATCCCGACCTAGCGCTCGCGCAAGCCAGCCGCCGTGTGCAGGATTGGAGCGGAGGCACTCGCTTGGGCGAGTGCCTTCGCAAGTTCAACGACGACTGGGGCGTGCGCGGCATGGCGCGCGGGGCAATCGTTGTGATCCTCAGCGACGGCTGGGATCGCGGTGGCCCAGAGGTGCTGGCGGAACAGATGCAACGCCTGCAGCGCATCAGCTATCAAACGGTGTGGGTCAACCCACTGAAAGTCACCCCCGGCTACGCCCCGCTGGCGCGCGGTATGGCAGCCGCGCTCCCCTACGTCGATGCCTTTGTTGAGGGCCATAGCCTTGCTGCGATGGAAGAGCTGTCGCAGGTGATCTCCGGTGCATCGGTTCGCGACCGCCGCAAGCTGGCCGCCTCCGCATGAAGGAATTGCTCGACGACATCGATCGCTGGCTGGCGGCGGGGTCGCGGGTGGCGGTCGCACGTGTTGTCGACATCGAAGGTTCGGGCCCGCGAGAGCCGGGCGCCGCGATGGCCGTCAACGATCACGGCGAGGTCTCCGGCAGCGTCAGCGGTGGCTGCGTCGAGGGTGCAGTCGTCGGTGAGGCGCTTTCAATCTTGCGCGGCGAAGCATCGCCTCGGGTGGTGACCTTCGGCTACAGCGACGACGAAGCGTTTGCTGTCGGATTGACGTGCGGTGGCACCATCCGGCTCTTCATCGAACCACTCGATTGGTGATGCCCGGATGAGTCTGTTCGAAACGTTGTCAGCACATCTGCGCGCTGGGCGACCAGTCGCGATGGTGACGATCATCGATGCAACAGGTGTCGCGGGCGCGGTCGGTCGCAAGCTGCTCGTCAGCCCGGGCACCGCGCCGATCGGATCGCTGGGCAGTTCCGAACTCGATCGCATTGCCGCGCGCGACGCAACGGCCGAGCTGGAAGCGGCCCGCAGTGGTGTTCGTCACTACGGCGTCAACGGCGAGACGACCCCCGAGGATCTTCTCGGCGCGCCAGAGGTCACGGTGTTTATCGAGAGTTGGGCTCCGCCGCCGCAAATGTGGATCTTCGGTGCGGTCGATTTCACCGCCGCACTTGCGCGCGTTGCGAAGGTGCTCGGGTATCGCGTGACGGTGTGCGACGCGCGCGAGACCTTTGCCACGCGTCGTCGGTTTCCGATGGCCGACGAGGTGATCGTCACGTGGCCGCAACCGGTCTTCGCCGAGCGCGGGCACAGCCTGGGCAAGCGCGACGCAGTGTGCATCCTTACGCACGACACAAAGTTCGACGTGCCGGCGATCACCGCAGCCTTGGCCACCAACGTCGGCTACATCGGCGTGATGGGAAGTCGCGGCACCCACGCCAAACGACTCGAGCGGCTTGCTGCGTCGGGTGTTACGGACACGGCCGCTCTGAATCGTTTGATGGCACCGATCGGTCTCGATCTAGGTGCGCGCACACCCGAGGAGACCGCCGTCTCCATCTGCGCCGAGATCATCTCCAACCGAACCGGTCGCTCAGCCCCATCACTAAGAGACGGAGCCGGCCCAATCCACACCTAGCAGCAGTGGTCCAACCGGTGATCAGGTTGCTGAGGTCGGTCTGTGTGGTGACACAGAGTCGGGATTGGCGCAAGATCGCAAGGCTTCGGGCTAATTCAGAGGTGCTGTTTCGAACGGACCAGGTTGCCGTTCGCGGTGCGCGCGGCACCGGACTACGCGTCGAACCGACGCCACTGGCCTTCCGACACGACATCGACGGTGCTGCCGACAACGCGGATAGCGGTCTCGTCATCGATTGCGTACGAGGCACAGTCGAGGCCGGCAGCCCATGTCGTGGCGTGAGCAAGCGTGTTCTCGGGGAGGGACTCATGGTCGAGGTGAGGAAAGATCGAGAAGTCGACCAAGCCGAGCGCGCGGTCGTCGCCGGCAGGTGGCTTCCACCCAACGAACTCATTTCCGATGCGCGGCGTCATCACCATGCTTCCCGCACTCATCCCGATCCACACTGTCTCATCGAGCGATGGCAGCAAGTCCGCTAGGCCGCACTCGCGCATCCAGTGGCACAGGTAGAGAGCGTCACCGCCAGATACAAGCAGCACGTCGGCCTTGCGCACGAGCGGAACCCATCGCTCCGCGTCGATGCTGGGCAGAGCGGTCAGCTCGATCAACCCCACCGACTTCCATCCGAGTTCAACCATCGGCTGTTCGGAGCGCCCGGCGACGAACTCCCACACGTCCTCGCCGGGACCGGCATGGGGATGTCCGTACATCGCAGTAGGGATGCACAGCGCGTTGCAATCCTCAATAGGTCGACCGAGGAGGTCGAGCAGCGCGTTGTGGATGGTCGCGTTCCTGACCCCCGCCGAGGTGAGAAGCAGTCGCCGCACTCGTCCAGATTGCCCGGTAGGTCCTCCTGTTCGCAAAGATTTGAGCGAGAACAAGTGGAGTTGATCGGGCGGGTACGATCGCCGCAAATGGCCTACGCACCACGCGTCGTGAGCGACGTCGAATTCTCGGTGGACCCCACGCTCGCCGATTGGCGAGTCATATTGCGTCGGGCCGAGGCCGTATTCCGAGCGCCGTCGCTCGCTGCGGCCGCGGCGTGGATCCCGAAGGTGATCGCCGCGGCAGACGCCGCCGACCACCACCCCGATATCGACCTGCGATACCCCGGCCGACTCCACGTCACCCTGACGACCCACGCGACGGGCGGACTCACCGACCTCGACGTTGTGCTCGCACGCGAGATCTCGTCGCTGGCGGCAGCCGAAGGTTTCACGAGCGAGCCGGGAACATTTGTGGGGGTCGAACTCGCCATCGACGCGATGGACATCTCCGCGGTCAAACCGTTTTGGCAGGCCGTGCTGGGCTACGTGAACGACGGCGAACACGCGCTGAAGGATCCGCTGCGCCTTGGCCCACCTGTGTGGTTCCAACAGATGGAATCGCCGCGGCCGCAGCGCAATCGCATCCACGTCGATGTCACCGTTGGCCACGACGTGGCCGAGGCACGTCTCGCCGCCGCGCTGGCTGCCGGCGGCACGCTCGTCAGCGCCACTCGGGCTCGCTCGTTCTGGGTTGTTGCCGACCCCGAGGGCAACGAGGCATGCATCTGCACCTGGCAGGACCGGGGCTAAGCGCCCAACAAGTCCCAGCTGTTGCCGGCGATGTCGATGAACACAGCACACGTGCCATAGCTCTCCACTCGCGGTTCAGTCGTGAACCGGACTCCTCGTGCGATCATGCGACGGTACGCCTGGTCGAAGTCGTCGACGCGCAAGAAGAAGCCGACTCGCCCTCGTGTTTGATCGCCCACGCCCGCCGATTGTCGGGCGCCATCAGCCTGCGCCAACACCACGCCGGTGGCAGCGCCAGGCGGACGCACAACTACCCACCGTTTCGATCGCCCATCGTTCGTCAACGAAGGCCTGTCTTCAACAAGTTCGAAACCGAGCGCGTCGACGAAGAACTCAATCGCCGCGTCGTACTCATCCACGATGATGGCCACTGACTCGATGTGCATTTCGGCGACCGTAGTTGCTGAGTCGGGCAACACGCTTCGTCGTTAGACGCGTGGAGCGCCCCAGCTTTGCGCGACTACCAGTGTGAGCAGCGCAGTCGCCAACATCGCCACGATGTAGATCGCGGCACGGCCTCGTCGTGGCCACGGGCTGTACACCACACCCGCACCGAGCAGCGCGCCAAGCGCGAGACCACCGACTGTCGCGATCGACACGACGCGACATGGCGGGCACGAACTCGAAGTACACGACCAAGCATTCGTGCACGATGTATCGACGCCGAACGACACCATGCCGACAAAGACCAACAAAGCGCACGACATCACGGCCACGAGCGGAACCGTCCGTCGATTCTGCACACGAAGGGTCACGAGACGCAGTGTGCCACCTCAACGCCGTTAATCCGCTCGCAGGTCCGGCCGCACGCGTTCTAGGTTTGAGAGGTGCGACCACTGCGAGAACAGCATCATGTTGGTCTTCACTACCTGGAGGCCGTGACGGTGCTGTTGCGGCGGGCGCGCAGCGCTCACCCCACGAGAGGCTTGTACGAAGCCGCCGACTTGCAGTGGTGGTGGCGCACCCCGCGCTCAACCGACGAAGTCGGTCAGCTCTTCTGGTTCGATCACCAGGGTTTCCCTGTTGCCGCCGTGATTGCCACCGACTGGGGCGATCGGATAGCGCTCGATCCGATCGTGATGCCCGATGCAACTCCCGATTTGGTTGCGCGCATACTGGAGCGCGGGTTTGAGCACGCGGCCGAGCTCGGATTCGAAACCGTCCAGATGGAAGTCGATCGTGCTGATGAAGTGATGCGCGAGCTATTGGTCGGCCACGGTTTCGCGATCAAAGAAGACGGACTGGTTGAGACTTGGCGATCCGCGCATGATCGACAACAGATCAGCCCTCTGGCCGACGGCTACCGATTGTGCAGTCGCCGAGACACGACGTCGCGCCCGCACCACATGATCAAACGAAGCGGACCCGCCGTCGAGCAGCGCCTGCTCCAAACGTCGCTCTATCGGACCGACTTCGACCTACTCATCCTCGACGGTGACGACAACACGGCGGCGCACGGCCTGTTCTGGTACGACCCCGCAACTGCGACCGGCCTCGTCGAGCCGATGCGCACGGAAGACGACCACCAGCGACGGGGACTTGCCCGCCACATCCTCACCACAGGCATCGACCTGCTCGCCAAGGCCGGCGCCACGCGCATCAAGATCTGCTTCGAACCAGACAACCCGGCATCACGGAACCTCTACCTCGGCGTCGGCTTCGAGCCCGTCAAACAAACCGAGGTCTTCGATGGCCGCCTTGTACCAAATGTCATCACTCACGTCGCGGACGGGAAGCACTGACGTCACCGCAAACCTCGCGCTGCCCATGCACCGGCGCTCACCACAAAAGGAGTCGCTGGTTGGAGCGACCGGCACTCTTCACGCAATCGTGCTCGCCCGTCGGCATCGAGGCTCGCCACATGCGCGCCCGCCGGGCCAACACCAAGGGTGAACGGCTCCCACCACTCGTCGAAGGTCGGATGCTCAACGCTGACCACGAGCCTCGACTCCTCGACGTCGCGCAAACCGGCGGCACGAAACAACTCGCCGAGGTGACCCTCGCGTGCTCCGGCAAACGCGGCCTCACCTGCAACGCCCAGGTTCAGTCGGTGAGCTGCTTCCCAGAAGACGCCCAGTGGTCCGCTGCCACCGGCGAAGTCCCACACGCACGCGACCACGACACCATCTGGCCGCGTCACGCGCCTCATCTCTCCTAAACCGACAACCGGATCGGCCATGAAGTGCACGACCAGTTGTGCAAGAGCGACATCGAATGTTGCGTCGTCGAAGGGCAGCTGCTCGGCGGCGGCTTTGCGCACATCAACACCGGGGTGACGTTCCCGTGCGGCTTCGACGAACGGTTCCGACGGGTCAACCGCCGAGACCGCGCCGGCTCCTACGCGCCGAACGAGTTCTGTCGTGAGTGCACCCGGACCGCACCCGACATCGACGACGCGCTGCCCGGCGGTGACACCGGCAAGGTCGGCGAGCAATGGCCCAAGCGGAACCGAGTACCGACCCATGAACCGGTCGTAAGCATCAGCCCCAACACGAAAACTCACACCACCAGGGTAGACCCGCCTCCTCATTGATGGCGGTTTGGCCCGCGCTGCGGCATCTTAAAGGTGGTGGATAGGCGCGACGAGGAGCTGTACGGCAAACACGCCGACGAACTTGTGCGATTTGCCACGACCTTGCTTGGGCCGTCATCCGCCGAGGACGTCGTCGCGAACGCGGTTGTGCGATCGATGACCTCGCCTAGTTGGTCAACAGTTGTCGAACCGCGCGCGTATCTATTCCGTGCCGTGTTCAACGAGGCGAGAAGCGTCGAGCGATCGAATCGTCGTCGCGAACGCCGCGAGAAGTTCACGGCCGACACTGAGCCCACCGAACCGTCGACGGTAAGCATCGAGGTTCGAGATGCGATGAGCCGCCTGACGTTGCCTCAAACGTCGGTGCTGTATCTCGCGTACTGGCACGACCAAAGCGTTGTCGAGATCAGCCGAACCCTCAACCTGTCCCGTCGTACGACCGAGCGAGCGCTCACCGCAGCGCGTCGTTCATTGGAGGAGCAACTGTCATGACCAATGCAAAGTGGTCGCCACAGATCGCACGTGCGATGCACGAACTCAGCAACGCGGCACCGGCCGCACCAACGACCACCACTCTTCGCGATCATCATCCGTTGCAGTTACAGCAGCCCCGGTTGATGGTGAGGGTGGCGGCCGCTTCTATCGCCGCCGCAGCCATCGTCGGACTAGTACTCACGCTGCAGCGACCGGATGCGTCGCAGATCGCCGCCCCGCCGCGACCGACGCTTGACCTCGCCCCAAGCACACCGATCGGCGTGCTGCTCCCCGACCCCGCGACACCAGGCGTACACGTTGTGTCGGGTGAGGCCTACGGAGCACTAGATGAATCAAGGGGCGCTGTAATGGCACCCGACAACACCGTGTTCGGATTCGTCGTCAGTCGCCCAGGCATTGGCGAACCCACTTCGGGCGCGGAAACGCGGATCATCAGTGGACACGGAGTTCGAGCGATCGCTGATGGGTCAGCTCCAACGGAGATCTACCGCACGATCAACGGCTCATGCGCGACTCTGACCGTGACCACCGCCGATGAAGCCATGTGGAGTGACAACACGCTCGCCCTGATCGCAGGCATGACGCTCGACGGTTCCAATGTCTCGGTCGCACTACCCGCGGGTTGGAACGACCTTGGCTCGAGTGCCGCTCGGCCGCAACACATTTACGAGCTCAGCGTCGACTCACAAGGCGAACCAGTTCAACTGTTCCTGCAGCAGATGCCGGGCGTCCCAGCGGGTTGGTTCCTGTCGGCGAACGAGACGGCACCGCGCGCAGTCGACCTTGATGGTTCCACTGCATGGCTGGTCGATGGCGCCACGACGCCGGGGTGGCACTCAATCATCGGAGAACGCGACGGCATCGGTTTCGCCCTCTCCGGAATGCTCGCATCCGACGAGCTCACCTCGATCGCCCGCTCACTTCGAACGTTCGATGCATCCAACGTCGGTTACGGCGGCGCCGTAACCGATACGGTCGCCGACACCAATCCTGATCAACCGACCGCCTGCGGCGAGCCCACACTGACTGTCACCGGGTTCGCGCAAGTGGTGCCCGAACAGCAACGGGATTTGCTGTCCGACGGTGTTGTCACTGTCGACGAATACGAAGCTGCGTTTCACAACTTTGAGGCTTGCGCAAGAGAGCACGGCGGATACGTGAAGTACTCCCTAAGCCAGTTCACCGGCGAGTTCATCTACGAAACAAGCGGTGATTTGCTACCGATAGGCGACACAGGCGGTGGCGATGTCAACAAGTGCTACCAGGCGTACTTCGCTCAGACCGAGGTCTTGTTCTCGTCAACCAACCCGCAAGTGCTCGCCAATCTCGATGCAGAACAGATCGCGTTCTTCAACGAGACCATCAGACCATGCCTGGAATCGGCGGGTGTCGAAGTACCGGACAATCTGTTTGTCGGATCGAACGACTGGATTCGATTGCTCGAGGCGAACACCGCAGTTCATCAGGCAGGGCTTTGCGGCGGCATTCCGCCCGACACCACAGCGCCTTGACTCGTTGGTTCACCCGAGGGGATTGCCCCACTGCAGCTTCGGGATCTTGCGCTTCCATACGTTTGAGAGATGCACAGTCGACTTGCGGTTGGGCGAGTGGAGAATGGCGAGGTCGACGCCGAGGTACATCATCACGTGCGTCGGGTAGAAGATGAGGTCGCCGGCCTGCGCGGTCTCGGCTGTCACCTCGGTGGCGCTGACGATCTGCCACTTCGCGCCGCGGGGAATCTCGAACCCAGCCTGCTCCCACGCCCACGACGTGATGCCCGAGCAATCGAAACCAACCCCCGCCGTGCGCGCGAAGTGGCCGTATGGAACTCCGAGCTGAGTGAATGCCGACAGCACGGCGAGCTGATGTATCCGATCAGCGGCAATCCATGCTGCCTGCATTCGCAGCGGATCGATGCCTAGTCGCGTCGCCGCTTCAGCTGCTACTTGGTCGCGGAGCCGAACGAAATCTGCGAAAATCGCCACCTGCACTTCGGTGGGCTTGCCTGTCCAAGCACCCACCGTGTTGTACAACTCCCACGCATCGAGCGCATCTGCCGCTGTCTGCGCCAACGGATCCGGGCCAATAACACGATGCGCCGGCATCGGCGAAACGCTGACTGACGCGCTTGCGAGATCGGCGAACGGGACCGCACCCAGCAGCATCGCCGCTGCGACAACCGTCGCCTGCACTCGCCTGCGCATCGTCATGGACCGTCCAGCGTAGGGCCCCCTGCCTGGCGATTCACAGTCGCAACTACGCTGCCCATATGGCAATTCGGGCTGCTGCGTTGCTTGCTGCCGGCGGCGGTTCCCGATTCGATGGCGCGTCGCACAAACTGCTTGCTCCGCTGGACGGCCGGCCGGTGTGGGAGTGGGCCTTGGCAGCGATGGTCGAAGCCGAACTCGCCCCGCTGATCGTCGTCACCGGCGCGATCGAGCTCGATCTGCCCGCTGGCATCATCGAAGTGCGAAACCGGCACTGGGCCGACGGCCAGGCAACGTCGCTGATGTGTGCCGTCGCCGCTGCCCGCGACACGGATGCCGACTCGCTGACCATTGGTCTCGCCGACCAACCGCAAGTCCCTAGTAGTGCATGGCGCACCGTGACCGACGCACCCGCCGAGTATCAGATCGTCGTCGCGACCTACGACGGCAAACCGGGTCCGCATCCCGTGCGACTCGCTCGCGAAACGTGGTCGATGCTTCCCGCCAGCGGCGACGACGGCGCGCGTGGATTGATTCGGGGTCAACCCGACATAGTGCACCGTGTCGCGTGCGAAGGTTCAGCGGCCGACATCGACACGCTGAACGATCTGATCCAAGTCGCCGAGCTCCTCGGTCGCCAACCGGAAGGCGATTTCGAAATTGCTGTCCGCGACGAACAGGGCGAACCAGTCGTGCTGCGCAATGCTCCGCTGATGAGAAATGGCCGGCCGATGCCAACGCTGTACTGGCTCGCGGGGAAGCAGGCGTTGCGCGATGTCAGCAGGCTGGAAGCCGGCGGCGGAGTTCGAGCAGCGGAAGCTGAGGTTGACGCCGCAGAACTTGCAGCCGCTCACTCGCGCTACGCGGTTGAGCGCGATGCTCGACTACCGCGCGACTACGTCGGCCCTCGCCCAAGTGGTGGTGTCGCAGGAACGCGCCAAGGCGTGAAGTGTTTACACGCGCACTACGCGTACCACCTCGCCGGCGGCGACGACCCTGTTGGTCGTTGGGTGGCGGCACGATTGGCGGCGCAATGTTGAGCATCACGTTTGGCACGCGCGAGATCGTGTTCAGCAGCGACGGCGCGTCGTACACGGTGCCGGTTGGTGTCGACACGCTGGCGGCGATGATCACCGGCGACCCTCCACTGCCAGAAGACCTGATCAACGCGATCGGGCTAGTGATCGACCACATCGAGGATGTGATCCGCGAGATCCCTTCGGCCGCGGTGTCGGATCGCATCGAGTGCACCGGTGTCGGACTCGCCACCATCGCCGCCGTCGAAGTCGGCGGAGCTGCGCAGCATCCGTTCACGCTGACGCGCGAAGCGGCCGAGGAGGTCTTCCGCACTCTTGCAACCGAATCGAAGGTCGATCGTGCCCGCAACCCTGGGCTGCCGACGCCCGAGGTACACCAGGTACTGGGCGTGTCCTGCGCCATCGTCGCGGTGCTGCGCGCGCTGCATGCGCCGATGGTTATCTTGAACGGATGAGCAGGGTCAGCGGGCAGCGAGGGCACTGGGGGCATCCGTCGATGCCCGCGAACAGCCCAACGCAACTTCGCGGGCGACGGGTGACGCTGACTCAGTTGGCGGCGAGCGACTGGCCTGCCTGGAGCGAGGTCCGAATTCGCAACGAGGACTGGCTGCGTCCGTGGGAACCGATGCGCCCGGAACACCAGCTCGACCCGGCCCGCGATCGCGAAACCTTTGCCGCCCGTTGCATAGCGCGCGATCGCGAACGACAACTGGGGTTGGCGGCCGGCTTCGGGTTGTTTGTCGGAACCGCGCTCGCGGGCGAGATCAACCTCAACAACATCGTGCGCGGTGCACACCAAAGCGCAAGCGTCGGTTATTGGATCGACAGCGCAAAGGCAGGCAATCGATACGTGCCCGAGGCCGTCGTCGTGATCGCGTGCTTCGCCTTCGAGCAACTGCGGCTGCATCGCATCGAGATCTGTATCGTGCCGCGCAATCGCAACAGCCGACGAGTGATGGAAGTCCTCGGCCTGCGCGAGGAAGGAATCGCTGAGCGGTTCCTCGAAATCGCAGGCACATGGGAAGACCACGTGCGCTACGGCATGACAGCCGAAGAATGGTTCGCGCGCCGCGAGGAACTCGCGGCCGCCTGGCTGAGCTAGCTACGCCTGCTCGCCCGCCATTCGCGTTGCTTGCGCCTTGGCCTTGCGCACTCCAGAGCGGCGCTTCCAATCCTTCACCTTCCAGTGACGGAGCTTGGAGCCCTTCGCCTTCTCCGTCTCTTTCTTCGCCTTCTCAGCGTCGTGGTGGTGGGTCGGCACCCAGGCTCGGCCCGGCTCGTGCACCTCGTCGGGCTCGTAGCCCGCACCTACCTGTTGCACCACCGCGTGCAATTCGCTGTGTATGCGATGTCGCTCGTTGTGGGCGTGTGCTCGCAGATCCATCTTCGGTGGAGGGGCCGCTTCCTGGTTGCGATGACGCTGGCTCATTAATGCCTCCGTAGTCAGGTAGACGGCTCGTCTGGGCGACGGCCTATGTGAGGTGAACGGTACGCCTCGTGCGCAAACCGCGGTAGGGACTTTCGGTAACAGTTGTGCGCGTTTCTACCGGGAGGTGATCTTGGCCTGCAGCGCGGCGAGTCGTTCGGCGAACCACGGCTGGCGGGTGCTCCACACCTGCGGGGTCAGCTCGCGGTCAACCGCAGCCGGGTGCGTGCGCACGTCGGCCATGTCTTGGATGGTCTTCTTCATCTCAATCAACAACTCGCGCGGAGCGGCCGCTGCGCGGGCGGCCATTTCCTGCGCTGCACCCATCAATTGGTCGTCGTCGTAGCAGCGATGGACAAGTCCGATTCGTTCCGCTTCGGCACTGTCGATCACTTCCCCAAAAACAACCGACGCAAACGTGGCCTGCGGACCAACCGCGCGACGCAGCATCCACGTGTGCCCGCCGCCAGGATGGATTCCGATCTGCAAGAAGCGCGAATCAAACTTCGCCCGCCTCGCTGCCAAGCGCACATCGCATCCGAGCGCGAGGTTCATGCCGGCGCCGACCGCGGCACCGTTGACCGCGGCGATCGTAGGAAGCGGGCTGCGAGCAACACGCAGGAACCCTTCGTAGATCACACCCAAGCTTTCCTTCGTGGCCTCCGCCAAATTGCCCAGGTTGGCTCCGGCACAGAAGGCGGGCGCCGCGCCCGTCACAACCAGCGCACCGACCGCCGAATCGGCCTCGATGCGATCCATTGCCTCGAGAATTCCCTCGACCATCGGCGCCGTGAGCGTGTTGCGTTCGGCGGGGTTATTGAGCGTCAACGTGGCAACGCCGTCGACAATGGAGGTGAGTACGAGCGACATGTGGTCGACTCTAAACCGACGACAAACCCACTACCGTCACATTCCCATGCTCGACCACGCCTTCATCGACGCCATCAGCGCGCTGCGCGATGCGTTCGACGCAGCCTTTCTCGAGCGGCAGCCGTTCGAGGAACACTTCCAATCCGACGTGCTGCTTGGCGACCTCACATGGGAAACCACGTACGGCTTGCCGGGCGAAGGGCTTCCGCCGCACGTCGTTGCACACATCACCTTCGATTGGCCATCGTGGAGCCAGACCGCCTACCGCCAGTGGTACGTCGACGAGATTCTCGATCGTCTGCCTGCAATCGAGATCGAGATCGTGTTCCGAGTGCAGAACCTCATCGCCGCCGCCGACCCCGCTGTCGTCTTTCAGCTGACCGAGCCGACCAGTCCGCTGATCGGCAACGATCGGCTGGAGCGTGCGGGTGTCACCCTGGAAGCAAGTTCTTCTGAAGACGCCGCCACGCCCGAACACGCAGTAGAGGTCACCTTCGAGGGCATGTACGAGCTGGCCGAAGACGCTCTCGCCGACGGCGCCAGCCAACAACTCGACGAGCATCTCGGTGCGCTAGGCGGCTGGATCGCGGCGACCCTTGTAAAGCTGGCCGATATCCGCTAGGTCCCGCGAAAGCGATGGAACCTTGGCCAGCACAGCGGGTTACACTTCCGGACGGATATCCATCCGCCCAAATCCAACACTCCAAGGGGGAGAACAAATGCGCAATACCAAGCGCTTCGCAGCGATGGCCATCGTTGCAACCTTCGGTCTCGTAGCCACCGCATGCGGTGACGACGAGAAGAAGAGCACCGACACGACATCAAGCTGCGTCGAAACTGGCGAACTCAAGCTCGGCGTTGCCTTCGACACGGGTGGCCGTGGCGACGGTACCTTCAACGACTCCGCTGGCCGCGGCGCCGATCAGGCCGTCTGCGATCTTGGCGCCACCAAGCAAGAGCTTGAGGCAACGGTCGAAGACGACCGTCAGCCGAACCTCGAGGCCCTCACCGCCGCCGGTAACAACCCGGTCATCGCAGTGGGCTTCGCCTTCGGCGACGCGATCTCAGTTGTTTCAGCTGCCAACCCCGACACCATCTACGGCTGGGTCGACGGTTACCTCGATCTTCCGAACGTGAAGACCCTCAGCTTCGCTGAAGAGCAGGGCTCGTTCCTGGTCGGTGCCGCTGCTGCGCTCGCGTGCGGTTGCGATCACATCGGTTTCATTGGTGGCCAGGAGATCGACCTCATCAAGAAGTTCGAGGCCGGTTACACCGCTGGTGCCAAGCAGATCAACCCCGACATCACCGTTGAGGTCCAGTACCTCGGCGCTGCTGGCGACAACGCTGCGTGGGGCTCGCCCGACAAGGCCAAGGAAATCGCCCTCGGTTGGTACGCCGACGGTGTTGAGGTCATCTACACCGCCGCTGGCGGTTCGGGTGCCGGCACCATCGACGCAGCCGTCGAGGCCGACAAGTGGGCCATCGGCGTGGACAGCGATCAGTACCTGACCGCTACTCCGGAGCAGCAGGCACACATCCTCACCTCGATGCTCAAGCGCGTCGACGTGGCTGTGTTCCAGACCGCCAAGGCCATCCAGGATGGCGACCTCACCGGTGGCTTCAAGGTGTTCGACCTCAGCGTTGACGGCGTCGGCTACTCCACCTCCGGTGGATACCTCGACGAGTTCGTTACGCAGCTCGACGACCTCAAGGCACAAATCGTCGCTGGCGACATCGTGGTGCCAACCGCACCCTGATTTCGTTCGCGTTTGATTGAACTGAAGAAGCAGTGAAAGAGTGCCCGGGGGTTCGCCCCCGGGCACTCTGCTATAAACGGTGCACCGAATCATTCAGGGGGACTGGAATGGCAAAGTCAGACGGCGTGCTGGCGGTTGAGCTCAAGGGGATCGACAAGCACTTCCCCGGTGTCATCGCCAACCACGATGTCGATCTCAGCGTGAAGGCGGGCACCATCCACGCGATCGTCGGCGAGAACGGTGCCGGCAAGTCGACGCTGATGAAGACGCTCTACGGCATGCATCAACCGGATGCCGGCACCATCACGGTCAACGGCGTCACGCAACACTTCCGCTCACCCTCCGAAGCAATCGCCGCTGGCATCGGCATGGTGCATCAGCACTTCATGCTCGCCGACAACTTCACCGTGTTGGAGAACATCATCCTCGGTGCCGAGCCTTCCAACGGGCAGCGCATTGATTTCGACGCTGCCCGCGCCGAGGTACACAAGTTGGCCGAGAGCGTTGGCACGCACCTCGATCTCGATGTGCCAGTTTCCGAGCTCGGCGTCGGAAAGCGCCAGCGAGTCGAAATTCTGAAGGTTCTGTTTCGCGGTGCGAAAATTCTCATCCTCGACGAGCCGACTGCGGTCTTGGTGCCGCAGGAAGTCGACGAGTTGTTTCTCACGCTGCGCCACTTAGTCGACGATGGCGCGACGATCCTCTTCATCTCGCACAAGCTGAAGGAAGTGCTCGCTGTCTCCGACGAGATCACCGTCATGCGCGATGGCACCACCGTGGCCACCGTGCTTCCCAGCAAGACAGATCGTGGTCAACTCGCCGAACTCATGGTTGGCAGCGAGCTGCCCTCACCCGAGGGACGCGACAGCGAGATTCGATCCGACGTTGCTCTCAAGGTTGAACATCTCACCGTCTCTTCGCCGGGCCAGCGCGACAGCGTGCACGACGCGTCGATCACCGTGCACAGCGGCGAGATCGTCGGCATCGCTGGCGTGGAAGGCAACGGGCAGTTCGAGCTGTGCACCGCCATCCTCGGCATTACCCACAGCACCGGCTCTGTCGAGATCACCGGCCACGATGTCACTCACCACAACACGCACGACCGCCGACGCGCCGGATTGGCGTACATCCCGTTCGACCGCCACCGCGAGGGCCTGATGCTGGAGGCACCGTTGTGGGAGAACACGATGCTCGGCCGTGAGCACATGCCCCAGTTCCGCAGGGGTCCACTGATCGACACGCGCGGAGCGAAACGCGACGCCCGCGCCGTTATCGAACGCTTCAGTGTGCTGACACCCAGCGAGACGGTTCCGGCATTTGCACTCTCCGGCGGCAACCAGCAGAAGCTGCTGGTTGGTCGCGAGCTTTCAAGCGAACCGCGGGTCTTGGTTGCGGCGCACCCAACGCGCGGTGTCGACATTGGGGCGCAGGCAGCGATTTGGGACGAGATACGTCGTGCTCGCGACGCTGGCCTTGCCGTGCTGCTGATCTCCGCCGACCTCGAAGAACTGATCGGGCTCTCCGACACGATCTTGGTGATGTTCGACGGCGAGCTGACTGCGACGCTCGACCCCGCGAAGGTCACGCCCGAAATCCTTGGCACTTACATGACCGGCGGAACGGTGGAGGCAACGAAGTGAACGAGCAAACAAAGGACACCACTACCCCGCCAGTCGCAACCGGGTTCGCCGGACTGGTCAAGAAGATCACCACCAAGAGTCAGGCGGGCGGTCTGACCACTGGCCTGTTCACGCTTGCCAGCTCGCTTGCGGCGGTTCTCATCGCGTTGGGTATTTGCGCCATCTTGCTGGCCATCACCGGCAAGGACCCGTGGGCCGCCTACACCGAGATCCTCAAGACCGGCACCAAGAGCAACCAACTCTTGGAAATGATGAAGCGCGCAACACCGCTGATGCTGTCGGCGACTGCCGTCGCGGTCGGCTTCAAAATGAACCTGTTCAACATCGGTGTTGAAGGTCAGTACCTGTTCGCCGCGTTGATGGCTTCCGCTATCGGCACCCAGCTCAGCCTGCCAGCCGTTCTGCACGTGACGGTCATACTGCTGCTCGCCATCATCTCGGGTGCCGTCTGGGCGAGCATCGCTGCAATCCTGAAAGTCACACGCGGCGTCCATGAGGTCATCTCCACCATCATGCTGAACTACATCGCGCTCTCTGTGATTCAGTGGCTCTTCGAGAACTGGTTCCGCGACAACTCGCTTGAGCTCAACATCAAGACCAAGGCGCTGCCCGTGAGCGGCCGCATGCCCGACATCGTCAAGGATCGGTTGGGCGGAATGTTCATCGTCGCCTTGTTCGTGGTCTTCCTTTACTGGGTTTTGGTCTTCAAGAGCCGCTTCGGGTTCCGACTGCGCGCGTCGGGTCTCAACGCCGGTGCGGCACGTACCGCTGGCATCGGCGCGAATCGCATGATCGTGATCGCGATGCTCATCTCGGGTGGCATCGCCGGTTTGGTCGCGATGCAGAACATCCTCGGCGAGGTGTACGGCTACGGGCCGAACGCCACACCCACCCAGCTCGGTTTCGCGGGCATCACCGTCGCCCTCTTGGGTCGCCATCACCCAATCGGCATCATCACGGCCGCGTTGTTGTTCGGCTTCCTCGATTCAACGTCGGCGCAGTTGCAGTTGGCCGAGATTCCCAGCTCGATCGTCAAGGTGATCCAGGCGGTAATCGTGTTCACGGTCGTGATCGTTAACGAGGCCACTATCCGGTGGCTGAACAAGCGAACGTCTGAACGAACTGCTGCCCGGCTCGTCGAGTCCGGTGTTCAGGTATCCGGCGTTCAGGTAGAAGGAGCTTCGGCATGAGCACCGTCACCCCAAGTTCAGCACCCACGATGGCACCAATCGGCGAACGCCGGCCCATCACCACCACGAGCCTCGGCCGTTTCCTTGCCGTGCGCCGCAACACGATTCTCACCGTCGGCGGCATCTTGCTAGCGCTGATGAGCATCACCCGTCTGTGGACTGGCGAGCACCCGCTCACCAGCTCGGGCACGATCGGAACCGCGCTGCGGCTCACGGTGCCGATCATGCTCGCCGGTCTCGCCGCCCTGTGGGCAGAACGATGCGGCGTGCTCAACATCGGCATCGAGGGAATGATGATCCTCGGCACTTGGGGCGCTGGCTTCGGTGCCTGGAAGTGGGGAGCGTGGGTCGGCTTGGGCCTAGGCATCCTCGGCGGCATGTTGGGTGGTCTCATCCACGCAGTTGCAACCGTGCGCTTCAACGTCGATCAAGTCATCTCCGGTGTCGTGCTGAACATTTTCGGCTTCTTCGGCGCGCGCTACCTCAGCGACCTGATCTTCGTTGGCGAGCAAGGTGGCGGCGTCAGCCAGTCGCCTCAGCAGAAGTCGGGAATTCCGAAGTTCGACACGCCGTTCCTCGCTGGTGGCGATTTGTTCGGCTGGAAGTCGCCGGACTTCTTTGGCTGGCTGGAGAAGAAGCGTTGGTTCCTCGTCGGCGATATCGGCGGCATCGGCAAGGGCCTCACCGTCAATCTGTCGTGGCTGACAGTCCTCGCGGTGCTGATGGTGCCGCTGACGTTCTGGATCATGTGGCGCACGCGTTTCGGTCTGCGTCTGCGTTCGTCGGGCGAAGCGCCGTCGGCTGCCGAGAGTCTCGGTGTCAAGGTCATCCCGCTGCGCTATGCCGGCTTGCTGATCAGCGGGGCGCTCGCCGGTTTCGGCGGAGCCACGCTGGCGATCGTTGCCTCGTCGTACTACCGCCAGGGTCAAACCGGTGGTCGCGGCTTCATCGGTATGGCGGCGATGATCTTCGGCAACTGGCGCCCACTAGGCATCGCCGGCGGCGCGGCTGTGTTCGGTTACTCCGACGGCGTCAAGCTTGTTGCCAGCTCCAGCCTGCCAGCGCTGTTCTTGTTCGTCACGCTGGTCGCGGGACTGATGGTCATTGTCTCGCTCGTGCGCAAACGGACCATCACGGTCATCACCGCATTTGTGACGGGCGCCTTGTTCTTCACCGCCTATCTGACGGTGAAAGAAGTTCCTGAGTCGCTGACCCAGTCGGTGCCGTACGTCGCCACGTTGGTTGTTCTGGCAACAGCAAGCAAGCGGTTGCGCCCACCAGCGCAAGCGGGCGTGAAGTACCGACCCGGCGAAGGCCACTAACGCTCGAACAATGTCAGACCCCTGCCGCATGGTGAGGGAATGACAACGCAGACAACAAACAATGGGCAGCTCATGCTGCAGATTGCGAGCGGTATCGCTCGCCGTGGATTCTTCGTCGTGTCGGTGGGCTCTGGCCGCTGTGCCGTGCCCGGGTGCTGTTGCACGCCCGAGCCCCAGCCGTGGTGTTACACGATTGGGCTCAGCGAGCTGCAACATCCCGAGCTAGTGGTGATGGGCTTGCCGCCCGAAGCGGCACACAGCGTGATGACTCGGGCGTACGAGCGGGCGCGGTTCGGCAATCCGCTCGAATCCGGCGTCGAGTACGAACTTGATTCGGTGCGAATCAAGTTGGTCGAGGTTCCGGGCGACTGGTTGGCAACCGACCCCTCGCGGATGGCGCTTTGGGTGCAGCACTACGGTCCCGGCCGCAAAGCACTGACTCTCCCGTACGTAACGCAACTGGTGTGGGCCGATGCGGCTGGCCGCTTTCCCGATGATCCAGCGTGCGACCCAGCAATCCGCGAGTTGCAGCCGGTGTTAGCCGACAATCCGGTGGACTATCCGCGAAAGGCATCTCGGGCGGATCGTCGCCGCTCAGCCCGGGGGCGTTAACTACTCAGCTCGGCGATTGCTTGCACTTCTATTCCGCCGCGTGGGCGTTGCGTCAGGGTGACCCGCACGTGCTTTGGCTTGGCGGAGAGCATGACTTCACCGGCGATCTCTGCCGCCAACGCTTCCGCGAACACGGCGCGGTTGCGGAAACCCCACAGGTACAGCTTCAGGCTCTTCGACTCAATGCACCATTGATCGGGCACGTACTCGATCACCACGGTGGAAAGATCGGGCTGCTCGGTGACCGGGCACATCGAGTTCAGTTCGTCGTTGGTGAACCGGACCTGGGTCACATTGGCCGGCGCCGCGAACACCTCCACGTGCTCCACTGCGTGGCGCACCGTGCTTCCGAGGATTGTCAGGTGCTCGGTCGACGGCTCCGATGTCATGGACTCACAGGTTATGGGTTGATACCCACGGCGCCTACGCTGTGTGAATGGGCAGCGTTCTCGACGACCAGCAAGTCGCCACGTTTCATCGTGATGGTTACTTGGTCGTTGAAGACTTCGCCAGCAAGGAATCCTGCGCCGCGCTGAAAGCGGCGGCTGAGGAGATCGTCGACAAGTTTCGGCCACCCACGCGACCGAGTGTGTTTCGCACCGACGAGCAGACACGGGTGAGCGACCGCGAGTTCCTGCAATCGGGCGGTGGGGTGTCGTGCTTCTTCGAGGCTGACGCCTTTGGCCAGGACGGCAAGCTTCGGACGGAGAAAGCGCTGAGCATCAACAAGATCGGCCATGCAATGCACGACCTGCATCCCGAGTTCGAACGCTTCACGTACACGCCCGAACTCGCCAGCGTCGCCGCCGACATCGGCTTGGCCGATGCGCTCGCACTGCAGAGCATGTACATCTTCAAGCAGCCTCACATCGGCGGCGAGGTCGGCTGCCATCAAGACGCCACGTTCCTTTACACCGACCCGATCACGGTGACAGGTTTCTGGTTCGCCATCGAAGACGCGACCCTCGATAACGGCTGCTTGTGGGCCGCACCGGGTGGGCACAACACTGCGCTGCGCAAACTGTTCAAGCGTGCCGCGCAAAGCGACGAGGCAGGCACCCTGTTCGCGGAGCTCGACCCGACTCCGCTGCCGTCGCCGAGCGAGTTGGTACCTCTCGAGGTCCCGGCCGGAACACTCGTCGTGCTGCACGGGTTGTTGCCACACTGGAGCGACGTCAACCGTTCACCGAAGAGCCGCCATGCGTACAGCGTGCATTGCATTTCGGCAGCGGCTGAGTATCCGTCGTGGAATTGGCTGCAACGACCGGCGAACATGCCATTGCGGGCACTTGCAGCATGAACATCAAAGAACTTCCGAAGGCGCTGTTGCACGATCACCTCGACGGCGGCCTGCGACCCGCCAGTGTCATCGAGCTTGCACAGGAGTACGGCTACAAGAACCTCCCGTCATACGACGTGGCGGAACTCGCCTCCTGGTTCAACCGCGGCGCCAAGCGCAACGACCTCGTGTTGTATCTGGAGACGTTCGCGCACACGGTCGGCGTGATGCAGGATCGCGATGCAATCGAGCGCGTCAGTTACGAGTGCGCTGTCGACTTGGCCGCCGACGGAGTCATCTACGCCGAGGTGCGCATGGCTCCCGAGTTGTGCACCGAAAAGGGACTGACGCTCGATGAGATCGTGGAAGCGATTCTCGATGGCTTCCGCCGCGGCGCCGCCGGAACTGATCTGACGATCTATCTCATCTGTTCGGCGATGCGCACCGCAGCACGCAGTCACGAGATCGCCGAATTGGCCGTGCGTTGGCGCGATGCAGGTTGCGTCGGTTTCGACATCGCCGGCGCTGAGGAGGGTTATCCGCCCACTCGCCATCTCGACGCGTTCCAGTACGTGCAGCGCGAGAACTTTCACACCACCATTCACGCTGGCGAAGCGTTCGGTCTCCCGAGCATCTGGGAGGCCGTGCAGTTTTGCGGTGCCGAGCGGCTTGGGCACGGGGTGCGCATCGTCGACGACATCAAGGGCCCAGCAGGCGAGGAACAGCTGGGCCGGCTGGCGGCGTTCATCCGCGACCGGCGTATCCCTCTCGAATTGTGCCCGACGAGCAATGTGGGCACCGGGGTATGCGCCAGCGTCGCCGAGCACCCCATCGGCATGCTGCGGCGCCTGCGCTTTCGCGTCACGCTGAACACCGACAACCGTCTGATGAGCGCAACTTCGATGACCTTCGAAATGGAAGAGCTGCGCGATGCGTTCGGATGGGGAATCGACGATTTCGAGTGGATCACGATCAACGCGATGAAGAGTGCGTTCGCTCCCTTCCCGGAGCGCTTGAAGTTGATCAACGGTCTGATCAAGCCGCGGTATGCCGCCGCTCGCGCGGCTGCGCTCTGATCTCACGGCAGCGTCTAATCTCAACGGCATGCCCGTCGCACTACACGTTGTTGATCATCCACTCATCGCTGATTCACTGACTCGCGTTCGTGACAAGACGACCCCGAACGCAATGTTTCGTCAGGAGCTCGAACGCATCGGCATCTTGCTGATGGGTGAGGCGACACGCGGTCTGACCACACATCCCGTGCGCGTACAGACTCCGCTCACCGAGACCGACGGCCGCCAGTTAACGACACAACCAGTTGTGGTTCCTGTGTTGCGCGCCGGGCTCGGTTTTCTTCACGCCGCGCAGGAGCTGCTTCCGAACGCCGATGTTGGCTTCATCGGCGTCGCGCGCGACGAAGCGACACATCAACCAATGCCGTACGTCAACAAGCTGCCCGAAAGCCTGGCGGGTCGTCAATGCATCGTCCTCGATCCGATGCTCGCCACTGGTGGTTCGCTGGCCCACACGTGTCAGCTACTGGTCGAGCGTGGCGCAACCGGCACCATCATCGTCGTGTGCGTGCTGGCAGCACCAGAAGGTATCGAAATGCTGCGCACCGCGAACCTCGATCTCGCGGTCTATACCGCGTCGCTCGACGAGCGTCTGAACGAGACGGCGTTCATCGTGCCCGGCCTGGGCGACGCGGGCGACCGCCAATTCGGCTCGCCGGCCTAAGGCCGTTCAGGCGAGCAGGGCGGCCAGCTGCTCGAGCAACGGCGCTGGATCGACAGCGATTCCTTCGCCGTAGAGCTTGACCTTCGGCTCGGTGCCGCTTGGGCGCACTTGCAGACGCAGGTTCTCGCCCAACTCAAGGCGTAACAACCCCGCCTCCTCAAACCATCGCACCGAGGTCACGGCGCTGCCACCGACCTCCGTAGGCGGGGCGGCCCGTAGGCGCGCTACGGCCGCGGCGCCGTCGGTGGGCGGCATGTGTACCGAACGATCGGCCATGATGTGGCGCCCGTAGGTCGCCGCGATCTCGTCGAGTCGGTCTTGCACGGTCACGCCTTCAGCAGCGGCAAGCGCGGCGACTTCGGCCATCATCACCGCGGCTGTAATGCCGTCCTTGTCGAGCGGTTGGCCGCACACGAGGTAGCCGAGCGCCTGCTCGTAACCAAACACAAATCGGCGAGTCGGGTTTGCCAGCACCGTGTGCGCGATCCACTTGAAACCGGTGAACGTCTCCTCGCATGCCACACCGTGCGCAGCAGCCATTCGCGCAAGCAGCGACGACGACACGAGCGTCGTCACGACCAGTCGATCGTCGCCCGATGTGTGACGCAAGATGTGATCGGCGAGCAGCCAGCCGATCTCGTCGCCTCCGAGCCGACGCCATCCGCCGTCCGCAGTCGGAATGGCGGCGCCAAGTCGATCGGCGTCGGGATCGTTCGCCAGCGCAACTTGTGCGCCAACCGCTGCGGCGCGTGCCATCAGCAGATCCATCGCGCCCGGTTCCTCCGGGTTTGGGAACGGGACCGTCGGGAACGTTCCATCGGGTTGTTGCTGCTCGGCAACCACCGCCGGCGCCGGTAGCCCGGCACCTTCGAAAGCTGCGAGCAAGGTCGCGCCGCCGACACCGTGCATCGCGGTGTACGCGACCTGAACCCCAGGAACCTGTGGGCACAAGCGGGCTGTCGGCACGAACGCCAGGTAGGCGGCGACACGATCGTCGCCCAGCGTGGTGATCAGCGGATCGTCGACGGCGGACAACTGAACTGCACAAGGGTCGACTTTGTCGATGAAGGCGGTGATCTCGCTGTCGACCGGCGACACGATTTGGGAACCGGTGCCGAGATACACCTTGTATCCATTGTCGGCGGGCGGGTTGTGCGACGCGGTCACCATCACACCGGCCGCGGCGTTTACTTCGGTGACGTTCCACGCCAGCACTGGAGTTGGGACGATGTGCGGAAACAACATCGCCTTCACACCACGAGCTGCGCAGACGCGGGCGGTGTCACTGGCGAACACATCGCTCTTACGGCGCGCGTCGAAGCCGATAATCACACCTTGCTCAGCGGCGTTGGGAACGTGCGCAAGCAGATAGTCCACGAGCCCGGCAGCGGCTTGTTGAACGACGAGGCGGTTCATGCGTAGCGGGCCAGCACCCACCGCGCCCCGCAGACCAGCCGTACCGAATTGGAGTCGACCGGTGAACCGCGCTTGCAACTCGTCGGCAGGACCTTTCAGCAGCGCAGCAAGTTCTTCGCGCATGTCGCCGTCCGGCTCGGCTGCCAGCCACGCCGCCGCTCTGCTGGCAACGTCGCTCACGGCAGCAGCGACTTCAGCTCGACCAATGGACGCGGGCCGACGTGCGAAATCACCTCGGCCGCCGCGATGGCGCCCAGCTTGGCGCAATGGTGCAGTGGATAGTCGCGGGTGTACCCGAACAAGAAGCCAGCGGCAAACAGGTCGCCTGCACCCGTCGTGTCCAGCACTTCCTTCACGTCTTCCGCAGGTGCCGTCAGCACGGCGTCGCGCTGCACGATGTAGCAACCCTCGGGGCCGACCGTGATGACCGCCAAGTCGCAGTCCTTCTGCACTGCCTGCACGGCTTCGTCGAACGTGTTCACCTGATAGAGCGACATCAGCTCGTCGCTGTTGCCGAACAGGATGTCGACCTCGTCGGCGACCAACGAGCGGAAGTCGTCGCGATGGCGATCGACACAGAACGAGTCGCTGAGCGTGAGCGAAACTTGCCGATGGTGCTCGTGGGCTGTCGCCGCGGCCAGACGGAATGCAGCCTTTGCATGCGGCCGGTCGAACAGGTAACCCTCCATGTACAGCACTTTGCCAGCGGCCACCGTTGGCAGGTCGATGTCGGGCGGGCAGAGCAACGACGACACACCGAGGTATGTGTTCATCGTTCGCTCGGCATCGGGCGTGACGACAATGATGCAGCGCCCGGTCGGCGTGTCTTCCACCGCCGCGCCAGGTCGGAACTGTACGCCGACGGCCCGCATGTCGTGGCCGAACACGCGACCGAGTTCGTCGTCGCTCACCTTTCCGATGTAGGCAGCACGACCACCGAAAGACGCGACGCCTGTCACCGTGTTGGCAGCAGATCCGCCGCTCATCTCAATGGCCGTCCCGAGCGCCTGATACAGGTACAGCGCACGATCAGTGTCGACCAGGGTCATCGAGCCCTTCGCCAACTCGTGGCGAGCAATGAAACCGTCGTCGGCGTGGCTGATTACGTCGACCAAGGCATTGCCGATGCCAACTACGTCGTACAACGAGGCAACGCCGGGCTTGGGGGCAGGCACGTTGAGAAACCCTACAAGGCCAGCAAGCCCTTAATCGGCTCCGATCCAGGTCAATTCGCCCGGGTACGCTCCCGGTCTGTGAATGACAACCCTTACCGCCTGCCACGCGCCGTTGTGCCCCACCGCTACACGCTGGCGCTAGAGCCGAACCTCGCGGCGGCCACCTTCGTTGGCCACGTGATCATCGATGCCACCGTCAATGAAGCCGTCGAGCGCATCGTTCTCAACGCAATCGAGCTCGAAGTCAGCGAGGTCAAGCTCGACGGGCAATCAGTGCCCTTCGCCTTACATGAGGCCACCGAGCGCCTGGAGATTCTCGCGGCACAAGAACAAGGCGCGACCGCGATTGAGATCACCTTCTCGGGAATTCTGAACGACAAGCTGCACGGTTGGTATCGCAGTACCTACCTCGACGCTGACGGCGTCGAGCAGGTAATCGCGACCACGCAGATGCAAGCCACCGATTGTCGACGTGCGTTTCCGTGCTTCGACGAACCCGATTTCAAAGCGGTGTTTGACATCACGTTGATCATCGAGCCACACCTGCTGGCCGTATCAAACGGGCCCGAGATCGAGCGTGCCGAGCATGTCGGCGAAGGGCCAGCCAAGGTTGCGGTGCGCTTCGCGGAAACGATGCCGATGAGCACCTACCTCGTGGCCTTCGTGGTCGGCCCGTTGTCGGCCACCGAACCGGTGATGGTGCCGCGCACCGGCGACGCCGACAACCCGATTCCGTTGCGCATCATCCATGTTCCCGGCAAGGGCGACCTCACCGCGTTCGGGCTCGACGTCGGCGCCTTCTCGATCACGTGGTACCAAGAGTTTTACGGCATCCCGTACCCGACCCAGAAGTGCGACATGCTCGCGCTCCCCGACTTTGCTGCCGGCGCGATGGAAAACCTCGGGTGCATCACGTTCCGGGAAAGCCTGTTGCTTGCCGATCCGGCCACTGCCACGCAGTACGAGTTGCAAACGCTCGCCGACGTTGTTGCCCACGAAGTTGCGCACATGTGGTTCGGCGACCTAGTGACGATGAAGTGGTGGAATGGCATCTGGCTGAATGAAGCCTTCGCCACGTTCATGGAGATTGCTTGCTGCGAGGCGTATCGCCCCGACTGGTTGCGCTGGACCACGTTTAGTCTCGAGCGCAGCGCGGCGTTCGAAGTCGATTCGCTCGCCAGCACCCGCAGCGTCGAGTTCCCCGTCGAAGCTCCCGCTGATTGCGACGGCATGTTCGATGTGCTCACGTACCAAAAGGGCGGCTCGCTGCTGCGCATGCTCGAGCAGTACCTCGGCGAGCCGGAGTTTCGCGCGGGTGTCAGCCACTACTTGTCCAAGCACGAGTACGGCAACACCGAAACGGGCGACTTGTGGGACGCGATCGAAGAAGCCAACCCCGCCACACCCGTGCGCAAACTGATGGACAGCTGGATCTGGCAGCCCGGGTACCCACTCGTCGCGGCGCGCCTCGATGGCAACACGCTTGTGCTTGCCCAACAACGCTTCGCTTACGGCGAAACGGATGA
Source organism: Actinomycetes bacterium (assembly GCA_021414085.1). Lineage (GTDB taxonomy): Bacteria > Actinomycetota > Acidimicrobiia > Acidimicrobiales > Ilumatobacteraceae > UBA668. The sequence continues at coordinate 297,165 of JAIOPC010000014.1, read as the reverse complement.
CCCGACGGTGTTCGTCGTGCCTGTCCATCTGTGCATCGATGGCGTGAACTCGAAGGTGCTGCTCGACAGTCCGCAACTGCGCGTCGATCTGCCGTCGTCGGAAAGCTCGGTCGTCGTAAACGCCGGCGGGCATGGCTTCATGCGCGTCGCCTACGACGATGCGTTGCGGGCGCGCCTGCAGCGCGAGTTGCCGAAGCTCACCATCATCGATCGGTACAACCTGGTCGACGATGCATGGAACGAAGTTGTCGCCGGGCGCCTGGCTGCCGCCGACTTCCTGACCTTTGCCGAAGGTTTCGCCGCCGATCGCGAGCTAGCGGTGTGGCAGGCGATCGTGATCGGGCTCAAGGGTGTGAGTCGTTTGGTGGAAGGCGACGCCGAAGTCGCGCTGCAGCGTCGCGTCGCAGCGCTCGTGGGACCGGTGATTACCGACATTGGCTGGAACCCGGTCGCCGGCGAAGGCGATCTACGCGCCAAGTTGCGCGGTCTGCTGCTGAACACGTTGGCCGTGCTGGGCAACGATCCCGACGCGCAGGCCCGGTGCCGCACGATTCTTGCGCAGGGTGCCGGCGCTGCAGCAGCCGACGCGGAGTTGGTTGCCAGCGCGACGAATGCCATCGCCGCCGTAGGCACCGACGCCGACTACGAGCAGTACCTCTCCAACTTCCGCACTGCCACGACACCGCAAGAGGAGTTGCGGTTTATGTACGCGCTGGCGGACTTTCCGCAGGCCGCGCAAGTGCAACGCACGATCGATCTTGCCTTCTCGGGCGAAGTCAAGACGCAGAATGCTCCCTTCCTGCTGAACCGTTGCATCGCCAATCGTCGCCACGGCGAGATGGCGTGGGGTCAGGTGCGGCGCGAATGGCAAACAGCCAACGACAAATTCCCCGGCAACACGATCGTGCGCATGATCGATCCGGTGAAAACGCTGACTGCCCCCGCCACGGTCGCCGACGTGCAGAGCTTCTTCAGCGAGCATCCGATCCCGCAAGGCGCGAAGACACTCGATCAGATCCTGGAACGCCAGCGCGTGAATTCGGCGCTGCGCGAACGCGAGAACGAACGACTCGCCACCGCGCTTGCCAGCGATCACTGAGGATGTACAACAAGCCCGACTTCGAGGCCGACGATGCGGAGTCGCAAGCGATTATCGATGCAAATCCGCTGGCGCAGATTGTCGTCGCAACGCCTGATGGGTTGTTCGCAACACCCGTACCGATGATTCGCCGAGGCAGCAGCCTGGTGGGGCACGTTGCGCGACCAAACCAACTTTGGCAGCACCCAGGCGGCGCGCTCGCCATCTTCACCGGTCCAAACGCGTACGTCAGCCCGAACTGGTATCCGAGTAAGGCGGAACACGGTCGCGTGGTTCCGACTTGGAACTACACAACGGTTCACGTGCACGGCACGCTGCAGATTCACGATGACGACGACTGGAAGCTCGCCGTTGTGACGCTGCTCACTGACACGTTTGAGGCAGCGCAACCGCGGCCGTGGCGCGTCGCCGACGCACCCGCGGACTACACAGCCGCGCTGATGGGCCGAATCGTCGGGATCGAGCTGGTCGACCTAGCGGTCGAAGGCAAGCGCAAGCTGAGCCAAAACCAGAGCGGCGACAATCTGGATGGCGTGCGCAACGCGCTCGGGCTGGGCGACCCGCAACAGCAACTAGTCGCGCAGCAGATGCGTTCGCTCTGAACGATTAAGCGATCTTCTCGACCTCTAGGTCGCCAGCGCCGTGGCGTGCGCGCAGCACCTTCTTGTCGAACTTGCCGACGCTGGTCTTGGGCACTTCGCCGATGAACGCCCACCGCTCGGGTACGCAGAACTTGGCCGTGCGGTCGGCGAGCCACGTGCGCAACTCGTCCGCGCTGGCCGCCGCATTCGGCTTGAGCACGATGCAGGCCAGCGGCCGCTCGTCCCATCGATCGTCGGGCACACCGAACACAGCAGCCTCGAGCACCGAAGGATGACCCATCAGCGTGTTCTCGAGATCGACTGAGCTGATCCATTCGCCACCCGACTTAATGACGTCCTTTGCTCGGTCGGTGATCATCACGTAGCCGTTGGGCAGCACGCTGGCGACATCGCCGGTGCGCAGCCAACCGTCGTGGAACTTCGCCGGGTCGTCGACGTTGTAGTAGCTGGCAGTCACCCACGAGCCACGAACTTCGATCTCGCCGAGCGCGACGCCGTCCCACGGTTGCACCGCGCCACTGTCGTCGGTGATGCGCAGCTCCACACCGGGCAACACACGACCCGTCATCACGCGCCAATCGGTTTCCGAGAGCGAACCCATGTCTTTCGGCGGGTGTGCAATTGCACAGACCGGGCTGGTCTCGGTCATTCCCCAACCCTGCACGATCGGAACATGGAAGACATCGCGGTAGCCCTCGATCAGACCACGCGGCACAGCCGAGCCACCGCACATCACCAGACGGAAGCAACTCATGTCGGTATCGGGGGCGTTGTGCAATAGATCGTTGAGGACCGTCGGCACGGCACCGGTGAGCGTTGGCCGCGTGTCGTGGATGATGCGTGAAATCGGCGCGGCCTGAAGGAACTGCTGCGGAAACACCAAGTCGGCGCCCACCATCCACGCTGCGTATGGGCTGCCCCATGCGTTGGCGTGAAACATCGGCACGATCACCAGCATTCGGTCGCGCTCACTGATTGCGATGTTGGCGGTGGTGGTGACCATCAGCGCATGCAGATAGCTGCTGCGATGGCTGTACATCACACCCTTCGGGTTCCCCGTAGTGCCACTCGTGTAGCACATGGCCGCCCCAGAGTTCTCCGCAACCTCTGGATAGTCGTAGCCGGTCTTCTCCGCGGCGAGCAGTGTGTCGTAATCCAGAATGTCGGGACCGAGGCTCGATGCGTCGCCGGGACCTTTGACGATGATGTGTTGAACGTTCGGTAGCTGGTCGCGCACGCGCGCGAGCAGCGGTGCAATCGATGCATCGACGATGATCACCTTGTCGTCGGCGTGATTAATGACAAACGCCAATTGCTCGGGGAACAGCCGAATGTTGAGCGTGTGCAGCACGGCACCCATGCACGGGATCGCGAAGTACGCCTCCATGTGCGTCTGGTTGTTCCACATGAAGGTGCCGACCCGGTCGCCCTGCTTCACACCCAGGCGGGCCAGGGCGGCTGCCAGCTGATCGGCTCGATCAGCGACCTGTGCAAACGTGCTCTCTACGTAGCCGTTGCTCGGGGGGCCGTCGCCGGTGAACGTGATGATCTTGCTGTTCGCATGCACTTGCCGCCCATAGCGAAACAGCGGCAGCAGTGCCAGCTGATAGTCGTCCTGCATCGTGCTTTGCAACATGGTTCGCTCCCCCTCGTCCAGACCGTGAAGAATAGGCGACCATGACCACCGCCAGCACCCCGCAGCAGACGATCGTGACCCTCGACCTGGAGGGTGTGTTGGTACCCGAAATCTGGATTGCAGTCGCCGAACGCACCGGCATCGAGGCCTTGCGCCGCACCACACGCGACGAGCCTGACTACGACGTCTTGATGAAGGGCAGGCTGGCGATTCTCGCCGAGCACAACCTGACGCTGAGCCTGATCCACGAGGTGATCGGTGGCCTCGCGCCGATGGAAGGCGCGCGCGACTTTCTCGACAGGCTGCAGGCGCGCACACAGGTGATCATCCTCAGCGACACGTTCGAACAGTTCGCCGCGCCACTGATGGCGCAGCTGGGCATGCCAGCAATTCTGTGCCACCAGCTCATCGTTCGCGACGACCGAATCGTCGACTACGCGCTGCGCATGCCCGACCAGAAACGGCACGCGGTGGAAGCCTTTCGAAGCCTGCGCTACCGAGTGGTTGCGGCTGGTGATTCCTACAACGACGCGGCCATGCTCGGCGCAGCCGACGCTGGTTTCTGGTTTCACGCGCCGGACAGCATCGCCGCACAGTTCCCGAAGTTCCCGCCAACCAACAACTACGACGACTTGTTCGCAGCCATCAGCAATGCCCTCGCAAACCAATGAAGCCTGACTGCATCGCCGAACTCCAGCGAATAGCGGAGGACGTCGCTGCGGAGGGTTCCTGTCCTTCTGTCTCGTGGGGCGTCGTCGCCGAGGGTGCGCTGGTGCACCACGGTCGCGTTGGAAACCTCGACGATGGGTCTGCTCCTTCTGCACAGTCCGTTTTTCGCATCGCGTCGATGACGAAGAGCTTCACCGCCGCGACGGTCCTTGCACTGCGCGACGAAGGCGTGTGGTTGCTCGACGACCCGGTCGCACGCCACGCTCCCGAGTTGGCCTCCGTCGTAGGGCCGCCAGGTTCAGCAGCGATCACGCTGCGGCAGCTGCTGTCGATGGCGTCTGGCTTGGCCACCGACGACGCATGGGCCGACCGCCATCTCGATATCAGCCCGAACGACATCGACGCGATCTACGCCGGCGGCCCGACGTTTGCACATCTTCCTAACAGCGCTTACGAGTACAGCAACCTGGGCTACGCGATGATCGGTCGCGCGATCGAGCGGGCTACCGGCACCCGTGCACAACAGCACATCGACGAACGCTTCTTGGCGCCGCTAGCGATGCGCGACACAACGTGGGTACAACCAGCGCATGACAACTGGGCGCGGCCATACCGGGTGCAAGACGGCGAGATCACTCGCGACACACCCGATCCGATCGGTGACGGCGACCTGGCGCCGATGGGCGGATTGTGGACCACCGTCGCCGACTTGGCGAAGTGGGTGGCGTGGTTGGATTCAGCAAACAGCCAGCCCGACCAAGGTGACGCCGTTGTCGGATTGTCGACTGCCTCGCGTCGCGAGATGCAGCGCATGCACACCTACATCGGCATCAACACCGTGGCCGGCCGAGCGTGCCCCGCCGGCTACGGCTTCGGGCTGAACATTCGCGACGATCCGACGTTGGGAACCATCGTGTCTCACGCCGGCGGACTGCCCGGCTACGGCAGCAGCATGCGCTGGATTGCGGGTCGCGGCGTGGGGGTGATCGCCCTGTCGAATACGTTCTACGCGCCGATGAGCGTGCTGACGATGCGACTGCTGGCTGCGTTGCACGAACATGGTGCTATCCCATCGAAGCCAGCGATCGCAGCGCCTGCTTGGGAATCAGCAGCGCAGCGTTTGGTCGACCTGCTGAACGATTGGGACGACGCCGTCGCGTTCGATCTGTTCGAGGACAACGTCGCACTCGACGAGTCACTCGATCGCCGTCGGGCCCAGGCCGCTGCGCTTGTGGCGTCTCACGGCCGCGTGCAACTGGGCGCTACACGGCCGACCTCGGCCGCAAATGGCGACTTCGACGTTCGAGGCGCGGGCAAGCCGTTTCGCATCTACATGGAGCTCAGCCCATTGCCGGGCGCGCCTATTTCGGCGTACACCATTCACCTTTAGCGACCAGTCGGCAGTAGGGCCTTTAGTCCTGGTACCGAGGGTCCGCCGCCCCTGCCCGCTCCCATGCCGCCTGCGTAGCGTCAGTCACATGTCTGCACACCTTGCACCGCGCCTTCCTCGCACCCTGTCCGTCCTCGCGACTGGGCTGATGTTCACCGTCGGTGCCTGCGCCGCCGATGCGAGCGATTCTGCCGATACGACAATCGCGAATAGCGCGACGACTTCGCCCACGGAAACGACCGAGACGCCACTGCCGATGGGCGACATCGTTGCTACGGCGCTGACCAACCACGTGTTCACCGAGCTCGCCGGACTCGCTGTCGATGCGGGCCTGGTAGAAACACTCCGTGGTGGGCCGTTCACCGTGTTTGCACCCACCGATGCGGCCTTCGACAAGTTGCCGCTCGACGTGTTGCACTTTGTGCAGGACGACCCGGCGATCCTCGCCACCGTCTTGACCCACCACGTGGTTGCCGGATCCATTTCACCCGATCAACTCGCCGCAGGCGAACTGACGACTGTCGCTGGCACGACGCTCACGGTTACCGAAGTCGACGGCACCTTCTACGTGGAAGGCAATGCGGTTGGCCCAGGGGTTGAGGCCACCAACGGCTACGTGTACGTGATGAGCGATGTGCTGGTCCCCGCACTCGGCGACATCATCGATGTCGCCACCACTCTTCCCGGCTTCGCAACGCTTGCCGACCTGGTGACCACAGCGGATCTCATCGATACCTTGAAGAGCGAGGGCCCGTTCACCGTCTTCGCTCCGGCAGACTCCGCGTTCGAAGCGTTGCCCTCGGCCACTTTGAATGCCGTGCTCGCCGACCGGGCGCTGCTGACGACCGTGCTGACCTACCACGTTGTGGCTGGTGCGTTGACCACCGACATGCTGACGGAAGGCAAACTGACCACGGTGGCTGGTGTGGATCTGACGATCACCAAGAAGGACGGCGTTACCTACATCGATGGCAACCCGATCCTGGTGCAGAACGTGCGAGCAACCAACGGAGTCATCCACGTGCTCGGCGCAGTATTGGTGCCGCAGACGTAACACTGCGCCGCAATACTTGATGGCATCGCCACCAAGCACACTTCCCGCACGCCTTCCGGCACGACCAACGAGGTCGCTGAACGTCGAGCGGCAATCGTTACGCAGCTGCGCGACGACGGCAAACTGCAGTGTCCTGAGGGCTTGCCGCTCGCCGCTCGGCGCGACGATCTGCTGGCCGCGATCCGCGATCACCAAGTAGTCGTCGTTGCCGGAGAAACTGGCTCCGGTAAAAGCACCCAACTTCCAAAACTGTGCTTGGAGTTAGGACGCGGGGTGAGTGGCCTCATCGGTCACACGCAACCACGACGCGTCGCGGCTCGCACTATTGCCGAGCGAGTTGCCGAGGAATTGGGCACCCAATTAGGTGATGCCGTCGGTTACACGGTTCGCTTCACCGACACGGTTGGCGAGAACACACTCGTAAAAGTCATGACCGACGGCATTCTTCTGGCCGAGATCCAGCGCGATCGCATGCTGCGCCGGTACGACACATTGATCATTGACGAGGCCCACGAACGCAGCCTCAACATCGACTTCCTGCTCGGCTATCTCGCACAGCTACTGCCGAAGCGAAGAGACCTGAAGTTGATCGTCACCTCAGCAACCATCGACACGCAACGTTTCAGCGAACACTTTGCTGACGCCAACGGCGAGCCAGCACCGGTCATCGAGGTCACCGGCCGCGCCTATCCGGTCGAACTGCGGTACCGACCACTACCCAGCGACAGCGATCAGGTGCAGGCCGTTGTCGGAGCGCTGGACGAGTTAGAGCATGAGGGCGATGGCGACGTGCTCGTGTTTCTCTCGGGCGAGCGAGAAATTCACGACACCGCCGATGCGCTGCGTCGCCACTTTGCTGCGCGGGCGACGCACGCCGCGCGGTCCACAACGGTGCTGCCTTTGTATGCGCGGCTATCGGCGGTCGAGCAACACCGCATCTGGCAGCCGCACAACGAGCGACGAGTGGTGCTCAGCACGAACATCGCCGAGACGTCGCTGACGGTGCCCGGTGTGCGTTACGTAATCGACGCCGGCTCGGTGCGCATGTCGCGCTATAGCCACCGCCTGAAGGTGCAGCGCTTGCCGATCGAGCCCGTGTCGCAGGCGTCCGCCAACCAACGCGCCGGTCGCTGCGGACGCGTGGCACCAGGCATCTGCATTCGGCTGTACGACGAGGACGACTTTGCCGCCCGGGCGGAGTTCAGCGAACCCGAGATTCTGCGCACCAACCTTGCGTCGGTGATTTTGCAGATGACGGCACTCGGCCTCGGCGATGTCGCCGCCTTCCCGTTCCTCGATCCACCGGACTCACGCTCAGTACGCGACGGATTCGCACTGCTCGAAGAGCTGGGTGCCATCGAGCCGGGAGCCGGACAGCTGACCGCTATCGGTGCGCAGCTGGCGCGATTGCCGATCGATCCGCGGTTGGGTCGCATGGTGTTGGAGGCCGCCCGTCACGGATGTGTACGTGAGGTGACCATCATCGCTTCCGGGCTCAGCATTCAGGACCCGCGCGAGCGACCCGCCGAGCATCGCGACGCGGCCAACGAAGCGCACCGCCGGTTCGATGTCGCCGGCAGCGATTTCCTCACGCTCGTCAAGCTTTGGGACTACCTGCGCGAGCGGCAGCACGCGTTGAGCAGCAGTCAGTTTCGCAAGCTGTGTCGCACGGAGTTCCTCAACTACCTGCGCGTGCGCGAGTGGCAAGACTTGTTCAGCCAGCTACGCCAGGTTGCTGGGCAGATTGGTGTTCGCCCCAAAGCCTCCACGACCGGCAACGATTCATCGGGAGTTGCGGCCGGGCACCCGGATCGCGTGCACCAAGCGCTGCTGGCCGGGCTGCTCAGTCACCTCGGCTTTCGCGATGGAGCGACGCGCGACAGCCGCGACCCAAACGGCAATGGCCGTGAATACCGTGGAGCGCACGGTTCCAAGTTCATGATCGGACAGGGTTCTGTGGTCGGCAAGCTGTTGCCCCGCTGGGTTATCGCCGCCGAGTTGGTCGAGACCAACCGACTGTGGGGCCGCATGGTTGCCGCCGTGCAGCCGGAGTGGGCGGAGTCGTTGGGCGGCCATCTGGCCAAGTACTCATACGGCGAGCCACATTGGGATTCGCAACGTGGCGCGGCCGTGTGCGTCGAACGCGTCTCGCTGTATGGGTTGCCGATCGTGTCCGGTCGAACGATCGGCTATGACCGCGTCAACGCCATCGAGGCGCGCGAGCTCTTCATCCGCTGCGCGCTGGCGGAAGGTGATTGGACGACGCATCACGAGTTCTGGGCGCACAATCAACGCTTTCTCGCCGACCTGAAGGGATGGGGCGATCGGGTTCGGCGCGTCGACCTGATCGACGAAGAAGCGGTGTACCAGTTCTACGCACAACGCGTCGGCGCGCAGGTAGTGAGCACTCGGCACTTCGATCGTTGGTGGAAGCGCGAACGCGCGCAACAGCCCGACCTGCTGACGATGCGGATTGAGCACTTCGTGAATAGTCCAGTGAGCGATGAGGACTTCCCCACCGTCTGGCAGTACGGCGCGTTGAACCTCACCGTTACCTATCGCTTCGAGCCAGGGACGGTGCTAGACGGCGCAACCGTGCACATCCCCATCGCTGCGCTGAATCAGATCGAGCCCGTCGGGTTCGACTGGGGAGTCCCAGGCTTTCGCGCAGAGTTGATCGGTGCTTTGCTGAAGTCGCTACCCAAGGAGTTTCGTCGCGAACTCGTTCCCATGGCAGACGTGATCGAGCGCGTGGTCGGCGCGATCGGCACGCCAGCGTCATGGGAAGCCGACACGACCTTGGCGGCGGCGCTCACGACAACGGTGCGCGACTCCACCGGTATCGACGTGCCGCCTCATGCGTTTGACCTCGAGAAAGCGCCGCCGCACCTGCGCGTCACCTTCTCGGTGGACGACGAACATGGCACTCCGCTCGCGTTTGGCAAGGACTTGCTGGCGTTGCGCAAACAGTTGACGCAGCGACTGCGCGTGGCGATCGCGCGCGAGGCACCGATTGACGAACGAACTGGGATCACCAAGTGGGACTTCGGCGAGTTGCCGCGCGAAGTCAACACCATGCGGGGCGAGGTACCGGTGCTCGGCTATCCCGCGCTGCTGGACGACGGCACCAGCGTGAGCATTCGGGTGTTCACGACGGCGGACCTGCAAGCGAAGGTGATGCGCAATGGCGTACGCCGGTTGATGCTGTTGGCTACTCCTGTTTCAAAGCGCGCCCTCGAACGCGATCTCACCGGTGCGACCCGGTTGGCAGTAGCTCGCTACGGATCAGTCTCGCTGGAGCAGCTTGCCGACGACGCGCTGACCGCGGCCGCCGACCGGGTGATTGCCGACCTCGGCGCGTTGCCGTTTACCGCCACCGAATTCGACCGCGTCGTTGCTGCCGCGCACGAACATCTCGCCGATCGGGCCGCGACTGCACTGCACGATGCTTGTGCCATCCTCGCCGCGGCCAACACTGTGAAGGAACGACTGAGTCGCCTCGTCGCGCCCGCGGTGATCGCTGGCGCCGAAGATGCACGCCAGCAACTCAGCCGCCTTGTGCGCCCCGGCTTTGTCACCGCTGCCGGCGTCGGCCGCCTGGCCGATCTACTGCGCTACGTGAAGGGCATCGACGTGCGCCTGAACAAGTTGCCCGAGAACCCTGCGCGCGATGCGACGACCCTGCGCTCGATCGTCGCGCTGGAGAAGCGTTACGTAGCGCTGCTGAAGCGACTCGATCACGACGAGATCACTCCCGACGTGATCGACCTCGGCTGGTTGTTCGAAGAGTTACGAGTAAGCCTCTTCGCCCAACAGCTCGGCACCGCGAGGTCGGTGAGCATTCAACGACTGACAAAGGATCTAACCGCGCAAGGCGGCTGATCACTTCAGTCGATCCCGTCGAAGGACTTTGGCAGGACGACCGTTCCCTTCAACGTCGGGTCGGTGGCGTCGTACGCATCGAGAAGGATGACCTGTGCGGCCTCGGGTATGGACCACTCGGGAAGTTTCATCTCGATTCCGTGGGGCACAGAGAACTCGAATCCGAATCGCGTATAGAACTTGGGGTCGCCCTGCAGGATGACCAGCGGCTCACCTCGTTCGGCAGCGAGAGCGACCGCTGCCCGTACAAGTTTGCTTCCGATACCGAGCCGGTGATGTGCCGGATCGACAGCAAGCGGCGACAGCATCGCAATCGTGCGACTGCCATTGTCGTTACGGAGCGTCGCGCCGCTGATCATCACATGACCAACGACTTCGCCACCGAGTTCGGCGACCAACGCCGTCTCCGGCACGTAGTCGGGCGACGCACGAATGCGGTCCACGAGATCCGCTTCAACCCGCGAACCAAACGCCGCCGCGACTACTCGTGCAATCGCTTCGTAGTCGTCGACGGTCTCGGGCCGAATCACTCTGTAAGCCACGCTAGGGGTGGGCGTTCGGAGAGATTGAGTGGAACCACCGAGCCGTCGGCGCGGCGGAGGGCTGGCGCGTCGTGCTGCAACAGGCTTCCGTCGGGGACGCGCGCCAACATCGTCGCCATCACCTCGGCGGCTTGTACCGACAGCGCGTGCAGCGAGCGATGACGGTGCTCGCGAGTGCCGACATCGATCTGCGCAATCGAGCTCGGCCCGTGCCGACGCGCGACGTCGATCAACATTGCGATCTCGACACCCCAGCCCTGCACGAACGGCAGTTGCTCGAGCACCGTACGGCGGCCGGCGTATTCGCCCGCAAGCGGTTGGTACAAGCCAGTGAGTTCGGGGTAATACAGCGACATCAGGGGCCGCGTGACCAACTCGGTCGTGCGCCCACCACCACCCATTTGCGTCGGCCGATGCGAAACCGCCTTCACCAGGGCCACCGACTCGTCGTCGAGCATCGGGCTCAGCAAGCGCGAGATCCAATGCGGTTCGAAGCTCGTGATGTCGCCATCCAGCCACACCACGAAATCGCCCGTGCTGGCCGCCAGGCTCGCCCACAGCGCATTTCCCTTACCGTGCCCCTCGCCGTAGCGCGCATGCATGTCCTCGATCGGAACGACGGTTCCACCCGCACTAGCCGCGACCACCGCGGTGTTATCCGTGCTGCGATCGTCGAGAACGATCAATTCGTCGACAAGTGGCACGCGCTCGACGAGCTCGTGACGGATCGCTGAAACCAGCGAACCGATCGTTGCCGCTTCATCGCGGCACGGGATACACAACGACACAGTGCGCCCCGCCTTGGCAAAGACGACCGACTCGATGGTGCTCGCATTCATTTCAAACGAACGAATCGCTGAATTCATCGCAGCTCAGTATCCTCCGCAACATGGCGTTGAGCGAAATGTTTCTTTATGGAGTCATCAACGCCAGCCCCGACTCGTTGAACACCGAGTCGATCGTGTCGACACCCGAGCAGGCTTTGGCGCGCGCTCGTCATCTGCTGGCCGATGGCGCCAACGGGCTCGACCTCGGCGGACAAGGCAGCACCGATGCGGCGAGCGTGGTTCCGTGGGAGGCCGAGTGGGAACGCATTCGCGAGTTGGTTCCCGCGCTGGCACAGCTGGCTGTGCCGTTGAGCGTCGACACTTGGCGCCCGGAGGTGCTGCGCCGCGCGCTGCAGAGTGGCGCGACCGTGATTAACGCTGCCGACGGCATGCAAGCCGACGAGATGTGGCAGGTCGCGACTGAGTTTGACGTGCCGATCGTGATTCCGTTTCTCAGTGGACTGAACCCGCGTGCGTTGGCGATGGTTCGCCGCGATCCGATCGAAGTCATTCTTGAATTCTTCGAGGATCGGTTGCGCGACGCCGACCGTTACGGGCTGCGGCAGCGTTGCATAGTGGACCCGGGCACTGGCTTTGCGCCGTCGAACTGGCCATGGGAAGAGCGCTACCTGTACCAGAAGCGGGTGTACAGCAACCTCGGTGCGCTGCGCGTGTTCGGCTTGCCGCTGTACATCGCGCTGCCATGGAAAGAAACCGATCAGCACAACGAGCTGTTGGAGATCGTCATTCGCAACCGGCCCGAGTTCGGGCGTGCGCACTATCCCGCGAAGATTCGTGCGTTCGAAGGCCGCGCAGCCTGATCGGCGTTTCACGGGCGTAACGCACCACGTGGCGTGATTTCGGCGGGCGGAAGAGTCGATTCCCAGTCGGGAGGGCACAATTCCGGCGCCACCTCGCTGAGTGGGGCCAGCACGAAGCGACGTTCGAAGATTCGCGGATGCGGAATCGTCAGCGCGTCGCTGTCGATGTGCAGGTCGTCGAAGAACAACAAGTCGATGTCGAGCGTGCGCGGGCCCCAGTGCACCACCCGCTGACGCTGCGCGTCTTCCTCAATACGCTGGCAATGACGAATCAGCTCGTACGGATCGAGTGCGGTTTCCACCTTCACGACCATGTTGAGGTACGCGTCCTGACCGTCGGGGCCTCCAACGGGCTCGGTCTCGAACACCTGCGACATCGCGACCACACCACCGAGCTCGCTCACCGCGAATCGCAGGTAGTGCTCGCGTTCACCCAGATTGCTCCCGAGCGCCAGAAATGCCACATGCTTCACCCCTTCGACGCTAACGAGCGCTTTCACACCTGCCTCTTACCGGTGCCAAATCTCGCCCTGTGATCGTCGGCATAGCGTTCGATGTATGGATCACACACTTGAAGACTTCGACCGCGGACTTGCCTTCGACATTGGCCGCGTTGTGCAGCGCCGCCAGGCATTGAAGATGCTCGCTGGCGGATGCGCGCTCGCATTCCTCGCCGCTTGCGGGGCGTCTTCGAAGGACTCGACCGCCACAACCAGTCCTTCGACAGGGGCCACGACAGCGGCCACGACAGGCGACACGACTGGCACCACGGAGTGCACGACCGCGGTGCCGTCGGAGACTGGTGGCCCTTTCCCGGGCGACGGCTCAAATGGCCCGAACGCTCTCGCCGACCCCGCCGTTATTCGCGAAGACATCACGGGCAGCTTCGGCGACTTCGTCGGCGTCGCCCAGGGAGTTGCGACCACCATCAAATTGACCGTGCTCGATTCAGCGAACGGCTGTCAGCCTCTAGCCGGCGGCGCGGTGTATCTGTGGCACGCCGACAAGGACGGTCGCTACTCGATGTACACCGCCCCCGACGCCAACTACTTGCGTGGCGTTGGTGAAGCCGACGCAAACGGCACCGTCACGTTCCAGAGCATCTGGCCGGGCTGCTACGACGGCCGCTGGCCGCACATCCACTTCGAGGTCTACCCCAGCATCGACGACGCGCTCGGTACCGCCCACCTCATCAAGACCTCGCAAATTGCGATGCCAGAAGCCGAGTGCAAGCTCGTTTACGCGGCGAGCGGCTACGAGGCAAGCGTCTCCAACCTGACTCGAGTGTCACTCGCAACCGACAACGTCTTCAGCGACGGATGGGACCAGGAACTCGGCGCCGCGACCGGCAGCAACGAGACCGGCTGGACCGTGGCATTGACGATCACCGTGTAGTCGCGATCACCGTGCAGTCGTCAGCCAAGCGCACCGGTCAGGCCGAGGTATTCGCACGCAACATCGAGGCGTTCGCGCATGGCGACCTGATCCGCCTGCGGAATCGGTAGCGCGTAGCCGCGCTCCACTCCATCACCCAAATCAAGCGTTGCGCTGAACTCGAACGGTTGGCTCACTTCCGACGCGGCGTGCGCATCGCATCGACCCTCGAGAAATCGAATCGGTACGTCGAGGCTGGCTGAACCCTCGGGCAGCACCGCCACCACATCGCCAGTGGCTTCCAGCACCTTGAAGCTGAAGATAATGGTCGCGCGAATCAACTCGATCGTCACTTCGCCTGCGCCAGCGAGCCGGGTAACCCGCAGAGTTCCCTCCGTCACGGGGCGCCCCTCAAGCATCGCTTCGTGAAGGTCGGCCCATTCGATCGCGACCTGCGTGCCGATGTATTGGCGCTCGCAATCGGCGAGATACAGCTTGCGGGCGAAGTGCAACACGTCGAACACAGGCGCTTGCAGTTCCCGGCCGTCGGCCAGCAGCACGCGCACGTGGGCCTCGCCCAGATCGGGCATCTCGGCGATGGTGCCGTCGCCGACGCACGTCGCGGGCGCCAACGACACTGGGTAGTCCAAGCGGTCGCTGGCGATCAGCATGTTTGCTCTGTCTGAGACAGGCGTCGTCAGCCCGGCCCACACCAACTGCACGCCAACGATCGCCAGATCCTCGTCGGTGCCGTTATACATCTTGATTTGGAAGATGCCCTTGGCGACGTCGAGCCGGTTCTGAAACGGCATCGCCGCAAGGATGCCCGGCGGGATCTCAATCACCGGCTCGGGCACCGACGACGTTGTCGTTGGTGCCGCCGTCGTTGATGCCGTCGTGGTTGGCGAGTCGGAGCAGCCGGCCATGGCCCACACCAAGGCGAAAACGCACAAGACCCCTCCCAAGCGGGAAGGGCCTCGATACGACCGGGTGGAGGTGAGGGGAATCGAACCCCTGGCCTCAACAGTGCGATTGTTGCGCTCTACCAACTGAGCTACACCCCCGAAGGAAGAACCGAGTGTAGCGAAACAGCGAGCGTGCGGCTCAGGCGGCGTTGAACCAGCTCTGCTGGCTGTACGCACTGTTCGTGTCGAAGTTGCGCAGCTGTACCAGCTTGTAGCAGAAGCCGCACAGCGAAACGAACGACACGGCAAACGTGAAGACCATGAAGCTGTTGTGCGTGGTGGCGGCCAAGAAGGCGCTGATGCCAACCGTGAGAACGAGGACGAACAGGATGTTCGAGCGACGACGACGGACGAGCTCGCGCTGGCTCACCTTGTGCATGTGCGTCTGGCGATGGCCCCTGGCGGACTCGGCACCGTGGCGACGCTGCAGCGAACCTTCGTGCATGCGCTGGCGAGGGTGGCCAGCAGTTTCGTCGCGGTAATGCTGTTCGAGCACTGCCGAGCGGCGCAGATCGCCGGGGCTGCCGTGCATCGTGTGCGCACGCTGCTGCTGCTGGGGCGATTGGGCCAACTGGCGAGCCATCCCACGCATCGGCACCATCGTGCGGGTAGGCACGGCGCGCTGCAGGGTGGACAGCTGGCGACGGAAGTCAGTGACCGATGAGTTCGGGCGGTTCTCGACCCGCGACCGCAAGAGAGGCGGAACAATGACCGCCAACCACACGGCTGCGACTGCAAGAAGTACGAAAGATTGCATCAGCTCTAATTCCCAGTTTCTATAAGGTGACTATCTGCTTAACGTCTTGGATGGTGTCCAAAACGGATGCTCACACGATTGTTACGATTCTACTACTTTCGTAACGACGGACGCAACGTTACCTGTTCTTCGGTAGGTACCTGAGCGACCTCCAGTCTTTTCCCACAGGGCGACTTCGCCGATCACCATGCCCCGGTCGGCCGATTTACACATGTCGTAGATGGTTAACCCAGCAATTGCGCAGGCATGAAGGGCTTCCATCTCCACCCCGGTGCGATCGACTGTGTCGACTGTCACCTCGATCTCGATGAAATCGTCGCCAATCTCGAAATTGACGTTTACAGACCCTACTAATAGGGGATGACAGAGCGGAATCATGTCGCTGGTGCGCTTGGCGGCCTGAATCGCAGCTACCCGAGCGACCGCCAAAACGTCGCCTTTGTTGACCTCACGGTTGGCGACGGCGACCGTGGTGGCGGGTTGCATGAACACTTTCCCGCGAGCCGTGGCCCTGCGGTGGGTGGGTTCTTTGGGCGTCACATCGACCATTCGGGCCCGACCCAGTGGGTCCAGGTGTGTGAAGGCCATGTCACTCATCCGTCACGGGACTGTAGTCCACGGGCTGCGAATGGGCTGGCTAACCGCCGATTTGGCTCATCGTGCGACTGGGGCGCACGAAGGTGACCTGGTTGATCTGATGGCCGGCCCACTTCAGACCGACGGCCCGCTGGATCTCGGCCGCCAGTTGATCGTCATCGGCGTCGGCGCGCATCATCGCCCGCAGATCGAACTCGTCATTGGCGAAAAGGCACGTCCGGAACTGGCCCTCCGCGGTCAGTCGCACGCGGTCGCAGTCGCCGCAAAACGGTTTGGTGACCGAAGGGATGACGCCAACGGTGCCCCCGCCGTCCAGGTAGCGCCATCGATCGGCCGGCGCCGCGCCACGACTCGGAATCGGTTCCAGCGGAAACGCCGCGGCCACTTTGGCCACGATCTCGTCCTGGCCGACGACCTTCTCGTTCAGCCAGTGGCCCGACGCATCGAGCGGCATGAACTCGATGAAGCGAACTTCGGCACCGATTTCGCGCCCGAACCGAGCCAGGTCGACGATCTCGTCGTCGTTGACCCCGCGCTCGACCACCACGTTGATCTTGACCGGCGAAAAGCCAGCTTCCTGGGCGGCGGTGATGCCGTCGAGCACGCGTGCCAGGTCGTCGCGACGGGTGATGCGCAGGAACTTCTCGGGCTGCAACGTGTCGAGGCTGATGTTGACGCGATCAAGGCCGGCGTCGCGGAATTCGTGGGCCAGCAGGCGGAACGTGGCGCCGTTGGTGGTGATCGACAGGTCGGGCTTGTGCCCGGCCAGCGGCGAGGCGGAATCGGCGGGCACGCGCAGTTGCGCCAGTTTGCGCACCAACACCGGAAGATGAGCGCGCACCGTCGGCTCGCCGCCCGTCAGGCGTAACCCATCGACGCCGAAACGCTCGACGAAGATACGCGCCAGTCGCTCAAACTCCTCGAAGGTGAGGACTTCGCTGCGCGGCAGCCATTGCATGCCCTCTTCTGGCATGCAGTACGTGCAGCGAAAGTTGCAGCGATCAGTGACCGAAAGGCGCAGGTCGCGAATTGTGCGGCCAAAGGAATCGATCAAGTCCACGGGATTCACCCTACCGAGAGCAGCATCGTGGGCACCGGGGCGCCAGGCTGCACTCCGTCGCCATCGGCGACCACCGCGATCGCGTTGGCCAACGAAGTCGCCGCGAGTTGATGGCTGCCCTGGGATCCGACGGACGCGACGTGCACTCGGCCGTCGGCGCCGAATTTGGCGAAGACGCGCACGTAATGCGTCTTGCCGTCGGGTCGACGCGGCAGGCCGCCGTCGGCGATGGCCTGCACGAGCGGACGATCGAGAGCCACATGGCCCATCATCTGCAGCAAGGCTGGCCTGGCCAGCAGTTCGAAGCTGACGATGGAACTCACGGGGTTGCCGGGCAGGCCAAACACCGGAACGTTGCGACCACCAGCGCCCAGCAGTCCGAACGCGAACGGCTTGGCTGGTCGAATTGCGATCTGCATCCAGCGCATGTCGGCGATACGCGACAGGACCGCCTTCACGACGTCGTAGTCGCCCATGCTGACGCCGCCACTGGTCACGATCGCGTCGCACTCGACGGCTGCCTGATGCAGCACCCGCTCCAGCTCGGCCTCGTCGTCGCGCACCACTCCGAAGTCGACCGCGTCGCAGCTGGCAGCCCGAACTAGGCCCAGCAGCATTGTGCGGTTGCTCTCGCGAATCTGACCCGGCTGCAGCGGTGATCCGTCGTCGATTAGCTCGTCGCCCGTCGAGAGCACCGCCACCCGAACCCGTGGGATGACGTGCACGGTGGCAGCATTCACACTGGCCAGCACACCGGCGACTGCTGGCGACACAAGGGTGCCCGCCGGGTACAGCGCTGTGCCAGCTTGCACGTCGTCGCCGCGCGGCCTAACAGCTGCGCCAGCCGAGGTGCTGCGGCGGATGGCAACGCGCTCGCCGTTGTCAATGCGCTCGGTGTCTTCCACCATCACAATGGCGTCTGCTCCGGCGGGCACCGGCGCACCCGTCATGATGCGGATTGCCTCGCCGGACTTCAGGACGCGGTCGGTGAAGGCTCCAGCTGCGACCTCGCCCACGACCGGCAGTTCGACCGGCGCACTGTCGGTCGCGGTCGCCACGGAATCGGCGACCACGGCGTAACCATCGACAGCACTGTTCGCAAACGGTGGCACGTCTTCAGCTGCCACCACCGGCGTCGCGAGAACAAGCCCAGTCGCTTCGCGGCACGGCACCGCGATCGCCGTCGCGGCAGGACAACGGGCCAGTACGTACGCCCGCGCCTCGCCGATGTCGATCACGTTCCCACGGTACAGCGAAGGTGTGGGTGCCTCCCTCCGCGCCAGGTACCTCGGCGCGCCACGCCAGTAGGTTGAACGGTCGTGAATGGCGAGCACACTTCGAGGCGACGGCTACTGGGACAAGCGTTTTGGGGCGCTGCCTCGATCGCCGCCGTTGCAGCTTGCACTGAGGATTCCGACGACGATTCCGCGGTCACTGCCGGAGTCGAAGGCGGCAGCAAGCCGGTACCGCAGCCGCTCGCCATGATTCGAACTTCGTGGTCGGGCGATCCATTCGCCCTCGGCTCGTACAGCTATATGGCCGTCGGGGCTACGCCGGAAATGCGAGTCGTGCTCGCTGCCCCGTTGAGCGACCCGGCAGGCAGCAAGAGAGTCTTCTTCGCTGGTGAGGCGACAGCGTCCGACAGTCCGGCAACGGTGCATGGCGCGCAAGAGTCGGGGCGACGAGTCGCTGCGGAGGTGCGAGCGGAAGCCAGCGATGGTGAGCGGGTCGTAGTCGTCGGCGCAGGCGCTGCCGGAGTTGCCGCCGCCCGACAGCTCGCCGACGATGGATTCGATGTCGTGGTGATCGAAGCACGGGATCGGGTCGGCGGACGAGTGCACAGCGTGACCGCGGTTGACGATCTGATCGTCGAATTGGGTGCATCGTGGGTTCACGACGTCACTGCAAGTGACCTTGCCGATCAACTCGCCGAACTCGCCGTCGCTGTAGCGCCGTTTGATTACGACGAGCAATCGGTCCTCGCAGCCGACGGTCAGCGGATTGACGACATCGAAGGTTTTGTGCAACCGGCCACGGAAGCGATCGCTGCGGCAATCGATTGGGCCGAAGATGAGGAGTTCGATCTTTCACTGGCGGCTGCAATCGAGCGCAGTGGCGCGGCGCAGGACGTCGACCCCGAAGCACTCGACCACGTCGACGCAAGCGAAATCGCAGCGGAATACGGTGCGGATGCTTCCGAACTGTCGACATGGTGGGGTCAAGAGGAAGGGACAGAAGGCGACGATCTCATCGTGCTTGGCGGGTACGACGCGATCGTTCAGGAAATGGCCGAGGGCCTCAACATCGAGACGTTGCGGCCCGTGCGCCGAATCGAATGGGGCACCAACGGGGTGCACGTCCTCGACGAGAACGGCAACGAAGTTGAAGGCGATCGCGTCGTCATCACAGTGCCGCTGGGTGTGCTGAAGTCAGGGTCGATCGAGTTCGAGCCGCCGTTGCCAGACTCAAAGAACGAGGCAATCGACAGCATCGGCTTCGGGTTGCTCGACAAGGTCTGGTTCGTGTTCGAAGAGGCCTTCTGGACCGAGGACTCACTGATGTGGAACATCGCGGGCGACCCAGGCGCGCCCTACCGCGAGTGGTTCAACTTGCTGCCGTTGATTGGTCGACCGGTTCTGCTCTCACTCGTCGGTGGTCCCGTTGCCCGCGAATGGGCGCAACGACCTGATGCCGACGTGAAGATGGCGGCATTGGCCCAGCTTCAAAAGTTCATCGACGCGGGTTGGTAGGTCGCGGCCGTGAGTTCATACATTGCACCAACGGCCGCTCACAGCCCGGAAGGGCACCAGGTGCAGTGGACGACTTGGGCCGGCGACGGGCTTGAGACGGCGACCATCCGGTGGGAGAACGAAGGGTTCACCATCAGTGGCGCGGTCGGCGATGCGCCCGGGCGCGAGCACATTCAGTACGTGTTACGGCTCAGCGCCTCGTGGCAGGTTCGCCAGTTCCTACTGTTCCGGGACCTTGAAGAACCCGACCTGTGGCTAGCCACCGATGGCAGCGGTCGTTGGGGCGAGATGAACGGTGCACATCGCACAGAGCTCGATGGTTGCTACGACATCGACATGGCGTGCACTCCGATGACGCAAACGTTGCCGATCCGAAGACTGCCGCTGCTCGATGGCGACACCGCAGAATTGCCGGTAGTGACGGTCGACCCAGACACGCTCGAAGTGCGATCCGACTTGCATCGCTACACCCGAGTCGACGCTCATCGGTGGCAGCACGAACGCGACAACGGACCAACCGCAGAGTTCGAGGTCGACGAGTTCGGTCTCGTCGTCGACTACCCCGCGTTGTTCCGCCGCTTGTCGTAGAGGGCGCGCAACTCGGCCGCGTCTGCGAGCCGGCGCATCGGTTCGCGCAACGTCACCAAGTTCATCGATGCCATGTTGTCGCGCAACCAGCGCGAAACGAGAGCGGGGTGTCGTGCCGCGACCTCGCGCGCAACCCAGCCGATCACCTTGCGGATGAAGAACTCCTTCTCGGGAAGCAGCTCGGTTGCGTAAGAGAAGAACCGATCGAGCTGTTCATCGTGCCGTAACAGGGTGCGCAAACCGAGGACAGCCGATCGACGAATCCAGAAGTCGCCATCGTGGACCCAGCGGTCGAGGTGCTCAAGCACGTCGTCGGGCTCACGCGCCGCGAGGTCGGCAACGACAGATCCGGCGATGGGGTCGAGCAGCGCCCACGTTCGGCAATCGCGCAACGTGTTGAAGAGCCAAGGCACATCTTCGAGGGCGATCAACGACGGCTTGGCGACCAACAACTCCACGGCAGCCATGCGCCGCTCGTGTACTGGTTGTGCCCACAACGCGTCAGCGAGGGCGAACAACTCGTCGTGGGTCAGCTTGCCGTGCGCAGCTTCGTGAGAGCGCAACCACGCCTTGACGATTGCGCGCATTGCGGGAACTGTCGTACCGAGATGCTGTAAGTCACTCTTCAGGTACGCGCGTTCGCCGGCCGCTCGTTCCGGAGTGCCGGCCGACGCGAGTTGCCGATGCAACAGTTCGGCGACTTCCGTCGCGTTCAGATGCGTCCGTCCAGCCAGTCGCGGAATTGCGCGCCGATCTGCTCGTCGACGAGCGCAAGATCGACAACGGCGGTCAGCCATCCGAAAGGAGTGCCAGTGTCGTAACGACTGATCTTGCTGACAACACCGTGGAACGGCGCGGCCGCGGCAAGCATCTTCAAGGCATCGGTCAGCTGGATCTCGCCGTTCGCACCGGGCACGACGCGGTCGATGGCCTGAAACGCATCGGCCGCGAGCACGTAGCGACCGATGAGAATCAAATCGCTGGGTGCTTCGTTCATCGCCGGCTTCTCCACCATCGATCGCACTTGCACCACTCCGTCGGCGTCAACATCGCCGATCGGCTCGACAACCCCGTAGGCGCTGAGCTCGCCAGGCGGGACGCGCTTCAAGCCGACGGTGCTGCCACCGGAGGCGGCCGCAACATCGGCCATCTGCGCAAGCAGCGAGCTGTCGCCCATGATCTCGTCAGGTAGCAAAACGGCGAACGGTTCGTCGCCGACTGCCTCGCGCGCGCAACCGACGGCATGCCCGAGGCCATGAGGGTCGTCCTGGTACGCAAACGTGATGCGCGCCGTGTCGGCGGTGCGCTCGAGATGGTCGGCGAGCGCGCCACGCCCCGAGCTGCGCAGCTTGGCCATCACTTCCGGCGCGGGCTGGAAGTACGCCTCGATCGCCGGCTTGGCATGGCTGGTCACAACGACGATGTGATCGAAACCGGCGCCGACGGCTTCGTCGATGATCAGTTGCAGCGCGGGGGTATCGATGATCGGCAGCAGTTCTTTGGGCACGGCCTTGGTGGCCGGAAGGAAGCGAGTACCCATGCCCGCCGCCGGAATCACTGCCGTTCGAGCCCGCATGCTCTCCACTCTACGCAGCTAGCATTAATTCCTCGATGCCGACCTACGTCTACAGATTCATCGAAACCGGCGAAACCATCGAGGTTCAGCAGGCCTTCAGCGACGATGCGCTCACCGAGGCTGTCCACCCGACAACGGGTGCCACGATGCAGGTCAAGAAGGTTTTCCTTCCCGTTGGCGTGACGTTCCGTGGCGGCGGCTTCTACAAGAACGACAGTCGCGGTTCGGGCGGCAAGAGCAAGTCGACAGGCGGCGAGAGCTCGACTGCCGATAAGTCCGCTGCCGCCAGCACACCCGCAAGCACCGACAGCAGCACTTCAGCTGCAAAGGCCCCGGCGGCAAGTACGCCTGCGGCAAGCACGTCCAGCGACTAGGCCGACTTTCTGACTGCACCGATATGGTGCGCACTGCGGCTTCCCCCGAGCTTGATTCCCACGCTGGGAGATTCGCATGCTGCTGTTGCCCCGTCTTCGCTTCGCCCTGGCGCGCCGGCCATGGTTGTACTGGTTGTTCGTCACTGTGTGCGCGGCGATCGTGTGGTCGATGGTGGCGAGCGCGCAAACGCGACTGCACGAGCAACGAGACCAATGGGGTGAAACCCGTCGCGTGTGGGTCGCCACAGTCGATGTTGCGCCAGGCGACGTCATACATGCCGTCGGGCGCGACTATCCGATCGCGATGGTCGCGCCAAGCGCGATCGACGAAGCACCCGTTGATGCAATCGCCACAACCCTCATCGCTGCCGGGGAAGTGCTCGTTGCATCCGATGTCGCCGCAACCAGCGAGCGGACACTGCCATCAGATTGGGTCGTGTTCGCACTCGGGATCGAAGACTCGCCTGCGCTTCGCCCGGGCAACGATGTAGCGCTGTTCGGGAGCGGCCAGCGCTGGTGCGAGGGAGTTGTCGTCGCGCTCGGCGACGAGTCCATCGAGGTGGGCGTGCCACCAGAGTGCGCCAGCGCTGCCAGCGCGCAAATCGCCGCCGATGCAATCGTGCTCGCCGCGACTACGCGTTGAATCGGAGCGACACGCGGGCACCACCCAACGGCGACTCGGAAATCGTCACGCTGCCATGGTGGGCAACCATCACGTCGCGCGCTACGGCCAGGCCTAGGCCAGAACCACCGCCATCGCGGCTGCGCGCCTCGTCGAGACGAACGAACCGTTGCAGGACACCCTCGCGATCGGCGGGATCGATTCCCGGGCCGTCGTCGTCGACGTGCACGACAGCGCTGCCTGCCTTACCCGCATCTGGATCGGCCGCGATGTGGATATCCACACGAGTGTCGGCGT
Source organism: Actinomycetes bacterium (assembly GCA_021414085.1). Taxonomy (GTDB): domain Bacteria; phylum Actinomycetota; class Acidimicrobiia; order Acidimicrobiales; family Ilumatobacteraceae; genus UBA668. Next base: position 273,683 of record JAIOPC010000014.1, on the reverse strand, counting down.
GGCGCGCGGCGTTTGCTACGACATGATCAATTGCGCGTTGCACGGCAGACGAGTCGCCAACGACGAGCACGTCAGCGATGTCGGCGTTAGCGAGCCTCACACCGACGCGTCGGCGGCGTGAGGTGACATCGCGCACAATGTCGAGCAGCGAGAACTGCGCCGAGGTCGTGCCCTGCTCGCTCATTCGAGCAAGCAGCAGCAGATCGTCGACGAGCGTCTGCAGCCGATCCACTTCCGTTAGAACGTTCTCGCTGACAACGTCCCACGTCGTGTGCGGGTCGCGACGAGCGACCTCAAGTTCGGTGCGCATCACCGTGATCGGGGTTCGCAACTCGTGCGACGCATCCGAGACCAGCCGACGACTCGCGCGATCAGACGTTTCAATCCGGTCGAGCATGGAGTTGATGGTTGTGGCCAATTCCGCGACCTCGTCGTCGGCCGAAGGGACAGGCACGCGTTCGTGTAGGGAACGCGCGCTGATCGTTGCTGCCCTCGCCGTCAGTGCGTGCACGGGGCGCAGCGCGCGACCCACCAGCATCCAGGCCAACCCGCTCACAAGCAGCACAAGCACTGGCACCACATACCACAGCAGCGTGCGCGTGGTCGACAGTGTGCTGTCGACTTCCGCCAACGACGCGGCGGTGATCAGCGAGAGTCCCGGAGACACCTGAACCGACGAGGTGAGGAACGGTCCTTCTTGCCCCGCGACACCAAGCAGGCGGGCCGATGCCGGGTCAAGAGGAACGGCGACCGAGTACTGAGTCATCGGCGCGCCGTTCAGACTCTCAACGAATACAGCACTCACCGGGATCGCGCTGGCCTCAAAGACTTGATCGGGAACAATCGGCTGCGACTCGCCGTCCGCCGCCGCGACCACAACCTGCCCGGTGCCAGCACCAACTGTGAAAGCGACGACACCGTTGCCTACGTCGACCAATGTCGGCGCTTCGGCGATGGGCGGAAGACCGTTAATCATCAGATTGGTGGCTTGGGTTTGCAGCGCCCGCTCGTTCGCCGCGCGAATGTCTTTGATCAGGCGGGACTCGAGCATGTGCAAGAGCAACAACGAAGCAACGACCATCACGAGCGCGAACGCAAGGCCGGCAACGACGGCAACGCGCACGCGGACCGAACCCACCAAACGGCGCAAGGATCGCAGGATCATGTCGCTACCGGTTCGTCGACCGTGACGATGTTCGCCGTGTCGTTTACCAAGCGATAGCCGAGCGTTCTAATCGTTTGCAGACTGCCCCGCTCGAACGGCTTATCGATCTTGTTGCGTAGGTATCGCACATAGACCTCGATGATGTTGTGGTCGCCCTCGAAATCGAAACCCCACACCTCGGCGAGCAGCTCGTTCTTGGCTGCTACGCCGCCGTCACGCCGGGCGAGCGCGATCAGGAGGTCCAGCTCGCGCGACGTGAGAGCAATCTCGACGTCGCCCCGGCAGCAGAGCCGACGTTTGGTGTCGATGCATAGATCGCCGACACTGAGCAGACCGTCCGGCGCTCCAGCATTGCGTCGGATCAATGCGTGCAACCGAGCGACGAGCACGACGAAACTGAACGGCTTCCGCAAGAAGTCGTCGGCACCGAGATCGAGCGCTTCGGCTTCGTCGTGCTCGCCTTGCTTGGCAGTGAGCATCAGGATCGGCGTGCGATCTCCGCGACCGCGCAGTTCGCGGCACACCGCGAAGCCGTTCATGCCGGGCAGCAGAATGTCCAGCACGATGGCCGCGTAGGTTCCCTCGGCCGCGCGCCACAGTCCGTCGGGGCCGGTATGGGCGATGTCGACCTCGAAGCCCTCGACGGCGAGGCCTCTTGCGATTGCCTCGGCGAGGCGTTCCTCGTCTTCGACCAACAGAACACGCATCCACACAGTGTGGTGTTTGCCTTTCGCAAAGGAAAGGCAGCGTCGGCGCCACTTCTCAGCCGGCTCTCAGTACCGCTCAGGTGCAACTCAGTCGGCGGTGCTCAAGATGCTCCCGACATCGGAACAAGAAACCGACTTCCCAAGGAGCTGCACCATGCAATTTCGATCGCCCACAAGAATCCTCTTCCCGCTACGCGTGCTCGGAGTGGTCGCGATTGTCGCGACCATCGGCGCCTGTGGGTCAACGAACGACTCGACAAGTCGCGCCGACGAGGTCGCCAGCATCGATTCCGCACCAGCGAGCGGAGACAACGCCACCGACACGAGCACGCCGACGAGCGTTGATCCGGAACAAGCATTCGTGAACTACACCGCATGCATGCGCGAACACGGCATCGACCTTCCCGATCCGCAAGTCGTATCGGTCGATGAGGGCTCCGCCGGGGACGGCGGCGTGGTGGTGGCCCAGGGACCCGCAATCGGGGTCACAGGCGGTGGCACGAGCGGATCGCTGCCATTCGATCCGTCCAGCGACGAGTACCAGGCTGCCGAAGCGGAATGCCAGCCGATCCTCGACGACGTATTCGGCGAGATCGAGATCGACCCAGAGGTCCTAGCCGAGCAGCGCGAACAGATGCTCGACTTCGCCCAGTGCATGCGCGATCACGGCATCGACTTCGCTGATCCCACCTTCACCGATGGCGGCAACGGCATCAGCATCCAGATCGGTTCGGCAGGGGACGACGCGAACCCACCCACCGACGGGCCCGGCTCGGAGGAGTTCGACGCGGCGAGCGAAGCGTGCGGCGGAATCTTCGGCGACGGCTCAACTGGCATCTTCACTGCCGCCAACGGAGTCGAGGAATGAGGCGCGCGATCGTGATCGGCGGCGTGTGCGTCGCCACAGTGGCGGCGATAGCCGTGGTGGCTCGTGACGATGCCGACGGAGCAGGTTCAGCGGCATCCGTTACGTCGCCAGATCCCGCCAACTCCGAATTGTCGACAGTGGTGGTAGAACAGCGCGACCTGGTCAACACGGAGTCGTTTACCGGAACAGTTGGCCACGGCGATCAGCGCAAGTTGGGTCTGAGCGCCAACGGCACCATCACGCAATTGCCGACGGTCGGCGACGTCATCGAGTTTGGCGCGCCTTTGGCCGAGGTCGACGGCAAGCCGGTGTTGTTGCTTGAGGGCGATCGACCGCAGTGGCGCCCACTCGCCGCCGGAGCGAAGGGTGCCGATGTAGCCCAGCTCGAAGCTGCGCTGGTCGCGCTGGGCTACGCCGACGCCAACGAGGTCACGGTCGACGAAACGTGGACGGCAAGTACCACCGCCGCCGTCAAGCGCATGCAGCGCTCGACCGGCATGACCGAGGACGGTCGGCTGGCAATCGGCGAGATCGTCTTCTGGCCCGACGAGGTTCGCATCGCGAATGTGGCCGACGCTCTCGGTGCCGCCGCGACAACGGCCGGCCTGGAAGTGACGGGGCTCGAACAATCAGTGCGCGTACTTGTCGGATCATCCAAGCTCAGCCTGATTCAGGTCGGCGACCAAGTAGTCGTCGAACTCCCGACTGGCGAGACCGTTGCGGGCACGGTGCAAAGAATCGAATCGGCACGGGTCGCCGAGGACGGTGCGGTCACATTCCCGATCATCATCAGCACAGCTGCTCTCGAGGTCGAAGACGGGATCTCTGTGAAGGTGAAGGTGAACGACGTTCTCGTGGCCGCAGCGACGGCCGTTCCCGCCGACGCGCTGCTCGCTCTCGCCGAGGGCGGTTACGCAGTCGAGGTACCAGACTCGTCGAGCGCGAATGGAACGCGCCTCGTCGCCGTCGAGATTGGCGAGTTCGCCGACGGCTGGGTGGCCGTGACCGGTGCTATCGAGCCTGGCGACACGGTGGTCGTCCCATGAGCGCCGTGTTGGAACTGACCAGCGTTGTCAAGGAGTACCCAGGTGCTCCGCCAATCCGAGCTCTCGCCGGCGTCGATCTGCGCGTCGAACGAGGCGAGTTTGTCGCCATCGTCGGACCGTCCGGTTCGGGCAAGACGACACTCATGAATGTGATCGGCGCACTGCAACGACCGACGACAGGCACGGTGAAGATCGACGGAGTTGCCACGTCGTCACTCAGCGACAGCCGGTTGTCGGCAGTGCGGGGCCGACGAATCGGATTCGTGTTCCAGCAATTCCATCTGATCGAAGGTATGTCCGCGATGGAGAACGTCGCCGACGGGTTGTTGTACGCCGCAGTGTCTCGGCGGCAACGTTTGCGCCGAGCGGCTGAAATGTTGGCGGCGGTGGGTCTCGCCGACCGCGCGACTCACCGCCCGGGAAAACTCTCCGGAGGTGAACGTCAGCGGGTTGCAATCGCGCGAGCCCTGATCGCTGATCCAGCGATCGTGCTCGCCGACGAACCGACAGGCAATCTCGATTCCGCCAATGGAGCGGCGATCATGTCGCTGCTTCAGCAGTTGAACGCCGACGGGCGGACCATCGTGTTGATCACGCACGACCGCGACCTCGCGCAGGCTCTGCGCCAAGTCACGATGCGCGACGGCTGCATCGTCGCCGACTCGACGGTGGTGGCCACGTGACTGAACTCGTTTCGCCAGCACGAAGTCGCCTGCGCCCGGCGGACGGCGTGCGCGTAGGTTTCGTTGGTCTACGTACGCGCCCGCTGCGCACGCTTCTCACCGCCCTCGGTATCGCGATCGGAATCGCCTCGATGATCTCGGTCGTTGGCATCTCAGCTTCTAGTCGCGCTGATCTTCTTGCCGAGATCGACTCGTTGGGGACCGGGCTCCTGCGGGCAGCGCCGGGCCAGAGCATGTTCGGCGATCAAAGCACGTTGCCGGAGACGGCAAAGCGCACGGCGGGCAGGATCGGTCCGGTCACGGCCGCCGCCGGGCTGACGTACACCACCGCGACCGTGCGGCGGAGCCCTTACGTGGACGCCGGCATCACTGGTGGGATCGCGGTGATGGCAGTCGATTCGAACCTGCTCGACACCGTGCGCGGCTCGCTCGCTTCCGGCAGGTTCTTGAACCAAACCTCACCCGACGTGCCAGTCGTGGTTCTCGGTGCGGACGCGGCTGCTCGCCTGGGAATCACGTCGCTCGACCGCCACCCGCGTGTGTGGATCACCGGGGGCGACGGGCATGGCGAATGGTTCGCAGTGATCGGCATCGCCGCCAAGACGCCTCTCGCGCCGGAACTAGATAGCGCAGCGATGATCGGGTATGGGGTCGCGGACGAGTTGTACGACACGACCGCTTCGCCGAGCACGCTCTTCGTGCGCGCCGATCCCGATCGCGTGCCAGACGTTCGCGCCGTGTTGGCGCGCACGGTGAACCCGCAGTCGCCGAATGAGGTCGACATCTCTCGACCATCGGATGCACTGGAGGCGCGAGCCAAGACCGATGCGGCGTTGCGCAATCTGTTGCTCGCACTTGGTGCCGTCGCGTTGCTCGTCGGCGGAGTCGGCATCACGAATGTGATGGTGATCTCGGTGCTCGAACGCCGCGCCGAGATCGGCGTGCGGCGCGCACTTGGCGCAAGCCGTCGCCACATCCTCACGCAATTCCTGGCCGAAGCGGGATTGTTGTCCGTGCTCGGCGGCGTCGCCGGTTGCACGCTCGGGGCGGTGGTGACGGCCGTCTACGCCAACTCACGCGGCTGGGTTGTCGACGTGCCAATCGCTGCGCTTGCGGGTGGCGCCGGGGTGGCGTTGGCTGTGGGGTTGCTTGCCGGTGTGTCGCCAGCTATCCGCGCCGCGCGCTTAGATCCGGCCGAGGCGATCCGCCCCGTGTGACAACGTGCGCTGGAGTGCGGATAACACCACCTCGACTAGCCGGGTGACGCCCTTCTCAAGCCTGCTGGCAACAGCCAAGATGGCCAGGTGAAAGCCGTCGCGACGCAAGTGAACAACGAGCTGCGCCGGCACTGGAAGGCGTCTCTCGGCTTTGCATTGTTAATCGGTCTCGTTGCCGGGACTGTGTTCGCGACGATCGCAGGCGCTCGGCGCACTGAGACCGCCTACGACCGTTACCTCACAGAGGCAAACGCCGAGGACGTCATGATTGCGTTCTTCGCGCCAAACGACCCGCAGTTTCAAGCAACGTTCGATTTGGTCAGCAGGATTCCGCAGGTCGAAGCCATCGCCGTCACCGCACCCATGATCGCTGTGCCAAGCGACCGCATCCGCCAATTCCAAGACTTTCAAGCGGGTGTCGACAGCCAGTACCTCTACGAAACAAATCGACCCAAGCTGGTCGCGGGCCGGCTTCCAGACCCGACTCGGGCCGACGAAGTGATGCTTAATGTCGCCGCCGCCAAAACTCTGGACGTTGGCGTCGGCGACACGTTCGAGCTACGCGCCGAGACGGAGGCCGAGTACTACGCCGCGCCCTTAGAACTCGACACCGCTGGGGAACTTCGCACGTTCACCGTTGCGGGTATCGGAGTCCTGCCTGGAGAAGTCGTCCCGATGGCACCGTTCGATGGCACTGCCGCCGTCGTCTTCACACCCGCGTACTACGCGGCGCACCCGGACGAAGCGTTCAACTACAGCTATCTGCACGTGCGACTACATGGCGGAGCGGCCGACATAGACGCGTTCCGCTCAACGCTGAGCGCCCAACTGATTGAGCTGGGCGTGCCTGTGACATCCGTACCGTTCATCGACGCTGGCGCGCGGCAGGCAAAGGTGAACCGCTCGATCGAACCACAAGCACAAGCGTTGTTGATCTTCGGAGTGATTCTCGCCCTCGTCGGTTTTCTCGTTCTTGGCCGCCTACTTTCTCGACATCTGTTGCTCGACGAGAGCGACCGGCGACAACTGTGGAGCCTCGGATTCAGCAACGCTCAACTGCTCGTGGTCGCGGCGATCCGCGTCCTCGCGATGTTGTTACTCGCGGCAGCGATAGCAACCGCTTTCGCGGTGTTCGCCTCCAACTACTTCCCAATTGGTCCAGCGCGATTGGCAGAACGTCACACCGGCATCGCCGTCAACGTCGCCGTGCTCGCAATTGGGGCGTTTGCCTTGATCGTTCTGTTCCTGGTGGGAGCCTGTGTCTCCGTGGCCCGATCGTTACCTCACTTTGGAACCGCAGCGGTCGGACCAGGACCTGCCTCACCGTCGCGACCCAGCCGAATCGCAACGATGCTCGCCAACATCGGCGCGCCGGCAACGTCGGTTGTTGGAGTTCGCATGGCGCTCGAGCGCGGGCGAGGACGAACCGCGGTGCCGGTGGTGGGTGCATTGGTCGCGACTTCACTCGCGTTGGGAGCGTTGACGGCTGCAGTGACGTTCGGCGGCAACCTCGAACGCTTGGTCACTACCCCATCGCTGTACGGGCTGGAGTGGGATGTAGCGGTGGGCAACGGATTTCAAGGCTTGCCACTGGAGGAGTCGAAGGCGATTCTCGACCACGATCCTGATGTTGCAGCGTGGAGTGCGGGCAGCATCGGAGAGCTGCGGCTGACCGCTGAAGGCGATGAGAGCCCGGCGCTTCCCGTACCAGCGATCGGTATCGACACTTTCGGAAGCGACGTCTACCCACGGGTGATCAAGGGTCGCGCGGTTCGTGAAGAGGATGAGATCGTGCTCGGCCAACACACAGCCGGACGACTACATGTAAACGTCGGCGACTTCGTCACGACACAGGATCTCAGCGGCACAAAAACGACGCTGGAAGTCGTAGGAATTGCTGTGTTCCCCGGAGTTGGTCGGGCAATCTTCGATAGCACCGATCTCGACGAGGGCGCGGCAGTCATGCCAGTCCTGCTCGAAGATCCCTTTTTGAACGGCGGCCGCTACACCACCTACTTCGTTCGCTATCGCGCAGGCACCGATCAGCAAGTTGCCAACGAACGTCTGCGCGGCGCATTCCTGCCGATTGACAGCGATTGCCAATTCCTGTTTTGCGTAGTCACGGATCAAAAGCCTGGTGGCATTCGGAACTACGAGGAAGTGCGCTCCACGCCACTCGTCCTCGCGGGCGTCCTCGCACTCTTGGCAGTCGCCACATTGGCAACGACTCTTGCCACTTCCGTGCGACGACGTCGCCGCGACTTCGCAGTGCTTCAGTCGCTGGGATTTGTTCGTCGGCAAGTCGCGGCAACAACCGCGTGGCAGGCGACCACGGTTGCGCTGGTCGCGCTGTTGATCGGACTGCCACTCGGGATTCTTGGTGGCAGAACTCTCTGGACTCGTTTCAGCGACAGCATCGGCGTCTCTGTGACACCGCAAGTGCCGATCATTGCCATTCTCGTTGCGATCCCGGTGACGATCCTGCTGTCGATTGCGATCGCGTTCTTGCCTGGCCGTTTCGCGGCGCGTACGAACGCCGCGCAAACACTACGGACGGGCTAGCGACTCGGGTTGCTCGACGCGGCCATCGGCGTGGCGCGCAAAACGTTCCGCATCGCCACCGTGCACAGGGTCGGGCGTGTCCCAGGGCCAGCCACCGAATCCGGTTCGCCGGTAGTCAGTGAATGCTTGATCGATCTCCGCGCGAGTGTTCATTACGAACGGGCCGTATTGCGCGACTGGCTCGCCGATGGGGCGACCTTGCAGCACGAGAATCTCCGCACCGGTGTCGCCGGCGCGCAGTGGTGCCGCGCGATCGGCAATGACGACAACGCCGGTCTCTCCCGCAACGTCCTCGCCGTCGATCGCAACTGAGCCCTCAAACACGTACAGCACGCGATTGGTATCGGGGTTTGCTGCGGGCGGCAGCGTGATGGTTCCACCAGCCCCGATCACTACATGCCACATCGCAACTTCGGCTTCGGCGCGCGACGCCCACGAGGCAGGCGGCGGGGTCGGTGCTGCGATGCCCGCGTACGAACCGGCGATCACGGTGACATCGGTAGCGATCCCTGCATCGTCGACATGGTGATGCACTGGGATGTTGCCGCTCCACAGCATCGTGAAGTAAGGCTCGACCATCTTGTCGACGGCGGGCAGGTTCATCCAGATCTGAAACAACTCGACCGTGTTCGGGCCTTCGGTGTCGAGCAACGGAAACATCTCGCTGTGCACGACACCCTTGCCAGCCGTCATCCACTGCACATCGCCGCGGCCGAACCGCGCCGATGCGCCCATCGAGTCGCTGTGGTCGATGAAACCTTTGCGCGCAAACGTGACGGTCTCGAAACCACGGTGCGGATGTTCCGGAAAGCCCGGCACCGTGCTGCCGTGATACATGCGCCAGCCGTCGAGTGGTTGGAAGTCGTTGCCAATCGAGCGACCGGCGAGTGAAGCCTGCGGCCCAAACGCCCCATTGCCGTTCGGGTAACGGTCGAGGTGATGCACGCAGAAGAGAAAGGGATCGGTTGTCGGCCACTGAAAACCCAGCGGCACTCGCTGCAAGATGATGCTGTCAGTCACGTTGTCGTTAACTGCTTGGTCGTTACTCACATCTTCAGCGTACGCCCGTCGCCAACAGGCCCAACACGACGACACCGAGTGCGACGCGGTAGATCACAAACGGGGTGAACGTGCGCGTGCGAACCAAGCGCAGGGTGCCCCAGACGGCGAGCCAACCGGAAAGTCCCGACGTCACAATGCCGACCACCATCGGCACGCCCAGTCCTTCGGGAACACCATCACCGGCGAGCTTGATCAACTTCAGCGCGACCGCACCAGCGGTGACGGGGATCGCCATCAGGAAACTCGCCCGCACCGCCGCATCGCGGTCGAACCCTAGGAACCGCGCGGCGGTGATCGTGATGCCGCTGCGCGACGTACCGGGATTCAGCGACAACACCTGCGCGGCGCCGACGCTGAGTGCATCGCGGCGCGTGTAGTCGGCGAGTGTTCGCTGCCCGGCGCGCCGATCCGCCCACGACAACAGCACACCGAACACGATGAGCGACACGGCGATTAAGAAAGGAGTGCCGAGCTTCTCGTCGATGTAGTTCTCGGCGAGCGCTCCCACCGCGGCTGCGGGAATCGCCGACAGCACCAGCAGCCAGGCGAGACGGCCTTCCGGCGTGGCCGGACGCTGCCGCTGCACCACCATCAAGACGCCATCGCGCACGTAGACGACGAGGTCGCGTCGAAAGTAGGCGACGACGGCTGTGAGTGTCCCGAGGTGCAACGCAACGTCGAACGCCTTCTCGATCGACGGCGTATCGAAGTCGTGCCAGCCAAAGAGCCACGGAACGAGCAGCAGGTGACCACTCGACGAGATGGGCAGGAACTCGGCGAGTCCCTGAACGAGACCGAGCACGATGGCATGAAGAATGGGCACGACTCGCAACGGTACTTGCCGACCCTCGCTGCCGTACTCTTTAAGAGTGCGATGGACCCGACGCAAACGGTTGATGCTGGTCACCGGCATGTCTGGGTTTCTCGGCCAACACCTCAGTCCTGCTAGCGAAGCCGCTGAGTGGGAGTTGCTGGCACCTTCGAAGTTGTTGCTCGACGTTCGTCATCGGCCGCGGGTGCTCGACGAGATCATGGCGTGGAAGCCAAACGTTGTGGTGCACCTCGCCAACCGCAATGACGACCGCGAAACGATTGTTGACGGCACGCGTTACGTCGCCGAAGCCGCGGCCGCTGCGGGTTCGCGGCTGATCCACCTCTCGACCGATCTCGTCTTCGCGGGGCGAGATCGCGCGTACAACGAACGCGATCAGCCCGATGCGCAGCTGCCGTACGGCCAGTGGAAAGCAGCGGCAGAGGAGATGGTGGCGCGCGCCGGCGGCAATGCGCTCATCATTCGCACCTCGTTGCTATATGGCACCGACCACCAGGCACCGATTCAGCGCGATGTTGCCGCTGTCGTCGCTGGTCGCAGCAGAATGCGCTTCTTCACCGACGAGTTTCGTTGCCCGGCGCACGCCGACGATCTTGCGGCCGCGATCATCGCTGTGGCCGAGCGATCCGATCTAACCGGTGTCTTGCACGTCGCCGGTCCGCGAGCGATGAGTCGGGCGGAGCTCGCCGGTTTCTTTGCGGAGCGATTTGGTGCCCGCACTGCGCAGATTCCGACCTGCACTTCAAGCGAGAGCGGCCTGGGCAGACCGACAAGAGTGGTTCTGGATAGTTCGGCCGCTGCTGCGCTGGGTATTCGCTGCCGCCCGATCGAAGAGGCGCTGCGTTGAATCCCGACGTGCGATGATCGGGCTATGGAATACGAGTTCACCACCGGCGACCCGATCACCGAGCAAGCTGCGCTCGAGCAGGTCGCGGCTATGGGTCTCCACGGGTTGGCCTTCGATGACGCCCACGACGTGGACGAGACGCTGCACTGGCACGAATTCGAGGGTGTCACCTGGGTGATCTCCGGCACCGGATCGTTCGCCGATGAGCACGGCAACGTCACCCTGATCCAGCCGGGCTGTCGGGTGCAAGCGCCTGCTGGCTGGCTGCACCGCACTCTGGCGGGCACCAACACCCGGCTCGTACTCGGCAGCAACCTGCCGGGAGCGGATTGGACCCACCCAATCAACAAGGATCCGATGGCGCGCCCAGCGGCGCTCGCCACCTGAGATACGACCTCGAATCCTGATCAATGAGCCAGGAGGGTTTGGTATTCCTTGGTGGAAGACCGGAAGATTTGGAGATCCGCCCTTTCACCCGGGACTACCAGTCTGAGGTGCGAGCATTGATCCTGGAAGGACTTGCCGAGCGGTGGGGAACGTTGGACGAGTCCCTGAATCGGGACCTGGACGACATTGCAACGTCGTATGCCACCGGCCGTGTCCTGCTCGCGATCCGGAGGGGTCAAGTCGTGGGCACCGGCATCATCGTGCCGGTCGATCCCACTACAGCCGAGATCGTTCGTATGTCGGTTGCACCCGCCGCGCGTCGTGATGGCGTCGGACGCAGGATTGTGGATGCACTACTGCAAGTCGCGCGCTCATGGTCGGTCCAGAGAGTCATTTGTGAAACGACCTCTCATTGGACGAGCGCCGTAGATTTCTACAGTCAGTGCGGTTTCCGTGTGGACCACGAGGAAGAAGGCGCGTTCGGTCGCGACACCTACTTCTCGTACATGCTGGCGAGAAGCTCGTCGAGTTGATCGAGCGCCTCGGGCATCGCATCGGCCGATCCGGAGTCACGCGCTTCCTTTGAGGGATAGCGATCGTGAACGACCACCAACGTTTTGCCACCACTTTCCTCGAACGTCACCGTGGTGACGGTGCTGCCGTCGTCACCTTCATCGTTGGTCCAAACGAGTCGCGATTGCGGCACTACTTCGAGGTAAGTGCCGAAGAACTCCATCGTCGAATCCTCGTGGGCAAACACCAACCGATATTGCCCGCCTACGCGAACATCCATCTCGCACGAAAGCAGGTTCAGCCCGTACGACTTCGGCACCCACCACCGCCGGAAGAGTTCTGCTTTGGTCCACGCCTCGAACACGAGGGCCGCAGGCGCGTTAACGGTACGTGTGACCACGAGTTCAAGCTCGGACGTCCGCTCCACCACCGTGGGGTTTTTCCTGGTGGCTTCAGGTTCGTTTGTTGCGTCCACTTGCTTTCTCCTTCTGTTTCAATTCCTCGACGACGATGTCCAACTCGTCGAAGCGCGCCGTCCAGAGCTGGCGATATCTCTCGATCCATGCCGCTTCTTCATCTAGTCCGCGCTTGCCGAGTTTGCACGTGCGCACGCGCCCAACCTTGTGTGTGCTGACGAGCCCCGCTTGCTCTAAGACACCTACGTGTTTCCGCATGCCCGTAAGGGTCATGTGGAACCGCTCGGCGAGGGCGGTGATCGAGGCGTCGGCCTGCCCGAGTTGCTCAAGTACACCGCGGCGGGTGGCATCCGAGAGCGCGCCGAATGAGGCGTCGAAGTGTGCTTGGCGATACTGAGCCATATGGTTCAGTATAACAGAAGCCTCAACGCAATCCTTCGAACCACGCCGAGCCTGCCTCTGTGTAAGCGCCCAGAAGTTGTGTCGCTCTATGCGCTGACACAGAAGGCCAACGGCATATCGCAAACGTGGGCCAGCAACCTGATCAACTCCTAATCGCACCCCTACTGGCGAGTGCTGACCCGTTGTACGCTGTTGCGAATGGCTGGGTTAGGTCAACGTTTGACCGTGATCGCGACCGCACCGAACTCGTCGACTCGTCTAGTCCTGCATGTCGTTGCGAGCGCTCTCGTTGTCTTTGCCATGGCGCTGGCAGCGTTTGTCGTAACTGAGTACTGGCGAAGGGGGTGGAAGGCGGTGGACGCGCCTGACGCGCGAAACCGATTTTGGACATCGCTTGCGCTGATCGCCGGCGGCTTCTTCATCTTGTCCATCGACAACTACTTCATGCACTTCATGCCAGGGGGCTTCAGAAACCTGCTCGCCTACGCCTGCCTCGCAGCGATGGCAACCGGGGTGATCGGCTCCCTGGTCTACGCGTGGTCATGGCGTCGGCTCCATTCGATTGGCAAGCGCAGCGTGTAACTGCCGCGGGCCAATTGGCTCGCCAATCTGAGGTCGGTTAGGCCCCTGAGAGGGTTACGTCGCGGATGGCGATCGTCACGCCGGCGGCGCTCATTGGTAGCCAGTCGACGTCGTTGCCGATTTCGGCGACGTCGAGCAGCATGCGTTGCAACGTAGAGGCAATCGTGAACTCACGAATCGGGGCACCGACGGCTCCGTTGGTGATCATCAACCCGGACGCCCCGACCGAGAAGTCGCCGCTGATCGGATTGACGCCGCTGTGCAAGCCCTGCACCGATTGCACCAAGACGCCGTCGTCGATATCGGCAATCATCGCGGCCTGATCGCGACTGCCCGGCTGCAACTGCAGCGCCAAGCAACCGACACCCGGCGTTCCTTTGAAACCACCGCGCACCGCGTTGCCCGTGCTGCGCGTCGCAGCGCGTCGCGCGCTGTAGCTGTTGTGCACGAAGCTCTTCAACACACCGGCGTCGATTAACGAGTTGCGCCGAGCCGCGAGGCCTTCGCCGTCGAGATCGGTCGCCGTGTAGGCCAGCGAGTTAGTGGGATCGTCGATCAGCGTGACGAGCGGGTTGGCGACCTGATCACCCATGCGATCCTTGAACAGGCTTCGTCCCTTGGCAACGGCTTCTCCGTTGAGCGTGCTGGAGATGACCCCGAGGAACATCGCCGTGACATACGGATCGAACACGACCGTCACCCGTCGGCTGGGCGGCTTGGTGGCACCGAGAAGTCGAGTTGCGCGATCTGACGCTTCACGCGCTGCTTTGGCGACATCGAACTCGTCTGGCGAACGACCCACGCTGAATCCGAAACCGCTCTGCGTTTCGTCGCCCTCGGTGGCAAGAGTGCTGACCGCCACGTAGCAGCCGTTCTCGCGACCCGACCGACGAATGCCGGTGTTGGTGGCAACGGCGAGCTCGACGGCAACGTCGGAGTACGTCGAGTCGTCGACGCGCACTCGCGAATCCATGGCGAGGGTCTGGCGCTCCAACTCTTTCGCGAACTCGATCTTGCGATCGGTTGGGAAGGAAGCGAGCGTCTCGTTCCACAACTCTTGTGCGACGACATCGACGCCGTCGGGTTCGGCCAGACCAGCCCATTCGTCTCGCGTGCCGAACGCAACGTTGTCGCGGGCTTCAGCCAGCACATCGGCGATCGCCGACGGATCCAGCGTGCCGGCATATGCAAAACCAGTGCAACCATCGCGGATGATACGGATGCCGATGCCTTCGCTCTGCGCGCTGACGAAGTGCTCGACCTCGCCCTCGTAGATTCGAACATCGGTCTCGAGATCGCGACTGACGAAGGCTTCGATCTGCTCGCCCGGCTTTGCCCGCGCAACAACGCGATCGGCAAGTGCCAGCAGGTCCTTAGTGAGAACGGCGTCACTCACGCGGCGGTTCCGCCAATCGTCATCGACTTCACGCGCAGCGTTGGCTGCCCATCGCCCACCGGCACACCTTGGCCGTCCTTACCGCACGTGCCCGGGTTCCCCATTGCGAAGTCGTTGCCCAGCAGATCAATGTCGTTGAGCACTTGCGGGCCGTTGCCCATCAAGTTGCCTTCGCGCAGCGGCTCCGTGATCTCGCCGTTCTCAATGAGATAGGCCTCGGTCATGCCGAACACAAAGTCGCCGGAAGCCGGGTTGACGCTGCCGCCGCCGAGCTTGGCGACATACACGCCGTAGTCGGTGGCGCGCACGATGTCGTCGGGGTCTTCGGCGCCGTTAAGCACGTAGGTGTTGGTCATGCGCACCATCGGCATGTGCTGATAGCTCTGCCGGCGACCGTTGCCGCTGGGCTTGCGGCCCTCGTTGCGCGCACGCAAGTAATCCCACATGTAATCGGTGAGCACGCCGTTCTCGATCAGCACGTTGTACTGACTGGCATGGCCCTCATCGTCGAAAGCGATCGCGCCCCACTCGCCGGTCATCGTGCCGTCGTCGACGAGAGTCACCAGCGGCGACGCGACGAGTTCGCCACGCTTGCCTTGGTACACGCTCGCGCCTTTAACGATCGCGTCGGCCTCTAACCCGTGGCCGCACGCTTCGTGAAACAACACGCCGCCACTGCCCTGCTTGATGACAACCGGCAGCGCACCGCTGGGCGCAGGACGCGCGTTCAGTTTGGTGAGCGCCTGGCGGGCCGCATCGCGAGCCAAAGCATCGACATCGATCTTGTTGAACAATTCGAAGCCCATTGTGTGGCCAGCACTTTGCGAGCCGGTCTGCATACCGGTGTCGCCGTCGGCCACGGCGGTGATGCGAATGAGCGTGCGCACCTGTTCGTCGGTTGCCCACACACCGTCGGTGTTGGCGATCAGCACGTGCTTGCGACTGTCGCCGTAGCCAGCGCTGACCTGCACAATCGAGCTGCCAGCAGAACGAGCGCTCTCGTCCATGCGCTGCAGCAGCGCAACCTTGTCGGCCTTGCGCACCTCGTCGGGATACTGCTCGACCGGGCTGACCACGCGGCCGGGGCTGCGCGTCAGCGCAATCGTGCGAGTGCCACCATCGCCCTGGCTGGCCGCGGCAGCCGCGACTTCGGCAGCCGCACGAAGGCCAGCCTCGCTGAGGTCGGCCGTATGCGCGAAGCCAGTGGTGTCGCCCTTAATCACGCGGATTCCGGCGCCGCGATCGCGACCGCTGGTGACCTGTTCGACACGGCCATCATCCAGCGCGACCGACGTGGAGCGCTTGTCTTCGGCGTACACCTCGGCGAAATCGGCACCCGTGCGCACAGCGGCGGCGAGCACTCGTTGCAACAGATCTTGCTCGATCATTCGGGGCAGCCTAGCGACGCACCTTCCCACAACGACCGGCACTCAGCGTCCAGAAAATGGTCGAAACTTGACCACTGCATACTCAGGCCTGCGACGGGGTGACCGATACCTAGTCCATGACCAACAAACGACTATTTCGCTCGGTAGTCGGAGTTTTCCTGATTGCTGTCAGTGCAGGATGTGTTCCAAAGCAAGGCACCGAAGGTGTGAAGGATGCGGCGACGAACTCGTGCGCAGCCGAACGGCACCTCGTAGAACAGGCCGTCGAGGCGTACTACATCCTCGAGGGTGCGAATCCGACAGCCGAGTCGCTGCTGGTGCCGAACTATCTGCGGACGGAGTCGGCTTCGATGGATCTCGATGCCGCCGGCAACGTGGTCGCCGCGCCCGGCAGCGGCTGCACCTGATCGGGCGGTTCGCGGCGGATCCGCAACACACCGCCAGCTGCCACCAGACAGGCAACGCCGGCAATGATGAACGCGGAGCGATAGCTGCCCGTCGAGTCATGCAGCGCGCCAGCGCCCCAGGCAGCCAGCGCACCGCCTACCTGGTGACCGGCGAACACCCAGCCGTAGACCAGCGGACCGCGTTCGCGACCAAAGTGCTGCACGCACAACGCGATCGTCGGCGGCACCGTCGCGACCCAATCGAGACCGTAGAACGCCATAAAGCCAAAAAGTCCACCGCCACCGTGCATGAGCGCCGGGTCAAGTACGAACAGGCTGAGCCCGCGCAAGAGGTAATACGCCATCAGCAGGTTGCGTGGATCCCAGCGGTCGGTGAGCCAACCACTGAAGATCGTGCCGACGACATCGAAGACACCGATCAGCGCGAGATAGCCGCCGGCGGTTGGGCCACTGATGCCGTGATCGTGTGCCGCGTTGATGAAATGCGTTTGCACCAAGCCGGTCGTCGAGAGACCACACACGGCAAAACTGCCCCACAACAACCAGAACGTGCCCGAGCTCCACGCTCGACGCAATGCGTCGAACGCATTCGCCACCGGGCTGCCAACCAAAGTTGAAGGGGGCAGATCCTCCGTTGCACCGAAGGGACGCAAGCCAACATCTTCTGGACTGTTGCGCAGAAAGATGAGGGCGATCGGCACAACGGCGAGTGTCGAGAGTGCAACGGTCGCGCCGACCCAGCGCCAGCCGTGATGATCAGCGAGACGGGTGAGCAACGGGAGAAACACAAGCTGACCGCTCGCTGTTGCGGCCGTCAAAACTCCGGTGACCACACCGCGCCGCGAAACGAACCAGCGCGTCGCGACCGTGCTGGCGAAAACGGTCGCCATACAACCGCTGCCGGTACCGACGACGAGACCCCACAGTAAGAAGAGATGCCACGGCTGCGTCATCTGCGTCGTCAACGCGGCGCCGGTGGCGACGATTGTGAGCGCCACCACGGTGACGCGCCGTAACCCGTAACGCATCTGCAGCGCCGCCGCGAACGGTCCGATGAATCCGAACAAGAGCACGTTGATGCTGACGGCCAGACCAACCGTCGCGCTGCTCCAACCGAACTCGTCGTGCAGCGGCTGGATCAGCACGCCGGGCGTGCTGCGCGCGCCAGACGCGCCGAACAAAACGATGAACGCCGTCGCGAAGACAACCCAGTGATACGAGAACCGCTTCACTCGCACGCCACTTGCTTCAGCCAAGGTTGCTGGTACGCGGGTAGACGTCGGTCGGGTCGGTGAGCACGTTGACCATGTAGGGCACGCCCGACGCGAACGCGCGGTCGAGCGCGGGGCCGATCTGTGACGGATCGCTAATCGTTTCGCCGGCGCCGCCGAGGGCTTTCACCACGTCGTCGTAGTGCAGGCCCGGTTGCAGATCGCACGCAACATCCCATCCGTAGATTGCCTGCATCGGGTGCTTCTCGAGGCCCCACATGCCGTTGTTGCCAACGACCATCACGACCGGCAACTTGTGCCGCACCATCGAGTCGACGTCCATCAGGCTGAAACCCGCGGCACCATCGCCCAGCAACAACACGATCTGACTGCTCGGCCGAACGACGCGCGCCGCGATCGCATACCCCGGCCCGTTGCCGAGGCAGCCGTATGGGCCGGTGTCGAGCCAGCAGCCGGGTTGGAAGACTTCAACGAACTTGCCCGCGTAGCTGGCGAAGTCGCCGCCGTCGCAAATCACGACGGCGTCGCGTTCCATCCTGCGAGCGAGCTCGCCGTAAATGCGGCTCGGCTTGATCGGTGCGTCGTTGGCGGCGAGCAACAGCGCATCAGCGGCGCGGCCCTTCTCCTCTGCTGCGCGCAACTCGCCGATCCAAGTTTCGTGATCCGCACGCGCTCCCGTGTAGTTAGCGAGACCGCGCAGCACCTTGTTGAAGTCACCAACCACGGTCGGCACATCGACGTGGTGCGCGCGCTGACTCTCGGCATCCACAACGTGCGCTACCTGCGCGCCGCCGAAGCGACCAAAACCAAGCCGGAAGTCGAGGGGCGTACCAAGCACGACGACAAGATCCGCCCGGGCCTTCAACAGACCGCGCGTGCGAAGGAACGCAAGCTCGTGATCGGCGGGCAGCAAACCGCGCCCGAGGCCGTTGAAGAAGCACGGCACTCGCAAGTTTTCGGCAGCTGCGCGCAGCGCTTCCCACGCACCGTCCCAATACACGTCGCCACCAACGATGAATGCCGGGCGTTCGGCGCCGGCAATGAGCGCTGCCAACTTCGCGATCGCGTCGTCGTCCGGCGCTGCTGCGCCGATCGTGCCAACGTCGGGAATGTCGCCGGCAGACGGGCCGAACACGTCGAGCGGAAAGTCGAGAAACGTCGGGCCGCGGTGTGCAGTCAGCGCCAACCGGGCCGCAGCGTGCACCATCGCGCCCGCTTGTGCCGCGTCGGTCACCGTTGCCGCCGACTTGGTGATCGACTGCATCACCGGCACATGGTCGAACTCCTGCAGCGAACCACTGCCCCACCGCATCGCCGGCGCCCGCCCACCCATCACAACAAGTGGTGAACCGTTGAACCAGGCCGAGGTCACCGCCGACACGCCGTTGGTGATGCCAGGGCCGGCGGTCAAAGCGGCCAGGCCAGGCTTGCGCGTGAGCTTGGCGTAGGCCTCGGCAGCGAACGTGGCCGTTTGCTCGTGACGGGTATCGACGACGCGCATCCCCTGATCGCGCGCCGCCTCGTACAGCGGCCACACGTGCCCACCGTTGAGGGTGAACATGGTGTCGGTGCCGAAAGCCAGCATGGCGGCAATGGCCTGCTGCCCAGCATGCCCGTCAATGTGAGTGCTCATTCAACGAACCGTACCGCTACATGGGTTGCCGCCAAGCCGTTGTAACGTGGTTCCGTCATGAGGCTGCAACAAATTCGGCAACCGGCCGACCTGAAGGAACTCACGCATCCGGAGCTTGCCGAACTAGCCGGAGAGATTCGGGATTTCATCGTCCAGGCAGTGGCGGAGAACGCCGGGCACCTGGGCAGCAACCTTGGCGCAGTCGAACTGACGCTGGCGTTGCACCGTGTATTCGATTCGCCGACCGACGCGATTCTGTGGGACACCGGCCACCAGGCGTACGTGCACAAGATCGTCACTGGCCGCCAGGCCGGCTTCGAACAATTGCGCCAGGCCGGCGGACTGTCCGGTTACCCCAATCGTGAGGAAAGCCCGCACGACTACATCGAGAACAGTCATGCCTCGACCGTGCTTTCGTATGCGTACGGATTCGCTGTCGCGCGCGACGCGGGCGTCAACGACCATCGCCACATCGTCGCCGTCATCGGCGACGGCAGCATGACTGGCGGCATGGCCTACGAAGCGCTGAACAACATCGGCCACGGCAACAAGCGCGTGATCATCGTGCTCAACGACAACGGCCGCAGCTACGCGGCTACTATCAGCAATCTCACCGCAGCGCAGCCCACAGAGCGCGAACTTGCCATGGCGGACCACCCGAGCCTTCCGGAACGCATCACTGGCAAGCTGGCGAGCGGCCTGACCAAGATTCGGCTCAACCCGGTGTACGTACGGCGGCAACGGCGGCTCGAACAGTTTCTGCGTGATCTGCCATACGTCGGCCCACAAGCAGAGAAGAGCGTCGAGGCGTTCAAGGCAGCCGTGCGCGAGTTCCTGCAACCACCGTCGTTCTTCGAGGCGTTGGGCGTGCGCTACGTCGGCCCAGTCGACGGCCACGACACAGAACTGCTGGAACACACGTTCCGAAACGCCATCGAGTTGTCGGCCGAAGGCCCCATC
Organism: Actinomycetes bacterium; assembly: GCA_021414085.1. GTDB lineage: Bacteria > Actinomycetota > Acidimicrobiia > Acidimicrobiales > Ilumatobacteraceae > UBA668. The sequence goes on along the minus strand of JAIOPC010000014.1, from coordinate 253,378 downwards.
GTGGTTCACGTGCTCACGCAGAAGGGTCGCGGCTACTCGCCCGCCGAAGACGACGACGAAAAGCATCTGCACGACGCGCCGGTATTCGATCCGCTGGTCGGTCCACCGCCGGCTGTGGTCACCGGCTACACGCAAGCGTTCGCCGAAGCGATCATCAAAGAGGCAGAGGCCGACTCGCGAGTTGTCGCGATCACGGCGGCGATGCCCGGGCCCACCGGACTGCTGCCATTTCAGGCTCGCTTCCCGGACCGGTTCTTTGATGTTGGCATCGCCGAACAACATGCAGTCACAGGTGCGGCTGGCATGGCGATGGCCGGACTACGACCGGTCGTCGCGATCTATTCGACCTTCTTGAACCGAGCGTGGGATCAAGTGGTGTACGACGTCGCAATGCACCGACTGCCAGTCGTGTTCTGTCTTGATCGCGCTGGCATCACCGGGCCGGATGGCGCCAGCCATCACGGCGTGTACGACATGGCAATGCTGGCCAGAGTTCCTGGCATGCGTGTGCTTGCACCCTCCAGCGCTGAGGAACTGCAAGTGATGTTGCACGACGCGATCGGCCTCGCGGACGAAGGACCGGTATCCATCCGCTGGCCGCGCGGTGCAGCACACCATGTGGGCGAGCACGAGGTCGGTACTGGTCTGCTTGGGCGCAAGGTGCGCGAAGGCGACGGCTCGGTATGCATCATTGCGATCGGCAAGATGGTGATCGACGCGACGAAGGCTGCCGAAGAACTGGCGACGAGCGGCGTTCAAGCAACAGTGTGGGATGCACGCTCGTGCGCACCACTCGACCCGCTGATGATCGCCGACGCGGCGCGCCACGGGGTGGTCGTGACAGTGGAAGACGGAGTACGCGACGGCGGCATCGGCATGACGATCGCCGATCAGGTGCACACCATCGCGTCCGGCGTGCCGGTGCGAGTACTCGGCGTGCCGTCGCGGTTCATTCCGCAGGGCTCGGCTGAACGAATCCTCGCCCAGCTAGGCCTCGACGCCGACGGCATCGTCGCCGCCGCGCGCGCTGCGCTGCTGTGAACGCGGCCAATCGTTTCGTGCCCGGCTTCGACGCCGGTTGGTATCTGCGCGTGTATCCCGATGTGGCCGCGGCTGGCATGGACCCTCTCGAGCACTACCTTTCAAGTGGGTGCGACGAGGGACGGCTGCCGGGACCGACTTGGGACGACACCGACGACAGCGACGACAGCGACGACAGCGACGACATAGTCGAACCGACCGTTAGAACCGACACCGCAAGTCTCGACAAGGCGATTGCGAACATGCAGATCGAGATCCAGGGTGGGCGAATGCCATCAGAAGGTGCTCGCGTTCTCGTGGTCGGGCACGCTGCTGGTGAAGAAGTATTTGGTGCGGAGCGCAACCTGATCGAATTGCTCGATGGTTTTGCCACGATCGGCTTTCACATTGTTGTGACTCTGCCGACTGAGGACAACAAGTCGTACATCGAGGAGGTCCGCGCGCGTTGCCATGCGCTGCACATCGCGCCGGTACCAATGCGCCGTCCACTCGAACCGCCGAACGAGCTACTCGTCGATCAATGGTGTCGCCTCATCGAGCGCCACTCGATTCAGGCAGTCCACGTCAACACGATTATTCCCCGCGAGCCGCTGGTAGCGGCACGAAGCAGAGGAATTGCCGCCGTCGTTCACGCCCACGAAGTACCGCTAGGCGACTCCGGACTGTGCGCGCAAATGGGTGCCAGTGCCGACGAAATCGCTGCCAGCGTGACTGCTGATGCGACATACGTCATCGGCAACTCGGCCTTCACCGCCAACTTCTACGACAAACCGGGGTGCACAGCGGTCGTGCCCAACATCGTCGATCTCGAAAAATTCAAGACTCTCACCACTTCTCGCCCACGCCCAGCCGTTGCACTTATCGGCGGCGCCACGTTGAAGAAGGGCGTTCGCGACTTCGCACGCCTCGCGACCAACCTTCGCGACCGAGTCGATGCCGAGTTCATCATTGTCGGGCCGCGAGCAGCGGCGACTTCCGCACTGCGCGGCTGCGAACTCCCCGACAACCTCACGCTCAGCGACTACACGCAGACCTCGGCCGAAGCCATAGCAAAGGCCGACATTGTTGTGAGTATCAGTCGTTGCCGCGAGTCTTTCGCGCGAACCGCACTCGAGGGCATGGCCGCGGGATTGCCGATCGTTGCCTATAACCGCGGTGCCCTCCCATTGCTGGTCGATCAGGGCCGCACGGGACAGCTCGTTGCCTTCGACGACGCCGAAGGATTGGCCGACGCTGTCGAGCGCCTTTGCCGCGATCCCGAGCTGCGCCACCAGATGGGCGCTGCGGGTCGCGCCAAGGTAGCGGAGGCCTACACGCCAGCGCATCTCGGGCGCGCACTAGACAGTGCGTACAAAGCGATTCTGAAATCCGCCGAGGTAGTTCGACAACAAGCTCGCGACATCATTGTTCAACTGGATTGGCAGAACCGCACCCAGTTCCTGGAGCCGTTTTTCGCGGGCTACCGATCGCGATGGGCTTACGCGGTTGGAGTCGTATTTCTCGACGACACGACCTTGGCTGCCGTTTCACTACTCGGATGCCGCATCCACACGATCAAGTTCGATCCCGATCAACGCGAGGCCCGTGTTGTTGCGGAGCTGCCAACGACGCACTTTGCGGATTTAGTTCCTTCCGAGGTGATCGATACTGATGGTCGAGGTCGGGTCGTGACGTCGAATGGCGAGCGATCATCGGTTTCGCTATATGAGTACGACGGTGAGTGTCTGCACTGGGCACGCACTCTCGAATTCTCAAAACCCGAGCCTGCTTTCTGCCACAGCGCTCGGTTCCTGCCCTGGCGCGACGACATCGTGGTGGTAAGCATCCTCACTGAGACGCGCGGGGTTCGTTTCCTCTCCACCGCCGACGGAAGCCTGTTGTGCCACTTTCAGTTTGATGGCAGAGCCGCAAAAGATGTTGCATTCAAGGGCACGGATCGAATGGCCGTCGCCTTACACAACGAGCTCATCATGCCAAGCCCTATTGATCGCATCGCCGGTGCGATCGCACTCATGACCTTCGATCTCGATGGCGGCGAATACAAGATCCTGGACGAGTACGACACGGGCGACGCGATCTTGGACTCTGTGTACTTCCACAACGATCGTCTCTACGCGACTTGTCAACAACACGACGTGGTGATGGTGTTCGACACTGCCAACGACCGTTTACAAAGGCTGGCCGACATGGAGGGCTTCCCGTTTCCACATCAGGTCGCAATCTCGCCCGACAGTCGCTGGATGGCCGTCGCGTGTTACGGCGACAACTCCGTCGTGCTGCGCCCACTCATGCAATAGCCTCCCGTCATGACGATCGCGGAATTCGATGCAGCTGGCGAACTCGACTTCGCGCTACGGCTTGCCGACGCCGCCGACGCAATCACGTTGCCGCACTACACGAACCGTTCGTTCAACCTTGATTGGAAGGCGAACCAAACCGAGGTCACCGAGGCAGATCGTGATGCCGAGTCGGCAATCGCGGGGCTCGTGCTCGCCGAGCGCGGCGCACACGGCTTGTTCGGTGAAGAGCATGGATTGGTGGGCGCCGCAGACAGCCCCTGGCGCTGGATTGTCGATCCGATCGACGGCACCTCCAACTTTGTGCGCGGTATTCCTGTGTGGGCCACGCTGATCGCGCTCACGCACGCGGACCACGGTCCGCTTGTGGGCGTCGTGTCGGCACCCGCGATGAATCGCAAATGGTGGGCAGCAAAAGGGCTGGGCGCTTTCGCCGATGGGCGCCGTTGCCAGGTATCGAGCGTTTCCCGCATCGATGAGGCGCAGGTCAGCGTGACGTTCTCGAAGGGTTGGGATGCGTTGGGATTGACCGACCAGCTGGTGCAGCTGCAGCAACAGGCGTACCGAGCGCGCGGCTTCGGCGACTTCTGGCAGCACATGCTGGTGGCAGAAGGTGCAATTGATCTGGCCGTCGACGCCGTCGGCCTGCAGCCCTACGACCTGGCGGCGGTAATGGTGGTCGTCGAGGAAGCCGGCGGCACATTCACCGACCGCAAGGGTGTGCGCACCTTCGAGAGCAACACTGCGATCTCGTCGAACGGCTTGCTGCACGATTGCGCGAAGATGCTCGCATGAGCACCGCAAAGTCGAACGACTTCGTCATCCGCAATGCGTTCCTAGTTGATGGCAGCGGAGCACCAGGCCGAGCGGCCGATGTTGCCGTTGACGGCGACACGATCACCGCGGTCGAACCAGCGGGAACGATCGGGCGCAGCGAGCGATCCGTTGATGCTGACGGGCTGTTGCTGACACCCGGCTTCGTCGACGTGCACACGCATTACGACGCGCAAGCTACGTGGGATCCATTCGTCACCCCTTCCGGATGGCACGGGGTCACGACGACGATCATGGGCAACTGCGGCGTTGGCTTTGCGCCGGCGGCACCGGATCGTCACGAGTGGCTGATCCAGTTGATGGAGGGCGTGGAAGATATCCCCGGCAGCGCGCTAACCGAAGGCTTGAAGTGGGGCTGGGAGAGCTATCCCGAGTACCTCGATGTGCTCGAGCAATTGCCGCGCGTGATGGACATCGGCTCGCTGATCGGACACGGACCACTGCGCGCATACGTGATGGGTGATCGCGGCGCGGCCAACGAAACGGCGACCGACGACGACATTGCCGGAATGGCACGACTCGTTGCGGAGGCGTTGCGCGCCGGCGCATTTGGTTTCAGCACGTCGCGCACGCCGATTCATAAGGCGAAAGACGGCGAGTTGGTGCCGGGCACAAACGCCGACGAACGCGAACTCATGGGAATCGCCGCCGCGCTCGCCGCCGGTCAAGGGGTGTTCCAGTTTGCGCCCGACCACGCGCATGTGCCGGTGGACGAGTGGCCGTGGATGCGCAAAGTTGCTGCGCTGACTGGTGGCACCGTGAGCGTCAACCTGAATCAACCGAACAAGGCACCCGACCTGTGGCGCGATGTGTTGCGGTTGCTCGACGAGGCTCACAACGACGGACTCGACATCGTGGCCCAGGTCGCCGGTCGCAGCATCGGCATTCTGTACTGCTTGCAGGGCAGCATTCACCCGCTGATGTTTCATCCCGCGTATCAGGAAGTGGCAGCGCTGCCGCTTCCCGAGCGACTCGTTGCGCTTGCCGAGCCCGAACGGCGCCGTCGAATCATCGAAGACGTGCCCGACGATGGCGGCATGTTCCAGTCGGCAATCATCAACAACCTCGGCAACATCTGGTGTGTCGACGATGCGAACATCGACTACGAGCCTGCCGCGGAGAACAGCATCGCCGCGCACGCTGCTCGCACCAAGGTGCCAGCGATGCAAGTGCTACTCGATCAGTTGACGTCGCTCGACGGCAACGGAATGGTCTACGCGCCGTTCTTCAACTACAGCTACGGCGATTTGTCGTTCACCGAAGCCGTGACGCGCCATCCGCACACGCGCATGGGTCTCAGCGACGGCGGCGCACATTGCGGTGCGATCTGTGACGGCGGCATGCCGACGTTCATGCTCACGCATTGGACGCGTGATCGCACACGCGGGCCGAAGCTGTCCCTTGAGCACATCGTGCATCGCCAGACCGCGCAGACTGCGTCGCTCTACAAGCTCGGCGATCGCGGCGTGATCTCACCCGGCATGCGCGCCGACATGAACCTGATCGACTACGACCGGCTGTCGTTCGAATCACCGCGCATGGCATACGACCTACCCGCGGGCGGCCGTCGCTTGGTGCAAAAGGCGAGCGGCTACGTGGGCACGTGGGTAGCTGGAGTGCGAACGGTCGATCACGACCAGTTCACCGGCGCCACCCCAGGCCGCCTCTTGCGCGCCGGCCACTAACACTCAGGCCGCGATGGCCGAGTCAGGGGCCGGAAATCCTGCGAACTCCGCCGGGTCCCGACTCAGTGCCAGCGCACAGAAGTTGTGTCGCTTTATGCGCTGACACAGAAGCCGACCGGTGACAGGGACTTAAGGCCCTCAGAAAAGAGAAGCAGGTCACCCATGGGGGCTTCGGCGTGCGAGCGATACTCAGGTTTATGAACCACACGCTTCACCCCCTCACCCGCCGCGTTTCCATAATCGGCCTCTGCGCGTTGAGCGCGCTCTCGTTCGCCAGTTGTGGTGATGATGAGAAGTCCTCGTCGGCCACCACGCCTGACATCACAGTCGAAGGCCAATGGGCGCGCACTAGCCCAGCGATGGCGACCGCCGGCGCGGTGTACCTCACGATCACAAGTCCCGTGGACGACAAGCTCGTCGCCGCCAAGATTGATCCCAGCATCACCGGCACGGTTGAGATTCACGAGACGGTGATGGCCGACGCAGCCACCGATACGACCATGGCCATGGGGTCTGACACGACGATGGCGATGGGGTCTGACACGACCATGGCGATGGGCGACGGCGAGATGACAATGCGTCCCGTCGAGTTCATTGACCTGCCCGCAGGGGTTGCGGTTGCGTTAGAGCCGGGCGGATATCACATCATGCTGCTCGACTTAGTGCAGCCACTGGAAGTCGGCACAACAATTCAGGTGACGCTCGTCTTCGAAACCGCGGGCGAAGTGACTATCGACGTGCCGGTGCTGGACGAAGCACCCTGATCGTGAGGGGCTCCGTGATCGCGGCGACGCTCGGTGTCGCGACGATGCTGATGACGGCGTGCAGCGACCGTGCAAGTGATGCGGTCGACGATGTGACCTTCACAGCCAGCGATGGCAGCAGCGCCTCGGTGGCCGACTTCAGCGGACTGCCACTTGTGGTCAACATGTGGGCAACCAACTGCGTTCCATGCGTGAAGGAGATGCCCGCGTTCGACCAAGTGGCAAACGAGATCGCCGACACCATTCAAATCATCGGCGTCAACGTCTTCGACACACCCGAGGACGCTGCCGCGTTCGCTGCCGACCTGGGGGTGGGGTATCCCCAGTTCACCGATCCTGACGGCGCGCTTTCGAGCGCGCTGTTGGTGACCGGCCTTCCGGCAACCGGGTTCTTCGATGCTCGTGGCAACTTGCTCGAGGTCCACCAAGGTGCCTTCACAGCAGACGAACTGCGGGCGGCAATCGCGGAGTACTTCCCCATCGAGCCAACAGGAGCCACCACATGACAGCACTACCTCGTGCCATCTTGCTCGCCGCAGGTGCGTTGCTCTTCGCCGCGTGCGGAAGCGACACGCCCGAGCGGACGCTCAGCGGCTATCAACTCGACCCGGCACCGAACGTCGCCTCCTTCAGCTTGCCCGACGCTTCGGCCAGCGATCTTGACTTTCCATTCGTGGCGAGGGATGAACACCTACTGATCGTCTACTTCGGCTACACGGCGTGCCCCGATGTGTGCCCGACCACGCTGACCGAGGTCAGGAACGCTCTCAAACAACTGGGTGACCCCGCCGACAAGATCGACCTGGCGATGGTCACCATCGACCCCGAGCGCGACACCGCCGAGATTCTCACGGGCTACTTGCAGAGCTTCGTTTCCAATGCGCACGCGCTGCGCACCGATGACGCAGATGCACTGCAGGCCGCCGCCCACGCGTTCGGCGCCAGCTACTCGGTCACGAAAACCGCCGACGGTGACGTTGAGGTAACCCACAGCGGGGCCATGTACGTAGTCGACAGCAATGGCACAGTGGTTCTCACTTGGCCGTTTGGTATCCGCTCCGACGGCATCGCCACCGATCTGGAAATCTTGCTCAGCGAGAGTGTGCAATGAAGCGTCGACCGCTGTTCGCCGCCGCGCTGCTGTTGCTCGCCTCCGCGACGAGTGTCGGCTGTGCTCAAGCCGACGACAAGGCCGGCAACGTTGAAACGGCGCCGCTCGGAGCAAACGAACAGGCCACCTACGAGTACACCGTGCCGTTCGGCACCGGCCGCAGCATCGACAGCGGCGAGATCATCGAGATCATGCCGCAGACTCTGCAAGTCAAAGTCGGCGAATCGATCCGCATCACCAACAAGGACATTCGCGGCTACGACATCGGGCCGTTCTACGTCGACGCATTGCAGACGCTTGCGATGCGCTTCACCCACACAGGAAGGCTGTCCGGCATCTGCGCAGTGAACCCCGACGGCGAATTCGTGATCGAGGTAACGGACTAGCCAACCGCGCGATGCGACCGCGCGGGTTAGCGTTCGCGCATGGCCGACGACATCACCCATTACGACGCGGTTGAGGCGTACTGCGATCAGCTGAGCTACTTCCCTGGCGACGATGTTGGTGTGCACGTGTGGAGTTCCGCGGATCACTACGACATCGACGTTCGTCGGTGGGGCGGCGACGTGCTGTGGTCTGCCGCCGGTTTGACTGGCGCCGTGCACGACACGCCCGACAACGCCGACTCGGACGGTTGCGGTTGGCCGGTTGCGGTCACCGTTCCGGTCGCGGCCGAGTGGCGCAGCGGGATGTACCTCATCACCTTGCGCGCACACGGTGCACCGCCGGATCGGGCGATCGGTCACGCGATGTTCGTAGTACGCGCGCCAGTGGAAGCGCGCGGCGAGGGCGCAGCGTTGCTCGTCATCGCGACCAACACGTACAACGCCTACAACAACTGGGGTGGTCGCAGCCTCTACACCGGCGGCAATCGCGTCTCGTTCGACCGGCCATTCGGGCGCGGCCTGTTGGTGCGGCCGCACACCGAACGCGACGACCGCAAGAGTCCGCCGGTGCCGTTTGGCGAACAGCCCGACACCGACGGCGCCGCCTATCAGCAGTTCCGCAAGCAACATGGCTACCCGGGTTACATGAGCTCAGCTGGGTGGCACACCTACGAGCGCCGTTTCGTCGAGTGGGCGGAGCGCGCGGGCATCGACCTGCACTGCGCGGTTTCTAGCGATCTCGAGCTCGACCCGACAGCGCTCGACGGCTACACGTTGGTCGTCGGTGCTGGCCACGACGAGTATTGGTCGGCTGCACAACGCGATGCAGTAGAGGCGCACGTCGCCGGTGGCGGCAACTACGCGAGCTTCTCGGGCAACACGATGTTCTGGCAGGTGCGTCTTGAGGATGACGGTCGATCGATGGTGTGCCACAAGTACAGCGCGCACAAGGTCGACCCCGTGATGGGCACCGCCGCCGAGCGATCGATGAGCGGCATGTGGGGTGATCCAGTAGTGAAGCGACCGGAGTGGACCTTCCTCGGCGCCGGCTCGGCGTTCGGCTTGTACAGCCGCTTCGGTCTCTCCACACCCCGCGGGTCGGGAGCGTTCACCATCTACCGCCACGATCATTGGATGTTCGAAGAAACCGGTTTGCGCTACGGCGATCAACTCGGTCGCGACGCAGGCGTCGTCGGATACGAAACCGTTGGCTGCCGACTCGGCTTCGATGATCATCAGCTCCCGATCGCGACTCCGTTTCCGTCGGGCTACGTGCTGCCTCCACAAACGGAGGTCGTCGCATTCACGCCGTCATCCAACCTCGGCGAGGGCGACTATCCCGCGTCGATTGCCGCGCTCGGCGATCAGTGCGACCTCGAGTTCATCGCCGAACGCATCTACGGCAACCTCGACGACGACTCGCTTGCACGCGCGCGATACGGCAACGCGGTGATGCTGACATGCAAACCAGCCGGTGAAGCAGGCGGCACGGTGGCGACGATCGGCAGCACCGATTGGGTGTACGGCCTTGACGATCCGCTGGTCGCGCAAGTCACCAGCAACGTGATGCGGCGGCTCAGCTAGGCGGTGATTGCGGTTGGGCCGTTGACGAAGCAGAACTCGTTGTCTTCCGGGTCGGCCATCACCTGAAAGCCACCGTGCTCGTCGTACACGACCTCACCAATACGACGAGCACCGACTGCGACGGCTGCATCCGCTGCATCGTCGAGATCGATGACATCGATGTCGAGGTGAACTCGATTCTTCGCAACCTTGCTCTCGGGGACGAGTTGAAACGACACCGTGATTCCGGTCGTCGGTTCCAATGCGACCCACTCGTGACTCTGCCGGACGATGTAGCCACCGAGTACGTGTTGCCAGAACTCGGCGAGGCGCATGGGCGCGTGGCAATCGATCACCACCTCGTCGAGCCTTCCGATCACAAGTGTTCGCCGCTCGCAAGCTCGGCCGGGCCGAACATGAAGAACGTGTCGAGATATGGAGTCGGATCCGCCGACCAGTCGTACGCACGCACTTGCGCTTCCGTGCGGCGACCGAGACGCGCGCGGAACCATTCGGCGTCGGAAGCGTTGAGTGTGATGGCCGGCAAATCGGCCTCGGCAACTGCCTTGTAGAACCCGTCGCGGACGCCGCCAATTGCCCACGACAGGAAGTCGTCGGGCAACTCGAATGGCAATCCCAGCGCATGACGCAAGTCCGCTTCGTGGCTATGCACATCCATCACTGCTGCCGACGCGGCCGCGCCAGCCGGGCTGGAAAGAAAGTCGGCGAGCATCGAGCCGAACTTCTCCCAGTCGGCGAGCAGTTCCGCGAGGTCGCGGTCGCGCCCACGGGCCACTTGCGCTTCAGTCCAGGCCTCGCCCGGCGCACCGTCCATGTTCCCGCTCATCGCGTCGGCGGTCACACCGGTGAGGTGAGCGATGACATCGCGCACCCTCCACGCGGGGGTTGACGGCACAATCTTGTCCAAATCGACGCCGCCGCTGGAGACCAGAGCGGTGATCCGCTGGCGAGCAGCGGTGTACAGCGCACCGAAGTCGGGGTTGGTTGCGGCGTTCGTCCCAGTATTCGTCATGGCCTCAGCGTAGAGCGATGTCGTAACGTGTGCCACATGTCGAACGACGCGCAGCAGCCCGCAACCCGCGCCATCACTGCCGGTCGCAGCAACGGCGGTCGGGCGTTGGCTCCGACGTTGTGGGCAAGCAGCGTGTGGGAATCAACCGACCTTGCCGACGCCAACCGCCGCGCAACGAAGCTTCGTTCCACCGAGTTCTACGGTCGCTACGCGAACCCGACGGTGAGCTCGTTCGAAGAAGCAGTCGCCGCACTAGAAGGCGCCGAGTCGTCGATGGCCTTCGCCAGCGGCATGGGCGCAATCAGCAGCGTCGTGCTCGCCCTCTGCAGTGCTGGCGATCACATCGTCGCCCAACGCCAGCTGTACTCGGCCACGCTCGCGTTTCTGCAAGGGCCGTGTCAGCGTTTCGGGATCGAAGTGACCTTCGTCGACGGCACCAAGCCTGGCGAGTTTGCTGCCGCGTTGCGACCGGGACGCACCATGTTGGTCATCGCCGAGACGCCCACTAACCCACTGCTCGAAATGGTCGACCTCGACGAGATTGGCGCGCTACGCGGCCCGATCACTTTGGTCGACTCGACGTTCGCGACACCGCTTGGCCAACAGCCACTCGCGCATGGTGTTCACCTATCGCTGCATTCGGCGACGAAGGGCATCGACGGCCACAACGACGCCACGCTCGGTGTCGTCAGCGGCGAGAGCGACCTGTTGAATCACATCTGGTCGTACAGCGTGCTGCACGGCGCCACCGCGTCGCCGTTCGATGCGTTCAACGCGTTGCGCGGCATTCGCACGCTCGCCGTGCGCACAAATCAACAGGCGGCGAGCGCCCTGCACATAGCCGAGTCGATGCAAGATCATCCGGCCGTCAGCGCAGCGCATTACCCCGGGCTACAAACACATCCCCAGCACGATCTGGCGAAACGGCAGATGCGCCACTTTGGCACCGTGCTTGCGATCGATCTCGCCGGTGGCCGCGCTGCCGCCGAGCATGTGCTGCAGAACTTGCACCTTGCGCACGTGGCTACGTCGCTGGGTGGGCCCGAGACAATCATCTGTCACCCACGCACCAGCACGCACCTCAGCCTCACCGACGCCGAGGCGGCGCAGATGGGCATCGGACAAGGACTGTTGCGCATCTCTGTTGGGCTGGAAGATCCAGGCGACTTGCTCACCGATCTACTGAACGCGCTCCCTGCATCCTGACGGGAACAAAACACTCGGGAACCGTTCGGCCAGCTGGCGACTCTTTGTAGCCACATGGAACATGCGACCGAACCGATACCGGTAGTTCAGGTGGTGCAGTTCGATGCCGCCACCGAACCGGCCACGCCGTTCGACACGCTTTACCACCGCGAGTATCACGCAATGGTGCGCATGGCGACTGCGCTGGTCGACTTCCCAGAGAAGGCGGAAGAAGTAGTGCAAGAGGCGTTCGCGCAGTTGTACATACGTTACGCGCAAGTCGACAACCCGGTTGCCTATGTACGAGTCAGCGTGTTGAACGGTTGTCGACGCGCGTTGCGGCGCCGTCGTCTTGCTCGAGCGTTGCATGCCACTTCGCAACGCGACGCCGAAGACAGCGGCGAGTTGGGCTTCAACCACATGCTCGACGCGGTTCGCCGGTTGCCAACGAATCAACGCAACGCCGTCACCCTGCGCTACGAGCTGCAACTCACCGACGCCGAAATCTCAACGACCCTCGGCATGCCCTTGGGCACCGTCAAGTCCACACTCCACCGCGCACTCACCCGCTTACGAACTGAGGTACAACGATGAACGAATTCGAAGACATCGACCGCGAGCTGGCCGCGACCTTCGCGGAGCGACCGAGCGTGTTGTCGCGCCCGTCGCTGCGCGACGTGAAGCGCCGCGCTCGCCGCCACCAACGCCAACGCAGCGCCAGCGTGCTCGGCGCATGCGCGATCGTCGGAGTCGGCGGCGCCGCGGTGCTGGCGACCCGGTCATCCGCGAACCAGACAACAGTCGGCGAAGGCGGGGGCGACACGTTGACGTCAATCTTCTGCAACGACGCCGTGACAACGAGTAGGCCCATTGGCGTTGACGATTCAGTCCCTCCACCCACAGCGCCGATGACCACAACTGCATACGTCGGTGATGTGTTCTTCTACACAGTGCAAGAAGGCGACAATCCCACTGCAGTCGCCAACTCATTCGGCGTGACGCTGGCGGAGATGGACGCGGCCAATGTCAACACGGTCGATTACGGCCTGTTCCAAGTCGGCCTCCAACTCGCAATCCCTGTCGCTACCGACTCGACGACAACGACAAATCCCCAGATCGGCGGCACCTACACCATCGAAGCCGGTGACTATCCCGGCTCGGTGGCGGAGATGTTCCAGGTCACAGTCGCCGAGTTGGAGGCAGCAAATCGCGACGTCCCCGGTTACGGCCCCTTCGTTGTCGGAGCCGTGATCAACATCCCCTTCCCGAGCCAGGTGCCAGCGAGTACAACGCCGGGCGTCGACACGACGGGCGTCGGCACCACGTTCCCCGAACCGACCGCCTGGACAACAACGACGGTGCTCAACGCTCTGCAAGAAGTCAACTGCCTGCCCGTCGCAGCCTCCACGCTGCCGGGCGACACAACACTCACGACATTTGACTTGAGTACCACCACGTTCGTCATCACGAAGATCGGCACGGTGGTTCAGGTCGGCAACTGCAGCAACCAAGAAGGTGTTGCTCGCTACCTGACCGTCCAGCTTACGGACGAAGCCTTCACGATGACCGCGCCCGACACGTGCACCATCGACCTGCCCGTTACCAAGATCATCTATAACCCCGACGATCCTGCTGCATTGTCGGTCGCCAGATCCCTGGCGGTCTTTCTTGCGAACGCCGTCGTGGAAGCGAGCGGCCCCGAGGTGCCGCTGTTGACGACCGGCACTTGGGCCGAGGGCAGCGGCGTGGTGGTGTTGCTCGGTGACGATCTCGCGGGCAAAACGCTGGCCGAGATCGCGCAAGGCCAAACCACGCTTACGACCGTCGCAATCCTGCAAGACACCGACGTGACTGTTACCACGTGCTTCGCCTGGCCGGAACCGCTGATGACGCTGCCACCACCCGCCACGTCAACGACGATGCCGGGGTCCTGCTAAATCGTCGAAGTGACGCGCTGACCTGGTGTTGTGAGTCGTTTGGCGCGTCACTTCGCCCGAAAATCAGGCCCCGCGGGTCGCACTTTTGCTGGCGACCTTCTGCCCGCCCTTGATGGCGATCACGTGGTAACTGTGGACGTTGTGGCCGTTGGAGTCGCACGAGGCCGGGACCGTCGTCGATCCGGACAGGGGAAGCCCGTTGTCCCAGACTCCGCCCTCACCGTCCATCGACACAGTCACACTGTCGGCGCCGACCACGGTCCATGAAACGGTGACCGACGGGGAAGGCCCAGCAAAGCTCACATCAGGTGCCGCGCATGAGCCTGCGTTGGAGACTGAGAAGCTCGTAATGATCTCGGGCGTTGTTGCAGGTGTGGTCGCCGGCGTGGTGGCCTTCGTCGTCGTGGGCGTGGTGGCCTTCGTCGTCGTCGGAGTTGTGGCTGGGGCAGTGGTCGCGGACGAAGCCGTTGTGGTCGCAGCACCAGCAACAGTCGTCGATGACAACGTTGTCGTAGTCGAGCCGGTGTCAGTCGATGTCTTCGATGTCGAGCTACATCCGACAACGACTGCACTCATCAGGACCGCGGAGAGGAACTTGCCGGGAGACGTCATGTCGACACTCTACGCAACGCGATAAGTCAGTGGTAGAAGGGATTCTCGCCGCTGGAGTGATCCGTGAGATCGCGCACGTGCTGAATTGCGGGAATCTTCTCGACGATCATCGTCTGCACACCATCAAGCATCGTCATCTTGCTCATCGAACAACCGTGACAGCCGCCACCCATCGTGAGATAGGCGGTGCCTTCGGTGTCGTGGCCGACAAACGTGACGAAACCACCGTGGCTAGCGAGCGCAGGGTTGACCTCGGCAGAAATCATCGCCTCGACCTCTGCGCTCAGCTCGTCGTCGCGAACCAAACCCTCGACAACCGGCGCGTGCGGCTTGTTTGGGTTGCGCACCACAAGACCCGCCGACGACGTGTGGTCGAGCGTGGCATCTTGCAGCAACTCGCGACTGTCCGCAGGCACGATGACCTTCAGCGATGCGCCATCGGCACTGTGTGTGCGCACTTCGTCGGTGAACGCGGCCTTGGTGATCACCTCGAAACTGAGGTCGTAGCGAAACTCTTCGCCCGGCTTGCTGATGATCTCGAGCCGCAACCCGAGGCGGTCGGCGTCGGGTTCGGTGTCGCGCAACGCAACTAGTTCAGCGAGCGCAGCAGGCGTGATCGTGATGATGGGCGCCGAAGTGTCGGGCGCGATCGGCGACAAAGGTGACGTAAGCGGGCTCACACCAACCACGATATCGGCCGCAGGTCGGTCAGGGAGTTAGAGGTTGAAGATGAAATAGCCATAGGTCGTCACCGACACAGCGCCAACTGCGGCGACTACGTATGTAAGGCGACGCGAGGTCGCGAGCAGCACGACCATTGCCATCACGTAAGCATCGGTAAACATGCGCAGACTGCGAATCGTCCAGACCTTCTCGCGAACGTCAACGGAAAGACAGGCGATGGCTAGGCCGATGAAGACAGCAATCTCCAGGGGTTCAGCACGAGACTTGCGCACGCTGATCAGCCCGAACACGATGATCGAAACGAGCACCACAGCCTCGGCCAGGTGAACGACACTTCGAACGGAGAGCGATCCGAAGAGTTCCGGCAGTGCCCGGACGATTGGCATCCCCGGAAAGTTGACCGTGTTGCGGCGCTCGACCGTGATGGGCCAACGCCCAGTACCCGAACGCACGACCAACTGCCACAAGCCAAACGCCAACGGTGGCACGACCCAAGTGAGGTCAATCGCAGACGGTCGCTGGCGTTTCCTCACAATCGTGTACAGCCGCCACGCGGCGACGGCGGGAACAAAGAACATCGACGACTCGCGGGTAAGTACGGCCCCGCTGAGCGCAAGAGCCGCCAGCACATATCGCTGTTGACGCGCGGCAAGCAGGCCGAGGAGCAAGAAGGAGACCTCGACAATCTCAGTGAGATCCTTCGAGAGGGTGAATGCCAGGCCGTAGTAGAGCGCGAGAGCAAGGCCCCACAAAGCGTGTCGCCTAAGACGTTGCGCGAAGACACCACCAAGGCCGGCGATGAGCGCAAGGCCAAGTACGTTCACCGCTACCAGCGAGAACGTCACGGACAGCAGCCCGCCCAGCGACACGAGCCACGCCATTGCTGGGTAGCCGATGCGCTGCAAACGCTGTTCGCTATCGATGGTGACTCCGACAGCTGTGGCATCGAAGTTCAACGGCTCGATGGCCATGCGATAGTAAAACTGGCCGTCGTAACCAGCGCCTGGCTGCAGCGGAAGCGACGTGCCGCTGCTGAGCAGGTCACCGGCACCGACAAACGACCCGAAGTTGCCATCGCCGACCGAAAGCAACCGCACGACGACAAACAGCGCAGCCAGAAGCAAGGCGACGAACGCCGGAGTCAGAGGATTATCAGGAACACGACGCACCAAATCCCTGCCAGCAATCACTGCGCAACGGTAGCCGCGGCAGCTTTTCGCGTCCTAGGTGGCAGAATCTACGCATGCGTTTTTCAAAACTTCTCTCCCTGCTGCCCCTAGTCATGGTGACGGCGGCATGTTCTGGCGGCGACGGCTCAACCTCCTCCGAGACGCCAGTTCCCACAATCGGCATTTCAACGATTCCGCCCACCGTCGCACCAGCATCGACGGTGCCCCCGACGACGGTGTTGGCAACCACCACCACGATCCCGGAAGTTGTGTTCCCGCTCACCGGTGTGCCGGTCAACGGCAGCGCAACGGCCGCCCGACCCGCACTCGTTGCAAAGATCGACAATGCGCCTGGTGCCATACCGCAGACCGGGTTCAACGCTGCCGACCTTGTGTACGAAGAGATCGTGAATGACGGCATCACTCGGTTCGCGATGGTGTTCCAAAGCACCGATAGCGACCCGATTGGGCCATGCCGCAGCGGCCGCATTCAAGACGTCAACTTGTTCGGATCATTGAACGGACCGCTGTTCGTTTGGAGCGGCGGCAACATCTCGGTAACTAACGCAATCGCGAGCAGCGATCTGGTGAACATGGGCCCGAACTTCGCGCCCGTCTACTTCCGCAGCAACGTGCACACCGCGCCACACAACCTGTACACGAAGACCGCCGACATCTGGGCCCTGGCTCCACCTGAGTCGCAAGCACCAGCGCAGCAGTTCGTTTACCGCGACGCTGCCGAAGCCGTCGCCGGCGCTCCAAGCGCTGGAGTACACATCCAGCTCGACAACTACGAGGTCGACTGGACATGGAACGCTGGCACCGGCCTCTATGAGCGCATGCAAGAGGGCAAGGTGCACAAGGACGCGGGCACCGACAGCGTGGTCACGACCAACAACGTGGTCGTGCTGGCGATGGTCTACAAGAACGCCGGAAGCCCCGAGGCACAGAGCGTCGGAACAGGCGAGGCATTCGTCTTCACCGGCGGCAACTACGTGCACGGCACCTGGACGCGGGCTGATCGACTGCTGCCGTTCACCCTCACCGACGACAGTGGCGCCACGATCGAACTGACGCCAGGCCGCACATTCATCGAGCTACCCCGCGTCGATAAGACCACGCCCGCCGCCTAACTCGGTAGCGTGTCGCCTGTGCAAGACGGCAGCCGCAAGGCAATCATCGCGGCGTTCTTCGCCAACCTCGGAATAGCAATCGCCAAATTCACGGGCTTCTTGTTGACCGGCTCTGCTGGTCTGCTCGCCGAGGCTGGCCATAGCGTCGCCGATACCGGCAATCAGGGCTTGCTGCTATTCGGCGGCAAGCGCGGCAAGCGCCCTGCCGATCGCGCTCATCCGTTCGGCTATGGCCCCGAGCGCTACTTCTGGTCGTTCATCGTCGCACTCGTGCTGTTCAGCATGGGCGGCCTGTTCGCGTTGTACGAGGGAATTCAGAAGGTCGCGAACCCGCACGAAGTGAAGAGTGCTGGCATCGCGTTCGGCATTCTTGGTGTTTCGGTCGCCCTTGAGACTTTTTCGCTGCGAACTGCGATCAAAGAAGCGAACCACATTCGCCACGGACGAACATGGTGGAACTTCATTCGCACGGCGAAAGCCCCGGAGCTGCCGGTCGTGCTGCTCGAAGACATCGGCGCCGAAGCGGGCTTGATCGTTGCGCTCGGTGGCCTCACCCTGGCGGAAGTAACCGGCAATGCCCGGTGGGATGCTGCCGGATCAATCGCGATCGGCTTACTGCTCATCGTCATCGCGATCATTCTTGCGATCGAGATGAAAGGGTTGCTGATCGGCGAGTCGGCTAGCGACGAGGATCTCGATGCCATCAACGCATCGCTCGCCGGCAGCGACAAGGTGCGCGGTGTCATCCACTTGCGCACGATGCACCTCAGTCCCGACCAACTACTGGTGGCCACCAAGATCGAGTTTGATCACGACCTCACCGTCGCCAATCTGGCGCGGGCGATCGACGGTGTGGAAGCCGATCTGCGCGCCGCGGTGCCGATCGCTACCACCGTCTACATCGAGCCAGACATTCGTCGTCAAGTGCCCGAGTGACGCGGCTCACGCTCACGAGGCCGAAACTGGATCGGCACGGCCGCGCCGGCGGCTTGCTCGCTCTTGTTGCAGTCATTCTCTGCTTCAGCATGGGTTCCACCCTCGTGAAGCTGTCGCACACACACGGTGTCACGATTGCATTTTGGCGCATGTGCCTGTGCTCGCTGATCTGGTGGGCGATTCTGTGGTTTAGCGAGCACCGGTGGCTGAGACTCGACGACCTCAAGGCTTCGCTCATTCCAGGGCTGGCGTTCGGCGTCAACATCACCGCCTTCTTCGTGGGTGTCACCAAGACCAGCGTCGCGTCAGCCGAGTTCACCGGCGCGCTCACGCCACTGATCGTGGTGCCACTCGGCGCTTACTTTTTCAAGGAACGAATGAGACCAGGTGCACTCGCGTTCGGAGCGATCTCGATGGTCGGGCTGGCGATCGTGTTGTTCAACGCTCCGCCGAACGGAGAATTCTCGTGGGGTGGCATTGCGTGGATCGGCGCCGCGCTCAGCCTGTGGGCGACCTACCTGCTCACCAGTCGCGCGTTGCGACAGGGCCGCACGGTCGCCGTTGTGATGTCGCACATCACGCCGATCGCGGCGTTGGCAGCGCTTCCGATTGGGCTCATCGCGTTCCCCGGCGAGCTCACCACTTTCACAGTGCGCTCGTGGGTGTTCATCGTCATCTTGGGTGTCCTCACCGGCACTTTGGCCCACGGCTTAATGGTCTTCGCGCAAAAGTCGGTTCCAATCGGCGTGATCAGCATGCTGCAGGTGTCGCAACCCGCACTGGCTTCGTTGTGGTCGGTGTGGTTACTCGACAGCAGTATTCGTGCCATTCAGATTCTTGGCATGGCCTTAGTGATCCTCGGACTGATCGCAATAACGGTGCAGACACAACGGACTAAGACGTTAGAGTTGCTTGCATCCGAAGGGGAGCTTGCAGGAGCAGGCTGAGAGGGTGGTTGCCGCCGCCGACCCAAGAACCTGATCTGGGTAATGCCAGCGGAGGGAAGCAAGATGGGGCAAGCAGTCGTTGTGGCAGGCGCAGGGCCGTTATCGCCGCTGGCCATTGAGGCAGTACGCGATGGCGCGTTCATCGTCGCCGCCGACAGCGGACTGGATTACGCCGTCGCCGTCGGATTGGTGCCCGACGTGCTGGTCGGCGATCTCGACAGCATCACCGCCGCCGGGCGCATGTGGGCCTACGAACACGCAGCCGAGATTGAAGAACACGAACCCGACAAAGACCTGACCGACACCGAGTTGGCGATCACGCGTGCGTTGCGGGTGCCCGACGTGGACGACCTGCTGCTGCTGTGCGGATCAAACAGCGCGATCGACGAACGTCTCGACCACCTGTTCGGCATCGTGTTAGCGCTCGGCCATCCAGCGCTCGCTGTTCTCGACCAAGTGCGAGCAGTCATCGGTACCACGCAGTTTCGAGTCCTCCACGCCGGTCGGAGTGCAACCCTCGAACTCGATCCTGGCCAGCAGTTCTCGCTGCTTGCGCTGCACGGACCATGCACTGGCGTCAACGCGAGCGGCGCCCGCTGGCCTCTCATCGATGCGACGCTCACCGCCAGCGAGGCTCGTGGCGTCAGCAACGAAGCGACCAGCACACCCGAAGTATCGGTGCGCACGGGCGTACTCACGGTGGTGATTCCATGAACACACGAATGTTGCTTGCAGCGTCATTGCTGATGTCGACGTCGCTGGTCGCGTGCGGCGACGACGATGCACCGACGACGGTCACAATGCTGGTGTACGACTCGTTTCCCACGACGGGAACACCGCTGAACGACGCACTCGCCGAATTCACGAAAGAGTCCGGCATCAAGGTGCAACTGCTGACCGCCGGCGACGCGGGAACGATGGTGACCAAGGCGACACTCACCGCAGGCAACCCCGAAGGCGACGTGATGTGGGGCGTCGACAACACCTTTCTCTCCGCGGCGACGGACGCTGAGATCTTCGAGTCGATCGCACAGGTTGACTACGGCGACGTGTGCGTGAACTACGACATCGCATGGTTCGCCGAGCACGACATTGCACCACCCATCACCCTCGACGACCTGATCGCGCCGGAGTATGCCGACCTGCTGGTGGTCGAAAACCCGGCGGCTTCATCGCCAGGTCTCGCCTTCATGCTCGCGACCATTGCGCGCTACGGCGAGAACGAATGGGAGCAGTACTGGACGGACTTGCGCGGCAACGGCGTTGAAGTGGTCGAGTCGTGGGACATCGCGTACTACGAGCGCTTCAGCGGTGCCGCAGGCAGCGCCGGTGACCGCCCACTCGTCGTCAGCTACGGCAGC
Source organism: Actinomycetes bacterium (assembly GCA_021414085.1). Taxonomy (GTDB): domain Bacteria; phylum Actinomycetota; class Acidimicrobiia; order Acidimicrobiales; family Ilumatobacteraceae; genus UBA668. The sequence goes on along the minus strand of JAIOPC010000014.1, from coordinate 232,700 downwards.
AGCCCGCCTGCGGAAGTTGTGTTCGCCGATCCGCCGCGCACCGACGCACCGACCGGAGTCAGCGCCGAGACGTGCTTTCGTCAGCAGGAGTACGCAGGCATCCTGCGCGGCGGCGACCACACAGGCGAAGCGGAACAGTTGGTGCGGTTCCTACTCAGCGAGCGCTTTCAACGCGAGCTTCCACTCACGCTGTTCGTCTATCCGGTGAACGAGGCGGTTGTGCTCCCTGACGTGTTCACGCAGTTTGCGATCATCCCTTCGGATCCATTCACGGTCGAGCCGGATGCGATCGCCGCGCACCGTGAAGAATGGCAGGACCGGTGGACCGAGATCGTGCTGCGCTGACGCGTGCCAACGCCTTGCCGCGCTGGCTAGTGCCGGCGCTGGCGGCACTGCCCGTGGTCGTGCTCGCAGGGCTGTACTCGTGGCCGCTCACGACATTGCTGACGCGGGTCATCCGGCCGAGCTCGATCGGCGATGCGCTGCACCTGCCGGGGCTCGCCGAAGTGGTGTGGTTCACGCTATGGCAGTCAGTCGTCAGCACGTTGCTGACCCTTTCGATCGGATTCGTCCCGGCATATGTGCTTGCTCGCTACCGATTCGTCGGACGACGCGTGCTGCTGGCGATCGTCACCGTGCCGTTCATGTTGCCGACGGTCGTCGTCGGGGCGGCGTTTCTCGCTGTGTTGCCGAGCAGCTGGCACGGCACCGCTCGCGCCGTCGTCGTTGCGCACGTGTTCTTCAATGTCGCAGTTGTGGTGCGTCTCGTGGGGGCGATGTGGGCTGTTTTACCGACGGATCTGACCGCCGCCGCGCGCACGCTCGGTGCTTCGCCGGCGCAGGTACTGCGCCACGTCGTGTTGCCGTTGCTACGGCCATCGCTGTGGGCGGCGGCGACTGTCGTGTTCCTTTTTACGTTCACATCCTTCGGTGCCGTGCGTCTACTTGGCGGCCCGGCGCACCCGACCCTCGAAGTCGAGATCGTCCGCCGCGCAACACAGCTCGGCGACGTCGACGGCGCCGCCGTGCTGTCGATGCTGCAGCTACTCGCTCTCGCCGGAGTGGTGTGGTGGTCGGCGCGTGCGCAACGAAGGGGAACGCACGCGCTCGGCGGTTCGTCGCATTGGCGGCACGCGCGATCGCGCCGTGAAAGCTGGAGCGTGTTCACCGTCGGCGCAGCGATAGCGATCGTGATGTCGGTGCCGTTGCTAGTGATGGCTAGCCGCTCGTTCCGACTTGGCGATCGATGGACTCTCGCGGCGTGGCGCAAGTTGGGCACCGCAGAAGTGCGTCCAGGTGTGAGCCTTGGGGTCGACCCGATCGCCTCATTGCTCACCTCGCTGCGGTTCGCCGCCGTGGCCGCTGTCATCGCGGCACTCGTCGGCGGCCTCGCCGCGCTCGCGATTGCAGCCGCTGGTCGTCGCGGCGCGCTGCTCGATATCGGCCTCATGCTTCCGCTCGGCACATCGGCGGTAACTGTTGGCCTCGGACTACTCATCACGTTCGACACCGCGCCGTTCGACTGGCGCGGACGTTGGTGGCTGGTTCCGTTGGGGCACGCCTTGGTAGCGATCCCATTCGTAGTCCGCGCTTTACTGCCGGTGCTGCGCGCAATTCCGAGCGACCAACGCGCCGTCGCCGCCACGCTCGGTGCCAGCCCGACGCGAGCGTGGCTGGCCATCGATGTTCGCCGCGTGCTGCGTCCGCTAGTAGCCGCGAGTGGGCTGGCAGCAGCCATCTCGCTCGGTGAATTCGGCGCAACGACGATCCTCACCCGAGCCGGCACCGAGACGATGCCAATCGCAATTGCACGGTTGCTCGGCCGGGCGGGCGAGTTGCCGCGTGCGCAGGGGTTCGCGCTGGCAACGATCTTGCTGGTCGTCACGGCTGTGGTGATCATCATCGTGGTCGGCGCAGCCGAGCAGGAGGGGCTGTTCGATGCTCGCAGTCGTTGACATCACCGTTCGCTTTGGCGAAATCACGGTGCTCGAAGGGATGTCGCTCGAACTGGCTGGCGGCGAGGTCGTGGCGCTAGTCGGGCCATCGGGAGTGGGCAAGAGCACGCTGCTGCGCGTGGTTGCCGGTCTACTCCGACCCGACGCGGGAAGCGTTGTGCTCGACGGCAAGGACATCACGGCGCTGCCGACGCATCAGCGCAACATCGGCCTGATGTTCCAGAACGAGCAATTGTTCCCGCACATGTCAGTCACCGACAACATCGCGTTCGGCCTACGAATGCAACATCAGTCCCGAACGGCGATCGCCGGTCGCGTCACGGAACTGTTGCAGCTCGTTGGGCTTGATGGCTTCGGTGAGCGCGACATCGATCGGCTGAGCGGTGGCGAGGCGAAGCGAGTTGCGTTGGCACGTGCGCTGGCGCCGAAACCAGTCGTGTTGCTGCTCGACGAACCGCTCACCGGGCTAGACCGCGAGCTACACGATCGTCTCGCGATTGATCTGGCTGCGCTGCTGCGCGCAACTGGCACAACGGCACTCCTTGTGACGCACGACGCGGAAGAAGCCGCCGTGATCGCCGACCGAACTGTCACGATGGGCACATGAGCGCCGTTGAGGTCGTCGAACTCTCCGCTGAGGAGACGCATCCCTTGCGGCTCGCGGTGCTGCGTCACGACACGCCGACCAAGGAAGTTTCGTTCGCCGAAGACTCCGATCCGGGTGCTCTCCACCTTGGGCTCCGTGTGGCTGGCGAGTTGGTCGCAGTCTCGACGTGGATTCCGCGCCCGCACAACGATCAACCAGCTATCCAGCTGCGCGGCATGGCGACCGCACGGCAACTGCAAGGCACTGGGCTCGGCGGCAAACTTCTGGAGGCCGGTTGCCAACGGGCGACGACGACCGGCGCACGCCTGGTGTGGGCACGGGCTCGCGACACTGCACTGGACTTCTACATGCGTCACGGCTTCGAGGTTGAGGGCGCCGGCTTCATCGACGCCACCACCAACCTCCCCCACCACCTAGTAATCCGCCAACTCGTCGTTCCGTAGAGCGATCTCACCGCCGCCTTGACGCGGGCGATCGTCCCGTTTGTTCGCTGCCGCGCGGTATGCGTGCGGCAGCGTTCAAACGCGGTGTTGCCGGTGGTGAAGGCGGGGCGTGCCCAGTTACTTCAGATGACACTCACAGGTTCTGCGTCCGCGGATCAGCTACGCATGCGCGCGTCTAACTTGCGATCGCTCGCGCAGCGACTGAACGCGCCGCGCGTGTTGGATTGCTACCGCTCAGCCGGATCCGACACCTGGGTGGGGCCATCACCACAATCGTGCGACGAAGCACTGCGCAGAATCCCGATCACGTTGGGGGCGCAAGCCGACGGGCTCATCATTGAGGCGCGCCGACTCGAGCGACTGGCCAACGAACTCGAGGCGCGAGCGCGGCTGATCGGGCAGCACTAGTGGGGCTGCTCGCGTACGACCCCGAACGCGTTGCCTACCTCAAGCACCACTTGGTCGCAGCAGTCGAAGAGCTGCGTGCGATTCGCTGCGGTGATCCGACCGCGGTAGACGCAATGCGATCGGTTGCCAGCATCCGCAACGAGATCGAGCTCGTGTGGCTACCCCTGATCGCTCAGATCCTGGACAACACGGCTCTGACGCGCGCGTGGTGGTACTTCGCGGGGCTCACCGACAACCTGCAAAACGCGTTGATCAATGTCATGGCCGACGGCTATGGGTGGGCGGTGCAACGCGACCCGCTGAACGACGATCCAACCGTGGTCACCGCAGCCGAAGCACGCGCGCTCGGCGCAATGCTGAATAGTGCAGATCTTCTGAACCTGGCTCGGGATCACGAGCAACTGCGCTGGCTGACGCAGCAGCTGCAGATCATCGGACGCAATCGAGCACTGAGCGCGGAGTTCCTTGCCAACTTCGATTCGTGGAAGACCGTCACAGACGTGCTGGGTCTTGAATACGCGCGCGCTGGGCGCCCAGAAATCGCGACGGTCTTCGACGGGTTGATGCAGGTTTGGACAACGACCCTGGCACCCGGCGCACTCACCGCTGGCAAGTCCGCCACCCTCGATGTGCTGCTGCCCCCGATTGACGACGTGGATCCATATGTGCAGGCGCTGATGGTGCGTTCATTGCGCCCCGACGCGATGACGGTTGCAACGCTCGCACACGAGTTGCTCACGAACTGGCTCGCGCTCAAGAACGACTCAACTGCCCCGACGACGATCGACCGGCAAGTCGGCCCGGGCCCGAACGCCGCCGATGTGCTGTTGCCATTGCTACTCGACAATCCCGCCGCGTGTGTGTGGTTCACCGAACTCGCAGCGCGGCGGCCCGCGATTCTGTTCGAGACGCTGAACGACCCCGACTTGGCCTACCAAGTGATACTTGTTGGAACTGATCCCACGAACACCACATCCGATGCCGCAGGTCGCGCGGTGCTCGCGATACTCGACTACTTCCGCACCGATCCGTATCAGCGATCGGGGTTCGACAACGACGGGCATCCAGGCGAGTACGGAGCATTCCTGGGGAACCTCGCCGCACCATGGCTCACGCAGTTCACGATGAGCAACGACGACTGGGACGCGTCGGCCGGAGCAAAGGCCGCCGCACTGCGCGTGGCGCTGCACGACGAGCAAGCGCTGCAGCAGTTGGCAGCCGATGCCGAGCGAATCCATCTCGGCTTTCTCGATTCGCTTTCGAAACACGACATGACCGCGGCCAACCAAGTGGGCGAACTGTTGAATCTGGTGTTACAGCTGTCCGTCAATGAGCGCGTCGACGACGAGATCGCGAGCACCGACGAGCGCTTCAACCTGATGTGGACCGTCGTCGGCGTGGCGAGCAGCTTTCTCCCGGGCGGCCCGCTCGTGGGCATCGCCACCGGCTTTGCACTCACGGCGTTGGGCAACCAACTGAACGCGTACCTCGGTCAGCCCGACCCGACCGGAGTGCGGCGCAGCGCCGAGCGCACGATGGACGTTGCGCTCACACTCGCCGGCGCAGACGCGATCTCGCGACTGTTTCAACAGTGGATCGCCGACGGCAGGATCGACGCGTCACATCCGCTGCCACCAATCGTTAACGTCGGCGCAAGCGCCTCGTGGTGTCCGTCGGCCGAATATCACGACACATTCACGCAGTGGCGAAGCGGCCTACCCGGCGGCGCGAACGGCGAACTGAGTCGACAAGCGAGTGACTTGCTCGCCGCGTTCGTCGGCTCGAGCGAGGCGCAATCGAACTGCGCGGAAATCGCCGGCTGACGAGCCTTACGGAATTGGAACTGTCCGCTTGACCAGCACGGTTTGCCCCGGCGTCACCTCGATGATGACATCAAGGGTCCAATCCCCTGAACGCGGAAACGTGACAAAGCCGCTGTAGTGGTTGACTCCCTCCGCTACCAGTTGCACTGGTGCAGCAGGCACGGCTTCGTCGGGAAGCGCCACGCGCGCAGCAGCAGCGATCACCGGCACGATCGACCCACCAGGTGGCGTAATCACGACATGAAGTTCGTTACGACCGACAGCGCCGGGGCCAACGCTGAGCTCCACAATCATTCCCTCGCTCACCACTCGCGCCGCGAACGGCTGTGCCGCGACGACAGGAGTTGGCGGCAACCCAACCATTCCGGCTGCGAGAGCAACCACCACTACTCCAACCACAGCCTCCACGACAACGGTGCGACGGATCGAGCTCGACCCGTCGTGCAACAGCAGCCAACGCGAGACGCCAGCGACCGCCAACAAGACCACAACCAGTGTGACCTTGATCAGCAGAATGCGTCCCCAGTCGGTTACGGCGACGTCGTCGAAACCGCCAACCAACTTCCACGTTTGCAACACGCCGGTAGCGACGATGAGCGGCACGCACACCGCGGCCGTTGCCGAGAATCGACGAGCGATTCGCTCGCCGCGTGCGGCTGCGAGCAGCTCGCGTCCCGCGAGCAACAACATGAACAGTCCGCCAATCCAAACCACGATTGCGCCGAGGTGGACAAGATCGACCGCGAACCACAGCAGGCGCGGATGCGACGAGTTCGGATGACCGGCGAGCGGGAACGTCGCCAGGCCGAGCACACTGCCAGCCGCGGCGCCACCGCGCCACCAGCCCTGCGAGCGGCGATCCCACACGATCGCGAGTGCCAGAAGCGCGCCGGCGAACACAAGGCGCAACAACAACGCGCGACCCGTGTCGACACCGGCGACCTTGCTCCACACGCTTGGGTCGAACGCGTCACCGATGGAGCCGGCGGTCGCCTGCACGCCAAAGAGTGCGAACGCCATCGCCGAGCCGAACAGGAACACGCCGGCCGCAACTCGGCACCACCGCCGAGCGATGGCGCGGTCGCCGACAGCCGTGGCACCAGTCAGCAACCAGCCGCCGACACCGATCAGCGCAATAGCGCCGAGTACGGACAAGAAACGCGCGATCCCGTACGCCCAACGCACAGAGGCGGGCGAATGGGCGCCGGCGCGAACCTGGTTGATCAACTCGTCGCCAGTCACGTCACTACTGCTGGTGCCGATCTGGAAACTGAATGAGCCGTCGACCGGATGCCCGTCGGCGGAGGTGACCCGCCAAATGACTGCGTAAAGACCGTCTGCAAGCGCTGGAACCGACGCGGTGACGATCGTGTCGTCGTCGCCTTGCCGCGGTGGATCGATTGCAATCGCGTCGCCGTTGCCATCGAACAATTCAACGCTGGCGACCGCTACTTCGATCGAGTCGTCGAACTCGAGCACGATCGCGGTCGGCGACTCTTCCAGCACGCTGTTCGACGCTGGCGTACTCGACTGCAGCGACGCGTGTGCGAAAACAGTCGACGACGAGCCCAACAACAGAGCACCGGCGAGCAAGGCCCCAGCTGTGGCAAGGCGTGCAATTCGTCCCATCAGTAGATGCCCGCTGGTGTCAGGCCATCAATCGCCGCGCGACCCATCAGCCACGCCAGCCGATGACGGTCGTCGACCGCCAAGGCCTGCGTGGGCAGAGTCGTCATCCCCATCGGCTTACGACTCGCCCACAACATCGTCATTTGCTCGAGTTCCAAGCGCACATACTCAGTTGGCCAGTCGCGCCAACCCTCGCTGGTGAAGCCGCAGTCGGCATGGTGCACAACTGTCTCGCGCCAACGGCGAAAAGGCAGCGCGTTGATCGGCACCGGGCCGAGCAACGTCTGGCCAGTGCCCTCCCAACCCTGTGGACCGGTGGCTGCCCAAGCTGTCTCAAGGCGGGCGATCGCCGTGGCCACATCTGCAACCAAGTCAGCCGCGGAACGATTGGCGCCTGTTTCGATGTCGCCGTTTCGCTGATCGAGGCCGCCTGGATACTGGGAACCCACCTCGCCACGGTTGGCCGCGTCGACCATTAAGAGGAAGCTGTCGGCGTTGCGCGCGATGTGTGTGAGCACATGGCCGACCGTCCAATCGGGTAGCACCGATGCCGACCGCGCCTTCTCGTCGGTGAGCGACTGCAGCGCCGCTAGCAGATTGGCGTGCGCGGCGGTGGCACCGCGAACGTCGCGTTCGATTGCGTTCATGACCGCTCACGGTATCCGGCTGGCTACCTTGTGACCATGCAGATCGCAATGGTCGGGTTGGGGCGAATGGGCGCCAACATGGTTCGCCGGTTGCAACTCGCCGGCCACGAATGTGTCGCCTACGACGTCAACAAGGCGGCCGTCGAGACGATGGAAAAGGAGGGCGCGCGTGGCGCGCGGACCCCAAAGGAAGTGGTCGACGCGCTGAAGGCGCCGCGCCACATCTGGTTGATGGTGCCCGCCGCATTCGTCGCCGACACGATCGCCGCGTTCGAGCCGTTGCTGTCGCCCGGCGACACGCTGATCGACGGCGGTAACTCGTGGTACCGCGACGATGTCGATCGCGCCGCGCCGCTCGCCGCCAAGGGAATCAACTATGTCGATGTCGGCACCAGCGGCGGGGTGTTCGGCTTGGAGCGCGGCTATTGCCTGATGGTCGGCGGTCCGGATGAGTCCGTAAAGGAGCTCGCTCCGATCTTCGATGCGCTGGCGCCAGGCGTCGAGGCCGCGGCACGCACGCCCGGTCGCACAGGCAAGCCCACCACTGAGGAACGCGGCTGGCTGCATTGCGGCCCAAGCGGCGCCGGCCATTTCGTGAAGATGGTGCACAACGGCATCGAGTACGGGTTGATGGCAGCTTACGCCGAAGGGCTCAACGTGTTGGCGAAGGCCAACATCGGCAGCGAGTCCCGCGCACAGGATGCCGAGACCGCCCCGCTCACTCACCCCGAGTACTACCGCTACGACATCGATCTCGCGGCCGTCACCGAGGTGTGGCGCCGGGGCAGCGTTGTGAGTAGCTGGTTGCTCGACCTCACCGCGCAAGCACTGCAGGCCGACCCCGAGTTGGCCGAATACCAGGGTCGAGTCAGCGATAGCGGTGAAGGCCGCTGGACGATTCACGCCGCGGTTGATGAAGGCGTGCCGGTGCCGACACTCGCCGCATCCCTCTGGGATCGCTTCTACTCACGCGATCGCGGCGATGTGGCGCACAAGGTGTTGTCCGCCATGCGCGCCGGCTTCGGTGGCCACAGCGAAGTTCACGACAAGGCAAAGGGCGAGAAGTGAGCGCTGGTCCGCAACCAATCGCCGATGCACTCGTATTGTTCGGCGCCACTGGCGATCTGAGCAAGCGCAAGTTGTTCCCCGCGCTGTACCGCATGGAAGATCACGGCACGCTGAACGTGCCGGTCGTCGGCGTTGCGCGTAGCGATTGGAGCGACGCCGCGTTCTGCCAACATGCGCACGACTCCGTGCTCGCCGCCATCCCCGACGCGAAGGCAGCCGTGATCGACAGCCTGCTGGCGCGCCTCGACCTCATCCAAGGCGATTACGCCGACCCCAAAACCTGGGCAACGCTCGCGAGAACCCTGAAGAAACACAAGAGCGAGCACGCCGTCTTCTACATGGCGATCCCGCCAACGATGTTTCCGACTGTCGCACAGTCGCTTGCCTCAGTAGGGCTCAACGAACGCGGTCGCATCGTCGTCGAAAAGCCATTTGGCCGCGACCTCGCCAGCGCGAAGGAATTGAACACGACGCTGCACACGATCTTCCCCGAAGAGCGCATCTTCCGCATCGATCACTACCTCGGCAAGGAGAGCGTGGAAGATCTGCTCGTGTTCCGTTTCAGCAACACGTTGCTTGAGCCCGTATGGAACCGCAACTACGTGCGCAGCGTGCAGATCACGATGAGCGAAACGATCGGTGTCGAGGGTCGAGGATCGTTCTACGACGGTGTCGGCACAATCCGCGACGTTCTGCAGAACCACCTGCTGCAAGTTCTGGCGCTGGTCGCGATGGAGCCCCCGGTCGGGCCGGAGAGCAGCTTCCTGCAAGACGAAAAGGCGAAAGTGTTCGCGGCGATGCGTCCAATCGATCCGGCAATGATGGTGCGCGGACAGTACGTGGGCTACCGCGAGGAAGAAGGCGTTGCGCAGGATTCGACTGTTGAAACGTTCGTAGCCGCCAAACTTGAAATCGATTCGTGGCGCTGGGCTGGCGTGCCGTGGTTCGTGCGCTGCGGCAAGGGACTGACGGCAAACGCGACTGAGGTAGTGGTCGAGTTTCGCGAACCTCCGAGCCTGCTGTTCGATGAGGCAGGCGGCCCAACGCCCGAGCGCAACCTTGTCCGCTTCCGCCTCGGCAAACAAGATGGCGTCACGTTCACTTTGCAGGCCAAGACACCCGGACAACATCTCGACAGTCAGCAGGTGGATGTGGCAGTCGATTTCGCCGCCGCCTTGGGTGAGCGCCGCGAGGCATACGAACGACTGCTCGGCGATGCCCTCGCCGGCGAACCGCGCCGATTCGCGCGCGAAGACATCGTCGAGCAAACGTGGCGAGTCATACAACCAGCACTCGACAGTGCCGCCGGTACGGCCACAGGCGGCGTTGGCACGGCGGTACATCCGTACTTCCGCGGCTCGTGGGGCCCGGCCGAAGCCGACCGAATCCTCAAAGGCGACACCTGGTACTTGCCGGCAAACTGATACAGCAGAGCTAAGAGCCAGCTGAGAATGCCGAGGATCAGCTGGCGATCTCCCACCGGTGGTGTTGACTGAAGTCGTGACGACCGCCGCCAGACGAATTCTTGTCGTCGATGACGAACCGTCGATCATCGACGCGGTCGCTACTGCGCTGCGTTACGAAGGCTTCGAGGTGCTCGAGGCACGCACTGGTCGCGACGGTCTTACGCAAGCGCAGACCAGCGTCCCCGATCTGATCGTGCTGGACGTGATGCTGCCCGACATCGACGGCCTGGAGGTGGCCCGGCGTATCCGAGCGGATGGGCTCGACATTCCGGTGCTATTCCTCAGCGCGCGTGATGCACTCGACGACAAGATCGCCGGTTTCGCCGCCGGAGGCGACGACTACGTCACCAAGCCGTTCTCGCTGGCAGAGATCGTCGTGCGCGTGCGCGCCATCTTGCAGCGGACCGCAGCAGCCGCTCCCACCGGCAACCAACTGCAGTTCGCCGACGTCGTGCTCGATCCCGACACGCGCGAAGTAACGCGCGCCGGGACAGCGATCGAGCTGACCGCTACCGAGTTCAACCTGCTGCGGTTCTTCTTGATGAATCCACAGCGGGTGCTGTCGAAGACGCAGATTCTCGACCACGTGTGGCATTACGACTTCGACGGCGACTCCAACATCTTGGAGACCTACATCAGCTACTTGCGCAAGAAGATCAACCGGTTGGGGCCACCTCTCATTCACACCATTCGTCTCGTGGGCTACGTGCTCCGCGAAGGCGAAACGGAGGCTTGAGTGTCGCTGCGCACTCGACTCGTGGGCACCATCGCCGTTGTCGCCTTGGTCGCGCTGACGCTCGCAGGAATCGCGACTTATACCGCGTTCTCGCGAGCACAGCTGCGCCAACTCGATCAATCCCTCGAGCGAGCCCACGAACCCATCGAGGAGGTCGTCGCGGCCGGCGACGAGGATCTGGAGTATCTCGTTTCGCAGACCGCGCCAGGGATCTTCGTCGCAATCCAAGACCCCGATGGCGCAACCCAACTTCTCATCCCGGCACGCGTGCCGGGACATGAATCCGACACCGTCGCCTTGGATGAAATCGACGTCGATTGGCCGACCACGTCACCCACCGACGATCGCGATGTTGCGGTGTTTCGAACGGTCACCACCACCTCAGGAAGCGACGAGCTGAGGCTTCGAATTGCGCTTCTCAGCGACGGCAGCACGTTGTTCATTGGCCAACCGATGCACGAAGTTCAAGAATCGCAACGGCAGTTGTTGCTGATCGAAATAGTCGTTGCGTCGGGAGCCCTGATCGTGGCGATCGTCGGCGGATGGTTCCTGGTTCGTGCTGGTCTGAAGCCGCTGCGCAGCGTCGAACAGACAGCGTTGGCTATCGCCGAGGAGGGGCAACTCGGCCACCGAGCACCCGGCGCCGAGGCCGACACGGAGGTCGGCAGACTCGCCAAGGCACTGAACACGATGCTTGATCGAATCGACGGCGCGTTCGAGGAACGCGACCGAGTCGAAGCCGACCTGCGAGCTTCAGAGCAGCGACTGCGTCGGTTCGTGGCTGATGTGTCGCACGAGTTGCGCACGCCGCTGGCGGCGGTGAGCGCATACAGCGAGTTGTTTGAACGTGGCGCACGTAACCATCCGGCCGACCTTGATCGCGCGATACACGGCATCGCCAGCGAAACGAACCGCATGAATGGGCTCGTTGAAGAACTGCTGCTGCTAGCTCGACTGGACGAGGGTCGACCGCTGACACAGGAGCCGGTCGATCTGGCCGCGCTACTCGTCGAGGCCGTCGGAACGGCGCGAGCAGTGGCCCCCGAGTTTCCCGTGGCACTCAGAGTCTCCGATGTTGTCACCATCACCGGCGACGCATCCCGGCTGCGACAGGTGATCGACAACCTGCTCGCCAACGTGCGCGCACACACACCCGTAGGAACCAGCTCGGCAATCGACCTGCACACCGAGACAAACGAGGCGATCATCACCGTTAGCGACAACGGGCCGGGTATGGAGGCGGAAGAGGCAGCGTTGGTGTTCGAGCGCTTCTACCGCGTCGACTCGTCGCGATCCCGTCAGACTGGCGGTGCCGGACTGGGAATGTCCATCGTGAAAGCAATCGTCGCCGCCCACGACGGCACGGTTACTCTGAACTCTTCGCCTGGGCAGGGTGTGGTTGTGACCATTCGTCTCCCGCTATCAGAGGACGCAAGTTGACCGACACTCAATGGTGGTACATCACGCGTGCGACTGGCATCGTTGCGACGGTTCTCGCGGTGGCGGCATTGGTCTTCGGTTTCTTCTTCTCGTCGCGCAACACCGGCGAACGACGTCGGCCAGCCTGGTGGCTCGATCTGCACAACTGGCTTGGGGGCACGACGCTGGTATTTACGGTGGTGCATATCGTCGCCTCTTACCTCGATCGCAACTCTGGCATCGGGCTGCTGCAAGTCCTCGTACCAGGCACTGCCAAGAACGCGAGTTGGGCCATCACGTGGGGTGTGATTGCGACGTACACCTTCGCAATCACGGTCTTCACATCGTGGCCTCGTAAGCGCCTGCGCCCGCGGCTTTGGCGCTTGGTACATCTCACTTCAGTGGTGGGCGTCGCCCTCGCCGGATTGCATGCGTTTCAGGTCGGGATCGATGCAACCACGTTGGCGTTTGAGGCCGGGTTGGCGATCACGGCTGCGTTGGCGGTCTACGCCCTTGGGGTGCGCGTCCTGGCGTTGCTGGTGAACCGCACCCACCAGGGCTGAAATTCACAGCTGGCTCCAATATTCCTCTCACGCCGCTCTGAGATTGCCTCGCTTGTATGGGGGCATGAGTGATCGCCGGATACTTCCCCCAGGAGACCCGCTGCTGGCACGTCTCGAGCGTCTCGAGCGCGAGCGGCAAGGCACCAACAACCGACAGGTGCCAACCGGTACCAGCCCGCGACAGTTCGCCCCACCAACTGCCACACTCAACGCACGGCAATACGCCCTGCAAGCGGCACGGCAGTACGCACCGCAACCGGCGCCGCAGCCAGCACGGCAGTACGCCCCGCAGCCAGCATCACCAGCAGCACCGCCAGCCTCACCGCAAGCGGCACGGCTCGCTGCGCTACAGGCGGCGCGGCAACCTGCCGGCCAAACCGCACGGCCACTGGCAGGAAAGCAGGCTCGTCGCAAGCGGCCCGCCCGGGTAGCCAAGTTCGGAGCGCTCGCACTGAGCTGCGCGACCACCGCTGGTCTGGTTTACCTATTCGCTGACATCAACACGACGCAGGCCGCCAACCAGGCTCTCGCCGCTCTCCCGACCGCGGTCCCGGTCGCAACCACCGGCGCCGCACCCGCGACGCCCAGCACAGTTCCGGCGACGACCCCCGTTGTCGACTCGGCCACAACCGTCGTGGTCGCACCAACGACGATTGCCGCCCCGGTCGTTCCGGTCGTTCAGGCTTTCAACGGCGACGTCATCGACACGCGGTACGGCCCCGTGCAGGTGCAATTGCAATTCACGAACGGTGGGATCAGCGAAGTCGCTGTGGTTGCCTACCCCGATGGCGACGGCACAAGCGTGCGCATCAACGCCCGCGCGCTGCCCACATTGCGCAACGAGGTGTTGGCGGCACAAAGCGCCCAGATCAACAGCGTCTCGGGTGCGACTTACACCAGCAACGCCTACAAGAAGTCGCTGCAATCGGCCATCGACCAAGCTCGCGCCGCTGGCATCACTGCGATCGCCTAGACACGAGTGCGGCGGTTGGGAATCACGATTGCGGTGCCGTCGTCTTCGTAGTGCACGCGCACGCTGACGCCATAAAACTCGCTCAGAATCTCGGCACGTAACACTTCCGCGGGCGAGCCCTGCGCTACCAATCCGCCTTCGTGCAGCAACGCCAGTCGATCGGCGTAAAGCCCGGCGAGCGTCAAGTCGTGCATCGCCGACACCACCGTCAGCCCGCGCTCGCGGCGCATGCGATCGACAAGCTCCAACGCTTGTTGCTGATGCCCGATATCGAGCGCACTCGTTGGTTCGTCGAGCAGCAAGACGGGCGACCCTTGTGCGATCGCTCGGGCGAGAACAATCCGCTGTCGCTCGCCGCCACTGAGTGTCTCCAGTCGCCGCTGCGCGAAATCGGCGAGGTCGAGTTCACCTAAGACTTCTGCGGCCGCCGCCCGGTCACTTGCAGATGCAACACCGAAGTAGCTGATGAAGGGACTGCGCCCCAGCAGCACGTACTCATAAACAGTCATATCGGCGGGCAACACTGGCACCTGCGGTACAAATGCGATCGCGCGAGAACGGCGCCGTGTCGACATGGTTGCGGTGTCGACACCGGCGACAGTTACCGAACCGCCGTGGGCGACCAGTCCGCACGCCGAACGCAACACGCTCGATTTGCCCGCGCCGTTGGGGCCGATCAGGCACAGCCAGCCACCCGATGGCACAGCGAGCGTCAGCGGGTGCACCGCGACGCGGCCGTCGTAGCTGACGCTGAGGTCGCCGAACAAGAGCTCGCTCATACGGTTGCCCGTCGTGTGCGCAGCAACACCATAAAGAACGGAGCACCGCAGAAGGCGGTGACAACGCCGAGTGGTGTCTCGGCCGGGTTCTGCAACATGCGGCCCGGAATATCGGCGAGGATGAGGAACGCCGCGCCGACGGCGATGGAGATCGGCAGCACTCGCCGATACGAGCCGCCGCACACCATCCGTACAGCGTGCGGTACGACGATGCCAACAAACGCGATGAGGCCGCTGACGCTGACCACCGCAGCCGTGCCGATCGTCGCCGCCGCCACGACAGTGATGCGCACCCGTCGCACGTCGAGCCCGAGGGTGAGCGCTTCGTCGTCGCCGACGCGCAACACATCGAGGTGGCGCCGGTGCGCCAGCAGCACGGCTCCGCTCACCACGACGTAGGGCAACACCAACCGCACGTCGTGCCAACTGGCATTGACCAACGAGCCGAGCAGCCAGTTGTACACCGCACGAATCACACCGTCGCTAGACCGTTGCAGCACGAAGGCTTGAATCGCAGATGTCAGCGAGGCAACCGCGACACCTGCGAGAACGAGCGACGTCGAAGTGCGCATCGAACCAAATGCCGCGCCGGCAAGGTACGTGACGGTGACGGCCGCGATCGCTCCCAGAAACGCCGCCAGCGGAAGTGGGTCGACAAACCAATCGCTGGTCGCCGCACGACCGAACGCAATCACCATCGTCGCGCCGAGACCAGCACCTCCGGCGGCACCAAGGAGATACGGATCGACGAGCGGGTTGCGGAAGACGCCCTGGTAGGAAGCACCAGCGAGTGACAACATCGCGCCGACAATGGCTGCGAGCGCAACGCGCGGCATGCGCACATTCCAGATGATGTTCCAGTTCGCGGCCGACAGCGAGCCCGCTGGCCCGACCATCACACCAAGCACGACGGCCGCCGCGAGCAGGAGCGTGGCCGCGAGCAGCCAGACCCACCCGCGACGGTTCGTCGTCATTGGCATTCCTATGCCGAAACGAGTGCCAGCGCGGCTGACACTGCCTTGATGTAGTCGATGATGCGAGGGCCCCACCGCGAAGCGATGTCGTCGTCCATCGCAACCACATTGCCGTTGGCGACAGCCGGGATTACATCCCATCCCGCGCGAGCGGAAACACTCTCCGCCGATTCCCCGGCGTACTTCGTGTCGGCCAGAAAGATCACGTCGGGCGCAGACGCAATGATGTATTCAGCGCTCAGCTGCGGGTAGTCGTTGCCAGCTTCGACGCCGTCGGCGATGTTGGTAAGGCCGAACAGCGTGTACACCTGACCGATGAAGATCCCGCTCGTGACGGTGTAGTAGGTCGGGTCGAGCTCGTGATAGATCGACAACGGCTCGGCCGGTGCGGGTACGGCAGCCAGCGCCGCCGCGACATCAGTTTGCATCTGGCCGACCAGTTCCGCGGCCTCACCGACGTGCCCGGTCGCCGCGCCGAGTTGCTCGATCTGCGTGTACAGATCGTCGAACGTGGCGGGCGCGAGTGCGACAAAGACGTTGATGCCGAGTGCTTCCAGTTGCTCTTGGACTTGGGTGCTCTCCATCACGACGAGGTCCGGTTTCAACGCGGCGATCGCCTCAACGTTGGGCTCGAAGCCAGAGAGGTCGTGCGGTAACTCCAAGGCTTGTGCCGGGTAGTCGCTGTACTCATCGACCGCGATCACTTGATCGCCAGCGCCGATCGCAAACAGCTGCTCGGTCGACGACGGCGAAAGGCTGATGATTGCCTTTGGTGCGTCGTTTGTTTCCGCCGCCGTTGAACTGTCGGAGCTCTCGGGTTTGTTGTCGTTCTCACTGCTGTCGCCGCAAGCGGCCGATGTAAGTAGCAACGCCGTCAGCGCGGCTAATGAACTGAACCTTTTCATGGATCAATCCTCCGTTTCTCCGGAGGAGATCGTCCTCCGGTTTCAGGAGGACAAGATGGATTCCGGCGGGCGAAACCGCCGCGAACCGCCCTTGCCTCGAGGGTGTGGGTTACGGACATGGAACCCAGGCGACCGGACTCGTCGTGCGCTTCCCCGAAAGGAAGACTCGAACCACCGTTGCGGGACAGTGCCGGGTTCTCACCGGCTTCGCTGAACACCATGCATCCCATCGCTTGCGCGGTGAGACGAAGCAACCTTAGCGCCGCAATTGCATATGCTCGCAACCTTCATGACTGACACGACGAAACCACTTGAGGAAGACCCGCGACCGGATGGGCTTCGGCGCGCTGAATCGCTGGTGCTGGTCAACACTGGCAATGGCAAGGGCAAGAGCTCGGCTGCGTTCGGGGTCATGCTGCGCGCAGTCGCGCGGCAATGGAATGTCGCCGTGCTGCAGTTCGTGAAGAGCGGCCAGTGGAAGGTCGGCGAAGAAACGATTGGCCTGCAACTCGGCGTCGACTGGCACACACTCGGCACCGGCTTTACCTGGGACTCCGAGAACCTTGATCACGACATCGCGCTCGCTCGCGAGTCGTGGGCCCAAGCTGCGACCGTCATTGCCGCTGGCAAACACGACCTCGTCATCCTCGACGAGCTGACCTATCTGTGCACCTGGGGCTGGATCGAAACGGCCGACGTCGTCGCCGCGATCGTCAACCGTCCGAAGCACGTCTCGCTAGTAATCACCGGCCGCGACGCACCGCAGGAAATCATCGATGTCGCCGACACCGTGACCGAAATGCGCGAGATCAAGCACGCCTACGCTGCAGGCATCACCGCCAAACGCGGCATCGACTACTAAGCCGCGAGGGGACGCATGCGCGCGACGATTTCGCGGAGCACCGTCGAGCTGGTGGCGAAATTCAAGCGGGCGAAACCTATTCCTTCGCTGCCGAAGTTGGGACCTTCGCTCAACCGCACACCGCGCTCAAGGAACTTGATCGACGGATCGTCGCCGTAAGGCAACGCCCGGCAATCGAGCCAGGCCAAGTACGTCGCCGCGGGCGGCACGTACTTCACCTGCGGCAGATGTTCGGCAAGCAGCTCCGCGAGTAGCAGCCGCTGACGATCGAGGTGCGCCAGGACGGCTGCTAACCATTCATCGCCGTCGCGCCAGGCTGCTTCCACCGCCACCGCGCCCATCAGGTTGGTTGCGCCTAGCAAATGCTCCGGCAGCGCGTTCGCAGCTTTGCGCGCCACTTGTGAACCGAAGTGCGCAATTGCGTAGCGCATGCCCGCCAGATTGAACGCCTTCGATGCCGCGTGAATGCTGACGGTGCGATCGGGCGCGAACAATGCCATCGGGCGATGAACGTGTGGCGAATACGTGAGGTCGGCATGAATCTCGTCGGAGATGATCAGCAAGTCGTGGCGCTCGGCAAGCGCGGCGAGCGCCCTCAACTCGTCGTCGGAGAAGACGTGCCCGGTGGGATTCTGCGGATGGCACAACAGCAACACTCTTGCGGGCTGGCCACGCAACGTCGACTCCAGTGCGTCGTAGTCGAACGCCCAACCAGTGGGCGACGACTCTGTGCGCTGCGCCGGGATCGGTACCAGCCGACAACCAGTGGTCTCGATGCTGTTCAGGAACGGCGGATACGTGGGCGAGTGCACGACCACGCCATCGCCGGGCGACGTGCACGTATGCAGCACGAGCTGGATGGCCTGCACCACATCGTTGAACTCGCGGGTGTCCGAGGCGTTGATCTGCCAGCCGTAGCGCCGCTCGCAGCGATCGACGAACGCGTCGGTAGCGCCAGATTCGCCGACAATGCTGCGCCAGTCGGGGTAGCCGAGGTCGCCAGTCGCGATCGCTCCCGTCAGCGCCGCCGTGATGGCTGGGGCGGGCGCGAAATCCATGTCGGCGACCCACGCCGCAATTGCATCCGGCGTGCGGTGCCACTTCGCTCCCGGCTTCGAGTGCAACCACTCGAGCGAGATCGACTCGAAGTCGTACGCCGGTTGCGTCACGCAACCACCCATTCGCGAATGCGGCGAATGCCTTCCTGCATGTCGTCGTCGGCCATCGCGAAACTAAACCGCGCGTAGCCAGGTGTACCGAACGCCTCGCCCGGCACAAAGGCGACCTTCGCCTGGCCAAGAATCGCGTCGGCGAGTTCGAGCGTGTTGTTCGACACGGTGCCATTGGGGCCGAGCGGCTTGCCAAGCAGAGCCGAAAAGTTCGGATAGCAGTAGAAGGCGCCCTGCGGCACGATCGCGTTCACGCCAGGGATCTCGTTCAGCATGCGGTGCATCGTGACTGCGCGACGGGCGAACGCCTCGCGCATCATTGCCACTGCCGACAGATCACCACTGACGGCTTCGAGGGCGGCGGCCTGCGCCACATTGTTGACGTTGGACGTGCTGTGCGATTGAAAGTTGATCGCGGCCTTCATCACGTCGGGTGGCCCGATGAGCCAGCCGACGCGCCAGCCCGTCATCGCGTAGGTCTTCGCGACGCCGTTGACAATTAGGCACTGGTTGGCCAGTTCCGGAACGACGGTCGGCATCGACACGAACCTGTTGTCGCCGAACACCAGATGCTCGTAGATCTCGTCGGTGAGCACCCACACGCCGTTGTCGACGGCCCAGCGACCAATCGCACCCACTTCGTCGGGTGTGTAAACCGCGCCGCTCGGGTTGTCGGGGCTCACGAACAGCAGCGCCTTCGTGCGCGGCGTGAGTGCGGCATCGAGTTGTTCGACCGTCACCTTGAAGCCGCTGTGCTCGTCGGTCTGCACAACGACCGGCACCCCACCCGCGAGCGTGATCGATTCGGGGTAGGTCGTCCAGTACGGCGCGGGGCAAATCACTTCGTCGCCCGGATCACACAGCGCGGCGAAGGCGGTGAAGACCGCGTGCTTTCCTCCGTTGGTAACCAGTACCTGACTGCCCTTGCACTCAAAGCCGCTGTCGCGCAGCGTCTTGGCAGCGATCGCCTCGCGCAGCTCAGGCAAGCCAGCTGCCGGTGTGTACTTGTGCCACTTCGGGTCGCGACAAGCACGCGCGGCGGCCTCGACGATGTTCTCTGGTGTCGGGAAGTCGGGTTCGCCGGCTCCGAAGCCGATCACCTTCTCGCCGCCTTCCTTCACCGCTTGCGCCTGCAAGGCCTTCGCTTTCGCGTCGACGGCCAACGTTGCCGACTCGGCGATGCTGGCAAGCCGGGCAGACGTTCGGTTAGCGGTTCGGTTGACGGCTCGTGTCACGAACCGATTCTACGTGGGGGCTGTTGATCGGCCCTATGAATTGGCAAACTGGAATCGTGAACGTGCTCACCACGGCCTTCGAAGACCTTGGGAAGCTCAATCGACCGATCATGGTGCTTGCGCTGCGCGGTTGGTTCGACATCGCGGAGGTCGCTACCGATGCGGTAGAGACCTTGGCCGCTGATCGCATCACGCCCGTTGTCGCCGCGATCGACCCCGACCCATTCTTCGACTTCACCCAGGAAAGGCCCCACGTCGCATTCGACGACGACGAGGAACGTCAGATCCATTGGCCGGAGAACGAGTTTCGCGTCGCGCGCTTTCCGGGATGCGCGCACGACCTCGTCTTGCTTGCTGGGGTCGAACCGCACCTGCGTTACGCAACCTTCGCCGACGCGATCATCGAAGTGGCGACTGCGCTCGGCTGCGAAGTGGTGGTGACTGTCGGAGCCGCGCCGGAGGCGGTGCCGCACTCACGCCCACCGCAGGTGACCGGCAGCAGCACGACTGTCGGACTAGCCAGAGCGCTCGGCCTCGGCCGTCCGAAGTACCAGGGTGTCACCGGTCTCGTCGGCGTACTGCAGGAACGTCTCGATCGCGCCGGCATTCCGGGCCGTCTCATTGCGCGTGGGCGTGCCGCACTACCTCGGCAACGCCAAGCATCCGCAATCGTCGGAGGCACTGTTGGGCCACCTGGAACACGTGCTCGGCATCTCGGCTCCACATGGCTCGCTGGCCGAGGACGCAATGCGCTGGCGCGGCCTACACGACGAGGCGGTTGCCGAGGATGAGGCAGCGGCGAAATATGTGAACATGCTCGAAAACGAGTATGACAGGCGGATGGAAGCTGCCATCCCGAGCGCCGACGATCTCGCGGCCGAGTTCGAGAAGTTTCTCCGTGAGCAGCGCGATGACTGAGTTGGATGAGCTATGACACAACCACCCCATCGCTCGGGTGATGACTGGCAAGCGGCGACATCTCGGCCGGGCGAGCTGTACACACCCGAGGGTCAAATCCGGGCTGCTGGGTCCTTTCTACGCAACCTAAAGACCGGCAACAGGCGGACGCGTGCGCATCGGCGAACGATTGCACGGCAGGGCTGGTACTTCGTGCTGGCCGCCGTGATGGTTTTGGTTTTGGCAATCGCGTTGCCCGCTCTCTTCTGATCTGGTAACGTACAACCGAATGGTTGTACAAACTCGAAACCAAGAGCACATCGACCGGATGTTCCAGGCGCTTGCCGATAGCACGCGACGCGACATCGTGACGCGGGTGCTGCAGGGCGAGTGCTCGGTGTCGACGCTGGCGGCCAGCTACTCGATGAGTTTCGCCGCTGTGCAGAAGCACGTTGCGGTGCTCGAACGTGCGGAGATCGTCAGCAAGCAACGCAGCGGGCGCGAGCAACTCGTGCGCGCGAACATCGCCACTGTTCGCGAAGCCGCGCGCGTGCTTGATCACTTTGAAGAACTGTGGCGCGGCCGCATCGACCGATTCGGCGACCTGCTCAACGAACCCAAGTCTCCAAGGAAGGGAACCAAGAAGTGACTATCGCCAACATTGAGAAGAACCAAGACGACCTGACGATGATCGTCACGGTCGAGTACGACGCATCCGTCGATCGCGTGTGGCAGCTGTGGGAAGACCCGCGCAAGCTGGAGCGTTGGTGGGGACCGCCCACTTATCCGGCAACCTTCGTCGACTTCGATCTGAAGCCAGGGGGCGACGTCAACTACTACATGACCAGTCCGGAAGGCGAACGCCTCTGGGGATGGTGGCAGTTCATTTCGATTGACGCGCCGAAGACGCTTGAGTTTCGCGATGGTTTCTCCGACGGCGATGGCGTGCACAAACCAGACATGCCGACAACGACGGTCGTGGTGTCATTGACAGAGCGAGGCACCGGCGGGACAGTCATGACGATCACGTCGCGGTGGTCGTCGCTGGCTCAAATGAGCGAGATGATGGACATGGGCATGGAAGAAGGCATGCGCAGTGCCCTCAGCCAGATCGACGAACTACTCGCCTAGCGCTGTCGTTCTAGGTTCGGGTCAACAACTCGATCACAGCAGCCCAGGAGTTCGACGCGGGATCGATCAGGTCGAAGTGATCCTCATCGGCGATGTCGACAACAGTGACATCGCCGATGGGGGTCGGCACCGCGAATTGCGCCGGCACGATGTCGTCGAGTTCACCACGCACCACAGCCAAGCGCACGCCCGTCGATGTCGACGGAGTGGCGATTGCGTATTCGTCTGGAAGCTCGCCCGACGTTCCGCCCATGAACTCAGTGACCGCAAAGGAACCCAAGGTCGCCGCGTCGGCTGCAACAAGATCGAAAACTGGGCCGAGCCCGATCGCGAGTCGCGGCACGACGACCGGATCAGCGCCCGGAGCGCCTGCTGGGAGCTCTGCCCGGCCAGCCGCCCACAGCGCCAAATGTCCACCGGCGGAGTGACCGATGATCACAACGTTGTCGAGATCGAGTTCCGCTGACTCTGTGGCGAGCGCGTCAATCGCCGCGGCGACATCCAGCAGTGTTTCCGGATAGCCGCCGCCGATTCCGACGCGTCGGTATTCGATGTTCAACACTGCGTAGCCGCGCGCGAGAAGGTCTTCTGCCAGCGGATGCATGAGATCGAGCCCGTATTGCGCGCGCCAAAACCCGCCATGAATGAGCACCACGACTGGGAACGGCGCAGTCGCACCGGGTGGCCGGTACAAGTCGGCGAACTGCGAACGGTCGTCGCCATACGTGATGAGTCGCGGGTGATCTATCCCTTCCTTAGCCATCTTCTCAATCCCCTGTGAACACGAAACAGAAACCGCGAACAACGCAAGTAACGAGACAGCGCAGCGAAGTTTCACTTGCGAGCCGATGTGAAGTCATTGATATGCAGCTTGTCAGCCATTGCGGCACGCTGCGCCGCCCCTGCCTCGGCAAAGCGGGCGCCAGTTCCGTCGGCTACGCGAGTCATCATTTCAAAGTTAGCCACCACCGCCGCGGCATCGATCATGAACGTCTCGCCGGCACAGGCAACCAATGCCGCACGCGCAACGACCAGCACAGCGTCGTCCACTCCGGCGACCGCTTCCGTAAACGCGACCAACTCGGCACCATGTGGCACACCCGCGTCGCCCTCACCATCGGCTATCACCGAGATGTCGGCCGGGCTTCCAGATTCGGTGCTGCTCCAACTGAGCATGCTCGCGTGTGAAGTCGTTCAAAAGAAGCACTCACGTATTCGCGACAGGCGACCAGCGACGAGCTCCATCTGCGGCCGACTGAGCGTGCCGCGGTTCCACAACGGATCGTCCATCTGCCGATCGCTCATGTACTGCGCGCCGGCGAGCCGCCACAGGTTGCCCCACTCGTCGGGCAACGAGCTGAGCGCTTGCACCACCGACGCGACCTGGTCCGCGGGAGCGGCGACCGGCACCCAGTTCAACGTCGCCGGGGCAAGCTCGGCGGCCTCGCGACCGGTCGATTCGCCAGCGACTGGCGATGGAAGTGTCGGCAACGGCAAGCCTGCACCGCGAGCGAATGCGATCGGTGCGATTGTCGAGATGACAACGCCGACGACCTCCACGAACTCGAGCGGGTGCAGCCCGTCGGAGATCGTCTGCTCGTACCACTGCTGGGTAATCGTGCCCGCGTGACGCGCAAGTCGATAGGCGACATCGAGCATGGGATCTCCGAATGGTCGCACCCACGGCGGCGACGGATCGACCGCAAGGTAGGCATCGCGCGCGACTTCAGCGATCTGCACCCGCCGCGCGCCAGTCAGTCGCGCGCCCGGTGCAGCAACATGCGCGAGCGAGAGGCGGTGAGCCTCGGCAAGGTCGTCGCGCACGATCATTGTGGGTCAGCCGCCTGAGACGTCGGCCACCTTCTGCTTGCCGGCCCCGAGGAACGGCATCATGCCGCGCAGACGAGCGCCGACTTCTTCGATCTGGTGCTTACGATCGGTTTCGCGCAGCGCGTTGAAGTTGTGGCGACCGCTCTCGCTCTCGGCAACCCATTCCTTGGCGAATTTGCCGGACTGGATCTCTTTCAGGATCTTTTTCATCTCTGTCTTGGTCTTCGCGTTGACGATGCGCGGGCCGCGAGTGACATCGCCGTACTCGGCCGTGTCGCTGATGCTGTAGCGCATGCCAGCGATGCCTTCCTCGTACATCAGGTCGACGATCAGCTTCACCTCGTGCAAGCATTCGAAGTACGCCATCTCCGGCTGATAGCCAGCCTCGACCAACGTCTCGAAGCCAGCGCGCACAAGCGACGTAAGCCCGCCACACAACACGACCTGCTCGCCGAACAAGTCCGTCTCGGTCTCTTCGCTGAACGTGGTCTCGATCACTCCTGCCCGCGCGCCACCGATCGCCTCGGCGTACGACAGCGCCAGCGCGTGCGCGCCACCGGTCGCGTCTTGGTGCACCGCAATCAGGCACGGCACGCCACCACCCTCGGTGTACGTGCGCCGCACGAGATGGCCAGGACCCTTCGGCGCGATCATGATGACGTCGACGGTCTTCGGCGGACGAATGCGCTTAAAGCGAATGTTGAAGCCATGTGCGAACGCGAGTGCCTTGCCCTTGCGCATGTGTGGCTTAATGAACTCTTCGTAGGTCGCCTTCTGCTCGGTGTCGGGCATCGTGAGCATGATCACGTTTGCCCACTTGGCTGCGGCGGCAATGTCCATCACCTTCAAGCCGGCAGCCTCGGCCTTCGCGGCGGACTTACTGCCCGCACGCAAACCGACGACCACATCGACGCCCGACTCTTTCAGGTTCAAGGCATGTGCATGCCCCTGGGAGCCGTAGCCAATGATGGCCACCTTGCGACCGCGAATGATCGACGGATCGGCGTCTGCCTCGTAGTACATCTTTGCGGCCATCTCAGGTTGCCTTTCGTTCGATTTGTCGTTCTAGGTGTCGTTGAAGTTTGGGGAGAGCCACGCGCCCCGTGCGCTGCATCTCCACGATGCCATATTCGGTCAGCAATTCCACGAAGTCGTCCAACTTGTCGGGGAAGCCGTCCAGCGAAACGGTGATGGCGTCGACCCCGACGGCCAGAATCTTGCCCTCGAAGATGTTGACCAACTCGACGACCTGCCCACGCTCGTCGCCCGTGGCACTAATCGTGGCCAGCAACAGCTCGCGCTCGACGCTGCTGCGCGGATCGAGCTCGCTGATCTTCACCACTTCAATCAGCTTGAACAGTTGCTTGACGATCTGTTCGAGCGACGCGCTCTCCAGATCGACCACGATGGTGATGCGGCTGAAGCCTTCTTGCTCGGCCGGCGCAACGGCGAGGCTGAAGATGTTGTAACCGCGTCGAGCAAACAAACCCGACACGCGCGCCAGCACGCCTGGTCGGTTCTGCACGAGCACGGAGAGGATGTGGTGATTGATGTCGCTCACTTCAGCGCTCCGCGGTTTGCTTGCTGGGTGCCGGGCAGCAGCAAGTCGTCGTTGCTGAAACCTGCCGGCACCATCGGGAACACCTTCTCGCGAGCGTCGACTCGGAAGTCGACGACAACGGGGCGATCGTCGACGCTGTTCGCCTTGTCGATAGCCGGCTGCACTTCTTCGGGGCTATCCACACGAATACCAACGCAACCCATCGCTTCCGCCCACTTCACGAAGTCGGGCACTTCCGGCGAGAGGTACACCTCGCTGTAGCGCTCTTCGTAGAACATCTCCTGCCACTGACGAACCATGCCGAGGTAGCTGTTATTGAGAATCGCCACCTTGATCGGGATGCGCTCGACGCTGGCTGTCACCAACTCTTGCGCGGTCATCTGGAAACAGCCGTCGCCGTCGACAGCCCACACCGTGCGATCAGGCTGGCCAACCTTGGCACCAATCGCGGCGGGCACGGAGAAGCCCATCGTGCCGAGGCCACCGGAGTTCACCCACGTGTAGGGCTCGTTGAACTTCCAGTACTGGCTGCTCCACATCTGATGCTGACCAACGCCGCTGACGAGGATCGTGCCCTCCGGAGCGTTGTCGCGCAACTGCTCAAGGCAGAACTGTGGCTTCAACGCTTCGCCGGGCTCGCTCGGTTCGTAGTGCAACGGGAACTGCTCTTGCCACCCGCTGATGCGGCTCTTCCACGCGCCGATATCGGCTTGGGTGCTGCCACCCTGCAGCAAGTCTTTGATTGCCTTGATCAGTTCTTCGATGACCAGTTTGCAGTCTCCGACGATCGGCACATCGGGCTTACGCACCTTGCCTTGTTCGGCAGGGTCGATGTCGACATGAATCACTTTCGCTTCCGGCGCGAACGCCGGGATCTTGCCGGTGATCCGGTCGTCGAAGCGTGCACCAAGCGCGACCAACAGGTCGCTGCGCTGCATGGCGGTGACAGCTGTCGCGTTGCCATGCATGCCGGGCATGCCAAGACACAGCGGATGATCGTCGGGGAACGCGCCGCGCGCCATCAACGTGGTCACGACGTGAATGCCGGTGAGCTCGGCCAGCTCGCGCAACGCCTCGGCGGCACGCGCCTTCAGGATGCCGCCGCCCGCGTAGAGCACTGGCCGCTCGCTGGCGAGAATCAATTTCGCCGCTTCCTTGATGAGCGCCGGGTCGCCCTTGGTGGTCGGGCGGTAACCGGGGAGGCTGTCGATCACTTCTTCGTCGGAGGGCCAGTACCAATCCATCGAGTTGGTCAGCACGTCCTTGGGAACGTCGATCAGCGTCGGGCCTGGTCGGCCGGTGGTCGCGATGTGAAAGGCCTGACGCACCGCCATCGGCAAGTCTTGCGCCGTCATCACCAATTCGTTGTGCTTGGTGGTGCTGCGCGTGATGCCAACCGTGTCGCATTCCTGGAATGCGTCGGTGCCGATCGCGGTCGTCGGCACCTGGCCAGTGATGCACACCATCGGAATCGAGTCCATGTACGCGTCCATCAACGGTGTGACCATGTTGGTGGCAGCCGGCCCGCTCGTCACCAAGCAGACGCCCGGGCGGCCAGTCACGTGTGCGTAGCCCTCGGCCATGTGGCCAGCGCCTTGCTCGTGGCGCACGAGGATGTGGCGAATCGGCGAGTCGAGCAACGGGTCGTACGCGGGCAGAATGCAGCCGCCGGGCAGCCCGAAGATGGTTTCCACGCGTTCCATCTCCAGCGCTCTGATAAGGGCCTGGGCCCCGGTGATCTTCATGACTACTCCTTGTTGGCTCACGACTTGCTGACGACTGAAATTGCCCCGAAAAACACAACAGCCTCCCGATTGGGAGGCTGGGACGCACGCGGCTATGTGGGCGTACGTCTACACGATAAGTACTACGAGAATGCTAGGGGTGGTGATTTGGGCACGCATCGATGTCAGTCTGGCACTCCCACCACCCGGATGCAACCTCACTTCACGACTGGCTACATGAGCCAAGAACTGGTGCCGATAGCCTCGGACCCATGACTACACCGCCTTCGCCCACCGTCGCTCCTGCCAATGGCCGCCTTGGCGTGCTCACTGTCGGCCTCGGAGCCGTGGCATCCACGCTCATCGCCGGTGTCGAACTGGTGAAGCGCGGCGTTTCGCTCCCAGTCGGCAGCCTCACCCAGATGGGCACCATCCGCCTCGGCAAGCGCACCGACAACCGCAGCCCGCTGATCAAGGACTTCGTGCCGATCGCGACGCTCGACGACATCGTGTTCGGCGCCTGGGATCCGTTCCCGGACGATGCCTACGTGGCCGCAACCCGTGCCGGCGTGCTTGAGGGTGGCAAGCACATCGAAGCGATCAGCGAGGCGCTGCGCGACGTTCGCCCGATGCCCGCCGCCTTCGACCGCGAGTACGTCAAGCGCATCGACGCCGACAACACGATGCACACGATCAACAAGCGCGACATGCTGAACCGCATTCGCGAAGACATCAACCGCTTCAAGGAAGAGAAGCAAGTCGACCGCGTCGTCATGCTGTGGGCCGCAAGCACCGAGATCTTCATCGAGATTGGGCCGCAGCACCTCACGATCGAAGCCTTCGAAAAGGCGATCGACGCCAACGACAAGATGATCGCTCCCTCGATGCTCTATGCCTACGCCGCGATCCTGGAAGGCGTTCCGTTCGCAAACGGTGCGCCGAACCTCACCGTCGATGTTCCTGCGCTGCGCGATCTCGCCATCGAGCGCAAGGTGCCCATCAGCGGCAAAGACTTCAAGACGGGCCAGACGCTGATCAAGACCGTCATTGGTCCCATGCTGCGCTCGCGCATGCTCGGCCTCTCGGGCTGGTACAGCACCAACATCCTCGGTAACCGCGACGGTGAAGTGCTCGATGATCCCGACAACTTCAAGACGAAGGAAGAGAGCAAGCTCGGTGTGCTCGAGCACATCCTCGACCCCGTCACCTTCCCCGACCTGTACGGCGACGTGTACCACAAGGTGCGCATCAACTACTACCCGCCGCGCGGCGACAACAAAGAGGGCTGGGACAACATCGACCTGTTCGGTTGGCTCGGCTACCCGATGCAGTTGAAGATCGACTTCCTCTGCCGCGACAGCATCCTGGCCGCACCGCTCGCGCTCGACCTCGTGCTGTTCAGCGATCTCGCGCAGCGCGCCGGCCTCTTCGGAATCCAGGAGTGGCTCAGCTTCTACTACAAGGCACCGATGGTGGCGCCGGGCCTGCACGCTGAGCACGACCTGTTCGTGCAGCAGAGCAAGCTTGAGAACACCTTGCGCTGGATGATGGGCGAAGACCAAATCACCCACCTCGGCCGCGAGTACTACGACGAAGTCTGATCACGTCACGCGGTCAATGCCGTAGCGTCTGGCGCCGTGGCAGCATCGCGTAATTGGCCGTTCGTTGGTCGCGAGGCGCTCGTCGTTAAGACACTTGAGCGACTGAACTCCGGCCACCACATCATTCTCGCTGGCGCGGCCGGCCTGGGTAAGACGCGCCTGGCTGGCGAGGTGGCCACGCGGATGCTCGCGAAGCGCGTCGTTGTTCACCGCGTTGCAGCCAGCCCGGCTTCAGCCCACTTGCCGTTGGCACCCTTTGCAGCACTCATCGCGTCCGAGTCCACCGACGACATCGTGGGCGCAGTCTTGCGTTCGCTCGGTGCCGACGGAAGAGCAGGAGCTGGCGATCCACTTCTCGTCGTCGACGACATGCATCTGCTCGACGACGCCAGCGCGGCGGTGCTGCAACAAGTGCTGCTCACCGGGCATGTGCGATTGCTGGGCACGCTGAGAACCACCAGCGAGTTGCCCGCGGCCGTCAGTCGGCTGCGACAGGAAGCCGATGTCGCAACCATCGACGTACCGCCACTGTCCGACGACGACATCACCACCATGGTCGAACATGCGCTCGGCGGCACGCTGGACGGCAGATCGCATCAACTGCTGATCACTGCCTGCGCAGGCAACCCCATGTACGCGCGCGAACTCGTCGAAGGCTCGTTGGCGGCAGGCACACTGCGCGGACTCGAACGGCTGTGGAGCTTCGATGGCGAGTTGGCGGCAACACCGCTACTTGAGGAGGTGGTACTCGCCCGCTTGGCGCCACTGAGCACCAACGAGCGCGGCGCACTCGAACTATTTGCGATCGCCGGCCAGTTACCACACAGGCTGGTGCAACAGATTGTCGACGGCGACACTCTCGAGCACTTGGAACGCAAGCAAGTCGTGAAAGCGCTGCCAACAGAGGGGTCGCAGCCGCTGCAACTCGACGTGACTCACCCGTTGTATCGCGAGCTGACCCGTGCGCGGCTAGGTGCGCTCGCGCGCATGCGCATCTATCAAAAGTTGGCCCTAGCAATGGACGCCATCGCGGCAGGCGGCGAGCCATCACCAGCAACGGCCGAATCCATCCGAGACGCGATGTGGCACATCCGTGGCGAGGTCGAGATCGCGCCCGAGAAACTGCTGACGGCAGCCCGTGGCGCAGTCGCAATGGGTGACAGCCCCCTTGCGGCCGAGCTGGCGCAGGTCGGTTACCGGCGGGGAGGACAGATCGAAGCGGCCTTACTCGCGTCGTGGTGCCTCGCTGAGATCGGGCGCCACGACGAAGCAATCGATGTATTGAAGGACGCGGCCGACCACGCGCTCGCGCCGTGGGAGCAAGCCGCGATGCGACTACGCGTCGCCGAGGAATTGTGGTGGACTTCGCGTCAGCAAGCGGCCACCGCCTACCTCAACGAGACCGACCTCCCCGCTGGGCCGTGGCACGACTTTCTCGACGCGCAGCGCGGTGTCTTCGCCATGCTCGACGGCGATCTACCGGAAGCGTGGCGTCTATGTCGCCCGCTCATCGACCATCCGTACATGTCGGTGCGCCTAGTAGCCGCAATCGCGGTTGGCAACGCCGGGATCAACGGCGACAGCATCGATGAAGCGATGCAAGTGTGCGGTGCAGCGGTGGCTGCGGTCGCGTCGGGAGTCGACAACGAGGTCGGACACCTTGGTGACACCAACCTGCATCTCGCGATCCAACTTGTTGCGATGTTGCACGGCGGCGAGGTCGCGGCTGCAGCCGAGTTCGCCGAGGCAGGGTACGCGAGCACGATTCGGCAACCCTCCATGCAGGTACGGGCGTGGGCCGCGATGCTCTGTGGGCAGGCGCTCGCGATACGAGGCGACATAGTGAAGGCAAGTCGCTACCTCGCCGAAGCGGAACGCGGTTGGGTCGGGGTCGGGTTACAAGGTTTCGCTGGATGGTGCTCGGCCGGACTAGCGCGCGCTCAAGCCGAGTTGGGTCGCAACGAGGAGTCGCTCGCAACGTTGCGACGATTCGAGGGTTACAACATGTCGGGCTTTCACCTCAACGAGGTTCTGCTCGATATCGGTCGCGCCTGGGTGGCTGCGGCCAGCGGCAATCGGGCGACGGCCGCCAAGGCTCTCGCCGAGGCCATCGAGCGAGCAACGAGGCACGAGCAGTGGACACATGTTGCCGAGGCATGGCACGAGGCAGCACGGCTCGAACTGCTCGATGTCATGGATGGTTTGGACAACTGGCCGCGACCGAGAGCCCGACTCGCTGCCGCGCGGTTCGACTTCGTTCATGCGTGCCGGTCGAAGTCGGTTCGCGACCTGGAAGCTGCAGTTGCAACGTTTGAGTCACTGGGCGCCGTGCTCTATGCGGCCGAAGCCGCTGCCGTGGGCGCTCGAGTGGCGCGCTCGAGCGGAGCGGCCAAGGAGTCCATGCGATTGGACGGTATGGCGGGCCGACTTCTCGCGCTGTGCGGCACAGTGCGCACGCCACTGTTGGCCGGCCGCGACGCTGGCCCGCTTTCGCCGCGCGAGGGCGAGGTGGCGCGCCTCGTGGCCCTGGGATTGACGAACAGAGAAATCGCGACGCAGTTGGTGATCGGCGAACGAACAGTCGAGAACCACATCTACCGCATATTCATCAAACTCGGCGTCGACGCACGAGACCAGATCGCCGAGGTACTCAATCGTTCGTAACGGCGTTTGATGGGTGCTTTGAGTATCGAACACTCACGACCCAACGTGTGCACTGTGGTTTGGTGGCAGCCATGACCGCGTTGGCCGACGTATTCGCACGACTCACTAGCGATCCATCGTTCGCCGACGCCATTCGTCGCAACCCGGTGGAAGCGCTGCGCGCCTTCAACCTCGACGCCGGAGAGCTTCGCCGACTGGAACTGGCACTAGACGCATCGCTCAACCGCACCGGCGAGTACCGCCGAGCGACGGATTGAGTACCCGGTACTCACGACTCGGTCGACCGTCTAGACGACGATGGCGAAATGACCGACATCGCCGAATTGAACGCCCTACGAGCCCGCATCGATGAACTAGAAGCACAAGTCCGCGGCCAGAGTCAGGAGCCCTCGGAACAAGTCACGACGCGACGCAGCATGTTGCGATTGGCCGGCGCGGCTGCCGTCGGTGGACTCGCGACCGTGATCGCCAGCGATCCGGTTGCCGCCACCGACAACTCGGCGGTGCTCGCCGGCGTCTCTGCCAACACCGCGACCCTGCCCACTGGCATAGCGGTTGCCGCTGCGTCAACGGTTTACGGGCTCGGCTGCTACGAGACGGGACTCGCCGCGCCACACGCGGACCTCGGCCGTCCCGCCGTGTTCGGCCACGCGACCAGCACAGCCTTCACCAACGGCGTCGCCGGCCACTGCACAGGTGTTGGCTCCGGTGTCTACGGCCTCCACACCGGGCCCAACGGCAACAGCAGTGGTGTTAAAGGCACGAGCACAGAGGGCGTTGGGGTCGAAGGTTCGAGCGAAAACAATTTTGGGGTATGGGGTCGCAGCGTTGTTGGCAACGGCGTACAGGGCAGCAGCGCCAGCGCGACTGGTGTTTTGGCTTACGGAGCGGTGGGCGTTTTCGGCCAAGGTCCTCGTGGCGCTCTCCAACTCGGCGCGTTTAGTGCGACTGCGCCCCCGAGCCGGGCGACTCCGTTCTCGTTGAACACACTAGAGACCGACGACGCTGGCAACGTGTGGTTCTGCTACGAATCCGGCACGCCCGGCAAGTGGCGCAAGCTCGCCGGGCCGGGTACTGCTGGTGCGTTTCACGCACTCACTCCCACTCGCGTGTACGACTCACGTGCCGCCGCACCAACGCCCGGACTGCTCGCAACCGGCAACAACCGCCTCGTCTCCGTCGCGGACGGTCGCGACAACGCGGGCAACGTGACGACACCGAACCTCGTCCCCACCGGCGCCACCGCGGTAGCTGCGAACGTCACCATCACCGGCACCGTCGGCGGCTTCGGCTATCTCGCCATCAACCCCGGCGGCAACACCGTCGAGAGTGCTTCCACCATCAACTGGTCCGACGCTGGCCAAACGCTCGCCAACGGAGTCACGCTCACCCTCAACACCAACCGACAACTCACCGTCATCTGCAACGGCGGCGGCAGCACCCACTTCCTCATCGATATCTCGGGCTACTACCTCTAGCGCGCTACGCCACCACGACTTGTTGCACGCGTACGTCGCCTTCGTGCGTCGGCACATCGTCGAGCAACTGTTCGCGAAAACACACGCCCGCATTCGGCGCCATCACGCGCGGTAAGAAGCGGTCGTAAAAGCCACCGCCGTACCCCAAACGATCGCCCGCCTTCGTGAACGCGAGACCGGGCACGATCACGAAGTCGACGACATCCAGTCCGAGCGCGGGTCCAGTCGGTTCCTGTACCCCAAACGAGCTGGTTGTCAACGGACCATCGCCAGCGCACACCACCAGTTCGCTGCCCTCGACGCGGGGCAGCAGCAGACGCTTGCCCTCCGCCGCGATCAACCCGAACAACGACTCTGTGTCCGGTTCGCTGTTCATGCCGACAAAAGCCATCACACTCGTCGCGGCGCGATACCCGGGCAGTTGGGCCACTAGCGCCCACAGTTCGACGCTACGCACGACACGGTCGGCGACCGCCGCACGCACCATGCGCATTCGGCTGCGTAGCGCGGGCTTGTCGTCCATCGCGCAACCTTCTCACATAACTCGGCGACCCCGATTCATCTACAGTCGCTGCTGTGGCAGACAACGAACTCGACGAACTCGACCCACTTCTGTTTCGACGGGTGCTCGGCTACTTCCCCACCGGAGTCACCGTAGTAACTGCGCGTACCAGCGATGGCGTGCCCATCGGACTCACGATTGGCTCGTTCACTTCCGTATCGCTCGAGCCACCACTGGTCGGCTTCTTGCCGATGGTTCACTCCGATCGTTGGCCGGCGATCAAAGCGAGCGGATCGTTCTGCGTGAACGTACTCGGCGCCGATCAAGGCGAGCTGTGTTGGCGCTTTGCGCGTACGACAGTGGAGGAACCATTCGACGGCGTTGAGTGGCAGCCATCACGAGCCACCGGGTCGCCAATATTGCATGGTGCTATCGCGTGGATCGATTGCTCGCTTGAAGAAGTGGTCGAGGCCGGCGACCACTACTTCGTGACTGGCCGCGTTCTCGAACTCGAACACGTCGCGCCGGAGTCCGAACCAAACCCGCTGTTGTTCTTCCGCGGCAAACTGGGCGAGTTCAGCCAGCATGAGTGAATCAGTGAGTCCAAAGCGAGTCGCTCTCGCCGCAACGCTTGACGTCGTCGCGGTTGTTGCATTCGTGGTCATCGGTCGGCGTAACCATCATGAGGGTGAAGCGGTCGCGGGTGTCGTGCGTGTCGCGACCCCCTTCCTGATCGGGCTCGCCGTTGGGTGGGTTGTCGCGCGGGCGTGGAAAGCGCCAACGAGTACGACCACGGGCATGGTGATCTGGCCAAGCACAGTGGTGGTGGGCATGCTGCTGCGCCACTTCGCCTTCAACGACGGCACCGCGTTGGCGTTCATCATCGTGGCGACGATTTTCACCGGCCTGCTACTCGTGGGCTGGCGAGCTCTCTACCGCTAAAAGTCGGGCCTTTCGGCCCTGAGGAAGCGATAGTCGCGCGGCGACAATGAGGACGAAAGGACGCCTCATGACAAAGCGCATCGTCATTCTCGGCGGTGGTACGGGAGGCACCTTGTGTGCCAACCGCCTGCACCGTCATTACCGGTCCCATCGAGCCGACGACCAAAGGGTCGAGATCGTGGTCGTCGATCAGGACAATCACCACGTGTACCAACCAGCACTGCTGTTCGTGCCGTTCGGGTTGGCCAACCGACAAGAGTTCGTGCGGCCCCGCGTGGCGCAACTGCATCACGACATTGAGTTCATCGAAGCCTCCATTGACCGTGTCGACCTTCACCGCGACACCGTCGTTCTGGAGGGTGACCGTGAGCTGACATACGACGCTCTCGTGATCGCAACTGGTGCCATGCTTGCCGTTGACGAAACACCCGGCCTGACTGGGCCGGGGTGGAACGAGAACGTGTTCACGTTCTACGACCTCGCCGGCGCAACTGCGCTCGAATCGGCCCTTGACGCGTTCGAAGGCGGCAAGTTGCTGGTCAACGTCGTCGACATGCCCATCAAGTGCCCAGTCGCCCCACTTGAATTCTGCTTTCTGGCTGACTGGTTCTTCACCGAGCGCGGCATCCGCGACAAGGTCGACATCACCTACGCCACCCCACTTGACGGTGCATTCACCAAGCCGGTGGCAGCGGCGACACTCAGTGGCTTGTTGGCCGAGAAGGGCATCAACCTGATCACTGAGTTCAATACCGGCGAAGTGGTTGGCAACGACGCCGCGGGCGGAGGGCATCTCGTTGGCTACGACGGTCGCGAGATTCCGTTCGATCTGGCCGTCGTCGTGCCGTTGCACAGCGGTGCCGACTACGTCGGCCGCAGCACGGGCCTCGGCGACGAGCTCAACTTCGTGCCCACGGATCCACACACGATGCAATCGTCTGCAAAGGGCAATGTCTTCGCCATTGGCGACGCCACGAACGTGCCGATTTCGAAGGCCGGATCGGTGACGCACTTTGAGGGCGAAGCGATCGTCGGCAACATCGTTCGCTACCTCAATCACGAACCGCTTGATGAGTCTTACGACGGTCACGCCAACTGCTTCATCGAGACCGGTTTCGGCAAGGCACTGATGATCGACTTCAACTACGACACCGAGCCGCTGCCTGGCCACTTTCCGACCGCTGTCGGCGTTCCGCTCCTGAAGGAAAGCCGGGTCAACCACCTCGGCAAATTGATGTTCCAGTGGGTGTACTGGCACGCACTCCTGCAGGGCCGCGACATTCCCGGAATCGGAGCCGACATGCCAGAGCACGGCAAGACGACAACTACGAACGAGGAGGTACTGGTATGACAACGAAAACCATGACCGGTGTTGAGGTTCGGCTGAACCCGGAAGGATTCTTCGAGGATCCCAGTCAATGGACTCGCGAGATGGCGACTGAGATGGCAACAGCCGACGGCCTCGCCCTCACCGACAAGCACTGGCAAGTCATCGAGTTCATGCGCCGCGAGTTCACCGAGAAGGGCACGGGCCCGACGGTTCGTGTGCTGGGCAAGGCCTCCGGCGTCAGCATCAAGGAGCTCTACGAACTGTTCCCGAAAGGCCCAGCTAAGACTGCTGCTCGCCTCGCGGGAATCCCCAAGCCGAAAGGATGTATCTGATGAACACCCCAGAGGAATTCACGGCAGAGAAGATCAAGAAGGTCTCGATCATCATCTCCAAAGGATCGCTAGAGGGCATCTACCCAGGATTGATCATGGCGAACGGCGCACGCGCTGAGGGGATGGACGCGAACTTGTTCTTCACCTTCTTCGGCCTCGATGCTGTGCATCGCAACCGGATCGATCACATCAAGGTGGCGACAGTCGGTAACCCGGCGATGCACATCCCCACTTTGATGGGCGCACTGCCCGGAATGAGCGCACTCGCAACCCACATGATGAGCAAGAAAATGGAGGAGCTCGACATTCCTCCGATCCACGAGTTCGTTGAGATGATCGCCGACACCGGCGCGGGCCTCTACGCCTGCAAGGCGTCGGTCGACATGTTCGGCCTCACCAGCGACGACTTTGTGCCGCAAGTGAAGGACATCATCACTGTCGGCGATTTCTACGACCTCGCCGCTGGCGGCCAGATCATCTTCACCTAGCTCGTCATATTGCGTTCGGCAAGCAGCGCTCTTGCCGTCTTACGGAAGCGTGTTGGTGATAGCGCCCGTCTCGGCGCCCTGCACGAGCTTGGCGTACTTACCCAACACGCCGGTCGTATAGCGCGGCGGGTTTGGCTGCCACGAAGCGCGTCGCTTGGCGATTTCGCCGTCGTCGACCAACAGATCGAGGCTCAGTTCATGCACATCGATGGAGATCTGGTCGCCATCGCGCACGAAGGCGATCGGGCCACCGTCCACAGCTTCTGGCGCAACGTGGCCGATACAGAAGCCCCATGTACCACCACTGAAACGGCCGTCGGTGATGAGCGCGCAATCGGCACCACGCCCGGCACCCTTCAACGCGCCAGTGATCGCCAACATCTCGCGCATGCCCGGCCCACCCTTGGGACCCTCGTAGCGAATCACCAGCACAGTGCCGGGCACGATCGAACCAGCCAAGATGGCCGCCATCGCGTCGCTCTCGTCGTCGAACACGCGAGCACTACCCACGAACTGCTTCTGTTCGGCTGAAAGCCCGGCGACCTTCACGACCGCGCCCCGCGGCGCGAGTGAACCGGTGAGCACGACGATGCCGCCCTCGGTGTGCAGTGGCTTGTCGAGCGGGTACACCACGACTCCGTCGGGTGCGGGTGGATTGATCTCCGCCAGGTTCTCGGCCATCGTCTTGCCGGTCACGGTCAGGCAGTCGCCGTGCAGCAGACCTGCATCGAGCAAGTGCTTCATCACCACCGGCACACCACCCACCACATCAAGGTCGCTCATGTGAAAGCGTCCGCCGGGCTTGAGGTCGGCGATGTGCGGCACCTTGGCGGCGATGCGATTGAAGTCGTCAAGCGCGAGTTCGACGCCGGCTTCGTTGGCGATCGCCAACAGGTGCAGCACAGCATTGGTGCTGCCGCCGAGCGCGGATGTCACGGCGATCGCATTCTCGAACGCCTTCTTCGTCATGATCATGCGCGAGGTGATGCCCAGGCGCAGCAGATTGACGACCGCCTCACCGGCCATACGTGCGTCCACTTCGCGGCGACCATCGATCGCCGGCGGCGAAGCGGTACCCGGCAGCGACATGCCGATCGCCTCGGCGATCGAACTCATCGTGTTGGCCGTGAACATCCCGCCGCACGCGCCCTCTCCCGGACACGCGTTGCGTTCGATCGCGCCGAGCTCTGCCTCGGTGATGTGCCCGAGCGCACACGCGCCGACGGCTTCGAAGACGCTGGTGATGTCGAGCGCCTTGCCGTCGAGGTGGCCGGGCATGGTGCTGCCGTTGTAAACGAAAACGCTCGCTAGGTCGAGACGCGCCGCGGCCATCAGCATCGCCGGAATGCTTTTGTCGCAACCAGCGAGACCGACAAAGCCATCGAGTCGCTCGGCGTGCATCACGCACTCGACCGAGTCGGTGATCACTTCCCGACTTACCAGCGAAGCACGCATTCCCTCGTGACCCATGCTGATGCCGTCGCTGACGGTGATCGTGCCGAACTCCATCGGGAAGCCACCGGCTGCACGCACACCGTCTTTGGCGAACTCGGCAAGCTTGCGCAACGTCATGTTGCAAGGTGTGACCTCGTTCCACGACGAGGCAATCGCCACCTGCGGCTTCACCCAATCGTCGTCGGTCATGCCAACCGCGCGCAACATCGCGCGAGCCGGCGCTTTCTGGAACCCGTCGGTGACGTCGCGGCTGCGCGGTTTTACATCGACGGGAGTGTCTGTGGGCCTGGACATGATGGCGAGCCTACGTGCCCGCGCTTCAGCCGGGTAACTCCCAGCACCGCCAGCAGCAGAACGGCGGAGCCAGCCGTGATCCACCGCAAACCCACCCGATCAGCCAGTTGGCCCTGCACCAACGACCCAATCGGAAACATGATGCCCAGCACAAACGAGTTCACTGCCAGCACCCTGCCGCGCAGCTCGTCGGGCGCCGATTGTTGCGCAACGCCCATGAACGACGTGAACGAGTAGCCATAGGTGAGACCGACGAGGACAATTGCGATGGCCGCCAGCCACAGGGTTGGAGCCACGGCGTAGAGGATGAGCGCCGGGCACAACGCCGTCACCGCCGCCATCATCACCGTGGGCAAGCCCCAACGGTTGGTGACGGAGCCCAACGTAAACGCCGCAGTCACCGCGCCGACGCCCTGCGACGTGACCAGCAGCGATGTGGCAGCGGAGTGGCCCCCAAACACTTCGGTGGCCATCAGCGGCACAAAGGCGATGAACGGCGATGCAATCGCGATGGTGGCAATCATCACTACCAACATCGACCGCATCGCCGGAGTGTTACGCGCGAACCGGAGCCCGTCGGCAAGAGCGCCGAAGATCGGGCGCCGCTCACCCGGCGGTTGATTGAACGGAACCAACGAAACCGCCACACACACCGCCAAGTAGCTGGCAGCGTTGCACCACAGCGCCAACTGAATGTCGCCAATCGAGATCGCCAGCGCCGCGCACGCCGGGCCGATGACGCGCCCAATGTTCCACTGTGCGTTCGAAAGCCCGACGGCAGCAACCAACTGGTCGCGTGGCACAAGGTTGGGCAGTGTCGTTTGGAACGAGGGGAAGGTGAACATCGAAACGCTGCCGGCGAGAAATGCCACGACAGCGAGTCCACCCGCGTGAGCGTTGCCCGTGCCGACCCAGATGGCAATCGCGGACGCAATCACGGCCGACGCGATGTTGCCAACGACCAACACCTTTCGCCGGCGAAGACGGTCGGCCATCGCCGACCCGATGGGACCGACGAATGCTCCGGGAATGAAGCCAGCCGCGGTGACCACCGCGGCTGAGCTTGCCTTTCCTGTTGTGTGGGCGACGTAGTAGCCCAGCGCGACCGATTCCATCCAGGTGCCGGTGTTCGACACCAACGCACCGGTCCACATCAACCGAAACCCGCGGGACTTGAACGGAGCAAGCGACGCGGAAGGCACGTGTGGAAGTTATCTAGCGAAAGGCGTTCGCCAGTGCTCCGTCGTGGAACTGCTCGTAGCTGCACACCTTGCCGCCGCGGAACTTCCAAATGAAGATCCACTTCGAGTTCACCGATTTGCCGGTCTTCGCAGCCACGAACCCGAAGTCACCAGTGGAAACAACGGTGTCGCCCTGCGCTACGAACTCGGTCGGCACGAAGGCCGTCACCTCTCCGGTCGCGACAATGGCCTGAAAGAAACCGGGCACCTTCGCCTTCCCGGACCAATCACCACTTGTCGGGGCGACGGCATCGACGTGAGAGAACCAACGGACGTCGTCGGTCAACTGATCGATGATGTACGGAATGTCGCCCTTGCCGAACGCCTCGTAGATCTTGGTGACGGCTGCAATGTTTTGTTCTTCGCTCACTGATGGCCCCTTTGATAGCGGTGGGTGTTTCAGGAGCTTGATTCGCCGCCGATATGCAAACGGATCACCCGTGATCGGAGCGGCGCTGCTGCAACGACGCCGAGACTGCCTTGCCGTCGGCTTTGCCCTTGCTGGCCTTCATCACCAAACCGACGAGCGCACCCATTGCCTTGGCGTCGCCGCTGCAGAACTTCTGCCATGCGTCGGGATCGGTGGCAATCGCCTCATCGACGAACGCTTCGACCGCCGACGTGTCGATTGCCTCGAATCCGTGCGCGGCTGCGATCGCGGCCGCGTCGCCGCCGCCCTTCGCGACCAGTTCGGCCAGCACCGTCTTGGCCTGGGTGGCGGTGATCGCTCCCGATACTTCCATTTGCGTCAAGACGGCGACATCGGCTGCCGCAACTTTGGGCGAATCGGCGAAAGCTTCTTTTACGTAAACCAGGCCTCTGGCTGCATCGCCGCCTGCCGCAGCGATGGCGAGGACGTAGTCGTCTTGCCCGCGGTCGACGACGATGGTGACTGCTTCACTGTTGGCTGCTTGTCCGGTGGCATCCGCAAGGCGAGCACGGCGCGCGGCGGGAAGCATTGGCAGCGCAGCTTTCACCTTCGCGATCCACTCGGCCGAGGGCGCCAGCGGCACCAGGTCGGGCTCCAGGAAGTAGCGGTAGTCGTCGGCGTCTTCCTTGCTGCGCAGCGTGTGCGTGCGCCCGTCGCCTTCGTCCCAGTGGCGCGTTTGCTGGCGCACGACATCGCCACCCTCGATCAGGTCGATCTGGCGTCGCGCTTCGTACTCGATGGCCCGGCCGATCGAGCGCACACTGTTGACGTTCTTGATCTCGCAGCGAGTGCCCAATGGAGTGCCCGGTTTGTGCACGCTGACGTTGGCGTCGACGCGCATCGAGCCCTCTTCCATCTTCGCGTCGCTGGCATCGATGGCCACGAGAATGCCGCGTAGTTCGTTGACGTAAGCGCGTGCGTCGTCGGCGCTGTGAATGTCGGGGCGACTAACGATCTCGACCAGCGGAACACCAGCACGGTTGAGATCGATCAGCGAATACGTCGCGCCGTGCACGCGACCACCGGAGCCGCCGACGTGTGTGCTTTTGCCTGCGTCTTCTTCCATGTGGGCGCGCTCGATGCCGACGCGCACACCGTTGGGCAGATCGAGATAACCGTCGACGTTCAGCGGCTGGTCGTACTGGCTGATCTGGTACGCCTTGGGCATGTCGGGGTAGAAGTAGTTCTTCCGGTGGAACGTGCACGCTTGAATCGTGCAGTTCAGCGCGGCGCCGATGCGCATTGCCAGCTCGACCGCTTGCTCGTTTAGCACCGGCAACGCGCCGGGCAAACCGAGTGTCACGGGATCAATGTTGGTGTTGGGCTCGTCACCGAAACGGTTGGGGCTAGCGCTGAACAGTTTGGTGGCCGTCGCCAGCTCGACATGCACCTCGAGCCCAACAACCAACTGCCAATCACCGGGGAGGCCGTCGTACTGACTCATCGCACACCACCGTTTTGAAGACCCCGCTCCTTTGTCGCGGCGGCTTCGAGCGCGGCCGCGACGCGGAACATCGTCGGCTCCTGCAAGGTGCCGGCCAGTACTTGCACGCCGACGGGAAGGCCATGTGCACCGGTGCCGAACGGCACGCTCATGCCTGGTTGCCCGGAGAGGTTCGACGGAATCGTGTACGTGTCGCACAAGTACATCGCCAACGGATTGTCGCCCTTGGCACCGAACTGGAAGGCAACGCTCGGCGAGGTCGGCGTCAGCAACACATCGGCGTGCTGGTACGCGCGATCGAAGTCGTCGCTGATGAGGCGACGCACCTTCAACGCCTTGCCGTAGTAAGCGTCGTAGTAGCCCGCGCTGAGCGCGTAAGTGCCGAGCATGATGCGGCGCTTGACCTCGTCACCGAAGCCAGCAGCGCGGGTCGCGCCATACATTGCGTTGGTGTCGGCGGCTTCCACTCGCATGCCGTAGCGCACGCCGTCGTAGCGCGCCAGGTTGCTGCTCGCCTCCGCCGGGGCGATCAGGTAGTACGCGGTCAGCCCGAACGTGAAAGCGGGCACCTGCACGTCGACGATCTTTGCGCCAGCGGCGCGCAACGTGTCGAATGCGACCTCAAGTCGCTCGACGACGTCGGGATCGGCACCTTCGGGCAGGTCGGTGATGCGACCGATGCGCAAGCCGGCGACATCTTGCTGCATTGCGTCGCGCAGCGACGGATGCGCCTGCGGAATCGAGGTTGAGTCCAGCGGGTCGTGGCCGCCGATGACGTCGAGCATCAGCGCCGCGTCTTCGACGCTGTTGGTGAACGGCCCGATTTGGTCGAGGCTGCTGGCGAACGCGATCAATCCGTAGCGACTGACGTATCCATAGGTGGGCTTGACGCCGACAACACCACAGAGCGCAGCCGGTTGGCGAATCGATCCGCCCGTGTCGCTACCAAAGCTGACCTGCGAAAAACCGGCCGCAACCGAGGCGGCGCTACCCCCGCTGCTGCCGCCGGGCACGCGACTGGTGTCGTGCGGGTTGCGGGTGGGACCGAACGCCGAGTTCTCGGTGCTGCTGCCCATCGCGAACTCGTCGAGGTTCGTCTTGCCGACGACGATGGCCCCCGCGTCGCGCAAGGTGCTCACAACTGTCGCGTCGTACGGCGGTCGCCAGCCTTCCAAGATCTTCGAGGAGCACGTCGTCGGAATCCCGCGCGTGCACATGTTGTCTTTCAACGCGACCGTGACGCCGGCGAGCGGACCGGGATCTTCGCCAGCCGCGACTCGTTGATCGATCTGCGCCGCTGCCGCGCGCGCTTCGTCGGCGAGCACCAGGTTGAACGCGTGGATCTCGGGTTCGCGCGTGGCGATGGCGGCGAGGTGTTGCTCGACAATGTCGGCTGCCTTCAGCGAACCGTCGCGCACTCCAGCGGCTATGGCGGCTGCGGTCGTAGCCGGAGCGGATGGGGTGCTCATGCTCCTGACCCGATCATCGGCGGAACTCGGAAGCGGCCATCCTCCGCGGCCGGTGCCGCGGCCAAAACCTCGTCGCGATCGAGGCATGGCTGCACCACGTCGGCGCGCAACACGTTGACCAATGGGAACGCCTGCGTCATCGGCTCGACGGCCGACAGGTCGAGCGCATCGATATCGGCGAAGTGTTCGAGCATGCCCTCGAGCTGCGCCGTCATCCGCACCAGTTCGTCGGGTGCGATATCAA
Source organism: Actinomycetes bacterium (assembly GCA_021414085.1). Lineage (GTDB taxonomy): Bacteria > Actinomycetota > Acidimicrobiia > Acidimicrobiales > Ilumatobacteraceae > UBA668. The sequence goes on along the minus strand of JAIOPC010000014.1, from coordinate 189,982 downwards.
GCCGCGCCAGGTGCGCCACTTTGGCGGCAGCTTCCGGCGTAATGCGTACTGGACCGGATTTGTCCTTAACTATACGGTCGGGCACGAGGGTGAAGCCTAGGGGTAGCGGTCTGCGGAGCCGCTGGACAATTGAGCCGTGAGCGACAAAGAACTCAGCCGGCGAGCAACCGTGCCTGAATCTCCTTGGCCTCGGCCCGGTACTTCCCCGCTCGTGCCACGTCTTCGGCCAACTCCAGCAGATCGGCCAGGTTGTCCAACGACATGGCCAGGTCCGGCAGGTAGGCGGCGGAGTTGGCTTCGGCCAACCGGCGGTAAATGGTGGTGGCTTCCTCGATCGCTGTGAGTCCCTCCTCACGACGACCGAGTTCACCCAAATTGACGGACAGGTTGTTCAACGACATGGCCAGGTCGGGCAGGTAGGCGGCTGGGTTGGCTTCGGCCAGCCGCCGGTAGATGGTGGTGGCTTCCTCGATGGGGGCGAGTCCGCCCTCACGTCGACCCATTTCACCCAACCGGTTCGACAGGTTATTCAAAAAACCAGCCAGGCGGGGGAGGTAGGCCGCGGCGTTGACTTCGGCCAACCGCCGGCAGATAACGGTGGCTTCCTCGACGGCAGCGAGTCCCTCCTCACGGCGACCCAGTTCACCCAATCTGACCGACAAGTTGTTCAACGACATCGCCACATCGGGAAGGTAGGCCGCGGGGTTGGCTTCGGCCAACCGCCGGTAGATGGTGGCGGCTTCCTCGATGGCGGCGAGACCCTCCTCACGACGACCGAGTCCACCCAACCTGCCCGACAGGTTGTTCAACGATGCAGCCAGGTCGGGGAGGTAGACGGCGGGGTTCGCCTCGACCAGCCGCCGGCGGATGGTGGTGGCTTCCTCGATGACAGCGAGTCCCTCCTCACCGCGACCAAGTTCACCCAACCTGCCCGACAGGTTGTTCAACGACATGGCCAGGTCCGGCAGATAGAGGGCGGGCTTGGCATCGGCCAACCGCCGGTGGATGGCAGTGGCTTCCTCGATCGCGGCGAGACCCTCCTCACCACGACCGAGCTCACCCAGCCGGTTCGACAGGTTGTTCAATGATGTTGCCAGGTGCGGGCGGTAGGTAGTGGGGTCGGCTTCGGCCAACCGCCGGCGGATGCTGGTGGACTCTTCGATCGCCGCGAGACCCTCCTCACCACGACCGAGTTCACCCAAATCGACGGACAGATTGTTCAACGATGTGGCCAGGTTGGGGCTGAAGGCGGCTGGGTTGGCTTCGGCCAACCGCCGGTAGATGGTGGTGGCTTCCTCGATGGCGGCGAGTCCCTCATCACGACGACCCAGTTCACCCAACCTGGCCGACAGATTGTTCAACGACATGGCCAGATCGGGGAGGTAGGCGGTGGCGTTGGCTTCGGCCAGCTGCCGGTACATGGTGGTGGCCTCCTCGATGGCGGCGAGTCCCTCATCACGACGACCCAGTTCACCCAAAGCGATATCGAGTCGCACGAGCGCCACCGCTAGCGCGGGGAGTTGCCCATCATCTACAGCTGCGAGGATTCTAAGAGTCTCGACCTGCTCGAGAGTGGGTGGCAAGGCAGAGTCGGCGTCCGCTCGCTGAACGCCCGCCGCACCCTCAACAATCACGTCCTTGTCGGCAAACAGGCGCGCCGTCTCCATCAGACCTACCGCATCCCCAGCGGCCCGGTAACTTTCGAACATCTCTGCGGCTACAGCAGAAACGTCTTCGCCGAGAAGCACTCGGGCGAGGCGCATGTAATCGATATGGGTTGCGGTGCGCGTGTGGTCGCCAACCTCGGCGAGCGAAATGTATTCACGATGCAGCAGATTGATCTCCGTGTGCAAAAGGTGGATGCGGTCAATGCTCAGGGAACTCGACAACGGTGAGGCTGGTTCGTTCAGGAACTCGACGATTCGGCGGCCCTGTTCCTCGTCGTCATCAGTACGAACGAACGGACTTAGCCCGCCCGGGCGTGGCCCAATGCGCGATGCGACAACATGGAGCTTTATCGGATTCTCGGTCCGTACCGAGTGAAGCGGTTGCAGGCTGCGCAGCACACTGCGCGTTCCGCCAAGCTGTTCCTCAGAGTTCAGTGTCAGCACGACCACCTCGTCGGCAAGGACCCGTGTGGTCACCCGGTTCGATGCGGTTATCCCGGTCCGTGCGTCTATGAATAACAATTCGGCACCGAGATCGGATTCGATCTGCCGCTGCAACTCCAACAACGCCGTGATCGCACTACCGTCGTTGAGGCGAGCGTCAAAGTGCAGCCGCTCAAGATCTTGGAAGTAGTTCAGCGACGGAGCTCGACCGGCGGGCATGTATCGCAGCCACCCGCCGGGATGAAGCCGCCGGCCGACATCAACAGACAGCAAGTAGCCATCCAAGTCGGGAGGTGCCTGCCCGGCCGCTAAGGCATCTCCCAGCCAGCCAACCAACCCAGCGCATCGGTCAGTTGGAGCGACCGGAAGTTTGTAGCCCAGTCCTGGAGCCTCAAGGTCGAAGTCGATGATGACAACGCGCCGACCCAACTGTGCGGCGAATACTGCCAGGTTCGCGGCCAGCAACGTCCTACCAGTGCCGCCCTTGTACGAGTAGAGCGTGATCGTCCGCACTGTCACGCAGCCAGTTGGAACTGCTCTAACGCTCGCTCAACCGGAAGTTTGTGAGGGTTGGCAAACTGAAACAAGGGTGCAGCTTTGTCCAACCTTCTTAACCGAATCTCAATGGACTTATGCAGCAGGCGGTCGCCGAGAACCTGCGGGAGATCGCACAAGAACCACAGCAGCTCCCGAGCCCCGACCGCATCACCCCGAGCAACGAGCTCATCGGCCTCCACCAGTGCATCCTCGATCTCATCTTCGTCCCAAGTCGACGCGTCGATTTCGGGGCAGGGCGTCCGCTCAACGCGTTCGTCGACTGCAGCCTCCAGCTGCGCCCACGAGTCGAATTCGAGATTTACAACGTCGAGGCCAGCCTGATTGGCAATCCGAGCGACGTCGGACACCTCAATGTTCAGAGGCTCACGCGCAAATGACCGGTTTAGCCAGTACCGCTCCATGACTTTGGTGATAAGGATGTCACCAGCGGGCGACATCGCAACCAGGGTTGGCTGAACCATCTGCTTCTCCTACACCGTCTCAATAGCAACACCAAGGCTACGCCGCCACCGATAGAGAGCGGCGTAAGCCGCCGCCCGACGTCGGTCGGTCGGACTTACCGTTTGACCACGAACCACCAACGAGCGCAGGCTTCGAAGCTCCGACCGTTCGTCGGACGCAAGACGCACTGACGCGATGGCTGAGAGCGGCAGGGCGCCCAACCTAACGGTCTCCAGATACCGGTCGGGCGAACAAAGAACGGTCGGCCACTCGGAGCTAGGGCGCGACTGGACATCGTCGGCGCGCTCGACGACAGCCAGCGCCGCGCGGTCGTCCCACGCCGTGGCTTCGTCAAGCACCGCGCCCTCATCCACATCGGAAGCGGGGTCGGTATAGCGCTGCGCGGAGTCGCCCGGAAACACCGCGACGCCTGTCGCGCCGACGTCCGGCGACTCGATGACGAGGCAGAAGTCACCGAATCCAGCTCCTGGGCCGCCTATGTTGACCGCTCCATAGACCGCTGACCTCCCGTCCGTCCAGAGATCCTCGAAGGCTTCGCGGCGCGGTGCCCAACTGCCTTTAGCAAACCTGCTCAATCCCCTGCCGGTGTCTCCACCTTCGGCAGCGATCGCGATCCGGCGGGCGTCAAGAATTTCGCTGGCGTCATCGAAGGCGAGCACCTTGTCGGCGGTCACGTTCGTGGTCATCACCGAGGCGGCCACGAGAGTTTCGAATGCGGCCAGCGCACGGCTTGGGTCTGCCGCGATCAGTGCCGATGCATCGCCGACCCGTTGGTCGTGGTTGGCGCCGGCGGTGCCGGTGAGATCGTGCATCCGAGGCACCATACCGGTGGTGAGCACGCTCATAGTTACCGTTGCTAGCGTCCGACCATGAGCAGGTGGAGATTCGGCGATGGTTGACCCAATCTCGGGCGGCATCACAAAGGGCCTCGCCACCCTTACCGCCAAGGAAGTCGGCCGTCGAGTGAAGAAACTACTCGACGATTCGCAGGGGATCACTGCGCTGTGCAACCAGTTGAGCAATCACCTCAATGACCTCTCGCTACTCCCTGCCGGAGGGGGCGCCTTCAACGGTCGACGGTTGCGGGCGTGGATCAACCGCGCCGAAGTCCGCGAGGCGCTTCTCTCGGCGGATGAAAAGCACCTGACCGTGCTACACCCGACGCTGGCCAGCTGTTGGGCCACGACAACAATTGTGCCGGAGCAGTTGTCAGCGCAAGCTTCCCTCGCTGCTGCAGAGTTCCTGTACAACGCCCTTCTGTGGCAAGTGCTGCCCGACGGACAACGGAACCAGCTGCGCCAAGAACGTCAGTTCGACTCGTTAACAACAGCGTTCGAGGGGCTGGCTGCCGAAGTAACGCGCCTTCGTATCCGACTGACTGCGACGGCCAGCCAACAGCTTCCCCTCCTGCCACCGATCGTCCCACCGGGAATGTACGCCTCCCCAACCGAGTTGATCGTCAGCCGTGGTGGTGTGGTTCCCTTTGCCGCCCGCCACTTCGAGTTGGAAGCACTGCTCGACTGGTGTGACACCGAAGAGGTGTTCGCGACCGTCATCATCGACGGTCCGGGTGGCACTGGCAAGACACACCTCGCGGTGGAGTTATGTAAGCGTCTCAACGACGAGGGGTGGGCGAACGGATTCCTGCCCGATGGCGAGATCCTCGCCGAAAATCTCGTCAACTACAGAGGCCCTCGCCTGATCGTGGTTGACTACGCGGAGGTGCGGGCCAGCCAACTCTCTGTGCTGCTGCCACCGCTGCAAGCTTCCGCGGGCGGCGCGAGCCGTGTTCGGGTGCTACTGCTGGTGAGGGCGACGGCTGGGGCGGCCCGCGGCGGAGTGCGTTCACACTTCCACTCAAACGGTGCCGAACTGAAGTCGATCGCAGACTCGGCGGCAAAGATTGAGCTGGCTGAGGCACCGCTCGATCAGTACGACCGAGCGCGAATCTTTGCCGTCGCGACGCAGGCCTTCCACCTAGAACTGGACACCCAGTCGTCGGGCGGTGAAGTCCTCGCCGACATCACGAGCACACTTTACGAACTGCCATTGAATGTCCTGATCGCTGCCTACCTTGCCGTCGCCGGCAACTCTCGCGATATCGCGTACCAGGACGACCTGTTCGACGCGTTGCTGCAACATGAGGACCGCTATTGGGAGGGCCACAGTGAAAGAGAAGGACTCAACTTAGACCGTTCCTCGCGTCGGAACATCGCAGCACTTCTGACTCTCGCCGATCCAGAAGGCGAGCCGGAAGGTGCGTCATTGGTCTCGTCGATTCCGGAGTTCGCCGAAGTCGACTCCGAGCGCCGGCACCTCGTAGCGCGATATGCGAACCGCTTGTACCCGCGTGGATCGCACTACTGGAATGCAATCGAACCGGACCGAGTTGGTGAGTACCTCGTAGCAACCGCACTCGCTGATCAGCCATCGGTCCTGGCCGCGGCGATATCTACCAGGCGATCCTCCGCGCTGCAGCGACCACTACGCCTGCTGGCACGCGCTGCTCTTGAGCGCGAAGCCTTCGCCACAAAGTTCGGAGCAGTCCTCAATGAGAATTTTGAGCGGCTCGTTGCGCTCGCCGTATCCGACGCCGACTCAGCGACACAGCAGTCGGTACTGGCCGGACAGCATCTCGGCCCACTTCTGGGAGCGGTCGCGCAATTTGCCGCAGCCGACCTAGACGTTCTGATGCGCTGCAGCGACTCGCTGCCCCGAAGCCCAAACCTGCTCATTGGACCGTTGCACCTCGCTATCTCGGAACGCATCGCTGCGACCCTGCGTGAATTGGCGGAAGCGAACCCTGCCGCATACCTCCCCAACCTCGCCACATCGTTGAACAACCTGTCGGTCCGGTTGGGTGAGCTCGGTCGTCGCGAGGAGGGGCTCGTCGCCATCCAAGAAGCCACCAGCATCCGTCGGCGGTTGGCGGAAGCGAACCCCGCCGCCCACCTTCCCGACCTCGCCATGTCATTGAACAACCTGTCCGTTGATTTGGGCGGGCTCGGTCGTCGCGAGGAGGGGCTCGTCGCCATCGAAGAAGCCACCAGCATCCGTCGGCGGTTGGCGGAAGCGAACCCCGCCGCTCACCTTCCCGACCTCGCTTCGTCGTTGAACAACCTGTCGGTCCGGTTGGGTGAGCTCGGTCGTCGCGAGGAGGGGCTCGTCGCCATCGAGGACGCCACCAGCATTTATCGGCGGTTGGCGGAAGCGAAACCCGCCGCCTACCTTCCCAACCTCGCCGCATCGTTGAACAACCTGTCGAACCTGTTGGGTGCACTCGGTCGTCGCGAGGAAGGGCTCGTCGCCATCGAAGAAGCCACGACCATCCGTCGGCGGTTGGCGGAAGCGAACCCCGCCGCCCACCTCGCCGACCTCGCCACATCGTTGAACAACCTGTCGGTCCGTCTGGGTGAGCTCGGTCGTCGCGTGGAAGGGCTCGTCGCTGTCGAAGAAGCCACTACCATTCATCGGCAGTTGGCGGAAGCGAACCCCGCCGCTCACCTCGCCGACCTCGCCACATCGTTGAACAACCTGTCGAACCTGTTGGGTGAACTCGGTCGTCGCGAGGAGGGGCTCGTCGCCATCCAAGAAGCCACCACCATCCGTCGGCGGTTGGCGGAAGCGAACCCCGCCGCCTACCTTCCCAACCTCGCCACATCGTTGAACAACCTGTCGAACCTGTTGGGTGAACTCGGTCGCGAGGACGATGCCGCGGCGGTTCATGAAGAACTCCACCGGTTGGGCAAGTAGGCCAACCGTTACCTACACGGCAAGCACGTGCAGCAGCATTCCCGACTCGGGATGCTGGCGCGGAAGCTGCAGGCCGTGGCCCGCGAGCTGGGCACCCGTCAGCTGAAGCCCACTTGCGGACCATTCGATTCGCGATCCGGGCAACGGCACATGGGTGATGGTGTACAGGACATCGGGGAGCAGGCCGGGTAGCCGTAGCGGCGGAGGCAGCAGACCCATCCCGGTCGTCAGTTGCACGTGGGCGACGAGTGCCTCGCGCCGATCGGCAGAGTAGACGCCGTACGCCTGGCTCGCAGCGGTTTGGCCGTTCCAGACCGGATCGAAGCGCACCGAGTCGCCGCCGTGCAGCAGCGGACGGAACCGTTTGTGCAGTGCGATCATCTCGGTCAGCTGCGCCCGCTCTTCGTCGGCGAGTGTGAGCACGTTCCACTCCACACCAAGGTGCCCGAACATTGCGGTCAGTCCGCGAAACGCGAGTGAGTGCATGCGGCCGGTCGTGTGCGAACGCGTCGGACCGATGTGCGCGCCCATCACTTCGTAGGGCAGCAACATCGAGGTACCGCGTTGAATCGTCTGACGCTCCAACGCGTCGTTGCAATCGCTGGTCCACACCCGTTCCACCCGGCGCAAGATCTCCAGGTCGATGCGACCACCGCCGCCGGCGCAGCTTTCGATCTCCACCGCAGGGTGGCGCGAGCGCAGCGCGTCGATCAACCGGTACACCGCGTGAGTCTGGGCGCTCGTTCCCGCCGCGCCGTCGGCACCACTGCCCTGCACATGGCTGCGGTTCATGTCCCACTTCACGTACGCAATGTCGTGATTGCTCAACAAGGAATCGAGCGCACTCAGCACGTGCGCGAACGCGTCGGGCCGCGCCAGATCGAGCACCAGTTGATGGCGCCCGAAGACCGGCTCGTAGCCATCGGTTGCGAGCACCCACTCGGGATGCGTGCGGTAGGTATCGCTGTCTGGGTTCACCATCTCTGGTTCGACCCAGATTCCGAACTCCATGCCCAACGAGCGCACGTGCGAAATCAGCGGCGCCAATCCATTCGGGTAGAGATCGCGGGCGACCGTCCAGTCGCCAAGCCCGCTCGTCGTGTCGCGCCGGGAGCCAAACCAACCGTCGTCGAGCACGAAACGCTCGATGCCTACGGCAGCGGCCGCTGTCGCGAGTTCCTTGAGTTGCTCGGTGTCGTGATCGAAGTACACCGCCTCCCACGTGTTCAAGAGCACGGGGCGCGGCGACGCGGGATGCGCGGCAAGTGCTCGCGCATGGCGGTGGAACCCGTGGCTTGCCGCCGTCAATCCGTTTGAGGAGTACACGCCCAGCAAGGTCGGCGCGACGTAAGTCTCGCCAGGCTCCACGCAACACTCGCCCGGGTGCAGCAACTCGCCGGCCTGCACATAGCGCCGGCCGTCGGGCAAACATTCGGCGTACATCGTGTGGTTGCCACTCCACGCAACATGCACGCCCCACACTTCACCCTGCCACTCACCGAAACCAGCCTCACCCGCGAACAGCAACGGTGGGTGTTCGTGCGAGGTGCGACCACTGCGGTTCTCGGCCAACCACGCACCACTGCGCCACTCTCGTCGCACGGGTTGGAACTCGCGCGACCAGCGACCATCGAACGTCAACAGATCACTCGCGTGTGCAGGTAACGGCACGGTCGGATGCAGGCCCGCGAGTAGATAGCGATTGCTTCCTTCGTTCGCGATCGAACAGTCGACCGCGAGCACGTCGCCGAGCGTGATCGTGACCGCCAAACGCAACTCGGCAACTGCATCGACCGCGTGAACAACAACACCGCCGGGCACCTCATCAACCCCCGCTGGTTGAAAGCGCGGCGCCCACGCTGTGCCACCGCGGCGATGACCGGACAGCCCCGGCCGACCGGGAAAGCCCGACCCGTGTTCGGGTACAACACTGATCGGCGCGATGACGTCCAACCCGCCCGGCACTCTTGCTCGCACGAACGCTGCGCGTACCGAATCGGCGTCGACATCACCCAGCGCAGCGCCCCAGTACACAATGACGGGCGCACCATGCGACACATCGATCAACAAGTCAGCGCCGCGCCCTCGCAGATGGATCACGTCGCCAACGTACCGCGACGTCACGTTGCGGGGGGTTTCGTGCGGCTACGCCGCACTCGGGGGTTTCATGCCGGTACGTACCGCATGAAACCCCCGTCCGGCAGGAAACCCCCGACGCCCTAGCTGCGGGAGGAAACGCTCGGACGACTTACGCTGACCGGATGGCGGATCAACCCGATGTTCGCACCGACCCGTACCTGGGCACGGTCGTGCACGTGGTTGGAACTCGGCAGAAGCGTCCGAACCTGCCGAACACCGGCTGCCCGTTCTGCGTCGGCGGGCGCGAGGCGCCCGAGCCGTACACCGTCCGCTGGTTCGCCAACCGATGGCCGGCGATGCCCGACGAGCGTTGCGAGGTGGTTCTGTACACGCCGGAACACGACGCGACGCTCGCTTCCCTCGGCGTCGATGGCGTGCGGCGCGTCATCGATCTGTGGGCCGATCGCACAACGGCGCTCGCGGAGCGTGACGACGTTGCGTACGTATTGGTCTTCGAGAACCGCGGAGCCGAGGTCGGCGCCACAATCGCACACCCCCATGGCCAGATCTACGCCTACGACCACATTCCCGCGCGACCAGCGCGACTGTTGGCGGCGAATTGGGCCCCCGGCCTAAACCCCGGCGAGCGCTTCGTCGCCGAACACGGCGACTGGCTGGCATCAGTTCCCTTCGCGAGCACGTATCCGATCGCGTTGTCGTTGGCGCCACGCGAGCAAGTTCCCGACGTTGTCTCGCTCACTTCACAGGCGCGCGACGAGTTAGCCGCGCTGCTCGTCGACGTACTCGGCCGCCTTGACCGACTTTACGATCAACCGCTGCCGTACATGATGTGGCTGAATCAGCGACCAACCGATGGCGGCGCCTGGCCACATGCCTGGCTCAACATCGAGATCGTCTCGCCATGGCGTCGTGCTGGCGTGCCACGGTTCATCGCCGCTGCCGAGGTTGCCTGCGAGGAGTACTTCAACCCCGTAATCCCGGAGGTACTCGCCGAGCAGCTTCGCGAACTCGGCTAGCCCTCACGCACTTGGGTCGATGGGGCCGAACTCTGGTGATCGCTTCTGCATGTAGCTGGCAATCCCTTCCTTCAAGTCGGCTCGACCCAGCGAGGCATGCATCAACTCGATCGCCGTCTCAGTTGCATCGAGCAACGGACGATCCCAATCGGCGTAGAGCTGGCGCTTCATCACGGCCATCGATGTCGGTGAGGCGAGCGTCGCCAACTCCGTCGCGTATGCGATCGCGCGGTCGAGCACTAGCTCGGGCGCCATCGCTTCGTTCACCATGCCCATGCGCGCGGCTTCGTCGCCGAGAATGACGCGACCGGAATAAAGCAGATCGAAGGCGTTGGCCGTGCCCACCAGACGCGGCAAGATCCAACTGATTCCGTACTCAGCCACCAAGCCACGGCGCGAGAACGCGGTCGTCAACTTGGCATTCGAAGCCGCGAAGCGAACGTCGCACATCAACGCCATCACCAACCCAACGCCGGCGGCCGCACCATTGACAGCGGCGATCACAGGCTTAGGTATCAGCGTCGTCTCGTGCGGGCCGCGGCGACCTGGCGAAGCAGACGCGGCGTCGGCGCGATCGCTGACGACCTGCAACGCGGCCATGTCGGCACCGGCACAGAAACCGCGACCGGCGCCGGTGATCACGATCACCTTCACATTCGGATCGCTGCTCGCTTGATCGAGCAACGCGAAGTAGCGCACAGCCAGTTCGCCGTTCCACGCGTTCAGGCGTTCGGGACGATTCAGCGTGATGAGCGCAATGCCCGGCTCGCGAATTTCGTACAGAACAACGTCACTCACTCGCCACCTCTTCGGTTGCACCATCGTCGTCGGCTGGTTCAGTGTCGCTGGCAGCGTCGGAGTTGTGGCGCAACCAGTCGATCAGCAGATAGCCCGCCGCCAAGACGCCAACGATGACCGCCATCCACTGGTTCAGGCGCCATCCGCCACCGGCGCGTGCAGGATCGATGCGCAATCCTTCAATCCAGAAGCGACCGATCGAATAGCCGACTACGTATACCGCCAACAGACGACCGGGCCGCAACTTCAGGCGCCGATCGATCAACAACAACACGCCACACAACGACAGGTTCCAAATCACCTCGTAGAGAAACGTCGGATGGAATGTTGTGCCCGACGTGTAACCCGCGGGCAAGTGGTCGTCGTCGATCTCCAACGCCCACGGCAAATCGGTTGGTCGACCAAACAGTTCCTGGTTCCACCAGTTGCCGATGCGACCGATCGCCTGCGACAGCGGAATCGCCGGCGCGGCCGCGGTGTACACACCGGCAACGCTGAGCCCGCGACGACGAATCGCCCAGCCAGCGACCAACGCACCGAGGAGGATTCCGCCAGGGACACCCAGCCCGCCTTCCCACACTTTGAGCCAGCGCGACGGTGTCTTCCAGGGGCGACTGGCATCGGTGATGATGAAGTAGAGACGCGCACCGACGACGCCAGCGATCACGCCCCACAGCGCGATGGAGCTCATGTCGTCGCGCGTGCCAACACCCGCGGCCTCTAGGCGACGTCCGCTCAGCCAGACGCCAGCGACCACACCAAGGGCAATCATCAACCCGTACGCATGAATGTTGAGTGGGCCGAGGTGCAGCACACCATCGGAAGGGCTGGGGATCGACGCGATCCAGTTCCCCATCACGCGCCGCCGGTGACGCGTTGGGCGAATGCAACCGTCGCTTCGATGATCAAGTCTTTGTCGTAGTCCAGCGTGGCCACGTGGAAACTGCGATCGAGGCTGATGCGCTCGATCGGACCGCCATAGTTGGCGGCCAGGAACTCGGACTGTCGCGGCTCGACCACGTGATCCTGCGGCGAGTTCATCAAGAGCATCGGCATGTGCATGCCGGAGTACTCGCCAGCCAAGGGCGCCAACCCGTCGACGAGCAGCGAGAACAGCGTCGGCAGCGACGTCCCGTCGTAACCCGATTCCGTTGCGTCAGGGTCGGCGATGTCGCCTCGGATGCCCGGCATCACTTCGGTGCCGCCGTCGAGCATGCCCTGCAACATTTCGATGATCTCGGGCGCCTGCGGCTCGGCGGCGGGGTTGACGCACACCAGACCAGCGACCTCGGGATGATTGGCGCCGACACGCAACGTGAGCGCACCACCCAAGCTGAGGCCGACAACCACCACCTTGTCGACTCGTGCCGCAAGCGTTTCGTACGCCGCCTCAACCGCGGTGACGAAGTCGGACCAGCGGATCGGAACCAGATCTTCCATCACCGTGCCGTGGCCGGGGAGCAACGGCAACTCGACATGAAAGCCGGCTGCTGCAAGGGCTTTCGCGATCCCACGCATGCTGTCGGGGTTACTGGTGAGACCGTGGATGACGAGCGCGCCGAAGCGCGAGGAACCACTGGACGACTGTGGAGTGAAAGACCAGGGCTCAGCGCCAGGAATGAGTGCAGACATGCCACGCAGTATTGCAGCGGCGGCTTCAGAGATACGGATCGTTCGGACCCGTCGGCTCCTGCCACCACGCGGCAGGCGAGCCCACTTGCTCCCAATCTTCAAACGGATAGATGCAGTTCACCGGACACGCCGGCAGGCACTTATCGCAGCCGCTGCACAGCTCAGGAATAATCACCACATCCGGACCGTGATTGAAGATGGCGCCGAACTGAGGCGGACACGCACGCAAGCAGGCATCGCAGTTGATGCACTCCAGCATCTCAATGCGCAGCGGCGGCAACTTCCACTTCTCGTTGCGCGTGCGCAGCTCAATGCGCTGCGCCCGCGAAGCCACCATTTCTGAAGTGTAAACGGCCTGCGGGTGTACGGCTCAGACTGGAGTCGGGCGATCGACAGAATCGGCGAGCGTCGGGTGCTGACGAACGATCAAGTCAAGAAACGCCTCAACAACTCGCGGCTCGAAGCGCGTGCCGCTGCCGGCCGCGATGTAATTGATCGCGTCGATCTGCGGCCACGGTTGCTTATAGACGCGAGCACTCAGCAATGCGTCGTAGACATCGGCGACATGCACGATGCGCGCGCTCACCGGGATCGCTTCGCCAGCACGACCTTCTGGGTAACCGCCACCGTCCCAACGCTCGTGATGTGACAAAGCAATCTCGGCCGCCAGCATCGTGAGCCTCGAATCACTTCCGTCCAGAATCTCGAATCCGCGGATGGTGTGCGTCTTCACGATGTCGAATTCGCCGGAACTGAGCGGGCCGGGTTTGGTGAGAATCGAATCTGGAACAGCCACCTTGCCGACATCGTGCAGACGGGTCGCGAGTCGCAGGCGGCGCACGAAATCGGCATCCTCGTGCAAGTACTCGGCGATGTCGCCAGCGAGCTGGGCGACGCGCAGCGGGTGCGCGATCGCATCTTCGTTGCCGCCCTCGGCAGCCGATGCCACACGTAGCAACGACTCGACGCTTGCTGCTTCAACCTCATCGAGGCGTGCTTGCAGCATCGGCTCGATGTTGGTGGTGCGCAGGCGCAGTATCTCGGCTTGCTGCCGAGTGACTTCGGTGTCGTGCTGCACTTGCAACGTCGTGATGCGCAGGTCGCTGCCACGGTCGAACATCTGCTCGTTCAGTTCGTAGCGCGCCTCTTGATGGACCAAGGCCTGTTCGAAGTTGCCCATCTCCTTGCACAGACTGGCCAGCTTGAACCGCAGCTTCAACGCCACTTCAGTCATGTTGGCTTGTTGCGCTAGCTCGAGCGCCTCGCCCCATTCGGCGAGCGCCGCGTCTTGCATATCCTTCGCGACGTGCAGGTCGCCACGAGCGATTCGAACGGTGACGACACTGCCGGGCGAGAGGGCCAGTCGCCGATCGGTGCGATCACTCAGCACTCCGTCGGCGTCGTCCAAGCAGCTCGTCGCGCGGTCGAGTGCCGACAGCGCGACATAGGCCATCGCCAAGCGAGCCAAGATCTCCGGCACGAATTCCGGTGCATGTTGTTGTGCGAGGTCGAGCGCCGATTCGCCGAGGCTCACCGCTAAGAGATCTTCGTGGCGATCGGCGCGCACCTTGGCCATGTTGGCCAGCGTGACCGCGTCGAGATCGGGGCGATCCTGGCCCTTATTCGCCATCAGTGCCGCTTCGTAAGTGACGATCGCCCGATCCGTGTCGCGCAAGCTGTGCTGGATGACGGCAAGCGAATTCAGCAGTAGGCCTTCGCTCGCGCGCTCGCCCGTGGACCGGTAGAGATCTAGCGCGGCGATGGCCGACGTCAGGGCTTCGGAGAAGTTGGCCGCGTGATATTGCACGGCGGCAATCAGGTTGAGCGCTGAAACCTCCGAGATGGCGGCGCCGCACTGATGGGCAAGGTCACGCGATTCCAGCGCCACGGCCAGGGCTTCGTTGTTGAGTCCAGAGGCGTAGGAAAGCTCGGCCAGGCGGTACAACGCCTCCGACTCACCGGCTTGGTCGCCTTGCGCTCGGGCAATGACGCGTGCCTGCTGGACCAGCGAACGCGCCCTGCCGATGTCGGAGCTCTCGACGGTGCGCGCTTGTTCGAGGAGGTCTTCCACGGCAAGTTCGACACCCGCCACGCGGGTCGGCGGCGTGGTCAATGTCATACTCACCTCCCTCATTTCCGCCGGTGTTACCGAAGGAATCTCGACGCGTCAACAGACCTACAACGCCATTTCAGGCTAGTTATCGGCACTTCCGGCACCAGGGATAGCGGATTCTTCGTATTGTGTCCCCGTGCAATCGGCGCGCTCACGCCCAGCGGCCCGCCGCAATCTTGATTCATCCGCGGTAGCGGCGCTCACACCCGTCATTGCCGTGGCACCTGTGTGGCTGCTTGCAATCTTGGTGTTCTGGTGGCCAGTGCACGTGCTGTGGCAGGTCTCGTTCGTTTGGTTCGCTTTGGGCTACATCGCGGCGGTCGTATTGCTCTTCCTGCGCCCGGTGCAAGTGTGGGTCCTGGCGCCGCTGATGGGTGCGCGCCGGCCGACACCAGCTCAGTTGGCAACGCTTGCTCCAGCATGGCGGCCGGTACTGCAGGCCAACGATCTACCCTCCGGCCGCTATGTGCTGGCAACGCTGCCCTCCAACGAGCTCAACGCGTTCGCATGCGGCGGCCACCTTGTGGTCGTCACGTCGTATGCCATCGAGACTCTTCCGCGCGACGAACTCACTGGAGTGCTGGCGCACGAGCTGAGCCACCACCTTGGGCTTCATACCGTTGCGCTGACTTTCGTGCAATGGCTGAGCGTGCCGGTGCTACTGCTCGCGCGTATCGGGTTCTTCTTGCAAAACGTCGCCACTGCGGCAACCACCAGCTACGGCAGCAACTCCTCCACGCTGACCGCCATTGGGCGCACGTTGGCAGCGCTCTTGACCGCGATTTCCTGGGTCTTCCTTTCCGGGCTACTGCTGAGCAACGCACTTGCCAACATCGTCGGACGCAACAGCGAGTTCGAGGCCGACATGCGAGCGATCGACATGGGCTTCGGTAAGCCGCTGTCCACCGCGCTGCGTCGCTTCGTGGCCGACTTCGGCGTCGACCGCCCGCTCACTTGGCGCGAGCGACTGGCACATAGTCACCCACCGGCTCGCACACGAGTCGCTCGCATCGAGGCGACGCTGCGCAGGCGCCGCCCGCGACCTGGCCCAGAAGATGGCAACATGGCGTCGTGGCCGTAATCGACACCTATCAACTGACCGACCGCTATCGCCGCGACGACGGGCGGGCGTTCCTCAGCGGTTCACAAGCGCTCGCTCGCCTACCGTACGAACAACTACGCGTCGATCGCCTCGCGGGTCTCCACACCGCCGCTTACATCAGTGGCTACCCAGGTAGCCCGCTTGCCGGTTTCGATCGCGATGTGACGGCGGCGACGAAACTGGCGACAGCCGATGGTCTGAAGATGGTGTTCCAGCCCGGCATGAATGAGGAGTTGGCGGCCACCGCGGTGATGGGCACACAGCTCGCGGTCACCGTCGACACTTGCCGCTACGACGGTGTCATCGGCATTTGGTACGGCAAGGCACCCGGCCTCGATCGCGCCAGCGACGCGCTGCGGCACGCGGTCTTCGCTGGCACGTCGGCAAAGGGCGGAGCGTTGGCAATAGTGGGCGACGATCCGACCGCGAAGAGCAGCACGCTGCCCAGTAGCAGCGGCGCGACATTGGTCGACCTGCACATGCCGATTATCTATCCCGGCGACGTACAAGAGGCGATCGATCTTGGCCGCCATGCCATCGCGTTGTCGCGAGCATGTGGCGTGTGGGCGGCACTCAAAATCGTCGAGGCCGTCGCCGACGGCACTGGGTCGGTGGAATTGCAACCAGAGCGGATCAAGCCGATCGTGCCGACGATGCAGGTGAATGGGCAGTTGTGGGTACCGCGCCCGAGTGGCGAGATCATCACCCCGTACACCGTTGCCCTGGAGAAAGAGTTCCATGAGGTCCGCCTGAAACTGGCGAGCGAGTACGGCGTACTGAACCACCTCAACACAATTCCGGTCCGCGGGCCAAGCGACTGGATCGGCATCGCTGCCAGCGGGTACACGTTCCACGAGACGCTGGAAGCTTTGCGGCTGCTTGGCTTCCGCACTGCCGACGAGTTGCGCGCCGCGGGCATTCGCTTGTTCAAGCTGGGGATGCCGGTGCCGCTCGACGCCGGGCAGGTGCGCGAGTTCGCCGAGGGACTGACGGAAGTTGTTGTCGTCGAAGAGAAGGCGCCGAACCTGGAGTGGTTGGTGAAGGACGCGCTCTACGGTCGGGCAAATGCGCCGATGGTGTTCGGCAAGCATGCATCAGACGATGCTGATCTCTTCCCGATGACGGGCACGCTGGAAGCCGACAGCATCGCACCGCTGCTGCGCCGACGATTGGCCGCACGCCTTGCCGAGCGCATGACGCCACCGCCTGCCGCACCGCGCGAACTCATCCCGTTGTCGGTCAGCCGTTCGCCGTACTTCTGCTCGGGATGCCCGCACAACTCATCGACCAAGGCTCCGGAAGGCTCACTTGTGGGCGCTGGCATCGGTTGCCACAGCATGGTGATGCTGATGGAGCCCGAGCGTCGCGGCAACATCGTCGGCATCACGTCGATGGGAAACGAAGGCGCTCAATGGTTCGGAATAGCACCATTCGTCGATACACCGCACCTGTTCCAGAACATCGGCGATGGCACGTTGTTTCACAGCGGCATGACAGCAGTGCGCGCGGCGATAGCCAATGGCGCCAACATCACTTACAAGATCTTGTACAACGGCGCGGTGTCGATGACCGGCGGACAGGAGCCGTTCGGCCAACTCGACGTCTTAACGCTCTGTCGCGTTTTGCAGGCCGAGGGCGTCAAGGAAATCATCGTGACCACCGAGGATCTGTCTCGTTACCGACAAACCGAAGTGCCGGGCGGCGTACGCGTATGGGGTCGTGGTCGACTGATCGAGGCGCAGGAGCACTTGGCGTTCGTGCCGGGCTGCACCGTCCTGATTCACGATCAGCGCTGCGCGGCGGAGCTGCGCCGCGATCGCAAGCGCAATGCGATCGATGCGCCAAAGTTCCGCGTCGTCATCAACGAGCGCGTCTGCGAAGGCTGTGGCGATTGCGGCGACAAGAGCAACTGCCTGTCGGTGCAGCCCATCGAAACGCCCTACGGCCGAAAGACGCGCATCGATCAGGATTCGTGCAACTTCGATCTGTCGTGCATGAAGGGTGATTGCCCGGCGTTCATGACGGTCACCATCGATGCTGGCCGCGGCCGCGGCGCCAAGAAGATCGCACGTCAGGCTCCCCCAGTAGTCACTGCCCCAACGGTTATCGACACCGACCTCGACGATTACACGATTCGAATGGCCGGGATCGGCGGCACCGGCGTTGTCACCATTAGCCAGATCCTCGGCACCGCGGCCATGTTGGCGGGTTATCACGTCCGCGGTCTCGACCAGACCGGTCTCTCGCAAAAGGCCGGGCCGGTGGTCAGCGACTTGCGACTCTCACGCTCACGGCCGACCGCATCGAACAAGGCGACGGCCGGCTCAGTCGATGTGATCCTGGCCTTCGACCAACTGGTCGCTGGCGGGGATGCAACCCTGCGCACGATGGCGGCCGATCACACGGTCGTGATCGCAAACTCGGCAGCCGTGCCCACCGGTTCGATGGTTGTGAAGCCCGAGCGCGCCTACCCACTTGCCGAAATCAATGCCCGCCTCAACGACAACTCCGAGAGCGCTCTGCTGGTCGATGCACAGCGACTCACCACCGCGCTTCTCGGCGACAGCGGCAGCGTCAACGTGTTCATGCTCGGTGTTGCCGTGCAGGCCGGCCATGTGCCCGTCGCCGTCGAATACGTCGAACGGGCAATCACTCTGAACGGAGTTGCGGTCGACAAGAACCTCGCCGCCTTTGGCTGGGGCAGAGCGTGGGTTGTCGATGCGGCTGCCACCAACGCGGCAAGCGGGCTCGCGCCCGCAGTTGTCGAAGGTTCTCTGCGCGAGCGTCTGTCAGCCGACCTTGTCGGTTATCAGTCGGCTCGCTACGCAAAACAGTTCGACGCCGTCATCGACAAGGTCGCCGCGGTTGGCAACGACGAACTCACCGATGCGGTCGCCCACCACCTCCACAAGCTGATGGCCTACAAGGACGAGTACGAGGTCGCTCGCTTGCTGTTGCTGCCCGAGGCGCGCGAACAGGCACGCAAGGTCGGTGGAGTACGCACGCGCACGACGTGGCTACTGCACCCTCCGATGCTGCGGGCACTAGGAATGAAGAACAAGCTGCGATTCGGCCGCGGGTCGACGCCTGCCTTCTGGGCGCTGCGAGCAATGCGACGCCTGCGCGGCACCCCGCTGGACTTCTTCGGGTGGGCGAAGGTGCGCCGCCTCGAGCGCGAGATGATCCCCGAGTACATCGCTGCAATCGAGTCGCTGCTGCCTCACTTGTCACCGAGCACGCTGCCAGAGATAGTCGCGATTGCTTCGCTGCCTGATCGCGTGCGTGGCTACGAACACATCAAGTGGGATCGTGCCGTCGCATATCGCAAAGAACTGTCAGGACGCCTCGCGGCGTTTGCTGGCGACGTTGCCGACGATCGCGTTTCGTCGTTGCAGTAAGAAGGCGCGATCACTGTCGTTCGTCACGCAGTTCAGCGCGCGGTCGAACGCCGCGGTCGCTGCGGCGGTGTCGCCCAATCGGTCGAGTAGCTCGCCGCGCGTGCTCCAGTACAGGTGCCAGTTCTCGACGGCGGCCAGCTTGAAATCGTCCTGCTCTTCAAGCAACGCCAGCCCGGCAGCGGCGTCGACGGCCTGCGCGACGGCGACTGCACGGTTCACGCGCACGACTGGTGTGGGGGCAAACATTTCGAGCGTTGCGTACAGGCTTGCGATCTGCGGCCAGTCGGTCTCGGCGAGGCTTGGTGCGATCCCGTGCAGGCACGCGATTGCCGCCTCGACCTGATAGCGCCCTGGGCGATGGAGTCGCACGACGCCATCGAGCATCGCGGCGGCACTCTCCATCTCGTCGTGATGCCAGCGAGTTCGATCCTGGTTCGCGAGCAACACCACTTGGCCGGTTGCATCCAGTCTCGTATAGCGGCGCGCGTGAGTCGCCATCGCCAGAGCCAGCAATCCCGTGCACTCGGGTTCGTCGGGCATCAACTCGGTCAGCAAACGGGCCAGCCGCACGCCCTCAGCCGCAAGGTCGGCGCGCGCGTCCAGACGCCCCTCGGGTGAGTGGTGGCCAGCGGTGATCACGGCGTAGACAACCTGCAACACGGAGGGCAGCCGATCCGGTAACTCGTGGTCGGCTGGAACGCGGTAAGGAATGCGCGCCGATGCGATCTTTTTCTTGGCACGGCTGATCCGTTGCCCCATCGTTGGCTCAGGAACCAGAAACACTGCTGCGATCTCGCTGGTGTTCATGCTGCACAGCGTGCGCAACGCAAGTGCGAGCCGCGACTCGATCGCGAGTGCTGGATGGCAGCACGTGAACAGCAATCGCAACAGGTCGTCGCGCACCATCGAGTCAGTTGTCACTTCCTGAAAAGCGACCGACATCTCGTCCAGCAACCGAGCATCCGCCTCCTTGGCGGTGCGCTTCGATTCGCGGCGCAACACGTCGAGCGCTCGATTGCGGGCGGCGGTCGTTAACCACGCCGCCGGATTGTTGGGCACTCCGTCGGCGGGCCAACGCTTGAGTGCATCGACCACCGCATCTTGCACCGCGTCCTCGGCGATGTCGATGCTGCCAACGAGCCGTACGAGGGTGGCCAACACGCGGCCACCCTCGCGGCGGATCATCTGTTCAAGCGACTCGCTCACATCTGACTGAAGTCGATCACCGGGCGTACTTCGACCTTGCCGTGCCACGCGCCTGGAATCTGCGCCGCCCAGCGCAGAGCCTCATCGAGGTCGGCGCAGTCGAGCAGGTAGAAGCCGCCGAGCACTTCCTTGGTCTCGGCGAAGGGACCGTCGGTGGTGACAACCTCGCCACCTTTGGCTCCGCCCTTGACCTGCACGGTTGTTGCACTGGAGGTCGGCTGCAGCGCTTCGCCGCCACCGATCACACCAGCCGCACCGGCGGTGTCGCCGAAGTCGGTGTACTCGGCCATCGTCTTGGCCCAATCCTCCGGAGTGCCGGTGCCTTCATTCGAACGTGCTTCATAGATCAACGCTGCATATCGAGGCATTTCAATTTCTCCTTGTAGTTCAACGACACGGGGGTCACTGATGCTGTCACCTATTCCGACGAACCACCATCGCCGATTTCGACAACCTGGAGAGAAACTCAGCCAAGTGGACCAAGGCGATAGAGGTTGCTGCTGCCCGAGTCGGTGATCCACAGCGACCCAAAGCCAACCACCATGCGCGCGGGGATTTCGATCTCATCGAACTCCTGACGGACAACTCCGGTCGAACGTTCGATGCGAAGGACAGCGCCGACGTAGCCCGGGTGCCGAATGCCTACCCACACATCCGAGCCGACGACCTCAAGCGAGAGCACCTCCATCGAATCCGTGAGCGCCAACCGTTCGACAACGACCCCTTCCGCGTCGACGGCCCACAGCTCGTGCGCAGACGCTCCCCACAGCAACCCGTCGCGCGCAACGAAGGGAACACCTCCACCGACAGCGAACGTTTCGATCGTGCTCGTTGTGGGATCGAAGCGCGACAGGTCGGTGGTGTCACTGGCGAACCATACGTAACCGTTGGCGTAGACGACGTTGGTATGCGCGTTGCGATCGACGGTGATTGGAACCTGCAGCAGCAGATCGCCAGCGATCGGATCGATCATCAGTAGCTGCCCCGATGGATCGATCGCCCACAACGCCTCACCACCGAACGACAGATCACAACACAGCTCGCCGACTCCGAACCTGGAAAGCAGCGTCGCCGACGCGGCATCGATCCGGTACAGATTCGTGGCTGCCGGGGAACCGTAGCCAGCGACCCACACATCAGCGCCGATCGCCAGCACGGTTGCCGCTGCACCTTCAATGTCGACGACGGCTGACACGGTGTTGCTTGCAGGATCGATCTTCGAAACCGTCGAGTTGTCAAACGACACCGCCCACACCGATGTGGCGTCGATCGTCAGGCCGAGAGCCTGACCGCCTCCGATGTCGATCACTTCCTCCACGGCTATGTCGGGGGCAACGTACGTCGTCGGCGGGTCGGCGGTCGTCGTGGCACCAGTGCCGTCGTCATTGGCGCAGCCAATCAGCGATGCCGAAACAATCGCGACCGCGAGCACCCTCACACGGCCGCCTCAACCGCCACATCGGCAAAGACGGCGTCGAAGCGGCTGCACATCTCGGTGATGTGCTCGTCGGTCATTATCGTCGACAGCACCACCAATCCGCGCGACGCGAAGTACAGACCGTGATTCATTCCGGCGAGGTGCACCAGTCGCATGGTCTCGCTGTCGTCGCGGGTAAGCGATGCAGCGGGGAGCGCGTCGCTGAAGTACATGTTCAGCAGCGAACCCACTCGACGACACGAGAACGGCAGGCCAACCTTCGCTGCCGAATCGGCGAGGTGGCGTTCGAGCCGCTCGGCCTGCGTTGCCATGCGGGTCACGGCATCTGACGTCAAGTGGCCGTACGAGACGACGCCTGCAGCAGTCGTCACCGGATTGCCGTTGAACGTTCCACTATGGAAAATGCGACCGCGCGTGGGGTCGAGCAAACTCATGAGGTCGGCGCGGCCACCGACAGCGCCGACCGGGTAACCGCCGCCGATGATCTTGCCCAAGGTGGTGAGGTCGGGTGTGATCCCCAGGTTCACCTGGTGGCCCCCGGTGGAGAGTCGCAACGTGATGACTTCGTCGAGCACAAACACAGCACCCGCGCGATGAGTCGCATCGATCACGCGTTGGAAGAACTCGGTGGGCGCCTGCACCAGTCCTGATGCACCCATCGCGCCTTCTAGGAAGACAGCGGCAATCTCGTCGCCCTGCTCCGCAAGGATCGCTTCGAACGCAGCCGCATCACCCCACGGCGCGACGATCGTGTGCGGCCAAGCTTTGTCGCCGGTGTTGCCGAAGTAGCCAGCCTCGAATGCTTCGTGGCTGCCGTGGTAACCGAACTGCGCCATCAAGATCTTCTGTCGGCCAGTGTGGGTGCGCGCGACGTGCAAAGCGAGCATGTTGGCCTCGCTACCGCTGTTGCAGAAACGAACCAGATCGATCGACGGCACGCGCTCACAAATCAGCTCGGCCAGTTCCACCTGCGTGTTGTTACGCGCGGGCCAGGCGGTGCCAGCGCCGATGACTCGCGAGACGGCATCAACGATCGGCTTGTACGCGTGACCGTGCAGCAGGCTCGTGAAGTTGTTCGACAGATCGAGGTATTCGTTGCCGTCGATGTCGGTGAGCGTCACACCCTGAGCTGAAGCGATCGTCAGCGGGTAAGGCGTGTGATAGCCCGCAGCGCGCGTGTCGCCAGCTGGCATGACCTTCTGTGCTCGCGGCCCCATCGCGGCCGAGTTGGGTGTGCGTGCGATGTATTGCGCTTCGATTGTCGACATGCGCCGACTTTATGCCAGCAGATCGCGGGTGACGTCCAGCCACAGGTTGGTGGTCAGGCGCAGGCTCTCGACATCGATGCGCTCGTCGTTGCCGTGGAAGCGGCGGCCGAAGTCAGACGGGTCCAGATCGGGGCTGAACAGGCCGGCCCCGTAGGAAACCGCCCCCATCTGGCGGTAGATCCGCGAGTCGGTGAAGCCGACCACCAATTCCGGGGTTGGGCGGGCGGTTGGGAACGGTTTGGCGATGCTGCGCGCCAACGCATCCCACAGCGGCGTGTTCGAGCGGCTGATCGAGGCCGGATCATTCATCACAACCTGGATCTCGACCTTGTCGTACAAGTCGCCCAGCGCGGCGCGCAGGTGTGCGTCGACGTCGTCGGCGGTCTCGCCGGGCAGCGTGCGCACATCAACCCCGATGTCGATGCAGTCGGGAATCGTGTTGGTCTTCATGCGCGTTGGTGCACGGTCGCCATCAGAGCCCGGCCCAATCGTGTTGCACGAGAACGTTGTGTGCGTGCAGGCGTGCAGGTTGGCGCCGGGTCCCGGAATCGGCAAGGTGTCGAGGAACGCATCGATTCGGGCAGGATCAAGCAGCTCGCGCTGCGCGTCTTCCGACAGGCCTGACGTCTCAACCGTCGTGCGCCACAGTTCATCGAAGCGCGGCGATGGGCGATAGTCGCTGATGCGCCCAATGACCGCCGCCGCGGTGAGCAACGCATTGTTGGCCTTGTACGGCATGCTGCCGTGGCCAGGCGTGCCGCGCACGCGCAGGCGCCGCCAAGCCACACCCTTCTCGCCGACATTGATTCCGATGAACGGGGCCTCGCTCGGCCCGGTGTGAAGGCCAGCACTTTCGGTCAACACGTAGTCGGCCATGATCGCGTCGCGCGCGTGGTCGGCCATCCATTGCATGCCGTGCGCACTTCCCGATTCCTCGTCGGCGACCGCAAAGAAGATGAGGTCACCCTTCGGGCGGAAGCCGGTTGTTGCGAAGTGACGGAAGGTGACAGCCATCGAGGCCGTCAGGTTCAACATGTCGACTGCGCCGCGGCCCCACACCTCGCCATCGATCAACTCGCCACCGAAGGGATCGTGGCTCCACCCGGCTTCGTTGACGGGTACAACGTCGGTGTGTCCCATGAGGCACAGCGAC
This sequence comes from Actinomycetes bacterium, assembly GCA_021414085.1. Taxonomy (GTDB): domain Bacteria; phylum Actinomycetota; class Acidimicrobiia; order Acidimicrobiales; family Ilumatobacteraceae; genus UBA668. Next base: position 165,874 of record JAIOPC010000014.1, on the reverse strand, counting down.
GGCGCATTGGGGTCGCTGCCCTCGATGCGCGCCACCAGCGAGCCACGACCCGGCGTCGGCTCGTATTGCTGCACGTCGAGGCCGGTGCCGCCGAGAAACTGACGCAACGTGTCGGCACTGAGGGTTTCGTGGCCCGATTCGGCGGTGCCGTCGTTGACACAACGGTTGCGGATGAGCTGTTGCAAGAGCTCAACGGTCTGTCCTGTCAGATCTGGAGTAGTCACGGTGTACTTCTTACCCCTCACCTTCAAGGCAGGCGCGCATGGTTCAACAAGAACTCCACGATTACCACGCTGGCGTCGAGGCCCGCATACGACGGGCTAGCAGCAGGGTTCGAAGCGACATGACCCATCCAGGAATGTGTAGCGCCATCGACTGCCACCAGTCGAACCTCCACACCACCGGCGCACTGCACCCACGACGTGACCGCGAGGTCGGGGTTGGTCGCATCCGACGAACTCGTGGGTCGTGTCTCGCAGCCCATTGCAGTCGCCGCTGTCTCTACCGAGTAGGCGGCGGAATGAAAGTTGGTGTCGCTGATGCTGTTCGAGCCGATGCCGCCATCGATGGGATGGTTTTGATCGGCGGTTCCGTGAAGGTGCAGCACCGAGACCGGTTGCGATGGGGCGCACTCATCGATGCCGAGACTGCCAGCTTGTAACCCAATGGCGACGATGCGATCCGACAGTTCGCATGCCAAGCGATACGACATGATGCCGCCGTTTGAGTGCCCCGCCGCAAAGACCCTGTTGGCATCAACGTCGAACTCTCCCACGATCGCGTCGATGAGCGCGTTGATGAACCCGACGTCGTCGACGTCCTGCTTCATTGCCGTGCCGCAGCAGTAGCCACCGTTCCACGTTCGGAACTGGTCGGCGTTGTCTCCGAGGCCGAGACCGTCGGGAAACACGACCAGGAACCCGTTCGCTTCCGCGAGTTCATCGAAGCCCGAGTTCCGTTGGAACTGTGTCCCCCACCCGGTGCCGCCGTGCAACGCGATCAGCAATGGCACGGCACCCGCGGGCAATGCCGATGGGATGTACAGGTGATAGGTGCGCGTGCGCCCATCGCTGGTCGTCAACTCGCGATCAACCGTCTCGCCCACCGCGGCGGCGGCAGGCAGAACTTGAATCGGCTGCACCACAGGTTTGGTCGTCGAAGTGCTAGTCGTCGAGGTGCTAGTCGTCGAAGTGCTAGTCGTCGAAGTGCCAGTCGTCGAAACACCATTCGTACCAACGCTGATCGAGTCGGTTTCGGGCGCGCAGGCCACGAGCAGCAGCGACAGGGCAACGAGCGATTTCACCCGCACATTGTCCCGCACAGTCATGAAGAAAGCATGAAGTACGTGGCCGATACTTTCTTAGGCACACACATTGCCCAGGCTTCCTCGACCAGCTCGCGTAGCTCCTGCTGATCGATCGCATCGAGACGCACGACCACCCAGTTGTAGCGCATGTCGCGCTCGCGCGGCAGCAGGAACTTCGCTGGCTCGCTCGCTACCAGTGCGGCGCGTTCATCTTTGGGAAAGGCAAAGCCCATCATTCGTTCGTCGCGGCTCATCGCAACGAAAACAATGCGTCCGACGCGGAACTTCACCCGATCGCGTACGAACACTTCGTATGCGCGGTCCAGACGAGCCGCAACCGCGCGCACGTCGTCCAGCGTTGGCACGTACTACGTGAGTTTCTTCGCGAGCCGCAACTTGCCGGTGGTTGACGGCGCGCTCAACGCAGCCATCGCCACCTCGTAATCAGGCAGCGAGAACACATCGCCGTCGTCGTTGATCATGATGAAGCGATCGAGTCTTGCAAGAAATGCACGATCGTGGCTCACCGCGATCACGGTTCCCTGGAAGCTGTCGAGCGCACCCTCCAGCGCTTCGGACGAATCGATGTCGAGGTTGTCGGTCGGCTCGTCGAGCAACAACACGTTGTGGCCTTCTAGCTCGAGGCGCAGGATCTCAAGGCGCGCCTTCTGGCCACCTGAGAGCGTGTTGAAGTCCTGCCGAGAGTTGCTCGCCAGGCCGTAACGGCCGAGCGCCTTCATCGCCTTCTCTTCCTCAAACACGCAATCGCGCACGATGTCCATGCACTCGCGACCGAGGAAGTCGGCGCGATCGTTGATCTGTGTGAATGTGCCAATCGACGTGCGGGGGCCGAAATTGATCTGGCCTTCGAACGACGTGATCGTGCCCGCGAGCGCGCCGAGGAGATGACTCTTGCCAGTTCCGTTCGGACCGATCAGGCCAACACGTTCACCGAAGTGCACCTCGTCGCTGAACGGAAGGAACAAGTCGTTAACCGAGACGTCGAGCAACTGCACGACGCGTCGCGCCGAGTCGGCACCACGCAACCGGACGTGAATCTTTTGGTCCGGCACTGGTGGCGGCGGCGGGCCGATGGCGAGGAACTTCTGCCAACGCGTCTCGGCCGCGTCGGCCTTCGCCGCGTTGCCGGGGTTCTGCGCGGCGCGCTGCTTCATGATCTTCATGTGGCGGAACAGGCGGCGCTCTTCCTCGTTCCACCGTTTCAGCGCGCTGCCGAGCAGTTCCTGGCGCCGAGCGCGCGCTTCGGGGAAGGTTGCGTACGAGCCGCCATGCACCCATGCGCCGAAGCCTTCGATGACGATCACCTTGGTCACGACCGCTTCGAGCATCGTGCGGTCGTGGCTGACCATAAGGATCGTGCTCTTGCACGCTTTGATCTGTGCCTCTAGCCACACGCGCGTCGGAATGTCGAGATAGTTGTCCGGCTCGTCGAGCAACAGGATGTCGGCGTTCGAGTTCAGCAACAGGTCGAGCACCAGCCGCTTTCGTTCGCCACCGGATAACTCATTGACCAACCGCGTGGAGAAGTCCTCGATCGGTGTCTTCACGCTGCGGCGCGCCGCCGCGGCCCACTGCATCTCCAACTCGTAGCCACCGAGGTCGCCCCAGTGGGTGAGGTGCTCGGCGTAGTCCATGCCGCTGTCGCTGCCATCGAGCATCGCCTTCTCGGCAGCGACCATCGCGCGGCCCGCCTGGCGCAGCGCGGTCGGTGCCACCTCGATGAGCATGTCGCGCAGCGTGTCGGTCGGCCGCGACATGCCCACGTCTTGCGTCATTCGCAGAACAGTTCCACCCAGCGCGAACTCGCCTTCATCGGCTTCTAGCTCGCCGGAGAGGATGCGCAGGATCGTGCTCTTGCCGACTCCGTTGGCGCCAACCAGCGCGGCAACCTCGCCGGGCGCCACACCAAAGCCGACGTCGAAGAACAGCGAGTCGGATGCCGGCGGCGCGTATTCAAGTTCGGACACCACGATGCTGCTCACAGATCGAACATCCTGGCTGAGTCAAGGTTGAAAACTGCTTCGAATTGAACGTACGTACGTCTTAGATACAGACGTACGTGTTATACTCTGACAATGACCATCACCGCCTCCAAGCTGCGGGAGAACATCTATCGCGTGCTCGATCAGGTGCTCGCTACCGGCGAACCGGTCGAGATCGAACGCAACGGTCGCCGACTACTCATCGTCGCCGACGCACAACCCACTCGACTCAGTCGATTGGTCAACCGATCCGACGTAGTCGTTGGAGACAGCGACGACTTCATTCACCTCGACTGGTCGAGCGAATGGCACGGGTGATCCGACTCGACACGCATGCGGTCGTGTGGTTGTACACAGGCGAGATTGAGCGCTTCACGCAGTACGGACAAGAACTCCTCGAGTCCGAACAGCTGACTGTTTCGCCAATCGTTCAACTGGAACTGACGTACCTGCACGAGATAGGCCGACTGAAGGTCGGTGGTGCCGACATCGTCGGCGACCTGGAATCCCGCATCCGTCTGTACACCGTGAACCAACCACTGCTCGCCGTCGTGCAGGCTGCTGCTTCGCTCAGCTGGACTCGCGATCCTTTCGATCGATTGATCGTTGGCGACGCGTTGGCAGCGAATTGCCCTCTGCTCACGAAGGACGAGGCGATCCACGCGGGGGCGCCGCTCGCCGTTTGGTAACCGCCTCGCGCCAATGAGGTACGGTCGCCAACTGGGCGAGGTGCCAAAGCGAGGGAACAGATGAAACAGCTCAGCGGTCTCGACGCCAGCTTTCTCTACATGGAGACCCCGACGACGTTCGGCCACGTCAGCGGCCTGGGCATCTACGAGCGGCCAACACCCGACTTCGACCCGTTGCAGGCAGTGCACCAACGCTTCGGAGCCTTGGTCGGATTGGCGGAACCGATGCGGCGCAAGTTGGTGGAGGTGCCGTTCCAGCTTGATCATCCGTACTGGATCGACGACGACGATTTCGATCTTGACTTTCACATCCGTCACCTCACGCTGATCCCGCCCGGCGACATCGAGCAGTTGGCCGACGAAGTTGCCGACATCGTTGGTCGGCCGATGGATCGCTCGCGGCCGTTGTGGGAGGTGTACGTCATCGAGGGTCTCGCCGACGACCGGTGGGCGATGCTGACGAAGACCCATCACGCGACGATCGATGGCGCGGCCGGCGTCATCCTTCTCAGCATGTTGCTCGATACTGCCGCCGATACGCCTGAACCCGAGGCGCGCGAGTGGAGGGGCGAAAAACCGCCGAGCCAAGGTGAACTGCTGCAACAGACAATGCGCCACCTCGCGCTCAACCCGGTGAAGGGCATGCGCGCGCAGCTCAGGCTGGTGCGCAACGTCGCCGGCGCGCTCGGCCTCACCAGCATGAGCCGCATGGCCTCACAGGCGCGCGACCTAATCAAGAGCGTGGCGGGCGTCGGCACCCAGCAGACCGACAACGAGCGACGCATTCAGTTGCCGCTCACTCCCGCGCCCAACACTCCATGGAACAAGTCGATTACAGCGCGGCGGAGCTTCGCGATGCGCGGCACGTCGCTGGAAACCATCAAGGCATTGAAGAACGCAACAGGCGGCACCGTCAACGACGTAGTGATGGCGATTTGTGCGGGCGCACTGCGTCAGTACCTGATCGAGCACGACGCGCTGCCCGACAAGCCGTTGCGCGCGATGGTGCCAGTTTCCATTCGCACCGGCACGGAAACCGATCCGTGGACCAACAAGGTGTCGAGCATCGTTGCCGAGTTGCCGACCAACTGCGCCGATCCATTGGAGCGAGTTGCGCTATGCCGCGATGCAATGGCGGCAGCGAAACACCAATTCGATCTGGTGCCAGCCGACACGCTCAGCGATGTTGCGCAGACCGCCTCGCCGGTTGTCGCTACCGCTGCGCTGCGCTTGGTGTCGCGCATGGCCGGTCGCATCAACCTGCCAACCAACCTGACCATCTCCAACGTGCCCGGCCCACGACAACCGCTCTACTTCGCGGGCGCACGTATGGAGTCGTACATACCAGTCTCGATCGTTGCGGACGGAATGGGACTGAACATCACCGTGCACAGCTACCTAGACCGCCTGGAGTTTGGCATCGTCGCCGCTGGCGAATTGGTGCCCGACGTGTGGCACCTCGCCGACTTGCACATCGAAGAAATCGACAACCTGATGAGGGAGATTCAGCAATGAGAACAGGCACGGCAACGATCGAGATCAACCGGTCGCCCCAGGATGTGTGGGCTGCACTCACCGACGTAACGCGCATGGGTGAGTGGAGTCCGGAGTGCACATCGGCCCGCTGGGTGCCCGATTCCACCGGACCAGCGAAGGGAGCCAAGTTCGAAGGCGACAACATCGCGCGCATCGCCGGCAAAGTGGTGAAGAAGTGGACCACAACGTCGGAGGTCACCGCCTGCGAGCCGAACAGTCGCTTCGAGTTCTGTGCGGCCGGTTACACCAACTGGAGTTACGTGCTGGAGCCCGCCGCTGGTGGCACGCGAGTGACCGAGAGCTTCAGCTACGAACCGCAGGGCTTCGTCGGCTTCATTTACGAGAAGGTTCTCTCTCGCCCGCGCATGATGACCAAGGGTATGGAGCGCACGCTGGCGCGGGTGAAGGCGACGCTCGAGGCGAAATGACGGCGCCAATCAAGTTTGGATGGTTGTCGCCGGTGATCGGCAACAGGTGGAGCGATCAGCAACCGATCGTCATGTATCAGGACGAACACATCCTTCCGACGGCGATGGCGCATTTCGATTCGCTGTGGATTGCGGATCACTTCTACGGCTTCGATGCGAAGACCGACCCATTCATGGAGGCATGGACGACACTCACTTGGCTGGCGGCGCGCTATCCCAACGTGCAGTTGTGCCATCACGTGTTGGGCCAGGGTTACCGGCCGCCGGCGTTGACGGCGAAGATGGCCGCAACGTTGCAGGTGCTGTCGGGCGGTCGCTTCACGCTCGGCATCGGTGCCGGCTGGCGCGACGACGAATATCGCGCGTACGGCTACGACTTCCCAAGCGCGAAGGTGCGCTTCGAACAGTTGGAGGAAGTCATCACTATCTGCCGTCTGATGTGGACGCAGGACGAGCCGTCGTTCGCAGGCCGCCACTTCCGGATCGACGGCGCGAGCGCGCCGCCGCTCCCCGATCCCGTGCCGCGCATCTGCATCGGCAGCTCGGGCGAGAAAGTTGGGTTGCCACTTGTTGGTCGCCTAGCCGATATGTGGAACGGATCATTCCGCGACGACGAAGTGTGGAAGCGTCGACTCGGCATCGTGCACGCGGCCGCCGAGCGCGCCGGCCGCAAACCGGCCGACATCGAAGTGACCACCACCGTCGAACGCGCATTGCCGGAAACCGATACAGAGAGCGAGCAGTGGGTCGAGCTGCTGCAACACAAGGCCGACCTCGGCGTGCAGCACTTCGTGCTCGACTTCGGCCACCCGAAGTCGCTGGAACCGGTGCAGCGCTTCGTCGAGCAGGTCATGCCTGCCGTGAACTGACCGGTGTACGCTCCGCGTTGATCGCACTGGTCGGCCCGACCAGCGAAAAACGAGGAGAAGTGGCATGGCGTATCCCGCAACAATTGAGGTTCAGACTCCCGACAAGCTCGCCAACTGGCGTCCAATCGGCCAGATTTTCATGGCGATCCCCCACCTAGTCATCGGCTACGTGCTCAACACCGTGGCCGAGGTCTGTGCAGTGATCTCGTGGTTCGCAATTCTGTTCACCGGCAAAATGCCTGAGGGACTTTCCAACATGATCTGCATGTCGCTGCGCTACCAAAATCGCGCGATGGCATACGCCAGTTGTCTGCACGATCAGTTCCCACCGTTCGAGTTCACCTCAACACCCGCCGACCCCGGCACGACTCCGGTTCAGGTGAACCTGCAGCCGACGCTGGAAGGCCGCAACCGACTCACCTGCGCACTGCGCATCCTGTGGGCAATCCCGGTGATGCTGTTCACGCTCTTGATCATGATCGTCGCCTGCGTATGTCAGCTGATCGCATTCTTCGCCGTGCTGTTCACGGGCAAGTGGCCAGCAGCAATACGTGGTTGGGTGTTGAAGGGCATGAATGCCAGCCTTCGCCTGAGCGCGTACACGATGCTGCTGACCGACGTCTACCCGCCGTTCTCGACGGAGTCGTAACGCTCAGTCAGTAAATGCTCGGCGCAGAAGGGCGCCGTCGACCATCAACGCTGGGTCGATGGCGCCCTCTGCGAGCAACTGCTGTGCCGCCTGCACAACCGCACCGTGCGCGATCCGCGCCAGCGTGCCGCCCACCGACACGCGACGCACGCCGACGCTTGCGAGTTGCGCCACGGTTGGCCCGCCGGGCCAAAGCAACACGTTGACGGGCACACCGACCGTCGTGACCACCCGCTCGATTTGGTCGAGCTCGACGAGCCCCGGCGCGTACACCGCCGAGGCGCCAGCATCGCGATAAGCGCAGAGCCGACGAATCGTGTCGTCGAGATTGTTCACCCCGTGCAGGTGATTCTCGCAACGCGCGGTGAGCAGTACTCCGTGTGCGGCGGCGGCATCGGCCGCGGCCTGCACTCGCGCAACAGCGATGTCAACGCCGTCGATCGCGTTCGTTGCCGGGTTCCAGTCTTCGATGCTGCAGCCCGCGGCACCAGCCTCGGCGAGCGCGACGACTGACTGGGCGACACCGGCGAGATCCTCGGAGAAGAGACGCTCCGAGTCGGCGTTGAACGGCACGTCGACCGAGGCCGTCATGGCGGCAACGTGTTGCAGCAACTCGTCGCGCGACACCTGCATGTCGAGTCGGCCCAGCGTGCCCGCGTGGCCTGCGCTCGTGGTGGCCAGTGCTTCGAAGCCGAGCGCAGCCAGCAGTCGAGCGCTACCGATGTCGTACGGGTTGGGCATCACGAAGGTGCCCGATTGATGCAAGGCGCGGAAGCGAGCGCGTCGGTCGTCGATCGACTTCATTGTTCTGTCCCGTTAGCGCTTGGTTTCCCAGGTTGCCTTGGCCCCCTGGTGTCCGGCTTGGACGATGGTGTACATCGCGCCGCTTGCCGACAGTACGAGGGCGGCGGCGATGACGATCGCACCGGCCTTCGACGAGATCATCGCCCACACTCCGGCCGTCTCGGTCTTCTTGCGAGCGAAGTAGCGCAGCACGACGACCGCGAGCACGACGAAGAAGAAGATGATGGCGACAGTTTGAGCGACATCACCCATCTCGATGTGGTCCTCGAGTGCAGACGTGCGCTTCACGTTCTCTTCCAATGCCTCGCCGCTACCAGCGGCCAGAATCGCGCCCAGCGCTCCGACGCCCGAAAGCACGACCAGACCCCAGCCAAAGCGGTCGAGCCACGCCGGACGAAATGCGAAAACGACCGCCAGCAGCGCGGCAACTGGCACCACGATCACCGGCAAATGCACTAGCAGTGGGTGGGCGGGTAGGCCGAAAAGTTGGTCGATTTCCATACGGCCGACCCTACAACTGTTCCTCAGCCGGCCAGTACCTCGGCAAGCAGGCCCAGCAGTTCGAAGCGCTAATCGGCGCCAGTTATCGGTCGGTCACTCGTCGTCGGTGGTATCGCTGATCAGCACATCGCACGATGCCTGACGAGCAACATCAAGCGCGATGGCGCCGAGCACGCGTGCGATTCCCTGAACGCGTTTGTTGCCGACGACGATCATCTGCGCGTCGAGCCGAGTCGCCTCGTCGCACATTGCGGTTGCGGGATCGTCGGGCACGACGGAACCGGTGATTGCCGCAACGTTCAGCTCACCCATCAACGCGTGGAGAAACTGCTCCGCTCCAGCCAGCCAGTCGACGTGACGCCCTGTCTCGGTTGCCAGTCCATCGGCCCGACCGCGGCTGACCGCCATCACAAGGTGCAACGGAACGCCGAGCGCCGTCGCCAGTTCAGCTGCGCGGAAGGCTGCCCGACGGGCGGTCTCGCTCTGATCGACGCCGACGACTATGGGCTTTGTCATGGGCGGAGATATTAGGCGACCTCAGACAAGCGCCGTGACGTCGTTTATCAGCGCCGACAACCCGAGGGCGACGATCACCAGCCATGCGCTGCGTATGGCGTTCGGCAGCCATCTCACCGATCGAACTTCCGCCGGGAAATCGACATCGCCGGCCAGCGCCCAGATTCCAACCGGTATTAACGCAAGCGCGAGAAAGATGAGGATCACTGGGACGCAGGCGACGATGATGATCGGCAACAGCCATCGCCACCGCCGGCGAGCGGTCCAAGACTCTGGTCTGTCCACAGCGTCCACGACGACTCCGATGGCGACTGCGAACAAGGCTGGCAGCGCGATGAACAGACCGATAGCTAGCCACTTTGGCTTCAGCACGGTGAAGTCGATGCCGTCGGCGTGAATCAGCATCGGGCCAACGACGACTCCCGACGCAATTCCAAGCGTCAGTCGACGGAACCACTGGGGGCCAATCAACCAAGGTTTGACGAGCCGGTAGACGCCGAACCCAATCACGCCAACGAGCGAGCCGAGCATCACCAAGTTGTACGTACCAGCGAGGGTGAAGCGCCCGATCGTGAAGTCGTCGTCGCTCTGCAGGCCGTTGACGCGTTCGGAAGATGTGACTCGCAGTAGCAGCATCGCCAACCGGCTTCCGATACCGACAACCAATGCGCCGGTCGCTACCCCAGCGACGATCAAAACTCGCATCCGTTCCAATACGCAGGCAATCCACGCTCCCCGGCTCATGTGCTGACTGACGTTGGCGACCCAAGCGCGGGTGACAGCAATTCGCGGAAAGCGCTAGAGATGGTCGAGTGAAAGTGGCTCGAAGAAGCGCCAGCTGTCGAGCGTTGCGTCGATGTCGTCGGTAGTCAGGCCGAGCATCGAAGTGCCCGGCCACGAATGGCCGTCGCCCGGGCTGTCGGTTGCGTAGAAGGTCATCGGTATACCTCCGTCGCAGTTCGCGTAGTCATAGCGCGTCGTCGCGACTCCGATGGCAGTCGCGCTCGGTTCGGGGTCGCAGCCGAACCCGGCAGCGAAAGCGGCGAAGGCGTCGAACGAGCCAAGCGCGAACACGCTGTCGTTCAGTTCAGGAAAGAGTGTCTCCCCGCCGGTTACGAACGGCACGACCACGTCGTCGATCGCGTGAAAGGCAAGGTAGGGAACCGGTCGCGACGGTGCGCACGAATCGGGGTGATAAACCCCGGCCACCGACGCGGCGCCGGCAAGGCGATCGGCCATCTCGCAAATGAGCGTCGACGTGAACAGCCCGCCGTTCGACATTCCAATTGAGTAGACGCGATTCGTGTCGGCGCACCAGTTGGCGACAAGTTCGTCGATCAGCGCGTTCGCGAACGCGACGTCGTCACGAGAGGGCGAATCGAGATCGTCGACCAGTTCCCATCCGGTCGCTGCGCCGAACACGGGGAGATCGGCCGACTCGATGCCCGTCGGGTGAACGACGATGAAGCCCTCCTTTTCGGCGAGCGCTTCGTATTCGGTGTACGCGGCGTGGTCGGTGCCGTTGCCGCCGTTGCCGTGCCAGTTGAGAACGGTCGGCAACATTCCCGCGCCAACGGCGAGCGACGGGATGAAGATGCGCACCGAGTGCGTGGCTCCGCCCGCCGTCAGCGTTGTTTCAGTCACGCCCGCGGGCGGGGTGCTGGCGCATACTCCCACGCCAATCGCGCCCGACGATTTGTCGTCGTCGTTCACGCAAGCGCTGAGACTCGCCAACGCCACCAGGGCGAGCAGCTGCCGACGCACGATCACCTCAATACCCGCAAGCCGCATGGACGAAACACGCCGGCGACCGTACCGCGTGCTCACGATTATGCTCGGCGCAATGCCGACGGTCTCGTTCACGGCCAACCTGCGCCGACACGTCGATTGTCCGGCCGCAACCGTGCAGGGTTCCACCGTGGCCGAATGTTTGGCGGCGTACTTCGAAGAGCACCCGCAGGTGCGCTCGTACGTGCTCGACGAGCAGGCCCGGGTCCGCAAACACGTCGCCGTGTTTGTGGGGTCGGAACAGTTGACCGACCCAGCCGCCCAATCGGATCCCGTCGGTTCCACGACCGAGATCACCGTGATGCAAGCCCTTTCAGGAGGATGACGATGACGCTGTTAGTAGGTACCCGCAAAGGACTGTTCTCGCTCGAGCGCGGCCGCAACGGCTGGCAGATCGGTAGCACCGACTTTCTCGGCGAGCCGGTGACCGCCGCTGTCGTTGGGCACGATGGCGCGACGTACGCCGCGCTTGGCACCGGGCATTTCGGTTCGCACATTTGGCGGCGCGAGCCGGGGGCGAAGTTTGTCGAGGTCGGCGCACCAGCGTTCCCGGAACGACCAGCCGACGCCACCGATGTTTCACCGATGACGAAGACGCCATGGCCGTGGACGGTGCAGTTGTTGTGGACACTCGAGAACGGGCCGGCTGCGCGGCCCGACGAGTTGTGGTGCGGCACTGTGCCGGGCGGACTCTTCCGCTCGAGTGATCGCGGTGCGTCGTGGGAACTTGTTCGCTCGCTGTGGGATATGCCCGAGCGCACCAGCTGGTTCGGCGGCGGTTACGACTGGCCCGGTATCCATTCGATCAGTTGCGATCCGCGATCGGCCGACACGATGTTGATCGCGATCTCGTGCGGTGGCGCGTGGATCACCGACGATGCCGGTGCGACATGGGCGCCGACACACGGCATGCGCAACGAGTACATGCCACCGGGCGAGGAGTACGGACCGATCGTCCAAGACCCACACCGCGTGGCGCGTTGCGCCGCCGAGCCCGACGTGGTGTGGAACCAGCACCACAACGGCTGCTTTCGTTCCGTCGATGGTGGACGCAACTGGACCGAAATCACCGAGCGGCCGCCAGCGGTGTTTGGATTCGCGGTCGCCGCGCACCCGACTGATCCGAACACGGCTTGGTTCGCGCCCGCGATCAAGGACGAGATGCGCATTCCGGTCAACGGCAAGTTGGTGGTCAGTCGCACGACCGACGGCGGCAAGAGCTTCCAAGTGTTCGGCGATGGGCTTCCATCGGAACACGCCTACGACCTGATCTACCGCCACTCGCTCGAAGTCGATGCCACCGGCGACACGTTGGTGATGGGTTCAACGACTGGCTCTCTGTGGGTCAGCGAAAACGCGGGCGAAAACTGGACAACCGTGTCGGCGAACCTGCCACCAATCCACTTCACCCGCTTCGTCTGACCGCCAGCCGACGCGTGCGTTAGATGACGCCGCCGACGGTGACGCGGTGGAGCGTGCGCTCTTCGTCGCCGTAGTCGTGCACGCCGTAGTGCATCGCACAGCGGTTGTCCCAACAGACGATGTCGCCGGGTGCCCAGCTGTGGCGATACACGTTGTCTGGGTTAATCGACTGCGCGTAGAGGTACTCGAGGATCGGCAGACTCTCGGCCGGAGTCATGCCTTCGATCTCAATCATCGAACTGCCCGGTCGGTTGAGGTACAGCGCGGTGCGGCCCGTCACCGCGTGCGTCGGCGTGATCGGGTGAAAGTTCACCACGTCCTCGCGCTTCGCCTTCGCAGTGAGGTCGTCGCCAGTCACGACCTTTTGGTCTTCGCCGATCGGACGAGTGCCGATGAACTTGGCGCGCTTGTCTGACAGGAACTTCTTCATGCCGTCGGACAGCCGGTTGTACGACTCGTACTGATTCGAGAACATCGTGTCGCCGCCCTTCGATGCGAGCACGGTGGGGATTGCTACCGACACCGTTGGTGGCACCGTCATGTGCGACCAATCGGTGTGCCAGCCTTCGGCTGGAGCCTTCGCCTTGCCGAAGTTGGGCACAATCGCGATGTCGGGGAAACCCTCCACCGTGTTCTTGCGGTAGTAGCTCGGCATGAACGGGTCGCCGAACACTCGTGCCAACCGCAGCTGCGCCTCCGACGACAAGAACTGATCGCGCACGACGAGCACGCAGTTGTTGCACAGCGCATCACGAAGCTGATTCGCGATGTCGTCGTCGAACTCGTCGTTCAGGTTGATGCCAGAGATTTCGACGCCGACTGACCCAGTGAGGGCCCGAGTGGTGAGGGTTCTCGACGACATGGCTGCGGCCTCCTGGATTTTGGTGCCTTGACGCTTTGCTACATTCAGCATACTGAATTGAAAGTTGGGAGTTGACGTGAATCGAACGTCCCGCATTGCAGCCATTGCTCTCCTCTCCCTAGTCGCATCAGCCTGTAGTGGCACCGACGACGATTCGGGGGCCGACGGCACGGCCGCCGACGCAACCACGCCGGCCAGCGGCAGCGCCGCGACAACGGACTCGGTCGCACCGGGGGAGGTTCGCCAGACGCTTCGGATCGGGTTCGCCTACCAGGATGTTGGGGCCTTCGCCGTCCTCAACGACAAGTTCTCGATCGGCGAGGTCGAGTTGCAGGCCGCAGCCGTCCTCGAAGCATGGCGACGCGATGGGCTACTGCCCGTCAACGGAGTCGATCTCGAGTTTGTGTTCGCAGAGTTCAACCACTTGAGTCCCGAGGATCAACTCGGCGTGTGCACACGATTCGCCCAAGATGAAGAAGTGTTCGCGGTGATTTCGAGTCGCGACTTCCCGATCGGTGCGAAGTGTCTCACCGAACGCTATGGCATCCCCGTAATCGACAGCTCGGGGCTGGCTCGATCTGACTACGAACTCGGTGCGCCGTGGTTGTTTACCGTGCGCGCCGATCAGTCACAGGTGATGGAGTTCTTCGTCAAGTGGGCGGAAGCGAAAGGGGCGTTCGACGGCAAGCGCATCGGCCTGTACTGGGACACGCGCTCCGAAGAAGCGCACGACGCGTTTGTCGCGGCGTTGGCCGAGATCGGCGTTGAGATCGCGTCGGATCTGCCTTCCGACGGCGAAGGAATCGGCAGCCCGCAAGACGCGATCGTGGTGCAACGGTTCGTGTCCGACGGTGCCGACATGGCAATCCTGATGGTCGGCTCGAGCAGCGTCACCAACTTCCTGGCCAGTGCAGCAGAGCAGGGCTACGCCCCGACGTTGCTGTTTCCGGAATGGGCGAACCAGCTCACCGACGTCTCCACCCAGTCGTTCCCGCAGGGGCTGGTCGATGGGGCCGAGGCGATGACGATGAGTCGCGTCGGTGAGGTCGCTGCTGGGTTCGATCTCAACCCGCAAGCGGTGGCGTGCGTCGACAACTACGAAGCGTTCTCGGGCGAGGAAGTCGAACTGGTCTCACCCGAGAGCGGCGAGACGAACCAAACCTTGTTCACGTGCGACCTGATGTCGATCTTGCTGGAAGGGCTGCGCAACGCTGGCGACAACCCCACCAAAGAGAGCTTCGTGGCGGCGCTGGAAAAGATCACCGACTTTCCACTCGCCGCGTGGGGCAACGTGACCTTCACACCCGACGACCACGCTGGCGTCGACCAGGTTCGAACGATTCGGTGGTCGAGCGCATGCGAGTGCTGGACGGCCGAGGGCGACTTCGAAGACCTATCGGGCTGACGCCTTCGTAACAAGTACCGTCAAGTGATGCTCGATGGTGCAGCAGTTCGCGAGGTGTTGCGCGATTGCATCGCGCTGCTCGCTAGCACGACCGATCGAGACTGGAATACGAACGTCCCTGGCCTCGACCTGACCGTCGCGCAGGTGGTCGCTCACATCGCCGATACGTGCCTGTGGTACGCGATCGATCTCGCGGCCGCAGGCAGCGACTTGAAGATCGTCGAGCACAAGGTCAACCCTTCGGGTGCACCAGCGGACCTCGTCGAGGCGATGCGCACATACGCGACGATCGTTGCGTCGGTGATCGATTCCACACCGCCCGATGTGCGCGGCTTTCACCCATTCGGAATGGCCGACCCGTGTGGTTTCGCAGCGATGGCGTGCGACGAGATGCTGATCCACACCGACGACGCAGCACGCGGTCTAGGGCTGACCTTCGAACCAAATCGCGATCTAGTTGAGCAGGTGCTGCGGCGACTCTTCCCCTGGGTCGAGGTCGAAGCTGACCCGTGGCAGTTGCTGCAGTGGGCAAACGGCCGCACCGCGTTTGAGGGTCACCCGAAGTTAGAACGCTGGCGCTGGCACTGCGCCCCGCTAGACGAATGGACCGGCGAGCGGCCGGACTGACGCGCGATCACACGCGAACAGCAAGTGGAACTTCGGTGGCGTTTGGGGGTTCATGTCGGTCCTCCGACACGCTGTTTCTGGGACCGGGTTGCGGCTTACGTGACCCATCAGTTTCGTCGAGGTGCGTCGCCGACACCGCCGATGCATTGCGTCGTTTCAGCTGTTTCAGATTTCGAGGGGCATGTCGCGATCCCAGCTCATGCGGTGCAGTTTGGGGGTGCTGTGTTACAGGAGGCGCACCCTAGGTTTCGCTGGGTCCAGCTTTTGTATCTTCGGCTTCGCCGAGGTCAAGCGTTAGTTCGGCTCCGTCCCGACTAAAACGCCAGAATGAAGACAAGCTGAGCTGCTTGTTGAGATTAGGGACGATCGGCCGACTGAAGAAAATCTCATTCGTCGACGAAAATGTCAGAACCATCTTGTCGAGCGTCTCCTTGAAGAGCGCGTCAGCCAGTGCATCTTCCGAAAGACCCTTCTTTCCTGAGACGTCCGTCAGTAGAAGGTGGCAGAACAGGTAGTGGTACGGGTCAGTGAAGCTGTAACGACCAGCGTTCGAAGACTTGAGGACAGCGCCTCGATCCTCGCTCTGTAGCGCTCGAAGGTAGGTCGTGAGATTTGACGGCGGATATTTGGGGTGTACCTTCCGGACCTCGGCCAGAATCTCGCTATGTAACATCCCGTCGGGGTCGCCAGTTGCCATCACTCTGAGGATGATCTGACAGTTGTCATATTTCTTCACCCGCATTCGTCGGAGTGCTTTGTCGAACCGCGACTTGAGCGTGTCGGATTGATCGTCAATGTATTTCTTCAGCGCTGCCTGGAGGTCGCTTGCGTCGAACACAATCTTGTCTTCAGACGTCTCGTTCACGCCCCTAGTCGTGCACATGTTGAGTGCGAGTTGGTGACAAATCGCGGCGACACCGACTGAGTAGGTAACTATGAGATCCTTCAGCGTCCCGAAGTCGATGTTGAGAAGTTGTTCACCACCAGAAAGGATTTCAAAGATCTCGACGTCGGTCATGAGTGGAACGTGGATCTCCGCAACTCGATTCGCCATCTCAGGGTCGTATTCGACCACTTCGCGTGCGGAATCTGTTGCACCAAGGGCGACAATCTTGACTTGCGGATAGGCCTGCGCCAGATCGCAGAAGACTTTGAGCGATTGCGACAACGCTGTCTTCTCGGCTTTGGCCACCTTGTGAAAATCCTCGAGCACCCAACAGATCTTGCGCTCTCCAAGGAACTGCCCGAGCCGCTGAGGAGTGAGTTGCGGCGGGAGCACTCGTTTTAGATCTGATCCACTCTTTACGGACTTGCCGACTTCTACTTGTGCTCTGATGGCCCGAAAATCGGCCCCGAGAGTCGACCTGGTCGAAGCCTCAGTAGCAAAACTCCCGCCTTCCACGTAGAAGGGGGCGAGTTGGTCAAATGCGTCGATGATGAGCTGCTCAAAGGTCATCAGGTTCTGACACCGCGTCGTTATCTGGGCTTCGTACAGCTGATCAAGTTTGTTGGACAGAAGTGTCGACTTGCCTGACCCGGTTTCCCCGTAAATCACGACTTGTTTTCCCGGAGTTCGGAGAGCGTCAACGACTCTTTCATTCAACGAGTGACGCTCGACGAAGTTGATCTTCGCCTGCGTTGTCGGCGTGAAGACCTGAAACACGTCGTAAGAGGTTCTGGAGTCGGGCACCGCGCCAACCGTAGCAATCTGCCGTTGGCCCTCAGCGCGTCAGAGCCGCCAATGCTTGGCTCCAGAATCGGTGACTCGGTCCTCCGACACGATTGATCCGCCCTTTTCGGGGTCGCTGTTGACCAGGGCCTCGGTACCGGTTGGTTGCGCACCGGGTACTCTTTGGACGTGACGTTTACGCGCATCACTGTCGACTCGGAACGAATGGGCGGGGTGCCGTGCGTGCGCGACCTTCGTTTTCCGGTGGCGTCCGTTGTGGCGATGGTTGCCGACGGGATGACCAATGCCGAGATCGTCGCTGAGCATCCCGACCTTGAAATTGACGACATCGCCGAGTGCCTAAGGTTCGCGGCGCTAGCGGTCCAGGAGCGTGAACTTCCCCTGCGGCAGCCTGCGTGAGGATTCTCCTCGACGAGAATCAATCGCCGGCGATGGTCGAACTACTCGCTCGACTTGGGCACGATGCGGTCCATGTGCGCGATGTCGGCGTCGGGCGGTCCTCGGATGCCGTGATATTGGCAGCCGCTCGAGATGACAACAGAGTTGTCGTGTCAGGCGATACGGACTTCGGGGATTTGCTCGCGAGTACGAACGCGGCATCTCCGTCGGTCGTGCTTCTTCGTCGTCAAGGGCAACGTCGGGCTGCCGAGGTGGTCGCACTTCTCGTCGCCAACTTGGAAGCAGTCTCGGCCGATCTTGAAACGGGGGCCGTTGTTGTTCTCGATGCCGATCGCGTGCGAGTTCGACGACTTCCACTTCGACCGATCTGACCGCGCGTTTGTGCGGTGCGCGCTTGAGAGTTCAGTCGCCAATGCCCAGTGCCAGAATCGGCTGTTCGGTCCTCCGACGTGCGCTTTTCGGACAGGCCCGAATGAAAGGTCGCCGCTATTGACTGAGCGCTTCAATCGTTGGGAACTTGGTTTCCGCGAACTTCTCTGTCGCGCCTCGGAGTTCGGCGATTGTCCAGCGCTTGTCGGCTTTGATCTGGTGGCTCATTGACCACGGTTGCATCAGCTGGATGCGACCACCGTGCACGAAGTACACCTGGCCATTCAGCGGGCAATCGGCCGCGGCGAGGTAGGCGACCATCGGCGAAACGTTCGCCGGGTCGCCGGCATCGAACGCGTCGGCAACAGGCGTCGATGCGATTCCACCGGTGAGTCGCGTTCTCGCCGCAGGCGCGATCGCGTTCGCACGCACTCCGTACTTGCGCATCTCGATGTTGGCAATGATCGTCATCGAGGCGATGCCTGCCTTCGCCGAGCCGTAGTTTCCCTGACCAACGTTGCCCAACAAACCAGACGTCGACGACGTGTTGATGAGCGAACGATCGACGGTGATGCCAGCCTTCGATTGATCACGCCAGAATTCCGCCGCGTGACGAGTCGGGCAGAAGTGACCGCGCAGGTGAACCCGCACGACCGAATCGAACTCTTCCTCGCTCATGTTGGCCAACATTCGGTCGCGCAGAATTCCAGCGTTGTTGACCAACACGTGCAGATCACCGAACTCGTTGATCGCCGCCGACACCAACCGCTTGGCACCCTCCCAATCGGCCACGTCGTCGCCGTTGACGATCGCAGTTCCACCCGCGGCGCGAATCTCCGCAACGGTCTCTTGTGCCGGGGTTAAGTCGTTGCCCGACCCGATGGAGTCACCGCCAAGATCGTTGACGACGACACGCGCACCTTCCGAAGCCATCAACAACGCGTGCTCGCGCCCGAGGCCACGCCCTGCGCCAGTGATGATGACTACTCGACCGTCCAGTTCACGACCCGCCAGCTCAGATGCCATTCAGTACACTTTAATGGTGTTTCCCGGCGCGCACGATTCCGCTGCAACGGCGCTGATCATGGCTGGTTCCGGCCAGCGAGTGACCTACGGCGAGCTGGAGCGGCGATCGGTGCAGGTCGCACGTGCGTGGCGACGTGCCGGACTGGTGACGGGCGACGGCGTCGCGCTGCTGAGCGAAAACACGGCCTGGTATCACGAGGTGTACTGGGCTGCGATTCGATCCGGCCTCTACCTGACGCCGATCAATCGCCATCTCACCGCCGCCGAGGTTGCCTACATCGTTCAGGACTGCGGCGCGAAAGCGATCGTGGCGAGCGCACAACTTGGCGAGGTCGCGGCAGCCTCGGTTGCCGACAATTCGGAATGCAAGCACCGACTGATCGTTGGCGATGGTGCTGCCGGCTTCGAGAGTTACGAAGCTGCTCTCGCGGCCGAGCCAGAAGAACCGCTCGCCGAGCAACCGCGTGGTGCGCTGATGTGTTATTCGTCGGGGACAACCGGTCGGCCAAAGGGAATCCGCCGAGCGCTCTCTGGCAAACAGATCAACGATCCCACGTTGAGCAACAGCATCGACATCTTCGTCAACGTGTACCGCATGGACTCGCAGACCCGCTACCTCTCCCCCGCACCGCTGTATCACGCGGCGCCGTTGGCTTGGACCGCAGCTGTTCAGTCCGTCGGCGGCACCACCGTGATTATGGAGAACTTCGACGCGAACGAAGCGCTGCGCGCATTGGAGACTCACGCGATCACGCACAGCCAGTGGGTGCCAACGATGTTCATCCGCATGTTGAAACTGCCGGAGGCCGACCGAACGGGCTTCGACTTCTCCGCGCACAAGTTCGCAATCCACGCGGCTGCGCCGTGCCCGCCGGAGGTGAAGCGACAGATGATTGCCTGGTGGGGACCCATCATCTGGGAGTACTACGCCGGCACCGAAAGCAACGGAGCAACGCTGATCTCGAGCGAGGAGTGGCTGGAACGCCCGGGGTCGGTGGGCAAGCCGTTGTTCGGAGAGCTGCACATTTGCGACGACGACGGCTCTGAACTTCCGAACGGCGAGTCCGGCCTCATCTACTTCAAACCACCGACGGCGCCATTCGAGTACCACCGTGATAGTGACCGCACGCGCGACACCCGGAACCCACTCAACGCCGAGTGGTCGACGATCGGCGACGTCGGCTACGTCGATGACGACGGTTACCTGTACCTCACCGACCGGCGCGCCTTCATGATCATCAGCGGGGGCGTCAACATCTATCCGCGAGAGATCGAGGACTGCCTCGTCACGCACCCGAGCGTCGCCGACGTTGCGGTGTTCGGGATCCCCGACGCCGACATGGGCGAGTCGGTACACGCCGCGATCGAGGTAACCACCGGCGTGGCCGGCACCGACGAACTCCGGAATGAACTCACCCAGTTCGCCCGCGACCGCATCGCTGGCTTCAAAGTGCCGCGCACCATGGAGTTCGTCGAGACACTGCCGCGCATGGCGACCGGCAAGCTGAACAAGCAACCGCTCAAAGACAAGTACTGGAACGACGCGCGATGACCGGCGTGGGCGAGTTGGTCGATCGAATCGGCGTGCGCCTGCACCCGACCCGCGACGACACGGCGACGCTTCCGCTTTCTCCTGCGGTTGTACGCAACGGCGAGATGTTGGTTGCGGGGATGATGCTCGCCGCCGACCTTGCTTCCGGAATTCGATTGCACGATGCCTACGTGACGACGGTGCTGACGACCTCGTTCTCGTTCCGACGCGCCGCCCGTGGCTATGTCGGCCCCGTCACCGCCGTTGCGGCACCGCTGTTCGCCGACGGCAGACGGGCTGTCGATCGCATCGACTTTTGCAACGGCGAAGGTGGAAGCATTGCAACCGGGCTGATCTCATTCGTCGTGCGCCGCGCAGACACGCCATATTCCCGCGACGTCTACAGCAAGTACCGCAGCGCGTGGACACAACCGATCGAGGCGCCGCTTTCCGAGGCCGCCGGGATCGAAGTCGCCGACGCAGCAACTGGACGCGTGACACTGCATGCTGGCGACGACGTGCGCCGCGAAGGTGGGATCGTGCAGGGAGCCTTCGTCACACTGCTTGGCGAGGCGAGCGCGCTGGCCTTCGCCGAACACACCCTGCAGGCCCCGGCCGTCGTCGAATCGCTCAATGTCGACTACTTGGCGCCGGTCGGCAACGACCCGGTCGCCACGGAGGCGCGCTGGCTCGCGGCACCCGGCGAGAGCGACATTGAAGTGGTGCTGCACGACGACACAACAGGCTCGGTATTGGCGGTCTTCGTGATCGGCGTTGCTCGGGCAATTAGCAGATAGGTATAGAGGTATGTCAGCAACAGAATCCGGATGGGCAGTTACGAATCTCGGCAACGCGAGCGTGCTCATTCAGGTCGATGATGCGTTGGTGCTCACCGACCCATTCTTCGGCCGCAGCCGCGGCATCTCCGACATCGCCGCGCTCAGCCCCGACGACGTGCCTGCGCTCACCGCCATCATTGGCAGCCACTGGGCGCAGGATCACTGGGAGATCGATCTGCTCGCGGACTATCCGCACCGCGACACGACGGCCGTCTATGTCGCCGACGAGAGCATGGCGCAAAGCGCCCGCGCAGCTGGCTTCCGACACGTCGAAACATTGGCGTGGGGCCAACGCCGACGATTGACCGACACGGTCGAGCTTGAGGTCGTGCCCGAGCACGTTGCGGCCGACGGGATGGGCACCAACAACTACGCGATCAACGGATCGCACGCGCGAGTCTTCTTCGGCGGCGAAGTGCTGAACGTCGCGGCCGTGACGAACTACGCGCAAACGTCAACGCCGTTCGACTGTGCGATCGGCCCAGTGAACGGCGTGTTGTTCAAGGGTCGACAGCTCGTAACGACGGCGGCCGAGATGGCGACAGTCGCACAGGCACTCGGTGCGGCGCGACTGATTCCGATTCACGATGGCCACATGCCGTACGAAGGGCTCGTCACCATTACCTCGAGTGCAGCAGACCTTGCCGCGCTCGACCTGGGCAAGATGGAAGTGGTCACACTCGCATCGGGCGACCGCTTTATTGCTGGCTGACGCCCACGCTGCCGTCGCGAGCCCACATCGCGGCCACCGCGATCGTCGCGAGCGACACCACGACGAGTACGGCGCTACTGCCCACCGCATAACGATCGATTGCCGCCACCGCCGCCCACGTGCACGCGCTGGCACCCATCACCACCAGTGATCGACGCGACCAGCGCCAGCACATCGCCCGCGTCCACCGCGCCGCCGGCGGCGCGACAGTCGCCGCGGCGACCGATGCGTGAAAGACGGTGAGTGAAATCGCCACACCAATCGACCACGGCGTCGCTTGGTCGTCAACCGTGACCAGCCACTCGATCCCGACGAGGAGCACGACGAGCAACCCGATGTGGCTGTCCGGATACACGACGCACACGAAAGCCAAGGGGATGATTGCGACGTTGATAGCGAGCAGCGAGTGATCGGCCGCAAGTCGCGTACACGCGATCGCTGCCACCGGACTCACCAAGATGAGAACCCGCAGCACCACGCCCACGCCGCGACTCCGCGAGAGCAACCACCACGACTCTTCCAGGCGCCGGTCGTTCACTACCGCCGCCCTGCTCGACTGCCAGCGACGCGATGGTGCAAGTCGCGTAGTACGACATCGAGACTGCCCGGGCCACTCCAAGGGACAACGGGGATTCCTGCCTCACGCACTCGTCGAATATCGCGATCGCGCTTGAGCACTTCGATGCGCCAGGTGAGGCCAACAAAGGGATCGTCCGGTTCCTGCAGCGCGATGTCAGCCGGAAGGCAGTCGATCACGATCACGGCCAACCCGCGGTCGGAAATGCTGACCGCGCGCTGCAGCGCTGTCGGCGACACCAGCGGCGAGAGCATCAGGACAAGCGCGCCATCGCCAAGCCCGCGAGGCATTCGGCCGTCGTCGATCACCGAGTGCGCCGGCTGCACGCGGGCCATCGCCTCCAGCAGTCGACGCAGATGGCGGTAGCCGCTCGCCGGTGGCACTCGTTGTACGCCGCGCGCGCCCAGCACCACGAGCGCAACACGGTCGCCAGCGCTGATGAAATGCTCCGCTATCGCGCCGGCCGCACGCATCGTGATGTCCAGGCTGGACGCCAGCCCATCGATTCCTTCGCTTTCACCCACGTCATCCAGCGCGTCGATCAGCAGCACTACGTGGCGATCATGTTCGGCCCAGGTGGCTGTGACGTGCAGCGTCCCCGTGCGCAGCGAACGTGGCCAATGGATTCGCCGCAACCGGTCCCCAGGTTGAAATGGACGAATAGACGCGAACTCGGTGCCGCTACCGGGGCGCGGCGAACGATTGACCCCGACGAGCCCGGGACTACGAACGGCCGGCGCGGCAGCGTCGAACTGCGCTGGCCGCGGGAGCGCGACGAGCATTGACGAATCGGCATAGTTCTGCGCTTCCCATCGAAAGCCCGCCCAAGCGCTCGACGCGACGACAAGTGCGGGGCCGACTTGGTGGACGCCCCATCTGGTCGGGCGTATGAAGACATCCAGCCGGTCGTGGCCGTCGTCGCGCGGGCTGACCACCACCTGACCATCGACCGGTTGTTGATCAACCCACATCGGAGCCTCAAGTACCGCGGCCACGTCGTCGGCGCGGTTCTCCGGGTCACTGATGGCGATGTGCCAAGTAGTTGCCTCGCCTTCGCGCACCGTTCGGTGCCCGATCGATTGCGCGACCCCGAGCGGACGTGTCGGCCGCAACAGCACTGCCCACACCGCGGCAGCGATGAAAGGGGTGCCGAGCACGAGCAGATCGGGACGACGAGCAAGCACCGCCACGACCGCGAACACCAGACCACCGAGATGTGCGCGAACGTGCGCAGTAGTCGGTCGCCAGTGGTCCGTCGACTTCACGCCGACGTAGCCCCACCTGGCGCTGGCGTGGGCACCGACGCCAACACCTCATCGGTCACCGACGCACCGGACGCCTTCGTCAGCCAGAGCTCTGGCTTCACCGTGATCCGGTGCGGGAGCGCCGATGGGGCCACCGCCTTCACATCCTCTGGAGTTACATAGTCGCGACCCGCAATCACGGCGTGAGCGCGAGAACACAACAACAGTGCCAACGCTCCACGCGGTGACGCACCAATCTGCACGTGCGCATGGCGCCGCGTGGCCGCGACCAGGTCGACGCAATAGCGGCTGACATCGTCGTCGACGATCACCGTTTCGACGGCCGCTTGCATCGCCAACAGAGTTGACGCGTCGACGACCGCTCGCAGCTGCTGCGACTCTTGGCGGCGTTGCATGCGCCGGGCGAGAATCTGAAACTCCTCGTCGCGCGTGAGGTACCCGAAGCTGACCCGCAGCAGGAACCGATCGAGTTGTGCCTCCGGCAGCGGATACGTGCCCTCATACTCAACCGGATTCGCGGTCGCCAGCACATGGAACGGCGCTTCCAGCGCGAACGTCTCGCCCTCGACGGTGATCTGTTGTTCCTGCATCGCTTCCAGCAGCGCCGACTGTGTCTTCGGTGGCGTGCGATTGATCTCGTCGGCCAGCAGCAGGCCAGTGAACAGTGGGCCTTTGCGAAACACGAACTCGCTTGTGCGTTGATCGAAAACGAACGAACCGGTGAGATCGGCAGGAAGCAGGTCCGGCGTGAACTGCGCGCGTGTGAAGCGCAGCCCGAGCGTCTGCGCGAACGAGCGGGCCGCGAGAGTCTTGCCCAGCCCCGGCAAATCCTCGAACAGAACGTGCCCGCCGGCGAGAACACCACACAAGACAAGCGTCAGTTCTGAACGCTTGCCGACCACCGCCTGGTTCACCTCGTCGAGCACCTCGCGAGCGAGTTGCGACGTTGTGTTGATGTCGATTGTTGTCACGGTGTCCCTGCGTTCACAGCGCCTCTATGTCCGTGAGTATCTGGCGCAACTCGCGCACCGTAGCAGTCTGCCGCCGAGGGCCCGCGACTAGGCGACGCAGGCTTGCGGTTAGCAGTTTGTCGGCGGCAGCCGGATCGTCGGCGCGCGTGACGTGATGGTTGGTGATCAGCCGATCGTCGAGCAGGTCCACAAGCGTGTTACTGATCTGCGGGGAACCCGACAGCCATGCGCGGTAGACCTGATGGCGCAGCGAACTGACCCGCGGATCTGTGCCACGCGTTGATACAGGGAGGTCTGATCGACGACTCCAGCGCACCGAACTGATGGCACCGGTGAGGTCGATCGTCGCGAAGATGATCGTGACCACGACGGCGACGATGCCCCCCAGAAGGAAGGCCGCCGGACGCGCATGGCTGACCCACAGCGAGAGCACAAGCACGGCCCAAACGCACACCGCCACGAGTACGCGACGACGGTTCACGCGATCACCGCATGGTCGCGCCGCAGCGTCGCCTCGACGCGGTGCAGCGTGTCGAGTGCTCGCCGTCGATCGTCATCGTCCAGGTTGTGGCGCGAGAAGCGCGCCTCACGGTAGAGCGCCGCAAGTTCCTTGATGGGCGCCGGGTCGACCGACGACGAAGCGACAACGCGCTCGACATACTCGGCGGGTGTCTCGGCTTCCATCCGCGGCAGCCCGACTTTGGCGGCATCGCTCTCGAGCTGCATCCAACACGCAACGATCGCGTTGCGCGGGGTTCCAGTCGAGAGGGCTGCGAGCGCGGCCACCATGTCGACGGTGAGTTCGCGCTCGGGCATCTCCGGAAGCGGCACGATCCGCTGACTCTGCGGAAAGCGAAACCGCCGCCACCCGAAGTTCGCAAAGGGGCGCGCGATCCGCACGCTCATCATTGCAACCACCACGAGGCCGATCATCAGTACGGCCACAAACGGCAGCAGTGATATGAGCCACGGCGGCAAGGCGATCCGATCGGAGGGAACCGGACTTAGCGGACCGATGTCGGCTGGCCCTGGAGGTTGGCCCGACGGGGTGCGGACCTGCGCTGGCGTGATCCAGAGTTCGAGCGAGCCCGACGACGCGGCCACGATCAACAACACGATCGCCATCCCTACGGAAACCGCAGCCCACGGCAACCGCCGATTCATACAGCGAGACTAACCCCGCGAACGCTTCAGCTGCTGAGTGACGCCCAGCGTTGACGAGCCAGCGCCATGCCTGGTCGCCCGAGCGCTTCGCCCTCGGCCCGCAGCGCGACGACGCGCATGGTGGCGAGGTGGAGATCGAATTCTTGTGTGAAGCCCATCGCACCGCAGTACTGATGCGTGCGCGGGAACACGACCTTGGTCGCTTGGATCGCGTGCGTCAGCGCGGCAGCTGCGGCTTCGGGTGTTCCGTTGTGCGCGGCTTCGAGGCTGAGCCAGCGAGCACCCTCAACGGCAACAGCACACTCGGCCAGGCCGTGTTGCACGGCTTGAAACGAGCCGAGCGCACGATTGAACTGCTTGCGTTCGGTTACGTAGCCCACCGCCATGTCGGTAGCAAAGCGCATCGCGCCGACGAGCTCGATCGCAATCGCAATCCGCGCCCACGCCAGAACCTCTGCGGGGTCGACATCGATCATGACATCGCCATGAGGAACGTCGTCGAGCTGACCCACCGGCCAGCCAAGGCGCGACACGACGCGCTCGACCGGTGCGGGCGGCGGGGCAACGAACCTGACCTCGTGATCACCGATCACGATCAGCGCAACTGCATCCGCCGCGAAGCGCGCCGGGCCACGATGGCCGGCGGCGATCACGCTGACAGGGCCCTTGATCGCTTCCGGCAACGACGGTGCGATGAGCAAACGCGAGCTCGTCGCGACCGTTCCTAGTGCCAGCGAGATCGCCTCTTGCACAAGCGCGGCATCGAGTCGGTTCGTACTGCCGTGGCCGGCAAGGTCCAAGAATCCAGCGGCTTCAAGATGCCGTTCCAGTTCGTGGTCGTACGTCGGCTCGTCGCCGCCGAGTTCGCGCAGTCGCAGTGGACCGGCGTGGCGAGCCAACAGTGTCGACATCGCGTCGTGCACCGCGCTTTGATCTTCGTTGAGATTGAAGTCCATGATCAGCCTTTGGGAAGTCCGAGGTGGAGACGCGAGATGAGGTTCAGCTGAACCTCATATGCCCCAGCAGCAACGCCGGCGGCAAGCGACTTACGGAATTGATAGTTCGATGGCGAGCGGTAGGTGAGCGTGTGCCCGGCGTCGATCGCAAGACATGCTTCCGCGACCAGGCGTTCCGCTTGCACCATCGCGACGCGTGCCAGGTTGCCGTTCGGAGAAGGAGGAATGTTGCGCGCTCGTTCATCGATCACGCGATAACTCAGCACGCGGGCTGCCTCACAAGCCGCCTTCGCAATACCGATTGCTTCGATCGCGATCGGATCGATCGTGCGGCCATCGGCAGTGGCGACCTCAATCGTCTCGTTCAGCATGAACGCGGCACGCGCCCAGCGCGGCGATCCGACGCGCTCGTACGACAACGCTTCGCGCACGACGGTCCAGCCCTCGTTCTCGTCACCGAGACGGTTGGCGACCGGAATGCGCACGTCGGTGAAGATCAACTCGTTGAACGAGTGATCCCCAACCACACCCGGAATCGTCGAGACCTGCAACCCCGGTGTTGGCATGTCGACCAACAGAACGGTGATGCCGCGATGTGATTCGGCGTCGGGGTTTGTGCGCACGAGCAGGTAGCAGTGCTCGGCAACATCGCCGTACGACGTCCAGATCTTCGTACCGTTGACGATGTACACATCGCCATCGCGTTCCGCGCGCGTGCGCAGCGACGCCAGGTCGGTGCCCGCATCGGGCTCGGAGAAACCTTGGCACCAGATCACGTCGCCGCGCGAGATCGGCGGCAGATACCGCGCCTGTTGTTCCGGAGTTCCGTTGGCCATAATCGACGGCCCGATCCAGTTGGCGTTCATGTACTGCGGCCCGCGTGGCTCGCCGCGCGACCACAGCTCTTCACCCAGCACAGCCAGCATCCAGGGCGAAGCATCGAAACCGCCAAAGTCGACCGGCCAGTGCGGAGTCAGCCAACCGCGCTCCGCGAGCAGCCCCGCAAATCGGCGCGAGTACTTGGTATTGGCCTCTGAACCGAGAATCGCCGTCTCGCCGTGCCAATGATCGGGCAGCTCTTCGTTCAGAAACGACACCAGCTCGGTGCGATACCCCGAGTGCTCGTCGTCCCAGCCGAACTCCATTGCAACCTGCCCTTTTCTTAGTTCAGTACACTAAATACTAGTGGACCCAGAACGGTGATGCCACACCGTCACCCGAACGGCAGCTCACCAACCGTGTTTCTGGGTCAGGACCCCGTCCGAGATCACCTGTCGGCTGGAGAAGTCCTCGATCTGGCCCCGGTCGAAGCCGAGCTCGGCCAGGATTTCTGCGTTGTGCTGACCCATGGTTGGCGACGGGCTGCGGTTCCACAGTGCCGGGCCAGCGCTGAAGCGTCCCGGCCACGAGATGTACGGGTGCGTGCCGCAAATCGGATGGGTCACGGATTCGAAAAAGCCACGGGCCACGAACTGCGGGTTGTCGATCGTTTGCTGCGCCCAGAACACGGGCGAAACAGGGATTCCATGCGACCACAACGCGTCGGTGACGGCTTCCGCGCTGCGCTCGGCACACCAAGCAGCCAGTGCCGGCATCGATTGCGCGCCAGTGAGGTCGCCGACCACGCTCATTGCCGCGTCGTCGGGAATCGAGATAGCGACCCATTGGTCGTCACCGAGGCACCGGAACACATCCTGTTCGAGCAGCGACGATCCGTTGCCGAGGCTGGTGTGAATGCGGCCAGTTGCCGAGTAGTCGATGAGTTGTTCGGCGGCGGTGTTCAGCGCCGCGCCGATCATCGCTGACTCGACCACCTGACCGGCACCGGTGCGAGTGCGTTCGGCGAGCGCAACGAGCGCGGCGATCGCGCCAAACACGCCCGCCAGTGGGTCGCACATTCCGTTCGGGATCACCGGCGCTTCGCCGGTGTAGCCGGTGACAAAAGCCAAGCCAGCCGCTTGCTCGATCGTCTGCGCAAAGCCGACACGGTCGCGCCACGGTCCACTCAGTCCGAATGCCGGCATGCGCACGACGATGATCCGCGAGTTCTTCGCACGCACGATGTCCGGGCCGAGACCAAGCTGATCCACCACTCGCGGCGAAAAGTTTTCGATCATCACATCGCTCGTGGCGAGTAGACGCAAGGCAATCTCACGCCCGTCGGGAGTGGAGAGATCCACCGTCAGATCGCGCTTGTTCGTGTTTGTTCCGCAGAACAACGGCGACCACTCCCACCACCCATCTTCGGTCATCGGGCGAATCGTGTTCATGCGAATGCCGTCGGGCTTCTTAGGCCCTTCGATATGAATCACATCGGCGCCGAGCCCGGCGAGGATGCCGCCAGCCAACGGGCCGGCCCAGAACCCGGTGAAGTCGGCAACGCGAATTCCGGCGAGCGGGAGCGCGCTGTCGACGGATGCAGGCTTCGCCTTCACCGTCCAATGTTGGACGGTGCCCGCACCGACAGCATCGGTCTTGCTTGGAAGCGGAATTCGTTCGTTTTCGAATCGGTATGGCCGCCGCGGTTGCGTG
Organism: Actinomycetes bacterium; assembly: GCA_021414085.1. GTDB lineage: Bacteria > Actinomycetota > Acidimicrobiia > Acidimicrobiales > Ilumatobacteraceae > UBA668. The sequence continues at coordinate 136,438 of JAIOPC010000014.1, read as the reverse complement.
AACCCATCTGGGTTCTGCACGAACCATTCCTCAGCGACGAACTGATCAATGTTCGCGAGCGTCGCACCGTTGCCGATTGGGGCGACGGGGATGCGCATCAGCGACGCGATCTCAACGATCTCCTCAGTCGTTTGGCTGCGAGTCCACTCACGAATCGGGCCGAGCAACTCGTCGGCGCGCAGTCGTCGTTCGGTGGCGATGAACAGTCGCTCGTCTTCGGTCCACTGTGGTTGGCCGATCAGCGCGCAGAAATCGAGCCACTGCTGACCGGTGATCACGAAGAAGCCGACGTAACCATCCGACGTCGGTTCGATACCCGGCACCGGCGTTCCGCGCGACGTTTGAAATGGCCGTTGCGCCATCGACGCAAAGGTCACCGGATTCATCCCGTGCTCGAGGTGAGTGGCTTCGAGGATCGAGATGTCGATCAGTTCTCCACCACCTGTTGCGTGGCGAGGCAGCACACCCAGCACGCTGGCGGCGGCGACCGCGCCGGCGAACCAGTAGCTCGGCTCTCCCCCAACCATCAGCGGAGCCTTGCCAATTGCACCGCGCGGCGCCATGCCCCCCGCCGCGGCTTGCAGCGTCAGATCGCTCGCCGCCCGGCCCGCCCACGGCCCCGTCAATCCGTACGGGGTGATGACCGCCACAGTCAGGTGCGGGTACTCGCGATGAAGTTCGTCCCACGGCATCGGCAGCGCGTCGGCGACAACGACATCCGTCTTGGCCAGAAGCTGTTCGAGACTTTGCGCGTCGTCACGAATGCTGCGCTTGCCCGAGTGGAGGTACGCGAACAGCGGCGCGCGGCTACGCAGTGGGTGGCCATTTGACGGTTCGACAAACGCCACGTCGGCGCCAGCATCGGCGAGCACCTTCGTGCAGTACGCGACCTCGATGCCGCCACTCAGCTGCAGCACGCGCAGCTCGCCGTAGGGCGCGACCGTGTCTCTCAAGAGCGTGTCTCTATCGGGCACGCAGCGCCTCCGTCAGACCGGCCCAGCGATCGCGCGCGACGTCGTTCGGCATCGCGAAGCGGATGCGGGAAACGATGTCGCCATAACGCGCGTGCAGTTGGTCCGCAACCGAGTCGATGTCGCCGACCACGGCAAACGTGTTGAGCACTTCGTCGTTGATGCTCTCGCCGAGCTTGGCCCACTCACCCGCAACGGTGCGCTGATGCAGTTCCACTCCCAAGTCGGCCCAGCCGTGATGTTCCAACACGCCGCGGTACGCCGGCGTCGAGGCATAGAAGCCAAGCTGCTGGCGCGTCTTGGCCATCGCGTCGGCCATCTCTTCGTCGTTAGCACCGGTGACGACGAACGAGGGACCCACAATCTCAAACCCCTCGAGTGTCTTGCCAGCGAGGGCCCTGCCGCGCGCGAGTGCGGGCAACGTGACCTCGCGCAAGTAACTCTCGGTGTTGAAGCCGTGGCAGATGAAGCCATCGCACACCTCGCCCGCGACCTCGGTCATGCGCGGCCCAACACCAGCGAGGAAGACTTTGGGCAAACCCACCTTGGCGATCGTCTCGTTGCTCGGCGTGAAGAACGGCGTCATCAACGTGTGGCTAAAGAAGTCGCCCCGGAAGTCGAGTTTGGTTCCGTTCAACCACGTATCCCAGATCGCACGTACCGCCAGCACGAGCTCGCGCATGCGCTTGGCGGGCTGGCTCCACGGCATCGAGAAGCGACGCGTGATGTGCGCCTCGATCTGCGTGCCGAGGCCGAGCAGGAAGCGACCGTTGCTGAATTCCTGCAAGTCCCATGCCAGGTTGGCCAGCGTCATCGGGCTGCGAGCAAACGCGACGGCGATGCTGGTGCCGAGCTCGATCCGTGTGGTGTAATCGGCGGCAACCGCCAGTGGGAGAAACGGATCGTGATCCGATTCGGCAGTCCACATCGCGTTGTAGCCGGCCTGTTCGAACGCTGGTGCCGCGTCGCGAGCGCCGCGCAGGTTGCTGTCCCGACTGAGTCCCACGTCAACGAGCACGATCATCCTCCCGAAAGGGATTGAGTATACTTAATTTGCGGTCGTTGGCTCCACGGCAGGGCGCGCACCGTAGGTATTGGACAGCGTTCCGATTCCGTCGATGGAAACCTCAACGACGTTGCCCAGCCGCATCGGCATTGCGCCCGTTGATGTGCCACAGGCGATGATGTCGCCCGGGTACAGCGTCATGTCCTGCGAGATGCGATGGACGAGTTCGGCGGGGCTGAAGATCATGTCGCTCACCGGGTAGTTCTGACGCTCGCGCCCGTCGACCACCGTTCGGACGGTGAACGCCGAGGGGTCGACGCCAGTAGCGACGACCGGACCGAACGGCCCGAACGTGTTGAGGCTCTTCGCTCGACTCCACTGCGCGAACGACGAATCGGATGTCAGCAATCCGAACGCAGTGACATCGTTGACGCACGTGTAGCCAAAGATGAATCGATCAACGTCGTCGAGAGCGACATTGGTTGCCTCGACCCCAATGACGATGCCCAGCTCGCCTTCGAAGAAAACGCGACCGTCGTACGACTTGGGCGGTTCGATGACGCCGCCGGGCCGAAGAAAGCACGACGTCGGCTTGATGAACCACAGTGCCTCGGTTGGATGTGCCCACTCGTTCTTCGCGGCCGCGGCAGCGAAGTTGTTGTACAAGCCGATCATCTTGCTCGGCTGCGTCGGCGTGAGCAGCTCGACCTGATCAAGCGGCACCGTCTCGCCGGTCGGCTGCGGATCAGCGAACATGTCGCCGCTGTGAACACTGATCGCTCCGTCGACAACTGAACCAAACGCGATCCCGTCGCCGTGTTGAAAGCGAACCCAAGCAGTCACCGGACCCTCAGTCACCATGGCCCGATACCAAGCCGCTCGGCGAGCCCGATGCGTTGCAGTTTCCCGGTCGCTCCCTTGGGCAACTCGTCCAAGAACACAATGCTCCGCGGCACTTTGAACGCGGCGAGCGTGAGCGACAAGAAGTCCTTCAGCTCGCGCTCGGTGACGTGCGCGTCGGGACGTAACACAACGCCGGCAGCAACATCCTCGCCGAGCTTCTTGTGCGTGACCCCGAACGTCACGGCCTGCGCCACGCTCTCGTGGCGCAGCAACGCTTCATCAACTTCCAGTGGCGAGATCTTCTCGCCCCCGCGGTTGATCAACTCCTTCAGCCGCCCGGTGAGGTAGAGGTAGCCGTCCTCATCGAGGTAGCCCTCGTCGCCGGTCAGGAACCAGCCGCCGCGGAACGCTTCCTCAGTTGCTTTCGGATTGTCCTGGTAGCTGGCGACCACCGTCGCGCCCTTGATCGCGACTTGACCCGTCGCGCCTGTGGCGACCGGTGTTCCACTTTCGTCGAGTACCGCCAACTCGATTCCGGTCGGCAGTCCGACCGAGCGCGGCTTTCGTTGCCCGGGCGGCAACGGGTTGGCACACATCTGGTGCGTCGCTTCCGTCATCCCGTACGCCTCAACCACTGGTGCGCCGAACAGCGCTTCAAGTTGCTCGAGCACCGACGATGGCAGCGAAGCCGACGACGACCGAATGAATCGCAGTTTGGCCGCCGCTGCTTCCGGTCGCCGTTGGCCCCTATCGATGATCATCTGGTGCATCGTCGGGACTGCGGTGTAGTAGGTCGGCGCGAAGGTGGTGAGTTGGTTGAAGAACGCGAACGCGTCGAAGCCGGCCGTCGCAATGACCGTTGCACCCACCGACAACGGTGCGAGCAGGCCAGCAAGCAACCCGTGAATGTGAAACAGCGGCATCACGTTCAGCGATCGATCGGCAGCGGTCAGCGCTAACGAGTTGGCGATGTTGCTTGCCGACTGCGCAAGGTTGCGCTGGCTGATTGGCACCACCTTCGGTCGCGACGTCGTGCCCGACGTGTGCAGCAACAGACCCGCATCGTCGGCGCTCGGCCACTCTGCTACCTCCGCGCTCGACGGCTTACCCAGCGTCAGCTCGCCCATCGCGCCCGTGACGGTCGCAACGGTTACACCAACGGTGGCGGCCGCCGCGAGCACTGCATCGCCGGAGTCGGCGGAGACGATCAGCAGCTTCGGGTTGAGATCCTTGAGATAGAACTCGAACTCGGACTCGCGGTACTTCGGATTGAGCGGTGCCGCGGCGGCGATGCGCGCGCTCGCCAAGAACGTGATCGCCGCGATCGGCCCATTGGGAACCGAGATCGCAACGCGATCGCCAGCGCCAACTGCGAATGCTGATAGCTCGCGACCCAGCGCGTCGACGACGCCACGCAGGCCGCGATAGTCGAGGGTTTCTCCGTCGGGAGCTATCAGCGCTGGTGCGGCGTCGGCACCGCTGAGCAGTAGTTCCCGAATTGTGTCGCTCATTGTGCAGTCCGCTCCAGATCTAGTCGTTGGTTCAGCTGATTGATCAACGCATAGACGGCGTCGATCGCAGGCGTACTCACGCCGGTGAGTTCGCCCAATTCGACGAAGGCACCAATCAGCGGGCCGACTTCCATGCTGCGCCCCTCCTCGCGGTCCTGCAGCATCGATGTCTTGTGGTCACCGACCTGTTCGGCTCCGTTGATGCGCTGCTCGACGGAGAGCAACACCCGAACGTCGAGCGCTTCTGCAATTGCGGTTGCCTCACGCATCATGCTCGTTGCCAGTCCCCGAGTGTTCGTGTCCGCACAGATCTCGCCGAGCGTCGCGCCGGTGAGCGCGCTGATCGGGTTGAACGCAAGATTCCCCCAGGCCTTGATCCACAGGTGAGAGCGGATGTCGGTGAGCACCCGCGATTTGAAGCCAGCCGAGCTGAACGCTTGCGCGATCGCCGTGGCGCGATCCGATTTCGAGCCGTCAAGCTCGCCGACCGGCATGCGATCGCCTTCCACGTGATGAATCACATTGGCCGCGGTTCGTTCGGCCGCCGGGTAGGCGATGCCGGCAACCACTCGCTCGGCGGGAATCGCTTGTGCGATCTTGCCGTCGGGGTCCAGCGTGCGCAGGTTATAGCCCGCATGTGGTCCGGAGAAACGTTGAAAGAACCACCACGGAATGCCGTTCTGCACCGGGACCACGACGGTGTCGCGCGCACACAACGCCGAAACCTGGCTAGCCAGGCCAGCGACCTGATGGGCCTTGACCGCGAGGATCACCACATCGAAATCAAGTCCGGCGTCGAAGTTTTCCGCGACGTTGACGTCGGCGCGAATCGTGGGCGACCCGTCGGCGAACGTCACCGTCAGGCCACCTTCACGAATCGCAGCGAGTGTCTCGCCGCGCGCGACAACGTGCACGTCGTGCCCACTTGCGCTCAAGCGAGCGGCCATCAGGCCGCCAATCGCGCCAGCACCAACAACACAGAATTTCATGCGCAGTGATCTTTACCGGTTAGAGCTGACCGTGCGCGCCCGTGCGCTGCATTACGTCCGCATCGGGGCGAAGTCAGAGATGGCCTTCCAGCACGGGCAATCCGCATCCCATTGAACAGTGCGGTACTCATCAATGAACGAGTGATCGAACGCATCGAACGAGCCGTTGCCGCTGCCGACTAGCTCGATCGTGCCGGCGTTCTCTAGCGCCGTGACGAAGTTCTCTTTCGTGAGGTCGTCGGCGGCGCCCGTCAGCCCAGCCAACAGAACCGCAAACAAGTCGCACGTGCGCAGAATGCTGCTGTATTCGCCGGTCTCGATTCCTTCGCGCTCAATCTCCACCGCCGCGTAGCGCTCGTAGTTCGCCAGGCATGCTTCGGCACCAGGGTTCTGGATTCCGCTGGCGCGTTCGCCGACTCGTGTCACCGTCATCGCCAGCGTGCCGTCGTACTGCTCGGGCGGGTTGGTCTTCGCCGCGACATCGGTGGTGTGCTCGGAGTAGTCCATGTCGAGCCACACCGGGCGGTAGTCCTGGCCCTTAGCGAAGCCGTACATGTTGGCTGCGCTGGAGCCACCGACGAGGGGAAGCGCGACCTCGACATCGTCCGCGATGAAGCGCTCGATCGACAACGGATCTTCGGCCCCGCCAATGCCAATCCCGGATGTCTCCGTGACTGACACCAAGTTGACGCCCTGCTCTTCGAACAAGGCGCGCATTGCTTCCACGCCTTCGATGATCTTGGTCTCGAAGTACATACCCACGCGCTTGCCATCCAGCTCGCCCGAATCGATCGCCCAGTAGCCGTAGTTCACGAACTGCCTGACGTGATCGGGGCGCAACGTGAAGAACCACGGCGCGCCGCGCGAGTAGACCGTCGGCTCGGCGCCGTCGGTGTCGATGATGGGAGTCTGGTAGCGAGTCGCCAGACACTCGGCACCCTCGGTGAAGCTGATGCCGGCCACCACTGCAAACACTTGCTCGTCCTGGGCGAGCGAAGTGCACACCCCAAGCTTTGCTGCCGGCTCGACGATGTTGTACGGAGCGGCGACCAACTCGATGTCGATGCCTTCGGGCAGAAGGCCATCGCGGCGCCAGCTATCGATCACTGCTTCGGCCTGCAGTTGCGGGTCGCCGATCGCGAACGACTTGTTGAGCACGGCGAAGGCCGCAAGGTCGGGGAATGCGTAACCAATCTTGATGACCTGCACCTCGCCGCCGGCGACGGTGGTGTCGGTGCCGTCGGTGCCGTCTACCGCGGTCGTCGTGTCGGTGGTGGACTTGTCGTCCGAGCACGCCACCGCGATGAGCGCAGCGATTGCAACGAGCCCAACTGCTTTGAACTTGCGCATCGGTCTCCCCCTTCGAAGTTGTATTGAGTGTACTCTAAAGCCCAGCCGCCCAGACCAAGACCGGAGCACCGCAATGACGATCCGGGAGATGTTGCCCGCAGATCTTGATCGCGCGTTTGCGATCAATCAGATGAACCTCAAAGACGTCGACGCGATATCGATCGCCGACCTCGGAAGCGTGTTGGCCGACAGCAGAATCGCACTCGTTGCTGTCGAACCGGAAGGTTCCGTTGTCGGCTTTTGCCTCATCATCGACGAGACGTGCGGCTATCTGTCGGATCGGGCGTCGTGGGCCATCAACACTTCCGGAAGTGGTTTGCACATCGACCGTGTTGTATTCGACATGAGCTTCTCCGGCTTCGGGCTTGGACTCGCCTTGTACAACGAACTCGATCGGCGCATCGAGGAGTCGGGCGAGACGACGCTGACGTCGCTGGTGCGCATCGACCCGCCCAACACGCACTCGGTTGGTTTCCACAACTCTCGCGGATTCGTAACGTTGGCCGAGTCGATGTTCGACGGCAACAAGTTCGCGCTCATGCGCCGCGCATTCCCGGGCTGATCGTCAGCCGTAGCTGTTGGTGCGAACACTGTCGTAGGCCTGCGTCTTGAAGGCCACGTACAACTTGCCCCGCGATTGCTGATGGATGCGGGCGTGATCTGGGTGGTCTCGCCAGGCGATCGCTCCGGCTTCCGTCTCGAACACCACGACCCCCCAATAGAAGAGGTCTTCGTTGACGTCGCGCCAGAGGACGAACCCGTCGATCGATTCGGCGAGCACTTTCATGTCGGCGGTGACCTTCGAGTGCACGTCGTCTTGATCGTGATCGGCACGAGTGGTTTCGAAGTAGACGAGTTGCACTACGACACCTTCTCGTAGCGCTGGCCGAGGCCGAGCTCGATGATCTCGACGTCGTTGTGTTCGACACCGTCGAGATCGCGAATCGATGATGCGACCTTGAGCAACGGCCCGAACGGCTTGTGCTCGTCGTGCACCGGCAACAGCTTTGGCGCGTGCAACAGGCGCGTGGCCTCCAACATTTGCGCAGCCGTCGCGGTCAACTGCCGGCCCATCAGATGCACGCCGTTGACGGGACCAATCGCAACGTCGAACGGTGCGTTCGCCTCACCACAGCGACGGATAGCAGCGAGGTCGCATACCTCGCCACCGAAGAAGACGCGGGCGTGCGAGCCAACGATGCCGTAGTTGTTGGTCTGTCGTCCGCGCCCGATGTGCTCCTCGATGGCGTGCAACGTGACGGTGTCGGTGAGCTTCCGTTGGGCGCCCCATTCGAGCACCTCGACGTTGGTGAACCCGACTTTGCGCGCCGACTGTTCCATGTTGGGAGCGCTGACGAACATGGGCGTGTTCTTGTGCGGGTAGGCCTGCATCTCGGCCATACCCCAATGATCCTTCACCCAATGACAACCAATGATTGCGGTCAACTCGGGAAGCTCGTCGACACCAATTGGTGAACGGCCAACGAAGGCACGGCTGTCGACGAACCACGGGTCGGTGAGGATCTTGGCATCGTCGACTTCGATGATCGTCATCGCGTTGTGGAGACGAGTGACCGCCCACCCGTCGACAAATCCGGTGCGTTGTGCCATCACAATCTCCTATTTAATCTGGTAGATCTTCGTCGCCGTACCGACGAATAGCGCATCACGCTCCTGCGCGGTGAGGTCGTCGGTGCACTCGCGGTACGCGTCGATCAGACGCTCGTACGTGCCAAACAGCCGATCGATCGGCCAGTTGGTGCCAAACATCGCGCGCTCTGGACCAAACACATCCACGCAGTGTCGAATCCACGGCTTGATGCTGGCGACGCTCCAATCGGGGTCCCTGCCACTAGCCAGCGCCGAGATCTTCACCGTCACGTTTGATCGCGTCGCGAAAACTTGCAGCCGCTGCGACCACGCTTGGTAGTAGTCGTCGTCGCTGTGCTCTGCCAGGCCGGCATGGCCAAGCACGATCTGCATCTCCGGCCGCGCATCCGCCAGCGCGCACACGTCGTCGTACTTCGCGTAGGGCACCAGCATTTCCAGCGATGCGCCGGAATCGGCGATCGTGTGAAAGCCGGCCGTGAACTCTGGCGTGCCAATCGTCAGCGGCGACGCCATGTCGCGAACCCCGCGGTACAGCCGATGCCCACTATTGGCTGCGAGCACCGCTGCGAGGCCGGGCTCCGCAACCCGCGCCCGGGCGATGATCGCGTGCACCGCATCGCGCGAGTCGGCAAGTGATTGCACCCATGCGCTCTCTAAACCAGGCACGTCCTCTTCGCAGGACTGCACGAAAACGATCTTGTCGGGTGTGTAGGGCCCCGCCTGTGCGCTCAACTCGATTTCTGTGAACGCAGGCGCATCAAGTCGGTGCATGCCGCGCAGACGCGGATGATCGAAATCGGCCTCGAGGTAGCGCCAGCGCAGGCCGGCGATCGAGTGATCCCAGAGATGAACGTGTGCGTCGACAAACGCAAACGACTCGCTCATGTCGGGCGGTTCGTTCCATCCTTCGACAAGGTCGCGCCGCGAGCCGACCCCATGTAAGCGGCGATAACTGCTTCGTCGGTATCGAGAATTGACGGCGGGCCGTGCGCGATCAACACACCTGCTTCAAGCACATAAAGGCGATCGACGAGCGAGCGCATCATCGGCACGTCGTGATCGATCACAACGACAGTGACCGCAAGTTCTTCGCGAAGCCGCGTGGCGATTCGAATGAATGCCGTGACTTCTTGCGGTGTGAGGCCGGCGGTCGGTTCGTCCAGCAAGATGACGTGTGCCCCGATCGCGGATGCACAAGCAAGCTCGGCCAACCGGCGACTGCCCGTCGACAGATCGCCGATCTGGTGATGGGCATAGTCCTGCATGTCGAGCGACCCGAGGATCGACAACGCGGTCTTGTTGCGCAGGCGTTCGCGGCGACGCGCCCATGGCGTACCCAGAATGGCGCTGACGGTGTTGGTGCGCGCCTCGCGTTCGAGCGACATGTTGACCGCGTCGAGAAGTCGCATGTCCTCGAACAGTCGAGCCTGCTGGAACGATCGGCCGAGCCCGCGCTTGGCGCGACGCTGTGGCGAAGCGGTAGAGATGTCGCGGCCATCAAGGACGACGCGGCCGGAAGTCGGGCGCTGCTGACCCGACAAGACGTCGAACAGTGTTGTCTTACCAGCACCGTTTGGCCCCATGATTCCAACGATCTCGTTGGTGCCAACGGTGATCGACACGTCGAGCAGCGCGATCACGCCACCGTATGAAACGCAGATGCCTTCGGCCACTAGCGGTACCGCGTCGGCCGCTCTCGTGCGTTCGCGAACCGGCCGGTCGACAGCCTCGGGAACGGGAGCAACCTTCGGCTTGACCCAGCCTTTCGCGATCGCGGCCTCGACAATCCGATCACGAGTCTTAAAGATCAGCGATGAAAGCCCGCCGGGAAGCACAAGCAGAACGGCGAGCACACCAATGCCCGACGAAAGCAGACCCCACGACTTGCCAAGGATGCGCGGGATGCCTTGCACCCACACCGCGCCAAGAAGCGCTCCGGCAATTGTGGTGACACCGCCGAAGACGGTCATCACGACCAGCGACAGCGATTGCGATGCCCCAAACGTTCCGTCGAGATCGCCCGAGAAGTTGACGAGCAATCCGCCATACAAGAAGCCACCGAAGGCAGCGATCATTCCGGAAATCATGAAAGCGGTCAACTTGGTGACACCAGGCGAGATGCCGACACTCGCAGCCGAGGGCTCGTTGTCGCGCACCGCGATCATGCGCTTGCCGAGACCGCTGTGGCGCAAGCGATAGACAAAGAGCGCGGTGAGTACAAGACCGGCGAGGCAGATCCAGTAGTACCGCAGTTCCGACTCGAAGCTGATGCCGAAGTACGTCGGCCGCGGAATCGACATCGACGAGCTGCCATCGCTGCCGCGGCGATTGAGCCAATCCTGCTGCAGCAGCCATCCAACGACGGCCACCGAAAACGCGAGCGTGATGACGGCTAGGAAAAGGCCGCGAATCCGCAGCGCAGGTATGCCGATGATGAGAGCGAACGCGCCGCCGATCAAGGTCGCCAGTACGAGGCCGAGTCCTTGCGGGACACCGGCCTGATAGAGCCGACCACCGAACGCGGCACCGATGGCGACAAACGCGAACTGTCCCATCGACACCTGACCGGCGTAGCCAGTCAGCACAACGAGCGAAAGCCCAAACAGCGCGAAGAGTGCAATGCCTCCGTAGAAGAACTGCTCGGATGCCGACACCTTGGTCGGTAGGTAGGCCGCCAACGCGATGAGGGTGACGGCGATCAGCACCTGTGCCCCACGAACCCGCGCCGCGCGTGCAACGAGCGGCGACAGTGGGCGCACTGCCGCGGCCAGCGACCACGAACTGGTCTCGGACCCGCGGACGATGCTGCCTAAACCCTTCTTCAAAAGGAAGCTCAACGCGATTGCGGCGAGGAACACGATGTCGAGCGCGCCGCCAATCGGGAAGTTCCAGATCACGAGGTTCTCAAGCACACCGATCGCGAGACCAGCTGCGAACACTGCGAAGAAGCCACGCAGCCCGCCGAGCATCGACGATGCAAGTGCGCGCAGCATGAGGATCGGGCCGAGTGCCGCACTGAAGCTCAGCGGTCGCGTCGGACCAATCAGAATTGCCGAGATACCAGCGAGCAGCCCGGCAATCGTCCAAATGGTGAACGACACGCGTTCGACTGGAATGCCCGCGAGCCGTGCGGCGTCCGCGTTTTCCGCCGACGCGCGACTGGCCTTGCCGATCTTGCTGGTACCGAGGAACGTCGCAAGCGCGATGGTGAGGATCGGTACCGCGACGAGGATGGTGAGGTCGCCCGCAGTCAGCGTGAGATCGCCGATCTTGATCGTGCTGTGGAACGGCGTCGGGTAACTCTTGCCCGCCAGGTCGCCGCCACCCTTAGGCAGCAAGGCGCCGGCAAAGTAGAGCAACTGCGCGGCTCCGATGGTTGCCACAAGAACGGTAAGGCGCGACGCCTTGCGTAGCGGTCGCACGATGCTGAACTCGAACGCACCGCCGAGCACACCAGAAGCCAACAGCGCGAGTGCGAGCGCAAGCCAGTACGGCCAGCCGAGGTTGATCACGAAGATCGGTATCAGCAGCGCGGGTAGTGCGCCCATCTCACCGTGCGCGAAGTTGATGACCCGCGAGGATCGATACACGAGCGTGATGCCGATGCCAAGCAGGGCATAGGTCAGACCGCGAATCAGCCCGATGATGACGATGCTGAGCGGTACTTCGAAGTCGACCAGTGGAATGGTGAAAGCGAAAAGTGAATGGCTCATCGTCACTCGCAGGGATTCTTGTCAATGATGAACGCGACGTATTCGTCGAGTTTCTCGTCGATGTCTTGTTGGCTGAGGTCGGTCAATGTTCCGATGAAGTTGGCGCTGGCCCGCGGTTCCAAGCGCCCATCGGTCAAGTCCGGAAGCGCAACGCTCTTGGCCAGGTCGAGACCATCCCTGTCGATTGCAGCAATGCCCACGCTTGGGCAGTACACGGTTTTCTCGGATGTGTTCTTCACCGTGATCTGAACCGTGGCGGTGGTGCCCTCGACGCGCACGCGCGGTTCGCCAATCTTCAGCACCGGCTTCTGACTGGCCTCGCGTACTCCGAGCACCAAACCCAGTACCAGGCCAAGCGTGACGATGGCGACAAACACGATGCGTTGAGTCGCCGGATTCCAGAATCGCTTTTTCATACCCGACCTTCGATCAGGCGCCGCGTGAGTGCGCCAGCATCAAGGTTGTCTGCAGCCCCGAGCGGTTCGACAACGCCGCGGTCCATGAAGAACACCGTGTCGGCGACCGCCAACGCAACACCAATCGATTGCTCGACGAGCAGGATCGTCGTTCCACACTCGAGCACTTGATCCAGCACGTCGAGCAGTTGGCTGGTGATCGTTGGTGCCAGGCCCAAGCTGAGTTCGTCGATCAGCAACAGATCCGGCCCCGCGACCAGCGCGCGACCGAGTGCGACCATCTGTTGCTCGCCACCGGAGAGCGTTCCTGCTCGTTGATCGAGGCGCCCCTTCAGCGGCGCAAAGATTTCGAGGATCGCTTCCAACCGTTCTTCAGCGAGCTCGCGACTGTCGGTGAATGGGTATGAACCGAACATCAGGTTGTCGCGAACGCTCAACGACGGAAACGTCGATCGGCCAGCCGCCATCAACGTGATCCCGAGCTTCGTGCGCTGATCAGGAGGGATGCCAGTGAGGTCTTGGCCGCGATAGAAGATCTGGCCACCTTGCGCGTCGAGCAGACCACCAATGTTCGACAGCAGCGTCGTTTTGCCCACGCCATTGCGTCCGACAAGCGCGTGACAGCCACCCTGCGGAATCGCGAAGTCGACTCCGAACAGAACTTGGATCGGGCCGTACGAGAAGTCGAGCGACTTCACTTCCAACATCGGTCCATCGGCGGGCACCCAAGCCCTGACGGCTTCTGCCAACGTCGGCTCCTCGTCGGGCTCGACCAAACCGATTTCGTCGTGCGCTTCGCCCGCTGGGAATCCGAGGCTGACGAAGTGATCACGCCTGACCTGATCGCGCACCGCTTTGGTGTCGCTGCGATAGCTGGAAAGGCCGAGCGTCAGCAAGATGAGACCGGCGACGCCCGCCAACGGCGAGAGTACGAGAAAGGTCGTGCGCAGGTTGGTGGCATCCGACAAGAGCCCGAACAGGATCGGTGCGAAGGCCGACGCCAAACCCTGGCAAACGGCGTCGAGCGATGCGCCGCGGCCACGAAGGTTCGGGTGCAGCACGTCGACGCGGGCGGCATTTGTCGGCGGAATGCCGGCGACCAAGAACATCGCCGCGATCGCCAGTGAAAGCAACGTGAGTGAGATCTGCGGGACGCTGAAAGCGATGACGAAGAACGGAACCGACAGCAGCCGAGCGAAACCCGCGACAGCAATACGCGCCGAGGGGCGCTTGTGCTGAGTGAGAAAGTCGGCGAGGTTGCCCGAAGCGAGCGCGCCGATCAAACCGCCAACCGCGACCACGGCAATGCTCGACGTCGCAGCCGCGATTGATAGATCGTGATAACGAATAAGAAACGTCGGTGCCCAGACTCCGATACCACCGAAGAACAGACTGCCCGAAGACGCTGAGATCAGCATCGCCATGTACGACCTGTTCTTCAGCAGGCTCTTGTAGCTGAAACGATCGCTCGCTACGGCTGGCTTGACTGCCGTCTCTGCAACTTCTGCTGCCGGACGCTCGATCTCTCGCAGGCGCAGGTTCTTACGATCTTGAGTGCCGCGCACCGGTTCCTTGAGACGCCACACAAGCGCCGCAACGATGAAGGCGGGAAGCGCGAAGAAGTAGAACGTCGCGCGCCAACCCCATGCCTGGCTCATCGTGCCCGCGATCGGCAGCAGCACGAATCCGGCGAGCTGTCCCGCCTGATACACGCCCATCACCTTGGTGCGCTGGTTGACGGGGTAGTAGTCGGCGAGCAGCGATTGCGAGGTCGGGTTGTCGCATGGGTCCCACATGCCCAACGCCATGCGGCCGACGAGCAGCATGGCGAAACCGTTGGCCATGCCCGTGAAGATCATCGTCACGCCCCACGCCGTTGTTCCCCAGGCAATGATGCGTGTGCGATTGAAACGGTCGGCGATGATTCCGAACGGAACCGTAAAGACGGTGACGCTGATGACGTACGACCCGGCGAGGATGCCCAGCCCCGTGTCGGAGAGTCCGAATTCTCGCTTCAACAGCGGAAACATCGCTGGCAAGACGTACTGATCGCTGACGTTGATCGTGTAGATCAAGGTCAGCAGGGCGAGCGGCCACTTCGGCACACCAACGAGCTTGCGCGTGATGTGAAAATCGGGCCGCGGCGTGAGCGTTGGCGACAATATCGAACGCCTGACTTGTTCAGTTGCCGTCACGGCTTGCCCCCTCAAGCGCCGGTCAGACGCATATTGAGTGTACTCATATCAAATTGACCCTGTCCAGACTGGTACTGTTGCGCGATGAGCTCGGAAGTTGTCGACGCACCCGCACGGTGTCCGGTCGCATTTGATCATCATTCGCATGCCTTCGCTGCCGACCCGTGGAGTCCGCTGCGCGAACTCCGCGAGACCTGTCCGGTCGCGTACTCCGAGAACTACGGCGGCTTCTGGATCCTCACTTCCTACGCCGACATCAAGGCAGTCGCGGGCGACGACGTGCGGTTTTCGTCGGCGAATGGTTTGACGATCCCCGACAAGAAGAACACGGGGCAGCGATCGATCCCGATCGAAATGGACGCACCCGACTTCTTGGCGTTCCGTCGCATCCTGCACCCCATGCTCTCGCCCGCCGCAGTCGATCGCATGACGCCAGTCATCGAACGGTTTGTGCACGGAGCAATCGACAACTTCATCGAGGCTGGCAGCTGCGACTTCGTGCACGACCTGGCCGAGCCGGTGCCCGCGATGTCGACGCTGTACAAGCTCGGCCTGCCCGTGGAGCGTTGGAAGGAAATCTCTGTTCCGCTCCATCAGGTGGTCTTCCTTCGGCAGGAGAACCCCGAGCGCGCGGGTGCGATCGCCAAACTCGGTGCAATCGCCGAGATGCTCTACGAAACAATCGCTTCTCGCCGCGAGTCTCCGCGCGACGACATGATCTCGTATCTCGTCGGGTGCACGGTCGACGGTCGTCCAGTGACTGACGATGAAGTCAAAGAGATGGCGTACCTCACCATTCAGGGTGGCTTCGACACGACCGGTTCCGCGATCGCGAACGCGCTCATCCACCTCAGCCGCGATCGCGACGCACGGCAACGTCTGATCGACAACCCGAGCCTGATGGGTGCCGCAACGGAGGAGTTCCTGCGTTTCGAGGCACCCCAACTGGCACTGGCGCGCACGGCGATGGTCGACGTTGAGATCGGCGGCCAGCAGATCAAGGCTGGCGAAAAGTTGCTGCTGGTTTGGGCCTCCGGAAACCGCGACGCCGAGGCCTTCGAGAATCCCGACGAACTGCAACTCGATCGCTTCCCCAATCGGCACATGACATTCGGGCTCGGCGCTCACCGTTGCCTCGGGTCGAACCTCGCCCGCCGTCAGATCGACCTCACGCTCAACGCTGTGCTGCAGCGGATGCCGGATTACGAGATCGACCTCGATGCGGCGACTCGGCCCGACACAGTTGGCATCGTGTACGGCATGTTCGATTTGCCGGCCACCTTCTCGCCCGGCATGCGGTGGTTCCGCTCATGAAGATCGTTCGCGTTGAAGCCTTCCCGGTAGACCTGCGCTACAAGCCGGGCAAAGAGTTCTTGGTGTCGTACGGCGTTATCGATGCGATGCAAAACGCAATCGTGCGCGTGACGACCGACGACGGACTGGTTGGGTACGGCGAACTCATGCCCTTGCCGCTGAACGATCGCGCTGCGTGCATCGAAGAACTGAAGCCGTTAGCTGCGGCGATCATCGGCCAAGACCCGTTCAGTCTGCGCGAGATCTATGCGCGCATCGACGACACGATCAGCGACGAGCGCACCAGCCGCGAGTTGTTGCTGAAGGGCAGTCTTGATTTCGCGCTGCACGACCTGATGGGCAAGGCCGCTGGAGTGCCCGTCTACAAACTGCTCGGCGGCAGCTACGACGACGGCGTGCCGATGCACTTCTCGATCAGCATTCGCACACCCGAAGAAATGGGTGAAGACACCGCGGCTCGTGTCGCCGAGGGTTTCCGCACGATCGAAGTAAAGCTCGGCCGCTTCCAGGGCGAACTCGACCTCGAAACCGAGATCGCTCGTATCGCCGCCATTCGCAAAGCCGCTGGGCCTGATGTGGTGATCGTGGCCGACCCCAATCAGGGTTGGACCGTCGACGAAGCCATCTCAGTGCTACCCCGGCTTGAAGAATTCGACGTCTACGTCGAGCAGCCGGTGAAGGGTCTCGACGATCTGGCGGTGGTGCACTCGGCGATCAAGTTGCCGATGATCGCCGACGAGTGCGTCGGCACTTCCGAGATCCTGGCCGACATCATTC
The DNA here is from genome assembly GCA_021414085.1 of Actinomycetes bacterium. Lineage (GTDB taxonomy): Bacteria > Actinomycetota > Acidimicrobiia > Acidimicrobiales > Ilumatobacteraceae > UBA668. The sequence continues at coordinate 119,742 of JAIOPC010000014.1, read as the reverse complement.
GACGCGATGCGGCCGACCTGATCAACCTGAAGATCTTGCGCACCGGCGGACTTTTCGAGGCATGCAAGATGCTCGACATGTGTGAGGCGGCCGGCCTCGGGTATCGGCACGACAACGTGATCCAGACCCGGCTCGCGTCGACGATGATGATCCACTTCTCGACGACGTATCACGCATCGCTGCCCGACTGCGGTGGCACGCAGTTCACCCGCACGATCGAAGACATCGTGAAGGATGGGGAAGGCGTCTACATGGACGGCGGCACCGCCAAGCTGCACAACCCGGATGCCCCCGGCATGGGCGCAACTCCGAAGCCGGAACTGCTCGGCGACCCAATCCTGATTGCTGGCCGATGAGCGCCGAAGACGAAGTCCGCGCGCTCGAAGAATCGATCTACGCCGATCCATCCAACCGCGCCAACGTCGGCCACTTGCTGGCGCCGGAGTTTTGGGAAGTGTCGCCCAGCGGCGAGAAGGTCACGCGTGCGATGGTGCTCGAACGGCTGGCCGCCAATCCGATGATCGTCGATGAGTATCCCCGCGACGACACCAAGATAGAGGTATACGGCGACACGGCCATCTCAACCGGTCGCGCCACCCTGAAGGGCCGCATGCCGCAAGCCGACGGAACCGAGAAGACGATCGTGCGCTCAGGTCGCTACGCACACGTCTGGGTTCGCCGCGACGGTGTGTGGCAAACAGTCTTCGCCCAAAACTCCAACACCGACTAGCTGAGTTGTCGGGCGAGGTGGTCCCACCGACCTCTCGTTGCTGGTACTGGTTGGGCGCGAGATGGTGTCACGACCGACCTCTTCCGCGCCCGTGGGTGCGGTAGCGGTCATTGGTGACACTAAACCGCGCCCAACAAGGGCTATTGAGACTGGATCAGGGTGCTGGTGATTGTCGACTGATGCATACTTCGCGGCGCGGACACGTCAGTGTGTTCGTCCGGATCTGAAGGGGTCAACATGAACGACACCGTCTTGGTAACCGGGGCCACCGGTTTCATCGCGCAGCATTGCATCGTGCAACTTCTCGAGGCGGGCTACAACGTGCGCGGCACGGCGCGGTCAACTGATCGCAACGCGGAAGTGAAGGCGATCCTCGCGGCGAGCCTTTCCACCGCGGCCAAATCTCATCTGGATGAAAGGTTCCAGATCGTGACAGCCGACCTGACGAGCGATGAGGGTTGGTCGGCCGCGGTGGCAGGCTGCAAATTTGTACAGCACGTCGCAAGTCCGTTCCCGCGCAAAGTGCCCAAGAACTCCGATGAGTTGATCCGGCCGGCGCGTGAAGGTGTTTTGCGGGTGCTGCGGGCGGCTTCCGATGCGGGGGTTGAACGAGTGGTTCTCACCTCGTCACTCGCGGCCGTCACCTACGGGCACGAACAGGATCACGTCTTCACCGAGGCCGACTGGTCGAACATCGATAGCTCGCACATCGGCGCCTACGAAAAGTCGAAAACTCTCGCCGAGCGTGCGGCCTGGGAGTTCATGGCTAGCCGCAACGCCGGCAGTCGCCTCGAGCTAGTCGCCATCAACCCAGGGCTTGTGCTCGGGCCTCTGCTCTCGAGCGATTGGGGGACGTCGGGTGAGTTGGTGAAGCTGATCCTCGACGGCGCCTACCCGGCCGTACCCAACGTGTACTTCTCGATGGTTGATGTCCGCGATGTGGCTGCCGCTCATCTCGCGGCGATGACCGTGCCGGAGGCAGCTGGCCAGCGTTTCATCTGTGCCGAGGGCGGCCATTCGATGCGCGAGGTTGCCGCAATTCTGGCGGAGCGCATCGGCCCACTCGGATTCAAGGTCACGACTCGCAAAATGCCCGACTCTGTAATGCGCGCGATCGCTTTGTTCGACAAGACCGCCAAGCTCGCAATCAACAACCTCGGAAACAACCACCGCTTCGACACCAGCAGCATCCGCCACACACTCGCCTGGACACCACGCCCGCTCGAAGACATGGTCGTTTCAATGGCGGAATCGATGATCACTCATGGCGTGGTCAAGCCAAAGACATGACTTCGCTCTATCCGGCGGTACAGGCCGCTAACTGGACAGCAGGTTCCGCGCGGGTGGTCGCCGCGTAGATTTCTGAGGCGGGATGATCGGAAAATGCTCTCGCCAGACGAAGGGTTGACGTGCACCTTTCACCGAAGGACGAGGGGATCGAGCAGGCAACCGCCTTGGCCGATTCTCGAAGCGCCCTGGTCGAGGTGTACCGCTATCTGCACCATCGATGTGGTTCGAAGTCGCTCGCGGAGGACTTATCGTCCGAAGCGGTTCTTGCGGCGGTCGACCGTCTGCTTGCGGGTGAGATCGAACGCATCACAGTTGCCTACGTAGTGGGGATCGCCCGCCACAAGCTGGTCGACCATTGGCGACGGGCCGAGCGCGACCGACGTCACCTCGAGCTGCATCATGGGCACGAGGAGACACGAACCGACGTTGTGTTTGAGTCCGATAGGTCGGCGGCAACGCTGGCCCGCCTTAGCCCGATGCATCGCGCTGCACTCACACTGCGTTACATCGACGACCTTCGCGTGCCCGACGTGGCGTCGCTGCTCGGTCGTTCCGTGGCCTCGACGGAGACGTTGTTGATGCGCGCCAAACGCGCGTTCCGCGACGAATACGAACGCATGGAGGATGACGATGAATGATCCATTCGATTCACTTCGCGGCGAGTCGCCGTTGGTGAATCCCGACGACCGATTTGTCGAGTCCGTCATGCGAATGGTGCAACAGCGACTGCACGCAACGTCTGTGGCGTCCGATGACGCCGCGCAACTCACCGACCTGGAGGTCAACCCAATGAGCCCACACCCAACGAAGCGAACATGGTGGCTTGTCGCTGCTGCTGTTGTGATGCTGCTGGCTGGCGTGCTCGCCTTCATTGAGCTTCGAGGTGACGAATCCACGCTGGCACCGGCTGCGCCGACAACGGGGTCGGCTCCCGCCGAGACCGTCGCAACACTCAGCACCGTTCCCATTGAGGTCATCGAGGGAGCCCCGCCCAATTGGCCGTACCGCAGCGTGGGCGGCGACCCCGCTCCCGCAATTGAGATCCCGAATCCAGCGGACATCGCGTCGCCTGCGGAAGGTGGCGACCTCGCCATCGAGGTGTCGAGCGCGGAGGTTCGTCGCGAAAATGAGTTGGAAGCCATGGTCGGCGTCAGCTTGCGCGTGACGAACATGTCGGAGGGATCCATCGAGAGCGGACCAGGCCGTGTGCATTTGTGGTGCAACTTTCCGGTGAGCGAACTGGGTGTCTCGCAGTATCCGCCCGAAACGGCAGCGGTGCTTGCAGGTTTGCCGGAGTTCGAGAACTTCATCACGGTTGAACCACAGCAGACGGTCGAGTTTGCAGTTTACGTGAGGGTCAATTTGCCGCTGACCAACTGCGCGCCCCGCGTCGCTATGGAGATCCCCCAAGCACGTGCGGACTCCGACAGCGCCGCCACCGTTCGCGACCAACAGGGCGACCTCTGGCTCGTGCCTTCAATCGACATTCCTGGTCTGCTGGATGCTGCTGCGCCGATCCCGGAAGGTGTTCCCTCGATCATTGAAATGTGCCGTCGTGTAGAGAGCGCAATTCCTGAGCTGTTTCCAGACGAGGCCAACGTTGTCCGTTCGGGCAACGAGCCGTGCGCTTGGTCGAGTGACTCAGGCGACCTTGTAGACGTGTCGCTGCACTCAGGATTCCAACCGTTAGTGCCCTATTCGGGCAGCCTGACCTACGTTTCGAACAGCGACCTTCCCCCTGGCGCACTAGAAGCCGAAGGAGTCGCTGACCTGTCATACGTACGGTTCAACAGTGATGCGTACACGCTCGTCGTCGCGGCTCGCGGAGACACACAAGTAGCGCGTGCCGTCTTCGCGCTGGTCACCGCTCTAAACGGATAGGTCGAAATTGATCGGTCCGACGTGGTATCGAACTGATACCATTTCATCAATGGCTATGACCCTTCGCCTCACCGACACCGAGCAAGACGCGCTCCGCGAGCGCGCTGAGGCCGAAGGGATCTCCATGCAAGAAGCCGCCCGCCGGGCGGTGCGAGAGTTCGTCAACCACGGGCAACATCGCGACCGCGTCGGTGCCGCAGCCAAGCTCATCACCGACAAACACGCCGACGCGCTGCGACGCCTCGGCGAATGAGCGGCCCAACCGAATACCTCGACCTCGACGACCTCGTCGATCTCGCCCGCACCCTGCTCGGCGACCCACCACCCATACGCGACATCGGACTCCTCGGCTCCGCCGCAGCACGACCACAGGCCACCGCATTCGGTCAGGACGCGTACCCCGACCTGATCACAAAGGCCGCCGCTCTCCTACAGTCGATCGTCAACAACCACGCTCTCGTCGACGGCAACAAGCGACTTGGATGGCTCGCCACCGCCGTGTTCCTAGAACTCAACGACATCAAGGCCTCGAGCGCATCGAACGACGACGTGTACGAGCTTGTCATCTGGATCGCATCGTCTAACCCCGACCTCGCCGCCATCACTGAGCGTCTGCAAGCCGCGATCGATCGGGGCGTTGCTTCCGGTGGGAAGCGAACTCGATAGAAAGGTCACCCGCCTAGGCGTTCGGGCGCGGCGGCTTTGGCTGCGGGGTGATCTTCATCGGTGTCAGCGCCGACAGATCGATGTCGAGAATCCATGGACCGCCGTCGGCGACGGCTTTCGAGAACGTGGCGGTGAACTCCGCGACGGACGCGATGCGCGCCGACTTGATGCCGAACGCAGCGCCGACGGCGGCGAAGTCCGGAGTAGCCAACTCGACGCCGGTGCGACGACCAGCGACTGCCATGTCTTGGATGAAACGCAACATTCCGTAACCACGATCGTTGAACACACACACGATCAGCGGCAGCTTGTACTGCGCCGCCGTCGCCAGCTCGCCGATGCTGAGCATCAACCCACCGTCACCTTGAATGACGACGGTCGGCTTGCGCGTCGCAACCGCAGCCCCGAGACCGAGGGGAACGCCGGGCCCGATCGCTTGCGAAGTCGGCCGCACCGCCGTGCGCGTTTGATGAACAGGCAGCAGTCGGTTGCCCCACAGGTACGCGGAGATCGTCGCATCCTTCGCAACGACCGCGTCGTGCGGCAAGGTCGCCGAGATCGCGTCCATGATCGCGGCGATATCGGGGCCGACGTCACTGCGGTTGGAAGCAACACACTCATCGCGACGCGCCTGACAGGCCGTAACCCAGTCGGCGTTTGCGGACGACGCCAGGTCGCCGTCGAGGAGCGCCTGCAAACCAATACGGGCATCGCCAACCAGCGCAATCTCAGCCGGATGCACGCGACCGATCATCGTCGGATCGGCATCGAGGTGAATCAACTTGCCAGGGAAGCGCAACCACTTGAGCACGTTGGTGTTCTGTTGAAAGCGCGTGCCGACAGCGATGACGACATCGGCCTGCGCCATCACCGGATCCATCGCCGACATGTCGATGTTCGGACCGAGTGCGAGTGCGTGTGTTTCTGGAATCGCGCCGCGACCCTCGACGGTAGTGAGCACAGGTGCCGACAGCTTCTCGGCGAGCGCGGTGAGTTCCGCCCCGGCGTTGGCAAGACCGATGCCACCGCCGGCGATGATCAGCGGTCGTTGCGCTGAGGCAATCAGCTCGCGCGCCTTTTCGAGCATCGCCTTCGACGGCGTCGTACGTCGCGGCTCGACTGCCCGCAGTTCAGCCACCTCCGCGGGTGCGTATTGCTGATCAATCGGAATCTCGATCGCACCCGGGCCGGGGCGCCCGCTGAGCATGTCGAGCGCGACCGACATGATCGTGGGAGCGATGTCGTCGGCGCGCTCGATGTGTTCGGCGCGCTTGGTGACCGTGCGCAACATCGCTAGTTGCTGTTCGGCTTGGTGGATGGTGCCGCGTCCGCGACCGAACTCGCTGGTCTCCACTTGGCCGGTGATCATCAGCACTGGCGACGATGCGTAGTTGGCCTCGAACATGCCGCCCATCGTGTTCGCGGCACCGGGGCCGGTACTGGTAAGCGCGACGCCGAGCTTGCCACTCGCCCGCGCATAGCCATCGGCCGCGTGCACCGCGCCCTGCTCGTGGCGACAGGCGATGAACTCGATCGACTTCGATCGGCCGATGGCGTCGAGCGTTGGCACGTTGTGAATGCTGACGATGCCGAAGACGGTGTCGACTCCGAGTGCCTCAAGTGCTGCGACAACTGCTTCGCCGCCGGTCATGGTCGTCATTGTTCAGTCCTTCAATTGTTAGGGCGCGGGTCGCGCGGAAGGCCAAGCACACGCTCGGCGAGAATGTTGCGCATGATTTCGTCGGTGCCGCCGGCGATCGATAGGCCCGGTGTCGCTACTGCAACGTCGGCCCACGTCGCGCCGGCGGCGTCGGCTGCATCCCACGCGAGCGAAGCAGGGCCAACGAGTTCCAACGCGAGCGCAGCGGAAGTCTTGGACAAGCGGGTGCCAGCGAGTTTGGCGATCGAACCTTCCGGGCCAGGCTCGGCACCGCTCAGCAGCGCTTCCGTGACGCGCATGCCGAGGAACTTGACGATGCGCTCGGCAATCACGATCGACACCATCTTGTCGACCATCACCGGGTTGCTCGCCTTGCCATTCAGCTTCGCTTCTTCGATGAGCACCGACGACGGAAATCCGAATCCGCCAGGAGAGCTGGTGCCGATCGTGACGCGTTCGTTCATCAACGTGGTGATCGCATTACGCCAACCGGAACCGACCTCGCCCAGCACGGCGGTGGCTTCAAGCCTGCAATCCGTGAAGAACACCTCGTTGAACTTGGCGGTGCCCGTCATCTCGACCAACGGGCGTACCTCTATCCCAGGGTTGTCCATCGCGACGATGAACGTCGTCAGCCCTGTGTGACGTGCTGCGGTGCCATCGCTACGCGCGAGTAGTAGGCCGAACGAGGCGTTGTGTGCACCCGATGTCCACACCTTCTGGCCATTCACCACCCAGCCATCACCGTCGGGCTCCGCGCGACACGACACGCTGGCAAGATCCGACCCGGCGCCAGGCTCGGAAAACAGTTGGCACCAAACCTCCTCACCGCTGAGCAGTGGCGGCAAGTAGCGATCCTTCTGCGCATCGGTGCCGTATGCCAACACGGTCGGTGCACACATGCCGTGACCGATGATGAACATGCCCAGTGGCAGCGAGTAGCCCGCGATCTCCTGGTTGAAGATCACCGAGTGTCGATTGGAGAGCCCCTGCCCGCCGTATTCACGCGGCCACGAGATCGCGCCGAGGCCGTGCTCGTGCAGCAAGGTGAGACAACGTCGATTACGCGCCAACCGCACATCGTTGGGCGCGCTGTCCAGTGGCGCCCGCCCGTACCTGTCGCGCGTCCAGCCTTCGACGTCGGCGTACCGCGCGAGGAAGTCGCGAATCTTGTCGCGAAATTGATCGTCCGTAAGTTCCGTCATCACATGCGGCTGTTGTAGCCACCGTTGACGAGGAAGGTCTGGCCCGTGACCCAGTCGGCCTCTGTGGTCGCCAAGTAACGGATCATCCCGTAAAGATCTTGCGAGTTACCCATCCGCTTCATCGCCGTGCCGCTGATCATCTTCTGAAAGGCGGCCTCGGGCAACTGGCTGCGCGTCGCTTCATTGTCGATTGGGCCGGGCGCAACAGCGTTGACGGTGATGCCATTCGTGCCGAGTTCAGTCGCAAGCGCGTACGTCATCTGGTTGAGCCCCAGCTTCGAAACGCCGTACACACCAGACGGCATGTACGCGCCCATCGAAGAAATGTTGATGATCCGACCCCAACCCTGCTTGCGCATCGGTTCGAGCACGGCCTGTGTGCACAGCAACGGGCCGCGCAGGTTCACGGCCAACACAAGATCGAAGTAGCTCGGCTTGGTTGCCGACAACGGTGCCGGCTCGAGATCGCCCCAGATGCCCGCGTTGTTGATGAGGACGTCGACAGTGCCCCAGCGCTCGACGACGCCAGCGACCATGGCCGCAATGCTGTCGGCGTCGGTGACGTCGACCGTCAGGCCGACCACATCGGAGCCGGGGACGTCGGCCGCGATCTCGCGCGCCGCCGTCGTCACCGCTTCCGAGTTCACATCGGCGAGCCCGACCTTGGCGCCATCGATCGCGAACATTCGTGCGTAGTCGCGGCCGAGGCCGCGCGCGGCACCAGTGACGATGACGACCCTGCCTTGAACACTGTTGGGAGTTTGAGCGTTTGTTGTCATGACGTTCTTTCGTGCAAGTGACTACCGGATGGGAAGTTTGAGGCCTTGGCCAGCGACCACGCCGCGCATGATTTCAGAGGTGCCGCCGCCGATCGTCTCGCTGATCGACTGCCGCCAAAGGAACTCGATCTGCGAATCGGCGACGACGGAATCGGGGTAACCGAGATCGCCAGCAACGCGCGCAACCGCTTGCGCGGCCTCGCTGCCAGCGAGCTTGTTGGCGGCGGCCTCGACGACCGCGTCCCTGCCGTCTTGCACCGCCTCCAGCATCGCAAGCGCATGCGCTTGCACTTCTGCGACGAGGACAGCGGTTTCGCTGACGCGACGGCGCACGAGCGGATCGTCGGTGAGACCGCGTTCGGTGAGCCATGCGACTAAGTCGTCGAAGTCCTGCGCGATGCGGGCGGGTGAGAACTGGACGTGACGTTCGGTGGCGAGTGCGATGCTGATCAATCCCCAAGCGCCGTTCTCGTCGCCGACACGATTGGCAACCGGCACGACGACATCGTCGAAGAAGATCTCGTTGAACCGCTCACCTCCGGTCGCAGGAATCGGCGAGATCGTGATACCCGGCGACCGGCGATCGACGATGAGGATTGTCAACCCGCGACCGCGATCCTCTTGCGTGCCGGTGCGGCACAGCACCCACAGATAGTCGGCGCGGTGCCCACCCGAAGTCCAGCGCTTCTCGCCGGTGAGGATGTAGTTGTCGCCGTCGCGAACTGCCTTCGTGCGCACTGAGGCAAGATCCGAGCCGGCCTCCGGTTCTGAGTAGCCGAGCGAGAACGCGATCTGTGCGGTGCGTAGCGCGGGAAGAAAGCGTTCCTTCTGCTCCGGTGTGCCCGCGGCGATGATCGTCTTCGCCACGATTCCCGAACCGAGCGGCGGACGCGCGGCGCGGCAGCGGGCCATCTCGTTCCACAACACGAACTCGTACAGCGGATGCTTACCCTCACCGCCGACCTCGCGCGGCCACGCGAGTGCTAACCAGTTGCGCGCGCCGAGCGCGCGATACAGCTTCAGCGTCGCGTCGTGGTAGCCGCCTTCATGATGGAAGAAGCCGTGCGTGTCCTTGTAGTCGTCGAGAAACTCGCGGACTTCAGTGCGAAAGGCTTCGAGCTCGGGCCCGAGATCTAAGTTCATTCCTCACCAGTGACCCAGACTGGGTCGCGCTTCTCCACGAACGCCTTCGGCCCTTCCTTGAAGTCGGGGTGATCCCAGTGCATGCGCAGCAGCGCCCAGCCGTATTCGAGGCTGTCGCGGTAACCCAGCTCGACCGAACTCCACACTGCCTGTTGCGACAGGCTGACGGCCGCCGGCGAGTTAGCGCAGATCTGGCGCGCGATTTCTTCCGCGGTCGACATCAGGTCGGCGGGTTCGCACAATTCGTCAACAAGTCCGAGCTGATAGGCACGCTCGGCGGTCATGCGATATGCCTTGCCGCACAGCGTCATGCGCAACGCCGATCCGAGCGGAAGGCGCTTGGCAAGACCAATGTTCTCGAGCGCACCAACCATGCCCACATTGACGTGCGTGTCGAGGAAGAGCGCCGTCTTGCTGGCGACGATGATGTCGGAGTCGACCACGAAGTGCAGTCCTGCCGACGCGACCGTGCCGTTGACGGCGCAGATGACAGGCTTCCATACACGGTTGTGACGCGGCGACCAATGCACCTCTTCGCTCATCGGTCCCTTGCCGGCGGACACGCCGCCGCGACTTGCAACGGCACCGACATCGGCACCAGTGCAGAAGTGCTTCTCGCCGGTGGCGGTGACGATCGCGCACCTGATCCATGGATCGGTGCGCACCTCTGCCCAGATCGCCTTCATCGGCTCGACCATCGTCTTGTGGAGCGCGTTGCCGCGATCGGGTCGGTCGATCGTGATGTACGCGATGTGATTCTTGCGTTCGTACTTCAGTCCCTCGAGCGGCGCGGTGAGGTCAACAGTCATGACGCAGTCCTTTCTAGTAACGGCGGGCCTAATAGATCGTCGAGCACGAGCTCGTGCGAGTAGTTCTGATTGGGCGGCAGCAAGCCGACTTGACGAATGCGATGACTCAAGTGGCCTACCGGGCCTTCCAGCGTGAAGCCCATCGCGCCGAACAGCTGATGCGCTTGGTATCCGGCGGCCATCGCTGATCCGATCGCGGACAACCGTGCAACCGCAGCGGCAACGTGCGCGCCCGACTCGTCGCTATCAAGTCGCTGTGCAGCGCCACGCGTCAGAATGCGCGACGCATTCAGCCGCACCGACGCAACGGCCAACGGATGCGACACAGCTTGGAACGTCGCGATCGGCTTGTTGAACTGCACGCGATCCCGCGCATACTCGGCCGCGAGGTCGATCAGTTCTTGCGCGGCACCAACGAGATAGGCGGCCGCCGCAACCTGTGTGCGCGCCATTGCGGCGCGAGCGTCGCCCAGCGATCGCACACGGACAGGATCGAGGTAACCCCACGGCTCGTTGCCAGTTGTGTGGTGCGCATCGACCGCGCCGCCCGGTTCAATCAGCCACGCTTCGTCGCCATCGACTTCGACAAACAAGCCGGCGACCGGCGCCCACGGGAACAACCGGTTCTGACCAACGCTTACCAGCGCGTCGCCACTACCAATTCGTTCGATCTCGTCGTCTGCAAGCAGCGCCGTGGCGGCAAACGTGCCGACCAGTGGCCCCGGCGCGCCGTGGCGACCAAGTGTCTCCATTGCGGCAGCGATCTCGAGCGCACCGCCGCCGCCAGCCTCGGTGCCCAACAGCAGAACGCCGAGCGACGCGAGGCCCGACCAAAACGTCGCAGGCAATGGAGCATCGGTAGCGAACAGGGGGCCGGTGCCAGCGCGCCGACAGAAACCATCGATCGAGTCCTGCAGCGCGAGCTGCTCGTCGTCGTACGACAGTTTCAAGTTCAATCTGTCACCCAACCCTCGCGTAGCGCTCAAGAACTTTCAGTACACTGAATAGTATAACCTGCAGGCTTATGCCGCCTTCCCTGCACAACGAGGGGCTCGCCGGCGGGCCCCCAAAGTTCTACACGTTTGTGGAGACACCGTCGGGAGCCCTACTGGTCGGAAGTTGCGTGTGCGGCGTTTCGCGATCACGCGACGCCGGTGCCACCTGGCAGCCGGTCGGCGAACTCGACCACATCAGCATCAACTCCTTCGCCGTCGAGCCCGACGGCCGGCTACTTGCCGCCACCTCGGGTGGACTGTGGCGTTCGGCAGACGACGGCTCGACCTGGGCGCCGATCAACGACGACCCTTTGCACGCGGTGTTGTCGGATGGCAGCGACGGTCCGGAGGGGTCAACGACCTTTCGCCTGTTGCGACTGAGAGACGGCCGCAAGCTGGCGGGAACCAACGGCGACGGTGTCTGGATTGGCGACGGCGGTAAATGGACGCAACTCGGAATGCCGGGATCGATTGTGTACAGCCTGCTCGAGACGTCGTCAGGAACGCTGTTGGCGGGAACGCGCGGCGACGGCGTGCTGCGTTCCGACGACGGCGGCGCGACCTGGTCGTCGCCATCGAACACTCCTGTCCCCGATGTGTATGTGCATTGCTTGGTGCAACTTGCCGACGGATCGGTGCTCGCCGGTACGGGCCTCGGCATTTCGATCTCGACTGATGACGGACGATCGTGGGGCTCATACGCGAGCGAGCTTCACGGACATCGAATCTTCGCGATCCGCGAACTCGCCGATAGTCGGATCATCGCCGGCAGCTACGCGCATGTGTGGGTCGGGCGCGACGAGAAGTGGCGACAAGTCGACCCTGGCCTGACACCCGATGAAGGGTGGGCCGTGTTGTTCGCCGACGACGGCGCTATCTACGCAGGCACGAAGGCGGGAGTGATGCGATCCGACGATCGCGGTGCCACGTGGCGCAACATCGCCCCCGGTTCGGTCGTGTTTGCGTTGGCCAAGACGGCGTCGGGTGAAATCTTGGCTGGCGGCACCGACGGAGTGAAGGTTGGTCCCGACTGGCGACCAGTCGGTGAAGTTGGTCCACGCGTGTACGCCTTGTTCGAGGTGGCACCCGACCATCTGTTGGCCGGCACGCTGACCGAGGGCCTCTACACATATGAGGACGGCGCGTGGGGCCCGCTCGCGGGCGGACCACCCGATTGGCAGATTTACCAAATCATCCGCTCGCAGTCCGGGCGCTTGCTCGCGTGCAGCGGAGCAATCATCAACGGCGAGAAAGACGGAAGCGTGTACACGTCCGACGACGATGGTCGCTCGTGGGTGCAAACGTTGTCCGGGCGCAGCTACTACAAGATGACGCAAACCTCCGACGGCACGATCTATGCCGGCGGCCGCCGCTGCTACATCTCGCGCTCGACCGACGACGGCAACACCTGGGAGCTTTGCCCGCTGCCACTCGGACAAGAGTCGAAGATGTATTCGCTCGCCGGTGACAAAGCTGGCCGTCTTTTCCTTGGCGCCGGTGGGCAACTGTTGCGCAGCGACGACGGCGCGCAGAGTTGGACCATCCTCGACAACGGCATCGACGGTGTGAGTGTCTACGACCTGCGCGAGGGACCCGATGGCCTGCTCGCGGCGGCTACCAGCGTCGGACTTTTCGTCAGCGACGACGGCGGCGACAACTGGCACAACGGCACATGACCAGCCTGTTGGGTCGCGTGAAGTCTGCAGGACTCGATCGTCTTGGGTTTCGCGCGTCGGTTGTGGCGCTGCGGGCGCCGGCTCCTGGTTTCAGGCTCATCACGCTCGCCGGATCGGGACTTGCAAAACACCTGTGGCATGCCGGCGACCGAATCTCGTTGCGCACACCCGAAGATGAGTTGCGTAGCTACACACCCTTCGACTGGGACCAAAAGGAGGGCCGGGCGCGCCTTCTGATCGTCGGTCTCGGCAGTGGACCGGGCACGCGATTCGTGCACGGACTCGCCGTTGGCGACGAGGTACAGCTGCTCGGTCCGAAACGGAGCGTCAACCTGGATCTCGAAAGGGCACCGATCATTGTTGGTGACGAGACGATCCTCGGGCTCTGTGCGGCGTGGTCCAACGCGCACCCCGATTCGCCACCCATCGTGCTGCTGGAAGCGATCGACGTCGCCGCGTGCCAAGCGGCCACACTCGCGATCGGTGTCGCTCCACAGGTGGCGGTTCGCGATCGCGCCAGCTTGGTCGCCGCGACTGTCGAAGCGGTACAGGCAAACCCGGCGGCACCGTTGATCTTGTCCGGCAGAGCACAAACGATCGCGGCGATTCGTCGGACGCTGAAACACGCGGGCCTCAGCGATCACCCCGTCAAGACTCGGGCGTACTGGGACGAGAACCGGGCGGGGTTGGATTAGAGCCCTTGCGTGGGTCCCAGCGGCTATGTAGTGTACTGATTTACGGATGCAGGGGCCATCCCGATGGATCGAGCGAGACCGTTCGAAACGTCCAAATTCCTTTAGGGGGAAACCAATGTTCAGTTTCAGAAAGGTTCAGGCTGCTGCACTCGCAGGCGTTCTGATCCTGGCGGCATGTAGCGACGACGAGAAGTCGTCCGACACAACGGTGGCCGCCACCACACCCGCAACGGAGCCGGCGCCAGACACGACCGTCGCCGAGACCACACCGCCGACGGAGCCTGCTCCGGTAATCGATGAGGCCGCTGCTGCTGCCGAAGTCGAGGCCAACGTGGTCGGTCTGTTCGACCAACTCGCCATCGCTGGCGCTGAGGGTGCAGACCCGGTGGAAGCAGCCGCTGCCATCGGCGCCGCTGCTGGCCTCATTCAGGGCGGCGACTGCCCGTCCATCCGCTCGACGATTCCGACCATTGCTGGCCTTGCTGCTGCTGCAGTGTTGACGCTCGTCATCGACGAAGCACCAACGTTCAACGCTGACGGCACAGAGGCGAACTACCTCTTCAGCGCCCTCAGCAACGGCAACCCGTCGCAGCTCGATCACAGCAACGGCGTCTCGGTGTACGAGAACGGCGTCTGGAAGCTTTCGTCCGACATCTGGAGCGCATTCATCGCCATGGGCGGCGGCACTCCTGAGGACATGACCGCACCGTTCGATGCGGCAACAGCTGGCCCGAAGGTTGAAGCCAACGTGGTTGATCTCTTCGATCAGCTCGCCATCGCTGGCAACCCCGACTCGGACCCGCGCCTCGTTGATCCGGCTCTGGCAGCCGCAGCGTGCTTGATCGAGGGTGGCGACACCGAAGAAGTTCAGGCACAAATCCCGACCATCGCCGGTCTCGCATTCGCTGCGACGCTGACGATCGTCGTCGACGAAGCGCCGACGTTCAACGCCGATGGCACCGAGGCGACTTACGTCTTCAGCGCCAACTCCGGTGGCAACCCAACGCAGCTTGACCACAGCAACGGCGTCTCGGTGTACGAGAACGGCGTCTGGAAGATCTCGTCCGACATCTGGGCAGCGTTCGTTGCCATGGGTGGCGGCGCCTGAGTTCTTCACGTAGTTAGTTGAAATGGCCGCCGGCCACGTCAGTTCGCTGATGTGACCGGCGGCCTTTCTCGTTTCTGGCACCCCTCAGCGGCCGGTGCTAGATTCGGGCTACTGAATTATTTGACGACATGGGGGTTTGACCGTGAAGCGAAAGTCCGGGCTTGCAGCGTTGATGGTTGTCTCAGTGCTCGCAGTCGCGTGTAGCGACGATGGCGATGCCACCAAGACCACTAACGCAACCGAAACCACCACCGCCACCGACGGCAGCTCGGGCGCGACCACTCCGGCCGGGGAGACCCGCACTCTGAAGATCGGTTACGCCTACCAAGACGTCTCGGCGTTCGCCATCCTCAGCAAGAAGTTCTCGCTCGGTGATATCGAGCTGCAGGCCCAGTCGGTGCTCGAGGCGTGGCGGCGCGACGGTCTGCTTCCGGAAGGCATCGACATCGAGTTGGTGTTCGCGAAGTTCAACACGCTGAGCCCGGAGGACATCCTCGGTGCCTGCAACAAGCTGGCCCAGGACGACCAAGTATTCGCAGTAATCGCGAGCCGCGACTTCGGAGTCGGTTCGCAGTGTCTCGCCGAGCGCTTCGGTATCCCCACCATCTCGTCGCAGGGCATGTCCAGCTCTGCCTACGAGCGCGGTGCGCCGTGGCTGTTCTCGGTGCAACCAACTGAGTCGCAGGCGATGTCGTCGTTCGTCGAGTGGGCCAATGCAAAGGGCGCGCTGGCGGGCAAGAAAGTCGGCATCTATTGGGACACACGCTCCGAGGAAGCTGCCGACGTTCTGAAGGCGGCGCTCGCCGACCTCGGTGTCGAGGTTGCCTCCGATCTGCCCTCCGATGGTGAAGGAATCGGCAGCCCGCAAGATGCGATCGTGGTGCAGAAGTTCATCGACGACGGCGTCGACTTCCCGATCCTGATGGTCGGCACCAGCAGCGTCACCAGCTTTCTCGCAACCGCCGAACAGCAGGGTTACGACCCAGATTTGCTGTGGTTCGAGTGGGCGAGTCAGTTGAACGATGTTTCAACGGACGCACTTCCGCAAACCCTTCTTGACGGCGTGCAAGCCATGACGTTCAGCCGAGTCGGCGAACTCGCTGCCGGGATTGAATCCAGCGCGGCTGCCACGACCTGCATCGACAACTACGAGTCGTATGCCGGCGAAGACGTCGACGTCGAGCTCCCGGCAAGCGCCGCGACCGGCCAGCTGCTCTTCACCTGCGACTTGATGTCGATTCTGCTGGAAGGCTTGAAGAACGCTGGGGCTAACCCCACGGCCGAAAGCCTTGTTGCCGGGTACGAGATGATCACCGACCTCGAGATGGCGTGGTGGGGCCCCGTGTCCTTCAGCGCCGACAACCACGCCGGTGTACGTCAGGTCCGCACGATCACCTGGGGTACCGACTGCGGGTGCTGGACTGCCGAAGGCGAATTCGCCGACGCAAGTTCGTGACCATTCACGGAATCGAGCTACCCAAGGGATCGCTCTTAATCGGTGACGGTCGCGTCGACCGTACCGACGCGGGTGTGTTCGAACAGATCGACCCATCGACTGGCGAAGTCCTCGCGCCGGTCACGCTCGCTGGCGCCACCGAGATCGACGAAGCGGTGCGCGCCGCAAATGCGGCAGAGAACGAATGGCGAGCGTTGGCTCCGACGCGCCGCCGCGACCTGATCCTTGCGCTTGCCGACAAACTCGACGAACACCACGAAGAGCTTTCGATCCTGCGCTCGTTAGAGCTGGGTGCACCGAAGAAGCAGGGCAAGGGCCTGAACATGGCCGTGGAGTACATCCGCTACTTCGCCGGTTGGGTCGACAAGTTGGAAGGCACGACGATCCCGATCAGCTCGACCGTGCTCGACTACACCATCCCCGAGCCGTACGGCACGGTGGCCGCGCTGACGCCATGGAACGGTGGTGTCGTATCGGTCGCGATGAAGGTCGTGCCCGCACTGGTGGCCGGTAACTGCGTCGTGCTCAAGCCATCGGAGTTGGCGACGCTGGCGCCGCTGCGCTTCGGCGAGCTTGCTCTCGAAGCTGGCATCCCGCCAGGAGTGCTGAACGTTGTGCCGGGCGGCGTCGCGGCGGGTGAGGCCTTGGTCGCGCATGCCGGTGTCAACAAGATCAGCTTCACTGGCGGCACCGCGACCGCGCGTCACGTGCTGCGCGGAGCAGCGGCCAACCTGACGCCGGTGATCCTCGAACTGGGCGGTAAGTCGGCCAACATCATCTTCGATGACGGCGATCTCGATGCCGCAGTCATGACGACGATCTTTTCGGCGCTGGGCGGCATGAGCGGCCAGGGCTGTGTGCTTCCAACGCGACTACTGATTCAGAAGGGTGCCTACGACGAAGTCGAGAAGCGCGTGGTTGCCGCGGCGGCCGCACTGTCCGTCGGCCGACCGTTCGATGCGGGTGTGCAAGCCGGACCAGTGATTTCGCAGGCCTCGCTCGAGCGCATTCTCGCGATGATCGAGGGCGCCCGCTCGCGCGGCGATGGCGCGTTGCTCACCGGCGGCCAACGACTGGAAGGCGACTTGGCATCGGGCTTCTTCGTGGCGCCGACGGTGTTCGGTCGCGTCGACAACGCGTCACCGATTGCACAAGACGAAGTGTTCGGGCCAGTACTCAGCCTGGTGCCGTTCACCGACGAGGACGAAGCCGTACAACTCGCCAACGACTCGCTCTACGGTCTCGGCGGATTGGTGTTCACCCGCGACATCGGTCGCGCGCATCGTGTCGCTCACCGCTTGAAAGTCGGGTCGGTCGGCGTCAACGCGTTCGCGCCAATGCCGCCGAGCGCGCCGTTCGGGGGAATGAAGCACAGCGGCTACGGACGCGAAGGCGGCCTCGTTGGCGTCAAGGAGTTCTTGCAGGACAAGAACATCTACGTCGACATCGGGTCGCGCAAGTAACGAGCCGAAGGCCGCGATGAAGCAAGTCCTGTTCTGCACGGACCACTTCATTCGCGAACACCGCGATCGGCTAGCCGCGGTCGCTCCGCAAGTTGATGTCATCGCGCTCGATGCTGCGGGCGCAATCTCGGCTGACGACCTCGCGCGCGTGACGATCGCGTTCATGTCGAAGGACACGTGGCCGAAGCTGGCGAAGCCGTTCACGAACGTTGTGGAGACTGCACCGCACCTCGAATGGTTTCACATCTTTTCCGCGGGCGCCGAGGGCCCAATCTTCGAGACGCTGCGCGAACGCGGCGTGCGCGTGACGAGGTCCGCTGGCGCATCCGCGAATGCAATCGCCGAGACCGTGTTCATGTTTCTGCATGGTTTGGCGCGCGATGTGCGTGGCGTAGCGCAAGCCCAAGCGCAGCACCGCTTTGAGTGGCACGAGTGGGCCGAGCTGGAAGGTCGCACGATCGCTGTACTGGGCTACGGCCCGATTGGGCAGCGCATCACCCAAGTAGCGCTCGCCTACGGCATGCGCCCCACAATTGTGCGCCAGCGGGTCCGCGGCGACGAGCCGTGCCCGACCCGCACGCTCGGCGAGCTTGAAGAGGTCGCCGCGCAGCACGACGTGATGGTGCTCGCGCTACCGCTCACCGCTGAGACGCAAGGTGTGGTCACGCGTGGCGTCATCGAACGCATGCCAGCTCACGCGCTGTTTGTAAACGTCGCGAGAGGTGCGCTCGTCGACCAAACGGCACTCACCGAAGTACTCGCCGCTGGCCGAATTGCTGGCGCGGGACTCGACGTCTTCGAAACCGAACCACTGCCGGCGGCCGACCCGTTGTGGGATTTGCCGAACGTGCTGATCACGCCACACAACTCGGGTTCCAGTTTCGGCGGGCCAAGGGCGGTGGTGGAAATCTTCTTCGCCAATCTGGCGCTCTATCTCGCCGGCGAGCCGATGAACTATGAGCTACCCCGCTGAGTCAGAGGGTTAAGTCGGTGAGCGCAACTCCGTAGAGCTTCGCCGCGTTGCCATAGAACAACGCCGACCGATCCGACTCGCTGAGTGGAGCGAAGATCGTGCGGTACGCGTTGACGACGTCGCCGTAGGTGCCGAACAGTCGGTCCACCGGCCAATTCGTTCCGAGCATCGCACGGTCGGGGCCGAACACGCCGTAGCACGCCTCGGCCCACGGGCGAATCGAATCGATCGTCCAGTCGGGGTCGCTGCCGCCGCACAGCGCAGAGATCTTGCATCTCACGTTCGGACGCTTCGCGAGATCCGATGCGGCCGCGATCCACGCCTTCAATGACTCGGGCGTGCGCTCGAGTGGCAGCGACGCATGACTCAGCACGAAGTTGACGTTCGGCCAACGATCGACGAAGGCGGCAATCATGTCGAACTTCTCCGGTGCCGTGCGCATCTCGATCGAGAAGCCAAGCTCCTCCGCGACTGCGAGAGTGTCCGCGCATGCATCGACGTCGATCCCTTTCGGTCCGTTCATATCGCGCACCGAACGACAGTGCTCGCTCGCTGCTCGATGACGGCGCAGTAGATCAGGGCCATCGGCGGCAGCCAAGTTGCAAGAACCGATGATGCCCACTGGCCATCCGTCTTTGCGCGCCATCTCGGCGACCCAACGCGTCTCCTGCGCAGCGTCGTCCATTCCCGAAGCGGCGTGTGCGTGAATCAGTCCTGCAACGCCAACGCCCGCAACCTCAGCTCGGAACTCGGCGCTGGTGAAGCTGCGCGCGGCGTGCATCGCTTCTAATCGCTTGCTCGCTCGTTCGGTTGTCCAGCTATGCAGCGAGCTCTTGAAGCCCTTCTCAAGCCACGGCCAGCGCATGCCAGCAACATCGTGATCCCAGAAGTGGACGTGCGTATCGAGAATCGGCGTAGTCACACGAGTAGCGAGCTAGACGACCGTGATGACGACGTACTCGCCCGCCGACACGTGCGACACCTCGCCCTTGCTTTCGTCGTCGCCACCGTTGCAGTAGATGACATACGTGCCGGGGGCGAGGTCGACGGTGATGACCTTGGTGGTACCGAGTCCGGGCATCAGCAGACCTGTCTTGGCGATGAAGTCGTCGCCCAGTGCCTCCAGGTCGATCGCGCCGTTGCCCGTCTTGGGAAGTGCGTCGAACTCGCCTTTCGCAATCGCGAACACGTGCGGCGTTTCCTCGATGTTGGTCGCTTCGAAGTTGATGGTGCCGGCCACGAATGTTGTTTGCTCGATGTTGATCGAGCCGGTCAGCAACTCGACCTTGACTGGGTCGGGGTTGGTCGGCGTCTCGTCGGCGACGGTTGTTGCAGCAGCCGTATCGGCGATCGTCGTGTCGGCCGCCGCCGTTGTGTCGCTCGACTTCTTGTCGTCGGAACAACCGACGGCGATCAGTCCAAGGGCCGCGACACTTGCAAGCAATCTCGAGGTGCGCATGACAAAAGAGTATCAGGAATTGCTAGCCGGCATTCCGGCGTGCGACGCCGCAACAGCCGCGAGTGGCGCGTCGACCAGCCAACGTCCGCCGCTGGCAGCGAGCTGAACAACGGCGGCAGCGGCAGCCAATCCGGTGATCGGATCAGCGACCGCGTCGGCGAGGAATCGCGGCTCACCGTTCACCCAGCCGACCAGTCCCCCGGCCGCAGCTGCGTCGTCGCCAAAGCCGATCCGATTTGCGTGCGGTTCGTCGCGTCCATGACCGGTGATCGACACCCACAGCTGCGGCCCTTGGTTCGTCACTTCACGCGCATCTATGCCGAGTTGCTCCAACGCTCGCGGGCGCGATCCTTCGATCACGACGTCGACGCTGTGCAACAGCTCCGCGAGCTGCCGACGACCAACCTCATCGGCGAAGTCGAGTGCGACAAAATCGCAACGGCTGTGCAAGTCGTCGAAGAAGACAGGCCACGCGCGAGCACCGTCGGGACGCGAGGTGCTCTCGACGGTGATCACCCTCGCACCGCAACGCGCCAGCACATCGGCCGCCAACGGCCCCGCCCACAACGACGCCAAGTTGGCAACGACGAGTTCAGCAACTGGTTTCGGAGATGCCGCGCCGAGTGACTCGACTTGGATGCCCGACCCTTGCGCGGCACGCTCACCGACTGCCGCACACGCGATGCCTAACCACCCGGCACGTTCCACCGTCGATGCGACTGTTGCCGAAGCGAGCGCGGTTTCGACGGCCGACCAGTCGCAGGCTTCCGTCTGCAGCCACGCAGGCACGGCAGCGAAATCGTCGGGGCGCGGGAGCGAGACAGCGATCCAACCGTCGACGCAACGAACGAGCCGCGACGCCCCACCGACACTCGCACGACTACTGACACGACCGGATGCACGTAACTGTCGTGTTGCCGCGCGTTCGGTCAAGACTCTGAGACCATGACTCCCGTACCGATCTGAGAGACCAGCGCCCACGCGGTCGAGGTAGGCAGCGACTCCGGCGACGCCGTTGACGAGGCCACTGGGCACAGCGACTTCCGGGTCGGTCAGCAACTGACCACCGCACGCAGCCCACACGCTGGCGGCATCGACGTCGCCGGGCGACCAATCGGGCTCAAACTGCTCCCACGTCACAAAGCCATCTTGGTCGCCGCGATCTACGATCAGTGCATCGGCTTCCTCGAACTCTCCGTCAGTGAGTACAACGACTTCATCGCTTCACCGTGGGCGCACGAGCGCATTGCCGGCGCCGACCGCACAACTCTGCTGCTCGTGAGCGGTGCGGCCAAGAGCGAGTTGATGGCGCCGGAGTCGCTGCCGGTGATCGTGTGTTGGATCGGCGATGTCCTTGGCGGCGACGGGCCGGGCGCTGCCGACTTAGTCGTTGGCCGCGACGACATCGCTGATCTCACAAGCACTGTTGCGCGCAATCCGCTGGCAGCGACCACTCTCGCGGTACTGCTGCGATCATCGGCCGACGCCACAGTCGCGTCCGCGCTCGCGCAAGAGTCGGCCGCGTACTCAATGCTGCAAGCAGGGCCGGAGTTCGCCGCGTGGCGAGCCGCAGCGCCGCGTTCGCCGGCAACCGCAGAGATTGGGCCAACAGTCGCAGTCGAGCGCAGTGACGACACGCTCACAATCACGCTCGATCGACCACAACGGCACAACGCGATTTCAAGCCGGCTGCGCGACGAACTCTGCGAGGCACTCGCCGTCGCCGTCACCGACGACTCAATCCGCAACGTTTTACTGCGCGGCAACGGTCCATCGTTTTGTAGCGGCGGCGACCTCATCGAGTTCGGCTTCGGCACCGACCCGGCGACTGCCCACATCACCCGACTAGCGCAAAGCCCGGCGCGACTCCTCTATCTATTGCGCGATCGCGTGACGGCGGAGATCCATGGGTCGACCCTGGGCGGCGGAATCGAGTTGGCTGCGTTTGCTGGGCGCGTCGTCGCCCGTCGCGACACCACAATCGGTCTGCCAGAAGTCGGGCTTGGTTTGATTCCGGGCGCGGGCGGAACCGTGAGTTTGCCGCGCCGTATCGGCCGCCAACGCACCGCCGCACTCGCGCTCACGGGCCGACGGATCGACGCCGAGACCGCGTTGTCGTGGGGCCTCGTCGACGAAGTAGTCGACTAGCGCGAAGACACTCCCCAGGGAGTGTGCACTTGTGAAGCGTGTGACACCCGGCACCGCTACGTTGTGTCGCGCTATGCACTCGGAAGTCCTGAAAGACGATCCAACACGGCCGGTGGTTCGTGTTGGGAACACGGTTCGGCGCGCCGTTGGTTGGTGGACACCAGCCGTCCATCGGTTGCTGGCTGGCTTGGAGGGAATCGGTTTTGCGGAGTCGCCTCGTGTTCTCGGCATCGACGAACAGGGCCGCGAGGAGCTTTCGTACATCGACGGAGAGAGTGGCGGCGCTGGGTGGGCGAAGATCACGCCCGATGAAGGACTGCGACGATTCGCTCGGCTGTTGCGCGACTATCACGACGCGACACGCCAACTGTCAATAGACGACGACGCGCGTTGGGCGCTCGTAGATGGCGCACCAAAGAGCGACGAGGTGATCTGTCACACGGACTTCGCACCTTGGAACATCGTCTGGCGAGGCGCCACCCCAGTTGGAATCCTTGATTGGGACTTTGCGGGTCCCGCGCTTCCGATGAATGACGTCGCCTATGCGCTCGATTACGCGATTCCGTTCCGTGATGACGAAACGTGCGTCAGATGGCATGGCTTCGAAGAGGCCCCTGACCGGAAGCGTCGTATCGCGATCTTCGCGGACGCCTATGGACTGGACTCCACGACGGGACTCGTTGACGCAGTGATTGAGCGGCTGCGGCTCGATGATCTCTACGTCCGCAGACTCGCGGCGAGAAACCTTGAACCCCAGGCGACTTGGGTGCGCACGGGTCAGGTCAGCGAGAGCGTCGACCGAATCCCGTGGATCGAACAGAACCGGCACCTTCTCGAATAGCCATGTACGAGAAGAGACTGCCGAGAGTGAAACTTGAAGACGGCACGCTCGGCGTGCCATCCGACTCTCTCGACGTATTCCACGTTCCTACGGCCTGAGGGCAACCGCCGCAATCGATACCCGGCTGCGATACGACCCCTGAGTACTTGGTCGTCAGGAGGCTTCGACTGCGATTGCGTAGCGCTGCTGGGCGGCCTGGGCTGACGTGCCGAGGAGTGTGCCGATCTTCTGCCAGGACAAACCGGCGGTTCGGGCCGCGATCACGGTGTCGAGCAGTTGTTGTTCGCTACGGGCGCGGGCGACGACTGCGCGTTGGAGCTGGTACTCCTCGACGGGGATTTCGTGGGCTCGGCTGGGTTCAAAGTCCGCGAAGCGCTTCGCGAGTTCGTCGCCGTGGTCGAGGATGTCTTGAATTGATCGGGGCATGTTGGATCACCTCATGAACTTCGCCCTTGCGGGCATGGCGTGAATAATGAAATCGATTCCTTCGGCGTGGCTGACGCCGACCTCAAGCAGTTGACCAGTCCGACTTGGTCCGATGAGCATGATGAGGTCGTCGAGTTCTAAGACTCGGGTTGGGTGGCGGTAGGCGTGGAGGATGTCGTCGTCTTGCACGCCGTGGCTGCGTGCGCTGGCGATGATCACCGGATCCACGACGTCAACTTATCTTGATGGTGCCCACAGCGCCATACACTCGACCTAGGCAGACCAGCACCAGCAACCTCGTCCACTCTTAATACGACCCTGCCAAGCGATCGAAACGGTCGGTTGTGGTACTTGTGTTGTGCACACAAACCGGGCAATCTGGTCGGGGTGACTGGCGGAATCGATCGGCTGGTGACGGTGGTGTTAACAACGTCGAACTTTGACCGCTCCATCGATCTCTACGGCAACGTGTTGGGCCTCGATCTTCACATCGATGACCACGAGGGAAACGATCCATGGACGAGCGGCCGTCACGCTGCCACGAGCTGGACCGAAGGCGCGTTCATGCACTTTGCGATCTATGAGACCAAGGATGGGACCTTCACCTCGGGTGCCCAGGTGGCGTTCCGAGTCGTCGACATCAAAGCCGCGCACGAGCGAGCTGAGGCCGCTGGGGTCGACGTGATTCACGCGCCCAAGTCGCAGCCTTGGGGAACATCAGCTCGATACCGCGACCATGACGGCAACGTGATCGAACTCACTGAGCCCGACTGAGAATGTGCAGAGCTGCCGATTTGGCTGCGTCGCGCGTGAGAGTCCGATGCGCATCGAATCGACCAGCGAGTTGTTCGACGCCAACCGCCATGGGCAACCTGATCAACTGCTTGATAGCACCACTTCAGCCGCTGTCATCCCGTTTGTGTCGCGGTTCGGCCACGGCACGACTCGGTCAAGGACGCGACACAAACGATGGAGATAGGTCCAACCGACGCCAACAACCTGATCAACTCTTAATAGCACCCGTTCAAGGCATCGAGTCGTATGAAGGGTGCGACAAATCGGCGTCAGTGCGGAAACAGTTCGACCGTGGCTGCGGTTCAGGCCAAGCTTTCCCGATGACGGATCGACACACTCTGCTCGAGTTGCTTGTTATGGACGAAGACCTCGACCAGTTGTTCTCGCTCGTCACGCTTGATGAGATCGCGACCGCGTGGTGCTCGTATTCAATACGTCCCCATGATCCGACTCAGGACGAGGATGACGCTGATTGGTGGGCCGTGTCACTGATGTTGGCGCGTGAGATCTTTCAACGGACAGACCTGTATCGATCGATCCTGTTGAAGTTGGTCGAACACGCTGACGACACCACCTTGGGCAACGTGGGCGCTGGGCCGCTGGAGAACTACGTCTCCGACAACGAGGAAGACCTCAAATGGTTAGAGCGGGAGTGCGCTGTCAATCCTCGACTTCGCTCAGCGCTCAGCGGTGTCTGGTGCGCCGACTTCGTATCAGCAGAGACCCTGTACCGACTTGACTGCGCCGCGGGTGTTCGATTGGCGCGCCCGCGTCCTCGTGAAGAGTTGCCCACGTGGGTCATTGAGCACCAAGAGGCAAAGGAACGTTTGATCGCGCTCGCCGGACACGATTGGTGGCAGCTGACCGACGAGGAGATGACGCCGGCGATCAAGGAAGCCGTCGCGGAATACCTCCGCGCTGAGCCGTAACCGCAGAGCGAACCGCCTTAACTGCGACCCGTTCATTCAGCGCGCTGCGACAGAGGTTGCCTTGACCGGGGCGACCGACACCAGCAACCTGATACCGGTCTGTCCCCACGCCGTCTGTTGATTTGGCACGGCCGTTCGGGACCGTCACTAAACGGCGGCTTTCGGCCGTTCAGTCGCTGGCGGGCATTGCTTTCGCTTCTTTGAGTTCCAGCAGCACTCCGCCGAGCGCTGGCACTCCGTCGCCTGGCTTAGTGCACAGCAACTCGATCGTGTCGTCGGCGTCTACATACCTCTTACCCATCAGCGCGCCGCCGCCATGGCCGGGTGCAACCCTGCCACCACTCCGCCGATCGGCCGCGGCTGCAACTGGCGTCGCGCCACCGATCGTGAGGTCGACCGGCGCACCGGGACCCTTCACCGCGATCATCTCCGTCGAGCAAACAGCGCTGAACAGGCGCGTCCCAGGCTTCACCATCACCGACATCTAGTTGCTCTCCTCGTTGAACTCTTCTAACACGATACGGCGCAGCAGCTTGCCGGTTTCGGTATGCGGCAACTCGCTGCGAAAAACGATCCGTTCCGGTGTCTTTGCACCGCGCAGCTCGGCGCGCACAAGGTCGCGAAGCTCGTCCGCACTGACCACTGCGCCATCGCGCAGCACGACAACCGCCACGATACGCTGCCCCCACTCTTCATCGGGCAGTCCAACAACGCACGCCTCCGCCACCGCCGGGTGGGCGAGCAACACATCCTCGATCTCGGCGGGAGCGATGTTCTCACCACCGCGGATGATCGTGTCGTCGTCGCGTCCCTCGATGAACAAGTACCCGCCGGCATCGATCCAACCGCGGTCTCGCGTACAGAACCAGCCATCTGCGTCGAGCAGGCTTCCGGTCGCGTACTCGCCCGCGATCTGTTCACCACGCAGGAAGATGATGCCGTCGCGAATCTCTACCTCCACCGTTGGAAGCACCCGACCTGCCGACGACAACCGACGACGAACATCCGGATCATCGGATACGACTGCGGCGCGATGATCGTCGGGACCAAGCACGGAAATCGTCGATGCCGTTTCGGTGAGCCCATAGGCATTGACAAACCCGGTGTGAGGAAACAGTCGCAGCGCATCGGTCAGCACGCGTTCGGAGACCTTGGCGCCGCCGTATGAAAGCGTGCGCAGGGTCGCCACGTCGGCCACGTTGCCCTTCAGTGAATCGACGATTCGCGAAAGCATCGTGGGCACGACCATCGCGTTCGTGACCTGTTCGGCGCGCACCGTGTCGATCCACAGCTGAGGTTCGAACGAGCGCAGATAGACGAGCCGACGGCCGGCGAAAAGATTCGACAGCATGTTCGCAATCCCGGCAACGTGATACGGGGGCACCGCGACGAGCATCGCTTCGTCGTCGGCCGCACTACCAAACTCCACCGAGCCAAGCAGGTACGCCATGAGATGTCGGTGGCGCAACAGCGCTGCCTTCGGTTCCGACGTCGTGCCACTGGTGAACAAGACGACCGCGACCGAGTCGTCGTCGAACACTGCTTCGGTGCTTGGGACTTCCACCGGGAACGAAGCGAGCCAATCATCGAAGGTCATTGCTGGCGACGCAACGCGGCCGACGGTGCGATCGTCGGCCAAAACCAACGCGCGTGGCTGGCGGGCAACCAAGCTGTTGAGCTGCGCGTCCTCCAGCCGGTAGTTGATCGGCACGAACGGCACTCCTGCCCAAGCGGCGGCGAGCAATGCGACCGGCAGCAGCGGATGGTTCTCGCCCGCGTACACGAGCGCGTCGTAACCGCTGAGCGTTGAAGCGCCACGACGAACGAGTTCTCCGAGTCGGCGACCGGTCACAGCGTCGTCGCCGCTGCCGAGCAGGACGCGGTCGTCGAAGCCCGATTCGACCATGTCGACCAATGACGCTAAGTGCATGCCAACTGCTCTCGGCGATGTGCGATCAGGATCGGCTCGATGTAACCGTTGGGCTGGCTGCAGCCCTCAAAGATCAGGCTGCTCGCCGCGCGAAAGGCAGCACCGTCGAACGCTGGAGCCATCGGTCGGTATAGCGGGTCGCCCGCGTTCTGTTGGTCGACCACCGCAGCCATGCGTCGCAGTGACGCCTCCACATCGGCGCTGGTGACCACGCCATGTCGGAGCCAGTTGGCAACGTGTTGCGATGAAATTCTGCACGTGGCGCGATCTTCCATCAACGCGACGTTGTTGATGTCGGGAACCTTCGAGCAGCCGACGCCCTGGTCGATCCATCGCACCACGTAACCGAGAATGCTTTGCACGTTGTTGTCGACCTCGCGCTCGCGATCGCCGAAGCCGTCCGCGAGTGGAATGGTCAGGATGTCGGCGAGCGCCGCCATCGGGCGCGCACGCAACTCGGCCTGTCGCGCGAAGACGTCGACGCGGTGATAGTGCGTTGCGTGCAGCGTCGCCGCCGTCGGCGATGGCACCCACGCGCAATTCGCACCAGCCTCCGGATGCGCAACCTTCTGCGTCAACATGTCGGCCATCAGGTCGGGGGCGGCCCACATCCCCTTACCAATCTGAGCGCGCCCGGGAAAACCACACGCCAGGCCGATGTCCACGTTGCGATCCTCGTACGCCTTGATCCACGCACGGCTCTTCATCTCCGCCTTCGGCGCCACGGCCCCGGCCTCCATCGACGTGTGAATCTCGTCGCCGGTGCGGTCGAGGAAGCCGGTGTTGATGAACACGACTCGTGACGACGCACGCCGAATGCACTCGGCCAGGTTCACCGTGGTGCGTCGTTCTTCATCCATGATGCCGATCTTGATCGTGTCGGCCGGAAGTCCGAGCAGCGCCTCGACGCGCGCAAACGTTTCAACCGCGAACTCGACCTCATCGGGACCGTGCAGCTTTGGCTTGACGATGTAGATCGACCGCGCCGGCGAGTTCGCGTCGCTGGTCGGTCGCTGAAGATCCACCATCGCGATCGCCACAGTCAGCATCGCGTCCAGCAAACCTTCGAACACTTCGTTGCCCTCGCTGTCGCGGACCGCATCGGTCAGCATGTGCAACCCGACGTTGCGGCACAGCAGCAACGACCGACCACGCAATTGCTGCGCGGAACCGTCGGCAGCGACGACAGGACGATCGGGGTTCAAACGCCGAGTGAACTGCGCCCCATCCTTACTGACGGAGGCCGTGAGCGCGCCGCCCATCAGCCCGAGCCAGTTGCGATAACCCGCAACCTTTTCCTCAACGCTGACGGTCGCGACCGAGTCTTCGAAATCCATGATTGTCGTCACTGCCGATTCGAGCAGCACGTCGGAAACTCCAGCACGATCCGTCGCGCCGACCACAGACGTGCGATCGATCACGACCTCAATGTGCAGACCGTTATGTAGGAACACGATGGCGGTCGGTTCGATGACCGGTCCGCTATGCCCGACGAACACAGACTCGTCGACTAGATGGTGCCTGCCATTCTTGACGAGCGCCATCAAGCGACCGCCGTCGACTGTGTATTCAGTGACGTCGGCGTGTGAGGCATCGCGCAGCGGCACCACGTCGTCGAGAAACCCTCGCACCCACGCGACCACTCGATCGCCGCGCTCGCGATCGTACGGCCCAGGCGCTGGCGCATTGCCGAGCACGTCGGTGCCGTACACCGCGTCGTACAGCGAGCCCCAGCGTGCGTTCGCTGCGTTCAGCGCATAGCGCGCATTGGTGATCGGCACCACCAACTGCGGGCCAGCGATGGTTGCGATCTCTGGGTCGACGTTCGCAGTCTCAATCGTGAACGGCGCGCCATCATCATGCAAGTAGCCGATCTTCTGGAGGAAGTGACGATACGCGCGTTCGTGGTGCGCTTGCCCCGCGTGTGCGCGATGCCACTCATCGATCGATTCTTGCAACTCATCGCGGCGTGCGAGCAGCGCTGTGTTGCGGGGTGACATTGCCGCGACCAGCTCGCTGAGACCGGCCCAGAACCGCGCCGGAGCAATTCCAACGGCTGGCAGGACTTCGCTCTCTACAAAGTCGACGAGTTGGTCATCGACCAGCAGGTCTGACTTCTGCTGCACTAGACGGATGATTTCTCGAGGACGTGCACTCCGCACGCCGAACCGAGACCAATCACGTGAGCAAGCCCGACCTTGGCACCTTCGATCTGGCGAGGGCCAGCCTCACCGCGCAGGTGATGACAGATCTCCCACACGTTGGCGATGCCGGTGGCGGAGATCGGGTGACCCTTGGACTGCAGCCCGCCCGACACGTTGACCGGCGTCTTGCCATCGCGCCACGGTGCACCCGACTCGAAGAACGAAACCGCTTCGCCCGGGGCGCACAACCCGAGGTTGTCGTAGTGGACGAGCTCGGCGGTGGCGAAGCAGTCGTGCAGTTCGACAAGGTCGAGGTCGGCGGGGCCAACGCCCGACTGCTCGTACGCGATCTTGGCGGCGTTGCGCGTCAGCGTGTTGACGTCGGGCAACACCTGGCATGCCTCTTGATACGGATCGCTGGTGAGCACCGATGCCGAGATCTTGACGGCGCGACGCCGCTGCTCGAGCGACATCGTCTTCAGCTTGCTACCGCTGACCAACACAGCTGCCGCGGCACCGTCGCAGTTCGCGGAACACATCGGGCGCGTGTTCGGATACGAGATCATCACGTCGTTGATGATCTGGTCGTACGTCATCGCCTTGTTGTACGCGGCGAGGGGATTCAGCGTCGAGTGTGAATGGTTCTTCTCGCTGATGCGGGCGAACACGCTGACGTCGGTTTGCCCGTACGTGTGCAAGTACTCCATGCCCACCTGCGCGAACACACCAGGCATCGCCTGCGTGCCGAGGCGACCGTCGATACCACCGACAGCGCCGTAGCGACCCTTCGGCTCCCACCCGGCATCCTTGTTGCCCTGCCCGCCTGGGCCGAGCAAGCCAACACCCGAGAGCTTCTCGACACCGACAGCGAGACCCATGTCGACTTCGCCGGCGCGAATCGCCATGACAACCGTGCGAATTGCGGTTGCGCCGGTGGCGCACGCGTTCGACACGTTGTAGATCGGCACACCCGTTTGGCCGACCTGCTTGAGAACGTTCTGACCCGACGCCGCGCCGTTACCGAGCAAGTTGCCCGCGGCCACCACGCCGATGTCCTTCATCGTGACGCCACCGTCGGCGAGCGCCGCGATCACCGCGTTGGCTGCAAGGTCGACGGCATCGAGGTCGGGATACTTCCCGAACTTGGTCATGTTGATGCCAAGTACCCACACTTCTTCGCTGGCGCTCATCGCGTCTCCTTACCAAGGTCGGGTTCGAACCCGTAGTTGATCGCTTCGACACCATTGCTGTCGGCGCCGAGCGAATAGGTGGCCAGCCGAACCGCCATGCCGAGATGAACAGCATCGGGAGTTGGATCGCAATTGATCAGGTTGCCGCGCACGGTCGTGCCGTCGCAGTCGACCAACGCAGCGACGAACGGCACCTCGACGCCGGGGCCAGCGAAGGCGACGATGCTGAACGAGCGGAGCGTGCCGTGCGTGGCGACCGCCACCGACTTGAACTCTGCACCGCTGCAGTTAGCGCACAGGTTGCGGCGATCGAAGAAGCGCGCACCACACGAACGACACTCGTGCGCCACCAGGTGCGGTTCGCCGTCGTTCAACTCGAGATAGCCGACGAACGGGATTTGAGTAGCAGTGGAGTTGTTCGTCATAAGAATTCAGGATACCAATTAGGATGCTGAGCGATGAACCCGAGCTCGCACCTTGTCGCCAAGTTGCGAGCGTTGCTCGAAGCCGTGCGAACGAGCGATCTCGACCAAGCCCAAGCTAATGGCGTCGACCTGGATGGAATCGCAGCGGACCTGCACTCGCACACCGACGCGCTCACGCCGTTCAGCGTCGACGGGATGCGAGCCCAGTTCGGACTGCGCGAGGAAGACGTGCGCACCGACCCGGACCGCATCAAACGGTACGCCGACGGCGAAATAGTCGACCTGTGGCCCTACAGCCCGATCACCGGCGACCTGAACCCGGTTGCGCCGCCGATTCGAATGTGGCGCGATGGCACGGGGGTTCGTGGTGCCGGCCGGATTCCGACATCGCTGAACGGACCGCCCAACGGTGTCCACGGTGGTTTCGTGGCCGCCGCACTTGACGAGTTGCTGGGCCTTGCCGGGGTCGTCGCCGGCGCTGGCGGGTTCACGGGCACGCTGACGGTGCGCTACCTGAAGTTGACGCCGATCGACACCGACCTCGACTTCGAGGCGCATGTGCAGTCGGTCGACGGACGCAAGGTCACGACTACCGGATCGGTCAGCGCCAACGGCGAACTGTGCGCCACGGCTGAGGCAATCTTTATTAGGCCTGCTTAACTTGGCAGCAGTCCTGCAACTGTCGTAGGATTGAGTATACCGAATACCTGAACCCCTTAAAGGTGAGAGGAGCCTTCGTGAAGAACGGCTACAAGATCATTGACACCGACACGCACGTCGGGCCGAACCTGGAAACGTTGAAGCTGTACGCATCCGATGCGTTGAAGGCTCGGTGGTCTGAGTTCGACCCATTCCTTCAGCCGGTCACGCTCGGCGGACACTTCCTCAGCGTCGCCCCGTTCAAGTACGGGCGCGAGTTGGGCACCGAACAAACCGTCGAAGCAGCGCAGAAAGGTGGCGACTCGCCGCTGCGCGGCGCGGTCACCAAGACCTTCGTGCAACCGCCGGTACCGGAAGGCTCCAACCTCGATTCCAAAGGTCGCCTCGACGACATGGACATCGAGGGCATCGATGTCAACCTGATCATCCCCGGCACCTTCGGCAATGCGGCGACGACGTTCGACATTCCGCTTGCCGTCGAGTTGTACGACGCGTATCACCGCTACATCGACGAGTACTGCTCGGTCGACGAAGACCGTTTGAAGGCATCGCTGCAATTGCCTGCTAACGCGCCAGAGGAAGCGGTGCGCATGGTGAAGGAGTACGGCAACAAGAAGTGGCTGGCCGCTGTCAGCGTCGTGCTGCCGGAGGGCACTCCGATCGACGACCCGTCGCTCTACCCGATCTGGTCCGCCATCGGCGACTACGACTTGCCGTTGCTGCATCACTCGTTCTTCTACGAGCCGCCGTACTTCCCGGGCTACCGCGATATCTGGGGCAACGTCGTCGTTGCTCGCGCGGCCGCACACCCGTGGGGCGCGCAGCGCTTGCTCGCCTATCTCACGCTGTCCGGTTTGTTCGACGTCTATCCGCGACTGCGCATCGGCTTCGCCGAGTGCAGCGTCGGTTGGTTGCCCGCGTGGCTCAACCGACTTGAGGGTCAGGCGTCGTACATGGCAAAGAAGGTGCCGTATCGCAAGATGACCCCCACCGAGTACGCACAGGACGGTCGCATCTATTGCGGCATCGAGCTGTACGAGGGCGCGGGCATCGCCAAGTCGGTCATCGACCTGCTCGGCGACGGCGTGCTGATGTACTCCAGCGACTACCCACACAACCAGGCCGAGTTCCCGAACTCGCCTGCCCATGTGTTCGCGTGGGAAGACACGATCGGTAAGGACAACATGAAGAAGCTCATGTCCACCAATGCCGAGAGGTACATGCGAATTCTGTGACCGCTGCCGTCGCCACCAGCGACCCCCGCGCAACGCAGGCAGGGGCCGATGTCATCCGCTCCGGAGGCAATGCGATTGACGCCGCGGTCACGGCAGCACTCGTGCTGTACGTGGTCGAGCCACAATCGTGCGGCATCGGCGGCGACGGTTTCATGTTCGTACACAACGAACCGGGGCCGCCGATTGGTTTGGATGGGTCGGGCGCAGTACCGGCGGGCCTGACGCGCGAGGCGCTCGCGGCCGATGGCCTCGACAATGTGCCGGCTCGTGGAGCAAAGACAGCGACGCCCCCCGGCGCTGTTGCGCTCCTCGAGTCGGCATTGCAGCAGCACGGCACGATCAGCCTGCGCGACGCGATCGCGCCGGCATTGAAGTTCGCGCGCGACGGCTTCACGGTGCGTCCTACGCTCGCTGTCGCAGCGGCGAAGGCGACCGCCGAGCTGGCCAACGAGCCAGTGCTTGGCCCGCTGTATTGGCCGGGCGGCAGTGCCGTGGTGGAAGGTGCGACCGTGATCAACGGTGACCTCGCCGACGCTTTGTCGTTGATCGCGGACGAAGGCTCGGCCGCAATGCTCACAGGCGTATTGGCCGACGCAATCGTCGAAGCGATGCAGGCGGGTGGCGGGTACCTGTCGCGCGCCGATCTCGCAGCGCACCGCACGCTGCCGATCGAACCCGTCTACATCGACTTCGCAGGACATCGGATGTGGCAGATGCCGTCGCCAACGCAGGGTCCGGCTGTGCTCGCCGCGTTGCGCGAGATTTCCGCGGAAGGCGAGATCGACTGGGACGCCGCGTATCACGCGATGACGGCCGGGATGGTGGAAGCCGGCTTCGACCCAACCAATGTGGGAACGAGCGCTCCAAGCCCGGCCAAGGGCGACACCACCTTCATCGCGGCTGTCGATCACGACGGCCGCGGAGCGTCGCTGATCACGTCAGTGTTCGGCGACTTCGGATCGCACCTGGGAGTGAAGGCGCTCGGTGGCCCGATTCATAACCGCGCGACGACGTACCGCCTGGTGACGAAGCCGATCGGCCCGGGCAAGCCGCCGCACACCACGATTCCGGGTTTGATCACCCGCGCCGACGGCACGTTGCGTTACGTCGTTGGCGTCGCTGGTGGCGTGATGCAACCGCAGACGCAAGTGCAACTCACGCTGCGAACTCTCTTGGAAAATCGCAGCCCGCAGGCCGCCATCGACATGCCGCGTTTCAAGATCTGCTTCGGTGGCGACCTCGCGCTGGAAGCGGGTCACCCGCTCGCCGCGTTATACCCCAACGCGTTGAACAAAAACCCAGGGCCGGAAGGTTTCGGCGCTGCCCAAATGGTTGGCTGGCACGATGGCGTGCTGCAAGCCGGAGCCGATGCCCGCCGTGGTGGGCACGCAGTTGTGATCGAATAACCCATCTACGGAGGTTTGAAATTGTCCAAGCACGTCGTGAGTCGCAGTCACATCACATACCCGACCGCAACCGAAGTGATCAAGGCTGGCCTTGCGAAGGCAGCCGAGTTAAAGACGGGCGCGGCCATCGTGATCACGGAAGGCACTGGTGAAATCGTCGCCGTCGCTTCAACCGATGGCGTCAACCCGCGCGGCTGGCGCGGTGGCTTGGCGAAGGCAAGTGCTGCAGCCGGACTCGGCATCTCCACACAGATGTTCCTCGAGAAGCGACTGACGCAGGATGAAGTCTTGTGGAAGGCATTGTCGAACAATCCCGAGCGCATGTTCGTGCCGGGTGGCATTCCCTTCAAGGTGAATGGCCAGACTGTTGGCGCCGTTGGTGTCAGCGGCGGTCACTACGACGACGATGTGAAGGTTGCGCAGGCGGTCGTCGATGCGTTCGACGCGCTGATCAAGTCGGAGTAGTTACGCGGTGAGTGCCGCGTACGTCGCGAGGCACTCTTCGGATGTATCGCCATGCGATGGGTCGGCGCCGACGCCAATGCTCAACAACACGTGCGAAACGCACGAGTAGAACGCCGACGTGAGAATGAGTTCGATGCACTCGCCGTCGTTGAAGTGTGTACGTAACGCTGCAACCGCCTCGGCAGACGCACCACCGTTGTTGATCATCTCGTCGCCGCAGCGCAGTGCTGCTTTCGTGGGCGCGTCGAACAGATCGGAGGCGCCCCAGCTGCCCAGCGCGGCCAACTGCGCCGGTGTGGCGCCGGCCTTCAACGCCGCCGGCCAGTGTGCCTGCCACTCGAAGCTCGCTCGGGTGAGCACCGCAAGCTGCATGATCAGCAGCTCGCGCAGCGCGCGGCTGGTGGTCGGCTTCGAGCGCAGCGGCCAGGCCAGACCCACCCACGCCTCGAGCATCGCTGGCGAGTTGCCCAGCAAGCGGTAGAGCATCGGGATCTCGCGACCTGCGTTGCGGAACACGTCGAACACGGGGCTGAGAACTGGATCGTCGGTAGTCGTTGGCACCGGGTCAAGTCGCGTCATCGCTTGAGATTACCCCTCACGGAATTGAGTATGCTGATTTCATGACTAAAGCTCTGAGTTGGGACGAACGTGCGGAGGCTGCTGGTTTGGTCATTCCGCCACCGCTGCCAGCACATCCGATGTTTCCAGGCGTCGCGATCGACGGTTTGACTGCGTACACCTCGGGCATCGTCGCCGTCGAGGGTCCGCCGTGGAAGCTCGCCTTCGCCGGTTCCGTCGGCGATGAGCTGGATGTCGAGACCGCCAAGCAGTCGGCCGCCTTGGCGATGCTGTGCACTTTGGCCAACCTGAAGGGCGCTCTCGGCGGCAGCCTCGACCGAGTTGAGCGGTTCGTGAAGCTGATGGGTTTCGTGCGTTGCAAGCCCGAGTTCAAGGACCCGCCACTCGTGATGAACGGTGCCTCGGAAGTGCTGCTGTCGATCTTCGGCGCCGAGCTGCTGCCGGCGCGTTCGGCGATCGGTGTGGCCGCATTGCCCAGCGGTGCCAGCGTCGAACTCGACGCGATCGTAAAACTGCGCAGCTAGGTCGGTTCGCCCGTCACCGGGTCGGGCGCGATTCAGCGCCAATTCCGCCCGCTTTCGCGCCCACGGGCGCGGATCTGTGTCACCGGCGCCCGCTATCGCGCCCAACCGAGTCGAGTGTCAGCCGCCGATGTTGACGCCGTCCCAGGTGATGCGGGCGCCCTCGTGGCCCGTGCGGATTACCCACACGGTGGCGACGACACCGATCACCGCGACTGCCCACGCGAGCGCCGTTGCTGAACGCATCAGTCGCTTGAACCAGCGGTCAATGACGACCATCGCCGCGGCACCGACGAAGAAGATGGTCGCCAGCAGCGCGGTTTGATCACCGAGTTCCGCATGCCGGTCGCCTTTCGAACCGAGCGCGGGCTGCAATGCATCTTGCAACTGCTCACCAGCCTGCGTGGCCCAGAACGTCACCGCCGCGGTCACCAGCGTTGCCACGACTAGCGGCCACAACAGCCGACTGCGCCACGAGGGCTTCGCCGCCATCACAATCGCTAGGACAGCGAGCAGCGGCAGCAACACGATCGGGATATGAACCAGCAGCGGGTGCGATGGCGTATTGAAGAGCTCACCCATGTTGCGGGGACTGCTTAAGCAACGACAGTGACGGACAACACGTGACCGCTCGCCGCATGCGACACCGGGCCAACCACAAGATTGCAGAAGAACACATAGTTGCCCGGGGCAAGGTCGAAACTGATTTCGCGCTCGGGGGCCAACACTTTGTCGACGATTGGCGTCTTGCCGAGGAAGTCGTCGCCAAGTGCGTCTTCATCGATGCTGCCGTTAGCAAGCTGAGGTAGTTCCTCGTAGCTGTTACCGCGAGCGATTCCGAACTCGTGAGGCGTCTTGCCGAGGTTCGTGGCCTTGAAGTTGATGGTGCCAGCTTTGAACGTCGTCGTGCTGACGCCGATCTGGAAGGTGTCGCCGCCGAAGTTGAGATCGATGAGCACCGGATCGTCGTTGACGATCTCGCCGCCGGCTGTTGTAGTCACATCGGCGACCGTGGTGGTCGCATCTGCTGCAGTCGGAGCAGTCGTCGCGTCGCTGGACTTGTCGTCGCTGCTGCACGCACTGATCAACAGCGCGCAGGCCGTGAGGGCGAAGAGTTTGTGGCGAATCACGCTGCCCACTCTAGGCGCTTTGCTTGACACCAAGAATTGCGTCGACATCCGGGCGAGCATCCCAACGGAACAACTTCTCAGCGTTGCCGTGCGTCATTGCGGCAACATCGTCGGCGGGAAGATCCTTGAGCATCTTGGTGACTTCCGCTTGGCTGTTCGGCCACGGAGTGTCGGCGTGTGGGTAATCGCATTCCCACATGATGCGGTCGACACCAATGCGGTCGCGGGTTTCGAGCCCGGCGAACTCGTCGATGAAGCAGACCCAGAAGTTGCGGCGGAACAATTCCGATGGCGGAGTGTCGCCCATCTTTGCCCAGTAGCGATGACGCTCCCACGTGCGATCGACGCGCTCGAGCGCGAACGGCACCCAACCGATGCCACCCTCGGACAGCGCGATCTTGATCTTCGGGAAGCGCTCGGGAATGCCCGACAGCAACAGATCCATAAACGTGATCTGCGCGTTCACCGGGCCGAGTGCAACCGCCACCGAGTACGGGGCATCGGGCGACGGCAGGTGTGTGCGCCCACTGGTGCCGATGTGGATGCAGATTGCGATGTCGGTCTCGACTGCGGCCTGCCACACCGGATCCCAGAAGTCGGTGTGGAACGAGGGCAGATCGAACGGCGTCGTGCTTTCCGGAAAGCTCACCGCACGCACGCCCCGTGCCGCGCAGCGGCGAATCTCTTCGGCCATCAACTTCGGGTCCCACAGCTGGCCGATCATCATCGGGATGTACAGCCCCGGCACCGACGCGCACCACTCGTCGATCATCCAGTCGTTGTAGGCCTTCACACAAAGATCGCCGAGCGCCTTGTCCTTCGCCGTGGTGAAGCGTTGGCCAGCGAACCGTGGGAACGTCGGGAAGCACAAGCTGCCGCGAACACCATCCGCCAGAAGGTCGCGTGCGCGCTGCACCGGGTTGTAGCAACCCTCGATCATGTCGGCGTACGTCATCGGGTCCATGGCGAAGTCCTTGAACTCCTTGCCAGCGACGGCGTTCAAACCCATCGTGGCAACCAACTCGCCTTCGAACTGCCACGCCTCGGAGCCGTCGTCTTTGGTGACCACCTGCGGGCCGGCTTCCTGGTACTTGGCCGGCAAGCGATCGGTCCACACCTTTGGTGGCTCGATGATGTGGTCATCGACGCTAATCAGGTCGAAATCGTGTCTCGGAACCATGATGCCCCCTACCTCGTTGCTTGGCTGCACTATAATAGAGCATACTGAATTTGTCACATCGCTGAGCCGAGCGATGAACTAAGAAGGGCGACATGCAAGTACGAGTGCTCGACGATGTCTGCCAGGGCCACACACTGTGCGCGACCTCAGCTCCGAAGTTGTTCGGTCTGAGCGAAGAAGACGGTCACGCGATCGTTTTGCTCGCCGAAGTGCCACCCGAGCTCGAAAACGATGCCCGGCGCGCGGCGCTCGGTTGCCCCGAGCAGGCAATTCAGATCTTCTGACGCGAGCCTTAAGGCTCTGCGACGACGCGGTTGCTGAGCAGATCGTCGATGCGACTGCTCTCGTAGCCAATCTCCGCTAACACCTCGCGCGTCTGCATCCCGACGGTCGGCGCCGGCCGCGGCGGGTCATACGGAAGATGATCGACGATCACCGGCTCGCCGACATAGGTGAACGGTCCGGCGATCGGGTGACTGCCTTCCACGATGATCTGGCGCTCGGCGATGTGCGGATCGTCGCGCAGGCTGGCGACGCCCTGATGCGCGGGGCCGATCGGTAGCCGCTCGCGAATCGCCATTTCGATCCAGTGCTGCTGAGGTTGGCTGCCGATGATCGCCTGCAGCTGTCGGCGCAGCTCGTGGTCGTCGCGCCCAAAGTCGATCGCGCCGCCCTCAGTGGTGCGATCGGCAAGGTCGCTGCGCTGGACCAACTCGCAGAACTTGGTCCAGAACTTCGGCTCGATGCAACAGAACAGCACGTACTTACCATCGGCCGCCTCGTAGTACTGATACTTAGCGCCGGTGAACGGTGTGCTGCCAGGTTGGCGGAGGCCCGTGTGATCGGTGATGCGGTGATGGTTCAGGCCGTAGACCGCGCCGATCCAACCCTGGGAGATCACCGCGTCGGCCGCCGACGCGTCGAGGAACGCGCCCTCACCAGTGCGATCGCGGCGAAGCAGCGCGGCAACTACGCGCAGCGCTGCATGAATCGCGCCCGCGGAGGTGCCGTCGCCACCGATGGTCGTGCCGCCCATCAGCTCACGGTTCTCCACGATGCGCACGAATCCGTCGTCGCTGGTTGCGAGCGAGATCGCCGCCGCCTCGGCGTTCATCATCTGCCCGTGCGTCGGGATTGGGGCATAGGGACCGTTGCGACCGAAGCCGGTGTACTGGCAGTAGATGATGTCGGGCTTGTGCTGGCGTTGCGCTTCGTAGCCGATGCCGAGCTTGTCGGTCGCGGCCCCCGCGAATCCGTCGATGAAAACATCGGCGGTGCGCTGCAGATCCCAGAACACTTCAAGTCCGCCTGGCGCTCGCAGATCGAGTGCGATGCTGCGTTTGTTCTTGTTGACCTGCAAGTGCGCGGGACTATGGCGGGGTGTGATCTGCCCGAGAATGTCACGCAGATAGTCGCCCGTGCCCGGCGATTCGATCTTCACGACGTCGGCGCCGAGATCGGCGAGGTGCATGCCGAGGGTGTCGCCGTTCAGCAGAATTGCTGACTCAAGGACGCGTACCCCACTCAGAAGGTTCGTCATGTGAGCAAGGCCCCGCCGTCGACCCGCAATGTGATTCCGGTGGTGAAGGTATTGGTGATGAGGAATTGAACTGCGTGCGCAATCTCCGCGGGCTGCCCAACGTGGCCCACCGGCATCGAGGCGGCGAGTCGCGCAAGCGCAGCGTCGGGGTCGGCCCCCATTGCGCGCCGAAGCACTTCCGTTTCCACCGCGCCGGGGCAAATCGCGTTCACGCGTATCGGTGCCAATTCGACAGCCATCGCGCGGCAGAACGATTCAACGGCGGCCGTCGCGACCGCACCCGGCGATCGCCCCGCACGCGGCCGCACCGCTGAGACGCCGGAGCAGAACGTGAACGATCCGTCGGATGGCATCCGTGGCTCAAACACCGCGCAGCTGTTGCGAGCAGCCCACACGCGAGCGTCGAAAGCCGCCATGAAGTCATCGTGTGTCGACTGGCCGATCGCTACCGCCGGTTGCAGCCCAGCGAATGAGACCACATGATCGACCGCGGGAAGCTGATCGCTAAACCGGCGCAGCGCGGTTTCGTCGGCAGCGTCCAGCACTCCGATGGTGGCCGCCGCACCAAGCGCTTCACCGGCTTGCTCTGCTTTGGCGCGATCGCGGCCGACGACGGCGACGCTGGCGCCGTTGCTGAGAAGCAGCTGGGCGGTCGCGAAACCCATCCCAGACGTCCCACCGATGATCACCACCGTGCGTCCTTGGAGTGTCACGGGAGAAAAGTACCCTAATTATCCAGGGGCGACCGGACTTCGAAAGAGCGGCTGCGCAACTCCATTAGTGTCCTGAATGTGAATCTCGTACCTACCCGCATGAGTGCGCCTGCTGGCGGCCGAAAAATGGGCGAACTGCTTGCGGAAAGGATCGAAAACGAGATCGTCGCCTCCGGGTGGAAAGTCGGCCAGGTCATCGGCTCAGAAGCTGAACTTTGCGAACGCTACGGAGTCAGCCGCGCTGTGTTCCGGGAAGCCATCCGTCTCGTTGGGCATCATGGCGTCGCTGAAATGCGCCGCGGGCCGGGCGGCGGGTTGGTGGTCATCGAGCCGAACGTTGATGCCGCGGTGCGCGCCGTGTTGCTGAACCTCGAGTTTCTCAAAATCAGCCCAAGCCAGATGACCGAGGCGCGCTCTGCGATTGAGGTCGCATGTGTGCGGGCGGCCATCAAAGGATTGACGAAGGCCGGCGAGGCGGCCATTCGAGAGCACATGGACAACGAAGTCGAGATGATCCTCGCTGGTTGGAACCCGGATGAGCCGAGCGAGGATTCTCCATCCAACCGCTTCCACCTGCTGCTCGCGGAACTCAGCGGTAGTCCGGCGATGGTGATGTTCGTGCAGATTCTCGGTCGTGTGACGAGCCGCCACTCCAGCCCGGTCGGGTCCGCCGACGATCTCAATGAGCGCGCACAGCAGATTCACCGCGTGCACATGCGCATCGCTGAAGCAATCCTGGCGCGCGACGCCGACACTGCCGAGCGCAGGTTGCGTCGGCACGTCGGCGCGATCGAGGGCTACTTAAGCGAGTGAGCAGCCCGCTCCTCGGCGCGCGCCGGAAGGAATCGCCAAGCAACGACGGCACCGAGCGCAGCGACTCCGGCAGCGACTAGGCAACCAACCTGCAGGCCCGAGAGGAACGCGTCGTTGACAGTCGCGAGGTAGCCGGAACCATCACCGCCGAGTTGCTCTGCGATTGCACGCGCTGCCCCGACCGACTCTTTCGTGATCGCCTGCACCTCTTGCGGTAAGCGACCAAACGAATCGCTGGCATCAAGCTGATTGATGTAGATCGAACTGAACACACTGCCGACGATCGCGACTCCCAAGGTTCCGCCGAGCTCGCGAGTGGTGTCGTTGACGGCGGAACCGATGCCGGCCTTATCGGTGGACAGCGACCCCATGATCGACTCGGTCGCAGGAGCAGTGGTGAAACCGAGACCGAACCCGAGCAGGATCATCTGGCCGACGATCATCAGGTACGGCGTGTCGACCTCGGCCGATTGCGCGATCCACACAAACGAAACCGACATCGACAGCAGCCCACCACTTACTACCCGCGTTGTGCCGATGCGCTCAACGATTCGTGGGCCGACCACCGAGGCGATTGCGATGGCCGTGGCTACTGGCAGCGTGCGAATGCCGGCCGCGAGCGGCGAGTAGCCGCGCACCAACTGGAAGTACTGCGTGATGAGGAAGATGAAACCGAAGAGCGCGAAGAACGCCGCCGTGATCGATGCACTGGCCGCCGTGAAGCGCAGATTGCGGAAAATTGTTACCGGCAGCATCGGATGCTCCACTCGACTCTCGACCACCACGAAGCACGTCACGAGTGCCGCCGCCACGACGAAGCCCGCGATTGTCTTGGTGTCGAGCCAACCCCACTCGGGCGCTTCAATGATGGTGTAGACGAGAGCGCCGATCGCCAGGATCGACAATGCGAACCCGGCAAGGTCGAGCCGCGGTGCCTCCGAGTCGCGCGACTCGGGCACGAGTACCCACGTCGCGACGAGGGCGATAATGACGACTGGCACGTTGACGTAGAAGACCGAGCCCCACCAGAAGTGCTCGAGTAGCCAACCGCCCGCAATCGGACCTGCGGCGACGGCGATACCCGACGATGCACTCCACACACCGATCGCCTTCGCGCGCTCGGCGGGATCGCGAAAGACGCTGGTGAGAATCGCGAGTGTTGCGGGGAAGATCAGTGCTGCGCCGACGCCCATCAGTGCTCGCCCAACGATGAGCGCGTTCGCGCTCTCCACCGACCCGGCGTAGGCCGATGTTGCCCCGAAGAACCCAAGACCGATCAGCAGCGCCTTCTTCCGCCCGAACCGGTCGCCGAGGCCGCCGGCGGCAAGCAGCAACCCGGTGAACACCAACAGATAGGCGTCGACGATCCATTGCAGCTGACGTGTGGACGCGCCGAGTTTGACCGAGAGCGACGGAATCGCAACGTTGACGATGGTTCCATCGAGCACGGTCACGAAGACCGCCAAGCTGACCACCGCGAGAATCGCCCAGCGGCGACGGTGGATCGTTTCCTCTATCTGGGGGGCGGTTGCGGTGTTCATGCGTCTATCCAGTCCTCAGCTCAAACTTTCCGATGTCAAGTTGCCACTGTAAACATCGAATCTAGACAACGTCAACATCAAATCGGGTACTGTGACAATGTGCACACCCCGTATCACCACGGCGATCTCCCCAACGCATTGCGTTGCGCCGCGGCGGAAGTGATCGCCGAAAAGGGAGTCGGCAACTTCAGCCTCCGCGAGGTCGCGCGGCGAGCCGGCGTGTCGCACGCGGCGCCCGGTCATCACTTCGGAGATGTGCGCGGACTACTGACTTCGTTGGCGATCGAAGGCTTCGAAGCGCTGTACGCAGCAATCACTGCGGCCGCCGCGAAGCACAACGACCCTGCTGAGAAGTTGATCGCGATGGGCACGGCGTACGTCACCCTTGCCACCAAGCGTCCAGCCCATGCGCAGGTGATGTTCCGGCTCGACATCGTCGATCCGGAGGATCCCGAACTGATGGCGGCAGGCCTACGCGCGTACACCGCCCTTCACGATGTGGTTGCCGAGATCATCCGATCCGAACACCTCAGTGCCGACGCGGACGATGTCACCAACCTGTGCTGGTCGACAATGCAGGGTCTCGTGGAGTTGCAGCCCAAGCTGGACTACCTCGACGAACTGCAGGGCCGCAAACCAATCAAGACCAACGATCGTGTTCGACGATTCCAGCAACTGATTCTCAGCGGCGCGCGTAGCGGAGCGCGAACTCGCTAGTCAGTCACCTCGAACACCGGGTAGGACGCAGCGATCGCCTCGAACTCGGCGGGCGGTGATCCCTTGCTAACGGGAATGTGCGGGCGCCCTCCGGGCACCTTCTCCACGTAGCGACGAAGGATCGGCGCACGCTTGTCCACGGGGACCTCAACAAGCCGACACTTTCGTGCGCGCCGTCTGCGCAACACGACACGGCCATCAGCGGCGCGCACGTTGCGCACCCAGTTGCAGTCCTCGCCGAGCATCGAGACCAGATACCAGCGACTGTCCACATCGGCCATTCCGAGCGGAAACTTGGTCAGCCGTCCAGACCGATGCCCAACAACCTCCAACGTCACCCACCGTCGCGGAAAGAACCCAGCTGCGAACACCCACCGCCACAGCCGCGCGAAGCGTCGAGCCGACGCGTTGCCGCGCCCTCCCACGTACATCGCTCGCACGGCGTCATCCGACAGCGGGAACTTCCTCACGTTTGAATGACCTCACACCTGCTTGGGGACTCGGCCGGTGCGAGTCAACACGAAGCGCATCATCTTGTGTCCGACGTCGGCTGCGGGATCAAACATGAGCGGGCAGCCGCCGTCAATAACCGTCATGCCGTGTTTGCGACCAAACACAGTCGCCTCATCGCACACACTGCCCGGCCCCGGGCCATGGTGCATCCACACCTGCTTTACGCCGAGCCCGTCGCATTCGCGCATGGTCGCGTCGGCCTGGTCCGGTCGCGTCGCGATGACGACGGCATCAACGCCACCCGCAATGTCGGTCAGGTGGTGATACGCGCGATCACCTTCCACAGTGTCGGCGTTTGGATTAACGGCGAAGACCTCATAACCGCGGTCTC
Organism: Actinomycetes bacterium; assembly: GCA_021414085.1. Taxonomy (GTDB): domain Bacteria; phylum Actinomycetota; class Acidimicrobiia; order Acidimicrobiales; family Ilumatobacteraceae; genus UBA668. The sequence continues at coordinate 75,582 of JAIOPC010000014.1, read as the reverse complement.
GCAGGCGTTTGTAAACAGCGTTGCCCCCATGGCTTCCTGCCTCTCGTGACACACCTGTAACGGCGATGCGCTTACTCGCCAGAAAAGTCGTAGCTGCTTCCTTGATGGTGCTCATTACACACACTCCTGTCACCTATCATCGTGGGGCGCAGACGACACGCGAGCTAGTGCCATAGGGCCCGCGCAAAGTGTCACCTCGGCCGGTGCTCTGTGCCGGGGCAGGGAGTGAGGTAGACCGCGGTGAACGGCACTTCCACATCAGCCGTGTGCCATGTTCCGGAAGGATTGAGCACGGCCTGCCCGGGGGTAACTCTCGTGCGTACTTCGGCCCCACCAATCTCCTGAATGAAGATCGCCGCGCCGGCGATGACAATCACCAGCTCATCACCGGCCCGATGGCACTCCCACATCCCCCACGACTCCGCGGAGTGCTCCACGAACGTAAGCCGACCCGGATCCGACGATGACGTGTTCGCCGCAATGTAAGCCTCGAACCCCGATGGGTCGAACGTGAACCCGTCGATGGTGGACGCGCGACCTGTCGCCGCGAAATGCACCGGGACCTTGTCGAGAGCAATGCCGGAACCTGGCTGAACGTTGGACATGAACGACTCCTTTCGGTGCAGTTGCGAACCGTACCCCGCTATGCACGCCGACCGTTATGTGAGACTGTGGCCCGCGAAAGGGGGTGGCGTGCCAGTTCAGCTGACAGGTTCTGGGAACGACCATCCTGTGCCGCAGATGCCATCTACGGTCACCGCGTCGGAGAAGTCCCGCCACCGGTCTACCCCGCGCTGGGCCGAGTGCTCAAAAGGTAAGGTGCGCGAATGAACAGGGCTGCCTTGCGCACTTCACTCGTGGTTTGCTTCGCTTTGTCGGCGTGCGGTGGGTCGGGTTCGTCGACTCCCGATAGCACGGCTGCAGAGTCGACGCCCACCACCGAACCAGCAGCAGACATGGGCACCGCCGACCTGCAGTTTGTGGGCGATGCCGACGACGCCTCGCTTACCGGTGCCGGCAAGAACGCGCAGGTGCTGTGTAACTACCCGACGTTCGAAGGACCGACCGTCATTCGGCTTCAGTTGAATTCTGTGAACCGCGACGTGAACATCTCACTCGAGGTCTCCAACAACAAGGTGGTTGTTGTCGCTGGGTCTAACGCCGGCGAAACGTACACATCGCGCACGTTCGAAGGCACCGGCGTGACGAGTTTCGATGCCGGGCAAGGCGTGCAGATTGATACGCCGGTCGTTGAGACAACTCCCGCGGAGTCCAACCCGGGGACCGTTGGGGTCATCACCGAGGTCACAGGTTCGATCGATTGCGGCGACCAGACCACCGGCACTTCAACCGTCGTCTTCAGCGGCGACACGCTTGAGGGCGCTATCGACGGTGGCCTCAGCCCGTTCCGAGTCGAGTGCACCACGGACAACCTGCGCGACACTTTGAACCTTGCTGGCACCATGTCGGTCGGCGGGAAGATTGCATTTTTCTTGACCATCTTCGAATACTTCCGACAGAACGACCAGCTCGCCTTCGACGCTTCAGGCACAATCACCCTGTACGAGTCGTTTGAAGATCCTGTGGGCGTCGCGCATCAATATGTCTACACGGCCAGCGACGCCATCGTGCTCTTCGAGAACAATGCACACGTCAGCGGCGACCTCGTCGAACAATCGCCGGCCAGTGGGACGCCAAACACGATCCATATCGAAGGCGATGTCACGTGTGGTTCGCACGTGACCTTCTGACAGCGGCGCTACTTACAGCTGCTGACTCCGCGCCCTTGGCATGAATCGAACATGCGACCTGCGGTTTAGGAATGAGCGCGAGTGGGTCTCAGCGAGTCACCTTGAATCGCATCTGACCTGCTCAGCTTCGGTGTTCTCCTCGTCTGTCTCGTTGGGCATCATGCAGTAGCGCGCAGTAGATGGACAAGTGGATGGACAGCTTTGCGCCTCCGCCGTCGCCGAGCGGGGCGCCATCAATGTCAGGCGAGTCGTTCAAGGCGTGCTGGCACATGCTTGTGCCACGGCGTGCCGGCGATGGTGTCTTTCCAGTCGAGGGATGTGAGCTCGTTGGGTGCGACGCCGACGGTGTGGTGCTCTCCGTGTTCGTCGGGGTAGCTGAGTCCGTAGCCGTTGGGCAGGCTGATGTGGCCCGCTTGCATCGCTTCGTCAATCATGATGATCGGCTCTGCCGCGCCTGCGGCGGTGGTGAGTCGGATGCGGTCGCCGTCTTCGACGCCGAGTGCCATGGCGTCGTGCGGGCCGATGGCGAGGGCCCCGTCCACGTCCTTTTTTCGCCAGTTCGGGTTGCGGATGATGGTGTTGGCGGAGAACGACCGCCGCTCCCCGGCAGACAGAACGTAGGGGAAGTCCTCAGTCGTGTATGACGTGGGAGCGTTACGCAATGCGTCGAGCTCGTCAATGAGGACGGCGATGGTGACGTGGATCTTGCCGTCCTCGAAGCCGATGAGGTCCCACGCGTCCTCGTATCGGTGACTCGTGAAGACCACGCCGTCATCACTCGCGAGTACTGCGTCGAAGAGGGCGTCGCCGAGGCCGGTGGGGCCGGGCTGGATGCCGCCTCGTTCGACCGCCTCGGGGTAGGCGGCGGCGCATAGCTGCATCGGGAACCACAACGCGGCCGCTCCGGCAAGGCCGTCTGGCAGCGTTGGGCCGAGGGTGCGGTACAGCAGTGCTGCGCCGACCTTGGCGAGTGCGGGCTTGTTCCCAATCGCCGCGGCGAAGGCAGCCGCGAACGCTGCGCGACCGGCGTCGGCAGCCAAACGAAGGGGAGCGATGTCGGTGTCGTCGAGCGCGCCGAGCGCTTCGATGAGGCGGGCGTGGATCTCGGGTTCGGCGATGACGCCCGGGAGCGGTTCCAGCACCGGCTTGCGGAGCGAAAACACGTTGTTGGGGAACTCGAAGTTGAAGAAGACGGCTTCGGGCTTCTCGAACTGGCTCGACGACGGCAGGACGTAGTCGGCGAGACGACCGGTCTCGGTCATGACGACATCGAACACGACACTGAACTCAAGTGCTGCCATCGCTTCACGGAACCGGGCCGAGCCGGCGAGCGAGTGCACGGGGTTCGAGCTCTCGATGATCATCGCCCGCAACCGGTCCGGATGATCCGTGAGGACCTCGTCGGCGATCGAGTTGCACGGAATCAGGCCCGTGATGATCTCGGCACCGGTGACCGGCGTGTAGCTGGCGCGTCGCTCGCCGGCAGGTCGCTTGCCGGTCGGAAACAGCGAGGTCACCGGGTTCATGCCACCGGGTTTCGCGAAGCTGCCGCGCAGGATCCAGATCAGACGCTGCAGGTACGACACCAGCGTCGAGTGGGGCGCTTGCTCGACGCCGATGTCTTCGAAGATCGCGACCGACTGCGATCGGCCGATGCGGTGCGCGACGGCTTCGATGTCCGGCAGCGCGACCCCGCATCGTTGGGCGAATTCGGAGATCGGGACGCGACCGATCGCGTCGAGGACGGGTTCGACGTCGACGACATGCGTATCGAGAAACGTGCCATCGACGAGTTCGTCGCGCACGAGGACCGCGACGATCGCCGCAAGACAGTAAGCATCGGTGCCTGGCTTGACCTGCAGGAAGTAATCGGCGAGCTCCGCGGTCTTGGTTCGACGAGGGTCGATCACGACCATCGAACGTTCGGGGTCGCCAGCGATCTCCTTGAGCACCCGCCGCGCTTCAGGAAGGCCGTGACTCATCCACGGGTTCTTGCCGAGGAAGACGGCGACCTCGGTTTGTCCCCAGTCGCCACGGGTGTGGGCACGGTAGAGGCGACCTTCGACGTAGGCCTGTCCGGTCTTCTCCTGCGCGAGGGCGTTGGATCGGTAGCGCACTCCGAGGGCGTTGCTGAGCGCGTCGCCGTACACGCCGCCGAGGTGGTTGCCTTGTCCGCCGGTGCCATACCGGAAGATCGAGGCGCCACCCTGCGTGTTGCGGACGGCGGCAAGCCGTTCGGCGACCTCGGCGATCGCGGTCTCCCACGACACCTGTTCGTGGGTCCCGTCGGCGCGGCGACGCATCGGCAACGTCAAGCGGTCGCGGGTGTTCTGGTAGTAGTCGAGACGTAACGCCTTTTCGCAGGTGTACCCCTTGGAGCCGACGTGGTCCTTGTTGCCGCGGATGCGTTCGAACGTGCGACCATCGAGCCGTACCTCGATGCCGCAGTTGGATTCGCACAAAATGCACGCCGTCTTGTGAAACATCAATGGCTCGGTGGTCATGGGTTGCTCCGTCGATCGGAAGTTGGTCGGCGTGCCGCCGCACACAGGCCGGACCATACCATGTCAGTTCCCAATAGGAACTGACTGTGACCACAGCGTCGCCTAGACTTTCCAGAGATGCGCCGACCTCCTCAGCACCAGACGGAATGACCCGACCTGACATCTCCCGCTGGCCTTGCTCGATCGCCCGCGCCCTCGCTGTCACCGGGGACCGCTGGACGCCACTGATCATGCGCGATGCGTTCTACGGGCTCACCCGCTTCGATCAGTTCCAGCACAGCCTCGGCATGAGCCGCAACGTCCTCACCCGACGCCTCAACAGCATCGTCGAGACCGGGCTCCTCGAACGCCGCAAGTACCAAGACCGCCCCGAACGGTACGATTACATCGTCACCGACATGGGTCGCGACTATTGGAAAGTCGTCACTGCGATGGCCACTTGGTCGGACGTCTGGCTCTCCGGCCCCGACGGTCCGCCCATCGTGCTCCATCACGACACCTGCGATCACAACACCACCACTCGAGTCGTGTGCGCCAACTGCAACATCGAACTCAAACTCGAAGATGTCTCCGCAACACTTGGCCCCGGCTACCCCGACAAGCTCAGATCCGCCGCCAAAGCGACCGGCTTCTTCCGCGGGACCGACTGACAACGCCGTCCTCACTGTCCGCGCTCTCAGTTTGAGCCACGGCAGCACACCCCTTTGCCCGACCCGTGTCGTTGAACGCGCCCTTGGCAGCGCGCCCTTGACAAAGCGCCCTTGGCATGAATCGAACATGCGACCTGCGGTTTAGGAAACCGTTGCTCTATCCACTGAGCTACAAGGGCCTGGCCGCAACACACCTGCGTGCGGCTTCGCGAAAGGCTACCGAGCGAGCGCAGTCGGGACCGTAGACCGTGCGCGTGTCCGAGCTAGATCGCCGAGTTCGGGGCGTGTACCCTCAAGCACATGGGTCTGTTTGGGAAGCGCAAGTCCAACGGCACTCAAGGTCGCGGCGTCGTGATCTCGATCGGGCCGACCAAGCGCGGCGCGCGACAGACCGGCAAACGAGATGTCGAGCACACGGTGCGCATGCGCGTCGAGCTTGAGGGCGTGGCGGCGTTCGAGACCGACGTCGTCGACGACGTCCCGCTCGCAAAGACGCCACTGATCGGCGACGCGTTGCCGCTGCGAGTCGGAACCGACGACCCGCGGGACGTAAGCATCGAGTGGGACGACATGCCCGATCTCGCGACGCGCTCGATGGGTTCGGCCGCAGCGGCGCGACGTGGGGATGTCGCCGGTGCCGCTGACGCGTTTGGCTTCACGTTGCGCAACGACCCGCCGACCGGTCGGCCCGGCGCCGCCTGACTACCAGGTATAAACGTCCATCACGAATGCGGCGAGAGCGAGCTACCGACCTACACGAACGTGAGATGGATTGCACACTCGGTTGCGGGCTTGCGGCGAATCAGCTTCGTGAAGAACGCGGGAACCGCCATCAGCGAAACCATCACCGGGTACTTCTTGCGGATCGCCTTGTGAATCGCCTGCGCATCGGCACCGACCTTCACTGTTGCCGTGGCCTCCACCACCTCTGAGCCAGGCTTCACCTTGCCGCTAACCGAGCATGGCTGCAACGTGACCCGCGGCGTGTTGCGAATGCGCTTCACCTTGCCAGCATCGGGCTCGGTGGTGAAGCCGGCCGTGCCGTCGGGCAACCCAACGATCCACACCGGCGTCGCAACTGCGTCACCCGACTTACGAAACGTGGTGAGCAGTACGTACTTCTCGTCGCTGATGGCCATGAGCGTGGACGCTATAGGTTCACCTCTGTGAATACCGACGCGAAGACCGACCCAACGACTGGCCTGACGACTGCCGAGGTCGCCGAGCGGGTGGCACGCGGCGAGACCAATGCCATCCCCGACGCTCCCACGCGCAGCGTCGGCCAGATCATCCGCGCCAACGTGCTGGCACCGATCAACCTCGTCATTGGCGTGCTGGCCGCGCTCGTGATCGCCGCTGGCTCACCGAAGGATGCGTTGTTCGGCGGCGTCATCGTTGCCAACAGCGTGATCGGCGTCGTACAGGAGCTACGGGCGAAGAAAGTGCTCGATTCGCTGAGCGTGATCAGCGCGCCGAAGGCGCAAGCAGTGCGCGACGGCGAGGTGGTCGAACTCGCGGTGCACGAACTCGTGCTCGACGACGTCGTTGAACTGCGCTCGGGCGCTCAGGTCGTTGCCGACGGCGAGGTGCTCTCCGGCGAAAACCTCGAGCTGGACGAGTCGCATCTCACCGGCGAAGCCGACGCGGTTAGCAAAGGCCCAGGCGACGAAGTGCTCAGCGGCAGCGCCGTCGTCGCCGGCACCGGTCGCATGCTGGTGACGAAGGTCGGCGCCGAAAACTACGCAATCAAACTCGCCGAGGAAGCGCGCCGCTTCACGCTCGTCAACTCGCCCCTGCGCAACGACATCAACCGCATCGTCACCTGGGTCGGCTACCTCATCATCCCCGTTGGCTTACTGCTCGCGAGCAGTCAGTTCCTGCGGCGACACGAAGGCTGGCAAGAGTCGATCATCAGCACTGTTGCCGGCTTGGTCGGCATGGTGCCCGAGGGCCTGGTGCTGCTGACCAGCGTTGCCTTCGCCGTCGGCGTTGTGCGACTCGCTCGCCAACGCTGCCTTGTGCAGGAGCTTCCCGCAATCGAAGTGCTCGCGCGCGTCGATGTGCTGTGCGCGGACAAGACCGGAACCATCACCGAAGGCTCGCTTGCTCTTTCCGATGTGAAGGCGATGGACGGCGAAGATCGCGCAGTCATCGACCCTGTGTTGTGTGCACTTGCGCAACTCGACCCCGACCCCAACGCCACCACCGTCGCGCTGGGTACTCACTTCACCGAGCCGACCACGTGGCTCGTCACCGGGCGGGTGCCGTTCTCTTCCGGCCGTAAGTGGGGTGGCATGACCTTCACCACCGCGGACGGCAAGCCCGCCGGCAGCTGGGTGCTCGGCGCTCCGGAGAATGTGCTCGGCAAGGCATACACGGGTGCTTTGCAGGAACAGGTCGAGCAGCACGCTGCGACCGGCGAACGCGTGCTCGTACTGGCCGGCACGGACACAACCTTTGCAAGCGAGGACATGGAGCTCCCCAAGGTTCGTCCCGTGGCACTCGTCTTGCTAGAAGACGTGATGCGCGCCGATGCGCCCGCGACACTCAAGTACTTCGCTGACCAGGGCGTGATCGTGAAGGTGATCAGCGGCGACAACAACGTGACCGTCGGCGCTGTCGCGCAGAAGGCGGGCCTTGTCGGATGGGAAGACAACGTCAACGCCACGACGCTGCCCGATGAGGACAGCAAGGAGTTCGCCGACGCAATCGAGAGCGGCACGATTTTCGGCCGCGTGACGCCACACCAGAAGCGGGCGATGGTGCGCGCACTTCAGGCTCGCGGTCACACGGTGGCGATGACCGGCGACGGCGTCAACGACGTGCTCGCCTTGAAAGACAGCGACTGCGGCATCGCGATGGCGTCGGGCAGCGAGGCAACGCGCGGTGTCGCGCAGCTCGTGCTGATGGATTCCAACTTCTCTGCCATGCCCGCGGTGGTGAGCGAAGGCCGCCGCGTGATCAACAACATCGAACGCGTCGCCAGTCTGTTTCTCGCCAAGACCGTCTACTCGGTGGTGCTGTCAGTACTCACAGGCGTATTCGCACTCGCCTACCCATTGCGCCCGATCCACCTCTCGATCCTCAGCTGGTTCACGATCGGATTGCCCGCCTTCTTCCTTGCGCTGGAACCCAACGATCAGCGCGTCGCGAAGGGCTTCATGCCACGCGTTCTCGGCCGCGCCGTGCCGGCCGGAATCGTGATCGCGGCGGCGACCATGACGGTGTTCGCCATCGCCCAACTCGACGAATCGATCGACAGCGACCACGCGCGAACGGTCGCCGTGCTCGTCGCCGGTTCGGTTGCGCTGATGAACCTGTTCCGCGTTGCGCGCCCGCTGAATCACCTGCGCCGCGGGCTGGTGATCACGATGACAGCACTCTTCGCGTTGGCGTTCGTGATCCCCACAGGCCGCGATTGGTTCGAACTCCCCACGACCGCGGGCTGGGCGTACGGCCTCGCCGCAGGGCTGATCGCGGCCGCATGGCCACTGCTCGAGCTCGGTTCTCGAGTGGCTCAGCGAGATAGAGTGAAGCGATGAGCGACATGTTTGACCTGACGATGAAGTCGATCACCGGCGAGGACGTCAACCTTGCCGACTACCGCGGCCAAGTGCTGCTGCTGGTCAACGTCGCCACTTATTGAGGCGCTACCCCGCAGTACGCAGGTCTGCGTACTCTCCACGAAGACAACAAAGCCGCCGGCTTCGCCGTGATGGGTTTCCCGTGCAACCAGTTCGGCAAGCAAGAGCCCGACCCGGATGCCGACATCCTCAAGTTCGTGCAGACCAAGTACGACGTCGCGTTTCCGATGTTCGCCAAGATCGAGGTCAACGGCGACGCTGCGTGCGAGCTCTACACGTGGCTGAAGGAACAGACCGACGGAGAAGACATCAAGTGGAACTTCGAGAAGTTCCTGGTCGACCGCAACGGCAAAGTGCAGCGCTTTGGCACCGGCGTGACGCCGGAACAGATCGCTCCCCACGTAGCGGAACTGCTGTAACGCACCGATAGTCTCGCCGCAACGGCTTCCCCCGGAATCAACTCCGGTCGTTCACGACCTTGCAGTTTTCTTTGGAGGAAGTCATGTCGTTCAAGCCGCGTTTGCGCTTGCCTCGTCGTCGCCAGCAGTCGTTGCAGCTGGAATCTGGCGATCACCCGTGGAGCATCTTTCTCCCCAGTCCCGACGACCCAATCGTTGTCGCCGAGTTCTCCGACGCCGTCATGTTGGCCACCGAAGTGCTGGACATGCCGGTGTGCCACGAAGTCCTTGCCTTGCTCGACGAGCGTCGTCGCATCACGGCAATGCTGCTCGACCCGCCGGCTGAGGTCGGCTTACTGATCGGCATGTCGAACCTGCCCGGCGTTGAAGCGCCGTTCTGCCAGACGATCAGCATCGTGATCGACAACGAGGTGCCCGACGGTCCCCCTTCGGAAGTTGACCGTCGCGGCTATCACGCGCTGCGGAGGGCACACATGGCGCAGGGATTGCTGTTGCTCGATGTGCTGTTGACCGACGGCAACCGCGTGCGCAGCCTCGCCCTCGGCTGCGACCCCGACCCGGTGTGGTACGACGAGTTCGCGCCTACGATCGGCGACCATGACTGAACCCGTTCACGCAACGACGCCCATCGCTGTTGTTACCGGCGCGAACAGCGGCATCGGTCGCGCCACTGCCATCCACCTTGCTGGGCAGGGCTTCGTTGTGTACGGCACTGTGCGCAGCCTCGACAAGGCAGCCAAGTTGGGCGTGATGGCCGAACATGCAGGCGTTGAAGTGAAGTTGATCGAGCTCGATGTCGCCTCAGACGATTCGGTTGCGGCTGGCTTCGCGCGCATTCTCACGGAGACAGACGGCGTAGTCGACGTGCTTGTCAACAACGCTGGCGTGGGCGGCAACGCCGTCGCCGAAGAATGCCCGCCGCAGATGTACCTCGACATCATGAACGTCAACCTTTGCGGCGCGGTGCGCTGCCAACAACAGGTGCTGCCCGGTATGCGCGAGCGTCGCCGCGGCACCATCGTCAACATCACGTCGGTGGTTGGCAAGATTGCAGCGCTTGCACAAAGTCCGTATGTCACTTCCAAGTGGGCGCTGGAAGGTCTCAGCGAAGGCCTCGCCCAAGAGGTTGCGCCATTCGGCATTCGAGTCGCCATCGTCGAGCCGGGTGTGACCAAGAGTGCGATCTTCGCCAAGAACATCGACGCCCCCAATCAGTCCGGCGCGTACGACGCCGCCTACCGCCGCATGTTCCAGATGTACGCGGCTGGTCTTGCCAACGCAACCGACCCATTCGAGGTTGGCAAGGTGGTGCATCACGCGATCACCACCGACCAACCGCAACTGCGCTACCCCGTCAGCTGGGGAGCCAAGGAGTTAATCGATGGCCGCGCAGCGATGACCGATCAGCAATGGGTCGCCCTTGGCACGATCGAGGACGACGACGACTATTACCACGCGTTCGCCGACCGGTTCGGCCTGCAGATCTAGAACTTTCGATGACCCAGTACACGAGAACGACGCGCGTTTGCAGCCTTCAGTCGATGCGCCCAGAGCTCGCCGCCGCCATTCGTGAACACGTTGCGAAATTCAACTTGGGTGCGATCCTTGCAGATGCCGGCGACGGCGTTGAGACCACCTCGGTGCGGCCAAAGAAGGGTCTGTTCGGCAAGGAAGAGCTCGTCTACGGGGCCGCGATCATCACCAAGGGTTGGCTGGTGTGGGCAATCAGTGGCCCACGGACAAACCCGCACGCGCTGTCGGCTCGCCTGAATCAGATCACCGTGCAGGATTACGGCCAGTCGAATCTCGCTGCCTTGGCTCCCGACTCGGGTGTTGTGGTCAATGGCGTGAACACCGAGAACAGCAACCCTGGCAGCGTGTTCATTGGGCTTGAGGCGAACCATGCCGGAAACGACTTCAAAGCGCGTCTCATCGCGGCGGTGCAGAACTAACGGCGCTGTGAACCGAGCGGCTCTCTCACCCCGATAGAGGGGTATGAGTCTTCTCGAACTCTCCCGACCAGTTCTTCCCCCGCCTGTCGCCAGTAATCGCCAACGTGCACCGCGTAGCCGCCGCGTCACTGTGCTCGTGTCGCTGGCAGTCGCTGCTGCGGTCGCCAGCGTGTTCATCGGCAACGAGGCAGTCAACGGCATCGTCGCGCTGTTCATCATCTCCTGGCCGCTCGAGCGCTTCTTTCGCCGCCACCCAGTGCCGGTTCGGCGACTCGCCTTGCGCACCGATCTCGCCTACGCAGCCGCGCAGCCGGCGCTGCAGTTCATCACCCTGGTCGTCGCGATCGTCGTCGGCGTGCTCTCTTTCGCATGGATACCGGGGCTACTCCTGCGCCCGTTCGTCACGTCGTTGCCCGCGCTCGCGCAAGTGATCGGCGGCTTTCTGCTGTTCGACTTCCTCGTGTACTGGACGCATCGCTGGTCGCACACCGTCCCTCTGTTCTGGCGCTTCCACTCGGTGCACCACAGCACGCGCCACCTCGACTGGGTGTCAGGCTTTCGTGCTCACCCGTTGGATGGCGTGTTCATCGCGCCGATCATCGTTCTATTCATCGCGGCCGGCGTCGACAACAAGGTCACCGGTGGGCTTGCCATCATTCAGTTCCTTGTCGGGCTCGGTGCACACCTCAACGTGCGCTTCCGCCTGCGCCCGTTGTGGCCGGTGGTGATGACTCCCGAGTTCCATCACTGGCATCACGAGCTGCGGCACGAAGCACACAACAGCAACTTCTCCACCTTCCTTCCGATCTGGGACATCATGTTCGGCACGTACCGCATGCCCCGCGATCAGCGTCCGCAGAACTACGGCATCCCGGGGCCGATGCCCAACGGAATCATCCAGCAGCTCGCCTTTCCAATGCGCGGCCTTCGCTCCGACTGGCGCAATTGGCGCCAAGGTCGCAAGCAGCGCCGGGCCGCTGCCGTTTGAGCGCCGGAACTGGCACGCTGTTGTGTGTGACCGCGCCCGAGCGCACCGATGCCGACCTCTTGGCCGCTGTGGCAGCAGGCGATCGGCACGCGCTCGAAGCGCTCTATCACCGGCACTCCCGCTGGTTGCTGCTGAGGCTGCAATCGCGATGCAACGACGACGATCTGGTCGATACTGCACTGCAAGACACGTTCATCAGTGCATGGCGCAGTGCTCGCCAGTTCCGCCCCGAAAAGGGCGAGGTCGGCGCGTGGTTGTGGTCGATCGCGCTGCGCAGGCTGATCGATCAGCTGCGCCGTCATCCGCACCCAACCCCCGTTGCGACCATGCCAGAACCCGAACCACTACCTGCTCCAGGAACTCGCACCTACGACCTGTTGTCACGTCTTCCTGCCGATCTGCACGCCGTGGTCAGCGCGGTGTACATCGATGAACTCACCACGGCCGAAGCCGCAGCTTTGCTCGGCATTCCACAGGGCACCGTCAAGAGTCGCCTCTCCCGCGCCCGCGATCTGCTTCAGAAGGTGACCAAGTGAAGAGCATCGACGAACGACTGGCGAGCAACCTCGACGCGATCATGGGCGAGATCACCGCCCCGACGCGCAGTCGGTTCGAGCGGGCGCTCCTTGCGTTGCGCGTTCCGGAACCCACCGCCCGCTTGATGGCGGCGACACCAGTGCTGCGCTGGGCATGGTTTGCGGCAGTCGGCCTCGTGCTGGTTCTCGCGGCAAGCGCTGGCGCGAAGCAGTGGAAGCCCGGAGACCAACTCGCGGTCTTCCTTGCCCTCGCTCCAATCGTGCCCGTGCTGGGCGTCGCGCTTGCGTACGGCCCGCACAGCGACCGCGCCCACGAAGTCGCTGTGGCGACGCCGCTTTCGGGCTTGCGACTGATCTTGCTGCGCACGATCACTGTCGTAACTGCGGCTGCGACGCTGTCGGCGTTGACGGTGCTCACCTCGCCGACGCACGGCTGGTTGCAGTTGGCGTGGCTGCTGCCTGCGTTGGCCACGACCACGACGGCCCTGGCCTTCGGTGCGCACATCGGCATCCGCCGCGCCGCGTTGGGTGTCGGCCTCGCCTGGCTCACGATGGTTGTCATCGTTGCTCAAGCCAACAGCGACGCAACCGCCCCGTTCCGTGTCGTCGGCCAGCTGGGTTCGGCGGTTGTAGCGCTCATTGCCGCAGCGGCGCTGTTAGTCAGCCGGCGACGGCTCGACCGCTGGAGCGAAGCATGACGGCACCTGTCCTGCACATGGAAGGCGTCACGTACCGCAACTCGCCGCGCTTCGAGCTCCGCGTGCCGTCGCTCACGATCGGTGCGGGCGTCACTGTCGTGCTCGGAAACAACGGATGCGGAAAGACCACGCTGCTCCGACTACTCGCGACGGTGACGGCTCCTTCAGAGGGAACCTTGGTCGTCGGCGGCGAGGCGGTTGTCGATCGCAGCTTGGCGAACGTCCGACGCCGGTTGGGTTACCTGCCGCAAGACGACAGTGTGCCGCGCCGCTTGTCGGTGTTCGACCACGTCGACCTGATCGCAGTGATGCGCGAGCTCGCACCCAACCCGCGTGCGCGGCGCGGCCACGTTCACCGCGCGTTGCGCGACGTCGACCTCGTGGATCTCGCTAGCGAACGATGCGGTCGACTGTCTGGCGGCCAACGGCGACGAGTTGCACTCGCTGCCGCACTGGCTGGCCGCGCGGATGTTTTGGTGCTCGACGAACCCGACGCGCATCTCGACGATGAGCAACTCGGCCGCTTGTCACGAACGCTCGCCGATCGCGCGACCACGACCACCATCGTTGTCGCCACGCATGATCGGCGGTGGGCCGACGAGATCGCCGACCGCACGATCGAGTTGGTCGACGGCCTAATCGCCAGTTAGGTCACGGTCCCTCGGCGAGATCCATGTCGAGGATCTCGCGATCGCCGTCGTTAGCGATCGGGACGGCCTTCGCGGCCGCCCACTCGCTCATCGCTTCCTCGTCGCGTCCTAGCGCACGCAACGCGCGCGCACGTGCTTCATGTGCATACGCCAGGTCGAAGTCGACGAAGCCATTCTCGAGCGTGATGCGCATGCAATCATCCGCGTAGTGCAACGACCGTTCGGGTAGCCCGGCCAAGAGATGGGCCTTGGCCAGCATGTACTGCCCACGCTGGTCGTTCAAGGGCGTGCGGCCCTTCGCACGCGCCCAGTGATAGCTCGCCGCGAACGCGCGACGCAGTATCTCTTCGTTGTTCTCTGGCGTGCGCTCGGCCTCGACCATCTCCCAGATGGAGTTATTGCACTCGATGCCCTGCGCGCGGTGCCAGCCGGCGGTGATGTCGTCGGCGTCGGTTGCTTCCTCGCGGTCCTTGATTGGCGGGAGGACTTCGCCGGTCTCGACGAGCGTCTTCAGTCCGTCGAGGATCCACACCCAGCCGTAACGAACGTTGGCCCATGTGAGCGGGCTGAACGCAAGATCGCCGTGCGCCAAGTCGACTTGAGTTAACCCGTCGCCCGCCTGCGAAAGCGTCCACTCAACTCTCGACGGCGGCTCAGCCGCAAGCGCGGCGTCGTAGAGCGTGTGCCACGTCATCACCAACCGCGTCGGTGGCTCCAAGACCTCGATCGTGCCATCGACCGTTGGGTGGCCATCGTCGGTCGACGTGCGATAGGGCTGCCCGCTCTGCGGTGGCGACTCGAAGGCCGTGCCATGGAAGTAGCGACGCGTGTAGCTGGGGTCGACGACCGCGTTCCACACTTGCTCGATCGGTGCCTTGATGTAGATGCGGTATTGGTGTCGGGTAACGGCCACTGTTATCTCTGCCTTTCAGGCTGTGCTTTCTACGGACTGCTTCAGGTCGACGAGCGAGCGGGTGAACGGTTGTGCGTACTTACTGATCCAACGGTCGGCGAGCTGCTGGATCGGCACGGGGTTGAGGTAGTGCAACTTGTTGCGACCTTGCCGACGGGTGGTGACAAGGTTCGCCGCCTCGAGCACGGCGAGATGCTTCATCACGCCGAAGCGCGTCATCGACGGGAACTGCTCGCACAGCGCCGCCACCGACTGGCCATCGCGCTCCACCAACGCATCGAGCAACGCTCGGCGCGTGTTGTCGGCAAGTGCTTTGAAGACCAGGTCCACGAGGTCGAATAATAGGTGACCATTTAGTCACCTGCCAACCAAACAATCTTGACCGATGTAGTCGGGTATTCGATACTCTTCAATCAACAACTCGTACTCTCAACAGGAGCTCACCATGACCGTTCGTCTCGGCGACATCGCCCCCGACTTCACCGCCCCCACCACCCAGGGCGAAATCAAGTTCCACGACTGGCTGGGTGACTCGTGGGGTGTGCTGTTCAGCCATCCGAAAGATTTCACTCCGGTGTGCACCACCGAGCTGGGCTACGTGGCCAAGATCAAGCCCGAGTTCGACAAGCGCAACGTGAAGGTGATCGGCCTGTCCGTCGACAGCGTCGAGTCGCACGAGAAGTGGGAAGCCGACATCGGCGAAACGCAGGGGACACCGGTGAACTTCCCGATGATCGGCGACCCCGATCGCAAGGTCGCCGACCTCTACGACATGATCCACCCGAACGCGAACGACACGCTCACCGTGCGTTCCGTGTTTGTGATCGGCCCCGACAAGAAGGTCAAGCTGACGATCACCTACCCGGCAAGCACCGGCCGCAACTTCGATGAGATCCTGCGCGTGATCGACAGCCTGCAGCTCACCGCCAAGTACAAGGTGGCCACGCCCGTCAACTGGAAGGACGGCAACGATGTGATCATCGGTTCCGCCGTTACCAACGAAGAGGCCGAGAAGCTGTTCCCGCAGGGCTGGACAACAGTGAAGCCGTATCTCCGGGTCCTGCCGCAGCCCAAGTAGCTCACGCCTGAGCGACTAGCGCAAACGTGGCGGGCGGTTTTCTTTCCGCAGCACGAAGCGCAACCCGCTCCAAGTGCTGTCAATCGCGCACACCTTGTTGTCGACCCATCCGGTCGGCAGCAAGTGTGCGCGCAGCACATCCTCGGTGATGTCGGTGTTGACGCCACTGCTCTTCTTCGGCCATGCAATCCATACGCCGCCGGCCGGTTGTGCGGCCTCGGTCAGCTTCGGCCACTCGGCGAGCAGTGCCTTGCGCTCGGTAAAGAACGCAACCACCACGTCGATCGGTGCCAACAGGCTGCGTTGCCACACGGCTTCGCCGTAG
This sequence comes from Actinomycetes bacterium, assembly GCA_021414085.1. Taxonomy (GTDB): domain Bacteria; phylum Actinomycetota; class Acidimicrobiia; order Acidimicrobiales; family Ilumatobacteraceae; genus UBA668. Next base: position 59,534 of record JAIOPC010000014.1, on the reverse strand, counting down.
TCACCCAATGTTTCGGCGAAGTTGGGAGGCGCGTGCAGCACCGTGAACACCGCGTCGCCAACAATTCCCAACTTCTTCGGCAACGGTGTACCTGAGTAGCCAGCAGTCATTGCTGCCAACTGTTACACATCAGCCGTCGGCGGCAATGGCGCTGAGGATGCCCAGGCGGGTGGCCCGCCAGGCTGGAACCACGGCGGCGACGACACCAGCAATGAACGCCAGCACCATGATCCAGATGATGCTGCTGACCGGCACCGAGTAAGTGGTTAAGCCTTGATCGCGCAATGCGACGATGACCACGTACCCGAGCACCAAGCCCATCAGCACGCCGACCGCGGCGCCATAGATAGAGGTGATCACGCTCTCCCACCGAACGGTCGTGCGCACCTGACTCTTGTTCATGCCCACGGCACGCAGTAACCCTGTCTCACGCCGGCGTTCGTAGACGGCCAGCAGCAAGGTGATCACAATGCCGAACGTGGCGATGACGATCGAAAGGAACAGCAATCCATAGATGAACGACAAACTGCGATCAACGATGTCGGCACGGCTCTCGATGAATTCCTGCTTGTTTTGCAGCGTGCCGATGCCGTAGTCCTTGATGATCACATCGACGGCGTCGCGCAGATCGCGGTCGGAGACCCCAGCGGCTGCTGTCAGCGAGACGACTCCGGCGGGCGTCGGGATGCTGCTGCCCACGAACGTCTCGCGGTGATAGATACGCGAGGCGCGGATCAGGTCGGTGGTCTCGAAGATTCCTTGCACTGTGAGCGGCAACGGCTCGCCGTCGAGACGGAGGACTACCTCACCGCCAATCGCCACGTTCTCGCGCTTCGCTTCGCCTTCACTAATCAACACTCCGTCGGTCGTCAGATCGATCATCTCCCCCGACACGAACACGATGTTCAAGAGGCCGTTGGCGGTCGACGGATCAACGACAAGTCCATTTGCGGTCTCGCCGTCGGTGTCGGCGATGCCAAACGCGAACCCGAGCCCGGTCGCCTGATCAACCTCCGGCAGCTGGTTCAACGAGTCGACGAACTCCTGCCCGAAACTCACCGGCCCACCGTTGGTCGAATTGACGACATAGTCGCCCGCAAACGTGGCGCCGACGACGTCGTGAATTTGTTGCTTGATCGACGCTGCGAACACCGACGCCCCCGTGACCAAAGCGACCCCGATTAACACCGGTGCGGCAGTGCGCGCCGTGCGTCGCGGATTGCGCTGCACGTTCCCGCGCGCCATCGTTCCGGTGACTCCACGCACACGTTGCACTGGCGCACCGATGAAGCGCGCGATCGGTCGGGCCATCACCGGACCCATCAGCAACGTGGCAGCAAACAGACACACCACTCCGAGCGCCAACAGCAGGGCATCGGCGCCGCGCATGACTGCCACAATCGCGGCTGCGCCCACGACCGCCGACGCGATTGCAGCGCCGACACGACCGCGCACTGAACCCACTCGCTCGAGCACGGCGTCGCCCATTGCGGCCACTGGCGGCACACGGCCGGCGCCGACGGCGGGGCCGATCGCCGCCAGCACGCTGGCGAGCGTTCCGGCGACCAGCGTGATGATGATGGTGCGCGGCTCGATAGCCAGGCCGCGAGCGGGAATGACGTAGTCGAGGGCGTTGAGCAGCGACTTGATGCCCGATGCCAACCCCACTCCGGCCACCATGCCCGCAACTGAACCGAACAGGCCAACGACCAGCGACTCGATCATCAGCGACCATGTGACCTGTCGGCGGCTAGCGCCGAGCGCGCGCAGCAACGCATTCTCCCGTTGGCGTTGCGCGGCAATGATCGAGAACACGTTGTAGATCACAAACATGCCAACGCACAGCGCGATGAACGAGAAGATCACCAGGAAGATGGTGAGGAAGCTGAGACTCTTCTCGATCTCCGTCTGGCTTTGGGCAGTGATCTCGGCCGAGGTCAGCGTCTCGGCAACCTGCGGATCGAGGGCAGCACGAATCCGCTGCACCAACTCGTCGGCCGACACACTGCCGTCGCCCTGCACCAGAACTGCATCGATGAAGCCCGGCTTCGCAATGAACGCCTCGGCGGCCTCTGCGTCGAACAGCGCCCACGTTGCGTTGCCGGGGGAGATGATGTCGTCGTACTCCATGATTCCCACCAGCTCGAAGGACTGCGAACCGTTGTCGGAGTTGACCTTGACCATGTCGCCAATCGCGAAGCCACCGTCCGCGGCGGTGAGCGTGTCGAGGGCCACTTCGCCCAAGCCCTGCGGCCGGCGACCCTCCTTCACCTTCCAGATCGACAGCTCGCCATCGTTCACCGTGGCACCGAAAGTCGGCGCCGTCGGCCGCTCGATCGGCTTGCCATCACTGGCTATGACAACCGCATCACCCTGAATGGATGCCTGCGCGTCGGCCACCCCCGGCACCGCCCGCACCTGGTCGACAACGTCGGCAGGAAGACGATCGCGGCGTTCGATCCCAAAGAAGCTCTCGACTGAGTTGTTGCTCTGCACGTAAGCATCGACGCGCTCGTAGACGTCGGCGAACAAGGCGTCGAAGGTGCGCTCGATCGTGTCGCGGAAAATGAACGTGCCGCTGAGAAAGGCGGTGCTGGCAACAATCGCCAACGCGGTTAACAGCAGGCGCGGCCAACGCGCCACCACGCTCCGCAACGCAAGTCGTAGCACCTGCTATTTGCTCACGTCGTTGCGATGGCGGTCAGCATGTCGGCGTTGGAGGCCTTGCGAGCAGGAATCAAGGCCGCGAGCGCCGCGAAGATCAAGGAGAGCACCATGGCGATCAGAATCGTCGGAATCGGTAGCTCGAAGACGCCGAGCCCTTCGTCCTCGAACGCCTTGACGATGACCCAACCAAGGGCAACCCCGAGGACCGTTCCGAGTACGACGCCGACAACACCGGTGATCATCGATTCCCATAGCACGCTGCGGCGCACCTGTCGCTTTGTCATGCCCACCGCACGCAGCAAACCAAGTTCGCGGCGCCTTTCATACACAGCAAGCCAGAGCGTGATGACGACACCGATGACAGCGATGAAGATCGACATACCCAGCAGCGCGTAGATGAAGTTCAGAAACCCATCGATCTGCTTGCTCTGCTCGTTGATGTACTCGTCGCGGGTCTGCAGCTTCGCGGTCGGGTAGCGATCGACGATTGCCTGCAATGCTTCCGTGCCCGACGACGTAACGCCGTCGGCGGAACGAACGAACACACTGAGGTCGAACAGGGGCACCGACTGACCGTCGAACAACGAGCGTTCGACGATCAGGTTGCCAAAGATGTCGTCGTCGAACACTCCCTGAACGGTCAACGTCGCTTCGGTGCCGTCGAGCAGCTTGATCTCGACGGGATCGCCGACGCTGAGGCCATCGCGCTTCGCCTTGTCGGCCGAGTACAGAATTCCGGTTGCGTCGAGATCTTCGAAGCTGCCGTCGAGGAACGTGAGCTCCAACACAGCCTGGGCGTCGGGGGCCGAGACTGCCAGGACGCCCTTGTCCTTGAACTCACCATCTTCTTTCACGAACAGTTTCGTGGCCGCGAGCCCCAGCGCGTCGCCGACGCCCGCAGCCTTGATCTCGGCTGCGATCGTGGGCGGAATACCAATTTGGGCGTTGCCCTGCTTCGGCGACACCACATAGTCGGATTGAAATGCTTCGCCGATGATCTCGCGCGTGCTCGCCTTGGCAGAGGCACCGAGCGTGGCAACACCAATCAGCAACGACAGCCCCACGGCGAGAGCGCCCGCGGTGAGTGCCGTGCGCTTCGGGTTACGCGCCGCGTTGCGGCCCGACATTGTGCCGGAGGGTCCACGCAACCTACCGAGCACAGGTTCCGCCGCGCGAGCAATTGGGGCGGCAACGAACGGGCCGAGGGCAATGAGCGAGACGAACATTGCGATGACACCAGCGCCGAGCCAATTGGCGTTGCCGCCTGTGAGTCCGAGGGTCACCAGCGCAATCGCGGCCACCACCGATGCCGCGCCGAGCCACTTGCGAGTCGTTGAGACCGCCGCGCGGTCGATGGCGACATCGCGCATCGCCGCCAACGGCGGCACGCGCCCGGAACGCAACGCCGGCGCGACGGCGCAGATCAGCGTGACGATGGTGCCGACGATCAGGGTGATGACGAAGCCGGAAGCGCCGATCACCAACTCGGTGTCGCCGGGCCCGAAACCAACCGCGGACAGCACGCCGAGAATCACCGTTGCCAGGCCCACGCCACCAACGCAACCGAGTAACGAGCCCCCGACGCCAACAACCAACGCCTCGGTGAAGACCGACCGAGTGATCTGATTGCGGCTCGCTCCGATGGCCCGCAACAAGGCGTTCTCGCTCTGACGCTGAGCGGCCGAGATGCTGAACACGTTGTAGATGATGAAGCTGCCGACGAACAGCGAGAGCAGCGCGAAGACAGAAAGGAAGATGGTGATGAACCCAAGCGCTGTCTCAACGGCGGTCTGGTTCTCCTTCGTGATCTCGGCGCCGGTGAGCACCTCGATCTCTGGATCGCCGATCGCAGTTTGGATGTTGTCGGCCAACTGCTGATCGCTGACCGAGGCGTCGCTACGCACAAAGACCGCGTCGATCTTGGTGAGATCACCGATCACCATTTCCTGTGCGACTGGCAAATCGAACAAGGCCCAACTGGCGCCACCTGACGAGTCGTTGCCAGCAAAGAGCGCAATCCCGACGACCGTGAAGTCGCGCGGTTGCCCGAGCGAAGTGATGCTGACAACGTCGCCGACCTCAACCCCAGCCGCCTTCGAGGAGGCCCGGTCAAGCACGACTTCATCCGGACCGGTAGGCGCCTGTCCGGCATACAGAGTCCACGGCGAGCCTTCGCTGTTGGTCCATGAGGCGCCGAACTTTGGCGGGCCGTCCTGTCCGAGCACCTTGCCCTCAAACGCAACCGTCGCGCTCCCTCCGACGTAGCCGTTGGCTTCGACGACACCGGGCACATCAGCGACCTCAGCGACGACGTCGATCGACATTCGATCGCGGGTCTCTTCGCCAAAGTCGCCCTCAATCACATTGGATGAGCGAACGTACGCGTCGGTGCCCTTGAACGCGTCGGCGAACATGCGCGTGAAGCTGCCGTTGATCGTGTCGGTGAACACGAACACGCCTGAGAGAAAGGCCGTGCCAGCAATGACCGCTAGAGCGGTGAGGACCATCCGGCCCTTACGGCTCCAGATGTTCTTGAGACTGAGTTTGAACACGGCTCAGTCTCCGAGGCGCTTCAAGCGATCGAGCACGCGCTCGGAAGTTGGGTCGCGCATCTCGTCGACCACCTTGCCGTCCGCGAGGAAAATCACCCGATCGGAATAGCTGGCGGCAACCGGGTCGTGCGTGACCATCACGATCGTCTGCCCCAACTCGCGCACTGCGAGACGCATGAACTCGAGGATCTCGGCGCCGCTGCGGCTGTCGAGGTTGCCGGTGGGCTCGTCGGCGAAAATGATGGTGGGTCGACTCGCGAGAGCGCGTGCGACCGCGACACGCTGCTGCTGGCCACCGGACAACTCGCTGGGCCGATGCTTCAATCGATCGCGCAAACCGACGGTGTCGATCACACGAGCAATCCATTCCGTATCGCCCTTCGCGCCACCAAGCAGCAGCGGCAACATGATGTTCTCCTCCGCCGTCAACGTCGGCACGAGGTTGTAGGCCTGGAAGACGAATCCGATCTCGGTACGACGCAGCTCGGTGAGCTGCTTGTCGTTCAGCGCAGCGAGGTAGGTGGTGCCGATGTAAACCGCCCCACTAGTGAGCGCGTCGAGGCCAGCCAGGCAATGCATCAAGGTGCTCTTGCCCGAGCCGGAAGGACCCATGATCGCAGTGAAGTGACCGCGCTCGAACTCGACGGACACACCGTCGAGCGCGCGCACCTCGCTGTCGCCGCCGCCGTAGATCTTGGTTGCATCGACGGCTCCCGCTGCGATCGTGGCCGTTGCGGTTCCGGTACTCGTGTCAGTCATAGTTCCGTTGTAACGGGAACAGCGGCCAAAAGCATCACCAATACGGGTGACGTCGGTCAGCCCTGCGGATGATCAGCAGCTCCAGGGGTAACCACGCCGCTCTCGTAGGCGGCCACCACCGCCTGAACGCGATCACGCACACCCAGTTTGGAGAGCACTCGCCCCACATGGGTCTTCACGGTTGCCTCACCGAGGTAGAGATGCCCCGCGATTTCTCCGTTTGAAAGTCCGCGGGTCATCAGTCGCAGCACTTCCAATTCGCGGTCGGTGAGCTCGGAGAGGCCGGGTGCCACAGCGGTTCGCGCGGCCGGCCGACGGGAAACCTCCTCAATGAGCAACCTGGTAACCGATGGCGCCAGCAGCGCGTCTCCCGCCGCGATCACGCGCACGGCATTGATCAACTGATCGGCTGGTGCGTCCTTCAACATGAACCCGCTCGCACCAGCACGCAGGGCTGAATACACATAGTCATCAAGGTCAAAGGTGGTGAGGATCAAAATGCGCGCCTCTGAATCCGAGTTCACCAGCAGCCGCGTCGCCTCGATGCCGTCCATAACCGGCATTCGCACATCCATCAGCACGACGTGCGGCGAACTGTGCCGCACAACCTCGATTGCTTCGCGCCCATCGGCAGCCTCGCCCACAACCGAGATGTCGGGCTCGCTCTCCAAGATCATTCGAAAGCCCGCGCGAACCATTTCCTGATCGTCGACGAGCGCGACGCGGATCATGCGGCGCCGACTGGGAAGGTCGCCATCACGCGCCAACCGCCACCCGAGCGCGGCCCCGCGACCAGAGCACCGTCGTAGGCGGCGACTCGCTCGCGCATACCGAGTAAACCGAAGCCCGTCTCGCTAGCAACAAGGTGGGCCGCGGCGCCTCTGCCGTCGTCGGAAACCTCCACGCTCAGCGATCCATTCATGCGCACGACTGAAACGTCGACGCGCTTGACGACGCCCGCGTGACGGCGAACATTCGTCAGCGCCTCCTGCACAATGCGGTAAGCGCTCAGCTCGATGCCGGCCGGCACATCGTCGAGCTGGCCATCACACGTCAGCACGACGGGCAGGTCGCGCGCAGTTGCGGCTAGATCGTCGAGCGCGGCGAGTCCGGGTTGCGGCACGAGCACTTGCTCGCCACTCTCATCGCGCAACACTCCGAGGATTCGCCGCAATTCGTTCATTGCGGTACGTCCGACATCTTCGACCGTCGTCAACACGGCATCCGCCTCTGCCGGGTCTATCGCCAGTCGACGACGAGCGGCAGCGGTTTGAATCACCATCAAGCTCACGCTGTGCGCGACGACATCGTGCAGTTCTCGAGCAATCCGACTGCGCTCGTCTTGCACATGCTGATGCGCCAACAATTCGCGCTCGCGTTCGGCTCGTTCCGCCCGCTCCACCAGCTCCGCAGCTCGCTCGCGCCGTCGGCGCATGTTGTCGCCGAGCACGATTGCACTGCCCGCCACAATTGGTGTGGAGACGAGCGCTTGCCAGGCGGCTTCGCCGTGCACAACGCCCACGACAATGAACGCTGTGATCAGCAGGCAAACAATCCCGCTCAGTCGCCACAATGTCGGGCCACTGCGGTGGGCACCCAGTGAATAAGCAGCGATCAACACGCCCGTCCAGCCGGGACCGGCCATCGAGAACGCTTCCATCAGCATTTGACTGATCGTCACGACCAGAAGAACTGCGGCCGGGTGCGAGCGTCGCCACGCGATCGGGACAGTCGCGGCCACCGCTAAGAACGCTCCCTGCACGCTTGGGTCAGCAACACCGTCGTAGCCGCGCATGGTCAGGTGAAAGATCACCGAGATCGTGCCCAATGCCGCTGCGAACAGGCCATCGGCGTAGGCCGGGTGATCACGAAGCCACCGAATTGGATGCCGAATGGTCATCGGCGGCCACGATAACGGTGCTGGCTGTTTCCAGCGTCCGCCTTCGGGCGGATGTGCCGTACGCTCGCGGGGTGATTCAGTGCACGTCGTGTGGCGCTTCGGTGCCTGCTGGCGCACGATTTTGTCCGTCGTGCGGCCACTCCGTCGCGCTTGGCCAACCCGAAGAGCGCCGGATCGTCACCGTCTTGTTCGCCGATCTGGTCGGCTTCACCGGGCTCACCGAACACATGGATCCCGAACAGGTCAAGCGACTGATCGACCAATGCTTCGAGCGCCTGCTTGAGGTCGTCGTTGGCTTCGGTGGCCGAGTCGACAAGATTCTGGGAGACGGCATCCTGGCGCTGTTCGGCGCCCCGGTCGCTCATGAAGACGATCCGGAACGTGCGGTGCGCGCCGCCCTACGGATGCAAGATGTGCTCGCCGAGTTTGTGGTCACCAGCCATCTCGCTGGCAGCGACAACATCCGCATGCGAGTTGGCATCAACTCCGGCGAAGTGCTGGTGGGCACCTTGGCCGGCAGCGACTACACGGCAATGGGCGACGTAGTCAACACCGCCTCGCGCTTGCAGTCCTCGGCGCCGATCGGAGGCGTGTTGGTCGGCGAGTCCACCCACGCACTCACGTCACACACGTTCCGCTACGAACCGTTCGGCGAAATGCAGCCACGCGGCCGCGAGCAGACGCTGACTGCCTGGCTGGCGCTGGAAGCCACCGCGCCGCCAGGCCGACGCCGCCGTCGCGACGTCGGGATCGTCGGTCGACACTCCGAACTCGCAATGGCCGATGCTGCAATCGAGCTGGTCACGCGCAGTAGCCGAAGTGTGCTGCTGCATATCAACGCGGAGAACGGAGTCGGCAAGAGCCGCCTTGTCGACGAGGTGATACAACGACTGCGCGATCAAGGCGACATGTCGATTCTTGAAGGCGCTTGCGTGCCCTACGGCGAAGCCAACGTGTGGTGGCCAATCGCCAGCGCGTTGTCCGACTACCTCGACCTCGATTCCGGCGTTCCGGTGGAAGCAATGCGCACCACCGCCTTCGATCGCGCCAAGCAGATGTTCCCCACGGTGGCCGATGAGGACACCGAACGCATGGTCGACGTTTTCATCCACCTGCTCGGTTATCCGTCGCCGATCGACAAGCTCGATCCCATCAACGCGCGCAGCACGATTCATCGCACGGTCGCCTACGTTCTCGAAGCGCGCTCGATGAAGGGCGCGATGGTGCTGAGCATCGACGATGTCCACTGGGCCGACCAGGCGTTGCTCGATCTGTTGGAGCATCTGCTCAGCGCGCTCGGGCGGCGGCCGTTCCTGCTGATCACCGCCATGCGGCCGGGAAGCGAAGTTCTGTGGCCACCGCGGTCCGAGCGCAGCACCGTGTTATCGCTCAGCTTGCAGCCACTGACGCGAGCCGACACCGATCAGCTGGCGACCGCTCTGTTGGGCGACGCAGCGCGCGACCAGCAACTGATCACAGCGTTGTACGACCGCAGCGGAGGCAACCCGCTGTTCCTGCTCGAACTTGTCGCGCTCACCGAGGCGGGCGGCAACGCGAGCGAACTCCCGGACTCGTTACGCACACTGATCGCCGCTCGCCTGGACCAGTTAACGCCACCGCAGCGCCAGATGCTCGAGAACGCTGCCGTCTTGGGCACGTCGGGCAACATCATGGGGCTCGAACGCTTTGCCACCGAGACCGGAAATGTCTTTGATCGCGAAGTGGTCACCGAACTCGATGATCTCGGTTTGTTGGAGGTCACCGGTAGGCGGTGGGAGTTCTGCAGTGAATCGGTGCGCGACGCCGCATATCAGACCCTCACAAAGGCAGCTCGCGCGCAGCGCCATGCCGGCGTCGCCCGCGCGCTTGGCGAATCGTCCAGCCGCGGCGCGGCCGCCGGGCTGGAGGATCGGGTGCATCACCTCGCATCGGCCGCCGAAATCGTGCAAGAACTCGGAATCGTCGAGGGCGTGCCCGCCGATGTCAGCGAGCAGGCAGTGCAGCTGCTCACCAGTGCAGCCGACCGCGCGCTGGAAAGCGGGAGTCTGCGCATGGCTGTGCGCCATGCGTCGCGTGCACTCGACCTTTCGCGAGCGACCGACACGCCCGCAGCTGAACTTGCGCACCTCCACTTAGTTCGCGCAACGGCATACACCGACCAGCGGGCCTTTCCTGAGGCGACCGCCGACATCGACGCTTTGGATGGAATCGCCGCGGCTCTGAAGGATGTGACGATCGAGGCGGAAGCACATCGTCTTCGTGGTTCGCTCAGCCAAGTCGATGGACGCATCGATGATGCGCGTCGGGAACTCGGTCAGGCAGTCGACCTGCTGCGTGGCGTCGACCGACCAGAGTTGCTGGCCCATGCACTTCGCATCCGCGGATACGTCGAAATGTTCGGCGGCTCGCTGACCGACGCCGAGTGGTACTTCGGCGAAGCCGACGGCCTGTTCAGAGAGCTTGGCGACGAGAGGGGCTCGGCATACATCGAGCAGCACCGCGCCTGGATCGCATTCCTGTCTGGCGACCTGCCCGCCGCGCGTGAACGACTGACGCGCTCCGCCGAGACGCACACCCGGCTGGGCGACCGCAACGGAGTGGGTTGGGCATTTGGTCTGCTTGCGTTTGTTGAGTTCTTTGAGGGTCGGTTCGCAGAGGCCGAGGAGTTAGCCGGCGTTGTCGGCGCCGAGGCCGAGCAGCGCGGCGATGTTTGGGCCGCAAGCATGATGGACACGCTGCTCGCCGACCTGCGGTTGTGGCAAGGCAAGCTGGAAGATGCCGCCAGTTTCGCCGACAAGGCGCGGCTGCGGTTCAAGCGCATCAACGACAAGTTCGGAATGATTCAGGCGATGGCACCACTCGTGCGCGCGCAGGTCGCACTCGGTCGCCAGGCATCGGCGCAACGCACATCGGAAGAGCTGCTGTCGATTGCTGAGACATCGCAGAGTGGTTCGTTCGCTCTAATGGCCGTCGCCGGCGCGGCGATGCATCGCGGCAACGGTGCAGTCGCGGCAGCCACCGCCGAGCGAGCGCTTGCCGAGATAGCAGCGATCGGCGGCGAGGCGTACGAGCCCACTGTGGTGTTGGCGCTTGCGTACGCGCAACTGGGCCGCGTAGAGGATGCGATGGCAGCGATCGAATCCGTGCCGTCATACGGGCACGCCCATCCGTTCACACGTGCGGTCAACGCGCTGGTCGACACAGCCGCTGGCTTGCCCGCCGAGGCCATCCAGCACGCTGACGCCGTCGCGACGGCGACGGGCGCGACATACCTCGACAACGTCTTCGCCTACCTCGCGGCCGCTGGCGCTTACCAACAGATGGGCGACTCCGAACACGCTGCGCTCTCCGTCGAGGCTGCGGTCGCCCGTGCGATGGCTGTCGGCGACGTGGTGGCAACCGCACTCGCAACCAGCGCATATCAACTGATCTCTGGCAGTGCTCACCCGGCACACGATTCACGAACGCTTCTTGGCGAGGGGTGGACGACCCTGCTCGCGCTGCTCGTTGGCGAGCACAAAGCGGTGGCGGGATCAGCCGGAGATTGAGTCGCGTCGACGCCGCATCTCGGCGTTGAACAATGTGGCCGCAGGGTGCGGATCCATCTCGCGCATCGGCGGTTCGAGTGGCGGCTCGACGAACGGCTGGTGCCGGATCTGGCAACCCGGGCAGAAATACAGCAATCGTTCGAACTGACCGACGCGACGAACCTGCACTGTGTCGCTGCAACGGGCGCAACGTGTTCCATTGCGGCCGTACACAGCGAGTCCGCTCAGAGCCTCGGGGCCAGCCGCGAGATACACCCGATCGAGATTGGTGCGCAACAGACGCGTCGCGGCGTTGATCACCTGTGTGCAATCGTCGAGCGACAGCGAGGAGACCTCGGCAAACGGGCTGAGTTCGCACGCCCAAAGGATCTCGCTGCGATACACGTTGCCAATCCCGCGTGCGACGTGTTGATCCAGCAACACTTCAGCGATCGGACACGCCTCGTCGGCGTAAGCGAACATGCGACGGACACACTCGGCAGTCTCCGCGTCGGTCGCGTTGGACAGGTCGGCAGCCAGGCGGCCGAAACCGGGGTGCCGAACAGGGTCGAACTCGCGATATGTCTCGATGGTGGCGGCGTTGAAACACACCGCTACCCAACCCGGAACCTCAATGGCAACCCGCATCTGGTCGTTCGGCTTACGCCACCGCTCGCCAGTGCGATACAGGTGCCACGCACCGTTCAACCTCAGATGCGTTTTCAACACGATGCCGTCGTCCCAGACGATCTCAAGGCGCTTTCCGTCGGTCTCGACCTGTTCGATTAAGCGGCCGATGGTGGGCACAGGTCCGAACAACCCAGGTGCGTCGAAACGCCGAAGCGGACGGCCAACGAGAGCTGTTCGCAGCGCCGCTCCAGAGCGGTGAGTCGAATCGCCGTCGGGCACGTGCAGAGACTACGCACTTTGCAACACGGCGTTGCGCAATGCCCACCCGCAGTGGCCGCGCATCGAACGGGTATCGTTCAATGTCGTGGAGCCAGACGAGACCATCATCGAGCCCGCACCGGATCTGACCATCGAGCCGACACCGGTCGCCACCGCACGCCGTCACTACGGCGTCGGGGGCGCGATGCTCGCTGGCGGAATGCTCGGACTCGAGAAGGCGCTCGAACTGCGCCCGGCCAAAGAGGACGCACCGATCATCGTCGCCTCCCCGACCGATCCAATCGATATTGACGACGACGGCATCGACGTCGACATCGACGACGAGACCTGGGCCTACGCACCCCCGCAACCGCGCTCCAAGCCGCACCACAATCCTCTCCGAGGCCGCCGATGACCGAGGAAGTCGACACCCGCACCGCGTGGCTCTCGCACGATGCGCTACAGAACATCCGCGCCAACGTGCCGCTGGTGTATGTCGATGCAGTGCCCGTGCGCGTCGACGAGCTCGGTCGGGTCACCCACATTGGCATGTTGCTGCGCCAAGCGGCCGACGGTTCGATCAGCCGCATGGTCGTGAGCGGCCGCGTGCTGTACGGCGAACGGATTCGAACTGCGCTGCTGCGCCATCTCGAAAAAGACCTCGGGCCGGTTGCGTTACCGCAGATCCCACCCGAGATCGCTCCGTTCACGATCGTGGAGTACTTCCCCGACGCCGACATCAGCGGCTACCAAGACCCGCGCCACCACGCCGTCAGCCTGGCGTTTGTCGTGCCGGTCGCAGGCGATTGCCAGCCAACGCAAGAAGCACTAGACCTTGGCTGGTTCACGCCAGCAGAAGCGATCAGCGACAAGGTGCGCAACGAGATGACCGGCGGACACGATCGCCTGATCCGTTTAGCGCTCGCGCACGTGGGCCAACTGCCCTAGCGCTAGTTGTCGTAACCCTGCTCGACGTCCCAGACGTGGTGCAACGGGTCGTGCATGAGATAGCGAGCAAAGCTGCCGATCGTGAAGGCCGCGCCATCGCTACGAAACCCGGTGCGCTCGTGGTCGCCGAGCGTGACTCTTTCGAAAGTTGTCGCTAGCACCTCAGCGGCTTCCGCAAGCTCAGCGGCTACCACCGCCGGATTCTGCTCGGAGTAGCGCTCCTCGATCGCGGTTACATCTTGATCCCAGTTGGCAAACTGTGGCGCATCCTCGTCCAGCATGCGTTCGAGGCGATGATTGAACAACCGAAACACATCGCGCACGTGGCATCCGTACTCAAGCGCTGACCACGTCGAGTCGTTCGGGCGCAGACGAACGTTCGGGTGCGCGAGCAACTCTTGCCAGCGCACGGCGTTCGCTCGAATGCTGGAGGGAGTATCGGCGGGTTCGAAGTTTTCGGCGACGAAGCCGCAGTCGCGACACGGCCGCTCGAGCACCCACGTCCAGTTCTTGTCGTCAGGAACAATCGGCATGAACGGAAGGTAGTGCGGGCCTAGCGAGCCATGCTGGCCAGAATTTCAGCCATCAGGTCGCCAGCCTCGGTGGGGTTCAGACCAACCTTCACACCTGCGGCGCGCAAGGCGTCCATCTTGCCTTTGGCAGTGCCCTTGCCGCCGCTGGTGATCGCGCCAGCGTGACCCATCTTCTTGCCCTCCGGTGCAGTGACGCCGGCGATGTACGCGCTCATCGGTTTGGTGACGCTCGCCTTGATGTACTCGGCTGCTTCCTCTTCCGCAGAGCCACCGATCTCGCCGATGAGGATGATCGCATGCGTTTCCGGGTCTGCCTGGAACTCCTTCAAACAGTCGATGAAGTTGGTGCCCGGTACCGGATCGCCACCGATGCCCACACAGGTGCTGACACCGATGCCGCGCTGCTTCAACTCGTACAGCGCCTGATACGTCAAGGTGCCCGAACGCGACACGATGCCGACGTTCGGACCCTTCGCCGTCGGCAACTGCGCAATCTCGCCAGCGGTGATGCCGATGTTGCACTTGCCGGGGCTGATGATGCCGGGACAGTTCGGGCCGAGCAGCCGCGTCTTGGGATGGTTGCGCAGCAGGGTGTTGAACACCTTCGCTTCGTCTTGTGCGGGGATTCCTTCGGTGATGCACACGATGAACGCGATGCCAGCGGCAGCGGCTTCGAGAATCGCCGCGCTCGCTGCCTTCGGGGGCACCGCAACGAACGACGCCGTTGCACCTGTCGCCGCGACAGCCTGCGCCACCGTGTCGAACACGGGCACACCCTCAACGTCGGTTCCGCCCTTGCCGGGCGTGACACCGGCGACCACTTGGGTGCCGTATGCCTTGTTGCGCAATCCGTGGTACTTGCCCTGACCGCCGGTGAGGCCTTGCACGATCACCTTGGTGTCGGCGTTGACGAAGATCGCCATGGTTACTTCGCTCCGTTCTGATTGCTCAGCGCGACCGCCGCGCGGGCAGCTTCCAGCATGGTGGGTTTCGACGACAGCTTGCTTTCGGGAATGCCCGCGTTGACCAGAATTGCGCGACCCTCTTCCGCGTTGGTTCCGTCGAGACGGATCACGATTGGCGCTCGCAGGTCGACGCGACCCATCGCCGCGACGATGCCATTGGCGACGTCTTCACCGCGGGTGATGCCACCGAAGATGTTGATGAAGATGCTCTTCACGTTCTGATCGAAGTTGATGACCTCCAAGGCCGCGGCCATCATGTCGGCGTTGGCGCCGCCACCGATGTCGAGGAAGTTGGCGGCCGTGCCACCGACCTGGTTGACGACATCGAGGGTGCTCATCGCCAAACCGGCACCGTTGGCAATAATGCCGACAGTTCCATCGAGCCCGATGTATTGCAGGTCGTGGGACCGCGCCAACTTCTCGCGCTCATCCAACTCTTCGGTAGCGCGGAACTCGTCCCACTCGGGGTGACGAAATGCCGCGTTGTTGTCGAGGCTGACTTTCGCGTCGAGCGCGTGCACGCCGCCATCGGGTCGCAAGATCAGCGGATTGATCTCGGCCAGGTCGCAATCGCCACGGGTGAAGCAGTCGTACAACTTCACCAGCATCGACGCCACACCGTCGATTGCTTCTTCGTCGATCTTGGCGCGCACCGCAGCGTCGCGCGCAACGGCAAGCGACAGCCCGTCAACTGGGTCGATGTGCAACATGACGATCGCATTGGGATCCTTGGCTGCCACAGCTTCAATCTCGACGCCGCCTTCGGCGCTGAGCATCAGCAGATGCTTCTTCGCCGCCCGATCGAGCGAGTACGAGGCGTAGTACTCCTTCTTGATGTCGCTGGCATGTTCCACCCAGACGCGCTTGACGACATGGCCCTTGATGTCCATGCCAAGGATGTTTCCCGCGTGCAGGCGCACCTCGTCCGCGTTGTTCGCCAACTTGATGCCGCCCGCCTTACCGCGCCCGCCGACTTGCACCTGCGCTTTCACCACAACCGGGTAGCCGGCAGCCTCGGCCGCGACCACGGCCTCATCGACCGTCAACGCCACGTCGCCGGGGCTGACAGGGATATCGAAACGGGCGAAGTACTGCTTGCCCTGATACTCGAACAGGTCCATTTAAGTGGCGTCCTCTTTCTCGTCGAGCGTGGCCTCAAGCCACTTACTGATGCCCTTCAGCGAACTTCCGGGCCCAAACACTTCCGCCACACCCTGCTCTTTCAACGTACGGACATCAGCCGCGGGAATGACCCCGCCACCGAACACGAGCGTCTCGCCGAGGCCGCGTTCGCGCAACTCGTTCATCACACGCGGGAACAGCGTGAGGTGCGCCCCGCTGAGCAATGACAGGCCGACCGCATCCACGTCTTCCTGCAGCGCCGTCTCGGCGATTTGTTCCGGCGTCTGGTGCAGCCCGGTGTAGATCACTTCAAATCCGTGGTCGCGCAACGCCCGGGTAATGGTCTTGGCCCCACGGTCGTGGCCATCTAGCCCGGGTTTCGCCACGACGACTCGATACGGCCTCTTCACAAGTTCGGAACCCTACGACCGATCCGACCCGATCCTCAATTCGTCCGGATAGGGCAACTTGGGCAACCTGTCGGGCACACTGTGGTTGATGCGCCGACCGCAGCTGCAGTCCACATTCGCCCGGGCCGTTGTGCCCGTGTTGCTCGGCCTCGGGTTCTTCGCTGTGCTGGGGCTGGCGCTGTGGGGCGTTGCCGCCATCATCGCCAACAACAGCGACGACACGACCAGCAATCTGGCGCCAACCGTGCAGGAGATGGGCTCGACAGCGTTTGTGGCTGGCGTGATCGATCGCGATGGCCCGATCATTCTGCGCGACTTGCTGGGCGACGATCGCAACGTGGTCGTCGATCACACCGGCGCCGACATCGATTTCGGGTGGGCGGTCTACCTGGCCCACCCCGCCGACCGCGATGCGGGCTGCACAATCGAGCTGATCAAGAAGACACGAACGTTCACCGACTGCGAGGGGCGCACGCTGCAGGTCGCGGATCTCGCCACGCCCCCGCCAGGCGTCGGGCCAATCATCAGCGCCAACAGCGAGCTGACGCTCGACTTGACTGCCGATTAGGGACGCCGGGAACCACGGTCGGTCGGGCTTCGTCACATAGATATGCAACGCCGTACCTTCCTCCAACTACTCGCCGTTCCGGCCGTCGCCCAGGTGTTCGCAGCCTGCTCTGACGACGCCAAGAAGACTCAAACCGCAAACGGGGCGAGCAGCTTGCGCGGCGATGCTCCACGTGTCACTGCCGGTGCCGATCCGACGGATGCGGCCGCTGCGATCAACGCCTTCGCCGACGACATGTTTCTGCACCTGACCAGCGTCGACCCGGTGGCGAACCTTGTGTTCTCGCCAGCCAGCATCGCGCTCGCGTTGGCGATGACGTCGGCCGGGGCGAAGGGGGCGACGCTCGCGGAAATGGACCTGGTGCTGCACGTCGCCGACCCGTTCACTATCCACCGCTCGATGAATGGACTTGCCGCCGCTCTCGAAGCAGCAAACAAGTCGCAGGACAACACGGCTGATGGTGGCGAAGGCATCAGCGAAGTTCAGTTGTCAATCGCCAACTCTTTGTGGGGCCAAGCGGGATTGAACTTCGAGAAAGCGTTTCTTGATCTCTTGTCCGCGGAGTACGGCGCTGGACTGGAGCTCGTCGACTACACGGCCGATCCAGAAGCAGCGCGTCAGACGATCAACGAGTGGGTCGCCACCGAGACCCGCGATCGCATTCCAGAGTTGCTCGCTGAAGGAGTCATCACCGCCGACTCGCGACTGACGCTTGTCAACGCGATCTACCTCAAGGCCAACTGGAACGACACCTTCGACAAGGAGCAAACGGCTACCGAGTCGTTCGCGACACCGGGCGGCGATGTCGACGTCGAGATGATGCATACATCGCGACGATTGGCGCACTCCGAAGGCGACGGTTGGCAAGCCATCGAGTTGCCGTATGTGTTCGGCGAACTGGCGATGGTCGTGGCCGTTGGCGACACAGCCGACACGCTGATGCCGACTGTCGCAGAAGCGACGGCGTCACTTCGGGAGCGACCAGTCGACCTCGGGTTCCCGAAGTTCGACATCGAGACATCGGTCAGCTTGGCCGACACGCTCAAGGACATGGGAATGCCGACCGCATTCAGCGACAACGCCGACTTCAGTGGAATGACAACCGAGGAGAAGCTTGTCGTTGGCGATGTCATCCACCAAGCCAACATCACCGTCGACGAAGAGGGCACCGAAGCAGCCGCCGCGACGGCTGTTGTGATGGTGGCCACGTCGGCACCGCCGGAGCAGGAGCCGATCACTCTGACAATCGATCGCCCCTTCACGTTCTGGTTGATTGCTCGCAGCTCGGGCGCAGTCGTGTTTATGGGTCGCGTCAACGACCCGAGCGCAACGCGCGTCTAGATCGAGGTCAGGCGCGAACGGGCACGTTGGCGATTAGCCGCGCGGCGAACTCTTCTGAGTGAGCTGCGAGCTTGCTGCGGTGCAACGCCAAGCCACCGATGACTTCCGCACCAAGCTGGCTAACAGCGCCATCGAGCTTGTCGAGAGTCTTCGCCGGGTTCAACGCGAAGGTGCAGAAGGTTGCAGCGAGCTTGCCTTGCATCGCGGGTAGGCCAGCGATCGCACCGAGACCCCACGGGGCTTGACCAACGACGAACAGGCCGTGCACCCACGTGCCGATGATGATCATGTCGGCGTCTTGAATGCTGGCCATCTCGGGCTTGCGAACGGGCGAGACGCCGGTGATGCCCCAGCCTTCCTGTTGCAAGTTGCTGGCGATCAGTTCGCCCGCCGTGCGCGTGTGGCCCGTAAGGCTCTCGAAAAGAATGGCTGCCTTCATGGGGCTATTCAATCAGACGCCGCGGCGGCCGCCTTGCGTTCGAGCCGACCCTTGTTGACCTTGCGCGTGACGCTGATGACGCCGACCGTCAATGTCGACCCGATGATCACGCAAATGAGGACGATCAGCTTCGTCGGCAGGGTGCGGGTGCCGAGGAAGATGTAGAGGTCGGGAACGATGAAGGCGACCAGAGCGATCAGGCCCCAGCCGGCAGCCACCCGGTAGCGCTCGTCGATGAAGTTGAGAACCATTCGTGGGGTAGTGATCGCATCCACCACCGCGCTGCTGAGGTCGATTGCCAGGTAGATCCACGGGTTCAGGCCGTAGTCGCCGACCGCCGCCCAGACCAACAAGGTGCGGATGAACGACCAGGCCACCACCACACCCGCCCACGTGTTGCTGAGCCGCCGACGACGGCGCAACGTCTCCTTGCTGTGCAGCAGCCGCGGGCGCATTCGTTCAATTCAACCAGTTCAGAGCTTCTTCAGGGGCGCCCAAGCCATGGAAAGGTGTTTGGTGCCGGCCTCGCGGAACCGAATCGTGGCCTCTGCCTTGTCGCCCTGACCGCGAATCTCGATGATGACGCCTTCGCCGAACGCCGGATGCTCAACGTCGTCGCCGACACGGAGCGCGATCTGTTGCACGTTCGCGGCCGCTGCGCTGCGCTGACCCGCATTGATTGCTGCCTCCACGACCCTTTCGCGGTGCCAATCGGTGCTGTCGTTTTCGTTGTCGTTGTCGTCCGGATCGTCGGGGTCGAAGCTGCTGACCGTCGACGGGCTTCGCCGATACGGGGCGGGCTTGCCGTAGTCGGTGCGGGCACGCACGCTGGCTCGACCGTAGGCGCGACCGCCGCCGACCACTCCAATCGATTCGACGAGGTCCGTCGGAATCTCGTCGAGGAAGCGGCTGGGCGGGTTGTAGCTCGTGGTTCCAAAGAGTTGTCGGCTCCATGCGTGACTGACGAACAGCTTCTGCTGCGCGCGGGTGATGCCGACATAGGCGAGGCGACGTTCCTCTTCCATCTCCGTCGGCTCCGAGAGGGCGCGAATGTGCGGGAAAACACCCTCTTCCATGCCGACAAGAAACACCACCGGGTATTCGAGACCCTTGGCGCTATGCAACGTCATCAACACGACGCGATCGTCGTCGTCGATCTCGTCGGTATCGGCGACAAGCGCGACCTGCTCCAGAAACTCGTCGATGCGCGTGAACTCGCGCGCGGAGCCGATCAGCTCACCGACGTTCTCCAGTCGGCCCGCTGCCTCGACGGTTTCTTCGGCCTCCAGCTCGGAGAGATAGCCGCTGCCATCGAGCACCGACTGCAGCACATCGGCGGGGCCGGTGCCCGCAATGGCCGCCAGCTCGGCGGCGGCGTCGATCAGCCGCACGAAACTCTCGACACCGCGCGCCGCGGGGCCGGTGAGCCCTGCCTCTTGCGCGTGGCGCATCGCTTCCATAAACGTCGTGCCGGTTGCCTTCGCCAACGCATCGAGCTTGGCGACGCTGCCATCGCCAACACCACGCTTGGGCACGTTGAGCACTCGCTTGATGCTGATTTCGTCGGCGGGGTTTACGGCGGCGCGCAGGTACGCCATCGCATCTTTCACTTCGCGTC
Organism: Actinomycetes bacterium; assembly: GCA_021414085.1. GTDB lineage: Bacteria > Actinomycetota > Acidimicrobiia > Acidimicrobiales > Ilumatobacteraceae > UBA668. Next base: position 39,297 of record JAIOPC010000014.1, on the reverse strand, counting down.
GGTCATAGAAGCGAGTGCCGCCGACGACTTTGTACGGCACACCGAAGCGCATAAACGCTTCCTCGAGGACTCGACTCTGAGCATTGGTGCGGTAGAAGGCGGCCATCTCCTTCCACAACAGGTGCGTCGCGGTCTGCACCGACTGCATCGTGCGCGCAACCCACGTAGCTTCGTCGCCTTCATCCTCAGCGTGGTAGCGAACGACTTTGTCGCCGCCACCCTTCTCGCTCCACAGGTGCTTCTCTTTGCGACCGGGGTTGTTGGAGATCACCGCGTTAGCGGCGTCGAGAATCGTCTGCGTACTGCGATAGTTCTGATCGAGCACGATCGTCGTGACGTCGTCGAACTGATCCTCAAACTGCGAAATGTTCCGCACGTCGGCCCCGCGCCACCCGTAGACGCTGTTGTGAACAAGCATCCCGTTCGCGACGTAGTGGTGCGTCGGATCAACCTCAAGGTCGTACACCGGCCCGTCGTATTGCTCGATGTCGACTGAGTCGATCGACCGAGGTTCAAACCGACCATCAACCAACACAAGAACAGTCATGCCCGGATGAAGGTGTGAGAGCGGGGTTGAGTCGTACGTGACTCCACCGATCATGGCGCGGCGTTTCAGATTAAGACCGCCGAGACGAGCAACACGATGGGCGCCCGCGAGAGCCTCGGGGTAGGACTTGAACGACGTCTCGAACCGTTTGCCAGCCTTCCCAGCCCGCAACTTCACCCCGCCGACTTCTAGCCGTTCGATCACTGTTTCGTTGCTCGAGCTCCACTGAATGCGGTGGTATCCGATCCGGCTTCGCTGGTCGGAGAACATCACGAGGTTGAGCGTGCTGCGCATCTTGCCGTTCTGCGGGCGATGATGCGGGAACTCGGGATGGAACAACAGTTCATCCATGAGAATCTTGGCCCGCATTTCGGTGTCGATCGCGTCGTACAACCTCGCGAGCCACTCGTCGTTCATCGCCAGCTCACGACCTTGGGAGTGGAAACACGCGGTCGGCAGGCCGTACTCGGCCGCAAACTTCGCTTCGAAGAAAGCCGCTTCTGCCAACGTGTCGCAAACCTTCAGCACCCAAAGTGCATCGCCATGCTCCTGCACCGTGCGCACCTTGAACCCTGGATCGAGATATCCGTTGCTGTTTGACCGCACGCTCTTCGTTCGGCCAACTCGGTAACCACGGTCCCCGCGATGCATCAGGTAGACAAGGTGCTTTCCAGCGGACACTTCAAACAATGCGGGCACTACGTGGTGCGGCGTGCCCGTCAGAACGACATCACCGACAGTCACCTTCACGATCGGCCCTTTGTAGCGGCCCTCCTGGATGTGACGCACAACGCCGGTTTCGACGTCGAGGTGGCCACCGGTTCCGTCAACCTTGTCGCCTACCGCGATCTGTTCTATGGGTACGGGTCCGTTCGGCGTCGCAATGAGGGTGCCGGGCGGGAGACATTGGTCGCCGTCGCCGACGATGGTTACCTGTTGGTGTTGCGCTGCTAGCGCCAACGCGAGTTCGTTTTGCGCCATGTTGGTGTCTTGGTACTCGTCGACCAGCACGTGCTGGAAACGCTGCTGGTAATGGGCGAGCACATCAGGGTGCTCGCGGAAGAGTTGCACCGTCTTCATCAGCAGGTCGTCGAAGTCCATAGCGCCGGCGCGTTGCAGACGCGCTTGGTACTCGGAGTAGATCTCGGCGTGCTTGCGCGAGAACGGATCCTCCGCCTTCGCCAGTGCCGCGCCGGGCGACACCAACTCGTTCTTCCACAAACTGATTTGCCCGTGCGCCGCCCGGATCGGGAAACGCTTCGCATCCAGCCCGAGATCACGAATGACGTAGCCGGTGAGCCGTTGCGAATCGGCTTGGTCGTAAATGCTGAAGTTGCGCGGGTAGCCAAGCGCCTCCGCATTTGACCGCAGGATGCGTACGCACGCCGAGTGGAACGTGCAGACCCACATCGCCTTCACCATCGGGCCGACGAGCGCCGCGACGCGGTGTTTCATCTCGTCGGCGGCCTTGTTGGTGAAGGTGATTGCCAGGATCGCCGACGGCGGAACGCCCTCATGAATCAGGTGCGCGATGCGATGCGTGAGCACCCGCGTTTTTCCCGAACCCGCACCGGCAACAACCAATAGCGGACCACCGGCGTGCACCACCGCATCGAGCTGATCGGGGTTGAGCGACGCCAGATCGAGGGGATCGAGTGGCGGCCGACCCGGCTGAGTTGACTCGTCGCCGGCGCTCATGATGCTTCCATTCTACGGACGGGGTGTGTTGCGGCTGGCCTAGCCTCGGTTGGATGCGGCGCACACTCAGACTCGTCATCGCGTCGGCCGCCGGTGGTGCCCTCATTGGCGTTGTCTCGTTTGCGTTTCTCAGGTCGCTCGATTGGGTAACTCGCACCCGAATCGCGCACGGCTGGCTCGTGTGGCTGTTGCCAGCAGTCGGACTGCTGGTGGGGGTCACCTATCACTACCTCGGCGGCCGTGCGAAGGGAGGTACGCCAGCAGTGATCGAGCAGGGCCACATGTTCACCCACGGCGTACCGGCGCGCATGACGCCGTTGATCTTCGGCGGATCCATCGCCGGCCACCTCGTTGGGGCATCGGTCGGTCGCGAAGGCGCGGCACTGCAACTCGCCGGATCAGTCACCGACACGGCGGCGCGGGTTGCGCGCTTCTCGCACGAGGATCGCCGCACGCTGATCGCTGCCTCGCTCGCCGGCGGTTGGGGCGCGGTGTTCGCAGTGCCCATTACCGGTGTCGCCTTCACAATGCAGGTCACGCGCCGTCATGCGTTGCGGGCTCTACTGCCTGCCATCGCATCGGCGTTCTCCGGCCATTTCGTTGTCCGCGCGCTCGGCTACGAATTCAGCGGCCGGCCGCACCTGCCAACTCCCGACTGGACGATTGGACTGCCCGCCAAGCTCGCACTCCTCGGAGTTGCCTGCGGGCTGCTGGCGCGCTGCTTCGTGTGGGCGATCCACTTCCTGCGATCGCACGTCGCGCGCGTGTTGCGCTGGCCCCCAGCGCGCCCCGTGCTCGGTGGCCTTGCAACACTCGCGGCGATGGCGTTGTTTGGTCGCGACTACCTCGGGCTTTCAAGCGACCTGCTCGGGCCCGCGTTCGCCGGTGACCACGTCGACTGGTACGTACCGCTGCTGAAGTTGTTGTTCACCGCCATCGCGCTCGGCACCGGCTTCGTGGGCGGCGAGGTGCTGCCTATGTTCGTCATTGGCGGCACGGTTGGTGGTGCACTCGCACCTGGGCTACACGCGCCCGCACTGTTACTCGCCACAACCGGCTCGACTGCTGTCTTCTCGTCCGCCGCCACCGTGATGTTGACCGGCGTCGTGCTCACTGTCGAACAGTTCGGCTGGAACACACTGTTGCCGGCGCTTGTAGTCGGAATCGTGGCCCGCGCTGTCGCCGGCAAGCCGGGCCTTTACGTCGCACGACATCGCCACCGCGAGGCGGCAACATGATGTCCGCAAGCGATACCGACCGCCGAACCTCACTGCGCCGAATGAAGGCGCTCGCGCTCGGACTACTCGTCGCCGCAACGATCGTGTTCGCGCTCGCCCGCTGGCAGGAGCCGCAGCACGCATGGCTGGGTTACGTGCGCGCGTTCGCCGAAGCGGCGATGGTCGGTGCCCTCGCCGATTGGTTCGCGGTCACCGCCTTGTTCCGACATCCGCTGCGCATTCCGATCCCCCACACGGCGATCATCCCTCATCGCAAAGAGCAGATCGGCGCATCGCTCGGCGAGTTCGTGCAGGAGAACTTCCTGACCCACGAGGTACTGCAGGAACGCCTCGCCACCGCGCAGGTCGGTCGCCGCATTGGGGTTTGGCTCAGCGAGCCGACTAACGCGGCGAAGGCGGGCACGGGTGTCGCCGACGCGCTGCGCGGCAGTATGGAAATCCTCGACGATCGCGATGTATCCAACGCGCTCGAAGGACTGATCGAACGCAAGATCCGCACTACTCCCGTCGCACCTTTGATCGGTCGCGCCATCGACGTCGCGATGGAGGGTGGCCACCACCAACGGTTGCTCGACGCCGTGCTCACCGGGCTGGCCGGATTCCTCGACGACAACCGCGCGACTTTCCGCCAACGCCTGGAAGAGGAGTCGCCCTGGTGGATTCCGGAGCCAATCGACGATCGGATCTTCGAGAAGATCTATACCGCGGTCCATCGTTTCATCGCCGACGTCGGTGGCGAGGAGACCCACGAAGTTCGCGTCGCGATCGACCAACGCGTGCTTGCGTTCGCGACGCGCTTGCGCGACGACGAAGGGCTGATGGCTAAGGGCGAAGAGCTGAAGGCCGAATTGCTCGCCCACCGCGACGTTCGCGCCTGGTTGCAATCGCTGTGGGGCGAGGTGAAGCGCAGCACGCTGAACGCGACCAACGATCCCGACAGCGAACTCCGTCAGCGCATCGATCGCTCGCTGGTCCACCTCGGCAAGCGGTTGCGCGACGAGCCCGAGCTGCAGCAGAAGGTCAACGACTGGGTGCAGCGGGCCCTCGGCTACGTCGTCGATCACTACCGCGGCGAAGTCGCCGAGATCATTAGCTCAACCTTCGCGAAGTGGGACGGTAAGGCAACGGCCGATCGCCTCGAACTGCAAGTGGGCCGCGATCTGCAGTTCATCCGTATCAACGGCACCATCGTCGGCGGCCTGGCCGGCCTCATCATCTACACGTTCAGCCAGGCGTTCTTCTAGACCGGCGTGTCCTGACTGAACGAGTTTCGCCACTCGCCGTCGCGTTCGATCCACAGCGAGCCGACATACATCGCTTCGATCGGACCAGCCACCCCGCCGCGCAGGCGACGAAACTCGGCGCGGTAACAAAGCAGCACTGCCGTGCTTGAAACACGAACTAGCCGTGCTTGATGGATGGAGTACGAATCGACCGTCGCCCCACCCGCTAGTTGGCCGACGTGATCGGCGCGAGTTGCGAATCCCGTCGGATACACGCCCAGAAAGCCCGGGGTGAGCAGCGCTTCGTCTGCCGCGGCGTCGCCGAGCGTCAGCGCCGTCCACACCCGCCTCTCAAGTTCCACGAAGAAGTCAAGAGATTGTTCATCCATCCCCGCAGTCTCGCGGGTCGCGCGAGGATTGCTGGGATGAAGCTGCCACGCATGCCGATCACAGCCGAGACGAAGCGGTTCTACGACCCTGTCGCAGGCCCCGGCAGCGAGATCGTCGTCGCACTTGAACGCGTACCCGGTACGACAGACGAGGAGTGGTTCCTCACCCGCAAGATCGCTTACCGCGACCGCGAGTTCGAGAAGGCGGGCCAGCCCGACATCGTGGTGCCGCGCGATCAGAACGACTTCCGCACCGACCTCACCAGTGTTCCGCAACTGATGACGTGGCTTGTCGGCCGCACCGGCGTACACCTGCCCGCGGCCCTCGTTCACGACGCGCTCACCGAGCCGTTCCGTGGTCGCGACGGCGAAGGCAAGGTGCTGAAGGATTGGATCGGCCCCGCCGAGATCACGCAGCTGCAGGCCGACCGCGTCTTCCGCGATGCGATGGCCGACCTGGGCACGCCCGTGATTCGGCGTTGGTTGGTGTGGAGCGCGGTCAGCATGCCCACCGCGTGGACTGTGTCGAAGGTACGCGCGGCTCTCGGCTACTTCGGGCTACTGGCCATCGTCGTGCTCGGCTGGTTCGCGACGCTCGATCTGTTCGACAGGGGTGCGTGGTTGCCCTGGATGGGCGACGACATGCCGTGGGGACTTGAGCTGTTGACCGGAGCGGCGATGGCGGTAGCCATCCCAACCGTGCTCGCCATCGTGTGGCCCAAGGGCACGCGCAAAGCCGGGATGATCACCGGGATTGCGCTCGCCGCGCTCATTCACGTGACCGTCGCGGTCGGCGCCGTCTCCTTCGCCTACCAAGTTGCCGAGTACCGGTTCAAGGTGTGGTCGAACCCGAAGCGCTGGCTGAAGATCTTGCTCACTGTGCTCGGAGTAGCGGCCGCGGTGTTCACCTACTGGATGGTCCGCAGGTACACGGTCGCTGCTCGATAGGTAGGGTGACCAGCGATGGCGTATCGCTACCTGTGGACCCCACTGCAACTTGGTCCAGTCAGTACCCGCAACCGCATCGTGTTCAGCGCGCACCTGACCAACTACGCGCGCGATGGCAAGCCGACCGCGCAACACGCCGCCTACTACGCGGCCCGCGCCGCCGGCGGCACCGGCCTCATCATCACCGAAGAGCACAGCACGCACCCCACCGACTGGCCGTACGAGAAGCTGATCCATGGGTTCCATCGCGATGTCATCCCCGGCTACCGCGAAATGACCGAGGCAGTGCATCGTCACCGCGTTCCGATCTTTGCCCAGATCAATCACAACGGCGGGCAAGCGTCATCGATGTACTCGCGCCTGCCGGTCTGGGCTCCGTCGGCCATTGCCGACCCGCTGTTTCGCGAAGTACCAAAGGCAGTCACACATGCCGACATCGCCGAAATCGTCGCGGGGTACGCACTAGTCGCCGAGCACTGCGCCGAGGGTGGATTTGATGGCATCGAGCTGCAGTGTTCGCACTCCTCGATCGTGCGCGGCTTCCTCTCGCCAGCGACGAACCACCGCACCGATCAGTACGGCGGCACGATCGAGAATCGCGCCCGCCTTCTCGTCGAGATCGTTGCCGCCGTTCGCGCGGTCATCGGCAACCGACTGGCACTTGGCGTGCGGCTATGCGGCGACGAGCTGATCGAAGGAGGCACCACCATCGACGACGCGGTACGCGTCGCGGAAATCGCGGAGGCGACCGGGCAAGTCGACTACATCAATACTTCAATCGGCGTCGCGACTGCCAGTCTGTTCATGATCGAAGCCAGCATGCACGTCCCACCGGGCTACGCGCTCTTCATCCCGTCCGCCTTCCGCAAGGCGGTCGACCTGCCGGTGATCGGTGTCGGCCGCTTCAAGGACCCGCTGCAAGCTGAACGCGCGCTCGCGGACGGCCACTGCGACCTGGTGGGCATCGTGCGCGGCCAGATCGCCGACGCCGAGTTCGCCGCCAAGGCCCGCGCTAATGCCGCCAACGACATCCGTCTGTGCCTGAGCTGCAATCAGGAGTGCGTCGGTCGCATGGGCTTGAACCGTTGGTTGGGCTGCATCGAAAATCCGACGACCGGCAAAGAACACGAGGTCGCTGTGTTGAAGTCACGTCCATCAACGAGTGCAGGGGCTCGCAAGAACGTACTCGTCGTCGGCGCCGGCCCGGCCGGTTTGCAAGCAGCGATCGCAGCCGCGCGCAACGGACATCGCGTCACCGTGTGCGAGAGAGAGCCTGCAGCGGGCGGGCAGGTACGCCTTGCCGCCACCGTTCCGAACCGTGCGGAGCTCGGCGACCTTGTCCGCAACCAGCTCACCGAATCCGCTCGCCTGGGCGTGACCATCGAATACGGCGTGAGTGTGTGGCCCGGCCTCGTACAAGAACGCAAACCCGATCACGTGGTGGTTGCAACCGGCGCCGAACCCGTTCGCCCGTGGTGGGTCGCCGACGACTCCGCCGCGCAAGTAGCCGACGTGCGCGACGTTCTCGACGGAACCACCGAACCAGCGGGCAATGTCGTCATAGTCGACGAGATCGGCTTCCACCACGCCACCTCCGTCGCCGAGCTACTCGCCGATCGCGGCTGCACCGTCGAGATCGTCACGCCCGGCATGGTGGTTGGCCAAGACTTGGGCATCACGCTCGACATGGAGAACTGGTGGATGCGCGCACAAGCGAAAGGAATCGTCCAGTCAACCGACCTCGTGCCCATGGGTTTCGCTGACGGGGAACTGACGCTGCTACATCACCCAACCGGCGCGAATCACACTCGTCGCCCCGACTGGGTGGTGCTCGCCGTTCCGCCCAGCCCAGTTGAGTGGCTGTACAACGAACTGAAGGCCGAGGGAGTCAGCGTGCAACGCGTGGGCGATTGTGTCGCACCGCGACGAGCGCACGCGGCAGTCATCGATGGTGAACGAGTAGGGGCATCGCTATGACCGACATGGCTCCGCCACCAATCGTGCCACCACCAACCGTGCCACCGGCGACGATCGGCCTTCTTGGCGGGGGACCGACAACCCGCTATTTCGAGCACGCCGCCCAGCAGATGGGGTATCGCACTCTCGTCATTGACCCCAAACTGGCGGCAAGAGCGCTGATGCAGGCGGCAAAAGAGTGCAGCGTCGTCACAGTCGTCGATCAGCTGCCGCTCGCGGCGATGCGACGGGTCGCCGCCAAGGTGCCGGTGCACCCGAGCCCCGACGTCGTCGAGCTGTGCATGGATCGAATCGCGGAGAAGCGCTTTCTTGAAGATCTCGGCATCGGCGTCGGGCCGCACATGCTGATCGAGTCCGAGGACGACATCGTCGCCGCGGCCGACACCAAGTTCCCTGCGATCCTGAAGCTGCGACATCACGGTGGCGGACGCCACGGCCAGGTACGCATAGCCGCCCACGTCGACCTGCCCGAGGCGTGGCAAGCGCTCGGTCGCCGACCGTGCGTGTTAGAGCAACGCCTCCCGCTCGGTCGTGAACTCTCGATCATCGTCGCCCGCAGTGGCGATGGCAGCGTCGCCACCTATCCAGTTGCGCAGCAGCAATACGTGCACGGCAAGCTCGAGGTCAGCTACGCACCGGCGAGCTTGCTTGGTTCTGGTCAGGCCGACGGTGCCGAACTCGCCGCATTCATCGCCACCGAGTTGGGCATCATCGGTGTCCTCACAGTGCACATGTTCGTCGTTGGGCGCGAGGTCTACGTGCACGAAATGATCCCGCAGCCGAGTGTGCTCGGGCTCTACACGCTCGACAGCTGTCGAACGAACCAATACGAGCAGCAGCTGCGCGCTGTTTGCGGCCTCGGGCTTGGTGCATCGGCCATGACAGCACCAGGCATCGCGGTCGTCAGCCTTCCTGGCGAACTATGGGCCGACGGCGAGCCGAAGTGGGAGCGGGTGCTCAGCGAAGGCACTGCGCACGTGCACCGCTACGACGGCGTTGAGCCCGGCGACGGCGTTATCGCCGGGCATCTCGCCGCTGCGAGCGGCACCGCTGCCGGTTCCACCAGCGTTGTGCGTCGCCTGCGCAAGCAACTCACCACCAGTTAGCCTGCTCGCTCATGCTGGCGGCCAATCTCGGTTTTCTGAATGGTGTGATCGACTGGCTGAGCGAGTTCACCGACAAGCTCGGCGACTGGGCAGGCAACTGGTGGTTCCTCGGAGTTATCTTCACCATCGCTCTGCTCGACTCGGTGATACCGGTCGTTCCTAGCGAGACCACCGTGATCATCGGTGGCGTGGCTGTCGCAACCGGGACGGCGCCGTACCCGTTGGTCGCTGTCATCGCAGCAGGTGCTGCCGGCGCGTTCATCGGCGACAACATGGCGTTCAGCATCGGTAAGCATTGGTCAGACGCGTTCGAGCGGCGAGCGCAACGCAAGCCGAAGTTCGCAGCCAAGCTCACGTGGGCACGGGAACAGATAGCTGCTCGCGGCGGCCTACTGCTGATCACTGCCAGGTTCATTCCGGGTGGTCGCACCGCCATCACGATCGCGAGCGGCATCACCCGCCAATCACGCGCATGGTTCGTCCGGTGGACATTCATCGCTGCCCTCATTTGGGCCACCTATGCCGCTGGGCTCGCCCGGCTGGTGGGCGAGCCGTTCAAGGACGACCACTCGAAGGCTTTCTGGATCGCGTTCGGCACCGCCCTCGGAATCAACGTCGCTATCGAGATCGTGCGCTACTTCCGCCTCAAGCGCGCCGAACGCGAGTGGAGCAAACCCGCGGTGTGATGTCAGTGGGACGACGTGTGGTGTTCGCCACCGTCGGGTAGCCGCTGATACATGATCACAGCCGCGACAATCACCACACCGGCGGCCACCTTCAGCGCCACGTGTGCGCCATCGAGGAACGCCTGCTGCACGGCGCGGCGTAGCTCGGCGGCTGCCTGCGGGTCGCCCGACTGTGCCAAACCTTTGCTCACGCCAAGCGCCTTCGCGATGTTGTCTTTCGCAAACTCTTGCTGCGCAGCCGGCAATCCGGCGAGCGCTGAGCCGACGTTGCTGCGGAAGATGCTGTTGACAATGCTGCCGACGATCGCGATGCCGATCGCACCGCCCACTTCACGAGTCGTGTCGTTGACCGCGGCTCCGACGCCGGCCTTGTGCATCGGAACGCTCTGCACGATGCCACTGCTCAGCGAAGGCATCGCCGCCCCGACGCCTGCTGCCATCAACACGAGGCAGCCAGCCACATAGAAGTACGACGTGTCGCTGGTGACAAACGACATCAACAACACGCCCACGGACATCAGTGCCATTCCACCAGCGACGGCACGCTTGGCACCGATCCGACGAGCGATCAGCGGTGCCCGCGGCGAGACCAGGATCATCGTGAAGGCAAACGGCAAACCGCGCAGGCCAGCCCCTAACGCCGAGTAACCGGCGACGTACTGCAAGTACTGCGTGAGGATGAAGAACATCGAGAACATTCCGAAGAACGTGACCGAAATGCCCATGCTTCCCATCGCGAACCGTCGGTTGCGGAAGAACTTCATGTCCAGCAGAGGGTCGCTGACCTTGCGTTCAAAGGCGACAAAGCCCACCAGGCACACGACTGCGGCGACGAAGCCAGCGACCACCAGCGGGTCGCTCCAGCCGCGCTCGGGTCCTTCGATGATCGCCGCCAACAAGCCACCGAACCCGACGATCGATAGCAGCGCGCCGAAGAGGTCGAGGCGGGCAGCGTTGGGCTCGCGCGACGAAGGCGCCAGGACGGCGGACGCAATGAACGCAACAAACGCGATCGGGGCCGCGACGAAGAAGACGGAGCCGTACCAGAAGTGTCCAAGAAGTGCGCCGCCCATGACTGGACCAATCGCCCCGCCCGCGCCAGCGAAACCGGCCCACATCGCGATTGCCTTAGCTCGTTCGCGGCGCGGAAAGCACGACTGCAACAGACTCAACGTCGACGGCATGATCAACGCGGCACCGATTCCCATGACCGCGCGGCAGGCGATCAGCGCGTTCGCCGAGGTCATGAAGGCACAAACGGCCGATGCGGCCGCGAAGATCACAAGACCAGTCAGCAGCGCACCCTTGCGACCGAAACGATCACCGAGCGCACCTGCAGGCAGCAGCAAGGCTGCAAACACAAGTGCGTATGCATCGACGATCCACAACACCTGCGTGTCACTAGGCCGTAGCTCGGAACCTGAAAGCGCAGGAATGGCGACGTTGACCGAGCTAACCGTGGCGACGATGAGCACGAGGCTGAGGCACATCGTGGCGAGAATCCACCAGCGGCGCTCGTACGTCTTCGGATCGACTCCGTCGAGATCTTCGACGCTTACAGCTGCGGTTGTAGTCATGTCGGCAGCGTAGTGAGACTCCTTCGCATCGCAACTTTCTAGAATCGATCCATGGCACTGCATCTTGCGCAACTCAACGTCGCCACGTTGAGGCATCCGATCGACGCCGTGGAGACCGCAGACTTTAGGAATGCGCTCGATCCGGTGAACGCCGCTGGCGAAGCATCCGATGGTTTTGTCTGGCGGCTACAGACCGATGCCGGCGACGCAACCTCGATCCAAACCTTTCCCAATCCGCTGACGATCGTCAACCTCACGGTGTGGAAGTCGCAGAAGGCCCTGCGCGACTTCGCCTATCGCGGCCTGCACCGCGACTTCTTTCGCCGGCGGGCGGAATGGTTCGAACCCGGTTCGCGGGCGGTCATGTGGTGGATCGAGGAGGGCACGCTGCCAACCGTCGACGAAGCGAAGGCGCGGTTGGATTACTTCGACCGCAACGGGCCGTCGGAGCACGCATTCGAATTCGGGCAACAGTTCCCCGAAGTCGCGACAAGGCTGCCGCTGTAGGCGACTGCCGCCAGTACTACCAGCGGTAGTGAGCGAAGGCCTTGTTGCTCTCGGCCATCTTCTGCATGTCGTCGCGCTTCTTGATGCTGGCGCCGAGGCCGTTACCGGCATCGAGCAGCTCACCAGCGAGGCACTCGGCCATCGTCTTTTCGCGACGGGCACGGCTGAAGTCGACGAGCCAACGCACGGCGAGCGTGCTTGCACGACGTGGGCGCACTTCCACCGGAACCTGGTAGGTGGCGCCACCAACACGACGGCTGCGCACTTCCAGCGGCGGCTTGATGTTGTCGATCGCACGCTTCAGCGTGGCGACGGGCTCGGCACCAGACTTCTCTTCCACGATCTTGAGTGCGTCGTACACGATCTTCTCGGCAACGGAACGCTTGCCGTGCAGCATGACCTTGTTGACCAATTGGCTAACGAGCAGCGAGCGATAGATCGGGTCGGGCATGAGCTCACGACGCTGGGCGGGACCTTTACGAGGCATTGTTCAATCCTTCTTACTTGACCAGTTTGGCGCCGTAGCGGCTGCGGGCTTGCTTGCGATTCTTCACACCGGCGGCGTCGAGCGCGCCGCGGATGATCTTGTAACGAACACCTGGCAAGTCGCGCACACGACCGCCACGCACCAGCACGATGCTGTGCTCTTGCAGGTTGTGACCCTCGCCCGGGATGTACGCCGTGATTTCGACGCCGCTGGTGAGGCGAACACGCGCCACCTTGCGCAGAGCCGAGTTCGGCTTCTTCGGGGTGTTGGTGTACACACGGGTGCACACGCCGCGCCGCTGGGGCGAACCCTTCAGGGCAGGCGTCTTGGTCTTGGAGAACTTGGTACTACGTCCTTGGCGGACGAGCTGCTGAATTGTTGGCACCCGGCAAGGCTAGGCATCGCGGCCAGAGTTGACCACCTTGGCGGCAAGAAAGACCGACCATAGTCAACTGTCTATGGTCATATCTGCAGTCACTAAGGGATACGATTTAGCAATGGCCGATCCCAGGGTACCTGCCAGTGTTTTCAAGGCTCGCTGCCTCGCACTGTTCGACGAAGTCGCGACAACGCATCGCCCGCTAGTTGTCACCAAACATGGCCAGCCGGTCGCTCGCGTGGTGCCGATCGAAGCGACCACAGTGGTTGTCGGTTCGGTCACATTGCTGGCCGATGCCGAGTCCGAATACTTCTCCACCGACGAGGCGTGGCGTGCCGACAACTGAGCCGGAATCGCTGCTGCTCGACACGCACGCACTGCTGTGGTGGCAAGCCGACTCGGATCTGCTGTCGACGCGCGCCCGACGACTGATCGACAATGCACCACGCTTGTTCCTCAGCGCGATCTCCTTGTGGGAAGTCGCGACCATGGTCGGCGAAGGCACGATCGCATTGGATCGCCCGACACAGATGTGGGTGCACGACTTACTCACCGATGGCATCATCGCGATTGCCGAGTTGACACCACCGATCTCAGTAGCCGCTGCGCAGCTAGAAGAGTTCAACGGCGACGTCGCCGACCGCATGATCTACGCAACGGCAGTGCACCATCAGCTAACGCTCGTATCGAAGGACCCAGTATTGACCGAGTACGCCCGTTCAAACGGCGACGCCACGATCGAGTGGTGATGGCATGGATCCGCGGACTTTGCTCGATCTCCCTACGCCGGCGCTCATCGTCGATGCCGAACTGCTCGCCCAAAACCTGAACACCATGGCGGCTGCCCGCCCCGGGGCCACACTGCGGCCGCACGTCAAGGCGCACAAGTGCACGGAACTCGCTCGGGCACAGTTGGCTGTCGGGCATTCGTCCTTCACGTGCGCCACACCGCGCGAGATGATCGGCATGGCGGCTGCTGGGCTCGGCGCAGATCTTCTGCTCGCCAACGAGGTGCTCGACCGTGCACGCCTTGCCCAGATGGTCAGCGAGGGCGAGCGACACGGTGCGCGCATGACCGTTGCCGTCGACTCGCCGGAGACTGTCGAAGCCGCTGACGCCGCCGGTGTTCGTGAAGTGCTTGTCGACGTCGACATCGGGCTCCCTCGATGTGGATGCGCACCTTCCGATGCCGCGCGCATCGCCGAGCTCGCACGTGCCCGCGGTATGCACGTGCGCGGAGTGATGGGCTACGAGGGCCATCTAATGGTGATGGACGACCGCGACCTTCAGCGCCGAAAGGTCGCCGAGGCAGTCGACCTGCTGGTCGCTGCGCACGAGTCCGTTGGTGGCGATGTGGTGAGTGCCGGCGGTACGGGCACGTACGACCTGCACGACCGCGTCACCGACGTACAAGCCGGCAGCTACGCGTTGATGGATACGTACTACGCGAAACTGCAGCTGCCGTTCGTGCAAGCCTGTTGGGTGCTCGGCACGGTGATATCAGCGAACGCGAGCCGCGCGGTGGCTGATGTGGGGCTGAAGGCGATGGGCATGGACCATGGCAACCCAACTGTGAGCACGCTCGATGCTCGCGACGCGCAGGTGTGGTTCCTCAGCGACGAACACGTCTCGTTCGCCCAGCCGGCAGGCGCGATCAAAGTAGGCGAGCGAGTGCTACTCGCGCCCGCGCACATCGACCCAACGATGGCGATGCACGAGATTGCGTGGTTGGTCCGCGACCACGAGGTGATCGACCGCTGGCCGATCAACCTGCGCGGTTGGGACTGATTACTAGCTAGACGACTTACGCCTGAGCGGGCTCGGGCTCGCCGTCGCTGCTGTATGTGCCGTGGATGTTGCTCAGCCACGCTGCCGGATCTTCGTCGGCGTCGGTGCTGAAGTAAGCCATCGGCTCGTAGTCGGGTGCCTGCACATCGAACTCGCGGTAGCGCATCATGCCGGTACCAGCCGGGATGAGCTTGCCGATGATGATGTTCTCCTTCAGACCCAACAGGCTGTCGCCCTTGCCGTCGATGGCAGCTTCCGTGAGCACACGAGTGGTCTCCTGGAACGACGCTGCCGACAACCAGCTTTCGGTGGCCAGCGATGCCTTCGTGATACCCATCAGCTCGGGACGGCCTTCAGCGGGCTTCTTGCCCTCTTCGACCATGCGGCGGTTGGTATCGCGGAACACCTTCGCGTCGGCGCGCTCGCCCGGCAGGAACCCTGTCTCGCCCGGCTCTTGCACGCCAATACGACGGGTCATTTGACGAACGATCAGCTCGATGTGCTTGTCGGAAATCGACACACCCTGGTCGCGGTAGACCTTCTGAACCTCTTCGACGAGGTACAGCTGAGTCTCGCGAATGCCCTTGATCTCCATGATTTCCTTGGGATCGAAGGGACCGTCGGTGATCGGGTCGCCAGCCTTCACTTCCTGGCCATCGGTGACGATGGCGCGGGAACCGGTGGGCAGGATGATGGCGTGCTCTTCGCCCTGGTCGTCGATGACGGTGACAGGAATGCCCTTGCCCTCGTCGTCGCCGATGCGCACAACACCAGTTGCACGAGCCAAGCGAGCCGAACCGCGCGGGGTGCGAGCCTCGAACAGCTCGACGACGCGTGGCAGACCGCCGGCGATGTCCTTACCAGCAACACCACCGGTGTGGAACGTACGCATGGTCAGCTGAGTACCAGGCTCGCCGATCGACTGCGCAGCGATAACGCCGACAGCCTCGCCGAGCTCGATGCTCTTACCGGTGGCCAACGAACGGCCGTAGCAAAGTGCGCACACGCCAAGTTCGGCGTCGCAGGTCACGACCGAACGCACACGCACGCGGTTGACCTTCGGGTCGTCGCGTAGCGCGGCCATCTCGATGTCGCCCACGATCATGTTGCGCGGGTAAACCGTCTTGTCGGAGAGCACGACGTCTTGCGACAGCGCACGACCGAACAACTTGGTCTCGAGGTGGCTACGACGGTTGGCCGTGTCGGGCTCGACGTTCTCGATCCACAGACCCAAGTTGCTGCCGCAGTCGGGCTCGCGAATGATGAGCTCCTGTGCCACGTCGACCAAACGACGGGTCAGGTAACCCGAGTCGGCAGTACGCAGCGCGGTGTCGACCAGACCCTTACGGGCACCAGGCGTGGCGATGAAGTACTCGAGGGTTTCGAGGCCCTCACGGAAGTTCTTCTTGATCGGGCGCGGAATCATGTCGCCGCGTGGGTTGGCCACGAGGCCACGCATGCCTGCGATCTGACGCATCTGCGTCATGTTTCCGCGAGCACCCGAGCCGACCATCATGTCGATCGGGTTGAAGCGCTGCGCCTTGAACTCGGCTTCCATCGCAGCCTGCACCTTGGCGGTGGCATCGGTCCAGATGCGCACTTCCTGCTGACGGCGCTCGCCGTCGGTGATGATGCCGCGTCGGAACTGGTTCTCGACCTTGTCGGCCATCGCCTCGTGCTCGTCGAGCAGCTCGCGCTTCTTCTTCGGCGTCTTCACGTCGTCGATAGAAACGGTGAGGCCACTCTGGCTTGCGTAGCGATAGCAGACGTTCTTCAGCGCGTCGAGTGCGGTCGCGACCATGCCCTTGGGGTAGTGATCCGACAAGCGCTCAACGATGACGCCCATCTCCTTCTTCTTGACCAAGGTGTCGATGTGGCCGAAGCGGGAGGTGTAGTCGTCGGGCAGTGCCTCTTCGAACAGCAGGCGACCCGGTGTCGTGTTGAAGGTGTCGGCCGGGCGGCCACCCTCGGCGGGGCGACGCAGCACGATCGGGGAATGCAGGTGCACGGTGCCCTCGTCGAGCGCACGCAGCACCTCCCACAGGTGACGGAACACGCGGCCCTTGCCCTTGCCCTCTTCGGTGATCTCGGT
The DNA here is from genome assembly GCA_021414085.1 of Actinomycetes bacterium. Taxonomy (GTDB): domain Bacteria; phylum Actinomycetota; class Acidimicrobiia; order Acidimicrobiales; family Ilumatobacteraceae; genus UBA668. Next base: position 22,655 of record JAIOPC010000014.1, on the reverse strand, counting down.
GAGGTAGTAGCCACCGATGATGAGGTCTTGGCTTGGCGTCACGATTGGGCGACCCGATGCCGGCGACAAGATGTTGTTGGCGCTGAGCATCAGCACGCGGGCCTCGGCCTGTGCTTCCGACGACAACGGCACGTGAATAGCCATCTGGTCGCCGTCGAAGTCGGCGTTGAACGCGGTGCAGACCAGCGGATGGATCTGCAACGCCTTGCCCTCAACCAACACCGGCTCGAAAGCCTGGATGCCAAGACGGTGAAGCGTTGGCGCACGGTTCAACAGAACCGGATGCTCCTTGATGACGTCTTCCAGCACGTCCCACACCTGTGGCTTGCGACGCTCGACCATGCGCTTGGCGCTCTTGATGTTCTGCGCCAACTCGAGATCGACCAAGCGCTTCATCACGAATGGCTTGAACAGTTCGAGTGCCATCAACTTCGGCAGACCGCACTGATGCAGACGCAACGTCGGGCCGGCCACGATGACCGAACGACCCGAGTAGTCGACGCGCTTGCCCAACAAGTTCTGACGGAAACGACCCTGCTTGCCCTTCAACATGTCGGACAGCGACTTCAGCGGGCGGTTGCCCGGCCCGGTGACCGGGCGGCCACGGCGGCCGTTGTCGAACAAGGCGTCGACGGCTTCCTGCAGCATGCGCTTCTCGTTGTTGACGATGATTTCCGGCGCGCCCAAGTCGAGCAACCGCTTCAGGCGGTTGTTGCGGTTGATCACGCGACGGTAGAGGTCGTTGAGGTCGGATGTAGCGAAGCGACCACCATCGAGCTGCACCATCGGGCGCAGTTCCGGCGGGATCACCGGCACGACATCGAGGATCATGGCCTTCGGGTCGTTCAGGCGACGACCGTGATCGTCGCGCTGGTTGAACGACGCAACGATCTTGAGGCGCTTGATTGCCTTCTGGCGACGCTGCGCGCTGAGCGGCTTGCGACCACTGGCGTTGTGATCGATCGCGCCGCGCAGCTTCTCTTCTTCAACGTCGAAGTCGATGCGATCGATGAGCGACTTGATTGCGTCGGCACCGGTGCCACCCTCGAAATAGTCGCCGTAGCGATCGCGAAGTTCGCGCCACAGCAGTTCGTCGTCGATGATCAGACGCGAGTGCAGACTGCGGAATTCGTCCCATGTGCGTGCGAGTAGATCGAGTTCGATCTCGTAGCGGTCGCGGATGGCTGCGATTTCCTTTTCGGCAGCTGCCTTGGCCTTGCGGGCGTCGGCACCTTCCAGTTCGCTCTTGCCTGCTTCGTCTTCGGCTTCCTTGAAGCGCTTGTCGACCGCGAGCTCGAGTTCCTTGCGGATGGCATCGCGCTCTTCGATGTACTCGGCTTCGCAGTTCGGCAAGTCGGCGTGGCGCTTGTCTTCGTCGACCCAGGTGACGAGGTTGGCAGCGAAGTAGATGACCTTCTCGAGTTGCTTGGCCTTCAGTTCTTCCTTCGGCTCGAGGCCGGCGAGCAGATAGGCCAGCCAGCTACGGGTACCGCGGAGGTACCAAATGTGCACGACGGGTGCGCTGAGCTCGACGTGGCCCATGCGCTCGCGGCGAACCTTCGAGCGCGTGACTTCCACACCACAGCGCTCGCAGATGATGCCCTTGAAGCGGACGCGCTTGTACTTGCCGCAGTAGCACTCCCAGTCGCGAGTTGGTCCGAAGATCTTCTCGCAGAACAGGCCGTCCTTTTCCGGACGCAGCGTGCGGTAGTTGATGGTCTCGGGCTTCTTCACTTCACCGTGTGACCACAGGCGAATCTGGTCGGCCGTAGCCAACCCGATCTTGAGCTGGTCGAACATGTTTACGTCGAGCATTGGTTCAGCCTCTCCTAGTACCCGCTGGTGCGCGCGGCCCGACGGGCCTCACGCTCGCGGTCGTCTTCGTCGGTGCCGCGTTCGTTGCGGCTGATATCGATGCCCAGCTCCTCTGCGGTGCGGAACACGTCTTCGTCCATCTCACGCATCTCGATCTCGCTGCCATCGCTGGCCAAGACCTCGACGTTGAGGCACAGTGCCTGCATCTCCTTCATGAGCACCTTGAAGCTCTCGGGGATGCCAGGTTCTGGAATGTTTTCGCCCTTGACGATGGCCTCGTACACCTTCACGCGGCCAAGCACGTCGTCGGACTTGATGGTGAGCAGTTCCTGCAAGCAGTACGCGGCGCCATAGGCCTCGAGGGCCCACACTTCCATCTCGCCGAAGCGCTGGCCACCGAACTGCGCCTTACCACCCAGCGGCTGCTGCGTGATCATGCTGTATGGGCCGGTGGAGCGGGCGTGGATCTTGTCGTCGACAAGGTGAGCCAGCTTCAAGATGTACATGTAGCCAACGGTGACCGGATTGTCGTACACCAGGCCGGTGCGGCCGTTGTACAACGGGGTCTTGCCGTCGAGCTGAATCAGGCGCTTGCCGTCCACCGATTCCGGGTTGAGGTTGGCGAAGATCGACTGAATCGTCGGGTGCTTGCCAGAAGCCTCTTCTTCGTCCCAGTGAGCACCATCGAACACCGGGGTGGCGATGAACGTGCTCGGCTTGGTGATCGGGCGGGTCTTGGTCTCGGTACCGCGGATCGGTGCGTCGCCGACGGTGGTCTTGTTCTTCACGTCGGTCCAGCCCCAACGAGCCGCGTAACCGAGGTGAGCTTCGAGGACCTGGCCGACGTTCATACGGCTCGGCACACCCAGCGGGTTGAGGATGATGTCGACGGCGGTGCCATCGGCCATGTACGGCATGTCTTCGATCGGAAGGATCTTGGAGATGACGCCCTTGTTGCCGTGACGGCCGGCCAACTTGTCGCCGACGCTGATCTTGCGCTTCTGCGCGACGTACACGCGCACAAGCTGGTTAACGCCCGGCGGCAGCTCGTCGCCGTCGTCGCGGCTGAACACCTTGACGTCGATGACCTTGCCGCTCTCGCCGTGGGGCACCTTCAAGCTGGTGTCGCGAACTTCGCGGGCCTTCTCGCCGAAGATGGCGCGCAGCAAGCGCTCTTCAGGAGTGAGCTCGGTCTCGCCCTTCGGCGTGACCTTGCCGACCAACACGTCGCCAGGGCCGACTTCGGCACCGACGCGGATGATGCCGCGCTCGTCGAGATCGCGCAGGATGTCGTCGCTGAGGTTCGGAATGTCGCGGCTGATTTCTTCCGCGCCCAACTTGGTGTCGCGCGCATCGACCTCGTGCTCCTTGATGTGGATCGACGTGAGCACGTCGTCCTTCACCAAGCGCTCGCTGAGGATGATGGCGTCTTCGAAGTTGTAGCCCTCCCACGGCATCAGCGCGACGAGCAGGTTCTTGCCCAGCGCGAGTTCGCCGTGATCTGTGCTGGGGCCATCGGCGAGGATGGTGCCCTTCACGACCTTTTCGTTGTCCTTCACGCGCACGCGATGGTTAATGCAGGTGTCCTGGTTTGAGCGACGGAACTTGCTGAGCGGATAGACAACCTTGCCGCCTGCGTCGTCGCCCTTGGGCTTGTAGTTGACGGTGATGCTGGTGCCGCTGACTTCGACGACATCGCCTTCGCCGGTGGCCTGGATGAGGTCGGCGGCGTCGCGAGCAGCACGGTCTTCGATACCGGTACCGATGTACGGCGCCTCGGCGCGAACCAACGGCACTGCCTGACGTTGCATGTTGGCGCCCATGAGTGCGCGGTTGGCGTCGTCGTGCTCGAGGAACGGAATCAGCGCGGTCGCGACCGACACGATCTGCTTCGGGCTGACGTCCATCAGCTGCACTTCGCTCGGCGGCACGGCAGCAATGTCGGTGGTGGCACCGAAGAAGCTCTCGGCTTCCAGCATCTTGCGTAGATCTTCCAAGCTGGCTGACTGCGGGCTACGACGCACGAGAATGCGCTGGTCGACGAACGAGCCGTCGGCGTTGATCGGCGTGTTGGCCTGGGCGACGACGTAGTTCTCTTCCTCGTCGGCGGCCATGTAACGAATCTCGTTGCTGACCTTGCCGTTCTTCACCACGCGGTACGGCGTCTCGATGAAGCCATACGAGTTGACGCGGGCAAACGTGCTGAGCGCACCAATCAGACCAATGTTCGGGCCTTCCGGAGTCTCGATCGGGCACATGCGGCCGTAGTGGCTGAAGTGAACGTCGCGCACTTCGAAGCCGGCGCGCTCGCGGCTGAGGCCGCCCGGGCCAAGCGCCGAAAGGCGACGACGGTGGGTCAGGCCCGACAGCGGGTTGACCTGGTCCATGAACTGGCTGAGCTGGCTGGTGCCGAAGAATTCCTTGATCGCGGCAACCACGGGGCGAATGTTCACCAGCGTGGTCGGCGTGATCGCCTCGACGTCTTGGGTCGTCATGCGCTCGCGCACGACGCGCTCCATACGGCTGAGGCCGATGCGCACCTGGTTCTGGATCAGCTCGCCAACGCTACGGATGCGGCGGTTGGCGAAGTGGTCTTGGTCGTCGAGGCGGTAACCCGGCTCTTGCTTAACGAGGTGCAGCATGTAACTGATGGTCGCGAGCACTTCGTTGGGGCGCAGCACGCGCGCATCGTCGGGGTCGCTGAAGATCGGCTTGCGGTTCGGATCGTCTTGATCGGTCTGGAAGAACGAACCGAGCTGGATCGTGCCCTTGCCGAACAACTGGTCGAGCTTGGCGACTTCGGTGCCCAACTTGCGGTCGAGCTTGTAGCGACCGACGCGCGAGAGGTCGTAGCGACGGTTCTCGAAGAACGCGTTGCGGAAGTAGGCCTTGGCCGACTCAACCGTGGGCGGCTCGCCTGGGCGGGCACGCTTGTAGATCTCGACCAGGGCTTCGCTCTGGGTCGGGGCGACGTGGCGCTCTTTCTCCCACTGGCCCTCAAGGAAGCTGAACTGCGCAACGAAACGCTCGAGGAAACCAGGGGCGTGCTCTTCGTCGTAGCCGAGTGCACGCAGCAGGGTGAACACACCCATGCGACGCTTGCGTGCAACGCGGGTGCCGGCGGTGACATCCTTGCCCGGCTTCTGCTCGACGTCGAATTCCAACCACTCGCCGCGGTACGGGTGAATGGTGCCCTTGACGAGCTGATGCTTGCTGAGGTTACGAAGGCGGAAGCGCTCGCCCGGCTCGAAGATGACGCCGGGGCTACGCACGAGCTGCGACACGACGACGCGCTCGGTGCCGTTGATGATGAACGTTCCCTTTTCGGTCATCATCGGGAAGTCGCCCATGAACACGGTCTGCTCTTTGATCTCGCCCGTGTTGCGGTTCATGAAGCGAGCGCGCACGAAGATCGGCGCGCTGTACGTCATGTCTTTTTCTTTGCACTCATCGACTGTGAACTTCGGCGGTGGGCGCAGGTCTTCGTCGTCGGGATCGAACTCGAGCTCGAGTTGCAGCGCCTCACTGAAGTCCTTGATCGGCGAAATGTCGCGGAAGGTTTCGGCGAGGCCGTCCTTCAGGAACCACTCGAAGCTGACCCGCTGAATGGCGATGAGGTCGGGGAGCTCTAGCGGCTCGGACAGGTTGGCGAATGAATAGCGCTCGCGGGAAACGGAACGAGAGGCCACGTCTACTCCTCAATCTTGATCGACACGGGGGCGCGAAAAGTCACCGGTACAAAGGAGTAGCGGAAAACGAGACGCACGGCAACGTTCGATGCTATCCGGCGAGCACGACGTAGTCAACCGCTGCGGGCAAGTTGCCCGGCGGTCGAATCCGTTGGCGAACGGTAAGCCGGAGCGGTGGGTGATGTCAAGGCTTTCGGAGCCTCGACATCACCCGACCCGCGAGTTACTTGCTGTTCTTACTTGACTTTCTACTTAACGTCGACCGAGGCGCCAGCCTCGACCAGCTTGGCCTTGGCGGCTTCAGCAGCTTCCTTGGTGGCCTTCTCGAGCACCGGCTTCGGGGCTCCGTCGACCAGGTCCTTGGCTTCCTTGAGGCCCAGGCTGGTCAGCTCGCGCACGACCTTGATGACCTGGATCTTCTGGGCGCCGGCGTCGGTGAGAATGACATCGAACTCGTCCTTCTCTTCCTCGGCTGCGGCAGCGCCGCCTCCGCCACCACCGGCTGCAGCGGCCACGGCCACCGGAGCGGCGGCGGTTACGCCGAACTTCTCTTCGAACGAGTCGAGCAGTTCCTTGAGCTCGATGACCGTCAACTTGCTGATGTCGTCGAGGATGCTTGCGATTGACATTTGTGTTCTCCTGTTTGAGTTCTGAGTTTGATGAGTGCCTAAGTACTTAGGCGGCTTCTTTTTGATCGATGAGTGCTTTCAGGCCGTAGGCGAAGTTGCGCGGCAGAGCCTGCAACAGACCAGCGGTCTTGACGAGCGGGGCTTGTAGTGCGCCGGCGAACTGAGCCAGCAACACTTCCCGGCTTGGCAGATCGGCAAGGGCTTCGACGTCTTTTGCCGACAATGATTTGCCAGCAAGTACGCCACCCTTGATAACCAGCAGCGGGTTGGTCTTGGCGACATCGCGCAGCGCCTTAGCGGCACCTGCGATATCACCCTTCACGAACGTGATGCCGGAAGGTCCCAACAGCAATTCGTCGAGACCCTCAACACCTGCGTTCTTGGCACCGAAGCGAGCCAACGTGTTCTTGAACACCTTGTACTCACCACCGACACCACGCAACGAGCGACGCAGGGCGGCCAATTGGCCAACCGACATGCCGCGGTACTCAGTGATGATCACGGCGTCGGCAGCTTTCAGCTTGGCGGTGACCTCGTCGACTACCGCAACCTTCTCTGCACGGGGATTATCTGAAGTCATGTACACCTCCTTTCGCTTCGACTCGGGGTGCTCGCATTGCAGCGAACACCGCGAGGAGCGATCGGCAGGAGAAGACCTGCAAAACGTTCCGGGCGAGATTCACCTCGGCTGGTGGGAGAGTTCCCATTAATCCCGGTTTGAAGCGGGGGCCAACGGTCTACGGCGAGCGACCGGTTTAGTTGTCGCGGAAAGGCTAACGGGGTAGCGGAGTGATGCAACCACCAGCAGGCCGCCATCACGGGGTCACGGTTACGCTCCGGGCGTGGCGCGGACTGGGGCAAAGGGCAAAACGAAATCTGGCGTCGCTGTCTCGATTCTCGGTCCCGTGGCGCTGAATGTCGGTGGTGTCCCTGTTCCGCTTCCCGCGAAGCAGGCCGCGGCACTGGCGATGCTGGCGCTCGAAGCGGGTCGAGTCGTCTCGATTGATCGCTTGATCGACGGGATCTGGGGTGACGACGCGCCGCGCACCGTGCGGTCGAACCTTCAGGTGCAGGTCTCGCAGTTGCGTCAGGCCATCGCCCAGCACGGTTCCGGAGACGTGATCGTCACGCGGGCGCCCGGTTACATGCTGAGCCTCGAGCCAGATGCGGTGGACGCCTTGCAATTCGCTCAACTGGTGGCAGACACTCGGCGATGTCTCGCCGATGGCGACGCCGTCGAAGCCGCGCGATCGGCCAATGCAGGACTTCAACTCTGGAGAGGTGATGCACTCAGTGGGCTCAGCGACGCTCCGTTCGCGGCACCGGTTGTCACCCGCCTCGCCGACCAACGACTCGACCTTGTCGAATTGTGGGCCGACGCCGAAATCGCTTGCGGACGTGCCAGTTCAGTGGTTCCCCCACTCGAGGACTGGGTGGCGCACTGGCCGTACCGAGAGACGCTGTGGCAACGACTGATACTTGCTTTGTACCGCTGCGGTCGCCAGGCCGACGCGTTAGCGCGGCTGGCTGATCTACGTCGCACGCTTCGCGACGAGATCGGCGTGCGACCGTGCGCCGCCATCGTCGAGTTGGAGACGTCGATTCTCGATCAAGACGGTTCGCTCGACGCCGCGCCAACAGCTGCTTTGCCCGCACGCCTGAACGGTCCTGGTCGACGACTGCCTGCCACCAAGGAACTGACGGGTCGCGACGAGTTGTTGGAAGAAGCTTTGCAACGGTGCCTCGAGAACCGCCTGGTCACGCTCGTCGGGCCTGGCGGCATCGGAAAGACCTCGATCGCCGTGAACGTTGCGTCAGCGCTCACCGAGACGTACCCCGACGGTGTCTGGTTTGTGGATCTGAGCAACGTCCTCGATGGAACGCTCGTCGCCACCACTATCGGTACAGCACTCGGGATGCGCACCGGCGATGACGTAGCGACGCTGCAAGCGGTTGTCTCGCTGCTCGCCGATACCGAGCTCTTGCTGGCCATTGACAATTGCGAGCATGTCATTGTCCATGCTGCGGAGTCGATCGAAAGGATTCTTGGCTCCTGCCCGGGCGTAAGAATCCTGGCAACCAGTCGCGAGCGCCTCGCCTTACCGGACGAAGTGGCGATTGTGCTGCCGCCATTGCAGTCAGATGATGCAGTTGCTCTGCTCACGCGGCGCGCCAGGCGCGGTGGCGCCACAACCACCGGCGAGGCGGCGGCCGACGAAGTTGCGCTCTGTGTCGCGGTCGATCACTTGCCGCTCGGCATCGAGTTGGTCGCCGCCCGCCTCGCGTCGATGTCCGCCAGAGACATCCTCGGCCAACTCGGTGCCAAAGGTGTGCTGCAGTTGGAGAATCGCACCGTCATCGATCGCCGGCGAAGCTTGTACAGCACGGTCCAATGGAGTTACGACCTACTGTCGGCAAGCGGTCAGAAACTGATTCGGCGCCTTTCCGTGTTCGAAGGCGGGGCAACCCTCGGCGCGGTCTTGGCGGTCTGTTCGGACCCTAATGGGATGCTTGACGGTCTGCCCGTGGTTGACGTACTGGACACATCTGTTGCTGCCTCACTTATCTCGGTCGAACGGGCGGGTCGACACCCGCGATACCTGCTGCTTGAGACGGTGAAGGCGTTCGCGGTCGATCAGCTTGACGAGCACGAGCAGAACGAAGCTCGACGACGGCACGCGGAGTACATGATCGACTTCGGTCGGCGGATGGCGGTGATCAGCGAGGGGTTGGATTCTGCTGAAGCTTTTCATTCGATACAAGTTGAAGCGGCAAACCTGCGAGCTGCGTATCAGTTCTTCGAGTCGGCGAACTCACACACGAAGCTGGCCGAGTTGGTGAGCGCACCGGGCCCTTTGCTGTGGCGCGAGGCCTGCCCAATCAAGGAACTCGGATCGTGGCTCGATCTCCTGTTGACCTATAGCGACCTCGAGCCGACTGTCCGACTCGCCGTGCTCCTCATCGCCGCGTTCCGCCCCGACGGCCCACCGTTCTTGGCGCGCGAGCGAGCGAACGAAGCGCTCGAATTGGCGACACGGCTTTCGGACGATGCCGCAATCGGGTTCGCCGAGTTCGTGATCGGCGACCTGTTGGTCACCGAGGCTGACACGCGCCTGGAGGCGACTTTCCAGTCAGCGATCGCTCGTTTGGAGGGGATCGGGCATTGGCGACGCGCCGGTTACGCAGTGAACTCGTACGCGTGGCTATTGCTACGCGAGCGGCGATTCGACGAGGCACAAGAGCTTCTCGCACCCCGCCTTCGGTCACGCGAGCTATACGGGGCCACTGCAGCCTTGATGCAATACCAGCAAGGCCGATTGCGGCTGAGTGCCGGCGACATCGATGGGGCACTTGCAGGTATCGACCTAGCAATGCGTATCGCCGAGCGTCTTGAGTTGCCGCTAGCCATGGCGTTCGGATGGTTCGGAAAAGGATGGGCGGCCCAGCGAAAGAACGACTTTGGCACAGCCCGCGAATGTTTCGAGCGCTCACTCGTCTTAGGAAACCAATACGGCGATTGGCGCGATGCCCTCGTCGACCGCGCACGGTTGGCCGTTGTGTGCGCCAAGCTTGGCGATCTCGATGCCGCTCGGGAGCACGCACTCGTGGTGAGCGAGCTTGCCCGCAAAACTCCGGAGCCCGGGGAAATCGGCCAAGCCGCCCACGCACACGGCGTCATCGCACTCGCGGAGGGCGACCAGAAGGCAGCACGCGCACTCATGCTCGAAGCGGTAAAGGCGTACGCCCAAACCAGGTTGCTCGACCAGATGGCCGACATGCTTGAGGACGTGCTGCAGACTCTTTCAGCGCAGGCCGCAGAACAGTTACGTAGCTTGCCGAGAGACGTTCGCGAGGGTCGCGTGTCGCCGGCGGAAGTGCCAGCGCTCCTCAACGCGTTGCGCGACATCTGAGAAGTCGGTCTTCAACGAGTCTTCAGCGAGTCTTCAGCGAGTCTTCAGCGGGATCTTCCAATGTGAGCGGGCAACAGCCACCTCACATTGGAGACACACAAATGAGATCCAGTACCCGACCCCTTTCCATCACCACGATGGCGCTGGGGATCGGATTCGCTGTTTTCGCCCCTGCGGCGTGCAGCGATTCCGACTCGAGCGACCCATCTCCGGACAGCTCTTCGTCATCACAGTCACCCGAGGAGCCGTTTTCGTTCTCGGTTTCCATCTCGGAACCGAGTTCGATCGACCCCGCTCTGAACGCCGACATTGAGGGCGCCCAGGTGACGCGCTTGCTCGTGGAAACCCTGGTCACCCTTACGCCCGACCTGCAGCTAGCTCCGGGCGTAGCCACGGAGTGGTCGTTGGGAGACGACGGAGTCACCTGGACCTTCCTGCTCAATCCCGACGCCGCCTACTCCGATGGGCGTCCGGTCGTGGCCGCAGACTTCGAGTTCGCTTTCGCGCGCTCCGCCGACCCCGATCTCGCGGCGGTCCCGTCGTACCAGGGTTACCCAATCGCGGGTTGGGCCGATGTTCTCGAGGCAGAACCGAGCGGAGCGATCGGCGACGTGCCCGTGTCGGGCGTGGCGGCGGTTGATGATCACACGCTCACGGTGACGACGGATGGACCGTTCGCGCTACTTCCGAAGGTGCTGACCTACCCAATCTTCGCGCCACTGCCTGCGGACTTTGTAGCCACCGAGGAATCTGCCGCCGCGTTCCTCGATGCGCCGATCGGCAACGGGCCATACATGGTGGCCGAGCCGTGGCAGCACAACGAGAGCATCACTGTTGTTCGCAACCCGCACTACTCCGGCACGCCCGGTCGGGCCGACAGCATTGAGTTCCGCATCTATAGCGACACACTCACGGCGTACAAGGACTTCGAAGCTGACGCCATTGACATCGCGCGCACGCTTCCACCCGAAGCCCTCGCCCCAGCACGCGAGGCATACCCGGATAGTTTCGTCGTCACACACGCGGCGTTGCTGAGCTACATCGGCTTTCCGAGCAACGTTGCCCCGTTCGACAATCCCGACATACGCCTCGCTTTCTCGCTGGCCATCGACCGCCAGGCGATTGCGGATCGCGTGTACGAGGGCACTGCGTCGCCAGCAACTGGCATGGTTCCGTCGCTTGCGCCGGGCGCCTTGCAGGGTGTTTGCGATGCGTGTACGTACGATCCGGAGCGGGCCAAGCAGCTGTTCGAAGACGCAGGCGGAGTGCCTGGCAACTCGATCGTCGTGTACAACATTTCCGACGACGGCACGGCAAGCCTCGACCCGATCCTCAACTCTTGGCGAGAACTGTTCGGTATCGAAATCGAGGTTCGGAGCTTTGAGTTCGGTCAGTTCCTCGACGAGACCGCTCCAGGCAAGCCGGTCGGCCCGTTCGAGCTTTCATGGGTGTGGGATTACCCATCGGGCTACAGCTTCTTGTCGCCACTGTTCGAATCCACTTCGGGCGTGAACAACTTCGGGTATGCCGACGCAGATTTCGACGAACAGCTTCGCCTGACCCGCGAGGCTGCGGATGAAGCCGCCGGCCTGCCGTACCTCGGCGAGGCGCAGCGGATCGTCGAGTCGGCGATGCCGCTTGCGCCGGTGACATTCTCCGATGACGTCGGAGTTCACAGCACCAAGCTCACCAATGTTGTGGTTGATGCCGGTTCCCTCTGGAGGCTGGAGTTGGTCGCGCCAGCGTCCTGATCACCAATGACACTGTTTGTCGTGCGGCGTGGAGCCGGAGCGGTTGCCACGTTCCTTTCGTCGACAGTGCTCGTCTTCATCATCACCTTTGCCCTGCCCGGCGATCCCGCTCGCGCGATCGCCGGGCATCGGCAGGTCACGGCGAGCACACTGTCGGCCATTCGAGCCCGCTACGGGCTGGATCAGCCATTGTGGGAGCAATACATCCGCTGGCTCGGTCGACTCTTCCGCGGCGACCTAGGTGAGTCGTTCGTCGCGCGGCGACCGGTGTCCGACATGATGCAAGAGGCCCTGCCGGTCACCCTGACGCTCGTCGTTCTCACCGTGGTGATCGAAGTTGTACTCGGCCTGGTTGTTGGTGCAAGCGTGGCCCGGCGCAGCGGCCAGCGCTCGGACAATGCTGTGCTCGCCGTCTGCACCATCGGGTTATCAGTGCCGCTGTTCGTTGTGGGATCGCTCACTCAGGACTTGTTCGGCATCGATCTTCGATGGTTGCCGGTCGCCGGCACGCGGAATGGAATCTTCAGCTACGTCTTGCCGGCGCTCACGCTTGCGCTCCCGGGCATAGCCATCGCCGTCCGATTGGTGCGCGCCGAGTCGATCACGCAACTGCGCGCTCCGCACACTCGCACAGCGCGCGGGAAGGGCATCACCGAGGCTGCCATCCTCCGTCGGCATGTCGTGCGCAATGGTTCGGTGCCGTTCGTCTCGTTCGTCGGGCTCGAAATTGGGGCGCTCGTCGGTGGAGCCATTGTGGTTGAACGCGTCTTCAACTTGCCGGGAGTGGGGCGAGCAATTGCGCAAGCAATCAGCCAACGCGACAACGCAACAATCATCGGCTTCACGATGGCGATCATCGCCGTCTACCTGCTGGTGGATTTGCTGACGGACGTAGCCACGATGGCACTCGACCCAAGAATCGAGCGGAGCTCATGAACGGCGCTTCGCTGTTCGGGCGGGGGCGACTCGCGGGACGCTTCGGACTCCGCATGGCGTTGTGGCTCTTGTCGTTCGTCGGCATCTGTGCCGTCGCACCGCAGTTGGTCGTCGCGTTCGCCCCAGGATCTCCATCGCCGACGGATTGTGCGCTGCGGGCGGAGGACGGGTCGTATCAGGATCGACTGGCACCGAACGCCAACCATTGGTTCGGCACCGACCGCCAAGGGTGCGATGAGTTCAGCCGCGTCATTTACGGTGCACGCCACTCGCTCATCGTTGGGGTTGGCGCGGCGGTACTCATCGCACTTGTGGGCATGAGCGTCGGCGTAGCTGCTGGCTGGCGTGGTGGCTGGGTGGATGCGATCGTGCGACGCACCGGTGACGTCGTTCTCGGCATTCCCCTCGTGGTCGGCATGATCCTGATCCTCGCCGTGCTGGTCCCAGGTCAACGGTCGGCGACGACCACGGTCGTGGCCTTCACCGTGCTGCTCTGGCCAACAGTCGCACGCATCAGCCGCGCTGCTACTCGGTCGATTCGCACAGAGTCGTACATCGAAGCGGCGCGGGCAGTGGGCGCGACCGACGTGCGCATCTGCCTTCGGCACGTCGTGCCAAACGCGCTCCCACCAGTCGCCGCCTATACCGCGTCCTTGGTCGGGCTCTTGATCGGTGCCGAGGCGGTGCTGTCGTACCTTGGGTTCGCCGTGGCGGGATCGGTCGTGTCGTGGGGACAAATGATGGACGACGCGCAGACCTACTACTCGCGGTCACCTCACCTTCTCATCCTGCCCAGCGTGTTCTTGTCAGCCGCTGTTGCGGGTTTCTTGCTGCTCGGGGACGCGATCGCGCAGGGACCCGCGGGGCGAGAGATCGACGCGAGCTAACGAGCACTACCGAAAGCCGTCGCTACGAGCAAGACTTGGCGAATGGAGTTCACCCGGCCCGAACGATTGCACGAGGGCGACGCGGTGTCGGTGGTGTCGATGTCGTGGGGTGGGCCGGCAGTCTTTCCACACGTGTTCAATGCGGGTCTGCAGACCTTGACTGACCAGCTAGGTCTCCGGATCAAGGAAAGCCCGACAACTCGGCTCGGATCTGGGACGTCGGGAAGCGACCCGAGGTCGCGAGCGGCGGACCTCAACGCCGCCTTCGCAGACGAATCGGTCTCAGCGATTATTGCTTCGATTGGCGGTGACGACTCGGCCCTCATCCTGCCGTACCTCGATGCGGAACTGATTCGGGCTAGCCCGAAGGTCTTGATGGGTTACTCGGACACCGTTACGCAACTGGTGTTCTGCCACAACCTGGGTCTCGTGACGTTCCACGGGCCCGCGGTGATGGCCGGGATGGCACAACTCCGGCACTTTCCTCAGGCGGCGACGCACATCAAGGCGATGCTGTTTGAACCGACCGAAAGGTTCAGTTATCAGCCCTACTCACAGTGGGTTGACTCGTACGCGGATTGGAACGACCCTCGCAATATCGACAGCGTCGGCGAGTTACGGCCAAATGGTGGATGGCACTGGTTGAACGGTTCGGGTGTTGCAACCGGGAGGCTGTTTGGAGGTTGTGTCGAGGTGCTCGAGTTTCTGAAGGGTTCCCGCTTCTGGCCTGTCGCAGACTTCTGGAATGACCGGATTCTGTTTCTTGAGACGTCCGAGGAAAAGCCATCGATCGATCAGGTTCGCTACTGGTTGTTCAATTACGGAATCCAAGGCGTGTTCGAACGAGCGGCCGGGCTCCTCTTCGGACGCGCCCGCGGCTACTCCGATGCGGAGAAGGTCGAGCTCGACCAAATGATCATCGACACCGTCGTCGGCCAATTCGGGGCCAAAGATCTCTCCATCGTGACCAACATGGATTTCGGACACACCGATCCGCAATGGATCCTCCCATTGGGCGTCCTCGCCGAGCTCAACAACAACGAGAAAACATTCAGCCTCATCGAGGCAGCCGTCGCCTGACGACGCCACCACCATCGCCGGTTACGATCCCGAAATGGCGAGGCCTCAGGCTACGGAAGTTGCAGAAGTCGGCATCGCTGTCTCCGTTTTGGGGCCCGTGGCCCTGCGCATCGGTGCCGTTCCGATTGTCCTTCCAGCCAAGCAAGCGGCTGTGCTCGCAATGCTCGCCCTCGATGCCGGTCGGGTGCTCTCGATCGATCGTCTGATCGACGGTGTGTGGGGTGAGGATGCGCCCCGAACGGTTCGCACGAATCTGCAGGTGCAGGTATCGCAGTTACGGCAAGCGATTGCTCAACAAGGCGGCGCCGAGGCCATCGTCACTCGCTCGCCCGGATACGTGTTGAACATCGCTCCCGAAGCGGTGGATGCACTGAGGTTTGGATTGCTGCTTTCCGATGCACGACGTTGTCTCGACGACGGCAACCCTGCGGAGGCTGCTCGGCTGGCAGCGGCGGGTCTCGCGCTGTGGACTGGCGACCCACTGAGCGGCCTCGGCGAAACCCCGTTCGCCGGTCCGGTAGTTACCCGCATGTCCGATCAGCGACTCGACCTGGTCGAAGTGTGGGCCGACGCTGAGATTGGCTGTGGTCGCGCCAGTTCGGTGATTCCGGCGCTCGAGCACTGGGTGTCGCAGTCGCCGTATCGCGAGACGTTGTGGCAGCGACTCATCCTTGCGTTGTATCGCTGCGGGCGCCAGGTCGACGCCTTGGCGCGACTCGCCGACCTCCGTCGAATCCTGCGCGACGAAATGGGGGTGCGGCCGTGCGCCGCGATCATCGAGTTGGAGACCGCAGTACTCGATCAAGACGCTTCGCTCGATGCCCCGCCAACGATTGTCGAGCCGGACCGACTCTCCGGTCCGGGCCGGCGGTTGCCAGCCACCAAGGAATTGATCGGCCGCGACGATCTCGTCGCCGACGTCACCGAACGAATCGCGCACAACCGATTGGTGACACTTGTGGGACCGGGTGGAATCGGCAAGACCTCGCTCGCCGTCAACGTCGCCGCGGCCGTGAGTGAGCGGTACTCCGACGGCGTGTGGTTCGCCGACCTCAGCCAGGTAACCGACGGAACGCTTGTCGCTACCACAATCGGTTCGGCACTTGGCATTCGCACGGGCGACGACAACACCTCGTTGGCGGCGCTCGTCAGCCTGCTCGCCGACACCAATCTGCTGCTCGTGATTGACAATTGCGAGCACGTCATCATTCACGCAGCAGCGACCATCGAAGCGATTCTTCAGTCGTGCTCGGGCGTACGAATCCTGGCTACTAGTCGTGAGCGCCTCGCAATCTCCGATGAGACGGTGATTCCGTTGTCTGGGCTACAACCTGTTGACGCAGTTGCGCTCCTTGAGCGGCGCGCACTGCGCGGTGGCGCGAATACGAGTGGCGACAACGCAACGGATAATGCGCAGCTGTGTGCGGCCGTCGATCATCTCCCGTTGGGAATCGAGTTGGTCGCGGCTCGCTTGCAGACGATGTCGGCGGCAAACATCCTTGAACAACTCGGTGAGGGCCATGTGCTGCAGTTGAGTAGCCGAACCGCAAATGATCGACACCGGACGCTGTACAGCACTATTCAATGGAGCTACGACCTGCTGTCCGGTGCAGCGCAAGCTCTCCTGCGGCGGTTGTCGGTGTTTGAGGGTGGTGCGACCCTCGACGCAATTCTGGCCGTGTGCTCAGACCCGAACGGAACCGTAGGCGGTGAAGCGGTTGTCGATTCTCTCGACACGGTCGTGGCCGCCTCACTGGTCGCTGTCGATCGCGCGAACCGTCAGCCCCGATACAGACTGTTGGAGACGGTGAAGGCGTTCGCCGCGGGTCGACTCGATGCGGATGAGCAATCCGAGATTCGTCGCCGCCATGCACAGGAGATGATCGCATGGGGCGAGCGGACGCGTGTGGCCAGCGATGGGCCGGACCCCGCGCAAGCGTTCAACTCTCTGCAGGCCGAAGCAGCAAACCTGCGCGCGGCCGGCGACTTCTACGTGTCGTCGGGCGACGATTCGAGTTTGGCGAAGTTGATCGGCGCGCTTGGCCCGTTGCTCTGGCGAGAGTCGGGAGACGTCAACACACTCAATTCTTGGATCGACGTTGTGCTGGCGAACTCCGGTGTGGAACCGGAGGATCGCCTTCCCGTACTTCTTGTTGCGGCGTACCGATCCGGCCGGTCGTCGGACGAGGAGCGCAGCTGGGCCGACGAGGCGCTCGCTCTGGCACGATTGCTCGACGATGAACCATGCGGTGCATTCGCCGAGTTCATCGCTGGCGACATCAGAATGTCCGACGCCGGAGCGGAGTCGGAGTCGGAGTCGCAGCTCGTCTCAGCGATCTCACGTCTGGAGGCGACCGGTCATTGGCGCGAGGCAGGGCACGCGCTCAACAGCTACGCCAACTTGCTACTGCGCCAACGGCGACTTGATGACGCTGAAGCGCTACTCGGCCCACGGCTGCGGTCGCATAACTCGTATGGGGCTTCAGAGGGATTCCTGAGCTACCAACACGCACGTCTACTTTTCATCATCGGTGATGTCGATGGGTCGGACGCCGAGTTCGACGCTGCTATGAGCGATGCAGTTCGGTTCGGCCTGCCTCTGTTGATCGGCTACGCAGTGTACGGGAAGGCATGGATAGCTGAATCTCGGAACGATTTGGCCGCCGCCCGCGAGTTCGTCGAACGATCATTGGTGATCAACCTGCAACTCGCCGATCCGCGCGAAGAACTGAACGACCGAGTTCGGTTGATCGAAGTGGTCACAAAGCTCGGCGACCTTGCAGTCGCACGCGAGAACGCGACGATCATCGCCAGACTCGCCCGCAACAACCCTGAGCCACGCGAGATCGGGCTGCGCGCATACGCCCGCGGGCTCATCGCCAGCGCCGAAGGGGACGATGTCAATGCTCGGGTGTACCTACTCGAAGCGCTCGACACGTTCGCACCGACGCAAATGCTCGAGAGTGTGGCGGTCGCGCTTGACGCGTTGCTCCGGGTGTTGCCCGCTGATTCCGCCGACCGGTTGCGCCACCTGCCGACCGACGTACGCGAGCGTCGCGTCTCGCCGACGGAAGCCGTAGCAATGCTTGGCGAAGCCCGTAGCCACTAGGTGACTACGGGCTTCGGCTAGCTAACGACGGTCGAAGTCAATACCACCGCTCACAACGAAGTAGGGAGGCGTGAATCCGTCGACGGTTACGGACGAGGAGTTTGCGGCAGACAGTGTCATCTGCATGACCGGTTCCCACGCGTCGTAGCACCAGTCCCACGAGGGGATTTCGACGCCGAAGATGTTCCCAATCGCGGCGCCCAGCTCTGTTTCGATCTGGTCTGTCGCCTGACTCCTGAGCCGCTTACTCGCGGCCAGCAATGGACCGTTTCGCTCGATGACGCTGCGCACAACGGTCGAAACTGCCGCGTGAACTGCCTCAACTGCAGCAAGGAGAGCAACCTCCAGTACGTCTTTCAGCCCGTCAACCAGGCTGTCCGGAAGTAGTCGTTTCGCTCGACGCACGAGCGAGTCGACCTTCCTCGACGCCGACGCCATCAGCGCATCAGCTTTTGCGATCCCGCTAAAGACCGCATCATCGACTGCTTGGGAGAAACTCCTTCCCGCTCTCGTACTTGAAAGGAACTTGCTCATAACCGTTGGCCCGAATTTCTTGACGGCTGCGCCTCCACCCTTGATGAGGCCGCCACCGACAAGCGCGGCCCCATCGATGACGTTGAAGCACGCCTTAAACAACCCCTGCGACGTGACCGTCATCGTCGGCGTGCCTTGACCACTGACGCCCGGAGGGTTCGGATCCGGCCCCGGCTCCCACGTGAAACCGAGGAGGTCCAATCCAGTGGCAAGGAAAGTGTTCATCGTGACGAGGCTGAGGTTTGATGGTGCGCCGTCCGCATACACAAGCCCGTTGACAACGCACCACTTCATGGTCGTCGAGAACTCGAAGAAGTCGGGATCAAAAGGGCCGAGAAGATCCAGCTCGGCACGTACCGTTGCCCCCGTGAACCGATAGTCAGCGCCGCTCACACAGCCAGCGCGAGGTGGATCGTTGGGATCATTCGGATCGCTTGGCGGCACCCCGTTGACCTCGGTACCGTCGGACAACCCGTCACCGTCGCTATCGACGTTCGTCGGATCGGTGGCGATGCTCAGCTCGTATTCGTCGGTGAGGCCATCGTTGTCATCATCGGAGTCGCAGGCATCGCCATACGGGTCGTTGTCACTGTTCGCCTGATCGTTGAATAGGAACGTGCAGTTGTCATCAACATCGTCGAAGCCGTCGCCATCGGTGTCGATGCAAAGTTGCTCGGGGTCGAACGTGCCAGGGCAGTCGTCATCGGCGTCGGGAACACCGTCGACATCCTGATCTGGAAGTCTCGTGAGGTGCCAGGTCAGAGTGTTCACCTCGGTGTGGTTTCCCGAACTGAGATTTTGGACCCGGCTCCCATCGACCGACCAACTGTGGAGCGGATCCCCCAACGACGAAATCGGCGTATCCCAGTACCAACCGCCTGCGGATTGGTACTCGCGGTTTGAACAGATCGGGCTTGCAGTTATGTCGCAGACCGTTTCCGTGGTGCTCGTCGGCATGACATCGGGTTGATCACCAGCCGAGGTCATATCCAGTCTGAAACCCTGCGTGCTTTCAGTGCTCTCAACGCGGAAGTGAAATGTCGGACCGTTCGGTCTGCGAGCCCCCTGATACTGACCTGAGGTCTCAGTCTTGATGTTGAAGTTCTCGGCCCCCAACCCGCTCGTCATGGTGGATGATCCCGATACCGACGCGTACTGCTGGTATGTGTCGAGATAAGTCAGTCCATCCGTCGTGATCGGCGAGTTGGCCAGGAGTTGCCCGTCGAAGACGAACGTCTCGGTGGTGTCTGTGTGGATGTAATTGAAATCGTCGGAAGATTCGTCCGACCGATAGTGCAACGTGACCGTTCCGCTCCAGCCGGCTGACGCCGGAACGACTACTGGTGCGGCGTGCGCTTGTGGCGACGACCAAGTTGTCAGACAGCCTGCGATCAACGCGATCGTCAGGCCTACTTTGCTAGCCCTACTGACCTTGGCGGCGAGGACTGACTTGCTGGATTTGCCGTGCATTTCCTATCTGCTCCTTTGGTTTGTGGTTTGCGCGAGAAAGGTCCGCCAGTTGGGCGGGAGCACGACGAGGTCGGCGCCGGCGAAGCGTTTGCAATCTGCGGCACCGATCCAGGTGATGACCGTGCCCTTGGTGAGCGAGGCCTTCGACAGCGCGCGACGCACGACCACTGGGCTGTCGACGACCGGGCCGTTCGAGCTGCGCACGCACATCCGCTCGAGGCGGCCGGCGAGGATTCCGAGCTCGCTTTCACTCAGCGCCGCGATCTCTGGCAGGCAACGCATCGCGGTGATCGACTTCACTCGCCAGCGGCGCTGGGCACGAAAGATCATTCTCGACCGGATGCGGCGGGCATGCACCACGACCGGCGCGAGGGCGGCCGACACGGTGCGCCACAGCTGACGGCTGAGGGCGAGACCAGCCACGACCAGAGCAACCGCACCGACAGGACCAGACGACCACAGCGCGACAATGAGGCCGCCGAACAATTGCCACCAGAAGAACGCCGCCATGACAAGCAGCGCGGCGGCGACTGCAGCGTTGAGCGCCGAGTAGATGGTGAACAGGCGGTCGGCTGGCGCGTCGCTGCCTGCGGGATTGCTGACGCGAAATGTCAGGTCTGGTTCGCGAATCGCATCGGCGAAGAGCAGGGCACCATCGAGGCCGACAAACGGAAGCAAGTTGGTCGCGAGCACGATCGTGTTGACCACGACGAATCGCTGCAGGATCGCGGCGGCAGCTCCGTCGCGGGCAATGACGAGAAAGACGAGCGCAGCGACGGAAGTCGCGAGCCACTCTGCCCACGGCCCGGCGGCAGCTTGCAACAATCGTTGCCGACGTGTCAGCAGCAACGCGTCGAGCGACTCGACGTAGAACGCTGGCGAGCCAAGGTGTAGACGCAATCCCGCCATGCGCACTCGACGGCCGTAGTGGACGGTGACGAGCGCATGCCCCATCTCGTGAATGAAGACGGCGACTAGCCCAAGAAGAATGATGGCCGGTATCTGTGCTGGGTGGGCGTGTAGTTCGAGCCCGTCGGTGCGCAGCGTGAGGACCACGGCAACCGCACCCACCAACGCCAACGCAAGTTGGGCGATGACCCACGGGCGGTCGAATGCTCGGCGCAACCCTGCAGCGTGGCTGCGGCGCACGAAGCGGTCGGCCCCACGCCACACAAGGCCAGCGCCGGGAATCTTGGCGTCGGTATTCGCCGAGCGAACCTCGCCGTCGCTGGCGAGGAATCCGCCGTCATGAAGTTCGGCTAAGGCACTGCGGTGGCGATCGCTACTGGCCGGGTCGAGGTCGGCACCGTCGAGGTAGATCGCCCGTCCTTCGCGCTGATTGACGGCGGTGATGAGCATCCGTCCGTTGCGGCACTGTTCCTGCTGCCACTCGACCCAGGGCGCAAAGGCAACTGGCGGGGTCTGAGTCTTCGAGATTGTGTGGGTTGCTGACGACATGAGCGGGGCTCCTTCAGGGGTGAAACGAAACCGCCGGGGCACGCGGTGGGCGTGCCCCGGCGGTTTGCTGGCTGATTAGGGGTGGATCCGGCCAAACATGGTCCGGCGGCTCGGGTGGAACTTGGCGACCAGGGTCCGGCGGCTCGGGTGGTACTTGAAACCCAGGGTCCGGCGGCTCGGCTCGCTGGCCGACTTCTGGGTGGTGGTGGGCTGAACTGGCTTGATCTTCATGGTGTGCTCCTTGGTGGTATCGGGTTGATGACCCCATGGTGAACCCGCGCGCTAAAGCACCGTTAAAGAGCCGACAAACCCTGAAACACCATGGTTGGGAACCCTGTGACACCCCTTTGAGATACTGCGTACATGAGTTCTCAAGTGCCGTCCGTTGCCGAGATTGCCAGCATGCCCCCGGCTGATCTGGAGGTGTTGGCGCGTCGGTTGGATGGCGAGCGGCGCCGGGTTGAGGCTGCGTTGGCGACGTTGGTTGATCGGGTCGCGTCGGCTGGTGCGTTCGGCGCCGATGGGCATCGGTCGGTGAAGGCGTGGGGGCGAGCGACGTGTAACTGGTCCGGTGGCGAAGCGTCGCGGTTCGTGAAGACCGGTCGCATGCTGTCCAAGTTCGAGTCGGCGGCCACCGCGGCCGCGGCTGGGGAGATCGGTGTCGCGCAGATGCATGCGCTCGGGCAGTTGGTGGCCAACCCGCGTGTCGCCGAGCATCTCGCCGACTCCGAGGAGCTACTCGTTGGGCAGGCCACGGTGTTGGACTACGACGACTACATCACCCTGCTCGCCCACTGGGAGGCACTGGCCGACGCCGACGGCGCACACGACGATCACGAACGCGCCCACCGCGATCGCAACGCACACATGTCCATCGTCGGTGAACGGTTCTTTCTCGACGCCAACGGTGGCGCGGTGGCCGGCGTCGAACTGATGGAAGTGTTCGAGCAGTTCTGTCGCAGCGAATGGCTCGCCGACTGGGAAGCTGGCGTGGCTGTGCACGGCGAGGCGATGGTGCCGCGGCTGATGGAACGCACCGACGCACAACGCCGCTTCGACGCGTTGAAAGCAATCTTCGGTGCCGCCGCCGTCTCCGGTCAGTCACCCACCGGTGAACCAGTCGTCAACCTGATCGTCGGCTACGAACTGTTCGAGCATCATTTGCGCCGCGCGCTCGGCGAACACCCCGCACCGCTCGACCCCAACAACCCAGCACACCGCTGCGAAACCGCCGACGGAGTCGTCATCGACCCCTACGACATGCTCGTCGCCGCCGCCCTCGGCCAAGTCCGCCGGATCGTGCTCGATACTGCCGGCGTGATCGTCGACGTCGGCCGCAAACAACGCCTGTTCACCGGCGCACTGCGCGACGCGGTGATGCTGCTC
>JAIOPC010000016.1 GCA_021414085.1 Actinomycetes bacterium | reverse complement strand
CGAGCAGCAGACGAAGCTGCTCACGCTCCGCGGTCTGCTCGACTTCAACTGGTCCGAGGAGTCTTCGGACGGTCGCGGGGCCATTCCGCTCGAGGAAGTGGAGCCGGCCAAGGAGATCGTGAAGCGGTTCGCCACCGGCGCGATGTCGTACGGGTCGATCTCGAAGGAGGCCCACGAGACGCTCGCCATCGCCATGAACCGGCTCGGCGGCCGCAGCAACACCGGCGAGGGCGGCGAGGATCCGGTGCGGTATCAGCTGGATCCTTCGGGCGACAGCAAGAACTCGTCCATCAAGCAGGTGGCCAGCGGCCGCTTCGGTGTGACCAGCGAGTACCTCGTCAACGCCGACGATTTGCAGATCAAGATGGCTCAGGGGGCCAAGCCCGGTGAGGGCGGCCAGTTGCCGGCGCACAAGGTGTACCCGTGGATCGCGAGCACCCGCAACAGCACGCCGGGCGTCGGGTTGATTAGCCCTCCGCCACACCACGACATCTACTCGATCGAGGATCTCAAGCAACTGATCCACGACCTGAAGAACGCGAACCCTGCCGCCCGGGTGCACGTCAAGTTGGTCAGCGAGGTCGGTGTCGGCACCGTTGCCGCTGGGGTGTGTAAGGCCAAGGCCGATGTCGTACTCATCAGCGGTCACGACGGCGGCACCGGTGCTGCTCCGCTCACCTCACTGAAGCATGCCGGCGGCCCGTGGGAACTGGGTGTCGCCGAGGTGCAGCACACGCTGTTGTTGAACGGTTTGCGCGATCGCATTGTCGTGCAGGCCGACGGCCAATTGAAGACCGGCCGCGATGTGGTGATCGCGGCGCTGCTCGGTGCCGAGGAGTTCGGCTTCGCAACGGCACCACTGGTGGTCAGCGGATGCGTGATGATGCGCGTGTGCCACCTCGACACGTGTCCGGTTGGTGTCGCGACCCAGAACCCTGCGTTGCGTAAGCACTTCACCGGTAAGCCCGAATTCGTGGTCAACTTCATGGAATTCATCGCTCAGGAAGTGCGCGAGCACATGGCCGCGCTCGGATTCCGAACGATGAGCGAAATGATCGGCTGCGTCGATGCGCTCGACACTCGGTCAGCAATCGATCATTGGAAGCTCGGCGGACTGGACATCAGCCCGCTACTCGCGACGCCGGCGAATCCCTACGGGCAGACGCTGCATCAATCGGTTGCGCAGGATCACGCGCTCGTCGAGGCGCTCGATCAGCAGCTGCTCGTTGCCTGCGAACCTGCGATCGAGCGTGGCGAAACGGTGTCGCTGGAGCTGCCGATTCGAAACGTGCATCGCTCCGTCGGCACCATGCTCGGTTCGGCAATCACACGGGTCCACGGCGGCTCGGGCTTGCCATCGGACACGATCTCGCTGCGCTTCACAGGTGCCGCCGGGCAGAGCTTTGGCGCGTTCGTGCCCAGTGGGGTGACGATGATGCTCGAAGGCGATGCGAACGACTACGTCGGCAAGGGACTTTCGGGTGGCCGGCTGGTGATTCGGCCCGATCGGCGTGCATCTTTCGCTGCCGAGACCAATGTGATCGCGGGCAACGTCATCGCCTATGGCGCGACCAGTGGCGAGCTCTTCATCCGCGGCATCGTGGGTGAACGGTTTTGCGTGCGCAACTCGGGGGCAACCGCAGTCGTCGAAGGGATCGGCGACCATGGCTGTGAATACATGACCGGTGGGCGAGTGGTGGTGCTCGGGCCGACAGGGCGCAACTTCGGCGCCGGTATGAGTGGTGGGATCGCGTACGTCTACGACCCGACTGAGGTCTTCGGGGCCGACCTGAACACCGAGATGGTGCAGCTGCAGCCGTTGTCCGATGTGGACGCTGCGTTTCTCGTTGACTTGCTGCAACGCCATGTTGCGCTAACTGGATCTCCAGTTGCCGCCACGATCGTCGCGGAGTGGCCGTCCGCGGCGCAGCAGTTCCGCAAGGTGATGCCCACCGACTACCAACGCGTGATCGACGTTCGGGCGCAAGCGGAGCTGGAAGGTCTCGATGAAGCTGAGACCCTCGACCGTGTCATGGAATCGAGCAGGCGATGACGGCGCGCCCTGTCCTCGTGCGCCTGAAGGATTGGCGCGAGGTTTACGAGGCCAACGACAGTGCGCAGGTCGCGCACGAAGCCGGTCGCTGTATGGACTGCGGCATCCCGTTCTGCAACAACGGCTGCCCGCTGGGCAATCTGATTCCTGATTGGAACGATCTCGTCCACCGCGACCATTGGCGCGATGCCATCGATCGACTGCACGCCACCAACAACTTCCCCGAGTTCACGGGCCGCCTGTGCCCTGCGCCGTGTGAGTCGGCTTGCGTGGTCGGCATTAGCAACATCCCTGTCGCGATCAAGCAGGTCGAGGTATCCATCATCGATCGGGCGTGGGATGAAGGATGGATTTCGCCGCAACGGCCTGCGGTGATGACCGGCAAGCGAATCGTCGTGGTTGGCAGCGGGCCTGCAGGATTGGCAGCGGCGCAGCAACTCACCCGCGCTGGTCACGACGTAGTGGTGCTTGAACGGGCTGATCGCATTGGCGGGCTGCTTCGGTACGGCATTCCCGAGTTCAAGATTGAGAAGCACCACGTCGATCGTCGGATCGAGCAGATGGTTGCTGAAGGTACGGAGTTCCGTACCAATGCCGCCGTCGGAACACTGATCGACATCGATGTGCTGCTCGCCACCTACGACGCCGTCGTGCTGGCCTGCGGCGCGACCGCGTGGCGAGACCTGCCGGTGCCCGGCCGCGAGTTGGCGGGCATACATCAAGCGATGGAGTACTTGCCGCTTGCCAACCGCGTGCAGCAAGGCGACTTGGCGTCGTCGCCCATCGATGTCAATGGCATGCACGTTGTCATCATTGGTGGCGGTGATACCGGTGCCGACTGTCTCGGAACGGCGCACCGCCAGGGTGCTGCATCGGTGACTCAGCTGGAGATCATGCCGCAGCCGCCGGTCAGCCGTGCGCGTGGCAATCCTTGGCCACAATTCGCGATGGTGTTCAAGGTGACTTCCGCACACGAGGAAGGTGGCGATCGCCTTTACAGCGTCAACACCGAGCGCTTCGTTGACGACCGTGCCGGGCGCGTTCGTGCATTGCTTGTGCACGAGGTCACGCTGGTCGACGGGCGCTTCCAGAAGGTGGCAGGCAGCGAGCGCGAGCTTCCGGCCGATGTTGTGTTTCTGGCGCTCGGGTTTGTCGGGCCAGAGAAGGGTGCATGGCTCGATCAGCTCGGTGTGCGTTACGACGAGCGTGGCAACGTGGCCCGTGACGATCAGTACATGTCGTCGATTCCGGGGGTGTTCGTTGCCGGCGACATGGGTCGCGGTCAGAGCCTGATCGTGTGGGCGATCGCCGAAGGTCGCTCGTGTGCTGCGGGAGTGGACAACTGGTTGATGGGCGACACAAGGTTGCCCACGCCGATAGCGCCCAGCGCGCGACCGCTGCTGTAGCCGTCCGTTGCGAACGACCCGCCGCCACTTACGTGAGGGGGTGTCGTAGAATGTGGGTTGATGAAACGGCGATTGATCACCCCATTCCGCGTGCTTGCGGGCGGCGCGGTCGTCCTGCTGTCCGCCTGCGGCACCGCGTCGGGTACGCAATCGGGTGCCACCGTTGTGAACCTGGGCACAACCAACTGGGCCACGATTCCTACCGTGCCGGTGACGGAGCCCACCATCCCAGAGTCGACGCTGCCTCCGGTGCCCGGCGACAAGACAACGACGATTCAAGAGTACGAACTGAAGGCCGGCGACAACCCAACATCGGTGGCCAGTGCATGGGGAATCTCGCTGCAGGAACTCAACGAAGTCAACGCTGGGACATCCGGCTACGACATCTTCTTCGTCGGGCTCAAGATCAAGATTCCGGTTGGCGCGACGATTCCTTCGACCGGCACTGAGACGGGCGATACGGTGCCGCCGGTCGTCACTGAGATCTGCGGCGACTACACGCTGTTGCCCGGCGACTTCCCGAAGGTCGTCGCCGACAAGTTTCACGTCACGGTGAAGGCACTGGATGCCGCCAACGAAGACACCAACGGGTACGGCGGCTTCATTGTTGGCACCAAGATCAAGATTCCGTGCGCTGAAGACGCTTCTTCGGGCTGATTCCGACGCGTTCGCCGTTCGGTTAGCCCAGATCAGGCCAGCGGCGAGTTTGGCGTCGGCGCACACCCGCTCGCCCAAGCTTGCGATGATCCGCCAACGCCCATTGCCGGCGCCACCCGTTGTACTCAGGGCCGGTGAGCTTGGTGCTCTTGCCCTGCGCGGCGCGTTGCCGCGAGGTCCAGAAGTCGGTCAAGGCCTCGTCGCCGAGCGCGGCGACCGCGGCCTCGATACGCGCGTTGAAGCGACGCGTCGATTCGCCCTCGATCGGCGAGAGCGGGGTGCCGAAAATCACCTTGGTGGTTCCACGCTTCAGTCGCTTCATGCCCTTGCCGTAGATGCTGCCGGTGCCATCGATGAACACCGGCACGACTGCGGCACCTGTGCGATTAGCAAGGTACGCGGCACCGCCCTTGAACTCTTGGCCCCAGCCATCGGGTGAACGCCCGCCCTCGGGATAGATCACAACGCTCCAACCGTCCTCGATGAGCCGGCGTAGTTCGTCGCTGCTCTTGCGACTGGTGACTTCGCGATCGATTGGGAACGCGTTGAGCGTGAGCGCAGCCAGCACGCCCTTCCCGCGCTTGTCGAAGAAGTAGTCGGCGGCGGCAGCGACGACAAGCGTCGAACGCCACGGCTCGGGCACGACTGTGATGATCAGCGGCGTGTCGACGTGACTGTGGTGGTTGGGGGCAAAGATGACGGGCGGCGTTTCCTCAAGTCGTTGCAAATCGGCGAGCCGATCAAGGCCGACCACCTGGGGGCTCGCAACAACCTTCACGAACGCGCGCATAGGACCGTTGGTAACCACGGCACGGGCGGCCTTCGCAGCTGATGAACGCGCCCAACCGGTTTCGAAGTTCGCGCCCAGCTTGCTCGGATCGGCGGGCACGACGACACCCTTGGGCACCATGGGCTTGCGGTATGGGAAACCAAGCGCGCGAATTGGTCGCAGTGCGGTGCGCACAGCACCGCTCGCAGCATCGCCAACCTTGACGACACGGCGCAGTTGGCCGAGCGAGTGCAGCCGAGTGGGTGCCGAATTCTTCACTGCACGTCCGCAATGAGCAGAGCCGGCACGTGCAGATGCGTGATCGTTGGCGAGCGGCCGACGACATCGCTGGCGATCTCGAAGGCATCGTCCATCGTGCTGGCCGGTGTGAAGCCGAGGCGACGAACGGTCGGCGGGTCGCCGCCAACGATGATCACCTTGCCCGCGTGTTGCAGGCCGTGTGCGCCCCAGTACCAGGCGTAGAACGGATGCACGCCGTGATAGGCGTTGCCGGTGCGATAGAGGTGCTTGTACCACTCGTCCTCGGCGTACTGCTTCTCCCATTTGCGCGACATCTCCGCTGGGCTGGTGGTGTCGGAGAGCACTTGCTCGAAGAAGTCGATGTAACTCGGGTGATGCACCGGGTTGAAGTCGCGGTAGCAGGGGTGCGTCATGATGACGACGCCGCCTTCACGCACCAACGGCTTGTTGCGGTACATGTTGAACAGGTAGCCGAGCCCCATGCACATCACCAGAATCGGGTTCATGACACCGTCGGGGTTATAGGGGCACACAAACGGGATGCCGAGCGTGAGGATGTCGGTCTGGCCCGTGACTTCCATCAGTTGCTGACGATGCACGTGTTCGAGTGTGAGTTTGTGCACAGCTTCGGTTTCGCCGGCTTGCACGCTCGTCATCTGGTGCGGACCTTCCATGCCGTGGAAGATCTTGCGTGCGAGCTTGATCGGCGTGCGGTTCAACGACTTGGTCGTGCCGAGGAATGTGGCGCGATCCTTCGCAGTCCATTCCCACTCGCGTTTGTTGATGAACTCGAACGGCGACGGGAACATGTCGGTATTGAGCGTGGTTTCGATCTGGAAGATCTTGGGACCGTGATCCTTCAGGACCTGCCCAAGGCGCCACACGCTGGTGTGTAGCGCGCTCTGGTGGCGATGACCCATCAGGCTCTTGGTGTTCTCCAACGTCTCGGGATTGTGGTGAAAGCTCAGGCAGCGGTATGAGGCAAGACCCGTAGTGATGCTCTTCCACCCACCATCCATCGCCACCGAGTTGATGTTGACGTAGACAACAAGGTCGCTATCGGCTGCCCGCTTGTTGATCTCCAGCACTTCGCCGTGATCGGTTGTTCCGATCACGGAGAGATTGTCGTGATCTTCGGCGTCGTGCTGATACAGCATCCCGCGACCGTGGAACGCGTCGTAGACGCGATCGCCGAGTGCATGACGCAGTTCGTATTCGTGCATGCGTCGATGCAGACCAAGGGCAGCAATGATGTGCACATCGTCGACTCCTGCTTGGGCCGCAGTGTCGAGCACGGCCTCGATGACGCGCTGGCGCACGTCGGGGCGTCGCATCTTGGGTAGCGGCAGGCTGACATCGTCGAACGCGATGGTCAGCTTCATGCCCGGGAACATTTGCGAAGCCAGCGGATCTTGATCGATTGGGTGCAGCAGCGCATTGCGGATCGCTCCATCGATGTCGCTGAGCGCTTCCAAGGGCTCCGGCGGATAGATGACACGGCTGCGGCCTGCAGGTAGTTTCTCCAGGCTGAAGTTCTCGCCCCGCCAAAACATGATTGGCGGCGTCGAGCGATCGACCTCGAGTACGAAACCGGGACGGGGCATGGCTATTTACCTCTCATATCGAACGCAATCTTGACTGCGCCGCGGCGGCCGGCAGATGCGGCGTGCGCGATGGCATCGGTGTAATCACTGAGGGAGTAGGTCGCCGACAGCATGCGTGCAAGATCGTGGTGTCGGATGATTTCGATCGCGGCGTGGAAGTCGGCGTGCGAATAGGCGTAGCAACCGCGAATCGCGACTTCCCGATGCCACAGCGACGTGAGCTCCAGCGACACATTGCTGGGCATGCCGACGAGTTGTACGTCGCCGCCGGGCGCCACGACCTGCAACGCCTGTTGCATCGATTCGGTGCTGCCCACGCAATCGATGACATGTCGCGCGCCGCACGTGAGCTGATCTCCGACCATCAGCGATTTGCTCGCGCTACGGACCCAGCGTGGCAGTTCGTCGCTGGTGCACACGACATCGGCGCCGAGCTGTTTCGCTAGACGCTTCTGCTCCGCATAGCGGGCGGTGACAACGATCGGTCCGCGCCGGTCGTTGTTGCGGGCGGTGATGGCTGCGAGTGTGAGCAGGCCCAGCGTGCCGGCGCCGAGGATCACGGTTTCGTCGCCGGTATATCGAGCAGCCGCGTGCGCGGCGCACGCAGTCGGCTCGATAAGGACGGCCGCTTCATCGCTCAGATCGGCTGGCACATCGATGAGTTGGCTGGGGTGCGCGATCATCTCGTTGCTCCAGCCACCGCCGGTGTCGCTGCAGAATCCGGTTTGCAGTCCTGGTTCAAGGTGGCCGAAGGCGACGCGCTCACACAAGTTGATCTGTCCGGTCGCGCAAGCCGGACACACCGGGTCGATGCCGCGCGTGATGCACGACAGCACCGGCACTAGGGCGACGCGACGCCCGGCGGTGCCATCAGGATTGACGACATCCGCGACGACTTCGTGACCGGGTGTGAAGGGGTAGCTGACCAGCGGGTCGAAGTAGGCCGAGGCCGTGCCGTCGATCATCGCCAGGTCGCTGCCACAGATACCAGCGAGACGCGGCTTCAAGCGCACCCACTCTGGTGTTGGCAGCGGAAGTTCCTCGTCGGGTTCGATGGCAAGCGGGCCAAAGGAGGCGCCCGCGCCAGGCATGATCGACCCGGCGACCCGGGCGAGTGCGAAACGCGCTGGCTTGCGTGAGAAGACCAGGCGGCTCATTGGAAAACCCGCTTACGGTCGCGCTCTGAAAGCATCGTGCCCAGCGGCAGCAGCATCTTGGGAGCGCCGCTGGCTTTCTCCCAGTGCTCGACCAGCCATCCGCGCTTGCGCGCAATAGCGGCGAGGCGTGTCTCGGGGTTGACCGCAACCGGGAAGCCGACCGCTTCCAGCATCGGTAGATCGCTGGTGCTGTCGGCGTAAGCGACGCTGTCCTCCAAGCGCAGGCCCTCGCTCGCGCAGTAGTCGGCGAGAATCTCGGCGCGCGTCTCGCCAGTCGGGGGCACCACGCCCATGTTGCCGCTGTACGTGCCGTCGGGGCGTGTCGTCAGTTTGGCGGAGACAATCTCGTCGAACAACGGACGCAAACCTTCGACCGCGAAGTCGAGCGCGCCCGTGATCAACATCGTGCGATGACCGAGCGCGCGGTGTTCGCGCACGCGGCGCAGTCCAGCGGGAAACGACTTGGCGAGGATCAATTGGGTGAGCAGTTCGGGGGAGTCCTCGGCGATTTGCGCGATCGGGGCATCTTCGTAGCGGCGGTAGAAGAAGCGCAGGAAGTCGCTGCGATCCTTGCGATCGATCGAGCTCAGTCGTGGCGCTTCCGCAATTGTGCGCAGCACGTATCTGATGCGCTCGGGTGTGTTCAGTCGGCGCGTTGCGAGGAACGAGTAGCTCTCGACCACGTTGCTGGCGATCAGAGTGTTCTCAAGATCGAAGGCTGCAAGGTGCCGGTCGGGTGACATTACCGAGCGGCGCAGGCGGTCGGTTCGATCGTTGCGATTCTTGCCAGGAGTGACCTTGGCACGCGAGTGGTGCACGATCGACGGCAAGTGAATTGTGCTGATATAGACCGGCCAGTCGACACTCTTCGGGTCGAAGTTGAAGGCACGTTGATCGGCTGCAGCGAGCGAGTCCCACATCGCCATCAACCGATCGACTTGGTAGATCGCTTCGCATTCGGTGTACAAGCCGTAGAGCTGCACGTACTCGAAAGCGCGATCGATCTCGATCTTCTTCTCTTCCAGGTTTGCGGCCCAGGTCGCCTGCTTGCCGCGCAGCGGCAACGCCTGCAGCACGCGCTCGGTCTTCTCCGCGATCGCCTTTGCGCGCTGCAGCTGCTCTTTGACGCGGCCACGCGCCGGGAACTGCCACTCGGGTACTTCGATGGGCTGCCCTTCGGCGTCGTACAACGGGTGCTTGGTGAACCAGGCGCGCACGTTGTCGACCAGCGTCTTGTACTTCAGTGGGTTGATGCCACCGCTCGCGACTTGCGTGATTGGTGCGGCCCGCTCGGGACCGATCGCTGCCACGGTGATGATCGCGGCGACCACGATGTCGACGGGGATGACGTCGACAGTTCCTTCGGGCACGCCGGGGAACTCGGTCAGCAAACCGCGTGCGTAACTGAGGATGACCGGCTCAGCCATGCGAAAACCGCGGATCCAGCCGGGGAACGGCTCCGCGAGAGCGCTCTCGATGATGCTCGGTCGCACGATGTTGACCGGGACGTTGCCTTTCATTTCGGTCAGTGCTTGCTCGCCGAGTGCCTTCGTGTACGCATACGCATCGGGCCAACCGACGCTTGCCGCACGCGCGCGACCGGCCTCAACCAGTTGCGCCTTCACCCATGCTTCGCGCAGGCTTTCGGTCTTGGACGCGAGCGCAGGTCCGCCAGCGGCGCCGAGTTCCTTGCGCGCCTCTGAGCGAAATCGGACTAGCTCGGTTGCGGCGCGACTGTTGGCTTCAACATCGCCGCGCAGGCGACGGCTGGCCGCCACTTCCTTGCGCCAGTTGAGACCGATGTCCCAGTGCCCATCGCTGACCAACGCTTCGGGCGCGTTGCCGCGCCGGTTGCCGGCGACGTAGCAGGTGCTCACTGCCACCATGTGGGGCGTGATGTTGAGCGCCTGCAAGGTCTGCGCGACGCGCACCGGGCCCATCAGGTTGATCTCGACCGCGCTGTCCAGCGGGCTGTCGAAGGAAACTGCGGCCGCTGAATGGATGACGATGTCGCAGCTAGCAAAGACCGCGCGGTCGGCGTCGTTGAGGCCGAGTCCATCGGTGCTGACGTCGCCCCCGATGGCCACCACACGACGAGCGATCATCTCGTCGAACGTCTCGGCCCCTCCGGCGCACTGCGCCTTCAGGCGGTCGAAGGCGTTGTTCTTGAAGATCTCGCGGCGCACCCGCTCGGTGGCGTCGTGGCGCTTGCTCGGGCGCACCAACAACACGAGGGTGCAGTCGGGCACGCTGTGTAACAGGCGCTCAACCAGCGCGGTGCCCACGAATCCGGTGCTGCCGGTGATGGCGATCCGCTTGTTGGCGAGTTGTTCAGCAATCATGCGGAAATCTGTCTACCAGTTGGTAGACAGATTCGTCAATGGGCGTGAGGAAATGGTAGCCAAATGGTAACGTTGTGCCATGCGAACCACCATCGATAAGGCAGGCCGGGTCGTCATTCCGAAGTCATTCCGAGACTCCATTGGCTTGAGTGATGGCGGCGATGTCGAGGTCATCGCCGAAGACGGTCGCATCGTGATCTCGCCGCGCCCGATCGGAAAGCGCTTGGTGAGCAACGACGGAGTACTGGTCTGCGTCGCCGACGGCCAGGTGCCGCCGCTCACGGCCGATCAAGTTCGCGACGTCCTTGAGGCGATTCGACGGTGACCGTCGGGCGTGTCGTCGACACCAGCGTGCTGGTCGCCGGCTTCTCGAGCTGGCACGAACAGCATGATGTCGCTCGGCGCGCACTTCGCGACGGAGCCGGCGTCGTCGGCCACGCGATTGCCGAGTCGTACTCGGTGCTCACTCGGCTTCCCGAGCCGCACCGGGCCGCCCCTGAGTTAGTGCGCGACTTCCTAGCCGCGGCGTGCGTAGCTACGTTGACCCTCGATGTCGACTTTCTACGAGCGTTGCCAGCCAGCTTGGTGGCTTGTGGCGTTTCTGGTGGCGCGACATTCGATGGTCTGATTGCGCTAACCGCAGCTATTCATGACGTGACGTTGCTCTCACTCGACCGTCGCGCCGCGGAGACGTATCGACGTTGTGGTGTTCGCTTCGAACTGCTGGCAGGCTGACACGGTGGCGCGCGACACCCGCGTAGGGATTCTGGAGGCGGCGACCGATCTGTTTGGGGTGCGTGGAGTCGATGCTGTTTCGCTCGATGTCATCGCTGCTGAGGTCGGCGTCGCGAAGCAGACGCTGCTCTACTGGTTTCCGTCGAAGGACGATCTGGTGCAGGCCGTTCTGGTGCAGGCGGCGACGCAGCTCAGTGTCGCTATCGAGGCCGCAATCCGGTCCGCGAACGACGACCCGCTTGATCGCATCGAAGCCGTGGTGCGCGCGGTGTTCCGGCCGGCGGTGCGTCGCCCGGCGTTACTCGGGCTGATTCGCGAGGTCAGTCGTTTGTCGCCGACGGTGGGCGAGCGGTTCCAGAGTGAACTGCGTCCGCTTGTCGATCGCGCGGTTGCGTACCTACACAAGGAGATGGATCGTGGCCGTATTCGGCACGCCGATCCGCGACTGATCGCCGGGCTTTGCTACGCGACAGTGACTGGCATCGCGACCGAACCGGAAGTCCTGCGCAGCGTCGGCTGGCAACCGACCACCGCCGAACTGCGGCGACTGCGCACGGAACTACTCGCGTTCCTTCGCGCTGCGCTCACGCCCGTCCCCTAAGCAGTTACGAGTGGAAGTCGACCAGCTGCAGGCGTACGTGACAGTCGAGGTCGACAGCGAGCCCCTCCGCTTTCCGGACCGATGCTTTCACCGGCAGGATGAACGACTTCCTGGTGTTGTCAGGAAAAATCGACGTCGCCCACGTCGTTGCGCCGATGGTCGCCCGCACGCGCACGGAGCCGAAGCCACGCTTGGACTCGTGTGAAACTTCGTCGATCTGGTCGGTGACCTCGAAGGGCAACGTCACGAAATGCCAGGTTGCCTTGCCGCCGTATAGCCAGAGCGGCGCCGTGAACTCGAAGGCGTGCTCGCTCACGAGCCCGGGTTGACGGCTTCCAAGACTGCTTGGTGAAACGCAGTGAGGCCCATCACCAAGTGTTCGTCGGTGGTGTCTTCTTCTTTGGTGTGCGACAAGCCGGCGATCGATTGCGTGAACACCATCGCCGTCGGCACCACACGTGCCATTTCTGACGCGTCGTGCAATGCGCCGCTGGGCAGTTCGAACTCGTGGCCCTCGACGGCTTTCACCGCGCGGCGCACGGAATCGACCAACGCCGCGTCGAAGATCATCGGCGGAATTCGGAAGATGTGTTCCAACTCGACGGTGCAGTCCTCTGCTTCGGCTGCGGCCTGAGCGGCTTCCTTCGCCTCGGCGAACATCGCGGCGAGTGCGCCGGCGTCGATGTGCCGCATGTCCATTGTGCACACTGTGGTTCCCGGCACGGCGGTGACAACACCTGGCCAGCAACTCACGCTGCCGACCGTGGTGACGCCGTTGTGGCGCTTGCCAATCTCGGCCAATTCGAGCGCGAAGCGGCTCATCGCGCGCAACGAGTCGCGGCGCATGCCCATCGGCATCGTGCCTGCGTGTGCTGCTTGCCCGCTGAAGGTCAGTCGTTCGCGTTCGATGCCGACTGTGCCCGTGACAATGCCTATGCCAAGACCCTTGTGTTCCAGCACTGGCCCTTGCTCGATGTGCAACTCGAGGTACGCGACAACGTTGGCGAGTCGCGATTGGCAGCCTTCCAATTGGTCGATGTGCACGCCGTGTTCCGCGACTACCTCGGGCAACGCGTTGCCCCACTTGTCTTTCAACTCGCGCAAGATGTTGAGGTCCAGCGTGCCGACAACGGCGGCGGAACCGAACAGGCTGCGACTGAAGCGGGCGCCCTCCTCGTCGGCCCAATCGACCAGCGCAAACGAACGCTGCGGTCGTTGCGGCGCGGCCGCGAGCGTGCGCAGCACCTCCAACCCGCCAAGCACTCCGAGCGCTCCGTCAAGCCATCCGCCAGCAGGCACGGAGTCGAGGTGCGAACCGACAACGACGAGGTCGTCGGTCTCGCCACGCAGATACGCCCAAATGTTGCCGGCCTCGTCCTGTTCCACCTCAACAGGCAAAGTCGACAACTCTTCGCGCAACAGGGCGCGCGCCTCGACCCACTCGGGCGTCCAACACAACCGACGGGCGCCCGCCGGCCCACCCGTGCGCTCGGCGAGTGCACGCAGATCGCGAATCGCGCGCTGGGCATTGAAAGCTGTCGAGGTAGAGGCCATGTAGCAACGTTAGTTGTAGGTTTCGATCATGCGGCGACTCGGTGTGCGGCTGACTGCACTTGTGTTCATGGTGATCGCGGTGCTGCACGTTGCTTGGGGTCGCGGGTCGTCAGTTCCATTTCGCTCCAGATCTGAGCTCGCTGACGCGGTCGTCGGTAGCGACTCCGTGCCCCCGCCGCCGGCGTGCTACGCCGTCGCCGCTGCACTCGCAGGCGCCGCGGCACTGCTCCTCGATGTACCGATTGCACCGCGCCCGGTTCGCCGACTCGGTCGGCGCGTCGCGGCTGGCGTGTTACTGGTGCGGGGCGTCGCCGGCGCGTCCGGTCGCACCGACCTTCTTGTGCCCGGGAGCGTCTCACCACGGTTCCGGCGACTCGATCGGCGCTTCTTCGCGCCGCTATGCCTGGCACTCGCCGCCGGAGCAGCGGCGGCCAACTGACGCGTCACCCGCGCCGTAACGCGAATGTGGCCCGCCCTTGCGGGCGGGCCACATTCAATTCAACGATTTAGTCTCGGTGAGAACCGAACAGATCAGCTCTCGAACGTGGTGATCACGTCGCCGATACCGGTGAACGTTGCTGTCTCGGCGTCGTACTCAACCACCTGCAGCGACTGTGCCAGGAAGGGGTCTTCCTCGCCGATCGACTTGAACACGACACCCGGACGTGCGAAACCAGGGGTGTAGGTGAAGTTACGAGCGGCGTTGATGATCGAGGCCCGAGTCAGGCCTTCGGGTGATTCCTGCGCCTGCTTGATGATCGCCACGGTCACTTCGGCAACGTGCCAGCCAGCCGCAGCAGTCGCCACGGTGTCGGACTTGCCGAGGCCTTCCATGTACGCCAGGAAATCTGCCACCGCAGGAATGTCGGCGTTGGCCGGATCCTTGACGTCGAGCAGGTTGTTCGAGGTCAGGACGCCATCGGCGTTGGCCCCGGCAGCGGCGAGGATCAAGCTCGAAGCGGCGCAGGTGTTGGAGATGTAGGTGACCGGCTCCCAACCAGCGTTCTGCGCCTTGCTCGAGGCCAGCTCGTTGAGGAAGGTCACGCAGCCGATACCGATCGGCACGCTGACGATCACTTGCGGAGCCTTCGAGGCGATGCTGGTGATCTGCGACACCGGGGGTGCCCCGTCGGTCGCCTCAACGGTCTGCTCGTCGACGATCTCGAATCCGTACTCGCCGGCCAATTCCTTGAAGGCATCGACATAGATCTGGCCGAACTCGCTGTTCACCGAATAGAGCGCAACCGTTGCACCCTCAGGAAACTGCTCGGCGATCTGCGTCGCGTAGATCTTCGACTCGATGTCGTAGGGAACGCGCTCGCCGGTCGTCCACGGATAGTTGGCGACGTCGCCCCACTCGGGTGCGCCGGTCAGGTTGTTCAGCTGCGGTACGCACTCCTCGTTGAGGGTGTCGCGCACGGCCAGGTTGTTGGGCGTGCCGAGGATTCCGGAGAACGTGTCGACGCCGGCATCCAGCAGAGCCGACACCGCGCCGGGAGTCAGGTCCTTGCTGTACTGGTCGTCCTCGACGAGGGCCTCGATCTGCAGGTCGCCGAGCAAGCCGTTCTCGTTGGCGTAGTCCATGTAGGCCACCCAGCCGTCCTTCACCGGGGCAAAGGCTTCGTCGGCAGACGTTTCGCCGGTGAGCGGGAAGACAGCGCCGATTTGAATCGTGCCCTCGATGACCGCATTCGCCGCGTCGGGATCGATGCAGTCGTCGGTGTTGACCGCCCAGCTGGTCGGTGCCGGGTCAGTAGCCGGCGTGGTGTCAGCCGTCGTGTCGGCGGTGGTGTCGGCGGTCGTGGCGGCTGTTGTATCAGCCGTCGTATCGACGGTCTCTTTCTTGTCGTCGCTGCACGCGCCGACGAGCAGCGCGCCGGCGGCTAACGCTGCTATCAACTTCGTAGAACTGCGTCGCATTAACTTCTCCTCAATCGGTTGTTGTCCACGGATTCATTCATTGTTCGGCTAGTGGTTCTTCGGGCTGCCAGGTGGGGATGCCATCTGAGGGCGCCGTCGGTTCAAGCGTAGTGCTGCCTGCCGGTTTGGGCACAACGGCCACGACGCGACCGACGACCTGTTTCCAGAACCCTGCCAAACCCAGCGGCGCTACGAACATCAGCACGACCAACGACAAACCGAAGATGCCAGCGGCCGGGGGCGTTTTGGACCAGCTGAAGAACGGCCGCAAGAGGCTCGGAATCTTGTCGGGCTCCACCCAATCGCCGGTCTTCTCAGTGATGAACTGGTAGACGATGGCGCCGATGATCGGCCCCCACAGCGTGCCTGCGCCACCGACGACCATCACGATCAGAAAAGTGATCGAGCCGATGACCGTCAAGAGTGCGGTATCGGGTGTCACGGTGCCCTTCATGGCGGTGAGGCTGCCGGGCAGCGCGCACATCGCGGCCGAAAGTCCGAACACGAGCCCTTTGGTGAGCGCAAGGTTGACGCCCATTACTGCCGCCGCCGTGCTGTTGTCGCGAATGGCGACCAGCGAGCGGCCGACTCGGCTCTTCACCAGACCGCGGCAGATCAGGTAGATGATCAACACGATGACCACTGCGATCCAGAAATAGAACGGCTTTACGTTCTCGCCGCGTAGGTTGCCCCACGGGTTCCAGCCGAACAGTTCGAATGTGCGGTTGTTCTTGTCGAACTTGAACCCGGTATCAGTGAGCCCTCGGGAGCCTCCGGTCAGCCACTCGATCTTGGGCCATTTGATGAACTGCGGAAACACGACGCCGAGCGTGAGCGTGACGAGCGCTAGGTAAACGCCTTTGATGCGCAGTGCCGGTAATGACACCAGTGCGCCGACCACAAACGCGACGGCGAAGGCGATCGGCAGTGTCTTCAACGGGCTCCAACCCCAGCGAGTCACGCAGACGGCTGTCGTGTATGCGCCGATTCCGAAGAACGCCGAATGGCCGAGCGAGATTTGACCGGTGAATCCAAGCAACAGGTTGAGCGACAGCGCAGCGCCCATCAACGTGAGCGCGGTAGTCGCCGTGTCGATCAGGCTGTTGCTGCCACTGGTGGGTATCCACAGGAGGACGTAAACAAGCGCTGCCGCGCACACGACGCGAACTGCCCAACTCGTCGGGCCACCGGCCTTGATGGTGAACAACGGCTTCATACCCGCTCCACTCGTGAGGTTCCGAACAGACCGGACGGTCGAAACAACAAGACGCCGAGGATCACCAAGAACGCCACGCCCACCTTCATCTCCTGGCCCACCCACTTTGGCGCATAGCCGGCGGCCATGTTCTGGATGAGACCAATGCTGAGGCCGCCGACGACTGCGCCGCCCGGGCTGTCGAAGCCGCCAAGCGTCGCTGCCGCCGAGGCGTAGATGAACACGGTGAACATGAGACCGAGGTTGACGTTGGTGCTAATCCCAGCGAACACCACACCGCCAAGCGCACCGATCGCGGCCGCGAGCCCCCAACTGGCCATCAACACCCTGCCCGTTCGGATCCCGACCAGTTTGGCGCTCTCGCCGTTCGCGGCGACGGCCCGCATCGCTAGGCCAAGACGCGTGTGGTTGAAGATGGCGAAGAGGGCGACGGTCAGGACGCCCACCAGTGCGATCACGCCGAGCGACTGGATCTTGATGTTCGCCCCAAAGATCGTCACGAAGTCGGTCGGGTTGTTGGGGAACAAGCTTGGGAAGCGGACCTGCTTGCTGCCGACGCCAGTGTTTGGCAACTGCTGGCCACCCCAAATTGCCCCGTCGACCCAGTTCAGCAACTGGAAGAGACCGATCGTCACGATGAAGACCGCAAACGGCGACTTCTTGCTGATCGGACGCACGATCGCGACTTCTGTCACGGCACCGAGCGTGAAGCCGACGGCCATGCCCATGATGACGGCGATGCCGATCGGGATGCCCCACTCGCCGAATTGGTAGACGACGAACGTCGAGAACAACGCCATCTCGCCCTGCGCGAAGTTGAGGTGGCCGGTGCCGCGGTAGATGATCACGATCCCGAGCGCGATCAGGGCATACACGCTGCCCTCACTGAGCCCATCTACTAGTCGTTGCAGAAACAGTTCCATCAGAACCCCAGGTATGCCTTTCTGATCGAGTCGTCGGCGCTTAGTTCGGCTGCGGAGCCACTGGCGACGATGACGCCTGTTTCGAGGAGATACACACGCGAGGCGATGTGCATCGCGAGGTTGGCGTTCTGCTCAACGAGCAACACCGACAATCCCTCCTCTTTGTTCAGTTGGCCAATGACGTTGAACAATTCCCGCGTGATCAGCGGCGCGAGACCCATGCTCGGTTCGTCGCAGAGCAACAGCTTCGGTCGGCTCATCAGTGCTCGCGCGATCGCCAGCATTTGCTGTTCCCCGCCGCTAAGACTGCCGGCTCGCTGCGTGGAACGCTCTTGCAGTCGAGGGAACACCGAGTACCACTTCGCGATGTCGTCGGCGACCGCTTTCGCTCCATCGCGTCGCACGTAGGCGCCAGCCAAAAGGTTGTCGGCTACCGATAGTTCGGGAAATGTGCCGCGACCCTGCGGCACCTGCACGATGCCAGCGCGCACGATTGCATCGGTGGAGTCCTTCTTGATGCTGCGACCCTCGAACTCGATGTTGCCCGTCCGCGGGATTGTGCCGCTGATCGCGCGCATCAGGGTTGTCTTGCCAGCACCGTTCGCGCCCAGCACAACAACGATCTCGCCCTCATTGACCTCAATGTCGATGCCATGCAGGACCGTGACCGGCCCGTAGCCGGCGGTCAGGAACCGCGTATTCAATAGTGTCGTTTGGGAGGTCATGCTGGGGCCCCCAGGTACGCCTCGATGACGCGCTCATCGTTCTGGATCTCCGCCGGAGTTCCGTCGGCGATCTTGCGACCGAATTCCATCACGACGACTCGGTCGCTGATGCCCATCACCATCGACATGTGATGCTCGACCAACAAGACCGTGAGGTCGAACTGGTCGCGAATGCCGCGAATCGTTTCGGCAAGGCCATCGACTTCGCCGTGCGGCAAGCCAGCAGCAGGCTCGTCGAGCAGCAGGAACTTCGGTTGGGCCGCGAGCGCACGCGCGATCTCCAGTCGCTTGAGAGTTCCAAAGGGCAATCCGTCGGCGGCCTTAAACGCGAGCGCACCGAGGCCCAATTGATGCAGCAGGTCACCGGCATGATCGCGGGTGCGGCGGTTGTCGCTCGCGGCGCCGATACGACTGATCGCGCGGCCGAAGCCAATACGCCCGAGCGAGTGTGCGCCGACCATCACGTTTTCGAGCAACGTCATGGAGGGGAAGAGCGCCAAGTTCTGAAAGGTGCGAGCAATGCCGAGCTTGGCGATGCCGTGCGCCGGCACAGTGAGCAGCTCTTCATCGCGGAAGCGAACCGACCCACGGGTGGGTTGGTAGATGCGGCTGACGACGTTGAACATTGTCGTCTTGCCGGCACCATTGGGTCCGATCAGGCCACAGATGTGACCCTCCTCGATCTCGAACGACAGACCGTCGAGCGCCACGATGCCGCCGAAGCGCACCGTGACATCTTGAACCTCTAGCAGTGGCATTTCGCTACCGTAACCCGTTCGCCGGAGGGCCTCGGTCAGCGAGCGGTGTTGCGGCGCTGGCGACCGTGGCGCTCGAGGGCCAGGCGCACCAGTTCGTCGATCAGGTCGCTGTAACTCACGCCACTCGCGATCCACAGCTTGGGGTACATCGAGATCGGTGTGAACCCCGGCATCGTGTTCATCTCGTTCAGCAGAAAGCCGCGGCCGTCTTCCTCGAAAAAGAAGTCGACGCGTGACAGGCCTTCGGCCCGCAACACCTTGAAGGTCTTCACGGCCAGCGCTTGCACTTCGCTCGTTTGGGCAGCGGACAACGGCGCAGGAATCAACGCTTGCGAGCCATCTTCGACGTACTTGTCGGCGTAGTCATAAAACTCGGCCCCAGGAACGATCTCGCCTGGCAGGCTGGCGCGCGGTTCCAGGTTGCCGAGTACGGCGACCTCGATCTCGCGTCCGTTGATCGCTTCCTCGACGACCACCCACTCGTCGTACGTAAGCGCGACGTCGATCGCGTCGCGCACGCCTTCGATCGTCTTGGCCTTGGTCACGCCAACCGACGAACCCATGTTGGCGGGCTTCACGAACAGCGGTAGTCCCAACTCGTCGGCCAGCGCCGCGGGCGTGCCGGGGGTGATCTCGTGTGCGCGTAACGCGACATAGCGCGCCTGGGGAATGCCGTTGACGGCGGCCACCTGCTTCGCCATTGCCTTGTCCATCGCCAGCGCCGAGCTCAGCACGCCAGCGCCCACGTACGGCAGGTTCGCCAACTCGAGCATTCCTTGCACGGTGCCGTCCTCACCGAGCGGGCCGTGCAGTAATGGCATCACGACAGTCGGTTCAGTGATCTGCTCTTCGACTTCGCCAGTGACTAGGGTGAGCGCCGCCGATGGTTCGATCGCGTCGCCGGTTGCCGCTAAGCGACTCGGTAGTGCGTCGGGTCCGTGGGCAAGCGCCCGTTGAGTATCGGAGGCGATCGCCCAGCCTCCATCGCGCGAGATTCCGATTGGAGTGATCCGGTACTTCGCCCGATCAGCTGCGCGCAACACATGTGCAGCTGTCGTGCAGCTGACGTCGTGCTCGGCCGATTGACCGCCAAACAGCACGACCAGGTTGATGCGCGGGTCCGTCATGCATGCCGACGGTACCGTGTGTGCCAATGCGTTTCAGGGCAGTCGACGTTGCAAGCGCTACCGGCGGGCAGCTGCACGGGCCCGATGTCGAAATCGAGGGAGTGTCGTTTGACTCTCGCTCGCTGCAACCCGGCCAACTGTTCGTGCCAATCGTCGCCGACCGCGATGGGCACGAGTTCATTCCCAACGCGCTGGCGCGTGGCGCCGCTGCGTACCTCACCGACCGTGCGCCGGCCGGCGGAACGGCCATCCAGGTTCCTGACACCGTGCGGGCCTTGATGGCGCTTGCCGCTGTTCAGCGACAGGACTTCGATGGCACCGTGATTGGCATCACCGGCTCCGTCGGAAAGACGTCGACGAAAGACTTCGCGCGGGCCGCGTTGTCGGCGAGCAAAGCGACGTGGGCGAACGAGCGCAGCTTCAACAACGAACAGGGCTTGCCGACCGCAATTCTGAACACCCCGGCACTCATCGATGTACTTGTGCTCGAGATGGGCATGCGCGGCTTCGGAGAGATTGCCGACCTCTGTCGCATCGCACAACCGACCATCGGAGTCGTCACGCTCGTTGCAGAAGCACATGGCGATCGTGTCGGTGGGATCGACGGCGTTGCGCGCGCAAAGTCGGAGCTGATCGCCGCGTTGCCGGCCGACGGAGTGGCGATTCTCAACGCCGATGACTCACGCACGCTGGCGATGCGCTCGGTTTCGTCGGCGTCAGTGATCTTGTTCGGTGAGAGCGCGGCCGCCGATGTGCGCATTACGGAGTTGCATCTCGACGATCTGGCTCGCGCTTCCTTCGAGCTCGACTCGCCATGGGGTCAGTGTGAGGTTCAACTGGGGGTGACTGGTCGACACATGGCGCTCAACGCGGCCGCGGCACTTGCGTGCGTCGGCGCAGTTGGTGGCGACCTGGCGGCCGGTGCTGCTGCGCTTGCGACCGCTGGCCTGTCGTCGATGCGCATGGAGGTGGTTCACGCCCAATCTGGGGCGCTGGTGCTGAACGACGCCTACAACGCCAACCCCACCAGCATGCGTG
Source organism: Actinomycetes bacterium (assembly GCA_021414085.1). Classification (GTDB taxonomy): domain Bacteria; phylum Actinomycetota; class Acidimicrobiia; order Acidimicrobiales; family Ilumatobacteraceae; genus UBA668. The sequence goes on along the minus strand of JAIOPC010000016.1, from coordinate 38,799 downwards.
CCGCCCTCAACGCGCTGGCACAGCTTCCCGCGAATCGCCGCGTCGCCGTCCTAGGCCTGATGGCCGAGATACCAAATGCCGCCGAAGAACACCGCGCAATTCTGCAGTACGCCCACTCGCTCGGGCTCGACGTGATTGCCTACGGAACCGACCTGTACGGCATCGCGCCGGCATCCGATCCGGTCGCGGCGTTGGGCTCACTCGCCAGCGGAATAGCCGTGCTCGTCAAAGCTAGCCGCGTGGTCGGTCTCGAGCGCCTTGTCGCTGACCTTGTGCGCTGACGCGTCGAGATGCTCGATGTTGCACCAACGCGAAAGCAGTAGCGCCCACGCGGCACCAGCAATGAGCAGCCAGCGGGCGCCGACCGTGTCGAACAGCGGCGCAAACAACAGGTTGCCGAGCGGCACAGTGCCGCCGAAGGCCATGAACCAGAGGGCCATGACCCGTCCTCGCTCGTGATGCGACAAGCGAGTCTGCAGCACGGTGGCCATTGATGTGGTCGTGCCGAAGTAGGCGAAGCCGAGAAACGCGCCGGCGATCAATGCTTGCCACATCGTGCGCGCAAGTGCGAACGCGGTGAGCGTGACCGCGAATGCCACAAAGCCGTGGCGGATGAGTCGGCGTTTGTCCTGACGCACGAACACGGTGCCGATCGCAAGTCCTCCCATGCAGGCGCCGAAACCCCACGTGGCGTACAGCCACTCATAGGAGGTGGAGCCGCGCTCGACGTTGAAGTTCTCGCGCGCAACGGCGGCGAAGAACCCGATGTATGGCAGCGAAACAAGCGAGAACGTGAACAGCGTGAGCAGCAGTCGGCCAATGACCTTGTTGCGCCGGGCGATGTCCAATCCGGAGGTCAAGAGGCGCCACCCTTGGGCGGGCGGCTGGGTGTTAGCGCGCGTCGGCACTCTTGTGCGCAGCAGTGCGAATACGACGAACAGGTATGTAACCGCGTTGATGATGAAGATCTCTGCGATTGATGCGCCGACCGAACGCAGTAGCACGACCAAGATCGGGCCGACGACACGCGAGCCGTTGATCATCGCCGAGTTCAACGACACTGACCCCGGCAAGTCTTTAGGGCTCACCAGTGTCGGCAGCATCGCCGACCATGCGGGTGAGTTCAATGCGTTGCCAGCCCCGACGCCGAAGGCCACGGCGAAGATCGCCCACAGCGGAGCGTTGTGTGCGACCAAGGGGGCGAGCAGCGCCGAGAACGCGAGTTGCACCAACTGCATCGCCATCAACCACCGGCGCCGATCAAAGCGATCGGCGATCACGCCAGCCGGGATGGAGAGAAACAGCAGTGGCCCGAGCTGCGCAAAAGCGACGAGACCAACCAGCGTGGTGCTGCCGGTGCGATCGAGGATGTAGACGGGCAATACCACGTTCTGCATCCAACTTCCGATGTTGGAAGCGAACGACGCAGTCCACATGCGGCGGAAGCTGGGATAGGCGAGTGCGGCTCGGGCGCTGCCCGGTTCGTGGCCGTGGGCCGGGCTGTCGCTCTCTAGGGGGCTAGTTGTAGTCCTCGGTGTCGTCGCCATGCTGGCCGAATTCGTCCTCGCTGAAGGCATCAGATTACGCGCTGGCATCCGTCATCGTCTTGTTGAGCGGTGTCACACTGGGCACATGGGGGCAGATGTTGACGTTTCAGCGACCAATGCGAGCGACCGTTGCGCACGGTTCGGTACTTATCCGGCGTGCCCAGTGTGCGACGGTGCGCTCCACGCCGAGCACGCGCACTTCAAGTGCGGTTCGTGCGGCTGGCGTGACAGCTGCTGCGACTAGCTCGCGCCTTCGGCCTCAGCCGCGCAGCATTTCGGCGTAGTTCTCCAAGACCTGCGCCGGGCCGCCCAGCAAGAACGTTGTCAGGCACGTCTCGCGCCACTTCGGAAGTTCGTCACGAATCTTGTCGGGCGGACCGATGAGCGCCACGTCTTCGACCATCGCCAACGGAATGCTCGCCGCCGCTTCTTGCTTCTTGCCCGCCAAGTACAGCTCTTGCACCTTCAGTGCGACGTCTTCGTAGCCCATCCGGGCGAACACCTCGAAGTGGAAGTTGGCGCCGCGCGCGCCCATGCCGCCGGCGTACAGCGCGAGGAAGGGGCGCACGAAGTCGGCGCACGCCTCGATGTCGTCGCCCGGAATAATCATCAGAGTCGCCGCGACCTCAAAGCGCTCGCGTTTGGTCGCGTCGTCGCACTTGGCGAATCCTTCGTCGAGACACTTCTGGTAGAACGCGTTCTCCTTCGGACTGAAGAAGAGTGGCAACCAGCCATCGCAGATCTCGGCGGCTAACGCAACGTTCTTTGGTCCCTCTGCTCCCAAGAAGATCGGGATCTCCTTGCGCAGTGGATGGATCGTGCTCTTCAGCGGCTTGCCGAGGCCGGTGCCGTCCTTGCGGGGCATGTCGTAGAACTCGCCGTGGAAGTCAACTGGGCCGTCGCGCCGAACGATCTCGCGTACGATCTGCACGTATTCGCGGGTACGTGCCAGCGGCTTGCTGTACGGCTGGCCGTACCACCCCTCGACTACCTGCGGCCCGCTGGCCCCCAGGCCCAAGATGAACCGACCACCCGACAAGTGATCCATCGTCATCGCTGCCATCGCGGCGGTAGCGGGCGTGCGGGCGCCCATCTGCATGATCGCGGTACCGAGCCGAATGCGCTCGGTGTGAGCGCCCCACCAAGCGAGTGGTGTCAACGCATCGCTGCCATACGCCTCGGCCGTCCACACCGACGTAAAGCCGAGCCGCTCAGCTTCTTGGATTGCTTCGAGGGCGCCGGCGGGCGGACCCTTGCCCCAGTAGCCCGTGTTGTACCCGAGTTGCAGCTCGCGCTTCATGGTCTGACTTCCTAGTTCCCTGGATCGAACGTAACTGGCATACGCGACGGACCGAAGATGCCAACACCATCGGGCTTCCACTCAGTCGGTCCGGCGAGTTGCAGATTCGGCATCCGACGGGCCAACAGTGGCAGCGCCTCCTGCAGTTCGGCGCGGGCCAGTGCTTGCCCGAGGCAGTAGTGGATTCCGCTGCCGAACGTCAGCTGCGGTTGGTTGCTCTTGTGTGCGGTGATGTCGAGCACGGTGGGATCGGTGAACACCCCGGGGTCGCGATTGGCTTCCGCCAAACCCACAGATACGAACGTGCCAGCCGGGAACAGAACGTCGCGAAACTCGATGTCGACACTCGCGAATCGCACAGTGCCGCGCACCGCGCCGAAGTAGCGCATCGCTTCCTCGACGGCGTGCGGCGCCAACTCTGGCTGCTCGGCGAGCAACTTCCATTGTTCTGGGTGTTCGGCGAACAGGCCAACAGCGCAACCAAGCTGATTGCGGGTTGTATCAGTGCCGCCGATGATGACCGCGTTCACCATCATCACCAGTTCGTCGGTCGTCAGCTTGTCGCCAGCTTCTTCGGCAGCAATCAACGCGGTCAGCAGATCGTCGGCGGGCTGGTCGCGGCGTTCGGCAATCATCGCTCGCGTGTAAGCATCTAGTTCGTCCTGCGTGCGCAGGATGAGATCGATCTTGTTGTTCATGTCGAGCGAGAAGACCTCGAGAATGTCGTTTGCCCAACGGCTGAACAGTTGCCAGTCACTCTTTGGCGCGCCGAGCAATTCGCAGATGATCGGAATCGGGTACGGCTCGCAGATGTCGACGGCGATGTCGGCGGCGCCGGCAGCGGAGACCTTGTCGACAAGATCGTTGACGACCTGGCGCATGAACGGTCGCAGTTTCTCGGCAGCACGCGGCGAGAACGCGGGAGCGACCAAGCGCCGTAGGCGAGTGTGTACGTCGCCTTCGGCGGAGAGGATGTTGACCTGTTGGCGATCGAGGAACCGCTGGTCGGTGACTCCCATGATCTCGGGAATCCGACTGGTCGCGCTGTGCCAGCGCTTGTCGCGCAGAATGCTCGTCACATCGTCGTAGTGCCAAACGGCAAAGCCGAAGAGGTTCTTTGCGATCCAGGCGTCACGTGGAAAGGCCGACGTTGCCGACATGCGTTGTGCAGCCCTGCCATCTTCGAGCAGGAGAGTTGGAAGGTCGAGTTCGTGAACCAGCGTGGCCACGAGCGTCAGCTGACCGCGGCGAGAGGCTCGACGAACTCGCAGCTGAGGAACTCGGCGACCGGCGCATTGGTGACGTGACCGCTATACGTGTTGAGACCCAGCGCTAGCGAGTGGTCGCGGCTGCATGCTTCCGAGACGCCCAAGCTGGCCAGTGCCAACTGGTAGGGGAGTGTTGCGTTGGTGAGCGCGTAAGTGCTCGTGTGCGGCACCGCACCAGGCATGTTGCCGACGCCGTAGTGCAGCACTCCGTGCAGCTCGTACACCGGCTCGGCGTGTGTCGTCTCATGGATGGTCTCAATGCAGCCACCTTGATCGATCGCCACGTCGACGATCACCGCGCCCGGCTTCATCGTGCGCACCATGTCCTCCGTGACGACCACCGGAGCTCGACCACCGGCGACGAGCACAGCGCCGATCACGAGGTCGGCGTCGGCGATGTTGCGTTCCAGCGCACCGCGGTTGGAAGCGAGAGTGACAATGCGGCCCTTGTTGATCTGATCGACCCAGCGCAAACGATCGAGGTTCTTGTCGAACAGCACGACTTCCGCTTCCATGCCCGCCGCGATCCACGCCGAGTTCCAGCCGACGTTGCCGGCACCGAGCACGACCACCTTGGCCGGCTGCACGCCAGGTGCACCCCCCATCAGCACACCGCGACCGCCATTGTGGCGTTCCAGGTAGTGCGCACCCATCTGCGGCGCCAGCCGTCCGGCCACCTCGCTCATCGGTGCCAGCAACGGCAGCGCCCCGCCTGGCGTCTGCACCGTCTCGTATGCGAGCGCGGTGCACTGCGAGGCGATCAGTGCCTTGGCGACTTCCGGGTAGGCGGCGAGGTGTAGGTAGGTGAACAGCGTGAGGTCGGCGCGCAGGTACCCGAACTCTTCCGCTTTCGGTTCCTTCACCTTCACCACCATCTGCTGACTCCACGCGTCGGCCGCAGTCGGCACGATGGTGGCGCCGGCGGCTCGATAGTCGTCGTCGGAGAAGCTGGCGCCTTCGCCGGCCTTGGTCTCGACGAAGACATCGATCCCTTTGCGCTCGAACTCGCGCACACCGTCGGGGGTCATTGCCACCCGATACTCCTGTGTCTTGATTTCCTTGGGTACGCCGACGGTGGTGATCATGGCGCTCATCATCGCGCAGGATGCTGACTACCATCTTCACTGCCACCATCCAGAAGGGGATTTCCTCCGTGAAAGCGTTCAAGAACTTCATCAACGGCAAGCAAGTTGCGGCGGCCGATGGTCGCACGACCAACGTCGTCAACCCGGTTACCGGCAAGACGTACGCGACGGCGCCGCTCTCTGCGCAGGCCGATGTCGACGCCGCCATGGCCGCGGCTGCCACCGCGTATGAGGAGTGGAAGGAAACCACACCCAGCGAGCGTTCGCTGGCGTTGTTCCGCTTGGCCGACGCTGTTGAAGCGCGTGCCGACGATTTGATCGCTCTTGAGGTGGAGAACTGTGGCAAGCCGGCGCATCTCACGCGCAGCGAAGAGATCCCGCCGATGGTCGATCAGATCCGGTTCTTCGCCACCGCCGCCCGTCACCTGGAAGGCAAGAGTGCTGGCGAATACATGCGCAACATGACCTCGATCATTCGCCGCGAGTCGATTGGTGTCTGCGCACAGGTCGCGCCGTGGAACTACCCGATGATGATGGCGGTGTGGAAGTTTGGCCCGGCGATCGCCGCTGGCAACACAGTGGTGCTGAAGCCAAGCGACACCACACCGGCCACCACCACGTTGCTCGCCGAGATCGCCGCCGAGTTTCTTCCTGCCGGTGTCTTCAACGTGATTTGTGGTGATCGCGACACGGGCCGCGCCATGGTTTCGCACGACACACCGGCCATGGTCAGCATCACTGGTTCCGTTCGCGCTGGCATGCAAGTGGCGGAAGCTGCCTCGCACAGCCTCAAGCGCGTGCATCTTGAACTCGGAGGCAAAGCACCAGTCGTCGTGTTCGACGATGCGGACATTGCTGCCGCAGCAGAGGGCATCGCGATCGCGGGCTACTTCAACGCTGGTCAGGACTGCACCGCGGCAACCCGTGTGATTGCGGCACCCGGCGTGTATGAAGACTTCGTCGCCGCTCTCGCCGAGCAAGCCAAAGGCATCAAGACCGGAGCGCCCGATGATGAAGACGTGTTGTTCGGGCCGGTCAACAACCCGACCCAGCTGGCGCACGTCAGCGGCATGGTCGACCGCGCGCCAAAGCACGCCAAGGTCGTCGCTGGTGGCAGTGCGGTGGGCGGCGACGGCTTCTTCTACCAGCCGACGGTGGTCGCAGGATTGCAGCAGGCCGACGAGATGATCCAAACCGAGATCTTCGGCCCAGTGATCACCGTGCAGAAGTTCAGCGACGAGGACGAAGCCGTGCGCTGGGCCAACGGTGTCGATTACGGCCTCGCCAGCAGCGTGTGGACGAAGGACTTCGGTCGGGCAATGCGTATGGCGAAGCGACTCGACTTTGGTTGCGTGTGGATCAACACGCACATTCCGCTAGTAGCGGAGATGCCCCACGGTGGGTACAAGAAGTCGGGCTACGGCAAGGATCTCTCGATGTACGCGCTCGACGACTACACCCGCATCAAGCACGTGATGGCCAACCTCAACAGTTAATGAGCGCCCCAGGTGAAGGTTTGCTTCACTAGGTCTAGGTAGATGAACGTCTCCGTGTTGCGCACGCCAGGCACAGCTCGGATGCGGTTCGTTAGATCGAGTAACGCGCCGTCATCGGCGACAACGACTTCCGCCATCAAGTCGAACGAGCCCGCGCTGATCACCAAGTAGTCAATCTCAGCCATCGCTTGCAGCGACTTAGCGATGTCGTCGGTAGGGCCTTCGGTGCGAACGCCAACCATCGCCATCCGTCGAAACCCACTGGCGAGCGGGTTCGTCACGGCTACCACCTGCATCACTCCGGAATCGATCAGCCGCTGCACGCGCTGGCGGGCAGCGGCCTCGGACAAACCGACCGCAGCGCCGAGGCGCGTATACGGCACGCGGCCGTCGCGTTGCAGCTGCTCGATGATGGCGCGGTCCGTCTCATCGATTTGCGTCCCGAGGCGATCCATTGCCCGATCTTGACTGCGGTGGGTCGCAATCTGCAAGCGATTCTCGCTGGACAAGCCGATGTGCTTAACTTTCCCCACCAAGTGGGCATGGCCCACCGCGAGTTCTCGGGGGAGATTCCGTGACGGATGCCACGACCATTGCGCTCGGCAATCACGCACAGGAGAGCGAGCGCGGCTCGGTCGAGTTGCAGGGTGTGACAAAGCGATTCGGCTCCATGGTGGCCGTCGATCAACTCAATCTTTCGGTACGGCCTGGCGAGTTTCTCTCGCTGCTCGGCCCGTCCGGCTGCGGCAAGACCACAACGTTGCGCATGCTTGCGGGCTTCGAGCAGCCCGATGAGGGTTTCATTCGCATCAGCGGCCAATACGTGCAAGGCATTCCCCCGTACAAGCGCGATGTCAACACCGTGTTCCAGGCCTATGCCCTGTTTCCACACATGACGGTTGCCGAGAACGTCGCTTACGGCCTGCGCCAGAAGGGCATCGGCAAGTCGGAGACGACAGCGCGTGTCGCCGAAGCGCTCGACATGGTGAAGATGAGCAAGCTCGCTGGCCGCAAACCGCGGCAGATGTCGGGTGGTCAGCAGCAACGTGTCGCTCTCGCGCGTGCCTTGGTGAATCGTCCCAGCGTGTTGTTGCTCGACGAACCACTCGGCGCGCTCGACCGTAAGTTGCGCGAGGAAATGCAAATCGAACTCAAGCTGCTGCAAACCCAGCTTGGCATCACATTTATCTTCGTCACGCACGACCAAGAAGAAGCGATGAGCATGAGCGATCGCATCGCGATCATGCTCGAAGGTCACGTCGAGCAACTCGCCGATCCCGAGACCGTCTACGAGCGACCCGCCTCAGCGTTCGTCGCCGGGTTCATCGGTCGCAACAACTTCTGGCGCGGTGTCGCAACTGCCGACGGCGTGCGCGCCGACGACGGCACTGTGTTCGTAGTGTCGAAGCCCGACGAGCAGGTGGCCGCGGGCGAGCCTGCGCTAGCAGCTGTACGGCCCGAGAACTTTCAACTCGTGGCGACGGATCCGGGCACGTCGCGCAACTCGATTGCCGGCAACGTGGCCAGCGTTGCTCACTTCGGCGACACGCTGCAGTACGTCGTGCGCACAGCGAGCCGCGATGTGCTCGTACTCACACCGCGCGCAAACGCGCCGCGGCTTTCCGTGGGCGACGACGTGTGGTGCACGTTCACGCCGGCCGACGTCTATTCCTTCTCGGCCCGCCAAGCCGATCTCGTGCTCGCGGAACCGTCCGCAGAGGCCACTACCTAAGACCAAGTACCAGTCCAGATTCCAACGCAAGGAGAACACACGAGATGACGCAACCCAACGAACAACTACGAATGCTGGCACCGGAGAGTTTCCGTCAGGCGATATCACGGCGAGCGATCTTCAAGGCCGGTACCGCCGCGGCGGGCGTCGCGGTTCTTGCCGCCTGCAGCAACGAGAAGAAGGCCACCGACAGCACCGCCGGCGCTGACTGCGACCCGCTCGACGTCGCTGCAATTCCGGATGGAACTCCCGGCTCGGGTTTCAGCAATGTTGTCAATCAGTCCAGCGGCACGCTTTCGATGTACACGTGGGGCGACTACAACGACCCCGAGATCGTGGGTGCGCTTGCCGAGGCGGATCTGGGAGTGTCCATGAAGGTCGACTACTACCCGAGCAACGAGGACCTGATTACCAAGCTCTCGGCAGCGAATGGCAACAGTGGGTTCGACATCGTCGTACCCACAGGCCCTTACATCACACAGATGATCCAGAAGGGCCTGCTGCAGAAGTTCGACCTTTCCAAGCTGCCCAACATCTCCAACGTCGACCCGTTCTACCTCGGGCAGGCGTGGGACCCGTGCAATGAGTACAGCGTCTGTAAGGACTGGGGCTCGACGGGTTGGTTCTACAACGCAGCCGAGGTTGGTCGCGACATCAACACATGGAACGACTTCATCGACGTGTGCATGAATGAAGCCAGTGGGAACTGCTCCGTGCTCGACACCGCACCCAACATGGCTGGCATGTACTTCTGGGCGAATGGAATCAACTGGACCACCGAGAAGGCCGAAGACCTTGATGCGTGCGAGAGTTTCCTCGTCGACGAGTTCGCGTCGCACATCAAAGCCTTCGACAGCTACCCGTCCACCAAGTTGGCCGAGGGTGCCTACATCGTCGCGATGGCATGGAATGGCGACGCCCGCCAGGCCTTCGTCCGGATCGCCGACGCTGGCGGCAACCCCGACGATTGGAAGTGGGGTTTGGGTGCTCCAGCAACCGAACTGTGGATGGACAACTACTGCATCGCCACTGGGGCGCCAAACAGCGACGCCGCGCACGCGTGGATCAACTGGCTGCTGACTCCCGAGATCTCGATTCGCGACCTCAACTACCACGGGTATCACAGCGGAATGCAGAACATCGATGAACTGCTCGCCGAGTTTGCGCCCGACCTTGAGCGCGGCGACATGATCTTCTTCGGTGACGACCAGGTCGCGTCGATGCAGACTGGCGCAGTCAACTCGGCGCAGGATCGCCTGGTCGACATCTACAACAAGGTGAAGGCCAAGGCTGGCGGCTGAACGTGACGTCGACGGTCGTACCTAACAAACGCGGATGGCGAGGCCCCAAAATGGGCCTCGCCATCCCATCGATCATCTGGTACGTCTTGTTCTTCATCGTGCCGATTGGATTCATCGTCGCGTACTCGTTCGGCCGCAAAGATTCTTCCTTGCTCTTGCCCGTCGACATGACGTCGCTGTCGCTCGACAACTACCGCGATGTCTTCGACGACACCTTCCTTACCGTGTTCAAGGCCACGATCACGATTGCGATCTACGCCACCCTGTTGTGCTTGCTGATCGGGTTTCCGGTGGCGTACTTCCTGGCCTTCAAGGTGCAAGACCGCTGGCGCGGCATTCTGCTGGCGCTCGTGATCGTGCCCAGCTTCACCAGCTTTCTGATTCGCACCCTTGCGTGGCGCATTCCGCTGGCACCTGAGGGCACTCTGTCCAACTGGCTGCAGGATTGGGGGCTACGCGATTCCCCGATTGGTTTGCTGGAGACTCGCGGAGCCGTGCAACTGGCGCTGGTCTACAACTACCTCGGGTTCATGATCCTGCCGATGTTCGTCGCGCTCGATCGCATTCAGGCGGGACTGCGTGAGGCGAGCAAGGACCTCGGTGCAGGACGCTTCGCCACATTCACGGGTGTGACCTTGCCGCTTGCCGGCCCGGGTATTGCGGCCGGCGTTCTGTTGACGTTCATCCCGATGTGTGGCGACTACGTCACGGCAACTGTCCTCGGTGGCGCGAAGGGCAACATGATCGGTGCGATGATTGCCAGCCAGTTCAGCGCCGCGCAGAACTGGCCGCGTGGTTCGGCCATGGCTGTGCTGATGATCATCGCCGTCCTGGGTGTTTTGGCAATTGCAGGAGTGCTGCTGTTCGGCGGGCGCATGGGATTGCGGTTGTTTCGGCCGCTCATCGATGCTGTGCGCCGCGCAAAGCACGAGCGCTGGTTGGCCGAGGGTCGCCGCTCAACGGAACCGCCGAAGGTGGCGACGGCAACCCTTACTGCCGACAAAGCTGCGATGGCGGGTTGGACAGTCCTCGTGCTCGCATTTCTGTTCATTCCGATCTTGCTGGTCATCTTGCATTCGTTCAACGGCGGTGGTTCGTTCTCCATTTGGTCGGGTCGTCTCACGATGGATTGGTGGTTTGGAGCAGGCACACCCGGGGGCGGGCTCGACTCGCCGGTCGGCCTCTTCTATGGCGATTCTGTACTTGCCGGTGGGCTTCGTTTCGCGGCAATCGTTGTGGTTGGCTGGGGGTTGCCACGACTGCTGCGGCTGATGCATGTTTCAGTGTCGGAGAAGGTGATTCGTTGGGCGGGTTCAATGGCGTTCGTTGTGGCCTTCTTGGTCACCGGGTTCACGACTGACTGGTATGCATCGATCTTTCGACAACTCGGAATCGGCGACGCGCTCCGCAATAGCTTCCTGGCGGCGTTCGGCGCGACCCTGATCGCGGTGGTGATCGGTGGGCTCGCGGGTGTCGCCCTCGCTCGGCACCCGGGCTGGTGGTCCAAGGCATTCATGGCCGTGATCTTCTTGATCTTGGTGACACCAGAAATCATGGATGCCATCGCGCTTTCGGGTTGGATGCAGAAGCTCGGGGGACCGTTCACGACCGACGTCGGCCCAGTTGGGTTTGGTCTCATTCGACTCTGGGTGGGTCAATCGCTGTATGCGTCCGCCGTCGTGACACTGATCGTCCGGGCGCGACTCGCAGGCCTCGACGAGTCGCTCGAAGAGGCGGCCGCGGACCTCGGTGCGCCACCCGGTCGAGCCTTCCGACAAATCACCTTGCCGTTGATTGCTTCCGCACTCGTTGCTGGCGCCCTGCTGTCGTTCACACTGTGCCTCGACAACACGATCATCTCGGCGCTGATCAGCGGCGCGGACTCCACATTCCCGGTCGCGCTGCTCGGAGCAACGCGCAGCACCATCAAACCGTTCTGGGGTGTGGGCGCAGTTGTGCTCTTCATGGTCACGCTTTCAGCGCTCTGGTTTGTGTTTCAGGTTCTGCGTCGGTCCGGCGACTCCTCGTCGCAGATCGCCGCCACGCTCGCTGGCGGCTGAGAACTGGCCGTATGCGAGTTGTTGTCGTAGGTGCCGGGTTGGCCGGTATGCGCGCGACCGAGCAGTTGCGGCTCGCCGGTTGCGAGGTGGTGCTGATCGAGGGCGGCACCCGCGTGGGTGGGCGCGTGCGCACCGTGCGCGAGCCGTTCGCCGGTGGTCAGTATTCGGAGAGCGGCGCCGAGTGGGTCGACGATGTGCACCAACGCATGCTCGCCGCGCTCGATCGTTATGGCATCCGACGATTAGGCCCCGGCGAAAAATGGACAACAGTTCGTCGCTGGGTCCATCGCCACGGCGAGCTGATGAGTCCAGAAGCAGTGCGAGCTGCCGATCCGTTGGTGTTCGATGAGCTGACGGAATTCGATCGACTGCTCGAAGAAGCGGCGCTCGGCATCACTGATCCGTCGCGCCCAGAGTCACACCCCGCCGCGGACGCTCTCGACGCACGATCGCTCGCCGATGTGGCTGAGCAGGCCCAACTCGGCGAACTTGCAAACTTGTTCAAGCGGCGCGATTCGCAAGGCGAGTTTGCGGCCGAGCCCAACGATGTCTCGCTGCTGTTCGTTGCGCAGCAGCGCGCGTACCAGCGCGAGGAAAGCGCCGGCGCGACGGTGCTCTCACATCGCGTTGAAGGTGGTTTTGGCCGGCTTGCTGAGGCGATGGCCGCGGGTCTCGATGGCCTGATCAGCTTTGACGAGCAACTAATCGGCGTCGACCAGGACGCTGACGAGGTGACCGTGCGCACCTCTCGGCGCAGCCTGAGCTGTGATCACGTGGTGCTCGCGTGCTCATTGGTGCCATTGCGCAAGGTGCAGTTTCAGCCTGGGATGCCAGCAGCGCTGGAGCGGGCGGTGCTGCAGCTCGGCTACGGCACCGTCACTAAGACATCCGTGCAGTGGCCAACAAGGAATTGGCCAGGCGGTTACGCAACCTCCGATGGCCCCGCGCAGCGCGTGTACGAGCCGACGGCTGATCAACCTGGCGAGCAGGGAATCCTGATGAGCTATTGCGGTGGGGATGGTGGGCACGAGTGGGCGCGCTTCTCGGAAGCGGAACGCATTGCGATGGCCACGAACGAAATGCGAGCGATGCACCACCTCGAGTCGGCGCCGTTGGGCGGATTCTCCCGCGCCTGGAGCACCCAACCTCGCTACGGCGGCTCGTACGCGGTCTACCAACCTGGCCAGGTGACCGCCCACTGGCGAGTGCTGCGCGAACCGTGGGGCCGGGTTCACCTTGCTGGCGAACACGTGGCAACCTGCACCGGCTACATGGAAGGCGCGTTGGAGAGTGGCGAGGCTGTCGCCGCCCGCATCGTGGAGTCTGAGTAGCTATGCACAACGGAAATGAAGTTGGCGAACGGCGAGCACCGTCCACCGAGCACGATCATCTGCCCGCAGAGGTCCGCAAGGTGATGCGCGCCTTCGTGGTTGACGGTCGCCTGACGTCGATCCCGACGGCGCACACGAAGCGCATGGTCATTCTCGATTGGTTGGCGCAACTCTTCGAACCCGGCCGCCACTACAGCGAGAAGATGGTGAACCTGATCATCGGTCAACACCATCCCGACACGGCTGCCTTGCGTCGTTACATGGTCGATGCCGGCTTCCTCGATCGCGAAGGCGGGCAGTACTGGCGCAGCGGCGGCACGGTCGAGTCAGTCGCAGCCGCGGACGAATAGAGTCGCGCGATGGATCCGATGCCGCCGCCCGAGCCGGTAGTGCCATCGCTGCCGCCGCGCTCAACGCCGATACCGCAGCCCGGCGGTTTCCCTGGTTGGGGCGCCGCGCCGATGCCTCCACCGGGTCCGCCCGCGGCGCCGACGCGGGGCGGTCCGCAGTTTCCTTACGGGATGCCGCTTCCCCCCATGGCGCGTACGTACGGCTTGGCGACGGCGGCGTTGGTATGCGGCCTGCTTGGTCTCGTCACGTTCTGGCTCCTCGGCATTGTGCCGCTGCTCGGGCTCATCTTCGGGCTCATCAGCGCGCGAGCAATCAAACGCAGCGGTGGCACCCTCTCCGGACTCGGCAAAGCACGCGCTGGCTGGATCATGGGCCTCATTGGTGTGGTCGGAGCAAGTGCGTTTTTCTGGGCTGGTGTGACCGGTCGACTCGATAAAGAAACCGAGACCACGACAGATGCGGACAACAACCCGGCGACGTCGCCTTACATCGAAGCCGAGGTGGGGGATTGTGTCGGATCAATTCCCGAAGAAGACGTTGTGTACGAGCTTGAGTTCGTGTCCTGCGGGATTGCGCATAGCGCCGAGGTCTACCTCATCGGCAAACTCAACCCAGACGGCACTCGCGATTATCCCGGCGACGCCGCCCTTCTCGACGAGGTCGAGCAGAAGTGCGACGAAGGCTTTCAGCCCTACGTCGGTCGCACGTACGAACTGTCGGTCTACGAGATCTTCTACCTCTACCCGCGTGCATTTGGGTGGAAACCCGAGCAGGGCGCCTTCTTCTGCTTTCTCGGTGAGGTCGGCAAGACGAATTTCGGCTCTGCGTTTCATAGTGACCGCTAGCAGTCGTCGCTGCTAGCCTTGCGCTGCCATTGAGGGCGATTAGCTCAGTCGGCTAGAGCGCCACGTTCACACCGTGGAGGTCGTGGGTTCGAGCCCCGCATCGCCCACCACCCACGTCTACCTGTTTCCCTGACTTCGTTCCGTATAGTCGCGAGTATGTGTAACCAGTGTTTCTCTCGACGTGAGGTGCTGGTTCGTGGTTCGCTTGGCATCGCTGCCGCCGGACTGGTCAGCGCGTTGGGAAGGTCGGCGCACGCCGACTCGCCGAGCACGCCGCAGGTATTCGCCGCCGTTGATCCCGTCAATGTTGCGCCGGGTTTGGATATCTTCCCCCGCGCTGCCTGGGGCGCAGATTTGCTACCAGTCGGTCCGATCATTACCCCCGAGGACGTTCGTTTCCTGTTGGTGCATCACACCGCCAGTCCGAATAAGCCTGATAAGGGCGGCACACCCACGACGTTGCGCAAGACGTTCGCATTCCAAACCGGCAAGGGCAAGGGATGGCCCGACGTGTGCTACGAGTTCTTCGTCGACCGTGACGGCTTGGTATGGGAAGGCCGCACTGGGGCACTGGACGGCCCAGTCGTTGCCGACGCCACCGGCGGCAGCCAGGGGTTTGCGCAATTGGTCTGCCTCATCGGCGACTTCACGAGGGTGCTCCCCACCGCAGCGCAGCAGGCGGGCCTGGTGCGAACCTTGGCTTGGCTGGCCGATCGCTACGCGATCGACACGACTCCTGGCGCAACGACATCGTTTGTGTCGCGAGGCTCGAACCGCTTTAGGCGGGGGGCCAACGTCACCGTCAAGACGATCTCCGGGCATCGCGACACGTCGAAGACTTCCTGTCCGGGCAACAAGTTCTATCCAGTTGTTCGCGACCAGATGCAAGCGTTGGTCACTGCCGAACGAGAGCAGATGTGGCTGGCCCGCAACGGTGGCTTTCCGTTCGCGCCGTCGGAAACCGCCTCGGCGCCAACTGCCTAGCGTCTCGCCGTTTCATCGCGACTAGTTTTCGGGCGTGGCTCGAGTCTGCGAACGTCCGACGTGTGGGCTGCCTGCAGATGTGTCGTATGGAATCGATCCGTACGAACTGGTCGTCACGATTGAGGCCTTCGACGACGAGCGTTCGCGCCTTGCCGGTGTTCTGTGTCGCGACCACGCCGATTCGATGGTGGTTCCCAACGGCTGGACGCTTGATGACCGTCGCGAAGCCAATCCACGCTTGTTTCAGACGGGCGAATCTGTGAAGGTCAAGCCGCGTCGGCGGGTCCGGCGCCGACGCTTGACCGATGACGACACAGGTCAGTTGCGGATGGTCGTCACCGACGGCATTCCAGAAGAGATCGAAGCGCAACCGATCGCCGACGAGAAGCCACGGCCTCGGCCGAGTGGCGTGGCGCCCTGGCAGCCGGTGTTCGACCAAACCGATGATCTCGATGGTCTGCTCAGCCCCCGCAGCCCGTTGCTCGCCCGAGCGTTTGGCAAGCGAGGTAAAACCGAGAGCGTCCGCCCAGTCGCCCCGAAAGGACAACCGGGCGGACGCCCACCGAACGCTTAGAAAGCGGTGTTGATCAACTGCAGTTCGCGGCTGCCCAAGTCTGGAACTTGGCGAGGCGAGTGTCGATGCGATCGCTCAACTTCGCCAACCGGGCGAGGTGCTTGTCGATTCGCGCGACCTTCTCCGTCTCGCCCGCTGCCTCTGCGGCAGCACGCTTCTCGGTCAGCGTTGCGACTCGATCTGCGATGCGATCCTGTGCGGTGGCGGCCTTGGCCGCGATCTCGTCCTGGTTGTCGCACTTCTGTTCGTCGGTCAGCCGCGGGCGATTGCGACCGCCGGTTCCGTCGTCGCCATCGCTGGCGAAGGCCATGGTGCCGAGGCCGAGTGTTCCGGCCAGCATGATGCTGGTAATGCCGATCGTGTACTTCGTGCGCTGCTTCATGATGGGTTCCTATCTATGTAGTTGTCGGGGGTGACGCCGACCACTGTGCAACTCGGTTGTGAGGATTGTGTGAGCGAGTGAACAACGATCGGCGATACTTGCCAGATGGATGTGCACGCGTCGTTGAACGCACCCTGCGACGCCGACGTTTTGTTCGGCCTGGTCGACGACCTCACCGTCTATCCGCGATGGATTGATCTGGTGCATCGCGCTGAAGCCGTGTCGACCGGCGAATGGGACGTCGTTTCCGACGCAGTGTGGCAAGTTGAGTTACGCGCGAGAATCGGCCCGCTCGCGCGAAGTAAGCGCCTACGAATGAAACGCACGGAGCACGACGTCGTTGCCCGTCACGTGGTGTTCGCGCGAGCAGAAGCCGATTCTCGTCGGCACAGTGCCTGGGTGCTCACGGCCGACGTTGCCCCGGCCGGGGACGGAAGCGAACTGAACATGCATCTGCACTATGGCGGAGGCTTATGGACTGGGGGAGTGCTCGAGCGAGCCCTCGCCGATCAGATCACTAACGGTCGGGCGCGGCTGGCGGCGTTGGCGAGTGCCACGCGCTGAGTCGGCCATCCGCTCGTCGTTCCAGGTGCAGTGGTAACCCGAAGCATTCGCTGAGGTTTGCCGCTGTCAAGCAGCGCTCGATCGGCCCTTTGGTCACGATCTCGCCGTCGCGCAGCATCAAGACATGCGTCATGCCCGGCGGCGTCTCGTCGAGGTGATGCGTGACGAGTACAAGCGGTGGAGCCGACGGATCGAGTGTGAGCTCGCTGAGGGCCGCGACCAGTTGTTCCCGGCCGCCGAGATCGAGCCTCGCGCTCGGCTCGTCGAGCAGGATCACTCCGGGATCGTTCATCAGCGAGCGAGCGAGCACAACCCGCTGTTGTTCGCCCGAAGACACCGTCGACATTGAGCGCTCGGCCAATCCGGCAACACCCATTCTGCTGAGGCAGTCGCGTGCTCGTTGCTCGTCGGCTGTGCTGTAGCGGTGCCACCACGGTTCCAGTGCTGCGTGCTTGGCCGTCATCACGACGTCGAGGCAGCGCAGTTCGGGCCGCAGCTGCGAGGTCAGCGCGGCCGACACGTAGCCGACGCGGCTGCGCAGTCGCCGAACGTCGGTGCGACCGAGTCGCTCGCCGAGTACTTCGACGGTGCCCGACGATGGGTGCTCGTACATCGCGGCAATTCGTAGCAGGGTCGTTTTCCCGCTGCCGTTGGCCCCCAGCACCAGCCAACGCTCTCCATCGCTGACCTTCCAGCTCATGGGAGCCAGGATGAGCCGGTCGCTCCGCACGAAGCTCACCTGTGAGAGGTTCAGAACGACAGCCATGTGACCGATGAGGATACGGCGGTTGTTCAGGCCCCGAATGTGACCAATATGACCCCTCTGTTAGCTTGCGCACCAATGCGTCGACTTGTCGCCACGCTGATCGCATTGTGCGCGCTTGTGCCGATGACGTCGGGCCAGCACGTGTACGCCGACGAGTCCGAGGCGGAACAGGCGGCGCGCGAGATCGCGGATGCGCGTGAACGCACGAATCAGGCCGCCGACGCGTACTTTGCCGCCGAGTCGGTGCTCGACGGGCTGGAAGTCGAGGCGCAGGAGTTAGAGGCCGAAGTCGCCGACATTGAAAGCCAGGTCGCGGCGTTGCAGGAGCGGGTGCTGCAGGTCGCCGTTAATCGGTTCACCCGGTCGAGCTCTGCTGCCTCGCCCTTGCTGAACGGGTTTTCGAGCGCGGAAGAGCAGATGCAGGTGTCTGCGCTGACGGCTGTCATCACCGACACTTCCGAGGCCGACCTCGACGCGTTTGACGCACTGAACCGCGACCTCGACAAGAAGAACGACGAACTTGTAGCGAAGCACGCAGAAACCGAGGCACAGCGCGCCAACGCTGCGGCGTTGCGCGATCAGGCCACGGCCGAAGTCGAACACCTCAAAGATGTCGAGGCCGAACGTCTGCAGGACGATGCGGTGCGCAAGGCGTTGGCCGCCGAAGAACGGACTCGTGCCGCGCAAGACGTTCAATTGGCCGCCCAGCAAGCCGCCGCTCCTGCCACTACGACTTTCGACGACGACATCGACGCGGGCGGCGGTGGTCCCGAGAACTCAGCGGGAGTAGCCGAGGTCGGCAGCGGCGGGCAGACAGGCGGAGGTGGCAGCGGCGGGCGACCAGGTGGTGCCGGTGGAGAGGACTACGGCGGGGTTGGTTGGGTGTGCCCCACCGGCGACGCGGCTGTTGGCTTCGGCGACACGTGGGGCGCTCCGCGCAGCGGTGGCCGTCGGCACGAGGGCGTCGACATGATTGGTCCGCGCGGCACGCCAATCTTGGCAATCGTCGACGGTCTGGCGGTGAGCGGTGAGCGAGAACTTGGCGGACACACCATCCACTTCGTCGGCGCCGATGGGAACAACTACTTCTACGGGCATCTCGACGAGTACGGCCTGCTCGGCGAAGTGCACGCCGGCGACATCATCGGTTACATGGGCGACACCGGCAACGCGAAGGCGAGCACGCCGCACCTTCACTTCGAGATTCATCCCGGCGGGGGTCCCGCTGTCAACCCTTATCCGACGGTGCGCGCCCACTGCTAAGCACGACACTTGTGGTCACGACAGGCTGACCAGCCGCGAGTTGCCCGCACGCGGCATCGATGTCGGTGCCGCGGTTGCGGCGGATTGTTGCGTTGACGCCAAGGTCGACGAGCGAACGATGAAACCTCGCCACCGCAGCCGCCGCTGAGCCGACCGTTGGATAGCCCGGCGTTGGATTCAGCGGAATCAGGTTGACGTGCGCCGGCAACCGAAATCGACGGCACAACTTGGCCAGCTCGGTGGCATCTTGCACGCGGTCGTTGACTCCGGCAATCAATGCCCACTCGAAACTCAACCGGCGACCTTTCGCCTCCAGGTACGCAGCGCATGCCTCCATCAACTCATCCAGGGGATAGCGCTTGTTGATCGGCACCAATTCGTCGCGCAGCTCATCGTTGGCCGCGTGCAACGAAACCGCGAGATTCACGGGCAGTTGCTTCTCGGTGAGGGTACGAATGCCGGGCACGATGCCGACAGTGCTGACCGTGATGTGACGCGCCGACAATCCGATTGCACCGTGCAGTCGCTCGACGGACTCCCAGACGGCGGGCAGGTTGGCCATTGGTTCGCCCATACCCATGTACACGACATTGGCCAGTCGGCGACCCATCGTTCGCGCGTCGCGCGCTGCCACGACCACCTGCTCAACGATTTCGCCCACTGTCAGCTGACGGGTGAAACCGGCTTGGCCCGTCGCGCAGAAGCCACATGCCATGGCGCACCCGGCCTGGCTGCTCACGCAGACGGTGACGCGATCGGGGTAGAGCATCAGCACCGTCTCGATGCGGCTGCCATCGCTGAGTGACCACAGGTACTTGACTGTGTCGCCACCATCGCTGACGCGGCGAACCTGTTGCGTCAACGCATTCGGTAGTGCGAATGCCAGGCGCTCACGCAAAGCCTTCGGAACGTTAGTGATCTCGGCCGGCGCGGCGAGTTGCGTGTAGAGGCCATCCCACACCTGGTCGAGCCGGTATCGCGGCTCGCCATCGAGCAGTTCGGCCAATGACTCGCGCGATGGGGTATAGAGCGTGCTCACACGGGCGACACGTTGGCGGCGAGCTCGTTGTAGCTGGCGATGCGGGCACGGACGACGTCGAGGCTTGCGGTCCAGAACGCCTGGTCGGTGACATCGAAGCCAAACACGGCGGCGAGTTCTTCGGCGGAGTTCATGCCGGCTCGTGACAACGCGTCGTCGTAGTGCGCCTGGAAGCGCTCTGGGTCTTGCTGGTACTGCGCGAATAGGCCAAGGCCAAACAGCAGGCCATATGTGTAGGGCCAGTTGTAGAAGTGCGAGCTGTAGTAATGCGGCTTCACTGCCCACATGTATGGATGGGCCGTTGACTGCAACAGCCCGTCGCCATAGGCATCAGCCTGGGCCTCTTGCATCAACTTGTTCAACTCGCTCACACCGAGCGTTCGGCGCTGGCGACGAGCAAAGACCTCGGTCTCAAATAAGAAGCGACTGCGAATGTCGACGACTGTCAGTGTTGTGCTCTGAAGATCGACATCGAGTAGTGCCAATCGATCGTTGCCGGTCAGGCGTTGAAGGCCTTCCTCAACAACGAGTGTCTCGCAAAAAATGCTCGCCGTCTCGGCCAGCGCCATTGGCAGCGAGCGCTGAAGCGGCGTGCGGTGTGCAAGCTGCGTGTTGTGGTACGCGTGGCCCAATTCGTGGGCCGTTACCTGCGCGGAATCGACGCTGCCGCTCCAGTTGAGAAACACCAATGAGCGGTCGCCGGTGAGGGGCATGCAGAACGCGCCGCCCTGCTTGCCGGCACGCGGTCCGGCGTCGACCCATCGCTCGGTCAGTGCACGATCAACCAATCCGGACAACCCGCCGCCGTAGGACGCGAAGGCATTGCGCACGATCTGCACACCTTCGTCCCACGAGATCGCCGGTGCCGATGCCGGAAGTGGGGCGACGAGGTCATGCCACGGCAGCGGCCCGTCGTGTCCCAGCAACCGCGCTTTCGACCGCATCCAGCCACGCATGTCGGCAAGCGAATCGGTGATCGCCTGCTGCATGGCATCGAACGTGGCGCGGCTAACGCTGTTCGAGAACAGCGAAGCGTCGAGCGGGGACTCCCAACCGCGGCGCCGATTGATCACATTGGCTTCACCCTTCACCGCGTTCATCGCCGCCGCGCACACTGGGGCAATGGTGGGCCAGGCCGCCATCTCCGCGTCGTAAGCGGCTTTGCGCACAGCGGCGTCGGCGTGTGTTGCGAGGCCACGCACGGCTGCCATTGGCATTGTCGGCGCACTTCCGTCGGGCATCTGCACCGCGGCGGACAGCTGCGATGTCACCACGCTGTGCAGTTGATCCCATGCCGACGAGCCAGTGCTGACGAGATCGGCGTACAGGCCCTCCTCGATCTCGCTCATTTGGTGCGCGGCGCGCCGCGCCAGTTTTTCGAGCGGTCCGTAGTGTTCGGCCACTTGCTCGCTGACCGTTGCCAACGCGTCGATGCCGAGCGAACTGATCCACGCCGCGAGGCGAGCGGTCAGCGAACGCTGGCGAACGTCGACCATGTCGAATTCGCCCAACAACCCCTCGGCCTGTTCGTTGTAGCTGTCGGTCGTTGTCGTCGCCAGGATGTACGCGGCGGTGAGGTCGGCGTGTTCGCGCAGTTGGTTCGTGGCGTTGACGACGGCGTCGGCCGCGCGGCCGTCGGCGGCGGTGACGGGTCGCGGCTCGGTTGCCCGAATGCCGTGTTCTTCGAAGAGTGCTTCCAGACGCGACATGTCGGCACCGCAGCGATCCATCGCGTCCCCGAACGAACGGGCCTCGAAGGATTCGTGAATGTCGGTGACGCTCCAGCGCGGCAGCGCATCAGCTTCCGGTGGCTTGCTTTCCACGGCGGTCATCAAACAGCTCCAGGTTTGGGTCGGTGATATGCAACATCAGTGTGCGCGGTTTGGAATCCGAGCGATTCGTACAGACGGACGGCGGCAGTGTTGTCGGCCTCGACGTACAGCATCGCCGTTGTCGATCCAGTATCGCCGAGGTGGCGCAAGCCCGCAATGGTGAGCGCGCGGCCCAAGCCGAGGCCGTGAAAGTCGGGGTGAACCGCAATCACGTAGATTTCGCCAACTCTCGAGGCGCCCTCGGTTTCGTGCACCTTCGTCCAACAGAACGCCGCCAAGCGCCCATCGCGTTCGTGGAGCAGGAACCCGGCCGGGTCGAACCACGGCTCGTTGATTCGTGACCGCAGGGTCGCGAGGTCCCAGTCGCTCTGCTCCTCATGCCAGCTGAAGGCGGCGTTGTTGACACGCAACCACTCCAGATCGTCGGAGCCGACCACGAATGGCCTCACGGATACATCGTGAGCGGCGCTCGTGGCGAGCGCCGGTTCGAGAGGTAGCGGTCGGCGCATGTTCAGCAACCGTCGGTAAGGGGAGTTCATCTGTAACGACACGGCCAGGGCGGCGTCGCTCGGCTGATCGTGCCCCCACCAAGTCACTGCGGCAGTGGCTGGAATCCCGGCGACAAGCGTGGTGACGAGTAGTTCGCGAGTAGCTGGATCGGCTGCGACGCAATCCACGATGTAGCCGTCGTCGCCAGCCTCGATATGCGCGTAGCCGACGATGGCCGAGTCGCGAGCTGCGGCAGCCTCGGAAGTTGAGTCGCCGACGGGCGGCAGGCTGCTGAGGCGTGCACAACCGACGGGGTGAATGCGCGAGAGAAACTCCTGCACTGCTTGGCGATCGGGAGTCGCGAGCACCTCGGGCGTTCGTGACGGCACCATTCGGACGAGGCTACTGGCCACGCGTCGTTGCTTGAATAGTGTGACGGGATGGCAGCTCAGCGTCGCACGGTGAAGCAACGCGCCGTCGTTGTCGCCGACCGCTTAGCCGCGGAGTATCCCCAGGCCGTCTGCGAGCTCGATCATCGCAATCCGTTCGAGTTGCTCGCCGCGACGATCTTGTCGGCGCAGACAACCGACGCGCGCGTGAACCTCGTAACACCTGAACTGTTCGCTCGCTATCCCGACGCGGCGGCGTTGTCGCAGGCCGACCCTGGGGTGGTGGAAGAGATCGTGCGCTCCGCGGGGTTCTACCAAACCAAGGCGCGCAACCTCATTGCGATGGCTCACGCGCTAGTTGAGAACTTCGATGGGCAAGTGCCAACGGCGCTGGAAGACCTG
The DNA here is from genome assembly GCA_021414085.1 of Actinomycetes bacterium. GTDB lineage: Bacteria > Actinomycetota > Acidimicrobiia > Acidimicrobiales > Ilumatobacteraceae > UBA668. The sequence continues at coordinate 15,799 of JAIOPC010000016.1, read as the reverse complement.
GTGACGCTCGCTGGTGTCGGACGCAAGACAGCGAACGTCGTGCGCAGTGTCGCGTTTGGCCTGCCAGGCTTGCCCGTCGATACGCACGTCGGTCGTCTCAGTCGGCGACTTGGTCTCACGAAAGAGGAAGACCCGGTGAAGGTGGAGACCGAGCTTGGTCGCTATCTCCCACCTGCAGCATGGGGTGATTTCAGCTTGCGGTTGATCTTGCACGGTCGGCGGGTGTGCGCGGCGAAGAAGCCGTTGTGTGCGGATTGCTCTCTGGAAGATGTGTGTCCGTCGTCAACAATGCCTCGCTCACGCCGGTAGCTCGCCGCTCTCGCAGGGGAGAATTGCCACGCTGCGTGGGCGGTTGCGCCCCTTTTTCAGGGGTGTATAGTGAGCTCACCAACCAGGTTCCCGCCACCTGGTTTGCGTGCGATGCCGGGATCCGCCGCCTGGCGTCGCTGTGCGACGGCCCCGCGAGGGGCCGTCGCCGCTTTTTCACCCACAGTGATTTTGCGTTGTCGTCGCTCAGCGCGCTTCGTCAGCCAGTTTCGCCGATCGGCGCAGGCACCGGGCGGCGCTGCGCAGCGCGCGCTCGGCTTCCACGAGAGCTATCGCGACGTCGTCGTGTTGGCCCATCTGAAAGCCGGGCACGAGGTCTGCGACCTCTTGTTGGTAGCGCTCGACATGATCGGCCATCACCGACAGTCCGGCGGTCGTTGCATGAAAGGCGTTGTCCGGCATGACGCATACTCGCGTACGCTGCGCGCCATGGCTACCAAGATGCAATATCGCCGGCTAGGTCGCAGCGGCTTACAGGTGTCGCTGCTTTCGTTCGGAAGCTGGGTCACCTTCGATAACCAGTTGGGCGACGATCTTGCCTTGGAGTGCATGCAGGCCGCTCACGACAGCGGCTGCAACTTCTTCGACAATGCAGAGGCCTATGCAAATGGCGGTAGCGAGGCGCAGATGGGTCGCGTGTTCAAGCAACTGGGCTGGGAGCGACACACGTACGTAGTGAGCACCAAGTTTTTTTGGGGCGTCCACGGCAACGTGCGCAACATGCGCAACACGCTGAATCGCAAGTACCTCGCCCAAGCAATCGACAACTCACTAGAGCGCATGCAGCTCGACTTCATCGATCTTGTTTTCTGCCACCGTCCAGACCCGAACACGCCGATCGAAGAAACCGTGTGGGCGATGAGTGACATGGTCAGCCAGGGCAAGGTGCTGTATTGGGGGACCAGCGAGTGGTCGGCCGACGAGATTCGCGCGGCCTGGCATATCGCAGATCGCCATCACCTGCACAAGCCGGTGATGGAGCAGCCGCAATACAACCTGTTCGCCCGCACGCGCGTCGAAACCGAATACGCCCGCCTCTACGACGACATCGGGTTGGGCACCACGATCTGGAGTCCGCTTGCCAGTGGCTTGCTCACCGGCAAGTACAACGCTGGTGTTCCCGACGACAGTCGGGGCGCGCTGCCCGGGTACGAATGGCTCGCCGATCGTGTGACCGATCCCGACGCCCTTGCCAAGGTCGAGCTATTGCGCCCAATTGCGGCGGAGCTCGATTGCACACTCGCGCAACTTGCGATTGCGTGGTGTGCCAGCAACCCGCGCGTGTCCACAGTCATCACCGGTGCCAGCCGCCCCAGCCAGGTTGTCGAAAACTTCGCCGCGCTCGATGTGGTGGCGCGCTTGACGCCCGAGGTGAAGGCGCGCATCGAGCTCATCACCGCATGACGGCCTGCCCCTGGCAGTCGGCGTTATCCTTCATCCAATGCGCGCTTCACTCTCGGACCTCCTAGCTACCGGGCGGGTCCTACTCGCCGACGGGGCAACCGGCACGAACTACTTCGCCGCCGGGCTGATGTCGGGTGACCCGCCTGAGTTCTGGACGGTCGATCGACCCGAAACCGTGATGGGTTTGCATCGTGAGTTCATCGAGGCCGGCTCCGACATCATCCTCACCAACACCTTCGGGTGTAATCGCCAGCGCCTAAAGCTGCACAAGGCGCAGGATCGCACATACGAGCTCGCACGCGCGGCTGCCGAGCTGGCGCGCAAGGTTGTCGACTCGGTGTCGCGTCCTGTGGTCGTTGCCGGTTCGGTTGGCCCGACGGGCGAATTGTTCGAACCGCTTGGTTTGCTCACGCACGACGACGCTGTTGCCTCGTTCTCGGAGGAGATCCGAGGACTGAAAGACGGCGGTGCCGATGTTGCGTGGATCGAGACGATGTCGTCGCCCGAAGAAGTGCATGCAGCCGTTACTGCGGCCATCGCGGTCGGAATGCCATACGTCGCGACATGCTCGTTCGACACTGCGGGCCGCACGATGATGGGCCTGATGCCGGGCAACTTCGCCGATGTGCTGGCGGTCGAGCCGGTCGCACCGCTCGCGATGGGCGCCAACTGTGGCGTCGGTGCCCCTGACATCCTCGTGTCGTTGCTCGAGATGCAAGGTTGCCCGCATCCGCTCGTTACAAAAGGCAACTGCGGTGTTCCGCACTTCGAGGGCACCGAGGTTGTGTACTCGGGCACTCCCGAGCTGATGGCGCGTTACGCGACTACAGCGATCGATGCTGGCGCCCGAATCGTCGGTGGCTGCTGTGGCACCACGCCTACGCACATCGCGGCGATGCGCGATGCGATCGACACCCACACGCCCGGCGAGCGCCCGACGGTGGAAACGATTGTGGAAGTCGTTGGCGCACTCACCAACTCGGCGCCATCAGCGACCGTCGAGCGCCGCTCCCGTCGTTCTCAGGGCTAAGGCCTCAGACGCCGAGCCACAGTCGCAGCACGGCGGCTGACAACGGCACCTGTTCGGCAGGCGTCGCGTCCGTGATCATTGTGCGCACCGTGTAGATCACGCCGTTGGCGTTCAAGTACACCAGGGAACTCGGATCCACCAGCGCGTTCGGCAACGCCGGATCGTTCAGCGCCGCGCTTGCACCCAGCGAGAGTTCCAGGTCGTTGAACGTCGCCTGATCGACCGGATCGCTGAACAGGCTCAGTGTGATGACGCGGGTCTGTTCGTTCAACCCGATGTACTGGCAGGTGCCAGCGGCAACAACCTGGCCGTCGGCCAACGGAATGCCAACGATCGCGCTGATAGCGGCGACGTCGGGCATCTGCGAGCAGTTGGCGATGAAGGTGGTGGGCGTATCCAGCTTCAGCGTGGTGGTGGTGCGCGCTGCGGAGGTGGGATCGAGAGTGGTCGACACGTCCGAGGGCGCGTTGCTGGAGCTGCCGGCGTCGTCGCTGCATGCAACACCGAGCGCAAGTGCGCTGAAGCCGAATGCAAGCACCGACAGACGAGTGAGAGAACGACGGCGTTCGACTGAGTGCTCGCGCACGATGCACTTCCCTTCTTGGTCCCGTTGGGGACGTTATGCCCCCGACGGTACCCTGCCGAGGTGGCGTTGGATGATCAGAAACTCCCGATCAAGATGCTTAATGATCGGCTGCTTGTGCGCATTCCTGAGCGCGATGGTGAGCGCCGTTCCACCGGAGGAATCCTGATTCCGGCGACGGCGCAGATCTCCAAGCGCTTGGTCTGGGCTGAGGTAGTGGCGCTGGGTCAGAACGTGCGCAGCGCCGAGGTTGGCGATCGCGTGCTGTTCAGCCCGGAAGATCGTTACGAGGTCGAAGTCGGCGGCGCCGACTTCATCATGTTGCGCGAGCGCGACCTGCACGCAGTGGCGGCGACTCGCATCGAAGCCAGCACCGGCTTGTACTTGTAGCGACACGGCTAGCGAGAACAACGAGATGCGGCCGAGCCTGGAAGAGTTCCGAGCGCTTGCCGCTGACCACACGGTTGTGCCGGTGTGGGCCGAAGTGCTTGGCGATCTGGAGACTCCGGTCGCTGCCTATTTGAAGTTGGTGGGCGACGGCGAAGGATTCCTGCTCGAGTCCGTCGAGCACGGCGAGCGCTGGGCGCGTTATAGCTTCGTCGGCCGTAACCCGGTTGCGACGCTCCAGTTGCGCGATGGTCGCATCACCCTTACCGGAACGCCACTCACGGCCGACATACCGCTCGACCGCGGCATGCTGGCCGCCCTCGACGCGCTGATCGCTGCCTATCGCGCGCCGATCATCGCCGAGCTGCCGCCGCTGCAAGGCGGGGTGATGGGTTACCTCGGTTACGACGTAGTGCGCGAGATCGAGCATCTGCCCGACGCGCCACACGACGATCGGCAATTCCCCGACGCAGTGATGAGCATCATCGGTTCATTGGCGGCGTTCGATCACTGGCGCCAACGCGTGTACCTGATCGAGAGCACGCCTGTGTTGGGGCTGGATGCAAATGGTGTCGATGCTGCGTATCACTCGGCTTGTGCTCGTGTGGAGGAGGCCATCGCCGATCTCTCGCGACCGTTGTCGGCTGTTGCGATGGAACCACCTCGATCGGATGAGGTTGTGCCGGAGGTGCGCAGCTCAATGGCGGGTGGCGCGTATCAGCACGCGGTCAGGGTGGCGAAAGAACACATCGTTGCCGGCGACATCTTCCAGGTCGTTTTGGCGCAGCGTTACGACGTGCAACTTGATGCCGATCCCTTCGACTTCTATCGCGTGCTGCGTCAGGTCAACCCGAGTCCTTACATGTACTTCCTTCGTCACGCGGCGATCACAATCGCTGGTAGTTCCCCGGAGCCAATGGTGCAGGTACGCGGCCGAAAGGTGATCAGTCGGCCGATTGCTGGCACCCGTCGTCGCGGTCGCGACGACGAGGACGATCGTCGTATGGCAGGAGAGCTGCGCGAGAACCCAAAGGAGGTCGCGGAGCACATCATGCTCGTCGATCTTGCTCGCAACGACGTCGGCCGCGTCGCCCAGTTCGGTTCGATGCACGTCGACGAGTTGATGAGCCTCGAGCGCTACAGCCACGTCATGCACCTGACGTCGCAGGTGAGTGGCGAGTTGCTGGAAGGCAAGACGCCGATCGATGTTCTGCGCGCGACGCTTCCGGCAGGAACGGTGAGTGGGGCGCCGAAGGTGCGGGCGATGCAGTTGATCGATGCGCTCGAGCCGATGAAACGCGGGCCCTATGCCGGCGTTGTTGGTTATGTCGACTTCAGCGGCAACCTCGACACTGCCATTGCGATCCGCACGATGTTCGTTGGCGCGCATGGCGCGTCGTTCCAGGCGGGTGCTGGCGTGGTCGCCGACTCCGACCCCGACGAGGAAGACCTCGAGTGTCGCAACAAGGCCGCCGCGTTGTTGGCGGCCGTGCCCGCCGCGCGACGGATGACCGCTACAGCAAGGGCAGCTCGAGCAACGCCACGCTCAGTCGATCAGGCCGCCTATCAACAAGATCGTGCCTAACCCGCCGACCAGCAGCGTGCCGAGCACTGCGATTGCGGCGATCCCGGGCACGCTGGTGATGGCCTTGACGCCCGAGAACAGCGCGGGCAACTCCTTGCGCCGCTCTTTCAACTCGCTGCGCAGCGTCCTGAAGCTCTTCACGTAACCCGCGACGGGTTGTCCGCTGTCGTGATCGATCAGCACTTGCGCGGAATGTACGGACGTGTCGAGGAACTTGCGAACGTCGGTGACCAACTCCGGCGCATGCTTCGCGGTCCGACGGACCAAGTGGCGGCCAATCAGCGCCGCGAGGAGTGGAATCGCGCAGATCGCCCCGCCGATCACCATCCAGCCGGTGCGACTGCCGTCGAAGATCCATAGGCCGGTGGCAAACGTTGCCGCTCCGACCAGGAGCGCCATGATGCCGATGCCGGTGGCGAGGCTGGTGAGCCGTTGGAAGGTTTGTTGCATGGTGTCGCTGACACGACGGACAACTGCGTCGGTTTCCATGGCGGCAGTTTGGCATGTGCGGCAAGCGCTGCGACACTGAGCTCATGTTCTCGGCGCCCTACCCCCGCGATGTTGTTCGGGTAGACGGACCCGACGCGGCGACTTTCCTGCAATCGCAGCTGTCGCAGGACATTCGCCCGTTGGCAGTCGGTGAGTCAACGTGGAGTTTTCTATTGCAGCCCACAGGGAAGATCGACGTGTTGCTGCGCATTTGGCGTTCTGGTGACGATTCGTTCGTCCTCGACACCGATGCCGGGTACGGCGAGGCAATGGTCGCTCGCCTCAATCGTTTCAAGATTCGTGTGAAGGCCGAAATCACGGACCTGCCGTGGCGGTGCGTCGCCGTGCGCGGCGAGGGCGCTGCCGACGTGGAAGGTCTCGTCAGTTGGGGTGAGGGCATCGATGTACTGGGTGAGGCGCCGCTCGTTCCGTCGGGTGTGCGTGCTGGGTCGGCCGACGATTTGTTGGCCGCGCGCATCGCGTCGGCGTGGCCGGCGATGGGTTGCGAGATCGTTCCAGGCGAAACCATCCCAGGGGAGACGGGCGTCGTCGCTGTCGCGGTCAACTTCACGAAGGGCTGCTACCCAGGTCAAGAACTCGTGGAGCGCATGGACAGCCGCGGTGCCGCGCCACCGAAGTCGCTGCAGCGCGTGACGGTTCCCGACGGCACTGAAGTCGGCGACGCGTACGCGATTGATGGCGAGTCAGTTGGTGTCGTGACCAGCGTGCTGGGCACGGAAGCGTTGGCAATGGTGAAGCGTGGCGTTGAAGCGCGGCCGTAGCTGAAAGTCCGATTCGCTGCTCTAAGGGGTGAGGGCTTGCGCGAACGTGGGGTCGTTGCGCATCGCGCCGAACTCCGGCGCCGCTGCGATCGCGACCTGTAGCGATTCCGCTGGCGCCGTGGTGGCCGCAGTGCGCAACCACGCCGCAGCTGTGGCGTTGTCGCCCAGGGCGGCGGCAGCACGCGCAACGTGCACGGCGAACATCGCCGGTCGTGTTGGGGAGTACGCCTCGGCCGCGTAGTGCGCGGCGGTTTCGTAGTCGCCCAGGCGAAGCAAGATTCCTGACAGCACGAAGTCGCTGAACAGGCTGCCGTGGGGGAGTGGACGGGGCAGCACGTCGATCAGCGCCTGCAGATCTGCTTTCGAGGCTGCGTCGGGGGGCCACCAGTTCACCGGTGCTCGGGTGGCGAAGTCGGCGAGCAGGACCTGGCGGGCTACCTCGGGCTGGCCATGGTGTAGCTGCTGGTGGGCTCGGAACCAGGGTGAGGGCACGTGTCCGCGTGTGAACGTCGAAACGTCGCCGGTCGCCCAAGCCAACGCCTCGGCACGGGCGAACGCTTCCTGCCCAGTCGCATTGTTGGCTTGCGCCCTCCCACCGAAGGCCATCTGCGCCACCGTGAGCAGCGGAAGGATGATGAAGATCACAAAGCCGGCGAGCCGTGGGTTGGTAGCGACCACCACGAGACCGGCGACGCTCACAGCCGCAGAGAACCAGAGCATGATCCGTCGTGCGTGACGTGGGAACACAGCGCCAATTGCCTGCTCGAGAATGTTGCCGCCGTCGAACGGGAGCACCGGCAGCAGATTGAACAGCCCGATGATCGGGCCCGCCCACAGTGCTGCGAACTGCGCGTTTGTGAGGTCGTGGAGTGGCCACGGGCCACCGAGGGCGGCGTACACGGCGATGCCGAGCACGATCTGCGTCGCCGGGCCGGCGAACGAGATGCCGACGTGTTCCCATCGCGACAGTTTCCGAGTCGGTGTAAACGATGCGTAACCCATCATGAATGCGAGCGAGATCTCGGCGCGTGCACCGGTGGCACGGGCCGCGAACGCATGGCCCAGTTCGTGGACGAGCGTGAAGGCGGCGATCAGTCCCGCGAACACGATCGCGCCGCCCATGCCGAGGGCATCGGAGTTGATGAACGCGATCAACGCCATGAACAGCCAGAAGCCGGAGCCGACATGTAGCGGGAAGCCGAACAGGCGCATCGGCGCAGCGGTGGGCACGGCGCGAGCCTACGGGCGTGTGCCGTCAACCACCAGTGTCGCCGCTGGGCGTGCGCCGTAGACTCGCATCTCGTGCCACTCGTCTTCGCGTTCAATCACAAGCACCGCCGCCCTCCCATGGAGTACAAGGATCTGCTCGGCGGAAAGGGAGCAAACCTCGCCGAGATGACCAGCGTGCTGGAACTGCCGGTACCCCCCGGCTTCACCATCAGCACAGATGCTTGCCGTGCCTACATGAAGGGCGGCTGGCCGAGCGGGCTCGACGCCGAGATCGCGACTCATGTCGCCAAACTGCAGAAGGCGATGGGGCGCAAGCTGGGCGACGCCAAAGATCCGTTGCTCGTGTCGGTGCGATCCGGTGCCAAGTTTTCGATGCCGGGCATGATGGACACCGTCCTCAACCTTGGTCTCAACGACGCGAGCGTGAAGGGCTTGGCCAGCGTCACCAACGACGAGCGTTTCGCGTACGACAGCTATCGCCGCTTCATCGCGATGTATGGCCGCATCGTTCTCGACGTCGATGGCGCGCTCTTCGATCACCCGCTCGAGGATGCCAAGAAAGCAACTGGCGTCAAGACTGATGCCGAGCTAACCGCGACGGCGCTGAAGGATCTCTGTGCGCACTACAAGACGGTTGTGCAGACGGCAACGGGCAAGCCGTTCCCGCAAGATCCGGTGAAGCAGTTGCGTGGCGCGGTCGAAGCTGTCTTTGCCAGTTGGAACGGTGCACGGGCCATTGCGTATCGCGTGCGCGAGCGCATCAGCCACGATCTCGGCACGGCGGTCAACGTGCAGACGATGGTGTTCGGTAACCGCGACGACAACAGCGGCACTGGCGTTGGTTTCACGCGCAACGCAGCCACGGGCGACAACAAGGCCTACGGCGACTTCCTGATCAATGCGCAGGGCGAGGATGTCGTGGCCGGAATTCGAAACACCGAAGACCTCGATCACATGAAGTTGCATTTCCCGACAATCCACGCCGAGTTGTTGGAGATTTTTGCGCGGCTCGAGCGGCACTACGAGGACATGTGCGACACCGAGTTCACCATCGAGCAGGGAAAGCTTTGGATGCTGCAGACTCGTGTCGGCAAGCGCACCGGCGCAGCGGCGCTGAAGATGGCAGTCGACATGACGTCGCCGCAAGGCAAAGGCAAGAAGGCCTGGCACATCTCCAAGAGTGAGGCGATCATGCGCGTCGCAGCCGATCACCTCGACCAGGTGCTGCACCCGCAATTCGCAAGCAAGGGCAAGGTGCTCGCCAAGGGTCTCGCCGCTTCGCCCGGCGCGGCCGTTGGTCAGGTGTACTTCACGGCCGACGATGCGGTTAGCGCCGACGAGCGTGGCGAGAAGGTCGTGTTGGTTCGCAGCGAAACCAGCCCGGAAGACGTGCACGGCATGATGGTCAGCCAAGGCATCCTCACTGCGCGCGGCGGACTCGTCAGTCACGCAGCCGTGGTTGCCCGCGGTTGGGGCACGCCCGCCATCGTTGGCGCCGACGCGATCAAGATCGACGGCAAGAAGTTCCGCGTCGGCGATGTGGTTGTCAACGAAGGCGATGTCATCAGCATCGACGGCACCACTGGTGAGGTCATGCTCGGTGCGATCGCAATGGCCGCCGCTGAGCCGCCGCCGGAGTTCCACAAGATCCTGCAATGGGCCGACGCGGTGCGCAAGGGAAAGCTGGGCGTGCGCGCCAACGCCGACACCGGTGAGGACGCCGCGAATGCACGCAAGCTTGGGGCCGAGGGCATCGGGCTGTGCCGCACCGAGCACATGTTCCTTGCGCCCGATCGGTTGCCGGTCGTTCGTCAAATGATCCTCGCCGACTCGCCCGCCGAGGAGACTGCCGCGTTGGCCGAACTTGGTCGCGTGCAGCAGATCGACTTCGAAGAAGTGCTTGAGGCAATGGACGGGCTGCCGGTCACGGTGCGCTTGCTCGATCCGCCGTTGCACGAGTTCCTGCCATCGATCGAAGAACTGCGCATCAAGCAGGCCACCGCCGGTCTGTCCACCACGGAGACGGCCGAACTGAGCGCCGCCGAAGAGTGGGCCGAGCACAACCCGATGATCGGCATCCGCGGTGTGCGCTTGGGCGTGATGAAGCCCGGTCTCTATGCGATGCAGGTGAAGGCCCTGATGGCCGCGGCGGCCGCGCTGCGCAAGAAGGGCAAGAAGCCGATTGTCGAAGTGATGATCCCGCTCACTGTCACGCGCGAGGAACTGGCACTGGCGCGCAGTTGGGTGCAGGCCGAGATCGACAACGCGGTGAAGGGCTTGAAGGACAAGCCGAAGGTCACCATCGGCACGATGATCGAAACGCCTCGCGCAGCGCTGCGCGCCGATGAGATCGCGGAAGAGAGCGACTTCTTCAGCTTCGGAACGAACGACCTCACACAGTTGACGTTTGGCTTCAGTCGCGACGACGTCGAAAGCAAGATGATGCCTGCGTACTTGGAACAGGGGCTTCTGAAGCGCAACCCGTTCGAGACGATCGACAAAGGTGGCGTCGGCGCGTTGGTCAAGATGGGCGCCAAGCGCGGTCGCGAGGTGAAGCCCAAGCTGAAGCTGGGCGTTTGCGGCGAACACGGTGGCGACCCGGAGAGCATCCAACTCTTCTACGAAGCCGGACTGGACTACGTCAGCTGCAGCCCGTTCCGCGTGCCCATCGCTCGGTTGGCGGCGGCGCAAGCAATCATCGGTGGCTCGAAGACCGAAACGAAATAGAACGGAGCGCAGTCATGCAGGTTCAAACACGTCAAGGTCCGGCATACGGGGTGGCGCGCCTCACGCTGGCGCCCAACGAGCCGGTGCGCGTCGAGTCGGGGGCGATGATGGCCATGTCGGCCGGGGTCGCGCTATCGTCGAAGGCGGAAGGCGGCATCATGAAGTCGCTGAAGCGGGCGGCACTCGGTGGCGAGAGCTTCTTCGTCAGCACATACACAGCCCCGCCGGCCGGAGGATTTGTCGATGTTGCCGCCCGCCTTCCGGGCGATGTGACGACACACGATGTTGCGCCGGGCCGCGCGTTGTTCATCCAGAAGGGTTCCTGGTTGGCAAACGATGTCACCATCACCCTCGACGCCAAGTGGGGCGGTTTCAAGAACATGTTCGGCGGCGAGGGCGGCTTCATCGTCCGCGCCGAAGGCCAGGGCACTGTGGTGTTCGCCTGCTACGGCGCGCTCGAGGTGTGGAACCTGACTGCGGGGCAAACCATCACCGTCGATACCGGCCACATGGTTGCCTACGAAGACTCCGTCACGATGACGATGCGCAAGGCCAGCGATGGTGGGCTGGTGCAGAGCTTCAAGAGCGGCGAAGGCTACGTCTTCGACTTCACCGGGCCAGGCCGCGTGTGGACACAGACGCGCAACCCCACCGAGTTCCTCGGCTGGATCCAGGCGACCCTAGGAACCAGCAACTCGGGTACCAGTGGTATCGGTGGCATTGCTGGCGGCTTGCTCGGGCGGGACTGACTGAGTGCTCGTCGCAACGTTTGCGTCGGATTCGACTGGCAGCCGATTCGTCAATCTCGACATCTCAGTTGAAGTGTGGGGTGCGGCGCTCGCCGCCATCGCTGCGCTGCTGCTGATCGACATCCTCATCCTGCATCGCGTGCCGAAGGTTCCCACCGTTCGGCGGGCCGCGCTAGAGACCATGTCATGGCTGCTGGTCGGCGCTTCCTTCGGTCTCGTCGTTTTGGCGACGTGGGGCGCCAAGGCGGGTGGCGAGTGGTTCTCGGGTTACCTCATTGAGTACAGCCTGTCGATCGACAACGTCTTCGTGTGGGCGATCATCCTTAGCCACTTCAAGGTGCCGTCGAACTATCAGCACCGTGTGTTGTTCTGGGGCGTGTTTGGCGCCTTGGTCATGCGCGCCGGCTTCATCTTCGCTGGTATCGCGCTGGTCAACCGTTTCGAGATCACGCTCGTACTGTTCGGCGTGTTCCTGCTCTACACGGCAGTCAAGCTGGTGTTAGGCGGAGAGGACGAGAGCAATCCCGCCGACAGCAAGTTCATGGCGTTGGTGCACCGGCTGGTGCCGAGCACCGACAACCTCGACGGTCAGAAGTTGTTCACGCGCGAGAACGGCAAGCGGCTGGCCACACCGCTGTTCGCGGTGCTCGTGCTGGTGGAGCTGACCGACGTGCTGTTCGCGGTCGACTCGGTGCCAGCGGTGCTGGCAGTCAGCGGCGAACAGTTCATCGTGTTCACCTCTAACGCATTCGCGATCATGGGTTTGCGTTCGCTGTACTTCCTGCTCGCCGATATGCGTGCCAGGTTCAGCTATCTGCAGGAAGGTCTCGCGATCATTCTTGCTTTCGTCGGGGTGAAGATGATTCTCACCTTCTTCGATGTGCACATCGAAACCTGGATCTCACTGCTGGTGATCGCGCTCGTAATGCTCGCGTCGGTCGGGTTCTCGCTGCGCGATACCCGCGACGACACGATCTCGATCTCCGAGGAAATGCCGCCGGCCGACGAGCGATGATTCCATTCTGGCGACGTCCGACCCGCCGGTACAGTGCCTGACAATGGCGATCGTTGACGAGGATCTTGAGCGACTGCGGGCCACGCTCGTTCTCTCCGATGTCGTGCAGCAGTACGTCGCGCTCCGCCGCGTCGGGCGCACCTGGGTAGGGCTGTGCCCGTTCCACGCCGAGCGCACCGCTTCGTTCAACGTGCGCGACGAGACGGGTCGCTACAAGTGTTTTGGCTGCGGTGCCGCCGGCGACGCCTTCAAGTTCGTGCAGGAGATCGAGCACCTCGACTTTGTGGCAGCAGTCGAATCGCTTGCTGCGAAGAACAACGTGCAATTGCGCTACACGACCGGGGAGGCGGGCGACCGTCAACGTCAGAAGCGTCGGCAGTTGGTCGACGCCATGGGCAAGGCCGTGGAGTGGTATCACCAACGTCTGCTCGACTCGCCCGACGCACGCGAGGCCCGCGACTACCTGCGCAAGCGCGGGCTCGCTGGCGACGTTGCGCGGGCGTTCAAGCTTGGCTGGGCTCCCGACGATTGGGATGCGATGTCGAAGCACCTCGGTGTCGCGCCAGAAATGCTGCGCGATACGGGGCTGGCGTTCAACAACAAGTCCGGCCGCATGCAGGATTCGTTCCGGGCACGTGTGCTCTTCCCGATCTATACCGAGAACGGCGATCCGGTTGCACTTGGTGGCCGCGTGCTACCCGGCAGCGCTGATCCGGCGAAGTACAAGAACTCGTCGGAGACTCCGATCTACGCGAAGTCCAAGACGCTGTATGGCCTCAACTGGGCCAAGGGCGACATCGTGACGGCCGATCAGGTGATCGTGTGTGAGGGTTACACCGACGTGATCGGCTTTCACCGTGCCGGAGTCAAGCGCGCGGTCGCAACCTGTGGCACCGCGTTGACCGAAGACCACGTGCGGCTCCTCAAGCGTTACGCCACGCAGGTAGTGCTGGCTTTCGACGCGGATGCCGCGGGTCAGGGTGCCGCCCAACGGTTCTATGAATGGGAAGAGCGCTACCAGGTGCGGGTGAGCGTGGCTCGCTTTCCTGACGGCAAAGACCCGGGCGACCTGAGCCTCAGCGACCCGGATGCGTTACGGCAAGCTGTCGAGCAAGCGCTGCCCTTCCTCGGATTCCGCGTGAACCATGCGCTCAACAGTCGGAAATTGCGGTCACCGGAGGATCGCGCCCAGGTGGCCGGTTTGGCGATGGCGGTCGTCAACGAACATCCCAATCGCGAGGTGCGCAAGCTGTATGCCGCGCAGGTCGCGGCACATGTGGGCATCCCACCAAACGATCTCGTCGCGTTGGCAGACCGCGGTGTGAAGTCGCCGACGGTGCGCATCGCGCCCGTGCGACGTGTTGGTGCCGCCGAGAATGCGGAGTTCGTCGCGGTTGCGATGTTGATTCAGCGGTGGGACGACATTGCGCCGTGGTTGATGGAGGAGCTCTTCGTCGATGAGGTGGCGCGTCGGGCATTTCTTGCGGTAGCGGAATCCGCGGGCTCAATTGAGGTCGCACTGGAGCTCGCCGATCCGGAGGCGCGCGAGTTTCTCGAGCGCGCTGCAGTCACTGATGTAGATGCCGATCCTGTGCTCGAAGCGCGCAATCTGATCGCCGCGGCGACTCGCCGTCGACTCGCCGCATCGGTGCACACGACCGACCCCGATGCGCTGCACGCGCTCCGCGACGCGAGGCTTGCGTTGGAGTCGATCGAGCAAACTGATGCGGGTGATGCCGGCGCGGAGACATTGCTAGGGTGGCTCAAAGGGGCGAGTGAGGGACGTGAGTGAGCAAAGGCGCTGCTGACACAACTGCTGGGTCGCCTCCGTACATCGGGGTCGATGCCGGCGAATGGCAGACGATGGTCGCGCGCGGTACGTCTCGCGGCGTGTTGCATGCCGACGACATTGCGCATGTGTTGCGCGAGATCGAACTGACGCCCGATGTGTTGCTGGAAGTGCACAACATCCTCGCCAGTCACGGCGTCACGATCGACGACGGCGTTGAGGAGCTTCCAGACGAAACCCCACCAGCGGGTGCGGAGCGTCAGCGATCGGTAGAAGTCGAAGACACCGAGGGTCTACTGGCGCGTCGGCGTCGGCGCCGCAGCGAGCGCATGAGCGCCGATGGTGGCAGCGACATCGGCAACACCGCCGACACAGTCCGCATGTACTTGAAGGAAATCGGTCGTGTCGACCTATTGACCACCGAGGACGAGCGTCGCCTGGCACAAGCGATCGATGAGGGCCACCGCGCCGCAGCAACTGTTGATGCCGAACATGGCGGCGCTGCCCTCGACTCCACCGAGAGCCGTCGTCTGTTGCGCACGGTCACGGCCGGAGAAAGAGCGAAGAGCGAGCTGATTCAGGCCAACCTTCGGCTGGTCGTCAGCATTGCGAAGCGGTACAGCGGGCGGGGCATGCAGTTCCTCGACCTCATTCAGGAAGGCAACATGGGCCTGATGCGTGCGGTCGACAAGTTCGACCACACCAAGGGCTTCAAGTTCTCCACATACGCCACCTGGTGGATTCGCCAGGCGATCACGCGCAGCATCGCCGACCAGGCACGCACGATTCGCATCCCGGTCCACATGGTCGAGAGCATGAACCGGGTCTTGCGCACGCAACGGCAGATGCACCAGGAACTCGAGCGCGAGCCAACACTCGACGAGCTGGCTGAACGTTGTGCGCTCAGCACCGAACGCATCCGTGAGATTCTGCGCATCTCGCAGGATCCGTTGTCGCTGGATTCTCCGGTGGGTGAGGAAGAAGACAGCAGCTTTGCCGACTTCATCCCCGACCTTTCCGCCGAGGTGCCGGCCGATATGGCGACGCGCAGCATGCTCACGAAGGCGGTCGAAGAAGCGCTGGGGGAGCTGAGCGAACGCGAGCGCGAGATCGTGCGCATGCGGTTTGGGCTCGACGATGGCCAGGCGCGCACGCTGGAGGATGTGGGCAAGGAGTTTCATGTCACGCGCGAGCGCGTGCGCCAGATCGAGGCCAAGACGCTTGCCAAGCTGCGCCATCCGATGCGCAGCCAGCGATTGAAGGAGTTTCTAGAGGAGGAGTGAGTAGGCACTTTTGCTATCCTCAGTTCGCCTTTCCGAGATAGCTCAGTTGGCAGAGCAGCTGACTGTTAATCAGCGGGTCGCAGGTTCGAGCCCTGCTCTCGGAGCCATTTAGTGCGGCGGTTCGGTGTTTGTGTCAGCGCACAAAGCGACACAACGTTTGTGAGCTGACACAGATCCGGAGAGTCGCTTCCGGTTCGGGGTGGTAGCTCAGTGGTTAGAGCAGGGGACTCATAATCCCTGGGTCGTGGGTTCGATCCCCACCCGCCCCACAATGTGGGTGTGTTACTTCGGCTGATACCTCTCATCGGGGCGTCGGCTGAGTGGTGACACTGTTTCGGTTGATTGGTGACGGCTGGTTCGGTTGATGCGTGACACTCCCGTTATGAGGGAGATGAGCGTGAGTGAACAGCGTTATCTGG
>JAIOPC010000013.1 GCA_021414085.1 Actinomycetes bacterium | reverse complement strand
CTGCGCGACGCGGTGATGCTGCTCAGCCACCGATGTATCTGGCCCGGCTGCTACCGGCCCGCATCCCAATGCGAAGCCGACCACCTGCTCCCGTTCTCCCACGCCGGCCCCACCGCAGCACACAACGGTGGCCCCGCCTGCAGCCACCACAACCGATGGAAAACCCGCGGCTACCAAACCCGGCGCGACCCCAACGGCCAATGGCACCACTACCGCCCCGACGGAACCGAAATCGGATGGCGCGCCGCCGCATGAGAATCCGCGTGTTGGGAATCGAATGGTAGATTCCCATTCATGCGCGTCACTATGGATCGGGTTGGCCGAATCGTGATCCCGAAGGGTCTTCGCGATCAGTTGGGTCTGCAACCCGACGACGAACTCGACGCGTCGATCGACGGTCACGCGATTCGGCTCGAGCCACGCCAGATGGGTGATCGTTTGGTTGTCGAGGTCGATGGTCTTGCCGTGCTCCGCGCCGTCGGCGGTGCAACCTTGACCGATCGCATGGTGCGCGACTTACGCGACGCCGAACAGCGCTGATCAATGGCTCGCGTTCTCTACGCCGTTGACACGAGCGTGGCAATAGCCGCCCTCGACCAGACTCACGTAGCCCACTTACCGTCACGGGCCGCGGTGGCGAGGTACAAGCCAGCGCTGGCCGGGCACGCCGCGTGGGAAACCGTGTCCGTGCTCACTCGGCTGCCTGGAGCACTGCGAGTGACACCAGCCGTTGCGCACAACGTGTTGCGCCGCTCGTTCCCCGACTCGTGCTGGCTTGAAGGCGCGGAGCAGGCCGCGCTGTTCGATCGTTTGCCGACGCTCGGCGTTACCGGCGGCGCTGTCTACGACGCGCTGGTCGGGGCAGCCGCTATCGCTGGCGGCCGACGCTTGTTAAGTCGCGATCGCCGAGCAGATCGCACCTATTCGCTATTGGGCGTCGAGGTCGAATTCATCGACTAGTCGTCGTCGTTCACCAAAGCGCACCGGAAGCCGATGCCCAGGTTGGGCTCAGAAGGGTGAGTGCCGCGGAAGTCTGCCCGCACGCTCTCGTCGTCGAGGCTCCACGCACCGCCGCGCAGCACGTGGGTGGACTTGCCGTCGAAGAAGTCGCTGGTCCACTCCCACACGTTGCCGGCCATGTCGAGTGCTCCGTACGGACTGGCGCCAGCGGGATACGAACCAACTTCGGTTGTGTCGCCGACTACGTCGTTTGAGTTGGCGAGCGTGGGGGTGGGCAAGTCGTTCCCCCACGGGTACGCACGCTCGTCGTCGCCACGGGCTGCCATCTCCCACTGCTCTTCCGTGGGTAGCTCGCGACCGGCCCACTCGCAGTAGGTCTTGGCCATCTCCCAATCGACGAAGATCACCGGATAGTCCGCGAATTCTGGGACGTCGTAGTACGCGTCGCGAGTCAACGAAATCGTGTCCGCTGGCGGCTCACACTTCGCATCCGCCACGCACAACGCGTACATCGCGTTGGTGACTTCCGTTTCGTCGATCGCGAAGCCGTCGACATCTAACAACTTCATGCCATCGGCTTCGCTGACCTTGACTGAATGATCAGCGTCGGACGAATCCGAACACGCCGCTACGAGTGCAAGCGCCGCGGCCGTTACAGCTACGAGCGCTCGCCGGCGCATTGTGCTTAGACCTCGACCCGCAAGCGGTTGGTGTCGATCTTGACGCCTGGGCCCATGGTGCTGCTGACGGTGATCTTCTTCAGGAAGCGACCCTTGGCCGAAGCAGGCTTGGCGCGCTGCAGTTCGTCGAGCACGGCACGGAAGTTTGCCTCCAACGCTGCCAGCTCGAAGCTGGCCTTGCCGAGCTGCACATGCACGTTGCCGTAGCGATCGGTGCGGTACTCGACCTTGCCGCCCTTGAACTCGCCGACAGCTTTAGCAACGTCGTTGGTGACGGTGCCGGTCTTCGGGTTCGGCATCAAACCACGCGGGCCGAGCGCGCGACCGAGACGACCGACCAGCGGCATCATGTCCGGGGTTGCGATCGCAAGATCGAAGTCGAAGTTGCCCTTCTCGATCTCGGCGGCGAGATCGTCGGCTCCGACGACGTCGGCCCCCGCGTCGCGAGCTGCCTGTGCCGCTTCACCAGTCGCGAACACTGCGATGCGCAGGTTCTTGCCGGTACCGCTTGGCAGAGCAACGGTGCCGCGCACCATCTGCTCGGCCTTACGCGGATCGACACCAAGACGCACGGCAAGGTCGACGGTTTCGTCGAACTTGGCGGTGGCCGTCTTCTTCACCAAGTCCAACGCCTCGGTGGGCGTGAACAGTTGGTCGACGTCGAACTTCTTTACTGCATCAGTGAACTTCTTACCGGACATGATTGTCTCCCTCGGGTTAAGCACCGCCGGGCGAGGTCGTCCCGGTCGAGTGTGACTTGCGAACTACGACTTAGGCGTTGACCTTCAGACCCATCGAGCGGGCCGTGCCACGGATCTGCTGCTTGGCAGCTTCCAGATCGTTGGCGTTGAGGTCGGGCATCTTGATCTTGGCGACTTCTTCGATGTCGGCCTCGGTGACGCTGCCGGCAACGGTCTTGCCTGGGGTGGTGGAACCCTTGGCGAGACCAGCCTTCTGACGCAGCAGCACTGGTGCCGGCGGCGTCTTCAGGATGAAGGTGAACGAGCGATCCTCGAAGACCGTGATCTCGACCGGGATGATGGTGCCGACCTGCGACTCGGTAGCAGCGTTGTACTGCTTGACGAAGTCCATGATGCCGATGCCGTGCGGTCCGAGCGCGGTACCAACAGGCGGGGCCGGTGTGGCCTTGCCCGCGGGAATCTGGATCTTGATGATCGCTGCGACCTTTTTCTTTGCCATGACTGACTGCTTTCGTTAACTAAAGAGTTAGAGCTTGCTGACTTGGCTGAAGTCCATCTCCACCAAGGTCTCGCGACCAAAGATGTTGACCAGCACTTTCAGCTTCATGTGATCGGCGTTGATCTCGGCGACCGTGCCGGCGAAGTCGGCGAACGGCCCTTCGCGCACCCGAACGGCTTCGCCAACGTCGTAATCGAGCTTCGGCTTCTTGCGAGCAGGCAGGCCACCGGTGCCATCGCCCTTGGCGGCGAGGAACGTCTGCACTTCGCGCCGTGACAGCGGCGTGGGCTTCTGGCCGTGCTTGCTCTGGCCAACGAAACCCGTGACGCCTGGTGTGTTGCGAATGCAGTACCAGCTGTCGTCGTCCATCTGACAACGAACGAGCAAGTAGCCGGGGAAGACCTTCTTCTGTACGGTCTGCTTGCGACCGTTCTTGAACTCGTCGACTTCTTCCATGGGAATGACGATCTCGTGGATCTTCTCTTCCATGTTCATGCTCTGGATGCGAGCGGTGAGGTTGGCCGTGACCTTCTTCTCGTAACCGGACTGTGTGTGCACGACGTACCACTGACCAGGGCGAGTCCACGGATCGTCGACCGGGGTCGCGTCGCTCGCCTCGTCGCCATCGCCTTCAGCAGGCTCGGCGTCGGTGAGGTCGAACGAGGCGTCGATAATGTCAGCGACATCGTCGGCGGCATCTTCAACGGCAGGTTCGTCGACGGCAAGGCCGCCATCGGCTGCTTGCAGGCCAGCCAGGAAGTTGAAGTCGTCGCTCATGTCAGTCATACATCCAACCGGACAAAACGCCGAACAGTGAATCGAGACCAAACACGTAACCGGTGTACAGCACGACCGTGATCAGCACGATGATCGAGAAGCGGCGGATCTCTGGCCACTTCGGCCAGGCGACCTTGCGCATCTCGTCGCGCACCTCGCGGAGGTACTGCAACGGGGTGACCCGCTTGTCCTTCGCCCGGCGGGCGGGCGCTGGGGTGCGCGTCGGATTGCCCTCTTCATTGAGGGCACCCATGCGCTTCAGCGACCGCTTCTGCTCTCGGTTGAGGTCATCCAGTGACATTCGGACTCTTTTTCATCTGTTCGTATGGGCAGGGCAGGAGGGATTCGAACCCCCGACCGACGGTGTTGGAGACCGTTGCTCTACCAGCTGAGCTACTGCCCTCGGTGGGCGGTGGACAACGCTATCAGCGGGTTTCCTTGTGCATCGTGTGCCGACGGTCGTGGTTGCAGTACTTCTTCATCTCGAGGCGCTCGCGATCGTTGATCTTCGACTTCATCGTGATGTAGTTGCGGTGCTTGCACTCGGTGCATTCCAGGGTGATTTTCACCCTTTTGTCGTTCCTTGCCATCTGATTTTCTCCGGTTCTAGAGCTTTGAGACTTACTTCGTGATCTTTGTGACGCGGCCGGCGCCGACGGTGCGGCCACCCTCGCGGATAGCGAAACGTAGACCTTCGTCCATCGCGATCGCCTTACCCAACTCGACGGAGATCGCCACGTTGTCGCCCGGCATCACCATCTC
>JAIOPC010000011.1 GCA_021414085.1 Actinomycetes bacterium | reverse complement strand
CCGTCTGAAGTGGTTCACCGATAGCGACGGCATGTGGTGCCTGAACGGCCGCTTCGACCCAGCCACCGGCGCACGGCTGGAAGGCACCCTACGCAACGCCGTCGAGCGCCAATTCGCGAACGCGACACCCGACACCTGCCCGCTCGATCCGATCGAGAAACAACAACACCTCGCCGCACTCGCGCTCGCCGCCCTGCTGCTCGGCGACGACACCGTCTCGGCCTCAGGTACACCCGACGTCACCGTGCTCATCGACGCTGAAACACTGCTGTCAGGTCACGCGCACGAGCACACGATCTACGACATCGCACTCGGCCGCTTCGGACTCCCCATCGAAACAATCCGCCGCTGGGCATGCATCGGTTCGGTCAGCCCCGTCGTTGTGGCTGCTGATGGTGTGCGCATCATGCTCGGCCGCGAAACACGAATTGCTAACCGCCACCAACGCCGCGCCCTACGCGCCCTCTACCGCAGCTGCGCGTTGTGTGAAGTGCCCTTCGATCACTGCCAAATCCACCACGTCACCTGGTACAGCCTCGGCGGGCTCACCGACATCAACCAACTCATCCCAATCTGCAACAAACACCACCACCTCGTCCACGAAGGCGGCTGGCACCTCCACCTCACACCCAACCGCACACTCACCATCACCCAACCCGACGGAGCAATCCGCACCATCGGACCACCAACCATCCGCGCCGCGTGACTTAGAGCATTGCGTCGGGCAACGACTTGGCGTGCACGATCGTCAGGCGCTGCGTGCTGCGAGTGAGTGCGACGTACAACGCGCGCAAGCCCTGCTGCTCGCCGGCGACGATGTCCGCAGGCTCGACCACGACTACACCGTCGAGCTCGAGACCCTTCACCACGCTGACCGGCACCACCGTGATGCCCATCGTCAGGCCCATGCGTGTTGCTTTGCCGTGCTCGATACCGGCTTCATCGAGCGCGGTCGACACGGCCTCAAACATCGCGTCGGGCACAACAACGGCGATGTTGCCTTCGCCGACATCGGCATCCAGTTCCTTGGTTGCACCGACCACCGCAGTCATCAGTTCCGAAGGAGCGACATGCAAGAACTCGGGATGCTCGTCGCCGATACGAACGCTGGTCGGCGCACGCAGCGAGGGCGTCGCCGCCATCATCACGCGGTTGGCGAGTTCCATGATGTTTGCCGGAATGCGATAACCAACGCTGAGCCCAATAACCCGCGCCGGTTTCTGTGTCGGCAGATGGCGCAGCACATCGTCCCAGTCGTTGGGCGCGAGCGCGCCGGTGGCCTGCGCAATGTCGCCAACAACAGTCATGCTGCCGTTCAGCGACCGACGCGACACCATGCGCAACTGCATCGGCGTCAGGTCTTGCACCTCGTCGATCACGATGTGCCCGAACGTGCGAATCTCGTCGGCCTCGTCGGGCTTGGTCGCACCCTTCACCGCACGTGCACCGAGGTAGCTGCGCGCCTCGTCGAGCAACGCAACGTCGTGTTCTGTCCAGCGCACGTCGGCCACCTCGGGCATGCGCTCGCGATACAACGCCAAGTACTCGTTCTCCGGAAGGTGCCGAGCCCCCGCCAGCTTCAACAACGCCTTGCTGCCGAACAGGTCGTGCAACAACTGCGCCGGCGTGAGCACGGGCCACATGCGTTCGAACGCGGCGCGCACTTCCGGCAGCGCACGTATCGCCTCTTTCACCTGCGCCGGCGAGACCGAGTCGTGGCGCCAGCTTTCGGCCATCGCGGTCCAGACCTCAGTCTCGACCCATCGACGCGCCGCGTTGTGCTTGCGGAAACGACGCTGCGCCGCCTTCACGATGCGATTCGATTCTTCCGCGCGCAACCGCACGTAGCCCGTGCGGAACGGCACCACCAAGTCCTCGCGCAGCGCACGCTCGCGATCGGTGACGGCCTTATCGATGACCAAGCTCATCTGCAGATCGCCCTTCACCCGCGCGGCAAGCGGCGAGTCGGGAGCATCGATCGAGTAGCGCGCCCATTGCACGTCGGGAACCAGATCGGCGAGAACGACTTGTTCGACACCTGCCTCACCAAGCGACGGAAGCACACGCTCGATGTAGCGCAGGAACACCCGGTTGGGCCCGATGACCAAGACACCCTGGTCTTCCAGCGGGAAGCGGAACGTGTACAGCAGGTACGCAGCGCGGTGGAGCGCCACCACCGTCTTGCCCGTGCCCGGGCCGCCCTGCACCACCAGCACACCGGCTTGCGGCGAGCGGATGATCTCGTCTTGCTCACCCTGAATCGTCGCGACGATGTCGCCCAGCTGGCCGGTGCGACCGCGCTCGAGAACAGCGAGCAACGTGCTGTACCCGCGAATGCCGTCGGCACGATCGATCGTGGCCGAGCTCGTGCCGTCCTCGGCGCCGATGCCCAGGTGGCCGTCGCCAAACAACTCGTCTTCCAGCCCCAACAGCTCGCGACCGTGTACGTGGAAGTGACGACGCCGCGCCAAGCCCAATGGATCGCGCCCGGTAGCGCGGTAGAACGGCTCGGCCACGGGTGCCCGCCAATCGACGACTACCGGATCGGCGTTTTCGTCGGCGACAGCAAGGCGGCCGATGTGGAAGTTCTCGACCGCACCAGGGTGCTGCGAATCGCCAGCCGCCTCGTCGTTCACAACATGTCGGTCGATGCGGCCAAACACCAGCGCCGCGTCGCCGAGATCGAGCTGTGTCAGCCGATTGAACACGGCTTCGTCGTAAACATCGCGCTCGTAGCGGGCCTGGAACGTGCCACCGAGGGTGCCCTCATGAAGGCCCCGCATCTTCCATGCATCGACCTTGCTCTGCTCGAGACAGCGATAAGCGAAGTCGATGAACTCCTGCTCAGCGGCGAGATCGGGGTGGTGTTGCGTCATGGATTGGGGGTCCACGGCCGAGGGAAACCTGGAAACGTGGTCTGAAAACTCTATCGGCCAACCCAAAGGCGACAACTAGACGCCCAAGCCGGTCACACGGTGGTGCCGATGCCTCCGTCGACGGCGATCACGCTGCCCGTCACATACGAGCCAGCGCGGCTGGCGAGAAACACCGTGACCCCTGCCATGTCGTCGGGCCGGCCAATCCGGCCGAGCGGCGCCGACTGCGCGATCGAGTCGCCAAAAGCCTCCAGAGTCGCGGCCATCATCTTGCTCTCAAACGGGCCGGGCGCGACCGCATTGACGGTGATGTGCTGCGGCCCCAGCTTGCGCGCCAACGCGCGGGTGAGGTGATGCACACCTGCCTTGCTGGCCGAATAGCTGTACGTGTCCATCGGGTTTACATGCAGACCGTCGATCGATCCGATGTTGATGACGCGCGCCGGATCGTCGGCGGTTGCGCCTGCGCGCAAATTGGGCAACAAACGCTGGGTCAGGAAGAACACACCCTTCAGGTTGGTGTCCATCACCTTGTCCCAGGCGTGCTCGTTGAAGTCGTCCAACGGCATGCCCCACGTGGCGCCCGCGTTGTTCACCAGGATGTTCAGCGTTGGGAAGTGCTCGACCACCTGCGCCGCCAGCGAGTCGACGCCCTCCATCGTGCTCACATCCGCCCGGATGGCATGCACCGAACCGAACTTCGACAACGCCAACTGCGCCTCGTCCAGCTCGTGTTGCTTGCGGGCGCTGATCACCACGCTGGCGCCTGCATCCAGCAAACCGCGGGCGATCATTGCCCCGATACCACGACTTCCGCCGGTAACAACGGCCGTCTTGCCTTGCAGGGAGAAAAGGTCAGTCGACATTTCAAGATCCTGCTACAACGATTTTCCTGCAACAAGTTGGCCGCCGATAGCGTGCCGGGCAATGGCCGCTGCACCGTTCATTGAGGCCGCGTTCGGTCGCCCGAGCACCCATACCCCTGTGTGGTTCATGCGCCAGGCCGGTCGCAGCCTGCCCGAGTACCGAGCGTTGCGCGGTAACGGCAGCATCCTCGATGCGATCAAGCAGCCCGATCTCGCGGCCGAGCTGACTTTGCAGCCCGTGCGCCGCTACGGCGTCGACGCCGCAGTGCTGTTCAGCGACATCGTCGTGCCGGCGCACGCCGTCGGCTTCGGCATCGACGTTGCACCCGGCACCGGCCCGATGTGCACACAACCCCTGCGCACTGCTGCCGACCTCGCGCGGTTACGCCCGTTCGATGCCGAGGCCGACGCGCCATACGTGGCCGAGACCGTGCGCCAACTCGCTGGCGAGCTACCTGCAGAAGTGCCGCTGCTCGCATT
The DNA here is from genome assembly GCA_021414085.1 of Actinomycetes bacterium. Classification (GTDB taxonomy): domain Bacteria; phylum Actinomycetota; class Acidimicrobiia; order Acidimicrobiales; family Ilumatobacteraceae; genus UBA668. Next base: position 268,977 of record JAIOPC010000011.1, on the reverse strand, counting down.
CGCCGGTGCGCCGTTCACGGTCGCCAGCTATCTCATCGAAGGTCGACCGAGCAAGACCTATGTGAACACCAAGCGCATGATGCACACCGATCCAAAGCTGTGGAATGCGGTCATGGAGCGGCTCGTGCAACACGCCGTCGAATCGATCAGCAGCCAACTGCGCAATGGTGCCCGCGCGTTTCAACTGTTCGACTCGTGGGCAGGCGCGTTGAGCGCCGCCGATTACCAGTCGCTGGTGCAGCCACATTCGACGGCCGTGTTCAGCGCGTTGCGTGCCGCGTTTCCGGATGTACCCGGCATTCACTTCGGGGTCGGCTGCGATCACCTGCTGGAGCACATGCACGCCGCCGGACCGGCCGTGCTCGGTCTCGACTGGCGCACACCGATCGCGCAGGCACGGCGGCGCATGGGCGATGGTCTCGTTGTGCAAGGCAACCTCGACCCAGCGTTGGTGCTCGCTGGCACGGATACGGCGCTTGCAGGGACTCGAGCAGTGCTCGCCGACAACGCCAATCCAAACGGCAGCAAGCACCCCGGCCACGTCTTCAACCTCGGTCATGGCGTGCAACCCGAAGCCGACCCGGATGTGCTGGCCGCCGTCGTGAGGCTCGTGCACGAAGCAACCGCTGCATGACGACCGAAACGCGCACAGCCGTGCTGCTCATGGCCTACGGCACGCCACGGCACGCCGACGAAATCGTCGACTACTACACCGACATCCGGCGCGGTCGGCCACCCACCGACGAGCAACTCGCCAACCTGACGTCGCGCTACGAAGCGATCGGTGGCCTCAGCCCGCTCGCGGCGCGCACGGAAGCACAGCGCGACGGTTTGCAACGAATGCTCGACGAGGCCGCGCCCGATCAGTACCACGTGGTGCTCGGCTTGAAGCACGCAGAGCCGCGCATCGAGTCGGCAGTCGCGGCGCTCGCGGCCGATGGCTTTCACCGTGTCGTTGCACTGGTGGCGGCGCCGCACTACTCGGCACTCTCGGTGGGCCAATACCTGGAGCGAGCGAAAGCTGCGGCCGCACCGCTGGGCCTCGATGTCACCGGAATTGAGAGCTGGGCTACCGAGCCAGCCTTCGTGCAGTTCACCGCCGAGCAAGTGCGCGCACAGCTGGCAACACTGCCCACGAACACGAAGGTGCTCTTCACAGCACATTCGCTACCTGAACGCGTGCTCACGATTGAGGGCGATCGTTACCCCGGCGAGATTCGTGCAACGGCCAAGGCAGTGGCGGCCGCTGTCGGCCTCACGCATTGGAGTCGGTGGGCGGTCGCGTGGCAGAGCGCTGGCCGCACTCAGGAACCGTGGCTCGGCCCCGACATCCTCGCCGTCATCGACGAGTTGGCCGAAGCAGAGAACGACGCTAACCAGCAGCGCGGCGTGCTCGTTTGTGCCGTCGGTTTCGTGGCCGACCATCTTGAGGTGCTGTACGACCTGGATGTGGAGGCCGCGACTCGCGCCCGCGGCCTCGGCCTGGCGTTTGCGCGCACGGCGTGCGTCAACGACGAACCGTCGGTGATGGCTGCGTTAGCGGCGCGCGTGATCGCTGCGAGATGACCGGCGCGGCACAACGAATCGCAGTGATCGGCGGTGGGATCACCGGCCTCGCGGCCGCCCACGCCGCGTTGTCGCACGACGGAGGCCACGAAGTAGTTCTGTTCGAGGCCAGCGATCGCGTGGGTGGCAAAATCCTGACGAGCCCGTTCGCGGGACACGCCGCTATTGATGAAGGCCCGGATGCATTCCTGGCTCGCCTGCCGTGGGGTTCCGCGCTCGCTCGCGCCGTCGGCCTCGGCGACCAGCTGGTCTCGCCTGCCGTGTCGCGCGCCGCGGTCTGGTGGGACGCGCTGCACCCGATACCGGAAGGACTGCTGCTGGGGCTTCCGACAGAGGTGCTGGCACTTGCGCGCTCGCCGCTGCTCACGTGGGGCGGCAAGCTGCGCGCCGCTACCGAGCCGCTGCGCCCACACACCTCACCCGCCCCCGACTCGCTGGGTGCATTCGTGCGCGCCCGCTTCGGCGATCAGGTTCATCTACGACTCGTCGACCCATTGGTTGGCAGCATCTACGCCGCCGACACCGATCACTTCAGCCTGGCCGCAATTCCGCAGATCGCCGAGCTCGCGAACTCGGCACGCAGCGTGCTGCTGGCCGGACGAAAGGCGCGCGCTCGGTCGGTCGCGGCCACGGGGCCGATCTTCTACGCACCCGTCGGCGGCATGGGCACGCTCACCAGCGCCACAGCTGCCGCAGTGTCGGCGGCCGGTGGCGACATACGCATCCACGCGCCAGTCGACGAGCTAGCCGCCGATGGTCGCGGGTGGCGCGTGAACGGCGAACGGTTCGACTCGGTGATACTCGCCTGCCCGGCGGCAACCGCGGCACGATTGCTTTCGTCGGCCGCGCCAGACGCGGCACAAGCCATCGCAACGATCCCAACCGCCGAAGTCGCAATCGTGAGCTTGGCGGTGCTGGCGACCGAGTGGCCCCGCGGGCGCTTCGGCCTCAGCGGATATTTAGTGCCGAAACCGAAGCAGCAGTTAGTAACGGCCGTGTCGTTCGGTTCGCAGAAGTGGGCACATTGGGGCGGGGTCAACTCCGTATTGCGCGTGTCGCTGGGGCGCGACGGCCTGCCCGTGCTGCACTTGTCCGACGAGCAACTCACGGCCGCCGCCATCGACGAGCTCAGCGGCCACTTCGGCTACGCGTTGCAACCCACCGACGTTCGAATCTCGCGCTGGCCGGGCGCTTTTCCTCAATATCGCCCGCACCACGCCGATCTAGTGGCGATGGCGACGCGAGCACTTCCCGAGGGCCTCACGCTTGCCGGTGCCAGTTATCACGGCATCGGAGTGCCCGCATGTATTCGATCCGGCGAACTCGCCGCTGCCAGGGCTGCTGGTCGGGGTGCTGCCAGTTCTGGCGGCGCGCTGACAGAATGACCGCCATGAATCCGCGGCGGCGCGCGCTCGCACTGGTTGCCGTCCTGCTGGCGGGCTGCTCGAACACGACGGCGGTTGTTCGCCAATCCACGGTTCCGGTCGCGGGCAAAGCCTCGCCGTCGACAACGGTGCATGCAACAACCACCAACGCGCCGACAACCACCGCCGAGGTCACGACGACTCTCGCCACAACGACGACTGCGGCAGTGCCCCCAGCCGCACCAGACACCGCGCCCGCGCAAGCGAAGACGGCAAGCTTGCCGGTGCCGCAGCCGCCGCCCGAGCCGCACGCCCCAGAACCATCCCTTGCGCTCGGCACCATCGAGATTCCGCGGATCAACCTGAACAAGTCGTTGTTTGAGGGCGTCACGCTCACCACCCTCGACAAAGGCCCTGGCCATTGGCCGGGCACTGCCCTACCGGGCGCGATGGGCAATGTCGTCGTCGGTGGTCACCGCACCAGCAAGGGTCGCCCGTTTCGCCACCTCGAGAAGCTGGTGCCCGGCGACGAGGTGATCTTCACCACCGACACTGGCCGCTTCGTGTACCACGTCGTGCGCACTGAGGTCGTCACACCCGATGCGATTTGGATCGTCGATCAGACCGAGGCGTACACCGCGACGTTGTTCGCATGCCATCCGGTCGGCTCGACGCGCGAGCGGATCGTGGTGTTCTTAGAACTCAGCGTGTAGCAGCCGACCAGCAAACACCGGCCGACTGCCACACACTGAATTGTCCTTCAAGCGGAAGGTCTTACGTTCCAGTCTCAGTGAGCTGCTACCCGCCAGCGGCGTGGCAAGCGCGGCCGGCTCAAGAGCAGAGCGCTACCGATACAGCCGAAGCCAAAGGCCATCGAGAGCATCGGCTTCGACTCGCCGCCGCCACCGCTCTTTGGCAGCGTGCCGCTCACTGTCGTGGTCGTCTTGATCGTTGTGGTCGTGCCACCGCAGCTCTTCGACGTGGTCGTTGTTCCGGACCCACCGCAACCAATCGTCGTTGAGGTGGTAGTTGTGCCACCGCAGTCGGGCGATGTCGTTGTCGTTCCGGAACCGCACTTGTGGCTGACGGTGATGGTCACGACGGGCGACAGGTCGCACACCTCGCCCGGCAGACCGGGACAGGTGAGCTGAGTAACGGCTGCGGGCAGCTGGCTGTGGATCTGACGACTCACGCCAGCGACACTCAGGACCGCGTTTGCGAAGTTGCCCTGCACCATCGACTGGTTGACGATCGCCGTGTTCTCGGCCACGTCGCCGTCGAGCTTCACCACAAGCGTGATGATCTTCGTGAAACCGTCGACCGGCAAGTCGGCGGTCATCGAACAGCGCAGCAGCTGCGGACGATTGCTGTCGACGAGGGCGCATGTTCCGCCGTTGTCTTGCACCGTCGCCGAAACGAACGCTGTCGCTGGCGGCAGCAAGTCGGTGATCACAACATCTTCAAGGTTCAACCCGCCGGTGTTCTCGGCCTGCAGCGTGTAAGTGATTTGCCCGCCAGCGATGACTTGCGTCGTCACCAGCTGCTTGTTGATTTCGATCGCTGCGTAACCGTTGACGACCACAACGCTGATTGTCTCGTTGAGGTGGCCAGAGGCGGTGAGGATCGAGCCGCCGGTGCCATTCACGTTGATGATGCTCTTGCTGGCAGTGCCGTTGTCGAGTTCCTCGATGAAATAGTCGACACCGTCAGGGAAGAGCGTTGATGGCAGATCGACCGAAAGCGTCTCACCAGCATCAAGGTCGAAGGTGAGGTCTTCGAAGAAGGTGGAGTCGTCGAGGCGCGAAACGCGAATCGTGTACGTCTCACCGGTTGGCGGTTGACCGTTCAGCTTCTTCTCGAAGATGGTCGTCTGCTTACAGATGTCGCTGTTAACGCCGGCGGTCGCGATCTCGACGCCGTTGAACTTCAGCGAGAGCGGCGCAACGGTGCTAGCGATGTTGACAGTCGTGCCGGCGAGCACGTTGAGCGTGCCGCCATCCCACGTGACCACCAGATCGGTGGTCTCGGTGTTCTTGATTGCGTACCAGTAGACATCCTCAGCCGTTACGTCGGTGCAGATTGCCCGTAGGTCAAACACCGGATCGCAGTCGACAGTCACCGTGACATCCAGCGTCTTACCGTTGGCGACAATCGGAATGACAACGACACCGTCGGCAAAGCCGCTGAGCACGTAAGGAACTGACACTCCCGCGCCCACTGGCACATCGGCGAACGTTCCGTTGCGAGGATCGGTGACCCTGAAAGTGACCGCCTCGTTGCCGGCGTTCAACAGCGTGATCGTGATGACACCGTCGAAGTTCTCGGTGCAGGCAGCAACTGCCGACGCCTTCGGATCCGGGTGATCGCAGTCGACAGTGACCGTCTGATTGAGACCGGTAGTGCCATCGCTGGCCGTGATGGTGATCACGTAGACAGCGTCGGCGAGGTCGAGATAGGTGTAAGTGGCTGGAGCACCGCCGGCGTCGACCGTGAAGTCGCGGCTGACGCCGTCGGGGCCGACGACGGTGAACGTCACCGACTCGCCGCCCGCGTTGGACAGCGTGAGCAAGATCTGACCGTTGCTCTCGAGGTTGCAGGAAGCGACCGCCGAGGTGCTCGGCGATGCCTTATCGCAATCGATCGTGAAGGTCTTGCTGAAGTCCTTGCCGTTGAGGGTGATACCGATCGTGTGGCTGCCGTCGGGCAGTCCGGTGTACGTGCGTGTCTCGGTTGCGCCGACCGCGACTGTGACGGTTGTGGCCGGTTGACCGCCGAAGGCTGCGACGCTAAACGTCACGCTCTCAGCGAACGGACCGCCGGTGTTGGTGAACGACACGACAACCGTGCCGTCGCCGCTGTGATCCGTCGCGTTGTCGCAGCGCGGGTTGACGCTGACGCCGGGCGTTCCTTCGCAATCGGTTGGCAGTTCCAGGTACACCGGCCATGGGCCGCTACCGGCGCCGCCACCGTTGCCCCAGATGGCGAGTGCTTCGGCCTTCAGGGTGACAATCGTCGCGCCAGCAGGCCATTGGAAGGTGCCGGAGAATGTGTAGCCGTTGCCCGAGTTGAAAGCACCGGATTGATCGGCCGGGGCGACGCCGCCGCCAGCGATGATCTCGATCCACACGCGCACGTTGCTGTTGGTGCGAGACAGGTCGTATTCGTTTTGGGGCGTATTGGGATCGTCGGGGTAGCCCTCCCACGCGGTCGCGGTCCAGGAGATGACACCGTCGCAGCTGACCTTTGCGGTGGCTTCAGCATGATGCGCCGTGGCCGCGCCGTTGAAGGCCGGGATGATCGTCACCACACCCAAGAGGACAAGCACGGCCGAGAACAGATGCCGCACCCGAGACCTTAAGAACCCTCGAACCGTTGCCATTTGAACCGCCTCCCCTTTTGTCCGCCACCACGTTAGGTGACAATCAGTGGTGCTGCAATACTGTGAGTGGTCAATGTTTCGGCAACCGAAACCACGCAAAGTAATGAAGCGATCACAATCAACCTATCCACGCCCGCCGGCGAGGGGTCACTGTATCGTCGGCGCTTCGTGTCGCTTCCTTTACAACTCCGACGATTTGTTCCCAGTCGGCGAGCGTTGGCCTGCGTGCTCGGCGGCTTGCTGGTGGCGGCTGCGTTGCCGCCGTGGGGTTTTTGGCCGCTCGCCTTCGTCGGCATCGCGGTGTTCGAAACCGGCATTCAGAAAGCGATAACGGGCCGCCAACGCCTCGCCTGCGGTTGGTTGTTCGGCGCCGCCTGGCTGCTGCCGGGTATGTGTTGGATGTGGTTCCTGACCGCTCCCGGCTACCTGCTGACCTCCGCAATGTTCGCCGGTTTCCACGCCGTTGCGGCGTGGGCGGCACCCCGCGGCCCCTGGCGAGTGATCGGTCGGCCCGCGGCCCACACCCTTGCCGAAGCCTTGAGGTTCTGTTTTCCTTTCGGAGGGGTTCCACTGGCCAGCCTGCCGATCGCGCAGGCCTCCGGTCCGTTCGCGACGGTCGGTCGCGTCGGCGGTGCGATCTTGTTGACATGGTTTGTGTTCCAGATTGGATTCGCACTTGCCGGTCCTTCGCCGGTGGTGCCGGCGCTGGCGCGCAAACGCGGCGTGACCAGCAAGGGCGAATGGCACGGGATTGCGGGCCTCGCGGCAGCACTTCTGGTGTGGATCGCGCTCGCACCACTTGCCGATGCCAGCGACACCTCCGTGGGTGAAATGAGAGTGGCGATTGTGCAAGGCGGCGGCGAGCAGGGCACGCATGCGATCGACACATCAGCTGCCGACGTGCTGGCACGCCATTTGGAAGCAACTGCCGAGATTGAACCGGGCAGCGTCGACCTCGTTGTGTGGCCAGAGAACGTGATCGATGTCGTGCAGTTCGCGGGCAGCGACGAGCTGGCGATGGTCAGCGCCGAGGCCGCGCGCATCGGCGCCCCTTTCGCGGTCGGCATCACCGAAGACACCTCCGATGGCAACCACTTCGTGAACGCGCAGGTGATCGTTACCCCCGAGGGCGACGTGATCAGCCGCTACGAAAAGGTGCGTCGTGTTCCCTTCGGCGAGTACATGCCATGGCGAGGGTTCCTGCAAGCGCTCGGCGCGCCGACGAACCTCGTGCCCCGGGACGCCGTCGCGGGCTCCGGTCCGGCCGTGCTCGAACTTGCCGATGGCACCAAGCTCTCCACGGTGATCTCGTGGGAAGTGTTCTTTGGAGGCCGGGTTAACGAGGGTGTCGAGGCCGGCGGCGAGTTCATCATCAACCCAACCAACGGCAGCAGTTACACCTGGACCGTGCTGCAAAGCCAACAAGTCGCCGCGTCGCGCCTACGGGCCATCGAGCAGCACCGTTGGGTGGTGCAGGCTTCCCCCACCGGGTTCAGTGCGTTCATTTCCCCGGAGGGCGACGTCTACCAACGCACGGGCGTCAGCGAAGAGCGAGTGCTGGTGCGCACGATCGATCTGTACAGCGGACGTACTTGGTACAGCCACACTGGCAACCTGCCGTGGGTCGCCTTGATGGTGCTGTTGCTCGCTGTGGCGCTCTGGCGTTCGGGAACGTTCAGCCGGCGGGAACGGGAATCGGCGTCGGCGGAATTCCCCCGCTGAGCACATTGATTGCGTTGTGCGCGGCCAGCCGCGCCATTGCCGCCCGAGTCTCCAGCGTCGCCGAACCGAGGTGTGGGATCAGCACCGCGTTCTCGCATTGCAGCAGCTGCGGATGAACCTTCGGTTCCTCCTCGAACACGTCGAGGCCCGCGCCAGCGATCTCGCCACTGTTCAGTGCGGCAGCCAGCGCGGCTTCATCGACGATCGGACCGCGCGCGGTGTTGATCAGGAAGGCGGTCGGCTTCATTGTTGCCAGCTCGGCAGCGCCGATGAGGTGGTGCGTCGTCGGGTTGTACGGACAGTTGATGCTGACGACATCGCTGGTGGACAGCAACTCGTCGAGGCTCATCACCGTCGCACCGAGCTCTGCCTCCAGCGCGGGGGCCACCGGGCGCCGGTTGGAGTACGCGATCTTCATGCCGAACGCCTTGGCTCGCCGTGCGAGCGCACAGCCGATATCGCCCATGCCGACGATGCCCAGCTGGCGGCCCTGGATGCCAGAACCGAGCATGTAGAACATGCCCCACTGCCAAGGCGTTTGGCTGCGGATGACGCGCTCGCCTTCGCCAAGGCGGCGAGTGGTCATCAGGATCAGCGACATCGCGATGTCGGCAGTCGCTTCGGTGAGCACGCCGGGCGTGTTAGTCGCGATAACACCACGGGCCGCGCAAGCAGCGACATCGATGTTGTTGTAACCGACGGCAACGTTGGCGACGACTTTCAGTTGCGGGCCGGCAGCATCGAGAAATGCATCGTCGACCTTGGTGGTCAGCAACGTCACCGCCGCGTGCGCGCCGTGCACGATGTCGTGAACCTGCTGCACAGTCGGCACTTCCAACGAGACCCAGGCATCCACGAGGCCCGCCTCGTTCAGCATGTCGAGGCCCTCTTGCGGGATGCGACCGGTGACTGCGATCCGCGGACCAGCGCCGTTCGAGGCGGCCGCCGTCATGCTGATTCGATCCAGCGCTGCAACCCCGACAATCCCTCTTCGATGTCGGCGCACGACAGGCCCGAGTACGCGAAGCGCACGAAGTGATCGGCCTCACCCGGCTGGGGTCGACCGAAGTGCTTGCGCGTGCAAAATGAAACCCCGGTGTTGTGCAGTGCGGCGGTGGCGAACTCGCCGACCTCTTCGAAGCCCATCCGCTCCATGATGTCGGTGACCTTGGGGAATAGGTAGAAGGTCGACTCGGGCTTTGGGCAGACGACACCGTCGATCTTGGCCAGCGCGCCCCACGCGGCATCGCGGCGGCGATGCAACTCGTCGAGGATTGCTTTCGGGCCATCGGCGGGGCCGGTGATGCCGGCGACGCCCGCTGCCTGCACGAAGTGCGTGGTGCAGCTCTCGTCGTTGGTGTTCAGCTTGGCGATGCTCTCGGCGATCAGAAGCGGTGCGATCGCCGCGCCAAGCCGCCAACCCGTCATCGCGAACTTCTTGGAGAAGGTGTAGAGGATGACAGTGCGCTCGAGCATGCCCGGCAGCGAGGCGATCGACGAGCTACTGCCCGAGTAGCGCATCTCGAAGTAGGCCTCGTCGGCCAGCACCACAAGGTCGTGCTCGATTGCGATGTCGGCGATGGCTTGCATCTCTGCGGGCGAACTCTCGCACCCGAGCGGATTCTGCAGGTTGTTGTAGATGATCGCTCGGGTCTTGGGTGTGATGATGCTGCGCAGATGATCGAGATCGATCGCGAAACCGGTGTCGGTGAGCACGTAGCGGTATGCCTGGCTGTTGCCGCCGTAGTACTCGATCATGCTCTCGTAGATCGGGTAGCCCGGGTTGGGGTACAGCACGCCCTCGCCGGGGTTCATCACGCTCTGGATGAACTTGCCGATGACGGGCTTGCCGCCGGGTTGCACGACGACGTTGGCAGCAGCGAACTTCAGGCCGCGGCGACTGCCGACATCGTTGGCGAGGGCTTCGCGCAGCGGCATGATGCCAGCGGCCGGGCAGTAACCCGTCTTGCCTTCGGCGATGGCGACGTTCATTGCCTCGGCGATGTTGGCGGGGGTCGGCAGGTTGATGTCGCCGAGGTGGAACGGGAAGACCCGATTGCCCTTCGAAGCCCAGTCGGCAGCAGCAAGCGACACCGAAAATGCGGTCTCGGTACCGAGGTTGGAGAGTCGTTCTGCGAGCGCCATCGGGCGAAGATAGCTCACCGGCTGCCGACTTCCTCAGGTCTCAATCAGCACCGTCACCGGCCCGTCGTTGTTGATTTCCACCAGCATCTCGGTACGAAATCGCCCGGTAGCCACCGTCGCCCCCAACGCGCGCAAGTGATCGATCACCGCTTGCACCATCGGCTCGGCCTGCTCGGGCTTGGCGGCCGCAATCCAGCTGGGGCGGCGGCCGCCGCTGGTATCGCCGTACAGCGTGAACTGGCTGACGACCAGCACCTGCCCGCCGGTGTCGGCCACGCTGCGGTTCATCACCCCATCGGCATCGTCGAGGATGCGCAGGTTCCAGATCTTCTCCGCCAACTTGCGCGCGTTGGCGATGGTGTCGTCGTGGGTCACGCCGACCAACACGCACAGCCCTGCGCCAATCTCGCCAACGACCTCGCCGGTGGTTCCGCCAACCATTCCCCCAACGACTCCCCCAACGACAGTCACGCTGGCCGAAGTAACCCGCTGAACCAGCCCGCGCATGCGGCTGATGGTAGAGAATTGCGCCACTAACTGAAAGGAACGTCCTGCTCGCGGCTCTCAATAGCCAGGAGACGGATCGATGACACATGCCCGACGCGCGTACCGACGCCCAACTGGTGGCCGCCTATCTCGGTGGCGATCGTGGCGCGCTCGCAGGCATCTACGACCGCTACTCGGCTGGGTTGTACGACACGGCCGCTGCGATGCTGCGCGACCGACACGAGGCCGCCGATCTGACGCACGACGTATTCCTGATCGCTGTCGAGCGCCTTGCCCAACTGCGCGAACCGGAACGATTGAAGCCATGGCTGTACGCGGTGCTGCGCAACGAGGTCTATCGCCGCACCAAGAAGCGCGGTCGGGCGCTGCCCACCGACTTCTCCGCGATGGGGGCGCCTGAAGTGGCTGCTCCTGTTGCTCCCGACGCCGAGGGCGCCGCGATCTCGGCTGCCGAGATGGGCGAACTCGTACGCAGTGCCGCGTGCGGCCTGGATGAGCGCGACCAACTCATGCTGGAACTGAGTGTGCGCCAGGGCCTGCAGGGCGCGGACTTGGCAGCCGCGCTCGGCGTATCGGCCGACCAGAGCTACACGCTGGTGCATCGCATGCGCGATCGCGTCGACCGCAGCATGACCGCGCTCGTGGTTGCGCGTGCTGGCCGCAAGGATTGCCCCGAGCTCGCGCAAGTGCTGTACGGCTGGGACGGCGAATTCACCGTGCTCGTCCGCAAGCGCGTTGCGCGCCACATCGAGACATGCGAGACCTGCGAGCGCACGAAGCGCAAGGCAGCACCGCTGGCACTGCTGGGCGCGGCGCCCGCGTTCGCTGCACCACCGGGACTGCGCGACGCAGTGTTGGCCAAGGCGGGGCTTACTGGCTCCATCCCGACGCACGCGTACGCGTTCGACGCGGACGGCGGTTTCCCGCGCATGCTGCGCCCGTTGCGATTCTCGACGCTCGTCGCGGGCGCGGCTGCCGCCATCGTCTTGGGTGTCGGCGCAGGCGCAATCGTCGCCGCCAACACGGGCGACGAATCAGCCGCACCGCTCGCGAGCGTGAGCGCGACGACCGTCGTTGTCGACACCTCGTCAACCGCGTCAACGGCGGCGACTTCATCAACCACTTCAACCACGGTTGTGACCGGCGAGATGAGTTTGTCGGCAACGGTCATCGACTTCGGCGCCGATCTCACCTCGGCGGCACTGCACATTCGCAACACCGGCGATGTCGCCTTCGCATGGTCTGTCACCGGCGACGCAACGCCATTCACCATCGCGAACGGTGGCGGGACGTTGCAACCTGGCGGCGATCAGACGCTCACCCTGGCGATCTCACGAACCAACCTGGTCGAGGGCGATTACGAACGCTCCATCACGATCGTTCCCAACAGTGGTGCCGCGCCGGTGAAGGTCGCGTTGCGCGCCCGAGTTGAGCGGGCGCCGGTACTGACGCTCGACGGGCCGCAGGGCGACGTGTTCGGCAACTGCACGTGGGCCGATCCCGATGTTTCCGTTGCCTATCAAGACGAGTCAGCGCTGCAGTTCCCCGCGATCGTGAGCTGGGTTGGCCCTGTCGACGGCCAGAACGAGTTGCAGCAACGCGCCAATGTTGCGGTGTACGGCCAGATCATGACCGGCCCGAAGTCCGGCAAATACGTCTACACGATCACCGTCACCGACGTGCGGGGCAACACGGCAATGGTCGAGGGCTCGTTCACCATCGAGCAGTGCATCGGCTGAACCGGCCGCACGTTGCACTCTTGTGACGGCTACCGGCCGGTAACTGGGCGCCGATAGCGTTGCAGCAATGTCTGCCGCACGCCCGGCGGGGGCTTCTGGGCTGTCGCCCGACGCACCGCTGAAGATCGCCTACCTCACCTATCGAGGCAAGCCGCATGTGGGCGGGCAGGGCGTGTACACCCGCCATCTCACCAAGGCGCTGGTCGATCTCGGCCACAGCGTTGAGGTCTTCGGTGGCCAGCCCTACCCGGTGCTCGACGACCGCATTCCGCTCCACAAACTGCCCAGCCTCGACATCTGGAACGACCATTTCCCCGGTCGCTTTCCCGGCTTCTGGGAGATCAAATCGAGGGCCGATCTGGCAGAGATCTTCACCCACTTCAAGGGCACGTTTGGCGAGCCGTTGTCGTTCTCAATTCGGGCGCGAGAAGCGCTGAAGAAGCGCCAAGGCGACTTCGACCTGGTGCACGACAACCAATGCCTCGGCTACGGCATCCTCGGCATCGAGAAGATGATCCCCACGATCGTGACGCTGCATCACCCAATCACCCGCGACCGGGCGCTGGAGATGCAGCACTCCAAGAACTGGCGCAAGCGCTTCGGCATCGGTCGCTGGTACAACTTCGTGAAGATGCAGGGTCGCGTGGCCAGCCGCATGCCGCGCGTCGTTGTTGTCAGCGAGAACAGCATCAAAGACATCCACAGCGACATGGGCGTCAGCCTTGATCGCATGAAGCTCGTTCCGGTTGGGGTGGATCCGGAGTTGTTCACACCGCTGCCGCACATCAGCCGTCAGCCCGGTCGTCTCATCACGACGGCGTCCGCCGATGTCGCGCTGAAGGGCCTCAGCTACTTGCTCGAGGCGATGGCGAAGTTGCGCACCGAGCGCGACGACATTCGCCTGACCATCATCGGCAAACCGCGCGAGGGCGCGAGCAACGACATGATCGACAAGCTCGGCTTGCGGCCCCACATCGACTTCGTGTCGGGCGTTCCCGACGAACGCATCGTCGAGCTATACGCCGAAGCCGAACTTGCGGTGGTACCCAGCCTGTACGAAGGATTCAGCTTGCCGGCGATCGAAGCGATGTCGACCGGCATTTGTTTGGTCGCCACCGACGGCGGCGCGCTGCCGGAAGTGACGGGCAAGGACAACGAGACGGTGCTGCAGTGCCCAGCTGGAAACGTCGATGCGTTGGCGGCGGCGATCCGTCGCGGTCTCGACGATGCGGCGCTGCGCGCACGTGTCGGTGAAGCCGGCCGCCAACGCGTTGTCGAGCGTTGGAGTTGGAAGCACTGTGCGCAACTCACGGTCGATCAGTACCGCGAGGTGTTGGCGATGCCGGACAACATCGAGAAGCTGCGCAAGAACGGTCGGCTGTAGCTCGTGCTCACGATCCGTTTCGATCGTCTCGGCGTCCAACCGGGCGATCTGGTGCTTGATGCCGGCGCCGGTTTTGGTCGCCACGCGTTCGAGCTTGCTCGTCTTGGCGCCAACGTGGTCGCACTCGACTACATGGCGGAGGAAGTCACCGCAGCACGCGGCATCTTCGCCGCCATGGTCGCGGCAGGCGAGATTCCCGAGGAGCGCTACGTCGGCGTGATGCAAGGCGACGCGACGAAGTTGCCGTTCGCCGATGACTCGTTCGACAGGGTGATCACCAGCGAGGTGCTCGAGCACATCCAAGACGACGTGGCCGCCGTTGGCGAGCTGCTGCGCGTGCTGAAGCCGGGCGGCACAATTGCGGCAACCGTGCCGACATGGTTGCCGGAGAAGGTCAACTGGATGCTCAGCGACGAGTACCACGCCCCGACGGTTGCGGGCGGTCACGTACGCATCTACAGCGCGACAGAGTTGAAGGCAAAGCTGCGCAGCGCCGGCGCCGAGGTCGTCAGCACTCATCATGCACACGCACTGCACTCGCCCTACTGGTGGCTGAAGTGTGCGGTCGGACCGCGCAACGACAATCACCCGCTGGTGAAGCGTTATCGCCAGCTGCTGGAGTGGGAAATCACCAAGCAGCCAAAGTCGATGCAACTGATGGAACGCGTGCTGTCACCCGCGCTCGGTAAGAGCTACGTGGTGTATGGGGTGAAACGATGAGCCGCGTGCCCAACGTCGAAGGCGTCCTGACTTGCGACGAGGTTGTGCAGACAGCCGAGTCCATCGCTGCGCTGCAACTCGACACCGGCATGATCCCCTGGTTCCCGAATGGCCACTGCGATCCGTGGAACCACGTCGAGACTGCGATGGCACTCGACGTCGCCGGCCTGCACGCCCCGGCCGAGCGCGCATATGAGTGGCTTGTCGACATTCAACTGCCCAACGGCAGCTGGTGGAACTATTACCTGCCCGACGGCACCGTCGAAGAGGCCAAGCTCGATACCAACGTGTGCGCCTACATCGCGACGGGTGTGTGGCATCACTGGCTGTGCACCTGGGACCGTGGTTTCGTCGATCATCTGTGGCCGACTGTGCAACGCTCGCTCGATTGGGTGCTCGGCATGCGCAAGGCCGACGGCACCGTGCTCTGGGCGCGCACAGAGGCCGACACCCCGTGGGACTACGCGCTGCTCACCGGGTCGTCCAGCATCTCGCACGCCTTGCGTTGCGGTGCGCAACTTGCGGAACTGACCAACGAGCCACGACCGGACTGGATGTCGGCCAGCTTGTTGTTGGCCGACTTGGTTGCGACCCGACCCGGTGCGTTCGAACCCAAGGACCGCTGGGCGATGGACTGGTATTACCCAGTGCTGTCGGGCGCGTTAACCGGCGAAGAAGCCAAAGCCCGCCTCGCCGACAGCTGGGCAACATTCGCGATGGAAGGAAAAGGCATCCGTTGCGTCAGCGACGAGCCGTGGATCACCGCCAGCGAAACCGCCGAGTGCGCTATTGCGTACGCGGCAATCGGCGACATGAGTACCGCGACGGAGTTGCTCGACTGGACTCGCCCGCATCGTCGCGCCGACGGCTCGTACGACACCGGCATCGTGTACCCGTCGCTCGTGCGCTTTCCTGCGGAGGAAACCAGCGCCTACACCGGCGCCGCCGTCATCCTCGCTGCCGATGCAATTGCCGGCGGCAGTGCGGCAAGCAACGTCTTCGTCCCACGAAGTTCGAACGACAGCACCGACGCCTGACGCAGCTACTCGGCGGTCGGCAGCGCCAAAACCTTGGCTAGGCGGGGATCGTCGACGCCTAAGTACTCCGCAATCACGCCGACCACGCGCTGACGATCCAGAGTGCCAGCCAACGCCATTTCTTCCAGGTCGGCCCAATCCTTCGTGCGATCGAAGAACGCCTTGAACACCGCGAGATCGGTGCACGACAAGAATGGAATGTCTTCGCCGTTGAAGCGTTCGACACTGGCCCGCAGCGCAAGGTCCTCGTGGTACCGCGTGGTGTTCAAGAACACGTCGATAGGCGTTGAGTCCCACCAAAGCCGCGTCTGACCGTCGCGCCGCAACGGGTCGTCAGCCGACAACGTCACTTGCATTGGCATCGCCGCGATGAGTTCGTCGACACGCTCGACACCAACGAAGATGTTGATATCGATGTCGATCGTGCCGCGGGCTCGTTGAGTGCACCAGGCCAACGCCAGCGCTCCCCCAAACGCATGGGGAAACTTCGCAAGCGCCAAGGAACGATGGAGTTCAACGACCTTGTCAGCCAGAGTGCTCATGTGCGACCGAACACTGGGTAGGCCAGATTGCGCCGATGCCGGGCAGGAAACTGCTCGGCCAATTCGAGCACGTCGAGCAGTTCGCGCCCACGGGTTTCGCGATCAGGCAAACTACGCACGAGCGCTGGCTCGAGTTCGAACCCGGCCGCGTGCACCATGCGTTCGACAGTGTGCATCGAGGGCGACACCCTGCCAGCCCCATACGCGACGAGCGTTGCGTGCGATGTTCCCGCCCGGCGACCGAACTCGCGCAACGAGAATCCGGCGCGTTCTCGCACGCTACGCAAGAGGTTGCCGGTGTTCATCGCAATGATGGTATCAGATTCAATACCACTAATCGCAAGGTTTCACATGGCACGATGGGCGAGTGAGCTTTCCAACTACTGCTGAACTTTCGTCCCTCGCCAACGATGCGCTGCGCGCATGTGGCGCTCCACCGATGGGGAAAGGCCCGCACAACGCGCGTACGCCGATCACCGGCGCCACACTCGGCTCTGTCGCAGGAACGGCGAGCGTCGCCGACGTGGTGGACCGCGCTACCGCCGCCTTCGCCGTGTGGCGCAACGCACCCGGTCCGTTGCGCGGCGAACTCGTACGCCGACTCGGCGAACAACTACGCATCCACAAGGCCGACTTAGCGCGCATCGTGCAGCTTGAGGTCGGCAAGATCGAAAGCGAAGCACTCGGCGAAGTGCAAGAGATGATCGACATCTGCGACTTCGCTGTCGGGCTCAGTCGTCAGCTGCACGGCCTGACCATCGCCAGCGAACGCCCGGGGCACCGGCTCATGGAGCAATGGCACCCGATGGGGCCGACCGCGGTGATCACCGCGTTCAACTTCCCGGTCGCAGTGTGGAGCTGGAACGCCGCGCTCGCGCTCGTTTGTGGCAACCCGGTGATCTGGAAGCCGAGCGAGCTGACACCGCTCACCGCAATCGCCACGCAAGCGTTGTTCGACAAGGCGGCGGCCGGCCTCGACGTGCCACCGAACGTGAGCCAGATGGTTCTGGGCGACGGCGCAGTCGGTGCCGAGCTCGTCGCATCCGCGGGCGTCTCGATTGTCAGCGCCACCGGCAGCACCGCAATGGGGCGCAAGGTCGCGCCGATCGTCGCAGCTCGTTTCGGCCGCAGCATCCTCGAACTCGGCGGCAACAACGCGGCCATCATCGCACCGAGCGCCGACATGGAGCTCGTCGTTCGCGGTGTCACGTTCTCGGCTGCTGGCACCGCTGGCCAACGGTGCACGTCGCTGCGGCGCCTGATCGTGCACAACTCGCGACTCGATGAGGTCACCACGCGACTGACGAAGGCATTCGCCAGCTTGCCCGTCGGCAGCCCACTGGACGCGGGCACGCTCGTCGGTCCGCTGATCACACCGAAGGCGATGAGCCAAATGAACGATGCGCTCGACAGTGCACGCGCTCAAGGCGGAACGGTTCTCGTTGGCGGCGAACGACATCTCGCGCAAGAGGCACCCGATGCCGCGTACATGCGGCCGGCGATTGTCTCGATGCCGAGCCAAAGCGAGATCGTGCACACCGAGACGTTCGCGCCGATCCTTTACGTGATGGCGTACAACGAATTCGACGAAGCGGTGCAGCTGCACAACGAAGTGCCGCAAGGTCTGGCAAGCAGCGTGTTCACCACCGACGTACGCGAAGCCGAGCGCTTCTGCAGCGCCGCAGGCAGCGACTGTGGAATTGCCAACGTCAACATCGGTCCCAGCGGCGCCGAGATTGGCGGCGCGTTCGGCGGCGAGAAGACCACCGGAGGCGGACGCGAGAGCGGCAGCGATGCGTGGAAGGCCTACATGCGCCGCGCGACCAACACCATCAACTACAGCAACTCGCTACCGCTGGCGCAAGGCGTGCAGTTCGGCTAGCCCACAGTCTGAATACTCGGCGCCAACTGCACGACGTTCGCGACTACGTCGCCGAGAACAGCCGTTAGCCATTGGTCGGCCAACTCCGAAGAGCGACCATCGCCCGCAATGAACACGCCGACCCACACGTTGTCGTCGTACCAATCGGCCTCGCAGAAGTCGCCGCCGCCAGCGCCGATAGGTTCCGCACAGAAACTCACGAGCGTGCCACCGCGATGCGCCTTGTCGGCATCGAACGTCAAGATGAAGTTGTCGAGCAGTCGGACGAGATCGTCGTGGTAGTCGCCGGCCGGGACTTCACCGGAGTAGGCGCCCAGGCTTCCCCGACCACATTGCAGGTGCGGTGGCTCACCCACGTTCTGGTACACGTACGTGAACAGTTGATCTTCGAGGGTTGCAAGCGCTTGCACTTCCGCCGGCGCCTTAGCGACCAAAATCTCGAAGTCGCCAAGCGGGCAGGCGTTGAGATCGACCGAACTCTCCGGGGTCGCAGCTCCAAGATCCATAATCGTTTGCATCGAAACGACCATTTCGTCGGTCGCCAACGAGTCGGCACTGGTGTCTGATTTCTTATCGTCACCACCACAAGAACTCACGACGATTGCGAACGCTGAGAACAACACGAGGGGGACGCGCAGTGTCTTCGACATGCGACTCACCCTATGCCACGCGGCGTAACACTCGCAGACTGCCGGTTGCACTTCGCAACTCGAAATGGCCGCTCTCGATGGCGGGTCGAAAGATCAGTTCGTAAGGCGGGCGACCGCCGTCGGCAGGATCAGGAAAGACGTCGTGGATCGCCAGCGTGCCACCGATTGCTACGTAGGGCGTCCAGCCCTCGTAATCCAAGCGCGCCGGCTCGTCGCCGTGACCACCGTCGATGAACAAGAACGCAAGCGGCGATGCCCAATGCGCGGCGACGGCGGCCGAGCGACCGACCACTGCGAACACCACATCGTCCAGGCCCGCCGCGTGGATGGTGTCGCGAAAAACCGGCAGTGTGTCCATCAGGCCAGTACGCGGATCGACCAGCGTTGGGTCGTGATGCTCCCAGCCAGCCTGGTTCTCTTCACTACCGCGATGGTGATCGACAGCAAACAACACGGTCGCGCATGCGCGCGCGGCAGCACCCAGCCACACGGTGCTGCGACCGCAATACGAACCGACTTCCAGGAATGGCAAATCGGGAACGGCAATACCAGCATCAACCGCCGCCGCGAACAACGCATCACCCTCGTCGGCGGGCATGAACCCTTTGGCGGCCAACGCACAAGCGCGCAACGTGGCTGAGAGCGACTGATCGGACACGGCCGCACCATATCCGCCACAATGCAAGCGCATGTCTGCGCTCGACGATCTCATCACCCTGCTCGACCTCGAAGCAATCGAGGTGAACATCTTCCGCGGCGTGTCGCCCGACGAGAACCGTCAGCGGGTGTTCGGGGGCCAGGTCGCCGGGCAAGCGCTCGTCGCGGCCACCCGCACGATCGATGTTCCCGGCCGTTTGGTGCACTCGTTGCACGCCTACTTCCTGCGCCCCGGCGACCCGAACGTGCCGATCCTCTACGAAGTCGACCGCATCCGCGACGGAAAGAGCTTCAGCACTCGCCGCGTCGTCGCGGTGCAGCACGGCCGCGCCATCTTCAACTTGCAGGCCAGCTTCCATGGCCCCGAGACGGGGCTGGACTATCAAGTGCCGATACCGCTCGACGTGCCGGCCGCAGAAACGCTTCCGGACTTCAAAACCAGAATGGAGCCGCACAAGGCGCGCATCGGCGACTGGTTCGATCGACCGCGCCCGATCGACGTGCGGTACGTCGATAGCGACCCATTCAGCCGCGACGGCAGCCCGTTGTACGGGCAGCGTGTTTGGTTGCGCGCAGACGGGGTACTGCCCGACGACCCGACCTTGCATGCGTGCATCGTCACTTACGCAAGCGATATGACATTGCTCGACACATCACTTCTACCGTTTGGACTTACCTTGGACGCACCAGGCATGCAAATGGCGAGTCTCGATCACGCGATGTGGTTTCACCGTCCGTTTCGCGCGGACGACTGGCTGCTCTACGACCAACGACCGATCTCCATCGCAGGTGCCCGCGGGCTCGCAGGTGGCAACCTGTTCACAGCCGACGGTGCGCTTGCGGTCAGCGTCGTGCAAGAAGGCCTCGTGCGGGTTACACAACCATGAGCCGCTCTCGCAAAGTAGCCATCGCAGCAGTGCTCGTCTTTGGCGCCGGTTGTGCCGCCGACGGCAACACCAGCGACACAACGCTCGCACCGGTCGCGACTGTTGCGACGACCGTCGCGGGCAGCGATACGACACCAGCGAACACAGCAACGACAGCCGCACCGGAGCCGACAACCCCAGAAGTCACCGTCCCACTGGAAGCCGGTTCGATCGTGCTCACGCCGTATGTCGATGGCTTCCAGGCGCCGGTCGACCTCGCGTGGCGCAATGGCGATTCGGCGATCTACGTCGTCGATCAGGAAGGCCTAGTCATTCCAGTCGTCAACGGCGTGAGCGGCGCGCCAGTGCTCGACATCACCGGCTTGGTGTCGTGCTGCGGCGAGCAAGGTCTGCTAGGGCTGGCGTTTCACCCGACCGACCCGTTGGCGTACGTCGACTACACCAACACCGACGGCAACACCGTTGTTGCCGAGTTCGCAATCGCGGCCGACGGCACGTTCGAACCTGATAGCCGGCGAACCGTGATCACCATCGACCAGCCGTACCCCAATCACAACGGTGGCGACGTCGCGTTCGGTCCCGACGGCTTGTTGTACATCGGAATGGGCGACGGAGGTTCCGGCGGCGACCCAGAACGCCGCGCGCTCGCGCTCGGTGAGCCATTGGGCAAGTTGCTGCGGATTGATCCGCGAGCCAGCGGCGACCAGCCGTACACAATCCCCGCCGACAACCCATTCGTTGATGTCGACGGTGCAACGCCCGAGATCTGGTCGATTGGTTTGCGTAACCCCTGGCGTTTCAACTTCGACAGCGCAACCGGCGACCTATGGATCGGTGACGTCGGCCAGGGAGAGTGGGAAGAAGTCGACGTCGCACGCGCCAGCGACGGTGGTGGTCGCGGTGTGAACTTCGGCTGGAGCGCATTGGAGGGGACGCATCCCTACAACGGCGATCAGTCCACCGATGGCGTCACGATGCCGATTCACGAGTACCAACACGGTGACAGTGGATGTTCGATCAGCGGTGGAACGGTGTACAGGGGCGACGCGATCCCCTCGCTGCGCGGCTGGTATCTGTTCGGCGACTATTGCAGCGGCAAGGTGTGGGCGTTGTCCGCGGAGCCAGGCGCGGCACCGGTGGTGCTGGAACTCGCCAACGCGGGGAGCGTCAGCGCAATTGCCGCCGGACCCGACGGCGAGTTGTACGTACTGGCTTACGGCACCGGCAGCGTGCTGCGCATCGATCCTGCGTGACGTTGCAGGAACCGTCGTGCCTTAGCTAACGCGCTGAAACTCGACGCTGCGCGCGACTACATCGACCGCCGACAACTTCACGCGCATCTCGTCACCCGGGCGGACACCGCGCGCCTGCACTTTGGCAACGACAGCAAAATCGCACAGCTGAATGCGGGTGGCGTCTTCGTCGTCGTCGACCACGACCGCATTGAAGATCTCACCGACACGCCCTTGCATCGTGACTGCCTCGGCAAGATCGATGATCGCTCGATCGATGCGGCTCGCAATCGCTTCCGCTCGGTCCATCGTCGCCGGCAACTTTGGCAGCGCGGCCCGCACTTGCTCGGAGACTTCCCGTCCGTTCGCCAAGGCCAGTGTGGTTTGTACGACATAGCGATCGGCCAAGCGACGCAACGGCGCGGTGACATGCGCATACGTGGCGGCCATCGCTGCGTGCCAGGGCGTCACCCCTGCTTCGAAAGCGACGTAGTCCGCACCTCCCCCGGCTCGGCGCACCGCCATGGCGAACGCCTCGTCTGCCGGTCGGCTCAGATCGAGCCGCCGCGAGAACGACTCCAACGATTCGTCGCGACCCCAAGCAAGCCCGAACGCTTGCGCCGTGTGTCGCAGACGGCGCACTGCTCGCTCGTCGGGTCCATCCATCACGCGGAACAATCCGACACCCGCGCGGAACATCGCGTCGGCGACGGCGAGGTTGGTTGCCAACGACAGCGCCGCGTTCTTCTCTTCGCTCGCGAGACGCGGACGGAACTCCAATCGATAGCCGCCATCGCGGCGTTCGACGGCTTGCTCGGGTGGCGAAAGCGCGCCGGCACCGCGAGCATCCGCGGCTGCCGTCACCCGGCGCGCAAACTCGTCGAAGTCGGCCGGCAAGTCGGCCGGTTTGACGCTGTCGTACGCCAGCTTGGCGCGACTGCGAATGATGGCGCGCTCGGCGCCGTCGAGTGTTGCTAGTCCCGCGGGCGATAGCCGAACGTGGAAGACAACGGCTGGCCGCGGGCCATCGGGCAACAGACTCGCCGCTCCTTCCGCGAGCACCGGCGGATACAACCCTGCCTTGCCATCGGGTAGGTAAAGCGTGTTGCCCCGCTGCCACGCTTCAGTGTCCAGTACGTCGCCGTCGCTCACGAACCAGGCGACATCTGCGATCGCGTAGTGCAGCAGCAGATCGTCGCCAACGCGATCGATCGTGAACGCCTGATCGAGATCCGTGCTCGCTGCCGGATCGAGCGTGACAAACGGCCAATCGGTGCGATCAACGTGGTCGGTCGGTGCGCGTTTCGCAGCGACATCTGCCGCGGTGAGCACCGACGGAGCGAACGCGCTTGGCACGTCGTATTGCTTGCGGATTGCCGCTAGGCCGGAATCGAGCGCGTGAGCGTGATCGACAATCGACCGCATCAGCGGCGGGCACCCATGAACATCGTTTTCAATGCGTCGTAGTGTTCGATGCAGTGGCCGGCACCCATGACGACGGCCTCGAGCGGCATGTTCGACATGCGCACGGGCACATTTGTTTCCTTCTCAATGCGCTGCGATAGACCACGCAGCAAGCCGCCACCACCGACGAGGTACATACCGCGCACGAGGAAATCCTGCGCGAGTTCCGGCGGCGCCTTGGCCAGACAACGCTTCACCGAGTCGATGATGCTGCTGAGCGTGTCGTCGATGGCGAAGCGAACTTCTTCTGGCGTCAACACGACAGTGCGCGGCAATCCGGTCATTAGATCGCGACCGCGAACTTCGGCTTGGCTCTCGTCTTCCGTCTCGCAGGCGGAACCGATCGCGACCTTCACCTCTTCAGCGGTGCGTTCGCCGATCGCGATGCCGTGCTCGCGGCGCACGTATGCCTGGATCGCGGCATCGATATCGAAACTGCCAACGCGCACCGCTTCCAGCGCGACGATGCCACCGAGGCTGATCACGGCCGACTCGCTGGTGCCACCACCAATGTCGATGACCATGTTGCCAATCGGTTCGTCGATGGGCAGGTCGGCGCCAATGGCCGCTGCCATCGGCTGCTCGATCAACTGTGCGTCGGCGGCGCCCGCACGACGAGCCGCGTCGGTCACCGCGCGCCGCTCGACCTCGGTGATCGCTGACGGCACGCAGATGACGACCTTGGGGCGCGTGAAGCGGCTGACACCGACGCGTTGCAACAGCAAGCGAATCATGCGCTCAGTGATCTCGAAGTCGGTGATGGCACCACCGCGCAGAGGACGAACGGCAACGATGTAACCGGGCGTGCGGCCGATCATCTGCCACGCTTCGCGACCAGTCGCCAGAACTTCGCCGGTCTGCCGGTTAACGGCAATCACCGACGGTTCGTTCAGCACGATGCCGCGGCCCTTCATGTAGACCAACGTGTTGGCAGTACCAAGGTCGATTGCGAGGTCGCGTGCCATGCCTAGGGCTTCCGACGCTTGGTGCTCTGAGTCCGATCGTTCACTTCGCGCACGCCACGCCGCGACTCTGACGACAGTGCATCGATGTGTTTGCGGTAGGAGGTCATGCCCGAGTCGGGTCGGCGTCCGCGCAAGAGAAACGTCGCAACGACCAAGATCACGAACGCGACGACATAAACCCAGATCACGAGCGATCACCGCCAGTGCGAGCACTTGCCACCGAAGCAGGCGTTACCAACGCATGGGCCGCGGTACCCCAATCGGCACCCTCCGCCCAGGTCTCGTGCTTCCAGATCGGAGCGCTGGCCTTGATGGCGTCGATGGCGAAGCGAGCGGCCTCGAAAGCCTCCGGCCGGTGCGGGGCGCTGACGGCGGCCACGACGGAACTCTCCATCAGGGAAACGACGCCCACGCGATGCAGCAACGCCACCCGGCCGGTGTGCGGCCAGCGGCCCCGAAGCTCGGCTTCGATGGCCGCGAAGGCGGGGACGGTCTGGCTTTCGTAGGCCTCGTACAGCAGGTGCGTCACATCGGCCCGCAGGTTGCCGTGTTCGTCAACGGCGTGGTCGCGCACGATGCCGCTGAACAGCACGATTGCGCCACATTCTGGCTGTACGCACCAGTCGTAGACGGCCGCGATCGGCAGTGCGTGGTCGGTTATTGCCAACCAAGAGGTGCCTGTTGCGGGGGGATGCACAACAGCGCATGGTAGCCGTGATAACGCCCTCAGCCACCGAGCCCGCGCTGGCGCGACGCCACTCGCGCGGCGATGCTCACTAACCTCTCCCGTTCGTGGCAGCCGGGCAACACGACAACGAGAACGGCCACGGGAACGATCGCGACGACCGCGACGACCGCCAGCCCGCACCGCTGCCCGCCCACGAACGCGAGTGGCGACACCCCAGCGAAGTCGGCCACGAAGCATGGACAATGTCGGAACCACCGGTGATTCTGGGCCGCGGTCTGTCCACAACTACCGGCGCCATCGGCATCATGATCGCGCTCGCCGTGCTGTGGACGATGATGCCCACAGAAGCTGGCCGAACGGCGGTTGTCAGCGTCCGTTCGACCCTCGCGACAAGCAGTTCGTCGGTAGTCAGCAACTCGCTTCGCCTCCCACTCGAATCACCCGGCTCCACGACCGTTGCACCCGCTACCACCATCTCCACCACGGTGGTTGCGAGCACAATCGCACTGCCGCCACCGATGCCAACGTACAACCTCCAGCAAACGAAAACGGTTGAAGACGGCGCGGTCGCTGTGGCAGTCAGCGGGAGCAGCCTCGTGATCACCACTGCGTTCGCGGTTGAGGCCGATAGCACGGTGCAACTTCTGCTCACCGACGGCCGCACCGCAACGGCGCAGGTGCTCTTCGTCGATCAAGATCAAGGTCTAGCGGTGCTGACGACCGACACGCTCCTCGAAGAGCTGGCGTTTGAGATGGCGACGATCGCTCCCGGCGACGAGTTGACGTTGGTTGGCGAAACGGCCTACACGTTCACCATTGGCGCTGATGGCAACTTCGACCAAGAGTTCACGTACGACGACTCCGTGCGCGAAGGCACACCCGTCATGAATCAGGATGGCGATCTGGTGGGGTTGTGTTCAAACTCCAGCAGCGAACACTTCGTTGCGCTCGGCGACTTCGCTGTATTGCGCCGCGCACTTGCCGGATGGGCGGGCCTGCACGATGGCGACGTGATTCTCGCTATCAACGATGCGGTCGTGGGCGACGACGCGACGTTTGTTGCAGCGCTCGCGGGTCTGATGCCGGGCGACATCGTGCAGCTGATTGTGCTGTTCGCAAACGGCGAAGAAGCAACGCTTGCGATTCAGCTGGGCACCAATTAGCTGATACGTCGGCGCCGAGCGCGACGCACTGCACGCACGAGCAGCAAAACACCAGTCAGGGTTGCGACCGACGCCCCAACCAGCGTGATCTCTTGACGGCGCTTCGGGGAGACCATCGTCCACCACTTGCCCTCGGTGCCCTCGACATACGCCTGCTCGTTGGTCACGTTCGGCTGCCAACCGGCGGCCTTTAAGCGATCGTTTGCAATCAGCCATGGCGAACGCGTATAGCTGCGCAAGCCAGGTGGAATTGGGCCGCGCTGGAACCGCCAGCGCAAGTTGGTGATCACCTCGCTCACCCGATCGGGCAACTTGAGCCGCGGTACTGCGCCCGCCAGGGCACGAACGCGTTCCCCCGCGATCCATCCGTCGGGTGCCACGTTGAACACTCCGTCCAGCTGTTGTTCGACGGCGAGCAAAACCGCGGCGGCGAGATCGTCGAGGTGCAAGAACTGCGCCGGCGGATCCGCTGTGCCAAAGCGTTGTCCCATGCCAGCCGCCAGCGCAGCCGCCAAGCGGCTGGTGTCGTCGGCCGCCATTCCGATGGCAGGCCGTAACACCGTTGCGGTGCGACCGGCCCCCTCGCGGCGCCACGCGTCGACCAGTTGTTCTGCGGCGCCAAGCTGGCGGGCGAACGCGAACTCGACGTCGGGACGCAGCAGCGCTTCCTCAGTCAATGGAACAGGGTTGTTTTCCCAAGCGCCGTAGACCATCGCCGAGGAAACCAACACGACGTGGCGTAGCTCGGGGCTTTCGCGTAACGCAGCCGACAACCCACCCAATACCCCGTGGTCGGGCAGCGCGTTGTCGGCGGCAAGCCACACCAACACTTCAACCGGGGCACTACCCGATTCGGCGAGGCACACCTTGTCGCTGGCGGCGAGTAGTCGAAACACACGTGAACCCAAACCACCGGTGCCATTGCCTACCCACACGGGTGTGGTGGTCGTCACAAGACTCATCGCGCCTGACGCTAGCGGTTCGCGGAATGTGTTCATAAGCTGCGCGCATGGAAGACGACGCGTCGTCGGCGGAATTCGGCGACAATCCGTTCGCGAACCTGCCGATGTTCGGCGATCTCGCGAAGGCGCTTGCCGGGCAAGGTCCGTTGAATTGGGACGCCGCTCGCCAGTTCGCGGCGATGGCCGCCAGCGGTCGTGAACCCGATGGCAAGGACGGCAAGGCTGCGATCACTGAGGGCAATGTCGAGCCCACCGTGCGCATCGCACTCGGCGACTTGGCGCGCATCGTCGAATTGCACGTGCGCGATCTCACCGGTCTCGACACCATCTTTCCGGAGGTTGCACCGGTCACTCGCACCGTGTGGGCGCAGCGCACTCTCGAGGCGTACCGACCACTGTTCACCGAGTTGGCTACCTCACTCGGGCGCCGTCCGTCGCCCAGCGATGCCGGCGACGAACCCGACCCGCTGGCGGCGATGATGAGCAACCTCAGCCAGATGATGGCGCCCTCAATGATGGGCATGGCTGTTGGTTCAATGGTCGGGCGCCTTGCAGCGAGAACGTTCGGCCAGTACGACTTGCCGATTCCGCGTAGCGATCGCGCGCTGATGCTGGTGCCGGCCAACATCGATCAGTTTGCGACCGATTGGAGCTTGCCGATCGACGAGATGCGGTTGTGGACCCTCGCACAGGAGATGATCGGCCACACGCTGTTCGGTTTCACGCGGCTATCCGAGCAACTCAGCACGTTGGTGCGTCGCCACGTCGGCGCATTCCGCCCCGACGCTTCGGCCGTTGCGGAACACCTCTCCTCGCTCGAGACCGACGAGGGCGACCCGATGGCAGCGATGCAGCAACTGCTCTCCGATCCCGCGCTATTGCTTGGTGCGGTGCAATCGCCCGAACAACTCGCGTTGGCGCCGCAGCTTGATGCAGCAATCGCTGCCGTCGTCGGTTCGGTTGACTACCTCGTGGATGGCGTCGCCGCTCGCGTCATCGGCGGCGACGCACTGCGCATCGCCGAAGCGGTACGGCGGCGGCGGTTCGAAGCATCGCCCGACGACCAGTTCGTGGAGCGACTGCTCGGGTTACAGCTCACGCAAGAACAGGTGCAGCGCGGCAAGACGTTCACTGCTGGCGTTGTCGATCGCGTGGGCGAGCACGGCTTGGTGAACTTCTTTGCTGGCGAGCAACCGCTACCGACACCTGCCGAGCTGGAAGCGCCCGGCTTGTGGATCGCGCGGCTCGAACTCTGACGGCCTAGTACCGAGTCAGTCGTTCTTCGACGAGGCGCAACACCCAAGGTGCATCGACTTCGGTGCACACATTCACCGCCGGTCGGCCACGCCACGCGGGCGGCGCGGCATCGTCGGTGTCGCCCATGTTGGGCCACGTCTTGCCGCGACTGAAGCTCTCGGTCTCGACTCGAATGGGCCACTGCTCGGTGGTGAACGCATCGGGATCCAGCAGGTATGCAACCGCCGACGGATCGTGCACGAAGATGCCATCGACGTGGTTGCGCGTCTCAAAGAAGTTGCGATACAGCGGCAGCGCCGCGGCAAGCAGGGCAGCCGTCGGTGTATCGACGGCGCTGATGCGATCGATTGCTGCTCCCGACAAGTTCACCTTGTGCGTGACGTCGAGCCCGACCATTGTCACTCGCCACTTCGCGCCGAACACCAAGTCGGCTGCTTCGGGGTCGTTGTTGATGTTTGCTTCCGCGACCGGTGTTGCGTTGCCGGGCACGAGCGCATTGCCACCCATCACCACAACCTCGGCGAAGAGGTCGACGGCATCTGGATGGTGCTGTAGCAGCAAGCCCAGGTTGGTGAGCGGACCAACCGCCAGCAATGTGATCGCACCGGGGTCCGCGGCAGCCATCTCGTACAAGAACTCGTGCGCCGAAGTCGCAACTGGCGGACGACTCGGTTCGCCAATTGGCGCATCGCCAAGCCCGTTGTGGCCATGCACCCACGGAACCGGCCCGATGTAGTCCGCGGCGAGAGGAGCACTGGCGCCAGCAGACACCGGGATGTCGTCGCGCCCTGCGGCATCAAGCAGCACACGCGCATTGCGCGTGGTGTCGACTGTTGCGGCGTTACCAAAGATGGTGGTGAGACCAACAACGTCGAGCTCCGGGGAGGCCAACGCCATGAAGATCGCCATGGCATCATCGACCCCAGGGTCGGTGTCGATGATCAGTTTGCGTGTCAGGGCTGACGCCCCGTGAAGGCGAGCAACTTGTCCTGCTCAGTGGCCGACTCGGGCACAGTGACCCGAGGACCAAACTGGCCCGAACTGCGCAGGATTTCATCGAAGGCTTGCATTCCTTCGAACATGCCGTGCACTTCGGCAGCGTCGAGTCGCTCGTCGAGCCCCGTGGCGCGGGCCACATCCCATGTGTGAATCAACACGTCGCCAGTAACGATCATGCCGATTGATTGCTCGACAGACATGCGGCCAGCCTGACTATCGAACTCGCGCGCCGAAACCTCGGGGTCGGCGAGCGCGGCGAGCAGCGTGCGGCACACAACCGCCCACGCACCCGCCGGGTCGACGTCGACTGAGGGTCCGGCCGGAAACGTGAGGCCGGCATTCGCGCTATAGAAGCCAGGAACCCAATCGACGAGGTGCCGTACCACGTCGCGTGTGGTCCAACCCGCACACGGCGACGAGTTGTTCCACGCTTCCGCGGGAACAGCCTCGACGCATTGTGTGAACCGGGCCGCTACGGCGGCGAAGCGATCGGCCGTTTCGCTCATGACTTCTCGTCGTGAGCACCGATCGCCGGCGCCTGGTGGTGGTAACCCTCGACGTCGATCTTGGGCAGCAGCTTGTCGATCCACTTCGGAATCCACCAGTTGCGGTTTCCGAGCAGTTCCATCGTCGCGGGCACGAGCAACATGCGCACAATGGTCGCGTCGATGGCGACCGCAGCAGCCAGGCCGAGGCCGAAGAGCTTCAGCGAGCGCTCGTCGCCCAAGACGAATGCACTGAAAACGCACACCATGATTAACGCTGCGGCGGTGATGACGCGCGCAGTGACGGCGAGGCCGTCGGCCACTGCAAGGCCGTTGTCACCGGTGCGGTCGTATTCCTCTTTGATGCGCGACAGCAGGAAGACCTCGTAGTCCATCGACAAACCGAAGACGATGGCGAACAGCATCATCGGGACCCATGCGTCGATCGGGCCTTCCTTGCCAACGCCGATCAGATCTTTCGCCCAACCCCACTGGAAGATGGCGACGATCACTCCATAGGCAGCGCCGATCGACAGCAGGTTCATGACCACGGCCTTCAACGGCACGAGCACGCTGCGGAACACCGCCATCAACAGCAGGAAGCTCAGGATGAGCACGGCGCCAATCAACAACGGCAGACGACTGCCCAGGTAGGTCGCGAAGTCCATGCCGGCAGCCGTTTGGCCGCCGACAAGCGCTTCGACGCCGCTCGCAGGGACAATGTCGTCGCGCAACCGATTGACGAGCTCGTTTGTGGCTTCGTCTTGCGGTGCGCTGTCGGGAATGACGGTGACAATTGCCAACCCGGGGCGCAAGGCTTCTGGCGGCGAGAACGCCGCAGACACACCCTCGACACCGCGCAACAGTTCAACGAACTCTTGGCGAGCAGCGTTGTCGTCGGCCGCGGAGCCGGTGACTGTGATGACCAACGGGCCATTCGAGCCGGGGCCAAAACCGTCGGCCAGCAAGTCGTAAGCCTTGCGCACCGTCTGATCCTCAGGAGCATTGCCCATGTCGCCAAACCCCAGGCGAATCGAGAACAGCGGAATCATCAAGAAGACGAGCAAACCAACTGAAACCGCGAGCACGCGCCAGGGACGACGCTGCACAATACGGCTCCACCGATACCACAGACTCTGCTCGCCCGGCTTTTCCGCGCGGTGCGGCACTGGCTTGCGCAGTGACTTCACAAAGAAGCTGGCGACGAGGACCACAGCTGAAACGAGCAAGCCCACCAGCAAGATGCCGATGTTGGTCGTGATGATGGCCCCGAGGGCTGCGACAACCAAGACCGCAAGCGCGGCGAGCGCGGCGCGCGACGTGACATTGATGCGGTGTCCTGTCATTGCGAGCAGCGCGGGCAGCAAAGTGATTGAAGCGAGCATCATCACCAATACACCGACCGTTGCGCCGGTGGCGAGGCCGCTGACGAACTCGAGCCCGATGAGATACAGGCCAACCAGAGAGATCATGACCGTGATGCCAGCGAAGACGACAGCGCGACCACTTGTGTCGACCGCTTCCACGACTGCCTCTTCGACCGACAACCCGTCGTGTAGCGCAGCTCGATATCGCGTCACGATGAATAGCGCGTAGTCGATGCCGACGCCGAGGCCAATCATCGCCACCATCTGGCTCGTGAAATCTGGCATCGACTGCACGTGACTGAGCAGTCCCACGATGGCCGTGCCCATGCCGAGTCCGACAAGAGCCGTTCCGATGGGCAAGCCCATCGCGATGACGGAGCCGAAGGCGAGCACCAGAATCACAACCGCCGCGATAATGCCGAGCGCTTCCGAGGCCGGGAACTCGAACTTGCTGAATACCCAGCCGCCGTACTCGATCTGCAACTTGCTGCCGTCGGCCTGCGTCAGCGAGACCTTGTCGCCCAACGCTCGGATCTCGTCGGCCAGCTTGATCGCGTCTTGCTGACTGCGCTCGGTGATCTTCAGGCGCGCGACGCCAACAGTGCCGTCCTCGCTGATTTCCGGATCGGGCGAATCAAATGGGCTCGTCACATCGACGCCTTCAAGTTTTTCGACCTCGCCGAAGAACGCCGAGAGCGACTCGGTGATCTCATCGGTGTTCACACCATCGGGTGAATAGAACACGATCTCGGCGTCGAATCCAGCGGCTTCATCGCTGACGCTCTTGAGCAAGTCGAAAACGTCGGCGGCTTCGCCGCTCGGCAGTTTCATCTCCGTGTGGAAGTCGGAGCCCACGGCACCCGATGCAGCGTTCAGCACGACGAAGAGCGGAATCCAAATTCCGAACACGACGAGCTTGCGACGGTGAACACACCACCGGCCGAGACGCGCGAGCAGGTGTGGTTTACGAGTTGATTCGGGGGCGAGCGACGCGGTCACGTCGGTCCTTTCAGTAAGGAGGATTTACACAATGGGAGGGTTCGCAAAATGTATACGCAATCTGCCAGAATCGATCCCATGACTGCGGTCGAAATTGTCGGCCTCACCAAGACCTATCAAGGCAAGTCGGCCGGGAAGTCAACGACGACACAAGCGGTCGCGGGGCTTGACCTGCGCATTGAGCTTGGGGAGGTGTTCGCGCTGCTCGGCCCGAACGGCGCCGGCAAGAGCACGACGATCGAAATCCTCGAGGGCTACCGCAACCGCGACAGCGGCGACGTGAAGGTGCTGGGGGTCGATCCACAAAAGGGCGACGCGGCGTGGCGCGCTCGCATCGGCATCGTCCTGCAATCGACGAAGGATCTCACTGAGCTAACAGTGGTGGAGTCGTTGGCCACGTTCGCGGCGTTCTACCCGCATCCGCGACCGATCGACGAGGTGCTGCACCTCGTTGGGCTCGGCGATTACCCCAACCAGCGCGGCAGCCAACTGTCGGGCGGGCTGCGTCGGCGTCTTGATGTCGGATTGGGGATCCTCGGTCGGCCCGAACTGCTGTTTCTTGATGAGCCAACCACCGGTTTCGACCCGGAAGCGCGTCGTCATTTCTGGGCGATGATCCAAGGCCTGCGCGCCGAGGGCACAACTATCTTGTTGACGACGCACTACCTCGACGAGGCCGAAGCATTGGCCGATCGCGTTGGCGTGATCAATCACGGAACTCTCATCGCACTGGACACACCCAGCGGTCTCGGTGGTCGCGGCAAAGCCTTGGCGAAGGTCAGCTACCGCAACACCGATGGTCGGATCGTCGAGATCGAGACGGCCACACCCACACAGGTCGTTCGCGAGTTGAGCAGTTCGAATCCCGGCGAACTAGCGGAATTGAAGATCACCCGACCAAGTTTGGAAGACACGTACCTCGCAATGCTCGGACCGGACGGTGAGTGACGTGGCGACTTCCTCGGTGAGCTACGTCGCGATCTGCTCGGCGCGAATTCGGGCCGAGCTCAAGTCCTTCTTTCGCCAGCGCGAAGCCGTCGTCTTCACGATGTTGTTTCCGTTGATCCTGCTGGTGTTGTTCGGATCAATCTTCGGCAGCCAGGACGAGATCGTTCCTGGAACGCCGTTCGTGAACTACTTCGTCGCCGGCATGCTCGGTGCAAGCTTGATGACGTCAAGCTTTCAGAACTTGGCAATCACCATTGCGATGGAACGCGATGCCGGCCTGTTGAAGCGTTTGCGCGGAACACCGATGCCGAAGAGCGCATTCTTCATCGGCAAGATCGGCGTGGTGATGGTGGTGTCACTGGCCTCGCTGGCACTGATGCTGACAGCCGGCGTGCTGTTCTTCGATCTCAATCTGCCAGTCGACGCCAAACACTGGGCAGTGTTCGCGATGGTCTTCGTCCTCGGACTCACTGCGTGCACGCTGTGCGGCATTGCATTCTCATCGGTCCCCAAGAACGGGCAGGCGGCGCCGGCAATGGTGTCGCCAATCGCGATCGTGCTGCAGTTCATCTCCGGCGTGTTCTTCGTGTACAGCGATGTGCCCAGCTGGCTGCAGAACGCCGCCGCAATCTTTCCGTTGAAGTGGATGTGCCAGGGCTTGCGCTACGCATTCTTGCCCGACGCTGCCAAGGCACGCGAGGTCACGGGTGATTGGGAACTCGATCGCGTTGCGCTGGTGCTCAGCATCTGGATCATCGTCGGACTGGTGTGGTGCCTGCGTTCGTTCCGCTGGCGCAATCGCGCCGACGGCTAACCCGCGTTTGTTCGCTGGCGCACGGTATGCGTGCGGCAGCGTTCAAACGGTGAGTTGGGCGGCGAGTTTTGGAGGGGCTGTGACGCGATAGGCGTCCTTGCAGATCTCCGCGATCTCGCCCCAATCGACCTTGCCGTCCAGGCGCACGCCGATCCAGCCGCGGCTCCCTACGTACGGCGGGCGGAAGAATCGCTTCGGCTCGGTTTCGATGAGTTCCTCTTGCGCACCCACCGGGGCAGCACACCACAGGTGCGGGAACTGATTTTCGTGATGACCGTCGACCCACAGGTGCAGGAACTGCTTCTTCACAAAGAACGCCGGCGCACTGTGGCTCGTCTTCTCGGTCACTTCTGGAAACGCCATGCAGATTGACCGCACGCGATCTTCGACGGACTTGGCGGCCATCAGCAGACAGTACCGCTAGATGGTCAGGACGATCTTTCCCTGCGCGTGGCCTTCACCGAGGTAACGCATCGCGTCGGCCGCATCCGCCAACGTGTACGTGCGGTCGATGACTGGCGTCACACTGCCGGTCGCCATCAGATCCGCCAAGACCGCTAGGTCCTCCTTCTGGATCTTGGCGACGAAGAACACGAGCTTTCGTCGGCTGCCAACGGAAGCAAGTCGCGTCTTCAGCATGTGACTCACCGGCCCCAGAAGGCGATTCCCCTTCGGTGCTCCAACGATGACGAGCCGGGCCTTCTTGTTCAGTATGCGCCGACACTCACGCCATGACCTACTACCAGCGACATCGAGGATGAGGTCGTATCGCCGATCACTGCGAGTGAAGTCGTCGCGCTTGTAGTCGATGACATGGTCGGCACCCAGCGCGCGCACGTGTTCGACGTTGCGCGTGCTGCACACTGCTGTCACCTCTGCGCCTAACCACTTGGCGATCTGTACTGCGAATGTCCCGACACCGCCTGAAGCGCCGTTGATCAGAACCTGTTGTCCGCTCTGAAGCTTGCCCTTGTCGCGCAAGCCCTGCAGTGCGGTGAACGCCGCGATCGCCACGGAGCCCGCCTGCTCCATTGTCACGTTCGCCGGCTTTGGCAAGACCGCCTTTGCCTCGCCGACAACTACGTACTCGGCAAAGACTCCGTCGCGACCGCCGAACACTTCGTCGCCAACGTGAAACCGCGTGACATTCTTGCCGACCTCTGCAACCGTTCCAGCGAAGTCGACTCCCATCGTCTTCGTCTTCGGTTTGCGCAACCCGAACGCCATGCGCGCGATGAGGGGCGTGCCCATCATGCCGTACCACTCGGCCGGGTTCACCGACGTGGCGTGTACGCGCACGAGCACCCCATCATCGGTGAGCGTCGGCGTCTCGATCTCTTCCAGCGAGAGCACTTCTGGCGAGCCGTACTTTGTGCGGACAATCGCTTTCATTGCCGTGTTCCCTCCTCAGTGACGGTGATGACCAGGTTCCCTGTCTTCTGACCGGTCTCGACGTACTTCGTCGCTTCGACGATTTGTTCCAGCGGTCGCGCGCTGTCGATCACTGCTCGGTACTTCCCGGCTTCGATCAGCTGCTTCAGAACGACGACCTCCTCGGGCGCGTACTTCGGAATCGGCAGGGTTACTCGCCTACCGCCAAGTTTGTGTGTGAGTCGAGTGAGCAACGTGAGCGCCGGGACGTGCCACATGAAGCCGAGGTCCGTCTCGATGTATGTGCCACGGCGGACGATCGCACGCCGGCAGCGACGAAAGGTGTTCTTGCCGACTGCGTCGAAGACAACGTCGTACTGCTGACCTTGCTTCGTGAAGTCGTCCTTGGTGTAATCGATGACTTCGTCGGCGCCAAGCGACTTGACCAACTCGACGTGCTCGGTGTCGCAGACAGCCGTGATGTGCGCGCCCGTGTTGTGGGCTAGTTGCACGGCAGCGGTACCGATCGAGCCGGACGCGCCGTAGATGAGAATGCTGCGCCCTTCGTGAAGTTCGACGGACTTGAGGCACGCCCCCGCGATGGCTACTCCGTCGCACACTGCGGCCGCCTCTTGAAACGACATGCCTTCTGGCTTGTGTGCAATCATCCGGCTCTCGCGCATGCAGACGTACTCGGCGTGGGCACCGAAACCGCACGCACCGAAGACTCGATCGCCGACAGCGAACTTGGTGACCGAGGAACCGACGCCCGCGATCTCGCCTGCAAACTCGCTGCCGAGAATCTTGTGCTTCGGTCGACGGATCCCAGTGAAGAAGCGCGAGAAGAACGGATCGCCACTACGCCAACCGCAGTCGGAACGATTGACGGTGGTCGCGTGGACTTTGATCAGCACCTCGTCGTCTTTTGGAACCGGCCGTGCGACGTCTTCCAGTCGCAGCACATCTGGCGATCCGTACCTGTCGTGAACTACAGCTCTCATTGTCGTGACTTCCTCTCTGTCGACTTCAACCGATGGATTGGGCCGCCGTGCTTCCATGCCTTCCCAGCGCGATAGAGCTCGGCTGGCCGGCCACCCGATGGCCCAGGTGGCGCCAGACGCCCAGTCGGGATCACCCATCCGTCCTCGGCGACGACACTGCGGCGAAAGTTCGCTGCGTCGAGCTGCACTCCCCATGTGCCCTCGTACACCGCGCGCAGTTCCGCCAGGGTGAACGTCTGACCAACGAAGGCCGTCGCGATCCCGGTGACCTCGAGTTCCGTACGCACGCGCTCGATTGCGTCGCGCACGATCTGCTCATGATCGAACGCCAGGTCGAGTCTCCCGCGCAGCACGTCGGCCACCGGGACGAGCAAGGCTTCCGCTGCGTCCGTGCCCGCGACAATCGCGCCGACTTCGCGAAGCACAGCGAGATAGCCGATGGTCACGACGTTCATGCGCGGATCGCGATCAGGGTCGCCATAGGCGCCGAACTGGGTAAGCAGCGTTGGCACATCAACGCCGGTCTCCTCCGCCAACTCTCGCCTAGCCGCTTCGTGCAGCGTCTCGTTGGGGCGCTTGAAGCCGCCCGGGATCGCCCACATTCCTTTGAAGGGAGTCTCGCCGCGGCGCACGAGCAACATGTGCAGCACACCGTCGGACATCGTGAGGATCACCACGTCGACGGTGACCGCAAAGGCCGGGAACTGCGACGGGTCGTACTGCTCGGGGGCGCCCGCCTTGTAGGATTTAGTCACCACGACTCTTACCCTACCCTAGTTCAAGTCAAAACGACAAGAACCAAATTTGAAGACCTTCTTACCGATGTAGCGTCTAGCCACATGAGTGACCAACCACCGTTACCACGGTCGGACTTCGACTTCTGGGTCGGCGACTGGGCTGTGCACCTACGGGAGACCAACGAGCTGATTGGCCACAATCACATTGAACGGGCTTGCGGCGGACACGTGCTGATCGAGAACTACTCGACAGTCAAGGCGACGTTCAGCGGCACGAGCCTGAACGGCTACGACCACACCGGTCGGCGCTGGCATCAGTGTTGGATGGACACGACCGGCTTAGTTCTCGACCTGTATGGCAACCTGATCGACGGTGCCATGGTGATGGCGGGCGAAGTCGAGCGCGGCAAGATCGAACGCATTACCTGGACACCGTATCTGGACGGCTCGGTGCGTCAGCACTGGCAGCAGTCAGCCGACGACGGCGTGAGCTGGAACACCGTCTTCGATGGCGTCTACCGACGTCTGTGATCGACGCGTCGCTAGCCAACATCCGGTCATCACCAGTACGAAGCCGACGAGCGTTGCCAACGTCACGTCTTCGTCCAGCAGGATCGCTCCCAACGCCACCGCGACCACCGGGTTGGCGAACGTGATCAATGGGGCGCGCGCCGGACCAACCTCGTCGAGCAACTTAAAGAAGACAACGAACGCGAGCCCGGTGCACACCAGCGCGAGCGTGATCACAGACAACACCGCCTTAGTGGTCGGGTGATTGTGCGCCAGCGACACACCCGCAATCGGCGCATAGAGAACGGCGACCGTGGCAAGCGACAACGCGATGACGCCGTACGAGGGCACATCGGCCAACTTGCGTTGCACGATGAACGGCGCACTGCCGTAGCAGACGCACACAATCAACACCATCGCGATGCTCCACCACGGCGGCGCAGAGTCGCCACGCAGATCGTTGCCCACCAAGAACGCGACACCGGCGAAGCCGATGAAGATGCCGACGACACGCGCCGGCCGTAGCGCAGTTCGATCACCGAGCAGGAACGCAGTGATCGCGCCGACAATCGGCACCGTCGCGATGATCAGGCCGGTCAGGCCTGATGCGAGGTGCTGCTCGGCACTAGCCAGCAGAATCCACGGGATCGCCATCTCGAGGATGGCGAATGCAAGCACCGGCCGCCAGTGCCGCAACGCGGGCCGGATTGCGTCGCTGCGTTGAGCGAGCACCAGCAACACCACCGCGGCAATCGATGTGCGACCGAACACCACCATTGCCGGCTCGAGCTGGCGCACCGCGACGCGGATGAGCAGGTAAGGGATGCCCCAGATGAACGACATCGCGACGAACAGCATCCACCCGCGCTTTGTCATTCGCCGATGCTCGCAGCCGAAGCCGACTGGAGGCAATCGCAATCCGGAATAACAACGATCAGCGGGTGAGTAGGGCAGGTGAGCGGCTGTCCGGGGGTTTCGTGCACGTCCACGGGCACGAAACCCCCGACGGTACGCTCGGGTCATGAGCGACTCGTGTAGCCACCTCGACCGAGTCGGCGACGTCGCGCCGAGCAGCGACGGATGTGAGGACTGCCTGCGGATCGGCGAACGTTGGGTGCACCTACGCATGTGCATGTCGTGTGGTCACGTCGGGTGCTGTGACAGTTCACCGAACAAGCACGCAACCGCCCACTTCAAATCGGCGGACCATCCGATCATCCAGTCCTACGAACCGGGCGAGAACTGGTGGTACTGCTACGTCGACGAGCTCGCGTTCG
This sequence comes from Actinomycetes bacterium, assembly GCA_021414085.1. Taxonomy (GTDB): domain Bacteria; phylum Actinomycetota; class Acidimicrobiia; order Acidimicrobiales; family Ilumatobacteraceae; genus UBA668. The sequence continues at coordinate 230,557 of JAIOPC010000011.1, read as the reverse complement.
AAGTCGACGACGGACCGTCGTTCGCCCACCCGTAACTCGCAACGCCGGTGCCCGGGGCGGGACTCGAACCCGCACCCTCTTGCAAGGAGGGGGGTTTAAGCCCCCCGTGTCTGCCAATTCCACCACCCGGGCCGCGGCAGCAGGCTAGGCGACGGCGACGGATGTCGCTGGCTCGCCACCGACGGCTTCCCACAGCTCGCTGCGCAGGCGATCGGCGTGCGGCGACTGCAACGAGTTGACCACGACCACGCCTTCGATCATGTCGCTGAGCACCGCCAACCACGGCCGCGCCTTCAGCTGCACGGCGACCACCGCGCCACCGCGGTAGCGACGCAGCGACCGTTGCACGCCGACGATGCGCGGCGGGCAGCGATAACTGGGGGCAACCAAACCGCGCTGGCGCGCCTCGCGCCCAAGAATGCGTGCGGCGTTCGCGAAGTCGAGTGCAGATTGATTCGCGGCCATAACGGCATCATGCCAAAGGGGTGTGACGCGGATACTCAGGCGTCGATTGCCGCCTGCAGCACCGGATCGAACCCGGCGAAGTAGTCGGCGCTCGATAGTTCGACCGGGATGTCGGGCTCGATCGCTGTCCGAGGGTCATCGGGGCTGGCGAAGTCGTAGTAGCTCGACGACACGTTGACCCTGATCCCCGAACTCGGAAGCTCAACCGGGCGCACGTCGGCGTACAGGTTCGGGCTGCCGGCAGTGGGCTCGCCGACGAACACGGCCGACACCGATTGCACGTCGAGTTCGGTCGCGAACAACACGCCAGCGCTGAACGTTTGCCGTCCGATGATGATGTACAACCCGCCCGGATGATCGACGAGCGGGTCGAGCAGCAGCTGCTTGAGCGGCACGTACCAGCGACGATCACCGCCATTGTTATGCCGGATATCCACGACCACTCGCCGCACACCGCCGACTGCCAACCGCTCGCGAACTTCGGCCACAAGTGCCTCCATGGTGTTGTCACCCTCGCCGCTCACCACGTTGTTGTATTGGAAGTACAACACGTCGTCGACCATCGTCCACCAAAACGGCTCGTTGCGACGCGATTGCGAAAGCGGCTCGGGCGCTTGCGGCAAGCCGACCGGAAGTCCATCGAACTCCGCGACGTACGGATCCCACAAAAGCGTTTCCGGGTTGAGGATCGCGTGGGTGCCATCGGCGCGCAGAATGTCGAACGCTGGCGACGTCGGATCGGTGACGATCCCCGTGCCCTCGAGAATCTCCGAGATCATCATGTACATCGGAAGGACGACCTCAAACGTCTTCTCGCTGTCGTGCGCAATCAGCGGAGTGAGCAGCGCGGCGACGTCGTCGACCGGCACCCCGTTGATGGCCACCAGCTCGCCACCAATCGCCGTCGGATCTGGGCCGTCGAGCAAGAAGTAGCCGTCGGTGAAGTGGTACAGCCGCAGCGCGTAGAAGTGGTAGCCGATCTCGGAGGGGTAGATGCCCGAGTGACCATCGAGCAGCGCCGTCAGCTCGAACAGCACCATCTCGGCTTGATGCCGACCCAACGTCGGCAGCACCTCGCGCGCCGATGCGATGCGCGCATCCCACTCCTCCTCACTCACCCGCCAGAACGGGTTCGGATGGATCCGTCGCACACCCGCGTCTAACGCATCGAGATCCGCCGACCAGTCGACGGCCGGTTCCGAGGCGATCGTTGTTGCAGTTGTTGCCGTTGATGTCGTTGCCTTGTCGGTCGTCGCTGTCGAAGCCGTGCTGTCGGCGGAACAGCCAACGAGCATCAACACGCCCAGCGCAGTAAGGGTTCGTTTCAGCATGCGCCAAAAGTACCACGGAATCGTGGTACTAGCCGGCGGCTTCGGTGTCGGACGCTTCCAACTCGTCGAGCGCCTTCTCGGCCGCATTCATCAACACCACCAGCGCGGCGCTCACTTCCTTGCGCTGCGAGCCGATCAGCGCAATCAGTCGATCGTCCGCTGGCGCAAAGTACGCATTGGCACCGCGGTGTGCCTTGCGGCCCGCCTCAGTGAGCTCGATCAGATACGAGCGCTGATCACGCGGGTTACGCACCTTGCGGATGTGACCGCGCTTCAACATCGCACGCACGTGGTCCAGTGCCGTCGTCAGCGGCAAACCCATGCTGCGCGCGAAATCGGTTGGCGTGACCCGATCAACTTCGAAGATCACGCTGTAGGCCGCGTACTCCTCCGACGACAGCGGGCTGTCCTGCATTGCACGCTCGAGCAACGCGCGTGCTCGCTGGTTAGCGGTGAATAGATAGAACAGCGGCGACAGCGACGAGTCTTCAGCTCGATCGTTGCGCCGGTTACCCACAAGCGCCACGGTAGCCGTGACGCCAATCTGCGTCGTGGTACCGGATCTAGCGCTTGACCGGGGCGTCGCGAGAAGTAGCCGCCCACGCGAACACGCCGATCGCGGTTGTCGCGGCGGCGACCGAGAGAATTGAGCTCGAGTCGCTTCCGGTTCGGGGCAACTCGTCCGGCGGCGAAGTCGGTGCTGCCGGCGGAAGATCGACTCCAGGTACCGGGGCATTCGCGATGGCCGCGTAGACCGCAGTGCGCAGCGGGGCCAACAGCTCTGGGCAGCGAGCGTCGATGCCACCCCTGCGCGCGTTGTAGTACGGCATCAGCGCGTTGAGATCAACCGAGGCGTCCACCGCTTCCGGTTCGGCCAGGCAACCCGGATGAAGGCGCCCAGCAATTGCATCAGCTCGCGTGAGAAACAGTCGATGAGGCGCCGCGTTGTGACACGCGGCTGATGAACACTCCGTCTTCGTCGCGCCACTCGCTGTCGTTCGTGGGCTTCCCCACGCCGGATTGAGTACCCAGAGCTTGTGCGGAGCAGCCTCTGCCTAACCGTTTCCGGCATCCCTCCACCCCCACAGGGGCGCCCTGACACCTTTCGCGGCCCGGTCTCAGCGCCTTCCACCCCGTGCGGGCTTCGGATGCCTTCGCCAACCTTGCGCTACCTCTGCTGTCACTCCACCGCTCTCCACGACTCGCGAGAGCCATCTACACCGCACCAATCAGTCCGTATCACTCAACCGCACTAGTGCAATACCACCTCACTCATCGGCTGATCTTGAGAAGCACTTGATAGGTCTTTGGGTATTCACGTACACACCTACGACAATGGCGACAGTGCAAGTGCCCAACTCCCCCACCCTCAATCCGGCGCAAGAGCGCACGCTGGCCCTGCTACGCCGCAACGACGAACCGCTCGTCTTCAGCGAGGCGTTCGTTAGCGACCTGCGCGAAGAAGCGAACGCGGCACTCGCCCAGTTTCACGAACGCCTGGGAACGACGACGCTGTTCATCAACAAGAGCCGACTGAGCAATGTGCACGGCTGCGAAGGAAAGTTCTTGGCGCCCGACGAGTTCCAGTGGACGGCGGCAATCGCAAAAGGACAGGTGGCGCACAAGGCAATCCAGCAGATGATCAACTGGCGCGGCGAACCAACGCCCAGCGAGTTAGTCGACGATGCGCTTGCCCGCCTAGCCGACGACGATCGCGACCTCGGCCGGTGGGTCGCCGCGCTTTCACGTGGTGACGAAGCCGACCTGCGCGGCCGTGCCATCGAGCACGTGAACAAGTTCATCGAGACGTTCCCTCCGCTCGACCCGCGTAGCCACCCGGCAACCGAGTCGGCCACGCGGTGGCCGGTCGATGGCCCAATCGTGTTCAACTCGCGAGCGGACCTTGTAATGGGAAAGCCCGAGGGGCGCGAAAGCCGCAAACTGATCATCGACCTGAAGACCGGGTGGGTCAGCCCGGTACACCGGGAAGACCTGCGCTTTTACGCCCTCGTCGAGACGCTCGTGCGCGAAGTCCCGCCGCGCAAGCTCGCCACCTTCTACCTCGACTCGGCGCACGCCATGGTGGAAGACGTGACCGAAGGATTGCTGCGCTCGGCACTACGGCGCACGCTCGACGGCGTGCATGCGATCATCGAATTGTCCGTTGAGGGTCGTACGCCGGTGCTGCGGCCCGGCACGCACTGCCGTTGGTGCCCGCTGCGGGACACTTGCCCGGCGTCGGAAGCCGACAGAAGTCACGGCGCCGACGATGCAGGCGACGGCTGACGAAAGACCGCCGCTGTTAGACTTTACGGTCATATGAGGTCCGAAGATCTGCGCGGTTTGGTGTCTGTAGCGGTGGTCGCCACCGTTGTAATCGGCGCGATGTCGCTGGGCGGCGGAGACGACAACAACTCGACAGTTTCGGCCGGCGCCACAACGGTCTCGACTGCAGCGATCGACACGGCCGCGACCGACTCGGTGCTCACGACTGATTCCGTGCTCACCACCGATGGCTCTACGGCCAGCACCGTCGCTGGCGACGACGCCGCGGTGGGCAGCGCCGACGACGAAGCTGGCTGCAAAATGGTCGAGCGTTCGGTCACGATCGGCAGCACTGGCCCCACCGTCATCTGCCTTCAGGAAGCGCTGCTCGCCGACGGCATTTACACCGGTGCCGTCACCGGAACCTACGACCAAGCAACGTACGACGCAGTGAAGGCACTGCAGGTCCGCCAAGACCTGTTCGTTGATGGCCTCGCCGGACGTGAGACCGGCATCTTCCTTGGCATCTGGCCCGACGAAGCGTCGCTTGTCGTGCACACCCCGATCCCGCCCGAGGGCGCGGTCGACCTGCTCGGTTATCCGTTGTCGTCCGTGGCGAGTGCGGGTGCCGACGCCCCGCCGCTGCCGACCGACTCGGGTAGCGGTAGGCGTTTGGTGTACTCACGCGCGGGTCAGCGCGTGTGGGCTGTCGATGATGACGGCCAGATTCTGCGCTCGTGGCTGGTGTCGGGCAGCAAGTACAACAACGAGACTCCCGGTACCCATCAGGTCTATAGCAAGTCCGAAGAATCGACTGCTTGGAACGGCAAGGCGTACCTGCCACACATGGTGCGCTGGCTCAAGACCGACATTGGCGCCATCGGATTTCACGAGATTCCGATTCACGTCAGTGACGGCACTGTGTACATGACCGAGGCGGAACTCGGTCAGCGTCTCTCCGGTGGCTGCCAACGGCAGGCAAAGGCCGACGCCGACTTTGTATGGGAATGGGCGGACATCGGAACCGTGGTCGTGGTCGTTTGACCGGGCGCGGTTGGCGGGCCGCATCTTTAGTTCTCGGGCTGCTGGCGTTCACTGGCTGCACATCGTCTGCAGGGGCAGGCGCAAACAGCCTTTCCGTTACCAGTGTTGCGACGACAACCTCGTCGACGATTTCGCTGATCACCGGTTTGCCACCAACGACGACCAGTTCGTCGACATCCACCAGCTCCACTTCGACGAGCAGCACCACAACGACGACTGGGCCGCCGGTCGCTCTCGACGAGAACCTGAAGCACGACGTTGGTCTCATCGCCAGCAACGCAACGGCGCTAGAGAACGAGTCGGTCCAGCAGTTCATTGCCCGCTGCCGCAACATTTGGCCCGGTAGTAATCGCTCGATCGCAATGGCGATCACCCATCACGGGCAGCCCGTTGCTGCGTGGACCGTCGGTACGACCAACAACGGAAACCCAATCGATCTGACTGCTCGCTTCCGCATCGCCAGCATGTCGAAGCTGCTCACCTCGCTGACCGTGATGAAACTTGTCGAGCAGGGCCTCATCCAACTCGATGTTCCCTTTGTCGAGCAGTACCACACCGACGACACACCCCTCGACTCACGATTCGTGCGCATCACCGTGCGCCATCTGCTGGGTCACATCTCCGGTCTGCCCGGATTGCGCGGTTCGTTCTTCAGGAACAGCGTCAACGACTGGCACGAGGCCGTCTCGGTGGCCTACGACCGCGACATGCTCACCGAGCCGGGCACGACCTTCTTCTATAGCAACGCCAACTTCGTGGTGCTCGGTGCGCTGATCGAGCAAGTCACCGGCCTTCCCTACGAGCAAGCGGTGCATCAGTTGGTGCTCGACCCGCTTGGCATTGTGACCGCGGAACTTGTCGACACCGAAGAGCAGCCCGAGGGCGACCCCGGCTACGTGGTGACCCCCGGACGGCTCTACATGCAAGCGCTCGGACCCGCTGGCGGATGGGTGATGACGGCGCCCGACGCGGCGCGACTGATGGCCGCCTTCGATCCCACCATTGCGCCGCTGGTACTGAACGCCGACACCATCAACGTGATGCGCACCTGGAACGGAATCGAATCGGATGCTCCGAAGCATTACCAGTACGGAGCCGGACTGATGTTGGTGACGCCCGGCACGTACGTGGGCCACACCGGCACCATCGAGAGTGTGCGCAGCTTTGCGCTGCTTCTCCCCAATGGCTACGCCGTCACGGTGCTCACCACTTCCGAAAAGCACGTTGCAAACGGAACTGCGCTGATCGACTACTTCCGCGCCGAGATCGACGCGCTGGCGCTACTGCCCGACGGCCCTTAGGCCCGATCCGTCAGGTCAGAACGGTGACCGCGTCGCCGATCGACAGCGTGTCCCAAATCAGTTCGGAGATGTCGGGCTGGACGCGAATGCAACCGGACGACTCGCCGCGCCGGCTGAGGTCGCCAACTGAATCGATCGGCTGCACCAGCGAGCCGTCGCTCAGAATCGGTATCGAATGAAACGCAACGCGCGCTCCCGTGTTCTCGCCGTACGTGAAGGCGACGAAGTTGTTGAGCGTGCTGATATGGCCGCCAAAGGTGGAACTCGTCACACGGTCCTTGGCGTAGACCGCATACTCGCCCGGGTCGGGTAGCGACCAGGCCGTACTGACCGGGAATTGCGTTGTGATGTAGCCATCAAGGCACAACCATGCTTGCTGGTTGTCGCGGTCAATTGCCGCCGAGCGTCCAGTCGCCGCGCAACCGGCGTCGGGCGGTGGCGGAATGGTCGTAGCGGGAATCGTGGCCGGAACAGTGGCGGCCGGAACCGTAGCTGCGGGCGCCGTGGGCGCAGCCGTCGTCGTCGCCGTATTCGCCATCGACGTCGCAACGGCCACTGTGGTCTTCGATTCATCTGCGCCGCCGAACATCGTCACGCCGCCGATCAGACCGCCAACACCAATCACCGCGATCGCCAGCACTCTGGACTGCTGCATCACTTTGCTGCCTCCGCAACCAGGGAATCAACGCCAAGCTGCCAACTGAAGAACGTCAGCGCGTCGGCATATTCGTTGACCACCATGCTGGCAGGCTTGCCGACCCCATGCCCGGCACGACCGTGTTGCAATAAGAGAATCGGATGCTCGGATTGTGTGCTGCTCGCCCATGTAAGCAGCGCGGCCATCTTGCGCGCGTGTAGTGGGTCGACACGCGCATCGCCCTCGGCGGTGGTGAACAGCACCGCCGGATATGCACCACCCTCTTGCACGTGGTGATACGGCGAATAAGCGTGCAGCCAGCCAAACTCCTCCGCGACATCGGGGTCGCCGAATTCATCGGTCCACAGACGCGCAATCAGGAACTGCGGGAAGCGAATCATGTCGAGCAACGGAACGCCGCACCACACTGCACGCGCAAGGTCCGGCCGTTGTGTGATGGCGACGCCCATCAACAGGCCGCCGTTGCTGCGCCCGACAAGTCCCAAGATCTCTCGCGAGGTGTAGCCCTGCGCGACTAACCAATCGCCCGCGGCATGGAAATCGTCGAAGACGTTCTGCTTGTTCGCGCGACGTCCGGCGAGGTGCCACGTGTCGCCGTATTCATACCCGCCGCGCAGACCGGCGATACAGAACACTCCGCCGGCGCCGCACCATGCCGCGACGTAGGGCATCCAGGTTGGTGTCTCTGCAAGGGCGAAACCGCCGTAACCGTTGAGTATCAGAGGCGTGTCTTTCGAAGGTGTGACGTCGGCGCGATGCATCACGAACATCGGAATCGAGGTGCCGTCGAGCGACGGGTAGAACACTTGCGAGACCTTCAGGTCGGGCAGCAACGTGCGGTCGATGGCTTCTCCCCACGGCTGCAAGCCGTCGGCGGCGGTGAAGCGCTTGATCGCAATTGGTGCACCGAACGTCGCAACGGCGATGAAGGCACGGCCGTCGTCCGCATCGAGGCCGGCAACGCCAGCGATGCCGAGATCGAGTGCTTCGCCACTCGGCCAGCGCTCGACGCGATCGACAGCGACGCTGCTGGCCGTTACGAGAACCTCGTCGCCAAACAGCGCGAAGCCACCGAAAGGTGTGAGCACTGCGTCGTCGCGCTCGGGCACAATCGTCGTCCACGCAGTTGGGTCGCTGAGTGGTGCGCGGACGACGCGACCGTTTGGCGCGTCGCGCACCGTGACACCGATCAACGAGTCGCCATCGAATTGCAGACTGGTTGTTGCGTCGACGCCCTCAATCACTGTCGTCCAGGTGTCGGTGGTGGTGTCGAGTAGATGGATGTCAACACGCGTCCAGGCCACCATCACATGCACAAGTACGTAACGGCCATCGCGGCTTGTCGCGACCTCGGGCCACGACTCGGGTGTCGGCAGTCGGTCGAACACGACAGGATCGCTGGCGACATCGGTGCCGCCGCGATGGAAGCGAATGTGGCGGTTGTACTCGTCGCCTTCCGGATACACCGTGTACCAGAAGCCAGAGGTATCGGGCAACCATCCCACCGACGCGGCTCGCGCGTTCGGGATGCGAAGCGGGTACACCTCACCGGTCGCGACTTCCATCACATGCAGCACGCTGTTCTCGCTGCCGCCCTCGCTGAGGCCGTACGCAACAACCTTGCCGTCGGGCGACGGTTGAAACCAGTCGATGGCGACTGCGCCGTCAGCCGCGAGGGCGGCCGGGTCGAGCAACGTTCGCGCTGGCACCGTCGGGTCGACCGCGCTACGCAACACGAGCGAGTATTGATCAGCGCCAGCTGCTCGTTCGAGCACAAAGAGCTTGTCGCCGTGCACGGAAAGCGACAACGTTGTCGGCAACGCGATGAGCGACGAGAGACGGCGATGCCAGCGATCCCAGGTCGGGCGCCCGGAGAATGCGTCGCGGGTGCGCTGATTATGCGCGGCCACCCACTCGACAACCTCGGGTGCCTCGCCGGCTTCCAACCACCGATAGGGGTCGGGTACTTCGACGCCGTGATAGACGTCGGCCACGACACCCCGCACGGATGCGGGAGCCGCGGCTAACTGCGGTTCAGCCACGCCCCATGTTTGGGCGCTTGCCGTGGTTTGCCTTGCTGCGGCGCAGGCGCGCCTTGCGCTTCTTGGTCTTCTTCGACATAGCTTTCGAGCCTATCTGGGCGTTTCGGGTTCGCGTTTGCACGGTTTCGGGCGCATAGCGCCCAAAAGTGTGCAAACGCCGTGTCGTTCAGGTCTGGGTTGTCCAGGCCAGGAGTTGCTCGACGGGCCAGGTGTTGAGGACTTTGTCCAGCGGAACGCCGACTTCGGCGGCCCGGTTGCAGCCGAGGGGCTGCCATTCCAGCTGGCCAGTGGCGTGGGCGTCGCTGTCGATGGCGAAGTAGCAGCCATAGTCGATCGCCATCTTGAGCAGCGGTCGTGGTGGGTCGAGCCGCTCCGGGCGGCAGTTGATCTCGACCGCTGTGCGAAATTGAGCGCAGGCAGCGAAGACGTAGTCGGGGTCGAAAGTGCTTGGGTCGCGCTTGCCGATCATGCGGCCCGTGCAGTGACCGAGGATGTCGACGTTGGGGTTGGCGACCGCACGCACCATACGCTCGGTCATTTCCTTGCTGCCCATGCGCAACTTGCTGTGCACGCTGGCCACGACGACATCTAGCTGCGATAGCACTGCGTCGCCGTGATCGAGCGTGCCGTCTTCAAGGATGTCGACTTCGATGCCGGTGAGGATTCGGAACGGCGCGAGTTGCTCGTTGAGCGTGGCAACGTCGGCGAGTTGCTGGTGCAGTCGTTCCTCGCTGAGGCCGTGAGCGACGGTGAGGCGCGGCGAGTGGTCAGTGAGCACCATGTACTGGTGACCGATCGCGACGGCAGTGCGGGCCATCGCTTCGATCGTCGCGCCGCCATCGCTCCAGCGACTGTGCATGTGTAAGTCGCCAAGCAACGCGTTGCGGTACACCGCACCTTCGGGCGTGATCGGCAGCTGCGTCTTTGCTTCCAGCTCGGCGAGATACGCCACTTCGCCACCGGCGAGCGCCTGCTGGATGACGGTCGCCGAACTGTCGCCGATGCCATCGAGCTCGGTGAGCGTGTCGGCCTTCGCCCGCTCGGCGAGTTCATCGGGTGGGAGCGCCCGAGCGACTTCCAGCGCACGGACGAACGCCTTCGTCTTGAAGCCCGTGTCGTGTGCGCGATCAAGGCAATGCACCACACGTTCGAGGGCAGCTACCGGCGTCACGCACCCATTGTAGGTGCGGGGCTATGAGACGACCCGTCGGCGGCGCAGCGTGCCGAGGAGGCCGACGCCGCCCACAAGGAACGCGGTACCGACGTAGGCGACTGGGGTATCGCGCTCGTCACCCGTGCGTGGAAGGAACCCCGGCACTTCGGTAGTGGTCGGGTCGAGCGCGGTGCTGTCGACGCCGACGTATGTGGTTGATGGGTCGATCTCGGTCGTTGACGGATCGACCGTTGCAGGTTCTGTCGTTGCGGGTTCTGTCGTTGAGACAACGGTCGTCGGGGCTGCAGTCGTCGTCACCGTTTCTGTCGTGGTCGTCGCGGCCACAACATCAATCGACGCTTCAGCGCGCAGCAATCGCGATGCGCCGCCGGTGATCAGGTTCTGGCCGCCCTGTCCGTCGGCGAAGGCTGGCTCGCCGCGATAGACGTCGGCTGGGCCCGGCGCCGACGCAGTGGCGACCACGGTGACGGTGCCAGGCGGGAGGGACACCGTCACCGTGGCTGTGCCATCCGCGCTCGTGATCGTGACCAGCGGGACGTCGAGTCCACTCACGAGTACGGAGATGGGCTGGTCGGGCACAGGGTTCGCGCCCGACGAGAGCGTGACGGTCGCGGTGCCATCGGCCGCGACGGCAAGAGCGAGCGTCCATTCCTCAGCGACGGCCTCCGCCTCGTGATGCAAGGCGAAGGCACGCGATTGCAGATCCGAACGCCCAGATGCGGCCTCGATGACGCCGAGCGTCGGCACCAGTGGATCGTTGGCATTGCTCGCTCGATTGGGACCGGCGTCGTCCTGCGCGTAGTAGTGGAACACGGCCCACAGCGCCGCCGCAGTCAGATTGTCCGTCGTGTCGCCGTACTTCCATGCCAAATACGAGCTCAGTACGCCCGTCGGATCGTTCGGGAGCGACTGACCGACCCAGCGCGCCGACGAGTTGATCGTTGGGTGAATGCCGCGGTTGAACGTGCAGGAGCCGACCCGGAAGCTGCCGGCGGGATCGCGGAACAGCCACTGCCCGGCCCAAATGGAGTAGGGCGAGTTGGCCACACCGGCGGTGTGGAACTGGATCTCTTGGCCGGCGCAGCGGTAGTCGCCGATGGCGTCGGGACCGTCGTTGAACGTCGTGTGCTCAACACAGTTTCCGGGGATGTCGCTGCCGAGTGGACCGGCGGCCGAGCGAGTCGCCACGGGGGCGAACAGCAAGAGCAGGGACACAGTGGTCGAGTAGGCGAATAGCTTCACGCCTGCACTGGGCACAGCGACTTCGGCTCGACGGCAACCCGCCTCAACTGCCGATGTCAGTGACCCCGGTAGCCTGCACCCTTCCTATGGAACGCTTCGGCCTGGTCGGTCTTCCCAACGCGGGCAAAAGCTCGCTGTACAACGCACTCACCGGTGGCGGTGCGCTGGCCGCGCCCTATCCGTTTGCGACGAAAGACCCGAACATCGGTGTCGCCCGAGTGCCCGACGATCGCGTCGAACGCTTGGGCGAGATGAGCAAGACCAAGACCCTGGTACACGCGTCGGTCGAGGTCGTCGACATCGGCGGGCTCGTGGAGGGCGCTTCGAAGGGTGAGGGTCTGGGCAACAAGTTCCTCGCCAACATTCGCGAGGTCGATGCCATCGTGTTCGTGTTGCGCGCGTTCGAAGACGAAGACGTGACGGGGCCGAGCGATCCGATCGAGCACCTGCGCGTCGTCGAGATCGAGTTAGCACTCGCCGACTTGGAAACAGTGGAGAAGCGACTGAAGCAAGCGACGCGCCAGGCGGTCCTCGACAAGAGTGCCGCGGCCGAGCTGGAAGCGCTGCAAGCGGCATACGACGCGCTCAGCGATGGCAAGCCGCTGTATCGCGCTGGATTGTCGGCCGACAACAAAGCGACGCTGAAGCCGTACTTCCTGCTCACCAACCGTTCGGTGCTGGCCGTCGTCAATGTTGGCGAGGCGGAATTGCCCCGAGTCGCCGAGATCGAACAGCGCGTGCGCGACGAGTTCACTTCGGCCGGCGACAACGTGGAAGTGATCGGCATGTGCGTGCAGCTCGAGGCAGAAGCGGCGACGATCACCGATCCGGCCGAGCGTGCCGAGATGCTCGAAGGCTTTGGTCTCGGCGAGGGCGCTCTCTTCCGCATGGTGCGCTCCGCGTATCACTTGCTCGGCCTGCGCACGTACTTCACGACCGGCGAGAAAGAGACACGCGCGTGGACGTTCTACGCCGGCTCGTCAGCGCCCGAGTGCGCCGGACGGATTCACACCGACTTCCAGCGCGGCTTCATCAAGGCCGAAGTGATCCATTGGGACGACCTGCTCGAGGTCGGTTCGTGGAACAAGGCCAAAGAGGTCGGCAAGCTACGCATCGAAGGCAAGGACTACCACCCCATCGACGGCGACGTAATGGAGTTCCGCTTCAACGTGTAACAGCCGTTGAGTGATTAACGTCGGTTCATGCTGCTCTCTGCATCTGCCCCGCAGATCCTTGGCGTTGTCGAGGGTGCCCGGCTGCGCTTCGGCGAGGAACCAAAGGGCGAAGGCACGTGGGCGGGTCGGCGGTTGCTGTTCCTCGATGAACGCCCGGCGTTCGACTTGACCTTTTGGTGCGGGACTTGTCAGCTCCTCTTTACGCGCCTCGATGGAGCGAACCAGACCGTGTCGCTGAAGGACGCCGCCGACCGACTGGCCGACGGACTCGACGGGATTGATGAAGCGATCGTGGAACGTTTCGCCGAACTCCTTCCACAGGGCAGCTACCTTCCGATGCTCATCGAGATCGAGCCTCGTCTTGTGTTCCCGCTTGACGACGATGACTACTTCGCCAACGAGCAGGTAGCGACGTGGAACGTCGAGCGCTTCTGGGGCTTGCCGCACTACCCGAAGACCCCGTACTACCGAACCTTCCAGACGCCTGTCGCCGACCACGCCCACCTGTATGAGTTCGTCGTTCCGATGGTTCCGCCAAATTGGAACAATGCCGAACGCGTCAAAGAACTTGCCGAGCGGCTTACGGAGTCGTCCCGGCCCACGGCCGTCGCCGTCTCCACGCTCGACATCAGCCAGCCCGCGAATGGATCGGCGCCGAATTGGTACGCGCACTGGGGCCTCACGCATTTCCTTCTCGACGGGCATCACAAGCTTGCGGCCGCAGCACAGATCGGCAAGCCCGTGCAGCTGTTGTCGCTGCTGTCCCTGGATGCGAGTCTCGCTAGTCCCGAGCAGATTCAGCGCGTCCCGGAGTTACTCACCCGGCCGGCAGGTCCGCGTCCCGCGACCACCTGACCGTTCTCTTCAACCAATCGGTTGACAACGACGCTCCTACCGAGGTACGTTGTTCTCAACCATTTGGTTGAGGAGGAATCTTGTCGGCAGATCAGTTGTCCCGAGTGTTTGCAGCGTTGGCCGATCCGACGCGCCGCGAGATCGTCAGCACGCTCGCGCTCGGCGACGCGACGCTGGTGGAGCTCTCTGAACCGCACGACATGTCGGTGCAGGCTGTCTCCAAGCACTTGCGCGTACTCGAAGATGCCGGCTTGGTGACCCGCAGCCGCGACGCACAGCGTCGACCGGCCCACCTGGAAGCGGAGGTCTTCGACCTAATGACGAAGTGGATCGAGCGGTACCGGCGCGAAGCCGAACAGCGTTACCAGCGCCTCGACGCGCTGCTGAAGGAAACCAAACCCAAGCGAGGAGCAAAGCGATGAGCAAGTCATTCGAAACCAAGATCGAAGTCGACAAGGTAGTGCCGATGGTTCGCATCATGCGCGAGTTCGCCGCCGAGCCGGCGGCCGTGTTCCGTGCGCACACCGATGGCGAGTTGTACGCGAAATGGGTCGGACCACGCGACTCGACCGTGATGATCGACCACTACGACTGCCGCAAGGGCGGGTCGTATCGCTACACCATCAATCGGCCGGGGTTCGAGGCTGGCTTTCACGGTTGCTTCCACGAGGTGCGGCCGAACGAGTTGATCGTGCAGACCTTCACGTTCGAGGGCTGGCCCGATGGCGTGGCGTTGGAGAAGCTGCGTCTCGAACCCATCGGCGATGGGCACACGTTGCTGACTGCAACTTCGCTGGTCGACTCGTTCGCTGATCGCGACGCATTCGTCGCGAGTGGCATGGAGTCGGGCGTCGTCGACGGCTACAACGCGCTCGACAAACTGCTCGCCGGCTAGCGCGGTCAGCCAGGCTGGCGCACGAGTCTTACGGGGTCGCCGACGCGAATGGTGCTGGCGCGCACGACGTCGGCGTTGAGCGCCAGCTTGCCGTCGAACCGCGTGATGATGTCTTTCAAGACGGCGCGGTCAACGTCGAGGGTGTCGGGATCGACGGTGGTCATCGGGCAACGGCCGCGCCGAGAGTCGATGGCGATCACAGCGCCGCCGATGTGAAGCTCGGCGCCGGGCCACATAATCTCGTCCATGCCATCGACACCATCGATGACGATGTTCGGCCGGAGGCGGCGGACATCGCGCCCGAACGAGGCCACGGCACCGTCGGTGGCCACCAGTAGCGGCAGCACGTCGAACCTTTCGGGGCCGTCGTAACGGGCGAGGTTGGCGTCATCGCCGGCAGCGGCCCGGACGCGCTGCAGAACCTCGGGTGATGTCCACGGTTGGCCGTCGACGAGGGGTTCGCCATCGAGGCCGAGTGTGGCGTGAAGTCCGAGCAGGTTGTGGTGCCGCCGTGATGTGCGGACGCCTTCCGGCCCGCGCACGTGAACGATGCGATCGCCGACGATGCCGTTAGCGGTGATATCGGCGGTATCGATGCGTTCGCCGGCCAGCGTCTTGACCGGGTAGCGCCACAGAGCGCCAACGGTGAGGTTCATGTCGGGATCGTCTTCAGGAGTTGGCTGACAGCGGACCGCGCCGCGTCGAGTGGTTCAGTGCTGCCGAAGACGGTGCACTGCACAATTGCACCGTCGATGATCACCGCGAGCGCGGCCGGAAGCCAGCGTGGTGCGCTCGGATGCGCGCGTGCCGCCAGATTGGCAAGGTGTTCGATGAGGTCGCGCTTGTGCGCGGCGATGATCGAGCGATGCGAGTCGTCAATCTCGTTGGTCTCAGCCAGCGAGTTGATGAAGGCACATCCGCGATAGCCCGGCGCGCTCACCCATTCGGCGATTGCGTCGAACGTGGCCATCACCGGATCGGCACCAGCAGCAACATGTCGTTCGACGCTGGTCGTGAACCACGCCATCCACGTGTCGTGGCGATCAGTCAGCCATGCGGCAACCAGCGCGCTCTTCGACGGGTACATGTTGTAGAGCCGACGCATCGAGACGCCAGACGCGTCGCGAATGTCGCTCATGACGACACCGTTAATCCCGTTGGCGTAGAACAGTTCATTCGCGGCGAGCAGCACTGCCCGACTTGCGTCATTGATGGTCAGCGTGGCGGCCGGACTCATTGCAATGGGATGCCGCTCGTGTCACCTTCGGCGCGCGGCCCAAAGATGCGACGCTCATCCGCGGTAATCGACACGTCGTTGATGCTCGCTTCGCGGCGGCGCATGAAGCCGTACTCGTCGAACTCCCAGTTCTCGTTTCCGTACGATCGAAACCACCGACCGTCAGCGTCGTGCCACTCGTATTGAAAGCGCACCGCGATGCGGTTGTCGTGGAACGCCCAGAGGTCCTTGCGGAGCGCGTAGTCGAGTTCGCGTTCCCACTTCGCTGTGAGGAACGCCACGATCTGCTCACGACCATGCACGAACTCTGAACGGTTCCGCCACACCGAGTCGATTGTGTACGCGCCAGCAACGCGTTCGGGTTCCCGCGTGTTCCACGCGGCCTCGGCCGCCAGCACCTTCTGGCGCGCTGACGCCTCGTCGAATGGTGGTACAGGTGGTTTCGTCGGATTATTCATCGGCCTGAGAATACCCATTCTCACACCGAAAACCTCGGCTAGCCAACGAGCGCGCGCAACCGACGACACTCCGCGACTAGGCGCACCACGTCTTGACGACTGGCGGCGATGAAGTCGAGGTCGTCGCTTCCTGCTGGCCGCGACCCGTCGCGTGTGCGGCACGCGCCTCGATCAGATCCAACTCGTCGTCAGTGAGTTCGTCATTCATGCGACCATGATGGCCGCTGGCGGCGCGCTAGCTCAGCAACGCCCGCGCATGGTCGCAACACCCTCGCCGGTGCAGTTGTCGAGCGACTTCGCGCGACCGCTCATTGCGAGGATCAAGTCCATTCCAGGGCCTGCCACTTCTGGTCCGTCACCGAAGGTCCAGTCGACGTCGGTGGCGCGCAGCTTCAGTCCGGCGGAACGCTTCTTGCCGCCAAGTGGATTGCCCGTCGTTTGATAGGCGCCAGCGAGCGCGACTACGTGTGCTTCTGCGTGCTTCCCCGCCGACCCAATTGCACGTCGGATGTCTTCGCCGTGGCACATGTACTCGCCGAGCGGCACATACTTCGGCCCTGGCGGCGTCTTGCCGTTGGTGAGCGTCTTGGCGAAGCCAGCGAGCACGTCGGCGTTCGAACCGTTGTTGAACTTGCGAAGGTCTTTGTCGACGAACTTGTTGAAGTTGAAGCCGGTGGTGATCATGCCCTTAAAGAAGTTGGGCGCGGTCTGATTACCGAGCGCCGTCATGTGCGCCACCAGGTGCCGAACCGTCCACGGGTCGCACACCGTCATCGTCGCCCATTGCGCTTCGGTCAAACCCTGCAATTCGGCGTACAGCGCCTTGCGCTCGATGTCGGCCATTGCTGCGTAATCCGTCATCCCCGTGTCTCCTTTGATATAGTTAACTTCTAAGTTAACTGTAGCGCCACCATGGCAGACGAATCAAACGATCTCGACGCGATATTCGAAGCACTCGCCAACAAGCACCGGCGAGCGATCGTGTACGCCGTGGGTCTGCAACCACACTCGATCACGCAACTCGCCGACATGCGCGATCTCTCCTTGCCAGCGATCCACAAGCACATCAAGATCCTGGAGAGCGCTGGCCTGGTCGTGCGCCGCAAGATGGGTCGCACTAACTTCCTCACGCTCGACCCGCGATCGCTACAGGTGTTGGAGGATTGGTTGCAGCAGTACCACACCTACTGGGGTTCGGCTCAGGCCACCCTGCAGAACTACGCGCACTACTTGGAGGAGAAGCGATGAAGAAGTTCATATTCCTGTACGGCGACAAGTCGGGCGGAGCCGGTGTCAGGGAAGATTGGATGCAATGGTTCGCTTCAATCGGGGCAAGCATCGTCGACAACGGGAACCCGTTCGGCGACGGCCGCGAGGTCACCAAGAGCGGAGCACGCGACTTGGCGGGCGATGCCACGCCGATCACCGGGTACACCATCGTCAGGGCCGAGAGCATGGAAGCAGCCGAGAAGCTGCTCGACGGAGTACCCATCAACGGAGTGCGCATCTACGAAGCGCTACCGATGTAGCGAGCCGCGTACGCTCGGCTGATGCGCCCGAACGTTCTCTTCGTCACCCTCGATCAATTCCGCGGCGACTCGTATGGCGCTGCTGGTCACCCCTTAGTCCGCACGCCCAACCTCGACGCGATTGCCGCGGCCGGCGTTCGCTTCGCGCGCCACTACGCGCAAGCAGCTCCGTGTGCCCCTGGCCGCGCTGCGCTATACACCGGCACGTACCAGATGAACAACCGCGTTGTCGCCAACGGCACACCCCTCGACTATCGGTTCGACAACGTGGCGCGCGCGGCGCTGCGCGCTGGCTACAACCCGGTGATGTTCGGTTACACCGATCAGGCGGCCGATCCACGACGCATCACCGACCCGAACGATCCGCGGCTCTCGAACTGGGAAGGCGTGCTGCCCGGCTTCGAAGAGTTGCTCTGCCTCGACGAGCGGCACGCGCCATGGCTGGCGTGGCTGCAGAGCCTGGGCTACACCGACAAGGTTGTCACCGACCCCGAGTACGCGCTGTCCACCGAACACAAGCGCCCGGCAGAACATTCAGTCACGCAATTCCTCACCGATCACTTCCTCGACTGGTTGAACACGCAAGACGGCCCGTGGTTCGCACACACGTCGTTTATCCGCCCGCATCCGCCGTATCGCGCGGCTGGTGAATACGAGGCGATGTACTCCCCCGCCGATTGCCCACCACCACTTCCGATTCCTGAACCGATCCATCGCTACCACGCGATGCTGCTGCAAGGCACGCCATGCCCCAGCGACCCGGCGAAGCTCGCCTACCTCTGCGCGCAGTACTACGGGATGATCAGCGAGGTCGACCACCATCTCGGTCGCATCGTCGCCGCGTTAAAGGCTCGCGGCGAGTGGGACAACACCGTCATCGTGATCACCGCCGATCACGGCGAGCAGCTCGGCGATCAGGGGCTGCAGCAGAAGTGCGGCTACTTCGAAAGCAGTTATCACATCATCGGCATCGTGCGTGATCCCGCGCACACCGCCGGCCACGGCACGGTCGTGAACGACTTCACGGAGAACGTCGACATCCTGCCGACCCTCTGCGAGCTGATGGACGTGCCGGTGCCGGTGCAATGCGACGGGCTGCCGCTCACGCCGTTCCTGCGTGGCGAGCGACCACCACATTGGCGGTCCAGCGCACACTACGAATGGGATTGGCGCGATCTGGCGATTGCCCAGCGCGAGCATCCATGGCCGTGGGATCGCAGCCTCGAGCGCAAGAACCTCGCCGTACTGCGCACCGATGCCCATGCATACGTGCAGTTCGGCAACGGTGACTGGCTGTGCTTCGATCTCGCCGCCGACCCGAGCTGGCAAACACAGAAGACCGACCCCGCAGTGGTATTGCCGTTGGCGCAAGAGATGTTGGTGTGGCGCCAACAGCACCTCGATCGACAATTGACCGGGATGCTGCTGCGCGACGGCGGCATCGGTCGCCACCCCGACCCAGTGTCGGTCAGCTGACCCGTTCGTAAATCAGGTCGATCGGCTGGCGGCCTTCGGCCAGACCACGTGTTTCGAATTTGGTGACCGGCCGCCACTCGGGCCGCGCAACCACGCCACCACGCAACCGCGAATCGTCGGCGCACAACTGCGCGACCTGTTCGGCGTAGTCCGCGATGTCGGTCGCAATGTGCAGTGTGCCGCCAACGCGTAAACGGTCGACGAACTGTGGCACAACATCCGCGCGTGCGATGCGTCGATGCCGTTGCTTGTTCTTCGGCCACGGGTCGGGGAAGAACAAACGCACGCCGGCGAGCGACTTGGCCGGCACTCTCGGCAGCAACACGAGCACGTCGTCCTCCACTACCCGCACGTGCTGCCAACCAGCGAGGTCGATCGTCTCCAGCACACGCGCAACGCCAGTCGTGTGCACTTCGACACCGACAATCGCCTCGGTCGGGCGCTGGGCTGCCAACGCCACCAACGCCTCACCACCGCCGAAACCAATGTCGAGCACGACATCGATCGGCGCGGCAATGGTGGGAAAGACCGTCGACCAATCGAGCAACACGTCCGCAGGCAGCGACCAACGAACGCTGCGCTCGCGATACAGCTCCATGCGTTCGGGCGACAGCCGACGGCGACGCAGCCGAAAGCTGCGAATAGGCGGATGCACCGACGTCTCCATAGGGATCATTGCTACCACCGCTAACCTCGGCACAGTCATGCAACTGGAAACGCGAACCGACGAACACCACGACAGGGTTCGCTTGCCGGTCGTGCCGTCGCTGCTCGCGCTCGGCTCCGGAGTCGTGTGGAGCCTCGGAATCGTCACCGCCCGCAAGGCCAACCACACCGACGCCTTTCAGTACCTGATCTGGCGGTCCATCGGCGTGATCCTTGTCATCGAGGCGATCGGACTGATCCGGCGGCAACCCGGTCGCACGTTCCTCGCCTGGCGCAGCGGCCGCGTGATGATGGCCGCCAACCTTGGGATCTTCCTGGCATCAATCGCGTTCGTGTATGCGGTCAAGACGACGACACCCGCGAATGCTGCCTTCCTCAGTTCGCTCACTCCGTTGGTGGCGATGGTCTTCGCCACGTTCCTCGGCGAACGGCTGACCCGTTCCACGATCATCGCCCTTGCCATCGGTGTCGCTGGCTTGGTCGTCACCGTGTTCGGCGATCTCGACGCTGGCAACATGAAGGGCAACATCGCGGCGTTCGCGTCATCGATCGGCTTCGCCTTGTATGCCACGTGCCTGCGCACCGATCAACGACGCGACTGGTCGCCGGTGCTCGCCGGCTACTGCGCGTTGATGGTTGTTGTGTGCTCGATCATCACGCTTGCCCACCACAGGACGCTGTTTCCGCCAGCGGCCGACATGGCGTACGCGCTAGTTCACGGCGCCGTGTTGATCGTCGTCGGCACGCTGATGTTCAACGAAGCGAGCAAACACGTGCCGACCGTGCCGATGACCGTGTTCACACAGACCGAGATGGCGTTCGCGCCACTGTGGGGAATCATCTTGCTCGACCTGCACCCAAAGGGCTGGACGCTGGTGGGTGGAGCGATCATCTTCGCCGCAGTGGTTGGCAAGGCCGCATACGACTCCACCCACGGTGTGCCGCGCAGTTTCGTGGCTGTTCCCGACGTGCCGCTGCTCTGAATCTGCGAGTCTTTACGCATGGCATCCGACGAGTGTTGGCTGGTCTGCGACGGTCACGTATTGGCCAGCGCCGAACGCGCTCGCAGCCACGGATCGCGCGCTCGCGGGCTCCTCGGGCGCGACGGAATCGGCGGCGCGTTGGTGCTCGCCCCCTGTCGCAGCGTGCACACGATTGGCATGCGGTTTGCGATCGACGTCGCGTACCTCGACGAGCAGGGCGTTGTGCTCAAGATTGCGCGCATGCGTCGCAATCGCGTTGGCCTCCCGGTGTGGAAGGCGCGCAGCATCGTTGAAGCCGAAGCTGGCGCGTTCGACCGATGGGGCCTAGTGGTTGGCCAACAGGTGGAGATTCGCGAGTGACCGGCCAGCTCTGGCTGGTGAGCACACCCATCGGCAATCTCGGCGATCTGCCGCCGCGGGCCGTCACCACGCTGCGCGCATGTGCGTTGATCTGCTGCGAAGACACGCGCCATAGCGGCAAGCTGCTCTCGCACGCGGGTGTTGCGGGCGTACGGCTGGCGATCGCCAACGAGCACACCGAGGATGCACGGGCGGCCGAAGTGCTGGAACTGTTGGCCAGCGGGCACGACGTGGCGGTGCTCACCGACGCGGGAACACCTGGCATCAGCGACCCAGGCGCACGATTGGTGCGCGCGGCGATCGCTGCTGGCCATCGCGTCAGCGCCGTGCCCGGACCAGCGGCACTGGTGATGGGATTGGTTCTCAGCGGATTCGAGACAACGCGATTCGTATTCGAGGGTTTCCTGCCGCGCAGCGGCAAGGATCGCAAGGAGCGGATGGCCGACATTGCCAGCGAACGGCGCACAATCGTGCTCTACGAGGCACCCCATCGCGTACAGCGCACAGTCGCCGATCTACTTGCGGCATGCGGCGGCGACCGACAAATCGCGCTTGCGCGTGAGTTGACGAAACTGCACGAGGAGACGTGGCGCGGAACGTTGGCCGACGCGGCGGTGCACGTCGCCGAGCTTGCGCCTCGTGGTGAATACGTGCTGGTCGTCGAGGGAGCGGCCGACGTCGCCGTCGCTGCCACCGACGACGACATCACCGACGCGTTACGCACGGCACTCGCGGGCGGAGCCGATCGGCGGGCGGCCATCGCTACCGTGATTGCTGCAACCGGAGCCAACAAGCGCCGCGTGTACGACCTGGCGCTAACAATTCCCCGGTAAGCAACGACACCCAGTTACCGCCATGACAGACGCCCACATCATCTACTCCAACTCCACGGGGAACAGCGCCGCGTTCTTCGACCTCGATCGCACACTGATTTCCGGGTCGAGCGCGTTCGTGCTTGGGATCGCCGCTTGGCGCGGCAAGCTGGTGCCAACGCATCAGTTTGTGCGCGATGCGGCGAGCGCAGTCGCGTTCAAGTTCGCTGGGGCCAGCGACGACACATCCAACGGTGTGCGCGACCGCATCCTCGGCGCCGTCAAAGGCATCCACGTCGACGACCTCATCGCGCTGAACGCCGACATCGTTCCCAAGCTGATGGACAAGCTTCGTCCGGAAGCACGTCGATTGCTCGATCAGCACCGCCACGCCGGCCGCCCGACCTACATCGTTTCCGCCTCGCCGATCGAAGTCGTTGAGCCGTTGGCGAAGGCTCTTGGGATGACAGCTGGCATCGGTACGCGCAGCGAGATAGTCGATGGCATCTACACCGGCGAGCTTGCCGGTCCGTTTTGCTACGGGGCGGGCAAGGTGGAAGCGATCGTCGAGCTCGCCCGCTGGGAAGGCTTCGATCTCGATCGCTGCTGGGCGTACAGCGATTCGGCGAGCGACCTGCCGATGCTGCAGTGCGTGGGTCACCCGGTCGCAGTCAACCCCGACGCAAAGCTCGAGCGCTTCGCCGGTCAGGAAGGTTGGCCGATCGTCGTGTTCAGCAAGCGCACGAAGGCCGTCATCCGACGCACAACGCAAGCGGTCGGCGCCGCCGGTTTAGTAGCGGGCGGTTTCGCGACCGGCACTCGTCGAGCCGCCCGAGTGGCCTCGCGCTCCCGCGGCTTCTTCCGCTAGCCGACCCCTTACCGGGGGGTTTCATGCACGCAGCCGCTCTGTCGGGGGTTTCGTGCACGGAATCGTGCACGAAACCCCCCGCACAGCCGCTGCGGCATGAAACCCCCCGCAACAGAAGTCAGCCGAGCGGGGTCAACCCGAGCTGGCGGGATTGGGCTACCAACCTGTCTTGGCTGTCCCAGACCTCGCCGTCTTCGTTGAAGAAGCCGCCCTGCACGAAGTGTGTGCGAAAGACGCATCGCACCGGACCCGGCGCCGGAACTGCGCGCACGTGCACGGTGTACTCCAACGTCGGCACCCAACCTGGCGGGAGGTCGATGTGGAACACCGCCGGCGGGAACGCGTCGCACGCGAGCAGCAGCGCCAATGTGTCGACCGGTCGACCGTCGGCGAACGAGAACCAACCCGCCATTTCGGCATCGCCTTTGCGTTCGCCGCGCATGAACGACTCGTCACCCGGCCGCAGCCGCACGTTCAGGCGCCCATTCAGAGCGACGTGCGCGACCCCCTGCACCGGCGACCGCGGCACGCATTCGTCCATCGGTGGCATCTCGGGCGGTCCGCCGACGATGTGCGTGAAGTCGTCGGTCATTTGCGAGAGATCACCGAAGACTCCGGTCGCTTGCAGAATCGGTTTGCCGTCGCGATGCATCTGCCCGGTGACCGTGTTGAAACGTCGCCCCGACTTCACCGTCGTTGCGTCGATCTGCACCGGCCCAGGCGTGCCGGGAGCGAGGTAGTGGCCGGTCACCGACAGTGGGTCGGGACTACCGCTCACCGCTCGCAAACGGCTCGCCGCCAACGCCAACAGATAGCCGCCATTCGCATTGCCGTTGATATCCCAACCGTCGTGAATCGCGGCCGCGCCATCGGCGGACACGCGCGTTGCGTCGTCGAACTCGCTCATAGCCGCCAATACTCGCGGCCGTCGCTGGCGATCGCGTCATCGGCGAGCAGGCGATCGAGGTGTTGCTGAATCGACCGCTTCTCCACGCTGTCGCCAAACAACGGCGGGCGCGTGCCCGGCCGATACACAATCCCGATCTCGACCAACTGCTCGAGTGTGCGCGGGGGCTCAAGCAGCCCGAGCAACGCAGCTTCGCGGCGAGCGATTGCTTCGCTGAACGCCGCAACCGCAGCAACGAACTCGTCGTGGTCGTCAACGACGCCCTTGTGATGGAACGTGACGTAGTGATCGGCGGCGACGGTCGGCAACATGCGCAGCGTCGCCTCGAACTCCTCAAGGCTGCTGCCTGCGTCGCCGTAGTACGGACCAAAACTCGACAAGTCGATGTCGCCGGTCACCACGACGGTCGGGCCATTCGCCTGCTCGATCGAGAGCAGACAATGGCCACCCGTGTGACCGGGAGCTGCAATCGCCCGCACCACTGCCCCGCCGAGATCCCATGTCGCGCCATCTTCGAAGCCGGTCGCGTTCGGCCAGCCCAAGTAGTGGAAGCGCTCGGTCACGAAGTCCGTCATCGCTGGGATTCGATCGGACGGCAACCCGTACAACGCCATCAGGCCCGCCACCGATTGCAACGCAGCGAGGTCACGCTGGTGCACGCTGATAGCGCTCGACTGCACGGCAGACAATCCGGCCGCGTGATCCTCATGCGCATGGGTCAGCAGCACCTGGTCGACGTGCAGCGCCGGCGAAGCGGCATGCACCGTCTGCGATGGATCGATCAGCAACGACCCGGACGACCCCCGCACCAGCACGCTGTTGCCGTCGGGATACTTGCCTTGGTCCTTACCGAACAACACAGTCACGCATGGACCGAGTTGACGTGTGTCCGGTAGCGGCCTTGGCATCGGCTGGACGGTATCGGTTAAGTGCTTGCCCCAGCGAGCGCACGCGGGCGTATCCTGACATCCGTGACCTACGTGGCCCTCACCCGTCGAATGCGCACCGGCTCCTGATCAGCCGGTTATTCGCCATTCTTCGAAAGGACTTCCCGTGACCACGTACTACCTCACCACCCCCATCTATTACGTCACTGCCAAGCCGCACCTTGGCCATGCGTACACCACCATCATCGGCGATGCTCTCGCCCGCTGGCACCGCTTGCTCGGCGACGACGTGCACTTCCTCACCGGCACCGACGAGCACGGCCAGAAGGTGCAGGACTACGCCGACGCCGCTGGCAAGAGCGCGCAGGATTTCGTCGACGAGATCGCACCGTTGTACGAGCAGGCGTGGCAGCGACTGAACATCAGCAACGACGACTTCATTCGCACCACCGAGACGCGCCACAAGCTCGGCGTCGCCGAACTGCTGCAGCGCTGCTACGACGCTGGCGATATCGAGCTCGACGTGTACAAGGGCAAGTACTGCGTGGCGTGCGAGGAGTACTACACCGACGACGAACTTGATCCGGGTGATCTGTGCAAGATCCACAAGCGGCCCGTCGAGTACTACGAGGAAGAGAACTACTTCTTCCGCCTCAGCCGTTTCGAGCAACGGTTGCTCGATTGGTACGCCGCACACCCGGGCGTGATTATTCCCGAGTTTCGTGCGAACGAAGCGCTCGGATTGATCCGTGGTGGACTGCGCGACTTCAGCGTCAGTCGCACCAGCCTCAAGTGGGGCATCCCCTTGCCGTGGGACGCGAAGCACGTTGCCTACGTGTGGTTCGACGCGCTGGCGAACTACATCACTGCAATCGGCTTCGGTAGCGACGACACGACGGAATTCGACAAGTGGTGGCCCGCCCGGCACTTGATCGGCAAAGACATCATTCGCCATCACTGCGTGTATTGGCCCGCAATGCTGATCAGCGCCGGCATCGAGCCGCCCGCGGGCTGGGCGGTCGGTGGCTGGTTGCTCTCTGGTGGCGAGAAGATGAGCAAGACCAGCGGCAACGTCGTGAACCCACTCGACCTCATCGACGACATCGGCGTCGACGGCTTCCGCTACTACGTGCTTGCCGAAACCACGTACGGCCAAGATGGCGACTTCACGTACGAAGGCCTGATCGGGCGCTACAACAGCGATCTCGCCAACAACCTCGGCAACCTGTTGTCGCGCGTCGCGACCGTGGTCGACAAGAAGTGTGGTGGCATCGGTCCCGCGCCGCGTGCCGATTCACCTCTTGCCACCGCGGCGGCCACGGCCTACGAGGCCACAGCCGAGGGATGGGTAACAGTGCAACCAAGCCGCGCGCTCGATGCGACGTGGCAACTGATTCGCGCAACGAACGCCTACTTGGAATCGAACGAACCCTGGAAGGCCGAACCCGGTCCCGCGGTCGACACGGTGATGGGCGACGCACTCGAAGCACTCCGCATCGTCGCCATCCTCGCCAGCCCAGCCGTGCCTGCGACCAGCCAGATCGTGTGGGAGCGAATCGGCCTGTCCGGCGACATCAACGACCAGCGACTTCCCGTTGCAGCGCAGTGGGGTGGCTATCCAGGTGGCTTGTCGGTCACCAAGGGCGAGCCGCTGTTCCCGCGACGATGAACGGCCCGCGACGATGAACGGCACACGACGATGACCGACATGTACATCGACAGTCACTGCCACCTGTACGACACGCGGGGTATCGATGTTGCCGAGGTGATCGCCGGAGCACGCGCCGCCGGTGTGGCGAAGATGATCACCATCGGCTGCGACGCGGCGACCACGCAACAAGCCATCGACATCGCCGCACGCTACGACGGCGTATACGCAAGCGCCGGGCTGCATCCACACGAAGCCGTGCACGGGGTCGACACCATTCGCCACTTCTTCGACGACCCGAATGTGATTGCTGTTGGCGAAGCGGGGCTCGACTACTTCTACGAGCACTCGCCCCGAGCGCAGCAGCGCATCGCGTTCGCCGATCAGATTCACATCGCGCACGAACGAAAGTTGCCGCTTGTCGTGCACGCCCGCGATGCGTGGGACGACACGTTCGATGTCCTCACCACCGAAGGTGCTCCAGAGCGGACGATCTTCCACTGCTTCACTGGCGGGCCGGAAGAAGCACGTCGCTGCCTCGATCTCGGCGCATACTTGAGCTTCAGTGGCATCGTCACCTTCAAGACCGCTGCCGATCTGCAGGCCGCCGCAAAGATGTGCCCCGCCGATCGCATGTTGGCCGAGACCGACAGCCCATACCTTGCGCCCATCCCGCACCGCGGCAGCACCAACCGCCCGGAATACGTCACAGTTGTCGTGCAAGCGCTCGCCGATCTGCGTGGGGTGCCACTGGACGAGGTGCGCCAGGCAACCGTGGAGAACGCCTGCCTTGCCTTCCCTGCGCTACGTCCGTAGCGTTTCAGGCTCACCATGAACACATTCGACCGCCGCCGCATCCGCGTTGCCGCGCTGATCACGGTTTCGATACTGGCTGTGTTCTGGGTGCTGAGCAGTGGCTCATCGAACAACGACAGTTCCTCGGCCACTACGTGCGTCGGGTGCGCCGACGATGCCGGCAATTCGGCACCTTCGACTACCGAATACGAGCCCTACCCGCCACTATTCATCGGCGGTGGAGACGACCCCTCGTCGGCCGATCCGGTCAGCATCGCAACCGCGCCGGAGCCCAATTCCACAGAGTTTCTCACCACGACTCAGTTCACTCGCTACAACGATGCCACCGACGCCGCCGGCAATCCGGTGTCGACTCGCAAGCCGAGATGTTCGACGACGCTGGCACCCGATGGTGCGCTGCTCACCGTCACCAACGTCGACAACGGCCAGTCGACAACGTGCACCAACACTCAGGGCGTCACCATTCCGCCTGGTGTGGGCATGGTGTTGGGCACCGATGCGTTCGGCCTGATCGGCGACCTCGCTGATGCGCCGCTGCCAGTGCGAGTGCGATGGGATCCCGACGCACCCGTCGACGTGGGAGGCGAGCAGGTCGCCGATACCACGGTCGACACCTCCGGCGATACCTCGGTCACCAATTAGTGCACAACCGGACGACGATCACCGAATTGCTCGCCCGTGGCGGCCTGAGCCCGCGCCGCGATCTTGGCCAGAACTTTGTGGCCGACGCGAATACGGTGCGGCGAATCGCCCGGCTCGCCGAGATCGGCCCGGGCGATCGCGTCGTTGAAGTGGGCGCCGGGTTCGGTTCGTTGACACTGGCGCTCGCCGAAACCGGCGCCGAGATCTTGGCGGTGGAGGTCGATCGCGGCATCGTGCCCGTGCTGCGAGAAGTGATGCTGCCGCACAAGAACGTGACGGTCGTTGAAACCGACGCAATGCGCGCCGACTGGCCCGAACTTCTCGGCGGCGAGAGCGGATGGGTTTTGGTTGCGAACTTGCCGTACAACGTGGCGACACCGCTGGTGTGCGACTTACTCGACGGTGTTCCGCAGATCGAGCGAATGCTCGTGATGGTGCAGCGCGAAGCCGCCGAGCGGTTCTGCGCCGCGCCGCGCACCCCGCAGTACGGAGCAGTAACGGTGAAGATCGCGTACTGGGCCACGGCTCGCATCGCCGGATTGGTTCCCGCCAACGTGTTTGTGCCACGCCCGAAGGTCGAATCTGCGCTTGCCGACATCCGGCGCCGCCCGCATCCGGCGACCGAGGCGGCGAGTGCCGATTTGTTTCTGCTGATGCGCACCGCGTTTGGGCAGCGGCGCAAGATGCTGCGGCGCTCGCTCGCCGACGTTGTGTCGCCAACAGTGTTCGACGAGGCTGGCATCGACGCCGCACGACGACCCGAGGAGCTCGACGTGCACGAGTGGGGTCGCTTGGCCCTGAGCTGGCGAGCAGCCCAATGAGCAGCCCAATGAGCGTCACAGTGCGAGCGCACGCGAAGTTGACGCTGACGCTGCGCATCACTGACGTGCGCGCCGACGGCTACCACCTGATCGACGCGGAAATGGTGTCGCTGGCGCTCGCCGACACTCTGACGATCGCACCGGACGGCACTGGCATCACATGCGACGGCCCGTTCGCCGACGGGACTCCTCTCGACGGCAGCAATCTCGTCGCGCGGGCCTTGCAGCTCGCCGGTCGCTCCGCTGGCGCACACATCCACAAGGCGATCCCGCACGGAGGAGGCCTTGGCGGTGGATCAAGCGACGCGGCCGCGGTGCTGCGCTGGGCCGGCTACAACAATCTCGCGGGCGCAGCCGCGATCGGCGCCGACGTGCCGTTCTGTCTCGTGGGTGGTCGCGCACGGGTTCGTGGCATCGGCGAACTGATCGAGCCGCTGCCGTTCGAACCGCTCGCGATCACTCTGGTGATTCCGCCACTCGCCGTCAGCACGCCTGCCGCGTATCGCGCATGGGACGAACTCGGTGGTCCACACTCGCAGACGAACGACCTAGAGGAAGCGGCGATCACAGTCGAGCCGCGGCTCGCGGAGTGGCGCGATCGAATCGAAGCGGCTGCGGGTCAACGACTCACGCTCGCCGGCAGCGGAGCTACGTGGTTCCTGCGCGGCCATCACCAGATTGCAGAAGCGCTGCCCGGTGCTCGGGTGATTCACACCCAGACGGTTCCCGCCGAAGCGTAAGGACTACTTACGAGCGCGCTGGTGCCGCGTGCGGCGGAGCATCTTCTTGTGCTTCTTCTTGCGCATGCGCTTGCGGCGCTTCTTGATCAGTGAGCCCATAGCTCGTGAGACGCTATCGGCTCGCAACCTCATACCCACACGGCAACTGCCAAACGCCGAGCGCGGGTGCAATGGTCGGCGCTAGCCTCGTTGACCGATCCTTCCGGGGTCGTTCAATGGTAGGACAGCGGGTTTTGATCCCGCATATAGGGGTTCGAGCCCTCTCCCCGGAACCGATGCGCTAGAACTTCAAGCATGACAGTTTCGGCGATTGTCCTGGCGGCTGGCGAGGGTTCGCGAATGCGGTCCGCCCGCCCGAAGCCACTGCACATGATTTGCGGTCGCCCGATGGTGGTGCACGTCATCCATGCCCTCGAGCAGGTGACACCCTGGCGGACGGTCGTGGTCGTGGGCCACGGTGCCGAACAGGTCACCAAGAAGGTGCAGGAACAGGCGCCGGCGTGGGCGAACGTGTCGTTCGTCGAGCAAACCGTGCAGGCCGGCACCGGCGATGCCGCGCTGGTGGGATTGTCGGCGCTGCCCAGCGCCGGGCTCGATGACGATCTCGACGACACCTCGACCGTCGTAGTGCTCCCCGGCGACACTCCCCTGCTCCAAGCAGCCACGCTCGACACATTGGTGGCCGCCCACAACGCCAACGAGTACGCGGCAACGCTGATCACTTCGGTGCTCGACGACCCCACCGGCTACGGACGAGTCGTGCGGGCACCTTCCAAGACCGGAGATGGCCGCGTCTTGCGCATCGTCGAGCAACGCGATGCCGATGAGGACGAGCGCGCCATCCAGGAGGTGTGCACGAGCATGTATGCCTTCCGCCGCGACCTACTCGGCCCGGCGTTGCGGCACCTCAGCCCCGACAACGAGCAGGGCGAGTATTACCTCACCGACGTGATCAAGACCTTGGCGACGATGGGCCACCGCATCGGTTGCGTGCAGGCCCCAGCGGCCGAAACGCAGGGCGTTAACGACCGCTGGCAGTTGGCACTGGCCGAGCGCGAATTGCGCAGTCGCACCAACCGGCGCTGGCTGCTCAACGGCGTCACAATGCTCGACCCGCGACAGACGTTCGTCGATGTGACCGTCAAGCTCGGACGCGATGTCACGCTGTACCCAGGCACCATCTTGCAGGGCAGCACGGTCGTCGGCGACGGTTGCGAGATTGGCCCCGACACACGCCTCACCGACTGCTCGGTGGGCAGTGAGGCCACGGTCGAGCACACGGTCGGTCGCGAGAGCGAGGTCGGCGAGGCCGCGCACGTTGGGCCATACGCATTTCTGCCGTCGGGCAGCTCCGTGAAGCCTGGCGCGACAACCGGCGCGTTCTACACTGCACCCGTCGAATGAACACAGATTCCGGGAGCGCGATGGAGAAGGTCACCACCAAGCGGATGTCGCTCTATTCCGGGCGCACCCATCCGGCTTTGGCGCAAGAAGTGGCCGAACACCTCGGAATCGAACTTGGGCATCCGGGCGCCGTG
The DNA here is from genome assembly GCA_021414085.1 of Actinomycetes bacterium. Taxonomy (GTDB): domain Bacteria; phylum Actinomycetota; class Acidimicrobiia; order Acidimicrobiales; family Ilumatobacteraceae; genus UBA668. Next base: position 199,722 of record JAIOPC010000011.1, on the reverse strand, counting down.
CAGTTCGCGAACGGCGAGGTTCGCGTTCGCTTCGGCGAGAGCATTCGCGGCAGCGACGTGTTCATCATGCAAACGCATTGCGGTTACGACGGACGCAGCATCAACGACTCGATCATGGAACAGCTGATCATGTGCGATGCCGCCTTCCGTGCTTCCGCAAAACGCATCACCGCCGTATGCCCGTTCTATGGCTACGCCCGCCAAGACCGCAAGGCCGAGGGGCGAGAGCCGATTACCGCTCGTCTCATCGCCGATTTGTTCAAGGCCGCCGGCGCTAAGCGCATGGTCAGCATCGATCTGCACAGCGGCCAGATCCAGGGCTTCTTCGAGGGGCCCGTCGATCACCTCACCGCAATGCCAGTGCTCGAGAACTACGTGCGCAAGAACGCACAGGGCGGCGCACCGGTCATCGTGGCCCCCGACGCCGGCCGCATCAAGGTGGCCGAACGCATGTCGCAACACCTCGGCGACATGGGGGCCGATCTCGCGTTCATCTACAAGCGGCGACCCAAGGGCACTGCCAATGTCGCCGAGGCCAAAGAGGTGATGGGCGACGTCGAGGGACGGCTGTGCATCGTGATCGACGACATGATCGACAGCGGCGGCACGATCTGTTCCGCAGCCGACGTGATGATGGCTCGCGGCGCAACCGAGGTGTGGGCAATGGCGACGCACGCAGTGCTCAGCGGCCCGGCGATCGATCGCCTGAAGAACTCGGTGATCAGCAGAGTCGTCGTCACCAACACCCTGCCGCTGTCGGAAGAGAAGCAGATCGACAAGATCGAGGTGCTATCGATTGCGCCGCTGATTGCCGACGCGCTCAGCGCGGTATTCGACGACACCAGCGTCAGCGAAATCTTCGGCGGCGAAAACCAGTCGTAATCGCGGCTAGCTGAAAACCTCGATCGCACAGCGGGCGCCGGGCGCCCGTGCCAGGCGACTGTCAACGGTCAAGAGCACGGCACCGAAGAGTTCGGCAACCGCGATGTACGACGCGTCGTAGATCGACACGCTGTTGCGCAACTCCCAGCAACGGTCGATGAGCTCGCGATGCGGAATTCGATCCATGCGCAGATCGCGTAAATCCATCAAGGCCTGGCTGGCTCGCTGAGCGCCCAGCGACTTCGCTGCACAAAACTTGCGAAGGGTGGAAGCGACTTCCAGATCGACGAGTTCGGGCGCGACGAGATTCTCCCCGCCTAGGCGATCGCGTGCGCGACGACCATCCTCGCCATCGTCGCCAAGCACGTTGACGAGGAAGCTCGCATCCACAACGATCAACGCGAATCGCGATCGGCTCGAACAGCTCGTGCCGCGGCTTTGAACCCGATCTTCCCGCCCGAGCGATGTCCAATTCGTTCAAACAACTCATCAAGCGTCGGGCGCTGAACCTCGTCGCGCAAGCGGCCGAGTACGAACTCTTGCAATGATTGCCCGGCCGCGGCCGCTCGCCGATGGAGCGCGGCGTGAACATCAGCGGGTACGCCCTTCACTTGAATTGTTGGCATGGCGATGACGCTCTCGGCGTGGCGCCATTTTGGCGCCAGTAGCGCCATTCCACCGCCACGCCTATTCCTGCCAAAATGAGGGCGTGGAGCTTGAAGCGTATTTGGCAGTGATTGCGAGCGAAGCGGCGCGCATGGCCGCTGTCGCCGAAGAGGCGGGACTCGACGCCAAGACGCCGACCTGCCCGCGGTGGAACATTCGCAAACTCATCCACCACACGGGCGAGGTTCATCGCTTTGCGACGGCGGTGGTGGCCGGGCGGTACACAAGTTTGGCGAAGGTCCCAAACGACACGCGCGGTCCGTTGCCCACCGACGCGAAGACGGTCGGATGGTTTCGTGATGGCGTTGCCAGGCTGATCGACACGCTCGCCACCGCCGACGAGTCGGTCGAATACGACATGTTCCTGCGCGATCCTGGAATGCCGCGTCTGTTGATCTGGGCTCGTCGGCAGGCAATGGAACTGTGCATCCATCGCGTCGATGCCGAGTCTGCAGTCGGGCGCTGCACTCCAGTACCACCAAACGTCGCTGCCGAGGGCATCGACGAATACCTGACCGGTTTCATTACTCGCGGCAATGGAGCCGTGCACCGGGACACCCCGCAATCCATCGGGATCGCGCCGACCGACACCGAGCAGCGTTGGACTGTCACCATCAGCGGCGGACCAATCGTCACCGAACGCAGGGCCCGCAAGGCGGACTGCACCGTCAAAGGCTCTGCCAGCAACATCTTCATGGCCCTGTGGAATCGACCAGGGCTCGACGATTCGGCGGTCAAGGGCGACACCAGCCTGTTCACCGACCTAGGTGCCAATGTTCGTATTCGGTGGAGCTGAAATAGCCGTTCGGGGGTCTTGGCGGGTACGATTTCAAGCCGTTCTGTCACGCTCTGATTGAGGCCCGCATGTCCGAAACCAAACTTGTTGCTCAGCTCCGCTCCACGACGGGTTCGCCCGCCGCACGTCGGCTGCGCGCCGAAGGGCACATCCCGGGCGTGTTGTACGGCCAGGGCATGAGCCCGCTCAGCGTCACCGTCGAGCGCCGCGAGCTGCGCCTCGCGCTCAGCGGTCCCGCCGGCTCCAACACCGTGCTCGCGCTGCAGGTCGATGGCAAGAGCTACCCCGCCGTCGTGAAGGAGATGCAGCGCCACCCGATCAAGCGTGCGGTCAGCCACATCGACTTCTTGCAGGTCAACATGAACGAGGAAATCACGGTCAGCGTTCCGCTGCACCTCGTCGGCGAAGCGAAGGCTGTCATCGCCGAAGGTGGTTTGGTCGACAAGGCCGTCGATCACATCGAAGTCAGCTGCACCCCTACCGACATGCCGAACTCGTTCGATGTCGACATCAGCCACATGCACCCGCACGATGTGATCCGTCTTTCGGATCTCACGATGCCCAAGGGCGTCACTCCGTTGGGCGACCCCGAAATGCCGATCGTCACGGTGCTCGTCACCTCAGCTGCCGAAGCCGCCGCAACCGAAGCCGCACCTGCTGCCGACGCCGCTGGCGACGCCGCAGCCGGTGGCGCCGAGGCCCCCAACAGCAGCGAGTGATCTAGGCGTCGACGTGATCGACGCGATCATCATTGGCTTGGGCAATCCGGGTAAGGAATACGCCGGTACGCGCCACAACGTCGGCGAAGAAGCCGTCGCCTTGCTTGCCAAGCGCCACGGCGTCGCGCTGAAGGCGGGCCGCGACAAAGCGTTAGTCGCGGAGACCACAATCGCCGACAAGCGAGTCGTGCTGGCATTTCCGACCACGTACATGAACGAGAGCGGTCAAGCCGTTGGCGCCTTGATGCGCCGTCACCGAATCGTCGACCCGGCGAAGCTGATCATCGTCCACGACGAACTTGATCTACCCGTGGGTGGCCTGAAGGTGAAAGCGGGTGGCGGGTTGGCGGGCAACAACGGTCTGCGCAGCATCACGCAACACCTGCACACGCAGGATTACTTGCGCGTGCGCATCGGGATCGGCAAGCCGAGCAGCAAGGAACGCGGCGTCGATCACGTGTTGTCGCGCGTGCCTAAGGCCGAGCGCAAGATCCTCGACGTGATGGTCGAGCGTGCTGCCGATGCTGTCGAAGCAGTGCTGCGCGACGGACCGCTCGCTGCGATGACCGCGTTCAACGGCCTGGCGTAGTCACCCAGTTCGCTGGAAGATCATTGCTGCCTGGCCGCCGGTGGAACCGGTGGTGAGCGTGAGCGCCGTGGCAGAGCAGTCCGCCACTCGGTAGGTCCCCGGCGGAGTATCCGTTGACGTGCTGGCGCCGGCCAGTTCGGCGAGCGAACTGTCGAGGATCACCTGCCCATCGAGCTGGCTCTTGATGCGCACGCTCGACGAGTCGCCGCCGCCGACGTACTGCCCGTCAGCATCGACCGACCACGTGCCGACCGTGGCGCCCGAATAGAAGAGTTCGACCGAAAGCTTCTCGGAGATCTCGCCGACGAGCGGCGTCATGTTGTCGAAGTTGACGCTAAACGTCGAATCGGCACGGAATACAACCAAGATGCCGCTGCCTCCCTGCAGCGCCGGCGAGCCGTTGACCGCAGGAGTGGTCATTGAGGTCGAGGTCCACTCGCCAACCATGCATGGGTCGCCGTTGTTGGGAAGTGCCGACTCGCCTGTGCACCACTGATCGAGCGTTTGCATTTCCAACTGCGGTGTGAGATCGGGCGACGGCCCCCAACCGACAAACAGCGAACGGCTACCTGCGGCTGTGATTGTGCGCCCACCGCCGCCTACATTGCGGCCGTCGGGGCACACACAACCTTCCGGCAGCAGGCAGAAGTCGCCAGCGAAGCCGCCAGCAAAGCGCAGCTCTTGGCCGTTGTCGAAACGCAGCCCACCAAAACCATTGCCGCTGACTATCAACACGTCTCCCTCAACCGCGAGCGAATACGCCTGGGCACCCGACTGGCGGTCGCCAGGTGGCAACGGAAACACCGCCGGCCCAGCGTTTACCCGCCCTCGAATCAGCTGTCGCGCCGGGCCCGACCCACTGAACGGCGTCGTGCTGATCGCGTAAGCGGCCCCCCAATCGCCTTGACCCGCGTAGCTCAGTCCCCACTGCACATCTAGCTCGGTGCCGACTGCGCCGCGCACGGTTGCGATCGTGGGAGTGGCGAGCAGCCGATCGATGTAGCCGAACATCGGCACGCCGACTTCTTCGCCGAGCACGAACAGGCCCATCGCGTCGTAGCTGCGCCGGGTGATCGCCCGATTCGGCGTCGTGACCCAGCGCTCGGCCCAACCATCCGAGACCGAGGTACCACCGGCGAACTTCGCACCCGCCCACTCGGCGGAACCCTCGACCACCCATGCTGGTCCGCGGCCGTCATCGACGGCGTACTGGAAACAGTGGAACATCTCATGGGCGGCCGTCTCGCGCAACAGGAAAGGTTTCACCGCCGTGCTGTTCAGTCGGATGGAGCACACCGACCGTCCATCAACCTCGCGCAGGGTCGCATCCGCGAGGACACCTGCTGGGAACCGCCGAACCGCTCCGTCGACCTCAGCCAGCGCAACAACGCGGACCGTGAATGGCAAGCTGCGACCGAGTTCACGTGCAAAAAACGTCTCCGCCTCACGCAACTGAGCCGCTGCATCACGCAGGAACTGATCGCGGGCAATTCCGGCGCGCGCGCCGGCACCCTCGAGCAGTTCGTCCAACGGAGCGCCCACCGGGCCAAGCGTTTCCTCGATGACCGCCAACTGCGCGGCAGTCAACAGCGCCTGGTCGGCCAGCAGCACGCGCAGCACGGTGGTCGATTCGTGCAAGTCTCCCGCGACATCGACCGCGGCGACATCCGGCAGTTCCGTGAAGTAGGTCGAGAACAGCCCAAGTGCCGCCTCAAAGGGCAGCCGGCCTTCCGCATCGAGGAGCTCTTCCACGGGATCAACCGCGGCAACAACCTCCGTGTCGGCGGCCTCGGTGACCACCGGCGACGTCTCGGTCGCCGAATCGTCCTGACCGCACGCAACTAACAACGAGACGGCAACGAGGCCGCTGAGCAATCCACGCATGGCTGCCATCATTGCGGCGGCAGGTACTCAGCGGCCACCCCGATCAGTACTCAATCGCGCCGCTACCCTCGGTTGCTCATGTCGCTCGCGTCGCTTCCCCGCCTGCTCCGCGACGACCCGGCACTTGTGCAGGCGTTGGGTGATCCCAGCGGGTTCGTTGCAGTTCCGGAGTCGGCGCGTGCAATCGCTGTCGCCGCCCTCGCGCAGCTCAGCGAGCGTCGTCCGTTGGTGGTCGCGTGCCCCACGGGCACCGATGCGGGGCAACTGTTCGACGACCTCGTGCAATACATGCCGCCTGGCGAGGTCGAGCTGTTTCCGGCGTGGGAGACGTTGCCCTTTGAGCGCGTCAGCCCGAGCGTCGAGACGATGGGCCACCGGCTGCAGGTGTTGTGGCGGCTGCGTTCGCCCGATCGCTGCCCGGCGATCATCGTCTCGGGAGTGCGCGCGTTGTTGCAACGGCTTGGCCCGGGCGCGACAACGGTCGAGCCGATCCACCTGCGCAAAGGCTCGACACTCGACCTCGATGCATTGCTCGCCGACTTAGTGCGATTCGGATATCGGCGCGAGGCGTTGGTTGAGCACCGTGGCGAGTTCGCCCAACGCGGCGCAATCATCGACATCTATCCATCAACTGCCGACTCGCCGATCCGCATCGATCTGTGGGGCGACGAGGTCGATCGCCTCACGGAATTTGCGGTCAACGACCAACGCAGCACGAACGAGCTTGCCGAGGCGTTCGTGTTCCCGGCGCGCGAACTGATTCCGTCGCCGGAAGTGCGAGCTCACGCCGCCAAGTTGGTGGCGACCGAACCGTGGGGGCGCGAGCAGTGGGAGCGCATCGCCGAGGGAACGCTGTTCGACGGCATGGAGAGCTGGCTGCCCTGGTTGTTGGAGGAAGAGAAGCTGCTGACCGACGTGCTGCCGAGCACCGCCAAGGTGGCACTAGTTGAGCCGCGGCGCATGCGCGATCGCGCCAACGACTTGCTCGCGGAGGAGGACGACTTGGCACGCGCGCTCGCGAGCACGTGGGCACGCGACCCGAACCGCACGTTCCCGCGCCTGCACGCCGAGACCGACCGCTTGCTCGCGAGTGGGCAAGCGATGTGGACGATCAGTTCGGTGCCCGAGACGCCCGACTCATCGGTCGTCAATGCCAGCGGGTGGGGACCGGTCGTTGGCGAAGGTGAAGAGTTTGCTCACCGATTGAGTGCGTTGCTGGCCGACGGCTTTCGAGTCGTTGTCGCCGCTGATGGTGAAGGGTCAGCACATCGCATGGCGAGCCTGCTTCTCGATCGCGGCCTGTCGTTCGCAGTGCTCGAGTCGGAAGCCTCGATCACCAAACACCTCACTCGCCCGGGCGGTTACGTAGTCACCGCGCCAATTCACCGCGGCTGCAATGTCCCGCTCGCGAAGCTCGCCATCATCGCCGAGGCCGACCTCACCGGCCGACGGCGGACACACCGTCGGCCGCGGCCACGCAAGCGCCAAGGCACCGGACTGTTCGAAGACCTCAAGCCCGGCAACTACGTCGTGCACTACCAACACGGCGTCGGCCAGTACCAAGGCATGGTCAAGCGCTCGATCGGCGGCACCGAGCGCGACTACCTGCTGCTCAACTACAAGGGCGGCGACAAGCTGTATGTGCCGAGCGATCAAATCGACGCGCTGCGGCAATATGTCGGCGGCGAGACGCCGTCGCTGCATCGCTTGGGTGGCAGCGACTTCGCGAAGGCGAAGGGCCGCGTGCGCAGCGCCGTGCGTGAGATCGCGCACGAGTTGGTGGTGCTGTACCAGAAGCGAGTGAACGCGGTGGGGCACGCGTTCGGCATGGACACTCCGTGGCAGCACGAGATGGAGCAAGCGTTCCCGTTCGTCGAGACACCGGATCAGCGCAAGGCGATCGACGAGGTCAAGGTCGATATGGAGCGGGCGTACCCGATGGATCGGTTGGTGTGCGGCGATGTTGGCTTCGGCAAGACCGAAGTCGCCATCCGCGCCGCCTTCAAGGCGATTCAGGATGGCAAACAGGTCGCCGTGTTGGCGCCCACAACGTTGCTGGCGACGCAACACGGCAACACGTTCGCCGATCGTTTCGCTGGCTACCCGATTCGGGTCGAGGTGCTGAGCCGCTTCCTCACCGCCAAGGAAGCAAAGGCAGTGATCGAAGGTTTAAAGACCGGCGAGGTCGATTGCGTGATCGGTACGCACCGACTGCTGCAGGACGGCGTCGTCTTCAAGGATCTCGGCTTGCTGGTAGTGGACGAAGAGCAGCGCTTCGGCGTGCAGGCCAAGGAGACGATGAAGAAGCTGAAGCACAACGTCGACGTGCTGACGCTGACGGCGACTCCAATCCCGCGCACGCTCGAGATGAGCTTGGTCGGCATCCGCGACATGTCGCTGCTGCAGACCCCTCCTGCCGATCGGCAGCCGATCCTCACGTACGTCGGCGGTTGGGACGAACGAGTGGCAGTCGAAGCGATCCGACGCGAGCTCTTGCGTGAGGGCCAAGTGTTTTGGGTGCATAACCGCGTGCAGACGATCGAGTTGGCGGCCGCCAAACTGCGTGAGTTGGTTCCTGAGGCACGAATCGCGATTGCGCATGGCCAGATGGATGAGGGTTCGCTCGAGCAGATCGTCGTCGACTTCTGGGAAGGTCGCTACGACGTACTCGTCTGCACAACCATCATCGAGAGCGGAATCGACATGCCGACGGTGAACACGTTGGTCGTCGAGCGTGCCGATCTGCTGGGGCTGGGCCAGATGCACCAACTCCGTGGTCGGGTCGGGCGCAGTGGATCGCGTGCGTACGCGTATCTCTTCCATCCCGAGGAAGCCCGCCTCAGCGAAGAGGCATACGAACGGCTGCGCACGATCGGCGAAGCCACCGAGCTGGGCAGCGGTTTCAAGATCGCGATGCGCGACCTTGAAATCCGTGGCGCCGGCAACTTGCTTGGCGAATCGCAGAGTGGCCACATCGCAGCCGTTGGCTACGACCTGTACTGCCAGATGGTCACCGAAGCAGTCGGCGAGATGAAGGGTGAGACACCGAAGGAACCGAGCGAACTGAAGCTCGACGTTCCCACCGACGCGTACTTGCCGACCGATTACGTCGCCAAGGAAGAGTTGCGGCTCGAGGCCTATCGCCGATTGGCGTCAGTCACCACTAAGGCCGAGGTCGACGACATTCGTGCCGAGTGGGAAGACCGTTACGGCAAGGTGCCGGCACCGGCGCAGGCGTTGCTCGCGGTCGGCTCGTTGCGCGCTGAGTGTCATCGAGTCGGATTGAAGGACGTGCAGATCATCGGCACCTACGCGCGACTCGGGCCGCTTGAACTGAAGGTCAGCGAAGAGATGCGGCTACGCCGGCTGAATCGCGACGCGCTGCACAAGCCCGAGCAACAACAAATCGTCGTGCCACTGCCGCGCAACACCGAGCCCGCGCAGTTCCTGGTCGACTTCCTGCAACAGCTGCTACCGCCCGACAATTAGCCTCGCCGCCATGGCGCAGCGCACACCATCGATCGAAGGCGTCACAGTCGCCGACCTCGACCGAGACCCGTATCCGCTTTACGCCCGCATGCGCGCAACGCAGCCCGTCGCGTGGGTACCGGCCGTGAACCTTTGGATGGTCACGCGGTGGGACGACGTTCACCGAGTCACAACGGATGAAGAAACGTTCACTGCCGTCGTCGAATCGTCGCCGGTCGACCGTTGCTTCGGACAGCCGACCATCATCACCACCGACGGGCAAGTGCATCGCGAACTGCGCAAGGCCACCGACCCCAAGTACCGGCCAGCGCGCGTGAACGAGTACATCGACGACCTGGTACGCCCAATCGCCAACGCCGCGCTCGACGAGATAGTGGCGGCGGGAAGCGCGGATCTGCTGACCGAGTACTTCGAGCCGATTTCGGCCCTTTCACTTGCGCGCTCGATGGGTTTCGCCGATGTCGACGTGCCCACACTGCGCGGCTGGTTTCGGGGACTCTCGCTCGGCGCCACGAACTTCGAGCTCGACCCTACGAAGCAGGCCGCGGGTGATGCGACGGCCAACGAGATCCGTGGACTCTCTCGCGATCTGTTCGCCCGGTTCACGGCGCAACCCGACGAGTGCGCGCTTGCCCAGATGCTGCACGCCGGCATGCCCGACGGATCAACACGCGCGCCGGACTTCCTGATGCCGACCGTGCTGGTCACTCTGTTAGGCGGCATGCAAGAGCCCGGCCACGGCGCCGGCTCCGTGCTCGCCGGTCTGCTCACCCACGCCGAGCAGTGGGCCGCTGTTCGCGCTGACAACCAACTCGTGATGAAGGCGGTCGATGAAGGTCTGCGCTGGATCGCCCCGATCGGTACGCAGACCCGACAGGCGACGGTCGACGTAGAGGTCTCCGGGGCGGTCATTCCGCGCGGCGATGCGGTTGCTGCAGTTGTGGGTTCGGCTTGTCGTGACGAAACGAAGTTCTCGAACCCCGACGAGTTCAATCTGTTTCGAACAGAGAACGAAACCGCTGCCTTCGGATTCGGAAGCCATTACTGCACCGGCCATTGGTTCGCGCGCCATCAGATTCGAATCGCGTTCGAGGTGTTGTTGGAACGCATTCCCCAGGTGCGCTTTCCGGACGGGTTCGTGCCGGAGTTCGTCGGCTGGGAGTTCCGCGCACCGACCACCCTCCCCGCTGTTTGGTAGGCCCGCCGATAGCCTGGCTGCCCAATGAGCCAGTTGAAGAACCGCCTACACGCCCTGACGTTGCTCGACCGCGCGTTCGCCGCCATCACCGACGAGGAACTTGCTGCGATCGTTGCCACATTGCCCGAAGATCACGTCACCGCACTCGATGAGCTGTGCGGCGCCCGCGAAGGCGGCTTCACCGACGTCGCAGCACGCAACATCGCCGTTCGGGCCACCGCCGCGCGCGGTCGGATGAGCGGCGAGCTGGAAACAATCTCCACGCTGGTGTGCGATCCGTGCCTCGAGAAGTGCATCGAACTGCTCGGCGACGATGCGGAGTTTCCAACCGAGGATCAACTGCTGAAGGTCACGCCCAAGCTGATCAAAGAGTTCGGTCTGCCGTCGACACGGTTGATGATCGCATCGTCGATCGCCGGCGAAGCCCCGGCCAGCGAGATGCTTGCTCGTTTACTGAAGCACGACAAGAAGTTGGCGCTGCCGCCCGTCGAGTTCGCGCCCATCGCCGCGCTGCCAGCACGCACCGCCGACGAAGAAGTGAAGGCGAAGCGCAAGGCCGCCAAAGAGCGCAAGCAAGCCGAAGCCAGAGCCCGCCGCGAACAGCAGCTAAAGGCCAAGCACCGCTAGCAGCCACTTGGTTGCAGCTCCGACTGGAGGCTCGGGGGTTTCGTGCCCGCCAGCACGCAGGAAACCCCCGACGAATGCCGCGCGGCAGCAAACCCCCGGTTGGATGTCAGTCGAGCAGGGTGAGTTTTCCTTGTTCGTGGTGTAGCAGCCAGGCCTTGGCGTCGAGGCCAGCAGCGAAGCCGACCAGCTTGCCGTTGCTGCCGACTACGCGATGACAGGGCACGATGATGCTGATCGGGTTGCGACCGTTCGCTGCGCCAACTGCGCGCGACTTGCGCACGTCGCCCAGTCGACGAGCCTGCTCGCCGTAGGAGATCGTCGAACCGAACGGGATTCGGCGCAGCTCCAGCCACGCAGCGAGTTGAAACTTCGTGCCGACCGGATCGAGCGGCACGTCGAACTGGCGTCGATCGCCGGCGAAGTACTCCGCGAGCTCGCGGCGCGCCTGTTCCAAAACTGCGACAGCGCCCGCGCTGCCCTCCGGCGCGAGCGGCACGAACTCGGCATCGTCGTCGCGCAACGCGACAAACTCGTTGGGCCACAGCACAGCGCGCAGACCCTGAGGGCTGGCGATCAGCGTCAGGTCTCCGACCGGGCTGGCGACGACCAGTCGCGACAGTTCAGTCGTGTCGCCAAGCGGCGGCATGGTGGATTCGGTGCGGTTCATGATTCTCTCCTTCACAAGCTTGCCCATAAATGGTGCAGCGCGTACGTACGCCAGGGTCGCCACGCTTCGGCGCGCTGTGCAGCGGCGGCTGGCGAGGATTCGGCGCCGAGCGCTTCGAGGGCATGCCGCACCCCCAGATCGCTCGGCAGAAACACATCGGGATCGCCGAGTGCGCGCATCGCGACGTAGCCCGCAGTCCACGGACCGATGCCACGCAGGTTCTGCAGCGCAGCGGTGGCTTCGGCCCGATCGCTGCCAGCGTCAAGCACAATCGACCCATCCGCAACTTTGGCGCATGCCTCGATCAGCGCGGCCCCGCGAGCCCGCGGCATGGCGAAGTCTTCCGGGCTCAGGCCAGCGATCGTTGCGGCTGAAGGAAAGACGTGCGTAATCGCGCCGACCGGCTCGGCCAATGGTTCGCCATGCGCTGCGACAATGCGCGCTGCGAGGGTGCGGGCGCCGGCAACGCTGACCTGCTGGCCGAGCACCGCCCGCACCAACAACTCGGTCCCGTCGGGATGGCCGGGAGCGCGCAGACCAGGGCGCTTCTCGACAAGTGGCGCGAGCAATGGATCGGCCGACAGGTGTTCCCGAATCAGCGCCGGGTCGCAATCAAGATCAAACAGTCGGCGCGTTCTTTGCACTGCCGACTGCACATCGGCGACATCGTCCAAGGTCATCGCGCATGAGACAGTCGCGCCCGTCAGCGTCACGGAGATCACACCGTTGCCGCGCGACAGGCGCAGCGAACGGCGATAGGTCTCACCTTCGACGCTCTCCACACCGGGCACCGCTCGCATGCCAAGAAACCCGAACAGCGCATCGCCATCGAATGGTTCGCGGCACGCAAGACGCACAGTCAACGGTCCCCTAGTTACGGGTTCCCCCGCGACCCGAGACGGCGACTTTGGCGCCTTCGCCAAGCGCATGTCGGTGGGTGATGCCGCGTACACCTCGCGCACTGTGTCGTTGAATTGTCGAACGCTCTGAAAGCCTGCAGCGAACGCGACTTCCGTAATCGGAAGCGCCGTCGTCTCGATCAGGATGCGCGCCGTTTGCGCACGCTGAGCTCGAGCAAGTGCAAGCGGGCCGGACCCCACTTCGGCGACCAGCAGCCGATGCACTTGTCTATCGCTGTATCCCAATCGAGCTGCGAGTGCGCCGACGCCCTCACGATCGACGAGCCCGTCCGCGATCAAACGCATCGCTCGCCCGACAACGTCGGCACGACTGTTCCACTCCGGTGACCCGGGAGAAGCGTCAGGGCGGCACCGTTTGCACGCTCGGTAGCCGTGCGCCTGCGCAGTCGCGGCAGCACGAAAGAACTCGACGTTCTGACGCTTGGGTGTGATCGCCGGGCACGACGGCCGGCAATAGATGCCGGTGGTGCGCACCGCCGTCACGAACCAGCCATCGAACCGCGGGTCTCTGCCCTGGCAGGCCCGGTAGCACTGGTCGTCGTCGAGCGGAAGCACGTGACCATTGTGGCCGCCGCGCCGACACTTCACTAGCGGGATTCAGACATCACCGTTCGAGCGTGTCGGCACCGTCTACAGCGAACGTCAGGCGTCGACGATTTCCAACCGCACGCGCTTGTTGCCTTTGCCCTTGTTCTCCAGCTTGGTCACGCGGATGCGACCCACTTCGTTGGTGCTGCGCACGTGCGTGCCGCCATCGGCTTGCTTGTCGAGGCCGACGATGTCGACGACACGAATCTCGCGCACGCCCTCGGGAATCATGTTCACCTTGGTGCGGATGAGATCGGCATCGTGGATGGCAGTGTCGCGCGGCAGGAAGTCGACAACGATCGGGTAGTCGGCTGCGAGTTCGGCATTGACAAGTTCTTCAATACGCGGTCCGAAACCTTCCGGCACCGGATCGAACTCGAAGTCCATCCGCGCCGACAGTGGCTCCATGTTGCCGCCCGTTACGGGAACCTTCCACTCGTTCCAGATCACACCGCACAACACGTGCAGCGCGGTGTGCGTGCGCATCAACTGATGCCGACGATCCCAATCAATCTCACCAGCGACGGTTGCGCCTACCTCGGGCAGCGGCGAGGCGTCGGCCGCCGGTTCCACGGTGTGCCACACCTCGCCATCTTCCTTGCGCACGTCGGTTACCCGGCGACCAGCAAGCACGCCGGTGTCGTTGGCCTGGCCGCCACCGGTGGGATAGAACGCGGTGCGGTCGAGCGCCAACGCGTTCTCGCGCACGGCAACCACTTGTGCGTCGAACTTCGTGAGGTACGCGTCGCGCAGATACAGCAGTTCGGTCATGACATCAACGCCCGATTGGGTGCCAAACAGTCTTCATCTCGCAGAAGTCGGCGATGACGTACGGGCTCTGGTCGTCGGGTTCGCCGCGGATCAACCGTTTCACGTTGTCGGCGGCCTCGGCAACAACCGACGCTTCCAGATCCGGCGCGCCGGTGAGATCGACGGCGTTGACATCGCGATGCCCAAGCAGCCACGGCAGCAGTTCGTGCGTCGCACCCGTCAGGATGTTGACCACGCCACCAGGTACGTCGGAGGTGGCGACAACCTCGGCCATGCTGACAGCGGTCAGGGGCGAAGCCTCCCCCGTCAACACGACCGCAGTGTTGCCGCTCACAAGCGCGGGCGCCAGCCGAGAGACGAGCCCGAGCAGCCCCGGCTTCTCGGGAGCCAAGATGCCAACCACGCCGGTGGGTTCGGGTGTCGTGAAGTTGAAGTACGGACCTGCCACCGAGTTCACCGTGCCGGCGATGTGGTGGAACTTGTCGCACCAGCCGGCGTACCAAACCCAGCGATCAATGGCGCGGTCTACTTCTAGTTCGGCGGTGGCAGCTTTCACGCCACACCGGCAAAGCTCTTCAACGAATTGCGTGCGGCGACCTTCCATCACCTCAGCGACTCGGTACAGAATCTGACCGCGGTTGTAGGCCGTGCGCGCAGCCCATCCGGTCTGCGCCGATCGCGCGGCAACGACCGCATCGCGCAAGTCTTTGCGCGATGCCGACGCCACGTTGGCGATGAGCGAGCCATCAGGCGCGTGCACGGCAAACGTGCGCCCAGATTCGGACCGCGGGAACGCGCCACCGATGAACAGCTTGTAGGTCTTCTGCACGTCGAGACGCTCATTCATCGCGAACCCCGCTTCGGCGACGACAGTGAAACATAAGGTGCCAGACCCTGCAGTCCGCCCTCGCGGCCGAACCCACTCTCCTTATATCCACCAAACGGACTCGCGGCGTCGAATTGATTGAACGTGTTAGCCCAGACGACACCAGCATCGAGTTCGTTGGCCATCCACAAGATCTTGGAACCTTTCTCGGTCCAGATTCCCGCCGACAGGCCGTACTGCGTGTCGTTGGCCTTTGCCACCGCTTCTTCTGGGGTGCGGAACGTCAGCACCGACAAGACCGGGCCGAAGATTTCCTCGCGCGCGATGCGATGGCTCTGCTGCACGTTGGTGAAGATCGTCGGCCGGAACCAGTAGCCCCGGTCGGGCAAGGAGCATTCCGGTTGATAGAGCTCGGCACCTTCGGCAACACCCGCCGCGACGAGTTCGGTGATGCGACCGAGTTGCTCGGCGGAGTTGATCGCCCCAACATCGGTGTTCTTGTCGAGCGGGTTCCCCACGCGCACCGTCGCGAGCCGGTTCTTCAGACGGTCAACGAAAGATTCGGCGATCGATTCCTGCACCAGCAGACGAGAACCTGCACAACACACGTGACCCTGGTTGAAGTAGATGCCGTTGATGACACCCTCGACCGCTTGATCAAGCGCCGCATCCTCAAACACGATGTGCGCCGCCTTGCCACCTAACTCGAGCGTCAGTGGCACACCGCGAGCTGCGGCCGAGCGCTGGATCTGCTTGCCAACCGACGTCGATCCGGTAAACGCCAACTTGTCGACATCTTTGTGCTCAACCAATGCCGAGCCGGTCGCGCCAGCACCGGTGACGATGTTGACAACGCCCGGCGGCAGGTCGATGTCTTGCAGCAATTGAGCAAACAGCAACGCGGTGAGCGACGTTGTCTCGGCCGGTTTGAGTACAACGGTGTTGCCAGTGGCGAGCGCGGGTGCCACCTTCCACGCCAACATCAGCAGCGGAAAGTTCCACGGGATGATCTGGCCAACGACTCCCTTCGGCGCGATGCGCCGATCGGGAAACGCGTACTCGAGCTTGTCGGCCCAGCCAGCGTGGTAGAAGAAATGTGCCGCGGCGAGCGGAACGTCGACATCGCGGCTTTCCCTGATCGGCTTGCCACCGTCGATGGTCTCGAGCACCGCAAACTCGCGGGCGCGCTCCTGCAGCTGACGCGCTATTCGGAACAAGTACTTCGCGCGATCGCGGCCGGACATCGGCCCCCAGATCTCGGTCTGCGCCTTGCGGGCCGCCTTCACGGCCCGGTCGACGTCGGCCGCCGACGCCGACGAGATACGCGCGAGCGTTTCCTCAGTGGAGGGCGAAACGGTTGCGAACGTTTCACCACTCTTGGGTTCCACGAATTTGCCACCGATGAAGAGCCCGTACTCGGCGTCGATTTTGACGATCGACGTCGACTCAAGCGCGGGCGCGTACTCGAGGTTGAACTTGACGCCCGCAGGTTCGATCGCGTCAGCCATTCAGTCCACGCTCACATAGTTAGGGCCGGAATAACGACCGGTGTCGAGCTTCTGTACTTGCAAGAGAAGATCGTTGAGCAAACTCGACGCCCCGATGCGGAACAGGTCCGGCGTGAGCCACTGCGTACCCAGCGTTTCTGCGATGAGCACAAGATAATGCCACGCCTGTTTCGCGGTTCGAATGCCACCCGCGACCTTCAGCCCGACGATCTCGCCGGTCTGCTCGGCGTAATCGCGGATGGCCTCGGCCATGCACAACGCGACCGGCATCGATGAGTTGTGGGCGACCTTGCCGGTGCTGGTCTTGATGAAGTCGGCCCCCGCAGCCATGGCCAGCATCGAGGCCTTTCTGATCTGGTCGTAGGAACCGAGCTCGCCGGTCTCGAGGATGACCTTCAGGTGCGCTGGCCCGCAGGCAACCTTTTGGGCTTCGATCTCGTTGAACACGTAGTTGTAATCACCGGCGAGAAAGGCGCCGCGGCTGATCACGATGTCGATTTCGTCCGCGCCATCGGCGACGGCTTGCTCGATGTCGGCGATACGTACCGCGAGGGATGATTGGCCGCTCGGGAAGGCCCCCGCCACGCTGGCGACATGAACCCCGGTTCCGTTGGTATGCGTGACCGCGACCGGCACCAACTGCGGATACACACACACGGCAGCTACCGACGGGACCGCCGGGTTGCTCGGGTCGGGTCGCACGGCCTTACGGCACAGCGCAGCCACCTTGCCCGGCGTATCCATGCCTTCCAGCGTCGTCAAGTCGATGCACGAGACGGCGAGATCGATGGCGGCTCGCTTCGACGAGGTCTTGATCGAGCGGGTAGTGAAGGTCTTAGCGCGTGCTTCCAGCCCGACCTCGTCGACCGGCGTGACGCGCAACGCAACCCCACTACGGGACCGAGGGGCAAACACGGCCGACGCCGTCGGGGTTGCGACTTCAGTTTTCACTTCGCCAAGTCTGCCCGGTCGCGATGGCGGTGTCACCATTAGCTTGAGGGGATGATCCCCCAGGAAGTCATTCGTGCAAAGCGGGACGGACAAGTTCTGGCCGACGGCGACATCGCCGAGTTCATTGCTGGCCTCACCACCGACAAAGTGACCGAAGGCCAGGCGGCGGCGTTTGCTATGGCCGTCTACTTCAACGGCATGAACATCGCCGAGCGAGTGGCGCTCACCAAGGCAATGCGCGACAGCGGCACAGTCCTGAACTGGGACGACCTGCCCGGCCCGGTCGTCGACAAGCACTCCACCGGCGGCGTTGGCGACACCGTCAGCCTGATGTTGGCGCCGATGATCGCCGCCTGCGGGGGTTTCGTGCCGATGATCTCGGGTCGCGGGCTCGGACACACGGGTGGCACCTACGACAAGTTCGAAGCGATACCCGGCTATGCGGCCTCGCCGCCGATGGACAAGTTTCGATCAGTCGTGCGCTCGGTCGGCTGCGCAGTGATCGGCCAAACGCCCGACCTCGCTCCGGCCGACAAGCGGTTGTATGGCATCCGCGACGTCACGGCAACCGTCGAGAGCATCGGCCTGATCACGGCTTCGATCCTGTCCAAGAAACTGGCCGCCGGTTTACAGGGATTGGCGATGGATGTGAAGTGCGGCAACGGCGCCTTCATGCCAACGCTGCCCAAGGCGCGCGAACTCGCGCGCAGCATTGCCAAGGTGGCGACGGGCGCCGGGTTGCCGACAACAGCATTGATCACCGACATGGATCGACCCCTTGCCGATGCAGCAGGCAACGCCGTAGAGGTGGCGTACGCCGTCGACTATCTCACCGGTGCGCGCCGTGAGCCGCGCATGCACGATGTCGTGATGGCGTTGTGTGCCGAGATGATGCTTCTGGGCAAGTTGGCAACCTCGCAGAAAGCCGCACGCGCGAAGCTGCAAGCGGCACTCGATTCCGGGGCAGCCGCCGAGAAGTTCGATCAGATGGTCGCCGCGCTCGGCGGACCGAAAGACTTCATCGCTGATCCGTGGAAGCACATGAAGAAGGCGCCGCTGCAGGTCGCGGTCGCACCGCTAAAGCCGGGACCCGTCACTGCAATTGATACACGCGCAGTCGGAATGGTCGTCGTCGCACTCGGCGGCGGGCGCACCCGGCCGCAAGACTCAGTCGATCACGCCGTCGGCCTCACGGCGCTCGCCGGCCTTGGCGACGTTGTCGGCGCTGATCGCCCACTCGCCATCGTTCACGCTCAGACCGATGCTCAGGTAGCAACGGCGACGGAACTGCTTCGCGCGGCCTACCAAATCGGAGGCCGCGCGAAACCCGAAAGAGCTGCAGTGCTCGACCGCATCACGGTCTAGGCGACCGACATCCGGCCCTTCAGGAACACGATCCACGGAGCCTTGTACGTGACGTCGACGACTTGGCCTTGCGCGACATTGACGGCAATTTCTCCGGCGCCAGCCTTCTTCGGAAAGAAGTACGGGAAGTAGCACGTCACCGTGTGCTGACCTGGCGTGGTGGGGATGAAGGTCGGCGTCTTCCACGCGGTTTGCATGTCGGAGCCATCGACCCCGACCCGCGGCTTGATGAAGAAGAGAATCCACATCAGCGGGAAGAACCTTGCGGTGATTCGGATTCCTGTTTGGGATGCATCAGTCATGGCGGGGAGCGTACTCACCATGCCCGTCCCCTAATGTCATCGGTATGACCGACCAGTCCCTCGATGCGCTGCTCCCAGCGGCGATGGCAGCTAAGGCCGAGCAAGTTGGCGTTGCCAAAGCCAACCTGCCGTTGCATCGACTGATACCCCTCGGGATGCTTGCCGGCGCGTTCATCGCACTTGGTGCCAACTTTGCGACGGTCGTCACCGCTGGTGGCGGGTCGGCACCCGGCGTCACTCGTCTGCTCGGTGGCGTGGTGTTTTCACTCGGGCTCATTCTCGTGGTGGTCAGCGGCGCCGAGCTGTTCACCGGCAACACGTTGATCGTCGTGGCGTTCGCCGGTCGCAAGGTGACGGCGGCGAAGCTGTTGCGCAACTGGCTCGTCGTGTACCTCTCCAACTTCGTCGGCGCACTCGCGACCGCCGCTTTGGTGGTTTGGTCAGGGCAACTGAAGGCTGGCGATGGTGCCGTCGGCGCCCGCGCCCAGGCGATCGCCGAAACGAAGGGCTCACTGCACTTTGGTCAGGCCATCTCCAGTGCAGTGCTCGCCAACTGTCTCGTCTGTCTTGCAGTGTGGATGACGCTGTCGGCACGCACGTTGGTCGACAAGATCGTTGTGATCGTGCCGCCGATCGCGGCGTTCGTGGCGGCGGGTTTCGAACACAGCGTGGCCAACATGTACTTCTTCCCTGTCGCGCTGTTCTCTTCTCCAACCACTGGTCATGTCACGTGGCAACACTTCCTCGTCGACAACCTGCTACCCGTCACGATCGGCAACATCATCGGCGGCGCAGTGCTCGTCGGCCTGGTCTACTGGTTCGTCTACCTGCGCGGCGAACATGAGCCGCGTTGAGTCGCTCGCACGAGTCGCGCTAGCGACAACGCTTCTTGCTGCGGCAGTGGCGTGCTCTACGGCCGAGGGCGCTCCTCCGACACAAGACAGTCCGAGTCCAGCGACCACCTCCGCACCGTCGATCGCCGTGACAACTAGCTCTTCATCGACCACCAGCACTTCTTCGACGACCACCACGACACTGCCTGCCCTCTACACCGGAGTCCTGCTCGATGTGGTTGGCGCGGCATCGCGTGATGCAGTTCCCGAGGGCACGCCAGTTTCATCAGCAGGCGGCGACGAATCGCCGCTGTACGGCAACGGGTGCCACTTGTCGTGGAGTGCGACTGTCCCTAAAGACGGTTGCGAGTTCGGCGACACCACGTCCGACGTGGTCGTGGTCGTGACGGGTGACTCGCACGCGACTGCCTGGTTCAGCGCGTTCGACGAAGCGGGCAAGGCCAACCATTGGAAGATCGTGACGGTCGACAAGTCCGGATGCCCGACGGCCGATGTGTTCGTCTACTCGTCGATCGACCCCGAACACTTCGACGAGCCGTACACCGCATGCAACGCCTGGAGGAAGAACGCGCTGATGTACATCGCGCTGCTGCAGCCGGATCTCGTGGTGTTCCCAATGCTCTCGCGACGCAGCGTGGTCGGCCATAGCGGCGCAGATGGCCTGAGGGAGTGGGGAGAAGGGCTGGGCCGCAGCCTGGATGCTGTCAGTGCGCCGGGCACCAAGCTGCTGGTGATCGGCGACACCCCAAAGACGAAGGGCGACAACGTTCCTAACTGTGTGCGGCGCCACCTCAACGACGTCACTCGTTGTGGCAACTCGCGCGCCAAGGCGGTGCGCGACGACCGACTGTCGGTTCTCGCCGACGCAGCGCGACAGCATCACGCAACCTTCGTCGATCCATCCAACTGGTTCTGTACCGACACGTTCTGCCCGGCAGTCATCGGCAGCTTGGTTGTGTACCGCGACGAACATCACATCACCGACAGCTTCGCCCGCTACCGGGCACCGCAGATCGCCGACGCCATCCGCTTCGCACTGGCCGACAACCCCTGACCCTTTTGGGTTCAGCCGAACGTCACCTATTGTCATCGGCATGACAAACGCCCAGGCGGACGCCGCGCGACCTAACGACCTGCAGACCCCCGCGCAGGCTGGTCGGTGGACGGCGCAGTGGAAAGAGCTCTATGCGGAGGTCATCACTACCGGGTTGTGCACCGGATGTGCGGGTTGCGTGGTCACCTGCCCTCACGATGTGATCGGGTACGAACACGAAGAAGGAAAGTACATCCCGTTCCATCTAGAGGAAGAGCTCGGCCTCAGCGACTGCGGGCATGGTGTGAAGGGCTGCACAACGTGCACGCGTGCCTGCCCACGATTTCGCGCATGGGAACCAGCGGCCGATCTGCACCTATTTGGTCGCGTCCGTCAACCCGAGGAGATGAGCGGCGTTTGGCGGCAGCTACTGCTGACGCGTGCAACCGATGAAACCCAACACAAGATGGGCCAAGACGGTGGCTTCGTCACCGCGATGCTGAGCTGGCTGATGGACAACGACTACATCCAAGCGGCAATGGTCAGCGGCGTCGAGGACGACGATGCGTGGAAAGCGAAGCCGGTTCTCGCCCGCAACAAGGAGGAGGTGCTGGCCACGGCCGGCAGCCGCTACACATACTGCGCGAATCCGCTTGCGCTTCGGGAAGCGAAAGAACAGGGCTTCGACAAGCTCGCCCTGGTGGGCATGGGTTGCCAAACCTCGTCGCCGCCGATCATGTGGGATCGCAAAGCGGGCAAAGTCAGCAAGCCGTTCTTGTTCAACATTGGTCTGCTGTGCAGCAAGACATTCGACGACGCCATCTTCCCCGAGTTGTTTGAAGCCAAGTACGGCTTGCACAAGCAAGACATGGTGAAGATGAACATCAAAGGCGTGTTCCAGATCTGGATGAAAGACGGCTCGTATCACGAGATCGACCTGAAGGAATGCCATCAATGGACCCGTCAGGGTTGCAAGAACTGCCCCGACTTCGCCGCCGAGCACAGCGACATCGCCACCGGCGGCATCGGCAAAGACAACGACTGGACGCTGACGATCGTGCGCACCGAACTGGGCGAGGAAGTGATCAAGCGGATGATCGACGACGGCACGATCATCGCTCGCCCCGCTCAAGAAGACGAAGTGGCGATGCGGCTATTGCGCACACTCAGCATCGTCAGTCGTCGCCGCTGGCCCGAGTGGGCCGACACGGCGCCGGCAGTCGGCGTCCCGCCACCCAAGAAGAAGGTCGAGGCGAAGTGACGACTTCCATGGACTATGGCGACTACTTGCACCTCGACGAGGTGCTGCAGGCGCAACATCCGCTGTCGCCGGATCACAACGAGCTGCTCTTCATCATCCAGCACCAGACCAGCGAGCTGTGGATGAAGTTGATGCTGCACGAATTGCGCGCCGCGATCGACAATGTGGCCAACGATCAGCTGCAGCCGGCATTCAAAATGCTCAGCCGCGTCAGCCGGATTATGGAGCAATTGGTGCACGCATGGGACGTGCTGGCAACGATGACTCCGCCCGAGTATTCGGCCATCCGCGCGTACCTCGGCCACAGCAGCGGCTTCCAAAGCTGGCAGTACCGCTGCATTGAGTTTGCGTGTGGCAACAAGCAGTCGGCGATGATCGAACAACACCGCCACCGACCGAACCGCGTTGCCGAGGTTGAAGCGGCGCTGCAGCAACCGTCGCTGTATGACGAAACGCTGCGACTCCTGAACCGTCGTGGGGTCTCGGTGCCCGACGCCGTCTTGCAGCGCGACGTCAGCGGGCCGTATGTCGCCGATCCGGGCGTGGAGGCCGCCTGGCTGCAGGTGTACAGCAACCCGGAGGCCCACTGGGATCTGTATCAGCTCGGCGAGGAACTGGTGGATCTGGAAGACGCGTTCCGGCTGTGGCGGTTCCGACACCTCACCACTGTGCAACGCATCATCGGTTTCAAGACCGGCACCGGTGGCACGGCTGGCGTCAGCTACCTGCGCGCGATGCTTGAGGTCGAGTTGTTCCCCGAGCTGTGGAGCATTCGCACCGCGTTGTAGTCCGCCGACCAACAGCTCACTACACGAACCACGCGCTGCGATCAATCGGCGCATGCAGCGACGGCCGCGTGAACGCGAACGGCGCGAGTTCGTCGGGCACCGGCTCTCCACAGGCGAGACCCGCCAGCGTGCGCCCGAACCACGACGCGAACTTGAAACCGTGCGCCGCGCCGAGAGCAACCGAGATCTGCGGGTAGTCGGGCAAACGATCAAGTACGAAGTCGCGATCTGACGTCAGTGTGTACAGGCACGTGACACTGCGCGGCGCACCGAAACCCGCGCCCAGCAAGCGCTCCAGGAACTGTTGCAGTCGCTGCTCCATCCCTGCATCGGGCTCGAACGTGCGCCGATCGGGGTCAACCTCGGCGCCGCCGCAATCCTCTGCCGCCTTCACCGCCGTCAGATCGCCGAACACGGGGAAGCCGTAGTAGCTGGGATCGTCCATCCAGATCCACACCGGAAAGCTCCCTACGCCAAAGCCAGTCAAGTCCGAGCGCGGGAAGTAGCTCACCTGCTCGCGCGTGACGGCGAGCGGAATCTGAATGTCGAGTTGTTGCAACACACGACTGGTCCATGCGTCAGCCGCGACGATCACGCTGCCGACGCGGCACACACCGTCGTCGGTGACAATGTCGACCTCGCCAGCCACCGGCCGAATGGCGCGCACCGGCGTATTGCCATGCAGCGTTGCGCCCCGCGCAGTTGCAAGCTCTTGCATGACCTGTGTGCCCTGCCCAGCAGGCACGATGCCTGTCTGTGGCGAATAGACCGCCATCACATCGTCGGTGACCAAGTTGCCAGCAGCGAACGCCGGCCACCGTCGGCGCACTTCTGCACCGTCGATCCACTCGTAGGGCACACGCTCAGCCATCAGGCTGGAGGTGTAGGTGCTGTGGTCGATGGCCGCACCGGGTGGAAACAAATCAATGCCGCCGGTGATGGTGATCATGCGTTGACGACTCTCGGCCTCGACCGCGCGCCAGGCGTCGTACGCCTGAGCCGTCAGCCGCACGTATTCGGGCGTGTGATACGAGCGACGAATGATGCGCGAGTGATCGTGGGAAGCACCGCGCACATGGCCAAGCTCGAACTGCTCGAAACCAACGACATTGACACCGCGGCGAGCTAACCAATAGGCAGCCGCAGAACCCAATCCGCCCAAACCAACCACTGCAACATCGGCTGTCCGTGCGTGCGCCACACACCCAACGCTAACCGCACGCGCTACTAGCCTGAATGGTCGTGCAGGTTTCAGAACAGGTTCTATTCATCGAGGTCGAAGGTGGCGTTCGCCTCGCGGCGACGCTCTACTTGCCCACCACCGAGGGACCGTTCGCAACGCTTCTCGAAGCGCTCCCCTATCGCAAAGACGACATCACCGCTTCCTACGCAACCAGCTACGTGCGGTATGCGAGCGAAGGCGAGTTCGCTGTTCTCCGCGTCGACGTCCGCGGCACCGGATCCTCGGGTGGCGTGGCCGAGGACGAATACCCCGACATCGAGCGCCGTGATCTGCGCACCGTGATCGAATGGATCGCGGTGCAGCCATGGAGTACTGGCAAGGTCGGCATGTTCGGCACGTCGTACTCGGGCTTCAACTCGCTACACATGGCGATGGAAGGCATCCCACAACTCGGCGCTGTTGTGGCGATGTACGCCACCGACGACCGCTCCAGCGACGACGTGCACTATTGCGGCGGTGTCTTGCGTGCGCTCGATCTGATCGACTATCCGCTGTACATGGTCGCAATGAACGCCTTGCCGCCGTCACCCGAACTTTGGGGCGATGGTTGGCACGACGAGTGGAAGCGACGTATCGAAACGAACGAGCCATGGCTCATCGAATGGCTGCGTCATGCCCGTCCCGACGAGACGTGGCGGCGCGGCTCGGTGCGCCTCGGCCCGACCAACGAGGGTTACCGACGTATGGCGTGCCCAGTGCTGCTCATCGCGGGTTGGGCCGACGGCTACCGCAACAACACCTTTCGCACGATTCATGAAATGCCGGGCTGGCACCTGATCGCCGGGCCGTGGAGCCACAAGGATCCGTCAACGGCGCGGCCTGGCCCCAACATCGACAGCGACCTCGAGATCATGCGCTTCTTCGATCAGCATCTGCGCGGCGGCGCGCCCACGACGTCGGTTCGCGGTCGCGTCTTCGTTCGGCGACCAACCCCACCTGCGCCAGATCTCGCGCTACACGAAGGGCACTGGATCGAGCTCGATAACTGGCCGGTTGCAGAACTGAGCGAAGACACACGATCCGTGCATGCGGAAGCGGAAGAGATCGATGAGATCGACGCGAACGGTGATGTCGGCATCATGGCCTGGAACTCGTGTGCTGGCGGATTGCCGTGGGGCCAGCCACTCGATCAGCGCGCCGACAACGCACGCAGCATTACCTACGAGTGGTTGCACGAGACCGAAGCGTTGCTATTGGGTAACTGTGAGGTCGCACTGCAAGTGCGTTGCTCGGCACCAGTTGGCCACATCTCGGTGAAACTGTGCGATGTTGCCCCCGATGGAACCAGCACGCTGATCACTCGCGGCATGCTCGATCTCGCGCAGCGCGGCGTGTGGCCGAGCGACCCATTCGGAGTCGTTGGTGCTATCGAGCAACCGATTGTTCCCGGTGAGTGGATGGATCTCAAGCTGCAGTTCGAGGCAACCACATGGACCTTGTTGCCCGGCCACCGAATTCGTCTGGCGATCGCGGGTACCGATTGGCCGAATTGCTGGCCGCCAGCGCAACCCTTTGCGCTTGGTGTACGCCGCAAGTCGGTGCGGCTACTGCTGCGCACGACTGTGTCGTTGCCACCAATGCAAGATGCGTTCCAACCCGGCGCCGGTCCCAGTGATTCCGACGCTGCCGGTGTCGAGTGGCGTTACGAGCACGACGTGCTGCAACGCGAGACGCGTGTGCACAGCAGGTACGGCGGCGACTACGAGGGCACGAGCGGGACGAAGATTCGGGATCTCTACAAGGGCTCGCTCGGCGTCAGCACTGCCGATCTGTCGCACGCGTGGGCGAGGGGAACAACGCGCTTCGAGCTGACCTTCGCTGACGTCGGCACCTGCACGGCCCAAGCCACTCTCAACATGCGCAGCGATCGGGAGTGGTTCTACGTCGACATCGCGTTGCACGCAGAACAGGGCGGCAGACTCGTGGGTCACCGGCGCTGGACCGAACGATTTGCCCGGTAGCCATTTAGTGAAAGGCCCTAGCCATGCTGGCGGGGCTCTGTCACACTGAGTTTCGTGAACCCTGTACTCACGCAACGGTTGGTCACGTTCAGCAGCTACTTCTTCGGCTTCCTCATCCTCGATCGGATGACGTTCTTCGGCAAGCCACCCTCGATCATCGAGTCATTCCTGATGGCCCTTGTGCTGGGCGTCGCCGTGACGCTGCTGTCACCGATCGTGTCGACCTGGCTCGATCGGCGGGCATCAGCCGGCGGTCGCGGTCCCGCTCGCGTTAGTCGTGGGCGTCGCCCCAGCGGCGAACGTGACGGCATGACAGGCGACCCGATGGACACCGACCTCGGGCTCTAACTCCAAGTCGACCCCACGACACCGGTCGCCAAACCCAAGGCGATCGGCTTCACCCGACGCGACAAGCGGGCAGCGCGGATGGAAGCGGCATCCGCTGGGAATTCGCGATGGATCGGGTGTTTCACCGGTGAGGATCTGTTGCGGGAGCCCCTCAACCTCAGGCACGACACTCAGTAACGCTTGCGTGTACGGGTGCTTTGGTACGCGCAGCACCTCTTCAGTAGGCCCGACCTCGACGATGCGGCCGAGGTACATGACGGCGACGCGGTCGGCGATGTTCCACGCAAGACCCAAGTCGTGCGTGACCGCAATGATCGACACTCCATGCAGATCAACGAACGACCGCATGAGCGCCAGGATCTCGCCACGGATCGATGCATCGAGACTCGCGACGGGTTCGTCGGCGAGCAACAGCGCGGGTTGCAAGGCCATCGCCGCGGCGATCAACACGCGCTGGCGCTGACCGCCGGAGAGTTCGTGCGGAAACCGTCGTAGGTAACGGTGTGGCGGCCGCAGCCCGGCATTGCTCAACGCCTCCGCAACAAGCGTTGGTTCGTGACCCTTCACCTTATGAATGCGCAATCCTTCAGCAACGGCCTCGTAGATCGAGTGGCGCGGGTTCAACGCCCCCGACGGATCTTGGAAGATCATCTGCACGCGTCGACGCAAGGCACGCAGACCGCGCCGCCCACCAACCGACTCGCCGAGAACCGAAATCGATCCGTGTGCGAGCGGCTCGAGCCCGATGATCGACCGAATCAGCGTCGTCTTGCCGCAGCCCGACTCGCCTACTAGAGCGACCACTTCACCGCGACCGACCTGCAGCGAGACCGTGTCGACTGCGTGCACGCGGCCACCGTCGAACTGCACTCGCACATTGGTCAGCTCTACCACCGACTCAGACACGCGCCACCCCCACGTGCACACACGCCGCGCTGCGACCCGGTGCTGCGCCTGGCGATACGACGTCGCGCAGCGCAACATCGAGCGTCGTGCACTCGGGCGTGGCAACATCGCAGCGAATGTGAAACGGGCAACCCGATGGCAACGCCGACGGATCGGGGGGATCCCCCGCCAGGCCACGCGGGTTCATTCGTGACGCGGGATCGCCAATCGTCGGAAACGATGCCGCCAGCGCGCGCGTATAGGGATGTTCGGGACTGTTGAAGACGGTTTGGCTGGGACCCTGCTCGACGATGCGGCCGGCGTACATCACAGCCAGTTTCTCGCAGGTGTGCGTTAGCACGGACAGATCATGGGTGATGAACAGCAACGACAAACCATGATCGCGCTGCAGCTCTTCTAATAGCGCCAACACCTGCGCTTGCACCATGACGTCGAGCGCCGTCGTCGGCTCGTCGGCGATCAGCAACTTTGGTTCGCACGCGAGGGCGAGTGCAATCAACACACGCTGGCGTTGGCCGCCAGAAAGCTGATGCGGGTAGTGCTGGGCGCGCTCGGCTGGCAAACCAACCCGTTCAAGCAATTCGCCCACTCGTGCGTCGGTGTGATGAGCGGCGCTGCCGTGCGGCGCGTGCAGCCGGATCGCCTCTGCGATTTGATGCCCGACGCGGCGCACCGGGTTCAGCGAATGCAGCGCACCCTGGAACACAATGGCGGCGCTCGTCCAGCGAACCGCACGCAGTCGGCCCGGCTTCATCGCATAGACGTCCTCACCCTCCAACAGCACTTGGCCGGAGACGTTCGTGCCCTTGGGCAGCAACCGCAGAACGGCGGCTGCGATGGTGCTCTTGCCACAACCCGACTCGCCTGCAAGACCGACGGTGT
Organism: Actinomycetes bacterium; assembly: GCA_021414085.1. Taxonomy (GTDB): domain Bacteria; phylum Actinomycetota; class Acidimicrobiia; order Acidimicrobiales; family Ilumatobacteraceae; genus UBA668. The sequence continues at coordinate 171,698 of JAIOPC010000011.1, read as the reverse complement.
CGCCACGCTCCAATGTGAGGTTGACGCCGCGCACCGCCGGCACGTCGCCGCCTTCGGTGCGATACGTGATGTGCAGGTCGCGAAGCTCGAGCACACTCATCGCGCACGCAGCCGCGGGTCGAGCACTTCTTCCAACGCACGCCCGAAAATCGTGAACGCCAGCACGACCAGCATGATCGCAATACCCGGAGGCAAGTAGTACCACCAATGGCCGGCGGTCACCGCGCTCGACTGTTGCGCTTGGTCCAGCATTCCGCCCCACGAAATCGAAGTTGGATCGCCGAGCCCGAGGAACGACAGCGTCGTCTCCGTCAGGATGCTGATCGGAACGGCCAAGGTCGCGCTGGCCAAAATCAGCGGCGTCACGTTGGGAAGAATGTGTCGGCCGACAATGTGCAACCGTCCGGCGCCCAACGCTCGCGCACGATCTACATAGAGCCGCTCGCGAACCGACAGGACCTGCGAACGAACAAGGCGGGCGGAGCTGGGCCACGAGGTAATGCCGATCACCAACACGACCGTCCACAAACTGCGCTCGAGCACGGCCGCCAACACAATCGCCGTCGGAAGAAACGGAATCACCAAGAACCAATCGGTGATGCGCATCAGCAGTGCATCGATCCAACCACCGAAGAAGCCGGCGGCAAGGCCGATGAGCACGCCGATCACGATGGTCAGCACCGTTGCGACGAAACCGACGAAGAGGCTGACGCGCGCACCCCACATGAGCTGCAGCGCAACGCTTCGCCCGTAGCGATCCGTGCCCAGCAGGTAGTCGCCGTTGGGCGGCTGATTGGTCGGGTTGTTGCCAGTATTGATCGCATTGAAGTCGGCTCGATCAGTGATCCACGGCGTGATGATGGCCAACAGCACGAATCCGATCAGGACCAGCAACGCGATCACCGCGAGTCGATCCTTGCGGATACGACGCCCGGTCTCAGCGAGCGATGCTCGACGCCGCGACCAGCGGATGCTGCGCGGCGACGCAAGCGGCAGATCGGCTTCGACGCTCATCGGCCCGCGACCCGTGGATCGAGTTTGCCGTACAACACGTCGGCGACAAGGTTGGCCAGAATCACACCCGCGCTGATCAGCAAGAAGAGACCCTGCAGCATCGGCAGGTCGGGCCCGCGCACAGCGAGATACGTAGCCTGCCCAATTCCGGGCCAGGAGAAGATCGACTCAACCGCGATCGCACCGCCGAAGATGAAGCCGAAGTTGATCGCCGAGAGACTCACAACCGGCAGTCGGGCGTTGGGCACGGCATGCCGCCGACGGACCTCGTCGTCACGCATTCCCTTCGCGCGCGCGAGTTGGAGGTAGTCCTCGTTGAGGGTTTCAATCATCGCCGATCGAGCAACGATCATGTACTCACCGACGTAGGCCAGCCCAAGCACGGTTGCCGGCAACAGCATGTGATGCAACTGATCGAGCCACTTAGTCAGGCCGGTGGCATGACTGCCCGGATCCTCCAAACCGCCGACCGGAAACCAGCCGAGCTTGGCCGAGAACAATCCCAGGAACACCATGCCGATCCAGAATTCCGGCATCGAATACGTCAGCATCGACAGCGAGGTGGCGGTCGTGTCGAACTTACTCCCCCGACGCCATCCCGCCCGATAGCCGATCGTGATACCGATCATCGCCAAGAACGTGCTGGTTCCGACCAACAGCACGGTCGGCCACAACGTTTCGCCGATCACTGTCGCGACCGGTCGGAAGCCTTTCAGCGAGTAGCCGAGATCACCGTGCAACAACTGACGGAGGTACGCAACGAACTGATCCCACTTCGAGCCGTCGAGATTGAACTTGCGCCGCAGCTCGGCAAGTTTTTCGGGCTTCAGATTCCGCCCGCGAAACATCGAGTTGACGGGATCGCGATTCACGATGCGGAACAGGAAGAAGTTGAACACGACAACGAACGCGAGCGTGCTGATCGCTCCGATGCATTTTCGTATGACGAATCCGGCGCGCACGTGCGGTGCTCAGTCCCTTTCGTCGCGCCGCGACCTCGACCGTATGACGACGAATCCGGCCGCCGCCAAGACCGCCACGCCGCCAGCTATCAGCAAGATCGTCATCGCAGTCGACGAGTCGCCACTGTCATCGCCGGTCCCACCTGCCAACGGCTTCAGGTTGTAATACGTCGGCGACGAATTGCTGAACAGCACGGGGCCGATGTCGGCGGGTTGGCGCAACCAGCCTTCGAACCGGTCCGTGCGATAGGCCTGCGTTTCGGCGTCGTGATAGAGAACGACATACGTCGACTCGTTGTGGAAGAGCGTGAGCATCTCGTGCACGATTTCCACACGCCGCGCGTGATCCAGCTCTTGGTTTTGCTCGGCGTAAAGCGCGTCGTATTCCGGGCTGCACCAGTTGGCGTCGTTGTAGAGCGGGTTGGCCACGTCGGTGGTGACCTGATCGCACTTGAAATAGCTGAGCAACGTGTCGGGATCGACGAACGGGGTCCATCCCCAGACAAACATGTCGTACTCGCCAGAGGCGATGATGTCGGTCAATTGTGTGTCGTCGTACACCGAGACTTCGGTGGCGATGCCCACCTCGGCGAGCCAACCAGTCACCAACTCGCGAATTCCTTCGGCCTGCGTGCTCTCCGAGCGCTCGGCGTACCGGAACGTCAACGAGCGACTTCCGTCTGGCATCTCGCGTACCCCATCGCCATCGGTGTCGAGATAGCCACCGTTGTCGAGCAGTTCGTTGGCCTTCGCGGGGTCGTAGTTCAACTGTTGGTCCGCCGGGATTTCGGGATTCCATTCGGTGTTCGGCGAAACACCCAACGTGTCGCGCTGCGTGCCAATGCCGAGGGCAACGCGCTCGAACAGCTCGTCGCGGTTAATGGCGAGTGCGACGGCGTGCCGAACGTCGATGTCGAGCAACGCCGGATGGCCATCGCCGAGGCCACCGGCCATGCCGTTCATCGCCAGCTCGGTGAAACCGCCCTGCTCGCCGGCCACGGTCACAATCCCTTGCTCGCCGTCTCTTAAGTCCGGCGACGGCACGTGCTTGCTCATCTCAACGAAGAGCTCAGCGGGCAGGTTGTGCGCGGCGTCGATCTCGCCATTCTCGAGAGCAGCAGCCATCGCGCCGCCATCGGTGTACAGCCGGAACACAACCTGATCGATGGCGGCAACGCCCTGCCAATAGTTGGGGTTTGCCTCCATGGTCCACTCCTGGCCAGGCTTCCATTCCTTCAACGTGAACGGACCGGAGCCGACGCCATCGAGTGCTTCGTAGGTGGTCACGTCGCCGGCGGCCGGCTCTTCCCAAATGTGCTTGGGCAGGATGTAGACATCCATTGTCGGCAACTTGGGGTCGGGAACAGCCGAGGTGATCTCAACCGTTCGGTCGTCAAGCGCGACCGCAGTCAGATTGGCGGTGACCGCTGAGTGGTTGAGCCACACTTGATCGCGCGACGTGTTGATAGTCCACGCGACATCTTCTGCGGTCAACGGTTGGTCGTCGCTCCACTTCAGTCCGTCACGAAGCGTGTAGGTGTACGTGAGGCCGTCGTTGCTGGCCGTCCACGACTCCGCGAGACCGGGGATCGTCGCGAAGTCGTTGGCAGCCTTGTCGGTCAGCGTTGCGTACTGCAGGTTCCACAGCTCGTAGCTCGCGACCAGGTAACCAGCGGTGACGTTGGGAGTATCAAGGTCTTGCTGCAGACCCACGGTGAGAGTGACCGTCGCCCCAGGCGAGCTGGCACCAGTCGTCGTGACTTGCGTTGTCCCCACGATCAAGCCGCCGGCGGCGACCGCCAGCGCAATACCCCACGACTGTCGCTTCATGTGCGCCTCCCGAGTTGCGTGCATTCCTGCACCACCGTTTCGGCAATGTTGGCACACTCTGCGCTCAGCCAGGAACGCCGCGCTACGGCATTAGATACCAATCAAGGAAGCGTTCCATTCGGCGGTGAAAGTGCAGAAATGGCTCTGGTCGCAAGAGACCATGACCCTCAGTTGGGTACGTGACATATTCGAACTGTTTGCCTTCTCGACGCAGGGCCTCAACGAGTTCCTTCGATTGGTTCGGATGTACACGCGTATCGAGTTCGCCGTGCGCAATCAGCAACGGCACGTCCAAGTGCTCGATGCGATGAACTGGCGAACCAGCCGCGTATTCGGCGCGAGCGACCCGCGGGTGACCCATCATGCGTTCGAGATCGAGGCGGCCCACCAGGTCGCCCTGCGCCCACGACGTGAGGATGTCGCAGTCGCCGTACTTCGCGATCGCGCACCTGTAACGATTGCCCGGGTCGTCGACCACGGAGTGCAGCGCCATGTAACTGCCGTAGCTGGCGCCAAAGATGGCCACCCGCGTCGGATCAATCCAGTCCAGCGCGGCAAGGTAGTCGTAGGCCGCAAGACAGTCGTGCGTATCCGCGACGCCCCATACGCCGTGGTTCGCACGTTCGAATTCCAGGCCATAGGTGGTACTGCCCCGAAAGTTGATCGCGAACCAGGCGTACCCCTTGTCCAAGAAGTACTGCGCGACACCGTCCCACTCGTCGCCCGTCACCGACGTTGGTCCACCGTGGGGATACACCACGGCCGGGCAAGGCGCACCCGGGGTCGCGCCACTCGGCCGATACAGCCAGCCGTGCACTTTCACTCCATCGAGCGACGCGTACGTGACGTGCTCGGGAACGATGTGTGGAGCGGCAAGCACTTGCACGGGTGTCGGCACGAAGAGGTCGCGAACCGCGCCATCAATCCCGATCACGCGCAGACGTGGTGCGGTGGTAAACGATTCGAACACCGCCGCGACCGATCCATCAGGCAACCAACGCGGCGACGACCATGTGCCGCCCTCGGCGAGCACGCTCAGCGAGCCGGACTCCAGGTCGACCACAACTAGGTCCGTTACTCCGTGACGACTGCGCGTGGCGAGCAGTGACGCGCCGTCAGCGGAGAACGCGAGATCTGCGAAGTCTGCGCCGGCAGTGGTGAGTTGGCGCGGAGCGCTGCCATCGCTGGCATTGACCACGAAGATCTCGTACCAGCCGGGCCACTCGCTCGCGAACGCAAGCTGCGTACCATCGGGTGACCATGTCGGGCTGCGTAGCGCGAAACCCGGATTGTGCACCAACGAACGAGTCGCAGCGGAGCCGATGTCGGCAACGTGCAAGCTGACGCAGTTGAGATCGTCGTGATGAAAGACGGTGTACGCAACCTGCCGACGATCGGGCGACACCACGGATGTCACATAGTCAGCTCCAGCGTTGGCCAAGGGCTGCGGCCAGGCGTCAGCGATATCGACTGTGCACAGCACCGTGCGCTCTTCACGATCAATGCCGACGAGCAAGCGCTCGTCGTCTACCCAAACCGGGCCGGAACCAGAGCACACCTCGGTGGCGACTCCGCCCGCCGCTGCAACGACGCACACTTTGCCGCCCTGCGTGTACGCAAGGCGGCTGCCATCTGGCGACCACTTGGCATTGCCGTCTTCCCAGTACGCCGCTCGTGGCCGACCACTGGTGACTGGTTGCGGCTGTCCGCCCGCAACGGCGATCGTCCAGACGTCGGACGTGTCGCGATCGAGCATGAATGCCAACGTCGTGCCATCGGGCGACAGCTCGCATTGGCGCGGCCGCTCCGTCGCGACGACCGCTTCCAAACGCCAGTTGGGCGGAGGCTTGATGTCGGGTCTCCCCGGGTTCGGGATTCCACCAGATTCATCGGTTCCAACCCACCAGGCTCCCGGTGGTGCTGTGTCAGCCATGTCGTTCCCCAAATCCATGTAGGACCTCGCACACCAAGGCGGCGAAGTGTCCAAGGTTGTAGCCACCCTCTTGTACGAACACTGTTGGCACACGCAACTCGCCAAGCAGTCTGCCCGCCTCGCGAAAGCCAGTTGCTGTGATTTGCAACGGACTGTTCGGATCGTCGGCCTCCGCATCGACACCGAGCGAAACGACGAGTGCTTCACTGCCGTGGGCGCGGACAGCGTCGACAATCGTTGCCAATCCGGCAAGCCACTGCGCGTCGCCGGTACCTGCAGGCATTGGCACGTTCAGCGTTGCGCCTGCGCCGGCACCTTCGCCGACCTCGTCGGCGTAGCCAACAAAGTGGGGATACCACCCGGCACCAGGGTCGACGTGGACGCTGCCATAGAAGACATCGCCGCGGTTCCAGAAGATCTCCTGCGTACCGTTTCCCTGGTGCGCATCGATGTCGACGATTGCGACGCGTGAAACACCGCGTGAGCGCAGATGCTGTGCTGCGGCGGCCGCGTTGTTGAAGTAACACGCGCCACCGAAGAACGCTGGCCCCGCGTGGTGGCCGGGAGGGCGCACTGCGGCAAACGCAGCAGGCAGACCGTCGGCGACCAGATCAGCAGTATGCACCGACACGTGCACAGCCGCAACCGCGGCATCGAACGTGCCTGCGCCCAAGAGCGTCAGCGTGTCGGTTGCGTACAAACCGATCTCCGCCCGGATCGTGGTGGGCGGACGGTCGCGTCGGGCCCGAGCCGCGAATCCGGATGTGGCAAACACATACGGCACAACGAGCGGTTGGCCCGGGTCTTGCACGTGTCCCGCCGCAACCCACTCGGGATATGCACGTCGCAAACAGTCGACAAACCGTTCATCGTGTACCGCCAGGACCGGGAGCAATCCGAGATCCGGCGCGTCCACGATTCTCGAGCCGGCCGCAACCAATTGCGCGCGTAGCGCGTCGCCGCGCTCGGGTTCTTCATCGCCGGGAAGATGAATGCCCAGCCAATAGCCGCCGTCGGTCGCGTGGCCACGATGGCGATCGGTCCACACCGTCGGCATCGCGACGACGGGCGGCCGTTCAGGTTGACGGTGCGCAGCACTCACCGAGCCGACTCTAGATTGCCGTCCATGAGTTCATCGCCACGACCACCGGAACCACGCAAACGTGCTCGCGAGCTTGGGCTGACGTTTGGTTCGCGTCCCACCGGGCCGCACAATGCGATCACCGACGTGCCTGGTGTGCGCGTTGGCCAAGTGACGGTGTGGCACGGCGATGGAACCGAGCCGATCGCGCGCACGGGTGTGACGGCGATCGTGCTGGACGACCCCGCCGCGCTGTTCGCCCGCCCGATGGCAGCTGCGTCGGCCGTGTTGAACGGCGCGGGCGAGCTCACCGGGGCGATCACGATCGCAGAGTGGGGCACCCTGGAAACACCGATCATGCTCACGGGCACGTCGTCGGTCGGGCGTGTCTACGACGGTGCAGTCGACGAGCTCTACGCCGCCGGCGCCGACGCGGTCGTCATCCCAGTTGTCGGCGAGTGCGACGACTCGCACCTCGACGAGTTTCGACGGCGTTGGGTCACGGCCGCGCACGCTCGCGAAGCAATTGCAAAAGCAACGACGGGGCCGGTAGCCGAGGGTGCGATTGGAGCTGGCTCGGGAATGGTCACGATGGGTTTCAAGGCCGGTATCGGCACCGCATCGCGTCACATCCCCGACTTCGGGACCGTCGGCGTGTTGCTGCTGTGCAACTTCGGCAGCCGTGCTGATTTACGTATCAGCGGCAGGCACATCGGTCCGCAGTTGCTCGAACCCACACCCGCGACCACAACACCGCCCGGCGGCAGTTGCATCGGCATCGTGTGCACCGACATCGCGCTCGACGCTCGACAGCTTCGACGCGTCGCCACTCGCGTTGGCCTCGGACTGGCGCGGTGCGGTGCCGTGGCCCATCACGGCAGCGGCGACATTTTCTGCGCCGTCAGCACGACGAACCGAAGGCCACGGCGGGCGGAGGGTCTGGCAAGCACTGAGTTGCTGGGCGACGGTTCAATCGACGCGGTCTTTGCGTCGGTAGTCGATGCAACGGAAGAGGCGGTCTGCAACTCGCTCTTCGTTGCCGACACGGTTGCTGGTGTCGACGGCACGGTGATCCCTGGTTTGCCCGTCGATCGGGTACTGCAACTGTTGGCGAGCAACAGCTAGTTCAGGGGCGCGATCGGTGGCGTTCGGGCCGTTTGGTTCCCTTCACGGGCGTGTTGCCACGGCGTCGTGCCACCTCGGCCGCGAGGCTCTTACGGGCACGCGCCGTCAGCGACAGCGGCACTGGCTTGCCGGCACGCACCGCCCGCCAGCCGAGAAGATAGGTAGCCGAGGCAAAAGCTCCGATGAGACCAACGACGAGAAAGCCGATCTCGCCGGGCAAGGTGAAGAACACAGACGGCAAACACCCAAGCACCCACGCCAACTGAAACCGAGTTTCGAAACGAGCAAACGCCCGGCCCTGGTTCGCATCCGGCGCATCGCGCTGCACGATGGCATCAAACGCCAAACGACCAATCGCTGAGCTGAAGTTGATCACGAACGCCAGCAGGATCGCCGTCCCCAGTCCGCCAGTTGTCGCCGCGCCGACGCCAGCGAACGCGATGACACCGAGCGCGATCGTCAACATCACCTCCTCGCGGATCGACCGACGCAGGAAGGGCGCGATCAGGTTGCCGATCATCGACCCCACTGTCGAGGCGCCGGCGGCGAGCCCGAACTGCACAAGGCCGTACTCCTCGCGCAGCCAGAAGAACAGATGGAATGTAAGGAAGCCGATGGTCGCCCGAATGAGTGCCATTGCGCCGGTGGCCAGCACGATGCCAGAGGAACGCAATTCGCGGCGTTCCTCCCTTCGCGGCGGCGCGGCGGCGACTACATCGCGCGGCAGTCGGTTGGCCGCGAAGGTGGCCATCACAAAGGCGGCCGCGCCAAGAAAGAGCGCCGCGGGTGCGCTGAGCTTGCCGATCCCCACCAGTGGACCGATCGCGAGAGCTCCGACGACACCCGAAATCAGACTCAACTTCGAGTTGGCCTCGACGAGTTCTGCTTCGCTGTTCACCACACTCGGAACGAGCGCCGACTTCGACACTGCGTAGGTCTTCTGCATCACCATTGCCCCGAAGATCAACGGATACAGCAGCACGTCGTCGACGTGGAACGCCATCATCACGTACACAAGAGCGCGCGCAACCGAGGTGATCTGCATGACCATTCGCCGGCCACCAGGAATGCGATCGACGGTTGGCCCGATCGCTGGTGCGACCACAGCGAAGGGTGCGACCGAGACCAGCAAGTAGAGCAACACGCGATCGCGCTGGGCGTCGGGGCTGAGGCTGAACAGCACCGAGCCAGCGAGAGCGCCGTACATCGCGGCATCGCCCATCGCCATCAGCGCATGCGTGCGGGCGAGGCGACGGAACGGTGATTGCGACTGCACTGGCGTCTGGCGGGGCCGCCTGCCGCTGCGGTACACCGCGTCGGCTCGCACTCGCTCGCTGCTCACAGACGCATCGTAGGTGGCACCGGCAAGGCCAGAACGGCGATCAGGTCCGCGGGCGCTCGTATTTGTAACCCAAGCCGCGAATGGTGGTGATGCGAGTCGGGTTGGTTGGGTCGGGTTCGACCTTGCTGCGCAGCCGCTTGACGTGTACGTCGAGGGTCTTCGTGTCGCCGACATAGTCGGCGCCCCACACGCGATCGATGAGTAGATCGCGCGACATGACACGACCGGCGTTGGCCAGCAACAGGTGCAAAAGCTCAAACTCCTTGAGCGGCAGCGCAACCTCGGCATCGTCGACGATTACCCGATGCTCCTCGGAGTCAAGGCTGACATCGCCCACCGTCAGGGCACCGACCGGAACCTCGGTGGTGGCAGCGGGGACGATGCCCCGCCGGCGCATGACCGCGTGCATGCGGGCGACGAGCTCGCGCATTCGATAAGGCTTGGTGACGTAGTCGTCGGCACCGACCTCTAGCCCGACGACGGTGTCGATTTCGGCACCCTTCGCCGTCACCATGATGATCGGAACCTGGCTGCGCTTGCGCAGCTGACGACACACGTCGAGACCACTGACTTTGGGCAGCATTACGTCGAGCAGAACGACATCGGGTTGCACGCTGTCGAAGCGGGCCAGCGCCTCAGCCCCATCAGTTGCAACCACGACCCGAAAGCCCTCGCGCCCAAGCCCAACCATGAGCGCCTCGACGTAGCTCGACTCGTCTTCTACGACCAGCACGGTGTGTGCTGTTTGGCTAGCCATTTATGCGCTCCGTTCCATCGGACTGTCAACGATGGTGTCAACGGCCAGCGGAATTCGCAGCGTGAACGTCGAGCCCTCACCTTCGCGAGAAACAACACTCACTTCGCCTCCGTGATTTGTCGCCACGTGGCGCACGATCGCCAGGCCCAAGCCAGTACCACCGGTCTCGCGGCTGCGCGCTCGATCAACGCGGTAGAAGCGTTCGAAGATCCGATCCACATCGCGTGCGGGGATGCCTATGCCCTGATCAGCAACTTCGATCTCGGCCCACTGGTCGACGAGGGCGGCGGTGATGCGTACCTTGCTGCCAACGTCGCTGTATTTCACCGCGTTGTCGACGAGGTTGCTGACCGCCGAAACCAGCTGCAGTCCATCCGCTTCGAGCGAGTCGGGCTCGACAGAACCGATACAGAGCTGCACACCCAGAGTTTCGGCGCGTAGCCGATGGCGGCCCACCGCCTCGCCAAGCACCGACGTCAGGTGCACTTCTTCGCGTACTCCGCGACCATCTAGTTCGATCCGTGACAGCTCGAGCAGATCGTCAATCGTGCCCGAGGCGCGGTGCGCTTCTTCGATCATCTTCTTGGCCAGGTGCCGATTGATCTCGAGATCGTCGCTGTCGGCGAGTGCTTCAGCCAAGACAGCCAGCGCCCCGACCGGCGTCTTCAACTCGTGGCTGATATTGGACACGAAGTCGGTACGAACGGCATCGATGCGCGCCCGATCAGTGAGATCGTCGATGATGGCGAGCGCTCCACCGCCAACCAGTGGGATGCCACGCACCAGCAGCACTTGTTGTGGGGGTCCGAAGAGCGTCACCTTTTGCTCGGCTGTCTCGCCCTTGCCAGCGGCCGCCAGAGCGTGCTCGACAGCCTCTTCTAGCAGCACATCGGCATGGCCGCCGCGCGAGGCCGCTCCGTTGCGCAGCAGGATCGTGCCGTGGTGGTCAGCGAGAACAAGGCCAGCTGGCACCGCGTCGAGCCCGCTGCTCAGTTGGGCAGCATGCTCTTCGACCACCTGACGCGCAGATGCTTCCCTGGCCAATTCTCGGCGAAGGCGGTCGATCTCGCCCTTGCCAAACAAGCTCACGATCCTCCGGATGCCGGTGCGGTGTCGTCTGCGGCCGTGCCGTTGCCCAATTCGCTGTCGTCGAGTTCGATCTTCGGTCGCGGTGCCTTCTTATGGTCGGGAACCCAGCCCGTGATAACGAAGCGCACGCGCTCGGCGATGTTGACGGCGTGATCGCCAATGCGCTCGTAGAACCGCGCCACCACCGCCAACTGAACAGCGACCTGCAGATCGATACGGCCCGCGGCCTGACTCTCGAAAATGGCCTGGATGAATTGCTTCTGCAACGCGTCGAGGTACGCATCCATGTCGTCGAGCGCGGCGGCCATTGCGTCGTCGTTCTCAACAAACGCTTCGATCGTTGCGGTGTAGAGCTGCTGCGCCTGCTCGCTCATGCGATTGATGATCCCGCGCAGCTTCGGATCCAGCTCGTGGCCGTAGATGCGACGGGCGGCCTTGCAGATGTTGCAGATCAGATCCGCGCTGCGTTCGACTTCGGCGATCATCTTCATCAACGCAACGACCTGACGCAGTTCCGTTGCCACGGGCGCTTGCAAAGCAAGGATGCGCAGGCACTGCTCTTCTAAGTCAACACAGCGTTGGTCGAACGCAGCATCGCCCTTGATGATGTATTCCGCTCCCTCGAGGTCGCCGTCGAGCAACACAGAGGTGGCCCGCGGCAGAAGTTCGACGACGAGCGCAGCCAAACGAGCAAGCTCGGAACGAGCCTGTTCGAGCTCGCCGTGATAGGCCTTACGTAGCTCTTCCATCAGCCGAACCTCCCAGAAACATACGCCTCAGTGCGTTCGTCACCAGGCTTCGAGAACATCTGCGCTGTTGCTGCGAATTCGACCAGCACACCCGTGCGCCGGTCGCTCTCGGCGTTGACTTCTGTTGTGAAGAACGCGGTGCGGTCGCTGACGCGGGCGGCCTGCTGCATGTTGTGAGTGACGATAATGATCGTGTAGTCGCTCTTGATTTCCTGCATCAGATCTTCGATGCGAGCCGTGGCGATCGGGTCGAGCGACGAACACGGCTCGTCCATCAGCAACACCTCCGGCTCAACGGCGATGGCGCGGGCGATGCAAAGCCGCTGCTGTTGGCCGCCGGAGAGGCCCATCCCGCTCGACTTCAAGCGATCCTTGACCTCGTCCCATAGGGCCGCCCCGCGCAACGACTTCTCGACCGCGTCGTCGAGCTCGCTCTTGCGCTTGATGCCGGAAAGGCGCGGCCCATAGGCGACGTTGTCGAAGATGCTCTTCGGAAACGGGTTCGGCTTCTGGAACACCATGCCAATGCGGCGACGCACTTCTACGGCACTCACCTGCGGGTCGTAGAGATCGACTCCGTGATAACGAATGTCGCCCTCGACTCGAGCCGTGGGGATGAGATCGTTCATTCGATTGAAACAGCGCAGCACGGTGGACTTGCCACAGCCGGACGGGCCGATGAAGGCCGTGATCTGGTGACGCAGGATCGAGAGATTGACCTCGCGGACGGCACGAAAGGCGCCGTAATACACCGCCAGATTGTTCGTCGCGAACACCGCGGTTTCACCCGGGTCGCTTGTCACTTGTGCGGGTGCAGTGACTTTCACTTCGCTCATGGTATCTAACGCTCCGTTCACCCTTGCCGCCTCTTCTCGAACCGGTTGCGCAGCAGAATCGCCGCGCCGTTCAACAACAACACCATCGCCAACAACACCACAATTGCTGCAGCGTTGAGATCTTCGAACGTCAGCCCAGTGATCTTGCCGGGCTTGTTGACTTCATTGGCCCATCCGTAAATGACGATCGGCATCGCGGTGAACTTGCCCTGCAGTTGATCGACGATGCTTTCGCCGGGGAGGCTGGCGAGGCGACCCGTGATTGCACCGATCAGTAACAGCGGCGCGGCCTCGCCCAGCGCGCGGGCAACAGCCAACATCGTGCCGGTGAGAATTCCCGGCGCCGCGTACGGCAACACGTGGTCGCGTGTGACTTCCCATTGCGTTGCGCCGACACCAAAACCTGCTTCGCGCAATCCCGCCGGAACGGCGCGCACGGACTCCGCGGTCGTGATGATGATGATCGGCAGCACCAGGATTGCGAGCGTGATACCTGCTGCGATCACGCTGCGGCCCCCGGTGAACCACGTGAGGCCCTGCACGAACACGACCAAACCGAGAATGCCGTACACAACGCTGGGCACGCCGGCAAGGTTGCGAATGTTCAACTCGATGAAACGCGTCAGGCGATTCGACTTGGCGTATTCCTCCAGGTAGACGCCGGCAAAGATGCCGATCGGGAAAGCCAGCACGATCACGAAACCAGCAATCACCAACGATCCCCAAATACCCTGGCTGACACCGGCTTTATCGGGACTCGACGCAAGGTCATTCGTCAGGAAGCCGGTGCTGCGCTTCTGGAACACGGGGATCGCGCTGGCGACTACGTCCCACATCAGCACGGTGAGAACAAGCAGCGCAGTGAGCAGGCACAGCAGCAGCACTCCAGCGAAGAGATAGCCGCGCACGTCGCGTTTCGAATCGGTGAGCGCGGCGCGCACGGATTTCGACGTTGAGGTCGTGATTGCAGCGGTAATTGCCATGGCGTTAGTACGCGTTCCGGAACTTGCGGACAACGCGACCCGCAACCATGTTGAGCGCCAACGTCATCAAGAACAACAGCGCGCCGACGAAGAAGAGACTCTGGAACGCAAGCGTGCTGCCGACGACTTGGTCGCTGCCAACAGCGAGCTGGGCCATCGCCGACGTCATCGGCAGGCCGGGATCGCGCGGGTCGGTAGTGCGAGGCGACTGGCCCAATCGGCCCGACGCGAGCGCGGCGATCATCGTCTCGCCGATCGCGCGTGAGACCGAGATCAAGAGCGCCGCGATGATGCCTGACACCGCGGCGGGTAGCACGACCTTCACAACCGTCGTGCTCTTGCGTGCCCCCAAGCCGGTGCTCGCTTCACGAAGCGACGCGGGCACGGACCGCAAGGCGTCCTCTGAGATCGATGCCATCAGCGGAGTCACCAGCACACCGATGGCAACACCGGTGACGAGCAGGCTGGTGTTCTGAGTGGTGTCGAAGAGCGGCTTGATCAGGTCGGGGCCAAGCACGCGTAGTGCGAAGAAACCAAACACAACGCTCGGGATACCGGCGAGCACCTCGAGAATTGGCTTCAGAACGCGCCGTGCTCGCGGTGACGCGTACTCGCTGAGGTACACAGCGGCGCCGAGTCCAAGCGGAGCGGCGACAACGATCGAGACCATCGACACAATCAGCGTGCCGTAGACAATGGTCGGAATGTCGAAGCGACTGTTGCGGGGGTACCAGCCGGGTGCTTTACCGCCGTCGATTAGCGCACCGATACCGGCCTCGTCGATCAATCCGGAGAGAAAGGTCCAGGCTTCGGTGAACAGGGTCCACACGATCAGCGCACTGATCACGATCGACAAGGCAGCGGCCGCGAAAAGCAGCCCACGCATGAAGCGCTCTTTGCGCATTCGTCGGGGGTTGCCGCGGAAATCGCTGACAAGGAGGGTGGCTGGCGTGGTGACCATCAGATGCTCAAGATTCCCCCTGCGATGGGACCGGGCCCCTTGATGACAAGGCCCGGTCCCATCTTAGGTGGGGAGTTTTACTTAGGCCGTTGCGTCGGCCCAGGTGGTGCGGCTGGCCTCAAGGCGGTCAGCCGGGATGGCCACGTAGCCAGCCTCGGTCACCTTGGCGATGCCCTCTTCGCTGAGGAAGAGATCAACGTAGGCGCCGATGGCCGGGTTCTCAGCCAACTTCTGTGCGTTGACGTACATGAACAGCGAGCGGCTGAGCGGGTAGCTGCCGTCGGCGATCGTGTCGACGGTGGGGGCGACGCAACCGTCGCCCTTGTCGATCTCGATTGCCTTCATGCGATCCGCTTCGGCTTCGTAGAACGCAAAGCCGACCCAGCCCAGGCTGCTGTCGCTGCCCTCGATGCCTTCGACGATGACGTTGTCGTTCGGGCTCTGGGTGTAGTCGTTACGAGCTGCCTTCGGGTCAGTACCGCGACCCTCTGCAATCTTCTTGAACGCAATCTCGATGAACGAGTCGTAGGTACCGCTCTCCGGGCCGGGGCCCGTGATCACCAGGTCGGCGTCGGGGAACGCTTCCGAGGTCGAGCCGAGCTCGGTGGCCAACGCCTGCGCGTCGGTCCAGTTGGTGAAGCCCTCAGCCTCGGGACCGATCAGCGCGTACAGCGCCGGGAAGTCGAGGCAGGTGACTGCGTCGTTGTTCGGGCTGGTGGCAACGGTGAGACCGTCGATGCCGATCTCGAGCTCGATGAAGTCGATGCCAGCTTCGGCGCACAGCGCGGCTTCTTCGTCCTTGATGTGGCGCGATGCGTCAGCAACGTCGGCTTCGCCGGCGCAGAACTTCTTGAAACCGTCGCCGGTGCCAGGACCTTCGACAGTGACGGCCAGTGCGCCGCCGGTGTTTGCATCGGCGAGTTCGCCAACGAGCACGGCGATCGGCTCGACAGTGGATGAACCGGTGACGAATACTTCGCCGCCAGCTACTTCCTCAACCGTCGTGGTCGTCTCGTCGGCACCAGTGGTGGTGTCGACAGCTTCGACTGTGGTGGTGGCTTCTTCTTTGGCACCCTCATCGTCGCCGCATGCGGCGGCGAAGAGCGAGAGGCCGGCAATCGAGGCGATTACGAGTCGCCCGGTGGACTTGTTCACGTTGTGTTCTCCTGTGGGTAGGGGTTTCAACCGACAGGAACGGTACGAAAGCTAAGTGACGACACGCCCGCCGATAGGTGAACGCAAGGTGAACAGCATCAGGCTTTTTGGGTTTCGATAACCCACCGGTGGAAGCGCTCTTGCGCATCACCCTCATCGAAGTTGACGGGACCGCGACGGTGCCACACACCGTTTGCATCGAGCTCGTGACGCACCACGTCGTCGGCAAGATTCAAGCTCAGCGCCTTATCGAGCCACATTTGATGCTTGGGATGAGTGACCGGCACCGAGACTTCCACGCGGCCATTGAGGTTGCGACCCATCCAGTCGGCGCTGCCGATCAGGAACAGTGGCCCGTTGCGCTCTCCATGCTCAAAGCGAACAACACGTGAATGTTCCAAGTAGCGACCGAGAATGCTGCGCACATGGATGTTCTCGCTCAGTCCCGGAACTTGGGGGCGCAAGCAGCAGATACCGCGGGTGATCAGGTCGACGCGCACGCCAGCCTGGCTGGCGCGATACAACGCTTCGATCATTTCCTCGTCAGCCAATGAGTTGAGCTTGGCCATGATGCGCCCCTCGGCGCCGAAGGACATCTCGTGCTCAATGAGGTCGAGCAATTGACCGCGCATATAGCGCGGCGCGACAAGCAGCGACTGGAAACGCACCTCGCGGCTGTAGCCGGTGAGATGGTTAAAGAGTTCCGTGACGTCGGCACCAACCTCGGGGTCACACGTCAGAAAGCCGACATCCTCATAGATGCGAGCCGTCTTGGAGTTGTAGTTGCCAGTCCCTATGTGGCAGTACCGCCGTAGCCCGTCGTCGTCCTGGCGCACCACCAGCGTGGTCTTTGCGTGAATCTTCAGGCCGACGAGGCCATACACGACATGGACACCAGCACGCTCCAAAGCCTTGGCCCACCCCACGTTGGTTGCCTCGTCGAAGCGCGCCTTCAGTTCGACGAGCACAGCCACCTGCACCCCACGCTCGGCGGCGCGCATAAGGCTGCGTGCAATCGGGCTGTCGCCACCCGCCCGATAGAGAGTCATCTTGATGCTTCGCACTCGCGGATCGTCGGCGGCCTGCGCGATGAAACTCTCGACACTGCTGGCGAAGCTCTCGTATGGGTGATGCACCATCAGCGCCCGCTCGCGGATCACCGAGAAGATGCTGCGGTCTTGGGCCTCGGCGCGTTGCAGACGCCCGGCCGTCACTGGTGGCCAGGGCTTGTCTTTCAGCTTCGGGCGATTGAGTGCGTGCAATTGGAAAAGACATGTGAGATCAAGTGGGTGACGATGCACCGTGACGTCGGGCATCTCAAGATCGAGTTCCTTCACCAGCAGTTCGAGCATCTCGTCGCTAATGCCCTGTTGCACTTCCAACCGCACCGCGCGGCCAAACCGACGACGACGCAATTCCATCTCGACTGCGGCCAGCAGGTCGTCGGCTTCCTCGTCTTCCAGCGTCAGGTCGGCGTTGCGGGTCACACGAAAGACGGCGTGCTCTTCGACCACCATTCCCACGAACAGTCGGTGCAACTGGGCGGCGATGATCTGTTCGACGGGCACAAATCGGTTGCCGTCGGGCAGCACGACGAGCCGAGGGAACACGTTGGGCACCTTCACCCGCGCGAAGCGCCGCTCGCCCGTCTCGGGGTCGCTGACCATTGCCGCCAAGCTGAGCGCCAACCCCGAGATGTAAGGGAACGGATGCGCAGGGTCGACTGCCAGCGGCGTCAGCACGGGGAACATGAGTTCCTCGAACTGCGTGATCAGCGACTTCTGATCCTTGTCGGACAGCGACGCCCAACTCACGATGCGCAGGCCTTCAGCGGCGAGCTGTTCCAGCAGGCCGTCAAGTACGAGTTCCTGCGCAATCACAAACCTGTCGGCCGCGGCGCCGATCTCCGCAAGCTGCGCTTGTGGCGAAAGCCCATCGGGTGCTGGTTGCGTAACACCAGCGGCCACCTGATCTTTCAGCGCCGCCACCCGCACCTGGAAGAATTCGTCGAGGTTCGAGGAGCAGATCGCGCAGAACTTCAGGCGCTCGAGCAGCGGTACGCCGGGCTCGTCGGCAAGCGCGAGCACCCGCCTATTGAAGTCGAGCCAGCTCAGCTCGCGGTTGAGGAGATGTGCCGTCACTCAGCTGCTGGTCTCGGGGATACCGAGTACCCACTCGATGCTGATGCGCTCGCGCTCGGCGTCGCGCACGATGCGCTCGCGGTTGCGCCGGAACTGCGGGTCGTCTCGTGGCAGCAATACCAGGCGAGCCAACGCACGTGTGCGGAACTCTTCGACGAGCGCACGGTCGCCATAGTCGCCATAGATCTCCCAGTGCGGGGACACCGGCCCGAGATACACGATGCGCGCATGGGCTCGTGGTGGCTCGTTGATGATGTCGGTCATGATGACTCCTACCGCCCGCGCTCGTTGGTGCGGGGGTCTGCTAATGGTCCGGGACTCGCCAAGTGTACCGGCGGCGGCGTTGCTCGAACCGGCCTGAAAACGGCTGCTGCCCAGCCCTCGGCACGAGGGACTGGGCAGCGTGACACCCGTAACGGGTACCGGGTGACCTGATCAGGCGGTGATCAGAGCACCATCGATGCCGGCCAATGGGTTGTCGCCGGGGAAGAAGCCACGGTCGCCGGGGAACACATCGAGCGGCGACTGAGCGAGGGCAGCCATCCGCAGCACAGCGGCGTGGCGGGCTTCAACACCACCGATGGTCATGATCGTCGAGCGCAGTGCGGGTGTCGACAACGTCCCGCTAGCGAACGCGTATGTCTGCGCCGCCGCTTCTTCCAACGACAGCGCAATATTCACTGCGTCGGCCTCAGTACTCGCGGTCGCGAGAGCAGGTGCCACCAGGGCGTCATAGACGGCTTGGTTCATCTCCGTGATCGCCGCGGCACCGGCACCGGTGATCACGCCGTTCAGCGCGTCGAGGTGCATCTGGTGATGCTCGGCGAACATCGTGGCCGCGGCTAGCACGGCTGGCGTTGTGATGAGGCCAGCGGCGATGCCATAAGCATCGATCGCCAACTTCTCCAACGACGCAGCGGTCCTGGCGAGGACGATGTCCATGTTGGGCTCACCAGCAACAGTCGTTGGAGTGCCGGTGGTCGCACCTGTTGTTGCAACGTCGGTACCCGAATGCTTCGAGTCCTCGTCGCTTCCACAGGCGGCGAGCAGTGCAACGCCGAGGATGGACGCTCCACCCAAACGGAACAGATCGCGACGGTTCGGCGAGGGCACTCCCAAAGCAGCAGCACGCTCGTTGGTTGTGATGGTCTCGTCGGTGAACAGCCGCTGCAGCGCAGAGCGCCATTGCGGCATCGCCGAGGTGTTCAACTGATCGACCGCTCGTAGTTGACGGCGGATTTCCGTGTTGTTCAAGTTGTTCGAACTCATGTCATGTGTCCTTTCGAGACGTGTGGTGGTCAGGCCGCGAAGACGGCGGGGTCGAGGCCCTTGAGCGGGTCACTGCCATCGCCAAGCGCGGCAGCTTCGAAGGCGCCGGTCGGGAAGACATCAGTTACGTCCTTGCCAAGGGCGAGGCCGAGCACGACTTGGTGCTGAGCCTCGATCGGCAAGATGGTGGCTGTGGCGGCGGCGTAAGCCGGGTCCTGCAACAAAGTGAGCGCAGCCGCATAGGTGTAGGCGGCCTGGCCTTCGAGCACGAAGGCGAACTCGAGGGCACCTATCTCGTCGGTGAGCGCCGCCAACGCAGGTGACACGGCGGCGATCAGGGCCGCATTGGGCTCTGTGACTGCGTGCATGCCAGCGACGGCGCCGAACGCATCGGCGTGTTGCTGGTGATGCGACATGAACAGCTCTGCAACGGGCAACGTGGCGGAGGTCAGCAACGGAGCAGCCGCGGTGTATGCGGCGACGGCAGCGAGCTCGACGCTTTGTGCGTAGCCAGCGATGCTCTGATCATCGAGATCGGCCAGGGACCTGCGCGCGATGTAGAGATCGCGGTGAAGGTCGGCCGCCTCGGTTTTGAACGTCTTCATGTTGTTGCGGTGAAGATCATCGACGTCGGCGGCAAGCCGACGCAGTTGACGGGTTGTGATGTGCATGTTGGTTCTCCTCTGTGGGTGGCGATGTAGCTAGGGATGTAGGTGGGACTTACTCAACGACGCGTCACTCAACGACGCGTCACTCAACGACAACGGTGCCGTTCATGAACGGATGGAACGAGCAGACGTAGGTGAACGTGCCGGCGACGGGGAACTCGACAGTGGACGACTGCGACGGGTCGATCGCGCCGGCATCGAAGTTGCCCGACGACGTGGCGGTGTGCGCCTGATCGTCGCCGTTTGTCCAGGTCACCGACCCACCGGCCTTGATGTGGACTTCGGCGGCCGTGAACATGAAGTCGGCGATTGTGATGTCGGCGGTTTCCGCGGCCACCACCGTCACCGACGGAGCGGTTGTCGGCGACGTGTCGACCGAGGTCTTGTTGTCGTCACCCGAGCTACACGCTCCGGCTAGAGGGATGAGCACTAACAGGGCAAGGGATCGGTTCATGAGAGTGGTTCGGAGCCGACGGCCGGCTGGATGGGGAATCAATCCAATTCACCGACGGCAACGAACCTTTGCTATGACGGAGCCAATGGCGATTTCGCGGAGGTTGCGTGCGGTACCCACCCGTGACCGCGCGACAGCCGACGCGACCCTCAACGACGATGCGCTTGCCAGCGTCTTGATCCGTTGCGGACGCGGCGATCAGGCTGCCTTTGCCTCGCTGTACGACCAGCTGGCTGCATACGTGTATGGGGTCGTGCTGCGAGTCGTCCGCGATCACTCGCAGACCGAGGAAGTGACCCAGGAGGTCTTCGTTGAACTGTGGCGTATCGCGCCGCGCTTCGATGGCCAGAAAGGGTCCGTAAAGGCCTGGGCCGCCACTGTTGCTCATCGCCGGGCGGTGGACCGGGTGCGATCCGAGCAGTCGGCGCGCGATCGCCTCGACAACGAATCTCAGAAACGGGTGGCCGACACCGACACAGTCGTCGAGTCGGTGGAGGCCTCATTCGACCAAGCGCGAGTCCGACGGGCACTCAGTCAGCTGACCCCGGCGCAACGCGAGGCAGTCGAGCTTGCCTACTTCGGTGCGCACACGTACCGAGAGGTGGCGGCCCTACTCAATGTCGCCGAAGGAACCATTAAGTCAAGAATTCGCGACGGCATGATTCGCTTACGCGATGAATTAGGAGCAGATGTCTCATGAGCTCAGAACTCGATCTCCATCACCTCGCCGCGGCGTACGCCCTCGATGCCGTCGACGCCGACGAGCGCATCGCATTCGAAGCCCACTACCACGACTGCGAAGTGTGCAGCCACGACGTTCGCGACTTTCGGGCCACCGTTGCCGCGCTTGGAGAACTGTCGGTCACTGCCCCTCCCCCGGACCTCAAGGCGCGCGTCCTGCAACAGGTTGCCGTCACCCGCCAACTCTCGCCCCATGTCGCCGCCCGAGACAGTGCCTCGCCACGACGCGTGTCGTGGCTAGCGGCGGCCGCTGCTGTATTGCTCATTGTGGCGACTACCTCCTACGTCGTTGGCCGCGGCTCGCAGGACGACGATGCGTTTGCCTCGCAGCTCGAGCAGGTTCTGGCCGAGCCCGACGTGCGCATGGTCGACCTGGAGGCCACCTCGGCCACAACCAGCGGCCGCATTCATGTCGCATGGTCGGCCAGCCTGCAGCAGGCCGCGGTCATCGGTGACGGATTGGTATCGCCGAACGATGGCCTGGTGTACGAGCTCTGGTTGATCAATGACACTGGAGCTCAGGCCACGCGGATGCTGGATTCGGCCGAGGGCGGCGATGTGCGTCGGATCCTCAGCCTCTCTGGAACACCCACAAAGTGGGGCATCACTATCGAACCGGCAGCCGGTTCGGCGGTTGTCACCGGCGAAATCCTGTTCCTCGGCAACGTGTGACTGGCAGCACATCAGCTTGCGGTTCCGTCATATGTTCGTAACATGACCCTGTCAGGTGCTAAACATGACGGAATTCGGGAACCAAACCACGGGTTACAGCGTCGTAGTTCGTAGATGTCAGACGCAAAGGTGGTGCGGTCCAGTGCGGGCGCACAACCAGCCGCGATCCCCCGATCGCGGAGAACAAGGGAGACGCGCATGAAACCGATTTCCGTGACAGCCATTCCAGTCGATGCCGACTCGGCCACCGCGTGGATGAGCGGCGGTAACTGCCGTAACTATCCGCCGGCCACGTTCTTCCCCAGCGATGGTGTTGGCGTCGACCGCGCACGCAAGATTTGCAACGGCTGCCCGGTGCTTGGGCAGTGCCTCGAGTACGCGCTAGATCAGCGCATCGAGCACGGCGTGTGGGGCGGTTGCAGCGAGCGCGAGCGTCGCCGCATCTTGAAGCGTCGCCGCGTCAGCGTCTGACGCGACACGACTAGTTCGGGTGACGAGCTAGCTCAGTCCTCAGCGGACTTGGTGGCGTCGGCAGACTTGCCGGCCTCGCTCTGGCCCGCGGCCAGACCATCCTTGAACTCTTTCTGCGCCTTGCCGAGGTTCTTGGCGAGCTTGGGCAGCTGCGAGCCGCCGAACAGCACCAAGACGATGACGAGGATGAGACCAATTTCAGGAGGGCCGAAGCCTGCAGCGAACATGCACACATGCTAACGCTGTAATCGCTGGTAATTCCAGGCAGGCCGACCGAGTCAGCCGGTGCGGCGAACACCTTGCGAGCGCTGACGACGCAAGCGACGACGCTCGCGCTCGGACAAGCCGCCCCAGATGCCGAACTTCTCGCCGTTGACGAGCGCGTATTCAAGGCAGTCGGTGCGCACGACACAGCCGCGGCAGACCTCTTTGGCTTCGCGGGTGGAAGCACCACGCTCGGGGAAGAACAGATCCGGGTCGACGCCGAGGCAGTTTGCCTTGTCTTGCCAATCGGTCTGTGGTTCTGACGTGAGTTCAGTATGCATGTGGGTGGCCCCCTGCTCAGGCCTCGCGGGGTGTCGACTGCGACACCCCTGTAATTACATAAATGTCATTCTCCCATATCACATCACCTCCGCGCAAGGGGGGATTTGTCAACACTCTGACAAGGGTGTTTGCGAAGAGCTGGGTTAGCCAGCGCGACGGGCCGCGCGGCCACGTGCGAGTTGCCGCTTGTGCTCGATGAAATCGACCAGCACGTAGTCGCCGAGGGTCTGGTGATTGGTGAAGAACGCGCGACCGCGGTTGATCGATGTCAGCTTCTCGACGAAGGAGCGCAGGCCGGAATCGGCGTCGAGCATGAAGGTGTTGATGCGGATGCCTTCGCGCGTGCAACGCACTACTTCGCGAAGCGTGGCCTCCACTGTTGCCTGCACCGGCGGGTAATTGAAGTACACGTCGCCGCTTGGGGTGATGTGGGCCGTGGGCTCGCCGTCGGTGATCATGATGATCTGCTTGGTGCCGGTCTGGCGCGCCAGCATCTGGCGGGCGAGCGTGAACCCGTGGTGCATGTTGGTGCCGTAGGCGAAGTCCCAGCTGACCTCGGGTAGCTGTGCCGGCGTGAGCGCGTATGCCGTTTCGCTGAAACCGACCAGTCCCATGTAGTCGCGTGGGAACTGCGAGGTGATCAGCGAGTGCAGCGCCATTGCAACCTTCTTGGCTGGCAAGAAGTTGTCGCGCATGGGCATGCTCATCGACAGGTCGAGCATCAAGACGGTCGACGAGCGAGTCACGTGTTCGGTGCGCTCGATTTCGAAGTCGTCGGGCGACAGCTTGACCGCGCGCTGCTGGTCGTCGTCCGCCACGTCACCGGCAACGGCGCGCCGGCGCAGCGCGTTGCGGATGGTTCGTTGCAGATCGAGGTTGAACGGATCGCCGAACTCGTAGGCCTTGGTCTCGTAGGTGCGCTCGTGGCCCTGACCGAGAGTGTCGAGTTGGTGTTGCCCCATCCGATCTTTCGCCAACTTGCTGTACAGATCGCGCAGTGCGTTGCTGCCGATCTTGCGCAGGCCCTTGGGCGTCAGTTCCAGCCGACCTTCCTTTTGTTGGATGAGACCCTGCTCCTGCAGCATCTTGGTGAGTTGGGCGAGGCGTTCGAGTGATCGGGCTGCGTCGTCGCCAAGCAGATCACGCACGCGATCCATGTCTGCCTCGGCGAGTGCGCCCGGGTTGGTGGCGTTGCGCAGCAGGTTCTCCAGCTGATCGAGATCGCCCAACTCCTGCATGGTCTGCATCGCTTGGCCCATGCCCATTGGGTCGCTGCCCTCGAAGTCGTACGACTGGCCCCAACCCATCTGCGGGAACATCGATTGCAGGTTGCGACCCAGTTGATCCATCTGCCAGCGCAGATCCATGTCGTCGAGCAACTGATTGCTGAGCTCTTGCAGCTGTGCCCGCTGCTCGGGGCTCATCGAGTTGAGCATTGCCTGCATCGCGGCCATGCGGCGCGCCATTTGCTCGAGCAGTTCGTCGAGGTTCTTCGGGTTCTCCGGGAAGAAGTCGCCGAACTGCTCCATGAACTGGTCGAAGCCAGGGTCTTCGCCGCGTTCGCGCTTCTCGAGCATTTCGTTGAGCGCAGCCATCATGTCTTTCATGCGCGCCATGTCTGCTGGCGTCATGTTCTGCATCGACGACGACATCTGGTCGACCATCTGCTGCGTCAGCTGTTGGCGCAACTTGTCGAGCAGTTGCTCGAAGCGACGTTGCGCATCGGCACTCTCGAAGTCGTACGCCGACAGTTCGCGCACTTTGCCCGCAAGATCATCGGGCAGCATGTCGAGCCGGAAGTTGCGATCCTCCGCTGCGTCGCGCGCCGCCTTGGTACGGCGCTCATCACCACTGCGCTCGGCAGCCGATGTCGCTTGCTCGATGGCGTGGCGTTCCTCGTCGACGATGTCGTTCAACTCGTCGGCGATCTCTTGGTACACGCCGCCGAGGTCGTGACGGTCGAGTCGTTCCTGGCGCTGCTCGCGTAGTCGCTCGAGCATTTCGCGCAGGCCCTGCACGCGCTCGCCGTTGCGGTCGCGCATGCCCTCCTGCATCAACCGGCGCAGCGCCGCGTTGACGTCGCCGTGGTACAGCAGGTCGTCGGTGAGCTGGTCGAACAAGCCGTCGGCGTCGAGGTCGAAGCCCTTTTGCGTGCCGTCCCAGCGTGAGTACGTAAAGCGACCAGGCATCGACAAGAACCTACCTTTCTGCTCAAGAGCGTGAAGGGTCGCCGTCAGGCGGCGCGGACGGTGGGCGGTCCTTGAGGCAGCGCCCTGCCGTGCCGACATATGTGGTGTGGCCTTTGATTCGTGGCGAAACGTGAACACCGCGTTACCAGCTTGTGAATGCCATCACAAGCTGGCCGAGGCCAAGTAGGCTTGCCCCATGCGCGTTCCACGCACGTTCGAATTCGTTGACCTTTCGGGGTTTACGAACTACACCGCCGCCTTTGGCGACGATGCCGCTGGCCGACTTCTCGGCGCGTTCCGCACAATCGCCCGGCAGGTCGCGAGCGAGCGCGGGGTGCGAATTGCCAAGTGGTTGGGCGACGGTTGCATGGTCGTTTCCATTGAGCAAACCAATGCGATTGCGTTCGCGCTCGAGCTCGAACGCCGCTCCGCCGAGGTGTGCGAGCCCCTCGCCCTGCGCGTCGGTATCGCCAGCGGGCATGCGCTGCTGTTCGAGGGCGACGACTACATCGGCTCGGCCGTCAACATGGCCTCGCGCCTATGCGACGCCGCCGGCCCGCACGACGTGTTGCTGCCAACCATGCAACTTGAGCGCCTTCCCGAGGGCGTGACGGCAGCCCCCCACGGCGAGTTGGAGCTGCGTGGCTTCCCCGGTGCGATCAGCGTCGTCGCACTGAGCGGCGAACCGAAGCTTTCCGCCAGCACCGACACTGGCGAGCTGTGGACCCGCAGCCCGTTCCTGACCTGACGCGCTAGACGGCGGCGTCGAAGGCCGCAACACGCTCGGTGTCTTCGTAGTCTTCCCACTTCACAAGGCGACCCCAGCGCGCTTCTAGAAATGCGGTCGCGCGGTTGTTGTACGCGTCGTGTCCGTCGGTGCCAGGGATGAACACATGAACGCGCAGCGCAATGCGGGTGTTCCACGGCGGGCCGTTGACGAGGATGTCTTCGATCACAAACTGAATGCCGTGATCGACGAATCGTTGCGCGAAGCCCATGCACTCGTCAACGCCGCTATGGGTGACATGCCGCTCGCGGCCCTTCACAACAGGTCGATACATGCGCGCCCACGAGTTGTCGCCGGGAAACACCAGTTGCATGTCGGGGGCTGCCAACTTCAGCAGCAGACTCGGGTCGCCAGCGTTCAACTTCTTGACGCTGTGCCGCAAGATCGCACGAACCGATGCCTTGTACATCGGGGCCTAACCGCGACCGCGGTACGTCGCGGCCGACGAGCCCGCAACAGCGTCCTTGTTCAAGCGTTTTGAGAGATGCAATCCCTCCAGAACGAACTCGACCGCCGCAGCAACCGCTGCCGGCGATTCGTCGCCGCCAGCAAGCGAGTTGACTGCAGTACGCAGCGCAGGCATCTCGTCGATCAGTCGCGCGAGTTCGGTGGAAGCAATCTCTTCGCCAGTGTGGGCGACGACGCCCGCTTCGAACGCGTCGACAACCTCGCGCACCTGATCGAGCGGTACTTGCTCCTTGAACACGGTGAGCACCGCGGCCTTGACCAGGTTTTCCAGAATGACGCCTTCGCGGCCTTCCTCAAGCGACTCGATCTCGACCTTGCCGCTGGTGCTCGCAGCAAGAGCGGCGAGGTCGCACACGCGCGGCACGACCGACTGTTCACCGGCACGCAGGCCCCGACGCAAAGCGTTGGCGGCGAGCACTTCCACGTTGCTGACCGACAGTCGCACGCTGACGCCGCTGCGTTGGTTGACGTGAGCGCTGGTACGGGCTAGTTGGCTGAACGTGGCGACGACACGCTCGATGTAGGCAGGTACGCGCACCGTGACATCGCCCACCGATGCGGCGCGCGCCTCTTGGTGCATGATCGCTACTTCGGTATCGACGTCGAGCGGATAGTGCGTTCGGATCTGGCTGCCAAACCGATCCTTCAGCGGCGTGATGATGCGACCACGGTTGGTGTAGTCCTCCGGGTTCGCGGAGGCAACGAGCAGCACGTCGAGCGGAAGCCGAATCTTGTAGCCGCGTATTTGTACGTCGCGCTCTTCCAACACGTTGAGCAGGCCAACTTGAATGCGTTCGGCAAGGTCGGGGATCTCGTTGATCGCGAAGATGCCACGATTCGTGCGCGGTACCAACCCGTAGTGCAGCGTCAGCTCGTCGCTGAGGTAGCGGCCCTCGGCGACCTTGATGGGATCGACCTCGCCGATCAGGTCGGCGATCGATGTGTCGGGCGTTGCCAGCTTCTCGCCGTAGCGCGTATCGCGGTGCACCCAATCGATCGGGGTCGCATCACCCAACTCGGCAACCAGGTCGCGGGCGTGCTTGCTGACCGGCGCATAGGGATCGTCGTTGATCTCGCTGCCGGCGACGATCGGCATCCACTCGTCGAGCAGCCCGGTGAGGCTGCGAATCATTCGGGTCTTGGCCTGGCCGCGCTCGCCCAGGAAGATCACGTCGTGCCCGGCGAGCAGCGCGTTCTCGAGCTGTGGCATGACGGTGTGCTCGTAGCCCAGCACACCCTCAAACAACGGCTGGCCGGCGGCGATACGGCGCACCGCGTTGGCACGGATTTCTTCCTTTACTGGCACTGATTGCCAGCCGCTCGCCCTCAACTCGCCCAACGTCGCAGCACGGTTCGCCATGCATCGGACGATACAGCGGCGCTTCCGAAGCCCAACCACCGCGTACGCTCGCACTTGTGGAGTTGTCGGGTTCGGCGTCGGTTGGCTTATGGCGAGCGGTTGCCGCCGACGACGAAGTGCGTCGCGTCGGAATCGGGCTCGATCACGTAGACGACGATTGGGCCGAGGTCCCCGTGCCCGGCCACTGGCGCTCGACGGAGGAGTTCCGAACCAGCGACGGGCCGCTGCTGTACCGCCATCGTTTCGAGCAAGACCGACCCGAAGCCGGGCGGCGTCGCTTCGTCACGCTGGACGGCGTTTTCTACCAAGCCGATGTGTGGCTCGATGGTGCATACCTAGGTGACCCGGAGGGGTACTTCTTTCCGCACTCGTTCGACATCACCGGCCTCAGTCGCTTAGCGACCGAGCACGTGTTGGCCGTCGAGGTCGCGTGCGCGCCACAGCGGCAACGCACCGCTAAGCGCAACATCACCGGCGTCTTTCAGCACAGCGACACGCTTGATCAGGATTGGAACCCGGGCGGCTTGTGGGCGCCGGTTCACATCGAAGAGACCGGCGCAGTGCGCATCGATCGCCTACGCGTGTTGTGTCGCGATGCCAACGATTCGCGCGCGCACCTCCGCATTCACGCGCGTCTGGACAGCGACACCACCCGCACGATCACGCTGCGCACAACGGTTGGGGCGCAGTCATCGGGCAAGGCAGTGGTCGTCGAGCATTCACGCTCGCTCGCCGGTGGCATGAATGAAGTCGACTGGAACCTCGACGTCAAGAATCCCGACCTGTGGTGGCCATGGAGTCTCGGCGCACAGCCGCTCACCGACGTGACCGTCGAGGTGCTGACCGAACGCGACACCGCGCACGAAAGCACCATCAGCGATACGCGCACGGTGCGCACCGGTCTTCGCGAAACTGCGATGCAGGACTGGGTGATCTCGGTGAACGGCGAGCGGCTGTTCAGTAAGGGGGCCGACCTCGCACCCACGCGTGCGGCACTCGCCGAGGCAACCCCAGCGGAAGTGCGCCGCGACATCGAGTTCGCGCGCGACGCAGGGCTCGATCTCGTGCGCGTGCAAGGCCACATCGGCCGCCCCGAGTTGTACGCCGCGGCCGACGAGCTAGGCATGATGGTGTGGCAGGACTTTCCGCTGCAATGGGGCTACACCCGAACGATTCGCCGACAGGCGGTGCGCCAAGCACGCGAAGCCGTCGACCTGCTTGGTCACCATCCCAGCATCGTGCTGTGGTGCGCGCACAACGACCCGGCACCAACGCCTGGCGCCGGCGCCGATGCGGCTGGCACCTCGATCGTCAGCAACATCGTTCGCCAACAGTTGCCCGGATGGAACCGCAGCATCCTCGATCGTTGGGTGAAGCGCGCGTTTGAAGCGGCCGACGAAACGCGCCCAGTCATCGCACACAGTGGTGTCGCGCCGCACCTACCGACCGGTCGCGGCACCGACAGCCATCTGTCGTTCGGTTGGCACCACGGATCGCTGAACGATCTGGATGGGTTTGCTGCATCGCTGCCGCAAATGACCGAGTTCGTCAGCGAGTTCGGCGCTCAATCAGTTCCGAACACCGCCGACTTCATGCATCCGCAGGACTGGCCGAACCTGAACTGGGCCAGCCTCGCACGCCATCACGGTTTGCAATTGGAGCCGATGACGCGTCACGTACCGCCCGCCGACTACGACACGTTCGACTCCTGGCGCACCGCCACACAGCGCTACCAAGCAGAAGTCTTGCGCCACTACATCGAGACACTGCGCCGCTTGAAGTACCGCCCGACCGGCGGCTTCTGTTTCACCGCGCTGAACGATCCGTCGCCCGCGGTGTCGTGGGGTGTTCTTGATCATGAGCGGCAACCGAAGCTGGCCTATCAAGCGGTCACCGAGGCGTGCCATCCGGTGATCGTCGTTGCCGAACGCATGCGTTCGCAGCTCGTGGCGGGCGAAGCAATCGCGCTCGACGTGCACGTCATCAGCGACTTGCGCATTCCGCTCGACGATGTGCTGTGCACCGGCAAATTGCGTTGGCCCGGCGGTGGGCACGAATGGCAGTGGAGTGGTTCCGTGCCGCCCGATTCGTGCGTACGCGTTGGAACCGTGCAGTTTGTGGTGCCCAGCGTTCCGGGTGCGCTGTGGTTCGACTTGACGCTGGAACATGCCGACGCGGCGGCAACCAATCGCTACGCGGCCAACGTGACCGACGGTGCGGGCGTTACTGCTGGCTGATTACTGCTGGCTAATCAGCTTGCGGTCTTTGATCTTCGCCTTCAGATAGTCGCTATGCATCAGCGCGATGAAGTCGATGCTGATTTCCTTCGGGCAGGCTGCTTCGCATTCGCCGTGGTTTGTGCACGAACCGAAGTAGTCGTCCATCGATTCCACCATGGCCTGCACTCGGCTCCAGCGTTCGGCTTGGCCCTGCGGCAACAGGTTGAGGTGGCTGACCTTGGCGGCGGCGAACAGGTTGGCCGCACCGTTCGGGCACGCGGCCACGCATGCACCACAACCGATGCATTCGGCCGCATCCATCGCGGCATCAGCGACGGGCTTGGGCACCGGCGTCAGGTTCGCTTCCGGCGCTCCACCAGTGGATGCGGTGATGAAACCACCGGACTCGATGATGCGATCGAACGCGGAGCGATCGACCATCAGGTCCTTGATGATCGGGAACGCGGTCGCGCGCCACGGCTCGACAACGATCGTGTCACCGCTCTTGAACATGCGCATGTGCAACTGACAGGTCGCAGTGCCCTTCTGCGGGCCGTGCGCGCGTCCGTCGATCATCAGCGAACAAGTACCGCAGATTCCTTCGCGGCAGTCGTGATCGAACGTGATTGCTTCCAGGCCTTCGCCGATCAGCTTCTCGTTCAGTACATCCAGCATTTCGAGGAACGATGCTTCGTCGCTGATTCTGTCGATGCGGTAGCTCTGGAAACGACCGGCATCGCCTGGCCCATTCTGGCGCCAGATCTTGAGGACGAGGTTTTCGAGATGGCTCACTTGTAGCTCCGCTTGGCGAGGTGAATCGTTTCGAATTCGAGTTCCTCTTTGTGGCGAGTCGACTTCATCGGGTCGCCGGTGAACTCCCACGCCGCGACGTGCGCGAAGTTCGCGTCGTCGCGCTGCGCTTCACCCTCAGCATCTTGGTACTCCGTGCGGAAGTGACCACCGCAGCTTTCGCGACGTTCGAGAGCATCGCGGCACATCAACATTCCGAGCTGGAAGAAATCGTCGACGCGACCGGCCTTCTCGAGCGTCTGGTTGACGCTGGCGCCATCGCCAGTGACGCGCAAGTCGGTTTTGAACTCGTCGTACAACGCGGGTAGCTCGCTGAGTGCGCGCTGCAAGCCGGCCTTGTCGCGCGCCATACCACAGTCGTTCCAGATGATCTTGCCCAGCTCGCGATGGAACCAATCCGGCGAGCGCGTGCCGCCGATGTTGAGGTAGCCCTGGAAGCGCTGCGCTGCTTCTTCCTCGGCGGCGCGGAACTCGGGGTGTTCTACGCCCGGGATCGGCTTGTTCAGCATCGGTGCCAAGTAGTTGCCGATCGTTTGTGGCAACACGAAGTAGCCGTCGGCGAGGCCTTGCATCAGCGCTGATGCGCCAAGCCGGTTGGCACCGTGATCGGAGAAGTTCACTTCGCCAGCCGCGTAGAGACCGGGGATGGTGGTCATCAACTCGTAGTCGACCCACAAGCCACCCATCGTGTAGTGGCTGGCCGGATACATGCGCATCGGTGTCGCATAGGGATCTTCGCCCGTGATGCGCTGGTACATGTCGAACAAGTTGCCGTAGCGCTCTTTGACAACGTCCTTGCCCAGGCGGGCGATCGCTGCCGCGAAGTCGAGGTTGACGCCGTTCTTCAGCGGGCCAACGCCGCGGCCGCTGTCGACAGCGCGCTTCGCCGCACGCGAGGCGATGTCGCGCGGGGCAAGGTTGCCGAAGCTCGGGTACATGCGCTCGAGGTAGTAGTCGCGCTCGGCCTCTGGGATCTGCGCCGCGGGGCGCTCATCGCCCGCCTTCAGCGGCACCCACACGCGGCCGTCGTTGCGCAGGCTCTCGCTCATCAGCGTCAGCTTCGATTGTGTGTCGTCGCTTTGCGGAATGCATGTTGGGTGAATCTGCGTGTAGCACGGGTTGGCAAAGAAGGCGCCCTTGCGATGTGCGCGCCAGCCAGCGGTGACGTTGCACTGCATCGCGTTGGTGGAGAGGAAAAAGACGTTGCCGTAGCCGCCGGTCGCCAGCACCGTCGCATGCGCGGCGTGCGATTGCACCGCACCAGTCACGAGGTCGCGGGTGACGATGCCAGCGCAACGACCGTCGATGGTGACAACGTCGACTAGTTCGCTGCGGTTCCACAGCTTGACGGTGCCGAGGCCAATCTGGCGTGCGAGTTGTTGATACGCGCCGAGCAACAACTGCTGGCCGGTCTGGCCGCGGGCGTAGAACGTGCGCTGCAATTGCGAGCCACCGAAGCTGCGCGTGTCCAGCAAGCCGCCGTACTCGCGTGCGAACGGCACACCTTGCGCCACCATCTGATCGATGATGTTTACGCTCGTCTGTGCCAGGCGATACACGTTTGCTTCGCGGGCGCGGAAGTCGCCGCCCTTGATCGTGTCGTAGAACAAGCGGTGCACGCTGTCGCCATCGCCGCGATAGTTCTTGGCCGCGTTGATGCCGCCCTGCGCGGCGATGCTGTGCGCGCGGCGCGGCGAATCGTGGAACGTGAACACGTCGACGTCGTAACCGAGCTCGGCGAGCGAGGCAGCGGCGGAAGCG
Source organism: Actinomycetes bacterium (assembly GCA_021414085.1). GTDB lineage: Bacteria > Actinomycetota > Acidimicrobiia > Acidimicrobiales > Ilumatobacteraceae > UBA668. The sequence continues at coordinate 139,325 of JAIOPC010000011.1, read as the reverse complement.
CCGGCCAAGCCGCTACCAACAACAATCACCTTGAACTTGCGCTTGTTGTTGGGGTTGATCAACTTCATGTCGGCTTTGTAGTTATCCCACTTGTCCGTGATCGGACCCTTGGGGATCTTCGCGTCGAGCGGCTTTGCGCGCGCCCTGGGCGGCGCGGCCGGACGTGCGACTGCCTTCTTGGCGGGCGCCTTCTTTGCAGGTGCCTTCTTGACGGTGCGGGCGGTGGCCATCGCGGTTACTCCCCCACAATCCCGGCGAGTACCGCCAGCGGGAACGAGACGTTGCCGACGACGATCATCGTGGCGATGCCAACAGCGATGTAACGGCGCCAGGCCTTGAAGCGTGGGTTGTTCCAACCCATCGACTGGAACAGGCTCCACACGCCGTGGAACAGGTGAAAGCCGAGCGCGATGTTGGCGACGATGTAGAGCACAGAGACTGGAACACGTTCGAAGCTGCGCACCACGTTGCCGTAGACATCGCCGCGCACAAAAGTGCCGTCGTTGCCGACTGCGTTCCACCATCCCCACGTCAGGTCGGCGAGGTGCCAGAACAGGAAGAGGAACACGATGATGCCGGACCAGCGCATCGTGCGGCTGGCGAAGTTGGCGACTTGGTAATCGCGCGGGCCTTGGTACTTCACCGAGCGCGCCTGGTGGTTAAGGATCGTCAGGCCGTACGCGGCATGGATGTGGACGCCGACGGCAGCGATCAGACCAAAGCGCATCAGCCATAGCGCGACCGTGCGCGGCAGGATCGGCACCAGCAGCTCGCGCAAGAACTCGCCGTAGTGGTTGAAGTCCTCGGCCCCGAGGAACATCTTCAGGTTGCCGATCATGTGGGCAAGCACGAAGCCGATCAGCATGATGCCGCTGATGGCCATCGCGTACTTCTTGCCGACTGCGGTTGAGTACAGATCGAGCAAGAAGAACTTGCGTCGCTTCCGGGGGGTCACCGCTGAGCCAGTAACCGGCGGGCGGGATTGGACTGCCTGTGCCATCGCTGTGAACCGTAGCCGTACACCCCTCCCGAACCACGAACTCCCACGAGATGGCGCAGCGTTTGAACGCTGGCGCACGCCTGGCGTGCGGGACCGTACAAACGCTTGACGGGAAACCTGGCTGGTAGTTCGTCGTATGGGTCCAGAGTCTCTACACTCTCTGCGTTCACCAATCAGCGTGGCCTAGCGCCGCGCCCTAGATGCCCTGGAGATTCCGGTGCCAGCAATCATTGCCGAAGGCGGCTATCAGGTATTCGAGCTGAAGGGTGGCGAGTGGGCGGTCCTGCTCCTCTCGGCCGCCGCCGCTGTCCTCGCCATCATCGTCGGACTGTTCCTCGCCAAGCTGGTCCTTGCGGCCGACGAGGGTTCGCCGAAGATGAAAGAGATCGCGAAAGCGATTCAAGAAGGCGCGCTCGCCTACCTGAAACGGCAGTTCAAGACGATCGCCGTCATCCTCGTGCCGCTCGCCGCGATCGTGTTCTTTACGTCGACGGCGATCAACAAGCCCGGCGACGGCGGAGTTGCGCTGTCGTTCGCGGAATCCGGTCTGTGGCGCACCGTGGCGTTCGTGCTCGGCTGCTTGGCTTCCGGCTTCACGGGTTACATCGGCATGACGCTCGCAACGCGCGGCAACGTGCGCACCGCCGCCGCCGCACTTACCGGCAGCATGCCGAAGGCGCTCACCGTCGCCTTCCGCACGGGCGGCGTTGCAGGCATGTTCACCGTCGGCCTCGGCCTGCTCGGCGCAACCGGCATCATCATGGTTTTCCAGAACACCAGCTCGGCGATCCTCATCGGCTTCGGCTTCGGTGGTTCGCTGCTGGCCCTGTTCTTGCGAGTAGGTGGCGGCATCTTCACCAAGGCTGCCGACGTCGGCGCCGACCTTGTTGGCAAGGTTGAAGCCGGCATTCCCGAAGACGACCCGCGCAACCCGGCCACCATCGCCGACAACGTGGGCGACAACGTCGGCGACTGCGCCGGTATGGCCGCCGACTTGTTCGAGAGCTACGAAGTCACCCTCGTCGCCTCCATCATCCTCGGCGTGGCCGCGTTCAACTCAGTGGGCGCCAACCCGGCGCTCGGTGTCATGTTCCCGCTCGCTGCTCGCGCCATCGGCGTCATCGCCTCCATCTTCGGCGTGTTCGCGGTGAAGGCGAAGGAAGGCGAAACCAACGCGCTGAAGCCGATCAACAAGGGCTTCGCCGTCGCCGGCACGCTCACGCTGCTGGGCACACTCGCCGTTGCGCTCCTTTACGTCGGAAACGACAACAACGACATGGCGGGTTGGAAGTGCTTCGGTGCCGTCGCCATTGGCCTCGTGCTCGCACAGCTCGTCAGCCGCCTCACCGAGTACTACACCGGCACCCACTTCCGCCCAGTGCAAGAAATTGCAGAGAGCGCCGAGACTGGTCCGGCAACCGTCGTGCTGTCCGGTACCGCTAGCGGCATGGAGTCGTCGGTGTACGCAGTCATCGCCATCGCCATCGCAATCGGTGTGTCGCTGGCCCTCGGCGGCGGCAACCTGACGTTCTCGCTCTACCTCGTCGCACTCTGCGGCATGGGCATGCTCGCCACCACGGGAGTGATCGTGTCGGAAGATACGTTCGGCCCGGTCAGCGACAACGCCGCCGGCATCGCCGAAATGAGCGGCGAGTTCCACGGCGAGCCGGAGAAGATCATGGTCGCCCTCGACGCAGTGGGCAACACCACGAAGGCCGTCACAAAGGGCTTCGCCATCGGTTCCGCAGTCATCGCCGCCGTCGCCTTGTTCGCCAGCTTTATCGAAACTGCTGGCGACGAGTTGAAGGTTGTCGCCGACAACCTGAAGGACGGCGTGTTCAAGGCAGCCGAACTGCAGATCAACGTGGCAGAGCCGAAGATCTTCATCGGCCTGCTCATCGGTGGCGCTGTGCCGTTCTTGTTCTCGTCGCTCGCGATTCGTGCGGTTGGCCGCACCGCTGGCGTCGTCGTACAAGAGGTACGCAAGCAGTTCGCTGACGGCAAGATCATGAAGGGCGAGAAGCAGCCCGAGTACGGCCCGGTCATCGACATCTGCACCGAAGCCTCGCTGCGCGAACTCGCAACGCCCGCACTGCTCGCAGTGCTCACCCCGGTCGTCATCGGCTTCGGCCTCGACTGGCGTGCACTCGGCGCCTTCCTCGCCGCCGTCATCCTCGTCGGCCAGTTGATGGCCAACTACCTCAGCAACGCTGGTGGTGCGTGGGACAACGCGAAGAAGTACATCGAAGACGGACACCACGGCGGCAAGGGCAGCGACCCGCACAAGGCCGCCGTCATCGGCGACACCGTCGGCGACCCGTTCAAGGACACTGCTGGCCCGGCGTTGAACCCGTTGATCAAGGTGATGAACCTGGTCAGCCTGCTCACCCTCCCGGCCATCATCAGCCTGGAAGACAACCTCGGCGCCCGCCTCAGCATTGCGGCAGCAGCCCTCGTGGTGTTGATCGGCGCCATCATCTTCAGCGGCCGCCGTCCCAACACGATGACCGCCGTCGTTAAGTAATCGTCGCTCGATCAACCGCCATGCTCGGCCTACTGGACTTCGCGAACAAGTGGGTTGAGCGTGGCGGTTTGATCGTTTTGGCGATCATCGTCTTCGCCGAATCGGGATTGCTGGTCGGGTTCTTCCTGCCTGGCGACTCGCTGCTGTTCTTCGCTGGCTTCCTCGCCTCCGATGCGGGCGGCCACCACTTGCCCGCGTTGCCGTGGGTGGCGCTGACGTGCGCTCTTGCCGCCATCGTCGGCGATCAGGTCGGCTACATGATCGGCAACAAGTTCGGACCTGCGTTGTTCAAGCGCGAGAAGAGTCGTTTCTTCAACCCCGAGTACGTCGACAAGGCGGAGACGTTCTTCGCCAAGCACGGCTCGAAGACGATCGTGTTGGCCCGCTTTGTGCCGATCGTGCGCACGTTCGTACCGACGGTTGCGGGCGCCAGCCGCATGCACTACCGCACGTTCGTCACCTACAACGTGATCGGCGGACTGCTGTGGGGTGCGGGTGTCACGACGCTCGGCTACTTCCTCGGCGAAATCGACGCAGTGAAGAACAACATCGAGTTGGCTGCAATCGTGATCGTCGCGATCTCGCTGGCCCCGATCGCCTGGGAACTGCGCAAGCATCGCAAGAGCGCGTCCGCATCGTCACCTAACTGACACGCACCCGCGGAACCAACTGCCGCCGCTCCACGTCGGAGTGGCATGACACACGTGAACACAGCCAGGCGCAGTGCCGGAGTCGCCGCCGCGCTCGCCCTCATCGCACTCACCGCTTGCGGCGACGACAAGAAGAGTGCCGACTACGAGCAAACCGCCAACACAACAACAGGTGTTGATGAAGCGCTTGCACCAGAAGCCGGTGACGGGCGATCGATCAGCGGGGGCGGGGAGGCCACCGACTCGGTCAGTCCGGAGCTTGGCGGGCAACCGCAATCGTCACCGATCCCCGACGTCGTCACCGATCCGAGTCGCAAGCTCGTCATCACGATGACGGTCAGCATCGAAGTCACGGAGGCGGCCAACGCGGTCGACCAGGTGATCGCGCTCGCGGCCCGCCACGGTGGTCAGCTGTACGACTCGCAGCTCGATCTCAACGATCCGAAGACGGCGAGCGGCGATCTTGTCTTCAAGCTTCCGCCCGACGAAGTGCAGTTGTTCCTCAACGGTCTCGACCCCGCCATCGGCCGCCGCACCGGTCTCGATGGAACCACCAGCGATGTGACCACGCAGATCACCGACCTCGATGCACAGATCCTGGCGGCAGAGGCCAGCGTCGACCGCGTGCGTGTGCTGCTTGAAGGGGCGACGAATCTCGACGATGTGATTCGGCTGGAGACCGAGTTCACCAGTCGCCAGACGCACCTCGAGCAGTTGCGAGCGCAGCAGAACACGCTCGACGGGCTGGTCGCTCTCGCGACGATCACGGTGCACCTCACCACCGCCCCACCGATAGCCGCGACAAACGAAGTCGGGAACCTCTCGAAGTCGCTGCCCGACAAGGGCGTTGGCGCTGCCTTCAAGAAGGGTTGGGCTGCATTCCTCGCCGTGCTGGTGGCGATCGCGCTCTTCGTCGGCTACACCGCACCGTTCCTCGTGCTCGGCGGCTTGGCCCTTCTGATCGTGTGGCGAGTGAGCCGGCGGGTGAGCCGGCGGCCGCAGCAGAGCAATGTGCCGGCGCGGCCTCCGCAGCCGTCAGTTGCCAACCCTCCCAACCACCCAACCCCGGTTGGTTAGCAACTGCAAGACCTCGCCTCCGCCGTGAAGACGGTACGGCGCACGCAGCCCGTCGTCGGTGGCGTTTATCGCCATCGGCGGCGGGCTGTATGGCTTACCCCACACGTGCACCCGATGGGCCGGGCCGGTTATCGCCAAGACGCCCTCAACCAATTCGATGCGAGCGTCGACTGCACCAACCTGCTCGTAGCCACCTTCGATCGGCATCGCAGCGACATCGGAGAACCATTCGATGTCGAACGTCACCGCCACTGGCGTTCCGTACGCACGATGCAACGCTTCCATCGGATCGTCCAGCAGCACGCCGTGCGCCTCGTTGCCAATACTCCATTGCCGGAACGGCACATCGCATTGATGGTCAGCCCACATCTCGGGCGGCTTGATCTCTAACCCCGCTCGCAACCCACTGCCATCGAGCTCCTCGATGTAGAGGTACGGCTCGCCCGCACGCACGACACCCGCCCAATAGTCGAAGCGTCGACCACGCAACTCGAGGCCAACGAACACGCCAACATCGGCAGCCGGGCTGTGGCCCCACCACCACCACGCCTCTACATCGGCACCGGTGCCGTTCCAGGCATGACGCAATTCGTCGGCATCGGTCGGCATCAGGCCAGACTATGAGCGTGATTCGTTATCTCAGTCTCGAGTGGCTCGACGCGCTCACCGAACAAGTCGAGGCCAACACCGCGCTGCAGTCGCTGGCGGTGCAACACTCGATCGGCGTCACGCAAGTCGTGACCGGCGGACCTGAAGGCGACGTCGTGTATCACCTACAGGTTGGCAACGGCGCAGCACGCTTTGGTGCAGGCGCGGCCGAACCGGAAGACGTGCGCATGGAGCAGACATGGGAGACAGCTGTTGGCGTCGCGACCGGCGAGCTCAACGCGCAGGAAGCGTTCATCAAGGGGCGCATCTTGCTCACCGGCAGTCAGCAGAGACTGGTCGAATCGCAGCCCGTGTTCGGCGCGCTCGATGCGGTGTTCGCCACTGTTCGCGAACGCACCGAGTACCGCTGAGGTAGGCCGCGCTGTGCCCGAGCTTCCTGAGGTGCAGGCACACGTCGAACGGCTGGGCGAGCAGTTCCGCGGCGCGATCCTCAAGAAATTCGTACCGTTCAACTTCACGGCGTTGAAGACGGCAACACCGCGACCAGAGGAGGCGTACGGCACTCCGCTGTTGGGCGTGAACCGTCGCGGCAAGTACCTGCTGCTCGACTTCGGGCCGATCCACTTCGTGATCCACCTGATGCAAGGCGGGCGGCTACTCGTCGACGAGAAACAATCGTTGAAGCCATTCAAGGGCCAAGCGCGCTTTGTGTTCGAGGAAGGACCGGCGCTACTGCTGACGGAAGCAGGCAAGGAACGACGAGCTGGCGTCTGGTGCGTGAAGACGTTGCAGCTCGACGGGCCGCCGATGAACCGACTCGGTCCGGAAGCGTTGGACTTCTCGCCGCAATCACTCGCCGACGCCTTCGCCGCCAACAACATGCGCGTGCACGGGTTCCTGCGCGATCAGCACCACATCGCTGGCCTCGGGCGCATGTTGGCCAACGAGGTGTGCCACCGCGCACAGATTTCGCCGTTCGCAATGACTCGCAAGTTGGGGCTCGAGGGTGCCACCAAAGTGCACGCGGCTATTCACGACGCCGTCGAAGAGGGCCTCGCGTACGAGCGAACACGCACCGACATGAGTTCCTCGGCCGATCGCCCCGGACGCGTGCACAACCGAGTCGGCCAGCCGTGCCCGGTGTGCGCCGACACCGTCCGCTCGGTCAGTTACAGCGGCTACACGGTCGCCTACTGCCCCACCTGCCAAACGGCGGGCAAGATTCTCGCCGACAACACCACCAGCAAGTTTCTGAAGTAGGCAGAGGGACGATGATCGCTCGCGTACGCTGGGCGTATGCCTATTCATATTCGTGCTGAAGCATCCGACTACGCACCCGCAGTGTTGGTGCCAGGCGACCCACGTCGGGCGAAGTACATCGCCGAGACGTTCTTCGATTCCGGTGCCAAGCTCGTCAACGAAGAGCGCGGCGCGCTTGGCTATACCGGCACGTTCAAAGGCAAGCCGATCAGCGTGCAGGCCAGCGGGATGGGCTGCCCGAGTGCGGCGATCTATTACAACGAACTGATCATGCTCGGCGCCAAGCGCATCATCCGCGTTGGCACGGCCGGCGGAATCGCCCCCGGGTTACGAATGGCCGACACCGTGATCGCGCTCAGCGCAACGCCCGACGATCCGAGTGTCGCGCTGATGACCGATGGCGACCCGCACGCGCCAACCGCCTCATACTCGTTGGTCGAGCGCGCGGTTGCACTGTCGCGCGAACGTGGCGCCACTGTTCACGTTGGCAGCATCGTGTCCGCCGCGCTGTTCTACGACCCGCGGCCGAACATGATGCAGAAGTGGCGCGACCGCGGCCACCTGGCGGTCGAGATGGAAGCCGCCATGCTGTACACCCTCGGGGCGATCAAGAAGATCGAGACACTGTGCCTGGCGACGATCAGCGACATCATCTCGGCCGACGAAGGCACCGCCGAGCGCATCAGCGACGAAGAGTTGAAGCAGGGTGTCGACCGCATGATGGAAGTCGCCTGCGACGTAGCCGTCGGTTAACTGTGGTCGCGAAGGAACGCATCGGATGGCGGTGGCTGCTTGCCGTGTTTGCAGTTGCGTTCGTCGTCTACGGAGCCAGCCCGGTTCGTCAGAACTACGACTCATACCTTGCGTTTCCGACAGCACAAAGCATCCTGCACGACGGCAACCTCAGCCTCAACGAGTTCGATACACCGATGTTCGACACGCATGGATGGATGTCGATCACCGACGAAGGTAGAGAGGTCAACACCTATCCGTGGGTGCCCTCGCTGGCGCTAATTCCCGCAGTCGTCGCGCTCGATGTCGCACACGCTGTCGGAATCGGACCGGGTTCCTCGTCGGTCGCGAACGGCGGCCACATGGACGTCATCCAACAACTCAGTGCATCCGCCTTGATGGCACTAGTTGTGGTGCTCGTGTTCGTCATCAGCTTCCAGCGCCTTGCCCCAGCGCAGTCGATGAAGCGCCGCCGAGCAATCGCCGGCGTCGTCGCGTTCGGATTCGCGTTCGGAACTGCAGCGTGGTCCACAGCCAGTCGCGCCATGTGGCAACACGGTCCGTCGCTGCTGTTCCTTGCCATTGCCGTCCTTTGCTGTCAACAGCTGCTCAGCGAAACCATGGAAGGTGCCCGGCTGAAGTGGACCGCCGTTTGCCTTGGCGCCGCGGTTGCGGGCAGTTTCACCTGCCGCCCAACCAACGCGGTGGCCGTGCTCGGCTTCACCGCCTTTGTCGCGTTTCGAATGCGCAAGCATCTCAAGCGCTACCTCATCGGCGCGTTCGCCATCGCCGCTCCGTGGATGATGGTCAACACTGCGAACTATGGCAGCCCGCTGCCGCAGTACTACCGCGCTGGCAAAGTCGGATGGCACGACGATTACGGACTCGCGTTGGCGACCAACCTGGTCAGCCCAGCACGCGGGCTTCTGCTGTTCTCGCCAATCGTCGTGCTCGGCATCTTCGGAGTCGCCAGACGAAATCGGGCGGATGTCAAAGACGGGCTGCTCGACTTCGACCGACTACTCATTGGGCTCTGTCTCGCCTACCTGCTGGCCTCGAGCGGACCACCCGTCAACTGGTGGGCGGGTCACTCGTTCGGGCCACGTTTCATGTCCGACACGCTGATCTTCTTCGCAGCCGCGGCCACGCCGACTGTTGCGCTGCTGATGCGCCAACGACGCAGCGCCGCCGCGATCGCAGCAACTCTGCTGCTCGCGTGGAGCGTGTTAGTCAACGCCCAAGGTGGCGCGATGAGATCGACGCTGTGTTGGAACGGCAACCCCGACATCGATTCGCACACGTCGCGACTGTGGGACTTTGGGTCGTCGCAAATGCTTTCGGGTGTGCAAGCAATCTTCGACGACGGTCTTGTCGACGCGATCTTTACTCGCTGCGATACGCCAGCGGACTAGAGCAACCGGTTAGATCAAGGACAACGACTTCACGGCGTCGCGCTCTTCGGCCAGTTCTGCCGCCGATGCATCGATCTTGCCGCGACTGAACTCGTTGAGATCGAGGCCCTGCACGATCGAGTAGTCGCCCTTGCTGCACACGCACGGGAAGCTGCTGATCAGGCCTTCTGGCACGCCGTACGAGCCGTCGGAGACGACGGCCATGCTGACCCAATCGCCTTCGGGAGTGCCCAGTGACCACGAACGCACGTGGTCGACGGCCGCGTTCGCTGCCGATGCTGCTGATGAAGAACCGCGTGCTTCGATGACCGCCGCGCCGCGCTTGGCCACCGACGGGATGTACGTGTCGGCGTACCACGCCTGGTCGTTAACGGCTTCGTACGCGTTCTGGCGCTTGCCGCCCTTGCTGATTTGCGCGTGATAGAGGTCGGGGAATTGCGTCACAGAGTGATTGCCCCAGATCGTCATGTTGCTGACGTCGTTGACGGTCACGCCGACGCGCTGGGCCAACTGCGAGATCGCACGATTGTGATCAAGGCGGGTCATTGCGGTGAAGCGACGCGGGTCGAGCCCCGGTGCGTTCTGCTGCGCGATCAGTGCGTTGGTGTTCGCAGGGTTACCGACCACCAACACCTTGACGTCCTTCTTGGCGCTGTCACTGAGCGCCTTGCCCTGCGGCTTGAAGATTCCACCGTTGGCGCTCAGCAGGTCGCTGCGCTCCATGCCTGCCTTGCGCGGCATCGCGCCGACCAGCATGGCGACATCGGCGTCGCCAAATGCGACGTTGGCATCGTCGGTGCACACGACATCGGCGAGCAACGGGAAGGCGCAGTCGTCGAGTTCCATGCGCACACCGCCCAGCGCACCCAGCGCGGGTGTGATCTCGAGCAACTGCAAGATCACGGGGGTATCGGGACCAAGCATCGAACCCGATGCGATTCGGAACAACAGGCTGTAACCGATCTGGCCGGCGGCACCAGTGACAGCAACACGAACAGGAGTAGTCATACCGCGAGCGTAGGCCCGGTGTGGCACGGCGGAGAAGTCTGCCGGTGGTATCTCAGCTGATTGCAGGAACCCCGAATGCAGCGAGGATCAGGTTCGTGTACAGCACGGCCGCAGCGCGATCGCCACAAGTGATGTGGATACCGTCGGCGCACAACTCCACCTCGCCGGCCCGAGCGTCCCAGTCCACTACGACGACGTTCGGATAGGTGCTTGGCAGACTGCGAATCAGCTCGTTGTTCGCGGGTATCCATACCGGCGGCGCATGCAACGTCATGAACGCGACCGTGCCGACGTTGTCGGGTAGCTCGTTCATGATCGCGGCGACGGCATCGGCGTCCATCGGGTTGTTGGTTCCGACCTGAATGACAACCTTCGTGCCCTCGCCGATGACTCCGTTGCGACGAAGCCCGATGATGATCGTGCGTACACCATCGGGGCTCCGACTCTCCTTGACGTCGACCCACATGCCAGCGGCCTTCAGCTCGTCGTCGGCGCCGGCCATCACAGACTCGCCGATCGCAACATACGGATAGGGATCGTCCACAGCCCCAGTGGTGACTGACGGGGCGGTCGTTGAATTGGTGGTTGATCCGGTTGGATTGGTTGCGACCGTCGTCGAGTCAGACACCGTCGTCGACCCCGTGGGCAGCGTCGGCTCGGTACCAACACTGCTCTCGCACAACGACTGCGCCACATCGCCTACGCACTGTGGCTTCGCCTCATACAGGCTGTAACTCGCCACTGCCATCAATCCGACGACGGAAATCACGGCGAACAGTTGATGCGGGTCGCGACCCAGGTTTGAGACCGCGCCGGTGAGTGCCCCACTTCGAACCGGCGATTCAATGAACCGATAGCTCGCCTCGGTGATCACGACAGTGATCGCGAGAGCAATCAGCAACTGCGGAAGCGACAACTGGATGTTCGCCTGTTTACGAATGATCTGATAGATCGGCCAATGGAACAGGTACAACCCGTAGCTGCGCTGACCGATCCACACAAACACCGGATTGCCAAGCAAGTCACCAGCGATGGCACCCGGGTGCGTGGCCGCCGCAATCAGGAACAGCGTCGCAATGCCGGTGAGCAGGAAGCCACCTCGGAACAGCGCCGGGTTGTAGACCTGACCTTCGAACAGCCACATCGTCCAGATCAGGAAACCGAGCACGACCAAACCAATCGCGGCGAACACGTCCAGACGACGACCCTTGTCGCGCAATGCGCCACGTACAACTGCCAGCGGCCGCCACAACATCGCGAAGCCCGCACCCAGCAACAGCCCGCCCGCACGCGAGAAGGAACCGAGGTACAAGGTCTCGTTGACGTTGATGCACTTACCCGCCACGGTGGCCCAACCGTTGCGGAAGCCCTCCACATTGCACGTCGCCGCCGTCGCGCCCGGCACGTACACCGCAGCCACTACGGCCGCAATCGTCACACTGGTCAGCATCAGCCGCAGACCAACCGATGGCAGCCGTCCGCGCGATCGCCGCAGCAAGGCCAACATCACCAGCGGCCACACCAAGTAGAACTGCTCTTCCACCGCGAGCGACCACAGGTGACGCAGCGGCACGAACTTCTCCCCCGCCCCGTAGCCCTGGCCGACGATGATCTGGTACCAGTTGCTGATGTAGGTGACCGCGGCGACGAAATCGCCCCGGACCTCTTCGCGACGCGAGATGTAAATCAGCGTGACGTACACACCGACAAGCGTCAGCACCACGTACAACGCCGGCAGCAGACGACGGAAACGTCGCCTCCAGAACTGCCCGAGGTTCACCGTGCCAGTGCGCTCGTGCTCGCTGATCAGCAACAGCGTGATCAGGTACCCGGAGATGACGAAGAAGACTTCAACGCCGAGATAGCCGCCCTTCAACCAGTTGTGATTGGCGTGATAGATCATCACCGCCACAACCGCGATTGCTCGCAAACCGTCGAGACCCGGAAGGTACGGAAGTCGGCTGATCCCCGCGGAGGGCGTGCCGCTGCCGTAGATCGGAGCAGGTCGTGCGGGGGCGGGCCTGGACATTGAACTGGTCATTCGAACGACAAGTATGGGGCGCGAGCCCCTACTTTTTCAGATCAGGCCGACCGATGGCATCGAAGATGAGGTTGGCGTAGAACTGCTTGGCCGCGCCAGTCTTCAGGTGATAACCGTCGCCGGAGAGCTGATCGAGAATCGCCTCTGAGGCCGCCTCCCAGTCGAGAATGACCACGTTGGGATAGCGCGTCGGCAAGTCTCGAATGCGCCTGTTGTTGGGCGCTATCCAATCGCGTGGCGCGCGCACAGTGAGAAAGACCACCATCGGCGTCAGCTCAGCAGGCAGCTGCGCCATGATGCGATCGAAGTTCGCGTCGTTGACGTAGCCGTTAGTGCCGGTTTGGATGATGACGACGCGGCCCAACTGGCCTTCGGCGCGCAGGCGCTCGAGCAATTCGGCCATGTTGGTTCCTTGGCGGCTGACCGCGGCATCCACAACGATGCCGCCGGCGCTCAGTTCGCCCACTGCGCCGAGCATCACCGATTCGCCAAACGCCTGCGTGGGAATCAGGTCGATCGGGTCGACCGTTGTCGGCGGCAAAGTGGGCGGATCCGTTGGCCCCTCGATCACGGGCAGGTGGGATACGACAGCCACCGATGTCGAAGTGTTCGACAAACTAACTGGCACCGACGACGCGATACCAGCGGCGATCGCTTCGCGACCCTGTTCGCTATCGCACTCCACTTGCGTGACGCACACGACGTCGGCGGTGGCGACGCTGACGGTCGCGAAGCCGGTGACAACGGCCAACGCCGAGGCGATTACGAACACCCGTCGGCGCCGCTGTCGAGCCTCGGGCGTGGGCGCCGACCGCTGGGCAGCGAGGAACTTCGACAGCTTGCCCGTTCTGATGGGCAGTTCGACCAGGCGATAGCTGAGCTCGGTGATCGGCACTGTGATCAACATCGCGAGCGCGAACTGCCCTAAGTGCAATGGCTTACCCGGATCGCGCAGGATCTGATAGATCGGCCAGTGGTACAGGTAGAGGCCGTAGCTGCGTTGGCCCACCCAACGCAACGGGGCGATGCCCATCAGCCGACCAACCAGCGAACGGCGGTGGGTCGCGGCGGCGATGAGTCCGAGCGAAAACAAGCCCGTCGCGAGGAAGCCGCCGCGGAACAGCCATTCGTTGTACGACAGGTCGCGCTTGTCGAGCAGCCACAGCGTGCTCATCAGCCATGCCAAACCGACGAGGCTGCCCAGCGCGAGCAAATCAATGGTGCGACCCCTGCGGCGCAACCGGCCGCGCATGATTGCGACGGGACGCCACACCATCGCCATCGCAGCACCCAGCATCAGGCCGCCCGCGCGCGTCACCGTTCCGACGTACATCGTTTCGTTGACGTTGATGCACCGTCCGAACACTTTGAGAAAGCCGTGACTCTCGCCGGGCTGGCACGAGAGCGCCCCGGTGACAGCATCGGCACCGATGTAGACCGTGCCGCTGATGTACATCGCGCCGACCATCGCCGCCAGCCCAACGCTGATCGCAACCAACCACATCGCAACCCGTGGCAGCCGATCGCTGCGGTAGCGCAGAATCAGCAACATGATCAACGGCCACAACAGGTAGAACTGCTCCTCGACCGCCAGCGACCACAAGTGACGCAGAGGCGCGAACGCTTCGGCGGCGGTGTAGCTGTGGCCGACCCACACCTGGAACCAGTTGCTGACGTAGAACGTGCCAGCCAGCAAGTCGCCCCGCGTCTGGCCCATCGGCCGACGCTCGAACAGCGCCATGTAGACGACAAGGCCGCCCATCATCAAGAACAGCGCCGGCAACAGGCGCCGCGCGCGACGGAACCAGAACTGGGTGAGCCGCACCTGGCCGGTGCGTTCCTTCTCGGCGATCAGCAACAGCGTGATCAGGTAGCCACTGATCACGAAGAACACCTCGACGCCGAGGAAGCCACCCGACAGCCATGTCGAGTTTGCGTGGTACACCATCACAGCCGCGACCGCGACCGCACGCAGGCCGTCGAGGCCTGGCAGGTACGGGACGCGGCTGAGCTGCTCGCCGACCGCCGGAGCAGTCAGCGGCGCGGCAGCAGAGGGGGGTGACGCAGCCATTTGTCCGTCAAGTATCGCCCAACAAACGGGCTTTACAGCTGCAGCGACTTGACCTCGAGGAACTCTTCGAGCCCAAAGGTGCCCGCTTCGCGGCCGATGCCGCTCTGCTTGTAGCCACCGAACGGGGCCATGATGTTGAAGGAACCGCCGTTGACCTCCACCTGACCGGCGCGAATTTGCCGAGCAACACGCTTGGCACGCTCGGGATCGCCGCTCCACACGCCGCCAGCGAGGCCGTAGATGCTGTCGTTGGCAATCTCGACGGCTTCCGCCTCGGTGTCGTACGGGATGATTGAGAGCACGGGCCCAAAGATTTCCTCACGGGCAATCGTCATGTCGCGGGTGACATTGCTGAACACGGTGGGCTGCACGAAGTACCCGTGGTCGAGTCCTTCCGGAGCGGCAGTGCCGCCCGTCAGCAGGGTGGCGCCTTCGTCGATGCCCTGCTGGATGAAACCGCGCACGCGATCGCGCTGAGTCTCCGAGATCAGCGGCCCGAGGCGAGTGGTCGCTTCGAACGGATTGCCGGGCGTGAACCCTTCGGCTGTCGCTGTTGCGATCTTCTCCGCCTCGGCCAGCCGCTCGCGGGGCACGAGCATGCGCGTGAGCGCGGTGCAGGTTTGCCCCGAGTTGAAGAAGCACTTGCCGACACCATCGGCGACGGCCTTATTGAAGTCGGCGTCGTCGAGAATGATGTTTGCGCTCTTGCCACCCAGCTCCAGCGCAACCTTCTTCACGGTTTGGCTGGCGAGTTCAGCGACCCGCTTACCCGCACGCGTGCTACCGGTGAAGCTGACCATGTCGATGCCGGGGTGCGATGCGATCGCTTCGCCTACCACAGGACCCACGCCGGTGACGAGGTTGAACACACCAGCGGGCAAGCCTGCCTCTTGCATCGCGGCCGCCAGGATGAACGCGTTGATAGGCGCGACTTCGCTGGGCTTCAGCACGACGGTGTTACCCGCGGCTAGCGCCGGCGCCACCTTTAGCGCGATCTGGTGCAACGGGTAGTTCCACGGAGTGATGCACCCGACAACGCCAATTGCCTCGCGGATGACCAGCGAGTTGCCGACCTGCTCTTCGAATTTGTAGCTACCCAACAACTGCGCTGCAACCGCGAAGTTGCCTTTGGGCAAGCCGACCTGGACCATCTTGCTGAGGAAGATCGGCATGCCGAGTTCCTTGGTGATGGCCTCGGCGATTTCGTCGGTGCGCGCTTCCAGAACGGCACCGATCTTTGTCAGATAGGCGGCACGGTCTTCCTTGGGGAGCTCGCTCCATGCGGGGAAGGCGGCGCGAGCCGCGGTGACGGCAGCGTCGACATCGGCGGCCGTGCCCTCGGGGATAGTGGCAATGATTTCCTCGGTCGTGGCGTCGGTCACCGAGAGCGACTTGGTGCCAGTGCTGGGAACCCACTTGCCGTTGATGTAGAGCGTTTCGTAGGCGTGCATACAGCGACGATACGCCGCGCTATCACGATTCCCGTAAGCGGTCGTTCAATCCAAGGTTCCGGAAGATCTCGCGGGTGGCCGAGCTGCGATTCAGCGTGTAGAAGTGCAGCCCCGGCGCACCAGCTTCAATCAGGCGGGCGCAGAGCTCAGTGGCCAACTCGATACCGATCCGCTCCGCCGCATCGAGGTCGTCGCCAGCTTTCGACATCGCCTTCACGACCCAATCGGGAACCTCGGCGCCGCTCATGTGCGCCATGCGCGTGACCTGGCCCAGGTTGCTGATCGGCATGATGCCCGCGACGATCGGTTTGGTGACGCCGAGGGCGGCAAGGTCGTCGACCATCGCGACGTAGTGATCGATGTCGAAGAAGAACTGCGTGATCGCGAAGTCGGCGGCCCGCAACTTGGCCGCGAGGTGGTGACGGTCACTGTCCCTGTCGGGCGAACGCGGATGTAACTCCGGATGCGCGGCGACGCCTATCGAGAAGCCGCCGAACGAACGCAAGTCGTCGACCAACTCCGCGCTGAAGCGGTAGTCGCCCTCCGGTGCTGGCTCGCCGTGAGCTGGCGGATCGCCGCCGAGAGCAAGGATGTTCTCGACACCCTCCGCCTGATAGTCGGTGAGCATGGCGCGTACCTCAGCGCGGGTGTGACCGGTGCATGTCATGTGCGCCATCGGCGCGATCGGCGTTTGGCGCCGAACCCAGCTGACCAGGTCGGCGGTGCGAGTGCGCGTGCTGCCGCCAGCGCCGTACGTCACACTGACGAAGTCGGGGTGCAGCGGTTCCAGCTCGGCGATTGTGCGGCCGAGGCTGAGCCAGCCCGCCTCGTTCTTGGGCGGAAAGAACTCGCAGGAATAGGTTCGCCCGCGAGCCAGAAGTTGCGCAATGTGGGCCATTGCGTACAGCGTTGCGCATTCGAGGCACGCCCACGTGGCAACCTGGACAAAATTCACAGCGGAGGGGGCAACATGGCAGAGAAAGAAGCAGCCTGGTATCTCGATCCATACGGTCGTTATCAGCAGCGGTACTTCAACGGCACAGAGTGGACCGAGCACGTCGCCACCGGCGGCGAGCAGAAGATCGACCCGCTTGGCGCCAGTTCGGTGATACCCATCGCCACTCCTCCGACCGCGTTTGCCAAAGGCGGTAAAGCAGCGGGCGTGTTCAAGTTCCTCGACACCGCTGGGCCCGACTCACGCGAGCGACCGCAGCCGAGCCTGCGCTCGGCTGTAGCTGGGCTAGGTGGCGCCGCTGTGGGGATTGGCGCTCTGACGGTCGCTGTCGGCGACGACCCCAGCAAGAGCAAGGTGATCATCTTCTCCCTCGTCGTCCTGGCGGCGGCGTGGGCGCTGCGCATGGTCGTGAAGCTCAAGGAAGTGCAGTCGGCTGCAGTCGGTATGGCGGTTGTGGCCATCCCAACATTCGCGATTACCGCGACCGTCGATAAGGGCACGGGTGGAACCGCGACCGGCTTCGTGTTGGCGGCGCTGTTCATCGCAGCCTGGGCGCTACCGGGGTTCAAGAGCCGAAACCTGCTGCTGGCATTCGGTGCAATCGCACTCGTCTTCGCGTTTGGTTCGCTCACCAGCACCGATCAAAACCGCACCGAGCGTTGCCGTCAGTATCTGGAAGACGCCAACTTCGACGCGCTCGACTCGGAATGCGAAGGCGTCTACTTGTTAGACGAACCGGCCGCCGACAACATTCTGCCGGCGACGTTCACCGACAACGCCGGCGATCAAGGGATCATCTACTTGGTCGGCGGCGCGCTGTATCTAGGTCTCACCTTGTTGCTCGATCGTCGCGGCCATCGCGGCACCGGCACCGCTTTCGCTGGCGCAGGACTGGTGTCGACCTTGGTGGGCACCGGCATGCTCGTCGACAAGTTCGGCGAGCAGTGGGCACCTCTGTTTGTGCTCGCGGTTGGGCTCGTCGTCGCGTTCGTGGGTTCACAAGGTGAGCGCCGTGCGACCACGTGGTGGGGTGCCGCTCTCACGGCCATCGCGACCGTGTGGTTCGTAGCCGTGCAGTGGGAGCCGGGCACCATTGTTGCGATCGGTGGTGTGCTGATCGTCGCGGGCATCGCACTTGTCGCCATTCCGCTCGTTGACGACCCGATTCGAGCGGCGCTGAAAGCAGGAAAAGACAAGGACGCAACTCCCGGCCTACCGCCGCCGACAACACCCGCGACGTAACGCTGGTCGAGTTGGTGCGCGATGAGTGGTTCGGCAAGGTGTACCGTTCGCGTCACCTGAGTATTCAACTTTTGAGCACACACCTGGAGGCAATCCGTGGATTTCAGTAAGTTTAAAACATCCGATTGGCTGAAGATTGGTGGAGGCGTTGTCTTCCTCATCTTCGGCTTCATGAGCTGGATAACGACCACCTTCGAAGGTAAGGACGTACCCGGCGCCGATACAGGAAACGTGTTCGATTTCTTCTGGACCGGCACACTTCCGTGGATCCTCGTCCTTGGCACCGCCGTCATCACGTTCCTGGTCATCAACGGCACGGTGAAGGCTGGCGGTCTGCCTTGGCCGCTGATCATGCTCGGCGCCACGGGTCTCGCCGCCCTGTTGCTGCTGATCCGCGTCATCTTCAACCCACTCGAGAACAAAGATCTCGTCGAGGCCGCCGGCTTTGAAGTCGGTCGTGGAATCGGCATGATCGGTTCTGCCATCGGTGGTTGCCTGGCATTCGCCGGCTCGGTCATGGGTTACACCGAATCCGGTGGCAACCTCAGCGACCTGAAGGACATGAACAAGGTGAAGTCGCAGTTTGGCAAGGGTGGGGGCAGCACGCCTCCGCCGCCGCCGGGCATGCCGCCGCCGCCCCCGCCGCGTTGAGCTAACTCGGGTATTCCAACTTGTTGCACGACCCCGCCCTTCGGGGCGGGGTCGTTGCGCGTCTGGCGGCGTAATTACAGCGGGCGCGCGACTCGTCGCAAGTACTATCGCCCGAGCATGACTGAGCCTTTGATCGTCGCCGAAAATCTCCGCAAGCGTTTCGGCGAGTTCACTGCCGTCGACGGAATCGATGTGCAGGTGCAGAAAGGTGAAGCGTTCGGCTTCCTCGGTCCGAACGGGGCGGGCAAGAGCAGCACGATGCGCATGATCGCGTGCGTCTCCCCCGTGACCTCCGGTCACCTACGCGTGTTTGGCCTCGACCCGGCAACACACGGTGCCGCCATTCGTCGGCGCATCGGTGTCGTCCCGCAGCTCGACACGCTCGACGTTGAACTGAGCGTTCAAGAGAACCTCTGGCTGTACGGCCGCTTCTTCGACTTGCCGCGCGCCGAGGCCAAGCGGCGGGCGGCCGAGTTGCTGGAGTTTGCGCAGCTCACCGAGCGCGCCAAGAGCGTCGTGGAAACGCTGAGCGGCGGCATGAAGCGGCGCTTGTCGATTGCACGCTCGCTGATCAACGAACCCGAGTTGCTGCTGCTCGATGAACCGACCACAGGCCTCGACCCACAGGCTCGCCACGTGTTGTGGGATCGCCTGTATCGGTTGAAGCAACAAGGCGTCACGTTGGTGCTGACCACGCACTACATGGACGAGGCCGAGCAGTTGTGCGACCGGTTGGTGGTGATGGATCAGGGCAAGATCGTCGCCGAGGGTTCGCCACGCAGCCTGATCGAGCAGTACGCCACGCGCGAGGTGCTCGAGTTGCGCTTCGCGGCCGACGGCAACGAGGCAGCCTTCCCGAAGCTCGAAGGAATCGGCGATCGCCAAGAACTGTTGCCCGACCGCGTGTTGGTGTACGCCGACGATGGCGAACACGCGCTTGCCGAGGCGCATCGCCGTGGGCTGGAACCCGAGAGCGCGCTCGTGCGTCGCGCGAGTTTGGAAGACGTCTTCTTGCTGCTTACCGGTCGCAGCCTGGTGGACTGACGGTGGCGGCAGCATCATGACAACTCCCGGTGCTTTCAGGGTGGCGAGTTGGAGCCTGACGGCGTATCGCCGCTTCTGGCGCTTGAACCTGTTGTCGTCGCTCGTGCAGCCGATGCTGTACTTGCTTGGCCTTGGTGTTGGCGTCGGCTCGCTGGTCGACCGCAACGTGGGCTCGGGCGACGTGCTCGGATCTGTCTCATACGTCGCGTTCGTCGCGCCCGGGCTACTGATCACGACCGCGATGGCACTCGGTGCCGGCGAAAGCATGTGGCCGGTGATGGGTGGGCTGACATGGCAGCGCGGCTATCACGGCATCGCGGCAACCGAGCTGGAAGCGCGCGACATTGTGTTGGGACACGCGACGTGGATGGCGGTTCGGTGCGGCATCGCCGCGGCGGCAGTCGCACTTGCGCTGGCGTGTTTTGGCGAGACGCGCTCGTGGGGGCTGATCCCTGGCGTGTTGGTTGCGATCCTCGTTGGGCTTTCGTTCGCGATGCCGATCATGGCGTTCTCGATCGGCGTGAAGCTTGATGGGGCGTTCGCCGGCGTGCAGCGCTTTCTCATCATCCCGCTGTTTCTGTTCGGCGGCGCGTTCTATCCGCTGACGCAACTCCCGACGCTTGTGCAGTGGATCGCCAAGTTCTTCCCGCTGTGGCATGGCGTAGTAGTCGCGCGCGACTTCTCGCTGGGCACAGTGGATTGGCCCGGAGTCGCCGGTCACCTCGCATACATCAGCGTGTGGATCGCCGCTGGCATTTGGGTCGCCACTGTTCGGCTGCGCGGAAAGCTGTACCCCTGATGTTGCTGCGCATCATTCCCGCATCGATGGTGGTTCGCCGACCGCATCGCATGATCGAGCGCCACATGGTCGCGTATCGCCGCCAGTGGCTGATCGTTGTAAGTGGTTTCTTCGAGCCGCTGTTCTACCTGATCAGCATGCGCGCCGGGTTGAGCGATCTGGTGGGCAAGGTCTCGATGGCTGGCAAGCAGGTGTCGTACGAAGCGTTCGTCGCCCCTGCGCTGATGGCATCCTCCGCAATGAACGGCGCCATCTTCGATTCCACCGGCAACGTGCTGCACCGCATGAAGTACGCACGCATCTACGACGCGGCGCTAGCTACGCCGATGAGCCCGGCCGACGTTGCCGTTGGCGAGATTGGCTGGGCGTTGATTCGCGGCCAGTTGTACGCGTGCAGTTTCTTGGGCGTGATGGCCGCGCTCGGTTTGGTCGATTCGTGGTGGAGCCTGCTGGCCCTGCCCGCGTGCGCGCTTGTTGGGCTGACGTTTGCCAGCATCGGGTTTGCGGGCACGACGTTCATGCGCGGCTGGACCGACATGGAAATCGTCACCACGGCGATGATGCCGTTGGCTTTGTTCTCGGCGACGTTCTTCCCAATCTCGAGCTATGGCTCGTGGGCCTGGCTGGTGCAGATCTCACCGCTGTATCACGGCGTGGTGCTTGTGCGCGCTGCCAACGCCGGTGTGTGGGATGTCTCGCTGCTCGGCCACATCGCCGTGTTGCTGGCGCTGGCGGCCGTGGCGATCGTGATTGCATCCCGGCGCCTCGACATCCTTCTACGCAAGTGATCAGACGACGTCTGGATTCTCCGGCCTCGATCGGATTCATCGCCGGAGTGCTGGCGGTTGTGTTCGTCACACTGCGACTGTTGGTTGCCGCTGATGGCGACATCAGCCGATTCATCGTCGCCGGCAATGGAGTAACCGACGCAACCCAGGTGCAGCCCGCGATTCACGTCTTCGACTCGTTCGGCTACGACGGACAGTTCTATTGGCGACTAGCCACGAATCCGGCGGAGCTGGATCTCTCGCGCTATCGGGGCGTGCAGCTCGACTCGTCGATCAGAGTGTCGCGAATCGGTTACCCAACCATCGCCTGGGCGCTGTCGCTGGGGCACGCAGCGTGGGTGAAGTGGTCGCTCGTGCTCACGAACGTGGTTGGGTTTGCTGCGCTCGCCTTTGCCGCCGCACAGGTCGCGCGCAAGCGCGGGCATCCGGCCTACGTCGGCCTCGCCATCGCATCGTCTTCCGGATTGGTCATGTCGCTCAGCCGCAATCTGTGCGAAGTGGTCACGATCGCGGCGCTGCTTGCCGGCCTCGCGCTGATGTCGCGCCTACGGTACGCATGGGCGGGCGCGTGCTGGGCATTCGCGTGCGTCACGCACGAGCAGGCGTTGTTGATCGCGATCCCCTACGCCGCCTATCGCATCGTTCAGTTGCTTCGAGAACGATCGTGGAAGTTGGTTGCTGCCGATCTGCCGTGGATCGCTGCGGGCACTGCGTTCGGTGTGTGGCAAATCGTGTGCCGCAGCGTCATCGGCGGCTTCCCGATGACCGAGTCGGGTAGCGCCACTCTCGACATTCCATTTCGTGGGCTCGTGCAGCAAGCGAGGCATTGGGTCGAGCACGGACTGGAGCGCCAACAGGTGCTGGTAATCCCGCAGCTCGCCTTGTTGATCGTGCTCATCGTTGTTGCTTTCCGCAGTGCCGCGAGCCTCGCAACCGACGACCGTTGGCTGCGCTGGGCGTTGATTGCCGCAACAGCGCTGGCGGTCTCGTTGTCGAATGCGATCTGGGTTGGGCCAGCAGAGCTGCGCCAGTTCGTCGTGTTGTCGACGATCGCCTGGCTCGTCATAGTCGCGTCTCGCCGACAAATCCCGCTTCTGCTGTTCGTCGCAACAGCCACGGTGTGGATAGCGACAGCCGCACTACGCGTGGCGGCTATCTAGCTGTCGTACGCGTTCGCGTCGGCCAACCGATGCGCACCTTCACCGACGGTGCGTAGTGCACCAACGGCTCGCCTTGCGGTGGCGGCAAGCCCGCCGCTGTAACCAACGTGTCGTCGAGTTCGACGAGCTGCGCGCGATACAGCGGCCACGGGTCGTGAAACGCGCGTGCCTGGTGCAGCCCACTGCGTGGCGCGCTGAACAACGCCCACCTCGCGGTCAGGTAGTGGTCCAGCTCGGTCAACTCGTCGGCGGCGTACTGCTCGCCGATCTCAATGGTTGTCGCACTCCCCGCCTGCGGTCGCGGCCAGCGACGAGTCGAGCGATACGAAATCGTTGACCCTGAATGCTCAATGCGCATCTTCGACCAGAAGTACGGCAGTCGGTAAGTCGCCCGCGCCACGATCACCGCACCGAGTCGCGCCGCGTCGAGCGAGAAGAACCAGACACCGCTTGTGCCGTCCTCACTACGCACGTAAGTGCGCACGTTGGTCTCAGGGAACTGCGAGAACCACGGGATCGACCGAACATGCGGCACACCAACGCGCAGGTAGAAGGGCACGAGACCCACCCAGGCGTCGCCGTCGAACGTTTCCACGGTCAGCCCGGGCGGCAGCAGGCGTTGCACGTCCGCAGGGTCGAAGCGCCAGTGAACGAAGGTGAGCTGCTCCCACCAATGCACCATCGCGGCGTGCCGCACCGGCACATCGCACGTCGGTACGTGAACGGTCACGACTACGAATCTAGAGTCGCGGCATGGAGAAGACTGAGTCGCCCTCAAAACTGATCGACGGACGTATCAAAGAGCTCAACGATTGGCGCGGCAAGACGCTCGCTCAGCTGCGCAAGCTGATCAAGGAAGCCGACCCCGAGGTCGTTGAAGAGTGGAAGTGGCGCGGTGTTCCAGTGTGGGAGCACGACGGCATCATCTGCACCGGCGAGAGCTACAAGGCGGTCGTCAAGTTGACGTTCGCCAAGGGCGCATCGCTTGCAGACCCCGCCAAGCTGTTCAACTCCAGTCTCGAAGGCAACATGCGCCGGGCCATCGATTTCGGTGAGGGCGCGAAGATCAACGAGAAGGCGTTCAAGGCGTTGATTCGCGCAGCGGTTGAGCTGAACAAGTCGAAGGCAAAGCCGAAGCCGAAGCCGAAAGCTACGACTCAGCCCGCAACGAAGAAGGCGCCCGCCAAGAAAGCACCGGCAAAGAAGGCCCCCGCCAAAGCAAAGGCCAAAGCGAAGTCTTAGGCGGCGCCGAAGTCGACTTTTGCCGTCTCGACAACGTCGGCCTTACGGCCAGGGCCGTCCTGCCACTTCCAGTAGCCGTTCATGTGCGCGATCACCTTGTCGGGGGCCGGCATTCCGTACTCGGTGAGGTCGTCGGTGGTGTGCGCATCGCTTGCCAGCACGACGTCGTAACCACGCGTGAAACCACCGTGGATCGTTGAGCGAATGCATGCGTCGGTCTGCGCGCCGGCCACAACCAGTCGACCCACTCCGCGCTTGGCGAGTTCCGCTTCCAATGTCGTGTCTTCGAATGAGTCGCCGTACCGCTTCTGGATCAGCGGCTCAGAATCCTTGCGCTGTAACTCGGGCACGTATTGCCAAACGTCGGTGTCGGGCACTAGTTCGTCACTGTTGTGCTGCACCCATATCACCGGGACCTTCTCGGCGCGGGCCTTGTCGACCAGCGTGTTGATGTTGGCAATCACTTCGTCGCGCTGATGTGCCTGTGCAACGACACCGTTCTGCACGTCGATCACCAGGAGTGCGGTGTTCGGACGATCTTTAAGGCTGGTCATCTTCGAATCCTACGCTCGACCGAACTTCCTATCCACCCGTTCGGAACGCATCCCAGATGGCAAGCGCCGGTTTCGCAGACCCGTCGGACTCTCGTAGACCGCTGTGAGCGAACACGCCGAGACCAGGGTCGTCGGTGGTCACGGCGAAGTCGTTGAGCAACGTGTTCGTCCAAAACGCAAGACGAGATCCCAGCTGTGCGTGAACCGTTTCGAGGTACGCCGCCTGCCCGGCCGCGGTGGAATGCGTTGAGCCGACTGGTTGCGACGAGAACCCACCCTCCGCGATCGCCAACGGCTTGTCGGTGCGCGAAAGCAGCGGCGTGTAGTAGTCGGCCGGGATGTCGGCGCCGTCGTCGAAGACAACGTACGGATACGTCGAGATCACCCACAGGTCGAGATTCGGTTCGAACGCCTCAACCTCATCCCAGTTCGGGACGAACTTCTCGCGATCGCCCTCCCCTGGTTGCGGCACCACGTTGTTGAGGTCTTCCCACTGAAAGGAGACGAAGACCTGCGTTGTCGGTGACTGCGCCTTCACGAGCGCGTAGATCTCGTTGTACAAACTGACGAAGTTCGGCGCGTCCTCCGGGTGCGCGTCCATGTACGTGTTGATCTCAGAACCGAGGCCGAGGTACCGCGGCGCGAACGTCTCGACGATCCACAACACGTGATTGCGATACGCGCGACGCACATCTGGATTGGCGAAGCTCGCCTCCCAACCATCGGGAAGGCCGACGAATTCCGTTCGATTCAACCCGTTCAGCGCGTCGGCCACGAAGATGTAGTCGAGATTCCTGCTTCTGGCGAGCTCCACCTGATTGGCCAGATCGGTGCGGGTCTGCGACTCACCTTCGCCGCCATTCACAAAGTCGAGCCAGTTGGTGTTGTGCTGAATGAGAACGAAGTCGCCGTGGTCGCGCATGTCGTCGAACAACTGAAACACGCTGTCGAGCGTCGCTTCTGGGGGGACGGGGAAGAACCCGTACGCCGTGCGTCCAGAGTCGAACACCGAGGCGTCGGAGGAAGGGCTGTCCGATTGCTGGGCGTTGTTGCACGCCAACGCCACCAGGGCTAGTGACGCCAACGCCAGACGGCCCAATCGTTTCAGGCGTCCTCGAGCACTACGTCGAACGTGGTGGCCAACTCGCCCGAGGCATCCTTAGTGAAGGTGCGGATCAGGCTCTCGCGGACGCCGAACACGGCGTCGTTGGTCAGATAGTCGCTCTCGCTGTCGAACAAGTGAGTGATGAGCTGCTTGTGGCCCTCGAGAGTGAACCACAGGTGGGTGTGGCCGGGGCGCCACCAATTGCGACCGTTGTCCTTCAACAGCTTGCCAGCAGGCCCATCATCGGGGATGGGGTATGGCACCGGTCGAATGGTGCGGATGGCGAAGTTGCCATCAGCGTCTGTGCGGTAGACGCCGCGCAAGTTGTTGGTGTGCTGCACACCCGGCTGCTGGCAGGCGTAGAAGCCGGTGCTGGCATTCTGCCACGCATCGATCTTTACGCCGCTGAGCGGTTCACCATGGAGGTTCCGCACGCAGCCGCGGATGACAACGCGATCGCCAGCGTCGTCATTCTCCAACATCGAGTCACCGTTGGCGCGCTCGGGCGAGCCGGGCACGTGGAACGGTCCGAGCACGGTGTTCTCTGTGCCCCCCTCCACACCGTCGTGAGTGATGAACTCGACAAGCGTGCTCACACCGAGGGTGTCGCTCAACAGGATGAATTCCTGCCGCACGTCATCACAGATCTTGCCGGTCGCTGTCAGGAACTCAACGCCGGCGAACCACTCGTCGTGCTGCAGTCGGACCTCGTCGACGAACGCGTGCAAATGACGAATAGCTGCCCGGCTGATCTCCGCGAGGCGAGGGTTGGGTGAATGGTCATAGCGGGCGAGCACCTGAGAGAGAAGCTCGGCGTGAGTCGGGTTCATGATGCCTCCATTGGGTTTGATGCCAGGTTTTCGATGACGATTGCGATTCCTTGGCCAACGCCGATGCACATGGTGGCCAGTCCGAAGCGGGCGCCTGTGCGGCGAAGGCGGTGAACGAGCGTGGTCACGATGCGAGCACCACTGCAGCCCAGCGGGTGACCGATCGCGATAGCGCCTCCCTGCGTATTCACCTTTTCCGGGTCGAGTTCGGGAAGTTCACGCAAGCAGGCGAGCGACTGCGCAGCGAACGCCTCGTTCAGTTCGACGGCCTCGATGTCGTCCCAGTTGAGACCCGCACGACTCAGCGCCGTACGCGACGCTTGCACGGGCCCGATTCCGAACAGATGCGGCTCGACCCCGCTGGTGGCGCGGCTGACGACTCTGGCGAGCGGTGCTGTGCCCATGCGATCGGCCCCCGCCGCCGAAGCAAGCAACAGCGCAGCAGCGCCGTCGTTCATAGGAGAAGAGTTGCCAGCCGTGACCGACCCGTTCGCGCGAAACACCGGTTTCAACCCGGCGAGCGACTCGACAGTGGTGCCAGGGCGGATGCACTCGTCACGGGAGAGCTCGACGGAGGGAGCCGGGACGATCTCGCTCGCGAACCAACCCGATGCCCATGCCGACTCTGCGCGTTGGTGCGATACCGCCGCGAACTTGTCCTGATCCTCGCGCGAGATCGAATACTTATCGGCGAGCATCTCGGTGGCTTCGCCAAGCGAGGCGGTCCACTCAGTCGGCATTTGTGGGTTGACCATTCGCCACCCGAGCGCCGAGTTCCACAGTTGCTCGTGTGAGGTGGGGAATCCCTTCGCCGGCTTGAGCAACACCCATGGCGCCCTTGTCATGCTCTCCACGCCGGATGCGATCACAACATCCGCATCTCCTACTTCCACAGCACGCGAGCCGTCGATCAGCGCTTGCATCCCGCTGCCGCACAGCCGATTGACCGTTGCACCCGGCACCGTGACGGGAAAGCCCGCGAGCAACGCCGCCATGCGGGCGACATTCCGATTGTCTTCGCCGGCACCGTTCGCGTCGCCCGCGTAGACCTCATCGATCGCGACTGGGTCGAGGCGGGGGTTGCGGGCAAGCAACGCTCGATACGTCTCGGCAAGCAAGTCGTCCGGGCGGATACTGGCCAACGCGCCGCCCAACTTGCCGATCGGGGTTCGCACCGCATCGAGAATGAACGACTCAGCCATTGCCTTCGTCCTCTCCGCGGACAGCGACCTCGTCACCCACCACAAGCCGACGTTGGATCGGGAACACCTGCAGTCGAGGGAACCGATCCTGCAGCGCCCCCCACAACCCGCGTTGCGCGTACAAGGCGACTATCAACGCGATCAGGCCGGTGTAGATGAGGTACCACTCGTCGCTGAAGTGAATCACGCTGTCGGAGCTTGTTACGTAGTCGCGAACGAGGTACCACAACACCGCTCCGATGACCGGACCCTCGACCGTGCCGATCCCACCGATGACCACCATGACCACGATCGGTGCGGTCCAATCACCGACGCTGAAGGCTGTGTCGGGCTGGACGCGAATCTTGAGCAGATACCACACCGCGCCTGCTGCACCGGTGAAGAGCGCCGCAATCATGAACACGAAGAACCGTTCGCGGTACACGTTCACGCCAAGGCCCGCAGCACCCGCCTCGTTGTCACGCACGGCTTGCAGCGAGAGACCAACCCGCGAGCGAAGGAGTAGCGCCACTACTGACACAGCGACGACCGCAAGCGCGAGAGCAATGAGCGCTGTCGTTTGGAAGCGGTCGACCTTTGGGTACAGCGAGACGGGAACGTTCAGCGAGGTGCCGCTGCCACCCTTGATCGGGTCGGCCTTGTACTGCTTCACCAACAACCTGACCACTTCCGCGATTACCCACATTCCGATCGCGAAGTACCCGCCGCGCAGGCGGAACGCGAGTAGTGCGATGGGTACGGCAGCAACCAGCGCGATCAGCGCCGCGGGAAGGACAGAGAAGTAGATGTCCTGGTCGTACCCGTTGGCGAACACGACAAGCGCGTAGGTCCCGATGCCGACAAACGCCTGCTGCCCGATCGAGACGAGGCCGGTGTATCCGGCCAGCAGGTTCCACATCGATGCGAGCACGACAAACACACACATCTCGACGATCTTCGTCTGCGTGGAGGCGACGTCGCCGGTGGCCAGCACTGCCAGCCACGCCACCAGTAGTGCGGCCAGGCCACCGAGCAACTTGCTAGTGCCCGTCGCTCGCTGGACGTGGTTCTGGGTACGAATCATGCTTCGACCCTCCCGAAGAGGCCGTTCGGCCGAACGGCCAGCACCACTAGGAACAACACGTGACCAAACAGTTGCGATGGCCAGTCGGTGAACTGTTCGGCGCCGAGCGTCTGCGCGAGTCCGAGCACGATGCCTCCGGCAAGCGTGCCCCATAGCGACCCCAGGCCGCCGATGATCACCGCCTCGAAGGCGAAGATAAGTAACCCGGGTCCATCGGAGGTAGCGAAGTTCGTCTGGGCTCCGTTGAACACGCCCGCAAGGAACACGGTGCTCACCGCAATGCCGGTCGCCACCATGTAGATGGTGCGGTTGTTGATGCCCATCAGGCGGGCCGCAACGGGATCATCGCTCGTGGCTCTGAACGCGCGACCGAGCTTGGTGCGGCCGAGGAACAGCGAGAGCGACACCAGCACCGCGACCGCGACAAGGAAGCGGAGCAGCGGGAACACACCGATGCTGAGATCCCCAATCGAAACGGAATCCACCTTGAGCTTTCCGACATCGAGCGCCCGCCGGTCCGCGGAGTACACCCGCAGGAGTGCGTTCTGGATCACAATGCTGAGGCCGAAGGTGGCCACGATTTGGAACGCCGGATCGACACCCACAAGGCGGTCGAACACCACCCTCTGCAACGCCAAACCCACCAGGAAGCCAACGGGCAACAGGACGAGGATCGTCCAGAACGGCGATCCACCAGCGCTGAGTACCAGCGTGCTCGAGAGGAAGGCGGCCATTACGGCAAGATCGCCATGCGCCAGGTTCACCAAGCGCATCACGCCAAAGCTCACCGACAAGCCCGTGGCATAGAGCGCGTACAGACCGCCGACGAGTACTCCGGCGACGACGGCATTGAGCCAGTTCATTGCGATACCTCCGTACCGAAGTAGGCCGCCGCGATCGCGGGCCGCGACAACTCCGCGGGGCGACCTGACAGCGAGACCCTGCCCTCAAGCAAGCAATACGCAATGTCTGCCGCGGTGAGAGCTCGCGTCACGTCCTGCTCGACGATGAGCAGCGTGGTGCCTTGTTCGCGAATGGCTGGCAGCGATGCGTAGAGATCCTTCACAACCGTCGGCGCCAGACCGAGTGAAACCTCGTCGAGTAGCAGCAGTCGCGGATTGTTCATCAGCGCGCGCCCGATGGCGAGCGCCTGTTGCTCGCCACCCGACAGACGCGCTGCCGAACGCGTGGCGAGGCGCTGCAGCAGCGGAAACGTTTCGAGGACCTTCGTGAGCGTCCATGGCCCCGGGCGGCCGCGGTAGGCGCCGACGAGCAGGTTCTCTTCTACGGTGAGGCTCGGGAAGATCCGCCGGCCTTCGGGTACTAGCGAGATGCCGTCGGCCACGCGATGGTGAACCGACCGAGGCCCGAGGTCGATGCCGTCGAATGAAATCCGTCCGCCGCGTGCGGGAACGATCCCCGCGATCGCCTTCATCAGCGTCGATTTACCCGCCCCGTTGGCGCCGATCACCGCGACGGCCTGCCCCTCATCGACAGCGAGCGAGAGCTGGAAGAGCGCTTGGAAATCGCCGTAGAAGGCATCCACCACCTCGACGTCGAGCAGTGCCATGTCAGTCCTCGCTCCCGAGATAGACGTTCTTGACCTCGTCACTCGCCATGACTTCGTGCGGATCTCCCTGCACGAGCACGCGTCCGCAATCCATCGCCAGCATCCGGTCGACAACCTTGAGCAGTGCATGCACGATGTGCTCGATCCAGATAACCGAGACGCCCGAAGCGTGAATTGATTTGATCGTTTCGACGAGCTCCTGCACTTCGCCGTCGGTGAGCCCGCCGGCGATCTCGTCCAGCAACAGAACCTTCGGTTCTGCTGCGAGTGCGCGAGACAGCTCAAGCCGCTTTCGTTCGAGCAGGGTGAGTTGCCCAGCTCGCACATTTGCCTTCGAGATCATTCCAGTGCGCCGCAAGGCGTCGACCGCAAGGTCACGAGCGACGTGCCCGCGGTGGGCGCCCCCGAAGGAGGCGCCCACCAGCACATTCTCGAAGACCGTCAGTCCCTCGAAGGGACGGGGGATCTGCGACGTACGGCCGATG
Source organism: Actinomycetes bacterium (assembly GCA_021414085.1). Lineage (GTDB taxonomy): Bacteria > Actinomycetota > Acidimicrobiia > Acidimicrobiales > Ilumatobacteraceae > UBA668. Next base: position 108,800 of record JAIOPC010000011.1, on the reverse strand, counting down.
CCCAATTTGCACCGGCGATACGCCGAGAAGCCCGTGACGTCTTGGCCATCGAAGCGAATGCTGCCACCGCTCGGCCGGAAGTCCCCCGCGATCATGTTGAGCGTGGTGGTCTTGCCTGCACCGTTCGGTCCGACGACACCGAGCGCTTCGCCCTCCTCAAGCGAGAAGCTCAGCTCCTCGATGACGGCCAGCGCCCCGAATCGCTTCGAGACTGCATCGACTTCGATGACCGCTCCCATCAGCCGGCAATAGCTTCGACTGACCCGCCAGTCGGAACGTCTGCGTTACCAGAGTTGTCGACGATGACGAGGTCGAAACCGGTCGGGCTGTCGGCCGAGCGCCACTGCCCGCCAACCAGCTTGGTCTTTGCCACGTTCGGCGACGGCCCATCGCCCCACGTCACGTTGCCAACGATGGTCTCGAGCGACAGTGTCGAGATCGCGTCGCGGACGGCCGTCTTGTCGGAACTGCCGGCGCTCGCCAAAGCAGCGAACGCAACCTCGAACAGGGCGTGGGCGAAGCCGAGCGGCTGCGTCCACTGACTGCCGGTGTTCTCCGTGTAGGCATCGGTGAACTCCTTCGCGCTGAGGCCCACGAGCGAGCTCGAGTACGGGTGACTCGGGCTCCACCACACCTCCGAGGTCAGCCCGGCACCGTCCGCGCCGAGTGCCTCGATGCTCTCGGGGAACAGCAGCGCCTTGCCGATGGAGGCGACCTTGGGCACGAAGCCTTGCTGCTTGGCCTGCTTCCAGAACGTGGGGAAGTCGGGCGGGATCATGACGCCAGTGATGACCTCGCAGCCACCCTCCTTGAAGGCGTTGATCTGGGCCGTGAAGTCCTGGTTCAGGTTCTCGTAACGACCCGGGTCGACAAGCGTGTAACCCGCTTCGTCGAGCGGCTTCGGGAAGCCGTTCTCGGCGTCGCCCCACGCGTTGCCATCGCCGTCGTTCGGGAACAGACCGCCGACAGACTTGTTCGTGTCGACCTGGCCCCACATCGCCAGGAACGTGCCGATTACGTCCTCGAGGCCCCAGAAGAAGTGGTATGTCCACTCGAACGAGGGATCAGCTCCGGGCGCTCCGCCGCGACCCATCAACCACGGCTGCCAGGGGGCGACGGTGCTGATACACGGCACTCCGCTGGCCTCGCACGTATCGCTGACTGGGTTGGTGGTCTCCGGGGTGCTCGAAACGAGCACGAGGTCGACACCATCCTCGTCGATGAGTTTGGCAGCCTTCGCCGCTGCCGTGTCCGGGTTGGACTCGCTGTCCTCTAGGAGCACCTCGATGGTGTAGCTCTTCCCACCAACAAGCAGGCCGTCGGCGACGAAGTTCCTGATGTCATCGATGACATAGCCGTCGGCAGCACCGAATGCTGCCAGCGCGCCGGTCTGCGGGCTGACGTACCCGATCTTGATGGTGCCGTCACCGCCGCCACCGCCGGTCATGCCCGCCATCGTGGTGGCAGTGTTGCCCTCAGTGGTGGCGGATGATTCGGTGGTGTCTGGAGCGTCCGTCGTCGTCGACGTCTTGTCGTCCTTGCTGCAGGCTGCGAGCGCGGCAGCGGCGATGCCACCAGAAGCGACCGCAAGGAAGCGCCGTCGGCCAATGTTGTAGCCGAGTTGGTGTGTAGGAATGTTTTCGTTCATGGAAATCCCCCTAGTGAGTTGGTGTCAGTGGCCGGACCTTGCGACCGTCTTTGCAGTCGGACGCAATCCGTCGTAGGCCTGCTCGAGCAGTCCGAAGATGTCGGCTGCCGTCACCGGCCTCGGGTTGGTGGACACTTCTGCGGCTGCGGCGTCGGCCACAAGCGAGAGGTCCCCACGCTGAAGCGGCCCGCCGGTTCCGGCAAGGTCGGACAGCTTGATTGGGACGTGGCTGGCAACAGCCAAGTCCCATAGTGCGCCGGCAACATCGCCGGGCGGCACACCGAGCGCCTGCGCGAGCCGATCCATTTCCGACGGCAGCGCAGGAGCATTGAACGCGAGCACGTGCGCGAGCACCACAGAGTGGGCGTCGGCGTGGGTGAGATTGAACATCCCACCGAGCACGTGGCAGATCTTGTGATGGAGGCCCGCAGCTGTCGCGCCGAGCGCCATACCGGAGAATGCTGCGCCAAGCAGGAGGTCGCCTCGCGCGGCGAGATCGCCCGGCGCGGCCACGACGATGGGCAGCGAGTGGGCAATCAGGCGCACTCCTTCGAGCGCGATCGCCGAGGTCACCGGGTTGCAGCCGGTGGCCCACAGGGCTTCCACCGAGTGCGCGAGCGCATTGAAGGCCGACGCGGCGCTGATCTGGCACGGCAGGCCCACCGTCAGCGCCGGGTCGTACACCACAGTGCGCGGCAGCACGGCGTGGTCCTTGCCCGTCTGCTTGTGCCGCTCGCCGGTAAGCCCGTAGATCGTGGTCTGCTCGCTCCCCGCGTAGGTTGTCGGCACAGCAAGGATCGGAATGCGATGCGTCAACGCGATCGCCTTGGCGAGGCCGGTGGAAGAACCACCGCCGATGCAGATCACGAGATCGACAGCGCCGTCGGTGGCTGTCTGACGAGCGCGCTCCGCGAGTTCGATCGGAACGTGTTGCGCGACCTCATCCCAGCGAACTGCGAGCCGCGAGCCGAGTTGAGTCGCGACCGTGTCAGCAGCCGTGGCCGCCATCGCATCGTGCACCAGCATGACGTGCGTCCCGCCGAGCTGGTCGGCCTCTTGGGCGACGAGCTGCAGCGATCCAGTCCCGAACACCATTCTGGCGGCGAGTTGGGTGAAGACGAACGGTTCCATCACGCCGCCTGCAACTCGCGCAGCGTCTCAAGTTCGAGCGTCGTGGGCATGTCGGTCGTGTGCAGGGCGTCGGCGAAGCGCAGCGGCCAACCCGTCGCCGAAATCGCCTGTTCCGGCGTCACCCCCGGATGTAGCGCGACCATGCACAGCTCGCAGCTCGTGGGGTCGGGTTCCAGCACGCCGAGATCTGTGATGACCCACTTGGGCCCGCCACCGCGCAGGCCGAAACGCTCGCGGTCACCAGGACCGTCGCCATATCCGACAGACGAACGGAAATCGCAGCGCTCGACGAATGCACGCTTGGACTGGCGCATGATCACCATCACGGTCCCGGCTGATGCGGCAATTTCGGGTGCGCCGCCGGCGCCCGGCAGACGAGTGAGTGGATGCTCGTATTCACCGATGACAGTGGAATTGATGTTCGCGTACTTGTCGAGCTGGGCGCCGCCGAGGAAACCCACGTCGACCCGCCCGGCCTGCAACCAATAGGCGAAGATCTCGGGCACGCTGACCACCGCATCTGCGGTCTCGGCCAGTTCGCCGTCACCAATGCTGAGTGGAAGGCGGGTTGGCTTGGAGCCGATGCATCCGGACTCGTACACCAAGACAGGGCTGGGCCGGTACAGGTGGCGCGCAAGGTTTGCCGCGGTGGACGGAAGTCCGATACCGACGAAACACACCGGGTGCCCCGAGGCGGCGAGCGAGCCGAGTTGGCGCGCAGCGTTGACGATCATCAACTCGTCGGTCGTGTAGGCCGCGTCAGACACCGGCGTGAACCCCTAGTCCGATCGATTGGCAGAACTCTTCGTGGTCCGCCGTGCCACGCACATGGCGATCGATCCAGGCGGTGAAGACCTCGCGGTCCTTCGCGATCGGATCCCACGCCTTGTAGAAGGCGTTGTCGCGCGTGCTGTAGCCCATCGCGAAACTTGGGTGCGCGCCCTGGGGCACGTGGCACACGGCCGTGAGCACCCACGAGGGCAGCACGACGGAATTGGCCATCGGGGTGAGTTCGTCGACGATCTCCTCGACGGTGACGATCGATCGCTGCGCAGAGAGCACAGCTTCTTTCTGGACGCCGGTGAGACCCCACATCTGCACCGTCCCTTCACGATCCGCGCGTTGCGCGTGCACGACCGCCACATCGGGCCGCAGCGCAGGTACCGCGGTGATCGATTCGCCCGTGAACGGACACGAGATCTGCTTAATGCCGGACGTGTGCTCGGGGAGCCCCGTGCCGACATATCCGCGCAAGATGCCGAAGGGCAAGTTGGCCGCCCCTGCGGCATACCGCGTGGCCATTCCGGCGTGGCTGTGCTCCTCGATTTCGAGCGCGTGTGGCCATGCGTTTTCCACTGCGTCGCGGAGGCGATACAACGACCCGACACCCGGATTGCCACCCCAGGAGAACGTGAGGCGGGATGCGCAGCCAGCGCCGATGAGCTGGTCGTAGATCACATCAGGGGTCATACGCACAAGGTGCAGATTGCGCCGACCCTGGCGGATGATCTCGTGCCCGGCGGCGTGCGGGATGAGGTGTGTGAACCCCTCCATCGCGATCGAATCGCCATCGTGAATGAGTTCGGCAACCGCTTCGCGCAATGAGCAGATCGTGGTCATCGCGGGTACCAAGCCGGCAGTTGTGCATCGACGTTGATCCAGACGCTCTTGGCCTCGGTGTACTCGCGCATCGCCTCGAACCCCATCTCCCGGCCGTAGCCGGACATGCCGGTTCCGCCGAACGGGGAGCCCGGGCTAACGCGCTTGTACGAGTTGACCCACACCATTCCGCTGCGAATTGCGTCTGCCACCCGGTGCGCACGCCCGAGGTGTTGCGTCCAGAGACCGCCCCCGAGGCCGTAGTCGGTGGAGTTGGCGATGGCGATCGCTTCGTCGTCGTCGGCAAAGGTCGCGACCGTGACGAACGGGCCGAACACCTCTTCCCTACACACCCGAGCGTCCGAGTGCGCGCGTACCACGGTCGGTGTCACGTAGCACCCCTTCGCGAGGGACGAATCGTCTGGGATGGTGCCGCCAAGGAGCACCTCGCCACCCTCGTCCATCGCGACCTTGACGTAGGACAGCACCCGGTCGCGGTGGAGCGGAGAGGTGAGCGGACCCATTTCGGTGGCGGGATCGAGTGGATTGCCGATTCGGATCGAGCGTGCCAACGCGATGAACTTCTCCAGGAATTCCTCGGCGATCTTCTCGTGGAGAATCAGACGGCTGCCCGCGATGCACGCTTGGCCCTGATTGTGGAAGATCGCGAACGCGGAGCCATTGACGGCCGCCGGGATGACAGCGTCGTCGAAGACGATGTTGGCGCCCTTGCCACCCAACTCGAGTTGCACGCGCTTCAGGTTTCCCGCAGATGACTCGACGATCTGCCTGCCGACAGCGGTGGAACCCGTGAACGCGATCTTGCTCACATCTGGGTGGCGCGCCAACCGGTCGCCAGCCGAGTGCCCATAGCCGGGCACGATGTTCACCGTTCCAGCAGGAAAGCCGACCTCACGCATCAGCTCGGCGAGCCGCAGCGTGCTGAGCGGAGTGAGTTCGCTGGGCTTCAAGACGACGGTGTTGCCAGCCGCGAGCGCCGGCCCCATCTTCCACGAGCAGAACATCAGCGGAAAGTTCCACGGAACGATCTGACCCACAACACCGAGTGGCTCGCGTTGCACGTAGTTGAGAAACCCTGGGTCGACTGGGATCACGTCACCTTGCAACTTGTCGGCGATACCGCCGAAGTAGCGAAAGCACGCCGCAGTGCGCGGAACGTCGAGCATCCGCGCATCCCTAATCGGGTGCCCGGTGTCGAGGCTTTCGAGCTGCGCAAACTCCTCGCGTCGTGCCTCGATCTCATCGGCCAGCTTGAGGAGCAAGCGACCACGCTCGGCTGCTGCCGTGCGCCGCCACGCAGGGAAGGCCGCGTGAGCCGCGGCGACCGCAACGTCGACATCCTCCCCGCGACCCTCCGCGATCTCGGTGATCACGGAGCAGTCGTGCGGGTTGATTACTTCGATGCGCCCACCGGCGACGGAATCGACGAACTCGCCGCCGATGAATAGCCGGTTCTGCACTGGTCAGAATTCGACTGGGTAGACGCTCTCGAGGCCCTTGCTAATGCGCTCGGGCAGGCCAGTGTCGCCGTTCTCCCATACCAGCAGCATCGACCGCTTCGGGCTGTAGCCCTGGTGGCGGATATCGGCTGGCATGGCGGCGACGTCGCCCGCCTTCATGGTCACCTTCGCACGGGGTGCGCCGGTGTCGCGGTCCTGGACGTCCCATACGATCTCGTCGCTCAATTGTACGAACCACTCGACGCGGTCGTTGCCGTGCACGATGGGGAGGATGTATTCCTCGGTGGTGGGACAGTAGAGGCTGTCCTTGCAGACGCTGACGACGCTGGGGTTCCACGTGACGTCGCTGCGGCTGAGGTAGGCGAAGAGGTTGAACGCCGCCACGTCCTTCTCGAACCCAGGCAGCGGGTGCACGTCGGGCTCGTCCTGGGGCACGTCGGCGAACATCCGGTTCACGGGGAATCCACTCTCGTCCGAGCGCAGCGCTTCGTCGCCCGGAATACCCACCATGCGCGACGCGGCGATGCGGCGACGGGTGACTGCGCTGATGTTGTCACCGTCTTTGGCACCGAAAGGCTTCGCGGTCTCGGCCGGGCTGGCGAAGGGATCGAACGACTGATTCGTCCAGTCCGCCAATATTGCCTTGAACGTTTCACGAATGACGGGCGTCTCGAAGTTCTCGGTGTGGTCGAGCTCCGCGCGGCGATACGCATCGTTGAAACGGCCAGCGAACATGTCCACAGTGCCGTAGTGGTTGACCGTGCCGAAGACATGGTCGAAGTTGACGGTGCCGTAGAAGAAGTCCCACGCGACGTCGCGCTGCAGCGCGCGCAGGAACGCATCGATGCTGGCGACGTGTTTGCCCGTGGGCCAGGTGATGTGCACGAAGAACTCGTCACGGCGGAAGTGGAAGCCCCCGAGGCTGTACTCGCGGTACCCCTGCTCGTTGGGCGGAGTGGACTGGATGTCGGTGATGGTCATGTCGAAACTCCTGATCGTTCTCGTCGGTTACTCGGTTGCTCGGTCAGCTGAGGCAGATGTCGGCCCAGCGCTCGACTGTGTCGTCGCCGTGGATCGCTTGCTGGATCAGGACCCCGGTGCGGTTGGCGGTGAAGCGGTAGGCGGCGTTAGCCGGGAGCAGCGCCTGATGTCCGCGGCGCAGCACCACGTGACCCATCGGCGTGCCAGTTGGCTCACCGCCGAGCGCCACCGACCCTTCCTTGTCGGCAGGCACCGCGGGGGTGGCGAGCTTCACGAACTCGACCTTGACTTCGCCGTCGAGCACGGTGACGAACTCGTCGTGCGCACAGGTGCGCCACTCGCTGGTGCCCTCGGCACGTACGCCCTCAATGACGTACTTGGTGTTCTTCGCAACCGCGACCTTCTCCCACGGCTTCGAGCTGTTCGCGACCTCGAAGATATTGGAGAAGACGAAATGCTTCGGGTCGTCATCAATGATCTCGATGCCGCCCTTCTCATAGTTCTCAAGCGACCCGAACTTGGTGACGTACTTCGTAGTCATGATGCCCCCTAGAGCTTGACCAGATTGTTCGCTATGCGTACTCTTGTGCGTACTACGAACATTCTCTACCTTGATGGAGAGACATGTCAAGAGGAAGAGTTGGGGGAATGGCTCAGGAACGGAAGGGAGAGTTCGTCCAGTCGCTCGAGCGGGGCATCGCTGTCTTGCGCGCGTTCGACGAACAACGCCCGGCGATGACACTCGCTGACGCGGCCAAGGCGACCGGCCTCACGCGAGCGACAGCTCGTCGACTACTGCACACGCTGGTCGAGATGGGCTATGTCTCAACCGACGGAAAGTACTTCGAGCTCACCCCCAAGATGCTCGACCTCGGTTATGCCTACTTGTCATCGCTGCAGATCAGCGATATCGCGCAGCCATTCATGGAGCGGCTGTCCGAGCAAGTCCACGAGAGTGTGAGCGCGGCCGTGCTGGATGGCGCACAGGTGGTGTATGTCGCACGCGTGAACACCCAACGCATCATGACGATCTCTCTCTCAATCGGATCACGATTGCCAGCACTGTGGACTTCGATGGGGCGTGTCATCGTCGCCAACCTGCCCGACGAGGAAGTGGAATCGTTGCTGGCGGACGAACTGCTGCGACCGCCGACACCGAAGGCACTCGCCACCCCAAGCGAACTCCGCGCTGAGCTGGCCTCGATTCGCCAACAGGGATACGCGCTACTGGATCAGGAACTCGAGGAGGGCGTTCGTTCAGTCGCCGCCCCCCTGCGCGACCGCAGCGGAAAAGTGTTGGCGGGCATGAACGTTTCCACACACGCCGGCCGCGTGACGCTGAAGGAACTTCGTGGAGAGATTCTGCCGTTGCTCCTCGAGACAGCGGCTGAGATCAGTGGCCGCCTGGCGAAGCGATGATCGATCGGGTCATCCTTCTTGCCGAGCGTCTCCGTGTTGTCGGGTTCGACATCGGCACCAGCGAGGTGATCGATGCGTCGCGGACACTCCAGTTCATCCCGATCGAGAACGGCAACCTCGTTCGCGAGTGCCTTCGCGCCGCAATGGCGAAAGCACCTGACCCCCTCGGACGGTTCGATCGCTGCTTCGACGCCGTGTTCCGCCATCGCGCAAACTCTGCCGACGAGTCCGCCGCTTCCGGAGCGGCGAACGCCTCGGCGCCTATAGCCAACAACGAGTCGTACGGACCAACGGGAGGTTTGGACAATGCGGTGCTGCAAGCGCTGCTGTCCGGTGATGATGACGCCCTCGCCGCGCTGGCGCAACAGGCCGTGAGTATGTATGACGGAGGCGCGGACGACGACGGAAGCGAACGAAGGTTGATGCATCGCGTTCTGCGCGCGATCGATCTATCACGAATGCTGAGCGCGGCGATGCAACAGTTGCGGCGAAATGGAGAGATCGACGAATTGGAACTGATCCTGCGACGCAATGAACTCTCGCAGCGGATCGAGGAGTTCCGGCGCAGGCTGGCGGCGGAAATCGCACGTCAACTCGACGGCCGCTCGCCGCTCGACGCACCCCCGATACCCGAGCGAGCGAGCCTCGATGAGATCGACCTGCTCAAGTTGTCGCGCGCCGATTACGAGGAGTTGCGCCGCGTCTTGCAACCCTTGCTGAAGAAGATGGCGGCAAAGATCAGCCAGAAACGCAAACTGAAGTCGAGGGGCAGGCTCGACGTTCGCCGAACCGTTCGCCGCTCGTTGCAGACCGGCGGTACGCCGATCGATGTGGTGCAACGCCGCCGCCACCCGACCAGACCGGAGGTCGTTGTGCTCTGCGATGTCAGCGGATCGGTCGCGGAGTTCGCGCAGTTCACGTTCAGCCTGATGAACGCTCTACACAACGAGGTGCGCAAGGTGCGCAGTTTCGCGTTCGTCGACGGCGTCGCCGAGGTCACCGATGTCTTCCAGGAAGCGCAACACGACATCGCGGTGAACCGCCTCGTCGAGCGCCGCGGGGTGGTCGGCCTCGACGGGCACAGCGACTACGGCGCCGTCTTCGCCCAGTTCGCCAAACAGCACCTCGAGGACGCCGTGGGAGGAGGCACGACGGTGATCATCTCCGGCGACGCCCGTGGCAACTACCGCGATGCCGGCGTCGACACGTTCGAGCGGATCAGCGCCCGCGCCCGCCGGGTGTACTGGCTGAACCCTGAGCCGACTGACCTGTGGGGAACAACAGATTCGCTCATCGACTCGTACCGCCACGGGTGCACTGCCGTGCACGAGGTGCGCACCGTTGGTCAACTCGCCGACGTGATTGCCCAACTCATCTGACAAGGACCCGAGTTGTTGAACCGCTGCGCGCTGTTGCACGCAAGCGCCATGAGAGCTAGTGACGCCAACGCTGGGAACGCTTCCGGCGACACTCCGGCGATGCGGACGGAGCCAGTGCGCGGCATACGCCGACGCATGCCGATCGACTGACGGCGGCGTGGACCGAGATCCCCCACATCACGTACGTCGACGCGGTCGATGTCACCGAGCTCGAGCAGCTCCGCGCAGAGCTGAACAAGGAGGATGGCGGCAGCGGCGTCCGGTTGACGACCCTCCCATTTATCGTGCGCGCGATCGCGATCGCGTGCGGCGAGCAACCGCGCCTGAACGCCCACTACAACCACGCCGAACAAACGCTCACGACGTTCGCTGCCGTCGACGTCGGCATCGCCACCCAGACCGACAGCGGGCTGATGGTGCCCGTCGTGCGCAGCGTCGAGACGCGCAGCATCCGCGGCCTCGCGATGGAGATCGCTCGGGTCACGACCGCGGCGCGCGACAACAAGGCCACGCAACAGGAGTTGACGGGTTCGACGATCACCATCACTTCACTCGGCGCGCTCGGCGGGTTAGTAACTTCGCCGATCATCAACGCGCCCGAGGTGGCGATCGTAGGTGTCAACAAGATCGAGATGCGCCCGGTGTGGCGCGGCGGCAGGTTCGAGCCACGCCAGATGATGAACTTGTCGTCAAGCTTCGATCACCGCATGGTCGACGGCTGGGACGCGGCGACGTTCGTGCAACGCGTCAAGTCCCTGCTCGAGACACCAGCACTGCTCTTCGTCGCCGATCGCAGAGGGTTGCCGTAGCCACAAACACGTCGAGGTAAGGCCCAAGACGACCGGGAGCTTTAGCACCGCCGGGTTGTCGTCACGCGTGCGTAACGCCGCCGGGGATCGTGGCGGTTTTGGGCATCCGCGACAAGCTGCGCGAGGTCGGCTTGGTCGTTCGCGAGGAAGGCTTGGTCGTTCGCGAGGAAGTAGAGCGAGTTGTCCGTAACCCGGATGGCCAAGACCGTGTGGATTGAAGTCTGCAAGTCGGGCGCGATGCGTCTTCGCGATCTGTGCTGTAGTGGTACCGATGAACTCTGATGACTCTGTCGGGCCCGAAGCGGAGAGTAACGCCGACGGGGCCCTCGTACGGTTGGGATTGAAGGTCGCCTTTGGAACCCGAGGTGAGTACGTAGTCGAATACCTCGACAATCGGCGAGCTGCGCGAATCGCAAAGCGAGTTGCCCAATTGAGCGACTTCGCGACGGTTATCGGTGTTGATACCGATGCGCTGATTGATCAAATCGAACACGACGATGGCGCTGCCGAGTTCTTCGAACGAGTGGTAGGGATCGCTGCCAAATCGCGTCACGAACCCAAGCTGCGGTACCTCGCCCGATGCTTAGCCAACTTTATCAACACCGCCGATGATGCAGCCCCGGACATGTCCTGGGCGCGAGTTGAAGCGGTTGAAGATATGGAAGCGATCCATCTGCGACTTCTCCACCAGGTCAGAGCGGCACAGAACAGAAGGGAGGAAGAGGCACAAGCCTGGCTTTCGGGCGGAGCTGCAAGCGACTTGCCGATAGCGGAGGCCACTCTCATTGAGGACCGACGCCGCGATCGCAAAGGCTTGCCCGCAGGCTCATTCCAACCGATCATGGCAGTCCTGATTCGTAGCGGACTGGTTGTGGGGAAGCTCTCGGTTGAAGTCGATCTGGATGTCAGTATCGACCTCCAGGATGGGTCGATGGACGGCTCCCCAGAGGTGAGGTCTGAAATGATGTACCGGGTTACACCGCTCGGACTCGAAGTACTCGAGCTCATCGGCGAACAAGAATTAGGCGGGTCTTAACCAAGCCTCGAGCGCCTACGCGTCAGACAAATAGTCGTCAATAATGCGGACCACGTGCCTATCTCGTCGCATTGCCTCGGCTGCACTCACGTGCGTAGTAGCACCCGATCGCATGTGCCAAAAGTCGACGCCAACCGCTCGCCCTGGGCCGAGTTTCGCTTCGAGCGTCGCGACGATCGGATCGGCCAGCGTTCGAGCCTCGTCTCCTGAAAGCGGCTCCTTGTCCCACAGGGGTACGCGTGCAACGTACCCGTCGCCGTCGAGCAGCACGACATCTAGCTTAACGCCGACCGTATGCGAGCCAATGTCGACGTCGCCCGAGACGGTCAGCGGCAGCCAGCGCCGTGGATCTCTCGACGACATCGTCATGTATAGATCAAGGCATTGCCGAATCGAGTTCGCCCACGACCGTGGTCCCGCACCACCTGTGGGCCCCCAGTAACTACTTCGATCAAACGTGCTGTTGAGATACTGATGGGCCGCCAGTGCACCGCGCCTGTGAAACGTTCGCACTGCGCTGTTCGCCACCGTCATGGGCGTCGGAAAGGTACCGGGACTTCCACTTCGCAAGGTCGGATCTCTGAGCGCCGCCTTGAATTGACCCAGGGTTACGCGCGTCACCAGATGCTCTTCGGGACAGGATTGCTAAGCAGAATCTTCGTCGCCTGTGTGGCCCACCGACGCTGAAGGTCGATGGCTTGATCCAGCGGTAATGCGCTGCCACCGTTGAGCAGTTCGGGGAACGCGATCTGCATGTCGAGTTCAGATAATCCGCCCAAGTGATCGACGTGTCGGATCATGTGGGCAAGGTTGTCCCTCGCGCCGGTTGCCGTGAGTGCATCGGGGTCGCCGAAGATATCCATCGTGTAGGGCGAGTCCGGCACGTTATGGGAATCGAAGCTGATGCGGCGAATAAGACATGGAACGCAGACTCCGCAGTGCTCAGACGTTCGCCCGATCGACCAACATGAAACTGTCTCACGCAATGCTTTGCTGAGCCCGCATTGGACCCCCAACTCCACGACTTCGGGCTTCGTTAACCCCACAAGATTGTTGGAAATCGATACATCGCGGCCCAACACCTCACCAGCTAATGCTTCAACCCTCTCCAGGATGTCTGGCGATGCCGTGTGGGTCGACAGGCTGCCTATGCGCGCAGTCGTCAGCGGAAGATGCAGTGCCATCACGCCGTTCTCATTAATGAAAACTGGCCCGCAACCATCGACAGAGGAAGCGAGTGTCGCCGCCGCCAGGAAGAAGAAGCTCCGTGTGCGCTGAGACTGCTCTGACCCCGGAAAGTTCCCCCTCTTTTGAGCGGTCAATCCGACACGGTCGGTAACCGTTCCCAACGCATTCAAGGCCGAGTGCACCTGAGTTTGGGCATGGGTAATGGATCCGGCAGCCGTGTGACTGAGGAAAAGCGGAACTGAACCGCCGACCAACAGACTCGCGGCACCAACAAAGGAGTCGACGCCGCCGGAGAGCAGCGCAACGCAATCGTGCTGGCCGAACGGTCCACGTCGTTGACGAGGCGCCTTCATCGGATCAGTCTCCTGGTGAAACGAGATGGTAATCCGATCTCCCGTGAAGTCGGAGACGATGTGTGCGATCCGCTTACTCAGCGCGTTCCAGTAGACAACATCCCGAACCGGAAGATGGAGATCAATAGAACGCGCCCAATCCAGATCGCCACCGTCTCGCTCGCAAGCCATGTCCGCCGCAAAAATGTGTCCTGCCGACTCGATCCAATCGAGCTCGCGTTCAGTGAGGGCTCGACTTAATCCAGCCGCGAGCTTGTCGTATCCAAGCATGAAATTCTGCGGACCGTAACTCGTCTGCCTCGTTCTGATTTGGCGCGGCCCTCCCGGAGCCCCGACGGTGGCGCAGTCGTTGACTACGACGGTGTAGATCTTCATAGGTCGCGCTCCGGCAAGGCCGCGCCGGTGACAAGCGTCGCCGCGACAAAGCGCGACCAGGATTCCGCCGGCAGTGCGGTTGCCGGACGCTCACGTGTCCAGACTCGGGCTGCGATGTGAGCAACGCGATCAGAGAGGTCCACTGTCGCACGCGCGGTGGCTCTCGCCGACTTTCCTGCCTCGACAAGGGCGCCAGCTTCGCGATCGGCGAAATGCGTTGCAAACTCACGAAAAACCGCGCCAGCAAACTGTCCGACCAACTGGTCGCTGAAGTCCCCACGCGTGGCCGTCCATCGGGTAGCGGCGGACTGCGCTACATCGGGTCCCTGACCGGCTGCACCTCCGACGGTTTCAAGTACAACCGAAGCGAACGCGCGCTCGGCAAAGACATCCGCAGAGCTGAGTCCCCGTTCTCGACTCTCCAACTTCGCCTGAGTAATCGCCTCGGCGATCGCAACGGCTGGTCGATCGCTAGCGGCCAGCTTGTCCGAGAACGTGTCGAAGAGGCGACTGAGCGAGTCCGCGTATGAGGCAACCGACGGTGAAGCAAGGGCGTCAACCCACTCCTCCGAAGCATTGAACAGCTCAGATCGAGCTCGGTCTGGCGACTCACCAAGCAGTGCAGCGACGAAGGCTTGCCACCGAGGGGTAGCAGGTACACGAAACGAACGCGAAGTGCCCACCTCAGGAGACCCCCTCTATAACTTCGTCCAAACTTGCCGCCGTGACAATTCCTTGATCCAAGACCTGCGACCAATCGATTCCTGCCCTCTTGTCTAACGACACGTCTCGCGACTCAAGACTGTTCGCGAACCACGCGAGGTCGGCCGCGCAGAGATAGGTCAACCTCATCCCCGTTCGCTCCTGAAGCTCCGCGCTTCTGCCGAGAAACGCGCGTCGGTCGTCCTTCGGGTCAGAGAAATGTGAAGAAACAATCAGCAGGTGTGTAAAGGATCGTCCTTGGGTCGCCCACTCAGGCGAAAGCGAGTCGTGATACTCCTCGAAGCGAAGCAAGTGGTCTGCAATCATGTGATAGCCCGACGATGCAGCCTTACAGTCCAGCATGACGACCGCCTCTGGCCCCGCAGGGTACGTGAGTACAGCGTCAGGCACTCGTTCCCCTCTACGCGACTCGCCGTACCGAACACCACCAAAACCGACAATTCCCGTGAGGATTCGAAACGTCTTCCGCTCAAGCAAATCCTGTGGTTCGACATCAAGATCATTGAGATCGGATGGCAATTCATTCAAAGCCAATGCGGGAAGCCAAGCAATGCCTGCCGGATCCACGAGTCGCGCCATTTCGGGAAGTGCAAGTAGGTGTTGCAGGCGTGAGCGCGCGAGCGACGGCGTGCCATCGGTCCAATACACGAGTGTGGACCGCTCGATCTCCCGAGCAATGTCGGTCGCGCTGACTAGCGAAACATTCGGATAGCTCAAGGCACGAGCGTCGACTCCCCTAGGGCACAAGATAAGGCCATCGCCTGCCGCCTCATCTTCGAGTAGCGACCGCAATTCATCGACGTCTGCCTGATCGACGGCTCGGTCGTAGATCCGAAGAATTGTTCGACTCATTCGCCACATTCGTTTGGACACGAGCACATACTCGTCATAGTCGGGGAAGGATCTGAATCCCTCGAACGTGAATGCTTGCGCCATCAAGAGGGCGTGACAGATCTCGCGGACGTCGTTGCGACCCAACTTGGCAAGTTCATCAGACCCAAAGTTCCGCTGCGCCCGAGTAACCTTGCGCGTGGTCGCCATAGGCGAACATTAGGTGGGCCGCCGGTGTAGTTGGTTGATCACGACTCATCCCCCACCCAACAGACGAAAAGCGCGATTGCAATCAATGAACGACTGTGAATTCGGCCATCGACGGAACGAAGCTAGAGATTGGTTTGTAACGGCGTTCGGCCCGGACGACCTCGCACATCTGCGACAAACCGCAACCTAGCGGAGGCTCGATCGTAAGCGATGGTGAGCATCGCTCCTGTCGCCGGTGCACTTCCCCGCAGGTTCCGCGCCGTGGACGCGAGACGCGCTATATGCACTAGCTCGACGCGATACATGGAACGAGCCAAGGCATTGCGCCAAGGAAGCCGGTCACTGAGATCTGTGTTGCCGTCGGGTAGACGTGACTCGACTCTGTCACAAGGCGGAATGGGCTGCGCGCCAGCTCCGCCAGGGCGTTTTGAGGCTTCGAAGTCCGGCGTAGGCCCGGTTCAAGGAGTAGCCGCCCCTTAGATTGATTGAGTTCGGGCGACGTTCGTCCGCCCGTCGTTGGTTTCAACCGTCAGCCCGGCAACGACTTCTGCGAAGTTATTGAGGACGCCATCATGGTCGCAAACATCAGCATCATTTGCCCTGGGTGCGCTGACGGCGTGCGAGTGCGCATCGCCGTAGGACACGAGAGCGTCCAAAGGTTCTATGTCGTGTGTCCTCGATGCGACTCAGCTCTTCGATGCCAGCTCACGACCGATGCTGACACTGGCGTCCTACTCGGCCTGGAGGTCGATGATCGGCCAGCGACTCAGTTGGGCTGGGTGGAATCACCCGTCGTCAATGTCTTCGCTGATCTGCCAATTGATCCCGCTGCGCTGTCGATGGAACAGCCCGGCGGCTCTCCGTTCCTGATGCACCTGCACCACCTCGGAGAGCCGTTCCATGCGTGGCTCTCGAACCGGGGGGCCTTCGAGGGCCTAGTGCGCGAGAGTTGGCGCGACGTGAGCCGCTGGTGGGGCTTCTACGTGAAGTGCGACTGGAACCGCTTCGACCATCATGCTCGCAAGTACTGGCGCGACGACTGGCCGACTAACCCGACGGCTCTCGATCGACACGATGCGATCCATCGCGCTCTCGAAGTCACATTTGCTCCGGTGATGGTGAAGCGCGGATTCGTCGCCTGGAAGCTCGCCTTGGTCGCGCCGCGTCCGGATACGAATTGGAAAGCGGCCGCCGCGTTCGCCGGGGCATGGGCAGATGACGACGTCGCCAAGGCTCAGGCTGAGCTGTTCGGTGTCCTCGACCAGTTCGTTCAGCAACGTTGGAACTGGTACCCGGGGCTTGTCGTGGGCCTCTACGAGGAGCTTGGCGTGGGGTTCGACCCGTCGTGGCGCATCACGCGAGACGACTTCCGTGATCTCAGGGACTTGTTCGCAGTCACGTTCGAACGGTCGCACCAGTACCTACCGGCGCTGATGTCGCTGGACAACTCTTTCCGCTTGGGTGATCCGAACTTGTATCCGGACCGCACGGTACGCACGCGATCGAGCATGCAAACGATGAGGAGCGTCGATCGCGAGAAAGTGATCGGACTCTATGAATGCTGGGGGCCAGAGATTGTTGGGATACTCGATCGTCACCTTCGCAACGCGATTGCCCACAGTACTGCAGACCACGATCTCATCACTGGCAGGATCGTCGCCCCAAAGCTCGACCTCACCTACCCCGAGTTCGTCGCGAAGGTGGCGAACGCCATCCAGGTCCCTCTTCTACTTCTTGAGGTGTTCAAGTACGTCCGGATCCTTCAGGAGAGTCGGGTGGAGTCGAATCGGCAAGGAGATTGAGCTACTCGACGCGCAGGCCGCTGATCGCTCGCGCGATCACTAGCTGTTGGATTTCGCTGGTGCCTTCGAAGATCGTGTGGATCTTCGCGTCGCGGTGCCAACGCTCTACTGGGTAGTCGCGGATGTAGCCGTAGCCGCCGAGAATCTGGATGGCATCCTCGGTCACACGCACCGCTACCTCGCTGGCCTTGTACTTGCTCATCGAGCCTTCGCCGTTCTTGAAGCCGCCGTTGCGGGCGAGCCACGCGGCACGCCAGATCAGCAGACGACTGGCATCGATCTCGGTGGCCATGTTCGCCAGCTTGAACGCGATCGCTTGGTGCATGATGATCGGCTTTCCGAACGTCTTGCGCTCCTTCGCGTACTCGAGCGCAAACTCGTAGGCCGCACGCGCAATACCCAGCGCCTGCGCGCCAACCGATGGACGAGTTGCTTCGAACGTCGTCATTGCTGGCTGCTTCTCGCCGCTGTGGCCCATCTCGCGCGCACGCGCCAATTTGGCGTCGAGCTTCGCTTTGCCACCGAGCAAGCAACTGCCCGGCACGCGGCAATCGTCGAGCACGACTTCCGCAGTGTGCGATGCACGAATGCCGTGCTTCAAATACTTCTGGCCCTGGCTGATGCCCTTCGTGCCCGGCGGCACGATGAACGACGCGTGACCGCGGCCCTTCAACTCGGGCTCGACCGCGGCGACCACCACGTGCACATCGGCAATGCCGCCGTTGGTGATCCATGCCTTCGTGCCGTTCAGCACCCACTCGTCCTTGGCTTCGTCGTACACCGCACGAGTGCGCAGCGACGACACGTCGGAACCGGCGTCGGGCTCGCTCACGCAGAAGGCGCCGAGCTGAATCTTCTTCGCATCGCCATAACACTGCGGCACCCACTCCATCACCTGCTCGGGTGTGCCGTTGCCAGAGATACCCGCAGCCGCGAGCGCCGAGCCCATGATCGCCATGCCAATGCCAGCATCGCCCCAGAAGATCTCCTCAATGCATACCGGCAGCGTGAGTCCCGACGTATCGCTGATCGAGTTCATCAGGAACTCCCAGCCGTACAGGCCGATCTCGGCAGCCTGCTGCACGATCGGATACGGGAACTCTTCGCGCTCATCCCATTCGTGAGCGGCGGGGCGAATCACCGTCTCGGCGAAATCGTGCACCCACTTCTGGAGCTGCAACTGGTCTTCGTTGAGGGCGAAATCAGCCATCGGGATCACCTCTTAGTGAACGACTTTGCGTCAAACGGGTAAGTTACTCGTGGGTAACTCTACCCGATCGGGATGGCGAGCAACGCGTTGGCGATCGTTTGAAACGTCAATTTCGTGCCCGACGACAAGGGGTGCACGCCGTCCCAGCGATAGTTCAAATTGGTCGCCAAGAACTCGCTGGTGCAGTAGTCCTTGGGTCCGTCGATGAACGTCGCCTTCGTCGGATTGTCGGCGGCCACCTGGCGCAGCATGTCGTTGACGTGCGCCACCCGCGCATCGTCGCCCCGCTCGGGAAGCGCGGGCACACCAGCGCCTGGGATGTCGACGGGGCGCATGCACGGCACCTCCAGCAGCGCCGCCTCTACCCCAACGCTGGCGAGTGCATTGATGCCCGAGAGCACGCCGCCGATGAAGCGGTCGTCGGCGGTAGGCGAACCGAACGGAATGTCGACGCCCGCCACCTGCTGATCGAAGACATCCCACGGCCCGATCACGACCAACGCCACTTCCGCCTGCGCTGCTTGCGCGGCGTCGACCCAATCCTGTTGCCAGCCACTGCAGCCCGCGAACTTGCGCGTGTAGCCGTCGCGCGACGACACGGCCTGCCCGTCGCTGTACACCGTGCACCCTTCGAGCGAACCATCAGTGAGCAAGAACGTCGACTCGATGCCGACGGGCAGGTTGATCGCCAGCGAATGCGCCGTTGAGTCGCCGAGGATGACAACGCGCCGCGGCAGCGTTGCCGCCGTCACCGGCGGACCGATCGTGGTCTCGGTCGGCACCAGCGACGACTCCGGAACTGTCGCGGGCACGGTGCTGCCAATCGCCGACGGGTCGAACACGGCAGTGTTGCTGGTGTCCTTCGCCGCATCGAACACGGCATCGGTGTTGAGGAAGAACACCGACATGCTGCCGGCGACGGCAACCGCACTGACCGTCGCGCACGCGGTCACCAAGTTCCAATCGCGACGCTGGCGCTGCTCCCACCAACGGCCGAGTACACCCTTGCGGATCGGCGTCTCGATGTAGCGGTAGCAAACCTCGCTGACCGGAATCGCGATCGCCATCGCCAGTAGGAACTTGTCGGGCGAGCCGTCGTACGCGTTGACGATGCGACTAATCGGCCACGTCCACAAATACAACCCGTACGAGCGCTTACCGATCTCAACCAAGGGGCGCGAACCGAACACCGCACGCGCACCACCCGCGGCAGGGTGCACCAACACCGCCACCAACGCGGCTGATGCAATCGTCACCGATGGCAACAACCACAAGTACGTCGCCGCATCGGCCACCTTGCCGATTGCGAAGGCGGTGAACAACACGGCCACCGCAAGGAAGGCAACGATGTTCAGCGCTTGCCCGGCGCTGGCCGCTGCTCGCTTCCGTGCACGCCACGGTCGCCACAAGAACGCCGTCGCCGCACCCAACAACAGGCCGCTCGAGCGAGTGAAGGTGGAGAGGTACAAGAAGTTGGTCGTCTCGACCGGACGCATGCCCCACTGCGATGGATCCAGCGAGAAGAAGAACGGCCACTTCGTCGGCCACTTCGTCACGTGAGCTGCCGCGGTTGCGGCCATCAGGCCCAGCGCGATCATCGCCAATGTCGTGCCGCGGCGCTTATCGCTCTCCGGTATCGCGCCGCGCGACTTGCGCGAGAAGAAGACGATGAACACCACCGGCCACAGCAGGTACCACTGCTCTTCCACCGCCAAGCTCCACAAGTGACGAAAGAGGGTGGGGGTGCCGGAGAAGTAGGCGACCTTGCTGAAGACCTGGCCCCAGTTGGCGAGGTAGAAGATGCCCCACGGGTAATCGCGTCGCACCTGCGTGTGTTGCTCGGCAGTCCCCCAGAACACGGCCCACACGCCAATCGCGATCAGCATCGTGAACAACGCCGGCAACAGTCGCCGCCAGCGCCGCAACCAGAAATGCCACAAGCTGACCTTGCCGCTTCCGTCGCGCTCCTCGATCAGCAGCGAAGTGATGAGGAAACCGGAGACGACAAAGAAGACCTCGACACCAAAGAAGCCACCGTGCATCCACGTGAAACCGGCGTGATACAAGGTGACGGCGATCACCGAGACCGCGCGCACACCGTCGAGCGTCGGCTGATAGCCCATCAGCGCCGGTTTCCTGACCGGCATCGGCTTGCCCTGCTCGAAGCGCGACAGGCGCGTCAGCGCTGGGTGATCTTGCAGGTCGGACACGAGCGTCAAGTCTCGCAGGGAATTACGCCGACGCGGCTGGCACCCCGGCCACAAGCTGGCCGTGATGAACGCCCCACTTCAGCACCAGAATCACCGCAATCACGCACAATCCGGCGGCACCGGCATACGGCGTCCAGATTCCAGCGTGGTCGAACATCAATCCGGCAACGGGCGGGCCAACAATCCGCCCCACCGCGTACGACGCCTGTTGATAGCCCATTGCCTCGCCACGCCGGGCCGGTGGCGCAATCTCGCTGACTAACGACGAGATCGACGGCGAGGCGACGCCTTGGCCGAATGTCAGCAGCACGCAGGCAACGATCAGCACCGGCCACACGTATGCGAACGCCATCGTGGTGAGCCCGACGACCAGCAGCGCGATGCCGCTGATGTACAACGCATTCACACCGAAGCGAGTAGCCGCCCGGCCATACAGCACGCCCTGGATGACGACCAGCAAGATGCCAATTCCGAGAAACACAAACGCAGAGCCGCGCTCGCCGAAACCAAAGCGATGGCGGCCGAGCAAACCGAACGTCGATTCGAATGCCGTGAACGCCACCGTCGTGACGAACCCGACGATCGCCAGCTGGCGCAGCGCCGGCGTGATCGCACGACGGCGACCGCGACGTGGCGCAGCGGCGGATTCGACCGCGCCCGCCTCATCCACGGCGGCGCGCGTTTCCGGAAGGCGCACCATCGCCGCGACCGCGTTGATCAGTGCGATTGTGCCCGCGACGTAGAACGGAACGTGCGGTCCGCCAAGCGTGGACAATCCGCCGACAGCAGGCCCGATCACGAAGCCGACCCCGAACGCGGCGCCGAGCAAACCCATCAGGCGCGGTCGCTCGGCTGGCGATGCCATATCGCCGACGGCCGCCTGCGCGACCGAAAGGCTGGCCCCCGACCCGCCGTCGATGATGCGACCGACAAAGAGCAACCACAACGTGCCCGCCGCGCCGCACACAAAACTGCCGACAGCGGTACCAAGCAACGAGATCACGATCACCGGTTTGCGCCCAACACGATCCGACAGGCGGCCGAGCAATGGTGCACATACAAACTGCGCGGCCGAGAACGCGGCGAACAGTAAGCCGACGGTGAGACCCGATGCGCCGAAGCGCTCGGCGTAGACGGCGAGAATCGGCACGACGATGCCGAAGCCAACGAGGTCGAGCGCGACCGTCGTCCAGATCGTCCAAAACCCCTTAGGGATTGGGGCGCGAGCAGGGCGAGTAGGCGACGACACGATGCATCGTTCTATCTCAGTTCGACCGCGTTCAGCGCGCTATCGGCGGACGGTGGTGCCGGCCTTGGTGGTCTCGACGGTCCACCCGGCTGCTTTCAGTTCGTCGCGCAACGCGTCGGCACCCGCAAAGTCCTTGGCCGCGCGCGCTGCGTCGAGCGCCGCCGCCTTCGCCGCGATCTCGGCTGGGACTTCCTGCGCGGCCACGAGCACCAGCCCGAAGGCAGTGCACATCTCGCGCACCGCTGCCACTAGGCCAGCGAGCTCGGGCGCGTTGGCATCCAGCGCCGCATTCGCGCGCCGCACGGTGTCGAACAACAGCGCTGTGGCGCCGGGCGTGTCGAGGTCGTTGTCCATGTGCTCGCGGAACTTGGTGAGCACTTCGGCATCCGCAGTCGCGTCGGCGACACCAGCAGTGCGTGCGGCAAACGAGTCGAAACCCGCCAGCACCTTCTCGGCGGCTTCGATGTTGTCCTTGCCGACACTGACCGGACCGCGGTAGTGCGACTGCAACAACAGCATGCGATAGGCGCGCGGGTCGTAGTGCTCCATCAGGTCGAGCAGGTTGTCGACGTTGCCCAGGCTCTTCGACATCTTCTCGCCCTCGGCATCGACAACGAAGCCGTTGTGCATCCAGTGATTGGCGAATCGCTTGCCGAGCGCGACCGCCTGCGCGCGCTCGTTCTCGTGATGCGGAAACTTCAGGTCCATGCCACCGCAGTGCAGATCGAAACCCTCGCCCAACAAGTCGAGGCTCATCACCACGCACTCGCTGTGCCAGCCGGGTCGACCATCGCCCCACTTCGACGGCCACGATGGCTCGCCGGGCTTGGCCAATTTCCACAGCACGAAGTCGGCTGGACTGCGCTTGTTCTCGGCGCCAAACACATCGCGATCGCCGCCACCTTCCAGCATGTCGCTGAGCTTCTGGTTGGAGAGCAAGCCGTAGTCCTCCACCGACGACACGTTGAGGTACACGCCATCCTCGGTGGCGTAAGCGCGACCGATGTCGACCAACTGACCGATCATCTCCACCATCTCGTCGACGTACTCAGTCGCGTGGGGCACATCGGTTGGCCGTGCAACGCCCAGCTTCGCCATCGCTTCGAACCACACCGACTCGCAACTAGTGGTGATGTCTTGCCACGGCCGGCCCTCTTTGTTGGCGCGGTTGATGATGCTGTCGTCGATGTCGGTGACGTTGCTCGCCAAGCGCACCTGCAACCCGCTCCACTCGAGGTAGCGGCGCAGCACGTCGTACACGAGCGTGGCGCGGCCGTGGCCGAGGTGCGGTGGGCCGTACACGGTGGGGCCACACAGGTAAATGCTGACCTTGCCCGGCTCGCGCAACGCGAGCTCACGTACCTTCCGGGTGGCGGTGTCGTAGAGGTGCAGCATGGTCGCCAAGCCTACGGTTGACGAGCCCGCAGCCGGGGACGGATTACGACCGCCGGGTAGCCTGGCAAGCCATGGCTATCCCGGATAAACCCTCGCTCGACGGCGTCGAAGAGCGCTTCGTCGCGAAGTGGGAAGCCGACGGCACGTACCGCTTCAATCGGGCAGCGACGCGCGACCAGGTGTACTCAATCGACACCCCGCCACCGACCGTAAGTGGCAGCCTCCACATCGGGCACATTTTCAGTTATACGCACGCCGACCTGATCGCCCGCTATCAGCGCATGCGCGGCAAGGCCGTCTTCTACCCGATCGGCTGGGACGACAACGGTCTCGCCACCGAGCGGCGCGTACAGAACGTGACGGGCGTGCGCTGCGACCCGTCACTGCCGTACGTACCGAACTACCAGCCGCCGTTCCGCGGCGATGTGCCGAAGGATCACCGCGCGGTGCCCGTCAGCCGCGCCAACTTCGTTGAACTCTGCGGCGAGATCACCCACCTCGACGAGCAGTCGTTCGAGCACCTGTTTCGTCGACTCGGATTGAGTGTGGACTGGAGTCTGCTCTACACCACGGTCGGCGAACGCGCACGCCGCACCAGCCAACGCGCCTTCTTGCGCAACCTGGCCGGCGGCCAGGCGTACCAGCAGGATGCCCCGACGCTCTGGGACATCGACGAGCAAACTGCCGTTGCACAAGCCGAGATGGAAGACCGCGAGATCACCGGCAGCTATCACCGCATCGCGTTCGGTCGTTCTGGCGGCGAACCAATCCTCATCGACACGACGCGACCCGAGTTGCTGCCATCGTGCGTGGCCATCGTAGCCCACCCGTCCGACGAGCGTTACCAGTCATTGTTTGGCACGACCGTCACGACGCCGCTATTCGGTGTCGAGGTTCCCGTTGTCGCCCATCACCTGGCCGAAGTCGACAAAGGAACGGGCATCGCGATGATCTGCACGTTCGGCGACGTCACCGACGTGACCTGGTGGCGCGAACTCGACCTGCCCTCGCGTGCGCTGATCGGCTTCGACGGCCGCTTCGCAACGGAGACACCGGCGTGGATCACCAGCGACACGGGGCGCGCCGCCTACGAGAAGATCGCCGGCCTCAACCCGAAGCAAGCGCAACGCGCCGTCGCCGAGATGCTCGCCGCGTCGGGCGAGATGATTGGTGAGCCGCGCGAGATCAAGCACCCGGTGAAGTTCTACGAGCGCGGCAATCGCCCACTAGAGATTGTCGCGACTCGTCAGTGGTACATCCGCAACGGCGGCCGCGACGAGAAGTTGCGCGATGCGCTGGTGGCGCGCGGCAACGAACTTGCCTGGCACCCCGCGTACATGCAGAGTCGCTACAGCGATTGGGTCGCCGGCTTGAAGGGCGACTGGTTGATCAGCCGCCAGCGCTACTTCGGTGTGCCGCTTCCTCTGTGGTACCGCCTCGACGCCGACGCAAACCCGAACTTCGACGACGTGCTCGTGCCCAGCGAAGACAGATTGCCGATCGATCCGTCCACCGACGTGCCCGAGGGTTTCACCGAAGCGCAGCGCGGCAAGCCTGGCGGTTTCATCGGCGAAGCCGACGTGATGGATACGTGGGCGACGTCGTCGCTGACACCACAGATCGCTGGCGACTGGGAAGGCGACAACGATTTGTTCAGCCGCGTCTTCCCGATGGATCTACGCCCGCAGGGCCACGACATCATCCGCACGTGGTTGTTCGCAACGATGGTGCGTAGCCATCACGAGTTCGGCGGTGCTCCGTGGCGCAACGCTTCGATCAACGGTTTCATCCTCGACCCCGATCGCAAGAAGCTGGCGAAGTCGAAGGGCAATGCGACAACGACACCGCTGTACCTCTTGGAAGAGCATGGCACCGACGCTGTTCGCTATTGGGCCGCGAACGGCCGCGTTGGTGTCGACACCATCTTCGACGAAGGGCAAATGAAGGTCGGCCGCAAGCTGGGCACCAAGTTGCTGAACGCCAGCAAGTTCGTCCTCTCGTTCGGCACGCCACCCGACACTGCAGCACCGACCGAACCGTTGGATTGCGCGATGGCGGCGCGGCTGGACGACGTGATCGCCAGCGCAACCAAGGCGTTCGACGCATACGACTATGCCGGCGCGCTCGAGCGCATCGAGTCGTTCTTCTGGTGGTTCTGCGACGACTACGTCGAGCTAGTGAAGAGTCGCGCCTACGGAACCCACGGCGAAGCCAGCGCAACGAGCGCGCTCGCGGCACTGCGCCTGGCGCTCGGCACGCTGCACCGCCTGTTCGCGCCGTTCCTGCCCTTCGTCAGCGACGAAGTGTGGAGTTGGTGGCAAACGGGTTCTGTGCACGCCCAGACCTGGCCGACGGTCGCCGGCACGTGGGGCGACGATGCGCTGCTCGGCCCCGTCAGCGAGGTCTTGGCGTTGGTGCGCAGGGCCAAAACCGAGGCAAAGGCCAGCCAGAAGGCCGACATCGCACTGCTCACGATCCACGCCCCGGCGGAAGCACAAACAGCACTCGCCAGCGCCGAACGCGAGCTTCGCGACGCTGGCTCAATCGCCGAATTGCGCTACGAAATCGCCGAGGAATTGACCTGCGAAGTCGTGCTGGCGCCAGCCGCCACCGATGTCACGGCTGGCCCGCCGACAACCACCACCCCCAGGTAGTTAGCCTGGTCGGACCATGCACCCAATGGACCCGTACGACGAAGCTGATGTGCCCACGCGTTTCAAACCGCACCACACGGGTGCGCAGCGGGCCGTCATGGCATTCAACATCGTCGTCGTCATCGCCTGCCTTGTTGGCGCTGGCGCATTGCTGTACGGCAAGAACGAACTCGACAACACGCTGGCCACGCAACAGGTCGACGTTGTCACCACCACGGCTGTCCCGGCGCCAACCACAACCGTCGTTGGAACCACGATTCCAGTACCCAGCACCACTCCGGCCACCTTCCCGCCAATCGATCCAGCCGCCAAGAACTTTCTGATCGCGGGCAGCGACGCCAACTCGTGCGTTGATCCCGGCTCGCCATGGGCCAACGCTGCCGACCCGGGTCGCGATGCGCAAGGCCGCAGCGACTCGATCATGATCATGCGCATCGATCCGGCGACGCGCGCGGCCGCTGTGTTGTCGTTCCCACGCGACCTGTGGGTGAAGATCAACGGCGCGAACGGACGCATCAACACCGCTTACGTGCAAGACGACTACACGCTGCTGGCGCAGACCGTCTACGACAACTTCGGCATCGTCATCGATCACTACCTGCAGGTCGACTTCTGCGCGTTCAAGCTGATCGTCGATGCCGTCGGCGGTGTCGCGGTTCCGTTCAAAACCCCAATCATCGATGCGCACGTCGGGCTTTACATTGGCGCCGGTTGCCATGTCTTCTCCGGCGATGAAGCCCTCGCCTACGTACGTTCGCGCCACCTGAAGTGGATCGACGCCGCGGGCAATCAAAACGAAGATCGCGCAGCCGACCTGGGCCGTATCTCGCGGCAGCAAGACTTCCTGCGGCGTGTACTGCAGGCCGCGGTGAACAAGGGCATCTACAACCCTGCTGTCGCGACGGCTCTGATCGAGTCGATGCAGACCTACGTCGTGCGCGACTCAGGATTGCTCGCGATCGACCAGATTCTTCAGTTCGCGGGAGTGATGCGCGACATCAACCCGACGACAATTCGCACCTATCAAGTCGAGAGTTACGGCAAGGTGGTCGGCGGAGTTGCCGTGCAGGTTCCGAAACTCACGACCGACAACATGCTGGCGATCCTGGCAATCTTCCAAGGCACCGCTCCGCTGGCTGGCGTACCCGCTGCGCCGACCACCACGACGACGACTATCGCTGGCAGCCCAACACCCGCCACCGTCGCGACCACTCCGGCAACGACGGTCGCCACCGGCGGGACAGTTGTTGTTGAACCCGACGAGGATGTGCAGGGCGACATCGTTCCCGATGAAACGGTTCAGTGCTGATGGACGACGAGCAGCCCGCGCCAGACCAGTCGGAGCCAGAGCCTGCTATGTCAGAGTCGGCCGAGCCAGAGCAGCCCGCAGAACGCGCGCCGTTCCGGCCGCGCCACACCATCGCCCAGAAGCTCGTCATGGCGGTCAACATCGTCGTTGTCATCGCCTGCCTCGGTGGCGCCGGCGCACTGCTGTACGGCAAACACGAGCTCGACAACACGCAAGCCGTTGAGCAAGTAGAGATCGTGACGACGGGCGCATTGCCGCTGACCACGATCGTTGGCAGCAGCAGCACTCTCCCTGGCGACACCGTCCCAGTTGTGGAGGACTTTCCGCCTGCCGACCCGAATGCCGTCAACTTTCTGATCGCCGGGTCCGATAGCAATCCCTGCGTCGACCCCGACTCTCCATGGGCCAGCGCCGCCGATCCCGCCCGCGACTCAATCGGCAGTCGCAGCGATTCGATCATGGTCATGCGCGTCGACCCTTCGACCAACCAGGCCGCCGTGCTGTCGTTTCCGCGCGATCTGTGGGTGAAGGTTGGTGGCAGTAACAAGCGCATCAACAGCGCATTTGTCCAGAACGACTACACGCTGCTCGCGCAGACGCTGTTCGACACCTTCGGCATCACCGTCGATCACTATCTGCAGATCGACTTCTGTGCGTTCAAGAAGATTGTCGATGCCGTCGGCGGTGTCTCCGTTCCATTCAAGACCCCGATTCTCGATGCAAACGTCAGTCTCTACATCGGGGCTGGTTGCCACACGTTCAGTGGCGACGAAGCGTTGGCATACGTGCGATCGCGTCACCTCAAGTGGGTCGATGAGGACGGCGACAAGCACGAGGATCGCGCCGCCGACTTCGGCCGCATTTCGCGCCAGCAGGACTTTCTCCGTCGAATGCTGCAAGCAGCGCTCGAGAAGGGCCTGTACAACCCAACAGTTGCTCGGGCGTTGATCGAGACGCTGCAGGAAGACATCGTGCGCGATTCGGGTTTGCTGTCGCTCGATGAAGTGCTCAGCTTCGCGGGCGTGATGCGCGACATCGACCCTGCCGACATCCGCACTTATCAGGTCGAATCCACATCGCTGCGGGTGGGCGACAGCGCTGTGCAAAAGCCAGCTCTGAAGGGCAAGAACATGAAGGCGATCCTGGCCATCTTCCAGGGCGTCGCACCGCTGGCTGGCGCACCCGTCCAAGTGTTCGAAACGACGACGACGTCGACCACATCGACAACGACGACCACCCTCAAGCCCACGACGACCGTCGCCACGACGCCGACAAGCGGTACTACTGGTGGCACGGGAACCGGTACCACCACGACGGTCGCGCCAACCACCACCACCAGGCCGACCACGACCACCAGCACGACAACAACCACCACTGTGGCCGCGGAGCCGGAAGAGAACGTGCTGGGCGACATCGTGCCCGACGAAACGATTCAGTGCTGACGTTTCAGTGCTGACGTTTCAGGGTTAGCGCTCGAACGCGCGGCTCATTGCGGCCGCGACTTCACTTGGCCCGCTCACCGTCAGACACCTTGCACCAACGCTGGTCGCGAACGCTGCAGCCTCGGCGCAGTCGGACTCCGGTGCGACAATCACTAGCTCGTCCAACGCTGCGGCCGCGCCGATGGCATCGCCGGCGACCGTCGCCCGACAGTCGCTGAGCAGTACGACAACCTTGCGACCAGCGCGGCTGCGCCCGAGTTGCACACTCGCCGCGGTGAGTGCGCCAGCAAGATCGGTGGTGCCGTGACCGCGCAGTGAAAGCACGTCGTTGACGAGCACGTCGCTTGCCTTGAGACTCTGCTGGCTCTTCGCGACGACGACTTCGTGACCGAACGCCAGCACGCTGAAGTCCGACGGCGCCAAGCTGGCCACGGCGGCAGCCGCCAACGCGGCGGTCGCCAGCGGCTTGCCGCCCATCGACCCGCTGCGATCGACGAGCAGACAGATCGCTGTCTCGGGACGCACCCACCCGCGCACCCGCAGCCGATCGGCGTCGACCCTGCGTCCACCTTCGACGACCGCTTCCAGGCTGGCGTCGAAATCGAGGTCGCCACCATCGGGTCGGTACGGCAACGTGCGCACTTTGCCGACCCCACGTGCGCGCGCCTGCCCGCGGCGGGCGACATCGACGAAGATGCTGCCCGCAATCCGCTTCGCTTGATCGCGCAAGCCTTGATCGGTGGCACCAACCAAGTCGGCCAGCAACGCGAGCGTTTCGTCGGGACACTCGCGCATGCCGTCAGCCACCGCCGATTCGTCGAGCTCACCAACCTCGGGTGAAATCTGCTCGAAGCGCGGATCGCGTGCGAACTGACGACGCGATGTTGTGCGCTGCCGCTGCTGGGCGAGCTCGGCATCAGCTTCCGCGCCCTCTTTGACGTTTGGCGTCAGCGAGGCGTCGGATCGGCCCCCTCCGGGGCCTTCGCTTTTCCCGAATCGACGGCTGGGTCGAACACCGCGTGCCACAGCTCGCTCACGATGTCGTCGGCCGTACGGCCGCAGCCCTCGCGCAAGCGCAGTCGGCCACTGAGCGCTACAAGCGCAGCATCAAGACCGACGGCGGGGTCAGCGACGGTGCTATCGCGCAACGCAGCAAGTGAACCGGCAACCGCGACGGCGTCGATTGCGCCGCGCACCGACGAACCGATGCGCACGTCGGCATGTGTGCGAGTACGCCGCACTAGCTCGACGACTTTGGCGAGCCATGCGAGGTCGGGCTCGACGCCCGCGAGCAACTCGCGTTGAACAATCGACACCTCGTCGAGCGCTTCCTGATACCCCAGCGACAATCGGCACACACGGTCGTACACCGCGCTGCTGATGCGCGCAGTGCCAATCGCGTCGAACGGGTTCATCGCCGCAACGAGCCGGAAACCATCGATCGCGACCACTCGCCCGAGCCGCGGCACGTGTAGCTCGCGCTCGCTCATCACCGTGATGAGCACGTTGATCGTCTCTTCCGGAACGCGATTGATCTCTTCGACGTAGAGCAGCGATCCGCTGCGCATGGCGGTGATCAGTGGGCCATCGACGAAGACATCGGGGTCGTAGCCATCGGAGAGCACCCGCGCCGGATCGAAGTGGCCGACTAGCCGCGCCGGCGTCAGCTCGGCGTTCCCCTCCACGAATTCGAAACCAAGCCCGAGTTCGTCGGCCACAGCGCGCAACAACGTGCTCTTGCCCGTACCCGGCGGCCCCTCCAGCAAAACGTGGCGATCGGCAGCCAGCGCGGCGACCACCAACTCGATCTCGCGTGCGCGGCCGACGACACGGCCCGCAACGCGTTGCAACAGTGGTTGCAGCGAATCCTTGGGCACGAGGCTCAGTGCTCGTACACCATCACGCCACGGATGTTCTTTCCGGCATCCATGTCGGCGTATCCCTGGTTGATCTCGTCGAGGGTGTAGGTCTTGGTGACGAGGCCGTCGAGATCGATTTGGCCCTGCGTGTAGAGCTCGAGCAGCTTCGGAATGTCGCGACGCTGGTTGCCCGAGCCAAACAGCGAACCAATGATTTGCTTCTCGAAGAACGTCAGGAACGCGGCTGGAATGGCGATGGTGCCCTCCGAAGTCGGGTGGATGTTGACGACAACGATCTTGCTGCGCTTGCCACCGAGCCAGAACGCTTGCCCCAGCACGTCGCCACTGCCGACACTGCAGGTCATGATCACCTTGTCGAAACCACGGTTCCAGGTGGTCTCGGGCATTGCGGCGATTGCTTCATCGATCGACGCATGAGTAACCGTCGCACCGAACTCCATCGCCTTCTCGCGCTTGAACTCGATCGGGTCGATCGCGGCAATCACGCGCGCACCGGCAAGCCGCGCACCCTGAATTGCGTTCGAGCCGATACCGCCAGCGCCGACAACCGCGACGGTGTCGCCGGGTTCGACTTGTGCCGCGTACACTGCCGCACCCCAACCGGTGACGACGCCGCAACCCAGCAGGCAGGCCTTCTCGAGCGGCAACTCTTTGTCGATCTTGATACAGCTCATTTCGTTGACAACGGTGTGATGGGCGAACGTGCCAAGTGCACCAATGCCCAGCGCGAGGTCTTTGCCCTGTGCGTGGTGGCGGGAGGTTCCGTCGCCAAGTTGCATACCGGTTGCCGTAACGGCACCCATGTCACAAACGTTGCTGTGGCCCGACGCGCAACTGGGGCAACGACCGCATGCGGGCAAGAAACCGAACACGACATGGTCGCCGACTTGCAGGCTCGACACCCCTGGGCCGACCTCAAGCACAACACCGGCACCCTCGTGGCCACCGATCAAAGGCGGCTCGGGAGATACGCCCGCCATGTCGCCGGTCACCAAGTGCTCGTCGCTACGGCACATGCCACTGGCGACGATCTTCACTAACACCTCATTGAGCTTGGGCGGGTCGAGTTCGATCGTCTCGACGCTCCACGGTGCGTGCCGTTCCCACAGGATTGCTGCTTTGGTCTGCATGCGCAGCACGTTAGCCCCAAGCCGGGCGGCCGGTCTCAGCCGGAGACCACCCCAGAACCCCGTAGCGTTTGTACACTTTCGGGCGTATAGCGCCCGAAAGTGTTCAAACGCTGTTGATGGCGGCGGGTAGCGGGGCGTCGGTGACGATGTGCAGCACTTGCACGGCGCGGGTCATCGCCACGTACAGCAGGCGGGCGCCGAGGGCCGAGCCGTCGAAGATTTGGTGCGGGTTGACGACAATCACGCCGTCGAACTCGAGGCCCTTGACCGCTTCGGCGTGGAAGACCGGCACGTCGTTGGCCGCAAGGTCGTGGACGCGATCGCAGGCAGTGAAGCCAACACGGGCCAACGCTTCCGCGAGCGCGGCATGTAGTGCGATGGGCGCCACGACTCCCGTGTTGCGATGCCGGTGACGCACAAGACGGACTTCATCGGCGACGGCGTCGGCCAGCTCCGATGCGCCGACCGACCGCACAGATGGCGCTTCTCCTTCGGCGCGCACGCTCCGACTCGCTGCCGTCGCGACTTGCGTGTGCGGCAACAGGCGATTGGCAACGTCGAGGATTGGCGCGGGCACGCGATAGCCGATGGTGAGGTGCGCGATCTCGCTGGCCGAAACGCGGAGGTGACCGAGCGCTTCATCCCAATCGCGCTGGCCGGCGGGAGTGGTCGATTGTGCGAGGTCGCCGAGAATCGTGAGTGAACTGCTGGGACTGCGGCGACCGATGCAGCGCAACGCTACGGCGCTGTGATCTTGCGCCTCGTCGACCACTACGTGTCCGTAGGTGAATGGTGTGCCGTTGAGCAGCGAGTTCGCTTCGTCCACCAAGAACTGATCGGCAACCGTCCACTGTCGCTTCTTACCGCTCGGGCCAGGCAGCAACTTGTCGACCAGCTTGATCGGCAGTTGGGTGGGCCACGCCTTGGTGATCGCCGCCCGCAACGCCGGCGCCTTCTCCCACACATCGTCGCGATCGAAGCGGCGCAGCATGTCGCGCTGAACGATGCCCTTCATCGAGTCGCGCCGTTTGTTGACCGGCGCGTTGGCGTTCAGCGCCTGCGTGATCCACGCACCCAGCTCGTCGCTCGTGATCGTGATCGTGCGCGCGCCAAACGGAACGCGCACATCGTCGACAGGAATCGCGATGTGCGCCGTCGCTGCCTGCTCGAGCTGTTCGAGCATCTCCGGCGCACCCTTCCAAGCGCGGGTCTCGCGGTCGTCCTCCGCGGTGATCTCCACCTTCGGCACGCATAGTTCCAGCGCGGTTCGTTGCTGCACACTGCGTTCACCGAGCGATGGCAGCACGTTGCCGATGTAATCGAGAAACACCCTGTTCGGCCCCACGACCAATACGCCATCGCGCACCAGTCGGCGACGATGCTCGAACAGCAGGTAGGCCGCGCGGTGCAGACCGACTGCCGTCTTGCCCGTGCCCGGACCGCCCTGCACGACCAGGCACTGATCGAGCGGTGCACGAATGACCACGTCCTGCTCGGCCTGAATGGTGGCCACGATCTCGCGCATCGCGCCAGTGCGCGCCGCGCCGATCTCGGCGAGCACTGGATCGGGGATACCACTTCCCGCCGACTCGTGATCGGGGTCGTCGAGTTGTTCGTCGAGGTAAGCCGTCAACTCGCCATCGGCCATCGTGAAGCGACGGCGATGCGAGAGCCCGAATGGGTCGGCGTGCGTTGCGCGATAGAACGGCGCCGCGATAGGGGCTCGCCAATCGATCACCACCGGATCGTGCTGATCGTTCTCGATATGACGACGGCCGATGTACCACCGCGCCTGCGCTTGATCGCCACGAGCCTCCTCGATACGCCCAAAGAAGTCACCAGCGCCCGGGGTATTCAAGTCCTCCAGTGCCTCGGCGACGGTGACCTCGATGTACTCCTTGGTGATCTCATCGGCGGACGCATCGGGATCGAGCTGCGAGAACCTCTCGATCATCCGATCTCGGCAGGCGCGCGCGAACCCGAGTTGGGTCTGTTCAGCAGCCAATTCAGGAAAAGAGTCGGCGTTCACGGGCGTGCCACGCTATCTAGCCCGCCGTCCTCCCCCGCTAGGGTTCTACACATGGAGAACCCAGTCGATGAAGTGGTGATTGACGAGCCGGCCAGCGAGCTTCTCGAGGAGTTGTTGGTTGAGGAAATCTCCATCGATGGCATGTGCGGTGTCTACTGAACTGACCGTCCGCGCCACCCACCCATTGTTGGCTGTGGCGCTGGAGTTGCATCCGCAGGTTGCGTTGCGCCCCGAGCCCTTCGGAGCGCTCGCCTATCACTACGGCACTCGCCGGTTGGTGTTTCTGAAACACATCGACATGGTCACGGTCGCGCGCAGCCTCGCCGAGCACCCGTCGTTGGAAGCGGCGCTCGCCGCCGCCGGGATTGATACGAGTCGCTGGCAATCGTTCGCCGTCGCGTTCGAATCACTGCGCGCATCGGAGGTCGTTCGTGAGCGCTAGTGCCCTTGCGCAGCCATCACTGACAACCCGACTGAAGTCGGGCCTCGATGCCCCGATCTGCCTGACCTGGGAACTCACCTACGCGTGCAATCTGCAGTGCGTGCACTGCCTGTCGTCGTCGGGTCAGCGCGATGAGCGCGAACTCAACACCGCCGAGGCCAAGCATGTGCTGGACGAACTGCGCAGGATGCAGGTCTTCTACATCAACATCGGCGGTGGCGAACCAATGGTTCGTCGCGATTTCTTCGAGCTGATCGAGTACGCCGTAACGCCGCGCGATGGGGCCGACGGCATCGGCGTCAAGTTCTCCACCAACGGCGCCTTCATCGATGAAGCGAATGCACGCCGTCTGGCGGCAATGGATTACCTCGACATACAGATCAGCATCGATGGCGTCGATGCTGCAACCAACGACGCCGTGCGCGGCAACGGCAGCTACGCGATGGCGCGCCGCGCGATGGACAATCTGTCGGCGGCGAACTTCGGGCCATTCAAGATCAGCGTCGTCGCCACTCGCCACAACGTGTCGCAGCTCGATCAGTTCAAGGCTCTCGCCGACAGTTACGGCGCGCAGCTGCGGCTGACGCGCCTGCGCCCAAGCGGTCGCGGCGTCGACACGTGGGACGATTTGCACCCGACGCAGGCTCAGCAACGCGAGATCTACGACTGGTTGATGTTGCACGGAGAAAACGTGCTGACCGGCGACTCGTTCTTTCACCTCAATGCTCTCGGCGATGCGTTGCCCGGCCTGAACATGTGCGGCGCCGGTCGCGTGGTGTGCCTGATCGATCCGGTCGGCGATGTCTACGCCTGTCCCTTCGTGATCCACGGCGACTTTCGCGCGGGCAACCTGCGCGACAGCGGCGGGTTCAGCCGCATTTGGCGCGAGAGCGACCTGTTCACGTCGTTGCGCGAACCGCAATCGGCTGGCGCGTGCGCGAGCTGCGGTGCCTTCGATGCATGCCAGGGCGGTTGCATGGCCGCGAAGTTCTTCACCGGCGTGCCCCTCGACGGC
The DNA here is from genome assembly GCA_021414085.1 of Actinomycetes bacterium. GTDB lineage: Bacteria > Actinomycetota > Acidimicrobiia > Acidimicrobiales > Ilumatobacteraceae > UBA668. The sequence continues at coordinate 73,870 of JAIOPC010000011.1, read as the reverse complement.
CCTGATCCCGAGTGCGTGATCGGCAACGGCGTTGATAGTGGCACGACCCCAGTGGCGATTGCCTTGAAGCCACGACCCGCTGCAGATCACAGCAAGCCCACGAGCCGCGTACAGTAACCCGCTGTGATCTGGCTGTTGCTGGTGCCCGCCTATCTGGTCGGCACGTTCCCAAACGCCGCGATCGTGGCGCGCAGCCGCGGCATCGACATCCAGCAAGTTGGCTCCGGCAACCCAGGCGCTTCCAACGTCGCGCGCATGATGGGCACCAAGTGGGGCGTCGTGGTCTTCATCCTTGATGGACTGAAGGGGGCGATACCTGCGGCCGCGGGCGTGCTCTTGGACAATCGCGCGGCCGCCTACGGCATGCTGGCAGCCGCGGTGCTCGGCCATATGTTTCCCATCACCCGCCGGTTCAAGGGCGGCAAGGGTGTCGCAACGATGGGGGGCGGCGCCATGGTGCTGCAACCGATCCTGTCGCTGGCGATGCTCATGTTGTGGGTGATCGTGCGCAAGTTGTCGGGCAAAGCTTCGATTGCATCCCTGGCCATCATGATCGGGCTACCGGTAGCAGTGGCCGTGAAGGGCGCTCCCGGATGGGAAATCGCCACGCTCGTTGCTTGCAACGCTTTGGTGTTGGTTCGCCACGTCGACAACATCAAACGACTGCTTGCGGGTCGCGAGCTGTCCGCTTCGCGTACGGCCTGAGCGACGCGTAGCGTCGACTAGTAGCTTCAACCGCAATGCACCTGCTGCAGTCACTCTCGCTGGGCGCACCCCACTCGACGCTTGTTCTCGGCAATCGAGTGATGTTCGGTCCGCACGTCACCAACCTCGGCGACCTCGACCGGCGACTAACGGCGCGCCACACTGCGTATTACGCGCGACGCGCGCGCGGCGGGTGCGGCGCCATTGTTGTGGAAGGTGCCAGCGTTCACGACAGCGATTGGCCCTACGAGCGAGCACCGCTGGCCGATCGCTGTGCAGACGGATGGGCCGCAATTGTCGCGGCGTGCCGTCCGCACGGCACAGGCGTCATCGCATCGCTCGATCACGCCGGTGGCCAGGGCAGCAGCGCCTACAACCAGCGAGAACTGTGGGCACCTTCGCGCGTTCCAGAGGTGAACACCCGCGAGGTGCCCAAGTCGATGGAAGCCGACGACATCACCGCGGTCATTGCCGGTTTCGGGAGCGCGGCAGCGATGGCGATCGGTGCCGGGTGCGACGGCGTCGAGATCAACGCCGGGCAGCACAGCTTGGTGCGTCAGTTCCTCAGCGGCCTGACCAACCAGCGCGGCGACGAATGGGGCCAGGACCGCATGCAGTTCGCACGCGAAGTGTTGACCGCCGCGCGCAACAGCGTCGGTGATCGCGTGCTGGGGCTGCGCCTCTCCTGCGACGAGCTTGCGCCGTGGGCGGGCATCACACCGGATATCGCAGCCGACATCGCGCATCAGTTAGCCCCGATGGTCGACTACCTCGTTGTCACGCGCGGCAGCATCTACTCCGCCGAAAAGACCCGCGCCGATTTCCACGTGCCTGCTGGTTACAACATCGACCTCTGTCGCCGGGTGAAGGAGTCGGCCGCCACCACGCCGGTTTTCTTGCAAGGTTCAGTTGTCGACCACCAACAGGCCGAATGGGCCATCAACGAAGGCGTCTGCGATGGCGTCGAGATGACACGCGCTCAGATCGCCGACCCCGACCTCGTGCGCAAGGTGCGCGACGGATCGCGAGTTCGGCCGTGCATTCGGTGCAACCAGACATGTCAGGTGCGCGACGCGCGCAGCCCGATAGTGACGTGCGTGGGCGAGCCGAGCAGCGGGCGCGAGACCGAAGACCCAGATTGGTATGCCGCCGCGACACAAACGCGCGACGTGCTGGTGATCGGCGCCGGCATCGCAGGAATGGAGGCCGCGCGCGTGGCTTCCGCACGCGGTCACCGCGTACGCATCATTGATCGCGCCGATCACGTCGGAGGAATTGCCGCACTCGCTGGCCCAGGTGCCGCGCTCGTGGAGTGGCTGCGCAGCGAGATCGACGATGCCGGCGTTGAGGTGCAACTGCACACGGAGTACGCCAGTCCGCGTGCGGACGAGGTAGTCGTGCAGTGCACGGGCAGCAAACCGGGCGCCGCTGTCTACGAGATCGCCGACGGCGCAATCGTGTTCGACGTGATGGACGTTCACCGCGGAGCGCAGCTTCCGGAGGGGTCGATTGCGTTGTTCGACCCAGTAGGCGGACCGATCGCGATCGCGCTCGCCGAACAACTCGGCGCACGCGCGATCCTCATCACCCAAGATCAGATAGCGGGAAACGAATTGTCTCGCAGCGGCGACCTGGCGCCCGCCAACGTGCGACTCGCACAACTCGGCGTGCGCATCGAGCGGCGCAGCGTCCTGCGCGCAGCACGCCCTGGCGAGATCGAGGTGCAGGATCGCTTCAGCGGCGAGGGCCGCACCATCGCCTGCTCGGCGCTGGTGGACTGCGGGTTCCGCCTACCGACCGACCCGATCAAGGGTGCCGTCGCGCAGGCCGGGGATTGCGTCGCCCCGCGCACGATTCACGAAGCGATACTGGAAGCCCGCCGCGTCGCCCTCACCCTGTGAGAGCTGCGTTTGAACGCTGATGCACGCATAGCGCGCGGCAGCGTACAAACGGTTCAGGTGCCGGGGGCGCGACGCTCGACGCGCAGCACGCAGCGCAGGTCGTCATCGGGAATTGGGATCAGCACATCGAAGGTTCCGGCTGCGCTCGCCGCGACGGCCAACACCTCGGTCTCGACGAGTGCACGGGTAGCCGAAGCGCCGTCCAACAAGCTCACGTAGATGCGATAGTCGACGGCGTCGCCAGTCGGGTTCGTTGCCGTTCCGGTGACGCGCCACCCGTCCGCTTCCTTGTCGCACGTCTGCGCGGTCACGTCTTCCACTGCCCCGACAAACTCGCCGGTTGCAGGATTGTGCACGACATCGGTGACATCGGCGACCGTGGTAGTGGTCGACTCATCGACGACCGTCGGATCGGTGGCGGCCACCGCGACGGTCGTCACCACCACGTCAGTGCTCTGCGGCTCGCCCTTGTTCGACGACTCGTCCGAACAAGCAGCGAGTGCCAGCGCCCCAACCGCGAAGAAACACGCACGACGTGCGTACTTCATCGCAGCGGAGGCAACACTAGGTAGCACTGACGACGACGCTTCGATGCGACCAGCAGCAGCAGGCCTGAAACAAGGAACATGCCGACCAGCTTAAGCGACCCGGCGATATCACCGCCGGTTCGCGGAATGGTCGGTGTTCCTGGCACGAGCACGACATTGGAAGATCCTGATACGTCGAGCACTCCGGCATCAGCCGCAACGTGAGCGGTGTTAGTGATGGAGAGCGCAGTCAGGTCCGCCTGCGTCACTGTATGAACTGCGGCGCAACTCATCGACTGCCCGGGAGCCAGCGTGGCGGGTGCTGCAGGCGTGCAAGTCCCGATAGCCGCGTTCGGGTCGGTGATGACCACGTTGGTCAATGTGACGTTGCCCGAGTTCAGCGCCGTAATCGTGTAGGGAACCTGTTGACCAACCGCGTTGAAGCTGGTCGACGTGGTCGCCTTCGAGAGCGTGACCGCAGGCGACTTGGTTGCAGGAATTGTCACCACGTTGCTGTCGTCGGTGACTGTCGCGGCCTGCGGCGTTACACCACTGACCGCACCAACGTTGTCGAACGATCCGTGATCGAGATCGGCCTGCGTCACCGCATGGGCTGCCGCACAAACGAGCGTCTGACCTGGAAGCAGCGTGGCCGGCGCGGCAGGTGTGCACGATCCGATCACCGCCATTGCGTCAGTGATCGTCACGTTCGTCAGCGTCACGTTGCCTGTGTTCGTCGCGGTCAATGTGAAGTCGAGAACCTGACCAACAGCCGTGTACGGCGGTTCGGTGGTGCTCTTCACGACTGTGATGCCCGGGCTCGAAGGCGCGGTGACCGTGGTGGAACCGGTGTTAGTGACAGGAGGTCCGCTCGGCGGATCACCCGACACCGTTGCCGTGTTCACGATCGAGCCAGCATTCACATCAGCTTGCGTGACCGTGTAGGTCGCCGTGCAGGTTGTAGTGGCAGCTGGCGCCAAGGTCGACACCGGGCACGACACAACCGACAATCCGGGAAGCGGATCGACGACGGCAACCGAGGTCAGGGTGACGTTGCCGGTGTTCGTGACCAAGAACGAGTAGGTGACGACTTGACCGGCAGCGGTGACCGTTGTCGGCAACGCCGACTTGAGCACCGTGATCGACGGAGTCTGCGTTGCAGTCACCGTCGCCGTGTCCGTATCAGTAACTGCAGGACCGCTCGGCGGCGTGCCTGTGGCAGTCGCCGTGTTCAGAATCGTGCCAGCGTTCACATCGGCCTGCGTGACTGTGTACGAGGCGGTGCAGGTTGTTGTGGCAGCAGGCGCCAAGGTCGACACCGGGCACGACACAACCGACAATCCGGGCAGCGGGTCAGTGACATCGACCGAGGTCAGCGTGACGTTGCCGGTGTTGGTCACCAGGAATGAGTAGTTGACGGTCTGGCCGGCGGCGGTGACGGTTGTCGGCGCCGCCGACTTCGCGACCGTGATCGACGGAGTCCGCGGTGCTGTCACCGTCGTGGAGCCGGTGTCGGTGACGGGAGGTCCACTCGGTGGCGTTCCCGACACTGTTGCCGTGTTCACGATGGTGCCCGCGTTCACATCGGCCTGGGTGACCGCGTACGAAGCGGTGCAGGTCGTTGTCGCAGCTGGCGCCAACGTCGACACCGGGCACGACACAACCGACAGGCCCGGCAAGGGGTCAGTGACAACCACCGAGGTCAACGTGACGTTGCCGGTGTTGGTCACCAAGAACGAATAGTTAACGGTCTGGCCGGCGGCGGTGACGGTTGTCGGCAACGCCGACTTCACCACCGTTATCGACGGAGTCCGCGTTGCAGTCACCGTCGCGGTATCGGTATCGGTAACCGGCGCGCCACTTGGCGGTGTGCCAGCGACCGTTGCCGTGTTCACAATCGAACCCGCGTTTACGTTCGCCTGCGTGACCGTGTACGTAGCGGTGCAGGTCGTTGTCGCAGCAGGTGCCAACGTCGACACCGGGCACGACACAACCGACAGCCCCGGCAACGGGTCAGTGACAGCAACCGAGGTCAACGTGACGTTGCCCGTGTTGGTCACCAAGAATGAGTAGTTGACGGTCTGGCCCGCCGCAGTCACCGTCGTCGGCAAGGCCGCTTTCACGACCGTGATCGACGGTGTCCGGGTTGCAGTCACCGTCGCAGTATCCGTGTCAGTAACGGGAGGGCCACTCGGCGGAGTACCGCTCGTCGTCGCCGTGTTCACAATCGAACCGGCGTTCATGTTCGCCTGGGTGACCGTGTAGGTCGCGGTGCAAGTAGTTGTCGCAGCTGGCGCCAAGGTCGACACCGGGCACGACACAACCGACAGACCCGGCAACGGGTCGGCGACACCAACCGAGGTCAACGTGACGTTGCCCGTGTTCGTCACCAAGAATGAGTAGTTCACGGTCTGGCCGGCAGCAGTCACCGTCGTCGGCGCCGCCGCTTTCACGACCGTGATCGACGGTGTCCGGGTTGCAGTCACCGTCGCAGTATCCGTGTCAGTAACGGGAGGGCCACTCGGCGGAGTGCCGCTCGTCGTCGCCGTGTTCACAATCGAACCGGCGTTCATGTCAGCAAGCGTCGTCGTGTAGGAAGCGGTGCACGTCGTCGTCGCAGCCGGCGCCAACGTCGACACCGGGCACGACACAACCGACAGACCAGGCAGCGGGTCAGTGACACCGACCGAGGTCAACGTCACGTTGCCCGTGTTCGTCACCAAGAACGAATAGTTCACTGTTTGGCCCGCAGCAGATACGGTCGTCGGCAACGCCGACTTCACGACCAGGATCGACGGAGTCCGCGTCGCAGTCACCGTCGCCGTATCCGTATCAGTAACCGGAGGACCGCTCGGTGGCGTGCCCGACACAGTTGCCGTGTTCACAATCGAACCGGCGTTTACGTTCGCCTGCGTGACCGTGTAGGTCGCGGTGCAGGTTGTTGTCGCAGCTGGCGCCAACGTCGACACCGGGCACGACACAACCGACAGACCCGGCAGTGGGTCGGTGACACCGACCGAGGTCAACGTCACGTTGCCCGTGTTGGTCACCAAGAACGAATAGTTCACGGTCTGCCCAGCAGCCGTCACGGTCGTCGGCGACGCCGACTTCACGACCAGGATCGACGGTGTCCGAGTTGCGGTCACTGTCGCCGTATCCGTATCAGTAACCGGAGGGCCACTCGGCGGCGTTCCCGACGTCGTCGCCGTGTTCACAATCGAGCCCGCGTTCATGTCAGCAAGCGTCACTGTGTACGAAGCCGTGCAGGTCGTCGTCGCAGCCGGCGCCAACGTCGACACCGGGCACGACACAACCGACAAGCCGGGCAACGGATCAGTGACAGCAACCGACGTCAGCGTGACGTTGCCCGTGTTGGTCACCAAGAATGAGTAGTTGACGGTCTGGCCGGCAGCAGTCACGACCGTCGGCAACGCCGACTTCACGACGGTGATTGACGGCGTCCGCGTTGCGGTCACCGTCGCCGTATCGGTATCGGTGACCGCATCATCGGGAGCGCCTCCCGGCGGGATGCCCGAAGCCGTCGCAGTGTTCACGATTGATCCGGCGTTCATGTTGGCGAGAGTGACCGTGTACGAAGCCGTGCAAGTCGTTGAGATCGAGGGGGCCAACGTCGACACCGGGCACGAAACCACCGACAAACCGGGCAACGGATCCGTCACGCCGACAGAGGTCAGCGTCACGTTGCCGATGTTGGTCACCAAGAACGAATAGTTCACTGTCTGGCCAGCAGCCGTCACCGTCGTCGGCAACGCCGACTTGACCACGCTGATTGCCGGAGAGTTGGTTGCAGTCACCGTCGCCGAGTCGCTGTCGGTCACTGCGGGGCCAGTCGGCGGGGTGCCGCTCACGGTCGCGGTGTTGGCGATCGAGCCGGCATCCATGTCGGCAAGCGTCACCGTGTACGAAGCCGTACATGTCGTGGTCGCAGCCGGCGCGAGGGTCGTCGCCGGGCAGGACACAACCGACAAACCAGGCAACGGGTCAGTCACGCCGACCGCGTGCAACGTCACGTTGCCGGTGTTGGTCAGCAAGAACGAATAGTTGACGGTCTGACCGGCTGCAGTCACGGTCGTCGGCAACGCCGACTTCACGATCGTGATCGACGGATCTGCCGTCGCCGGAACTGTGGCCGAGCCGTCGTCCGTAACCGGAGCCCCGACGGGAGGCGTGCCGTGGGCAGTCGCCGTGTTCGCGATCGAGCCAGCGTCAACGTCGCTCTGCGTCACTGTGTAAGTGGCGGTGCAGGTCGTTGCCGCAGCAGGCGCCAACGTCGACACCGGGCACGACACAACCGACAAGCCAACCAAGGGATCGGTGACGCCGACGCTTGTCAACGTCACGTTGCCGTTGTTGGTGACCACAAACGAGTAGGTCACGAGCTGACCGGCAGCCGTCACCGACGACGGCAGCGCCGACTTCACGATGTCGATCGATGGGGCCGGCGGCGCCGGCGGCGGGACGCACGCGGTGTTGTCGTTTGCCGTTGCGTCACCGGAGGCGAGGTTGATCGAGTTGTGCAAACCGGTGCCCGGGCCGGCGCAAGCCGCTGCGGGCGTGTAGGTCGCGAACTTGAACGTAACCGTGACGTTGAATGTGTGGATGGTGCCGGCGCCGATCGTCGACGCGGCGGCGGCCAAGGTGTACGGACCTGATCCGCTACTCGATCCACCCGCCGGGGCACCAGGCCCACTTGTCGTCCAGACTGCTCCGCTGATGGTCAGGTTCGGCGCGAAGTTTGGCGTGTCAACCAATGGGCCATAAGTCGTTGGGGCGATACCGCCGTTGGCCACAACGACCGAGTACGACACCTGATAAGCGCCAGATGCATCTGGGCCAACGACTGCGCCACCGGTCTTGGCCGCGTAGACATCCGCAAGCCCCGTGTTGGTGTAGGTGCAGACGATGTTGGCACCGTCGTCGGCGGCGGCTATCGACAGGCCGTTGGTCGGCGTTACGTCGCTGGCGTTCACACACGTAAGGACGGACGAGTAATTGGCCGGGCTGCCGGTGTTAAACGTCTCCGACAACGTCAGCGTCTCGCCCGCGTACACCGTGACCGGAGTACCGAGGTCCGACTCGTTGGTCGTATCAGCAACTGAGACGAGGCCAGGGTTGTTGGTGCCGCCCGTTGAGCTGATCGTTACCTGGTTGCCGACCTCGCCGTTGATCCAGCGCTTGACCACGCTGACCTGCGCGCTCTTGCGCGTGTTGGTGAACGTGCAAGTGAACTCAACACCGCCGACGACTTCCGACGGGTCGATCGTGAGGACGCCGCCGACGAGTGTGGTCGCGACCGGCGAACTGCTGCCGTCGACGCACACCGCTGAGGTCAACGTGTAGTTGGTCGGGATGGTTTCAGTGATGCTCGTGGGCGTGTTGAACGCGGTGAGCGTGTACGGCCCGGACGATGCTGGGTTAGCAGCACCCGTATCCAGCGCCAGGTTTGCTGGCAGGCCGTTAGTGCCGCCAGCGAAGTTGAACGTGCCGGTGCCACCGATCGACACCTTGCGAATTGCGGTCACCACCGGAAGCTTCTCGTTGGTGAAGCGACACGAGACGTCCTGGCCCGGCGCCGCCGTGAACGCCACGGACCGCGTCGGCAGGTCGGGGGTTCCAACCGGAGCGCCCACTCCGTCGGTGCAAGCAATCGCGGTGAGGATCCAGCCCGCTGGCAACGGGTCCTCGGTGATGGTGAGATTGCGAGTCGGGTTCGCCACATCGAACGCCACATCGAAGGCTGCCGAGCCCGTGCCGCCAGCGGTCGTGATCGAAGGGGTCGGGTCGGGCCCGATACCAGTACCAGTCGTGGTGAACGTGAAGGTCTCGTCGCCGCCGACGGTGCTCTTGATGATCGCCACGTTCGCGTTGGCGATGTTGGTGTAGGTGCATTGGTAGTCGGCGCCCGGCACCAACGTGACCGACAGCAGGCCGCTGCCAATCGTCGTTGTGTTGGTTGTGCCCGGAGCGCTGCCCGGCAGGTTCGAGCACGTGATGTCCGCAAGGTGGAAACCGGCGAGTGCTGCTTCGGTGACCGTGTAGGTGCCCGGAGCGACGCTGGTGAACACGCGCGAGTCAGACACCGGTGGGGCCGGGTTGAGCGTGAAGGTCGACGGCGACAGGCCGCCGGTGGTGGTGTAGTCGAATGCTCCCCCGCCGCCGACACCCGTCTTGGTGATCGTCAATCGCGCCTGCTTGGTGTTGACGAAGGCACAGGTGATGTTCGAACCGGCCTTGACGTTCGCGGCCGGAATGGTGACGGTCGATCCAACGAGGGTGCCGAATGTGCCGACGTTGCCGGTGACAGCGCTGTTGGCATCGGTGCACGAGACGGACGTGAAGGCCCACCCAGACGGGACCGTCTCAGCGATCGACACAGCACTGTTGACCGCTGTCGCGGTGAACTGCGGCGAGTTGGTGGGAGTCCCGGCCACCGTGGTGGTGATCGACGTGCTCGGTGACGACAGGTTCGTCAGGCCGTAGTTGAATGGCCCTACACCGCCAATGGTGGTGTTGGAGACGGTGATCAGCGCCGGGCGCGGTGTGTTGGTGAAGGTACACGTGATGTTGTCGAGCCCGGTCGGCGAGACGGTGAAGCTGGTGCCCGCACCAGAAGGCAACACCGTTGTCGAGGTGGCATTCGAGTTCGTGCAGGAAATGAAGTTCGTGTATTGCCCGATGGTGCTTGCCGAGCCGGCAGCCATCACCTCGCTCAAGGTGTAGGTCCCGCCGGCGGCCAACACGACGCCGGTCGAGGCGGTCAGCCCGGCGCCAGCAGTAGTTGCCGTGCCCACCGTCGTGACCCCGTTCACCACGCGGACCGTGAACTGGTCGGCTGGGTTCACGCGGCTGACAATCGTCTTGTTCAACGTGATTCGCGGGTGATGCACGATGGTCGAAGCGCTGCTTGAGTCGTTCGAGTCGCCGGTCTTGGGGTCGCTCACGGTTGCCGTGTTTGCGACGACGGCGCTATCGACGGCGCTGCCCGACACCGTCTGGGTGAACGTCAGGACCTGCTGCCCGCTCGCGGGCAAACCGGTAGCGCACGTCACAGTGCTGACAACGAGCGTGCACGCGCCCGCGGGACCAGTCGAACCCGTCAGCGTGGCTGCACTGAGATTCGTCGATGGGAACACGTCGGTCACGACCAACGGGTTGGCCACGGTAGCGATCGGGCCGTTCATCGATCCGGGCCCGTTGTTGGTCACGGTGATCGTCCAAGTGATCGTGCCGCCGAGCTGAACGAAAGGCGTCGGGCTGACGGTCTTGGCCACGGCCAGGTCGTAGCAATTGATGACCAACGGTGTCGAGACTGTGTTCAGGGTCGGGACACCGACGACGTCGGTCGTGCCGGTCAGGGTCGGACGATCGGTGCTTGTAGCTGTGTTGGTGATGGTTGCGCAAGGAGCGGTGTTGGAGATGACCTGCTGATACACGATGGTCAGCGTCTCGCCGACGTTGAGGCCGCGCGTGCCGCTCGCCGCGGGCGGTGTGCCCGGTGTTCCGACAGCCGGAGCGTACGGACGGGTGCAGACCGTTGAGGCTGGCATCGATGAGCCAACGCTGAGGCCGGTGCAGGTCACCGCACCGCTCAGCAAGTTTGCGTTCGATCCACCGGACGTGCTGATCGAGGTGACGTTGAAGCTCGGCCCCGGTGTCGCCGCGTTCGGACCTGTCGGCAGCGTGTCAGCGAGGCTGATCGTGTCGCCGCGAGTCATTGCGTCGGGGCCGTTGTTCGTGATCGAAACTGTCCACGTTGCGCGGTCGCCAGCATTGATCGTTGTCGGCGAGACCGTCTTTGTCATCACCAGGTCGTACTGGCACGGAATCCAGTCGATGGTGACCGATCCGTTCGCGCCGTTGGCGCTCTGCGCCGTCTGTGCAGTGTTGACGCCGGCGATGCCGGTCGGCACGTTGGCCGCCGCAACCGGTGACGTCGCCGCGACCCAGCTGGAGCCACCGCCGCCGCCAGCACCAGTCACTGTGTCGCCAACAGTCGAGGCGCCACCGCCACCACCTGTGTAACCAGCGCCACCACCGCCAGCGGAGTCGTAGTTCGCATCCGGGCCGCCGTTACCACCGACACCAGTAGCTGTGCCACCACCGGCCTGGCCGTCTTCGAACGTGCCCGCGGCGGAGTTCGTTCCACCGGCGCCACCGGCAGCCGCCTGTCCACCCTGTCCCGCGCCGACAACGTTGCCTGCCGGGTTGTCGACACCGTTCGTACCGGTCGCGCCAACACCAGCGGTGCCCGCGCCGACCGCGGTACCAGCTGCGCCACCGTTACCGGGAAGCGGCGTGCCCGCGTTGTGTGCGGCGCCACCGCCGCCACCACCACCGGCGACGACTTGTGTGAGCCCACCGATCGCGACAACAGAGCGACCACCACCACCGGCGCCACGGTGCAAGTTAACGATCGTTCCACCGGTACCGCCGCCACCGACGCCACCCGTGCTGTTCGTCTGGCCCCCGCCAGCCACGCTTCCCGAGTACGCCTGACCGGGCAACACCGCAACGGTTGCGTCGATGGTTGCTGCAGCACCACCACGACCGCCGTTGGCGGCGGCGAGTCCGCCCGACGCGCCGCCGCCGCCGGTGGCTGTGATGTGCGCGCGACAAGTGCCGTCGGGAACGGAACCACCAGCGAGCGCACCGGTTGTGGACTGGCTGACGTTGGCCGCGTTCGCAGCGGGATCCGCCTCAACAACTCCAGATGCTGGGATGAGCGTTGCCAATGGAAGACCGAAAACGAGCAATGCCATTGCCAGCACGGAACGTGCAACGCGCGACCGACTGGTGGTCGCTACATCGTTCATTTGCACACCGTGTGGAGCTTTCATTGCCTGCCGCCTTCAATCGATTGCGACGCCGGCTTGGTTTCAACCAAGAGCGGGGCCGTTGTGTAGAACACTCGATGTTCTTTTTCGGCCGCGCTCCGCAGCACCTTGACGAAATTCATCAACTTGTTGACGATTTCATCAGTCAGATATTAAGATTTGCATATATGCATATCTTCAGAGAGGTGCAGTAATGGGCGCAGGCCGTTCGCCGTACTCCGCGAAGCCCCTCGGCGAGATCATCACCGTCGCCCACACCAAGGGCGGTGCCGGCAAGACGACGATGACGTTCAACCTCGCGTACTCGCTCGCCGAGTGCGGGGCCCGAGTGCTCGTGATCGACCTCGATCAGCAGACGGGGCAATCGGCGTTCATCGGCGAACGCGAGGTCGACTCCAAGACCGACGTCGGTGCCGTTCTTCTCGGGTACGCGGAACTCGACGATGCGCTCATCACCGAAGTCCACCCAGGCCTCGACGTGTTGCCTGCAGAGGAATTGTCACTGGGCAGTGCGAGCGAACAGATCGACGACCCGGAGATTCTCGACCGGTTTCACACGCTGATCGATACGGCCCGCGATCGCTGGGACATCGTGCTGATCGACACGCCTGGGCATCAGTCGCGATTGGTGTCGACGGCGATGCGCCGTTCCAATGGCGTCATCGTGCCGATGGTTCCCGAGGCTGGCCCCGTCACCGAGCTTCCCACCATCCTCAACACGATTCGCGCCGCCGCTGAGACCTACCGCCAGCCCGAGGTCTACGGAATCATCAAACTCCGCATCTGGGGCAACAGCGTGTATCGGCGTGTCGCCGAAGAACAGATTCGAACGATCGCAGAGGAGTACGGCGTGCCGCTCCTACACAACAAGGTGCCCGAAGACGCTCGCTTCGGCGAGGCGCATCTCGTCGGGCTTCCGGTCGGCGCCTACGAGCACGGAGCACGAGCGGCAGTCGCGTTCCGCCATGTGGCTTACGAACTGATCCAGCTGCGCGGTTGGCGCTTCACGGTTCCGCAGGTCGATCTGTAAGTGGCCGGAACTTCAACGGCAGGGGCCACGTAGTGGCCGGACCTAAACGCGAAGATCTCGCGAAGCGCTTCGATCAACGACTGAAGCAGGCACCGGCGCGCGGCGCAATCGTCGCTACGCAGACGCGCGCCACGCCGACCAAACCGCCGTCACGTCCGGCCGCCGCGAGCAATCGAGCCGCGGCACCCGTTGCGCGAGCTCGGCCGTCGGTGGCCGCCGCTACGCGTCCGGCACCCGCACGGGTCGGCCGCGGTGCGGCCGGCCGACGCCTGCGCGGTCACCTTGTGCCGCGCGAGTTACACGGCGAGGCCCGCCGCCGCAAACTGCGCCTGGAGGCCGAACAACAGCGCCGCATCACATGGGACGAGGTCGCAACCCAGGCCCTCGAGTTACTGATCGCGAAACGTGCCCAGATTCCGAACCTGATCGACGAAGTGCGCACGATCGGCGACAAGAGCGGCGCGCGCCGACTGGTGCAGTCGACGATCCCCTTCCACCTCGATCGCATGTTCAGCGAGCTTCGCCTCGACCTCTCCGACAAACACGGTCGCGACGTCTCATACGAGGTGCTGTGGAGCAGCGCATTGCTGCTCTGGGTGCGCTCGCGCTGACCGCCTAGCAACAGTCGTTTCGTATAGGGTCGAATTCCGACATGAGCGCTGCGTCCAGGAACTCCGGAGCAGCGCGGCCAGCGGCAGTGCTGTGGGATATGGACGGCACGCTGGTCGACACCGAGCCGTACTGGATTGCTACCGAGTACGCGCTGGTCGCCGAACACGGGGGTCACTGGAGCGACGACCATGCACGCTCGCTCGTCGGCTTCGACCTGCGCGATGCCGCTGCGGTGCTGCGCGATAGGGGTGGCGTCGATCTGCCCATCGACGACATCGTCAACCGACTGCTCGACGGGGTCATCGAGCGCGTCCAACAGAAGGTGCCGTGGCGCCCCGGAGCTCGCGCCCTGCTGATTGCTCTGCGCAAGCAACGCATCCCATGTGCCTTGGTGACCATGAGCTGGAGTCGTTTTGCCGACGCGGTCGTCGGTGCACTGCCGCCAGGCTCGTTCGACGTGGTGATTACTGGTGACGAAGTGATCCACGGTAAGCCGCATCCCGAGCCCTACTTGGCAGCCGCCGCCGCCCTCGGCGTGCGCGCGCAGGATTGCGTAGCCATCGAAGACTCGCCCACGGGGGTACGCAGTGCGGTCGCCGCGGGTTGTCGCACTTTTGCAGTGCCCAACGTGGTCGATGTTCCCGAGGGCCGCGGCTACACCGTCGTCGGTTCGCTGAACGAAATCGATCGCGCAGCTCTCGGCTTGCCCGCCGAGTCGCCGGCCAGTCGGCGCCCGGCCAGTCGGCGCCCGGCCAGCCCATACCGCACCCGCCGCATCCTCGCGGCCGTCGTGACGGCCGCTGCCATCGCGGCAGGAGTGATCGTCGCGACCAGCGGCGACGACCCTCCCCCACTCGAGAACATCCCGATTAGCGGCTGGGCGCCGTACTGGGTGCTAGGCGAGGCGACAGCGTCAGTCGCCGCGCACGGCAGCGTGCTGCACGAGGTATCGCCCTTTTGGTACGCGGCAACGGGTGTCACAGCCATCACAGTCACTGGCAACATCGAACCGTCGGCGATGCAAGCACTCATCGACACCGCGCGCGCCACCGGAACTCGCGTGCTCCCCTCGATCGTCGACGGCCTCGGGAAGACCGAGATGGCGACGCTGCTCGCCAACCCGACGAGCCGTGCACTCCACGTGCAGACGATTGTCGATCTCGTCGCGAGCGGGGGCTTCGATGGCATCGATTTGGACTACGAGGGCTTCGCGTTTGTCGACGACTACGCGACGTGGGAGACCACCCGACCGAACTGGGTTGCCTTCGTGACCGAACTGGCAACTGCGCTGCACGCGCAGGGCAAGCTGTTGACCGTCAGCGTGCCCCCGATTTACGACACCAAGCGCACCGCCGACAGCGGCAGGTGGGTCTACGACTACGCCGCAATGGGCGAAGTTGTGGACCGCATCCGGATCATGGGCTACGACTACTCGTTCGACGAGCCGGGACCGATCGCGCCGATCAACTGGCTTCGCGGCGCGATACGCGCCGCGAAGAAAGCCGTCGACGACGACAGCAAGTTGGTGCTCGGGATACCTCTGTACGGTCGCAATTGGGTGGTCGGCACGATTGGCAACTGTCCCGCCGACGCGGAAGGAACTGTCCCAATCACGCACAGCAGTGCCGAGGAACTGATCGCGAAGCGCGAAGCCACGCCTGTTCCCGACGAAACCAACAAGGAAGTCACCTTCACGTATCAGTTGGTGGTCACCGATGCCGTCAGCACCTGCACGCAGGCGCGCGAAGTGCACTACGTCGACGAGGCCGGAAGTCGAGCACGACTGGATCTCGCTCGCGAGGAGCGAATTGGCGGGGTCGCGTTCTGGGCACTCGGGTTCGACAGCCCGGCGACCTGGGCAAGCGTCGCGGGCTTCGAAACGCCCAAAGTGTGATGGAATGTGCTCATGGCTAGTCGTTCCGAGTTGGCTACCCGACGAGTCGAGCTGAGCAACCGCTATCTGAAGCCGCGTGCCGTTCGACCAGCCTCGACCGCACGCGGCGTGCACCACGCAGCGCACATCAGCAGTGATGTCGAGCGGACGGTCAAGTTCTACGACGGCCTGCTCGGCTTCCCACTGATTGAAATGTTCGAGAACCGCGACTACGAGGGCTCGACACACTTCTTCTTCGACATCGGCAATGGCAACGCGCTTGCCTACTTCGACCTACCTGGTCTCGATCTCGACCCGTACCGGGAAGTGTTGGGCGGCCATCACCACCTAGCGATCTCGATGACCCGACCGGAGTGGGAGGCGGCGAAGGGTCGCCTCGACGAGGCCGGCGTGGAGTACGCCCACGTCGACGGATCATCGCTGTACTTCCGTGGCCCTGACGGCGAGCGCCTGGAGCTGATCAGCGATCCGCTCGGCCACATGTATGGCAACGACCTGGGCTAAACAGGCGTCGATGGAATACCACTTCGCGTCAATCTGGGAATCAATCGCCGATGTATTGCCCGAGTACACCGCGGTCGTGCATGGCGATCGCCGATTCACCTGGGCCCAGTACGACGATCGGGCGGCGCGCATCGCAGCTGCATTTACCGCAGCAGGCCTTGGCCCGGATTCCAAGATCGGGCTCTACCTCTACAACGGAAACGAGTACCTCGAGGCTCACTACGCGGCCTTCAAGATGCGCGGCGTGCCAATCAACGTC
Source organism: Actinomycetes bacterium (assembly GCA_021414085.1). Lineage (GTDB taxonomy): Bacteria > Actinomycetota > Acidimicrobiia > Acidimicrobiales > Ilumatobacteraceae > UBA668. Next base: position 57,583 of record JAIOPC010000011.1, on the reverse strand, counting down.
AACTACCGCTACATCGACGAGGAACTGGTGTACCTGCTCGACAACGCCGACGCCGAGGCGCTGGTCTTTCACTCATCGCTCGCCGATCGCGTCGAGCGGATACGCGGGCGGCTGCCAAAGCTAAAGCTGCTGATCGAGGTCGAAGACGGCGCCCCCGGCCAGGTCGCGGGTGCCAGGCACTACGAGGATTTGATCAGCGCTCACCAGCCAATGCCGCGCATCGTCCGCGAAGAGAGCGACATCTACATGCTCTACACCGGTGGCACCACCGGCATGCCCAAGGGCGTGATGTACGCCATGGGCGACCTCACCCGCGCGTTTGCCGCGCTCGGCTTCCCGCTGCTTGGCCTGGCGCCGCCGGTCGACCCGGCCGAGATCGCACCCTTGATCCGCAACATCGTCGACGCTGGCGGTCGTCTGATCAGCCTGTCTTGTGCGCCGCTGATGCATGGCACGGGCGTCTGGCTGGGCGTCATGATTCCTCAACTTGGCGGTGCCGAAGTCGTGACGCTGCAGGGCCGCTCGCTCGACGCCGATGAGGTGCTGCGCACCGTGCAAGCCGAAGAAGTCACCAACATGACGATCGTCGGCGACGCGTTTGCCAAGCCGATCATCGCCGCCATCGATAGGGCGATCGCTGCCGGCACGCCGTACGACCTCAGCAAGCTGAAGATGATCATCTCGTCGGGCGTGATGTGGACCGCCGAAGTGAAGGAGCAACTACTCGAGCGAATTGAGCACGTCATCTTGCTCGACGCGATCGGATCCTCCGAAGGCTCGATGGGCACCAGCATCTCGATGAAGGGCGTGCCGCCAGCCACGGCCAAGTTCACGCGCAACCCGACCACGAAAGTGTTCACCGACGACGATCGTGAAGTCGCCCCGGGTACCGACGAGACCGGCATGGTTGCGGTCTCGGGCGGCATGGTGCCGCTGGGCTACTTCAAGGACGAAGCCAAGTCGGCGCACACCTTCCGCACAATCGACGGCGTGCGCTATTCATTCCCGGGCGATATGGCGCAGGTGGCCGCCGACGGCTCGCTCATCTTGCTCGGCCGCGGCAGCCAGGTGATCAACTCCGGTGGCGAGAAGATCTTTCCGGAGGAGGTCGAGGAAGCGGTCAAACGCGTCGACGGCGTTGTCGACTGCCTGGTGATTGGCATCGACGACGACCGCTTCGGCCAGGTGGTAACAGCCGTCGCCTCAGTGTCGGTCGGCACGGTGGTTACAGAAGCGCAAGTCATCGCAGTGGTCAAACACGACTTGGCCGCCTACAAAGCACCGAAGCGAGTCGTGTTCGTCGAGCAAGTACCGCGCGCGGCGAACGGCAAGGCCGACTACAAAGCGGCGCGGCAATTCGCCATCGACAACCTCGAGGGCTAGCGCAGGGCAGCTACGCCAGCTTGGCGTGCAAGAACTGCAACACGCGTTGCACGCTGGGCTCGTGGCGTTGTTCGGTGAGCACGCTGTGATCGCTCTTCGCGTTGCTCGGGATCTCGACCGCCAAGAAAGAGTCTCCGAGTAGTTCGCGCAACGAGTCGAAGCGCGTACCGACCAGCTTGTCCTCGGTGAAACGCAGGCCGAGCACCTGGCAACCCTCGGCGGCTCGGCGCGCAACAACTAGCGCATCGGCAGGCGACAGATTGAGGTCGGCGGCGCGAGCCGCTCCGAAAGCCGAGAGAGGCAGCGACGGCTGGCTGAGTACGGGGGCCACGACCGCGTCGTCGACCATCATCGCCAGCGCGAACCCACCACTGAAACACATCCCGATTGCCCCCACGCCCGGGCCACCAAGTTCGGTGTGCAAGTCGTGGGCCAGAGCGCGCAGCCAACCAATAATCGGCGACGTTTGGTTCAACGCCCAGTGCGTGAACTCGCTGGCGATGCACAGCCGCAACGCCGACTTCGCCAGGTAGCCGTTGCTGTACTCGCGACCGGGGGTGCCAACCAGCGAAGGCATCAGCACCGTGAAGCCGGCGTCGACGACTTCGTCGGCGAATGCGGCGACCTTGGGCGTGATGCCGGGCAGCTCGTGCACGACGATGACACCAGGCCCGCTGCCGCGCCGAAACACCTCGCGGGTGAAGCCAGCCGCCGTAAACGACGACTGCGTCCAGTCGATCAGCACGCCCGTCATAGACGGCTGAGCGCCTCGCGCGCACGCTCGGCGAGCGCCTCAGTGGCAGCCTTGAACGCCAAGAACCCCGCATCGTCGGATTGGCCCATCGCGCCCTGCACGTAACGCGCGTACACGCCCTCGCTGATGACCGCGAGCCGCCAACAGCCGAAGGCCACGTAGTAGTCGATTCGCGACACATCGCGGCCCGTGCGTTGCGCGTAGCGGGCAACCAACTCGGGATAGGTCGGAAACCCACCGGCAGGCGTTGGGTCGTTGGCGCGCATCGTGCCGAGATCGCCGTGGTACCAATACACGCCCAGGTAGCCGAGGTCGGCGAGTGGATCGCCCAACGTGCACAGCTCCCAATCGAGCACTGCCGCGATGCGACCGGTTGTGAGGTTGGTCAGGCAGTTGCCGAATCGGAAATCGCCGTGCGCGATCGACACACCCTGTTGCACTGGCAACGCTTCGCGCAGCTTGCGCGCGACCTCATCGATCGCAGGCAGCTCACGGGTCTTGGATTGCTCCCATTGCGTGCTCCAACGCTTGACCTGCCGCTCGACATAGCCCTCGCGTTTCGCGAGGTTGCCAAGTCCGACGGCATCGATGTCGACGGCATGCAGGTCGGCGAGCACGTCGACGAGATCCTCGCCGGCAACCCGGCGCAACGGCATCGGCAACTCGGCACCACGTTCGGGGCTATCCAGCACCACACCGTCGACGTAGCCCATGACGTAGAACGGCGCGCCGTTCACCGACTCGTCGGTACACAATCCGAGCGCCAGTGGCACCGGCACTGAGCTCAACCCGACGGCGCTGATGATGCGGAACTCGCGCGCCATATCGTGCGCAGTAGCGAGCACGTGGCCAAGCGGTGGCCGCCGAACAACAAACCGCTGGCCATCGGCGCCCGTGACCCGGTAGGTGAGGTTGGAGCGGCCGCCAGCGATGAGATCGAAAGTGAACGGAGCAACCGCTCCGACCACGTTGGCAACCATCCAGTTGCTGACTGGTTCGACGTTGATGCCCTGCACGGGCCGCAACCGTAGTGCCTACTGCGCGAAAGGTTGCGGGTCAGGGGCGGCCGACGCCGACGACCTTGTTCCAATGCACTGCCGACAACTGCACGGGTTGCCCCGGCGAGTACGCGTGAATCATCTGCCCGCCACCGACATAAATGCCGACGTGACCAATTGGCGAGTAATAGAACAACAAGTCGCCCGGCTGCGCCTGGTCGACCGGCACATGGGCCGTCTGGCTGAACTGGCGGCCACTTTGATGTGGCAACGACACCCCCGCCTGCCCCCACGCCCACTTCGTCAGGCCCGAGCAGTCGAATGCGACGCCCGGTTCCTCGGCTGCATATCTGTAGCCCACGCCAATCTGGCTGTAAGCCGCCGCCACAGCAATGCCCGCGCTGCCGGAAACCGATGGCACCGAGCCCGTGTAGCCGCCGCCGGTGGACCCGCCACCGCCGCCACCGCCACCGCCGCCACCACCGCGTGGAGTTGCCGAACCGCCGCCACCACCACCGCCAGCGTTTGCTGTGCGTGTGCGCTGCGCGCGGGAAGCAGCCGCCGCCGCCCGAGCCTCGACAGCCTGTCGTACCACGGCAGCCGAGTAGTCCTTCTCGGCCTGCGCATACTTGGCGGTGAAGGTCGCTTCCAGGGCTGTGAGCTCGACCTTCTTCTGTTCGAGCGTCGCGATGAGCTGTGTCGCTTCTTCCTGTTTACGACCCAGCGCCTCGCGCTCGGCAGCAAGATCGTCGACGACCGACTGCAGGTCGTCCATGCTGCCCTCGCCGGTGTTGATCGCGAGTGCCGCGAGCGCTGACCGTTGCCCAGCCTGGCTATATGTCGCGGCGTTAGAGAAGATCGGGCTGAGCGCCAACGACTCGCCGGACGTGAAGCGCTTGATGGCGATGTCTTGCAATACGACGGCAACATCGCCCAATGTGGCGGTCATCTCGTCGACGCGGGCCTGTGAGGCCGCAATCTCAACCACCAGCTCGTCCTGACGATCGAGGGCACCGGCGTAGTCCTCGTCGAGTTGGCCAATCTGATCGCGCAGCGTGTCGAGGTCGTCGAGCGCCTGCTGCATCTTGCTCTTCGCGTCACCGACACCGTCGGCCCGGACAACTTGCGGGCCAACACTAAAGCTGGCGGCGAGCAGGCCAACACCCAACAAGGCGCTGCCGACACGGCGGGGGAGTCCCCTACGGCTGCCAATGGGGTCGCGGGTCAACACGGGTGAAAGCCTACCAAATGTTACGAAAGCATTGCGAAGCAGCGACGCTTACTCCCACTCAATGGTCCCCGGCGGCTTCGATGTCACGTCGTAGACCACCCGGTTGACCCCCCGAACCTCGTTGATTATGCGGCTAGAGATCGCCTCCAGCACGTCGTAGGGCAGCCGCGCCCAGTCGGCGGTCATCGCATCGTCGCTGGTCACCGCCCGCACGATGATCGGGTGCGCGTACGTGCGTTCGTCGCCCATCACCCCGACCGAGCGGACCTCGGCCGCCAATACGGCAAAGCTCTGCCAGAGCTCGCGCTCGAGGCCTGCGCCGGCGATCTCGTCGCGCACGATCGCATCGGCCTGCTGCAGCACGGCCACCCGCTCGGGGGTCACTTCGCCCAAGATGCGCACGCCGAGCCCCGGCCCGGGAAACGGCTGGCGCAGCACAATCTCATCGGGCAGCCCCAACTCGCGGCCCAGCTTGCGGACCTCGTCTTTGAACAGGTCGCGAAGCGGCTCGACCAGCTTCAGCGTCATGTCGGCGGGCAGGCCGCCAACGTTGTGGTGGCTTTTGATCACCGCCGCCGTGCCATCAGCGCCGCCGCTCTCAATCACGTCGGGGTACAGCGTGCCCTGCACGAGGAACTTCGCGTCGCTGAGCCCGCCGGTGTGTTCTTCGAAGATGCGGACGAACAACTCGCCGATGATCTTGCGCTTCTGCTCGGGATCTGTGACACCGGCCAGCTTGTCGAAGTAGCGCTCGCCGGCGCTGACGTGGATCAGCTCAATGCCCATGTTGCGCTTGAAGGTCTCGACGACCTGATCGCTCTCGTGCAATCGCATCAGCCCGGTGTCGACATAGATGCAGACGAGCTGATGACCGATCGCGCGGTGCACCAGTGCGGCGGCGACGGCGGAGTCGACACCGCCGCTCAGCGCACAGATCACCCGCTCGCTGCCTACCTGGGCGCGCACCGCTGCCACCTGTTCCTCAACGATGGAACCCATTGTCCAGCTCGGCGAACAGCCGGCGAGGTCGTGCAGGAATCGAGCCAGCACGGCCATCCCGTGAGGAGTATGCGCCACCTCGGGGTGCCATTGCACGCCCCAGATCTTGCGCGCAACACACTCCAACGCGGCGACCGGCGCATCGGGCGTTGTAGCAGTCGCGACGAAGCCCTCCGGTACCTCCGTGACAGCATCGAAGTGACTCATCCACACGTCTTGCTCGATGGGCGTGCCTTCCAGCAATGTGCCACTGCGGCCATTCACGGTCGACTGCGTCATGCGCGCCCTGCCGTATTCGCCCCGCATTCCCCTGCCGACCGTGCCACCGAGTTGTTGCGCGATCAGTTGAACGCCGTAGCAGATGCCCAGTATCGGAATGCCGAGTTTATAAATCGCAGGATCCAGTGCCGGAGCACCTTCAACGTGCACGCTCTTCGGTCCTCCGGAGAGGATGATCGCCGCCGGGTTGAGCTCGATCACTTCCGCCGCAGAAATGCGGTGCGGAACGATGTGTGAGTAGACGTTGAGCTCACGGACGCGGCGGGCGATGAGCTGCGCGTACTGCGCACCGAAGTCGACGACCAGCACGGTCTGCGTGCGGTGCACGCCAGTTGTCACTTGCTACGCGTCACTTGTTGCGCGACTCGTTGTACTTTTCGCGAGCCTCGCGATGCCCCTTGAGGCCTGATCCGATCATGCCGCCGGTACGAATCTCTTTGACGATGTCTTCGAAATCGCTGAACTCTTCGTAGATGTCGTCGGTGGGTCCGAGCTTTCCGAGATCTTCGAGCTTCTCGTGAAGCTTTCCGATGCGCTTGCGAAACTGCTCGAATTCCTTGTCCAGTTCCTTGCGGGTATCTTCTAGATCGTTGCTCATGGCCTCCACCGTAGTCCGCCGCCTGTTTCCTGCTGCTCTTGCGCCAGTTCTGCTGGCCATCGCGCTGACCGCCGGATGTAGCGGCGAGAACCCATATCAGTCGGCCGCGTCGGCCGAGACGAGTCCGGCGCTCACGGGCGACAACGAGTTCCTTCCGGCTCGCGACAACGTCAGCGATTGCATCGGTGCCGTCGAGCGGCCTGATTGCGGCAGCGAGTCCAAGGGCGGCTGGCAGCTGTACCTCACATTCGGTTTCCTCCTTGCCGGCATTGGCTTCATTGGTTGGCGAGTAGTGCGCAGCGTGCGCGCACGGGATGCAGCCATTGCGCCACCGATCGAGCCACCGGTCGAGCCATGACACCCGACGAGTTCCGCACCAACGGCTACGCACTCATCGATTGGATTGCGGAGTACATCGAGGGCGTCGAACAGTTTCCTGTAGCCAGCCAAGTGAAGCCGGGCGACATCCGCGCCTCACTGCCCGCACATCCGCCTGCCGCCGCAGAACCGTTCAGCGCCATGCTCAAAGACCTCGACGAGTTGGTGATGCCAGGCATCACGCATTGGCAGCACCCAAGCTTCTTCGCGTACTTTCCGGGCAACAGCAGCTACCCCGCGATTCTTGGCGAGTTGGCAACTGCCGGGCTGGGCGTACAGGGCATGAGCTGGGTCACGAGCCCCGCGTGCACCGAAGTCGAGACGCTGATGATCGATTGGATGCAGGAGTTGCTCGGGCTACCCGCCAAGTTCCGCAGCACAAGCGCTACCGGTGGTGGCGTAATCCAAGGCTCGGCCAGTGAAGCAACCCTGACGTCGATTCTCGCGGCCCGGTGGCGCATCACGGACGGCGCGATCAACGTCACGGGCGACACCACGAAACTCGTCGCTTACGCGACCTCGCAAGCACACAGCAGTATCGAGAAGGGTCTGCGGCTGGCGGGCATCGGTACCGCACATCTGCGCATCGTGCCGCACGACGAAACGTTCGCAATGCGTCCCGACGACTTGGCGCGAATGGTTGCAGCTGATCGTGCGGCTGGCCTGACCCCGTTTTGGGTGTGCGCTACCGCGGGCACCACCAGCTCATTGGCGTTCGACCCAGTCGCGCTCATCGGAGCGATCGCGCAGCGCGAGAACCTGTGGCTACACGTCGATGCGGCGATGAGCGGTATTGCCGCGCTGGCGCCCGAGTACCGCTGGGTGAACGACGGGCTCGAACTTGCCGACAGCTATTGCACCAACCCGCACAAGTGGATGGGCGTCAACTTCGATTGCGACTTGTTCTACGTCGCCGATCGCGGCGCGCTACTCGGCGCGCTCAGCATCTTGCCCGAGTACCTACGCTCTGCAGCCGCCGAGAGCGGCGCTGCGATCGACTACCGCGACTGGCAGATCCCACTCGGTCGACGCTTCCGTGCGCTGAAGTTGTGGTTCACCATCCGGGCCGGCGGCGCTGGTGACGCAATTGCAATGATTCGCCGGCACGTCGAACTCACTCAGGAGCTTGCTTCCTGGGTCGCCGTCGACGATCGCTTCGAGATCGTCGCACCGCACCCACTGAACCTGTTGTGCGTGCGACTGGTTGCCGGCGACTCTGCAACTGATGCATTGATCGCTGCCGCCAACGACAGCGGCAAAGCATTGTTCACACGCACCGTGCTCGATGGCAAAGTGGCGTGTCGTCTCTCCGTCGGTGGCCGCGCCACCGAGGCCACGCACGTGCGAGCGGCGTGGGACTTGTTGCAATCGCTCGCTTCCGAGGGTTGAATCGGCGACACACCCGAAATGGGGTGAGTGAATAACCAAGGAGCACTTCATGCGATTTCGATTCGCAGTGCTCGTCGCGGTCACGAGTCTCCTGACCGTCGTATCGCCGGCGCTAGCCGGTCCCAGTGCCACCACCGATTGGGCATTTGTGTCCCGGATGGCGTTCTCGGTTCCGCTCTCTACCTTCAGCGCAACACGCGCAACCGGTGATCCGTGGTTCGACTGGACCACCGACGGTTGCTCGGCCCCGCTGATCGGCGACACGGGGCGCTCGTTCGACTTCCGCGAATCGTGCGTTCGTCACGACTTCGGATATCGAAACCTGCAGTTGCTCGAGTCGCGTTACGGCAGTGGCCGCACCTACTGGAACTCAACGAATCGCAAGCGCGTCGACCAGCAGTTCCTCAAAGACATGAAGGCACACTGCCGCGGTCGGGCGTTGCCATTGCGGCCAACATGCAACTTGTGGGCCGTCACGTTTTTCCAGGCCGTGCGCATCGCAGGCGGACCGTAAGCCGTCAGTCTGATTAACGACAGTCAGATTGCGGGTGGTTCGTCGCCTTCGATGCGATGGGCCACCCGCAACAGCTGATGCAACATACGCGCTGTCGCGCCCCACACGGTCTCGCCCTCGACGTCGAAGAAGTAGATCGGTCGCTCACCGGCCGGTTCGGAAAAGGGAAGCGGCCACCACTCCTCGCGGAAGGCTCCAGGTTGGGTGAGATCGGCCAACGAAACCCAGAAGACTCTGTCGACCTCGGTCGTACATGCCTGCAGCGCTTGTGGCTCGGCAATGTGGCCAACGATCGGCACTATCCAACTGCGGCTCACGTACGTACCGATCGGGTACAACTCGCCGGCAACGGTGACCAGATCTGATGCCAGGCCCACTTCTTCGTGCGCCTCGCGCAGCGCAGCAGTCAACGAATCTTCGCCCGCATCCAAACGGCCGCCCGGAAAGCAGACATCGCCGCGATGGCTGCTGACACTCATTGATCGCCGCGTCAACAGCACTTCAGCTCCGTTGGGCCCATCGGCGAGCACGATCAGCACAGCCGACGGCCGCACATTGGTCGCATCGGCGCTGACGACCGGCAACGACAGCTCCGCGACGCGACTCATTACGGTTTGCGTGGAAACAACAGCGGCTGGTGTTGGCCACGGTGGCCCCTCGCCGAGGCGCCAACCTTCCGGCCGGGGAAACTGCAGACTAGGCAGCGGGGGTCCAGCCGCTCTTCGCCAGCTGCGCGAGCACTTGCGCGAGACCAGCGGTTTTCATCTTGGCGAGCACCTTGCCTGGAGTCTGCTCACCGCGCTCGAATTCCTCCCACGCCGCGATCAGCTTGGTTAAGTCGGGCGGTGGTTGATCAAAGGCCATGCGACCAGGCTACCGAAGGGATCATCGGTAGAATGCGTGACGTGAACGGCGACCGGCGGTGTGTGTACTCAACGCGTCTGGCAATGATTTTGCTAGCAGGTTTACTGACTGCCACCTCGGCGTGTTCGGAAGCCGACAGCAATGCCGCCGCAGAATCCGCTGGCGGCACCACTGCCGCTCCAACAACGACGATCGCGGCAACGACGACGGCAGCCACCACCTCCACCAGCACAACCATCGCGGCCACGACAACCACCACCACGCTGCCCACCATCGACACCGCGGTGCTAGCCGACGTGATCGAGGCGGCGGCACTTGGCCCGGTGCCCGAGGGCACACCGATCAAGACTGCACGTTCCGACATCTCGCCACTGGAAGACAACGGTTGCCATGTTGGCTGGGGCGCGACCGCCCCTTCAGGGTTGCCGTGCGAGTACGGCGACACGACATCGGATGTCGTCGTAGTAATCGCGGGCGACTCGCATGTCGCGGCCTGGTTCGGCGCGTTCGACGAAGCAGGCAAGGCCAACCACTGGAAGATCGTCACCGTCACCAAGCGCGGCTGCCCGATGGCCGATGTCTCGGTGTACTCCGCGGTCAACCGGGACGTGCTCGACGCCCCATACCCCGAGTGTGATATCTGGCGCGAGAACGCAGTGCAGTACATCAGCGACCTGCACGCCGACCTCGTTGTGTTTCCGATGCTGACGCGCCGCGGCGTGGTGGGTCATCGCGGATCCGACGCCATCCGCGAGTGGGGCGCCGGGCTCGGCCGCACCCTCGATGCCATGACTGCCTCGGGCGCCAAAACGCTGGTGATCGGCGATACCCCGAAGTCCAACGGCGACAACATTCCTCTGTGCCTGAGCGCCCACCAACAAGACATCGCACCGTGTGGCAACTCGCGCTCCGAAGCGGTACTCAGCGAGCGCTTGGCCGTACTTGCTGACACGGCGCCATTGCACCACGCCACCTATGTCGACCCGTCGAACTGGTTCTGCACCGACACGTTCTGCCCGGCGGTGATCGCGGGCGTGGTCGTGTACAGCGACGACAGCCACCTCACCGACAGCTACGCCCGCTATCGGGCACCACAGGTGGCCGAGGCGATTCGCTACGCGCTAGCCGTCAATCCCTGACGCCCGACCCGCGAGAGGCCGCAGCGCACAAGCGCGCAGGGCTCAGCCGGGTCGGCCGATGCTGGTGACGTTGTTCCAGTTGATCTTCACCAGCGAGACGTATTTGCCTGGCGCCGGTGCCGAAATCACCATGTCGTTGCCGACATAGATCGCAACGTGATGCATGGGAAACCGTTGATAGAAGACGAGGTCGCCGGGCTGCATGTCTTCGCGATTGACCTCTGGCATGACCCGCGACTGAGCGCCGCTTTGATGCGGCAGCTTCACGCCGGCGCGCCCCCACACCCATTGCGTGAGACCCGAGCAGTCGAAGCCAATGTCGGGCGATGCTGCAAACGAAACATACGGGACGCCGATCTGGGCGTACGCGGCGGCGACTGCAATGCCGGCGCTGCCAGAGACCGCTGGCACGTCGCCCGTGTAGCGGGCTCGGGCGCCAGCGCCACGCGGAAGCGCGTCGAGCTGCTGTTGACGCACCGCGCGGGCCATCTCTTCTTGCGCCTTCGCCGCCCGTTCCCGGGCCGCCTCGGCGGCGCGCAACTTGGCCTTGCCAAGTTCCTTCTCCGCTTTCGAGTAACGGGCGAGGTAGTCCTCTTCCAAGGCGGCCATGTCGACCTTCTTGGTTTCGAGAGTGGCGATCAGTTGCGCCGCTTCCTCCTGCTTAGTGGCGAGGACAGCACGCTCGGCGGCAAGATCGTCGACGATTGCTTCCAGATCGTCGATGCTGCCTTCACCGCTATTGATCGCGATCGTCGATAGTGCCGAACGCTGCCCAGCAAGACTGTATGAGGCAGCATTTGAGAAGAGCGGGCTGAGCGCGAACGAGTCGCCGGATGTGTACTTGTTGATGGCAATCTGCTGCACGACGCCCTGGACGTCGCCGAGAGTTACCGTCATCTCGTCGACACGGGTCTGCGCTGCTTCGATTTCGACCGACAAGGTCTCCTGCCGGTCGAGTGCGCCGTCGTAGTCCTCAACGACCTGCGCCATTTCGTTGCGCAGGTTTTCGAGGTCGTCGAGGATTTGGGCCAATTTCTTCTTGGCATCGTCGACGCCGTCGGCCTTGACAACCTGGGGACCGGCGAGCAGGGACACTGAGAGCGCGCAGATAGCCACGATCGATGGGGTCCTGAGTCGCCGGCTCATGAAGCTACGAGGCTAGCAATGTTACGATCACATTGCGAGGCATCCGCCAAAAGGCCCCTGACCAGGGCTTTTGCGTTCTGACGATTGCCGCCAGAGTCAGCGCAGGTCGGCAACCACTCGCGAACTTCGCTTTTCACAGGCGGTCAGCTGGTCGCGCAGCTTGGAGTCGATGGTCGGGTCGGCAAGCGTGCTGATTCCGGGATACACGATCCGGCTGCCGGGCACGTTGCACAGCAACACTGCCGTGGCCGCGGCCGACCACGAGCCATCTGGCGCCTCGGTGAACTCCACCCGGGCCATCAGCCCATCCAGTCGCCGCCGATCGCTCGCCGGCCCGTCGCCCTCGCCCATCCCGGAGATCACGTTGCCGAGACTCCAGTACACGACGGTGTCGTTCACGACCTCGACCGGCTGGATGGTGTGTGGCCCGTGCATCACGATCAGGTCGACCTTCACGTGCGACGTGATTTCTTCGACCTGCGCACGCTCGGAGGCTCGCGGCGCCGACTCTCCGGCGGCACGAATGTGAAGACTGAGGATTACCAGTTCCGCACCGGCGGCTCGCGCCGTCGCGACATCGGCGATGACGTTGCTGGCCGGGACACTTTGGTTGACTCGCCAGTCGTCTTTTGGCCAGCCCACGTCGGAGCCCAGCGTCGACGAGATGTGCGCAAGCTTGACGCCATTGACCTCGAACACTGACGGTGTCGACTCTGTCTCAGTTCGTGCAGTGCCCGTGTGCGTGATACCCGCGGTATCGAGTGCGGCGAGCGTGCTCTCAATGCCGTCGACGCCGAGATCCAGGGAGTGGTTAGAAGCCGTACTGCAGCGATCGAACCCGATACGCCCCAAGTCGGCTGCCACTTCGTAAGGCGCCACGAACTGCGTGAAACCGTTCGTGTGCGACACCTCCCCAACGAGACCGCCCGGCTCACCGATCGGCGTTTCCATGTGACAGATCGCCAGATCGACGTTCTGGATGAGGTCGCGCAGGGGTTCGAGTAACGGCACGTGGTTGTAGCGCACACCCGGCGCGGCGGCTTGCGCGGCGGCACCGTTCACGGCCCGCTCAGACAGCCAGTCGCCGACGGCAGCGACGGAGACCGTTCGCGGAGGTGGCGTTGTCGTCGATGTCGGGACTGGGACGGTGGACGACGGAGCCGCTGGCGCAGGCGCAGGTGGCAAGTCGCTGCCAAAGCCGCTGGCTGCGGTGCCCAGCGCAGCGGGCATACCCATCGCGACGAAGACTGCGCACGTCGACGCAAACAGCACAACCTTCCGCTCGGCCCTCATCGATTCACTTGCCGGCGCGGTTGGCTTTCGCCGTTCGAACAGCTCGGACACCCTTGGCTGCCAAACGGCCCGCTGAACGACCGAGTTCCGTGCTGCGATCAGCAGATGGATCAGTCGACGCAGCACTCACCCGCTTTTCCTTCTGGGTGAAGCTGCTGCCTAGCCATACCACGAGATGCACGACAGCGATGCCGATCATGATGACGCGCGTGCCGTTATCGACCGAGACCCAAGGCTGCAGCGCTGCCCCGATCTGGACGACGACTAACACGGGATCGGCGACGCGGTGCACACGGCGGTCGATCAGCCGAAAGGCTGCCAACGCGCCGCGCGTGGCCCCCGCGTAGAGCAAGAGAAATCCGCCCACTACGGCGGGCATGACGGGCGTCTGGGTTTGCAGGCCACTCGCCACCAACGCGCCGCCGAGGATGTACTCGACGAGTTGGTGCGCCCAAAACGGACGCTTACCTGTCTTGTTACTGCCGCCTGCCACGCCCGGAGCCTAATGCTGAAAACAGATTCGACCCCGGGCCACCGCGTGACTTAACACGGCGACACCGGGGTCGAATCAGTCGTTCGTTAACACGACCTGCTGAGCAGGTGGCTACATCATCCCGCCCATGCCACCCATGCCACCCATGCCGCCGCCACCCATGCCGCCGCCACCGGCGGGAGCCTTTTCGGGCTTGTCGGCAACCAGGCACTCGGTGGTGATGACGAGGGCTGCGATTGACGCGGCGTTCTGCAGCGCAGCACGCGTCACCTTGGCCGGATCGATGATGCCGGCCTTGACCAGGTCGACCATCTCGCCCGTGGACGCATTCAGGCCCATCGAGCCCTTCGCGGATTCCACTGCCTGTGTCGTGACTGCGCCTTCGAGGCCAGCGTTGTCGGCGATAAGCCGGCACGGAGCCGTCAGCGACTCGTAGACCGTGCGGGCACCAGTTGCCTCGTCGCCTTCCAGCGAGTTAACAACGGCCAACACTGCCGCGCGAGTACGCACCAGTGCAACGCCACCACCGGCGACGACGCCTTCTTCGATGGCTGCACGAGTAGCCGACACCGCGTCTTCGATGCGGTGCTTCTTCTCCTTCAGTTCCACCTCGGTTGCGGCGCCGACCTTGATGACTGCAACTCCGCCAGCCAACTTGGCCAGACGCTCTTGCAGCTTCTCGCGATCCCAGTCGCTGTCGGTGTTTTCGATTTCGGTCTTGATCTGGTTGATGCGACCGGCAACATCGTCCTTGGCACCTGCTCCATCGACGATGGTGGTGGTGTCCTTGGTGATGATGACGCGCTTGGCCTTACCAAGCAGGTCGAGGGTGACGTTCTCGAGCTTGAGACCGACCTCCTCGCTGATGACCTGGCCGCCGGTGAGCACTGCCATGTCTTGCAGCATTGCTTTGCGGCGATCGCCGAAACCGGGGGCCTTGACAGCCACCGAGTTGAACGTGCCACGGATCTTGTTGACGACGAGCGTGGCGAGAGCCTCGCCCTCGATGTCTTCGGCAACGATCAGCAACGGACGGCCCGACTTCATGACGGTCTCGAGCACCGGCAGCAACGCTGCGACGGTGGAGATTTTGCCGGCGCTGAACAGGATCTGCGCGTCCTCAAGCACTGCTTCTTGGCGGTCGGCGTCGGTGACGAAGTACGGCGACAGGTAGCCCTTGTCGAACTGCATGCCCTCGGTGAACTCCAGTTCGGTGCCGAAAGTGTTGCTCTCTTCAACAGTGACAACGCCGTCTTTGCCGACCTTGTCGATCGCGTTAGCGATGACTTCGCCGACGGACGCATCCGCAGCTGAGATCGTCGCAACAGCGGCGATCTGGTGCTTGTCGTCGACAACCTTGGCCTGGCTCTTGATGCTCTCGACAGCCGCGGCAACTGCCTTCTCGATGCCCTTCTTCAGGCCCATCGGGTTAGCACCGGCCGCGACGTTGCGCATGCCGTGTTGCACCATGGCCTGTGCGAGCACAGTGGCCGTCGTGGTGCCGTCGCCGGCAACATCGTTGGTCTTGGTGGCGACTTCTTTCACCAATTGCGCGCCCATGTTCTCGAACGGATCGTCGAGTTCGACTTCCTTCGCGATGGACACACCGTCGTTGGTGATGGTCGGTGCGCCGAACTTCTTGTCGAGCACGACGTTGCGACCCTTCGGCCCAAGCGTGACTTTGACCGTGTCGGCCAATTTGTTCACGCCGGCCTCGAGGGCGCGACGCGCCTCATCGTGGAACTTCAGTTGTTTTGCCATGTGGTTCAGTGGCTCACTTCGTCACGATGGCGAGAACGTCGCGGCTGGTCAGGATCAGCAGATCCTTGCCACCGTCGGAGACCTCGGTGCCGCCGTACTTGCTGTACAGCACGGTGTCGCCGACCTTGATGTCGAGCGGGGTGTGGGTGCCCTTGTCGTCGCTCCAGCGGCCCGGGCCAACGGCGAGGACTTCGCCCTGCTGGGGCTTCTCTTTGGCGGTGTCGGGGATCACGAGACCCGACGCAGTGGTCTGCTCGGCCTCGTTCGGCTTGACGACGATGCGGTCATCGAGGGGCTTCAGTTTCATGGGGTGCAGGCCTTTCGTTGGCAAGGGCACTATTGAGTTAATGGCTTGGTGAGTTAAGGGCTTGGGTTGGGACCGGGCGGTTAGCACTCGACCGGTGTGAGTGCCAGGTTAGGAGGTCACAGGGGCCATTAGCAACCGGAAGGCTTGAGTGCTAACGGCAAGTGCCGACGGACGTGGGAGACTGCCGCCGATGCGTGCCACACGCGACCAGGGGGAACGGGTCCAGATCGATCTCATCGACGTCGACCCCGTTGCCTTCCACGACGGCGAACTCGGCGACGAGGGGCACGCACATAGTCGCGCCCGGTGGCGACAAAGCCTCACAGGCGTGGCGGTGGTGTGCGTTTTCGTGGGCGCGGCCGTCGCTTGGTGGCCAAAATCGCACCCGCCTGAATGGCGCGTGTTTCACGCTGCGCCCGTGCCAGTCGCGGGCCTAAACGAGAAGCTCGTTTTCGACCAACCGCCAGGGGCCTTCGTCAACGCCGATCTGCCACCGGCGCCGGTAGATGTCAAACCACAACTGGGGTACGTGTTCGGCGAACCCGGCGGCACCAAGTTGACCCGCCGGTGGGCCGCGTTTAGGACAGCCACCACCAGCAGCGATGATGCTCCCGTTGCGACCGACGCGCCGCAGGTCGGCGGCGTCGCCGCCGTCGTCAAGCGTGTCCGCGTTCGCCACGAAGTCACGTGGGGGCCGATCGCTGGGCGCACATGGACTGTCACCACCAACATGCTCGATGAAGCGCAGTCGCTCGAGTTCGCCAACCACGTGGCCGTCATCGACGGCAATCCTGCGCTCGCGTACAAGTACCAACTCGCAGGAATGCAACCAGTCGGCAGTGTCGCCGCGCTCGACTGTGTTGAGCTCCTGACCGACCTGTTCGGCGGCGAACGGGGGCGTGGCGCCGCACAGCCGACACTGCTCACGTGGGGCACGGTCGACGAGTCGGTCTCGCTCGGGTCGATCGCCGCGCCCTCGGATGCGCTGCCGCTGGTGGAGTTCGTGCTCGGCGCCGGCCGCCCGATCACAATCCATGGACTTGCGGCGACGGTGATTACGTCTCGCGTTCTCGCCGGACCAGTGGTCGCGTGGGTGGAGGACGGTCGCCTGATCATGATCGCGGGCGACGCAACGAGCGAGGAGTTAATCGCGCTCGCCGAATCCGTTCGCCCGGCCACCGACGAAGAATGGCAGGCGATCAGCGACGCCGACGTCGCGACCATTAGCGGCTTCATCCAAGTGGATTTCGGTGCCGCCACTCCCCTCTACCAAGTCGTGGACCCCGCGACGGGCGACACTCTGGCCGTCACCGTGCAAGTGGTCGACCCCAGCAGCGCCAGCAACTTGATGCTGGTCTGCATACAACAGCGTTCCGAAGTCGGTACCAGTCATTGCGAAACAAGCTCCACGGAACTGCCACTGCTGACCGTGATCGAGTCGTACGGCTACAAGTTCGTAGTAGCGATGGTCGATCGGAATTCCAATGGCTCCGAAGTGCGCATCACGCTCGCGGACGGAACTTCGACGCTGCCGGTACAGGACTTCGGCTCGGGGCTGCCGGGTCTCGCAGTCGCAATGCTCTTGCCCACCGACTACGGCGTCATTGAATTGTGGGACAACGGCGAGGTCGTAGCAGCCATCTAGCGTGAAAGACTCTCGCGATGCGCGATGCGTTTGGCGAGATCGACCCCGACGAGATCGACATCATCGACCTCATCGAGTTCGACGCCGACGCATTTCCCGCCGACCGCGACGCTGACCGCGACGAAGCCAAAACAACGGCCCAGCCTGAGCAAACAAAACCGTCGCATCGACGACGGCGGTTGATTGCAGCCGCAGTCACCGGGGTGATCGGTCTCGCTGCCGCGGGACTCGTCGCGTGGAGCCCATGGACCGACGACGACGAATCGCTGTCGTTCCCAGACGGCGACGCGCCAGAGTTAAGTCGTACAGCCGAGCTGGTGTTCGACGATCTGCCCGCACCGCTGACGGCCGCCTCACTGGGGTCAGGTACGACTGACGACAGTGGTTTCGGATCACTCGGTGCCGGCGAGGGCTACTTCTTTGCCGAGCCCGGCGCGGGGTGGAGCTTCGACGCGCAAACGAATGGAACCTGGGTGGCGTTCCTGGCACTGCCCGAAGGCGACGAAAGTGC
Organism: Actinomycetes bacterium; assembly: GCA_021414085.1. GTDB lineage: Bacteria > Actinomycetota > Acidimicrobiia > Acidimicrobiales > Ilumatobacteraceae > UBA668. The sequence goes on along the minus strand of JAIOPC010000011.1, from coordinate 39,901 downwards.
GCCCGACATGACGGTCGACGATGGTGAGACCACCGCAACAGTGCAGGGTGCGCCAGCCGTCATCTCGTCGAACCTCGGCTTCCGAGAAATCAGCTTTGGCCCGAGCGATGGATTGATGTTCAGCGTTGTCTCGTCGGGATTGTCGCTCGCCGAGAGCTTGGCCTTTGCTGAGGCGGTGGGCGTCGACGGCGGCGTGCCCATCGTCAGAGACGACACCGTGATCGGTTCGATGCTTCCTGTCGGCGATGTCGCCGATTACTCGGTCGCCACCGGCACAGTGTTTGCGGCGATTTCAGCGTTCGGAGAGATGCCCGGCACGGTGAGCGTGCACTACGGGGACTTCTTAACCGGCGCGGCTTACTCAATAGCCTCGCGGGCCGCCGTCAGCGAGAGCACCTTGGCAATGGTGCGGTTCGTGCTCGGCGCCGACGAGGAGCGTCGGGTGCACGGCCAACCTGCGATCGCGGTCGACCAGCCGGCGAACATGTTTGGAGGTGCCGCCGCCGACATGCGTTCGATCGTTGCGTGGGTTGAGGGTGGTCGCCTGATCATCGTGTGCGGACCCGACGATGTCGAGGCCACGTTGGCTCTCGCCGAAACGGTGCGCGAAGCAACCGACAACGAGTGGGCCGAGGTCGTCGAGGTCGCGCAAAACTCCGTCGACCCGTCCATCCCGCTCTTCCCAGTCGACGAATCCACCACGCTGTACCGACGTGTCGACCCGGCGACTGGCGACACGCTTTCGCTCACAGCCGAGTGGGCTGATGGCTCGCTCACTACGTGCATTCAAGTGCAGTCCGACGCGGGATCAAGCGCAGAGTGCAGCAATGCCTCCGACGCAGCGCTACCCCTGCTCACGCTCGAAGCATCGAATGGTCGGCGGTTCGTGTTAGCGATCATCGATCGCGGGCAGGCAGCCGACAGCGAGCTGCGCATCACACTTGCCGATGGCAACGTCGAAACCATTCCGCTGGAGGACGAGAGCCCCGACCTGCCAGGACCGGCAGTGGCCACCCTGCTCCCAGAGGATCACGGCGCCATCGAACTCTGGGTCGGCGACGAGCGAGTCGCAACCCTCTAGTTAGACGCCCAGCAGGCTCACGTCGAGTTGGCGCGCTAGCTGAATCACGGTGGGAAGGGGTAGGCCGATGATGTTGGTCACGCTTCCTTCCACGCTCTGCACCAAAACTGCACCGGCGCCTTGAATCGCGTAGGCGCCCGCTTTGCCGAGGGGTTCACCGGTTCCTACGTACCACTCGACCCCCGCGTCGCTCAACGTCACGAACGTCACCTGCGACGTAACCGTGGCCGATACACAGCGATCATTGCGGCGCAACGCGACGCCGGTATGGACTGCATGGGTGCGCCCGGACAGTCGACGCAGGATGACGCGTGCGTCGTCGAGGTCGACCGGCTTGGCGATGATCGTTCCGTCGAGATCGACCGTCGTGTCGGCCGCAATCACCAACGCATCAGGGTCGGCTTCGACAGCGTTCACTTTGTCGATGGCAACCCGGGCCACATACGCGACTGGCATCTCTTCGGCGAGCGGTGACTCGTCGACATCCGGCGCGACGACCGCGAACGTCAGCCCAAGTTGCTCGAGCAGCTCGCGGCGGCGGGGCGAACCCGAAGCCAACAGAATTGCCGCGCTCATCCGCCGCTGAGCGCCATCACGTCGGCGTCGTCGGGAACGGTGAGGTCGTCGAGGTGATCGAGATAGCCCGCGGGCAACGCAACCCGAATTGGCCCATTGGTGTGACCGCGGCGAATGCGTTCGCCACCATCGACGATTCGAAGTGTCGGGTCAAGGCCTGCGATCAGGTCTTCCAGTTCCGAATAGGTCGACACGCCGCTGAACCGCTTGCGCACTTCGCCGCCGACCGGATAGCCGGTGAGATACCACGAGGTGTGTTTGCGGAAATCGCGCATCGCCAAACCCTCGCCAAGATGCTCGACCAACAAACACGCATGCTCGGCCATCACCGCGCACGCCTCGCCGAGCAACGGCGAAGCTGGCACAGGGCGACCGTTCAGCGCTTCGACGAGGTCGCGGAACAGCCAAGGCCGACCCAAGCAACCGCGGCCGATCACCACACCGTCGCAACCGGTCTCGCGCATCATGCGCACCGCGTCGGATGCTTCCCAGATGTCGCCGTTGCCCAGCACCGGAATCTCCGGAACCGCCGCCTTTAGTTCTCCGATCGCATTCCAGTCGGCGGTGCCGGCGTAGTGCTGCTCGGCAGTGCGCGCGTGTAAGGCAATCGCCGCGACACCTTCTTCGGCAGCGATGCGGCCAGTGGCAATGTAGGTGAGCAGCGAGTCGAACAGCCCCTTACGGAACTTGATCGTTACCGGCACGTCGTAGGGCGCCGCCGCGGAGACGGCGCCGCGCACGATCGCACGCAGCAGGTTCGGCTTCGCCGGCACCGCCGCACCGCCGCCTTTGCGCGTCACCTTCGCCGCGGGGCAACCGAAGTTGATGTCGATGTGATCGACCTGGCCAGCCCCGCACACTTTGCGCACGGCCTCGGCCAACATCGCCGGGTCGCTGCCGTACATCTGCAAGCTACGCGGTGTCTCGTCGGCGGCGAACGTCATCATGCGCTCGGTCTTGGAGTTGCCATGCACGACCGCCGTCGCCATCACCATCTCGTTGACGTACACCAATCCCGATGCGAAGCCGCGGCACATGGTGCGAAATGGCGCGTTGGTGACACCCGCCATCGGCGCCAGTATCACGGGCGCGGCGAGAGTAAACGAGCCGATCTGCACGGCCATTCACGGTATCGCTACTAGGGAAGCAATGGCAGCCGCAGGTTGGGGTAAGCCCCCGCGTCCAGCGCGGTGGGCCCATCGCTGCGCAAACGGTGCCAGCCGGCAGCCGCGATCATTGCGGCATTGTCGGTGCACAACTCCCTGCTCGGCAGGAACCCGTGAATGCCCGCATCGGTGCACACCGTCAGGAAGCGTTCGCGCAATAGCGAATTGGCCGCCACTCCCCCTCCAAGCACCAAACCTCGGGCGCCGATCTGTTCGGCGGCGCGCCGCGCCTTCGTCACCAACACGTCGACGACTGCCGCTTGGAACGACGCCGCCACGTCTGCGGCCGAGACATCCGGGTGCTTGCGCACGTGGTTGATCACCGAGGTCTTCAAGCCGCTGAAGCTGAAGTTCAGTCCCTCGTTCAACATTGCGCGCGGAAACCGGATCGCCTCCGGGTCGCCGTGCATCGCTTCTCTGTCGACGGCCGGTCCACCGGGATATCCCAGGCCAAGGAACCGCGCCACCTTGTCGAATGCTTCGCCAGCCGCGTCGTCGATCGTCTGACCGAGCAGGCGGTACTCGCCGTGATTGCGCATCTCAATCAGCATCGTGTGACCACCGGAAACCAGCAGCACGACCAGCGGAAACTCCAGCGTCGGGTCCTCTAAGAACGCGGCGTACAGGTGCGCCTCCATGTGGTTAACGCCAACGAACGGCACATCCCACGTGAGCGCCAGCGCCTTCGCCGCCGACACGCCGACGAGCAATGCACCGATCAGACCTGGGCCGACGGTGCACGCAACAGCATCGATGCGTTCTTCGCTGACGCCGGCCTCAACGACCGCACGCGCAATCATCGGATTGAGGAGATCGAGGTGCGCGCGGCTAGCGATCTCGGGCACGACTCCACCGAACTGCGCGTGGAGATCGACCTGCGAGCTGACGGCACTGGAGATCACGTCGTAACCGCCCATCACAAGCGCGGCCGCGGTCTCGTCGCAGCTGGTCTCGATACCAAGCACGAGCGTGTTTTCTGTGACGTTCACCGCGCCGCCCTTCCTTCAACGGCAGCGCTCAACTCGCGCAAGCGATCGCGGTACTCAGGCAACGCGAGATCGTTGCACCACATCACGATGGCATCGACGGAGTTCTCGTAGTACTTCTGGCGCACCCCGGCGGGGACAAAGCCGAACCGCTGATACAGCGCCTGTGCGCCAAGGTTGGTGGCCCGCACCTCCAACGTCAGCGCTTGGCAGCCATGGGCTATGGCTTGCCATGCCAACTCCGCGAGCACGCGTGTGGCGATGCCTGATCGTTGGCGCTTTGACGCAACGGCGATGTTGGTGACGTGCGCGTCGTCGAGAACGAACATCACACCGCCATAGCCGACGATTGCACCATCTTCGCGGGCGACGATGTAATGGCGCTCGCCACGGCGCATCATCTCCAGCTCGGACTGGAAGACTCCGATCGGCCAGGGCCGCGGGTACGAGACCGACTCGATCGGCATGACCCCAGCAAGGTGACGTCGACGCATCGGCTCGATCGTTAGTTCACCTTCATCGGGGCGACGCAACAAGCGCGCGAGAACACTCATTGCGAGGCACCCCCGGTCGCACGCGTGCTCCAGTTGATTTCCGCATCGGGTGCGCGCAGGTACATCGGCTGGATCTCCCACGGGTTCACCCAGTCCTCGCGTAGCGCTTTGGCGTGCGCCAATTGCACCAACGGTGCAGCCGAGGGGTGCGACAAGAACTGCTCGGCAAAGTCGCAGCGCAACACCGCCGAGATCTCGTCGCGGTAGCGCAGCGCACCATCACCGACACAGACAACTGTCTGACCGCGGGCCATCAGGTCGCCCACCAACTCGTCAACTGAGGTGCAGCGCGCATCGGTGACACGCTGCACGCCTCCAGGGACCGGGCGATACAACGCGTAGAACACCTCACCCTTGCGCGCATCAATGACCGCCGCAACCGTGCGATCGGCGTAGCGCAATGGGAATGCGAGCAAATCGAGCGAGCTGATTCCGATCATTGGAACCCGCAACGCGTGCGCGATCGCCTTCCCAGCGGCGAGGCCGACGCGCATGCCGGTGAATAGGCCAGGGCCGATGTCGACGGCGATTGCGCCAAACTCACAGATCTCGATGTCTGCTTGACGACAGACGAACTCGATCGCCGGTGTCAGCGTTTCGGCGTGGCGGCGACCCCGCGACAACTCAAAGACGGCAAGCACGCCCTCGTGTCCGCCGATCGCGACACTCACTTGTTGCGTGGCAGTTTCGATGCCGAGAATCAACATGAAGAACCTAAGGTAGGCGCGGTGAGCATCCATTCCTTACCACGAGCGACTCTTCTTGCCAGCGTGATGTTGTTCGCCAGCTGCGGTGGTGGAACTACCAGCGACTCGTCCACCGCTTCCACGGCGACGACTCTCACAACTGTGCCCGCAACCGAGCCGGTCATCACTGAGGCGGCCACCACAACACCATCGACGGCACCTCCCACCACGTTGCCCCCAACGATCGACCTCAGCACGTTGCCTGGTCTGCTGGCAGTGCACGCGACGTCGTGCGCTCCCGAGCCATACCCGCCGCACGACATCGTCGAGAAGACCATCATCTGCACGCTGAAGCCGGACGGCACCGACGTAAAGGTGGTGTCGCAGCCGGGGGAAGACCCCTCAGGACTCGCCTTCACGCGCGACGGCACCCATCTTTGGTACGGCGATCCGTACACCAAGTACGGCTACATCGTCGACCTCACTACCGGCGAGCACCGCGAGCGTCAACGCAACGAGCCACTGCGGTCGGGGGTGTCGCCCGACGGTCAGCTGCTGCTGTACATCGAGCCATATACGTACGTATTGGCCATCGCCAAGAACGACGGGTCAACGTTCCCCGATGGCAGCGAATCGCTGGCCGTTTCCAACGACTCACACGTCGGCAACTGGGGCGGAGCGAGTTGGGCGCCAGACAACGTGCGGTTTGCCTACCTCTCCACGAACGACGGAGTCGGCGGCGACACCGAATGTGCTGAAGTCTGGATCGGCGCAATCGACGGCACGCCGCCCGTACAGATCACGCACTTCGCGGACAATGCCGACGGCGCCGAGGGCTGCCCGGCATCAGTGCGCTGGTCGCCGACCGACGACCGCATCCTGATTCACATGTTGGGAAAGCCGATGTACGTGGCCGAGAACCTTTACGCCATCGACGCCGACGGCAGCAACCTCACCGCGCTTACGCACGGCTTACCGATCCTCGATCCCAACGCTTCCGGTTACGCGAGCGAAGGCAGTTCGTACGCTGGCGACTGGTCTCCCGACGGCCGGTACATCATGTTCATCGTCGGCGATGGCACGGACTATCAGTTGGCTGTGATGAATGCCGATGGCAGCCAGGTCACACCGATCACGGCGGTCCCGCTGGGCATCACGACCAGCCTCGCGTCGATCCGCTGGTCGTTGGGCTAGTCGGTCACAAACTTGGCGAGGGCGGCCTCGAGCCGCTCCCAACGGCCTGCCCAAACCTTGCCGTTTCCGCTGACAGTCAATCTGCGAGTCGCATCGTCTTCGCCGGGTTCCAGCCGCACGAGCAAGTGCTCGCCCAACGATTGCGCCACCACGTCGCCCCACTCCATCAGAACGATGCCGTCAGATTCCAACAACTCGTTCAGCGCGAGATCGTCGACTTCGTTGCGCGTGCTCAGCCGATAGATGTCGGCATGATGCAGCGTGATGCGACCCAAGTCGTAGCTATGCACCAGCGTGAACGTTGGCGAGGTCATCGGTTCTGCCACACCGAGCGCAGCACCAAATCCTTGTGCGAATGCAGTCTTGCCGGCACCCATTTCTCCAGCGAGAACAATCAAGTCACCGGTGCGCGCCAAGCCGGCGATGCAGGCCGCGATGGCATGGGTGTCGTCGATCGACGAGGCGCGTAGGTGCAGCATGACCGCCGCGATGCTAGATGGCTGCGGTCACGTCGATCGGCGTTCGAGACGAGGTGTCAAGCCGCACACGACCTCGTACTCGATAAGGCCCAATCGTTGCGCCCACTCGGCGACCGTGATCTCGCCGTCGCCCTGGCGACCGATCAAAACCGCGTGGTCGCCCACCGACACGGACTGGTCGCCGCAGTCGACCATCATCTGATCCATTGTCACGACTCCAACGACTGGTCGCCGCATCCCACCCAACAACACTTCGCCGCCCACAGCGCCGTATCTGCGGGGCACACCGTCGGCGTAGCCGAGCGGCAAGGTTGCGACCGTGGTGTCGCGTTGGAACACATGCCGTAGTCCATACGAGATGCCCTCACCGGCGGCGACCTGCTTGACGAACGAAACACGCGCACGCAACGACAACGCAGGCCGCAATGACGTGCACAGGTGGGCAATGCTCGGGCTCGGAGCGAGGCCATAGATCGCAATCCCGGTGCGGACGATGTCGCGGCGCGCGCTCGGATGCAAGATCGCAGCCGCGGAGTTAGCGGCGTGCACAACGGGCGGGTGATAGCCCGCCGTCGCGAGCGCGGCCAACACGGTGTCCAATCGTGCGAGTTGGACGCGCGTGAAGTCGTTATCGATTTCTTCGGAGACTGCGAGGTGCGTGAACACGCCAGCCAGCGCTACCGCGGGTGAGTCAACGATCAGGGCGGCAAGTGCGACGGCATCCGATGGGGCAACGCCAACGCGTCGCATGCCCGTATCGACCTTCATGTGCACCGGGTGCGCCTTGCCACCAGCGGCAAGGAACGCCGCCACACCCTGCGCGCTGTACACCGTCGACGTCAGCCGATTCGCGATCGCGATTGCCACGGTCTCAGCGGGTTGCTCACTGAGCACAAGAATCGGCGCTTCGATGCCCGCCGCGCGCAGCTCGACACCTTCTTGCACCAGCGCAACACAAAGTCCCTGTGCACCACCATCCAGCGCGGCCCGAGCGGATGCAACCGCGCCATGGCCGTAGCCGTTGGCTTTGACGACCGCCCACACCGGAGAGGGAGCGCTGAGCGCCGCCAACTCGCGCACATTGTTCTCGATCGCGCTAGTTGACACCTCGATCCACGCCCAACGATTCACGACAGATCAGCCAACACTTCCGGCAGGTGGTCGGCGACGTCGCTCGCAATCATTCCGAACGCCGGCGCACGGTTTGCGGCCTCACCGTGCAACCACGCGCCGGTCGCCGCCGCGTGGAACGCATCCATTCCACCGGCGAGCAGGGTGCCGATGATGCCAGCCAGCACGTCGCCGGTACCCGCCGTCGCCAGCCGAGAATCGCCACTGACAACCGCCAGCACGCGACCCGCGGGGTCGGCAACAACCGTCGTTGGCCCCTTCAGCAGCACTATGCATCCGGAGTCGGCGGCCAGCCGCCGCGCCGCGTCGAAGCGGTCGGAACAAGGCTTGGCGCCGGTGAGCAGCGCGTACTCGCCATCGTGCGGTGTCAGCACCGTCGGTGTTGCACGCCGTCGCAGTAGCGCCGCAGCATCTTGCACGTTCCAGGCCATCGCGAAGAGCCCGTCCCCGTCGAGCACTAGTGGCACCGGTGCGCCGAGCACGGCCAATCGAATCTGCGTCGTTACGTCGTCGGCACGTCCGAGTCCCGGACCGATGACCAACGAGTGGAATCGGTCGAGCGTGTTCAGCACTTCGCCGCTCCACCCCTCAGCGGACAACTCGCGCTGCACAACCTCCGTGGGCAGGCCGCCGAGCAACGAGCCGGGCGACGAGAGGTGCACCATTCCAGCGCCAGCGCGCATCGCGCCCAGCGCTACCAACGTGGCCGCGCCCGACATCGTGTGACTGCCGGCGACAACACGCACTGCGGCGCGCCACTTGTGCGCCGCAGTATCTCGGCGGGGTAACCAATCCGCGACATCGGCGGCTTGCACGAAGTTCGCGCGCGCCGTAGCGGCAGCCGCACCACCCAATCCGATGTCTGCGACCTGTACCTCGCCGGTGTAGCCCCTACCGGGTGGTAGCAACAGGCCAGGCTTGTAAGCGCCGAACGTGATCGTCGCAACCGCGTGCAACACCCGGCCTGCCACTTCGCCGGTCAGCGCGTCGACGCCGCTGGGTATGTCCACGGCGAGCACGGGCGCTCCGCCGACGTCGGGTGCCTTCCACACTCCACGAAAGCCGGTGCCGAACGCGGCATCGATCACAAGGTCGGCGGGTGGCAGTGTCGGCGGGCAATTGTCGATGTCGAAGTCGCGCACCCTGACGCCGAGTGCCCGCAGCTGTTCGCCCGCCACACGCCCATCGGCGCCGTTGTTTCCTCCGCCGACGATGACGTTTACCGTGCGACCGTAAGTGCCACCCAGCAACCGCACTGCTGTACCCGCAACTGCCGAGCCTGCTCGCCCGATGAGAACCTGCTCCGTCTCCGACGCGGCCGCGTCGATGGCCCGCATTTCCTCAGGTGTAACGATCGGCAACACAGATGGAGCCTACGCAGGCATTCAGTGGGCGACGACGTACGCAATCGCAACGAGGTCGGTGTGCGTCAGGCTCAGGTGCCAGGTACTCACGCCGCGCTCTTTCGCCAATTCCAGTGCCTTACCACCCACCACCAACGAGGGTTCGCCCGAGAGGGCGCGTGAGACCCATACATCGTGAAAGCCAAAGGCCCCGAGTCCGAGCCCCATCGCCTTCATCACTGCCTCACGGGCGGCGAACCGGGCCGCCAGCGAGGGCACTGGGTCGGCCTTCGGCGCGACATACGCCAGTTCCTCGGCGGTGAACAACCGTTCGCGCATCGACGGTGTACGCGTCAGCGAAGTTCGGAAGCGCTCGATGTCGACAGCGTCGACTCCGATGCCCTTAATCATCGCCACGAAGTCATCGAGTCACGAACGCCAGTGATCGGCAGTTTCAGAGATCGGCAGGATCAACAGATCAGCGACCGAAAGGTCCGCCAACAAGTCGTCGCGGAAGCTGCCCTCGGTTTCCGACACCCAGTCGACCAGGCGGTCGTAGCGATGGTCGTAACCCTGCAGCACGCCGCGCATCGCCGAGGCCGGCAAACGATCATGGAAGCGCACGTGCAACAGCGTCAAGCCGGTACAGGTACCACCCTTGACCTCCGGAACAAAGATCACTGTGCGACCGTCGCTGCGGCCGCGGGCGACCAGCACTTCCTTCTCGCTCGCAACCCGTCGCTTTGTACCGCGCAGCTGCGGATTGCGTTCGACTCGGCTGGGCACATCGCGCGACAGGCCGCCGCGGTCGACGATCTCGACAATTGCTTCGTGCGCCGGGTCGCCCTCAATCGCGTAACGGGTGTACCCCACTACGGCCTCAACGGCCGGATCGAGGTCGGCGAGAACCTTCAGCGTGCGATAGCTGAGTCGATCGCGACCGGCACCAGCCGTCAACACCGCTTGCACCAGCGCACGGTCGAGCACTCCCTCGTCGTTGCGACTGATACCGACCGTGACGGTCTTGGCCTGGTGCTTGATGGCATCGATTGGGCGTGTCAGTTCGTCGATCGCCCGCGTCAAGGCGGCGGTGAGATCGTCGACCATCGCATCAGGGGTCGCAATCTTGCCGGTCGCACGCTGATATGCCTCGAGCGGCGAATCGCTGGCCAGATCGCCGAGCAGGCCCACCAGCCGCACTGCGGTTGAAGCTTCGAGATGCCCGTCGTATTGCGCGGCGCGCAGCCCATCGAGGAAGCGCTCAGCGTGGACATCGATGCCCTGCTGCACGGCGAGCAAGACGGCATCGCCTTCGCTGTCGGCCGCCAGCGCATGCTCGATGAGCTCGCGGGCCTCGCGCAAGGGTCGCGCAGAGGCATCGATGGCGAGCGCAGCCTCGTAACCGAACAGATGCCCGACCATCGCCGACAACACAAACGCAAGTGCCGGATCGACGGCGGGCACATTTAACACCGCCGCCGCCGAGGCGAAGCGCTCATCGGCTTCCGTAGCGATGACAATAGGTGTCGCCTTGTGCGCCTTGTAGATGGCGACTTCCTTCGCGACATCGTCCGCCGTTCCGCCCACCAACCCGGCCGCGCACAGCAAGATCAGCGGCTCACACGAGAGATCGATGTGCTTCTTGTCCTCGGTGACATCGCAGGCGATGCTCTTGTAGCAAAGCTCGCTGAGCTTGATCCGCACCTCTTGCGCGGCGACGTGGTTGGGCCCGTTACCCAGAATCGCCCAGTAACGCTTCGAGGGCGCGAACCGACGGGCGGCTTCACCGATCGCCGGCCGTGTTGCCAACACCTGCACCATCGCATCGGGAAGCGTGCGAAGCGACGCCAAGATGTCGTTGCGGCGCTGAGCGTCGCCACGGCCGCTGGCCTCCGCGATTGCACAGGCGAGCAAGACCCCGGCTGCGACCTGCGCGTAGAAGGCCTTCGTGCTCGCAACGCTCATCTCAACGTCGCGTCCGTCGCTCGTGTACATCACGCCGTCGGCCTTGTCGGTGAGATCACTGTTACGCCGGTTGACGATGGCTAACACGGCAGCGCCGCGGCCACGCGCGAGATCCACGGTGCGATTGGTGTCGGTGGTCGTGCCGCTCTGGCTTACCGCCACGATCAGCGTGTCGCTCATGTCGAGCCGCAGGTGAAAGCCGGAGAGCTCGGTGGCGGTGATTGCGTCGACGTCGAACGTGTCTTCGGTGAGCGAGTCGAGCACCACTGCCATGCTGCGCCCGGCCACCGCCGCCGTTCCTTGGCCGATGACACGGACCTTCGTGATCTGGCCGCTTGCCAACCGTTTCGCGATAGCGGGCGGCAAGGCGTGCGTGCCGACCTCGGCGCGCAACCCGTCGGCTGTATCAATGATCTTGCCGCGCAACGTCTTGCGGAAGCTGTTCGGCGCCTCGCCGAGTTCCTTCAACAAGAAGTGCGGTGCATCGCCGCGATCGATGTCGCGGGTCGTGACATCGGCAATCACGATCTCGCTCTCGTCGATCGGCAGCTCGCTGCCGTCGTAAGCGATACGACGCACGCCAGCCAACGAGCCGGCCTGTGCGCCATCGATCAGAAACACTTGGCCGCGACTTCCCGACGGCGACGGTGTCTCACCATCTACCCGCACGTAGCGCGTGGTTTCTTCCACCACGCCATAGGGCTCGCTGGCCACGATGAACATGTCGTCAGCGAGGCCGACATACAACGCTTGCCCGCTACCACGTAACGCAAGGAACACCTGATCCGGCGCCGCAGCAGTGGCGGCCGCAATCGCAACGCTGCCGTCGAATTCGGCGACCGTGCGCCGAAACGACTCAACCAGAGTCGTCCCGTTCGCGGCGTACTGGGCCATCACCGCCGGAATCACTTTCGCGTCGGTCGTGATCGGGCCAGCTATGTGCAGCGAGTGGTTCACCTTGATATCGGCATGGTTGTCGACGTCGCCGTTGAGCGCGGCGACTGAGTAGGGCAGCTGAGCCTGTTGCGCACCGCTGAGCTCGGTCTGCTCGCTGTTGACCGGATGGCAATTGGGCTCGCTGATGATGCCGACACTCGCCCAGCGTGTGTGACCGAGCACCGACACGCGGGCAGCCGGTTGCGAAAGCGCCTGGCGCAGCAGCGTGTCGGCTTGAGCGGCCGATCGCAGCGCGCGCACGTTGTCGCCGAGCTCACCGATCTCCGCCGCCGCCTTGTAGACGAAGCCGAGGCACTCGCCCGCCACACGCACCGAGCCGTCCTGGAACAGCGGATCGGCTGAACGATGCGCGATGACGGCTGCGACACTCGGGTCGGCGAGATCGAGGCCGTGGTTCCACACCAGTACGTGAAGGCCCGCGCTGTCGCGACCCCGCACTTCCATACGGTCGATCGCCGAGAGCGCCTGTTGGATCGCGAGGTAACCGGCGACGGCGGCTTCCCCAGCATCGCGACCGGCGAAGTCGCCGACAGCTTTGGCCGTCAGCAGGCGATCCTTGCGTAACGCCCAAACCGCGTCGCGCGCCGTCAGCAATTCAGCGTTGATGTGCTCGATCTCGTCAGGCGAAAGTCCGTTTCCCGCCTCTAGCTCGCGTTCGCGATCGGCGATGCGCCCATCGAGTTGGTCGAGCCGACCAGCGATACCGGCGACAAGTTCATGGCGACCGACGAGCGTCAGCATTCCCGGCACGCCGTGCAGCAACGTGTCGAGCTCGCCGAGAATCGCCGCGGCCGCAGTCAGCGTGGGGGCAGCAACAGCGCGGTCAAGCTGTTGGATTACTTCGGCGGCGGTGAGGCTGGGCCGTGTGCTGGGGCGGGAGACGATCGCGACGATGCCACACATATGACAAATAGGTTACCGACGGTTTCGCGGCTGGGCCGGTCAGGCCCGTCAGCCAAACCGGCGCAGAACCGTTGCCGCCAACCCATCGGCCACCTGCTGCGCCGCGGCTTGCGTACTCGCCTCGACCATCACCCGAATCAGCGGCTCTGTGCCGCTGGCACGTACGAGCACACGGCCCTCGCCGCCCAACCCAGCGTCGGCGACAGCAATCTCGGCGGCGAGTTCCTCGGCAACCTGGGGATGTCGATTGCGCACCTTCACGTTGACCAACACCTGCGGGTAAGTGGCCATCACCTCGTCGGCAAGCTCGGCGAGCGGGCGACCGCTGTCGTGCACGAACTGCGCCAAGCGCAGACCTGCCAGCACACCGTCGCCGGTGGTGGCGAGGTCGCGGTAAATGATGTGCCCGCTTTGTTCGCCGCCGACGCTGAAGCCACCGGCGGCAAGTGCTTCCAACACGTAGCGATCGCCCACGGCCGTCGTCACGACTTGAACATTGGCCGCGGACATCGCTTTGTGAAAGCCGAGGTTGCTCATCACGGTCACGACCACGGTGTTGTGGTGCAACGCACCCTCATCGCGGAGCTGCAATGCGGCTAGCGCGATCATGCGATCGCCATCGATGACCTTCCCGCGATGATCAACAGCGATCACGCGATCACCGTCACCGTCGAACGCGAGCCCGAGGTGAGCACGGTGTTCAACGACCGCCCGCCCGAGCGACGCTGTGTCGGTCGCACCACAGCTGTCGTTGATGTTGCGACCATTCGGTTGGTCGTGGATCACCACTACGTCGGCACCTACGGCGCGGAACACCGCCGGCGCAGCTTCGAACGCCGCACCGTTGGCGCAGTCGAGGACCACGCGCAGCCCGTGCAGCGAGCCATCAATGCCGGCGAGGTGCGCGACGTAGCCCTCGCGCCAGTCATGTGTGGTCGCCGTCACGACCGGTGACGCTGACGCTGACGCTGACACCGGGAGTTCATCATGCAGCGCCGCTTCGATAGACCGTTCGACTTCATCAGTGAGCTTTAGGCCGCCGGCCGCGAAGATCTTCAGTCCGTTGTCGTGCCATGGATTGTGCGACGCCGTGATCATGACGGCGGGTACATCCATCTGCGCCGACATCCACGCCAACGCCGGCGTCGGCACCACGCCCAACAGCAGCGGAGTAACACCAGCGGAGATCAGACCAGCAACAACTGCGGCCTCCAGCGCTGGCCCCGACTCGCGGGTATCGCGACCGACCAGCCACACGGCGTTGTCTTGAGCGTCGTTGTGTTGGACAGTGCCACCAAGAACAGTGGCGGCGGAGCGCGCCAACGACGTCGTGTACTCGGTGGTGAGAACAGTCAGCGCCTCGGCGCGCACCCCATCGGTGCCGAACCGCAGCGTCATCGCAGCGCGAGTTTTAGCGCTTGGTGTATTGCTTGGCCTTGCGGGCCTTGACCAAGCCGTACTTCTTGCTCTCCTTGCGACGTGGGTCGCGGGTGAGCAGGCCAGCCTTCTTCAGCGGGGCACGGGTCTCGGGGTCGAGCTCAACAAGTGCGCGAGCGATCGCCATGCGCAGAGCACCGGACTGGCCACTGATTCCGCCGCCGTGCATCGTGGCATCGACGTCGTAGGCCTCTTCGACGTTGGCGACGCGGAGTGCTTCGGTGACGACCATGCGCTGCATGGCGGTGGTGAAGTACGCGTCGAATGCCTTGCCGTTGATGGTGTGCGTGCCGTTGCCCGGGCGCAGACGAGCGCGTGCGACGGCTTCCTTGCGACGACCGGTGGTCTGAGTGAGCGGCTTGGTGGCCATGTTGGTTTGTTACCTTCCGGCGATCAGCGAGCCGTGGCTGCTGCGAGTGTGAGGGTGACTGGATTCTGGGCGCTGTGCGGATGCTCTGGCCCCGCGTACACCTTCAACTTCTTGATCTGCTGGCGGCCGAGTGGGCCGTGCGGCAACATGCCACGGACGCTGCGCCGAATGGCTTCGGCTGCATCGCGCTCGAGCAAGTTGGAGTACATCTCGGTCTTCAGGCCGCCCGGGTAACCGCTATAGCGGTGCACACCCTTGGAGGCGGCCTTGCCCTTGGTGAGCACAACCTTGCTGGCATTGATGATGACCACGTGATCGCCGGTATCCATGTGCGGGGCGAAGATCGGCTTGTGCTTGCCACGCAGCAGGCGAGCAACTTCGGTGCAGAGTCGGCCGAGCACCAGGTTGTCGGCGTCGATCACATGCCATGCACGCGTGATTTCGCTGGCTTTTGGACTGTAGGTAGTCATTTCAACGTGCCCTTCATGAGCAATCCCGGTCGTCGGAAGAGGTACCGGGGACCGTGAAATGATACGGCCCTCCGGCCCAAAACGCACAATTCCCGCGGCTTCCGCGGTAGTCCTTCCGTGGTAACCCTTCCGTGTTAGTCGTAGCCGACTTCCCACAGCACCAAACCGTGCGGAGGGGCAACTTGGCCGGCGGCTGTGCGGTCGCGACCAACCAGAATCGCCCGCATGTCGCCGGCGTGCAGTTCACCCAGGCCAACTCGCACCAGTGTGCCCACCAGCGAACGCACCATCTGGTGACAGAACGCGTTGGCACGAATCTCAAAGCGCAGCAATCCCGGCACGTCGCCAGCCACTGCCTTCCAGTCAGCACTGAACACTCGGCGTTTTAGTGAAGGCGGCGCCTCACCCTCGGCGAGCTTCGGGCAGCGACAAAACGACGTGAAGTCCTGCTCGCCGATCAGCGGGTCGCAGGCCAACTGCATCGCCCAGATGTGGAGCGGCGCAACGACGTGCCATGCGGTGCGGGCCATGAACGGGTTGCTCTCCGGCGTGTTCAGCACGTGGTAGCGGTAATGGCGGTATGTCGCACTAAAGCGAGCGCTGAACTCAGGGTCGTCGGCCCAGACCCAGTCGCGCACTGCGATCTGGGGCCCGCACATGCTGTTGACTCGTCGCGTCAAACCTTCGAGATTGATGCGCGCTGGCAGATCGCAGCTGATCACTTGCCCCCATGCGTGCACTCCTGCGTCGGTGCGACCGGCGCCAACGAGTTGCACGGGACCGCGCACGACCTTCTCGATCGCAGTCTTCAGCTCGCCGACGACGGTGCGGACGTTGCTCCGTTGGGCAGCGAAGCCATGGAAGTCGGTGCCGTCGTACGCAACTGTGACTCGAGCCCGACGCATTGCAGGTTGCGCGCTCGCGGTCGTCACGACAGCAAAGTTTAGGACTGGCAACTAACGACGAGCGCAACGTATGCGGTAGCCGCTACCCGCCAAACACCTCGAGTTTCAGCTATCTCAGATTTGGCGATTCATCGCGTGGCTTCAAATCTGAAATAGCTGAAACGTTGCCCACATGGTGGGTTGGCCGTACTCAGTGTCGGCGATGACGCTCCAGCCGATCTCTGGCCTCACACTGCGCCGTGCGCTCATCGGGATACTGCTCGACGCTCGCCGACCGCTGACTGTTGCCGAGGTGGTCGCGGCCCTGTCGGTGGCGGGCGTCACCACGCCACCACGCGCAAAGCCGATCAACATGGTGATCGCTGACATGCTCGCCTATCAGGTCCGCATCGGTCGCGTTGCGAGAGTGCATCGCGCAACGTATGCGACGATCCCGTCGTCAATGAGTCGGTCGATGCGGCATCGCTGCCGCCACTGGCGTGACCGGCTCGACTAAACGAGTTCGACGCGCGCCATTTGGGCGTTGTCGCCCTGGCGCGGGCCAAGCTTCAAGATGCGCAGGTAACCACCGTTGCGCTCCAGGTAGCGAGGCGCAACTTCGGTGACCAGCTTGTGCGTCATTTCCTTGTCGCCCAGGTAGCCCTGGATCTGGCGCATGCGGTGAACGCGCATCGCGCCTTCGTCTTGTGCCTTCTTGGCCTTCGTGATCAGCTTCTCGGCAATCGGACGCAACGCCTTGGCCTTGGCCTCGGTGGTGACGATGGCCTCGGCGGCGATCAGCGATGCGGCCAGGTTGGCCATCATCAGCCGTTGGTGGTGCGCGCTACCGCCGAACTTGGCGCTCTTGCGGGGTGTTGCGGGCATGGTGAATGTTTCTCCTGTTGCGTTCTGTCGTTCTCTTTAACAGCTGATCAGCCGCGCAGCGTCAGGCCGCGCTCGTCAAGCTTCTGCTTCACTTCGTCGAGGCTCTTCTGCCCAAAGTTGGTGATGTTCAGCAAGTCGTCTTCCGTCTTGGTCAGCAACTCGCCAACCGTGTTGACCTGCGCACGCTTCAAGCAGTTGCGCGGGCGCTCGGACAGGTCGAGGTCTTCGATCGGCAAGTCGAGATCTGGCGAGGTGCTGGCAGTGCTGGCAACTTCGCCCAGCTCGAGACCCTGCGGCTCGTCGCTGAGGTTCGCAACCAGATCAACCAGCGCGCGCAGCGTTGCGCCAGCCGAGGCCAGCGACTCGCGCGGTGTGATGCTGCCGTCGGTCTCGATGTCGATGACCAAGCGCTCGTAGTTCGTGCTCTGCTCAACACGGGTGGGCTCGATCTCGAACATGACACGGCGCACCGGCGAGAAGATGGCGTCGATCGGCACAACACCAATCGTGCGGCTCTGCTGCTCGCGATCGCTCGACAGGTAGCCACGACCCTTGCCAACCGTCAGGTCGACTGCAAGGCGCGCCTTGCTGTTGAGCGTGGCGATGTGCAGGCCCTTGTTGAGGATCTCGATGTCGGCCGGGCACTTGATGTCGCCAGCAGTGATCGTGGCCGGGCCACGAACATCGAGGCGCAGCGTGATCTCTTCGTCGGAGGCCGACGTGAGCACGATGTCTTTCAGGTTGAGGATGATGTCGGTGACATCTTCGCTAACACCGGCGATGGTGTCGAACTCGTGCAGCGCATCGTCGAACCGGACGGCGGTGATGGCAGCACCAGGAATGCTGCTGAGCAGCGTGCGGCGCAGCGAGTTACCAATCGTGTGCCCGAAGCCGGGCTCGAGCGGGCCAACAGCAAAGCGCTGACGCGTGGGGTGGTCTTCGCCGATGGCTTCGACTGTTGGGCGTTGGATAACAAGCATGACGTTGTGCCTCTGCGTGGGAAGGTGGCCGGATTACTGAGTTACTGCACTACTTGGAGTACAACTCGACGATGAGTGATTCGCGAACAGGTACGTCGATGTGATCGCGCTGGGGTAGATCGCGAACGGTGACTTGCTTGCCACCCTCGGCCTTCTCCAGCCAGCCGACCGTTTGGCGGTCGAGAACATCGATGTTGTGCTGCACCACGATCATGTCGCGAGCCTTCGGCGACAGCGTGAGCACGTCGCCCTTCTTAACGCGGTAGCTGCGAATGTCGAGGCGCTTGCCGTTGACCTGGATGAGGCCGTGGCTGACGAACTGCCCGGCCTGCGGACGGGTGCTCGCCCAACCTGCGCGGTAGACGACGTTGTCGAGACGCTGCTCGAGTAGACGCAAAAGGTTCTCGCCGGTGGGGCCGGCAAGACGCACGGCTTCCTCGTAGGTGTTGCGGAACTGGCGCTCGAGCACGCAGTAGATGTACTTCGCCTTCTGCTTCTCTTGCAGCTGAGCGAGGTATTCGCTGGGGTTACCACGACGACGGGTGCGGCCGTGCGCACCAGGCGGGAACGGACGACGCTCGAGAGCCTTGCGACCCTTCTCGTTTTCGAAGATGTTGATGCCAAGGCGGCGTGAAACGCGAACCTTCGGGCCGGTATAGCGAGCCATGATCAGGTCCTACGACGCTTGGGCTGACGACAGCCGTTGTGGGGTACTGGTGTGACGTCCTTGATCGACGTCACTTCGATGCCGGTGCCTTGGATGCTGCGCACCGCGGTGTCGCGACCCGAGCCCGGGCCCTTCACCTGAACTTCGACGCGACGCAGGCCGTGTTCCATCGCCGCGCGTGCAGCCTTCTCGGCAGCCATCTGCGCAGCAAACGGGGTGCTCTTGCGCGAGCCCTTGAAGCCGACGGCACCAGAGGACGCCCACGAGATGACGTTGCCCTCGGTGTCGGTGATCGAAACGATCGTGTTGTTGAACGAGCTCTTGATATGAACGACACCATTGGTGACGTTCTTACGCTCACGCTTGCGGGGGCGACGGCCACCCGGCTTTGGCTTCGCCATTACTTCCTCACAGCCTTCTTCTTGTTCGCGACGGTCTTCTTCGGGCCCTTACGGGTACGAGCGTTGGTGTGCGTGCGCTGGCCGCGCACAGGCAATCCCTTGCGATGACGGATGCCCTGGTAGCACTGGATTTCGATCTTGCGCTTGATGTCTTGTGCAACGTCGCGACGCAAGTCGCCCTCGACGGCGCCATTGCTCTCAACCCATGCGCGGATCTTGTTGACTTCTTCCTCGGTGAGGTCGCGCACGCGCTGGTTGGGATCGAGCCCGGTTGCTGCGCAGATCTTCTGCGCGGTCGGCTTGCCGATACCAAAGATGTAGGTGAGCGAAATCTCCAACCGCTTCTCGCGGGGAATATCAACGCCGGAAATACGAGCCATCGTGCGGGTTTACCTTTCAGCCTTGACGCTGCTTGTGACGGGGGTTTTCGCAAATCACGCGCACGCGCCCATGGCGACGGATGACTGTGCACTTCTCACAGATCTTTTTGACGCTTGTACGAACCTTCATGCGAATGCCTTCTTATTTGTAGCGATACGTGATACGACCGCGGGTGAGGTCGTAAGGAGTGAGTTCCACCTGCACTTTGTCGCCGGGGAGAATTCGGATGTAGTGCATCCGCATTTTCCCGGAGATGTGCGCCAGGACTCTGTGGCCATTCTCGAGTTCCACTCGGAACATTGCGTTAGGGAGTGACTCGTTGATCGTGCCTTCCAGCACAATGGCATCGTCTTTTGGCTTGGGCAGAACAGACCCCTGTCGTGAGGTGAATAGAAACTCGGAAACTGAATAATCCTTGCGAGTCGGGACGTGCCAGGGCACGAGGCTCGCTAGGGCCGAGGAGCAATGCTACCGGCCAGGAAAGCCAACGCCAAGCCCAACTTTCGGCGTGTTGCGGGTCTCCGCGGGCGGAAATTCGGGCCCATCCGGCGTCCCGAGCAGGCGAGACTGGGGCGATGACGAAGCCGACCTCGCGCTGGCGCGCCCTCGCCGCCCTGCTGCGCCCCGACGCAACCCGTTGGGGCTGGGTCGGCGCGCTGGTGGCGATGAGCTCAGGTCTCGCCCTCGCGGGGCCGTTGGTGGTGCGCGCAATCGTCGACCAAGCCAAGGCAGGGGCGACCACGAACCAGCTGCTCCGGCTGGCTGGTCTGTTTCTTGCGATCGCCGTCGGCGCCCAGGTGCTGACGGTTGCGTTCACGTGGTTCGCGACAGTCACCGCGTGGCACACCACCAACGAAATCAGAATGCGGTTGGCAGGCCACGTCCTTGGCCTCGACCACGAGTTCCATCGCAAGCACACTCCCGGCGAGTTGATTCAACGTGTCGATGGCGACGTGACGTCGGTCAGCGACTTTCTCGGTCAGGTCGTGCCGCGCGTCGTAGGCGCGGCGGCGATGGTTGTCGGCATGGTTGGCGTGCTCGCCGTCGTCGATTGGCGACTTGCGGTCGGCGCCGCGGTGTACGTCGTGCTCTCTGCGCTGCTGATCGTGAAGGGTCGGCACCGCGCTGTCGGTGAGGCGAGCGACGAGATGGGCGCGTACGCGAAGTTGTACGGAGGCATTGAGGAGCGACTCACCGCCGCCGAAGATCTGCGCGCGAACGGTGCTGGCGCACACGCCATGTGGCGATTCGTCGGCGAAAGCGCCGGCGCCCTGAACAGCGCTGTTCGTCGCGAGTCGGCGTTCTTGCGGTTGTGGTGGGCAGTTCAAGGATCGGTCGCGGTTGGCGCGTCTGTGTCGCTCGTGTCGGGCGCCGTGCTGGTGAACAGCGGAGCGATCAGCTTGGGCACGGCGTTCTTGATGTTTCAGTACGTGCTGCTGCTCGAGCGACCGCTGGAAGATGTGGTGCATCAGCTCGAGACCGTGCAGAAGGCAAACGGCGCGATGGTGCGCGTCATCGACTTGCTCGCGATCGAGCCAGCGATCACGGATCACGGCACCGTCTCCCCCGTTGCCGGCCCACTCTCGGTCGAGTTCCGTGCCGTGTCGTTTCGTTACGACATTCAAACGAACGGCAATCAAGAGAACGGCAAGGCTGATGACGAGCAGGTGCTGCGCGATATCAAGCTCACGATTGCACCCGGGCGCTCCGTCGGCGTCGTCGGGCGCACCGGAAGTGGCAAGACGACCCTGTCGCGTTTGGTACTGCGCCTCATCGAGGCAACCGATGGGGCAGTGTGCCTGGGTGGCGTGCCGATAGGCGACATTCCAGTCGCGGAATTGCGTCGACGCGTCGCGATGATTCCGCAAGAGGTCGAACTGTTCTCGGGTTCCGTACGCGACAACGTCACGCTCTTCGACCCGGCCCCAACCGACGAGCAGGTCGCGACAGCGCTGCGGCTCGCTGGGTTAGACACGCTGGTCACCGGTGGCATTCACCGCGACCTCGGCGCTGGTGGCACCGGCCTGTCGGCGGGTGAAGCACAGCTGCTTGCACTCGCCCGCGTGTGGGTACGCAACCCCGACTTGGTGGTGCTTGATGAGGCGACCTCGCGCACGGATCCAGAGACCGAGGCGCGGTTGGAAGCCGCCGTCGCTGAGCTGATTCAGGGTCGCACGACGCTGATCATCGCCCATCGGCTGAGCACGCTGCGCCACGTCGACGAGATCGTTGTCCTCGATCACGGCAGGGTCGTGGAACACGGCAACCGCGACGACCTGGTTGCCGACCACACGAGTCGCTTCCATCATCTCCTCGATCTGGCGCTCGAGTCATGAAGCAGCACCGAATGAAGCGCGAGCCTGGTGTGTGGCGCTTGGGCTGGCGGGTCGCCAACCACCGCGCGCCGCTGTTCTGGGGTAGCTGGCTGCTGTTCGTCATGTTCTTCACCTTTCCGGTGCTCAACGGTTGGCTGCTTGGCCGCGGCTTTCACGCCCTGGAAACCGGCCACCAGTCGCAGGTGTATTGGTACGCGGCTGGCGCCTTGGTCAGCGATGCGTTGCGGATGGCGTGCATACATGCCGGCGCGCTGAGCTTCACGCGTGTGTGGGTACACATGCAGACGTTCCTGCGCGCCAACATGATGACCGCCCAGCTGGCGAGCGGCGGCCCCGAGGCTGGCCAGCCGGTTGGGTCGGCAGGCGAGGCGATCACCCACTTCCGCGACGACGTGCAGGACGCGACGCAGTTCATCGACGGTCTCATCGATATCAGTGCTGGCCTCGTTTTCACGCTGTTAGCGGCGTTCGTGCTGGGAAGTATCGATCTCAGCGCCGCGTCGATCCTGTTGGTCCCTCTCGCTGGCGTCGCACTCGCCACCCGCGCACTCGACACGCGCATCAAGCGCTACCGCACAGCCGATCGTGCGGCCGCGTCGAAGGTCAGCGGCTTCCTCGGCGACGTAATGGCCGCGGCTACAACAATCAAGGTCAACGATGCCAGCGGCACCACGCTTTCTCACCTCCGCGCGTTGGTCGACAGTCGGCGGCACACAGCGGTTCGCGACCGAGTGCTCGACGAGGGCGTGCAGGCGTTTGCGCAGGGCGCAGCCGATGTCGGTCTCGGCTTCGTCTTACTGGTAACAGCAGGCGGGCTTGCTAACGGCACCTTCGACGTCGGCAAGCTGGCCGTCTTCGTTGCCTACCTCGGCTGGCTCAGCTTCCTGCCGCGCATGGTCGGCCGCGTGCTGGCGCGCCGCAAGCAGGCTGGGGTTGCATTCGATCGCATGCGCGGCTTGGTGGCCGAGCGCGACGTGCGCAACACCGTGCGGGCTCGCGAACTTCCGATCGGGCGCCGTGAGGACCGCCCACGGTTGGGCGCCATCCGCCCCGAACGCACACAGCTGGAGACGCTCGAGGTCCGCGGGTTGACTGCGCAGTACTCCACCGGCGGGGGTGTTCGCGACGTTTCGTTCAGCCTGCAGCGCGGCAGCTTCACGGTCCTCACCGGGCCGATCGGCTCCGGCAAGAGCACGCTGTTGCGCGCGTTGCTCGGCCTGACCATCAACGCGGAGCTGGCGGGCGACGTGTTGTGGAATGGCTCTGTCATCGCCGACCGCGCCGCGTTCCTCGTCCCGCCGAATGCCGCCTACCTGTCGCAGGTGCCGCAACTGATCAGCGACTCGGTTGGCGAGAACGTGGCGTTAGGTGCGGCCGCGCCGGAGAGCATCGAGATCGCGCTCACGTTGGCCGCAGTGCGCAGCGACATCGACGAAATGCCCCACGGTCTCGACACACTGATTGGTCCCCGAGGCCTGCGCTTGTCGGGCGGCCAGCGCCAACGCGTTGCGACAGCTCGTGCTCTCGTTCATGCGCCAGAGCTCGTGGTGCTCGACGACCTGTCGAGCGCGCTGGATGTTGAAACCGAGCTGCAGTTGTGGCACAACCTGGCCGACGCTGGGATGACGGTGCTGGCGGTCTCGCATCGCGCGGTCGCTTTCGATCGCGCGGACCAGGTGCTCCGCCTCGACGCCGGACGCCTGGGCAGTGCCTACGCCGCGACGTAGGCCGCCGCTAACGACACCACAGCGACCAGCAGCCAGCTGAGCAAGCCAAGCGCGAGCGGCCGACGCCCAACCGCGCGCAGTTTCGCCAGAGAGACGCCCGCACCAAGGCCGACCAGCCCCATGCCCATCAGCAGCGTCTCGAGGTTCTTGATGCGCGCTAACCAGAGGTCCGAGATCACCCCGGTCGTGCGCACCACAACCGCGACGAGGAACAGCACGATGAACATCGGCAAGAGCGGGAGCGCTGGCTTGTCGCCCGCGGGTTCGTCGCCATGAAGTGCACTACTGGTGTGGCGGCGGCGGTAGGCGAACGAAACGCCGGCGAGCAGCGGCGCCAGCAGTGCCACGCGGGTCAGCTTCACGATTACTGCCGACTTCAACGCCGCCGCATTGCGCGTGCTAGCAGTCGCGACCACCTGCCCGACGTCGTGCACCGACGCACCCACCCAGGCACCAAAGTGGGCATCGTTCATGTGTAACAACGAAGCCGTCGCCGGCAGTACCGCGATGGCGAGCGAGCCGCACATCGTCACCAAGGCGATCGCGTAGGCGACCTCTTCCTCCGTCGCATCCGCGAAGGGCTCGGTGGCGGCGATCGCCGAGGCACCGCAGATCGAGTATCCGGTGGCAACCAGCAACGAGAGCCCTGGCGACAGTCCCAGTCGCTTGCCGAGCCATTGCGTGCCGAAGAAGGTGGCGACGACGACCACGACCACCGCGGCAAGCGCTCGCGGCCCAAGGTGGGCGACCTCACGCAGCGAAAGCCGGAGACCGACGAGAACAATGCCCGCCCGCAATACATTCCGTGCGCTCCACCGCAGACCAGAGCGCATCGGCGCGCGAACGAGACCAACGTTGGCGGCGAGCGCTCCAAACAGCACCGCGACGACTAGCGGCGAGATCCAATCGACGACCTCATGCAATGCCATGCCGGCCAGCGAACCGACCAACGCGAAGAGCAGCCCAATACCAATGCGGCGACTGTAGGAGATCGGCCTGGTTGCTCGTGATTTCGTGGGCGGCGGCGCGGCTACCATCTCGACGAACGTGAAATGGGTCCGGTGAGGCCCATACGTGAAGGGAACGAGAATGGGATTGCGGACCGTGCTGACGGCCGACGACGTACGCCGTGCGCTCACTCGTATTGCCCACGAGATCGTTGAACGCAACCAAGGCGTGCACGGTCTGGCCGTTGTCGGCTTGCAGCGTGGTGGTGTATGGATGGCCCGCGAGTTGGCCGCCCTGCTGTCGGCGATCGATCCACAACACGAGGTCCCCCTCGGCTCCCTGGACGTCAGTTTTCATCGCGACGATGTCGGCTTGCGCCCGATTGTGCCGGCCAGTGTCACCGACATTGCCGGCTCACTCGATGGCCGCATCATCGTGCTGGTCGACGACGTTTTGTTCACCGGTCGCACCGTGCGTGCAGCGCTGGAAGCGCTCAACGAATACGGCCGACCAAGTGCCGTGCAGCTAGCCGTGCTGGTCGATCGTGGCCATCGCGAGTTACCCATCCGCCCCGACTTCGTTGGTAAGAACTTGCCCACCAGCCGCGAGGAGTTGGTCGTTGCGACCGCTGAGGGGGTCACGATCCAATGAAACACCTGCTTGCGATCGACGATCTCAGCGCCGACGACATTCATCGGCTGTTGGAACTGACGGATCACATGGTCGAGATCAGCAGCCGTCCAATCCCGAAGGTTCCCGCGCTGCGCGGCAAGAACGTGGTCAGCCTGTTCTTTGAGGACTCCACGCGCACGCGCACCAGCTTCGATACGGCCGCCAAGCGCCTGAGCGCCGACACGATGAACTTCGCCGTTTCGTCGAGCAGTGTGAGCAAAGGCGAGAGTTTGCGCGACACGATCGAAACGATCGCCGCAATGGGCGTCGATGCGTTTGTAGTCCGGCACCGCAGCAGCGGCGCACCGGAGATGATCACCCGCTGGACCAACGCCAGCATCATCAACGCCGGCGACGGGTGGCACCAACACCCCACGCAGGCGTTGCTCGACTGCTACACGATTCGTACGGGGCTGAATCGCCGCGACGGGTTCGACGGCTTACACATCGCCATCGTCGGCGACATTCGCCATAGTCGCGTTGCTCGCAGCGATGTGCAAGCGTTCGCCGCGCTCGGTGCTCGCGTCACGCTCGTCGCTCCCCCGACACTGCTGCCACCGTCGCTCGAGGGTTGGCCGGTGGAGGTGAGCCACGACCTCGATGCCTTGCTGCCCGATCTCGATGTGCTCTACCTGCTGCGCGTGCAGCGCGAGCGGATGGACGACGCACTGCTGCCGTCGCTGCACGAGTACTCATCGCTCTACGGGCTAACGGATGCACGCGCCGCTCGGCTCGCGCCACACGCACTCGTGATGCATCCTGGGCCGATGAACAGAGGTGTCGAGATGGTCGCCGATCCGGGCGAACTGCCGGGCTCGGTGATCCTCAACCAAGTCACCAACGGTGTCGCTGTTCGGATGGCCGTGCTGTTCTGGCTGCTCGGTTCCGGTGGCGATTTGTCGGAGGCATCATGAAGAGGCTGGTGATTCGCGGCGGAACGCTGCTCGATCAGACGGGCGAGCGCGCAGGCGATGTCGCAATCGAGAATGGTCGCATCGTCGAGGTTGGCAACGACCTCAAGGGCGATACCGAGCTGGATGCGCGGGGATGCATCGTCTCCCCCGGCTTCGTCGATCTGCATGTGCACCTGCGCGAGCCGGGCAAGGAAGAAGCAGAAACGATCGAGACCGGGACTCGCGCGGCGGCACTCGGCGGCTTCACGGCCGTCGTCGCCATGCCCAACACTGATCCCGCACACGACACCGTCTCGGTTGTCGACTTCGTACGCGCGCAGGGGCAAAAGGCCGGGTTGTGCGAGGTGTTGCCGTCGGGCTGCATCACGGTCGGCCGCGCCGGCACGCAGCTGGCGCCGTTCGCCGAGCTCGCCGCAGCAGGCGTGCATCTCTTCACCGACGATGGCAACGGCGTGCAAAACCCGCAACTGATGCGCAGCGCGCTCGAGTACGCGGGTCCGCTGGGCATTGTGCTCGCGCAACACTGCGAGGTCGCTGCCCTTACCAAGGGGGCCGTGATGCACGAGGGTGCATGCTGCAGTCGCCTGGGGCTTCCCGGCTGGCCAGCAATCGCCGAAGAACTAATGGTCATGCGCGACATCGAGCTGGTGCGCCTGACTGGTGTGTCGATGCACTTCTTGCACCTCAGCACGGCCCGCAGCGTGCAAATGGTGCGCGCCGCGAAGGCGGAGGGTTTGCGCATCACTGCCGAGGCCGCACCCCATCACTTCACGCTCACCGACGAACAACTCAACGGTTACGACCCGGTGTTCAAAGTCAATCCGCCATTACGCACGCGCGCCGACATCGATGCGATCAAGGCCGGCCTGGCCGACGGCACTATCGATGCGATCGCCACGGACCACGCACCGCACGCACCTCACACGAAGGAGGTACCGCTCGACGAAGCCCCGCCGGGGATGTTGGGGCTCGAAACCGCGCTCGCACTATCGATCAGCGAACTCGACATGCCGTTGGGCCAGATCGTCGCCGCGTTGAGCTGGAAGCCGGCAGTGATCGCCGGCGTAGCGGATCGACATGGCCGCCCAATCGCAGTCGGCGAACCAGCCAACCTCACCGTCTTCGATCCGCAGCAGCAGTGGACAGTCGTGCCCGCGCAGTTGGCGAGCAAGAGTCGCAACACCCCTTACGCCGGCCGCCAAGTACGCGGCAAGGTGCGCCACACAATCCTGAACGGCGTCGCGGTGGTAGCGAACAGCGCCGCCACGAGGTGATCTGAGCGGGGGGTTTCGTGCGTGCGGGGGGTTTGATGCCCGGAATCCTGCACGTAACCCCCGGGTCAACCGCTGCGGCAGGAAACCCCCGGCAACGGAGCTCCGAAAGCACTACCGGTTGCGGTTTTGGCGGGCTTCTTCCACGGCTGCTGTGATCCGCCTCGACACTTCGTCGGCAGAGGCGACTCCGTCGATGATGCACAGACGGCCGGTCGATTGGTAGAAGTCGATGAGCGGCGCGGTGAGCTCGTCGTACAGATCGAGCCGATGCATGATTGCTTCCGGAGTGTCGTCGTCGCGGCGCACGACATCGCCACCGCAGACCTCGCAGATCCACGGCAGCCGCTCGATGCCACTCGACACATAGTTGGTGCCGCAGTCTCGGCATACACGGCGCGCCGACAGCCGGTTCAGGACGATCTCGCGCGGCACGTCGACATCGATCACGACGTCAATCGGCAGGTCAGTGGTGATCTCGTCGAGCGCGATTGCCTGCGGAACGGTTCGGGGGAAGCCATCGAGGATGTAACCGCGCCCCATCGCATCGGACTGCCCTAAGCGCTCGCGGATGAGGCCGACCATGATCTCGTCGCCCACCAAGCCGCCGTCGTCCATTACCAGCTTGGCCATCTTGCCAAGCTCGCTTCCTTCGCGCTGAGCGGCACGCAACATGTCGCCCGTGCTGATATGTGGCACGACAAACTGCCGAGAGAGTCGCACACACTGTGTTCCCTTGCCAGCGCCTTGGCGACCGAGCAAGATCAGCCGGGCGCCCGGGATCACTTCAGGAAGCCCTCGTAGTTGCGCAGCATCAACTGGCTGTCGATCTGTCGCATCAACTCAAGCGCCACACCGACGGCGATCAGCACAGTGGTGCCAGCGAACGGGAAGTTCTGCACGTCGAACGCCCACAGCAGCAGGTACGGCAGGATCGCGATGACCGCGATGAAAACCGCGCCGGGCAACGTGATGCGGTTGACGGCCTTGGCCAGATACGCCTCGGTCTGCGGGCCAGGGCGCACGCCGGGAATGAAGCCACCCTGACGACGAATCTGATCGGCCTGACGAATCGGGTCGAATGCGATGGAGTTGTAGAAGTAAGCGAACGCAACGATCATCAGCGAGAACAGCAGGATGTAGACGATGTTTTGACTGTTGACCAAGTACTGGTCGACTTTCTGTTGCACCCAGAAGCGCCAGCCACCATCGGTACTGCCGAGCAGGTTCGACAACAGCACGGGCAGCAACAGCACCGAACTGGCGAAGATGATCGGCACCACACCGCTCTGGTTGACCTTCAGCGGAATGTACGTGCTCTGCCCGCCATACATACGGCGGCCGACCACGCGCTTCGCGAACTGCACGGGGATGCGCCGCTGCGCAAGCTCGACCCGCACCACAGCGAAGACAATGAAGATGCACAACGCCAACAGGATGGAGAAGATGAACGCGTTCTTCTCGACCCAAACTGAGTAGAAGCCGGACGGCAAACCGCTGACGACCGAGGCGAAGATGACCATGCTCATGCCGTTGCCGATGCCGCGCTGGCTGATCAGCTCGCCCAGCCACATCAGCACGGCGGTGCCGCCGACCAAAGTGATGATCACGAGGTAACCACGCGGCCACATTCCGTCGGGCAGCAATCGGAGGTTGGTCGGCAGCTTCTGTGCGGCACCGAAGAACGCGTTGCCGTTGCCATTACCGAAGATGAACGTCAGTGCCGTGGCCTGCAGCGTCGAGATGCCGATGGCCAAGTACCGCGTGTATTGCGTGATCTTGCGCTGACCGACGGCGCCCTCTTGCTGCAGTTTTTCGAGCTTGGGGATGACGACGCCGAGCACCTGCATGATGATGCTGGCCGTGATGTACGGCATGATGCCGAGCGCGAAGATGCTGAAGCTGGCGAACGCGCCACCACTGAACAGGTTGAAGAATCCGAGCGCACCCTGCGAGTTGGCCGAAGCCTTCAGCTGGCGCACCTGATCCTGGTCGATACCAGGCACGCGAATCGCGACACCAAGGCGGTACAGCAGAACCATGCCCAGCAGGAACAGAATTTTGTTCCGCAGGTCGGGCACCCTGAAGACGTTCCTCAAGTTAGAGAACACGAGCAGACTCCCAGCGGTTTACGAGTATCAGCGGTTTGTGAACTGGTTGCCCTTGACCGGCGGGCGACCCTGCTTGAAGGGCAGCGGTAACAGCGAGACGCTACCGCCTGCGGCGGTAATGGCCGCGTCTGCGGCCTTCGAAACTGCGTGCGCGGTGAGCTGAACGGCCTCGGTAACTTCGCCTCGGGCGAGCACCTTCACGAACGTTCCCTTACGCACAAAGCCGGCAGCCACCAGCTCGTCGGGCCCGACGGCGGCCTTGCCGAACGAAGCAAGCTGATCCAGGTTGACCGGGCTGTATTCAACGCGGAATGGGTTGTTGAAGCCCTTCAGCTTTGGCACGCGCATCTTGAGGCCGGTCTGGCCACCTTCGAAACCGCGTGCAACCTTGCCGCGACCGCGCGACTGCTGGCCCTTGGTACCGGCACCGGCGGTCTTGCCGCCCTTGCCGCCAACGCCACGACCGACGCGCTTCTTGGATTTGTTGGCGCCGGGTGAGGGCGCGAGTTCGTCGACGCGCATGTCAGTTCTCCGTGACTTCGATGAGGTGAGGAATGCGAGCGATCATGCCGCGAATCTCTGGCCGATCGGGCAGCACATTGGTGTCGCCGATCTTGCGCAACCCGAGAGCGCGCAACGTGCCGCGACTCTTCGGCTTGTTGCCGATCGCTGACTTGGTTTGACGCACCGTGACGGTGCCCTTTTCTGCCTTGCGATCTTCCGTCTTGTACGTGCTCATGAGCGATGACCTCCGGAAGACGCGATTTCCTTCTTGCGCTCGTTGTACGCGCGCAGCACACCCTTGGGCACGAAGTCCTCGGCGGCGAGGCCACGACGCGCGGCCACTTCGTCGGGGCGCTGCAGTGCCTGCAGACCGTTGATCGTTGCGCGTGCGACGTTGATGGCATTCGACGAACCGAGCGACTTGCACAGCACGTCGTGGATGCCAGCCTCTTCGAGGATGACACGCGCCGCGCCGCCGGCGATGACGCCGGTACCTGGGGCGGCAGGCTTCATCAGCACGCGACCGGCGGAGTTGATACCGATGATCGGGTGCGTGATGGTGGTGCCAGCCAGCGGCACATCGAACAGATTCTTCTTGGCCTCTTCGGTGCCCTTCTGGATTGCCAGCGGCACTTCCTTGGCCTTGCCGTAACCGAGACCGACGCGACCGTTGCCGTCGCCAACCACGACCAGCGCGGTGAACGAGAAACGACGACCACCCTTGACGACCTTGGCGACGCGGTTGATCGCGACGACGCGTGACTCGCGCAGGCCGCTTGGGTCCGGCGCGCGCTCTTCGTTGCGGTTTCCGTAATTCGAGGGGGCAGCCATCAGAACTCCAAACCTGCTTCACGAGCTGCAGCGGCTGCTGCAGCGATACGACCGTGGTAGAGGAAACCGCCACGATCGAAGACGACTTGAGTGATGCCGGCTGCCTTGGCGCGATCAGCGATCGCAGTGCCCAGGCGGCTAGCAGCGGCGACAGTTGCGCCACCCTCGCCGCGCAATGTCGGCTCGGTGGTGCTGGCCGAAGCCAACGTGCGTCCGGCAATGTCGTCGATCAATTGCAACGACAGGTGCTTGTTCGAACGGAACACGGCCAGGCGCGGACGAGCCGCTGTGCCGTGGATCTTCTTGCGCACACGGCGATGACGCGTGATGCGGCCGGTGCGGCGCTTTTGTGCGATCTTGGTCATGACGGCTCTTTCCTCACTTCTTGCCGGTCTTGCCGGCCTTACGCAGGACCTTCTCGCCCAAGTAACGCACACCCTTGCCCTTGTAGGGCTCTGGTTTACGAACGGCGCGAATGTTGGCGGCTACTTGGCCGACGACTTCCTTATCGATGCCGCGCACGATGACGCGCGTCTGGCTGGGCACTTCAAACGTGATGCCGTCCGGCGCGGCCATGATCACCGGGTGGCTGAACCCGAGGGCCAGCCGCAGCGAGGTAGGCGAGACCGCCTCGGCGCGATAGCCGACGCCGATGATTTCCAGCTCCTTGGAGAAACCGTCAGTAACCCCGACGACCATATTGCTCACCAGTGTGCGGCTGAGGCCGTGCAACGAACGGCTCGACCGCTCGTCGTTGGGCCGGTCGACCACCAGCGTGGCATCGTCGCGGCGAACCGTGATTTCACCAGGCAGTGTGCGCGACAGGGTGCCCTTCGGGCCCTTGACTGTGACCGATGCACCTTCACCGGTGTCGGCGATGGTGACATCGACGCCGCCGGGGACGGTGATGGGTGAATTACCGATGCGTGACATGACGAATCCTCTTTCTCACCACACGTAGCAGAGGACTTCGCCGCCGACTTTGCGCTTGCGCGCTTCGCGGTCGGTCATCAGTCCCTGACTGGTGGATAGGACGGCAACACCGAGGCCACCGAGCACGCGCGGAACGGTGCCGGAGTTGCGATAAATGCGCAAGCCAGGTGTCGAGATACGGCGCACTCCGGAGATGGTGCGCTTGCGATCGTTGCTGTACTTCATCGAGATCGTGAGAACGTCGCCGGGAGCAGTCGTGGCTGGCGCCACGGAGAACCCGCCGATGTACCCCTCCTTCTCGAGGATGGTGGCAAGAGCGACCTTTTGTTTGGACGCAGGCATACGCACCTCGTCGTGCATCGCCGTGTTGGCGTTGCGGATGCGGGTGAGCATGTCGGCGATGGGATCAGTCAGCATTGTTCGTCCTCACCAACTCGCCTTGGTAACGCCCGGGATCTCGCCAGCGTGTGCCATCTCACGAAGGCAGACACGGCACAGGCCGAACTTGCGATACACGGAACGGGCGCGGCCGCAGCGGCGGCAGCGTGTGTAGCCGCGCACCTTGAACTTCGGCGTGGCGTTTGCTCGGTTAATCAATGACTTCTTGGCCATTTGCGTTGCCCTCTACTTCTTCTTCGCAGCGAAAGCTGCGCCTTTGCCACGGGGGCCGCGACGCTTCGGAGCTGCGCCGGCGTCATCCCCTCGCTTGAACGGGAAACCGAATGCATCGAGCAGGGCCTTGCCCTGCGCGTTAGTAACGGCGGTGGTGACGATGGTGATGTCCATGCCGCGGTTCGTGTCGATCTTGTCGTAATCGATCTCAGGGAACACGGTCTGGTCATTGAGACCGAACGTGTAGTTGCCACGACCATCCCAGCTGTGTGCCGGCAGGCCGCGGAAGTCGCGGATGCGAGGAATCGCCACTGAAATCAAGCGATCGAAGAATTCCCACATGCGGTCGCCGCGCAAGGTGACCTTGCAACCGATCGACTGGCCTTCGCGCAGCTTGAAAGCAGCAACGCTGTCCTTGGCCTTGGTGATGATCGGCTTCTGGCCGCTGAGCTTGGTGAGGTCGGCGACGGCGCCTTCCAGCAGCGACGGCTGCTGAGTCGCACGGCCGACACCCATGTTGATGACGATCTTCTGGAGCGTCGGCACCTGCATTGGATTGCCAAGCGCGAGCTCGGTCTTCAATGCAGCCTTCACTTCGTCCTGATACCGCTGCTTCAGCCGCGGTGCCGTTGCTGTTGAACTACTGGGGCTCATGAGATCACCTCACCGCTTCGCTTAGCGATGCGCACCTTGGTGCCATCGGAGTTCACCTTGTAGCCAACGCGGGTGGGCTTGCCCTTGTGCACCAGCATCACGTTGCTGGCGTGCACGGGCATATCGCGATCGATGATGCCGCCCTGCTTGTTGTTCTTGCTGGTCTTGCTGTGCTTCTTTGCCGTGTTGATGCCGTTGACAATGACCTTGTTATCGGCGGGCATGACCTGCACGATTTCGCCTTCTTGGCCTTTGTCTTTACCGGAGATCACCAGCACGGTGTCGCCCTTCCTGAGCTTCATGGTCACAGCACCTCCGGGGCTAGCGACACGATGCGCATGAACTTCTTCTCGCGCAGTTCCCGACCGACTGGCCCGAAAATGCGGGTGCCACGCGGCGTGAGATCGTCTTTGATGATGACGGCGGCGTTCTCGTCGAAGCGGATGTAGCTGCCATCCGGACGGCGACGCTCTTTCTTGGTGCGCACGACGACGCACTTGACGACGTCGCCCTTCTTCACACCAGCGCCCGGGATTGCATCTTTCACAGTGGCGACGAAGATGTCGCCAATGCCGGCGTAGCGACGGCGCGTGCCGCCGAGCACCTTGATGCAGAGCACTTCTTTGGCGCCGCTGTTGTCGGCGACACGGAGTCGAGATTCCTGCTGAATCACTTGGCACGCTCCAGCACTTCGACAATGCGCCAGCGCTTGTTCTTGCTGAGCGGGCGGGTTTCCATCACCGAGACGCGGTCGCCGATGTTGACGTCGTTGGTCTCGTCGTGCGCATAGAGCTTCTTGGTGCGCATCATGAACTTGCCGTACTTGGCATGACGAACGCGCTCGACGACAGCGACGACGGCGGTCTTGTCCATCTTGTTGGACACGACCAGACCCTCACGCGTCTTGCGGTTCTTGCGCTCAGCCTCGGTGGATTCAGCGTCGTTCTTGCTAGTGGTGTCAGCCATTACTTGCTTCCCTCCGCCAGCACGATTTCGCGGGCACGGATGTGGGTATTGATTCGGGCGATGTGACGCTTCACGGTGCGCAGCTCGGCGTTGTTGTCGAGCTGACCGGTGGCGTTACGAAAGCGCAGGTTGAGCGCCTCTTGCTTGGTGGCGCGGAGCTCTTCGACCAATGCGGCCAAGTCGAGCTCTTTCAGTTCGGTGTTGGAACGTGCCATCTCAGTAGACCTCTGTGCGATCGATGATGCGAGCCTTGATCGGAAGCTTCTGAATCGCCTTCGCCATTGCACTGCGGGCGACGGCTTCTTCGGGGTACGACAGCTCGAACAGCACGCGCCCGGGGCGCACAACTGCCACCCAGAACTCGGGGTTGCCCTTGCCGGAACCCATGCGAGTCTCGGCTGGCTTCTTCGTGACGGGCTTGTCGGGGAAGACGTTGATCCAGACCTTGCCACCGCGCTTGATGGCGCGGGTCATGGCGATACGGGCTGCCTCGATCTGGCGGGCCGACAGCCAACCGGGCTCGAGTGCCTGGATTCCGTAGTCACCAAAAGCCAACTCGTTACCGCCCTTGGAAAGGCCGGTGGTGTGACCACGGTGGTGTTTGCGGTGTGCGACTTTGCGCGGCATCAACATGATGAATCAATCCTCCCCACGGAAGTGCGGGGCTTCTTGCGCGGCACCGTGTGTGCGGCGAGCGATTTCTTCTTCCTCATCGAGCAGCTTCTCCAACTCGGGATCTGCTTCCTTGATGAGCGGCGATGCCTCGGGGTCGAGATCGTCAACCTTGCGGCGGCCAGCCGACGAGACAACCTTGCGCGGGCCATCGCCCAAGCCGGATGCATCGCCAACGGCCATTGCGGCCTCACGGATCGCCTTGTCGTCGCCGAGCGACTTGTAGGGCACGATGTCGCCGCGGTAGATCCACACCTTGACGCCAACACGGCCACTGGACGTGCGCGCCTCGCGCATGCCGTAGTCGATGTCGGCGCGCAATGTGTGCAGCGGCACGCGACCTTCGCGGTACCACTCGGTGCGGCTCATCTCGGCGCCACCGAGGCGACCCGAGCACTGCACGCGGATGCCGAGGGCACCAGCCTTCTGTGCGTTCTGCACGGCGCGCTTCATTGCACGACGGAATGCGATGCGGTTAACCAACTGGTCGGCCACACCCTGTGCGATGAGCGCTGCGTCGAGTTCCGGGCTCTTGATCTCGACGATGTTGAGCTGCACCTTCGGGTTGCCGGTGATCTCGGTGAGGAGCGCACGCAACTCGTCGGCCTGTGCACCACGACGGCCGATGACGATGCCCGGACGCGCGGTGTGGATGTCGATGCGGACCTTGTCTCGTGTGCGCTCGATCTCGATGCGGCTAACAGCAGCCGACTCGAGCTTCGTCATCAGCGCGCGACGAATCTTCCAGTCTTCGGTGAGGTATTCCTTGTAGTCGCGCTCGCTGAACCAGCGGCTCTTCCAGTCGGTGGTGATGCCCAGCCGGAAACCGTAAGGGTTGATCTTTTGACCCATTAGATCTCTACCTCGTCATCGGCTTCAGTCACGTCTGTGTTCTCCTTGGCGGCTTTGGGTGCTGCGGCTTTCTTCGCCGGAGCCTTCTTCGCTGCCGGCTTCTTCGCGTCGCCGGCGTCATCGGCCGCGTCGTCGGTTGACTCGTCGGACGCTTCCACGTCGTCGATCAACTCGGCGTCATCGCCCGCTTTCAGCGATGCTGCGCGCTGACGGCTGCGCTCGACGCGCGCCTTGCGGCTGGCAGTTGTGCCGCCGGTGTTGCGACGACGACCAGTTGCGGTGCGGCGTGCTTCGCGCGCCTGCACGATCTCGAGGCGCTCCTCGCCGAGACGAGCGACCACAACAGTGATGTGGCACGTGCGCTTGTTGATGCGACCGGCACGGCCCTTGGCGCGCGGCTTGAAGCGCTTCAGCGTCGGGCCCTCATCGGCGTAGCACGCGATGACGAACAACTCTTCTGGGTCTTGCTCGTCGTTGTGCTGCGCATTGGCGACGGCCGAGGCCAGCACCTTGCGGATGACGGTCGCGGCATCGCGATCGGTGAACTGCAGAACTTCGTCGGCGTTGCGCACCGGAAGACCGCGGATGAGATCGAGCACGGTGCGGGCCTTGCTCGCCGACATGCGTACGTACTTGGCGCTCGCCTTCGTGCCGGCGCGCTCGCCCGCGATGAAGGAGTATTCGTTGAGCTTGGGACCGGTCATGGCTTGCGACCCTTCGTGTTCTTTTCCTGACCCGCGTGGTACTTGAACGTACGAGTGGGGCTGAATTCGCCGAGCTTGTGGCCCACCATGGACTCGGTGATGTACACCGGCACATGCTTGCGACCGTCGTGGACGGCGATGGTGTGGCCGACCATGTCGGGGATGATCGTGCTGCGGCGGCTCCAGGTCTTGATGACCTTGCGATCGCCGGCCTGGTTCTGTACGTCGACCTTCTTCAACAGATGATCGTCGACGAACGGACCCTTCTTGAGACTGCGTGACATGTCGAGTTACCTCCGACCCTTCGAGGTACGACGACGGCGCACGACGAGTTTCTGCGATGGCTTGTTGGTGTTACGAGTGCGGACGCCTTCGGGCTTGCCCCATGGCGACACAGGTGGGCGACCACCGGAGGTGCGGCCTTCGCCACCACCGAGCGGGTGATCGACAGGGTTCATCGCGACACCACGAGTCTGCGGGCGAACACCCTTCCAGCGGTTACGACCGGCCTTGCCGATGATGAT
This sequence comes from Actinomycetes bacterium, assembly GCA_021414085.1. Lineage (GTDB taxonomy): Bacteria > Actinomycetota > Acidimicrobiia > Acidimicrobiales > Ilumatobacteraceae > UBA668. The sequence goes on along the minus strand of JAIOPC010000011.1, from coordinate 3,174 downwards.
CAGGTCGTGCTCGCTGTTGCCGACTTCGCCAACAGTTGCGCGACAGTCGATGAGCACGCGGCGCATTTCGGTGCTGGGCATGCGCAAGGTAGCGAAGTCGCCTTCCTTGGCAACCAGCTGCACAGCCGTGCCAGCCGAACGCGCCATTTTGCCGCCTTCGCCAGGGCGCAGCTCGACGTTGTGCACCGTGGTACCAACGGGGATGTAGCGCAACGGCAACGCGTTACCGGGCTTGATGTCGGAGCCGGCGCCCGACGAGATGTGGTCGCCGACGTTGAGACCCTTGGGAGCAAGGATGTAGGCCTTCTCGCCGTCGCCGTAGTGCAGCAACGCGATGCGGCAAGTGCGGTTGGGGTCGTACTCGATAGCTGCGACCTTGGCGGTGACGCCGTCCTTGGTGCGCTTGAAGTCGATGATGCGGTATTGGCGCTTGTGACCGCCACCGCGATGGCGGCTGGTCTTGCGGCCGTACACGTTGCGACCACCGGACTTGGTGAGCGAAGAGGTGAGCGTCTTCTCCGGAGATGACTTTGTGATCTCCGCGAAGTCGCTGCTGGTCTGGAAACGACGACCGGCGCTAGTTGGTTTGCGTGAACGAATGCCCATGGTGTGACGCCTCAGTGCTCGAACAGCGGGATTTCATCGCCCGCTGCCAGGGTGACGATGGCCCGTTTGGTATCGGGCTTGGAACCGGCTTTACCGGTACGCCGCGCACGCGTGACTTTGCCTTTGCGGTTGAGAGTGTTGACTTTCAAGACGGTGACGCCCCAAATGCTTTCGATGGCATCGCCGATTTCCGGCTTGCTGGCGCCAGGGTGCACCTTGAAGGTGTAGACGCCTTGCTCGATGAGGCCGTAGCTCTTCTCCGAGACGATCGGCGCCAAGATGATGTCGCGTGGGTCTTTCATGATGTGGCCTTCTTTGCTGGGGCCTTCTTAGCGGGGGCCTTCTTCGCAGTCGCCTTGGCCGGTGTCTTGTCGTCAGCAGGCTTCGCTGCTGACTTCGCCGGCGCCTTCTTCGCAACTGGCTTGGCGGCCTTCTCGGCCGGAGCCTTGGTCACGACAGGCTTGGCCTTGCGCTCGACGGTGACGGGCTCGTTGCCAGCAACCGCTTCGCCGGGCACTGTCGCCTGGCTGAAGATGACGTAGTCGTTGCACAGCACGTCGTAAGCGTTGAGCTCGCTCGACTCGATGAGCTGCACTTCCGGCAGGTTGAGGAAGCTGCGGATCGTGTTGGTGTCGTCGATGTTGACAACAACCAATGCCTTGCCGTCGATGCCAAGTGCGCTGAGAGCGGCCTTGGCGTCCTTCGTCTTCGGTGCTGCGAAGCCCCACTGCTCGACGACGACGACCTTGCCCTCGGCAGCGCGATCACTGAGTGCGGAACGCAGCGCGGCCTTGATCATCTTCTTCGGGGTCTTCTGGCCGTACTTGCGTGGCTTCGGGCCAAGGGCCACACCACCACCGCTGAAGTGCGGTGCGCGAGTCGAGCCCTGACGAGCGTTACCGGTGCCCTTTTGCTTGAACGGCTTCTTGCCGCCACCGCTGACTTCGGCGCGAGTCTTGGTGCTCTGCGTGCCCGAGCGACGGGCGGCGAGCTGCGCCGTAACGACCTGGTGCATCAGCGGCACGTTCGGTTGAATGCCGAACATCTCGGCATCGAGTGTGAGCGAACCGTTGGCCTTGCCGGCGACGGTCTGCAGTGCGACGGTGGTCATGACTTCCCCTTTGCCTTCACTGCGTTGCGCACGATTACAACGCCACCGTTGGGGCCGGGCACGGAGCCACGTACCAGCAACAGGTTGCGCTCGGGATCGGCTTCGACGACTTCGAGATTCAACGTCGTGACTTGTTCGTTGCCCATGTGGCCCGACATCTTCTGGCCCTTGAACACGCGACCCGGGTAGGTGCATGAGCCGATGGCACCCGGCACGCGGTGCGCCTTGTGGTTACCGTGGCTGGCGCCTTGGCCGCCGAAGTTGTGACGCTTCATGGTGCCGGCGAAGCCCTTGCCACGGCTTACAGCGGTGACATCGACGAGCTCGCCCTGGATGAGCGTGTCGACCTTGATCTCTTGGCCAACTTCGAAGCCGTCGACGGAGTCGAGACGCAGCTCGACGAGCCGACGACCAGCATCGACACCGGCCTTCGCAAAGTGACCCGCTTCGGGCTTGCTGAGCTTCTTGGCATCGCGGTGGCCATAGGTCACCTGCAGCGCGGTGTAACCATCGCGCTCGGTGGTCTTGACCTGCACGATGCGCGCGGGCTCGACGCGAAGCACGGTGACGGGAACGACCTTGTCGTTGACCCACACCTGGCTCATGGCGACTTTTTCGCCAACTATCGCTTTCAGTGCCATCTCGGCAGCCTTTTCGGTCGGACCCGAAAACTCGGGTATTCGGATTTACACGCAAATGCTCCGCTGGCCAGATGGCCGGCGGAGCACCGGAGTTGGGTTTGCCAGGCGGTTTCCCGTGAGGGACCTACTTGGACATCGATTGCAGTGCACCTGCGATGCACAGGACGGGAAACTCTATCGGCGGCCGGGGATTATCGGCAACCCGGGTTTGCGGGGGGTTTCGTGCCATGCCGGGGGTTTCCTGCCGGAAAACCTGCACGTAAACCCCCGCCGTCGCGAGGCATGGATGCTGTTGGACGGCGCTGCGACGGCTCGAAAACCGATCCGCACCACGCTGCTCAAATACCGGTCCGGGTTAGTTGGACTGGATTTTGATTTCGATGTCGACGCCTGCTGGCAGCTCGATGCGCTGCAGGCTGTCGATCGTCTTCGCATTCGGGTCGACGATGTCGATCAGGCGCTTGTGGACGCGCATCTCGAAGTGCTCGCGTGAGTCCTTGTCGATGTGCGGTCCACGAATCACCGTGTAGCGGTGCTTATCGGTCGGCAGCGGGATCGGCCCCCGCACGGTGGCGTTGGTACGAGTAACCGTCTCGACGATCTTCCGGGTCGACTGGTCGATGATCTCGTGATCGAACGCCTTCAAACGGATGCGGATGCTTTGGGCCACGACGATTACTTCGTGATCTTTGTGACGCGGCCGGCGCCGACGGTGCGGCCACCCTCGCGGATAGCGAAACGTAGACCTTCGTCCATCGCGATCGCCTTACCCAACTCGACGGAGATCGCCACGTTGTCGCCCGGCATCACCATCTC
>JAIOPC010000002.1 GCA_021414085.1 Actinomycetes bacterium | reverse complement strand
TGTGAACGTTCCGAACATGGTGATTGTCGCGGTGGGTGCTGGTGGTCAGATCTCGTTGTTCAACGAAAGCGGCAACACACATCTACTCGTCGATGTTCTCGGCTGGTTCCCCACCACCACCGTTGGAGCATCGACCATCCGAGCCAGCGTCAAGACCGGCGGCGCGAATGCCGAGGGTGGTTCAGATACTTCCTCGGTCAGCGCTGATGGTCGCTACGTCGTCTACCAGTCGACAGCAACCGATCTTGTCGCCGGCGATACCAATGGCACCGGCGACATCTTCCTCTTCGACCGCCAGACCGTCACCACCACGCGCGTCAGCGTCGACAGCGCCAACGGCCAGGCCAATGGCGAGTCGACCGATCCAATGATTAGCGCCAATGGCAGGTACGTCGTATTCGCCTCGTTCGCCGACAACATCGGCATCGTCCCAGACACCAACTCAGCGAGAGACGTCTACGTACGCGACCTTCAGCTGAGCCTGACCTACCGCGTCAGCGTCGGAGCCGCTGGCGTGCAAGCGATCGGTCACTCGTCACTACCAACGATCAGCGACGATGGGCAATTCATCAGCTTCATTTCGACCGCTTCTAACCTCGTCGGAGCATTGGACACGAACGGCTTTAACGACGTGTTCGTTCGCGACCAGTTCAACTCGGTGACCACCCGGGTCAGCGTCAGTACTGCTGGGGTCCAAGCCGATGCCCAGTCCGACCGGCCGAAGATCTCGGGCAACGGCCGCTATGTCTCCTTCGCCAGTTTCGCCACCAACCTCGTCGCGGATGACACCAGTCTCCAATACGACATCTTCGTTCGCGATCGCACCCTGAACACGACGACCCGCGTGAGCGTCAGCAGCGCCGGTGTCGAGCAGAACAGCGGCTCGCTCGACAACGCGATCAGTGGTGACGGTCGCTACGTCATATTCCGGACAGACTCGACGAACCTCGTCGCCGGCGACACCAATCTCAAGGCCGACATCTTCCGACACGACAGTGTCACCGGCATCACCGTTCGCGTCAGCGTTGACAGCGCTGGAGGGCAACTCAACCAAGATTCCGACGTCCCGTCGATTAGCGCCGACGGCCGCTACATCTTGTTCGAGACCTTCGCGGCCTTCGTGCCTGGCGATACCAACAACAACTACGACGTATTCGTTCACGACATGTTCGATGCCACAACCGTTCGCGTCGGCGTGTCGACTGCCGGAACTGAATCTGTCTTTGGTACGGCCAGAGGGTCGATCAGTGCCAACGGCCGCTTCGTTACCTTCTATTCGTCGGGTGGCGACCTTGTGACGGGTGACACCAACGCCTTCAACGATGTGTTCCTCCGCGATCGCGGCACCGTCTAACGGCGCAGCGATCGCGGCGCGTTACACGATGCGGATGACGGTGCCGTCGGGCGTTGCTTCGATGAAGGCGCTACCGCGTGGGCCGGTCATATAGATGCGCACGACGACGTCGTGCACTTCCGTGAACACGTCGCGGGTGATGGCGATGTGCGTGACCTCGCCTTCCTCGACTGCAGCGAGGCGAGGCGCATCGGCTGCCAAGGCCGCGATGACATCCCACTGCACGGCATCGATCGTGAACACTTTGCTCGCCGCGTCGGGATCGTTGGTTTGCGGTGCCGGTGCGCCCAGCGCGCCGTCTTGCCACTGATAACGATCGATGTGATCGAGCTGCACCGGGTCTTGCGCAGTTCCGAACGCGTAGCCCGGGTACAGGATGATCTCGATGAAGTTGGTCGGATCGCCGGGGATGCCAGCGTCGAGTGCGGCGACGGTGGCTGCTGGGCCACCATCGAGCAACTGCGACACGCCAGCGTCTCCGCTGCTATCGCCGGAGCCTGGAAAGTTGGGCACGCTGATCGTGTCGACGATGTCGTTGGCTTTGTCGACGGCGTCCTTTGCTGCGAACAGGCCCCACACCGCGGCGCCCACGCCAATGGCGGTAGGGACGAAGATCAGTAAGGCGACGATCCAGAAGCCCCAATTGCGCTCCTTGGGTCGGGTAGCCAAGTAGGAGTACGGCGTGGCGGCCGCCGGGGTCTCCGGCTGCGGGCCTTGGCTACCTAAGAACGCACTCGCTGTCGGCACGCCCGACGACGTGGCGGGGCCGGTGCCGGGAATCGGCGTGCTCTGGCCGGGGATGGGAGTGCTGCGCGGCGGACCGCCCGATGGTGGCATTTGGTACGACATGGCGGCGAGTCTAGGCAGGCGTCAGCGTCGGGAAGATTGCATCGGCCGGAATTGGGGGACTACACACCCACCGCCGCTCGACGCGGTGGGCGTCGTCGCCGAGATATCGAATCGAGATCACCCGTCGGCGGGTCGCCGAACCGCGGGATCCGTGCAGCGCCAACGCGTGGAAGAACACAGCGTCGCCGGGTTGCAGCGGCCACCCGATGATGGGGAACGAGTCGCGATCGTCGTCGATGGCGGGCACCTCGGTAAGCGAGCCTTCCGGGAACCACTTCGACTCGCGCAGCATGAAAGTGCGGGGCATCAACCACGGCCCGAGGTGTGTGCCAGCGACGAACTCGAGCGTGCTCTCGCGGGGTACGGCGTCGACCGGCAGCCACATGCTGATCACGTCGCGTCCTTCGACGTCGTAGTACGGCTGGTCCTGGTGCCACGGCGTCGGCTGGCGGGTTCCCGCTTCCTTGACCAACAGATGGTCGTGGTACAGGCGAACGGTCTTGCTACCCATGAGCGCGCGGGCGAGTGGTGCCATCGCTTCGGCGAGTTCCACATACGCGGGGAAGCGCTGCCAGTTGCAGAAGTCCTCGACGAAGCGGCCGGGATCGTCGGCGCCGCTTGCCACTTGCGCCAACGCGCTCGGCTCGGCGAGGTTTTCGTCGATAGCAGCGGTCACCCGTTCCAGCAGTCCCGCCGAGACAACACCACGCGCACAAACGGCGCCGTCGCGGGCGAAGTCCGCAGCGAGTTCGGTGTAGTCCATCGCTCGCAACTCTATGGCGCGAGGGTGCGCGCCTTCTCGAGCGCCTCCGGCCAGGTCGCCTTGGAGGCGAGCAACGCGCGAAACGGCATCACCAGCCGCGGCATGTTCACGCCCAGCACGCCGCGCAGGCGACCCGCGAAGCCGTACAACGCGGCGAACGAGCCTGATGTGTCGCCGGCGAACACGTGCACCTCGTCGCCGCCGCGGGCACGGCCGACGAACTGAATGCGACTGTCGAACTGATCGCTCCAGAAGAAGGGCACCGACTCATACGGCGTCGCAGCTTCGCCACGTGCAACGGCCAGCAGATTGCGGGCGGCCGCAGCACCTTGCTCAGCCGCGTTGGTCCAGTGTTCGATGCGCATCTCTTCATCGTCGAACCCAGCAAACACCGCGTTCGGCCAGCGAGCGCAATCGCCGGCGGCGTAGATTCCCGGCGCACTGGTGTGCAGGGTCGCGTCGCAGATGATTCCGTCGCCGAGTTGCAACCCACTGTCAACGAGCCATTGCGTCGCCGGTGCGACACCGACGCCGACTACAACGACATCGCTGGCGATCAGGCTTCCGTCGGCCAGTCGCACGTCAGTCACTCGCGTGCCGTCGCCTTCGACGCCTGCCACGCCGACGCCACAACGCAGATCGACGTCGTGTCGCGTGTGCACCGCCGCGACTGCCGTTCCCATCTCAGCACCGAGTCCGCGGATCAACGGTGCGGGAGCGCCTTCCAGCACGGTGACGGCGCAACCTCGTTGGCGCGCGGTCGCGGCGACCTCGAGGCCGATGAAACCGGCGCCAATGACCGTGACGCGCGCCGTGCCATCGGCGATGCGATCGCGCAGGTCGATTGAGTTCGCGAGTGTGCGCAATTCGACGACACCATCGAGGTCCGGTTGATTGGGAAGTCGGCGTGGCGCAGCGCCGGTTGCGATCACGAGACCGTCGAACGGCAACTCGCTGCCGTCGGCGAGCGAGACGATCCGCGAATCGGGACGTAACGCAACTGCCGGACTGCCCAGGCGCATGTTCAGCGCGAGCCCAGCGAAGTCGTCGGCTTTGCGCAAACGAATGCGATCGGAGTCCCACTCGCCAGCGAGCACTTTCTTCGACAGTGGCGGCCGGTCGTACGGAATCTCGGTTTCGGCGCCGACCAATGTGATCTCGCCGTCGAAGCCTTCTTGGCGCAGTGTCTCGCACGCGCGCAGTCCCGCGAGCGACGAGCCAACGACCACCACGTGTCTCATCATTCCGGCGAGCGTAGGCAAGGTACGGTTGCCACGTGAACTGGGACCAGCTTGCGGCCGGCGTTGAACTGCCGTTCCACGCCGACTTGAAGGTTCCGGCGCTCACCGAAATTCGTCTGGCGATGCCGCAACCGGATGTGGTCGCTGATGTTGCTGCGGTTGCGCACGCCAGCGTTGTCGATCGTTTCGCCGGCAGCATCACGCCGGGGATGACAGTCGCCGTCGGTGGCGGTAGCCGAGGCCTGAAGGAGCGTGTTGCGCTGCTGCGCGGCACGATTACCGGCCTACGTGCGTTGGGTGCCGAACCGTTTGTGGTGCCGGCGATGGGCAGCCACGGCGGAGCCAAGGCCGAAGGGCAATTGGCGATGTTGCAGAGCCTCGGCATCACCGAGGAATCGGTCGGCGCCGAGATTCGGGCGACGATGGAGACGGTGGAGGTTGCACGCACGGCGGCGGGCATGCCGTTGTACCTCGATCGTCACGCAGCAGGCGCCGACCGCATTCTGCCCGTCAATCGCATCAAGCCGCACACCTGCTTCACCGGCCCGATCGAGTCGGGCTGTGCGAAAATGGCGGTCGTCGGTTTCGGCAAGCAACCGGGTGCAGCGCAAATTCATGCGTGTGGTCCGGTCGAGATGCGCGATCGCATCGTCGACGGCATCGCCGCTCTGCGTAGCACTGGTCGTTTGCTCGGTGGCGTCGCATCGATTGAGTCGGCAGATGGCGAAGTGGTTCGCGTGGAAGCGTTGTCGGCCGACGGTGTCGGTGGGCAAGACGAGATCGACCTCACCAACTACTCGCGCGACCTCGTGCCGGCGCTGCCGTTTCCGCAGATCGATGTGTTGATCATCGACAAGGGCGGCAAAGACATCAGCGGCACCACCATTGATCCGAATGTGACTGGTCGCTTCTGGGTGCACGGGCTACGCGATCTCGCCGAGCCAGATGTCAGTGCGATCGTGCTGCTCGATATCACCGCCGTCTCGGCAGGCAACGCACTTGGTATCGGTTTCGCCGACTTCATCCCGGTCGCGCTGGCACAGAAGATTGATTGGCAGAAGACCTACATCAACTGTTTCACCGCTGGCATCGCCGGTCTTCGTCGTTCACGAATGCCGATGGTGTTGCCGACGGAGGACGATTGTGTAAAGGCAGCGCTCAGCATGTGTGGCCGAGCCTTCGATCAACCCAAGCGCGTCGTGCGTATTGAAAGCACGCTGCACCTGACGCGCTGCTGGGTCAGCGACGCACTGCTGCGCGAACTACCAGCTGGTGCAGCCGTTGTCGTGTGAGGTGATGGCGTGAGCGAGGCGCTGTTCGCGGAGTTGCGCACCATTGTCGGCCAATCAAATGTGCTCACCGACGCTGATATGCGCGCGACGTACGAGAACGATTGGCTGCGCCAGTGGGATGGCGAAACGCCGTGTGTCGTGCGCCCTTCGTCGGTGGAGGAAGTGGCCGCTGTTGTGCGCGTCGCGGCAGCGGCTGGCGTGCCGATAGTTGCGCAGGGCGGCAACACGGGGCTGGTCGGTGGCAGCGTGCCGCGCGCCGGCGCCGTGCTGCTCTCGCTGCAGCGACTGACGGCGCTCGGGCCGGTCGACACGCTGGCTTTGCAGGTGACAGCAGGCGCGGGTGTAACGATCGACGCGCTGCAACAACACGCGCGAGCCTCCGGGCTGGACTTCGCCGTCGATTGGGGAGCGCGGGCCACCGCAACCGTTGGCGGTGCCGTCAGCACCAACGCCGGCGGGTCGCGGGTTGTGCGGTTCGGAACGATGCGCGCGCAGGTGATGGGGTTGCAGGCTGTACTCGCCGACGGGTCGATCATTGATGAGCTGGCTGGGCTGCCGAAGGAGACCGCCGGCCTGCACTTGCCCAGCCTGCTCGTTGGCAGCGAAGGCACGCTCGCCGTTGTTACCGCCGCCCGACTGCGGTTGGTGCCGTGGTATCGAGAGACCGCGGCAGCACTTGTCGCGTGTGATTCGCTGACCGACGCCGTGTTGTTGCTGTCCCGGTTGCGGCAGCTGCCGAACCTCGACGCGGTGGAGCTGATGATGCCGGAGGCGTTGTCGGTCGCCTGCGAGTTCCTCGGGGTGAAGCCACCGATGGACCCGCGCGAGGCTGGCGCATTCGTGATGGTGGACTGTGCCGCACTCACGGATCCCCGCGACGAGTTGATCGAGCTGCTTGCTGACTTGCGTGGTGTGCTCGCGCTCGGCAACCAGCGCGAGGCCTTGTATCGGATGCGGGATCACATCACGATCGCGATCGGCACGCTTGGTGTGCCGCTGAAGCTGGACGTCGCGGTCCCCGTCGCACAACTCGATCGACTAGTGCGCCTGATTCACGCAGCCGCGCCGGGCGAGGCACGAGTCATCATCTTCGGGCATCTCGCTGAGGGCAATCTGCACGTCAACATCGTCGGTGCCGGCGATGCGAGCGCAGCGCTGCGCGACCGTGTGTTGCAAGCCGTGCTCGACCTCGGGGGCACCATTAGCGCCGAACATGGCATAGGCGTGGCAAAGGTCGATTGGCTCGAGCGGCAGAAGGGGCCTGTCGCCTACGGTGCGATGCGAGCGATCAAGAAGGCGCTCGACCCGAAGAACCAGCTCAATCCAGGCGTGTTGTTTGCGAGCGCGCCTCGGCGGCGTCGAGCTGCGCGCGGGTAAGCAGTGCGTGCAGTTGTAGACCCTCGGCGGTGAGCGCCGCGGCCTTGTCGGTGCTGCGGTCGATTACGCACAGCACGTGATCGACGATCGCGCCGAGCCCGCGCAGATCGTTGGTGCTGATGACGACCTGGCCGCCGGTGGTGATGACGTCTTCGACCACGGTCACGCGTTTGCCGTCGATGTCGCAGCCTTCAGCGAGGCGAGCTGTGCCGTACTGCTTCGCTTGCTTGCGCACGAACGCGGCAGGGATTCCGGTGTGCAACGACAACGCGGTCGCGATTGGAATGCCACCCATCTCCAGGCCCGCAAGCACCTCCGTGTTCGCAGGAATCAGTGGTGCGATCGCAGCCGCGATACGTGCCAGCAACTCGGGCCGTGCTTCGAAGCGATACTTGTCGAAGTACTCGGTGGCGATCTGGCCTGAGCGCAGCGTGAACGTGCCGGTCAGGCGCGCGACCGTGTTGATTTCGTCGGCGAGTGCTTCGAGCGAGTCGTTCAGGTGCGCGCTCACTGGTTCTCTTTGCGGGCATCTCGTATGAGGACTTCCTGCGCAACCGTGGCGACGTGAGTCCCTTCGGCCGAGTACACGTGCCCAATCGCCAACCCGCGGCCACCGATGAACCCGTGGCACGAGAAGTCGTAGAGGTGCCACTCGTCCGCGCGCAGCGGTCGATGAAACCAAATGGTGTGATCAAGGCTGGCGGCGAAGGCGATCTCGGTTCCTCTGCTGCCGCGGAAGTCGGGGTGTGCCTGGCGCACTGTGTTGGTGGGCATGTCGTCGCTCATGTACGCGAGCCAGCAACGGTGCAGCAGGTCTTCATCGGTGAGCGGAGTGGTGACGCGCATCCAGGCGGCGCTGCGACCTGTGCCGGTGCGGGTTTCGTCGGCGAGCACGCCGTCGGGCACGCTGCGCCGATCGAACGCTTCGCTCCACGCATCGCTGGCCAACTCGTCGGGCTTGGGAACGCTCGGATCCATCGGAACCGTTTGTACGTCGGCGGTCTGTTCCGGTTTTTGAAACGAGGCTTCGAGGTTGAGGATCGCACCGATTGCTTGGCGGGCGACAACTCTGCGCGTAGAGAAACTACGTCCATTGCGAATGCGATCGACTTCGAAACGAATTGGTTCTGTGTGATCGCCGGGGCGAATGAAATATGCACGCAGTGAATGCACGTGCTTTTCAACATCAACTGTTGCAGCTGCTGCGCGTAGTGATTGGCCAACTATCTGACCACCGAAGAGACCACCCCACGGATATCGCGGGCCGATTCCAACGAACGTGTCGGCGCCGTGCGATTGCAGATCAAACATTGTTGACGGTTCGATAGTCATATCTTTCTTCCGAAACTAGAATTCAGCTTATGGCTAAGCGTGGTCCAAAAAGTCCGATGACCGATGCTCATAAGGCAGCACTCGCCCAAGGTCGCACTGAAAGCCAAGCTGTTCGTGTGTATCTGGAAGCACTGCGCGCCAACAAGCCTGTGCGCGGTCGTAAGCGCACTCCCGAATCAATTGGCAAGCGCTTGGCGGCAATCGACGGCGAGCGCGCCAGTGCCGATGCGGTGAAAGAGCTTCGTTTGGTACAAGAGCGTCTGAACCTCGAGGCCGAACTCGCAAACATGGGCACCGTCGTCGACACGTCAGCTCTCGAAGGCGAATTCGTGAAGGTCGCTAAGTCTTATGGCCAGCGCACCGGGGTTTCCTACGCCGCCTGGCGTGCCGTCGGTGTCCCAGCCGCAGTACTCACCGCTGCCGGCATCACCCGCGCAAATTAGTCGGGGGTTTGCTGCAGGTCGGGGGTTTGATGCAGGTATACGGGCACGAAACCCCCGACTCAACCGAGATCTAAGGCGGCGAGGGCTTCGATTCCTCGTGTTGCGTGGCGCACCGAGCGAGCGATGTCGAACGCTTCGTCGATGACTGTGGCCGGGACCGCTTTCATTCGCTTGTCGGCTTCTAGTAACTCGCGAAACGGCTGATTGTTTGCCATCGCCGACGCGGCATTGTCTTGCACAATCCGGTATGAGTCGTCGCGTGACATGCCGGACCTCACCAGTGCCAATAGAACTGGCTGACTGAACACCACCCCGTTGCTGGCACCCAAATTGGCCAACATGCGATCGGGGAACACTTCCAGCCCCTGCAGCAGCCGATTCATTCGTCGCAGCACGTAGAACGCAAGCATTGCGCTGTCGGGTAGAACGATGCGCTCGACCGAACTGTGCGAGATATCTCGCTCGTGCCACAACGCGATGTTCTGCATGCCTGCTTGCAAGTTGCCGCGCAGTACTCGCGAGAGGCCAGTGATTGTCTCGGCCGCGATCGGGTTGCGCTTGTGTGGCATCGCGCTGCTGCCCTTTTGGCCGGGCTTGAAACCTTCCTGCACCTCGCGCAGCTCCGTGCGCTGCAGGTGACGCAGTTCGACTGCGATCATCTCCATCGTGTTTCCGACGGCGGTACACGCGTAGAGAAACTCGGCGTGACGATCGCGAGCAACGACTTGCGTCGCGGGCACCGGCACCAAGCCGGTCGCAGCCGCCACATGCGCCTCGATTGCCGGGTCGATGTTGCTGTACGTGCCGACGGCGCCGCTCAGCTTGCACACGGCGACAGTCGACCGTGCCGCGCGCAGGCGGGTGCGGTCGCGATCGATCTGCAGTGCCCACAGCGCGGCCTTGGCACCAAACGTGGTCGGCTCTGCATGAATCCCGTGTGTGCGACCGATCATCACCGTTTCTCGATGGCCGCGCGCCAATGCGACGACAGTGCGCAGCAGCTCGGTTGCCGCGCTGATCAGCAGATCGCACGCGTCGCGCATCATCCAGCACCACGCCGTGTCGACGATGTCGCTACTCGTCAGGCCGTAGTGAATCCATGCGCCAGCCGGCATCCCGATTGCAGCCTGTACTACGTCGACAAACGCGGCGACGTCGTGGTCGGTCACTGCCTCGCGATCGCTGACCGCCTGCACGAAGTTGTCGTCGACCGTTGGAGCGTTGCGACGGCAGGTCGCCGCGTCGGCGGCGGGCACGACACCGAGCGCAGCGTGCGCCTCCGTTGCCAGCAATTCGATTTCCAGGTAGCGGTCGAAGCGAGCGACGTCGCTGAAGATCGCTGCCATCTCCGGAAGCGTGTAGCGCCCGATCATTGCTGGCCCACTACTGCCACATGACGTAACTGTCGCGTTCGGCGCCGGTGCCGACGATGCTGATCGGTATGCCGACTTCTTGCTCGATCAGCGAAACGAGCGCCCGTGCGTTCTGCGGCAGTGCGCCGAGAGTCGTGACCTCCGCGATGCTGGTGAGCCAGCCGGGAAGAACCGCGTACACCGGGCGACCCTGCGCGTCGTACTCCGTGCACACCTTGATCTCGTCGAACGTGTCGAGCACATCGAGTTTCGTCAGCGCCAGCTCGGTGAGGCTGTTCAGCCTCACGGCCTTGCGCAGCATCACGCAATCGATCCAGCCGCATCGCCGACGTCGGCCGGTGACGGTGCCGAACTCGCGGCCGATCTCGACAAGTTTGTCACCGAGTTCGTCGGTGAGTTCCGTGGGGAAAGGCCCGCTGCCCACGCGCGTGGAGTACGCCTTGCTGATGCCAACGATGCGCGTGAGATAACGCGGGCCGATGCCGGTGCCCACACACGCGCCGCCAGCTGTCGGGTTCGAAGACGTGACAAACGGATAGGTGCCGTGGTCGAGATCGAGGAACGTCGCCTGTGCGCCTTCCAACAGCAACGGCTCGTCGCGGTCGAGTGCATCATGCAGTAGTTCGACCGTGTCGCACACATAGGGAGCCAGTCGAGCAGCGAGCGCTGTGAATTGGGAGACAACGACTTCCGGATCGAGAGCCTCGCCGCCGAGCGCGACGATCTCGGCGTTGTGCGCAAGGGTCTGTGCCTTGACCGCGATTGCAAAGCCGTCCGGGTCGAGCACTTCGCCTGCGCGCAACCCCCTGCGGCGCGCCTTGTCGGCGTACGCCGGACCGATGCCCTTCAGCGTGGTGCCGATTCGATCGTCGCCGCGACCCGCCTCGTACAGCGCGTCGAGCGATTGATGCCACGGGAAGATGAGGTGAGCGATGCTGCTGACGCGCAGTCGCGAGCAATCGATGCCGCGGCTGGCGAGTGTGTCGATCTCCTTGAACAAAGTCGGGAGATCGACGACGACGCCGTTGCCGATCACTGGCACGATGTGCGGGTACAGCACGCCGCTTGGGATGAGCTGCAGTGCGTAGCGCTCGCTGCCGACCACCACGGTGTGCCCGGCGTTGTGACCACCTTGGTAGCGCACAACATGCGAGTGGTCCGCAGCCAGAAGATCGATGATCTTGGCCTTGCCTTCGTCGCCCCACTGGGCGCCTACGACAACGGTGACGGGCATCGTTTGGCGAGCCTACTCTTCACGGCATGCGCGCCGACGAGTACGTGGACTTTGATGCCCTTGGGTTAGCACAATTGGTGCGCGACGGTGAGGTGACACCCGACGAGTTGCTCGACGTTGCGCTCGCACAAGTCGCGGCCACCGACGACGCGATCGCGGCGGTGGTCGATGTGCAGGAGTCGGTTGCTCGTGCGACGATTGCCAGCGAACTGCCATCGGGTCCACTGGCAGGAGTGCCGTTCCTCTTGAAGGATCTCGGCTGCGAGGCCATCGACTTCCCGAGCAGCATGGGTTCCGGGCTCTATCGCGGCTATCGCTACACCTACGACAGCGAGCTGTTCGTTCGACTGCGCAACGCCGGGTTGGTCACATTCGGTCGCACCGCGAGCCCCGAGTTCGGCATCGGCCCGACCACCGAGCCCAAGGCGTACGGTCGGCCAACGCGCAACCCGTGGAACACGAAGCATGTCGCCGGTGGTTCGAGTGGGGGATCGGGCGCCGCAGTTGCCGCTGGAGTTGTTCCCGCCGCGCACGGCAGCGACGGCGGTGGTTCGGTGCGGATTCCCGCATCTTCGTGCGGACTGTTCGGCGTGAAGCCAACCCGCGCGTTGCTGCCCGACGGCCCCGCTGCGGGTGAGGGGTGGGCGGGCATGGCGATCGACGGCTTTCTGACGCGCACCGTGCGCGACAACGCGGCGCTGCTCGATGCCGTCGCCGGTCCCGACCTCGGAGCGCCGTACTACGCGCCCGCACTCGCCGGTTCCTTCACGAATGCCATCAAGTCGCCACCGCGTCGACTGCGCATCGCAGTCACCGATCGATCATTCACCGGCGAACCGATGCACGCCGACTGCGTCGACGCGGTGAGGCACACGGCCGCGTTGTGCGAATCGCTCGGCCACGAAGTGGTTGTGGCGCATCCCCCGATCGACGTCGAACACTTCATGCGAGCGTGGGCCGACATCGTCGCGTGCGGCACGCAATTGACTGTCGCATCGCGCGTCGTCGAGCTCGACCGTCCGCTGACCGAGGACGACACCGATCGCGTCACGCGCTTGGCGTGCCTGATGGGAGCCACCGTGTCGGGCGCGCAATACCTCGCCGCCGTTGGTGTTGTGCACGCAGTGGGGCGCACGATGGCGCGCTTCCTTGTTCCTTACGACATGTTGCTGTCGGCCACGCTTGCGGAGCCACCGGCATTGATCGGACGCTTTGATCCCAACCGCGACGATGCATGGACCGACTTCGTCGACTATCGCCTGCGTTACGTGCTGCCGTACTCGCCGTTCACGGCGCTGGCCAACGGGACCGGTCAGCCAGCGATGTCGTTGCCGTTGTGGTGGAACGACGACGGCTTACCGGTAGGAACACATGTGATGGCCCGTGCAGGAGACGATCTCGTGATGATGCAACTCGCCGCACAGTTGGAACGGGCTCAGTCGTGGTTCGAGAGCCGTCCATGACCACCACTGAACCAACAGAAGTGGTTGAACGCCACGCTAACAACCTTGAGTTGTTCTTGGATCTCGTCTTCGTGTTCGCGATCACGCAGGTTGCTTCGTTCATCTCGCACAACCCCGGCGGCGTCGGCGTTGCGAAGGGCGCGCTGATCGCGTTCTTGGTGTGGTGGCAGTGGTCGCAGTTCACGTGGGCGGGTTCGGCGATCGACCTACAGCAGGTGGCCACCACTCGCGTGCTCGTGCTGTGCCTGATGCCCGTGACGCTGCTGATGACGATCGCCATTCCCGAGGCGTTCCACCACGACGCAGTGTGGTTCGGGGCTGCCTATCTCGGTGTGCAACTCGTCGTGCTTGGCATCACTGGTTCGCAAGCCCTGCGTAGCGCGGCAACTCGAGCTGGGTTCATTGGCTATGCGTCGGTCGTTTCGATCGCGCCGGTGCTGGTGTTCATCGGCGCGTTCTTGCACGACGGCTGGCGCATCTCCGCATGGGTCATCGCCGCGGTGTTGAACATCGTCGGGGGTTTTACTGCGACCAGGGGCGAGTGGGCCATCAACTCCGTGCACTTCGCGGAACGCCACTCACTGTTCATCATCATCTCGCTCGGTGAAGTACTGGTTGCGGCCGGGGCGAGCGCTACCGACGTTGGCCTCGCCCGCGGTACTGCTTTCGCGATTGTGGTATCGGTGGGACTTGCGTGCGTGCTGTGGTGGACCTACTTCGCGTACATCCCCGAGGTTGTCGAACGAACGCTGCGCGATGCGACTGCCAGTCAACGGGGCGTGCTTGCACGCGATGTGTTCACCTTCGGGCACTTTCCGCTGGCGTTCGGGCTCGTCCTTTACGCGGGAGTCGTCAAGCACATCGTTGCTCATCCGTTCGGCCACCTCGCGCTCAACGATCGCTGGTTGCTCGCCTCGGCGGTAGCAGCGTTCGTGGGCGGGCTGTTCATGCTGCGCGTTCGGATCGCCAAGCAGTTCGCGTGGGATCGTGTGCTGGTGGTTGTTGCGGTGGCGGCGTTGTGCGTGCTGGGCGGCCAGCTTCCAGCGTTGGTTGTCGTCGGTGGCGTGGCGCTGCTGATCGGCCTGTCTCAGTCACTGAGCCTCAAGCGGTATCGCGCGGCGAATTCTGCGAACCCCTCTTAGAATCGGCGCATGACTGGGAGTTCAACGGCTGGTAGTTCAGCGACTGGCGCCATCGTTGCCGAAGAGCTGCGCAGAACGTTTGGCGAAGTAGTCGCGGTCGACAACATCTCACTCACGGTTCCGCGTGGTTCGGTGCTGGGATTGCTCGGCGTCAACGGCGCGGGCAAGACGACGGTGGTGCGCATGCTCGCCACCGTGCTGAAGCCCGACAGTGGCCGCGCGATGGTGCACGGCTTCGATGTCCTCACGCAGGCACAGGACGTGCGCCGCAGCATTGGTCTCGCGGGCCAGAACGCGGCCGTCGACGAGAACCTGACGGGCCGCGAGAACCTTGAGCTCGTAGGCCGCCTATCGCACCTTGGTCGTTCAACGTCGCGCGATCGGGCCGACCAGTTGCTCGATCAGTTCGGTCTTGTCGATGCCGGCAATCGGCCGGTGCGCACCTACTCGGGCGGAATGCGCCGCCGACTGGATCTCGGTGCCGCGCTTGTGTCGCGGCCACCCGTGCTGTTTCTCGACGAACCGACCACAGGCCTCGATCCGGCGAGCCGCCTCGATTTGTGGGGCGTCATCGAATCGTTGGTGGCCGACGGCACCACGGTGTTGCTCACTACGCAGTACCTGGAAGAAGCCGATCGTCTTGCCGACAACATCGTCGTGATCGACAAGGGACTGATTGCCGCCGAAGGAACAGCCAAGCAGTTGAAGGCGCGTCTTGGCGACACCGTCATCGAGTTCGAGTTCGCCAGCCCCACGGTCGCCAAGTCGGCGGCGAAAACACTCGGCGGCACTGTCGCCGCTGGCACCATCGTGCGCTTGGTGATGACAGCCGGGCCAGCAACG
This sequence comes from Actinomycetes bacterium, assembly GCA_021414085.1. Taxonomy (GTDB): domain Bacteria; phylum Actinomycetota; class Acidimicrobiia; order Acidimicrobiales; family Ilumatobacteraceae; genus UBA668. The sequence goes on along the minus strand of JAIOPC010000002.1, from coordinate 273,266 downwards.
TTGCGCGACGCCATGAACCAGTTGTCGGCCGCCAACATCGCAGTCAGCCATGTGGCGTTGCGCGAGCCGACGCTTGACGATGTGTTCCTCACCCTCACTGGTACCGGAGCGACGTCATGAGATGGGCCGTACGCGACACGCTCGCCATGGTGTGGCGCAACCTGACGGTGATTCGTCGTGTTCCGCAGTTGCTCGTGTTCTCGTTGGTGCAGCCGTTGATCTTCGTGTTCATGTTCCGCTACGTCTTCGGCGGCGCTATTCAAGTCCCGGGTGGTCGTTACGTCGACTACCTGATGCCGGGTGTGTTCGTGCAGACCGTCGCGTTCGGCGCGATCAACACCGCCGTCGGGCTCGCCGAGGACCAGAACAAGGGTTTGCTCGAACGGTTGCAGTCGCTGCCGATGAGCCGCTCGGCGGTTCTTGGCGGGCGCGTGTTGGCCGACACCGTGCGCAACGTGCTGATCGTGCTGTTGATGTTGGCTGTCGGTTTCCTCGTTGGCTTCCGCACGCACACCAGCGTGCTGCAAGTCGCGGCCGGAGTCTTTGTGATGGTGTTGTTTGGTTTGGCGCTGTGCTGGATCTTCGCGTTGATCGGTTTGCTGGTGCCCAACGGCGAGGCCGCGCAAGCCGCGGCGTTCCCGTTGCTTGCGCCGCTGGTGTTCGCCTCGAGCGCGTTCGTCGATCCGCGCACAATGCCCGGGCCGTTGCGTTGGTGGGCCGAGCGGCAACCGGTCAGCATCACCGCCAAGGCCGTGCGCTCGCTGATGCTCGGCGGCTCCGAGTATCCCAGCGCGTACGTGTGGGGCGCTATCGCGTGGTCGCTCGCGATCATCGCGGTGATGGCGCCGCTAGCAGTCCGCCGCTACCGCCGCAGTTAGCGGGGGGTTTCGTGCGTGCGGGGGGGGGGGGGGGGGGTTCATGCCGGAAAACGTGTATCAAACCCCCCACACCCGGTCAGTGAGCGGCAGAGACCGTCGCCAACCAGAGTCCTAGAGATCCCACTCACGCGCTAGTGGCGGTGATGGTCAGCTTGTCGCCGGCTACGTCGACGGTGATGGTGTCGCCTTCGCCAGCCTTGCCTTCCAGGATCAGCAACGCGGCTGGGTCGGCGAGCTCGCGTTGGATCAGGCGCTTCAGCGGTCGGGCGCCGAACGCCGGGTCGTAGCCCTCGTGCGCAAGCCACTTCATTGCCGCCTCGGAGAGCGTCAGCGTGATGCGGCGCTCGGCCATACGTGTGCGCAGCCGCTCGAGCTGAATGACGACGATGCGTTGCAGATCCACTTCGGTCAACGAGCGGAAACGAATGATGTCGTCGACGCGGTTGATGAACTCTGGCCGGAAGAATGTGGACGGCTCACCCGGCAGGTTGCTGGTCATGATCAACACCACGTTGGTGAAGTCGACGGTGCGGCCCTGGCCGTCGGTGAGACGACCATCGTCGAGCACCTGCAGCAGCACGTTGAACACATCGGGGTGCGCCTTCTCGATCTCGTCGAGCAGGATCACGCAGTAGGGGCGACGGCGCACCGCTTCGGTGAGCTGCCCACCCTCGTCGTAACCGACGTATCCAGGGGGCGCGCCAATCAGGCGAGTCACGGAGAACTTCTCCATGTATTCGCCCATGTCGATGCGCACCATTGCCTTGTCGTCGTCGAACAGATACTCAGCGACCGCACGTGCCAACTCGGTCTTGCCGACGCCGGTGGGGCCGAGGAACATGAACGAACCAATCGGACGGTTGAGGTCGGAGAGCCCGGCACGCGAGCGGCGGATTGCGTTCGCCACCGCGGTGACGGCTTCGTCCTGCCCGATCACGCGCTGATGCAACTGCTCTTCGAGATGGACGAGCTTCGACATCTCGCCCTCCATCAACCGACTCACCGGCACGCCCGTCCACTTGCTGACGACCTCAGCGATGTCTTCCGCGTCGACCTCTTCCTTCAGCATGCGGTTACCGAGCTGAAGCTCGTCGAGATGTGTGGTTGCTGCGTCGATGCGCCGTTCCAGTTCGGGAATGCGACCGAAACGGATCTCGGCCGCGACGTTCAGGTCGGCCTCGCGTTCCAGCTGAGTGCGCAGCTGCTCGAGTTCTTCCTTCAGCGAACGAATCGCGTCGATCGCCTGCTTCTCACCCTCCCAGTGCACCCGCATGGTGTGCACCTGCGCGTTGAGCGCGGCGAGTTCATCGACCAAAGTCTCGAGGCGTTCCTTCGACGCGGAGTCGGTCTCGTTGGCCAGCGCCACTTGCTCGATTTCGAGTTGCAGGATGCGGCGTTGCACAACATCGATCTCGGTCGGCACCGAGTCGATCTCGATGCGCAGCTTGCTGGCGGCCTCGTCCATCAGGTCGATCGCCTTGTCGGGCAAGAAGCGGTTGGTGAGGTAGCGGTTCGACAGCACCGCCGCGCTGACGAGCGCGCTGTCTTGAATGCGCACGCCGTGGTGCACCTCGTAGCGCTCCTTCAGGCCGCGCAGGATGCCGATCGTGTCTTCCACGCTCGGCTCGCCGACGTACACCTGCTGGAAGCGGCGTTCGAGCGCAGGATCCTTCTCGACGTACTTGCGGTACTCGTCGAGCGTGGTTGCGCCGATCATGCGCAGCTCGCCACGAGCGAGCATCGGCTTGATCATGTTGCCCGCATCCATCGCGCCCTCGGCGCCACCGGCACCAACGATCGTGTGCAACTCGTCGACGAACGTGATGACCTCGCCGGCCGCATCGGTGATCTCCTTCAGCACCGCCTTCAACCGCTCTTCGAACTCGCCCCGATACTTCGCGCCAGCGAGCATGCTGCCGATGTCGAGCGCGATCAGCCGCTTGTTCTTCAAACCCTCGGGTACGTCGCCGTCGGCGATTCGGCGCGCGAGCCCTTCGACGATCGCCGTCTTGCCGACGCCGGGTTCGCCAATCAACACCGGGTTGTTCTTTGTGCGCCGGCTGAGCACTTGGATGACACGGCGGATCTCGTCGTCGCGGCCGATGACCGGATCGATCTTGCCGTCGCGGGCGCGCTGGGTGAGGTCTTGCCCGTACTTCTCGAGCGCGGCGAAGTTCTCCTCCGGCGTCTGACTGGTGACGCGATGCGCGCCGCGCACTTCCTTCAACGCCTGCAGCAACTCCTCGCTGCCAACACCGAGTCGCTGGTTCATCGCGAGCAACAGATGCTCGACCGAGAGGAAGTCGTCCTTCAGATCCTTCTGGTACTGCTGTGCGTTCTGCAGCACATTGTCGAGTTCGCGGCTCAGACGGGGTTCGCTGCCACCGAACGCTTTGGGCAGCTTGGCGACGGCTTCGTCGGCCTGATTGCGCACCATCAGCGGCGCCGAACCCAGCTTGGCCAGAACCGCCGGCACGATCGTGTCGTCTTGGCGCATCAGCGCCGCGAGCAGGTGGTCGGGGGTCAATTCCGGGTTGCTGAGCGACTTCGCATGGTCGAGAGCCGCAGCGAATGCCTCGTTGGTCTTGAGCGTCCACTTCTTTGGGTCGAGTGCCATGACGACGATCCTATCTAGGAGGTATCAGAAATCCTGCTACGTGGTGTATCAACTTTCGGGAGGAACCTGAACGTCAATGACCAGGCGTTCCGGGCCCTGCAGCACATGGACGGTGAATGAATACTCCGCATCCAGCCCGATCGACCAGATGCAGATGCCTTCGAAGTTCTCTGTTTCCCGAAGTTCGAGGATATGAAACACGCTCTCGGGAACGAATTGGTTGGGGCCGGTGTATCCGGCACCCTCCATGCTCGGCATCCACATGCGCATGACCACCTGCAGCGTGGCGTCACCCGCGATTTCTACGAAGTTGTCGCTTTCTCCGAGGCGCACCGGGTCGTCCACGTACTGGACCGTCCAGCCGGGAAAGTCGCCGGTGCCGCCCAACTCGATGACGATCCGTTCAAAACAAGGATGAACTCCGGTGCGGATGTCAACCCCGACCAAGCTGGACATGAGCAGCGGATCGTCACTGCTCTGCGGCGCGATGTCGCCTTCGGGCACGCAGGCGGCGGTGGTGGTCGGCTCGGCGACGGTGGTGGGCGTGGGAAGGGTTGTCGTGTCGGCGGTCGGCTCTGGCGTCGTGTCCCCGGTGGTCGTGTCCCCGGTGGTCGTGCCAGTCGTGTCGGTCGTGTCGGTCGAGCCAGCAGTCGATGATCGCTCACTGGAACAGGCAGCGACCAGCGTGAGCGCAGCCAGAAGCGCGACGAGTCGTTTCACACGTTCAGTGTGTGCCTCGCTGCAGTCGCGCGAAAGAGCCATAAGTAACCCGGAGCTCTGGTGCCACGTTTACGTGCTCGGAAACAGCGGCGTCGGGGGTTTCGTGCCTGAAAGCGTGCATGAAACCCCCGGCTGGCCCGGGTGCGGCAGGAAACCCCCCGGACCCGAAGTTCAGCGGCGGAGGAGATCCTTGGCGATGTGGGTGATCTGGATTTCGTCGGTGCCGGCGTAGATCTGCAGCACCTTGGCGTCGCGTGCGAGTTGCTCGACGCGGAACTCGCTCATGTAGCCGTTGCCGCCGTGGAGCTGCACTGCTTCCATCGCGACTTCACTGGCAGCCCGGGCGGAGTACAGCTTCATCGCCGATGCTTCCGCCAGCGTCATCAAGTGACCGGACGCACTCATCTCGATCGTGCGGAACACCAGGTTCTGCACGTTGAGGCGAGCAACTTCCATGCGAGCCAACTTCTCCTGGATCAACTGGAACTCGCCGATTGGCTTGCCGAACTGCACGCGGTCCTTCGCATATTGCACGCTCAGTTCCAGGCACTCTTCGATCACGCCCAGCGCCATCGCGGCGACACCGCTGCGCTCGATCATGAACGTGGCTTTCGCCCCATCGCGACCGCCAGCGGGCAGGTCCTCGGTCTCGCCGATCAAACGATCGCGGCCGACGCGCACGTCGTCGAGAAAGAGTTCGCCAGTGGGCGACGAGTGCATGCCCATCTTGCGCAATGGCTTCGATTGCACGAACCCGGGCATGCCGCGATCGAGTACGAACGACAACACCTTGCGTTGCTCGGGCGGGTTGCCCTCATCGAGCTTGCAGATGAAGATCGTCGTGTCGGCGTACGGCCCGTTGGTGATGAACGTCTTGCTGCCGTTGAGGATGTAGTCGTCACCATCGCGGCGAGCCGTGCTCTTCATCGAGCCGAATGCATCGCTACCGGAACCCGGTTCGGTGATCGCCCATGCGCCGACCTTGTCCATCGTCATCAGGTCGAGCGCCCAGCGTTCCTTCTGCGCAATCGTCCCCTTCGACATGATCGCGGCGGACGCCAGGCCCATGCTGACGCCCATCGCCGTCACCATGCCCGGACACACGCGACACAGCTCGATCGTGGGGATCATGCTCATGCCCGCATCGCGGCCGCCACCGCTTGCTTCCTTCGGCTTCTCGTCGCGCTCGGCCGCCGACTTCTCACGCGCGATCTGCGTGGCGAATCGATCGCGCGCGAGCGCGTCCATGCCGAACGTCTTCAGCATCTTGCGAATGATGTCGTACGGCGGCAGGTCGCCGTGCTCGAGTTCCTCCACATGCGGGCGCACTTCCTCGTCGACGAAGCGCTTCACCGCCTCGCGAATCATTTGGTGCTCTTCGCTCCACTCAAACATCAGTTGCCTCCTGCAATTGCGGTAGAAAGACAAACCTATGGGAGCGACTGCCACAGTCACGGTGTTGGACGGCGGCATGGGCCGCGAGTTGATGCGTATTGGTGCGCCGTTCCGGCAACCGGAATGGTCGGCGCTGGCCCTTTGGGAGGGCCCCGAATGGGTTGTGCAGGCGCACCGCAACTTCATCGAGGCCGGCGCACACGTGATCACCACCAATAGCTACGCCATCGTTCCGTTCCACATCGGCGACGATCGATTCCGCGCAGACGCCCGCGAGCTGGCCGCACTGTCTGGCCGACTGGCGCGCGAGGCAGCAGCGACGAAGGCGGGAGTGACCGTCGCCGGTTCGCTCCCACCGCTGTTTGGGTCCTACCGGCCCGACCTGTTCGACACGGCTGCAGCGCCGGCGATCATCGATCCGCTGGTCGACGGCTTACGCGATCACGTCGATCTCTGGTTGGGTGAGACACTCGGCTCGATCGCCGAGGCGCAGGCGGTTGGTGCTGCGCTCGAGCGCAGCGGCGGATCGACGAAGCCGTTGTGGATCTCGTACTACTTGCACCCAGAACAGAAGGGCGCGCTCGCATCGGGCGAAGCAGTTGCCGATGCGGTGTCGGCGGCGATCGAGCTTGGTGCGACGGCAGTCATGTTCAACTGCAGTCCGGCAGAAGCGATCAGCCATGCGATCTCTATTGCGGTGCCGACGGCGGCCGGCCGAGCGCGCATCGGTGGTTACGCGAACCGATTCGCTACCGCGCACACCGATACCGGCGAGGCCAACAGTCGGCTCTCGGAGTTTCGCGACGACCTCGACCCTGCGAGCTATTGCTTACTCGTCGGCGAGTGGCTCGCAAGTGGGGCAACGATTGTCGGCGGCTGCTGTGGCATGACGCCCGAGCACGTCGCGGCTATTGCTGCGCTCGTTGCGTAGGTCGTTGGGGTCGCGGCGCTATCACCGTTTGCGGCGCACTGACATCTGAATGTCGATCACATCGCCATCATCGACTTCCTCGGCGCGGCGCACGACATCCTTGATCGGCACGATGTAGCCACCGTTCTTGGGCCACAACGAGGTCTGGAACTTCGTATCGCCGACGCGCACCTCGACGGGGATCATGCCCCAGCCATACGTGACCTCGCGCGCAACGTCGCGTATCTCGGTGGCCTGCGCTTCCGGCACCGTTACGAAGTGGTACGGCGACGGTCCGCGCCAGTACCAAATCTCTCCGCTGAAGCTGAGCTCCTCGCCGTTCGCTTTCGTGGCCACGGGCGCCAACGTTATGACTGGTTGCGGACGTTTTTCGGCTCTCACCGCGCATCGTGTTGCCAGCGCCTGCGGTACGGTCTCTCCCCATGTCTACAACCCGATTGAAGTTCGTACCGGTCATTGTTTGCCTCGCCTTCGGGCTCGCCGCGTGTGGCGACGATGCCAAGAGCAGCGACGACGTCACAACCCCAGCTGAGGGCAAGGGCGACTACGACTTCCCGTCGGCGACCACCGTGGCGGAGGCCTCCGACTCCAGCGTCGATGATTCCACCGACACATCCGTCGACGACTCTGGTTCAGGCGGCGATGTGATCCTGACGGAGAGCGCACTCGGCTCGATCATCACCGACAGCGATGGCAACACGCTGTACCTCTATACCCCCGACGGCACCGACACGCCGACCTGCACCGGTGGGTGCGCTGGCGCATGGCCTGCATTTGTGACCGACGAAGATCACGTGCATGTTGGTGATGGCCTCGATGAGGCGCTGTTCGCGGTCGTCGATGGGCCGAACGGAACGCAGGTCTCGTTCAACGGGCACCCGTTGTACTACTTCGGTGGCGACTCGGCACCCGGCGATACCAACGGTCAGGGCTCCGGCGGCGTGTGGTACGTACTCGGCGCCGATGGCGAACCCATCACCAACTGATCAGCTTCACTGATCGACGAAGATGCATTCGCCGGGGCATTCCTCGGCGGCGTCAAGCACTTGGTCGAGGAACATGTCGGGAATGTCGGCCATACCCAGAATCGGCTTTCCCTGATCGAGCACCTGCGCCACGGCGTCGGCCATGACAAACATCGATGGACAGATTTCGGTGCACAGGCCATCGCCGGTGCACAGATCCTGATCGATCCACACCTTCATAACGGTCACCTCCTCGTTGCCGGGTAGATCCCGGCCCTGAGGGGATTCAACTCCGCGCACTCCCAAGAGAGCTCTCGGGCACGTCCAAGAAACGTCCTAGTATTTGACGCCGACGGCAATCGAGATCACCGCCTACCTGGGGAGCGTTATGTCCACGATTCGAACGAAGTCCATCCCGATTGTTGTGTGCCTCGCGTTCGGACTCGCTGCCTGCGGCTCCGACAGCAAGTCGGAGGGCACAACGACCGTCGCTGTTGCTACCACCGTGGCCGACACGACACCCGACACGACACCCGATACGACCGCCGCACCCGACACCACGGTGCCCGCGACGAGCGCGACCGACGCGCCCGATACCTCTGTTGAGGAAGCGTTCGAGTTGGTCGATACCACCGGCGACTATTTAACGGATAGCTCTGGGATGATGTTGTACGTCTTCACCCAGGACCCGTTCGATGTCAGCACGTGCTACGACGCGTGCGCGACGACCTGGCCACCGGTGCTTGTTCCTGAGGGAGATTTCCTGGTCTCGATGCCAGAAGGCTTCGATCAGATCCCACGCGACGATGGCTTGGGGCAGCTGACGTGGCTGCACCAACCGCTGTACCGCTACTCCGGCGATTCGGCCCCGGGCGACAGGAATGGCGACACCATCGGCGGAGTGTGGTTCGTAGTTCCGCTCGTTGGTGGCTGAGACAATTTAGGATACTGAAATGGCCGCTGCAGCAACTTCGACAACTGCCGGTGAGATGGTCTTCTGGGTGAACGGGCAGCTCGTCGATCGCAACGAGCTGGTGCTGCGCCCCGATGATCACGCGCTGGTGGGCGATGGCGTGTTCGAGGCGATCAAGCTGATCGGCGGCAAACCGTTTGCGCTCACGCGCCACCTCGATCGACTCGCAGCATCGGCTGTGCCGCTCGACCTGCCAGTGGATCTCGCGGCCGTGCGCGCGGCGGTCGCCGAGATCCTGACCACCGAGCAAGCGCAGGTGTCGCCATCGTGGTTGCGCGTCACGGTCACTGGCGGATCGGCCGCCATGGGCACCGCCGGCGTGGGCACCTCGCCCACGATCATCGCCGCGATCGCGCCGATGGCTGCGTGGGGGCCGTCGTGCAACGTGGTCATCGCGCCGTGGACGCGCAATGAGGGCGGAGCGACTGCCGGGTTGAAGACGATCTCGTATGCCGAGAACGTGATTGCGACGCGATACGCACATCGCAATCACGCCGACGACGCGATCTTCGCGAACACGAAGGGCATGCTGTGCGAAGGCACTGGCAGCAACGTGTTCGTCGTCTATGAGGGGCGACTGTGCACGCCGTCGCCTGCGAGTGGGTGTCTTGCCGGGGTCACGCAACGGCTGCTGCTCGACTGGATGCCCGAGATTGAAGTACGCGACGTGCCGATCGAAGCGTTGGCCAACGCCGAGGAAGCGTTCCTCACCTCGACCAGTCGCGACGTGCACCCGATCGCGACCGTCGATGGCAAGCCACTGAAGGCCGCGCCTGGTCCGCTCACGCAAAAGGCGATGGAAGTGTGGGCCGCGAACTTCGCGGCGGAGATTGGTCGCTAGAGCGCGCTACATGCGCAAGTAGTTGGCCGCGTTGCCCGACATCAGCTTGCGCATTGTCTCTTCGCCGAGACCCTTCCACCCGAGCACGACATCGGGCGACGTGGGGTACTTGCAACCACCGTGCGGGTAGTCCGATGAATACATCAACACTCCATCACCGACCACATCGATCACGCTCTGGGTGATTTCCTCACCTTCATCCAATTCGACACCGCAGAAGACACGGCCTGAGCGCGCGTACTCAGTGGGAGTCAGTTTCGTCTCGGGCAGCGTGCGACTGAGATACGCCTGCTGGTAGTCGAGGCGGTTCAGCCAGCCGGCGACCCAACCGGAACTGCACTCCGCGAAACCAATGCGCAGGTTGGGATACTCGTCGAACATTCCCGAGAGCAGCGCGTATGCCAGCAAGCGCTGCGCGCCCCACGGGTGCGACGCCGCGCGCGCGATGGCGAGGTTGCCCCAAATGTCGCGGTAACCGGGGAAGTAGGGCGGCTCGTAGAAGAACGAGTGATGCAGGATCGGTAGATCGGCCTCGTTCATCGCTTCCCAAATCGGGTTCAACGCGGGGTCGTCGATGGGCATGCCCTCGGGTAGCACGGGAATCACGGCGGCCACCCACGGTTCCTTGGCGAGTTCGCGGATGCGCGCCGCTGACCACTCCGGATCAACACCGGCAGCGAGGATGCTGCCCTTCAACCGGCCCGGCGACACCGAGCAGTAGTCCTGCAGGTAGCGGTGGTACGCGCCGTACAACTCGAGCGCCATCGCGTTGTCCAGCACGGTCGCCGCGTTCGCGAACGTCGCCGGAATGATGAGGTGCACATCGCATCCCTCACGGTCCATATCTTCCAGCCGACCGGCCGCGTTGAGGTTGTTGACCTCGGCCGTCGGATGCACTTCCCAGTTGTGCGCGATGGCGCTGCGCAGGGGGATCTTGCCGCCCTTCGTCGCTTCCTGCTCGATTCTGCCAGTGCGCAATGGTCGCTTGAACGGGTACGGGTTGATGCTGAGGTGATGGCCCTCGGTGACGGCTTGGTAGTACGGCGTCAACTCGTCCCAGCGGCGCAGCAACTCGGGGCTGGCGTAGATCTTGAGGGTCTCGGCATTGGGCCCGACGTGAGTGTCGGAGTCGATGATGTGGTATCCGTCGCGCATGGATTGAGTGTACCGAATTAACCAAGCTCGCTCAGCACGCCGCGGTTATCGTCGGCGCATGGCGCAACGCACTCATTTGAAGACTGTCGTGTTCACGGCCATCGCGGCCTCGCTGGTTGCGTGCAGCAGTGACAGCACCGGTTCAGCTTCGACCGACAGTGCAGCGGTGACGACCGGAGCTGACGCGACCACAACCGCAGCCCCGTCGGATGCGTCGACAACGACGGCAGCGCCAACAACCACCGCCCCTCCGCCCACGACGCTGGCGCCGATCGTGCTGACACTGCGCATCGATGGGTTGGGGCCGTTCGACTTCGGCGCCGCCCCCGACGAGGTGGTCGCGGGCGTCACCGCGCAACTTGGTGCCCCGGTCCGCGACGAGGCCGCCACTTATCCGGTCGACAACGGTGCTGGGTACTGGCGCACCGAGGACTACATGATTTCCTACAAGTTCCCGACCGGCCGCACAGTCTGTTGGGCGAACGGGCTGTGCGCGGCCTTCGGCGCGGCAGATCCCGCGGCACCAACGTTCACTGGCTGGGTCTATCAAGGCGACCCAGCGCCGACGCTTTCGACCGACCTTGGTTTGACGCTCGGCAGCAATCTGGCAGACCACCCGGAGGTCAACCAGACACCGGCGGACTGTTACAACAACTCCGGCGCTGACTACGACGGGCTGACGTGGATAGGTGATTTCCCCTACCTCTTCGTAGTGGTGCGCAACGCCGACTTGGTGGTTATCCGGTTGGGTGCGGGCGAGTACCGCACAGACGTGGGTACCACGAGCTGCGTAACAGGCGCCTGATCGCCGCCACACTCAACAGGCGCGCTGCTCGGTGAGGAAGCGACGCTCGATCGGGTTCTCGGTCAGTTCGATCGCACGGGAATAGGCGGCGTCGGATTCCTCTCGGCGACCGCTGCGCGCAAGCAGGTCGGCGCGGGTGGCGTGGAATGGTTGGTAGCTCGCGACGCCGTCTGCATCGATCAGTTCCAGCGCCAGCAGCCCAGCGCCGGGACCGTCGAGTTCGCCTATCGCGACCGCGCGATTGATGGCGACCACGGCATCGGGTCTCAGCGCAAACAGTTGGTCGTAGAGCGCGACGATCTGGCGCCAGTCGGTGGCAGCCGCAGTCGCGGCGTCGGCATGCACGGCGGCGATTGCCGCTTGAATCTGAAACATGCCGGGTTGATTGCGTCGCAGACAGGCGCGCATGATCAAGTGGCCCTCGGCGATGCGAGCGCGGTCCCAACGGGCGCGGTCTTGGTCGGCGAGCCGGATCATCCGTCCATCGGCATCGGTGCGCGCATCACGGCGCGCATCGGTCAGCAGCGTCAGCGCGAGCAGTCCGAGGGCTTCCGGTTCGTCCGGCATCAGCTCGACGACGACGCGAGCAAGGCGAATTGCTTCGTCGCACAGGTCGACGCGCAATAGTTCGTCGCCGCGGATGGCGGTGTGCCCCGCGGTGAAAACCACCGAAATGGCGGCAAGTACAGCGTGCAAGCGATCGGGTAACTCGGCGGCGGAGGGAACACGGTACGGCGCGTGATTGTCGCGGAGCTTGCGTTTGGCGCGCACTAGCCGTTGCGCCATCGTCTCTTCCGCAACCAGGAAGGCCTTTGCGATGTCGGGTGTCTTGAAACCGCCGAGCAGGCGCAGCGTGAGCGCGACCTGTGCGTCGACGCCGAGGGCCGGGTGGCAACAAAGGAACATCAGTCGCAGTTGGTCGTCGGCGACCACGTCGACAAAGTCGTCGAACTCGGCGAGCTCCGGATTCGGTTCGGATTCCATGTTGGCTTCCAGCAAACGGTGAGCGGCGAGGTGACGACCCGAGCGCGAGGACTCGCGTCGCAATCGGTCGATCGCCCGATTGTGAGCGGTGGTGGTGATCCAAGCACCCGGATTGGGCGGTGTTCCCGAACGAGGCCAGGCCTCGGCGGCGATGGCGAATGCTTCGGCGACCGCATCCTCGGCGAGTTCAACGTCGCCAAGGATGCGGATCAGGGTCGCCGTGCAGAGGCCGCACTCGCGTCGGAATACCGTCGCCAGCTCGTCGCCGGTCGCGCTCATTGCTTCGGCGCTGGAACCTCAGCTTGGAACGGCCGCAGCTCAACTGCGTCCTCGCAGGCAACCGTCGCTTTGCGAGCCCAGCCGAGAGCCGCGTCGAGATCGGCGGCTTCAATAACCCAGAAGCCACCCATCTGTTCCTTCGACTCTGCGTACGGGCCGTCGATCATCGAGACCTTGCCGCCTTCGCTGGTGAAGGTGGTGGCCGACGATGCGGGCATCAACCCGTTTGCGAACACCCACACGCCAGCGGCCATCATCTCTTTGTTGAGGGCGCCGACCTGGGCGAACATGCGCTGGGCATCGGGGCTCTCGAAGTCGACGACGTATTCGTCGTCGTGCCAGACGGACATCAGGTACTGCGGCATTTCTTACTCCTTTGTGTGAGGGTGATTCACCACCACTACGAACGGCGTCGCCGAAATCGACATCGTCCGGGAGGAAACTTTTCAGGAAACTCAGCGCGCTCGGGATGACTCGAACATCCAACCTTTTGATCCGTAGTCAAATGCTCTATCCATTGAGCTACGAGCGCCTTGCGGGTCGCCAGTGTAGAGGCGCTGCTGGTCCCTCGGCTACCGACTTGTGTGCCGGGTTCGCCGACTACAGCTTCCAGGGGCCCCAGCCGTTGCGCTCGTAGAGCCGCAGCCCGGCTTTGGCGGCGTTTGTTGGGTCGAGCAGCATTTCGCCGCTGGTGATGCCCAGCTCGGCGAGCCACTTCTTGTGCACGTTGAAGTAGATCTGGAACAGGCCATAGCAGCAGTAGTTCTGCGCCCGCGGGTTCAGGTGGCTCTCACGCTTGGCGATGCGCAGCGCTTCTTCTTCGAGCTCGTCGGGCCAGATCTCGCGGATGATGGCTTCGACTTCGGCCGCGGTGTACGAGCGGCTTGGGGGATTGATCGTGGGTGTCGGTGCCGGACGCGTGGTCTTCGTCGTCGTCGGCGTTGCCTTCACCGTGGTGGGGGGAGCAGTCGTCGGCGTGGTGGCGTTGGCCGGCACGCAAATCTTCTTGCCGACCATCAAGAAGGTGGAGGCGTTGGCAGCGTTGGCGGCGAGCACCTCCTTCATCTCGACGTTGTGCTTGTTGGCGATGCGCAGCCAACCGTCGCCGAGAACGACCGTGTAGGTCTTCGCACACGGCAGCGAGAACGGCGCCACGTAAGTCGACGCTGCCTGCGTGACCGGCGGCGGGGTGGTGGCCACCGTGGTGGTGGGGTCGACGGCGTTGGCTGGCACGCAGATCGTGGCGCCGACCAGCAGGAAGGTCGAGACGCTGGCGTTGTTAGATGCGAGAAGTTCGTCGAGCGTGATGCTGTGCGCCTGCGCAATGCGCAACCACCCATCGCCCAACGCCACGGTGTAGGTCTTCACGCACACCGGCGCCGCGGCGACTGCCGGTTGCGCGGCGGGCAACGCTTGTTCGGGCGCTGCAGTCTCGGCCGGAGCTGCAGGTGCAGCAGTCTCGGCGGCGACTGTTGCGGCAACTTCGGCGGCGGCGGTGGCCAGCGGTGTTTCGACGACGGCACCGGTCGCCGGGTCGACTGCAGCAGCGACCGAGCTAGTTGCCGCAGCTTCTTGGGCGGCGGCGATCGCGGTCGCGTCGCCGAGGCTGATCGTGCGGCCCGCGTCGTCGCCGCGCAGGGCCATCGCCACCGGCACACCAAGTGCCAGTAACACCATCAGCGCGCCAACGCGGCGCAGCAACGGGTTCTTGTCGCCACCAAACGGGGTTTGCGTGCGAGCCGGCCGAGCGCGGCTCATGCCGCCCGTGTCGGTGGCACCGTCGAACGGGCGGCAGGCGGTGTCGTCGAGGATGATTGCGCCGTTGGCGTCGAACACCTGAGCCTTCGATGCTGCGTGCTGGCGGTTGGCGCGGCTGCGGTAGGCGCTGCGCGACATGCGGCTGGTGCGGGCCGACGTGGAGGGCTTGCGGCGCGAGGAGATTCGCGGCATCGAACGCGTGGGCTCGTGCTTCCAGAAGTCGTGCGGATCGGAGTCGACTGGGGCGGCATCCGGCGACCCGGGTTTGCGGGTACCGGAAGGCGTGTGATCCGCGGGCCGGTCGACGGGCCGGTCGTTGGGTGACGTGAAGTCGAAGTCGCCGTCGTAGTCGAAATCGTTGTTGAGTTCCCCGAATCCGAACACTTCTTCACTCCTCTCAAGCCCGCCGCTGACCGTCGCCGGCCAAGAAGTTCGCTGCCAGTCTGCCCCGTTTGTAATCAAAACGCAACAATGTGACGGCCGCCGGGGGTTTCCTGCAGGTTTTCCGGCACGAAACCCCCGGGGTCGCACGAAACCCCCCGCATGTGAGCCGAAAACGGGAACAGTCCGAACCCGAGGGGTTCGGACTGTCCGTGGCGGAGAGGGCGGGATTTGAACCCGCGGTCCACTTGACGTGGACCCCGCATTAGCAGTGCGGTCCGATCGGCCTGACTCCGGCACCTCTCCGCCCGGCAGGCTATCGCAGCGATTGCCGCGGACACCCGGTTGCTTTCCGCCGCTTCGTTGCCGCGAACGCCTGGTCGATGTGCCCAGTGCAGTTGATGAATTGCGTCAAGTCTCCGCGTTCGGCGTCATTCGCGTTTGGTGGCGTCGTCAAGGTTCCAGGGAAAAAGCGCAAGCAGCGGCGGGATGGGGACCGACAGTGACACCGATGGGCTTGAGTGGTTACGTAGGCGGCGGCGCCATCGTCGGCGCGCGCAGCAGTCGCGGTGGCAATCGGCTGAACCGCCGGCCGTGCCGTGCGCCAGTTCGCTCGACAGCCGATCGGGTGGTGGCCGCTTGGCGCCACTCGCATCCCATTGCGCGTCGGTCGTTGTTGGCTGCATGCGTCACGTCAGTAGCGCTCGCTGTGTCGCTGCGCATTACCGCGATCGTTGCCAGCTCGACGGCGGCAGTTGGCGTGCTGCTTGCCGCGGCCGCGCTGGTCGACCTTCACGAGCGTCGCCTACCGAATCGACTGCTCGCGGCCGCACTCGCATCAGCGCTCGGCGGCGCCTTGCTAACGACCGACGGTGCCGTTGTTCTCGACGCGCTGCTGGGAATGGTCATCGCCGGCGCCTTGATGTTGTGCGTCAGGCTGACTCGCGGCGTCGGAATGGGTGACGTCAAGATGGCGGCGGTCGTCGGTGCCAGCGCGGGCGCCAGCACGACATCGCTACTAGCTCCAACAACTGCGATCGCGATTGCCGCGCTCGCAGCCAGTGCGTACGGACTGATCGCGAAACGCCAACGACTTCCGCTTGGCCCATCGCTGTGGTTCGGGTGGGTGTCAGCCATCGCTCTCGTCTCGATCGTCAACGTGACCGCGGTGCTGTCGTGAGTCGGTCCACCAATCGAGTGCGCAGCCGAGTGCGCACACAGTGGCTCGCGCTTGGTGCCGCACTCGTGGTCCTCGCGTCCGTGCTGGTCGGTTGGGCGTTGACGCAAGCCGCGGACCGCGTGCAGGTCGTGCAAGTCGCCCAATCCGTGCAAGCCGGCGACGTGATCGCCGCTGCCGACTTGACGCTTGCCGAGGTCGCGTTCGATGGGCAAGTGCAAGGGCTGGTGCCAATGGAATCGCTGGAGGCCTTGGTCGGCCGTGTCGCCACGATCGACCTAGAACCGGGAACGCTGATGCAGACCGGTATGTGGAGCGATGCGCCGCAGCTAGCCACCGGCGAGGAAGCCGTCGGCGCGTTGTTGACAGCGGGCCGGTTCCCGATCGGGCTCGAGCGCGGAGATCTCGCGATCGCGGCGCCGATCGACGCCGCCATTGCGACCGACTCGACAATCGTGCGCGTGATTGCGGTGCAGGCACAACCGAACGGCGACTTGTTGATCACTCTCGCCGTGGCACACAGCGACAGCGTCGGTGTGGCACAACTGGCGGCAACAAATCAGTTGCTCCTGGTCGGACAGTCAATTGACGGTGGCGCATGATCATCGCCGTCGCTTCGTGGCGTGGGGTTGGCACAACGACAACAGCGCTTTTGCTCGCAGCGTGTTTGGCGATCCGAGAGGAGCGCGAGAGTTGGCTGGTTGAGGCCGATCCTGCGGGTGGTGCGATCGCTGGTCGCATGCAACTCTCCGCGCACACAATCGGTGGGCTGGAACGCGTCGCGTTTCCGACGGAGCGGATCGCACCCGTCGACGCGTTGAGGGCAGTTGCGCACAACGTCGCGGGTCTGCACATCGTGACGGCACCATCGGATCCCTTCCGCGCGTACTCCTGTCACCAGCCGCGGCTGCCCTGGATTTCGTCGTTGCGTGACTTGTCGGGCCATGTGGTCGTCGACGTCGGGCGTGTCCGCAGCGGCACGCCGGCGTGGGCGATCCTTGCGATGGCCGACATTGTGCTGCTGGTGACCTCGCCCGAAGTCAGCGCAGCCGTTTCGACCAGCGAGTGGGTTCAGGCCGGCGGCCGGGTTTCGCCCGCCGACCCGGGTCTGGGATCGGGAACGGTGCGCCTCGCGTTCGTCGACTCGCCCGGCGGGGTGAGCTTTCCGCGCGCGACACTCAGTGGCGAACTTGGTGATCAACTCGCGGCTTGGCTGCCGTGGGAGCCATTGGCCGTCGATCTCATCCACCGCGGTGCGCTGCCTGATGATCGTCGTCTCCGGCGCAGCACACTGATGTCTGCCGTGAGTGATTGCGCCGCCGAGATCACGCGTGCCGTTGCCAAAACAGAACGTGTCGACGCATGACCGACGAAGAGCTTGATGTTCTGGTCGTCGATGTGCGGCGGCAATGGGGCGATCGGTTTCCAGTCCCCAGCCGCGGTGAGTCGGCGGCGGAGCGCGATCTTCGCGAGCAGATCACCCGCGACGTAATCGAGCGCGAAGTGTTGCCAGAACTGGCTCGCCAACGTGTGTCGGCTCGTTTGGCGCCGCTGACTTCCGACGAGGACACAGCCCTCGCGGAATTGATCGTGTCGGAGATGTTCGGGTTGCCGCGATTGCTGACCGTTCTGCGCGACCCAGGGGTCACCGACGTGTTGGTCTTTGGCGCCGACCAAGTGCGCGTCGAACGTATTGATGGCACGCAGCAGCTGTTGCCTCCGCTTGTGCGTCGTGACCGTGATCTTGAACGCATCATCTACGACACGGCAGCGTCGCGCCGGAGGCCGTTCAACCGCGAACACCCATTCGTCGATTTGGAATTGGAGCCAGGTGTCCGCTTCCACGGCGAAGGTTTCGACGTAGTGCAGCGACCTCTCATCACGGTGCGCCGCGCGGCAGTGTTTGGTCTAACTCTTGCCGATCTTGCCAACCAGGGTGTGCTCGACCAGGGAGCCGTTGCACTGCTGCGTGGCGCTATCGCCGCCGACATGAACGTTGTGGTGTGTGGTCGCATGGGATCGGGGAACCCGACGCTCTCTTAAGACACCCGCTCCGAGTCGAGCGTGTCACCTTTTTGCGGGTTGCGAAGCGAATCTCTCGACTTGCCGACAGCGCTTGCCGCGTCAGCCGAACTGCCACACCCAATCCTGAGCCTCAAGTTGCTCTAGTGAGTTTGTTGAGAGACCAGAGTCATCCGAAGTGTTCATTTGATATACGGGAAGTTCTGGAACGTTGGAGATCGCGAAGGTGGCCGTGCATGAGTTCCTCGCATTTAGTACTGCGTCGTCGAATCTCGCAGTTGCGATGACCGTTCCGTCGCCGTCATAGAGGTTGACGACAGGTCTCGGCCCCCAACTCTCAAGCCACTCGCATCCGACCTGCAAATGGCGAGGGAAGTAGTACTCGCCGGTGATGGTATGAGTCGGCTTCTCGTCGTCAGTGATGCGATTCGCGAGGGCAACCGCCGCAAGGACGCCGACAGCGGCGAGAGCGCACGCTACGCCGAGGTATGCCCGCCGACCGCGCATCCACCAACGGCTCATGGTCGGCGCTGGGGCATCTGCGAGTGTGGACGTTTGATTCTGCGAGTGGCCGTCAGCGTCACCCTTGGTAAGGGATTCTCCGCATTGATCGCAGTAAACGGCTCCCCTGCGCGTCATCGTGCCGCACGATGGGCACCCGCCACCTTCACTGCCATCGATCACGTTTGGACGCTACACCCAACCCCGCGAGGAGCCGTTGGGGCGACCGCCTCATCCAAGACGTTCCGCGGACGCGGGCCGGTCGCACCTTCTCTGTCACCCCGGCTCCCTAAGCTGCGAACCGAGGGAGGACAGTTATGCCCACCGTGGACTTCTGCCGAGTGTCGAGGCGAGTAGGAGATCAGAGTCTTCAACCGCGCCCTTTTATGGACGACGTTTCAGCCTTAAAGGACTCCGGTCTCACTTACGCAACCGTCAAGGGCACTCGCTATCTCGCAGCCGATTTGCAGATCGATTCGACTGGGAACTTCCTGACCGGGTTGCTGGGGTTTGCGGAGGACGATGTCCTTCGGCAGTTCGACTCGCACTCATTCTCGTGGTTGAAGGGCGAGGTCGAGTCAATCTACGGCGCGACACGGCAGATGGTCGTGCCGTTTGCTCTTGATATGCGAGAGAAGCGCCGGTGGGTGGCGCACGCGACGACGGCGAGAATCAAGTCGCGGGTGTTTCGACAAGCCTTCGCGGCGACGCTCAACCACGCCGTTGGCGAGCTTGGTCTGCTTCCCAGCGAGTGGGAGGTTGATCCGGTGATGAGTCTGGCCACAGTGGAGGATTGGCTGGGCCAGAACAAGCAGGTGGTCTCCTTCAAACGGGTGATTCGTCTGACGAATCCGCTGTCGGACGTTGATGAGGCGCGACGAAAGATGCGTCGCTTGAATGGTCGAGTGGAGGAACGGGTTATGCGAGGAACGGTCAAGGAACCCCTTCAACTGCACAACAATCCAGCGTTCGCTGAGGAGATTGGGCCAGTCGCAACCGGCGACATGGAGATCGAGTTGCGAGCTAAGTCTGGCGGCACGAGCCAGTGGTTTAAGAGCGAGGACCACACCGACCACACGTCGATTCCCGAGTACGGACACAACCTTGACCAGGGGGTCGCTCTCGTGCTCGATGCTTTAGTTCGGTTCTCCGACCGTCGAGGTGACGTGTCGCACGAGCCGATGACATGAGGCCAACGCAATGAGTGCCGACGACAACGATCCGAAGGAAGCCATTGCTTTCCTCGATGCACAACCGACAACCCTTCGTGGCCTGCTCGCGGGCATAACGGCGGGAGAGGTTCTCCGGCTCGACTTGTTCCTGGCCGTGGCCGGTGGAGTTGGCGGGTGGTGGGCGGCGACGTATCACCCAGAGACGTTGAACTCGACAACGTCTTTGTCTGTCGCGCTCGTCGGCGTCGTGGTAGGTGCAGTGATCGGCGGGGCAACGATCATCGCGGCGTTCCTTTCTTCCAGTCTGCTCCGCAAGCTGAGAGCTATTCAGGAAGACCCTGCCAAATATCTGAGGCCGTTCCTGTTCACCGGACTACTCGGCACCATTGCGGCGCTGCTGTGTCTGTTCCTCAACGCGCTACCCGGCGCAGAGGCCAACGGACTGCGCACCACGACTAGTGCAGCAACAGGCTTCTTCGTCGTGTATGCACTGGCAAGTCTGATTCCGAACCTCACCAACATCATTCGTTTCATACGACTGCTTCAGGAAGCCGCCGAGGTCTCCGACGACTTCTGACACCGTCGTGTCACCGAAGCGGGGCGGTCCTCCGACGGTCGTAACTACTAGCGAAGCCGCGGGAGGAGGTCGAGAAATTCGCGAGTGGTGAACGAGCGAATCCCGACTCGCTTGGCCATGCGCGGCATGTCCTTGGTGTTGTTGCTGAGAATGTCAGCCCAGAAATATGCCGCGGTGAGAATGAGGATGGCGTCCTCTTGGTGTCGGATGTTTCCACTGATGAGTTCGTCGTAAAGCTGCGAGTGCTCACTAGACGCCAACATCCCAAAGCCCAGGCGCGTTCTGCCCACCACGAAGCCGTAGGTGGCTACGCGACGCGCGGGGAGGCTCGCGAGTACATTCACGAGCGCATCGCGTCTCTCGCTCTTGTTCTCGGGTGTCTCCATCACTTCATCGATCTGTAGGTGGGTGACGAGGAGTTCTAAGCGACCAGAACTGACCGCGGCCCGTAAGTCGGCGAGCAGAAGGAGACGCACGAGCAAGTCGTCCGCAATATTCGTGTCAACCATCAACTTCATCACGCCAGGGGTCGGGTCTGACGGTGCGCAACGGTCGGCTTGCGTCACGGCTGATAGCCGAGTCGGTGCGCAGGAATCGTTCCGCTGAGTTGTTGTCGCGTGGCCACGTTCTGATCGTGGCACCAGGGTGTAGCGGAGAACGTCGAGTCCCCATGGGCAAGCGGACATCTGCTCGGAAGACGCGCCATCGCCGAGTGGCCTACGTATAGCAAACGTCCAAGAAGAAGTAGGTGAGGTCATCGCGTGTGGTTGGCCCCCAGTAGAAGGCCCACTCTGCGTTATAGAAGGACTCAGGGTCGGCGTAGAACAGGACCACAACGCCTTCTGGACCGTTGGTCACCACATTGCTGCAGTAGCTGAATTGTCCTTGCTCTTCGATGGTTGACCAATACTGCGCGACCTCGCTGAGGCCGTGGCAGATCGGCTCTAAGAATCGCTTTGTATCGGCTTGCGTGGTTTCGCCCCACGAGAATCGACCCATCGCTTGTTCCACCGCCACGTCAACATCACCAGAGTCGTTCACGACTCGGCACAGCGCATCTCGTCCGTCGGAAGGCACCGCAAACCATCTCGATGCCAGCACGTCCGAGGCGACCGCCGCGGAGTACGTGTCAACAGGAGCAACAGTTCCGTCTGACGACTCGTTGGCGCTCGAACACGCCGCCAGCCCGACGAGAACAAATATCGCCGCGACAACACCGCCGCACCGAAGCGGGTGGCTACGCGCCGTCACCAGGTTTCCCATCCGCTTGAGCGCCGCAAGCGCGGAACGACCTCGTCGCGGCGTATCGCGCGGCGGACATCGTGTCGATGCCGCCGATGAAGACGACGGCGAACAGCCTTTTCTTCCTTGTCGAACCTGAGCGAACCGATTCGCTTCGTGCCGACGGTCAACTTCTCAGGCACGACCACGCACTACGTCCAACACGGTCGGCGACTTGGACGTATTTGCGAGACCGAATTGCCGCGCACGGTAGAAGCCGACGTATCCGAGAGCGACGCACATTAGGAGTAGCGAAAACCAGAACTCGCTCTGGTGAGCGCCGAGCCGGAGTTCACAGACCTTCTCACCCGATCCCCACATCCATCCCAGCCAATGGTCACCGTTCTCGGGACTGTACCGAACGGGGCGAAACATGCTTCCGCACGTTCCTCCACCCGACGAGTTAGTGAAGTCAAATGGGCTTAGCAGCGTCGAGACCGCGTTGAACGCAAGGAGTGCGCCGACAACCGTGCCGAACAAGATTCGAGTTCGGTAGGGGCGTTCGACCGGCGCAGGGGATTGGTCCACGCTCTTTGTGATGTCAACAGACTCACTTCCCATGTTCGTTGCTCCTTCATCGACTCCTGGGCAGAAACGACCTTAGTCGATGGTCGATAGACCTATCGACGGTGTCCGCCGACTCTGTGCAGAGTGCCCCGCAGTCGAGTTACCTCAAAGACGACCACCGAGTTCGGTCATCGGGTTCGCGCCCGTCGAGAGCGCCGAGGATTGAGTCAGATGGCTCTAGCTGAGCTAGCCGAGGTGCACTTCACCTACATTTCGGACATTGAGCGGGGCGTTCGCAACCCGAGCTTGATCACGATGGTCAAGTTGGCGGCGGCGCTCGACACTGACCTTGGGAAACTCGTGAAGGACCTGCCGCCGGTGTGACCAAGTCGTGCTGCAACAAATGCCCAGCTTGCGACCATCACAGCCGAGCGAATTCACATTTTGGCGTTCTGTTTTGCTATCTTGGCGCGCGTGAGCACTCACGCGCAACAGTTGTCGCCCTCCGCTGGTGCCGTCCGGCAATCTCGCCGACTGCAACGACTGAATGCCCGCGGCATTGTGCGGACCTCGGTCTTGGTGCACGACAACGCGAGAGGGAGCCTCGACGCGATTCGCCCAGCATTGATGGTTCCTTCATTGGCCGAGGCGCTGGCACACGCGTGGCGAGCGTTTCGCGACGCTGCCGAGCCTGTGAACGTCTCGCAAGTTCAGCACCGTTCGCCGTTCCGTTATCCCGGCGGAAAGACGTGGCTCGTGCCGGAGGTTCGATCATGGCTGTCAACTCACACGGTTGACAGGTTCGTCGAACCATTCGCGGGCGGAGCGAGTTGCGGTTTGATGGTTGCCGCCGAAGGTTCCGCGAGGGTGGTGTTAGGTGAACTCGATCCCTACGTCTCGGCCGTCTGGAACGTGATCTTCGTTGCACCTAAGAAGGACGCTCGATGGCTGTGCGAGCAAATCTCCGGCTTTCGGTGCACGGTCAAGAACGTCCGCGACACGCTCGCCGTGGAGCCGCGAACGACACGAGACCTCGCATGGCAAACCATTGTTCGTAACCGCTGCGCTCGCGGTGGGATTCTGGCACCTGGCGCAGGCTTGAATAAGTCAGGTGAGGCTGGGAAGGGCATAGCGTCGCGGTGGTACCCCGAGACGCTTGTTCAGCGAATCACTGACCTCGTCGAAATGCGTTCCAACGTTGACTTCGTTGAGTGTGATGCCTTCGATCTGTTGAAGAAGTGGGCGCGCCGCAGACGAACAGCGTGGTTCTTAGACCCGCCGTACACGGCATCCGCTAAGAGCGCTGGGAACCGTTTGTACACCGCTCATACCATCGACCACGTTGCGCTGTTTGCCGCTGCGGCGAAGTGCGCGGGTCCGGTCATGATGACTTACGACGACAGTCCCGAGGTCAGGAAGCTGGCGGCCAAGCATCGGTTTGCAATCTCCACCGTTCCGATGAAATCAACGCATCACGAAGTTCATCGTGAACTCATTCTCACGAAAGATTGAACACCTTCTTGCCTTGGTTACCGGGCGCGGCAATATCCATGTCCAGCTTCGCAGCAAAGTCCGTGGCCGACATCGGAACCGCAGCGTTCAACGCAATCACCGAGTCATCGAGCCTCGAATAGGCGACTCGGCTAGGCACTAGGTGTGCCCCCTCGTACTTCGCGACGAACCACACGATCTCCGCGGTCAGCAGCTTGTCCGCGTCATTCGTTCCAGTGATCTCAGGCATCGTCGCCATTTCGTTGAAGAAGAAGTCATCGACCATCACAGCCATCTTGATTCCCCACGCGCGCAGGAGCGGGACTTTGACCGCGAGTTGCGGCGACAACCGCTTGGGGCCACCAGAGCGATAGTCGGGCCGACGGGCCTTCGGAGGTTTGAAGAGCACATCAGACGTGAGATACATGTCGAAGTCGTGTCGCATGTTGCCGCCTGAGAAGTACAGACTCTGCGTTTCCAATGCGGCCATACGACGCGGCGTCGATGCCGTGTCCACAAGAAGCCAATCGATTCGACCGGCTTTCGCGCTCTCCTCGTCGCCCACGCTTGCCCCAGCCCGTTTGAGGAACGGCGTTTCCTTCACAGCGACCACGTCATCAGAGGTGCCCAGCATGGTTTTCGCGACCCATCGCAACAGGTCGGCGTTCTCCAGGAAACGCATCGGACAGACCGTGACGATAGGCAACTGCGCCTCGACCTCACCTTTCTCCGCTGTGTAGGGGCGGATCGAGCACACACCACCCTTCTTCGAGCAAAGGGTTTCCTTCAGCGCGAACGGACAGATGCGTTTCGACTTCTCACGGCTGTGATGGGAAACTGCTTCGATTGCAACTGCTTTGCGCTCCTCCACCGACATGAGCGTGATGTCTCGCCCGTACCACTCGGCTATGCCATAGCTGCCCCGCGTCGCCATCGCGGCACATTACTCCGGCCTGGTCGAGCGCTGCGCTGACCGTCCGCGGGAGCACCGACACAAGGTGCACCATAGACCTGCGCCTCGGCGTCATAGTTCGACGATTGTTTCGTCTAGTCAATATGCGATGCGACTTGTGTAGGGGCGTTCCCGCCGACGGCATGCTGGGAGGCTGGCCACTGTGTGCGGCTTGCGCGGAGTTCGCAATCAGCGAGTATCCAAGAGGATCGTGGGGGTACATACTCATTGGACTGGCAGACGAAGCCCCTGGGGAATAGGAAACCACTCAATTTCGGCGAGCCGGTACCGCTCCCATCCCAAGTCCGACAGTTCGCTCAGCGGGCAGTCGAGCATCCGTAGGTATAGGTCATGCTGCTTTCTTCGTAATGCGACCTCCAGGCCATCGCGTCGATGCTCGTCGCGGGTGAGAAAACACACCACACCAAACGTCGATTTTTCTTCGGGACCACAGGTCACTGTGGCGCGTCTGCAAGGTTGGCGGTATTCGTGGGTATGGATTGGCAAGAGGTCTTGACTCATCCGCGCGAACTTCTACAAGGTGACCACAGGAGACCACAGGAGACCACAGGAGACCACCACAGCAGAGAACGAGGGTCTCATTCGATCAGGATGCTGTGCGTGCTCACCTTCGTCGCGTCGAAGTCGTGCCGCGTTCGCAGGTCTAATTGCGGTCAGGTCGCGCTCGCCACGTCTCGCTTGCCCATCACATAACGCTGAGGTCGAGGATGGTTCGGAGACCGCTATCTGGCGCGTAGCCCAACAGCTTGCTGGCATGATGGCCTCATGGGCGATCCAGATGCAGATTGCATCCACGGTCTACTTCTGGGGACTTGCACGATCTGCAACGCAAAGCATGAGCCTGTCGTTCGGCGAGTTGGCGGTGGCGGAAGTATTCCTCGATCACTCGACACGCCGCAGTCGGTCGAGCACTACCGAAGTCGCTACAAGCATGGACGAGAGGACACGTTCGATGCTTACGTCAGGGTCTTCTTCAAGCTCGCTGGTGCCCGAGACTTCCGAGGCGGGTTCACTGCGTTTACTCGACACGCCAACGCCGAACCTGCGCTACTGCGCCGCGAACCCGAGATGGTGCGGCGAGCCGAGCAGCTTATGGAGTCAGCGGGATACGTGGCTGATGATCGTGGCCGACCTTCGGTAGGTCGCAAATGGACCGACGTGAACGCGACACGCCCATGACAAGGCAGCCACGCATCGATCCAACATGGATTCATCTTGAATTCTGTCAACCGTCTACGGCTCGGTGTGCCTCACGCCGACGGGTTGTGCTCGTTGTGCGGACGCGGTTGCTAGAAGCTCAGGATCGGGCCTCTGCGGGCGATTAGAACGGCGCGTAACACTGCGAGCCACCCGACTGCATCGATTTGGGAAACGAGATTACGGCGTGAGGTCGCGATAGCAATCGGAACGGAAACCAAAGATGAATCCATCTTGTTGCATGCGCGATTGCCAGCGTTAGGTCGCGTCTCGAACGATCAGCCTTGCGTTGTCGTAATCGAGGCGGATGGTTTGCGTCGTGGCGAAGTTCACGAAGTCTGCGACGGAGAGGTCGTACTGCTCTGCCATCCGTCGGTACTTGAGCTTCGTGCGTGGGTCTGGTTCGACACTGACGCCTTGCGCTTCGAGCCAGAGGCTGCCAATCAACGTCGCAAGCGGAAGCCGTTCTGTGGCGTCAACGGTGTCGGCGATGGATTTCACTTTGGTCATGCCGCCGACTTCGCGATGGAACTGCATCTGTTCAACGTAGCGGCGATGGAACTGCTGCAGTATCGATGGGGTGAGGTCCGTAAGAGTCCTGATGCCCCTATCGACGAGAACAGGTCGCCGAAGCTGTAGTTCCAGCCTGAGTACCCCAGTGGCAGCGATGCTTAAGTCGAGGAAGGTCTGTCGTCTGATCGGGTCATTGGTGCTGTTTGCCTTGCTAAGCAGTTCCTCGGCCTTGTCGTAAGCGGTGAGGAACCAACGTTTCGGTGAACCTCGACGGAGACTCGTGTAGCCATCAACGTTGGAGTACCGCTCGACCTTTGGGTGGTATGGCCCTCTCAGTCGCGAGATCGCCTCGATCCAAGTCGAGGTGATCGTTGGAGAAGGAGACAAGCAGTTAAGCGCGAGGTCGAGTCGCATTACATCGAGGTGCGATGAAGGAACGCTCCAGTTCACGTATCGCCTCGCACGTTGATACATCGCCTCGACCTGCGATAGCGCGGTCGGTAGGTCAACGGGGTGGAGGTTGTCGCCGTTCGCCACCCGCGGGACACAGAACTCGAACGATGCCGTTGCGAGATGAGCAGCCTCACCTTGCCCGAACTGAACCTTTAGGTGGACATCGTCATGCAGGTAGACCGTGTATGCCGTTCCCGCCCTCCACCCGCGATGAATGTCGTGAGCGCTTCCCCACACGTCACGAGGTGCGACCCCACTCACTGCGCCACGCACCCGAATCGTGTCAATGCCAACGAGGGACGAGGTGGCCGGACACGAAAGGTGATCATCAATGTTTGATGCATTCCAAGACCTGCTAGTCCCGCGAGTTACGCCGGGGTAGGGCTGCGACTGCGGGTCAACAACCGCTACGTCCGGCCCGGCTGTGTCAGCCACCTCGACGAAGTCGCGACGCGGTTGGCTTACGTCTGGCGCGCGCGTTACGGCAGCGCAGGATTGTCGAGGTGGGTTACTCTGGCCTCTGTCGGTCATGGGTCACTCCGTGACGACCAGGCCGGGGACTGTTAACGCAGTGCCCCGGCCTTCTCGTTCTCACACGGTTCGCTCCCGAGCGGATGGGCCACTGATGAGCCTGTCGAGACGAGCAAGAACCAACAAGTCAGTTGAAGGGGAATCCAAGCCAGCGACTTGACGCAGTGATCGTGCGTCAAGGCGACCCTGTTCAATCAGTCGTTGGTGAGAATCACCCGACGACGCTTTGAGCCGCAAGGTCGGTACTGGCGTGCGCGAAGAGCCGTTCCGTACTTCACTCGCTACGCCATCGGTCTGAGTCTCGCTCGACGGTGAGGACGGGGTCCTATCATCAACAAGCCGCGCGATGGGGAGTTCATCGCTCCGTCTCTCATCGCGGCTAGTGGCGTCCACGAAGGATGCTCTACACCCACCCTTCTGCGAGACGATGCGCGAATCGCGATTCCTGACAAGGACTCTTGACAGGCCTCAAGCACCCAAAACAGCCTCTGACCAGGTCTTATTGGATTTTGAGAAATCACTTGACAGGTTTTTTGAGGTCGAGGGTCCAACCCACACAGGGTGGTGGCGTGCTCACGCTGCCCATTCCACGCGTACTCTCACCGGAGAGAAGCGACCCCCCTTGTGCGTGGCCGGATCGATGAAGATTTTGCCGATGAACAGCGCAATCACAGCGCGGCGCTGGTCGAAAGTCAGGGCTTCCCAACGACCCGCTACGTCAGCAAGGTCCGCGGGGATGAGATCATTTGGTGCGAGTCGAGCCAGGCCGCGGCGACTCTCATCGATGCGTTCTTCAACAGGCACCCGCGCAGCGAACCATTCAGGGCGACTGATTACTCGGTTACCGAAGTCTTTCGCCAGGTCACTGAGTAGCTGTTCGTCCTCCTCCAGCCTTGATGCCAACGCGGCTTGATCGCCAACCCGTCGAGAACGTCGAAGGTGCCCGAGGTCAGCGCCATCGGCGGCACCGAAGACCAATCCGCTGACGTATGACTCAAGTGGTCCAGCCTCAACGCTTAGCGCGGCACACGCGCCTAGGCCCTGGCCATCACGACGGCACTCGTACTGGCGTCTGCGCTTGCCGCGGTAAGTCTTTGCTACTCCGAACATCCGCTGGCCGCATCTCCCACACCACAGGAAGCCGCTGAGCACGTTGGTTCGCGGTCTGCGTCCAACGGTTCCGTGCGTAACCATCGCGTGTACCCGTTCCCACGTCTGCCGGTCAAGAATCGGGTCCCACGTCGCGGCGGCGATGCCTTCGCCACCGGCAGGTCTTAGGCCCGCGATTCTCGGCGACGCGAGGATGTCGGATAGAGCCTTCAACTGCCACCGACCGCCTCGAACAGTCGCGATACCGCGATTCGTGAAGTCAATCGAGATCGCCCTGACGGATTCGCCTGCTAGGACGCGGTTGGCGGCCTCACGGATGACCTCCGCCTCACTCTCAACGATGGCGAGCGTGCCGGGCTTCCCCTGGACTCGCTCATAGCCAAATGGCCTCGGCCCACCGTGTGCCAGCCCTGCGCGCGCCGACTGCGCGTGTTTGGAACGGATTCTGTCGGCCTTTTGCTTTGACTCGTATTGGGCGAACGATGTCATGATCTCCGCCATCATCTGGCCCGCCGCCGTGCTGAGATCAACCTCGCCAGCCATCACCGTGTGCACGGTGGCCCCATGCAGCTTCATCAGCTTCGACAGTCGAAGGAATTCAGTGAATCCTCGGTAGAGCCTGTCGGGGTGCCACGCAACAACCAGATCGATCTCGTCAGCCGCGATGTCAGCCAACATCAACTCGAACTGTGGTCGGGTCTTCCCTGAGTACGCCGAGATGTTGTCATCGACAAACGTTCGGATAACTTCCCAACCGTTGCGGTCCGCAAGAGCGCGGCATTCGGTTTCCTGCCGTTCAACGCCAAGCCGTTCGTCGGAGCGATCCTGGGAGATGCGGCAATAGATGGCAGCCCGCCTGGGAAGTTCGAGGAACGACAAGTTGTGGCCTTTCGGGCTGATTCATAAGGGATTCTAGTCTGAGCGGGTGTCTAAATACAATGTCGGGAAGACGACGCTTCTACGTTCGTTGGTCGCCGAAGTCGACATCGATGATGTCATCGTCACGGTCGAGACGGATTTCGAATTGAACTTGGCGAGCATGGGTCGCCATCGGTTCGTGCACGCCTACCAAGCGCGCGTGCCGAGCACGTCCGACGGGGTTGGCATCTCCTGTCACGACATGATGGTCCCGGCCTTGCGCACGCGTGCCGATTGGATCGTCGTCGGCGAGGTCCGCGGCGCTGAAGGCGGCGCGCTGGTGCAGGCGATGTCGATCGGGCAAGGCGCGATGGCGACGGTGCACGGCGGCTCGGCGAAGGATGGAATCGAGCGATTGGCCGAACTCATCGCGTACCACCATCAGATCGAGCTGCGTATGGCGCGCTGGCAGGTGTATCGCAGCGTCGATCTTGTGGTGCACGTCACCGGCAACAACCGCACGGGGCGTTACGTGACGGAGATTGTTGCGCCGTCGGTGGAGGAAGACGGCGCACGATTCATCATGCATCGACTCTTCTCCAGCCGACCCGACAGTGTCGATGGTCGGGCGCGTCCAGCAAGCGAACCACAGAGGGCGATGCTTGAGCGCCTGCTCGCAGCCGACGTTGGCTTCACTACCGACTGGTGGCACGGCGCAGGCGATACTCACCGACCCCTTCGCGCGGGTCTCGATTGCGCGTTGGTTGGAGTCTGAGCTGTGCTCGCCACAGTCGTGCCTCCAACAGCGATTGCGCTGGCGGTGTGCTTGCTGCTCGGCGCCGCAACCTTTGCGGTGGGCCGTGCAGCTACCGAGACGCCACGCTCAATTTCACTCGCAGCCACAAACAGAGTCGCGTCGAGCGCATTCAGCATCAACGGCAATCGCGTACTTCTCGCCACAGCAACCGGCTTCCTTGTGCTGCTTGCGACTCGTTGGCTCATGCTCTCGTTGTTGGTCGCGGCGATGGTCTTCTCCTGGAAGCGCCTGCTTCACGATCAGCGAGCCGACGACGAACGTCGGCGTATCGAGGGAATCGCAAAGTGGTTGGAAGACTTACGCGACACGCTGCGCGGATCCGCTGTCGGTGCTGAAGAGGCGCTCGAGCAAGTGGCACTTCGCCCGCCGGCGGCAATCACCGGAGCGCTACAGCACTTCACGCAGCGTCGTCGACAGGGTTACCGGACCGAGAATGCCCTGGCGGATCTGGCGGAGGAGCTTGCACATCCCACCGCCGACGCAGCGATTGCTGCGATCTGCTTGGTGATTGGTGGTTCGACTGGCGCCGGTCGGCTGTACGGCACAGTGAACTCCCTCGCGGCCGCAGCCCGATACGAGGTCACAGCGCGTGAGCGCATCGACAGAACTCGCGCCGTGTATCAGTCGAGCATGAAACGCCTGGTGGTGATTGGCGGGCTGTTGGTTACTTACCTGCGCTTCGCCGCGGGTGGGCTGCTCGATCCTTACAACACTGCGGTTGGCCAAGTCGTGCTCTTGTTGCCACTCAGCCTGTGGCTGGGCTGTGTGCTGTGGCTGCGATCGCTGTGTCGTTACGAGTCGCCGACTCGCTATCGACTGGCGGCCGAGCGGGTGGCAACGCAATGAATCCCCTTCAGGTCGGAGCACTCGTTGGCGTGATCACGGCAGCTGGCTGCTGGTGTGTTGTGTTCTCGTTTCGCCGCGCACCGCGATCGTTGGCTATCGCTCGTGGGCGCATGCAAGGCACCGACGGAAGAACTGCGTGGACCGACTCCGTGGCGGCAGGCGGGCTCGGACGATGGGTTGCAAAGCGCTTCGGGAGTGGATTGCCGATCGTGCAACTCACACCGGCCGCAGTCGTGACAAAGGTGATAGTCGCGGCCGGCGTGATGTTGTTCGCCGTACTTGCCGGAGTGGCGGCACTGATGTCGCTTGGCGCGCTTGCGTTGTCGCCTGTTTGGCCGATCTTCGCAGTGTCGTGTGCATTGCTGGCCGGTTGGGTTTCGCTGAACGATGTCGCCAGCAAGATCGACCGCCAGCGCCGCGAGATACGTCGAGCATCGAACGACTTCGTGCAACTCGTGGCCGTTGGGCTGACCACAGATCAAAGCGTTGAAGAGGCAATCTCGTTTGCTCTCGCAGTCGGGGCAAGTGAGTCCTTCGACACATTGCGTCAGCACATTTCAGCGGCACCCCAACGAGGTGTCGCCGTATGGGAGGCACTCGACGAGTTCGGCCGCGACTACGACGTCCGCGAAATCAGCGAGCTGGCCGCCAGCATCGAACGCCAAGGTGTACAGGGCGTGTCGATCGGCGAAACCGTGGCGACGCTGTCGGAAGCGATGCGCGCCAAAGCGCTCGATGATCTCGAGCGCGCAGCCGACAAAGCAAACGCGAATCTCTCCGGGCCGACGGTGGGGTTCGTTGTCACCACCATCGTGTTCTTGGCCTATCCGTTGGCGCAGCGCATCAGCGAGGCGTTTGGTGGCTAGGTCGGAGAAGTGCAACCTCATCAACAAGCAGAAAAGGACGGGCAGCAATGAATCAGCAACTACTTCCACTGGCAGTGCGGTGGCAGGTGATGTGCGGCGACCTGCGTTGGCGCATGCAGCAGGCGTGGCGCTCGCGCGACGAGGAAGACGGCGTCGACGAAGCGGTCACCAAGATGATCTGGTTGGCGGTTGGAATTGTGGTGGCCATCGCCGCGACGACCTTCTTCACGGCCAAGTTCAATCAGGCAAAGGACAACGTGCCCGACCCGGTAGGCCCGTAGCGCACGACGTCGGCGCCGTTGATGTGTCGATCCAGATGTTGTTCGGCATGATCGCCGTTTTGTTCGCGTTGTTGCTGGTGTTCGACACCGCCACGTATTGGCACGGCCGCAACGTCTACAACGAAGCGGCAGCAGAAGGTGCGCGTGTGGCGGCGGCCTTCGATGGCACGTGCGCCGACGGCATCGAGGCCGCGCAAATGTCGGTGCGCGAATCCGCTGGGTCTTGGGCGCGCGACGTGAACGTGTCATGCACTGATGGCCTAATCGTCACCGTCACTGTTTCTGGGAGTACCCCTGGCGTCCTGGCCGGAGCGCTCGGGTTCACGGTGCGCGTGAGCGAATCGGCACCGAAGGAACAGTGATGCCGCTCGCCGCTCATCGCCGCGGAAACGACGCCGGTATCGCTACGCCGGTGGAGATGATGTACTTACTCGTCTTCTGTCTGGCGGTCGTGGCGTTTCTGGGTTTCGTAGGACGCCTTCATGCGGCGGGGGTGCAAGTTGCCAACGCTGCGCAAAGCGCGGCGCGTTCGGCGTCGATGGCTCCTGATCCGAACGCCGCACAAGCAGCAGCGCTGGCGGCGGTTGATGTGTACGGACTCCAGACGCGGTGCGTGGGCGGACCGACAGTTGTGATGTCGTGGGACCCTTCGCCATCTGGTTCGTGGCAGGGCGGCTCGGTGACCGTCGACGTCAGCTGCACGGTGCGTAACCAGTCGCTCACCGGTGTGTGGTCGCCAGGGTCACGAACTGTCGCGATGACGGATACGCAACCGATCGACAGGTACCAGCGATGAGTCGTGACAGGAAGGATTCGGGTGCGATCTCCGTCGTCATGATGATGCTGTTGGTGATCGCACTTGCCGGTGCCGGACTCATCGTCGACGGCGGGCGCGCCATGGTGGCTAGGCGTCATGCGTCGAACACCGCCGAGGCCGCGGCCCGCGCCGCTGTTTCGACCGCCACGCCAGTGAGTGGGTTCGATCGCGAGACGGCGCGTGAAGCGGCAATCGGTTATGCGAGCCGTGCGGGTGTTGCAGTAACCGATATCGAGGTCGAGGTCGGTGTCGACTTCGTCACCGTCACGGTGACGGAGCATCGATCGACGGTGTTCCTGATTCTCGGTGGTCAAGAAACGATGACGGTGCGCGCGACGGGCACGGCCCGCGTTGCGTACTCCGACTAGGAGTGTGAGGACGTGATGATGAGACTGCGCCGCGGAGCGTTGCGTGCAATGGCATTGGTGCTGCTACTCGGACTGACGATCGGTGTTCCGGTTGCGTTGAGAAGGTTGGTGGGGTTCCCGCTTCCAAGCGCGAGCCAGATCCGAGATGCGTGGCGCCACAATTCAGTCGACGCGGACCTCGTGCTCGCAATTGGGGCCGCCCTCTTCACAGTGTTGTGGTCCTGGTTTGTGCTGACCGCGCTAGCTGAGTTGCTGCACATCATTAAGTGCCGGTTCGCTGGTCCATCCGCGACGCTCCGGCCGTTGCCGCACGGCCCAGATCGATGGATACGCCAGTTGATGCGCTTCATCGCGTTCTCGTCGGTGACTGCTACCGCCGCGCTCGGCACTCTGGTGCCAGGCACGCGGCTTGTTGCCGCTGCGGGGCGCGCGACCGTGTTGCCGTCCGCCGCAACTCATCAAGTAGTTGCCGGTGACTGTTATTGGGACATCGCTGATCAGCAACTCGCTGTGTCACTGCAGCGAGAGCCGACCTCGCGTGAGGTGTTGGATTACACGAACGAGTTGGTGGCGATCAACCACCCGCTGCTTGGGCACCGCGATCCCGCGATGCTGTGGCCGGGTGAGTCGATTGTGCTCGACGACACCCTGGTTCCGGAGCCAGCGATCGTTGCGCCGATCACACCTGAGGTCGTCGCAGTCGCCGCCGAGGTTGAGGTGCTGCCAGCGGATACACCTGCGCCGACGTCGACGACCGAGGGGCCGTCGGCTTTGTCGTCGTATGTCGCCGGTCTCGGAACCGCGTTGCTGCTTTCGGCTGGCGCCGTCGGCATGCTCGAGTCACGCCGCCGCCGCCAGTGGCGCGCTGCCGTAGTCGGTACCCGATTGGCAACGCCCACAATGTTGCAGGCTCAAACCGAGAAAGTGCTGCGTGCGGTGGCCGGACCAGAGCGTTTGGCTCGACTCGACGTCGCGCTGCGCTCGGCGGCCGCTGATCTTGCAGCACAGGGTGCGGTGATTCTCGCTGCGCTACTCGGGGACTTTGGTGAGGTGTGCTTGTTTCTCCGCGGTTCGGCGACACCAAGCGATTCCAGATGGCAACTCGACCTGCATGCCAACACCTGGCGACTCGCGGCGGAGACGCCGTTGGAAGACTTGACCGCCCGTGCGCGTTTATGCGCGCAGCCCTGTCCGGCGATGGTGCACCTTGGCGGGGTGGCAAATGGTGGCGAGTTGTTTGTTGACTTAGAGGCGGTGGGCGTGCTCTCCGTCGTCTCGCCGCACTCGACGGCGATCCTCCGTCACGCCGCCGCGACGCTGGCAGTTTCACCTTTTCTGGAGACAGTGCGCATGTTCACCGTGGGCGTGGGCGATGCACTGCTCGAGGACGGCGGTGTCGAGCAGGTCGATTCGTTGGACGCAGCGCTCGACGCGGCGACGGTGGCGTTGGGCAGCACGATGACTGCCAGCCGCGCGAGTTCGACGTTCTCGTTGCGCGTGACGGGTGTCGGCGGCGAGGCGTGGGAACCGGCGATCGTGATCGCGGCCGGCCCTCACGAAGCCAGCGAACTCTCGCATCTGGCGACACTGAGCGCGCCAGGGCGTGGTCTGGCGGCGATGGTCGATGTCGCCGTTGACGCCCCGGGAACTCGGTGGCAGGTACGCGCCGACGGCGACTCCCACATTGTCGAACCCATTGGCGTACGGCTGGCGCCGATCGGCTGCGAGTCCGCTGATGTTGCGGCCGTCAATGACCTGCTGGGTGGTGGAGCGGTTGAGCCCGTCGCCGTCGACCGAGTCGAACCGCGACGGTTGAGTGCGTCGATGCGCTTCGTTGAGGCCGACTGGACACTCATGGTGCGTGTTCTGGGTCAGGTTGATGTGGCGTCGCGCGACAACGTTGCGGCTGAGTTCGAACGATCGAAGGCGCTGGAGTTGGTGGTGTGGTTGAGTCAGCACCGCCGCCGACCGACGCGCAATGCCGCACGCACCGCGTTGTGGGATCTCGATGTGCGCGACGCAACCTTCGCGAACGTCGTCAGCGATGCGCGCCGGGCACTGGCGCGAGCGGTGGCTCCGCCTGACGGTGAGGAGTGGGTCGCGCGCACGTTGACGGAGGATCTTCCGCTTCACACTGGCGTCGTCACCGATGCCGAACTGCTTGGCGCGCGAGTCGAGCACGCGCGCGGTTTGCCGGCACTCGATGCGATCGACGTTCTGCGACCCGGCTTGGAGTTGGTCGCGGGAATGCCGTTTGCTGGTACTGGATATCTGTGGCCCGACGCTGAGGGCATCACTTCGTCGCTCGTGCTGTTGGCGACTGGCGCGGCGATTGAGTTGGCGAATCACTACTTGTCGCTCGGCGATGTCGACGGCGTGTTTTGGGCAACTGGCAAAGGTCTACACGTCCTGCCCGGTCACGAGGAATTGATCGCGCTGCGTATGCGCTCGCAGGCCCGCAACGGCGACCTGGCCGGCGTTCGTCACGAGTGGGAAAGTTACGAGCGCGCGTTGGTCGCCGATCCATGGGCCGCGGCCGAGCCGTCGCCAAAACTGGTGGCGCTGCGTCGCGAGTTGCTGACACCGCACTTCGCGCAAGCGGGCGGCTGAGCCGCTACTGCTTCGGTACCTGCAACTTCTCCGACAGCGGTACGTCGGCGGTTAGTAGGCGTTTGTGTAGAGCCTCGGCGAAGTAGTCGGGTTCCATGACGCCAACGAAATCGTCGGGCCAATTGTCGAGATCGAACCAGTCGTTGCCTTCCACTTCCAGTTCGAACTCGGGGTACGCACGGAACAGGTGATGGAAGAACTCGGTCTGCATCCACTGCGCGAAGTAGGTGCGCCGCTCTACCGATGTGTACTCGCCTTCACCGAGTTGCGCAGGCTTGCGCACGACCCACAAGTCGTCGCTGGTGAACACCGGCGCGCCTGAAGGATGTAATCCCATTCCATCGGTGACGAACTGTGTGTCGGCCAACGCGCGCGCAGCCGGAACGACCGATGGGTACAGCACCCACCACATGTCGGTGGCTGCGGTTACCTCGGCGGGCATTGCATCCCACACCGACGCGTCGTCGGTCATGCCCGCGCTCGAAACGACGCCGTCGCGCGTGGTCGCCACCGGAACACACAAGTCGGGAAGGCGTTCGATTCCGAGATCGACGGTCAACTGTCCGCCGGTGATCGCGCTGACGTATTGCCGAAACGTCCACGTGGCCTGATCGAACCATTCATCCGCGTTGGCATTGAGGCTCTCGTCGAGCGTGAGCTGCACTCGATCACCGGTGCCCGCGTCGAGTTCTTCTTCCGTGGTGGCCTGCGTTCCCTCGCTGCACCCAACCAGCACGACGGTCAACCGAATGTGCTCGGGCTCTGCCGCATCGCCAGCAAGTAGTTGGTCTGTGACCTCGGTGAGCATGCGCAGTCCGTAGTACGCGGTTGGCGAGCCGAGGTGCGCTCCACGCGGCGAGTACGGCGTGTTGAACCACTTCGGGTCGCCGACTGGATACTTGCGCCACAACGCATCGAGCAACTCATCGGCCGCGGCGGGGTCGCCGGCGCGCAATGCATCTTCCGCACCCAGGTAAGTAGTCACGGCCGCGGCCGCTGGTTGGCCGAACGCTTCCTCGCCACCGAACTGCGCGAAGAAGTCGGCGAGATCGGTTGCGGTGTCGTATGTGCCCGGCTGCACCGTCGGCAGCGTGGTGGTGGTGGGCACGATCGTGATCTCTGGCGCGGTGGTCGGTGCGCTGCTCGCCGCGTTGGTGGTGGCATCGTCGGAAGTCGATGAACTGGACGCCGGCGAACACGCGAAGGAAAGCGCAGCCAGCGAAACCAAGGACCACAAGCGCTTCATGGTGCGGAGGTTAGATCGGATCGAAACTCTGAGCCGGGTAAGGGGGTTGAACCCTTGACCTACCGCTTACAAGGCGGTTGCTCTACCACTGAGCTAACCCGGCGAACTGTGAATGAACGTCTGGGCGAGTGTACGGCGCGGTTCGCGATCGGACCCGCTGAAGACGCCTCACCGCCGCCGAGCGATGTTTGGCAATGAAGTATACTGAATTCGGTCAAACGCAAGTAGGGGAGCACCGTGATGACGTATGCGATCACCAATGTCAACGTGATTGACATGGTCAGCTCCGACCCAAAGCCCAATTCGACGGTGATCGTCACGGGCAACCGCATCACCGCAGTGGGGCCTTCTGACGAAGTCGAGGTTCCTAGCGGAACGAAGGTTGTGGATGGAACCGGCCA
This sequence comes from Actinomycetes bacterium, assembly GCA_021414085.1. Taxonomy (GTDB): domain Bacteria; phylum Actinomycetota; class Acidimicrobiia; order Acidimicrobiales; family Ilumatobacteraceae; genus UBA668. Next base: position 235,969 of record JAIOPC010000002.1, on the reverse strand, counting down.
GTACCTGATGCCTGGCCTCTGGGACACCCATGTCCACGCGAGTCGGGACGCAGGAATCGAATACATGCCGCTGCTGCTCGCCACCGGTATCACCGGGATTCGCGATATGGCAGGCGACTTCGCCGTCACTCAGCGGTTTCGTGCGGAGATCGCAGCCGGCACGCTCGACGGTCCACGCGTCTACGCGGCAGGACGTCGGCTGAATGGCTCGACCGACATCGACACCGAATCGATCGTTGTCCGCGATGCCGAGAGTGCGCGTCAGGCGGTCCGGGCCCAAAAGGAACTCGGCGTGGATTTCATTAAGGTGTACTCGCTGCTCAGTCGCGAGGCGTTCTACGCAATCGCTGACGAATCAAAGGCCCTCGGTCTCGACTTCGCCGGACATTCCCCCTTCGAGATCACCGCGCTCGAGGCTTCCGAAGCCGGGGTCAAGAGCCTCGAACACCTGCTGTCGATAGTTCTGGGTTCCTCAGGGCGCGAGGCCGAGATCTTCGAAGACCTCGCGGCTTCGGTTGCGACCGGTGAGAAGCTCGCCTTCATCAGACAGGAAATCCTGAGCCAGCTCGATGCGGCAGTGTCGCGCGACGATGCGAAGTGCGCCGCTCTGTTCAAGACACTGGCCGCTAATCGGACGTGGCAGATGCCATCGCTCTTCGGCATGAAGATCCTCACCACCTACGGAGGTGGCGGCCCATTCCCTGACGCCGAAGAATTCAAGTATCTGTCCAACGCCGAGCGTGGTGCGTGGCGCGCTTCGCTTGACGGCTTTCTCGGCTTGTTGGGAGACGACTTCATCGCCAATCGCGGTCAGCTCTACGTCAACCTAAAAGAGCTGTTGCGATTGCTACACGAAGCCGGTGTGCCGATCATCAGTGGTACCGACGCGGCCGCGATCTTCATGGTGCCCGGCTACTCGCTGCACAAGGAACTGGAAGAAATGGTCGCTGCCGGAATGCCAATCTTCGACGTCCTGCTCTCAGCGACCTACAACCCAGCTGAGTTCTTCGGAATACTCGACGAGCTGGGGACAGTCGAGGTCGCCAAGCTTGCCGACCTTGTGCTTCTCGCCGCCAACCCACTCGAGAACATCGCAAATACGCAACTCGTCAATGCGGTCATCGCCGACGGTCGGCTATACGAGCGGTCTGACCTTGATGCAGTGCTGGCCAAGGTTGAGGCAAACGCTCGCGCTGCCGATGAAGCAGCTCGCGTCGAGGAAGAAAAGCGTTCCGTCAACGCGTGAGCTCGCAACACGGCAGGGCCCCTCAGATCAGGTGGCGTCGATAACGACCACGTGATGGTTCCAGAGTTGGCCGCGGCCCACTCCGTTGTCGCACTCGAAGTCCCAACCGGCGAACACGTACATCTGCTTGCCGACGGCGCTGGCAACGATTCGCTTCAGGGCTGGGCCGACGGCGATGGTTTCGTGCCAGGTCTTAGCGTTGGCGTCGAAGGCCCACAGATTTCCGGACGGGTTCTCGCCGTGGGGTGAGCCGCAACCCTTGCGCTTCAGCGCCGGGTCGTCGCCGCCGTACATGTACATGGTGCCGTCGATCATCGCGGCCGCCGCCATGTGGCGCATGCCCATGAACAGGTCGTGCTCGGCAGGAATCGCGAGTTGCGTGACCGTGCCCGCGTTGAGATCGATTTCGAGTGTGCCGGGAGTGAGGACGGCGCGGAACTCGGCGGTGATTGTTTCGCCGCCGACCGCGAATGCTTTCCCGTTGTGCGCGGTGTTGGTCGAGACGGATTCGTAGCGGCCACCAACCGTTGCGCTCTCGCCCGCGACCTGTTGCCAACTCTGTTCGCGCGTGTCGAAGCGCCAAAGGTCGGAATGGTTCTTCATCGCGCCATCGAGCCCGCCGAAAACGAAGATCGCATCGTCGTGGAACCAGACGTTGGGGCGAATGCGTGCGCCGGGACCGGTCGTCCTGTCGGCGGCGAGCGACCACCTGTTGTCGGACGGTGTGTAGCGATAGAGGTCGCCGAACGCGGTGACGCGTGAGAAGTCGTGATTGAAGTCGGAGCCGCCGAACACGTACACGTCGGTGTGCGTGGTGTCGGCGGCGCCACCGGCAAACACTCGCGGTGTTGGCACGTCGCCATTCGGGTGCAGTTCGGCGAACGTGTTGTTCGTGGTGTCGTACGCGTGCAGCGAGTTGTAGGCAGTGACGGTTTCTCCGAGGAAGTCGTCGTACGCGCCACCGAACAGGTAGACGTTGTCACCGAGTGATGCTGCTGCCGGCGTCGACCGCGGTTGATAGGAATCGCCGACGGGCGTGACCGTCGTTATGCGTGGGTCGTGCACTGAGAGTGCTTACTCGCGAACCATCGGCGCGAAGTCGCTGATCGCGACCCAGCACGTGCAGTCGCCGCTGAACTGCACGATGCGATAGTTGTCGGTGGCCGAGTGATCGGTCGCCGAGAACGCTCCGTCGCCGACACTCGCAAAGTGGAACTCGCCAGCGTTCTCGATGCCGGCAACGAAGGCATCGGCATCGGGAGCCGTCATGGATTGCAGGCCAGCGAGGACAACCGCGAGCACATCGCACGTCTGCAGGATGCTGTTGGTCTCGGGACTGGTTGGGCTCGTTCGTGGGATATCGACGCCGGCGTAGCTCTCGTAGTTGGCGAGGCATGCCTCGGCGGCAGCAGTGTCGAACTCGGTACCGATCTCGCCGACGCGCGTCATCGTCATCGCCTGCGTTCCCACGTACCAATCGGGGTTGGTCTTGCCGACGAGGTCTTGCGTGTGCTCTTCGTAATCGAGGTCGAGCACCAACGGTTGGTAGCCCTGCTCGGCAGCGAAGAAGTAGCCCGACTGCGCGGACGACGAACCGATCAGCGGCAAGACGACATCGACATCGTCTTCAATGAAGCGTTGCCACGCCACGATGTCTTCCGGCCCGCCCATGCCGATACCCGTCGACGTCGACTCGCTGACGACTTCGTAACCAGCGGCCGCGAACTCGTCCTTCATCGCGGCGACGCCCGCCTCTAGCGGCGTCTCGTAGTAAAGCCCGATGCGCTTGCCTTCGAGCGCGCCCGACTCCACAGCCCAGCGTCCGAAGGTGCGCAATTGTGTTTCGGTGTCTGCGCGCAGCGTGAACATGTACGGCGCGCCACGTTCGTAGCTGTCGCGGCTGGTTCCATCGGCACCGATGACCGGGACGGAGTAGCGATCGGCGAGACACTCGGTGCCGCGCAGAAATTGAATACCAGCGGCGACTGCGAAGACGTCGTGATCTTCGGCAAGCGAGACACACACGCCTTCTTGTGCGGATCGATCGATGATGTTGTAGGCCTCGGGCACAAGTTCAATCGTCATTCCCGCGGGCAGCAATCCATCGCGCATCCAGCCATTGACCACGGCTTCAGCTTGTAGCGCCGGATCGCCGAGGCCCGCCTTCGGGTTGAGTGCGGCGATGCCGCTGAGATCGGGATACGCGAAGCCGATCTTGATCACCGTCGCTGGTGCATCGACGGCGGTGGTGTCCGCGCCCGCACTGCCGGTCGCGGTGGAAGCCGAGCTGTCGGTGCTGTCTTTGTCGTCGGACCCGCCGCACGACGACGCAACGACAAGGGCGACGACAGCTGCGCAAAATGCGCGACGACGCGACTGACCAGTGCGAAAACGACCGTGCATGCTGAGCCCCCAAGCTCTTCAGTTATTCAGGATACTATTTGGCATGTAACCGGCCGTCAACGGAGCGATGGGATCATGAGCGATAAGGCATCGAAGTCCGGCGAGAAGTTCGGTGTAGGTGTTGCCGGAACAGGGTTCGGGCGAAAGGCGCTGATGCCGGCGATCGTCGCATCCACGGGCTTTGAACTCGTCAGCGTGTGTAGCGCGTCGCGCGAGAACGCAACTGCCGCGGCCGAACAGTTCGGTGTTGCGCATGCCACGGAGCACTATCGAGAATTGCTTGACAACGACGAAGTGGACGTAGTCGTCGTCGCAACGCCACCGCGGTTGCACAAGACGATGTCGATTGATGCGCTGAAGGCCGGAAAGCACGTGATATGCGAGAAGCCGATTTCATGCTCGGTAGCCGAAGCTGTCGAGATGCTCGCGGTGGCGAAAGAACAAAACCTGACCCATGTCGTCAACCACGAGCTGCGGTACCTGCCCTCCAGTCGAGAGTTCAAGAGGCTCGTCACCGACGGTTACATCGGTGAGCTCCGGTACTTCGACGTGCGGGCATGTGTTCCACTGACTGTCAATCCTTCGGCACCGTTTGCTCACTACTCATGGCGAGACGAAGCGGAGAGCGGTGGCGGTTTGTTGAGCGGCATCTTCTCCCATTACATCGACATGATGCGATTCAACTTTGGCGAGGTCGCGGCTGTCCATGGCTTCGCCACAACAGCGCTGGCCTCGAAGCCCTATCCAGCAGGCAATGGGCCAGAACGCTTCGGCGAAGTCGGCACCGACGACCGGATTGCAGTGTCCGGCCAACTTGAGAGCGGCGCACTGTTCTCGATGGCGGGGAGCTGGTCCGTGCATCACGGTGCCGGCTTACGGGTAGAGGCATTCGGCGACAAAGGGACGCTGGTGCTGCCAGACCCGGGCACACTGCTCGGGGGCCGGGCTACCGATGAAGCGCTTACTCCGTTCGCGCTTTCCCGCCAAGATGGCGACCAGTCGGCCGCCTTCGGGGATCTGCTCGAAGATCTCGAGGGCGTCCTACGCGGCGAACGTAGGGCCGGTGGTTTCGCGACGTTCGAAGACGGGCTTCGCGTGCAGGAGCTCATCGATGCCGTGCGATTGCCGTGAGATTGCCGTGAGATTGCCGTGAGTTTGAGGTTGTAGTCCGTCAGCCGAGTGGGTCGTGGCCCCGCTAGCCAATTAGGTATACTCATCTAGTTTCGTCTGGTACTGTGCACCGGTTGGTGGCCTGAACTCCGGACCGCCTGGGCAGGAGGGTCCGATGATCTCGCCAAAGTTGACTCGTCGTGGTTTGTTCGCAGCAACCGGCGGAGCACTGATACTCGCTGCTTGCAGCGACGACTCGACCGAGAGCTCCGACACCAAGCCATCGACGGGTGACTCGACGGGTGATACGCCCGGTTCGGGCGCGGAGCAAGCCGGTGGTACCGAGCCCTACGAGGTCGTCGTTGCGATCAGCAGGGATCCCGAACAACTTGATCCGCACAAGACGGGCGACAACGCCGAATTCATCTGGAACAACGTGTATGAGCCGTTGTACCGGAGATCAGTCGATGGCAGCGAAGTCCTGCCCTTGCTTGCAGCTGAGCTGCCCACGCAGATCGACGATACGACATGGGAGATACCGCTGAACCCCGACGCCCGGTTCGCAAGCGGAGACCCAGTCACTGCCGCTGATGTTGCTTACACGATCGAGTCCATTGTCCACAATGACCTCGTCCTCAGCATCGGCGATCGCCTCGAAGGGATCGCATCGGCCGAAGCCGTCGACGACCTGACGGTTCGGATGACCACCAAAACGGTCGATCCGATCTTCCTCTCTCGGCTCACCTACGGCCTCATCGTGCAAGAAGGACAGCGCGAGGTTGAGGGCTGGCCACAATCCGGCCACAACGGATCCGGCGCTTACACGTTCGACAGTTGGGAGCCCGGATCACAAGTCCATCTGACACGGCGCGACGACTACTGGGGAGAAGATGTGTCGGCGGCGCCCAGCACGGTGGTCGTACGCATCATCCCCGACAAGGCCACGCAGCTCTTATCGCTGGAAAACAACGAGCTCGATATCGTCCCGGAACTCTCCCCTGATCAGGCGAGGACGGCGCCGGTTTCGGCTCGGGTCAGTGGCACCGACAGCACCCTCATCCGCACCAACACCTTGAACGGAAGACCGCTCGCCACGCCGGAACTGCGCGAAGCGGGCAGCTTGGCCATCGACCGTCAAGCGATCGTCGACGTGTTGTTCGAAGGTGACGCGACCGTTGCGGAGTGCCAGATTGCACCTGCCACGGAATTCGGCCACACCGTCGGCCTGGGCGAGGCTGAATACGATCCGGATCGCGCGCGCGAGTTGGTTGCCGAGTTCTACGACGGCACGCCATTGAGCTTCATTGCGGGGGCCGGGTTCTCGCCAAAGCATTCCGACGTCGCTCAGGCGGTCGCTCAAAACCTCCAGGATGTCGGATTCAACATTGATCTGCAGATCACAGACAGCCGTGAGGTTTTGGCCGCTCAGTTCGGCAGCAAGGATGGGTTCGCCGACCTGCTCTTGTGGACCACGAACGCGGAGCTGTTCGAGGCCATCCAGAGCATGCAATGGGTCCGTGGAGACCACGGGTTCTCGGCCGTCCAGAACGATGTCGTGGATGCAGCGGTAGCCGAGGTGCTGTCGACTACCGACGTTGCCGCCCGCCAGGCTGCCTACGACACAATCAACCGGACGACGTGCGAAGAGCACCTGAACTACTACCTGTACTACCTGGATGACTTCTATGGCATCAGCGAGGACATCGCATGGACGCCTCGGGCCGAGGGATGGATCATTCTCAAAGACATCAGGCCAGCCTGACGAAGCTCACGTTCGTCGGCTGACGCGATGCTCCAGGTTTTCGTCAAGCGAACGTTTCGCGGGCTGGTGCTCGCGTTCGTGGCCGTGAACCTGGTCTTCTTCGTCGTCCATGTCATCGGTGACCCGGTCGGACGGTCGCTTCCGCTCGACGCAACGCCGGAGCAGTACGCGGCCCGGGCCGAAAGCCTCGGCTTCGATCGTCCGCTCTGGGAGCAGTACACCGACTACGTGGGCGACGTTGCGCGGTTGGACTTCGGGGATTCAATCTCCACACAAGCACCCGCAATGGGGTCAGTTCTCACCAGGTTCCCGCGAACGTTTCTCTTAGTAGGCGTCGGAATGGGCCTCACGGCGCTGATCGGGATCCCCACCGGAGTGATTCTCGCTACCACCAAACGCAGGTGGGTTGACCGACTGGGAAACTCGTTGACCTTGACTGCACTCTCGGTCCCACAGTTCTGGTTGGGGATCCTGTTGATCTTGGTGTTCTCACTCAAGCTCGGGTGGTTCCCGACCTCCGGCATCGGCGGATGGAAGCACGTCGTGCTTCCATCAATCGCGTTAGCGATTGGCCCGCTTGGCAAGACCATCCAGATCACTCAAGTCACATTGCGCGACGAGCTTCAGAAGCCCTACATCCGTACGGCGCGAGCGAAGGGGCTGAGCGAGGGTCGTGTCCTTTACCACGCACTCAGAAATGCCGGCGTCGCGGTAGCTACGGTGTTCAGCCACGAGACGATCCTTGCCCTCGCGGGTTACACGGTGCTGGTCGAAACCGTGTTCGCGTGGCCGGGAATCGGGTCGCTCATCGCGGAGGCGATCTCGAACCTCGACATCCCCCTGACCTCCGCCGTCGTGGTCGCGGTATTGCTCGTAGTTGTTGTGGCGAACTCGTTGGTCGACATCATGTACCGACGACTCGATCCTCGGATTGCAAGGGGACTGAAGTGAGTGTGCGCGAGACCCGAGAACCGATCGTCTACTCGGTTGGACGGATCGACAAGTCGTCTCGGGAAGCTCGTCGGGCGCGACGAACAGGGGGGCGGGTCAGCCTGGTGGCGTCCGCGATTTTGGGTCTCATGATCTTCGCCGCGGTGTTCGGCCCGACGTTGGTTCCCGACGCCGGTCGCATCACGCTGCGGGATCGCTTGATCGAACCAGTCGGATTCGGGGGTACCTGGAAACATCCGTTGGGCACCGATGGCCTTGGTCGCGACATCTTGGCGGGCATCGTGGCGGGCGCCAGGGTGTCGTTGGCCGTCGGCTTCGGTGCAGCCATCGTTGCTGCGTTGATCGGTGTGCCGCTGGGCTTGATCGCCGGTTACCGCGGAGGTCGAATAGATCGAGCGATCGGTTGGCTCGTCGACTTCCAACTCGCCTTTCCCGCGTTGTTGACGGTGCTCATGATCGCCGCGTACGTGCAGGCGGGCATCGTCCCGCTCATCCTCACCATCGGTGTGGTCAGCTGGATCCTGTTCGCACGATTCGCCCGTGCTTTCGCGTTGAGCGCACGAGAAAGCGATTATGTCGCCGCCGCACAACTTGCGGGGAGTTCGACGTTCAAGATCCTGCGCCGCCACCTGCTCCCCAACATGCTGAGTCCATTCCTCTTGCTCATGCTGTTGCAGGTCAGCGGTGCCGTGCTGGGAGAGGCCGGACTGTCATTCCTAGGACTCGGTATCACCCGACCAGAGACATCCTGGGGACTCATGATCGCGGACGGAAGAGAGTTCCTGAGGACTGCATGGTGGGTCGTCGTGCTCCCAGGAGCAGCGTTGTCGATAACCATCCTTGCCCTGCATGAGATCTCGCGTACCAGTGGTGGCGCGATCGGCATCCTCGAGTCGGAAGCATGAACCAACCGCATCGGAATGCCTCGAGTGCACCACTGCTTCAGGCGTCGGACATCCACGTGAGATTCGATGTTGAGGGAGAGATCCATCACGCCGTCCGAGGCGTGAGCATCGATGTCGCTGAGGGTCAAACCGTTGGATTGGTCGGCGAATCGGGCTGCGGGAAAACCGTCAGCATGCTTGCGTTGGTCGGTCTCCTGGCGAGCAACGCTGAGGTCTCTGGGCGCATCACCTACCGAGGAAACCTGATCAAGAGCCACGCGGAACTCGTTGCGCTGCGCGGCTCAACGATCGGCATGGTGTTTCAAGATTCGATGAGCTCCTTGAATCCGCTGCTCAAAGTCGGCGTCCAGGTGGGCGAGGCGGTTCGCCGCCATCGCGGCCTCGACAGAAAGGCCGCGAAACGAGAGGCGATCCGCTACCTCGAACAGGTAAGCCTCCCCGAGCCTGACCACGTCTATCACGCTTACCCTCACGAACTGTCGGGGGGAGAGCGTCAGCGGGTGATGATCGCGGGTGCCCTGGCATGCGAGCCGGAGCTGTTGATCGCCGATGAGGCAACGACCGGCCTCGACGTCACCACACAGGCCGAGATCTTGGACCTCTTGTCCTCACTCCGTGATTCACGTGGGCTGGCCGTGGTGTTCGTCTCTCACGACGTGGGTGCAGTGGCCGAGCTTTGCGATGACCTGTACGTCATCTATGGCGGCCGGTCGGTGGAAGCAGGCCGGACGAGCGAAATACTCAACGAGCCACGGCACCCATACACAAGAGCGCTTCTCGACGCCTTGCCGGGAATGGAAGTTCGTGACCGCCTCACGGGCATTCCAGGTCTCCCACCCCTGCCACACGCCTTCCCTCCGGGGTGTGCATTTGCACCACGTTGCGCTCAGGCGATGGGAGAGCAATGCAACGAGCCGCCCCCGCTGTTCACGATGAAGTCGGGACGCCGTGTGGAGTGTTGGCTCGAAGGCGCGGTGACCGGTGACTGAACTGCGGTCGACCCAGGGCGAAACCATCCTCGAAGTCAACGATCTCGTCGTGAGCTACGAAGGTCATCACCGTTCAGCGCAAGGAGGAAGACGGCGAGTCGTGGCTCTCGACGGAGTGAGCCTGCGACTCGAGGCAGGCAAGTGTCTCGCCGTCGTCGGCGAGTCGGGATCGGGGAAGTCGACGTTGGCACGAGCAATCGTCGGTTTGACCAAGCCGGACTCCGGGCAGATTCGCTATCGCAGTGAGGACCTGGGCAGCGCCAGTGCAAAGCGGCGACGCGACCTGCGACGACACATCCAGATGGTGTTCCAAGACCCGTACGGCTCCATCAATCGGCGATTGACGGTCCGTTCGGTCGTCGCCGAGCCCCTCGAGAACTACTACCCGAACTGGAGTTCCACGGAACTCGATGCCCGGGTCGCCGATCTGCTCAGCAAAGTTCGCATGCCGACCGACGCTGTGACGCGCAAGGCCTCCGCGCTGTCGGGAGGTCAACTCCAGCGAGTGGGAATTGCACGGGCGTTAGCGCTTGATCCGCAACTCATCGTCGCCGACGAACCGGTGTCGGCCCTCGACGCCTCAGTACAAGCATCAATCCTGAACCTGTTGTCCGAACTCAAGGTCCAGTACGCGATGAGCTTTCTCTTCATCACACACGACCTCGCTGTCGCCCAACACGTGGCCGACGAGATCGCCGTCATTTACAAAGGCAAGATCGTCGAGAGGGGGGAAGCGCGCAGCGTCGTTCGCAACCCGCAGGACCCCTACACCCAACGTCTCATCAACGCGATCCCCGGGTTTCGGAGTCGCCCCAGCCGTCCCATCCCCGGTGACTGACTAGTCGAGGACGGCGAGTTCGCGGATGCGGGCGAGCAGCACGTCGATCGCCGGTTCGTTCAGACCGCCGCGCGGGAAGATCACATCCGCGTAGCGCTTGCTGGGCTCGATGAACTGCTCGTGGCTCGGGCGCACCGATTCCAGGTACTGGGCGATGATGCTGTCGGGCGTGCGACCGCGTTCGGCAACGTCGCGCTGAAGGCGGCGAATGAAGCGCAGGTCGGCGTCGGTATCGATGTACAGCTTCAGGTCGAAGCGGTCGCGCAGCGCCGGCTCGTACAGCACCAAGATGCCCTCGACGACCACGATGCGCGCCGGCGGCAGCATGCGCACTTCGGTGGTGCGGTCGTAGATCGTGAAGTCGTAGATCGGCACCGGCACCGGCAGCCCGCGGGCGAGCATGTCGAGATGCTCGTTCAGCAACGGCCAGTCGAACGCATTGGGGTGGTCGTAGTTGAACTTCGCCCGTTCTTCAAGCGGTAGGTGAGTGAGCGACACGTAGTACGAGTCGAGCTTGATCAGCGCCAGTCGCTCAACGCCCGCCAGGTCGGCTAAGCGCTCGCTGACCGTCGTCTTTCCGGAACACGTGCCGCCCGCAACACCAATCATGAAGGGGCGGCGCGACGACATGGCGCCTCACGCTAGCTACCAGGCCGCCGCGGCCCCGCCCCGAACATACGTGCGATGCTTGGCAAACAGAACGACGGTCGGGCAGGCTGTTGCCACCATGACCATTGATACCCAATCCGAATCGACCGAACCGCTCACAGAACGAGAGTTGGCCATCATCGCTTTCGAGGCGAATTGGTTCACGCTCGACGAGGATCGGCACCTGGCCATCCGCGCGCGGTTCACGTGTTCGGTGGAGGAGTACAATCTGGAACTCAACCGGGTGATCGATCATCCGGCAGCGTTGGTCGCCGACCCGCTGGTGGTTCGCCGCCTGCGCCGTCAACGCGAGCGCCGCCGCCGGCAACTGATCGATGGCACCGCCGCCGGCGAACAGGGCTAAACAGAAGGCCTAACCAGAGGGGTCCACGATGAGCTACGACAGTCCAGGTCGCACCACACGCCCACCAAGTCGCAGCAGCAGTTCCGCGCCGATGGGCAGCACAGTCGCGATTGTGGTTACTGCCATCGCCGTCTTGCTCGCCTTCTTCATCCTGCGCAAGGTCAACGACTCCGGCGAAACCAGCACGATCGACCCGGGCGGCACCTCGGCAACCACGGCCGCCACCGTGCCCGGCGACACGAGCCAGACCACCATTCCTCTCGCCACCACCCCGGCGACAACGAGCGGCATCGTCAAGGTCGGTACGTCGGTGCAGGTGATCAACTGCAGCAACCAAAACGGTGTGGCTCGCAACATGAGCAACGCGCTGGCGGCTGAGGGTTTCACGATGGTCGAACCCGACTCGGGCACCATCGACCTGCCGGTCACGAAGGTGATCTACAACCCCGACGATCCGTTGGCGCTGCCAGTGGCGCAAACGGTGGCGCTGCTGCTCGGGAATGTGACGTTGGAGGCGAGCGGCGTTGTTCCGTCGGAACTGCTGGGCACGTGGGCTCCGGGTAGCAATGTCGCCGTCTTGCTCGGCGACGATTTGGCAGGCAAGACGCTCGCCCAAATTCAGGGCATCGAGACCACCGGCACTACCGCGGCGCCGACTTCGGCCCCCTAGCCCGTCTCCGCAGTCAACTCGCGCAGTAGCGCGCTCGCCGAATGCTCGATGCACCACAGCGGTTCGCGCATTGCGCGCTCGCGGCCGTGGTCGGCGACCAATGATCGATGGCGAATGCGCTGCGCAACTTCCGGCAGTGCATCGCCAACAATCGCCGCGACCGGGCGATCGGCGGCGAGGCACATCGCCTGCACACCGCCGATGACTTTGCCCTGGAAGCTTTGCTCGTCGAGGAAGCCTTCGCCGGTGATCACCAACTCGGCTTGCGTGATGTGATCGTGCAGATCGAGTTCGTCGGCAACGAGTTCGAAGCCAGGTTGCAGTCGGCCGCCGAGCGCGACCAGTCCGCCAGCCAAGCCGCCTGCTGCGCCGGTACCAGGAATGTCGCGTACGTCAACGCCGTACTCGTGCTGATACATCTGCGCCAAACGATTCAGGCGGCCCCGCAACAAGTCGACCTGCGCGGGCGTCGCCCCCTTTTGCGGCGCGAACACCGGCGCGGCATCGACGAACAGCGTCTGCACATCGCACGCGACTAACAACTGCACACCGCGCAACCGATGCGGCGACGTGATCGCGCGTATGCAGCCCAATCCGCCGTCGGTTGTCGCGGAACCGCCCAGGCAAACGACGATCTTCGTCGCGCCGAGGTCGAGTGCTTGATCGATCAGTTCGCCGGTGCCGGTGGTGGTAGCCGCGATCGCGTCGTTGCCTGCCGCGCCACCCACCAACGTCAGCCCCGATGCACGCGCCATTTCGATCACCGCTGTGCCGCGGTGATAGCGCCACTCGGCTTCCACCAAGTCGCCGAGCGGGCCGGTGATGGTGCTGCTGCGATTGGCGCCGCCTAATGCTTCCAGCGTGCCTTCGCCGCCGTCGGCCACAGGTAGTTGCACGCACTCGTGCCCGAGTTGCCAGCAGGCTTGCGCGATCGCGTCGGCCACCTGCGCGCCGGTGGCGGTGCCCTTGAACTTGTCGACGGCCGCCAGCACCCGCATGGCGGTCAGGCTACGGCGATTGGTCAGCGTGCCAGACGGTCGTTGCGGCAGTCGGACGCAAGGTCGTTCGGGTTGTGTCCCGCGCTCATCGCAATGATGATCACCTGGTCCGCAGGCGGGATCGGCCCGGGAAGGTTGCCGTCGAGTGTGAAGGGGACTCCTTCCGACCGCAGCCGCACTTCAATGACCGGAAGGTTCTCGTCCAGGTACGTCAAGCCGTCGAGGCCACCGGTTCCGTTGTCGCAAACTTTCAGGTACGTGGGATCGAGAACGTTCAGCCGGCTCCCAAGGGTCAGTCCATAACTGGTCGCCGACAACGCCGACGTCGGGTCGTCCCAATAACTCCAACCGGTGAAGCGCTGGTTGGTGGCGTCGACGCCACCGAAGCTGACGCACAGACCCACGGACCAGCACACTGATCGTCCGGAGGGCCTAATGAACGAGAAGCTGTCGGTGACGAACAGTCCATTGCCATCCGACGACGGATAGTCGCGAAGGGTGTCGCTGATTGGCGTACCGAGCAATGCATTGACGCCATCGATGACCGCTTCCGGTTCAGCGCCGAAGTCGAAGAAACCTAACCCGCCTTCGTGCAGGTCGAGGCTCGTCGGACTGGTTGTGGTCGTGTCCAAGAGGGTTGAGGCGGTCGTCGAATCGACGATGGTCGAATCAGTGGTCGCGACGACAGCCGCCGTTTCAGTGGCCGTATCGCTGGAGTCGCTGGCGCCGTTGCTGCACGCGCTGAGCAGCGCGATGGTGCCGACGACGAAGAAACCGGAACGTTGCGCAAACATCACGACCTGCCTGATCAGGGACTGCGGTTCCGGGGACGATAACACCCGCGCCGCATCGAAATCCCGACCGCGTCGGTAGTGTTTCGGTTATGGCTGTCACCGTTCGAATCCCCACCACGCTGCGCCCGATGACGGGCGGTGCTTCACAAGTGCAGGTCGAGGGCGAAATCCTCATCGACGTGATCAACAACCTCGAAGCTGTGCACCCTGGTTTCAAGGATCGTCTGCTCGACGAATCTGGCGAGTTGCGCAAGTTCGTGAACCTGTTCGTCGCCGACGACGACGTGCGTTACCTCGCGGGTTTGCAAACGCCGGTGCCGGCTGGCGAAACGGTGAGCATCATCCCCGCCGTCGCCGGTGGCTGACACACCGACTGTTGTACTAGTCGAAGGCGAGAGCGATCGCCTGGCTTTAGAAGCAGCAGCGATTGTTTGCGGTGTTGATCTGACACGTGCTGGGGTTGAGGTAGTCGCCATCGGCGGCGCCACCAACATCGGCCGCTTTGTCAGAACCTACGACAGTGTTCGGCTCGCCGCACTTTGCGACGTCGGCGAACGGCGACTGTTCGCTCGCCACTTCGAGCAAGGGTTGTTCGTGTGCGAACGCGATCTGGAGGACGAGCTCATCCGCGCGCTCGGTGTGGAACGCGTCGAGAAGGTCATCGAGTCAGAGGGCGAGTTGCAGTCGCTGCGCACGCTGCAACAGATGCCATTCCATCGCGATCGCACCACCAGTGAACATCTGCACCGCTTCATCGGCTCGCGTTCAGGTCGCAAGCAGCGCTACGGCGCGCTGCTCGCAAGCGCACTCGCCGCCGATGAACTACCGCGTCCGCTACGCGATTTACTCGCCTACGTCGGTCAACCAAGCAGTGCCTTCAGACAAAGCTGAAGCTGGCATCAGCATCGGTAAACCACGATGGCGGATCTGCCGTGGGACCTACGCCAAGGACGATGATCATCCAGTAGCCATTGGCATGTCCGCGCTGAAAGATGTACCCGCCGTTGAACGTGCTGATCGTCGTGCGTTCGTACAGACCATTTGTCGTCGACCAGGTGTCGCTGACGACGGTCCCGTTGCTGCGCTGGATAACCCCGGCGGTCGACGAGTTGAAAGCGCCCTGCACCTCGGTCTCGTTGACAGCGGAACCAACGTTGATGGCGACGACGCTGAGGTAGACATCACCGGCGTCAACCGTCCATCCCGTGCCGACCATGTTCTGCCCCAAGACCACTTCATCCATTGGCTCAATCGTTGGAGTCGCAGGAAGCGTGAAGCTGAACGCTTCGGTCTGAACTGCGAACGGCACGTTCGTAGTTGCGGCAGGAATTGTCACCGGCGTGATTCCGGGCGCGGTAGCGACGACTGGCGTCGCCACTTGCGGTGAAGCGGTCTCCTCAGGGGTCATTCCCTTGTAGACCCCCACGCCGACGGCTATGAGGAGGAGTACGAGCAGGCTTCGCCACGGCACCCGGCTCTTGCGGCGTTTGGGTGGTGGGTTGTAGTCGGTGGCCGCGGCCATGCGCGCCCACGGATTCGGCGGCGCGGTTGTGGGTGCCACCACGCGCGGGGCCGGTGCTGGCAGCCAGGGGATGGTTGGCGTGGCCGTCGGAGCTGCGTATTGCGGTTGATCGCTCACGCAATGTCATCGGCTGCCAGCGGTGTCGCTTGAGTTCTCGCGTCTTCCCTTGAATGCGGGCGTGCGCAGTCGATCCAACGAGTGATCACTAAGGGAGTTTTCTGAACGCATCAGAGTTGCCGCCCGCCCCATCGCGCCCCGAGGGCCAGATGGAGCTCGACCGGGCCGTGGTCGCCCGCGCCCTAGAAGGGCGTCTGACAACCGTCTACCAACCGATCATCGATCTCGAGCGCAGCCAAGTAGTGGGGTATGAGGCGTTCCTTCGCTACCGCGGCGACCATGCCATCGCTCCGCCGGTCTTCTCGCCGGACGCTCTGCTGGCGGCGGCGCAGCGCATTGGCAGAACCCCCGAGATGGAGGCCGCCGCGCTGTTCCAAGCGCTGCTCGTACGCGACGACCTGCCAGGTAACTGTGGCCTCTTTCTCAACGTCAGCGCGACTGCGCTCACCGACGACCGAGTCATTGCTGTGCTGTGCGGCGAGCGTTCGTTAGAAGGCGTCGTGCTGGAGCTGCACGATCACGAAGTGGAGTCGCTCACTGAAGTGCGCGACCTGATCGATACGTTTCGCGATCGGGGAGCGTTGGTCGCAATCACGGAGCCGTCGTTGCTACCAGATGCACTCGAGCAGCTGATGGGTTTAGAGCCGTCGTACATCAAGCTCGATCGCCGCCTGGTCGCGGGCATCGCGAACAGCCGTTACAAGTTGGCGATCGTCGATTCGTTGCGCCACTTCGCGCGCAACCTCGACATGGGTGTTATCGCGCAGGGCATCGAACACCTTGCGGACCTGCAGAGCCTGGAGCGCATCGGAATCTCCTTTGGTCAGGGCTTCCTCATCGCGCGGCCGGCCCCCTCTGACCAGCTTCCCCGAAGCGTGCCTCATCTCGACGAAGTGAACTTGACTGTCACCGGCGAAACCCGCGTCGCTCGCCTCGTCGAGCCCGTGTGCGAACTGACGGAGGCCGAACTTGAGGTACCGATCTCTGCGCACGGCGATCTCAAGTATGAGGTGATCGTCACGGACCTGCGCGAACCTCTCGCGCTCTTGCGTCGTGTCGGCAATCGGCTCGTCAACATTCCGATGACGCTGGTCGGCGAACGAGAGACGGTGACTGAGGCAGCGAAGCTAGCCATGCGCCGACCCGCCGACAGTCACTTCGACCCGATGGTGTGCGTCGACGCGCTTGGGACGTGCGTCGGTGTCGTGCGTGTCGACCGTTTGATCGATGTGTTGCTCAGCGAGGCGAGCGGCCGTCGACACCGCACCCCACGAGTCAGCCGGCATCCCCGCCACAGTTGAGCGGAGGCGCGGGAACCGGTGGGTTACGACCGGCGCGCGAAGGGTTGTTGCAGGTCGTCGATGAGGTCGTCGGCAGACTTGCCAGCGTCCAGTCGAGCTCGCCACGTCGACTGTGAAGCCAACGCCGCGCAGTAAGCCGCCCGTCGAACGGCTCCTGGCAGGCTCGGGTCCGGCGCCGGCACCGCTTCGTAAAGAGTTGCGAACCACGCTGCCAGCGCCGTGATGGCTTCCACGCGGTATTGCGCGACGCGTTGGAAGCTGATGCCCATGTCGGCGGCGATGTCGACCAGTCGCTCGTTGTTCCAGTTGGATCGCACCAAGATCGACTTCAGCGGCTCGGGCAACTCCGATACCGCCTCACGCAAGGCACCCAGCATCTCGCGATCGTTGAGCCGTTCGGATGGCTCTGTGCTCGTCGTCGTGAGCGCCTGGTCGCCTTGCGCCGGCGAGGACTCGTCGTCGAGCGACGTCGTCTTCAGCTTGGCGGCGCTGTACATGCGCGAGCGCACGACTTCGACATCGATCCCGGCGGCGGTTGCCACCTCCGCGAGCGTCGGCACTCGCCCAAGCTCTTGCGTCAGCGACTCCACCACAGCGGTCAGCTCGCGCAGGCTGGCGCGCAAGCGGCGCGGTGCAATGTCACCGCTGCGCATCGAACTCATCATTTCGCCGCGCACGCGCGCCGACGCGTAGGCAGCAAACGGCACGTTGTAGGACGGGGTGTAGCGACGTGCCGCTTCCACAAGGCCGAGCACGCCGGCCGACCACAACTCGCTGCGTTCGACGTATCGCGGGAACCTGCGGGCTGCCTGGCCGACCATCCGGTCGACCAGCCAAAGGTGTTCTTCCACCAACTGCTGTGCATCCGGATCGTCGACATCCGGTACACGGACCTCTACGAAGGATTCGTCGTTTGCGGCGAGCTCATCGCTATCCGAATTGCCGTTGCTCGAATTGCCGTTGCTCGAGTAGTCATTCGTCGAATGGCCGTTGCCCTTGTGGCCGGCGAACGCACCGGCGCGGGCGATTCGGGCTGCCCTAATTGCTCGGGTGACCGACACCACATCGTCGTTCTGCTCGCCCACCGGGTCGCTCTCCTTGAGTCCGCTTGCCTCTGGTCGACCGTGTGGGCCGAACACGGAGCGCGGCCCACACCGTCTGCAGTTGTCGGGCGAGTTCGGAAGGCGGCACCGAGATGGCGATAGAAGCGGTAGCTGCAGGCGGCGCGCGAGTTGTTGGCGGCGTGCAAGCGATTGCGGGCGTCAAGCAGCTGGATTCCGTGATGCTCTGGGAGATGATCAGGGCTCAGATCGGTGGCCAAGTGGGCGTCGCCGGCATCGGTGGCCTCGCCCTCGGCTCAGTTCCCACCATCACGCCCGCTGGCACGGCCGGCGTCACCTCATCGACCCACGTCCCGGAGCTGTTACAACAGTTTGGAAACGGTCGTGTCCCGCGCGAGTTGTTGACGCTGATCGGCATTGGTCAGCACCGTTTGTGGGGGCCGGCGGCGGAGTCGTTCATTGCGATGCGGGCAGCCGCCGCTGATGCGGGTGTCGCGATCTCCGTCACCGACAGCTACCGCAACTACGACCAGCAGGTCGATCTCGCCGAGCGCAAGGGCCTGACCATTAATGGCGGGCTGGCTGCTACCCCCGGAAAGAGCGAGCACGGATGGGGCCTAGCAGTCGATGCCGATGTGGACGGAGCTGGGCTCGCCTGGTTAAAGGCCAACGCCGCCGAGTTTGGCTGGGTGATGCCGACGACCCGCGAGCCCTGGCACTGGGAGTTCCACGGCGAGACGTGATCCGGTGACGGGTCAACCAATCAAGTGGCGAACTGTTACGGGCGAACCGTTACAGGCGAACGACTGGGTGTGCATCAACCGTGATCGAAGCGGCGTCGACTGCGCTGCCGACGGTTGCCTCTCGGTTGGCGGCGGCGACAGCATGAATCAACTCGCTGCGCAATACGCGCACCTGGCGTGGCGCACGAATGCCAACGCGAACGACGCCGGGCTTGATGTCGAGGATCTCGATCTCGATGTCGTCTCCGAGGACGAACGTTTCTCCTTGACGGCGGGTGAGGACCAACATGTCAGTTCCTCGCCGCGACGGCGTGGCGCAGTGGCCACCCTTGCCGATCGAGAATGACCTGGCGGGCCTGATTGGTGCGCCGGCTGATCGCGATCGGAGCTGCAAGGTTGAGCCAGATCGTCATGTCGCGATCGGCATCAGCACCGTCGCCTTGACTCGCCGACGCTGGGGCGATGGTCGCGACGACAAGCAGTTGCACGTCGGTCGCCTCTTCCACGCCGATTCGTCGTAGTTCCTCGTCGGGAAGATCCGGTTCGTAGCCGGGTGCGAGGTCCCACGGTTCCGTCACCAGCAGTCCGATGGCCGGCTGTTCCCGATCACGCAGCACTGCGAAGACGGCGTCGGTCTCGCCTTCCAAGACCCACTCGCGGGTCGACGCGAACCCAGGGAAACCGTCGGGTGTCTGGATGACTTTCATTGGCATGCTCCTCGCCACTTCCTACAGCTCACATCGTGTGAACGAGGGGAACTGTGTGGGCTGGCAGCCAGGGGTGGCCCGTGGCGGTTAGCGCCACCAATCCAACAGGGTCTGCTCGTTTGCCTTCGCCGTCACTCCCAGCGCAGCCTGATAGGCCATCGACAGTCGACCCTGATCCGTGATGGCATCGCCCAGGTCGACATCTTCAACGCGCGACATCTCGGCGATCGACAACACCAGGACCGAGGCGTTGCGATCGGCTGCTTGTTCCACCCGATTGAGTGCAGCGCCGAGTCGCGCTTGCCCGGCCGACAACGTGTCGCGCAGCCCATTCACCTGCCCGAGCGAAGCCTGGATCCCCGTCGTGTTGTTGCTGGTGAGTGCGGTAGTGAGGTCGTCGAGGACGGTGAAGATGTCGTTGCCGCCGTTTGAGAACAGTTCGCCAGCCGTGATGCTCACGTCGACGATCTCGCCCGCCGCAACACGCCGGCGAAGGTGATCGGTGGGCGCCCCGTTGAACACCCAGCTCGACGAGCCGGAGTCGTACACGACGGCATCGCCCGACTGCAGCCCCGCGAACAGCGGTGCGCCGAGGTAGGAGGAGTTGGCAATGGATTGCAACTCGCCGCGGATCTCGCCGATCTCCACAGCGATCGAAGCCCTCGCGGCCGGCGAGGTGGTGGAGGTCGACGCTTGGGTCGCGAGTTCGGTGACCCGGTGATACAGATCCACCGCTTGCTGTGTCTTGGTGTCGGCGATCGAAAGACGCGAACGCGAGTCGTCGACCGCGCGACCGAAGGTTGCCAACTGATCGATCTGATCTTGCAAGCGCGCGGCACGCGCGGAAGCCGACTGATTCTCTGAGGGCCTGCTGTACAGCTTGCCGGTCGAGACGCGCTCGTTGGCTTTCTCCATGCGCGCGTACGCCGCGCGCAAACGACCCTGTGCGGCATGGTTGGCACCAAGGAAGGAGATACGAGGGAACGCGGTCATTGGTTCATCACATCTGGATCAGGCTCTGCAGCATGTCGTCGATCAGGGTGACGAGCTTGGCCGCTGCCTGGTAGGCGCGTTGCTGGCTCATCAGATCCGTCATTTCTTCATCGAGGTTCACGCCCAAGCCGGAATCGCGTTGCAGCGAAGCCTCATCGGCGACAGTGCTGGCAGTCTCCGAAGAACGGACGATGCCCCCGATGCGTCCGGAGAGCGATGTCACTAGCGATCGGTATGCGTCGCCCTGAGTGTTGCGCAACTCCGCCAAGGCGTCGGCGGTGCGACCGTTTTGCGTCTGGCCGACGACATCGGTCGCTGCCAGGTCCGCCGCCTGGGTCACTGCCACGGTCACTTGCCCGGACACGATCGTGAGGAGTGGCCCACCGCTCGCGCCCGCTGGCGTGAAGCCGGTGGCGTGCGTGGTGTTCAGCGCCGCAACAAGGTCGGCCGTGAATGCGTCAAGATCAGCGCGTGCATCGGCGATGTCGGTGCGCAAGGCGGCCTGCAAACCGCCCACAGAACCGCCCAGGGTTACGGGCCCGGTCGGGTGGGTGACGACGCCAACGGCGGGTGGGGCAGCCACAGTGAGGTGCGTGCCGATCTCGCCATCGACTACAGCCAATCCATTCAACGTCACCCGCGTTTGGCCGTCGTCTTCGATCGTGGCCACCGTCCCGAGCGTCGCCGCCAGTTGGTCGATGGCGCGGTCGCGCTCGTCCGCCATGTCGGCAGGGAGCCCGCCGGACGTTCGCGGGAAGCGGTTGAGTTCGGCCAGGCGAGTGATGAGGTCGTTGGCCTCAGCGACATCGCCGCTCAACCGGCGCGATGCGTCGGCGCTGAGTTGGTCGAGACCGGCACCAACCTGATTGATCCGGTCGGCGGTGCTTTGCAGTGCCGACAACACCTGATACCGAGCCGCGGAATCACTCGGGCTCACAGACAGCGTCGCGAAGGCATCCCACATTGCGGTGAGTTCCTTGGTCACTCCCTGGGTGGGCTCGCCAAACACGACTTCCATCGTTTGCATTACCTGCGCGCGCGAACCGAAGTAGCCGGCCTGCGCTGTCGAACTGCGTACCCGTAAGTCGGCCAGTCGATCGGAGGCCCGCGTAATGCGCGCCGCCTCGACACCGGCACCCATCTGCCCCAATGGTCCCTGGCGCGGGAAGGCGGTCTGCAGTTCAACGCGTTGGCGTCGATAGCCGGGTGTGGCCGCGTTGGCGACGTTGTGGCTAGTGATCTCTGTGGCGTAGCTATGAGCGCGTAACGCACTGACGGCGATCGAGAGGGCCGAGCTGATCACTTGTGCATCACTACCCCTAGTGGGCGCCCTTTCGAATAGCGAAGTTCATTGGCTGAGCGTGAACCGTCAGCCCTGTGCGCGCTGGCGGCGGAGTTCGCCGACGGTCGTGTACCCGTGAGAGTCGTAAGTGCCGGCACCACCGGTCGCAATTGACACCACTTCTCTTGTATCCGCCAGAAGATGGCGGAGTTCTAGGGACAGCAACGCACTTTGTTCACCAATTCGGCGCACGTTGTTGCGCACCATCGTCGCCAACGATGTGCCCAACTCGGCATCGGACCGCCCTTGCGTAGCTTCCTGCAGCCTGCGCAAGGTCGTCGCGTCGCCCAGGCCACCGACGTGACCGAGGGCCTCCACCGCAACGCGTAGGTCGGCCACCGCGGCCTGCACCACCTCGGCTGGGCCGTAGCGGCACGAATCCAGCAACCGCAGGTGATCGAGCACTTCTCCCGTCGCATGAACGAGCGCGACGAGCAGCTCGACCTCCGGGCTCGGTGAATGGACTTCCGGCTCGCTGCTCATCGTTGCCGCGCCAGTTCGTGCGCGGCGCGCACGACGTTCGGATCGAAGATCGTGTTCGAGCCCGCATCCAGCGTCGCCGGGGAGTAGCCGTCGCGTACCAACTGCTCGGCAACCGCGATGATGCGCGCCGGTTCCGGAATCGCTGATCCGCTCAATCCGTCGGGCCGACCGCTGCCATCCCAATGTTCGCTGAGCGAGCGGAGCACGGCACTGACCGTCGGGCCTGCGACGGGGCCAATCACCGCGGCCGAGATCTCGACACGATTTTCCGCGTCGCCAACGATCGCTGCTCCGATGTCGGATACCGCCGCGCAGAACTGAACCAACAGACGCTGCGTGCCTTCGATGCCGAGCAACGTTGCAATGTCGGCGGCAACTGATGCGACCTCGTCGCGCGAAGTGACACCTTCGCGTTCGGCTGCCAACTTCGCGAGCCGAAACGTCACATCGAGCCCTGTGGCGGTCGCGAAGGGGCGTGCCAGCTGGGCGGCGTCGAGCACGCTCGGGCTGTCGGGCTCGCGGGCAGCGATTTCGGCGCGCCCGGCCAACTCGCGAAGGGTCGCGAAGTCGTGCGAACACTCCGGGCCCGCGTGGCCGACCGCTACAGCAAGCGGAAGTTGCCCGTCGGACTGGTAGCCGTGCACGACCTCGGCGATCGATGCACCGATGTCTTCGGTGGCTGCAACGTCGAGATCCGTCGCAACGACGGTGAATGCTCCGTGGCCGGTGTCGAACAGGTCGCCTCTGCCAGCGCACACCAGTCGCAAGCCGTTGGCGATGCGACGATGCAAGAGATCGTGGGCGTCGGTTCCAGCGCGCGGCCACGTCGTGCCTTCCAGGGCAGGAACGGCGATCGACATGATGCGCAGGTTTTGTGGCGTGTCACTCGGCGCAGTCTCCGATCGCAACTGCAAAGCCCCCGCCGCCGGCAGTTCCGAGACTGGATCGACCAACCGGGACTCGTCGTCCTCTTGCGTCTGCCCGCGGCCGAGCCTGGCTCCGAATGCTTTGAGGAGCGACTCGATCCGATCGGCATCTGGCTCCGTGCTGGCGCCGCGCAGCGAGCGCAATGCGTCGAGGTCGCTCTCAGCAATTGCAGTCTGGCCCCCGCTGCACAGCGCGGTGACTGCTTGCTCTTCGCCACCGGGATGCACCAGGACAAGAACCGGGAGGCCACATTCGCGTGCGTGGGTTGTGTACTCGGCGATTCGGTGACGGGCGAGCCGAGTTGAGATGACGGCGTACTCGGCGCCTTCCGGATCATCAAGCACGGTCGCCCCGGCGCTTTCGAGGGCGGCGATTACTGGTGCTCGCGCGGCGGGGATCCAGACCTTCAGCGTCGTCGCGTTTGCTTGATCGCTGTGGGCATCGCCCGCCACCGACTCGGCCGGGGAGACCGCTTCCTGCTGGGGTTCGACGATCGACGGGTCGCCCTCGGTGTCGGCGGAGCTCATGACTGCACGAGTACTGGCTGCGCCCGGTTGAGTAACTCGCGAATGTGCGAGACGACCGTGAACTCGTCGAGCCGTTCGTAGCGATCACCCGACCAGTACCAGCCGAGTGTGCCGCCCCACGCGACGCAGACCCGCAGCGCCTCAAGGAGATCCGCTTGCGAACTGGCGCTGACGACATGGGCCTGCACCCCGCCGAGTTGCTGCCAGTCCGCCCCGACCACAAGGTGCACCTGACGTTCGTTCAATCCAGCGATCAACGCTCGCGCGCCGACCGCTGGGGCGGCAACCGTCGACACTGAATCGACCAACTCGTCGGCCGCGACCGTGACGAGCCGCAGCTGCTTGGCAAGGTCGACGCACGACGAGCCGATCATTACCGACGGAGCCGCGAGCGTTGTCCCGCAGAAGCCCCGTAGCGCGCGCATCAGCGCAACAATCCACTCGCCTTCTGTGACCGGCTCGCTCGCCATCGCAAGCTCGACCACCTGGTCGGGCACGCCAGCGGCGCGCAACGCCCGATGCGACCAGCGCTGATCGGTACTCACCCGCGGGGCCACCGCCATCTTTGGTTTCGTTGGCGCTGGCACACGAGTCGGTGCTGTGTCGACGACTGAGGCGAGAGACTCGAGCGGGGCAGGAACTGCGGCGACTTGCGGTTGTGTCGTCGCCGGCTCGGGCCGTTGCTCTGCTGGCGGCGGCGGTGTTGTCGCTCGGTAGTTGTTCGGAGCGGCCGACGCGGTTGGCGCGGCAGTGACGGTTCCGGGAGCGGCCATCATCGGGCGATCGAATTCGTGGGTCGTCTCGGCGAGCCACTCATCGAGCAGTCGATCGGCGAAGTTAGGCACTTTCGTGCGCAGCGATGAGAGCAGGTCCTCGGCGCTCGCAAACGCCGCCTCCGAATCGCGATTCGGTGCGGTGCGAGTGGGGACATCGCGACTGGGTAGATCCCGATTGGGGACGTCGCGGTTGGGTAGATCGCGATTGGTCTTGGGCCCACGGGCAGGTTGCGCGGTCACCTTCACCAACTCGGTGGCGAAGAATCCGCCGACTCCGCCCTGCTGGACCTTGTCGACACTGGTGATGCTGCAGTCCTGGCCCAGTGCCTCGGACGCGACTTCATATGCCTCGACATTGCTGCGGGCGATGACTGTCACACCATCGGCGTGACGTTCGACGATTGGGTAGCTGTTCTTGGCCACGGTGTGCGCCTCCGAGGTTGACTGTGTGTGCTGACTCAGGCAAATGGCCCGGCGCAGTTGGCTAAACGCCAACGATCTCGCTGACATCGATCGTCAGATGGCGGGGCAGTTCGCGATAAGCCAGCGTGGGCAACTCGATACCTGCCGAGTGCAGAATCCGTGAGAGCGGGCGACGCAGGTTGGGTGCGCAGGTGAGCACCACAGGATCTCCGCCGGCAAGCCGCTCCCACGCCGAACGCACGCTCTCGCGAACCGCATCGAGTGTCTCCGGTTCGATGGCGAGATGCGAGACCCCGTCCACTTCTCGCAAGGCTGAGATCAAACGGCCTTCCAGCTCCGGAACCAAGAAGATCGATGCGACGCGTTGATTCGGTGCCAACTGCGCCGTGATCTGGGCGCCAAGAACTGCGCGGCATTCGTCGGCCAAGGCCTCGACGCCGTGCGCGTGGCCAACCGAAGCTGCGAGGGTGTCGACGATGCGAGCGAGGTCACGCACCGACACGCGCTCGGCCAACAGCGAGCGCATCACTTGATGCAACAACGTCATTGGCACACGGTCGTTGCTTATTTCGGCAGCCAGCAATGGCTGATCGGTGCGCAACATGTCGACGAGGTCGGCGACCTGCTGACGCGTGAGGAGCTCCGGCGAGTAGCGGCGAGCAACCTCGGCAAGGTGGGTGACGACGGCCGCGCTGCGCGGCACGATGGTCGCGCCTGTCGCGGCGGCGACTGCCCGCGCGCGCTCGGGGACCCAGTAGCCGATGAGGCCGAATACTGGTTCCACGACGCGCTCGCCAACGCCGGCGAGGCTGAGGTCGTCGCCGGTCGTCGGATCGGGGAGTGCGAGCACCGATTCGCGCGGCGCGCGACCGTTGCCGACATCGACGCCGTACAACGCGATCCTGTACTCGCCAGAAGGAAGCGTGACGTCGTCTGTCGTCGTCACCGGCGGCAGCACGAAACCAAGCTCGGTGACCAGCTGTCGGCGCAGTTCGCCCATTCTCGCCAGCAGATCGCCGCCGCTGACGAGGTCGACAAGGTCGTAGGCCAGACGGAGCTCGAGAGCCGGGGCACGCATGTGGGACATCAGAACCTCCGGGTCGTCTGGGTTGGTGGTAACTGCGAGGTCGGGCTGGCCAACCGTCGTCGACTCTTCGGTGGTCGTGCGACCACCGACTATCCAAAGTCCGACAGCCATGCCGATGAACGGCAACTTCGGCATGCCAGGAATCAGGCCCATGATCAGCGCGCCGCCGGCAGCAGTGCGCAAGGTCACCGGGTGTGCTGAAAGCTGCTGCACGATCTCGTGGCCGAGGTTTCCGTTGTCGCCCTTCACGCGGTTGACGAGCATGCCGGTAGCCAACGCATAGAGCAGCGCCGGAATCTGCGCGACAAGACCGTCGCCGACGGTCAGCAACGAATAGGTGGACACTGCCTGGCCGATGTCCATGCCCTTGATGAGCACGCCAATGGCGATGCCGCCAATCAGGTTGACGAACACCACGATCAGGCTTGCGATCGCGTCGCCCTTGACGAACTTCACGGCGCCATCCATCGCTCCGTAGAAGTCGCTCTCGCGGGCGATTCGCCGACGGGCGGCGCGCGCGCCGTCCTCATCAAGTAGCCCGGCCGCGAGGTCTGCGTCGACTGCCATTTGCTTACCTGGCATGGCGTCGAGGCTGAACCGGGCGGCTACCTCAGCGGCGCGCTCAGAACCTTTGGTAATGACGACCAGGTTGACGACGGTGAGCACCAGAAAGATGATCAGCCCGACGAGCACGTTGCTGCCAACCACGACAGTGCCGAAAGTGTGCACCACCTCGCCCGCGTTGGCGTGCAACAGGATTGCCCTGGTGGTGGAGACCGTGAGCGCGATGCGCGCGGTGGTGGTGATCAGCAACAGCGACGGATAGGCCGAGAACTCAACTGGGTCCGAAACGTTGAGCACGGAGGCCAGCGTCACAATGCCGACGACGATGTTCGCTGAGATGAGCAAGTCGAGCAGCGCGACCGGCACCGGTACGACCAGGCACAGCACCAGCGCAACGATGACCATTGGCAATGCCAGGCGAGTTCGGGTTGTCATGCGCGTGCTCCGGTCAGTGATCCTTGACTAGCAACCTTGCCGGGCGAACTGGCCACGTGGCCTGGCACTCGTCCACGACGCCAATAGGCGGCCACCAAGACCTTCACGACATCGTCGAAGAAGCGCTCGGGCACGTAACCGCCGAGGGGCACTTGGCGGTACAGGGCCCGTGCAAGCGGCCGGTTCTCGATGATGGGTACGCCGTGTCGGGACGCATCGCGGCGGATCCGACGCGCCATGCGATCCGTGCCCTTGCACACGACACGTGGGGCAGCAGAACGTTCGGCGTAAGCGAGGGCGACCGCGAAGTGGGTCGGGTTGGTCACCACGACGTCGGCGGTGGCGACATCGCCGAGCGACCGTCGCCGACGCAGCTCCATGCCGCGTCGCTTGCGCTGCGCCTTGGCATGTGGGTCGCCTTCTTGCATTCGTGACTCGTCGATGATCTGCTGGCGCGACATCATCATGCCGTTGCGCCACCGGCGACGCGTCACTATCTGGTCGATGACTGCGATGAGTAACGCGCCGAACAGCACTCTGCTGGTCACCGACTTCATCGCACTACCGGTGAGGCCGGCCGCGGCGCGTAGATCGGCACTTCTCGGCAGCTGATGCCACAACTTGGTGACCGGCGCGATCAAGGCGGCGCCAACCGCGACGAACTTCAACACGTTGCGCAGCAACGCATAGCCGGCCTGCCGCGGGCTGAGCTGGCCGAGGCCCTTCTTCCATGAGATGTTCTTGAACGAAGGGCGCGCCGTCTTGGGCATCAACACAATCCCGCCCTGTCCGAGAGAAACGACGGTTCCGGCGATGGCCGCCGCTAACGCTGGCGGGCACCAGGCGGCGCCGAGTTCGAGCACGCTCTTGATCAGCGGCTCCTTGCGCAGCCCGACCATCGGATCAGCCGTGCTGAACCATTGGCGCATGATGCGCCCCGAGACAGCGAGCGCCTTCGGGGCCATGATGCCGAGCGTCACCAGCGCCGCGGCAATGGCGATCATCGAGTTCGTCTCTTGCGAGCGCGGCAGGTTGCCTTCGCGTCGCGCCTCTTTGCGGCGACGTTGTGTTGGCTTTTCTGTCTTCCCGTCGCGCTTGCTCATCTCACCCGCCGAGCAATCGCATCGTCACGTCCACCCCGGAGTTGACGGACTGGTCGGCGAAGCGGGGAAACAGCACGGCGGCTGTGCCCACCATCGACAACGTCATCAGCGCCTTGACCGGTAGCGCGATGAGGAACATGTTGATCTGCGGCGCGAGTCGACTGAGGAGACCGAAGGTCAGTTCCGCGACAAACAGCACGGCCGCTATCGGCAGTGCGAACTCGACTCCGTGGCGAAAGACGGAGTTCACTCGTTCGGTCGCGACGGCACCGAGCACGCCCAGACCACCAAGTTGGCCATCGAGCGCAACAGCCTTGGTGGAGAACCACAGCAACTGCGCCATGATCAGCAGTCCGCCGCCGGCAATGATCAGCGTCTGTGCCGCCAACGTGTAAAAGCGGTTGAACGGTCCCGGGGTTGTTCCCGTGTCTGGGTCGAGCACCGAACCAAGGCTGATTCCGCTGGTGAGGTCGATGACGGTTCCCGCGGTGTGGAATGACGAAACTGCCAGGCCCAGAAACCAACCCATCACGGCGCCGAGGAACACGTTCGTGAACCCGGCGACCGCCAAGTCCGCTGTCGAGATATCAGGCGACGACACCGGTTGTGCGATCAGCACGCCGAGCGCGATCGCGAGCGCATTCCTGCCTGCGCCGGGAATGCTGCGGGGCACGAAGCCGCACAGTGCGACCATTGCTGCCGCGCGGGTGACCGCAAGTGCGAGCCCGATGGCCCAACTGATGGAGAAGTCGAGTTGCAACGTGCTACCTCACGTCGGGGATTCGAGCCCAGAGCACTCGCACAAATGACGACAGTTCGTGCAGCATCCACGGTCCCGTGAACAGCAGCAGTACGCCCACCGAGCAGAACTTCAACACGTAGACCACGGCCTGTTCTTGAATCTGCGTGATCGTTTGCAGCAGGCTCACAGTGGTGCCGACTACTAACACCACGAGCAGCACCGGGCCTGCGACGCGCAAGCCGGTGTCGCTCATCATGCGCAATACGTGGACGATGTCTGAGTCGTTCATCGGTTACGCCACCGATTTCAGTAGTGATCCGGCGAGCAAAGCCCACCCGTCGACGAGTACGAACAAGGCAAGCTTCACCGGGAGCGACACCACCACAGGCGGCATCATCAACATCCCCAGCGAAGCGAGAACGGTCGACACAATCAGGTCGATCAGAAGGAACGGGACCCAAATGAGAAAACCGATGATGAAGGCTGCGCGCAGTTCCGAGAGGATGAACGCCGGAATGAGGAACCGCGGTGTGACATCGGATGGGTTCGCGGGGCGCTTGGTATCGGTGAGGTCGTACAACATCGCCAAGTCGGAGTCGCGTGTGTGCTTGAGCATGAACTCACTCATCGGCTCCCATGCCTGCTTGACGGCTTCGCCCTGAGTGATCTCGCCCTTCATCGCCGGCTGAATGGCCGTGTCGTTGATCTTCGAGAACGTCGGTGCCATGACGAACAGCGTGAGAAATGCGGCCAAGCCCGACAGCACCTGGTTGGGCGGCGTGGTGTTCAAGCCCAACCCTTGGCGAGCGAGGCCGAGCACGATGAGAAACCGCGGGAACGTAGTCGTCAGCAACAACAGCCCCGGCAAGATGCCGGCGACCGTGACCAGCAACACCAGCAGCACTGCGTTACTGGTGCCTCCTGGCGCGTTGATCTCCAGCGAGTCATTGCCTGATTGATCGTCGACGGTTGGTGTTTCGATTCGATCCGGGGGAGTGATCTGATCCACCGGCGCTGGCGTTGTGTCGGGTGTTGGAAGGGTCGGCTGCGTTGGCGGCGTCGAGCTCGCGTGGGCGTTCGTTGGCTGCAGCAGCAAGCCCATCGCGCCCAGTGCCACGAAAACTGCGACCTTGCAGACCTTGCTCACCGCAAACCACCTGTCGCGGCTCGCCTCGTCCTGTTGCG
The DNA here is from genome assembly GCA_021414085.1 of Actinomycetes bacterium. Lineage (GTDB taxonomy): Bacteria > Actinomycetota > Acidimicrobiia > Acidimicrobiales > Ilumatobacteraceae > UBA668. The sequence goes on along the minus strand of JAIOPC010000002.1, from coordinate 206,253 downwards.
CGCTCCGCGCAGTTCAGGGTCGGCGGTGCGCACCGTCATCGACCGGATGCGCTCGATCCACGACTGGGTGTCACTGCGGTCGGATTCCAGCGACATCGAGTTCAACCGCGCGCGGGGTGCCGGAGGGCGACCGACAGGCCACTCGCTGGTGGTTGTCGCCGACTCGTTGTCGCGTGACTGGACCGCGACATCGTCATCGGAAGTGTCTTCGCCCAGCTCGGCGAGCAGGTTCATCTGGTTCTGTGCAGCTCCGACCAGCAGCCGACGGCCGCCTACCTCAACCACCACCAACGATGTCCCGCGCCCAACGACAGCGCGGGCAGTGATCTTGAGTGAGCGCGTTGAGCTCGAGCCGCGGCCCCGCAGACGCAGCACCACAGCGATCGCTGCCAACAGCAGCGTCACGATGACAAATCGGGTCATGACGGTCGCAGCTGTGGAATGTCGACGATACGCACGCCGAGGTCGTCACCGACGACCACGATCTCGCCGCTCGCGACGAGCGATCCGTTTGCTTGCACCTCGACGAGGCCACCGGCCTGGCCGATCTCAATGACCGAACCAGTGCGCAGTTGCAGAAGTTGTTGCACCGTCATGCGCGTACGGCCGAGCGCAACCACGATCTCCAGCTGGACGCCGGCGATTACGTCGAGGCTCGCCGTCGGTGCCGGCGGTGTGCCGTCACCGAACGCTGTGAATTGAGCTGGCGCTGGCGTGGGCGTCTCGAGCATCGTGCTGCCTCTCGGAATCGGCGGTGGCTACCTCGTGTGCCACCTGGGAGTATCCATGTGGGCCGAAGGCCGCGTGTGGCCCGGCAGGCCCGGTCGGACCCTGCAGCTGCCGTGGGGCAGCTGGCGTGTCAAACGCGTGGGTCGACACCGCAATAGCGAGCCTCGCGCCGCGACGACCAAGGTGCCCGCGCAGAACCTCAACGGAACCGACGCTCACGGTCGCCGATTCTCCGGCACGATGATCGAGCACGATGACATCGCCTGGCACCAACGCAGCGACGCTGCTTGCCAACATCCGCGTTGGCTTGAGAGTGGCCTGCAATTCAAGCGGCACCTGCTGGGCAACGCTGTTCATCGCCCACGGATCGAGATCGGGCCCGCGTTGCTCAGCGACTTGCGACTGCAGTTTGTCGAGCATCGGTGACACCGTCGTCAATGACATCACGACGTTTACGTCGCCGTTGATGCCCAGCGGCGGCACTGATAGCGAGTAGGTGAGCACAAGTGCCATTTGCGACGGCGCAGCGGTGGCCAGCAGATGCGGGCCGAGCACCAGCGATTCCATCGTTGCGTTGGCACCGAGCGCTTGGTTGAGCGTCTTGTCGAGTGCGTCGACGACGACGGCTGAGATACGTCGCAGCGCGGGCACTTCCATGTCGCTTGGTCGACGCGGCGGCTCAACAGTTCCGCGGCCACCCAGCAGACGGCTGGCGAGAGCCAACGACAATGGGGTGTCCATCTCGATCAGAAGTTGGCCAGGAAGTGGCGGCGCAGTCACGGTGATGAGTGCGGTGACGGCCGGGAGCGTGCGGAGGTATTCCTCCCACGTCAGCTGCGCTGTGCACGCCAGTTCGACGGTGGCGACCGATCGAGCGACGCGACCGATGCCGCTACTCAGTTGGCCGGCGAACGCTTCATGGAAACCATCAAGCGGACGTAGTTCTTCTCGGGTCAGCTTTTTCGGGCGACCAAGATCAAACTCTTCCCACTGCCGATGCTGCTCGTGAATCGCGACCATGCCGAGATCGTGTGGGCTGGACCCCGTGACCGGCCCCGATCTCGCCGAAAGGCGCTTGCCGCGTTACGGGGCGACGGTTACCGCCGGTTGCTCGGCATCCGCGAGCGGCCCGGCCACGATCACAATCTGTACCCGCCGGTTGCGCGTGTACGAGGCTTCGTCGTCGCCGGTCGCGACCGGGTGTTGATCTCCGTATCCCGTCGCAGCCAATCGTGAGGGAGCAATTCCGTACTGATCGCGCAACATCTTTACGACCGAGACAGCGCGGTCGACTGATAGGTCCCAGTTGTCGTAGTTGCCGGCATTGAGCGGACGCTTGTCGGTGTAGCCCTCAACGATGATCGGGTTGCCAATCAGCCCGAGTTCCACCGCTACAACATCGACGATGCGCGTCGCTGCTGGCTCCAGGTATCCCGCTCCGGCAGCAAACAAGACATCGTCGGTTCTCACCGAAATGACCAGCCCGCGCTGTTGCAGATCGACTGTCACGACGTCGCCGAAACCTGCCGCTTCGATTGTCGCCTGCAGGTCGCCTTGCAAGGCTTCCAATTGAGCGGCATCGAGAACGGCACCCTCGCCTGTCGTGCCTGCTCCGTCGCCAGGGGGAGAGGTGGTGGTCGGCGCGCCCGGAATCGTGGTCGTTGTTGTTGTCGTGGTGGTCGAGGTTGCAGGACCGCCTTGGGTTTCCAGGCCGATTTCCGACGGCCCGCCCGGCGCAGCGTCTGGTGACGTTTCCGCCGCCGCCGGGTTACCGAAATCACCGAGGCCGTCCTTGAACTGCTCAAACTTCGCCAGGTCGATGGTCGAGATCACCCACAGCACGAGGAACAAGACCATCAGCAGCGTCAGCAGGTCGGCGTAGGTCACTAGCCAGCGCGCGTCGCCGCCACCGTGACCGCCGCCACCGCCACCTCCACCACCGCCGTGGCCGCCGCCACCGCGGCGACGGCGCGAACGGCTCATGCCGCCTTCTCCGACTTGCCACGAGCGGCAGGAAGCAACCAGATCTCAAGGCGTTCCGTCATGGCTCGACTGGAGAAGCCGTGCAAGATGGAACACACACCGTCGATCATCATCTCCTTGGTGAGCACTTCGCTTTCGTGTAGCCGCGTGAGCTTGTCGGCGATGGGCGTAAACAGAACGTTCGACGACACCAGGCCGTACAGCGTCGCGGTCATTGCGATCGCAAGGCTGTGCCCGATCTCGTCTGGTTGATCGAGGTGACCGAGCATGCTGATCAGGCCCATCGTGGTACCCATCAAGCCGAAGATCGGTGCGTAGCCAGCCGCCTTCGTCCAGATCGAGATGTTGCGCATATGGCGATCGGTGGTCGCGGCGAGCGCAGCATCCATTTCGTCTTGGATGCGGTGTTCGTCGGCGCCGTCGACCAGCAGCGTCAACCCGTGCTGCAGGAACGGATCGTCGACTTCGGAGATCTTGCTTTCAAGTGCGAGTGCACCTTCCTTGCGGGCGACTTCGGCGAGCTCGCAGAGCTTGGAGATCGTTCCGTCGAGTTGAGCAGGCTTTGCAAAACCCTTAATCGCCATCTTGGGCATCCGCATGACTTCACCGAAGGTGAAGGCCGTCGCGGAAGCGGCAAGTGTGCCGCCAAAGACGAGGACGATCGATGGGATGGCGAACAACGCCATCGGGTCGCCGCCTTCCATGATGTTGCTGACCATCATGAAGGCGAACGCCAGAAACATTCCGATTGGGAGCAGCATTACTCATGCACCCCCGACGCGCTGGTTGCTCGTCACGGAGCGTTCCGAATGTGTGAACACCGTTGCCAGGTTCTCGGCAGCAGCTAACACGCATGCGCGAAACTGCATCACCGCTGAGGCGATTTGTTCAACGGGTTCGCACACGCTGACGCGGTTGTCGTCGGCGAGCGTGATAACGGTGTCGTGGGCTGTTTGTTCAGCAAAGACAATTAGGTCTGGGTTGATCCACAGCTCGTCGCCGCGAAGTCGATGTAGACAGATCATGTGAGGTCCTTCTCAGTGTGGTCCGACGTGCACAAACGCAGATCGGCCCGTGACCTCCTCGTTCAAGGCCCAGCAGCAGAGGGAGTGCTCAACACCTCACATTTATCGCTTCACGTTCACTAGGTCGGCGAGCATTTCGTCGGATGTAGTGATCACGCGCGTGTTGGCTTGGAAGCCACGCTGGGCGAGCACCAGGTTGGTGAACTCTGTAGCGAGATCGACGTTCGAGCCTTCCAACGCACCAGGTGCGACCGTCCCGAACTGCTCGGTGCCGGCGAGCCCGAACGTCGGGTTGCCCGACGTGAGTGTCGTCTCATACAGGTTGTCTGCAGCCTTCAGCATGCCCTCGGGGTTGGAGACCGAGGCCAGCGCAAGCACGCCGACAATGCGCGAATCGCCGTTGGTGTATTGCGCGTTCACCGAGCCGTCGGTGCCGAAGCTCACTGAGCTCAACTCCGCGCCAGCGGATCCATCGCGTACCGGCATGTCGAGCGAGCTCACCTGGTCGTACTGCGTCAACGAGTGCAGTGCGTCACCGAGTTCGAACGTGATGTCCTGCGCGGCGCCGGTGCCCAACGTGACGCCGGTGAGGGCAATGGTCGCCGGTGATGTGAGCTGGCCGACCGCATCGAACGTGACTGTCGGTGCCGGCCCAGGAGTGATGTCGTTGACCGTGCCGTCAGGGGCTGTTGCCGTGATCGAGGCCGTCCACGTGCCAACGCCGGTCTTGGTGAGCTTCATGGCCAACTCGAACGGGGTGCCGATGCTGTCGTGGGCGGTGCCGGAGCTGGCGACGTAGTCGCCAATGTCGGTGCCTGCGGACACGTTGCCGCCGATCACGATTCGGCTGGTGGCCGCCGGGGGCAGCAGCGATGTCGGTACCGCGATGTAGCCGGGCACCGTCGAAGGATTCACGGTTCCCGTTGTCGGATCGGTGGTCCACCCGAGTACGCGGGCACCGCCAGCTGTCACCAGCTGTCCTTGGGCATCCCAGTTGAACGCCCCATCGCGCGTCAGCAGTTGCTGGCCGGAGCGCTCCACGAGGAAGAATCCGCTGCCCTGAATGGCGAGGTCGGTGACACGACCGGTGAGTTGCAACGCACCCTGGTTGAAGTTGGTGGTCACGGCTGAAATGCGACTGCCGAGGCCGATCTGCATCGGGTTCGTGCTGCCATTCGCGTCAGTAGGAATGCCGCCGCCTCGAACGGTTTGAGAGAGCGAGTCGGCGAAGAGCGCGCGACCGGCCTTGAACCCCTGAGTGTTGACGTTGGCGATGTTGTTGGCCGTGACGTCCATCATCATCTGATGGCTACGAAGACCGCTGATCGAGGCGTAAAGCGAACGAAGCATGACGTTGAACTCCTATGTCGGGTGATGGTTCTTGTGAAAGGTCAGACGGGGACTGGGTCGGTTACGGGGACGGGGTCAGGGACAGGGTCTGGCGCCGGTGGCGGAGTTGGTGTGGGCGCGGGCGCAGGGGCAGGTGATGGGGTGTTCTGCTGATCGACCTCGGTGACCGCGCTGAGCGTCACCTCCGTGCCGTTGGCAAGCACCAGCACCGGGCCGACAGCGGTGAACCTTGCCGATACGACCTTGCCCGACTCGGTGCCGACGCCATCGCTGGCGGTGACGAACTTGCCGATCAAGTCGGTGGCCAATCTGGCCTCCGACAGCGATTGGTCGGCCGCTTGCCCCTGTTGCAACTTGGTGAGCGCCTCGACCTGCGCGTACTGCGCGATCTGACCCATCATCGCGGTTGGATCCGATGGGCTCATCGGGTTTTGGTAGCGAAGCTGGGCGACGAGCAGCTTGAGAAACGCGTCGGACCCCATGCCCGAAAAGATGTCGGGCGTGGTCGCCGTCGCCGCGGCGGTCGTTCCTTGGACGTTGCTGATCGCGGTCATCAGATCGCCAACCGATGGCCGAGGTGGGTGTGAAGCTGGTACCCAAATGCGTTCTTGTATGCGGAGTCACGCTCGTAGTCCGCGCGGTCGCGCGCATTGTCGTCGCCTTGGTGAGGTTGGTGAGTGGGCGACCCGTGATCGCGGCTCCCACTTGCGGCACGTTCGCGGGGGTCCTGCGAAAAGGCGGATGTCGATTCGTCGGCCGCTCGGGCCGCGCTGATCAGTGACCGTTCCACCTGCCGCGACCAAACCGGATCGAGCGAACCCGATGGGTCGCTGACCACGTTGACCTTGACCTGGTCGCCGTGGAAACGCAGTGCAACACGAGCGTCATCGAGATCGATGGCCAGGCGCTGCACCTCTCGCGACGGCGCCTGGGCACGGGCGACCTGCACACGGTCGACCGCGACCATTCCCAGGCTGCGCGTCGGCGCGGCTGCCGGCGCTGGCGCCGCGATGTCCTTCGCCTGCGCGCTGTCGCTGGCAAGTGTGGACGGATCGAGAACGACGTCTCCGCTGACAAGTCGGGGAACGCCGACCGGCCGAAGCGGCGATTTCTCGGTATCGGACTTACCACCGCCGCGTGGGCTGTTGGCGAGGTTTTCGGCGGCGTTGCCTGCTTGCGCGAGCGCGAGCGAGACGGCCGACTTCGGTTCGGCAGCGTTCTGATTGGTCGATGCTGCGACCGGTTGCTTCACGATGGGCTCGTCGCCTGACTGCGCGAGTGCCGTGTCGTTGAGTGCCGTGTCGTCGATCGCCGTGTCGTCGATCGCTGGCTCGTTGGGCTTGCCCACCTGCGCGAGATCGAACGGCATCGCGATCGTTGTTGCGGGTGGAGTTGCGACGGAGCAGCACGCACAGGCGGAGACGACGGTGGCTGCACCGGCCACGCCCGCGGCCCCGGCCACATCTGTTGTCGCCGAGTCGTCAGTTTCGGCCGTCGGCTGTTCAGCCTGGGCGAAGGCCGCAATGAGGCCCTCTTGAAAACCTGTTGGCGCGGCACCATCGGTGCCGGTCGCTGAGGCTGATTGAGTCTCGATCCCAGTTGCAATCGGAGTGAGCACGAAGTTACCGCCACGATAGGAACCGACATCGCTGTCGGCTGGCCGAAGTCCACCATCCATGGCAGTTCGATCTGATGCTCCGTGCGGTTGCGTTGTTCGGCCGCTTCCGTCGCCGTTCAAGGGCTCGCGCAAGGTTTTCATGAGGTCCGCCGCGATGCGCTCTCGTCGAGGACACGTTGCGTTCGCCGCCGCTGCTCGTAGTCGACGGCTGCGATGCGACGTGCGACTAGCCGTTCCGCTGCTTTGCGCAAAGCAGTCGCCGACGACACCTCGTCGCGTGCGTCGGCCAGGGCAAGATCGGTGAGCTCTGCCCGCCGCTGCGTCGCCAACATCGTTTCCCGTAGTGCAGTCGCCACACCGACGGCAGTCATCAACTCGTCGGCACGGTGCGGACCGTTGCGCTGCACCAGTGGATGCGCCGACGCACGTGCGCGGGCGTTCTCGGCGGCGGTTGTTGCCGCGTCGGCGTTCGTTTGCGCCGCGGCAGCTGCGACCGCGGCGATCGCTTCTTTGATCCCGCGCACTCGCACCACCACTTCGCCACGATGCTTGCTCATGTCGCTCCCGCGACTCCGGCGAAGGCCGTGCTACCAACGTTGAGCACATCAACCAAGGCCGCGAAAGTGTCAGCGATAGGTGTGACGTCGTTCGTCTGTTGCCGACACAGCGCGACAATTCCAGGCTGGACGGCCAGTCCGTAATCGGCATCGGGGTTGCTGCCTGGCTGGTATGCGCCAACTTCAACGAGGTCGCGCACTGCCTCGGCCGCGGCCAACGCTCGCCGCGCTTGATCAGCGATCGCGACCATCTCTGGAGCCAGAACCTTGCTCGCCAGTCGCGAGATGGACAACAGCGGATCAACTGCCGGATAGCGCCCGGCGTGAGCGAGGCGACGATCGAGCACGATGTGACCGTCGAGAATGCCGCGAACCGTGTCGGCGATCGGGTCGTTGTGGTCGTCGCCCTCGACGAGCACCGTGTAGATGGCAGTGACAGTGCCGTGTTCGCGCGGCCCGGTTCTTTCGAGCAACTTCGGAAGTGCGGCGAACACGGAAGGCGTGAAACCGCGCGCCGTCGGGGGCTCGCCGGCGGCTAGGCCAACCTCGCGTTGCGCAAGGGCGAAACGCGTGACCGAGTCACAGAGAAAGAGCACGTCGCGTCCTTCATCGGCGAGGTGCTCGGCAATCGCTGTCGCATAGTGCAGTGCCCTCACGCGCACGAGCGCGGGCTGGTCCGAGGTTGCCACGACAACCACAGCCCGAGCGGCCGCCTCCGGCCCCAGATCGTCCTCTAGGAACTCGCGTACTTCACGACCGCGTTCACCGACCAGACAAATGACGACGCAGTCGGCATCGGCTCCGCGCGCCATCATCCCCAATAGCGTCGACTTGCCGACACCGGAACCCGAGAACAGGCCCATCCGTTGGCCGCGAGCAAGCGTGGTGAAGGCGTCAATCACGCGCACGCCGACGGGCATCGCCTCAGTGATGCGACGTCGCCGCAACGCGGGTGGCACCTCGCCATCGATGGGTCCCCGCTTGGCAGAGATCGATCCCAGCCCGTCAATCGGGCGACCCAGCGCATCGATCACTCTGCCGAACAGCCCGGCGCCCAAGGGCTGCCCACTACCCAGCGTCGGGCGTGCGCGCGTGCCGCTGCTGATGCCCGCTGGTTCTCCCAACAAGGCCAGGCGAGTCTCGCCGTCGGCAGCGGCGACGACCTCGGCGTCGACGCAACCCGCCGCCGCGTCTACGTGCATTGTCGTACCGACCTGCAGGCGCAGTCCGCGCACACCAACTTCCATGCCGCGGATCACGGTGACAGTCGCCGCCGCGGGTAGGGCGATTGCAATTCCGGCCGCTTCATCATTGAGTCGCGATCCGTCACCGAGTACGGGGCCGGTGAAGCTACCCGGCTCGGCAGCCGCCGCGACGGGTCGACGAGTCGGCGGTGGCCACTTGGCCAATCCTGGGCGCGTCACGGGTTTACGCGTGTTATCGGTCGTCATCGAGACTCGTCTGCCGGGTGTGCTTCCAGCGCCGCACGTGCGGCTGAGATGTAGCGCTCGAACGTGCCGTCTGCGTCCGCCCATTCGCTGTGCAGCCGAAACTCACCGGGCTTCAGCGTTGGATCGTCGACAACCTTGACTCGGTCGGCGTAGTCGTTACGCGTCGCCATGATTGCTTCCAGCTCGCCGACCAGATCGGTCGCTACCGACAACTCGATTGGTCCCGGCTCGAACGCGCGCAACACTTCGCCAAGTCGAACGAGCATGCCGGCGGTGCCTGCTTCCGGAATGTCGCGCAAGGCCGTCGTTACAAAGAGCTCGGCGATATCCAGGGTGCGCCTGGCCATCAATTGTCGCGCCGTCTCAACCGCGTGGAGACAGCGCTGCGTCGCGTCGATGATCTCGGTCTCGAAGCGGTGTAAGTCGCGCCGCCCCTTCTCGAGCATCGTTCCGGCACCTTCGCTGTAACCCTGCTCGTAGGCGGACAGCGCGATCGGATCCCAGGACGGCGGAGCGCGCAAGGCAACGGCGTTTGCGTTGAGGGACGGGCGCTGCAAGATGCGCGTCATCAGACGAAGTCTCCGCCGTCGCCGCCTCCGCGTACGAGCACGATGCGGCCTTCCTGTTCGAGCTTGCGCGCGCCAGCCACGATCTGCTTCTGCGCGGTTTCTACGTCAGAGCGGCGCACCATGCCGAGCGTCGAGGCGGACTCGTTGACGTCCTCAGCCGCACGTTGCGAAAGGTTGCGTTCGACCTTCTCGCGCAGTGGCGCGGCAGCGTCCTTCAACGCGAGTGCGATCGTGCGAGCGTCGGCGGCGCGCAGGACTTCCTGCAGACCGCGATCGTCGATCTGTGTGATGTCTTCGAAGACAAACATCAGATCGCGAACAGCGATGGCAAGCTCCGGGTCCAGTCGCTCCAGACTGCCCAGCACATCGTTCTCGGTTTCGCGGGCGACGTTGTTCAACAGCTCCGCGAGTGGCTTGATGCCGCCACGGGCGGGTGCCGCTGAGGACTCACCGGCGCCGACTCGGCGCAGCATTGATCGCTCAACGTCGGCGACAACCTCTGGGTCGGTCGACTCGAGGTTCGCGTACCGCGCTGCAACGAGAGCGCGCAGGTCGGTCGGTAGTCCTTCCATCACTTTCGCTGCCGTGCCGAGCGGCAAGTGCGCGAGCACGAGCGCGATCACCTGCGGATGCTCGGCGGAGAGGTAACTCACGATGTGCTCGGGAGGACGGCCGCGCAAGAACTCAAACGGCAGGGCCGCCGACGAGGCGACTATCCGCTCGAGCATTGCCTCTGCGCCTGCGCCGTGACTGCGTCGCAGCAACTCGCGTGCCTTGTCGAGACCGCCGGCGATGGCATGCGACTGGGCCGCCGCCTCGTCGCGCAGGCGCACCATGACCTCACGAACCTGGGCAAGAGGCATCGCAGGCATGTCCTTGACCTCACGCACAACCGCCTCCGCTTCGGCAGCCGATAGCTGACTGAGCATGGAAGCGCCAGCCTCAGCGCCGAGTGCGGCGACGACGATGGCGACGGTGCGCGCACCGGGAAAGGCGCGGGCGGGCGCATTGCTTCTGTCGATTGTTTCAACGCCTGCGCTACCGGTCACTTCGCCATCCAACCGCTGAGCAGAGCAGCGAGCGAGTCAGGACTCTCCGCGAGCATCCGCTCTAGGTCGGCCTTGATCTCGTCGACTGCTTGACGATCCGACTTCTGACCCGAGCGCTCGCTAGCAATCCTCGGTATCAGTTCGAGTATTTCGGTCTGAGCATCTGACTTGCCCTTGTTCTTCTTCCCCTTCTTCGCCTTGCCCTCAGATTGGCTGGGGAAGTCGGTCGCTACGTATGCGCCGCCTTGGTTCTTACGCCGGCGGCGCATGACGATCGCTACCAGCATCATGAGGAAGGCGCCGGCAGCCGCCGCGGCGGCAAGCAACGTCACCGGGGTCGGCGCTGGTGCTGCGACTGGCGAAGTCGGATCGGTGACGAGATCGCCGGTGTCGGTTGCCACCGCGGGCACAACCGCAACCTCGATCGCGTCGCCGCGCTCGGTGTCGATGCCGGCGGCGGTACCGAGTACCCGAGCGAGGGTCTCTTCGTCGATGACTACCGGCTGTGCGCCGGTGGCGTCGCTGATCACGGGGATCACGACTGCAACGCTGAGCGCAGTGACCGTCGGCGTTGTGATCGTCGAGTGAGTGATCGTGCGATCGCCGGGGACGTAGGTGGTCGTCTTGTCGCTCTTGTCGTAGGTGCCGTCGGTGCCGCCAGCGTTCGTGGGACCGCCGTCGGGCCCGCTCGCGCCGCCGGCGCTTCCGCCACTGCCGGTCCACGTCTCGGTGCTTTCGTGCACAGCCGTGGTGGCGTTCTTCTCCGGGTCGATTACCTCTTTGTCGACCGTCGACTCTGTGAAGTCGAGCACGGCGGTCACTTCGACCGTTGCGTTCGGTTGGCCGGTCATCGCGCGGGCAAGTTCGGTGAGGCGGGTGGAAAGGTCGGCCTCGAAGTCGCGGGTCACCTGCAGGTTGCCGGTGCTACTCGCCGCACCGGTTTCTGATCCAGCGGCGCGCAGCATCGTCCCGTCGGCCGTGGCGATAGTTACCTGGTCGGCGTTCAGCCCCTCAACGGAAGAGGCGATGACGTTGGCGATCGTGTCGGCTTCCGCCGCCGTCAGGTCGCGGCGCAATGACAACATCACCGAGGCGGTTGGTTGTTCGGCGGTGTCGGTGCCGGACCCGATGAAGATCGACGGTTCGGGAAGACTCAGCTGAACTCGGGCGCCTGCAACAGGCTCCATCGTCAGGAGCGTGCGCGCCAACTCACCTTCCAAGGATCGCTCGTAGTTCACTCGTTGTTCGAAGTCGCTGCTGGCGAGCCCTTGGTTGGAGAAGATCTCGTCGAACCCGTCTGGCACTGCCTGGGCCGTGACGCCGTCACCGGCGAGCGCGACGCGCGACGAGGCCAACTGATCGCGAGGCACGAGAATGCGCGAACCGTTGCCCTCGATCTTGTATTCAATGCCGTGCGCATCGAGACCGGCGAGCACGTCGGAGGCGGTCGCATCGTCGACGTTCGCGTAGAGGACGGCCCAGTCCACCTGGTTCATCTGCTGATAGATGAAGAATCCCGTGATCGCGAGACCCACGATGGCGATGAGCGCCATCATTCGGGAGCCGGCGGGAACTGAACGCCATTGCTGACCAAGTGCGTCAAGCGGCTTACTCATTGACTACCTCAGACCTGGATGTTGATGATGGACTGGTAGGCCTCAAGCCCGCGTGCACGGATCTCGTTGACGATCGACATCCCGAGGTTCGCCTTGCTCGTGGCGGCCATGACATCAGAGATCTGCACGTTGCCGCCGGCGGCCATGTTGGCCACGAGGTTGTCGGCTTGCCGTTCCATTCCGGCGACGGAATCGAGTCCTTTGAGTACGGCATCACCGAAGCCACTCGCCGGTGCTGCGCCGACCCTGTTGCCCGCGACAGATCCAATGCCGCCGCCGGCGCCACCAATGTTCCCGATCGGACCGAGTGCAGACATGACTAGCCCCGACCCAACGTGGTGGTCGTCTGTAGCGACTCGCGGGCTTCTTTGAACATGGTCATGTTCATTTGGTACGAGCGGCTGGCGAGAATGAGTTCGCCAAGTTGGCCACCCAAGTCGACGACGGCGCCTTGGACGTATCCGCGGGCGTCGGCCAATGGGTTCTCGGGGTCGAAGATCGGCGTCGGGTCACCGTCTTGGTTGACGACGTCGCTGACCGCGACGCCTCCACCCTGGGTGGTGTTGGTTGCTAACGGCATGGACACGACCATGCGTGCCCGGAACGGTTCCTGGCCCGGCGTCGTTGTGGTGTTGACGTTCGCGATGTTGTGCGCAACCGTGTCCAGCCAGTACTTGTTGAACCCGAGCCCCGTGTTGGTGATGTCGAGGCTGGAGAAAGGTCCGTGGTTCATCGCGCTGTCCCGGCCGCGGCTTTGAGGATGTCGACCTTGTAGTTGAAGCTCGACACCATCACCTGGCGCTCGAGCGACGACTTCGCGAGAGTGGTCAGTTCATTCTCGAGACTGACGCTGGTCCCGTTGTGGTCCACCAGGTCAAAGCCCGCTCTCACCTGTGGCGCTGTCGCCGGTGCTGGCTTTCCGGCGCGTAGTGCCGACGTCAGCCCGTCTTCGAAGTTGACGGTCTGACTGCGATACAGCGGCGTGTTGACGTTGGCGACGTTGTGGGCGATTGTGTCGAGCCGCAGTTGCAGCCCACCCATTGCGTACTCAACGGTCGAGAACAGGGGGTCCATAGATGACGACCTCTCAGTCGGTGCATCCGTGCGAGTGACCGGACCCTCCTTGGGCCGGAACTGATGTGAAACCGCTTAGCGATCCCGTGCCTTGATCGACACATTGGCAGCGGCATTCAAGTAGCTCTCGGTACCAACATGTGTGCGCGTTAACTCACGGCGCTTGTTGACGATCTCGCCGATCTCAGTCGCTGTTGCGGTCTGATGCCGGGCAAGACCTGCCAGCACTCGCGAGATACGCGTGTGGTCGATTGTTTCGCCGGACGAGGGGTGAAGTAACAGCCCCGCCGCAAGCAACTCATCCAGCTGCTCTTCGGAGGTGTCGTCTCGGCCCAGTAACGCGTCGGCGGTGTCGAGCCAGGAGCTCCATACGGTCACGGTGGATTACTCGCCCATGCATCGCGCAGTCCGTCGACGACCATTCGTACTGCCTGCAGCGGACCGCTCGACTTGTGCATGTTGGCCTGCGCGAGTTGCGTGATGACGTATCGATAGAGGCTGTCCAGACGCTCGGCCAGGTCGACTACTTCTCTGTCCGGATGTTGCAACGAGAGCCCCGCGCTGAGTTCGACGAGAATGGCTTGTGCTCGAACGGTTTCATCATGGAAGGTCTGCAGCCACGAAGCGTTGCGCCCCTGCTCGGCCGCTTCAGCACGAGCACACGCGGTGAGGATGCGCTCGAAGGCCATCCGCACGACTTCGTGCGGGCTCGCCGTGACGGCTGAAGCCTGCGCGTAGTTCGCAAGTCCTGTGTTCGATGGTGACATTATGAGATCCTTCTCGTGAGTGTCTTAGAAGCGGTCGTCTTGGGTTGTCGTCTTGGTTTGTCGTGTGGGCTAGCGCTGTCAACTGGACTGTGAGCTGGAACTGCCGGTGAGCGAACTGATCGACGCGGTCATGCCTTGCAGCTTCTGAATGAGCGACTCCATCGAAGTGAACCGCGCCCGAATGAACTGCTCGCGTTGTTTCAAGATGTCGTCGTAGCGCGCGATCCGCTTTTGCAAGTCGGTGAGTGTGTCCTGCAGACCACTTCTCGCGGAAGCGGCGGTCGAGCCGGTGGTAGCGCCCTGCGCTCCGATAGCGGCGAGGGAGCTGGCGAGACCGGCAGCGAAGCTGACGTTGCCGTTCACCGAACCACCACCCGACGCGATCTGGCCGCTGGTGGTTCCAATGTTGAGGATCAGCCCGCCCGACGTGTACGACCGCCCGTTCGCGGTGAACGCAACGGAGTCGATCGTTCCTGCAGCGTCGACACCGTCGGCCGACGCGCCGTCGAGACCAATGATTGCGCCGCCAGTGGCGGTGAAGGCCTCACCGGTGCCGTAGCGCTCGGAGACCAAATCAATTGCGCCGCCGGTAGTCGCAAGTGCGGAGACTTTGACGCCGGCCGAGCGCAATGCGGCGTTGAGGTTGTCGACGGTCTGTGATGTTGTTGCACCAGTCGCGAACGACACGGCAGACGAGCCGCCCGGCGTGACGAAGTTCATCGTGACAGCGGTCCCCGTTGGTGGCGCGGCGACGACAGCGCCCGCCAACGTTGCCCTGGTGGCGGCGACGGTGACGCTGATCGCTCGCGTCCCGGTGGCCGCCGCCGAGGTTGTTCCCACAACGCTGACGCCGTTGGCGGTGGAGTTGGCGCTGCTGCCGAGCACAGCCATCACCGTGTCGGGGTCGCTGGTCAGCGACGCCGACAACTTGCCAGCGTCAAAGGTGATCGCGCCCTCGCGCGTCAACGAGATACCTAACGCGCTCGCGGTCGTGGTGGTGCCGCCCGCTGTCGTCAGTGGTTGTGAGATAGCGCGGCGTACCGAGTCCATGATCTGGCGGGCGGTCACGTCGGCGGCGAGCGGTCCCCGCTGCGCCGAATCTGAGCTGGTCTTCGTCGCGATCCCAATCCCTGAGGCGAGAGCGCCGATCGCATCGACCAACCCCTTCACCTTGGCGATGATTGCGGAGTCGTCGCGTGTGCTGGTCACGCTCACCGGCGAGGGCGACGTGCCGACGAGGGTGAGTTCGACGCCATCGAGCACGTCGGTCAGCACGTTGGTGGAACGGGTAACGGTGACTCCGTCGACTACTACTTGTGAGTTCGCGGCGGCGCGCACTGTGGTCAACGAAGTCCAACCGGTGCCGGCGGCGTTGAATGATGCCGCGGTGCCAGAGGATGTCGCGGTGAGCGAAAGTTGGTATTGGCCCGGCGCGGTCTGTAACACCTTGGCATTGACGCCGAGCCCCGCGTTATTGACAGCGGCGGCGAGTCCGCCAAGCGTGCCGTCGGTGGACGTGATCGTGGTGGTCGCGCCGCTAGAGGCGGTGATGTCGAGCGTGCGCGCCCCGATCGCGTCGCTGGCGGAAGCGAACACGTCGCCCGCGAGCACTGACTTCGCGGCGGCGAGCCCGACGACTTCGACGTTCGACGACAGGTTCGCGCCAGCGCCGATGGCGCGGACGCCGATCACTGCTGTGTTGCTGGACGTGACAGAACGCAACTTTGAGATCGTGTCGAGTCCGGCGAGTGCATCAGATGCGCTCTTCAGCGCCGTCAACTTGTCGGCGATTGCTTGCCACGCCGTCTGTGCCTTCTGGGTCTTGGTGACGCGAATGTTCAGCAAGTCCTGTGGCCGGCGCTCGATGGCCATCATCTTGGTGACGATGGACTCGGTGTCGATTCCACTAGTCACGACGACCTCCTGATAGCTGCGAAGAATTCAAGGACGAGAACAAGAAAAGCCCTGCCCTCCGTTCCTGGGGGTGGAACGGAGGGCGTGGGCATTGTGCGGTACCGGAGCACCGCAAGTTTTCAGCGCAGCAGCGCCAGGATGCCCTGCGGCACCTGGTTTGCCTGGGCGAGCATCGCTGTGCCGGCCTGGCTGAGAATGCTGTTGCGGGTGAAGGTGACCATCTCGGCAGCCATGTCGACGTCGCGAATACGGCTCTCCGAGGCAGTCAGGTTCTCGACGGCAACGCCGAGGTTGCTGACGGTGTGCTCGAGGCGGTTCTGCACCGCACCAAGCGTTCCACGAACACCGGAAACATCGCCGATGGCGGTGTCGATCAAGGTGATCGCCGCCTGCGCCGTCGTGTTGCTGGTGGTCAGGTCAGCCGAGGTGAGGGCGACGGAGATCATTCCCGTCGCAGCCGCACCGGTCAGCACCAAGTCATTGGCCACGGTCACTTGCTCGGCTGCTGCGGCGTTGGCGCTGACCTGGAAGTTCAGGCCGTTACCGACACCGGAGAAGTCGTTGAAGACCGAGATACCCGAGAACCGGGTGCGCAGGCCGATGGCCGTGACTTCGGTGACCAGTTCGTCGACTTCTGCCTGCTCGGCGACACCGTCGGACGTGCTGTTGGCTGCCTGCACTGCAAGCTCACGCATGCGCTGCAGCATCGAGTGCACCTCGTTGAGGGCACCTTCAGCAGTCTGGATGAAGCTGATGCCGTCTTGCGCGTTCCGCTGCGCCTGGGCCGAACCGCGGATCTCGGAGCGCAATCCCTCTGAGATCGCAAGACCAGCTGCATCGTCTGCAGCACGGTTGATGCGGAAGCCCGATGACAGCTTCTCCAGGCTCTTGCCGAGCTGGCTGTTGCTGACGGTCAGGTTGCGGCTGGCATTGATAGCCGCGATGTTGGCGTTGATACGCATGGTTCCTTAGTACCTCCGTGTTGGTTATCTTCGGACGTCCTTGCCCGACCCCGTTCCTGTCGGCGCATAGGGCGTTCGTTCAAGGGCGATCGTCAAGAATCCCTTGCGTGTCACCGGCCCACGCCTCGATCTTGCGCCGCGCCCGCCGCAGGGCCGAGCGTGCTTCGCTGCGATCCTTCAAGCCGAGGTCGGCGGCGATGTCGGGAAGCTCCTCGCCGTGTCCGCCGGGATCGAGCACACCGGTGCGGTGCAGCCATACCGCAGCTTCCACTGGTGTCATACCACTGCGCTCGATGACCGAGCGCACGGCGCCCAGCAGATCGGCAACCTCGTAACCCGGGTCGATGACCGAGAGGAACACGTTGCGATCGTCCTGGTCGGCTTCGGCATCGAACAACGGTGTCGCTGTGCCGGCGAAGTGGCGGGCACGCTCGATCTCGGCGAGCGACGAGCGAGACGAGATCACAAAGACCCCGTCGGCACGCAACTCCTTCGAGGTCTCGCCAGCTTCGCGGCCGGGTGCGACGTACTGCGCCTCGCCGTTCTCCAACATTTCTTCTAGGAGCTCGTGTGCCGCCTGGCGATCGTGGATGCTGCGCGCCGACATCAATCGGGTCACACCTGCAGCGAACGCCATCCGCCGCGCGATCACGTCGGCGGGAAGATCGCGATCTTCCGGGTGAGTGCGGCACCAGTTGAGGAGCTGGCGAAACTCCACCGAGATGCCGGTAACCCGGGCGATCTCCGTGCGCAGAGCGTTGCCGATCGCTCGTTGCACAAGCTTGGACCAAGCGACGGTTCGAACGGGCGACTTGTCGGGGTCGGTGAAGTATCGATCTGCCACTGCCAGCAGCTGTTGCTGACCAACTGCCAGGAGATCGTTGAGATCCATGAGCGCCGACTCGGCGCGCGCGACCCCACGAAATCGGTTCACGACCGATCGCACCAAACCGCCGTTCAGTTGCAGCAGTTCCGCCCGCGCTCGCTCGGCTTGCAAGTGTGCGCGCCGGACGGCGCCAGCGACTGACGGTGCACTCGGCACCGCAATCGAGCTCGGCAACGCGGCGATGATGGTGTCGGGGATCGATGCGTTCATGCCAGTGAACACGTTGGTGCCGACCCAAGCCGCTTGGGAGACGCCGTAGGAGCCACCGACGGAGATTTCGAATCGGCCACGCACTTCCATCGTGTCGAGGACAACGCGGACAAGAAGGGTGTGGTGCCCCTCAGCGAAGTATCCGGGGCTGTTCGTCGCCTCGACGTCGTACACGGTGCCGTCGAGCACGACGACGGTGGGGAAGCTGACGATTGCTCCCGCGGAGGCGATATCGACGTGAGCCAAAGACCGCGACAAGCGGATGGCTGCGAAGAGTTCCTCGCAACGATTGATGGCAGCGTTGGCGGCACCCGAATCGGGTTCCACATCGGTGCTGCCCTTGTGTGGCTGCTGATTTGTGCGATCAGTTGTTTGGTTGTTGAGGGTCTGGTTCTTGCTCGGGGTGTAGGTCGTAAGCGTCATGCACAACTGATCGGGCAGCGACCACGACCACACGTGACCCACGGTGGGGGATTGCTCGAGCGGTGCTCTCCCGATCGGGCGGGTTCATTCGCATCAGCGGCAATAGTGCAGATGAACTAGACGAAGAAGAAATCTGCAGAAACCTGTAATGAATGTGCCCTAGCCGGACATATCTAGGTATGGATCAAACCGCGATGTCCAAGGTGGCTCTGGTGCAACCGTGATCATCATTGATGATCACCTCATGGTCGCCGAGAGCCTGTCGGCCGCCCTGGAACAGCACACCAACTTTTCGGTGAAGGGCATGAGTGCGACGCTTCGTCACGGGTTGGAGTTAGTCGAGCAGCACCAGCCGACGGTTGTACTACTTGACTACGACCTGCCCGATACCGGTGTCGTTGATGGCGTGAAGGCGCTGCGCGAGATCAGCACCGAAATGGCGATTCTGGTTATCAGCCCGTTCTGCGACTACGAGGCTGCGGCGCGCACGCTGGAAGCTGGGGCCGCCGGCTACTTGCTCAAAGAGCAGCGGGTCAGCGAACTGGTCGATGCTGTTCGCCTCGTGCGCGACGGTGGCCACCCGGTGGCGCCAAAGCTCGTCGATGCTTTCGTTGCCCGCCTCTCGCGCACGACCACTCCGGCACATTTGTTGAGTCGGCGAGAGATCGAGGTGTTGGGCTACCTCGCGGCCGGCGAGTCAACCGCTGCCATTGCGGCACGGCTGCAGGTCTCGGTCAACACGATCCGCAACCACGCACAGAGCGCCATCTCGCGGCTCGGGGCTCACTCGCGGCTAGAAGCTGTGGCGATTGCCCAACGCGAGGGAGTCATCGAGATTGGCCGGTCGCGGCCCACGATGGCTGTGCCGGCCTAGCTGGTCGCGCAACAAGCAGCGCGGTTCCTCACACAAGGCTGTGGCTGAGGGCAAGGCGCACTGCATGAGTGCGCCGGTGCACACCGAGTTTGTCGTAGATGTTGGACAGGTGAGTCTTCACCGTCTGCGTACCGATCAGCAGTCGTTCGCTGATTTCCCCGTTGCTGCGGCCAGTTGCCAGTTCGGTCAGCACTTGGCGTTCGCGCTCAGTCAGGTCGAAGCGCGGTTGGTGCGGAATCTGGGCTGCCGGCTCAAACATCGTTGCCAGCAGCCCCGGGGCCACGTAGCGGTCGCCGTTCGCAACCGACGCAACTGCTGCCGATAGGTCGCCGTCGCGGCCGAGTACCCCAAACGCCCCTTCGGTGCACAGCTCGACCAGGGCGGAGGGAGTCGCGCACGGGGTGATCGCGATCACCTTGGCGCCGGTCTGCGCCAGCCGGCTCACGGCAGCTAACTGCGAGCTGTCCTTCATTTGTCCGACCACGATGAAGTCGATCTGGCGCTCGCCTGGGCGGTCGTTCAGTTGTGCGACGCATTCGCTGAGCGTGCCAACCGAGATGACTGTTGAGATTCCGTGCTGTCGCATGGTCATCTCGATGCCGCCCCGCAAGAGCGCCCAATCGTCGAGTGCTACCGCCGTTCTCATGCATCAATGATCGGCACTGAGTGTGACAACTTGAGACTTTCTTGAAGCTTTGCGAGGCATCTCTTGAGAAAGCCTTGACTGGTTCTTGACGAACGGCCAGCGCCCCTGGGCGGTGGACGCCGCTAGGGCAGCAGCGTCCACCGCGGGGGGAAATCAGCCCAGGTAGACCGAAGACACCACGTTGTTCCAACCCGACAACATGGTTGGCGATTGATCGCCAGCCTCGGTCAAGTTGGTTGGGTAGGTCGATCCACCGCCGTTTGCTGCGGAGTTAAAGATGCTCCAACACGCCCCGACCTTGTAGCTCGAAGTCTTGTTATCGAAGCTGTAGCCGGAAAGGTTCACCACGAGACCCTGGATATAGATGCTGAGCACCGAGCCGGTGTAGGAGGTTCCGTCGTAGAGCCTCAGCGACGACGAACAGCTCAGCGCCGCGGCCACAGGGCCCGTCGGGGTTGCGGTGCTGAGAGTGGCTTGGGCAAGGTATTCGTCGAGTTCGGCCTCAGTGGCGAAACACACCGCATCGGTTTCGGCGATGTGGCAGGCGGTAGCGGTTTCCCAGCTGCTGGCCAGGTTGATCCAATGGTCGTTGTACCAGGCCAACGTTTCGTTCTTTGGGGGCCGGCGATCGGACGACGCCTCCGCGCCGGTGACCATTCCTCCGACGCAGCCGATGCTGAGCAGCACCGCTGCGATTCTCATGGTTGTTTTCATCCTTGGTCCTTCTGTGCTTATCCGGAACCGTCCTTGGTTCTCGGTAGTGCGCTCAGCGTCACCGTCTTCGACTGGGGGTCGACCGCGGGCTTGGTGCACGGCATGTCTGCCGTCCAGTTGTCGCTGAAAGCGATTGTCCACTCCTCAAGTCCGTGTTGAGTGAGTAGGTCTTGTACGTCGTCAGCGGCCTCTTCCCGCGAACTGCAATTCTCCATCAGCTCGCGCGCCAGATCGACTTGAAACGTGATCAGGTCATCGTCGCTTTCGGCAAGCGATCCGTTCCACAACGAGTAGCCAAGGTCGATGCACGACTGGTTTCCACCCGGGACGACGGCGATCCTCCCCTGGTCGGTGATACAGGCGGTCAGAGCGGGAACGTTCACATCTCCGAACTCGCCCGCCTGCCACAACTGGCGACATGCCGCCACCGGATCGTCGGAAGTCGGTAGCCCAATTTGTCGATGGGGGGAGACAGAGACGTCGCTGAGGCACGAGATCTGGGTCGGGTCGGTGGGGGCCTCATGGCGCAGGACAGCGAACGCCGCCATCAGCGCCACCGTCGCCGAAACGCCGACGAGGACCCACGCGCGCTTTCGGGGCCGAGCCGTAGGTGGGTCGGAGCGATTGGGGTCCGTGGCCAGGATGCGGGCCAAGAGGGCCTCATCACCCGGGAGGCTTTCCGCGCGGGCGCGCGTTGGGTTCGCTGCCACCAAAGCTTCGAAGGAATCTTGCTCACTCATCACGAATTGCCACCACGATGTTGATGTTCGCCGTTACCGCATTCAACCGATTGCGAGCGCGGTGCAGGCGAACCCGCGCCGAGTTTGCAGAGATTCCCAGCACGGTGGCGATTTCGCCGGGCTGCATTTCGTACCACGCTGCCAACTGCAGAATCTCGCGCTCCGATTCGGTGAGTAAGCGCATCGCTTGCAGCAACGCCGTTTTGTTAACGGGATCAAGTTCGTCTTCGTGCAGACCAGACTCCTCGGCGGGTCGAAACGCCACAAGGTCATCGATCAGTGCTGCGCGTCGACGCTCGGCTCGAGTGTGATTCAGGATGTGATTGCGCGCAACGCCGAACAGCCACGCCAGTTGCGACGACGAGGGCACGTCGTCGAGGCGCGTCCACGCAGTGTCGAAGGTGGCCGCCACGATATCTTCGACGTCGTCGTCGAGGACCAGCGTTCGAGCAAAGCCGCGCACGTGCGCAACGTTGTCCCGGAACAACTTGCTGAGCACGTCCTCACGTTGAGCTGCCATTACGAGCAAATAACCGTCCCTGGCAAAGAGTCTTACCCTTAATAGTGTCCGCAAACGGCTTTGTCATTACAGAAAGTTCCTTTGGTGGCGCGAAAAGCTTCTGGAAAAACGCACAGGGCCCCGAGCCGCAGCCCGGGACCCTGCTCGTTTTCTGACAGCTAACGGTGACGGTTGCGATCCGTCGTTGGTTGCTTGATCAGTAATCTTCCATGCCGCCGCCGGGCATGCCGCCGACGGCATCCTTCTCCGGCTTGTCGGCAACGACCGCTTCCGTGGTGAGGAACAGCGCCGCAATCGAGGCTGCGTTCTGCAGCGCCGAGCGAGTCACCTTGGCAGCGTCGATGACGCCGAGCTTGACGAGATCCTCGTACACGCCGGTTGCAGCGTTGAGGCCCTCGTTGCCCTTCATGCCCTTCACCTTCTCGACGACGACGCCACCTTCCATGCCAGCGTTCTCGGCAATCTGCTTCAGCGGCGCCTCGAGGGCCTTGGCCACCATGCGAGCGCCAGTGGCCTCGTCGCCGGTCAGCTTGGCGGCCACAGCAAGCACTGCCGCCTGCGCACGAATCAACGCAACGCCACCGCCGGGCACGACGCCCTCTTCGATGGCAGCCTTGGTGGTGCTGACCGCGTCTTCGATGCGGTGCTTCTTCTCCTTCAGCTCCACCTCGGTGGCCGCGCCGACCTTGAGCACGGCAACGCCACCCGACAACTTGGCGAGACGCTCTTGCAGCTTCTCGCGGTCGTAATCGGAATCGGTGTTGTCGATCTCGGTCTTGATCTGGTTGATGCGACCCTTGATGTCGTCTTCGCTGCCAGAACCCTCGACGATTGTGGTTTCGTCCTTGGTGATGATGATCTTCTTGGCTGAGCCGAGCAGATCGAGCGTGGTGTTCTCCAGCTTGAGGCCGACTTCCTCGCTGATGACCTGGCCACCGGTGAGGATGGCGATGTCTTGCAACATGGCCTTACGACGCTCGCCGAAGCCAGGAGCCTTGACGGCTGCCGACTTGAACGTGCCACGGATCTTGTTGACGACGAGCGTGGCAAGTGCCTCGCCCTCAATGTCTTCGGCGACGATGACCAACGGGCGACCGCTCTGCATCACCTTTTCCAGCACCGGCAGCATGTCGCGTACCGAGCCGATCTTGGATGAAACAAGCAGGATGTACGGATCGTCGAGCGATGCTTCCATGCGATCCATGTCGGTCGCGAAGTACGGCGAGATGTAGCCCTTGTCGAAACGCATGCCCTCGACGAGATCCATCTCCATGCCGAAGGTCTGGCTCTCTTCGACGGTGATGACGCCGTCCTTGCCGACCTTGTCGATGGCCTCGGAGATCATCTGACCAATCTCGGTGTCGGCTGCCGAGATCGATGCGACTTGCGCGATCTGATCCTTCGAGTCGACTTCCTTGGCGAGTGCCTTGATGCTGCCAACGGCTGCCTCGACCGCGTCTTCGATGCCCTTCTTCAAGGTCATCGGGTTCGCGCCGGCGGCCACGTTGCGCAGGCCCTCGCGGACCATCGCCCATGCCAACACGGTGGCGGTGGTGGTGCCGTCGCCAGCGACGTCGTCGGTCTTCTTGGCGACTTCCTTGACCAGTTCGGCGCCGATGCGCTCGTACGGATCTTCCAGCTCAATTTCCTTGGCGATGGACACGCCGTCGTTGGTGATGGTGGGGGCGCCCCACTTCTTCTCCAGCACGACGTTGCGGCCCTTCGGCCCAAGCGTGACGCGCACAGCGTCGGCGAGCTTGTTCATGCCGGCTTCGAGCGCGCGGCGGGCTGTTTCGTCGAAAGCGATCTGCTTGGCCATTGCAATTTCCTCCGGTTGGCGAGCTATCACTCGCGGTATGAGACTGCTAGCACTCTAAGCCGTTGACTGCTAATGCGGCAACCCCGCCGTTTGGGGCGAGGGCATCCGCCGTAGGGTCTCACCCGTGAAGGTGGCGGTGGTGGGAGGCGGCGTTTCCGGCCTGGGGGCAGCGCTGGTGTTGGCCCGCCGGGGCCACCAGGTCACCGTCGTCGAGCGTGACGAAACGCCCATGCCAGCCAGCGCCGATGAGGCGTTTGATTGGGATCGGCGGGGGGCGCCGCAGGTCCGCCACAGTCATGCATTCCTTGCCCGGTTGGTCGGCATGCTGCGCCGTGACTACCCAGATGTGTACTCCGAGCTGTTGCGCGAGGGCGCCACCGAGATGCGCTTCGGCGACGACATGCCGCCGGCGATCACCAACTTCGTGCCGCAACCCGACGACGCCGAGCTTGTGATGCTGGCTTGTCGGCGCACGACGTTCGAGTGGGTGCTGCGCCGGGCCGCGATTGCCGAGGGCGCGGTGAGTTTCCGCACCGGGGTGGGCGTAGAGGGACTTGTCGCGGATGGGGCGTTACCGACTCCGCGAGTGATCGGCGTTCGGCTCGCGGACGGCAGCGAGATTGCGGCTGACTTCACCGTTGTTGCCGCCGGTCGACGTAGCGCGTTCAGTGATTGGCTCGTCGAACTCGGCGCAGCTTCGGTACCGGAAGATGTTGACGAGACCGGGATTGTGTACCTCAGTCGCTTCTATCGGCTCGGCGAAGGTCAGTCGCCGCCCCCGCGCAGCGGGCCCATCGGTGGCGACCTCGGCTACTTGAAGTATGGCGTGTTCGTTGGCGACAACCGCACGTTCAGCGTCACGCTGGCAACGCCGACTGCCGACGAGGAGCTGCGCAAGCTGGTCAGCGAACCCGCGAGGTTTGATCTGTGTGCCCAGCAGTTGGTCGCCACCCAGCCGTGGCTCGATGGGCGCGCCGTCGCGATTGCCGACGAGGTGCACATCATGGCCGGGCTGATCAATCGTTGGCGCCGGCATGTGGTCGCCGGCGTGCCGGTCGCTACCGGCGTGGCCGCGGTCGGCGATGCGGTGATCTGCACCAATCCGTTGTACGGCCGCGGTTGCAGCACCGCGTTCTGGAGTGCGCATTTGCTCGCCGACGCCATCGCCGCACACGCCGATGACCCGATTGGAGTGCAGGTTGCGTACGACGCGGCACTACGCGACGAGATTCTGCCGTGGTACAAGTCGAGCGTCGATCAAGACATCGAGGCTCGCCGCGTGGCGGCTGCGTTGCTCGCCGGCGAAGACCCCGATGGCGATCCGAACGATCCGCGGGCGTTCATTCGCAGCGTGTTGCGCGATGGCGTACTAACGGCGATGCGACGCGATCGTGTTGCGTGCGTTCTTTCGCACGTTCAACCTGTTGTGCGCGCCAGACGCGGTGGTGAAAGACGCCGACGTGTTCGGTCGCGTGTTTGCCGTGTGGCAAGACCGCGCCAATCGCGAGCCGGAACCGCTGCTCGGCCCAGCCACCCGCGCCGAGCTGATCGCCGCGCTCGCGCGTTAGTCGTCAGGTGATCAGTCGACGGTGTCTTTGACCGCGCCGACTGCTTCGTCGGCGATCTGATCAAGCGTGTTGCGCACGCCAGTCATGCCCGGCACTTCCGACAGCATCGTGTCTTCCAAGCGAGTGTCGTCGAGGATCAGCCACAAGATGACGCCGACCACGGAACCGATCAGCGGGAACACGATGAACGCCCACAGCTGTTGCAGCGCTTCGAAGTCGCTATCCGCGAACAGTGCGGTACCGATGCTGCGTGCTGGGTTCACCGACGTGTTGTCGACCGGAATCGAGATCAGGTGGATGAGAGTCAGCGTGAGGCCGGCGACCATTCCGCCCATGCCCGGCGCGAACTTGCGAGTCGTGGTGAACAGCACGACCATCACGAAGATGCCGGTGAGGATGACCTCGACCACGATCGTCGAGCCGAGGCCGTAGTAATCGCCCGACCACAGGTTGGCGGCGAACTGGCCGCGCGGCAGATCTTTGCCACTCTGGATGCCATAGATGATGGCCGCACCACCGACCGCGCCGACGAGTTGCCCGATCCACGCGAACACCGCATGGATGCCGTTGATCTTGCGCGCCAGCAACATGCCCAGCGTGACCGCCGGGTTGATGTGGCAACCGCTGATCGGCCCGATGACGTACGCCATGATCAGCAGAGCGAGGCCGAAACCGAGGGCGATGGTCAGCACGCCACCGCCGGTGATGATGGCGACACCGGGACCGCCGAGCATCAGCACCGCGGTGCCGACCAACTCTGCTGCCAGGATGCGTCCGTTGTTCTGAGTCTCCATAGCGCAACCCTATTCCGTAGCGATACCGTCGCTCTTCATGTCTTCCAAGGTCAGGGCCGCCCGCAGTCGCAGCGAGAGCATCTTGGTCACCACCGAACATGAGGGCAAGCGTTCGCGGCGACCCGACGAACTCATCGTGGAAGAGCCGATGACGGTGCAACTCGATGGCGTCACCGTCAGCACGACCATGCGCACGCCCGGCCATGACTTTGAACTGGCCGTCGGCTTCTGCCACACGGAGGGCCTGCTCGCTGTCACTGGTGGTGAGGCGGTTCCAGTCTCTGGCGTGCGCTACTGCGCCACCGGTTCAGCAGTCGGCAGCGAGTTCAACGTCGTCACCGTTGAGACAGGCGGCCGCGCGCCGGCTCCGCGACCGCGTTTGGGCAACACGACATCAAGTTGCGGGTTGTGCGGCAACGACGCGATCGACCAGTTGTGCGATCGACTGTCGCCACTGCCGACGTCGGCGCCGATTCCGCTCGCGGTCCTGCAGGCCGTGCCCGCCGCCGTCCGCGACACGCAAGCCCTGTTCGAGGTCACTGGTTCCGTGCATGCGGCAGCCGCCTTCAGCGCCGACGGCACTGTGCTGCTCACCCGGGAAGATGTAGGTCGTCACAACGCAGTCGACAAGGTGATCGGTCGCATGTTGTTGGATGGCCAATTGCCCGCCACCGGGCTCGGCCTGTTCGTCAGCGGTCGCGCCAGCTTCGAGTTGGTGCAGAAAGCGTGGGCCGCCGGGTTTTCTACCCTCATCGCTGTCAGCGCACCAACAGCGCTGGCGGTGCACACCGCACGCCGCGCCGGCTTGGTGCTGGCTGGTTTTGTGCGCTCTGATCGCTTGAACGTGTACTCACCGGCGCGCCTCTAGCCAGTTGCAGTTAGGTTGAGAGCTATGAGCGAACCGATCAGCCCAACCGTCGGACGTGGCGTACTCCACCTCTTCTGCAAGCCCACTGCGTTGATTGATGGCGAAGGCGTGGTTGCGGCGGTCAAGACCGCCGAGGCTGCGGGGGTGCAAGTTGTGTCGGTATCTGTGCTTGGTCATAAGTGCGACGTTGCTTTCATGGCGATGCACGACGACTGGCGCGAGCTGCGCAAGCTGCAGACGGATCTTCAGCGGGCGGGCCTCGATGTTGTCGACAGCTATGTCAGCCTTACCGAGGTCAGCGACTACGCCGCGGGCATGCCAAAAGAGATGCTCGATGCTCGGTTGTATCCATCGATCCCACCGACCGCGCATCACATGCCGGCATGGTGCTTCTATCCGATGTCGAAGAAGCGGGCGGCCGACGCCAACTGGTTCACGCTGCCCTTCGATGAGCGCAAGGAACTGATGCACGAGCACGGTGTCAGTGGCCGCAAGTTCGCCGGCCGCATCGTGCAGTACGTCACCGCATCGACTGGTCTCGACGATTACGAGTGGGGTGTCACGCTGTTCGGTGTGCACCCCGACGACTTGAAGGACTGCGTCTACACGATGCGCTTCGATCACGCGTCTGCGGTCTACGCCGACTTCGGGCCGTTCTATACGGGCATGGTCGTGCCCATCGAAGACCTCGCCGCGCAGTTCTAAACGCGCTGGTCGTTGTGCCGCTAGCGGCCGACTGTCACAAGACCGGCAGCAACGTCGCGGCCATCGGTATCGAACGTGAAACGTTCGAAGAACGCCGTCGTTACTTCGCCGTCTGACCCGATCGTGAGGTCGCGTCCGGGACCGGAGTAGTCGATTTGGCGCCCGTCCGCCAGCGACTCTGCGCAGGCAGCGAAGTTGCTGCACGGCGTGCCCTGGTCGGTGACGATGGGGATCTGTCGCACGATTTTTGCCGGCTGGTCGCTTTCGGCAGCGAGCGCCGCAAGTGCGATCGCGTTCAAACAGTCGTACGCGTTCTGCGCGAACAGCCCGGTGGTGCTGGGGTTAATGCTGCGCAGCGACTCGACGAAGGAGTCCGACGTTGGGTATGCGAGCGGTGAGACGCCCTCAATGCGCACACGCAGGCTGCGTCCGAAGGGTTGCGCCGATGTCGCCGGTCGCCGCACTGCGTCGTTGACCACGTAGGTCGGGGCCACGATGCTGGCGTCGTCGATGGCGGTGATGATTGCTGGCCCGGTCGTCCCGTCGGCGATCACGACGACGACTTCGGCTTGCGTGGCAACCACGTCGTCAACCGCCGCGGCTATCGAGCCTTCGCTGGCATTGAACGGGACCATCGCTGTCACTGACGTTCCTTCGGTGAGCACCGCCAACCGCGTCTCGAGCGCGAATGGTCGACCGTAGTTGTCGTCAACATAAACGATGACTGCGCTGCTAGTACCCGACGACTCGACCAGCGATGCCAGCGCTTGAGCTTGCAAAGAGTCGCTGGCAATGGTGCGGATGAATAGGCCATTGTCGGGAAAAGCGTCGAGTGCCAATGCGGTCGCGGATGGACTGCACGTCAGAACCCCGGCGTCGACAGCGGTGCCCAGCGTTGCGAGCGTGTTGGTAGAGGAGGTTGGCCCGATGATCGCGTCGACACCGAGCTCGATCAGTTCCAGTGTTGCGAGCGAGGCGGTGGCCTCGTTGTCACCTTCTTCGCGTTGGATCATACGAACGGGCATCCCGCCAACTCCACCGGCTTCGTTAATCTCGCTGAGCGCGAGCGACAGTGCGTCATTCATCGACGATCCAAGCTCGGCGGCTACTCCGTCGCGCGGCAGAATCGCGCCGATCAACAACTCGCCGTCGTCGGGTCGCACGGTGGTAGTGCTCGCGACGATCGTCTCGCCAGCTCTGGCGGGTGCAGCGTTGTCGCTGCATGCGCCCAATACACCAGCGATCGTCAAGGTTGCGCTTGTCAGCTTGAGGAATCGCATATTCGTTTAAGACGGTACACAACGCTGACGATGACTTGGCACCGTGACCAGCACTATGGCAGTGCGACAACTGGACGATGCGGAGTTGATCGATCACACGCGCGCCGGTGACGCCGATGCTTACGGCGAGTTGTATCGACGCCACTTTCAGGCGGCCCGCGCAGCAGCACGAGCGCTGACGCACAACTGCGCCGACGCCGATGATCTGATTTCGGAGGCGTTTGTTCGCGTGCTGCGCGCCTCACGGTCTGGGGGCGGACCGGATGTGTCCTTCCGTCCCTATCTCGTTGCTGCGGTACGCAACGTCTTCTACGACCGGCTCCGCTGCAGCCGCGAGCTGCCGAGCGACGTCATGATCGATGAGGTCAAGGGCGCGCTGCTCGACACCGACAACGAACGTGAGGAGGACGCCTTCGCGACGGCAGCATTCGCGGCGCTTCCCGAGCGATGGCAGCGAGTGTTGTGGCAGACCGAGGTGGAAGGCCGCAGTGCGGCCGAGATTGCGCCGCTACTTGGGTTGGCGCCGAATGCCGTTGCGGCACTTGCGTATCGCGCGCGTGAAGGGCTGCGGCTCGCGTATCAGCGCGCGCAGCGCTGACTACTTTCCGCCCTGATCGCGCAGGAACTGCTCGACTTCGGCCATTAGTTCCTCGCTGTTGACTTCGGCGGCGACCACCTCGTTGACGTCATCGGAAAGTTCGCCACCGACGGTGTCGTCCTCGTCGTCCTCGCCATCGTCGTCGCTATCGCTGAAGTAGTCGTCGTCGACGAGTTGGCCACTGTCGGCCAACGACTCCAGGCGGGCCACGTAGCCCATCAGGTCGCCGTCGTCGGCGACGAATGTGCTGACGCGGCTGTCGTATTCGTGCGCCTCATCCTTCAGCTGTGCGGTCGGCCCGGGAGTGCCCAACATTTCACATGCCCGTTCGATCAATGCCAGCGATGCCTTGGGTGATGGCACCTGCGATGCGTACGCCGGTACCGCTGCCCAGAGCGAGGCGGACGCCAAATCCGACGCACTGCAACTGTTGTGTAGCACTCCAACGATTCCAGTCGGGCCCTCGTAGCGGCTGCGCTGCAGATCGAAGCGTTCGATCACGTCGTCCTCGGTGGCGGTGCCGATCAGTTGCACGGGACGTGTGTGTGGCACATCGGCCAGCAGCGCGCCAAGGGTCAGCACCATTGACACGTCGAACTTCTGGGCGATGCCGACGAGTTCGTCGGTAAATAGTCGCCACCGCAACGCAGGCTCGGGGCCGAGCGCAAGGATGACATCGCCGCCCGGAGTGCTGGCACTCCACAAACCCACAGTTGGCCACACGATGGTGCGCGTGTTCTCGGGGGTCAGCCGAACGTGCGGGCGAACCGTCGCAAAATCGGTGAACTCTTCCGGATCGATCTCGGCGAGCGGTTCCGCATGCCACGCCTCGATGAGGTGGCGAACGCTGTTGCTCGCGGCATCGCCCGCATCGTTCCAGCCGGTGAATGCTGCGATCAGCATTGGTCGCCGCAACTTCGGTTGGGCCAGCCAGCGCACGTGCTCCATTGGTCGCAGGTTATCGTCCTGCGCGGAATCGGAAGCCGTCACCACACAGGGATTGGCGGGTGCGTAGCCTGCCTGGTGTGAGCGTCACCATCGAGGTCGCCAGCGAAGCCACCGACGAGTTGGTGGCCGCGTTCGCGCGATTGATTCCGCAACTTTCGCAGCGTTCCGTGCCACCGTCGAGTGTTGAGTTGGCAGAGATGATCTCGTCGCCGGCGAGCGATGTGTTGATCGCTCGGCTAGATGGAGCTGTCGTCGCGACGTTGACGCTGGTGACCTTCCGCATTCCCACCGGTGTGCGCTCGTGGATTGAAGACGTCGTTGTCGACGATTCGGCGCGCGGTCACGGCGTTGGCGAGCAGCTCAACCGTTTCGCGATCGAACTGGCGCGCAGCAAGGGCGCGACAACCGTCGACCTCACGTCGCGTCCGTCGCGTGAAGCAGCGAACCGTCTGTACCAGCGCATCGGCTTCAAGCCCCGCGACACAAACGTCTACCGTTACGACCTCTGATGCGGCACGGGCCGTCTTCGCCCGCTCGGTAGACTGAGTGCGTGACCTCGATCGCCCGCGTCGTAACGAAACGCAAACTCAGCGACCCAGATGAGCCATGGCGCTACTGGCTGACGCGACCGATTGAGGAACGCATCGACGCGGTCGAACAACTCCGACGTGAGCATCACGGGTGGTCCCATGGAACTGAACCCCGACTTCAAAGAGTTCTTACAATCGTTCGCCGCCCATGAGGTTCGGTTTCTCATCGTCGGCGGATACGCCCTGGCCGCTCATGGGCATCCTCGTTACACGAAGGACCTTGACGTGTGGGTCTGGACCGACCCGACGAACACATCGCGGGTAGTTGCGGCCTTGGAGGAGTTTGGTTTCGGCGGGCTGGGCCTGACTCCCGCAGATTTCGAGGAGCCAGACGTCGTCGTCCAGCTCGGCCGCGAGCCGAAGCGCATCGACATCCTGACGTTCGCAACCGGATTGAGCTTCGAACTGGCATACGAGCATCGCGTGATGGTCCGCGTCGGCGACCAATCAGTTCCTTTTATATCCGTCGATGATCTCCGTGCTAACAAGCTCGCCTCTGGCAGACCCCGCGATCTGGCGGACGTGGCCGATCTTCCACCAGCGCGCAACGAGTGACGACGACGGACTACTCCTTCGGGTGGGCGTAGAGCCAGTCGATGATGTCGGCGGCGAAGTTCTCGGTGAGCGGCGGGATGTGCGGTCCGCCGTCAATCGTCCATAGCTCGACCGCACCATCGGCCGGGCAGCCGGTGAATGCTTGCTTGGCTGTCTCGTCGCCGTCGATTTCTAACCCAAGATCGATCGCGCCGAGCGACTCAGTGGCGGTGGTGCAACCGTTGTAGGTCGACCAAGTGGCGACGGTGGTCTCGGCGGATGGGTAGCGACCGATGGGTGTGGAGCCCCCTGCGTACTCGATCGTGCCATCGTCGGTGCCGTGGATCTGCAGAACGCTGACCGGCTCGGTTGGCGCGCACTGCGCAGCGTCGAGGAATGTTGCGCCAGCAAGGCTGACGATGGCGGCAATGCGATCGGCGTGGTCGCATGCCATGCGATACGACATGAAGCCGCCATTGGAGTGGCCGACAAGGTAGATGCGTGCCGGATCGACGTTGTACGCCGCCGAGACCTCGTCGATGATGAACGTGATGTAGCCCGAGTCGTCCACCGCCGTGTTCTGACAGCACGCATCGGTCGCGTTCCACGAGCTATCGCCCAGCAGATTTGCCGTGGCATCCGGGTGCACATACAAGAAGCCGCGCGCTTCGGCTTGCGGTTGCAACTTGAAGTACGCCTCTTGAATCGCGCTGGTCGCGCCGTAACCGTGCAGCAAGATGACCAACGGTGCAGCGGTCGCGGCGCTGTAGCCGCTGGGCACGAACACGTCGTAGGGGCGATCGGCGAACGCTTGCGGATCGGCCGTGCTTGCCGGTGGCGTCGACTCGACAACCGTTGACTCGACGACCGTCGTTTCGACAACCGTCGATGCTGAAGTTGCCGAGGTCGTGCTGTCGTTTGTGGTCTCGTTGGTGCTGTCGTTGCTGCACGCTGCCAGAAGAAGTGCGGCGGCTGTGAGCGCAATCGTGAAGCGTCGCATTTGTTCACTGTATGTGTCGTAGCGTGATTTTGTGATTTCAGTAGATCGCTATCTGCAGCGAATTGACATCTGTCACACAGTGGGCGAACCCGATGTCGGGTTGCTCGCCGAGCTGCAACTCGCGCACCTGATGCACGTGCCGTTCGAGAACCTTCACGCGTTTCACCGGCGCGGAGTGCGTACCGACATCGAGTGGTCGTACCCCAAGATCGTCGACGAAGGCCGCGGCGGGTGGTGCTTCGAGCTGAACGGTTGTTTCGGCGAACTGCTGCGTGGGCTCGGATTCGCTGTCGACTACGTGTCGTGTCAGGTGTGGGAGTCGGAACCGGCGCAGTGGGGTCCGCCGAACGACCACCTCGCGCTCATCGTGCACCTCGCCGAGCAACGCTGGTTCGTTGATGTCGGCTTCGGAGACTGCTGCATTCACCCGCTGCTGATGGTGGCGGGGGAGACGGAAGCCGTGCCACGACGCGCGCGCATTGATGTGCAAGAGCACGGCTTCACGCTTACCGAGCTAATGCCGGGCGCCGACGGCGTAGCCGTGTGGGAGCCGCAGCTGCGTGTCAGGTTCGAACCGCAACAGCTTGAGGTCTTCGACCGGCGCAGCACCTATCTGCAGACTGAGCCGGGTCTCAGCTGGACCGAGCGGGCGTTCGCAACGCGTGCGCTCGACGCCGACGGTTCGCGCGTGACGTTGCGCATGGATGTTCTGCGCCAACGCGATGGCACGGGCGAGTACTGCGATTCGCCGGTCGCACCCGACGAATGGAGCGACGTACTACTGCGGCACTTCGCGCTCGTCGACAGCAACATCCGCTAACAGATCTTCTGCCGCCTGACGGACCTGCCAATCGCGGTCTTGCAGCGCAGTCTGCAGCGCGGCGTCGACTTCTGGACCGCTGAACGGCGCAAGTGCAAGCACGGCTCGGCGACGAATCGCCGGCTTATCAACGCAGCCCGCGAGGATCGCGGCGAGTCCCCGCTCGTCGCCGATCGCACCAAGAGCAGCGACGGCCGCTTCGCGCACAAGCGGTTCTGTTGCCGCAGTCGCGAGCGAAACCAGTGTGGCGAACTCTTCCTCGCTCACTGCCTCGTGCTCGCCACACGCGAACGCCGCCGCCTCGACGACGCCATCGTGCGCGTCGTTCAGCGGTGCGATCAGTGTTACGTCGCGGTGCTTCGCCGCGATGATGGCACCGCGCCGACGAACCGAGTGGTCGGCGTCGTTGAACGCGGCGCGTAAGTCGTCGTCGGTGAGCTTTCCCATCCGTTCCAGCGCACCGAGCGACAACTCACGAAGAACCGGGTCGTCGGCCGCGGCTGATTCGCGCGCCGTCGTTTCATTGCCGGTGTGCCCTGCCTCCGCAACACGCCGCCACGCGTCGGCGTCTGTCATTGCTTCAGCATGTCGGTGAGCGTGATCACGATCCAGGCGCTGCCGAATGCGATCACGGTCGCGGTCACAGCCGCGACCCACAGCGCCAGCCCGCCGCTAGCAACAACGGCCCACACCCGGCGCCAGAGTGGGGTGTGCTCGGCCAACGGCGCTTTCTCCTCAACTACGGCTGCCCGATCTGGCATGCCGCGTTGCATGCGGGCGCGTGCCGGATTGGCTGTGGCTCTGGCAGGCTTGCGCCATCCGGAAGCAATGAGCGCCACAATGGCAAGGCCGGCAATCCAGCCGGCAGCAGTGGTGAGCTCGGTGACGTTCACTGAATTGGAGATGGTAATGGAGCCCGTGTCGCAACTCGCTGCGCCTTCGCGTCGGCATCGCCTGTGGGCGGTTCCATTTGCCGGCCTCGGCGCGCTCGCCGTGTTGGCTCCCTTAGTGGCGACGCTCGTTCCGAGCGGTTTGTTGATCAACAAGTCACGCTGCACCGAGTTCGACACAACCTCCGAAGAGTCGCCGCCGCAGTGTCTCGTGAGTGAGAACGAAGATGTGGAGTTCGCGTTGGTACCCGCGGATGCCGAGCCCGTCTTGCCGCGGTTGGATATCGCTGGCGTTCCGACATACGACCCGAACGGCAACATCTACTTCATCACGATTCGTCAACCGCCGATCTCGCTGTTGGATTGGTTCGTGACGCGCGAGAACAAGGCGGCTCGGCTGTGGAGCCATCGTGACAAGTACGGCGATCAGACTGAGGATCAGCTGATTCAGAGTGGCCAGCGGCAAATGCGCAGCGCGAAAGACAACGCTATGTACGTCGCCTTGAAGGCGGCTGGCTACGACGTAACCATCAAGCAGGGCGATGTCATCATCGACTTTCTGCTGTGCGTCGTTGCGAACGAGGCTGGTACGGAGTGTTTGGAGTACAGCCCGGCCGACGAACTTCTTGATCCGGGCGATGTGCTGAAAAAGGTCAACGGTGTCGACGTCACGATCATCGATGACCTATCGCCGATCCTCGCAGGCGTCGCGCCTGGCGAGGAGGTCGCGGTCGAGTTCGAACGCGACGGTGTTCCGATGTCGGGCGAAATCGAAACGATCCTTGCGCCCGGCGAAGATCCCCCGCGAACCATCATCGGGTTTCGGCCGATCGACACGACGACCGTCGACTTGCCGTCGGGCTTGTCGGTGCTGTTCAAGACGGAAGGCATTGGTGGCCCTTCGGCCGGGCTTGCGTTCACGTTGTCGCTGATCGATGCCCTCACCGAGGGCGACCTGACGGGCGGGCTGAACATTGCGGTGACCGGCACGATCGACGTCGAGGGCAACGTCGGCGCGATTGGGGGACTGAACTCGAAGGCGTCGGCAGTGCTGCAGGTGGGTGTGAAGTACTTCCTGGTGCCCGTGAATCAGGGCGAGGAAGGTCTCGATGGCATCAAGCGCGCGCAGCAAGTAGTGGGCGACGATGTCGAGATCATTCCTGTGGCGACGCTGCAGGATGCGCTCGATGCATTAGTTCGACTTGGCGGCGACCCGGTGAATTGACGCCGGGCTGGTGCCACCCTTTCCGACGGGATCACACCTACGATTCGGCGGATGGCACTGTCGATTTCACGGCCAGACCCGTCGTCACCGGCGCAGGTCTCGACAGCAACCTTCACCACCTCGCGCAAGGGCTTCGATAGCGACGAGGTGCGCGAGTTTCTGCGCATGGTCGCAGCCGAGCTGGCTCGTTTGCAGGATCGTGAAACGCTGCTCGAGAACGAGTTGCGGCTGATCCAACAGACTCCGCCGCCATCGTTGGCTGAGCTCGACGAAGATGTAGTCGCCGAGATGCTTGGTGATGAGGCGACGCGAATTGTCGGCACCGCTCGCGAGACTGCGTCGCAGATTAAGACCCGCGCCGAGGAGTCCGCGTCGCGGCTGCTTATCGAAGCGAACGAGGAAGCTCAGCGCGTGCGAGCTGAGGCCGAGATCGAAGCGGGCCGTCGTCGACAGGACGCTTCGTTGGCGGCCGAGGACGAATTGCAGATGGCCAAGCAGCAGGGCCGCGACATGGTCAACGAGGCCCGCGCCTATCGCGAGCGAGTGTTGGGCGAGCTGGCTCGGCGCCGTGAAGTGGCACGCAAGCAGATTGAGCAGCTGATCCACCACCGCGATCGGTTGATGCAGTCCTTTGAACGATCGCGAGTCATCGCTGTGGACGTGATCGCCGAGTTGGCGCCGCAGGCCGCGGGTGCCGAGTTCGTCGACATCGAACTTCCCAAGCCCACACCTGCGCCAAAGCCAGCGGCCCCCGCGGCGCCGGTTGTTGCCGACAAGGTCGATGAAGCTCCGGTCGATGAAGCGCGGGTCGATGTTGTCCCGGTCGATGAAGCTCCGGCCGATGTCGAGCAAGTGAATGTCGGGGACGAAGCTGAGTCTGACGAACGCGATGTGGCAGTTGAAGACTTGTTCGCGCGTCTGCGCGCGGCCAGCGAGCCCGCCACCGGCGAGGGAAAGGCGGCCGTTACGGAAAAGGCGCCGCCGAAGGCGAAACCAAAAGCGAAGGCGAAGGCTCCGAAGAAGACGGCGGCCAAAGAAGCACCCAAGCCAGCGGAGCCGGCAGAGACGCAACTGTCGGTGTTCCTGCCGTCGCCCGAGGAACCCGAAGCGCACGTCGCTGCCGACGATTCGCCGTTCGGGCGTCGCGATGCCCAACTGGCGCCACTTGTCGCCGCCGGATCGCGCAACCTCAAGAGGGTGCTCGCCGACGAACAAAACGACGTGTTGCTGCGGTTGCGCGGCCGCGAAGCAGTTCGGTCGTTGGTGGGACTGCTGCCGACCGTTGATGAACATGTTCAGCGCTACGCCGATGCGATCGTCGAAGAGCTGATGCATGCGGCCGTGGCCGGTGCCGCCGGCATCGACGATGGATCGCTCGAGGATCAACGAGCGAAGATCACTCGTGAGTCGGCCCTGACACCGGCGATCGAGGCGCTCGCCACCGCCGTTGTATCGCCGTTGCGCGATCGTCTCGAGCGTTCGATAGCGGCCGCCGATGGCGACAACACCGAATTGGTGGGATTGACGCGCACCGTCTACCGGGAATGGAAGATGAGCCGTATCGACGAGCACATCGACGATGTTGTGCGTATGGCGTTTGGTCGCGGTGCGCTCGCCGTCTTACGCGCCGGTACACCCGTTTGTTGGGCGGTTGATCCCCGTGGGCCGGCCTGCCCGGATGCGGAAGACAACGCTCTCGCGGGAGAGATCGGCGCGGGTAGTCCGTTCCCAACTGAGCACATCTCCGCGCCAGCGCATGAGGGTTGTCGCTGCATGCTGCTGCTCGCTGCCCGGTAGCGTTCGGCGCGTGCGCAACTCCTCCGATCTCCCTCGCCGCGTGCGTCAGCCAAGTCGCTTCAGCGATCGAGGCCGGGCGCTTCTCATCATTGGCGCGGTGCTGCTGGTTGGCCTCTTACTCTCCGCTCGCTTCCTTGCCGACTTCTATGTCGACTACTTGTGGCACAAGTCGGTGGCTCGCACAGATGTGTTCTGGGGCGTGTTCGGCGCCAAGCTCACGATGTTCGCGATGTTTGCCGGCACGTTCATCGCGGTAGCGATTGTGAACCTCGTCATCGCTGATCGTCTGGCACCAAGCACGTTCGCGGCCAACACGCACCCGCTCGTCGAGCGCTTTCACGAGTTCTTCGGCCAGAAGTTACGCCTGCTGCGTTTCGGCATCGCCATCATTGTTGGGCTGTTGTTCGCCGCACCGGCGATCGGCCGTTGGCAGGATTGGCTGCTGTTTCGCAACAGCAAGTCCTTCGGGGTGAACGATCCGCATTTCGGGAACGACGTCGGTTTCTATTTGTTCAAGTTGCCGTTCATCACGTTCGTGCTCGACTGGTTGTTCATTGCGTTCGTGTTCATAACGCTGCTCGTCGTCGCGACCCACGTGCTATCCGGCGGCATCGTCCTGCAGCCGCCGCGGCCCAAGGTGCGCCGCGCGACTAAGGCACACATCGCTGTGCTCTTGGCGGTGCTGGCGGTTCTGAAGGCTGGCGACTATTGGGTAACTCGCTACGAACTCACTACCGCCAACCGCGGCGCAGTGCGGGGCGTTACGTACGCGGTCGACAACGCGCAATTGCCAGCTGTGTTGCTGCTGATGTTTATCGCACTGCTC
Organism: Actinomycetes bacterium; assembly: GCA_021414085.1. Lineage (GTDB taxonomy): Bacteria > Actinomycetota > Acidimicrobiia > Acidimicrobiales > Ilumatobacteraceae > UBA668. Next base: position 168,314 of record JAIOPC010000002.1, on the reverse strand, counting down.
ACGGCCTTGCTGTTCCTCAGCACGTTGAAGTTCGACAAGTGGCGGCCAGCTGTCGTTGCATCTGGTTTGTGGGCGATCGTCGCGCTCGTCGGGGGCGTCATCTACCCGGCCACCATCCAGTCGCTCGTTGTCAACCCCAACCAACGCGAGAAAGAGGCGCAGTACATCGCTTACAACATCGATGCGACGCGCGAGGCGCTCGGCATTGCCGACGTGACAGTCGAGCCGATCGAATTTGGCACGCTGTCGCGTACTGAGGTCAGCGAGAACATCGCAGCACTCACCGACGTGCGCAAGATCAAACCCGACCAGAAGATGGTCACCCGCTTCCGCACCGACAAGGGCAAGCCGGGGCAGACCATCAACGACCTCGACCCTGATCGCTACATGGTCGATGGTGTCCTGCGCCAGGTCATCGTCGGCGCCAGCGAACTCGACCTCGGTCAGGTCGGCAACAAGTCGTGGCAGGGTACGCACCTGATCAACACGCACGGCTGTGGTCTGGTGATGTCGTCGGCGAGCCAGGTGGAGGCCGATGGCAACCCCGCCTACCGCGACGACATTGTGACGATTGATCGACCCGAGCTGTACTTCAGCCCCGGCCTGGGCGGCTACTCAATCGTCAACACGTCGGTTGTCGAGACCCCCTGCCAGGGGGCTGAGGATGCACCGTATGAGGGCGACAAGGGTGTTCCGCTGTCGTCCACGCTGCGTCGCTTCGCCTTCGCGCTGACCGAGCTGGACTACAACCTGATCGGCTCGAGCGCGATCACCGACGACTCACAACTACTGCTGCTGCGCAACCCTCGCGCCCGCGTGCAAGAGCTCGCCCCGTTTCTCTCCTTCGACGGCGATCCGTATCCGGTGGCCATCGGTGGCCGAGTGGTGTGGGTCATCGACGGCTACACAACGAGCAATCGGTATCCCTATGGCCAAAGTGCGGATCTGTCGCAACTCGATTCGGGTGCTGGCCTCAAGCACTCGCTGAACTACGTCCGTAACAGTGTGAAGGCCGTGGTCGACGCGTACGACGGCACGGTGACGCTGTATGTCAACGACGAAACAGATCCTGTGTTGCAAGTGTGGCGTTCGGTGTTCCCCGATCTGTTCACGCCGAAAAGCGAGATGCCCGACGAACTCGTGCAGCACTTGCGGTACCCAGAAGAACTATTCCGCTTGCAAACGGCGGCGTACGCGAAATATCGCCTTGATACCGCCGCGTTCTTCGATCGCGATGGAGCGTGGTCGGTGGCGCTGGCAGCACCCGATCAGCCGCCGCAGGGCGGCTCGGGCAACGCGACCACCGACACAACTGTCGCTTCTGACACTGAGGTAAGCGACGCGGGCACCGACAACTTCGCGACCGAGTCCACGGCCGACCGCTTCATTCCCTACTACGCGATGTTTCACGCCGACGGTGGCGACGATTCGTCGTTCCGGATCTTCCGGCCCTACCAACCGTTCAGCGTGAAGAACGAACGCAAAGAGTTGGTGTCGTACATGACGGCCACGGCCGATGGTCAACTGATCGCGTACGAAGTGTCTGGCGCGTTGCCAGAAGGCCCGTTCGTTGTCGGGGCCAACATTTCCACCGATCGCAACTTCGCGCCGAAGGTCACTGAACTTGGTCTCGCCGGATCGCGCGTCGTTTACGGCGATCTACAGATGATTCCGATTGCCGACGGTTTGTTGTGGGCAAGGCCCGTGTACGTCGAGTCGGAAAAAGCTGGCCAGCCCCAAGTGCGTCTTGTCGTGGCGTACTACAACGGCGAGGTCGGCTTCGGGGAATCGTTGGGCGAAGCGCTTGGCCAGTTGTTCCCTGGTCTGAATGTCGACTTCGGCGACGTTGTTGGTGTCGAGGCAACGCCCACCGATCCCAACACGCCGCCCGACGATGCGACAGCGGCCGAGCTGTTGAAAAACGCCGACGACCTGTTCGACGAAGCCGAGCAAGCATTACAAGCCGGCGACCTCGGCAAGTACCAAGAGAAGATCGAAGCCGCAAGAGAACTAGTCCAGCGAGCGCTCGACCTGCTCGACAACTAGGCGCAGGTCGTCCGAGTTAGGACTTGGTGCGGCGTACGTGTTCGGCCAGCGTTGCCAGGTCTTGGCGGAAGGCAATTTCGTATCTCGCCTGCTCGGCCGCGAGTTTGATCTGCGCCGCCTGTAGTTCGGTGAGCAACTCGGCGCTGACGCGGGCGGTGCCCCTGCCATTGGAGTCATGGCCGTTCGAGTCATGGCCGTTCGAGCCGTTGCCGTTTGAGTTGTGGCCGTTGCCGTTGCCGTTGCTGGCGTGGCCATTGCCGTTGCCGTTCGAGCTGCCCTCGCTCGAGCTCGTGTACGCCCCATAGCCATCGATGTCGCGGCCGAGCTCGCTGACCTGGTTGCTCAGCTCAGTGCTGACGGCGCTGACGCGATGCTCGATCGCGATCAACTGCTCGGAGGTCTGACGGTAACGCTCTTCACTGCTCTCGACGCGCTCGGCCAGTACTTCAACACGATAAGTAAGCGCCTTCACATCGTCTCGCAGCCCGTCGTCGATGGGCGCCGACAAGGCTGGCGGCGGCAGTTGTTGTGCGCCATTCGCCAGCTCGCCGATGCGGTCGTTGAGGCTGCTGAGTTGGGCGCCGACTTCCGCCTGAGCAGCGACGCGTGCATTGAGCTGTGCCAACTGCCCCGCGAGCGAGTCGATCGTGCCGACGCGCTCGCTGATGTCGTCGAGTCGTGCGGCGGTCTCCGGGTCGGTGCCGCCCGCCGTGCCAAGCGTGAGCAGCGGAAGCGGTGCTGGCTCGGCGACCTTGGCGGCGAGGTCGCCAATCAGCGCTTCGATTTCGCCGAGTCGGGTTGCGTCCGGAACGGCGTCGATGCGCGCCTCGAGTTCCACCAACCGACTTGCATCCGGGGCGGCTTCGATGCGGCTCATCAACTCGTCGACGCGGGCGCTCAGGCTTGCGTCGGGCCGCGCCGCGTGTTGCGCGTCGATCATCGCTGTCAGCGCGTCGATGCGCGCCACCAACGTCGGGTCCGGGCTGACTGGGCCGGTGGGGATGGCGAGGGGAGTCGCCGTCGGTGCGAACACGCTGCGCGGAGCAGGCTCGGGAGTGTTCGCCAGCGCCGCGGCAGCTGCCATCGCTTTCGCGGCAGCGCTTTCGGCGGTGGCTGATGCTGCGGCAGCGGCGGCCGCGACGGCACCCAGTTGGGCTTCGAACTCAGCAATGCGATGGCGCACCTCGCCATCTACGCCACCATCGATGGGATCGTGCGGTGGTCGCGCCATCGCGTTGCCCGCGTCGAGCGCGGCGAGCCGCGTCTCCACGGCTGCCTTTGACTGTTCGCTGGCTTCGAGGCGTGCCCGCAGATCGACCATCTCGAAACGCAGTGCGATGAAATCGGCCGGATCGACGACTCCGCGCACCAAACCCTTTTGCGGCTTGGGCTGCTTACCCGGCTTGGCGGCTTTCGCGGGCTTGGGGGGTTTGCCCGGCTTGGGCTGTTTGCCGGGTTTCGTCTGATCGACGGGTGGTGGTTGCGTGGCCGGTCGCGCGGGTGCCGCTGTGTGCGACTTCTTGCGAAACAGTCCCATGGGTTTCTCCACTACACGATTTGGTCACGACAGATTTGGTCACGACAAAAGAGGGTTTACGATCGGAATCGCTGCTCTACCGTACCCCGGGCGGGCACCCGGATTGAGGTTGCTTCATGCCGTATAACCAGCTCACGCGGGTGGTCCACGACGCCGACGCGCACATCATGGAGCCCCCGACGTGGTTGCGCGATCACGCCGACCGTGCGATTCGTGATCGCATCGAGCCGCTCGACCTGGGTGGCGGCAACGAATTGCGCCAAACCGGGTCCGTCGACGAACAGCTGGCGGATCTCGACCGCGCATTTGTGAAGCTGACGGAGCGCCACCGCAGCGACGAGTACAAGGCCGTCGAGGCGGAAGAGATCATGCTGCGCAAGAACTTTGCCGCCACCGGTTCGTTTCTTCCTGAGGATCGGTCGCGTGCGCTCGATCTGCTCGGCGTCCACAGCCAATTGTTGTTCAACACTTTTCACAACAGCCGGCTGTATCGATGGGAACGCGGTGGCGACCTGGAGTTCGCGTACGGCACGGCACGGGCACACAACCGCGGGATGATCGAGTTCTGTGCGGTTGATCCGCGTCTGCTGCCGACGTGTTACGTGCCACTTGTCGATTTCGACATGGCGGCGGCGATGGCGCAAGAGGCAGTGGGTATGGGCGCTGCCGCGCTACTGGTCGCGAGTGGGTGCCCCGATGGTCACTCGCCGTCGCATCGGTCGCTGGATGCGGTGTGGGCGTGTGCGCAAGACGCCGACGTGCCGATCGTGTTCCACGTCGGCGGTACCGGCGACCTGATTGATCACAACTACTTCCTCAACGGCTTGCCGATTCCACCCGATTTCCACGGTGGCGAAGAGAACTTTCGTTCCGTCGACTACATGTCCATTCCGTTTCCGCCAATGCAAACGTTGGCGACGATGTTGTTCGATGGAGTCTTCGATCGCTTCCCGCGCTTGCGCATCGGTGTTATCGAGCAGGGTGCAGTTTGGGTGCCAAGCTGGATGCGCCAGATGGAGAGCGCATTTGATGCGTTCGTCAAACACGAAGAACGCGTGCGCGAGTTGCAGATGCGTCCCAGCGAATACGTGCGGCGGCAAATGAAGTTCACGCCGTATCCGACCGAGGATGTGGGCTGGGTCATTCAGCAGGCTGGGCCGCAGACCGTGCTGTTCAGCACCGACTACCCGCACGTCGAAGGCGGCCGCCGGCCGATCGAACGTTTCGAGGCCAGTCTCGGCGACGCCAGCGACGCCGTCCGTCAAGCGTTCTACTGCGACAACTTCCTGCAGCTGATGGGCAGTCGGGCGAGTCACCTCGCCAGCGCCGCCGCCTAGCGAGCTACAGCTTCTGGATCAGGGTGACGCCGTCGCCCATCGGGATGATGACGCAGCGCACACGCGCGTCGGCGGCAACCAACTTGTTGAACGCGCCCAACGCAGCGGTGTCGGCGTCTTGTTCTTTCGGGTCGAGCACGCGGCGCGACCACAACGTGTTGTCAACCAAGATGACGGCGCCCGTGCGCATCAGCGGCAGCAACGCTTCGAAGTAACTGGCGTAGTTGGTCTTGTCGGCGTCGATGAAGGCCAAGTCGAACTGTGTGCCAGCCGGCAGCGCGGCGATTGTTTCCAGCGCTGGCGCGATGCGCAGGTCGATGCGATCAGCAACGCCGGCCAACTGCCAGTGCTCGCGCGCAATTGCGGTCCATTCCTCGCTGACATCGCAACAGATCAAACGGCCAGTTGGCCCTATGCCACGAGCAAGGCTGAGCGCTGAGTAACCAGTGAACGTGCCGATCTCGATCGCGTTGCGTGCGCCAATGCTGCTCGCGAAGATCTCGAAGAACGTTCCTTGGTCACCGCCAATCTGCATGCGACTGGCGCCGCCGGTGCGTTCCTCGGTGGCCGTCATCAACTGCCGCTGTACGGCGTCGGGCATTGTGGAGTGCGCTGAGATGTAGTCGGCCAGCTCTTGGTCGACAACGTCGGCTCGCGAAGCAGGCATCGCTACTTCTTTGCGTTCAAGAAGACCAGCGGAATGTCGCGCTCGGTGCGCTTCTGGTAACCGGCGTAGCCCTTGTACGCGGCGACAATCTTCGGCCACAGTTCGGCCTTCTGTGCCGCGCTCGCAGTGGTGGCGATCATGGTCTTCGCCGCGTCGCCCTTCCATTCCACTTGTACCTCCGGCTGAGCCAGCATGTTGAGGTACCAGGCGGGATGGTGATCTTCGCCGCCCTTCGAGGCGACGATCACGATGGTGTCGCCGACTTGGACGGGCGACGTCAGCATCACAGTGCGCGCCTCGCCGCTCTTGCGACCGACGGTCGTGAGCTTCAGCACGGGCATGCCGGCGGTCTTCCAGCCGAGCTTGCCGAAGCTGAGCGTCAGCATCGTCTTGTGGACGGCGTTCATTGCTTTCAATTGCAGGTCACTGGGCATGCGCGAACACTACCCGTGCACCTAATGTCGGCGATCATGGCGGCTCGTTCCGGTGACGGGTTCTTGCGTTGTTCGGACGGGCATATGCGCTGGGGCGTCTTTGGAGCCGCAGGTGTCGTCTTCGTGTTGCGCCCTGAAGGTGAACTGCCGGTGGTCATGCTGCAACGCCGCTCGATGTGGGCACACGAAGGCGGCACATGGAGTTGCGCAGGCGGCGCAATCGATGAGGGCGAGACTCCCTATGAAGCAGCGCTACGCGAAGCCGCTGAAGAAGTGGGAGAGATCCCACCGAATCGCACCGTGCTCGGCGAGTACGTGTTTGCGCCAGCAAACGACTGGTCCTACACGACGGTGGTGATTGAGGTCGACGAGATGTTCGGCGGCTCGGTGAACTTCGAGACCGACGAGGTCGCTTGGGTTCCAGTGCACCTCGTCGACACGTTGTCGCTGCACGCCGGTTTCGCCGCCGCCTGGCCGCACCTGCGAGCGATTGTCGGTCATGCCTGAGAGCGAAGGGTGTGGCCAGCACCCCACCACAAGGGTGAGTTGCCTACCTTGCCCGGCACCCACGCAGACAGTTGACTGACGTGGTGAGCAACGGGTTTGTGATGGCTGTCGCGCGCGGGCAACTCCGCCGCCAACGAGGGTCGTACCTTGCGCTTGCCATCATCGTTGCCATCGGCGGCGGTGTCGCCCTCGGCGCGGGCATCGCGGCTGATCGCACCGATCGTGCCTACGCGAGCTACGTCGAGCGATCCGATGTGGCCGACCTCGTGATCAACCCAAGCCTCAACTCGCAGGCGATAACGGCAGCGATCGAGAGTTTCGATGGCGTCGTCGACGTGCATACCTCTTCGTTGCTGCTGGCCAACATCGGGCACATCGAGTCGGGAGTTCTCGGCGACCTTGCGAGTCAAGACCCGTTGCTGCAAGTACTCGGTTCGATCGACGGCCGATTTGTCGATGTCGATCGACCGGCGGTGACAAGTGGTCGGCCGCCCACCGGCGATCACGAATTGTTCGTGAGCAACGAAGAGAGACCCTTACTGGAAGCGAAGGTCGGTCACCCGGTAGCAGTCGGCGACACCGTCGAGCTTTCATTCTTTTGGGCAGGGCTACTGAGCGACGACGCGGACTACTTCGCGACCGTTTCGTCGCTGGGCGTTGAGTCGCTGCGCATCTCTGGCTTCGGCGTGCTGCCCGACGAAGTGTTACCAGACGAGCTGTATCCGCGCCAGCGCATGATCGTGAGCGCCGATGTCGCTCGTAAGTACAGCTGCGTCCCCGACTTTCGCGCCGATATGAGCGATGCCGAAGCCATTGCGGCTGCCTATCCGCCAATGTGCTCGACGCAATACACGTACTTCTCGCTGACGCTCGACGGTAAACCCGGAACTGTTGCTTCGATCCGCGACCAGTTTGCCGCGGCCGCCGAACGGTTGACACCGGACCTGCCGCCGGTGATCGACCTCACGCGCGCTGGCTACTACTACATCTCGCAAGATCGCGCCGAAATCGATAGCGCAGTCGAGCGCGCTATTCGGCCAACGGTTGCAACCCTGCAGTTGTTCGCAATTGTCGCTCTTATTGCGACGATTGCAATCTTCGGTATCGCCACAGCGCGCGTCGTTCGTCGCGCGCAAACCGAGTCGCGCACCCTTATGGATCTGGGAGCTTCGAGGTTGCAGCGCGTGGTTGGCTCCGTGATGCCAGCGATGGCGGCAATCGCGCTCGGTGTCGTAGGCGCGATAGCGATCAGCGCAGTGCTCTCGCCTATTGGTCCACTTGGCAGCGTGCGAGTTCTCGTCGATTCGCCCGGGCCGAGCCTGCCGGCGCGGCTGACGGCGATTGTTGCGGTCTCGCTCTTAGCTGCTCTGGCGGTTGTGACCGCGGTGGTCGCCTTCGCGTTAACACACCGCGGTGCGCGGTCCACCTCTCAGGCATCACGTTCTACGTCTCGGCTGGCGCGTGTCGTGGCGCTGTGGCGGCGACCGTCCAGAACAACCGGGATCAACGCGGCTCTCGACGTCAGCCGACCCGGAACCGCCGCCGCGATCATTGGTTGCGTCGTTGCCGTTGCGTGCGTTGGCGGTGCGCTCATTTTCGACAGCAATTTGCGCACGCTCGTGGAAGAACCCGCCGAGTACGGTTGGCCATGGGACGCAGCGATGCTGGTCGGCAGCGGCTATGGCGGTACCAATCTGGAAGCAGTCGCGGGAAGTTTGGCCGACAATGCCGATGTCGACGAGTACGCGGTGTTTGCGTTGGATTCCTCGTCCGAACTCGACGGACATGGCGTCTCTGTCATTTACGGCTTCTCGGAGTTTGATGCACCACCGTTTCCCGTCGTCAGCGGTCGTGCCGCGACGAACCCCAACGAAGCAGTGCTGGGGAGCAACACAGCAACTCGACTGGGATTGAGTATTGGCGATCGCCTTCCCTTGCGGTCGTCGCTCTTTCCCGACAGCGAAGTGGTGATCGTGGGCACCGCGGTGTTGCCAGCCGTCGGCGCCTTTCTGTCGGATCGGACCGGTCTCGGCGACGGCGCGTTCGTCGTTCTTGATGCGACATCCAGTTCCGACGCAGCGACATTCGTCACGATCAACTTGCGCAGCGGAACTGATCCTGATGTGTTCGTTGAAGGGTTCGGCTCCACGCTGGACAGCTGGAGTCTGCTCTACGAGCCGCCACTGGTGTTGACCCATGCGGTGCGGTCGGCGGAGATCATCAACGTCGGCGAGTTGCGCTCGGCGCCGCTGATCCTGATTCGCCTGCTTGGGCTTGCGATGTTTGGGGGCTTTGCGCTGTCGATCGTCGTGTCGGTGCGCGATCGTCAGCGAGAACTTTCGATTCTGCGTGTGCTGGGCTTCCGTGATTCCGAGTTGCGCGCCTCAGTGCGGTGGCAGGCGTTCATGATGATGCTCGTTGGCGTGATCGTCGGCATTCCGCTGGGAATCCTTGCTGGCCGTGCCGCCTGGCGGGCGTTCGCCGACCAGCTTGGTGTCGTGCCGCGAGCTTCGGTTTCAATCTGGCTACTCGTCGCGACCGTCATCGGCTCGATGGTTCTGGCGATGATCGCGGCGATCGTTCCGGCTCGATCCGCGACGCGTACGAAGAGCGGCCTCGTGCTACGTCGTTCGTGACCGCTCGTCGTCGCTGCGCACGATGCAGAACTCATTGCCTTCTGGGTCGGCGAGCGTGACCCAGCCGGTGCCGTCTGGGTTGCGGTGGTCGCCGAGTTGCGTCGCACCAAGCGCGAGGACGCGTTCGACCTCAGCGTCGCGCCGACAGTCGGTCGGCCGGAGGTCGAAGTGGATGCGGTTCTTGGTCTGCTTGACCTCAGGCACCTGTTGGAACAGCAGTCGCTGACTGCTCGCTGGATCGACGATGATGCAATCCGTGTGGTCGGGCTGGTTGGGGTCGGCGGGATCGTCGGTGTAATTGAGGACCTGCTTCCACCACGTGGCGAGAGCGAACGCATCGTGGCAGTCGATAGTGGTCTCCGAAATGCGCGATGTCATGTGGGCGACGCTAGGCGCTCGGTAGCGTTGGCGTAACTGTGAATAACCACCCCTTCCGTCCACTGCGCCATCGCGCAGTGCGGTTGTTGCTGGGTGCATCCGTAGTCAGCGACATTGGCACGTGGGTACAGCTCATCGTCGTTGGCAGCTTGGTGGCCGCCGACACCGGTTCCGCGGTGCAGACGGGCCTCGTCGCGCTCGCCACGTTCATGCCGCAAGGCATCGCCGCGCCGGTGGGTGGTTTGCTCGCCGATCGCTTCGACCGGCGCAAGGTGTTCGCCTACGCATTGTTGGGTCAGGCGGCAGTCACCACAGGGCTCGCAATCGCGCTGGGCCTGGGTGTGCGTACGCCCGCGGTGTTGACGTTGTTGATCTTGCTCGGCAGCGCCGCCGGTTCGTTTGGCGCGCCAAGCGCCGCGGCAATGCAGCCCGATCTCGTGCCTCCCGAGGAACTCATGGCGATGGTGTCGCTCGGGGTCTATTCGTGGAATGGTGGCCGCATCATCGGGCCGCTGCTTGGTTCCGTGTTGGTGATTGCGATTGGTCCGGCGTGGACGATCGGGTTTAACGCGTTCAGCTTCATTGTGATGGCTACCGCGGTCGCGTTGTTGCGTCGGCCCTTCCGCCCGCATGCCGGCGACGATGCCGACGCAACCGTGCGCCAGCGGTTGCTCACCGGGTTGCGCACGGTGCGCTCGAACCCCGGCTGCTTTCACGGCGTGACGTTGTTGGTGCTCTTCAACTTGACCTTGGTGCCGTTCATGGGCCTTATCCCGATCTACGTGAAGGCCGAGTACGAGGGCGGCACCTCTATGGCTGGTGCTGTGGCGTCGGCACAGGGCATTGGCGCGATTATCGGTGGCTTCTTGGTGACCTGGCTGGCGTCGCGCCGATCGCGCAGTTCGTTGATCAAGGGCTTGCAGTTCCTCATGGCCGGTGGGTTGCTGGCTTACGCATGGGCGCCGACAGTGGTGTGGTTGGTTGGGTGCGCAGCTGTGTTGGGTGGTTGCGTCGCGGCGATGTTCATCATGACGTCGTCGATCGTTCAGCGCGATGCGCCGCCCCATGGTCGTGGCCGAGTGTTGTCGGTGATGCAGGCGGCGATGGGTATCTGTTACGGACTCGGTTTGTTGTTCATCGGCTCGTTGGGCGACCTGATCAATTTGCATGTCGCGTTCAGTGCGGGCGCCGTGCTGATGCTTGCGTCGTTCGCGCTGCTCACGATGCGGTCACGCAACTGGCGCTCGGCCATCGACGGTTCTGATCAAACAACGATCGACCCCGCAGGAGTGCAAGCACTGACGGTCGTTGCCGGTGACTAGCTAAGCCACTCCACGCCGACGCCGCGAAACGATTGCAGCACCGATACCAGCGGCGATCACAAGAGTGGCGATCAGCAGCACTTGCCCTTGATCAGAGCCCGTCCGCGGGAATCCGGGAACACTGGTGGTCGTGTTTCGCGGGTTCGTCGTGGTGGTTGTCGTGCGCCGGATGGTGGTGGTTGTGCTTCGCGGATTGGTCGTCCCCGGTGCTCCCGGGATGGTCGCCCCTGGAACCCCGGGGGCAACGCCGGGAACCGTCGGTGCGGCGACTCCCGGGACTGTTGGCCCTCCGACTCCCGGAGCAACGCTTGGGATGGTCGGATTGGGTGTTGGCACGGGCGGCTGACACGAAGCTGGCGCAAACACGTTGCTGTCCAGTGTCACTGCCCCGGTGCGAGCGAGAGCGCGGCCGCGCACGCTGACGCCGGTGGTGACAGTGATCGACTCTTGGGCGATGATGGTCCCGACGAATTGTGAGCCAGTGCCGAGCGTCGCCGAGCTGCCGACCACCCAGTGCACGCGGCACGCCTGCGCACCGTTGATCAGCTGAACAACACTGCTTGAGGCGGTGGTCAGTGTCGAGTCTGTTTGGAAAGATGAAGACGGCGTCGGTGTTGCCGTGTGCATCGAGGACCAGCGTGCCGTTGAGGCTCAGCGGGCCCTTGCCATCGGCGGCGTACACGCCCGATCGCAGGACCTGGCCTGCGAGATCCGCGGGAACCGTGCCGGTGAGCGCTCTGCCCGCTCCGTCGATGTAGCCGGCGGTTAGATCGGATTGCGCTTGCTCAGCAGTGGCGTTGGCGACATCGAGGTTGCCGGTGGCCAACACGACACCAGGCGGAAACCCGGTGACGGATGTTCCGGGCCACAAACCAAGACTTCGCGACAGCGTGGTGGGACCGGTGTTGGTGACTGTTGAGCCGGCGAGCACTGAGTAGGCGCTGGCGCTTCCGATCTTGACGCTGATCGTGATGTCGGCGGCTTGTGCAGTGGGGCTGTTAGTGGTCACGATGAGCCCAGCGGGAACGGCGACGCAGGCGATCAGTAATGCGCTTCTCGAGAGTTTCATGGGGGTCCTTTGGCTGGTTCCGCCGGGGCCTACCCGAAGTCGTCAGCGCCTAAACCACCCGCACCGGTTCAGTCGTAGTTGTTGACCATCCGCACGCTGAGGCCAAGCATCAGCACCATCGTGACGCCGATCACGGCGAAGCCCTTCGCGAGCGTCTCGCCCTCGAAGCCTTCGAGAATCAGAGAACGAGCGGCTTCCATGATGTACGTAACAGGGTTGATCGTGGCGGCGATTTCCATCGGTCGCGTGAGCTGATTGCGCGGCACGAAGTTGGGCGTCAGGAACAGCAACGGAAAGAAGATCATGCTGGCACCCTGCGTGGCAGCCGCACTGCGTGTCTTCAGCGAGATCAACTGCATGAACCCGCTGAACACCATCGCCCAGATCGCGACCATCGTGACGAGCACCACGAACCCGAGGATGCCCGACTCGATGTGGATGCCGAACACCAGCACCGACAACAGCACCATCACGGTTGCAACTGCGATGGTCTTGACGAATTCGGCGTAGAGACGGCCGAGAATCATCGCCATCCGCGAGATCGGTGTGGCGCGCAGCTTGTCGAAGTATCCGCCCTCAATCTCTTCAACGAGATAGAGCGCTGCACCACCGAAGGATGCCGACAGCAATAGCGAGGCGGGAAGCTGGAAGGCGCCGTAACTCTGCCCTTCGAGGAACGGAGTGGCTTCGGAGGGGAAGATGCGCGCCGCCTGGCCGACGTTGACCACGAGAAAGAACAACGGGATAAACATCGTAGGTAACAGCGAATCGGGCGTGCGCAGTGCTTCGCGAATAGCGCGCCCGCCGAGCAGCAACGAGTCGCGCAGTGCGCTGCTGTGGTGCTCGGGCTCGACTGCCGTGGTTGCAGGGGTGGTTTCAGTTTTCGGTGTCATCAGACTTCCTTCACTTCGCCGGCACCCATTTCGCGAGTGCGGCCTGTTGCGTCGAGGAACACCTCGTCGAGAGTCGGGTCGGTCTTCATGGACTTGCGAGTGCGTAGTTCCTGCTTGAGTGCGGTCGGCGTGCCTTCGCGCACGATGAGGCCACCATCGATGATTGCCAACCGGTTGCACAACTGATCGGCTTCTTCGAGGTATTGCGTGGTGAGGAACACGGTGGTGCCCAGCTCGTTGATGCGCCGCACTTCATCCCACACCGTGATGCGGCTAGCGGGATCGAGCCCCGATGTGGGCTCGTCGAGGAACAACACTTCCGGCCGGTGCACCAGCGCAGAAGCGAGATCGAGGCGCCGCTTCATTCCACCGGAGAAGCCCTTCACTCGCCGATCGGCAGCATCGACAAGGTCGACAAGCTCCAGCAATTCTTGCGCGCGCACCACGGCCGAGGCCATTGACATGCCGAACAGCCGCGCTTGTAGCACCAGGATCTCGCGGGCGGTCTGGCGCGGATCGAGCCCCGCCTCTTGCAATGCGACGCCGATTTTGCGGCGAGCGCCGTGAGGATCGGCCGCAACATCGACACCGCCGACATGTGCCTGACCAGCGCTGAGCGTCATCAGCGTGGTCAGCATGCGCACGGTTGTCGACTTGCCGGCGCCGTTGGGCCCGAGAAAGCCGAAGATCTCGCCGGGAGCGACATCGAGGTTGACCCCGCGCACTGCATCGACATCGCCGTCTTTGCCTCGAAACGTCTTCTTCAAACCAACTGCGGTGATGGCGCTCATGAAGGCCCATCATCGTCGGGGGGTGTGACAGGGATCAATTCTTTATGGAAATCGTCTAGTTCGGTCGTGCCGGGCGGCGGCGCTGTCGATAACCAGGGACTGCAACTGGAACGAATCGACCAAATGACAGCCACCGACATGGGATTTCGCGACGAAATTGCCGAGCTGTGTCGCGTCGCGCGTGCCGCTGCCCCTAGCGAAGAAACGTTGCACTTCCACTCGGCGATCCTCGCCTCGGTGGGGCAAGCGATCGTGGCCGTCGATCTCAATCGCGTGATCCTGTACTGGAATGGTGCAGCGGAAGCGATGTTCGGTTGGGCTGCTGAGGAAGTAACCGGAAAGACTGCCACCGAGTTGCTCATCCGCGACTCGAGCATTGAGCGTTCGGCGGAGATTCACGATGCAGTCATGCGCGGCGAGGAGTGGTCGGGCGAGGTTGAAGTGGAACGCCGCGACGGGTCGCGATTGTGGGTGTCCGTCACGAATCAACCGATCCGTGATGCAAAGGGTCAAGTGGTCGCGATCGTGGGTACCTCGATGGACGTCAGCGCACGCAGGGCCGAGGACAGCGCCCGCCGGCAGCTCTCCGCCATCGTCGACAGTTCGGCCGATGCGATCTTCGGTGTCACGCTCGAAGGACACATCACCAGCTGGAACCACGGAGCAGAAACGCTCTTCGGGTACACCGCCGCCGAGGCTGTTGGCCAGACCATCAGATTGATCGCTCCCGACAGCTTGCGTCACGAGCAACACGAAGCCCGAAACCGGCTCACCGAAGGCAGTCCGTTCGAGGTGCTGGAAACGACGCGGCAACGAAAAGATGGCACGTTGATCGACGTGCTGCTCACTGCCTCCAGAATCAACGACGAACACGGACGCATGATTGGGTCCTCTGTCATTGCGCGCGACATCACCGAAAGTCTGAAGGCGCGTCGTGCGCTGGAGGCCACCAGTCATCGCCTGGCGGAGGCGCAACGGATTGCGCAGTTGGGCAGTTTTGAGATCGACGTCGCCACCGGCCAGATGATTTGGTCCGACGAGATGTATCGGATCATGGGCATGGAGATGGGGCTGCCCTTTGACCCACACGGCTTTCTGTCGGCCGTGCACCCCGACGACGTTGCACCCTTGAGGGCGGTGTGGGCGGAGTCAACGCTGACCGGTGCCTCCTTCGACCATGCGTTTCGCATCGTGCGGCCCGATGGCACCGAACGATCGGTGCGCGCTCGGGTCGTTTCGGAAGTCGACGACGACGGACGGGTCGCGAAGATGAGCGGCACTGTCGCCGACCAAACGGACTGGGTGGAAGCGGAAGCTACGCGGCAAGCGGCGGAGAGTCGCTTCGAAATCGGATTCGAACAGTCGGCGATCGGCGCAGTAATCGCAGATCTGAATGGAATTCCGCGCCGCGTCAATCAAGCGATGCGCGACCTCCTCGGTAGAACGGATGCGGAATTGATCGACCGGCGCTGGGTCGATTTCGGCCATCCCGATGAGAAGCCGCTCGGGCAGGCCGTTCTCGAGGCACTCGTCGACGGCCACGAGACGTATCAGGACGAGCGTCGCTACATCCGGCCCGATGGTTCGATCGTTTGGGCCGCCACCAACGTTGCCGTCGTGAAGAACAACAACGTTGCGCAGTACATCTTCGGTCAGTTGAAGGACATCACGGAACGCAAGGAAATGGAAGCGGAGAGCTCGCACCGCGCGCTGCACGACTCGCTCACCGGGTTGCCCAACCGGCTGCTACTGACCGACCGCCTCACTCATGGTCTTGCCGGCTCGCGGCGGCGTGGTTCTCGGCTCGGTGTGATCTTCCTCGATGTCGATCAGTTCAAGGTGGTCAACGACTCGCTCGGTCACACATCAGGCGATCGCTTGTTGAGCGAGGCGGCCTACCGCATCAAGCGCGCGATTCGTCCGGGCGACACCGTGGCGCGCTTCGGTGGCGACGAGTTCGTAGTTGTGTGCGACGACGTGACCGTTGGCGAGGCCGATCAAATCGCCCAACGCGTGTTGCGTTCGTTTGTGCGCCCGTGGCTGATCGACGGTCAAGAGATTCATGTAACCGCCAGCCTTGGCATCGCACTGTCGACCGACGAATCGACGCCTGACAGTCTGTTGCGCGACTCCGACACCGCGATGTATCGCGCAAAGGAACTGGGCCGTGGACGAATTGAGTTGTTCGACGAGACCTTGAGCAGAAAGGCGAGCAAACGCTTGAGCGTGTCGTCCGCGCTGCACCACGCGCTGGCGCGCAACGAGTTGAGCGTGCACTACCAGCCGGTCGTTGATCTCGCGACCAACGAGATGGTGAGCGTTGAAGCGCTGCTTCGGTGGCATTCCGAGTCGCTCGGCGACGTCCGGCCGGCGGACTTCATTCCGGTAGCAGAAGAAACCGGGCTGATCGTTCCCATCGGCGCTTGGATGCTGGAAGAGGCGTCGCGGCAACTCGTCGAGTGGCAGCAATTGCAGACGGCACTCGATCACGTTCGCATGCTCTCGTTGGCGGTCAACCTGTCGGTTCGCCAGATGCTGTCGCCCGACATCACTGATCGGATCGCACGGGTGCTGGCGCGCAGCGGCATGCGTTCAGCCGATCTGTGTCTCGAGCTGACAGAGAGTGTGTTCATGCAGGACGCGGACTATTTCGGTCGCACGCTGAACGAGTTGAAGGCACTCGGCGTCAGTCTCGCGATCGATGACTTCGGCACTGGCTATTCGTCGCTCAGCTATCTGCGCCGCTTTCCAGTCGACTCGGTGAAGATCGACCGCGCCTTCGTCGACGGGTTAGAGACCGACTCGAACGACACCGCTCTCGTGCAGGCGATCGTCGCGATGGCACGAGCACTCGGCCTGTCGGTTACCGCCGAGGGTGTCGAGACGGCGCAACAAATGCGATGCCTCACCGAACTTGGGGTGCCGCGAGCGCAGGGTTTCTACTTGGCGCGGCCGATGCCACCGGAGCAGATCACGCGACTGATCAAGACGCGCACGCTGTTCGGCTCGGCGCCCGCGTCGGGTTTACCCACGACGCGCTAGGCGCTAGCTCAGACGCCGAGTTCGCTGAACGTTGCGAGCGCTCGGGCAACCAGATCGTCGGCTTCCAGGCGACCGATGGTGTTGTGTCGCGTCCAGCAGCACGCCAGCCCGTCGCCGACCGCCGCGTACATGTCGGTGCTTGGCAGCAACGTGCCACCAATTGGTGTTGGCGCAACGTCGGCGGTGGTGGCCACGATGGCAGCGGGGCGTAGGTACGACGACGAACCCGGGTGCGCCTGTGTCTGCCAGGTGAGCCGGGCGAAGCGCTTGCTGCCCGGCAGGTTGCCGGCGAGTACTCCCATTGAGGTGCCGGGTATCGGTAGGCGCGGGATGCGTCGATGCAGCGCGACCGGATCCTCGATCGACATGCCCAAGGCAGTCGCAACTTGCTGCAACTGCTGATGGCCTGTCTGATCCCAGTCGGTCTGAAAGGTGCGAAAGCCCGGTGGGTGCGCGTTGAGGTCGAAGTCGCCGAGCGGTAGATCGAATGCGGCTGGTGCCCACCACAGCTCGGCGATCTTGGCGAACGCGTCGGCCATTGCGGAAGTCGCGGCGACGAGGCGGTCGAGGTCGGCCGGCTCGCGCCGAAAGCCGTCGACGCGCAATCCAAGTGCACCGTGCGACAGCTCCAGACGGGCGAAGGTAACTCCAAGCCCCTGCAGGATCGGACCCACCATCGCACCCACCCCGTCGCGAAGTTCGGGTGCCACAAAGTCGCTCTTGCGCATGCCGAACGATGGGGCGGCGGCAAGTGCCTTATCACTCCACGACATGTGTTCCTTCGTTTGCAGCACCATGCGCGGAAGTACTGCGGCCTCTGGGACCAACAGCTTGATGCCCGTCGTCGGCAACCACATCGCCTGCGTGGCGAACGGTTCGTTCGGAATCTCCTTCTCCAACCCAATGAGACCGCGCAGCCCAGGCTTCGAGTTGCTGCGCCGCGAGTAGTAGGTGCCCGATTGGCGCGGGTCGCCGTCGTCATCGAGGCTGACCTCGTCGAGTTCGTGCTGCACGGTGCCGAAGCGGCCGGCGACCAGTTCACCGCGCATGACATTGAAGACGTAGTGAGGCCACAGCGGGTTGAGGCCGCCGAAGTGACCGACGAGCGCCTGGCCCTCCGGTGCTAGCCCGCGGGCAGTGGCGTATGCGGAAAGGTCGACTTCCGGGTAGCCGCGTTTCGCGTCAGCGGCGTCGGCGCGGGTGTAGGCAGCGTGGTTCGGCACGGCGCAATGTTTGCACTTGGTGCCGGGCGTTTGGAACATCTCGGGAACCGATCGGCCACGCGAGTACGTCTCATTGGCATGAACCGATCACTTGCTCTTGCTACCGCGGCCGCCCTACTTGTTGTCGGCTGCAGCAACGACTCAAAGTCGTCCACCGATTCGACAGCTTCCACCGTGAAACCATCGGGTCCGTCCAGCGGCGGCTTTGGCTCCTCGCGGTTGGTGTTCTTCGAAGACTGCCCGGACTTGCTCAGCTATCTGCGCACTGAGGCACTCGAGCGAGTGACCGCGTGGGGTCTTGATGGCGGCGGACCCATTTTCTACGGGCGCGACGCGATCTATCCGACGGCTGAAGCGGCGCCGACGGCGGATTCGGCGGGCACCGATAGCGGCGCCGAGCCGCCGAAGTCGGATGGCTCGGGTGACCCGAGCTATTCGGGAACGAACACGCAAGAAGTCGGCGTTGACGAGGGCGATGTTGTCGAGACCGATGGCAAGCATGTCTTTGTCGTCAGTCAGGATGGGATACGCATCGTCGACGTAGCGAGTGCTGCTGTCATCGCAAACATCGAGAACCTGCCCGACGGTAGTCACCAATTGCTGCTCGACGGCACGCGCTTGCTCGTCATCAGTCAGTCGTACAACAGCAGCGAAGACACGATCGTTTCGTTGTACGACGTGAACGACGCGGCGAACCCGACCTTGCTGAGGCGCAGTCACTTGGAAGGGCGACTGGTTGCCAGTCGTTCCATCGACGGCCAGGCACGCTTGGTGCTCACCTCGACGATTGCGAATCGCTTGCAGTTCGTGACGCCCGATCAGTTCGGTCTCGACGAAGCGAGCGCGCTACAAGCCAACAAAGACGTCATCAACAACTCAACGATTGAAGAATGGCTGCCGCGCTACTTCGACGAGGCCACCGATGGCGCCTTCGGAGCGATGAGTGCATCGCTCGATTGCTCGACCGTTGCAGCACCGCGCGACTTCGCCGGGCTCGGCATCTCGTGGATCGCGTCGATGGATCTGCAGGGCGACTCCAGCCCTGTCGGCTCCGCCGGCATCGTCTCGTACGGCGACGTCGTTTACGCCTCGCCGACCAGCATCTACCTCGCGACCGTGCCGTGGGACTGGACGAACACCGCCCCCACCAACACGCAGCCGCCGACACTGATCCACCAATTCGCGCTCGGCGCGAACGGCACCGCTTCGTACATTGCATCGGGTGAAGTGAATGGTCAGTTGTTGAATCAGTTTGCGATGAGCGAATACGAAGGCGACCTACGCGTTGCCACCACGCTCAGCGATTGGAACACGGGCGCAAGCGAGTCGTTCGTGCAGGTGCTGCGACCGCAAGGCAACGAGCTGGTGCAGATCGGAAAGGTCGGTGGCCTTGGGTTGACCGAGCAGATCTACGCCGTTCGCTTCCTTGGAACACAGGCTTACGTCGTGACGTTCCGCCAGACCGACCCGCTGTACGTGATCGACCTTGCCGACCCGACCAACCCGGTTGTGACCGGCGAGTTGAAGATTCCCGGCTACTCGGCATACCTACACCCGGTCGGCGATGGGTTGCTGCTCGGTGTCGGACAGAGCGCCGACCTGAGTGGTTTCACGAACGGCACTCAGCTGTCGCTGTTCGACGTCAGCGATCCGGCGAACCCGCAACTGATTTCGTCGCTGCCAATCGGCGGCAGCAGCGAGGCCGAGTGGGATCACAAGGCCTTCCTGTACTGGGCCGAAGACGGCACCATCGTGATTCCCGTCTCGCCATGGTGGGGCGGTTGCGGGCCGGCGATCGACTGCTTGTCCAAGGATGTTGTCAGCTCGGCCGGTGGCGCGGTGGTTGCGCAACTGCAGGGGCGCACGCTTGTCGGTCGCGGCACGATCCAGCACGAAGCACAAACCGACACCGGTTGCTGGAACCCGCTGCAGCGTTCGATGATCATCGATTCCGAGATCGTGACGATCGGCCTCGATCAGGTGCAGTTCACTGATCGTGCGAGCCTGACGGTGCGTGGTTCAGTGCAGTGGGGCGACCCCGACATGTACGGCTGCTACTACTACATGGAGGGCTAGCGCGGCTCGGGGCTGCTAACCGAGGTGCGGGTGGTCGTTGGGAAACGCGGGCGCATGGCGCTTGACGGTGGCCGCTTGCGTTGCCAACTCGACTAACTCATCGGGTTTCATCGCTGCCCGCATACGCGTGAACACGGTTTCCTCTTCGAACTGGAAGTGGCTGTTCACTTCGAGCAGCAGAGCACTGGCTCGTTTGGCGAATCCGAAGCCGTCGGGGGCAAGGATGCGCATCTCGGCGAGCAACTCGTTCACTTCTTCGTGCTCGCCCATGCGCCGGTCGATTGTGTTCTCGCCGGCGGCGGCGAGTGCGCGACCGAACGCCGGGAACAACACCTGCTGCTCGACCGCCTCGTGGGCGGCCAACTCTTGCCCGACGCGCAGAAACAGGGAACGAATCTCGGTCGGGTCGTCGGCCGCCTCTAGTTCCATCACGAGTTGCCCGATCAGTCGATGATCTGCCTCAAGGAGTTCGATTACGTCGACGTCGGCCATGGACCCATTTTGCCGAACTGGGCGCCCGATCAAGAAGGGTCGGAAGTCCCAAGACAGCGAGGTAGCGGCGGTCGTACCATCACCTGGTGAGTCACCAAGTGGTCTCGAACACCCTGTTGACCCCGGCGGGGTTGTCGCCCACGGTTCATCGTTTGGTGTTGGTGGCGCCCCGCGTCGCAGAAGTGCGTCAGCCCGGCCAATTCGTGATCATTCGGCTTGGCCCCGGTGCCGAGCGCATCCCGCTCACCATCGTCGACAGCGATGTCAGCGCCGGAACGATCGAGCTGGTCGTGCAGGCCGTTGGTAAGAGCACGTCGGATTTGGTGGCGGTTGCTGCAGGCGAGTTCATCGACGACGTGGTCGGCCCGCTCGGCCAGCCCACGGATCTGATCACCAAGGGCACGGCCGTTTGTGTCGCTGGCGGGGTTGGTGCCGCGGTCATCTATCCGATCGCGCGTCGGCTGTCGGAGATTGGCGTCGACGTGATCACAGTGCTGGGCGGTCGCACGAGCGCGAACGTTCTGTTTGAAGAACAGTTCCGCGAGTTCGGTGAGCTGATCGTGTGCACCGACGATGGCAGTGCCGGTCGCGCTGGTTTTGTCACCGAAGCGCTCGCCGATCTTGTCGCTACGCGCCAGCTTGATGTCGTCTACGCGGCCGGGCCGGTTCCGATGATGCGCGCCGTATCGGCAGTGACCGAAGCGTCCAACGTGCACACGATCGTGTCGCTCAACCCGATCATGGTCGATGGCACCGGCATGTGCGGTGGGTGCCGCGTGACGATCGGTGGCGTGATGCGCTTTGCGTGCGTCGACGGACCCGAGTTCGATGGGCACGCCGTCGACTTCGCAGAACTCGCCGACCGACTAACGACCTATCGCGACGATGAACGAGCTGCGGTCGGCCACGAGTGCCGCGGCACGGGGTGAGGAGCGGCACATGACAGGCGAGCCACTGACCAAGCGCGAGCGCCTCGCGATTGGCCGCCAGGAGATGCCAACGCGCGATGCCACCGAGCGGTCGGGCTCGTTCACCGAAGTGAACCTCGGGTTCACCGAGCACCTTGCGTTGCTGGAAGCGCAGCGTTGTATCGCGTGTGCGCGCCCAACGTGTGTGGAGGGTTGTCCGGTGTCGGTCGACATTCCCTCGTTCGTTGCCAGCATCGAAGCTGGCGACTTGGCAGCCGCGGCGCGCACCCTGTTCGGCGACAATGCGCTGCCCGCCGTGACCGGCCGAGTGTGTCCGCAAGAGCATCAATGCGAAGCCGAGTGCGTGCGTGGCCGCAAGGGTGCGCCGGTGGCGATCGGTCACCTCGAACGATTCGTCGCTGATTGGGCGCGTGGCCACGTGTACGACGACGTTGCCGCGGTTGAGCGTTCCGGTCGGCGAGTCGCGATCATCGGTGCCGGGCCGGGTGGCCTGACTGCGGCGGGCGAGTTGGCCCGTCGCGGCCACGACGTGACGATCTACGAAGCGCTGCACCTTCCCGGTGGAGTGCTGTCGTACGGCATACCCGAGTTCCGCTTGCCGAATGAGATCGTCGAAAACGAAGTCGAGCGTCTGGTCGCGCTCGGAGTGCACATCGAATGCAACGTCGTGATCGGGCGCACTTACACACTCGACGAGCTGCGCAAGAGTTTCGACGCGTTGTTCATCAGCGTCGGTGCTGGCCTGCCGATGTTTCTCGACATACCGGGCGAGGGTTTCAAAGGTGTCTACACCGCTAACGAGTATCTGACGCGCGTGAACCTCATGCGTGCGTACGCGTTCCCCGAAGCCGACACACCGGTGTTGCGCGGTGATCGGGTGGTGGTGATCGGCGGCGGCAACGTGGCCATCGACGCAGTGCGCACGGCGCGCCGGTTGGGCGCCGGGCAGGCAACGATCGTGTACCGGCGCAGTCGCCCGGAAATGCCGGCGCGTGTGGAAGAAGTGCACCACGCCGAACAAGAGGGCGTGACGTTCGAGTTCCAGGTGAACCCGGTGGCCATCGAGGGCAACGCCGAACGATGGGTCACAGGGTTGCGAGTGATCGAAACCGAGTTGGGCGAGCCTGACGAGTCCGGCCGCCGCGCACCGCAACCGATCCCGGGTAGCGAACGAGTGATTCCGTGTGACGAGGTCGTTGTGGCTGTCGGCACTCGCGCGAACCCGTTGCTGACTTCGTCGTCGCCGGATCTTGCACTCTCAAATCGCGGATACCTTGTCGCCGACGAGCGTGGCATGACGAACTTGCCCGGAGTGTTCGCTGGCGGCGACATCGTCCGTGGCTCGGCGACGGTGATTCTGGCGATGGCCGACGGCAAGCGCGTTGCGAATTCGATCGATACGTACCTGCAGGGAACCCCAGTAGCGCTGAGCACCTGACGTTTGGCAGCCCTGGCGATGGGGTAGCCACCCTCGACTAGTCGGGGGGCAGACGTGGCAAATGGAATCGACCTTGTTCGTGCCGAGCACGAGCGAGTCCGCGAGCTGTTCGGCCGCTTCAACGCGACTCTTGATTGGTCGCTCGTCGGGCAGACACTCGGCGCGCTGCGTGCCCGCGACGATGTCGAGCACGCCCCGCTGTACGCGCTGGCCGCCCGCCTCGTCGACGACCCGGCGCTGATGGACCGGTTGGCCGCCGCGCACTCAGCAGTCAAGAAGCAGATCGAGGTGGTCGCCGCGCTGGAAGGTACTCGGCTGGTCGATGCCTTTCAGACATTGCAAGCGTTCGTCGGCGATCACGCTCGAGTGGAGGAGACCAAACTCCTTCCGCGCTTAGCGGAGCACGCGACAGCCGAACAACTCGAAGGACTCGGTGCACAGATCCTGGAAGGCAAGCAGCGCGTCGGCCCGTAACGAGGCGCCGGGCGAATCGAATACGATCGCCATCGGAGTCACTTCAGAGGAGGCCGATATGCCGGAAGTGTTTGTCAGCCGCGGTGCCAACGTTGTCCCCGGCCCCGCTGGGGCTATGCGAGCTGGCGGCGCGAATACCAACGGCAGGTACGACTTCATGGTGTCGACCATTCCGTACCTCGCCGGCCCGCCGTTACACATTCACGACGACCAGGACGACGCGTTCCTGGTGCTGGAAGGCACGCTCACGGTTCAGGTCGGCGACGAGCTCATCGACCTTGGTCCTGGCGACTTCGCGTCGGTGCCGCCAGGGTTGGCGCATACGTTCTCGAATATCAACGCCGATCAGCCACCGGTGCGCGCCATCAACCTGATGACGCCCGGCGGATTCGATGCCTACTTCGGCGAGATGATGCAGCCACCGCGCCGCCCGACCCGCAGACCATGAACGAGCTCGGTCGCCGACACGGCATCACGTGGTGTGGCCCGACGATCGCAGCCAAGCTCGGGCTGCAACCGCCGTCGTAGCGTGTAACTAGCAGGTCTCTTCCAGCAGCGGCACGTCGATGTCGAGGACGATCGGCGCGAACGCCACAGCAACGAGCGTTCGGATCTCGTCGGGCTTCCAGCGGAAGGGGTCGACCAATGGTTTGCCCAGATGCAAACGGTGCGTGGCGGCGACGCCGCCGGCGTCGTTGAAGAGCTCGATCAACCTTGCGAAGTCGTCCAGCTTGTCGCGCGGAATGTCGGTGTGCACCGCATCGCCGAAGGCCGACATCAGCTCGGTGAAGCCGAGCGTGAGCGCCATTGGTGTGGCCGCCTTCCCCAACGAGCCGAGCAGACACTGCTGACGACTCATGCGGTGGTAATCGTCGTCGGCTTCACGCGTGCGGGCGTAGGCGAGTGCCAGCGTTCCGTCCATGTGTTGCTGACCCTTTTCGATGTACTCCGGCACCGGGTGCTTCGCGCCGCGGGGGTTGCCGGGCGTCGGCATGCGCTTGGGTACATAGATGTCGATGCCGCCGAGCGCGTCGACAATGTCGACGAAGCCGGCCATGTCGACCAACACGTAGTAGTGGATGGGGATGCCGAGCAACTGCGAGATGCCGAGCTTGATCGCCTGCGCGCCAGCATCTTCGACACCACCCAGCAGGTCGCGATGGGTGTCGCCGTACGTGTAGATCGCGTTGGCAAGTCCGTCGAAGCCCTCGGGATACTTGTCGTGCAGCGGCGTGCCTTCTGGGAACGGAATGTCGTCCATGTTGCGCGGGATCGAGATGATGACGCCGGTACCAGTGACCGAGTCGATCGAGACGACGACCATCGAGTCGGTGCGCAAACCCGGGCGACCGGGGCCAGCATCGCCGCCGAGCAGCAACACGTTCACGCGCGACTCGCCTTCGAACAACGGCTCGGTGGTCGTGGTGGCTTCAATTGTGGAGCCGGTGACCGCAACGGTGGAACCGGTGACAGGAGTGGTGGGCAGCGGTGTCGGAACTGCCGTAGTTGCGTCGTCGTTGCCGAATACTTTCTCGGCGGTCTGATCGGCTTCCCACGCGTAGTTGGCTGCGATGGCGAGTGGCGCCACGCCACCGATCGCCAACACGCCGACGGCGAGCGCGGCTGCGAGTCGTAAGCGGGTGCTGCTGGTTGGGCGCGCCAACCATGCCGAGTCGAACGCGGTGTAGAGACGAGCGATTGCCATCGTGGCCAGTGCCACGCCGAGGCCAAGCAGGACGGTGCGGTCGGCGATGATCTCCACCAAGTCGGCCTGCTTGCGCACTGGCCCCAAGATCAGTATCGACACGACTGTGGCAGCGAGGTTCAGCACCGACGCGACAAGCGTTGCCCGTGTGATGCGTGCGTGCACGGCGAGGTGGCCCGTACCGGGGTTGACCACCGAACCGAATGCAGCCAGCGCACACGCACCGACGCCTGTGCGAGTGCCAGCGGTGGGAGTCATAGCGATGCAACCTACCGGGCGGCGGGGGTGCTGTGCCTGGCGGGCACCGGTTGCCGCCGAGCCAGCGCGGCGATACCTTGCAGTTACCGCCGCGGGGTGGAGCAGTTCGGTAGCTCGTCGGGCTCATAACCCGAAGGTCGCAGGTTCAAATCCGACCCCCGCCACCAAGTAAGAACCAGGTCAGGGCCTTTTCCGGGAAATCGGAGAGGGTCTCTGACGTTGTCGAAGGCTTGTGGCCAGATGACGGCGTCCCACTCATCATGTTCCGCCAGGAGGCATCGTGCGCTCAATCGCCACTCCCCAAGCAGGTCCGAGCCGAGGTCGACGAGCTCACAGGTACGCGGCGGTCGCCGGCGTCGCTGCGCTCGCGCTCGTCGGCTGTTCGTCAACGGACGAGTCGTCAGCGTCGACCGTGGAACCGGTCGATTCGACCGATGTTGCGGATACAACGTCGCTGTCAACCAGTTCGCCGGACACCACAATGCCGGAGTCAACACGGGCGCACCTGGGTTCGCTAGCCGATTCTCTGATCGTGTTTCAGGGTGGCGATGGTGTTCAGACAGTGCTGCCCGATGGCTCCGACTTGAACGTCATTGCGTCCGAGGCCCCTCGTAGGCAGGAGCACCCCGATTGGTCACGTGACGGGCTTCGCATCGTGTTCGACACGTCGTTCTCGCGCCTCTGGACGGTCAACGCCGATGGTTCGGAACTGAAGACCGTGTACGAGTGCGTCTCGCCATGCCGATCGCTGCAGGACGGGTCGTGGTCTCCGGACGGTACCGAGATCGCATTCATGGTCGCCGAGTCGGAGAACGGTTCGACCACGTCACGGTCGGCGATCGTCGCCTTGAACGTGGCCTCCGGTGATGTTCGCACGATCTACGAGGACACGTCCGGAACGGTTTGGTTGTTTCACCCGCGTTGGTCCGGGGACGGCGAGTTGATCGTCTTCGAGGAGGTCACCTACTTGAGCACCAGGTTGAGCGAGGAGAAGGCCACGTCGATGGCGGTCGCCGTCGTGCCCGCCGAGGGGGCAACGACGCCCGAGTATCTCGTCACGCTGAGCGGCCCGTTCCAAGGTCCCGGTTCACCGGCGCCCGACTGGAGCCCGGTGGAGGATCTCATCGTGTTCTCCCGCGGTGACAACCTGTTCACGATTCGCGCCGACGGCAACGGGGAAGCACAGGTGACGGACTTCGACGCGGTGGAGGAACACGCGATCCAACCGACGTTCACCCCCGATGGGAGTGCGATCATCTACACCTACGTCATAGGCAAGTTCGGCGTGAACGACGCTCCGACCGCCGCGGTGATCGGGCTCGACGGCACCGGACAGGTCACCGTCGGCGGAGGTGGGACGATCACCCATCCGCGGTTCCAACCCTGAGGCCCCGTGCGCGACGGCCGGTCAGGCTGTTGCCCACACCAGAAGCTCTGCTCCTGATCCGCCAGCAGTGAACTCGCGTGAACCCGCAGCGGTCAGCCGCGCTGCCGCGCCTTCGGCGAGCTCTTCGCCTGTCGACAGGCGGCCGTCGCCGATCGCCACGAACGCGTGGACGTGTTGATCGTCAGGCAACGTGACGGTTTCGTGGGCGCGCAGTCGAGCTCCCCAGAGCACCGCGTCGCGCTGGTGGATCTTCACGGCGGTCGGATGATTCTTGCCGGAAGCGATTGCGACCAGTCCGCCAGCAGCGAGTGCGTCGTTGATGTCCTTCTGTTCGTATCCGGGCTCAACGCCGGCAGTGTCGGGCTGAACCCACATCTGCACGAAGTGCACGGGGTCGTCAGCGCTTGGGTTCTTCTCGCTATGTCGGATGCCGGTCCCGGCCGACATGCGCTGGGCCAGCCCGGGGTACAGCAGGCCGTGATGCCCGGCGCTGTCGTGGTGCTCGAGGGTGCCGGACAGAACCCAGGTCACGATCTCCATGTCGCGATGGCCGTGCGTGCCAAACCCTGTCGCGGGCGCGACCAAGTCGTCGTTGTTGACCAGGAGTAGGCCGTGGCCCTGGTGCTCGGGGGACCAGTGGTCCCCGAAGTTGAATGAATGCTTCGAGTCAAGCCAGCCGAGGTCGGTGACGAATCGCTCAGTTGGTTGTTGGATCTCGATGGTCATGTCATCTACAACTTCCTTGCGCCCACAACTATTCCCAGCTAGATCGGCTCAGCCGCTCGCCTTCAGTGCGGGCCGGTTGCCGCCGAGCGGGCACGGCGATACCCTGCAGTTACCGCCGCGGGGTGGAGCAGTTCGGTAGCTCGTCGGGCTCATAACCCGAAGGTCGCAGGTTCAAATCCTGCCCCCGCCACCATTGTGATGTCGCGAGACATAGGCAAGGCCCGAACCCTCATTGTGGTTCGGGCTTCTTGTTTTTTCGTGGTCCGTAGGGTCCGTAGGGTCGGCTTTCCCTGACAGAGCGCTTTTCGAGCACGACAGCAATGATCACCAGCCGGGTTTTGGACATCGACCAGCGTCAACGACTGTCCGCTATGACGCGCGACATCTGTCCGCTATGTGCTGAGACTCGACACCACCCCCCGCCACTCGTTCGACGGTTGAGACCGGCAGTCGCCGCGGAGTGGCGCAAGCGGCGCGATGATTTGGATATGACTGTTGTCGCCGCTCCGAACGCATCCACTGAGTTGTTACAGCAACTGATTCGGTTGCAGTGCGTCAATACCGGGCAGCCCGACTCCGGCGACGAGACGCGCGCGGCAGAGGTGCTGCGGGCGGTGGTCGACGTGCCCGGTGTCGACGTGCAGGCGTTCGGGCCGTTGGCTAATCGTCATTCATTGGTGGCGCGTCTACCTGGCACCGACCCGACAGCGCCGACGCTGTTGCTGCTGGGGCACACCGATGTGGTGCCCGTCACTCCCGACGATTGGCGCCACGATCCCTTCGGCGGTGAACTGATCGACGGCTGGGTGTGGGGCCGCGGTGCAATCGACATGCTGTGTGTCACGGCCACAATGGCGGTGGCATTCGCGGAGCTGGCGAAACGCCAGGTGGCGCTACCGGGCACGGTGGTGTTCGCCGCCGTAGCCGACGAGGAAGCGGGCGGCTCGGCCGGTGCCGGTTGGCTGCTCGACCACCACCGTCACAACGTGATGGCCGACTACGTCCTCACCGAATGTGGTGGCACCCCGCTACACACCCCGTCGGGCATGAAGTTGCCGGTGTTGGTGGCCGAGAAAGGCGCGGCCTGGACTCGACTGGTGGTGCACGGTCGCGCAGCGCACGGCTCGACGCCGCTAATGGGCGACAACGCACTGGTCAAGGCGAGCGAGATCGTTCGTCGCATCGCCAACTACCGGCCCTTGGCCGTCATCCACGACACGTGGCGTGGCTACGTAGCGGCGATGGAATTCGACCACGAGTTGACCCGCGTTCTGCTCGACCCGGCAGCGATTGCCGACTGGGCGGCGCATCACCCTGAGCGCGGGTTTGCCGCCGACTGCCATGCGTGCACGCACATCACGTTGTCGCCGAACGTGCTGCGCGCCGACGGCAAGACCAACACCATCCCGGCCAGCGTCGAGTTGGAAGTCGACATTCGAACACTCCCGGGTCAGTCCGGCGACGACGTCCGCCGTCTCCTCCACGAACTGATCGGTGACGACCTGATCGACAGTGTTGACATTCACTTCATGCATGAGGAGTGGCCGGCGACCGAGTCGCCGATCGACTCTGCGTTGTGGCGGTCAGTCGCGCGTGCCTCGGCGTCGGTGTACCCGGACGCTCGCTGCGTACCGGCCATCACACCGGGCGGCACCGATGCTCGCTTCTACCGGCGAGCCGGAGCGACCTCGTATGGGTATGGGCTGTTCTCCAAAGAGCTGACCTACGACGACTACGTCGGGATGTTCCACGCTGCCAACGAGCGCTGTGATGTGCACTCGCTAGCGCTCATGGAACAACTCTGGAGCGACATCGCCGTCGACCTGTTGGCCTGACTCGAGTGTCAGCATTCGACGATGTTGACTGCCAGCCCGCCGCGTGAGGTCTCTTTGTACTTCGTCATCATGTCGGCGCCGGTCTCGCGCATGGTCTTGATCACTTGGTCGAGGCTGACGTGATGTGCACCATCGCCATGCAGCGCCAGCCGCGAGGCGTTGATCGCCTTCACTGACGCGATCGCATTGCGTTCGATGCACGGTATTTGCACAAGACCGCCAACGGGGTCGCACGTGAGGCCGAGATGGTGTTCCATGCCGATCTCTGCCGCGTTGGTCACCTGGTCGGGCGTACCGCCCATCACCGCGCAGAGCGCCGCCGCCGCCATCGAGCACGCGACCCCAACTTCGCCCTGGCAACCCACCTCGGCGCCACTGATGCTGGCGTTCTCTTTGTAGAGAATGCCGATCGCGGCGGCGGTGAGTAGGAAGTCGATGATGCCGCTCTCCGACGCATGCGGGACGAAGCGGGCGTAGTAGTGCAACACCGCCGGCACGATGCCGGCGGCGCCGTTGGTCGGGGCGGTGACGACTCGACCGCCTGCCGCATTTTCCTCGTTGACCGCGAGTGCATAGAGGTTGACCCAGTCGAGCACCTGCAAGGGGTCGTTCGCGGCGGTTGCTGAAAGCGCGGTCAGCTTTGCGTGCAGTGCCTGCGCGCGGCGGCGGACCTTGAAGCCACCGGGCAGCGTGCCGCCGGTGTGACAGCCGCGCTCGACGCACGCTTGCATCACTCGCCAGATGTTCAGCAGGCCGGCATCGATCTCGGCGTCGCTACGCCAGTGCCTTTCGTTGCGACGCATCAACTCGGCGATGCTGCAGCCGTTGGCGACAGTAAGTGCGAGCAGTTCGTCGCCGGTGCGGAACGAGAACGGCAGCACGGTCGCGTCGGGAGCAATCACCTTTTGCTTGCTGCCATCGGCCGCGACCTCGTCGCTGACGACAAAGCCGCCACCGACGCTGTAGTAACAGCGGTTCGCGAGTTCGCGGCCAGCAGCGTCGTGGGCAGTGAAGCGCATTCCATTGGCATGGAAGGGAAGCGTCTCGCGGCGATGAAAGGTGAGATCTTCCTTCTCATTGAAGCCGATCTCGTGATCGCCGAGCAGCGACATGCGCCCGTTGCTGCGCGTCTCGGCGAGGATCGTCGGTATGGCGTCGACGTCGACAGTGTCGGGTTCGTAACCGGAAAGGCCGAGCAATACCGCTTTGTCGCTGCCGTGGCCTTTGCCGGTGGCGCCGAGCGATCCGTAGAGCTGCACGTTGATCCGCGTCGTTGCCGACAGCTGGCCGTCGTGTAACAGGCGCAGCGCGAACAATCGAGCCGCTCGCATCGGCCCGACGGTGTGGCTGCTGGACGGGCCGATACCGATCTTGAAAAGGTCGAAGACGGAAACGGCCATGGTGTGCCGAACGCTAATCGGCGAGCGACCCGACCAAGGTTTGCTACCTGGTCGGAAAGGATCGGTCGAGCACGACGCGCAAGCGACGTTCGCCTTCGCCTCCGACGAACCACCACAGGCCCACGGCCAACGCCGCCAACGTGAGGATCGCGAGCACCGCAATGTAAGCAACCGTCCAGGCAGCTCCGTGGCCGTCGATGACTGGCATTGCAAGTGCGAGCCCGAATCCGAATGCACCGATGCCGGATCCGGTGATGAGCATGGTCATAAAGGCGAACCACGTGAAGTCCTGCCCAAGACCGGCGACCACCATTTTGCGACGGTCGAGAGGGAACAGGTACGTATCTTCGAGTGCAGCCGCTACCAGGACGCGGCGCTCTGGATTAATGAACCCTTCGAGCCTGGCGGCGTACTGACGAGCGAAGATCAGGTACGACGCGTCGAATGCGGTCTGCGCCGCCCCGAGCAGGGCGGCGAAGGGGACGAGCGCGAAGGCTTCGGGCACCCAGCCCCAACCGACGACGAACAGAGCGCCAACAGCCACCGTCGTGAACCGCACATCGGAGAAGAACCGTGCGTGGTAGTAGCGAGTCATCCCTCGCATGCGAGCCAGTTGCGCGGCAGCAATGGAGTCCATCAACGCAATGTACGCCGACAACTAAGTATCGAGTCACGCAAGTCCGCGTTCGGATGTTCGAACTTGTGCGAGTTGCGTCGGTTGAGACGTAATGTCGGGCATGCGAGCGGGAGGACGTCGGAGCCGTGCCACGGAGATCGCGACGATGACGCCGACACTCAAGCCCGACTTGCCGACGTTGCCGATCACCAGTCGTCCGCAATGGCGCGCCTGGCTCGGGCGACATCACGCCACGTCGACCGGGGTTTGGGTGGTCACCGTCAAGAAGGGCGCGCTCGCTCCGGGCGACGAGTACGTCAGCGCGATCGATCTCAACGAGGAGTGCCTCTGCCACGGCTGGATCGATTCCAAGCCTGCACGCATTGACGAGCAACACACCGCGCTGCTGTGTACGCCGCGTAAGTCAGGCAGTGGCTGGTCCAAGGTGAACAAGGATCGGATCGAGCGACTCGACGCCGCAGGACAGATCGCGCCCGCAGGACTCGCTGCCATCGAACGCGCCAAGCTCGACGGCAGCTGGACCAAACTCGACAATGTCGACCAGCTTGTCGTTCCCGACGACCTCGCCCGCGCCCTCGACGAGCTGCCTCCCGCCCGCACGAACTTCGATGCGTTCCCGCCCTCGACTCGGCGCGGCATCCTCGAGTGGATCAGCGCAGCCAAGACCGCGGCAACTCGCTCGAAGCGCATCGAACAGACCGCCACGCTCGCGCAACAGAACCGGCGCGCGAACCAATGGCCCCGCGGCTGACACGCCACGCGGCGTTGTGGGGTCAGCTCTTGGCGCGATTGCTGCCAACGAAGCGTGCGAGTTCCTCCGCGAGGACGCTTGGTTGGTCGAGCGGGATCAACGTACGAGAGTCCTGTACCTCAATGAGAGGTGCGTTGAGGAGGTCGGCCAGCCGACGGCCGTGGGCGGGTGGCATGACTCGGTCTCGATGAGCCCACACAACGAGTGCTGGCCGACCGAAGTCTGCGAGCTTCTCCGATGCTGCGGCAAGCGCTGCCTTCTCGCGGGGAATGGCGCGGAGCAGGCGCACCGCGTCGCGTCGAATGTTGCGCTCCTTCAGCAGCGGCTGCAGCCAAGCGCGCACCGTTGTGTCGCCGAAGCGGGTGAGCCAGCCGAACGTGAACGGCAACCGCCGCAGCGGTCGTAGCCGCAGTTGTTGCATAACGAGACCGAAGAGCGGCGCGGGAAGTCGGCCGGTGAGGACGATCGCCCGACCGGTGAGACCGGGGGGCAGATTGTCGAATGCCTCGCATGAGACCAGCACAAGCCGACCGATCCGTGCGGTGTCGGAGGCGGCGACAAGTTGCGCGATCGCGCCGCCCGTGTCGTTACCGACGAGGGTGACGTCGTGGAGGTCGAGTTTGTCGAGGAGCTCGACGACGGCAGCGGCCAGGCCGCGGAGGGAGAGGTCGGCGTCTGCGTGCGCGGGAAGCTGGTGCGCTCCCATCGGCAGCGTCGGGACGATGATGCGGATGCCGTCTGGTAGCTGCTCGACGACGGTGCTCCAGAGGCTCGCGTTCATCAACAGTCCGTGGAGGAGGACCACGACGGGCCCACTTCCTCCGCTGTCGAACACGTCGATGGGGCCAATCGCCAACTCGACGTTCAAGCGAGGCGCTCGTTGGGGGAACTGGATCTCTGGTTTCATCCGTGAAGTGAACCACGCGGTTCACTTCACGTCAAGTGGATGACTGGGTGAATTCCTCCCGATCGAGCGCTCGGTCGAGCGCAGCGAACGCGTGCTCCACCCTGGCTTCATCGCCGCTGGTGACCCGATCGATGATCAGGCCGCGCAGCACCGCGAGGATCATCTCGGACACCTCTATCTTGCGGGTATCGGTCCACGCCGGCGGGCAGATCGCGAC
Source organism: Actinomycetes bacterium (assembly GCA_021414085.1). Lineage (GTDB taxonomy): Bacteria > Actinomycetota > Acidimicrobiia > Acidimicrobiales > Ilumatobacteraceae > UBA668. The sequence continues at coordinate 135,200 of JAIOPC010000002.1, read as the reverse complement.
CAGCGCCGGCAGGTACTGCTGCGTGGAACCACGGCCGAGGTCCGCGTACCGGACGGGGTCGTACATCGACAGGCCGATCGCCTGATTCAGTACCTCGCCTTCGCCGCTCGTGAGGATCGGCCAGATTGCCCGGACCCGTTGCGCCAGGCTCGCACCAGGTTCGAGCGTCGCAACCGATAGACCGCGATCGATGCGCTGGATGCGCAGCAGCTGAATGGCCTCGAGCAGCAATTCGTCGTGGCCCTCGAAGTGGTAGAGCAGCACCTTGTGTGTCGTGCCGGCTGCCCGCGCGGCGCGCCGCAACGAAAACCCTGGCAGGCCGTTCTCCGCCAAGTCTCGGGTGACCTGCTCGAGGATCGCTGCTCGCCGTGCCTGCCCACGCGGTGTCCCGGTTGATCGGCGGTACCCCGGCTCGGTCATCGTCCTAACCCTGCTTCAACCTTCTGCGATGAGGTGGTTGATCACTTCGGCCAGTTCGCCAGGTTTGTCTTCCTGCAGGAAATGGGCGGCGCCAGCGATCGTGATGTGAGGGCGATTCTGAGCGCCTGGGATCTGTTCGCGAAACGGCTTGTCGCCCCCGGCGGTGACAGGGTCGCTGTCGCTGAACGCGCACAGGAACGGACGGTCGAAGCGGGCGAGCACTTCCCAGGCGGCCCGATTAGCGACGGCTCCAACATCATCGGGCGAGGTTGGAACAAGCGTCGGGAAGATCCGCGCACCCGCTTTGTATCGGTCGTCGGGAAACGGCGCGTCGTACGCAGCGATCTCGGCTTTGGAAAGGTCACGTGCGGATCCACCATTTATGATGGCGCCAACCTGGAAGTCATCGACGGTCTGGGAATAGTTCTGCCAGGCCAAGAATGCCTTCGATGGTTTTGTGTAGCCGTTCGGCAATCCGGTGTTGCCGACGACCACGCGTGCGTAGCGCTCCGGTGAGTCGGCCAGCACTCGCAGCCCAACGAGTCCGCCCCAGTCCTGGCCGAAGTACGTGATGTGTTCGAGCCCAAGGTGATCGACGATCAGTTGACGCATCCACTCCACGTGGCGCGCATAGGTGTAGTCGGTTGTGAGTGTCGGCTTGTCGGACTTTCCGAAGCCGACGAGGTCAGGAACGACGACTCGATGACCCGCGGCGACGAGCGGGCCGATCATGTGGCGGTAGAGATAGCTCCAGCTCGGCTCCCCGTGCAGAAGGAGCACCGGGTCGGCGTCCGCGGGTCCTTCGTCGAGGTAGTGAACGCGCAGTCGCCCACCGTCGAGGTCGTCGATCTCGGCGTAGTGCGGGGCGAAGTCGTAGTCGGCCAGACCATCGAAACGGTCATCCGGTGTTCGTAGTGTCTCCATCGAGGTCATCCTTGTGTGTCGAGACGGGTTCATGCGAGGCCGAACCCCGATGTGTCCGCGAGTTTGACAACGCCTCGTTCGATGAACACAGTAGGCAGATGCATCAAGCCGACGGGGCTCTCGCCGTTCCACATTCACGACGATTGGCTCTGAGCACGCATGGGTGAAGTGAGTCGTCACATCGAATCGGTAGCCGTGCTTGGTTGCGGCACGATGGGTGCGGGCATCGCCGCGGCGAGCGCCGCGGTGGGCTGCCGTGTGCTGATGCTCGATGTCACTATCGAAGCTGCCGAGCGCGGACTACAGGCGGTCGACGAGCCCGATCGGCACCTGGTCGAAACGGGCACGTTCGATGAGCTGGCACGAATCGCCGACTACGACTGGATCTGCGAGGCGATCGTCGAGGATCTTGCGCTCAAGCGACAGCTGTTCGCGAAGGTCGAACCGTTGCGCAAGGACGGCTCGGTCATCAGCTCGAACACGTCGGGCATTCCGCTGCGCGACATCGCCGCCGGCATGCCACCGCGGTTTCAGAGCGACGTTGCCATTACCCACTTCTTCAATCCGGTGCGAGTGATGCGGCTGTTCGAGTTGGTGCCCGGCGAACACACAACAGCCGACGTGATCGACGCCTTCGCCAGCTTCGGTGATGCGCGGCTCGGTAAGGGAGTGGTGCACGCGAAAGACACCGTCAATTTCATCGGCAATCGCATCGGCTGCTTCTTCATGCTCAGCGGACTCCACTTGGCCAAACCGTTTCTGGATGCGGGCATGAGCCAAGAGACCATCAACGCGCTGCTGGGCAAGCCAGTCGGCCTGCCGCCCACCGGGTTGTACGGCTTGATCGACTTGATTGGGCTCGACGTAATGGATCTCGTCGGCAAGAACTTGGCCGTCAATCTTCCGGCTGGCGACGCCGGGTTGGCGTACACCTCATTCCCTGCGGCCGAGCAGCGCATGCTCGAGCGCGGGCAACTGGGCCGCAAGGCTGGTGCTCTCGGCGGCTTTGGCCGCGTGCAGAAACTCGCCGACGGCAGCAAGCACGCGGAGACCTTCGATCTGGTTGCAGAGCAATGGCGTGATGCACGCGATCCCGATCTCGGCGGCCTGGCTGGCGACATGTTGGCCGACGTGGGCGCGATCATGTTCGACGATTCCGAACACGGCCGCCTTGTGTGGCAAGTGTTCGGCGGAACCTTGCGCTACGCCGCCGGTCTGGTTCCAGAGATCGCCGACGACATCGTCAACATCGACAACGCGATTCGGTGGGGCTTCAACTGGCTGCACGGCCCGTTTGAGATGCTCGACGCGATTGGCCCTGCGCGAGTGATCGAGAAGATTCGTGCGGAGGGTGATGAACTGCCGGCGATGCTGCAGGTGCTCGCCGATTCGGGCAGCGCGACCTTCTATCAAGACAGTCCGACGGGTGAGCGGCAGTATCTCGGTCGCGACGGGGTTTGGTACCCGACGCCGCACTAACTCAGTGCGCGTTGTTCGTCACCGCGTCGAGGATCGCCTGTTTCACCGGCCGCGGGTTCTCGGTCATCATCGTGTGGCCGGTGTCGACTAGTTCGATGACGCGCACGCTGCTCAATGCGCCGGCCAACGCGCGGCTGCTCTTGGGCGGCGTCATCCTGTCGCCGAGGCCGATGATCACCGTCGCCGCGCACTTCACGATCGCCGCGGCAGCGAGTGCGTTGTCGTAGGCCGCGCAGGCGCGCAGATCGATCGCCAACACACCTGGTGCGCTGTTCTCGACAAGTGCACGCGTGCCTCCCAACATCCATAAACCCGGTGTTGGATTGCTGCCGACCTGCGCTGGCTTGGCGTAACCCCACGCGGCCAACAGTGCGGCGGCGGCGGGCACATCGTTGTCGGCTGCAGCGAGTAAGTCGGGGTGCACCGGCATGGCAGTGGCTGTGCCGCACAGCGTGATGGAGTCGACGATGTCTGGGTAACGGCTGGCCAACTCGAGCGCGATGAACGTGCCCATCGAGTGCCCGACCACGTGCACCGACGCGAACCCGGCAGCAGCGACGAAGCGCGCGGTCCAGTCGGCTAGCGCTGCGACCGTGGTGAGCGCGCGACCCGCGCTGCGGCCATGGCCGGGCAGGTCGACCGCGACTGCTCGCAGGTCGCGATGGGCGAGGTACCGCGTTTGCAGTTGCCACACGGTGGAGTCCATGCCAGCACCGTGGATCAACAACACCACCGGGTCGTTGCCCGTCAGTTCGATGCCGCCGGTCGCGGCGTGAGCATCGACGCCGTCGACGGCGACGATCATCTTTGGCTGGCCTTCAGCGCGCGTTCAAGATCTTCGATGATGTCGTCGGGGTCTTCCAGTCCGACCGACAGCCTCACCAGATCTTCTGAGATGCCAGCGGCCGCAAGTTGTTCGTCGGTGAGCTGACCGTGTGTCGTCGAACCAGGGTGAATGACAAGCGTCTTCGCATCGCCAACGTTGGCGAGGTGTGTTGCCAGTTGTACTGCCTCGATGAACCGCCGCCCCGCAGCGCGACCGCCCTTCACGCCGAAGCTGAGGATCGCTCCGACGCCCTTGGGGTACAGCCGCTTAGCCAGCTCGAAGTCGGGGTGCGAGGGTACGCGCGGGTGCTTCACCCAGCTGACCGCATCGTTGCGCTGCAGCATCTCGAGCACGCGGTCGGTGTTGGACACATGGCGGGACATGCGCAACGGCAGCGTCTCGATGCCCTGCAAGAGCGCGAACGCGTTGTGCGGGCTGAGGAACTTGGTGACCGAGTGCAAGACGATGTCGGCGCCGTGTTCGATGGGCCGGAACAAGTACGGCGTCGAGAACGTCGAGTCGACCATCAGCGGCAATCCATGAGCGTGGGCAACATCGGCGATCGCGGCCACGTCCATCACTTCGATTCCAGGGTTGCCCAACGTCTCGCCGTAGCACAGCTTCGTGTTGGGCTGAATCGCCGCCGCAAACGCGGCGGGATCGCGCGGGTCGACGAACGTCGTGGTGATACCAAACCGCGGCAAGGTGAGGTTCATCATGTTGAACGACCCGCCGTACAGGTTCTTGGACGCGACGATGTGGTCGCCGGCACTCATCAACGTGGCGACAGCCAGGTGCAACGCGGCGGTGCCGCTGGCCGCGCACACCGCGCCAACGCCTCCTTCGAGCGCAGCGATGCGTTCTTCGAGCACCGCGACAGTCGGGTTTGAGATCCGGCTGTAGATGTGGCCGGGCGCTTCCAGATTGAACAGCGCCGCGGCTTCGTCGGTGTCGGGGAATGCGTACGACGTGGTGAAGTAGATCGGCACAGCGCGAGCGCCGGTGGTTGGGTCGGGGCGTTGACCGGCGTGCAAGCTCAACGAGTCGAAGCGCAAGTAGTCGGGCGTCACCATGCAGATCACTGTAGTGATCGCTGTTAGCGACGGATCAGCGAGCGAGTGGTGCCAAGCAGTCAGGTGTGTGCAACCCAAAAACGCCGAATGGGCCCCTCAGAAGAGGAGCCCATCCGGGGTTGCCGACCGGTCGGTTACGACCGGCCAGACATTGGTGCTGTCAGTCTCAGGCCTTCGCCGCCTCCGGCGTTGCCTCTGGCTTGGGGCCGAAGAGGCTGCCGTCACGACGCTTGGCTTCCCAGACGAAGGCGATACCCATTGCCATGGTGACCACGCCGAGGCCAGCGAGCAAGCCAGCGATGCCGAGTGCTAGCTGCAGGGCGCTGTGCGTTGCGGCACCGACGCCGAGCTCAGCGACGAGTGCGTGTGCGGTGCCACTCCAAGCCAGTTCACGGGCGGGACCGTCGAGCACGTCGCTGCGGTCAAACCCGGTCCAGTAGCGGCCGTTCACCGGAACCTCATAGGTGCCTGGCTCAAGGACCTGGCCCACGTACGCCTCAACGTTTCCGTTGTAGGTGCCGTCGGCATCAAGCTGACCGGCTTCGATGGCGGCTGCGATCCGCTCTTCGGTCAGCGTGACGTTCTGTGTGCCGTGCAGCGTGTGGTAGCTGATGGTCGCCATCTGGAACATGTACTCACTGGCGTTGTTGACCACTGGGTCGTTCTTATCGATGCCGCCCTCGCCCATGATGACCGGGAAGTCCCAGTCCTCGGTGAGCAGGGCCATGATCTCATCGGCACCAGCGGTTTCGCCGCGGTCCACGAGCTGACCTTGGTCGTTGTAGGACAGTTCGACGTTCTGCGCGGCACTGAAGGCCTCGAGCGAGCCGTAGCCGTCCTGCGTCTTGCTGTACGCCACACCGGCTCCAACGAAGTATCCGATCGAGACGATCATTAGGAAGATACCCAGCAGTGCGAGTGGCTTCTTCAATAAGTTCTTCATGGCAACCCCTTCTTCCAGCGCCCTCTGAGGGCCCGGTTGGTGTTCATCGTGATTTTCTTCACGAAGCATTTGTCGTCATTGTGAAGAGTTGCGCGCAAGATCAGCAGGGCACTTGTCCCCTAATACACGGGACCCACACGCGGCCTATTGGGCCGAAAGTCCCGACGGTGATGGCGGTCGCCCATAACGTGGTGCAATGAGTCGCAATATCGAATCGGTAGCTGTGCTGGGCTGCGGCACGATGGGTTCTGGCATTGCCGCGGCAAGCGCCGCGGTGGGCTGTCGTGTGCTGATGCTCGATGTCACGGCCGAGGCTGCCGAGCGCGGCCTGCAGGCGGTCGACGAGCCGGATCGGCATCTGGTCGAAACCGGCGCTTTCGACGACTTGGCCAAGATTGCCGACTACGACTGGATCTGCGAGGCGATCGTTGAGGATCTTGCGGTCAAGCGCGAGCTGTTCGCGAGGGTCGAACCGCTGCGCAAGGACGGCTCGGTGATCAGTTCAAACACATCGGGCATTCCGTTGCGCGACATCGCCGCAGGTATGCCACCTCGCTTCCAAGCCGACGTTGCGATCACTCACTTCTTCAACCCGGTGCGGGTGATGAAGCTGTTCGAGCTGGTGCCTGGTCAACACACCACCGCCGACGTGATTGAGGCCTTCGCCAACTTCGGTGAATCGCGGCTCGGTAAAGGTGTCGTGCACGCGAAAGACACTGTCAACTTCATCGGGAACCGCATCGGCTGCTTCTTCATGCTCAGCGGACTCCACTTGGCCAAACCTTTTCTGGAAGCCGGCATGACGCAGGAGACCATCAACGCGCTGCTGGGCAAACCTGTCGGCCTGCCACCCACCGGGCTCTACGGCTTGATCGACTTGATTGGGCTCGATGTGATGGATCTGGTCGGCAAGAACTTGGCCGTCAATCTTCCGGCCGGCGACGCTGGGCGGGCCTACACCTCATTCCCCGCGTCCGAGCAGCGCATGCTGGAGCGCGGGCAACTTGGGCGCAAGTCGGGTGCTCTCGGTGGCTTTGGCCGTGTGCAGAAACTCGCCGACGGTAGCAAGCATGCCGAGACGTTCGATCTCGTTGCGGAGCAATGGCGTGATGTCCGCGATCCCGATCTCGGCGACGTTGCCGGCCAGGTGCTATCCGACGTCGGTGCGATCATGTTCGACGATTCCGAGCACGGTCGGCTGGTGTGGCAGATCTTCGGTGGAACCTTGCGTTACGCCGCCGATCTGGTTCCCGAGATCGCCGACGACGTTGTCAACATCGACAATGCCATTCGGTGGGGTTTCAACTGGGTCAACGGTCCATTCGAGATGCTCGACGCGATCGGGCCGGCGCGAGTAATCGCGAAGATTCGGGCCGAGGGCGGTGAACTCCCGGCGATGTTGCAGGTGCTCGCCGATTCGGGCAAGTCGACCTTCTATAGCGAGTGACTCGCGAGGACGTACCAGGCGCGGTGGTGTGACATCGGTCGCCAGAGGCTAAGGCCTCTTTGCGCGCAGGGCGTTGGGGGTTCACGATCTGGGTGTGCGGTCCGCTCGGAACGCACCAAGGAGGCACGATCGTGAAGCGATTTGGATCTTCTAGGTTGTTGTTGGCAGTTGCCGGTTGCGGTGTGCTTGCTGTGGGAACGTTGATCACACCCAATCCGCGCGTCGCCGAAGGTGCGGTGTTTGACGCACCCACATTCATGTTGGGCACGTTGCTGGGGGCTAACGAGGTTCCTTCGGTCGGTGATCCTGACGGAGCTGGCTCGGTAGGCCTGTATGTGTACCAAGGTTTCGGCAATGACGTGTGCTGGACCTTTACCTCGACCGGCATCGACACCATCACCGGTGTGCAACTCCACAGCGGCGCCGCTGGTGTCAATGGCCCAGTTGTCGTTGACTTCGGTGTTGCGTTGGACACCTGTGCGGTAGGGCCGCTTGATGATGCGATGGTGGCCGATCTCATCGCCAACCCGGCGAACTACTACGTCAACGTCGATACCGCCGCGTACCCGACAGGTGCCTTGCGCGGCCAACTCGTGAGCAACGGAACACCGCTTGGCTTCGTCGGTCTGGCGACTCCGCTACGCGCCTACGACTCGCGCACCGGCGGCACTGCACTGAGCCCGAATGAGACCCGTGATGTCTCGTTGCTCTACGGCACCAATGGTGCTGGTGTTTCGTTGCCGGCCATTCCGGAAGGCGCTTACAGCGCGCAAGTGGTGATCACCGTCACCCAGACCAACGCTGCGGGTTACCTCACGACGCACGCCAGCGGCACACCGGTGCCGACCGCGAGCACGATCAACTGGAGCAAGCCGGACACCACGGTTGCCGTTGGCACCGTCGTGCGAATTGATGCAACCGGTCACCTCGCGATCACAGCTGGCCCAAGCGCGAGTACACACCTGATCGTCGACGTACTCGGCTTCTACATCGACTGGGGATTTGCCGGCAGCAACTTACGAGCCGACGCGTTGTCGACTGATTGGGCTGCCGTCGCCCCTGCTGCTACTGAGCTTGTCTTTGTCGGGTTGGAAACCCCGCAACGGGCCTACGACTCGCGCGCTGGGGGCACCAAGATTGCCCCGAGCGAGACCCGCGACATCCTGTTGCGCGATGGCACCAATGGTGCTGGTGTTTCGTTGCCCGCCGTTCCGATCGGCGCTTACGCGGCGCAAGTGGTGATCACTGTCACCCAGTCCAACACCGCCGGCTACCTGACCGCGCACGCCACCGGTACACCGGTACCGGAGACGAGCACGATCAACTGGAGCATGCCGGACACCACGGTTGCCGTTGGCACCATCGTGCGAGTTGATGGAACCAGTCGCGTCGCGATTACTGCTGGCCCGGGCGCGAATACACACGTGATCATCGATGTCATCGGCTTCTACTGGGACTGGAACGTTGTCGCAACCCTCACAGCCGCTGATCAGCCTGCGGCCGCGTCGCCTAGCCCGCTTGAAAGCTATGCGACGCAGCTCAGCTTCTTCGCCTTGGCGACGCCGCAACGCGCATACGACTCGCGCGTTGGTGGTGTGAAGCTGAGCCCGAACGAGACTCGCGACATCCTGCTGTTCCCTGAAGTGGCAGATTCCGTCTTCGGCGCGGCGGTGGTGCCCATTTACGCGGCGCAGGTCGTGATCACCGTCACCCAGACCAACGAGGCTGGTTACCTCACCGCCCACGCCACGGGCACACCGGTGCCGGCAACGAGCACGATCAACTGGACCACGGCTGGGGCCTCTCTTGCCAATGGCACTGTGGTGAATGTCGACGCAACCGGTCATATGGCGATCACCGCTGGCCCAAGCGCGAACACGCACGTGATCATCGACGTCATCGGCGTCTATGTCGCTTGGGACACGACGCCAATCTGACTCAGGTCGCGCTGGTTGTCACCGCATCAAGGATGGCCTGCTTCACGGCCCGCGGGTTCTCGGTCATCATCGTGTGGCCGGTGTCGGCCAGTTCAATAACTCGGGAGCCCGTTAGTGCTGCAGCCAACGCTCGGCCGCTCTTGGGTGGTGTCATTCGGTCGCCAAGGCCGATGATCACCGTGGCCGCGCACTTCACCAACGATGCCGCAGCGAGGGCGTTGTCGTAGTCGGCGCACGCCCGCAGGTCCGTCGCCAACACACCTGGCGCGCTGTTCTCGACCAGCGCGCGTGTTCCACCCAGCATCCACAACCCGGGTGTTGGATTGCTGCCGATCTGCGCGGGCTTGGCGTAACCCCACGCGGCCAACAGTGCGGCGGCGGCGGGCACATCGTTGTCGGCAGCTGCGAGCAAGTCGGGATGCACCGGCATCGCAGTGGCGGTGCCGCACAACGTGATCGAGTCGACGATGTCTGGGTAACGGCTGGCCAACTCGAGCGCGATGAACGTGCCCATCGAATGTCCGACAACGTGCACCGACGCGAACCCCGCGGCGGCAACGAAGCGCGCGGTCCAGTCGACCAGCGCCGCGACCGTTGTGAGCGCTGGACCCTCGCTGCGGCCATGGCCGGGCAGGTCGACCGCGACCGCACGCAAACCGCGATGCGCGAGGTACCGGGTCTGCAGTTGCCACACGGTCGAGTCCATCCCCGCGCCGTGGATCAACAACACCACCGGGTCGTTGCCCGATAGTTCGATCCCGCCGGTCGCGGCGTGAGCATCGACGCCGTCGACGGACACGATCATCTTTGGCTGGCCTTCAAGGCGCGTTCAAGATCTTCGATGATGTCGTCGGGGTCTTCCAGTCCGACCGACAACCTCACCAAATCTTCTGAGATGCCAGCGGCAGCAAGCTGTTCGTCGGTGAGCTGACCGTGTGTCGTCGAACCGGGGTGGATGACAAGCGTCTTGGCGTCGCCGACGTTGGCAAGGTGTGTCGCGAGTTGCACTGCCTCGATGAACCGACGCCCCGCAGCGCGGCCGCCCTTCACGCCGAAGCTGAGGATCGCGCCGACTCCCTTGGGGTACAGCCGCTTGGCCAGCTCGAAGTCGGGGTGCGAGGGAACGCGCGGGTGTTTCACCCAGCTCACTGCATCGTTGCGCTGCAACATCTCGAGGACGCGGTCGGTGTTGGAAACGTGGCGGGCCATGCGCAACGGCAGTGTTTCGATTCCTTGCAAGAGTGCGAACGCGTTGTGCGGGCTCATGCACGCGCCGAAGTCGAGGAACTTGGTGACCGAGTGCAAGACGATGTCGGCGCCGTGTTCGATGGGCCGGAACAAGTACGGCGTCGAGAACGTCGAGTCGACCATCAGCGGCAATCCATGAGCGTGGGCAACATCGGCGATCGCGGCCACGTCCATGACTTCGATGCCTGGGTTGCCCAGCGTCTCGCCGTAACAGAGCTTGGTGTTGGGCTGAATGGCGGCGGCGAACGCGCTGGGGTCGCGCGGGTCGACGAACGTGGTGGTGATACCGAACCGCGGCAAGGTGAGGTTCATCATGTTGAACGACCCGCCGTACAGGTTCTTGGACGCGACGATGTGGTCGCCGGCACTCATCAAAGTGGCAACCGCGAGATGCAGCGCGGCGGTGCCGCTGGCCGCGCACACTGCCCCGACGCCGCCTTCGAGTGCGGCGATGCGTTCTTCGAGCACTGCGACCGTCGGGTTTGAGATGCGGCTGTAGATGTGCCCGGGCGCCTCGAGATTGAACAGCGCCGCCGCTTCGTCGGTGTCCGGGAAGGCGTACGACGTGGTGAAGTAGATCGGCACAGCGCGGGCGCCGGTGGTTGGGTCGGGGCGTTGGCCGGCGTGCAAGCTCAACGAGTCGAAGCGCAAGAAGTCAGGCGTCACCATGCTTGGTCACTGTAGTGATCGGCCATTGAGGCGGCCGCCCCGCGAAATCGGCGGTCATTTTGGCGGACGATGGCAATCTTTGCCATGACTGGGTACTCTGTCGGCATGTCCACGATGAACGTGTCCCTGCCGGACGAACTCAAGTCGTACGTCGACGATCAGGTCGGTGGCGGTGCCTATGGGTCCACGAGCGAGTATGTGCGCGACCTCATTCGTCGCGACATGGACCGCCAAGAGCTCCGACGTCTGCTGCTGGCCGGCGCAACTTCGCAAGTCGGGCCAGCCGCCGACGATGGGTACTTCGCCGCTTTGCGCGATCGCATCCGATCAGGCGCCTGAGCGGTGGCACGCAGTCCGGTCGATCTTCGCGCGGCTGCAGCACACGACATCGAACTCGCCGTCGACCATTATCTCACTGAGGCGGGCGTGGTCCTTGCGCTGAAATTCATCGATGCCTTTGAGCACACCCTTGCCCGGATCAGTCGGGCACCACTCGTCGGCACTCTGCGCTTTTCATACGAGCTGGGGATCCCCGATCTCCGTGCGTGGCCACTCCGCGGCTTTCCGCATCTGATCTTCTACGTGCCGGAGGTCGCTCGCGTCGACGTCTGGCGCGTCCTGCATTCGCGCCGTGACCTCCCCGCCGAGATGGCCGAAGGCATCGACGACGCGTGACGGATTCCGCCTGGCGATGTCACGGCGGGGGGATGAGGACGAAGTTGCCGACGTGGTTCTTCTCGAGAAACTCGCGTTGTGCTGCAGCGATTTGGTCGAGGGGAAATGTCTTGGCGACTAGTGGGCGGATCTCGCCGCGCTCGATGTAGCCGATCAGGTTGGGGAACACGGGCTCGTCCCACGCGGTGCAGCCGACGAGGGTCAAGTCCTTCAGGTAGAAGGTGCGCATGTCGAGCGACACGACGGGGCCGCCGATCGCTCCCGACGACGTGAATCTGCCGCCGCGTTTGAGCACCTGCAACATCGCGCCGAACGTGGGGCCGGCCACGTTGTCGACGACAACATCAACGGCTTCCTCACCCAGGCACTGCACGATGTCGTCGTTGCGATCGATCACGCGGTCGGCGCCAATTGCGCGCACGCGGTCCATCTTCTCGCGCCCTGCGATGGCTGTCACCGTTGCGCCGCGCCGCTTCGCCAGTTGCACGGCGGCAGAGCCGACGCCACCGGAAGCGCCCGCCACCAGCACGTGTTCGCCGCGCGACACACCGGTGCGGTGCAGCATGTTTCTGCCGTCCCATATGCGCACGGGATCGAGCCGAGTTCGGCGTCGCTCCACTCGCAGTCCACCTTGAACACTTCCGTCGCTGGCACCTTGACGAACTGCGCGAAGGCACCGTCGAAGTCGGAGCCCATCCAGATGTTCTCCATCGACCCGAACCCGGCGGGACGCATGCATGGCCGCACCAACGCTCGTCCACCGATGATGCGCGCATCGACGCCATCGCCGACCGCGGCCACAAGGCCGCAGCAATCGGTTCCTTGGATGAACGGAAAAGGTGTCGCCGCGTTCCACCCGCCGTCCGCCTTGGCGACCGCGTGTTGTTCTTCGGTGACCGCAGTCGCCGCGGTGCTGGCGGTGACTGCTGCGGAGTACCAGCCAAGGCGGGTGTTGATCTCGGTGTTGTTGACGCCAGCCGCGAGAACCTGCAACAGCACTTCGCCGGGACCTGGCTTGGGGACGGCGACGTCGCGGTACTCGAGTTTGTCGTAGCCGCCGTTGCCGGTCGTGACGACAGCCTTCATCGTCGTCGGCAATTCAGTCGACCAGTGTGTCGGCCCGCATTCCGGCGCGCTCGAGGTGGATGGGAAGGACTCGGCCGTATAGCTGTTGCGTTCGTTCCGGGCTGCCCACCATCGCGGGCTCTTCCACGTAGCTGAAGATGGCGACGTATCGTGCGCGCGGGCCAGCGAGTGGTGTGACGCGATGCAGCGAGTAGCGGCCCTTGAAGATCTGTAAGTCACCCGGTTCGAGTTGCAGCGTGCGCACGAGTGCTTTGTCGCCGTCGAGCACGGCTTCGACCCCGGCGTAGTTCTCGTCAGTGGGGGTGCGCAGGTGCGGGCTGTATTCGAACGCGCCGCCCGCTTCAGCGTTCTGGATGGCGAGCGTGACGGTGTAGTTGTTGGTGTCGAAGTGCCACGGAAAGCCGTTGCCCTCGACCGCCAGGTTGACGATGACGTCGGCCAACGGGTCGGCGTAACGGAAGAATTGCTGCTCGCCAAGCGCCTCTTGGATGAACGGCGCGAAAGCGGGCCACTCGTAGATCGCTCGCAGGGCGCTGTCGTCGCCGAAGTTGTCGGCCGGAACGAAAGCGTTCGAACGATCGAAGAAGCGGCGCAGCGGATGACTCGCCGGCAGCTCGGGCTGGTCGACAGTGAAGTAGGGGTTGGTGCGGTTGTAGTTGTGGTGGCCGTGGGTCGCCACGCGGTCACACTCGGCGACTAGTTCGCCCAGACGCTCTGAACGGATGAAGCCCTTCAGGACCGCGCAGCCGTCGGCATCGATCGCAGCTCGCGCGCTGTCGATGACAGCCTGGCGCGCCGAACCGGCACGATCGATCGGGTAGCGCTCGAGATCCACGAAGTCGCTGGCGGTGATGCTGATGGTGCGCCTCCCTCTGTCAGCCGCGATCGTACGCCACAGCCCATCGTCGAGGAATCGTCGAACCTGTTTACTCGTCGCGCAATGAGTTGGCGAGATCGTGTTGGCGGGCCTGACGAGTCGGAATCGCCGTAACAACATTCGCAGCGACGAAGGTCGCGCCAGCTGCGACTAGCGGCACGACGACACCGACGACTGGGTCGAGCGCGAGACCGACCGAGTTGGCCAACGTCGACCACGCCCAACGCCCGCCGATGATGCCGAGTGGGACTCCGAGCGCAATGGCCAGAACGGCAATGCGACTCGCATGCCACGACACACACGCCGACACTTGGCGTCGTGTGAACCCGAGCGCGCGCAGCACACCAATGTCGCGCCGGTTGCGGCGCACGACGCTGATCAGCGAGTGACCGAGCGCTCCCGCCGCCAGAGCGGCGACGAGTAGTGCGATCAGCCACGGGGTGCCGGAGATGAGTGAGAGGTTCGAGATGTCGGATTGTGGGCTCGGAACCGTGACCTGTCCGTAACTGTCTTGCAGGCGAGTTGCGGTTTCCACATCGGTGACGCTGGGATCGGTGCGCACGAGCACGACGGGAAACGCCGCAGGGTCGATCTGCAGGCGAGCGGATTCAGTGAGGATGATGCCGCTGCCGGGCCCGACGCCGACGGTGTCGTCGCTGATCAACGCAACGCCGACGATTGTCAACGGCCCCAGCGTGCCCGTTTCTGATTCGGTCGCGGCGCCACCACTCGTCACTATTGGAAGCCCATCGATCACGTCGCCGACCTTCTTGCCGAGAGCTTCGAGGGTCGCGATGCCTACGGCTACCTCGTCGTCAGCAATCGGAGCCCGCCCTTCAACGATCACCGGTCCGAGGTCGCCCTTGATTGACGTAAAGCTGAGGACCCAGAATTCTGAGACCGATGGAAGCGACAGCGGCCCACTGCTGCTGACGAACGTGACGTCGGTGAGCAGTGGATCGGTTGTGAACCGTTCGATGGCGTCTTCCATCGACTGGCCACCGCCGGCGAAGTCGGTAAACGAGTACTGCCACGCCGATCCGAACTCGCGCGGCTCGGCAAGTACCGCGTCAAGACCATCGGCGAGGATGCCGGCGGTGATCACGCCAACGATCGCGGCGGCGGCGCTGAGGACAACTGTTCTGCTGCCGCCGCCGCCGGTGCGCGGCGAGCGGGCAAGCGCGAGGCCCGCGACAGCGGTTGGTGGTGCGTAGGTTGTAACGCCAGTCGGAAGGAATCGCACGGGCTCGCGTCGCATGGGTGTGGTTGTACGCACCGACACGAACACACACACGGTGACGACTAGCACCAATGTGGCAACGGCGCCGAGAACGAGCACCGGAAGGTCGATGCGAATGCCCGGATCTACCTCGGCCCGACCCGCGAGGCTTGTGGGTCCGAACCCCGATGCGATGGCGGCGCCAACGACGGCGATCGTGGCACTTCCCGCGGCAATCGGCGCGCTGCGCAGCAGCGCCACGGTCGCGAGATCGCGGCGCGTCATACCGAGCGACTTGGAAACTCCGCGGTCAGCCATCTCGCGTCGAGATTGACGCGTCAGTGCCTGCGCGCAGAATACGGCGCCTGCAACAGCCAAGATCGCGGCGACTGCAAGGAGCGCATCGGCCTGCAGTCGGGTCGATTGGCCCAAGCCGTTGAAAGTCGTCGAGTCTTCGGTTGGCACTACCAGCACCGTCCACCCTTCGGGCAGACCGGCTTGCACGTCGGCGCGGACGTCGTCGAGAGTGGCGCTCGGCGCGAGTCGGAATGTCAGCTGCACGAAGACGGCGTACTGTCTGCCGAACGACTCGGACCACGCTATGCCCGCGCTCAGGCCGAAGTCGCTGTCCTCCCGATCGTCGAGACCGGGCGGTTGCCGGCGCGCTGGTAGCAGATCGCGTTCCGTACGGGCGATGCCTGCGACGCGCACTTGTACCGGCTCGCCGCAGATCGATTCACTCTGACCGAAGTCGAAGGTGCAACCAGCGACCCACACCGTTGCGTCGGCGTCGATGCCAAGCCGTCGTGCCGTCGATTCAGCAAGAACGATCTCGTCGGCCGCGTCGTCCGACCCAGCCTGGCCGGAGACGATGACGGGTTCGCCAATCCGACCGAGGCGTTGCACTGTCCCACCACCGAAGGTGACGAGTGGCAGACCGTCGCGCGTCGTTGAGATCGCGAACTGCGAACCTGCAACGAGCGAGGCCGCGGCGACCGCTGGCGATGCGATCAACGCCTGGTACGCAATCTCATTCGAGTCGACGCCGAAGCACAGCGTGAGGTCGATGCCGGGATCTACGCCGGGCGGGCACGTGCTCAATGAGCCGTCTGCCGGAAACACATGGTCGAGTCGGCGATCGATCACCGTCTCGGCGCGCCTCGAGAATTCCCACGCCGTCATCGCCGCCGCCGCGGCCACGCCGACGAACACGATGAGGAAGACTGTCGAGCGCATGTTTCGCCGCACGATGCTGCGTGCCCACAGCCATGTCGCAGAATCCTTCATCGCTCGCCTGTCGCCTCCTGCCAGCAATCACACTCGGTTGCGGCCGATCCGTCCAGGGTGGTTGCCACCGTCACGGAGGTGATGCTGACACCACCACCTTGGCCGCAATGATCTGGCCGCACCTTTCAAACTGACTGAGCCCGAGCACTTCGCCAACTGGTACGGCCCGCTGAATGCCAAGCTCCCGAGGGCCGCTGAACTCCGTATCTAGGACGCCCGCCGACGCTTAAACGGTTCTGTCCATGCGGTGGTCGCCGCCGCGGCCGCGACGACTATCCACCACGGCGCGGGGAACGGCTCGAGATGCAGCAGCGTGGCGAACGGCGCGACATATACGCACGCCAACGTGGTCGCTGCCAGCACGGCGATCACTATCGCGATGGTGCGCGTCCACGGCTGGCCGCCTGACCACATCGGTCGTTCGGGGCTGCGCATGCTGAGTAGCAGAAGCGGCTGGCTCGCCAGCAGTGTGCAGAACGCCAGCGCGCGTGCTTGGTCCTCTGGCCAGCCCTCCAGCGCAGTCAGGTACATCGCGATCAGGACCCCGGCGAGCACGATGCCGACCGCGTAAGCGCGTGCGAGAGAACGCAGGCGCAGCGCATCGCCAACCGGGCGCGGTGGCCGACTCATGACGTCGCTGCTGGCGGGATCGGCCTGGAACACCAGCGAGACGATCGGGTGCAACAGCAGCTCGAGCAAGACCAGGTGGATCGGCAGCAAGAGCAGTGGCTGTCCGAGAAGGGGGATGATGAGCGCGCTCAGTAGCAGCGGAGGGTGGAACGCGATGAGGTAGGCAAAGGCGCGAGTGAGGTTGTCGAAGATTCGGCGCCCATCTCTGACCGCAGTCACGATGGTCGCGAAGTTGTCGTCGAGCAGCACGATCGATGCCGACTCGCGGGCGACCGCCGTTCCACGCTTGCCCATCGCGACGCCGATGTCCGCCTCTCGCAACGCGGGCGCGTCGTTGATCCCATCGCCGGTCATGGCGACGACTTCTCCCCGTCGGCGCAGCGCCTCGACCAGTAGATGCTTTTGCTCCGGGCGAGTTCGCGCGAAAACGTTCGAAGTGGCTGCGAGCTCGTCGAGCCGCTCGACATCAGCGTCATCAAGGTCCGCGCCGGTGACGATCAGATCGGCACCATTGTGTTCGTGCGGCAGCCCGAGCCCGGTCGCAATCGCATGCGCGGTCGCGGGGTGATCACCCGTAATCATCACAACGCGGATGCCTGCTGCGCGGCACTCGGTGAGCGCCTCTGTCACGCCGTCACGTAGTGGGTCACTGAAGGCAATCAGCCCAGCGAACTGCAGCGATGCTTCGTCGTGGCTTCTTGTCGTGGAGGTCAATGGGGACTCACCGAAAGCGACGGCGATCACGCGCATCGCGTCGGCGGTGAACGAGTGGTTGGCGGCTTCCGCCGCGTCGCGAAGGGATTGGTCTGCACGGCTGTGATCCAGCACGCCCTCGATCGAGCCTTTCGCTGCGACGAGCCGCGTCGTGCGTTCAGCACTGTCGACCCAAACGTGCGTGAGGTAGCGCTCGGTTGCATCGAACGGCCAGTCGGCAGCGAATTCGTCACTGTGCAACTGTTCGATGTCGAGCCCATGGTTGCGCGCGAACTCGACAATGGCGAGATCGAGCGGATCGAACGGGAGCGGCTCGCACGCCCGCACAGCTGCCTTTAGTAACGCGTCACCTTCGTTCCCTAACGCGTCATCGCCATTGAGGTGCCCACCGCCTGGCGTCCAGATCGCCACGACTGCAACCCGGCCCGCGGTGAGGGTGCCGGTCTTGTCGGTGCAGATGACCGTGGTCGACCCCAGCGTTTCCACGCTGGGCAACCGGCGTACCAATGCCCGATCTTGTGCCAGCCGGCGAGCGCCTAGTGCGAGGTACAGCGTGTACACCATGGAGAACTCTTCGGGTATCGCCGCGATCGCAAGACTCACTCCGGCGATCAGTGCCGCGCCCCACCCGTCGCCGTGCAGCAACACGGCGGCGATCACTGCCACGCAGAACACCAACGCGACCAACGACAAGGCCCAGATCAACCGCATCAGCGCCAACTGCAACTGCGTGCGCGGGGCGCGCGCGTTCGCGACCAGTCGGCCGATGCTGCCATAACGCGTTGCGGAGCCGGTGGCGGTGACCACCGCTTGCGCGCTGCCGGTCAGCACGGTCGTCCCCGCCCACAGCGAAGTCGCCTCCGCGTCGAAGGCGTCGAGATGTTTGTCGACCGGCAACGACTCGCCGGTCAACGACGACTCGTCGACCAGCAGTTGCGTCGACGCAGTGAGCACCGCGTCGGCGGGGATCACATCGCCCTCATGCACGCGGATCAGGTCGCCGACCACGACTTCGTCGGCGGGCACCGAGCGTTCGGCACCATCGCGCATCACGGCCGCGGTGAGCGCGGTCATCCGACGCAACTGTTCGAGTGTGCGTTCTGCTCGCGATTCCAGCAACCAACCCACTGCAGCGATCGGCCCGAGTGCGATGAATGCGACGATCGCATCGGTTGTCTCGCCGATCACCAGATACGTCGGCGCCGCGATCAACAGCAACGCCACCATCGGATCGCTCAACGGTCCGAGCAGTCGCTTCAGTCGTGACGCTCGGTTCTCGGGCACCACCAGATTCGGTCCGTCGCGCTTCAGGCGGGCCGCCGCTTCCGCCGACGACAGACCTTCTGCGCCGGTGAGCGAGCCAGGTGACGCAGCGACCGACATCACCACCATCATCGCCCCGCTGGAGACTCGACAGCAGGGCACAAAGTCGTTTGTGATCGTGATGGCCGATCCCGACGCCCACGTTCGATCGGCTGGGACGAAGGCCCCTAGTCCAAGGCCGTTGCGCCACCGACGATGAGATCGTGGAGTCGATACTTTCTCCTGATCCCGCGCACCCTGGGCACCGACCGGGGGCAGCGACCGCGGTCAAGCTCGTTGGAGTGTCGCGTTTCTACGAGGTGGGCGAGGGTCGCGTGTACGCCCTGCGCGACATCGATCTTGAAGTGGATGAAGGCGAGTTCGTCGTCGTGCTCGGTCCGTCGGGAAGTGGCAAGACAACGTTGCTCAACATGATCGGCGCGCTCGACGTGGCGAGTGAGGGCAGGATCATCGTTGCCGAGCGCGATGTCACCGGTGCGAGTCGGCGCGAGCTCTCACGACTGCGGCGCGACACGGTGGCGTTCGTATTCCAGACTTTCAATCTCTTTCCGACCTTGACTGCTGTGGAGAACGTGCAGTGCGCGGTCGAGATCTCCGGGCGTCGTCGCGGTGCACGTCGCGTCGCCGAAGACGCCCTCGCCAGCGTCGGTCTCAGCGGCCGAGGGTTGCACTACCCGAGCGAGCTCTCCGGCGGCGAGCAGCAACGCGTCGCGATCGCGCGGGCGCTCGCAACCGGCAACCCGATCCTGGTCGCTGACGAACCGACAGGTGACCTCGACTTCCGCACGGGTGTGCAAGTCCTCGAGGTGCTGCAGCAACTCGCGCGCGCCGGTCACACGGTGATTGTGGTGACGCACAACCGCGAAATCTCCCGCGTCGCCGATCGAGTGATCGAGTTGAGCAGCGGGCGCATCGTCAGCGACGGGCCGCCACTCGAGGGTCGTGCCGACGTCGCCGACCTGCGTTGGTAGGTGGCATGTGACCCCCAGGTTCCTACTGCGCTGGTCACTACGGGATTTGCGTAAGCGATGGTTACAGGTCGCCGCGATTGCGATGGTGATCGCGATCGGCACTGGCGTTTACTCGGCGCTGAGCGGCACCGCCACTTGGCGGCGGGTGAGCAACGACGCATCGTTCGCCGCGACCGGGATGTACGACCTGCGCGTGCGGGGCACGGAGGGTCTCTACGCCGACCGCGGTGCGATGCTTACTGTGCTCGAATCCTTGCCTGACCCATCGCTCATCGAGCACGCGGAAGAACGGCTGATCTTCGACACGCAGGTGGATGCCTCCACTAGTGCCAAATCGATCAGAGTTCCCGGAAGAGTGATCGGTCTCGATGTTTCGGAGGGTGGCCCGCAGCTGACATCGGTCGCAGTTGCGGACGACCAGGGAAGGGCGCTCGTCGCAGCCGATGACGGTCAACCAGTGGCCCTCGTGGAACGCAACTTTGCCGACTTCTACGGATTGCAGGCCGATGGCACCGTTCGGCTCGGAGGGGGAGCAACACTCGACCTCGTCGGTATCGGGATGGGACCCGAGTACTTCTTCATCACGACTGAGGACGGCGGCTTCTTCGCACAGGCGAACTTTGCCGCTCTGTTCACCAGCTTGACCACAGCGCAAGAAATCGCTGATCGACCCGGCGCGGTGAACGATCTGGTGTTACGCGTTCGCGACGAGGTCGACATCGAAGCACTACGCGCTGATGTGCAGGCCGCGTTCGATGGATCGTCGCTCGGCCTGGGCGTCACTGTGATGACTGCCTCCGACGAAGACGCTTATCGGGTTCTATACGAAGACATCAAGAACGACCGAAAGTTTTGGAACGTCTTCGCCGGCCTTATTCTCGCTGGCGCTGCATTCGCCGCCTTCAACCTCTCCAGCCGCATGGTCGATTCCCAGCGCCGCGAGGTTGGAATCGGTTTGGCGCTCGGTGCTTCACGTGTGCAGTTGGCATGGCGACCACTACTCGTCGGAATCGAGATCGGTATCGCGGGTGTGCTGCTCGGCATCGCCGTTGGATCGCTGGCGGTCGCCTTGCTGCGTCCCGTGTACCTCGAGATGCTGCCGTTGCCCATCTGGAGGACTGGCTTTCAATGGCAGCCGTTCCTACGCGGCGCAGGTCTTGGGTTCGTCATCCCAGTGGTTGCCACCGCTTGGCCTGTCTGGCGTTCGACGCGCATGACGCCCGTTGACGCGGTCGCGACGGTGCACCGCTCGACGAACACCGGCTTCGCGCACATCCTGCGTGTCCTGCGGTGGCCGCGCAGCGCGTTTCGCCGAATGCCAGTCGGCAACGTGCTGCGCGCACCGCGGCGCACGCTATTGACTGCTCTCGGCATTGGTGCGGCGGTGGCGACGCTCGTCGCGGTCCTGGGCATGCTCGATTCGTTCCGCAGCACCATGGCGCGCAACGACACCATCGTGCTCAAGGATCACCCCGATCGCGTCGTGGTCGGTCTCGACTCGATCACTACCGATGACGGCACTCTGGTGGCGTCGGTTGCCGCGGCCACCAGTGTGGGGACGACCTCGCCCGTGTTGCAGCTGGCAGGTCACCTCACCGTGTCCGGCGCCAAGGGATTCGATGTCGTCATCGAAGCGCTCGACTTGGCAGGCGGCGTGTGGACGCCGATCAGCGGGGTTGCGCCAACCGAGCCGGGCATCGTGATCTCCGCACCGGCGGCCGACGAGCTCGGCGTCGACGTCGGAGACGAAGTCGAACTCACCCATCCGGTTCGCGATGGCATCGGTTTCACGACCACCACCAGCAGCTTGCGAGTGATCGGCATTCACCCCAGCCCGTTCCGCTTTCCGGTGTACTTCGATCGCTCGCTGCTGAGCTCGTTCGGTGCGACTGGTCTGGCCAACGAGCTCTACGTTGTGCCGGCAGCTGGAAGCAGCACCGATGATGTCGCAGCCGAACTGTTCGACCTCCCCGGCGTCAACTCGGTGGTCGCGGCGGCAACCTCTAGCAAGATCGTGCGCGACAGCGTCAATGAGTTCACGGGGATCCTGCGTGTGCTCGAAGGCTTCTTGCTGGTCCTGGCGCTTCTCATCGCGTACAACGCGACCAGCATCAACGCCGACGAACGAAGGCGCGAACGCGCAACCCTCTTCGCCTTCGGCCTGCCCGTTCACCGCGTGATGGTGCTCGAGATCGTTGAGTGCGCTCTGTACGGATTACTCGGCACGTTGATCGGGCTGGGGGTCGGACGTGCGATCCATCACTGGGTGATGACCAGGCTGCTGCAATCGACGATGCCCGACATGCGGCTCGACATCGTCATCGACACCGGCACGTACGTGTCGGCGATCGTCGTTGGCATCGTCGCGGTGGCGGTGGCTCCCCTGTTGACACTCGGCCGTCTGCTGCGTATGGATGTTCCTGGGACGCTGCGCGTCGTCGAATAGCACCTGGCGACATCGTGCTCGTCCGGTCCGCGACATTCATGACAAGAGATGTCACTTAGCGTTGTCTAGCGTGGGCTTCAATCTCGAAACGAAGGAGCACCCCGATGGCCAAAGTCAAAGGAGCCGGAACACCGGACGATCCGTGGGTTTTGTCCACCCCTCCGGGTGGGTCGGAGTTCGAGGCCTACCGTGATCCCAAAGCCGATCCACCCGCGTTGGTAGTGCAGGTCGGTACCACCGAGGTGCGCTATCACCTGTCGTGCATCAACGACTTACACGCGGCGCTCGTGGAGCACGGCGATTGGATGCCGCTTGGCAACAAGGACGAACAGAAAGAAGCCGAAGAAGGCACCGTCGAGGCTTGGGGACGCGCTGCGAGTAACCCGGTGGGTGGGTGGTACGGCCTCAAGAAGGGGCTTCGCGGTCGTTTCGGAAACTATGTACCACCTGTGCTCGAAGCGCTCGGGTTGGCCGAAGTCGAACACAACGCGCGTAACAACCGGATGCGAGCGATCCAAAAGCGCTAGCAGAGGTTGGCCGCTTCGGCGAGCAACTGCACCGAACGCAGCCTGCCCGCCACAGAGGTGGCGTGGTGAACGACGATCAGCTCATCGGCGCCGGTGTCGCGTTGGAACTGGTCGAGGTAGGCGGCAACTGTGTCGGGTGTGCCCACCGCGCTGTAGGTCAACATCTGGTCGATGTGCGCCGCTTGCGGTGAACGCAAGACCGAGTCGACCTCGTCGTCGTTCAAGCGCTGCTCGCCGCGGCTGAACAGATTGCGCACGCGTGCGCGGCGGGTTGCTTCGAGGTGGCTGCGGGCCTCCGCCTCGGTGTCGGCAGCCACGACGTTCACGCCGGCGAACACGTACGGCCGATCGAGTTGTGCCGACGGTTGGAAGCCCTCGCGGTAGGCGTGGATCGCATGGTGGAGGGCTTGCGGTGAGAAGTGCGATGCGAACGCGTAGGGCAGACCGAGCATCGCGGCGAGTTGCGCTCCGAACAGCGACGACCCGAGGATGTAGATCGGCACGTGCGTGCCCTGACCGGGGACCGCCCGCACACCGGGGATTGGGCTGCGGTCGCTGAGCAGCCCACGCAACTCGACGACATCTTCCGGGAATTGTTCGGCAGCATCTGGTCCGCGTCGCATCGCTCGCGCGGTGGCTTGGTCGCTGCCGGGAGCGCGGCCAAGTCCGAGGTCGATGCGGCCCGGGTGCAGGGTGGCCAGCGTGCCGAATTGCTCGGCGATAACGAGCGGCGAGTGGTTGGGCAGCATGATCCCGCCCGCGCCAAGGCGGATGCGCGTGGTGTGCGCGGCGACGTGGGCGATCAGTACGGAGGTGGCCGATGAGGCGATCGATCCGATCGAGTGATGCTCGGCGTACCAAACTCGCCTGTAGCCCGTTTGCTCGGCGAGCTGTGCGAGGGCCACGGAGCCGGCGAAGCTGTCGGCGATCGTCTCGCCCTCACCCACGGAGGCGAGGTCGAGAGTAGACAGCGGGACCATACCGACTGCACGGTACCCAGTGCCGGGTTACTTGGGTCGCAAGACCGTCTGAGTTTGAGTGGTGACTGCGACCAGGCGACCTTCGTTGCGTACTTCGGTGACCACCACGATCGTGGACTTGCCAGCATGCAGTGGTGTTGCTGTTGCCTCAATGGTGCCCGACCTGACGGCAGCGAGAAAGTTGGTTGCCGATTGGATCGTCGAGGTGCCGGCAGCGCCATCTGGCAGGTTGAGAAACGCGCAGATCGCACCGGCCGAGTCGGCGAGCGACATGATGGCGCCGCCGTGCATCGCTCCACCGATGGTGCACCGCTCGGCAGTCCACTCCATCGTCAGGGTGACACGTTCTTGCGTCGCCAATTGAGTTGTGATGCCGAGCTCTACGCAAAACGGCATCGTCGCACGTGCGGGGTCATCCATCACGCGAACGCTACTCAGCGCGCGGCGTGCGATGTTGTGCGCACCATTACGGCAGCCTGCTCGCCGCGGTGTTCGAGCTGCTCGATCGTCTGCCAACCGCGAGCGAGGTAGTACTGCTCTTGGCCAGCCGTGAACAGGTACACAGTTGCGATGCCGTTCGAGTGCGCGTCGGCCAGCGCGTGCTCGACCAGCATCGACCCGACGCCGCGACCGCGAGCGTGCGGCGCGACGAACAGGCTGGCTAGCCACGGGGTCAGATGGGCGAAGCCGGGAAGGTCGTCGGTCGTCAGCAACGACACCGAACCCAACACGTCGGTCTCGCCGCGAATCGAACCATCGAACGCAACCCACGTTTGGTCGGTGGTGGAACCGTCGGCCATCGCGTCGAATTCGGCGATGCTGATCTCGTGGTTCCAGATCGCCGGGTCGTACAGGTGGCCCCACTCGGCAACGTGCCACGTCGCGAGTGTTGTGCTCAGGTGGCCGAGGCCGCGGAGCGGAGCGATCTCGATCTGCATGCGATCATCATCCCCGACCCCAGCCCGTGTAGGGCGCGAGGCGACCATCGGATTGCCCCCAGTAGTCGACGTGTTCGATGACCAGTCCGTCGGCATCGAACCGCAGCACGGTCGCGCCCGAGAGTGTGAGCTCTTGCGCGCCCTCGTTCATGCTCGCCCACCATTCGACGGCAGCGCGGTCGCCGACGGCGATCGGCTCTCCGAACCGGCACTCGACGTTTGATTCTTCGCTGAACACGCGGCTCACGTAGCCGAGCGCGCCACCATGCTCGGGCTCTCGGTGCGGATGTGATCTGTACACGACGTCGGGCGAGTAGAGCGCAGCGATGGGTGCGACATCGGTCTGCGCCCACGCACGTTGCCACGTAGTGCCCCAACGCTGCGCAGCCGCGGTGATGTCCATCGGCGAGAGCGTACGCGTCGTGACGACTGGTTTCTAGAGTTCACGGAATGGCCGAATCAGGCAAGTTCCGCATGGGCAGGCTCGACCACGTGCACATTCGCGTACCGAACCGAGCCGAAGCTGCCGACTGGTATCGGGAACATCTGGGGTTCGAACCGGTGGCCGACTACGAATTCTGGGCGACAGGTTTCGAGGGCGGGCCGTTACAGATTTCTGCCGACGGTGGCAAGACGATGCTGGCGCTCTTCGAGGCGAGCGAAGGTCATCCGATGGTCGCGCAAGAAACGGGTGTGGCGTTCAGTGTTGACTTCGACACGTTCGCCGCGTTCACGCGCTCGCTGCCCGGTGCGATCGACACTCCCGCGGGCCAAGCCCTCGTTGCGAACGACATGATCGACTTCGACATGTGCTGGGCCTTCAACCTCGCCGACCCGTGGGGCAATCAGTACGAACTCAACTGCTACGAGTACCAAAGGGTGCGTACCGAGCTTGTTGAACAAGATGGCATCACGCCGGTGAGGTACTGGCCGCGCGAACTGTACGACGCACACGTCGGCAACTGACCCGCCGCGGCATTACCGATGAATGAACGTGCCGGTGGTCCCCGCCAGCGCCGTCGCTGCTTCGGTGAGCGAACCGATCGCGGCAACGCCGCCCGTGCGTTCCACGAAGCGACAGGCCGCGTCGACCTTCGGGCCCATCGAACCTGCCGGAAAGGTGCGTGCGCGCAGCTCGCTGGGCGTCGTGTCACGGATCACCTGCGAATCCGGCCGACCGAAGTCGCTTTCCACTCCGACGACGTCGGTGAGTAACAGCAACGCGTCGGCAGCGAGCACTTCGGCCAGCAGCGCGGCGGTGAGATCCTTGTCGATGACCGCTTCGACTCCGCGCAGTTCGCCAGCCACCTCGATCACCGGCACACCGCCACCGCCAGCGCACACGACGAGCACGCCAGCTTCGGTGAGCATTCGAATCGTCTCGGACTCAACGATCCGGTGCGGCTCGGGTGAAGCCACCACTCGCCGCCAATAGTCGCCGTCGCGAGTCACAGTCCAGTTCTGTTGCTCGGCCAACCGACGTGCTGTGGCTTCGTCGTACGTAGGGCCGACGAACTTGGTGGGCTTGTCGAATGCCGGATCGTCGGCGACGACAACACATTGCGTCAGCACGGCCGCGACCTGCCGCGCAGGCATTGCGTTGCGCAGGGCCTGCGCCAACCAGTAACCGATCAGTCCCTGCGTTTCAGCCCCGAGATGATCGAGCGGGAACGGGCGGGTCAGCATCGGGTCGCTGGCGGATTCGACTGCCAGCACTCCAACCTGCGGACCATTGCCATGCGTGACGATCAGTTCGTGCGCAGCCGCGAGTGCGACCAACGACTCGGCTGCGTGTAACACGTTGCGACGCTGTGGCTCGGCATCGGGCCGCTCGCCCCGTCGCAGCAGCGCGTTGCCGCCAAGCGCAACGACGACCCGCACGTCAAGACCCGTCGGCTGAAGCAGCGCGCAGATCAGCGAACGCGCGTGGGAAGCGCGCCAGCACGGCGATCGCGTGCTGCAGTTCGCGGCGGTCGACATACTCGCCGATGCGGTGAGTGTTTTGTTCGACGCCAGCACCGATGCCAAACATTGCCGGATGCTTCACCGCGCCGGAAACGACCCAGCCCTTGTCGGCTCCGACATCGATGGTGGTGTCGTCGATCGCGATTGGGTATCCGACACCGTCGGTGGAGAAGATCCACTTGTCGACGCGCGGTTCGCGGCGCAACGTCGCGCCGGAGGCTTCGGCCGGCTCGACGACGTGCGGCGTGACAACGCGGTGGTATGCGTCGACGGCGGCCAAGATCGCGGGATGATCGGCCGGCGTGATCCAGCCGGGATAGATCTGCGCGTTGTCGACTTGGTAGCCGCGCCAGGTGCGTTGCGTGTAGCGCGGCACCTCGGCCGTCACGGTGAGGCCCGCAGCGCGTGCCGCGGCTACGGCGTCGAGTGATTCGATGTCGGCCAACGCTTGCTCGGGGGTTTCACCAACGGTGAGGCGACGATCAAATCGGAAGGCGAAGCGATCGGGCACCGCGCAGTCGCTGGGCGTTTGTAACGCCGACCACGAGGCGGTGCGCGTGCCGCGGCCGAGGAAGGGATGTTCGGCGAACCCGTCGCCAGCCACGTGTCGACGCGCTGCCTCGGCGATGATCGCACCGCCGTGCTCGAGCGGGTTGAGTCCCTCGAACGGCATCGAGCCGTGGCACGAACGACCGACCACCGTCACTTCGATCTGCATCCGACCGCGCTGGCCGCGGTAGATGCCAAGCGCTCCCTTCACCGCGTCACCGGTGCCTTCGGTCAGCACGACCACATCGGGGATTAGTTCTGGTCCGGCGCCCGGCAACACATCGGCAGTGACGAACCGCGGCCCGCCACCGTCGTTGTCTTCTTCGGCGACGGTCGCGTAGGCGCGCACGATGCATCCGTGCAGAGCGCCTTCATCGACGAGTTCGAGCATGATCTTGGTGGCGATGATCTGCGAGACGACGCCGGCCAGTTGGTCGGCCGCGCCGCGCCCGAACACGAGGTGTTCCCACTCGCTCTGCGGTGGCACATATCCCAGTTGTGCACGCAGCGCGGCAGGGTCGAGCGCGGTCTCGTCGACAAGTCCCGCATAGGCATCGATCGCGCCGCCTAACTTGTCGCGCCACTGCTCGCGCAGCGCTTGCACGGTGTCGCTGTGGCCGTCGAAGTAGATGATCCGCTGGTGCTCGGGTGCGACGCCATCGAACGGATCGCGCACGACCCACACCAGGTTGCCGAATTCGTCGAACCACACATCGTCCGCGTGGCGTACCGCTTCGATATCGATGATCGTGTCGCGCAAGAAGCCCACGCGGGCGCCTTCGTGGTTCGACAACCCGGCGCTCGGATCACCGCCTTCGTCGACTGCTAGGTCGACGACATCGTTGGGGATGCGGATCGCTTCGCGCAAGATGCCGACGGCGAGCGGCAGATAGCGCTCAGCCAACTCGGCAACCTTGCGATCAAGCGTTGAGTGGTCGGCTGGACTCATCACACACCTCCGGTGAGCACTGCGGCGAGATCGGGCACCTTGGCTGTGGCGAGCAGCGCCATGATCACGTACACCTTCTTGTTGGCTTCGCGTGCCACGTCGACACGGAAGCGATCCATCACGCCCGGGCTCACTTCCGCACCGATGTCGGCTGGCAGACAGTGCAGGTACAGCGCGTCGGCGGTGAGGGCCATTCGGCGCTCATCGCAGATCCAGTCGCGGTGCTCGGCGTTCTTGGCGAGCGCGCGTTGTTCGATGTCGCGCATGGCCGCGGTGTTGCCTTCACGATTGGCTGCTACGCGCTCCAGCATCAGAGTCTGCGGTCCCCACGACTTGGGGTAGACGGCATCGGCACCGGCGAAGGCGTCGTCCATGTTGTCGGTGGTGCGCAACGATCCGCCACTCTCGGTTGCACCTTCAGCAGCCCATGCCAACGGGTCGGCGAGCAACTCGTAGCCGGGTGGATGCGCGAGCGTGACGTGAGCACCGAAACGCGTGAGCAGTGAGACGACACCTTGGGGAACCGACAACGGCTTGGCGTAGCTGGGCGAGTAGGCCCACGACATGGTGATCTTCTTGCCGGCGATCGAGCCACCGTAGTGTTCGCGCAACCACAGCAGATCCGCCAACGATTGCGTCGGATGATCGACATCGCACTGCAGGTTCACCACCGGCACCGATCGCGGGTCGCTCGTCGCCGCGAGGTAGCTGTCGATACCGCGCAGCACGTCGCGCATGAACGTGTTGCCCTCGCCGAGGATCAAGTCGTGGCGCACACCAAGTGCGTGAGCGTTCATGCCCAACATCGCTCCCGTTTCCTCGGCGGTCTCGCCGTGCGACACCTGCGTTGAGGAACCGTCGACGATGATCGGGTTCATGCCCAGGCGTGCGGCCGCGCCCGCCCACGCCGATTTCGTGCGCGTCGAGTTGTCGAAGAACATCGCGTAGGCGAGTTGCCCGCGCAGCACATCGACCGGGGTTCCGGCGCGGTCCAATTCCTCCAGCCTGGAAGCAACGGCCAGCAACGTGTCGAGGTCGCTGGTCGACCAGTCGTGTGTCGTCATCAGGCTGCGCCCGAGCAGCGTGCGCAGTCGCGCATCGTCCAAGTGGTTCACATCATCACGCTCGCCTGCCGCCGACCGCAGGGGTAGGGGCTTGCGACCCTTCGTGAGAAGCGGAGGTCTCTCCGGCACCATGACCATGTTTCGTTGGTCGAAGCGTGGGTATTCCACTGACGTTCTGTAATCGAAACTAGGAGGATCTTGTGATCTGGTTCATTCTCATTCTGCTCGGCGTTGGCCTTGTCATTGGTGCGCTCGCTCGGCTGGTGGTGCCCGGCAACGACACGATGTCGCTTGGCGGCACTTGGTTGCTGGGCGTTGTCGGCAGTCTCGTCGGCGGCTTTCTCGGCTACGTGATCTTCGGTAACGACGTAGAGGACGGCGCGATTCAAGCCGGTGGTCTCGTGAGTTCGGTCGTCGGCGCGATTGTTGTGCTGCTGATCTACCGCGCTTCGAAAAGCGGCAAGTAAGAAAGAATGACTTGACTTAAACCCAGGTTCAACCTCCACAGTGGGACCATGAGCACTCATCACGTTGTCCCTAATCATCATTCGCATCACCCTGGCTTCTCCGGAGTGAGTGGTCTGTTGGCCGCCGTCGGGTTTCTGTCTGGCCGCGATAATGCGGCGAAGCTGGCGATCGAGCTTTCCAAGTTGCAGTCGGGCGAACGGTTGGTTGATGTCGGCTGCGGACCCGGTGTCGCCGCGCACCACGCGCGGGCGTTGGGGGCCGAGGTCATCGGCGTCGATCCGGCGGCAGTGATGTTGCGGGTTGCGCGCGTTCGCTGGCGTTCGGGTGCTGGCTTGGATTGGCGCAAGGGCACTGCGGAGTCGCTGCCTGTTGACGACAACTGGGCGCAGGTGGTGTGGTCGTTGGCGACGGTGCACCACTGGGCCGATGTCGATCGCGCCCTCGCCGAAGCTCGCCGCGTGCTTGCGCCCGGTGGCCGGTTGTTGGTGATCGAGCGGCGCATTGACGATATGAATGCCAGCGGTACGGCGAGTCATGGTTGGACTGTCGAACAGCCCGAGGCGTTCGCCGCGCTTTGTCGTCAACACGGGTTTGCGAACGTCGCGGTTGGTACCCACGCGGGGCCGACCACTCTGCTGTCGGTGCTCGCCCAATAGTCGGGGTTCAGCGCTCGACGGGCCTCTTGGGACTTATGTCCCGGCGTCTGCCTGACCGCGCCAGATTGAATAAGCCCATGAGCGCTACTCGTCGTCCGGTGCGCATTGCCGCACAACTTCATCCGCAACATGGCGCGATGCGCCAGCTACTCGATGGGGCGGTGGCGGCAGAAGAGCGTGGTTACGACATCGTTTACAACTGGGATCACTTCTACCCGCTGTACGGCGCGGCAGATGGGGATCACTTCGAGGCAATGACCGTGCTGGCAGCGTGGGCGGCGCGCACCACGCGCATCGAGCTCGGCACGTTGGTGACGTGCACCGCGTACCGCAACCCCGATTTGCTCGCCGACATGATTCGCACCATCGATCACATCGCGCCTGGGCGAGTGCTGTTGGGCGTCGGGTCGGGTTGGTTCGAAAAGGACTTCGACGAGTACGGCTACCCGTTCGGTAGCGCCGGTGGGCGCATCGATGCGCTCGAAGAGTCGTTGCAACGAATCGCGTCGCGCTTCGCGCGCCTGCAACCGCCGCCCACGCGCAAGGTGCCGGTGCTGATCGGTGGTACTGGTCTGCGGCGCACCTTGCGCCTTGTGGCCGAGTACGCCGATGGGTGGCATGCGCTGTTCCCCGGCAAGGCCGACGACCTGCGCGAACCACTGGCTGCGTTGCAGGGGCACTGCGCCGATGTCGGGCGATCGATCGACGAGATCGAGATGGGTCTTGGTGTCGAACCAGAAGACGTGGATGGATTCCTTGCGAACGACGCGCCGGAGTTGCTGGAGATGGGCTTCACACAATTCACGCTCGGGTTCAACGGACCCGACTGGAACGTCGCGGCCGGCGAGCAATGGTTGGCATGGCGCGACGAAGTCAACCGCTCTCGCTGAGGGACGTGCAGTGGCCAAGCCGATCGATGCCCATCTCGCGAAGCTTCCGCAGCCGCAACGCGACACGTTGACCGCGTTGTTGGTAGTGCTGCGCGACTTGCTGCCCGACGCCGAGGAATGCATCAGCTACAACATGCCGTGCTTCAAGGTCGACGGAAAAGGGGTGGCGGGTTTCGAAGGGTTCAAGCAGCACTGCTCGTACTTCCCGCACAGCGGAAGTGTCTTGAGCGAAATCGACGGCATCCCCTCGTGGTGCAGCGCGTCGTCGAAGGGCACGTTGCAGTTCCCGATTGATCGGCCACTGCCGAAGACGCTGGTGCGAAAGCTCGTGCGCGCACGCCTGAAAGAAATCGCCGCCTAGGTGCGGCGGATGCGGGCGTCGGCGATGGCGACACCGTGTTCGAGCACGAAGATGGGGTTGAGGTCGATCTCGGCGATCTCGGGGATCTCCGCGACCAGGGTCGAGATGCGGTGCAGCACATCACGCAGGGCGGCGACGTCGAGCGCCGCGGCTCCGCGGTAGCCGGTGAGTAGGGGATAGGAGCGCAGCGTCTCGACCATCTCGTCGACGTCGTGATCCGTCAGCGGGGCGACGCGCACCGCGACGTCGTTCAGCACCTCGACGGCGGTGCCGCCGCGGCCGACGACGACGAGTGGCCCGACGAGCGGATCGCGGTTGACGCCGACGATCATCTCGAGTCCCGAGCTGATCTGCTCTTGCACCAGGAACTTGTCGGCGGCGTCGGGCAGACCAGCGTCGACGAGGGCCAAGCGGATCGCGCGCACCGCCGCCGCGGCATCTAAGGCGGTGGTGATGCCGGTGCGTACGCCACCGACGTCGCTCTTGTGAATTGCCGCCGCCGCCTTGATCACGACGGTTCCGCCGAAGTCGATTTGTGCCTGCTCGGCTTCCTCCGGCGTGGACACCAGTCGACTGCGAACCGACGCGATACCGCATGCATCGAGAAGCGCCGCGACTGTCACTGTGTCCAGCCATCCTTCGCCAGTACTGGCAGCGGTGTTCACGATGCGGCGTGCCTGAGCGACGTCGAAGGCCGGTCGCGGGATCGTGCCTTCCGGTCGGCGCCGGCGTTCATCCCAAGCGATCGCGCGCGCGAGTGCGCGGGACGCGTTCTCGGGCGACGTGAACGAAGCAATACCGGCCGCGTGCAGCGTGGCGGGAGCTCCGTCGCGATTCATGAACACACCGACGAGCGCGACGTCGTCGGCCAACACGGCGCGGGCGGCGATCATTTCGTCGGCGACCTCCACCGCCCGGGTGATCAGTGGTGTGTTGAACAACACCATCACGGCATCCACATCCGACTCGGCTCCCACGATGCGCGTGACCTGCCCGTACTGCGCGGCGGTGGCACTGGCGATCATGTCGACGGGGTTGGCCACGCTCGCCTCGGGCGCGAGTAACGCGCGCAACTGCGCGGCGGTCGACGCAGCCAGTTCGGGGACTTCCAGCCCGTTGGCTTCGCACGCGTCGGCCGCCAGAATCCCCGGCCCACCGCCGTTGGTGACGATCGCGACTCGGCGTCCGCTGTATCGCCGCGTGCAACTCAACATCGTCGCCAGGTCGAGCATCTCATCGATCGACCCGGCGCGGATCACGCCCGCTTGGTGCAGCAGCGCGTCGACGCCGACGTCGCCGCCCGACAGCGCTGCCGTGTGCGATGCGGCCCCGCGGCGGCCGGCCACCGTGCGCCCGGCCTTGACCGCGACGATCGGCACGCGCCTGCCGAGGCGTTGCGCGACGCGCAGGAACGATGCGGGCCCGGGGATCGATTCGAGGTACAGCAAGATCACGTCCGCCGCGGACTCGTCTTCCCAGTAGCGCAAGAGGTCGTTGGTCGACACGTCGGCGGCGTTGCCGATCGATACGAACGCGCCGATGCCGAGACCGCGCGCGTCGGCGGCCTCGAGCACGGCTAACCCGACCGCACCCGACTGGCTCAGCAAGAACGCGCCGCCAGCAGCGGGCAATGTGCGACTGAAGGTGGCGTTGAACCGCCCCTCGCCGACGCCGCCGAGGATTCCCGTGCAGTTGGGCCCCACCAACCGCACCCCTCGTTCGCGCGCGGTCGCGACTAGGCGCGCCTGGCGCGCTGCGCCCTGCGGGCCGACTTCCGCGAACCCGGCCGATATCACGCACACCGCCCCCACACCGAAGTCACCTGCTTGCGCGACCACGTCGATGACCGCGTCGGCCGGCACACAGACGACGACGAGATCGGGCGTGGTCGGGCAGGAGGCGAGATCCGCATACGCGCGGATGCCGCGCACCTCCGTGTGGTGCGGGTTGATGGGCAGCACGACGCCGCCGAAGCCGCTGTCGACCAGGTTGGCGAAGAGCAGTCCGGCAATCGTCGTCGGGTCGCTGCTGGCACCAACGACCGCGATCGCGCGCGGCGAGCTGAAGCCGTCGAGCGCTGGGCGCAACCCCTTCTCCATGTCACCAGTTTCGTCATCGCCGGCAATCTGAGGTATGGCCACAAGGCCCTAGTCGGTGAGTGCAGTTCAGCCGAAAATCAATCGCGAATTGGAGGTGATGCCATGACCGACATTGTCGAGAACAAGACAGCTCACAAGCATCCGCCCTTCGTGGTGCCCGAGTTCTGCAAGGGCTGCGGCCGCTGCCTTGATGCGTGCACAAGGGACTGCATCACACTGGGCACCGAGATCAATCCGATCACCGGCCTCGTCCCGATCGCGCTCGACCTCGAGCGCTGCAACAGCTGCGGGCTGTGCATCGACGCGTGTCCGGAACCGTTCGGTCTGCGACCGGAGGGTGAGGAGGCCGCGTTCGAGTTGGTCGATCCCGCCGAGCTGAATGGCCCCCGGCCCTACGACGCACCGATACCCGAGCCGTGGCCCGACAGCACGGTCGCGTTGTCAGAACGCGCGCCGCTCATCGTGAAGGGCACGTACGCGGCGGCGGTCGGCGCGGTCCTCGCTGGATGTCGGCACGTCTTCGGCTACCCGATCACGCCGTCCACCGAGGGTGCCGAGATGATGGCGAAGGTGCAGCCGATGCTCGACGGCGTGTTCGTGCAAGCGGTCAGCGAGATCGCCACCGTCAACATGATGTACGGCGCGGGAGGGGCGGGGAAGCGGTGCATCACCTTCACCAGCTCGCCTGGTTTCAGTCTCATGCTGGAAGGGATGTCGTACATGATCGGCGCGGAGGTGCCGGCGGTCTTCGTGAACATCATGCGCGGCGGGCCTGGGTTGGGCAACATCGGACCCGAGCAAGCCGACATCAAGCTGGCCTGCCGCGGTCTTGGCCATGGCAACACGCACGCGATCGTGCTGGCACCTGCAACCCCGCAGGAGATGCTCGACCTCGCGATGCTCTCATTCGAGTTGGCGTTCAAGTATCGGAACCCGGTGGTGATTCTCGGCGACGGCTATCTCGGCCAAATGACTGGCAAGGTGCGCCTGCCCGATCACATGGTTGTGCCCGGCATCCCCGAGTGGGCTGTCTATGGCGACCACTCGCATCGCGGCAACCTGATCTGTTCCATCGAACTGTCGGAGGCCGGGCTCGAGCGTCACAACCAAGCCCTCGACGCGAAGTACGCGCAGATGGCGGCCGAAGAGCAGCGCGCCGACCTGCACCGCTGCGACGACGCCGACGTCGTGCTCGTCGCGTGCAACACTCCAGCGCAACTGGCGAAGGGTGCGGTCAAGGAGTTGCGTGACAAGGGTGTGTCGGTCGGGTTGTTCCGCCCGATCACGTTGTGGCCGTTCCCGATCGATGCGCTGCGTCAGGTGACACATCGCGCACGCCACCTCGTCGTGGTCGAAGCGAGCAGCGGTCAGTTGGAGGACGAGATGCGCTTGGCCCTCAGCCACGCCGACTTGTTCGCTCCAGAGATCAGTCACGTGCGTCGCCAGGGTGGGGTGTTGCCGTCGCAGGCCGAGATTGTTGAACACGTGATGGGCCTGGAATACGTGCTGAGCATGCAGGGGGTGCACTGATGCCATCGTCAGTTTTCTTTCGCCAGTTCGAGCGTCACGACCATGCCGAAGGGATCAATGCGCACGCGACCACTTACTGTCCGGGCTGCGGCCACGGCTTGGTGCAGAAGTATCTTGCCGAAGCCATCGATGAACTCGGTGTGAAGGATCGCACTGTGCTCGTGTCGCCTGTCGGGTGCGCCGTGTTCAGCTATTACTACTTCGACGTTGGCAACACGCAAGCTGCGCATGGTCGCGCGCCGGCTGTCGGCATCGGTCACAAGACTGCCAACCCCGATTCGATCGTCATCAGCTATCAGGGCGACGGCGACTTAGCGTCGATCGGACTGGCCGAGATCATCAGCACCGCGCAGATGGGCATTCCGATGACGGTGATCTTCGTCAACAACGCCACTTTCGGAATGACCGGCGGACAGATGGCACCGACAACGCTGATCGGTCAGCCGACGACGACCACACCGACCGGCCGCACGTTGTTCGCCGGACAACCGTTGAAGGTCGCCGAGCTGATTGCCGGACTCGACGGCCCCGTCTTCGTCGAGCGCGTCGCGTTGTACGACAACCGCCGCCGCACGCATGCCAAGCGCGCGATCAAGAAGGCGCTCGAGCTGCAAGTCAACGGCACCGGTTTCGCGCTGATCGAGGTGCTGTCCGAGTGCCCGATCCACCTCAACCTGGAACCCGAAGCCGCCGAGGCCTGGGTGCGCGAAAGCATGGAGCCGGTGTTCCCGTTGGGCGTGAAGAAAGACGTCACCGACGGCCCCGGCTACCCGCCCTTCCCGACACCGACCTTTGATCCCGAGCGAACGCTGGCTGCGCTGGGCACGACGACCGAACGGCCGGAACGGTACGCGACCACGTTTCCGTTGCACCTCGATGCGGAGGACATCAGTTTCAAGCTGGCGGGCGCTGGCGGCGACGGTGCACAGACAACGGCGATGCTCATCACCCGCGCCGCTATCAGCGAGGGCTTCGACTCGACCCACATCCCCAGCTACGGACCGGAATCGCGCGGTGGTACCTCGTACGCCGACGTGCATGTCGCGCTGAACGAGGTGCTGTCGCCGGCGGCCCCGCATCCCCATGTGTTGGTGGCGTTCAACGCTCCCAGCCTCGCCAAGTTCGGCCCGAGCGTGCGCACCGGCGGCACCATCATCTACGACAGCTCAGTGATCACGACGTTGCCCGACACGCTGACGGATGGTGTGCGCGTCGTCGGCGTGCCCTTCGCCGAGATTGCGAACGAGCTCGGGTCGGTGCTTGTCAAGAACGTGGTGGCCCTCGGCGCGCTGCAGGGTGTCACTCAGCTCTTTCCGAAGGAGACGTTCCTCGCGGCGATACGCAGCGCGCTCCGCGGTAAGCGAGCCCTGGTCGAACTCAACGAGCAGGCGTTCGAGCGGGGTGCGAGCATGGCGGCCGAACTCGCAACTCGCTAGCGCCGCGGTTGGTTGGGCGCGATTTGATGTCAGCAGCGGCCGCTCCCGCGCCCACGGGCGCGTATGAGGTCGGCCGCGGCATGGTTTCGCGCCCAACCCGCGTCAGTCGTTCAGCGCCGCCAGAAGATGTGGTGCGTCACACCGCTGGGGCTTGGCACGCGCTCGAGGTGGAGGCGATCGAGCAATTCGTCGGGCGACGTCCACAACCGTTCGCGGCCTTGGCCTGTTGCAACGCTTCGGCCGGTGTGGCGTTGATGAAGCGGAACGTGGTGTCGGCGAGCGTGAAGCTGGGGCGTGGATGGTGCGTGAGCACGAACACGGGAGTGTGGAACGGCGGGTTGTCGCCCCACCAGCCCTGCCAATCGAGGTTCTCCCACGGGCCGCGCTGCGGGCCGAACTTGTTGCGCCCCATGATCTCGGCGCCGATGTTGCGCGCGAAGTCGCGGGTGAAGACGCTATGTTGCCGACAGCGGCTAGTCCGCACATTGGGACCGGTGTCCCCATCAGATCCAACGATCGATTGGGGTCCCCAATGTGTTACAGCGTGTTACAGTGAGCGAACCGGATGACCTTGACTGGTTGCCGGCTGACGGTGTTCATCTATCGCACAAGGCTTTGGTCAAGCTGTTCACGTCGCTACGTGCGTTGATAGACGGGACCGGCGAGATGGAACCCAACAGGTCGCATGCAGTCAGCATTGCGTTTGTTCTAAGGGATGCATTGCGCGAAACGAGAGGGGAATGATGGCGATGGATGCCATTCAGTGGCTTGAGGAGCAGACGGGTCAGAAACTCACGCGGCCTGCTGACTTGCCGGAGCCCGTCGACGACGGGATGCGTCATCTCACGTTGCGGCTGCCGATCGCGATGCACGCTCGCTTGGCGGAGGTCGCGGCCGAACGCGGTCTAACCGTGTCGCATCTAGCCCGACAGCTGCTCACCGACGGGTTGCAGCCGGCGCGGTTGCCCGAGCGCGAAGCGCTCGATGTCGCGATCGCAGCTCTCGACGAGATGCGCCGCCGTCTTCCAACGAGCGCCGCGTAGGCGTGGAACCGCAGGGACCGAAGCTCGCAGAGGGGCGCGACAGCGAGATCTTTGAACATGGCGAGGGTCGCGTGCTGCGCGTTGCGCGCGACGGCCGATCGTTGGTCGCCGAGGCCGAGATCATGCAGTACGTGCGATCGCACGGCTACCCGTGCCCCGCGGTGTACGACGCGGGTGAGGGTTACCTCGTCATGGATCGGCTTGCCGGTCCGACGATGATGGAGGCGGCGGGCAAGCCGCCATTCCCCATCAGGCGATCCGCTCGACTGCTTGCCGACCTGCACGAGCAGCTGCATCGCATCCCGGCGCCACCAGGCCTTCGAGTCGCACCGTTGCCCGGCGATCGGATCGTGCACCGCGACCTTCATCCGCTGAATGTGATGATGACCCCCGATGGTCCGATGGTGATCGATTGGGCCAACGCGTCGGCGGGTGATCCTGCGTTCGATGTTGCCGACACCTGGGTGCTGTTCGCGTGCGCGACCCCGCCGGCCGGTGGCATTGATCGCTTCATCGTTCCCATCGGACGGCGCGTGATGCTGAAAGCGTTCTTGAGCCGCGTCGACAAAGTCGCCGCGCGGCGCGCGATCCCGGCGTGTGTCGATCATCGACTGACCGACCCCAACATGTCACCCGAGGAACGCGACCGCATGCGCAAATTTGCCGCTGGGCCGCCGCCGAGATGGCCAACGACGTAGAGACCTGACGGCTAGAACTGCTGCATGCCGTACACGACAGCTCCCGATGGTTGGTGGCGGGAGTTCATCTCCGCCACGCCTGCCCGCACCGCGAAGCTCGCCGTCGTACGCGCCGACGGTTCGCCGCACGTCGCCCCGGTGTGGGTCGACCTCGACGGCGATGACATCGTCTTTCAAACGGCCGCCAACACGGTGAAGGGCAAGGCGATCCTGCGCGATCCGCGTGTCGCCTTGTGCTTCGACGACGAAACGCCGCCGTTCAGTTTCCTCACCGTCGAGGGTCGGGCGACGACCTCGACCGATCCAGAAGCGCTGCGTTATTGGGCGGGCCGCATCGGCGGTCGTTACATGGGCGCCGACCGCGCCGACCAGTACGCCGAACGCAACTCAGTGCCGCCAGAAATGGTCGTGCGCGTCACGCCAACGAAGATCACCGCCAAAGTCAACGTGGCTGATTGAGTTCCTTCGTGCTCACGTCACGGAATTTGCGGCGCGCTGTCCGACCTGAACACAGCGGGTGCGAAGTGGTTTAGGCATTGAGTCGGTCCGCCAGTGCGTCGAGTGGTTTTCCGAACACCACCTGGCCATCACGACGAATATCGCGCCACAACTGGCTTCCGCCCGACAATTTGGCGGCAACCCCGTCAGCATCGACATCGAGAATCTCGATGGTGTTGCCAGCGACTCGGCCGACGACGGCTCGCCATTTGTCCATCGCACGAGTCCAGTCGTCGGCGTCGGCGTCAGTTCCGGCTGGGCGAACGATGACTACGTCGATGTCGGAATCGGGTTCGCTATCCCCGCGCGCAAATGAACCGAACGCGATAACGCTGATCGGTGCGGGTCGGATCTCGGCGGCTACGTGGCCCATTTCGGCCATGACAACCTTGCGGGAATTCGCTAACGCCAGTAGTGCGCGTGTGGCGACGTGCTCGGGCACCAGCCGGAACAGCGACGAGGGAGGGACTTCGCGACGTTCAATCATCCCCAGGTCGACAAGTCCCGGTAGCACTCTTGACGCCTGGGCAATGCTGACACCGGCAATGCGAGCGACCGTGCGCAGGTTGACTTCCCCGCTCGTCCCGAGGAGTGCGGCAATAACTCGCCCTTGGGCGCCGGGAATCGTTGCTTCGACCGGGTGTCGGAAGTCCACGGCGGAAGGGTATCAGACATGCACAGCATAGATGAAACATTTGTCTCACTTATGACGTGTATAGGTTTGACACGTTCATGTTCTCCGGCTACATCGTGCTAGCGATCGCCATCGGCACCGCACTGCTGTACCGCAAGGTCGCAAGCTGAGTTGGCGTGGTCGGTTCTCATCGAATCTGCCGTCTGGTTCGGTTATAGCCCGGTGCGCCGTTCCTGGTCGTCGGGGTAGCGGGCACCCTCAATGGCGATCGCCGCCGTGCGGTCGCCGATCTGCGCGATGTCGTCGTCGGTCAATTGCAGCGCGCAGGCGCCGAGGTTCTCCTCCAGTCGATGCAGTTTCGTGGTGCCCGGAATCGGCACGATCCACGGCTTGCGTGCGAGCAGCCAGGCGAGCGCGATCTGCGCTGGCGTCGCGTTGTGTTCGGCGGCGATGGTGCGCAGTAGGTCGACGAGTCGCTGGTTCGCGGCTCGCGCTGTTTCGCTGAAGCGAGGCACGGAGTTGCGGAAGTCCGACTTGTCGAACGTCGTGGTCTTATCGATCGCGCCGGTGAGAAAGCCGCGGCCCAGCGGGCTGAACGGCACGAAGCCGATGCCGAGTTCTTCGAGCGTGGGAATGATTTCGTCTTCGGCGCGCCGTAACCACAGCGAGTACTCGCTCTGCAGCGCGGTGACGGGCAGCACCGCGTGCGCACGACGAATCGTTTGCGCGCCAGCTTCGGAGAGTCCCCAGTGACGAACCTTG
This sequence comes from Actinomycetes bacterium, assembly GCA_021414085.1. Taxonomy (GTDB): domain Bacteria; phylum Actinomycetota; class Acidimicrobiia; order Acidimicrobiales; family Ilumatobacteraceae; genus UBA668. The sequence goes on along the minus strand of JAIOPC010000002.1, from coordinate 94,959 downwards.
CCAGCGTCGATCAGTCCACGTACAGCGCCAGCAACTTCCTCGATCGGAACATCGGGGTCGACGCGATGCTGGTAGAGCAGATCGATTGTGTCGATGCGCAACCGTTGCAGCGATCGCTCGACGGTGGCGCGAATGCTGTCGGGATGGCTGCCACCCGCGCGGCCGTTGACATCAACGAGGCCGAACTTGGTTGCGATCACGACCTTGTCGCGAATCGGTGCGAGTGCCTCACCGACAAGGTCTTCGTTGGTGAACGGCCCGTACACCTGGGCGGTGTCGAAGAACGTGACACCGAGATCGAACGCCTTGCGAATGAGTGCGATCATCTCGCCCCGGTCGTGTGGCGGCCCATAACTGGCGCTCATGCCCATACACCCAAGCCCAAGCGCCGAGACCGTGAGCCCGTGAGGGCCGAGCGTGCGCGTTGTAGTGGTCATCGGGGCAACCTATCCGGGGCAGCGCGCCGCTGTCGCGCTCGGGCGTGACGGCGGATTTGCGAAGATCCGTGTGCCAGGCAATTCCCAACGTGAAGTTTCAGCCACCGCTTGGCCCGGTATGGTTCGCGTTATGAAGAAGGACGACGTCGAGCGCTACCGCGGCCGATGGGTGGCCGTCGACAAAGCCGGCGAGGTTCTTGCCGACGCAGCTGAACTCGGAATATTGCTGGACCAGGCCTCAAAGGCGGGCTTGTCGGCTACCACTGTTCACCGCGTGCCCGCACTCGACGAGCCTCTGTTCGTCGGGTTGGGCTGACTCCCCACCTGGCGTTCGGGTATGTCCGGTGAGCCGCCTATTGATCATCCGCGGATTCGGCATGCCGCCATCCCGGATGATGCATGGCTCGTCGTGCGCGGCATCGCTTCGATCGAACCAGAGACATCTCGGCGTCAGGCGGAACTGTTCCGGCGGCGGTTCGAGGAATGGGGTCGCTTTGGGTTGTCGGCGTTCTATGCCAGATCGGACGACGAGGTGCTCGACATCGGCGAGGACCGCCTCGAGGCCTTCGCGACCCTGTTTGTGTACCGATTGGCCGACGTGATCGATGCCGGTTTGAGGTCGTACCGACATTCCGGAGCCCGCATGTGACGATCACGTTCTACGATGACGTGGATACTGGTGTTGCCCGCCTACTGGCGGTGTCGCACCGCATCGTCAGCAACCCGGCGTACCGACAGGAGGAAGCATGAAAATCGATCTGTTCGTGGACCTGAACACCGAAGACGAAACGGGCTTTCCGTGGACGTACGTCGATCAGGCAGCCGACCAGTCGGTCGTGGTGCCCGGCCGACTGCTAGTCGTCGGTTCCGGTTCGGCTATTGCGATCGCAGAAGTCATCGACGTCGCCGCGGACGGATTGGTGCATGTTCGCCCGCTTCCTGGTCCGGTCACTGAGCAGCGGTTGGCGAACGCCTCGCAACGCGCCTGAGCGCTAGCCGCTAGGCGGTGGCGAAAGCGGGGCGGACTTGTTGGTCGATGATTTGTTTGCGAACTTCGAGTGGCGCGAAGCCGGCCATCACGCCGTTGACAACCAGCTGTTCGACCTCGGCCATTGTGAGGTCGAAGGTGGTGGCGACGGCGAGTAGTTCCGTCGAGGGCATGACGCCGCTCATCAGTCGGTTGTCGGTGTTGACGCTGACGTTGAAGCCGTGGCGCAGCATCGGCCCGATCGGGTGCGATGCCAAGTCGGGCACCGCGCCAACGTGGACGTGGCATGTCGGCGCCATCTCGAGCGGAATCTGGTGGTCGTACACGTAGCGGGCGAGTGGGCCGAGTTGCAGCGAACCGTCGGTGCGGGTGGTGATGTCGCTGCGCAGGCGAACGCCGTGGCCGATGCGATGCGCGCCGTGTTGCAGTGCGTCGTCGATTAGTTCTAGGTCGGGTGGTTCGGATGCGTGGATCGTGATGTTGATGTGGTGTTGGCGTGCGAACGCGAGCGCTTCGGCGTGTAGCGAGGGTGGCCAGCCGGTCTCGGCGCCGGCGAGGTCGAACGCGACCACTTTGTCGTCGTAGTCGCGCATGCGCTCGACCAACTGCACGACTTCGAGTGATCGCTGCTCGGTGCGCATCGCACAACAGATCGCGTTGACCAGAATCGACTTGCCGGCGGCGGCCGCCTCTCGTTCGCCACGGCGGAACCCGGCAGTGACGGCGCTGACGACGGCCGCCATAGTGAGTCCGTTGTGCACGTGCAGTTCTGGCGCGAACCGCACCTCGGCGTAGACGACACCGTCGTTGGCCAGGTCGAGCGCAGCCTCAGCCGCGATGCGTTCGATGTGGGCCTCGGTCTGCATCACGGCGAGCGTGTGCTCGAACGTGGCGAGGTACTGCAGCAGATCCTTGCTGGCCGCGCCGGCGGTGAACCACGCCTGCAGCGCGGTCGGGTCAGTAGTGGGAAGCGTCCAGCCGATCTCGTCGGCCAATTCCAGCACCGTTGCCACCCGCAGCCCACCGTCGAGGTGATCGTGTAGCAACGACTTCGGAAGCCCCCGCGCGTCGTCGATGTTGGTCCGCTGCGTCATGGTGTCGCCAACGATATGCCCATGGGCCGCCGTGGCGCCCCCTTCGCGGGACTTCGTCAGTCGCGGAGACACCGCTACAAATTCACATCTAATCGGTGGCAAATCTGCATCAGTTTTGTTACACTGCGACACACAAGAGAGGGTCTGATAGGGCAGGCCCACGATTGAGAGGGGTGGATTATGAGCGGTGAACAAGAGATCAACCGAGTGACCGTGTCGCTTCGTGCGATCGACCGGCGCAGGGTGGAGGAGATTGCGGAGAAGGAACAGGTCAACAAGAACGATGCCATCCGATTGGCTCTTGCGACCGAGCAGTTCGTTAGTCGGGTGCTCGGGGACGGAGGCACCATTTTGGTCAAAAACAAGGACGGCTCGGTTCGAGAGGTCGAGTTCGTGAGGTAGTCAAGTAAGGGGGGCGTCGATGACGACCGAGGCAGGCAAGGACAATCAGATTGAAGCGGTGGAGCCGGAGGACTTCGGGTTACCTGAGCGCGAGGCTCCACCGCCGGAAGTGGGGAAGAAGTTCGACCCCGACGAGAGCAGGGAGAAGCTCCGCAGCAAGCTCGCGATCGGTGTTCTGGTCCTTCTCGTTTATGTCGTCGGCGTCCCGATTTGGCAGGTGTCGGTGTCCGGTCGGCCCTGGAAGGATGTTGAGGGCATCATGGGTGCAACGTTTCCAGGAGTCGTTGGCATCGCCGGAACGATTCTCGGGTTCTACTTCGGATCGAAGGAGTCGAAGTGAACGTTGAGATTACCGCCGCCGATCTATTGACGATTTATGACGAGCTCGTGACATCGGGTAGCTGCCGGGGTACCACGTTCCAGCCACACCGCGCTGAAAAGGTGGCTGCGACACTTCGTCAGCTCAACGACGCTGATTTATCATTGCCGCACCTTCTGACTAACTGCATTGAGGTCACGGCCCGTGCCCGATGCTTGGATGTTGCTAACGACCGACTCGCGGCGGCGTGTGCGAGAGCGGTCGCTGCAACGTTGGGGTACGACCTAGCGCTCGAGGCCGACGATCCCCTGTTTAAGGAGCTGTATTCATTGCTGCTGCAGGGAGTGCCTACTCCTCCTCCGCCGTGGCTCGCCGGGCGCATCACTCTGCTCGAACGGTGCCCGATTTCGGACCAGCTAGAGCTGCCCGGCTTCGTTGAGCCCGAGAGCCTCGAGGCAGTACGGCTGGCGTCGAGGATCGACCTAGGAGTCGCGTCGATGCCCGGGACACCGACCGCCTATATAGCCAGCGCCCTAACGCGGCTGAAGAACGACGCCCTGGAGCAAATCGAAGCGGAGTCGCAGCACGTGGCATCGATACTTTCGGAACAGGGTTATCGCGTCCACCAGCCGGTATTCACTACTCATCCTGCTCGAAGCCAACGAATGATGCCCGCCGAAGTCCATGGCATCGACTACTCACTGGTCGCCCACTCCGATCTTCTTGTGATGCTGGGGCGCCACGCATCGACTGGTGCCGGAAAGGAAATCGTCTGGGCAGAACGCCACCTTGTGCCGATCGTACTCGTGACGCCAGCCGGGGTTGCGCTATCTCGAATACTGATGGGCAGCACCGGCTCAGTCACGGTAATCCAGTTCGATGACGCGGCAGATCTTCGGCTGAAACTCACCCCTGTCGCACATGATCTCATCGACGACTCCCGCTACCACGTCGCGAACAGGTCCGAACGAGAGCAGCGATTCCGGGATGCTTGGCTTGCGATGCGCCGCCAGATCGCCTCGTGCGAGGTGACCGCTCGCTCACTCCGGCGGAATTCCATCACTGCAGCCCGAGTTCAAGAAATTATGCGGTCGCCAACACATTACGCGGGAGCTTCCCGGGAGGAGCTTCACGCGATTTCACGTGTAGTGGGCCCTTGGAACGACAGTGGGATGCCGTCAGAGTTGTCGTCAATGCGGCTTTCGGCCGAGGCACTTGTGTCACTCGACGAGGCCCGCCTTATTGAAGGCTGGTCGTTTGTTGAGACTTACAACCTTGCGCGCGAAGGAGAAGCGGTTTTAGCGTTCGCTGGCACGGGGAAGCGACGGATGCGGCTTGAAACGGCAACCGACTGGATCGCGTTCGGAAGGGCTATGGGTGTCTAGGTCCATTGAGAGCCTCAAACTCGCCGAGCGGGTGGCAGATGATCTGTTGAGGGCTGTTGGCGAGTCGATACCGGTGGACGTTGGACGCGTCGCGGAGATGGTCGGCGTAGCGACTGTTGAAACTGCGCCGATGATCGAGGACGGGCGCACCATGTGGACGCCTATTGGGCCGGTTATTCAGCTGAATCCGGCACGTCCTAAGACGCGCCAGCGCTTCACTCTTGCCCACGAGATCGCACACGTAGTGCTCGGTCCATCCTCTGATCCGGATCGGGTCGTGTATCGACGTGCGATGTGTGATTCTGAGATCGATGAAGAACACTTGTGTGATGCGTTCGCGGCAGCTCTGCTCATGCCGAGAACGTGGGTGAACGATCAGGTCCGCTTCTGGGCGAGACCTACGTTCACACTGAATCTTCTTCGTGCGATGAGCGGTCACGCCGAAGTTTCGATCTCGGCTGCAGCGGCGCGAGTGACCGACGTTGCAGGTCGCCTATGCGCTGTCATCCGATGGAGCAAGGTGGGCAACGAGTTCGTTAGCACCCACCGCGCGGCCCTTCCAGTCGACCTCGTCGGGAAACGTCTACGGTTGGGTCCGACCACGAGCGACTATCTCGTCGCGAACCGAGCTGATGGTTGGATTGACGGCGACATAGTTGCCGACAACACACGTTTGCCTGCGCGAATGCAGATCAACCGAGATCGCAAGGGCATGACAATGCTCATCACGGCGATTGGCCGTCGCGACTGACGAGCGTAGAGGGTCTCATTCGACCGCGGTCAGCACCGCAGTCCTAGTCTCTTTCGCGCGCCGTTTTGAATCGATGGTCGAGCCCCGAGCCGTGGGGACTCGACAGGTTGTACGACGGCCGCTCGACTCCTAAATCCCGCAGTTCCGATAGAACTGCAAGAGTGTCACCGACTGTCGTGCCCAGGGCACGCGAAATGGCGTCAACCAGTTCGTCTGCGCTCCGTGATCCAGTCGCTGGTTGGGTCGAAGTTCTTGTGTTAGTTGCCAATGTAACCTCCAGTCCAATCCACACAGATCTCTCCGTGTCCTCTCCGCATGCGATAGTCCAGTAGCAGGCTGTTGTAAGCCGCCAGAGCGTCCCGGATCTCCGGCGTGTCCTCAAGATCCTCGATCTGAAGGTTCAGATCACGTCGCGCCACAGCCATGGATATCCCACGACTATGCGAATGCCAGTGCTCAGTAGCGTTCAGTTTTTTCGCGATCTCAGCGGCTCGCTGCTTCTTCATTGCGGTTGTCACTTTGATCCTTCGAGTCTTCGTCTCCTTCCAATTCTTGAACTTGTACTTGACTAACCACTCCTCCAACAGAGCGATAGACAGTTCTCGTGCCTGTTCATATCGGTACAGTTCGGCGGGATCGAAACTGTTGAGCAGGTAGGCCATCTCGGCCTTGGTGAGCCCGGAGGCAGCAGATTTTTCGATCAGTCGATTGAACTGTTCGAGATAACCGAGGGCGGGAACATACATTCCGCTGCCCGGTCGCGAGAGTTGTGGGTCGATCGGTCCCAGAGTGGCCGAGTAGTCCATGAAGATGTTGTCTCCGGCCATGACCAGAACCGTGCCAGCGGACATTGCGTATGTCGTGACCACAAAGTCGACAGTGCGAGGGTAGTGATGCCTGAGCGTGTGGGCGATGCGTTCAGCTGATTCGATCAATCCACCATTCGTTTCAAGGTTCACTACCAGTCGGCGGCGGCGAACCTCGATCGACTCGATTGCGACCTTCACCAGCGACTGTGCCACGTCATCAATCGGGCCGATGTAGGAAAGCAGATTGGCGCCCATAAGGCGCTCTACCTCTTCGGCCCTCCGTCGCAGCTCAAGCTCGATGATGCGGTTGGAACTGTGTAGCTCCCCGTCAACTACCATCGCGACGCCTCCATCGTGTTTCAGCAGCCAGTCTCGCGATCTCTGATCGCTTCGCGGGGGAGAGCTTGGCCGCCCTGGCGGCCCCTCCCTTCTGTCCACCGAGTCTGCCAAGCGCGACCGCGGCCGGATTTTTCCCGGCTGGCGGGACAGGATCATCGCTAGCTGGTAGCCGTGGAGCGACAGTCGCCGCCAGCGAGTTCGTGTTCCGAGGTTTGCTTGACTGCGTTGGCATACCTGATCCACTACTCCCAGATAATCGACCGGAATCAACTTAGCCTCGCCTGCCTGGGCGAGGCTAAGTCTACTAGACCGGTCAAGCATCTGCAACAACGTTGGTGATTCATACCTGGACCACCGCGAATGGGCCCGCCCACTCTGCGGTTAACAATGTCGATAAGTGCATGGAGCTGTTCATCAGCTGATCGTCGGCGTCGAAGCGGTAGCAACTTCGGCCTGATCGGGTCGGATGCGAAATCGCTGATCTTCGAGGGCGGCTACTGGCCGACCTGGCGCTCATAGTCGTCCCGCAGATCGCCTAGCGATTGGTTGGCTTTCGCAGGCACCCTCCAGACCTCCCAGCCGTCGAAACTTCCGCCAGCCATGGCGATTGCGGCGCCCGATGGGGTTCGCTTGGTCCGGCCGTCCGGAAGCTTGAGGTGGCCATCGTTCGTGACCACGCATACGTGGCGATCGCCGACTTGCGGTCGGCTCCACACCAACTCGTCACCCGGTGATAGCAGTCCTGCTTCAACCAGGTCTAAGACGGTGGTTGAGAAGGTGCGTCGCCCTGATTCTGACGTATTGGGAGATTCGAGCCTGCTTCTCCAGTCGACCTCGTCGCCGCCTTCGGGGCGTGGCCACGTCTCGACAGCGAGTTGCGCGAGCCAGATGCTTCGTTGGCGAATTCGCTCCTCGTCCCAGACCGCGGACCACTCATGATCAGTCCAGTCCTCCTCACCATTGGTTGGCGCGGCGAACACCGACGATGTGGTGAGTCGCAGCAACGCTTGGCGCCGAAGCTCGGCGCTCTTGGCGGCCCAATTCTTGTTGCTAAGTGTTGGGTTCAGCGCGTGGGTAAGGAGTGTCAGGTTGCCGAGGCGATGCACAGCGTCTTGACGTTGCGTGGCGGCCTCCTCGGTTCCATCGACGGTTGGCCAACCGTCCTGCCACTTTTGTGGCAGGAGATGTTCGACCGATAGGTCGGACTTCTTGGCACTCACGGCTCCCACGTCCTCGTTCAAGGTCGAGCGCAGCTGATTCTCCAGACCGACCAGCAGCGAGCGCATGCGCGCCCGATACTGCTTGTCGAACAGGTCTGCGGCAAGCAGGCCGGCCATGAACTCACTGTCGCTTGGCCATGTTCTGGAACTGGCCGTCTGCCCCGCAAGCATGTCGCGCACGACCCGCCCGGCTTCGCCCGGCAGAGCTTCCTTCGACGCGTTGAGGACCTGCAGGAACAGTCGGTTGTAGTCCTTGGCCGTCTGCCCGCAAATCGCGCGGCGCATGATGAACGAATCGATTGCGCGTGCTGCGATCTCCATCTCCGAATCTGGCACGCCAACCCGAGTTCGAAGGTTGAGCAGCACGGGCCACGGGGTCGAGGTCAGCGTTGCCTCCATCGAGTCGACGAGCGCACCGACCGGTGAGCGCGGGTCGAGTCCACGCAGGGCCAGGAAAACCTCGCCGTCGGCTCGCAACCGCTTGATCACCTTGGCCGCCGGCTCACCCGAATGTTGTAGCCAGCGCTTGAAGGTACCGAAGAGGTGCTCAACGGACACCTCCTTGGCGGTCTGAGCAGTGAGCCAATAGCCGAGAAACACGTCGATGAACGCGCGTGTTATGCGGCCGGTTGTCACCGGGTCGCGCCACGGTGACGAGTCGAAGGGCAGCCAGCCGTTGAGCAACAAGTCGTCGGCGCGGGCGTGTTCGCCCTGCTGGTCGACGGTTTGGAAGAGCAGGTTCTTGATTAGGTCGGCAGGGAGCAGGGGCTCGCCGCGACCGTTCAAGGCCTCGAAGATCACCTGCGGGTCCTCGTTAGTCTCCAGCATGATGTGCACGATTTGAATACGCTCGTCGATCGCGAAGTGCAGCGCTTCCAGCCTGCGTGCGCTGTCGACCCCATCAACGGTCAACCAGTCGTCAAGCTGAGCTTCGAACCAGTCGCGTGCGGTGCAGAGCTGTTTCGGTTCGGCAGGCCGCTCGACTTCTGAACCAGGTTCACGTACCGCCCATAGGTACGCGGCACGATCTTGGGGGAGTGGCAGCAGCTTGCGTTTGTCCTCGGGGTGATCGGGATGGACTGCGCGATCGTTGTTCGAAACCAGGCTCTCCAACCGGCCAGCGACAGAGTCACAATCCGTCCGCACAGCCTGTGAGCGTGCGGCAGCGAGCAGCACCTGAACCGTCGACATGCGTTGCTGTCCATCGATGATGTTCATTGATGTCAGCCGCTGCGGTGCTCGCCTTCGCTCTTGCGTGACAATGGCACCGAGGAAGTACGTGGTGGGATCGGCTTCCTCACCGGGTTGCCACTCGGCCTCCGCGGCTTCAGCGGCTTGTCGGATGTCGTCCCATAGCGGTATCCAATTCCTCTTCTCGGACCAGACATAGGGTCTCTGGAACAGCGGAATGACGAACAGTTGGTTGTTCGACAGCACCTTGCCGAGCTTCATGTCGCTGGCCTGCATGGCTCACCGTTCCTTCTATCGAGTCGAGAATTGCGTCACGCGTCTGCGATCGGCTCAGGCTTAAGCGCCTCGACGATCGCTGCGATCTCCGCCAACGCTGCCTCAAGTTCCTCCATCATCTCTCCGGCGATGACGTCGGGAGCGGGGAGGTTGGCGGCGTCCTCGAGGCTGTCGTCCTTCAGCCAGATGATGTCGAGGTTGGCCTTGTCACGCGCGACGAGGTCGTCGTATGTGAACGAATGGAAACGCTCGGACTCGACCCGACTACTGCGCGATTGACCCGGCCGATAGCAGTCGACGAACTCATCGAGGTGCTCCCGCCTCATCGACTTGGTCTTCTGGGTGAAGTGCTGGTTCGTGCGAAAGTCGTACACCCAAAGCGTCTCGGTCCACGGCCGCTCACCCGCTGGGCGTTTGTCAAAGAACAGTACGTTGGCTTTCACGCCGCCGGCATAAAAGAGACCCGTTGGAAGCCGGAGCATCGTGTGGACATCAAACTCCTTCAAGAGCCGACGCCGGACTGCCTCACCAGCACCGCCCTCGAACAAGACGTTGTCGGGCAGTACGACGGCGGCGCGACCGTTGATGTCGAGAATGGTCTTTATGTGCTGCACGAAGTTCAGCTGCTTGTTCGATGTCGTGACCCAGAAGTCATCGCGCACGATTTCCAGGTCATCCTTTGTCTTGCGGCCATCGGCACTGACCATCGTGACCGACGATTTGGTCCCAAACGGCGGGTTTGCCAGAACCACGCTCCAGCGTCGGCCGGGGTCAGCTGTGAGCGAGTCCTTCACTTCGATTGGCGATGGTCCGTCAGTGCGGCCCATGCCATGCAGGATCATGTTCATCGCCGCAAGGCGCGCCGTGCCGTCGACCAACTCAAACCCGCAAACGAACCCGTCGCGCAAGTGTGTTCGTTGGTCTTGTGTGAGGTTCTTTGCATCGCGCGCTGCGTATTCGTACGCGGCCAGAAGGAAGCCGCCGGTGCCACATGCCGGATCCACGACGGTGTCGGTCACAGTTGGCTGCACGCAGTCGACCATCGCTGCGATCAGCGCTCGAGGAGTGAAGTATTGGCCTGCGCCGGACTTGATGTCCTCAGCGCCTTTTGCGAGCAGTCCTTCGTATGCGTCACCTTTGATGTCGACACCGGTAGCAGACCAGTTTTCCTTGTCGATGAAGTCGACGATCAAGCGCTTCAACTTGGCCGGATCCTGAATCTTGTTCTGAGCCTTGCGGAATATGACACCGAGGGTGCCTGGCTGTCGCGCGAGCGTGTCGAGGACGTGCCGGTAAGTCGATTCGAGTTCCGGACCGGACTTGTCGAGTAGTAGCTGCCAGGAGCAGTCGTCGGGAACGATTCGTTCCGGGTTGAGGGCTCGGTGCTCCCGCTCATGTGCCATCTTCAAGAACAACAAATACGTGAGCTGCTCCGTGTAATCGATGGTGGAGACACCGTCGTCCCGAAGCAGGTGGCAGAAGTTCCACAACTTGTCGACTAGTTGCCGTGCGTCAACCATGGTGAGTCCTTCTCCAACTCGTTGTGAGCTTGCCGGCGAATGCGGAGTTAAATAGCGCTCGTCGTTCGGCGGCGGCGAGATGCTCTGCCCGATCGATGCCAGCTATCGAGATCGAGAGTCGAGTCAGGCTTTCGTCGATCATCGCGACAGCTTCATCTTGTTCCGCGAGGCTCGGCAGCGTGAATGGCCAGGCCTTGATGATGGTCTGACTGATGTTTGGTTGCGCGCCGCCCTGGCCAGCTCTCACGAACGCTGGCTTCTGCGCCTGCAGAAACCGAAGAAGGAACTCGGGGCGAACCTCGTTCGGGTTGACTTTGGCGCATGCAATCGCCTGGTTCGTAGCCATGCGCACTGACGCGATGCCCGTGCGGCCGATTGATGCTCCGTACATTGCGAGTAGCACCGTGCCCGGCTCGACAACTTTGGCGCTCGAGCCCTTCAACCCAGCCGGAGTTATGGTCTTGGCGGTCGTCACCACTGCTCCTTCGGTCAGGTCGCCGATCACGGCCCACGGAATCTCGCCACCGTAGTAACCGGGTGTTCCCGTCCTCGGGGTTCCGCCGCTGAACCACTTAGCCGCGGCCCCTAAAGTCGTGCTGTCGCCGCTGAGGGATCCCGTGGCCGACCACAACACCGATGCCGTGAGTAGATCCGCCTTAGCGCGTGCCATTCGCAGGCTTGCTACTGCGAGATCGAGTCGTGAGACGGTCTCCTCAAGGAGCCCGATGACCTGTTGCTGCTCGGCCAGGGGTGGAACGACGACCTTGACATCGGCCAAGCGTCTGGTTGAGACGCTCGCCTGATTGACATGGTTCGAGCAAATCTCCTCGAAGTAGCCGTTCATCCACATGCCGTGAAGCTGCGCCGCGAGAAACCTGGGATCGATCACCTCTTGGTCAACGCGCACCCTTGTCATGTGATTCGAAAACGCGATCTCTTGTTCAGTGAGCAACACTGCAGTTTTGCCAACGAGTGCCGGACTATTGGTGTTGTTGAAGACGACGTCACCTTCATGAAGTCGACGGGAACTCTTGTCCTTCACGTACTTCACTTCGCCGAACACCAACTGCCCTGTACGACTGATGTTCATAGGTCGAACGTGGATGACGCCGTCGCCCCTGGCGTTGTGATCCCCTGAGGCGAAACCGGGCTGGATTTCTAGGGCGATCTCACCTAGACGCCTTGTCATCCACGTGAGTGGCAACGCCGATATCTCAATACTCACGCGGCGAGCGTTTCGGAGAGGCTTGTAATGATGGTCTGCGCCCTTGGTCCGAGATCGCGACCAAAGCCGTCGACGCCTCCGCGCTCGGTGAATGGCGCCGCGTCGAGGTCGTCGATTGTGATGTTTGCCGACTGGATGATGGTGTCCTTGATTCGGTCGAGCCACCACCGCTGCCTGTCGCTGAACTTCACGCCTTCTTGCGCTTGCTGCGCAAGCCAGTTGGTGTAGCGCTCCTCGACTCCAGTGGCGTACGGAACCAGCTCGTTCTGCTGGTTGAGGGTGAATCGAACGAGCGCAATGAGATCTGTCGCCGTGTGCTGATTCGCTTTCTGAACGCGTTCGCTGTCGAGGGTCTCGTAGGCATTCCAAATGAGATCGACTGTCCACGAGCGCGGTGGTCGTTCGATTTGGTCAGCGAGCTCACGTAACTGTTGGAACGTCACCTTCGCGTTCTGGTTCTGGCTGTAGAGGAGGTGGATGAGGATGATCTCGTCTTGATGGTCTTCGAGGAACTGCTTCCACGAGGTCACGACGTTGAGCGCCTTGCCTTTGTCAACGACTCCGCCCGCCGCGGTTAGAGCGTCGACGGATACCTCGTCGATCACGCGGTCGTGGCTCTCGCGAATCTCGAGCAAGCGCTGGCGAAGTTGAGGGTTGCCGGCGAGCGGCGTGACCACCTGCTGTACGTGTAGCGCAAGCGCCTGCGTGATATTCGGCTGGCCGTCGTCTCCCAGCGGAGCGCCCTGTGCCAATCCTTCCAACACGTCTGGGTCAACGACAGTCAGCAGACCGCGCGTGATCTCGGCGAGGGGTGCCTTGGCAAGCGTTGCGACTTCGATGCGTTCCTTCGGAGTGAGTTCGCGATCCAGACGGGCAAGACGAGACGCGAGAGTCGAGACTTCTTCCGCGGTGATCGTGAAGTTCGCCGCCCTTTCCATCAGCTGCTTCAGGCTGAGGCCTTTGTTGCGGTCGAGTGGTGCGGCGTCGACGAATGGATGCTCGGTGACACCAACGGCATCAACGATGACAAAGCGTCGCTTGTTGTTCGCGTCGGGTGTCACCGTCCGGAACGTGGCGTCGTCGATGGTGCGAGCGCCACGTCCCTTCATCTGCTCGAAGTAGGTGCGCGATCGCACGTCGCGCATGAAGAACACGCACTCGATCGGCTTGACGTCGGTGCCGGTGGCGATCATGTCGACCGTGACAGCAATGCGCAGCGTTGGCGAATTGCGGAACTGCTGCAGCAACGCCTTCGCATCCTTGGCTGTGTAGGTGATCTTGGCGGCGAAGTCGTTGCCCTTCCCAAACACCTCACGAGCGAGCGTCACGATCTCTTCGGCGTGGTTGTCGTCCTTGGCGAAGATCAGAGTCTTCGGGACGGTGTTGCGGCCGGGGAAGATCTCGAGCGGCAACCGGTCGCGGAAGGTTTCCAAGACGAGTCTGATCTGCGCTCGGCTGGTTACCGCACGGTCGAGCTCGCTCGGCTTGTATTCCAAATCTTCACCGAGTTCTTCGAGCCGTTGCTGGCGAGTGCGACGATCCTGTATGGGCACGACGGTCCCCGCTTCAATCGTCGATCCCTTTTCGGTGATTTCGGTCTTGATTCGGTACACATCGAAGTCCACATTGACTCCGTCGGCAACGGACTGGGCGTAGGTGTACTCGGAGACCAAATTCTGCTGGAAGAAGCCGAAGGTCTGTTTGGTGGGCGTTGCAGTGAGACCGAGTATGTGCGCGTCGAAGTACTCGATCACGCCGCGCCATAACCCGTAGATCGAGCGGTGGCACTCATCGACGATGACCAGATCGAACGTCTCCGGTGGCAGCGCTTCGGCGTAGTCGACAGTGACTGGCTTGTCCGGCGTGTAGTCGTCGATGTTCGGGTCGTCATCGTCGGGGACTTCCTGCCCGCGCAGCACCGAGAAGACGCGCTGGATAGTGGAGATAACGACCTTGGACGAGTCGACCATCCCGGCACCGGTGAGCTTGTCCACCGGGTAAAGCTCCGTGAACTTCCGACCATCATCGGGAGTCGAGAAGTCACGGAACTCGCGCAGCGTCTGGTCACCCAAGTTGTTGCGGTCGACGAGGAACAGAATGCGGTTGAAGCCGCCATAGCGAATCAGCCGATAGCACTCCGTCACGGCCATGCGTGTCTTACCGGCACCGGTGGCCATCTGAACCAACGAGCGCGAGTGCTGACCAGTAGCCAACGATCGTTCGACGGCGCCAACTGCAACCCTGGATGCGGGTCGAAGGTCATAGTTGTCGTACGGCGGCAATGAAGTGACCTTCGCTCGCCATGTTGGTGACGCCGCGTCATCTGCTGCCTCACGCAGGATTCGCGCGAGCGTGGCCGGTTTGGGAAAGTTGAACACTTTACGGGCTCGCGGATGCGGGTCGTATCCGTTGGTGTACTGGGTCTCGGTGCCCGACGCCTCGAACACGAATGGAAGGCGATCGCCAACCAGCACGGCCGTTGGTCGGAACGCATCCGGAAGACCTACGGCGTACATCGCTGACTGCCACTGCACCCCGGCGAGTGCCGTGCCAATCGGTTTGGCTTCAATGACGCCGACGACTCGACGATCTACGAACAGCAAGTAGTCGACGCGACCGTGCCCGGCGGCCATGATCACCTCGCGAACGGCGACGCCCTGGTGGTTAACCAGGTCGATGTCCTTGCGATCGCAGACATGCCAACCGGCGCGTCGCAGCTGAGCGTCGATGAGCGCACGAGCCTGCGCCTCTGCGGGAAGTTGGTTGTCGGTCATGCTGTCACGGTGAGTGCCGGGCCCTGCCGGCCCGGGTCAACATCGTGCCAGATGTGTGCGAGGGCCGGAGCGATTGCGCATGTGCGCTAATCGCAACCGATTCCATTTCCATCACGATCCAACCCATACACATCCGTCCCAATGACGGAAACAGGGCCTTGCACGTAGCTCGGCCCGTTACCGTTTCCACCTGCGCAATCGACATCCGAATCGATCGGTACGCACGGTGAATAGTTCGGGCTACATCCCCCCGGTGCCGCGGCACCGGGTGTGCCGGCGAAAGGGATCGGCGCTTGCGGAGCCGGGGTAGCAGGCGGAGTGGTCTTTGGAGCTGTCGTCGCGTGAACCGCTGTTGCGCGAACTGTGGTCGGCGTTGCTGCACGAGTGGTTGTCGTTGCGGCAGGAAGCGTGGTCGTCACAACAGTCGACGTTGTAGTTGTGTTCGTCGTGCTGGTCGTGGTTGCCGCCGTCGTCTCGCTGACCTGACTTGACGAAGTCGCGGGCGATGTTGATGGCGTTTCCGAGACTTGCGTGGCAGAAGTCGCAACTGCCACCAGCGCGCTTGCGTCGATGTGGTCGCTCTTTTCCTTGTCACTCAAGGGGCCGAGGACGAGGGATACTGCAAAGAATCCGCTCACTATCTGGCCCCACAACGGCCAACTGCGGTACTTCACCCAGCACTTGTGGCCTAGTTCCTTGAGCTTCTCCATGGTTCCCTCCAGCCGCTGAGGGAGTATCACACAACAGCGGAGGTGTCGTGACGGGCGTGGCCGCTTCGAGTGCTGGGTCCTGCTGGCTTACGCCCCGAATGATTCGCGAACCCAGTGAATGTGTTGCGAGAGCACGGCGCTGACCCCGTACAGGACTCTTGGCTGGTGCCCGTCGACCGCAACCAGTCGTTCGCCGTCGCGGCGTCTGATGATTGCGAGGTAGACGGGCATGAACGCTGTTGTGGTCGACTCCGGAACGGCGCGGAAGGGAGCGTGGATTCCAAGACTCTCTAGGTGAGAGGCGTGACGAGCTCGAGCAGCCTGCGTCGTGACGCCTCTGTATTTGGCGACAGCTTCCTCAATAGCTTTGCTGGCAGAAGCTTCCTTCCGCTTTGGCCGGATCGAGACTTTGCCGAGGTCGATGTCGACGAGCGGCGGTTGACCGGCGAACGCGCCGAAGAACTTGCCATCCACAAGTTCGTACACATTCCAGATTCGTCGTGTCGCGTCGACCTTCTTGAGACGTCCCTCGATCGAGGTGAGCGCTACCTGCACGATCGCCACCGGAAGCCAAGCGGCTGATATCCAGACGACTTCCTCGGCCCCGAACCCGAGTTTTCCTTTGGCCTCGCGACCAATCATCGGTTGGGCCTGCTCGATAGAAATGGTGAATGGGAGTCCTGTTGCGAGACGCTTTGGGGCTCGTGTCGACATGTCGCTAAGGGCAACTTGTCCGAGGCGGCTTCTCAGCTCGTCCGGCCCCCATAACTCGATGTTCATTTCCTTGGCGGCAATTTCTGCTCCGCTGCGGTAGCCCGAGAGGCAAGCAATGATGCCCGCCCGCATGCCCAGATCGCCAAGCACGTAGGCAAACTTCGCGACCACATCTTTCTCGATCGGTTGCTCCCATGCTTTGCACTCAACGGCGACGAGAAACGAAGTAAGGCTGTCGTGCTTCTCGCCCACAACGTCGAGTTCATGGGACGCGCCTGAGCGGCCAGTGAGGATCACGTTGGTGCGCGCTTCGTAACCGCTCGATCGTAGGAACCGCGCAACTTGCTGTTCCAGCGCAGCGCCCTTGTCGCGATCGGTCGTCGGAGGCGGGAATTGCGCTGGTGGGACTTGGCTCGTTGGTGTGGCACTGATGTCGGTCGCTCCGGTCCACCCGGATCCATCCCAGTACCTATTCGGGGCGAGTTTCCATGGATCCGGATACCAGCCGGGCGCCGGAGTAGTCATACCTGTTTGCCCAGCACTTCGCGAATATACATTCGGCTCGATCAGACGCCGGGAAACCGCGCCACACCCGATGATCGACATGGCTGATAGCCCGACGATCGTGGACACTCGCCCGTTTGACTGTTTGGAGTGCGGCAAACACGTCGGGCAGGCCGGACCGATTCGCCCATGCACGTCCTGCGAGAAGGTAAGGACCCGCCGCAATGGAGTTTCTGTAGCGCGAAATGCGCGTTCGCGTTCCAACGACGTTGGAACGCAGACACCCAAGCGACTGACGACCCGCAATTCAACTGACCCACTACCCATTACTCGCAATTCGTACAAGCGGATATTGTGCGGGAATGGGTGTCATTGATCGATTCGAGAAACGTCCGCGCGCGTTGAGTCACCTCGACTCGGAGGAATTTGCGAAGGTTCTTCGAATCGCAATTCGATACCATCACCGCCCTATCTCGGATGACGCTGATGAACGTCAATCCGATGTTGTCGAGGTCGTTGACCCGGACATGCTGGCACTTCTGGCTGATGCCTTCGACGATGAGCTGTACGTTCAGCGTCATGTGGCTGAACGACTTTTAGAGCTTTCGCTGCGGGCGAGATCTGACGTGGTGGTATTGTCGGCCGAGCGGGGATCCGGAAAGACCACCCTCTGGGACCGCGCTGCCCGGCGTCCAGAATTGGTTGGTCTCAACGTGGACACCGCTGTTCCCGATGCGATGCGCGGGCTCGATCCATTTACGCACGTAGGTGAACGAGTCGACCGATGGGTCGCGAGCGGCGACGAGGTGGCCTTAGACGCGAAAGTAGCAACAGCTTCGTTGCACTATTATTCAGCTCGAGAACCAGGGTTTCCCCGTTCAACAAATGCAAATGAAATCGCCTCGTCCATCATTGCGGACCTTTTACCCACGTTTATCACCTCCCACCAGGCGCGGGTGGCGTGGAAGCGATTTCGTCTGCTGAACGCTAGGGCCTTCACGCCAGTGTTGACTGAGTATGGGCAGGAACTCGAGGATGTGCCCGAGTCCGAGATGGTCGACGCGCGCAAGCGGTTCATGGACAACGAGGCGGAGGACGGCTTGAGTGTTCTGTTGCGCTTTATTCGAAGAACTTTTCGACACCGGGTTGTGTTCATTGTCGACAATCTCGATAGCGAACCACCTGCGACCAGGCTGGAAGTGGCGAAAATCTTCGCGCGATTTGCACGCGTAATGAGTGGCGGCCGAAACAAAGTCAGCCTTGTTCTTCCACTTCGCCCCCGAAATGCGGCAGAGATTGCGGAGGTGATTGAGTCCGTGATTGACGGTGCTGTGATTGAGTTCCCGCTGGGGCTTCACGTCGAGGATGACGTTCGGGACATTGTCCCTGCCGGATCCACCCCCGCGGGCGGGAGCGACGCTCGGGTCATGGCCGTAGCTCTCGTCGCCAGTTTTCTTGACAGCCGTATCGACTTTATCTCCTCCTGGCTCGGGACAGATCAATCTGAGATTGTTGAAAGAAACAGGGAGGTGCTGGAATTGTTCTGTCAGGAGGGGATATATGCGAGCAACAATCGAAATCTCATCGATCACTTCACGCGGTGGTACAACGGCTCGTTGAGAGCAATCGCGGAAGCCTTCGAGAGAATTCTGCTTGATGCACTCTCCGGAACGAACCCGGCCTCCAGCGCGCAGACCATAATGGGTCTGATCGCGTCCCCAACTCCCCACGATTCGCAGTGGATCGACCAGGTCAAGATCGTGACGCGCCTTCACAGCTTGCGTAAGTTCATATTCTCAGTTGATCGTGACGATTCTGCTACGCCCAACATCAACCGGGTGCCGGCGGCGCTTCCGTTCATCCGATTGTCCCGCACGGCTAACCCGAGAGGGATTTTCTTTCTCAAGGTCCACATTTTGGAGTATCTGCGCCGTCGGGAGCGAGGGTCCACGACGCTGGCCGTGCTTCAGGACGTCCTTTCCAACGACAACGGCTACGGAGTGAGACCGGAGGAGGTGAATCGCGCTGTGCGCGAGCTAGCGGCGCAGCGTTACACCGGAGATAGCGGTCTTCTCGAGATAGAGGGTTGGCATACCAGAGTTCATGAGGTCCCTCAACAGGAGCCGCAGCAGATCTCGGTGAGCCTTCAATGGGCTGGCGAGTATCTGATTGATGTCCTTTGTCACACGTCTGACTTCCTTTTTTGGGCGGCTGCCACGAGAGACGAGACCACACACATCTTTGAAGAAGCAGCCAAGTTGCTCGGCGACGAGATTGACGCATCAAGGCCGGCAGGCGTCCCATATCGCCTTGTAGAGCTCGCTAGTTTTAGGTTCGCAGTCGCAGCCAGATTTCTCACCGAGTTTCTGCTGCCGAAGTTCAGAATAGAGATTCCTGTGCCTGCTGGCGACCCAAGAGTGGACCTCGAACACGCGATACACTTCATGAACGATTTCGGCTCGACGCTGTTCCTCGTACGCACGCACAACATCATGTCGGCGTTTCTTGGGACCCTGGTCGGGTGCGGATTACTTGAGCGCGATGTGGCGGTCCAGCTGCGCCCTCTGCTCCACCCCGTTCGTGACTACCTGGCTGATCTACGCAAGGCTGGAGTGGAGTGGAGTGGCAATCTTGATATGTGACGAATTGAGCCAGACCCTGCGCTGGGTCGATCTGATCGCTAAGACTGACGAGTACGCGTATGACAGGACCTGATTTCGGCGATCCAGCCCTGCTCGTCTCAACCCTGGCGGTGGTGGTCACTATGGGCACCTTCTGGTGGGACAAGCTTAGAAAGGGTCGACTTCGGACCGTCAAACCGCTTCGGGTACG
The DNA here is from genome assembly GCA_021414085.1 of Actinomycetes bacterium. Taxonomy (GTDB): domain Bacteria; phylum Actinomycetota; class Acidimicrobiia; order Acidimicrobiales; family Ilumatobacteraceae; genus UBA668. Next base: position 75,469 of record JAIOPC010000002.1, on the reverse strand, counting down.
GATGTTTCGGGATATGAACAATGATCTGGCTCCCGAGTGGCAGATTGAGTTCTGGCTGACCTTGTTCGTTCGCGGTCAACGACCGGTGATCGTCAGGGATCTCGCGGTGTCGTTTGAAGCGAGCCCCACCTGTCTGCTGAGCTTTGTCGCAATTGATGGAGCGGCAAATGACAATCTGCCTTTAGTACTACAAGGCGGCGCAACCCTCGGTATGGCGGCGGTGTTCACCGGACGCTGCGGCGACCGAGATACCTGGCCGACGCGTGTCGTTGTATGGGCGCAAACGCACTCGACCGCTCGTTGGCGCCGGTTGGATCGCCTAGAAATTCCCTCGAATAGAGTGGATCGTGGCGGCGACTGGACCGACATCCGGGTAGGACCTGGGTGGCTTGGTCGCCTGTGGCTCAGGCTGCGCGCGTAAGCGGATGCAGGACCACTCGTCTCCTGGGAAACAGGTCTGAGTCACGCATAGCTACATCAGAGGCAGTAAGCGCCTGTAGGCGATTCTGGGTAAGCCGATTCCCCGATGAGCAGAGCCCGGCGGTTCAAGCGGGCTGCCGAACCGACCGTTCACACCGCGACGACGTCCACCAGGTGCTCTAGGCCGGCGAGGTCGTCGGCATTTCTCGTGTACAGCCGCGCCGAGTGGGCATGTGCGGTCGCCGCGATCAACAGGTCCATCACGCGAGACCGCGGTTGGCGGCCGGAGGTGGCTAGTGCAGCTGCGAGAAGGCCGTAGCTGATGGCAACAGCCTCGTCGACCGGCAGCGCGTCGAACTTCCGCTGAAGCTCCGACAGTCGTCGTAACCGTTCCGCTCGGATCGTCGGGTCGTTCGTGACGAGTACACCAAAGTGAAGTTCTGCGAGCGACGCCGTGCTGATCGCGAGGTCGCCCTCCAACATGGGCACGCCGGTGGCGATCAACACGCTGGTATCAAGAACCGCTTTCGGCGGTGCGCCCCCAGGGGTTCACGACGGACTGATCGATCAGGTCTCTGTCGCGCTGCCAATCTGGGTCGGGGCTGCCTGCGAATACGCTGGCGATCTCGTTCCAGTGCCGCCAGCGCCGTGGCGCGGCCGGAATCAAACGGGCCGCGAGTCGCCCGGCGACTGTGATCTGAATCTCCTCGCCACCCTCGACTCTGCGCACAAGTTCGCGCGCGTGCTGGCGGAGTTCTCGCAAGCCCACGGTTGTCATGGCTGCAATAGGTAACACAAGTGCTACTCGTCCCGGTCAGCGACTGTGACTCCAGAGGCGCAAGCCTCTAGCTGCCGTTGTTCGGCGGGCGGACGATTTGGGTGCACGACCAGATTGGGCGTGCAAGGAGGCAAGATTGTGAAGCGATCAAGGTCTTCCACTTCATTTATGGCAGTTGCGGGTTTCGGCATTCTCGCACTCGGCGCGTTCGTCACTCCGGGGGTGAGGGTCGCCGATGGCGTGGCCCCCAACACGGAGGCGTACCTGCTGGCCAACTTGCTGGGCGCTAACGAGGTTCCCACGCCCGGCGATCCAGATGGAATCGGTTCCGCTGGTGTTTATGTTTCCACCGGTGTCAGCAACGACGTGTGCTGGACGCTCAAGCTGACGGGCATCGACGCCGTCACCGGTGCGCAACTGCATAGCGGTGCCGCTGGTGTGAGCGGCCCGGTTGTTATCGACTTCGGTGTCGCGGTGGACACATGCGCACTGGGGCCGCTTGACCCCGCGCTCGTGCTCGACATCAGCACCAACCCGAGGAACTACTACGTCAACATCGACACCACCAGCTACCCCGGTGGAGCGCTGCGCGGCCAACTCGTCAACAACGCAGTGCCGCTCACGTACATCGGGTTGGCGACGCCAGTACGCGCCTACGACTCGCGCGTCGACGGCAACAGGATCAGCCCGAACGAGACTCGAGCGATCTCGTTGTTCGCTGGCAAGGACGCGTTCGGTGTTTCACTGCCGGCCGTCCCGATCGGCGCCTACGCCGCTGACGTCGTGATCACCGTTACCCAAACCGGCCCCGCCGGTTTCCTCACCGCCCACGCGGCCGGCACACCAGTACCGGCAACAAGCACGATTAACTGGACGTTGGTCGGTACCACTGTCGCCAACGGCACGATGGTGCGCGTCGACAGCACCAGTCATGTAGCAATCACGGCTGGCCCGTCGGCCGACACACACGTGATCATCGACGTGGTCGGCTTCTACTACGACTGGCAACTGACAGCTACCGTCTGAGCGACCAGCGCACTGTCAGCGTGAGTTCCGTTGATTCGCCTGCGCTCAACACCGTCGGTTCGCCGACGGTGTTGAACGCGTTCGGAATTCCGGTCTGAGGCTCGACGCAGATCTGGTCGGCGCGTTCGGTGTACACAACCCACACCGGGCAGTCGGCTTCGAGCGCGAGTTCGATCGCGCGTGGCCAGCGAATCACTGGCGTAGTGGTCACGCCGCCGAACGCGTCGTCCCACGGGCCGGGCGGTGGGGCCACGCGCGTGCCGTCGGGAATGCCGCTGGCATCGCGCTGCCACATCCAGCCGGGTTCAAAGCTCAACTCGCCGGGCGCGCCGCGCGCCAGTTGGCGGCGCAGACACGGGTGCCAACCAAGCGCCACCGGCATGTCGCGCGTGCCAGCTTCGACGCGCAGTGTCATGCGTAGTGAGTCGTCGGTGATCGCGAACGTTTGCGTCGCGCGACCGCCGAACGGCCACGGCTCGGTCAGGTCGATTCCGAGTCGGCCGTCGCCCAGCACTTGCCACGGTCGCTCACAACCAACGCCGTGAATCGCGTGCGGGGGCAGGTTGCGTGGCAGGTCGTACGTCGCGTCGCGGAACACGAACCGTCCGTCGCGAATTCGTCCGGCCCACGGAACCGTCGCGTAGCAACCCCACGCGAGGGGCCCTTCAGTGGCTTGCGGCGCGAACAGTTCCATTCCGTCGACGACGAGCGACGCGATACGTCCACCATCGGCGGGCGACACGATCGCCGATGCGACACCCGATGGCGAGTCAAGCCTCATGTAGGTCACGGCTTAGCACCTGTCGATGGGGCACACTGGCGAGCGTGATCGTCGATTGCGCACTCTATGCAGCAGGGCACCGACTCGACCTTCCACCCACGCTCGACTCGCTGGCGAAGATTCCCGAGCATCCCGGCGCGTTCGGCTGGTTGGGGTTCAGAATGCCCAACGCCGACGAATTGGGCCGGGCAGTGGAGACGCTCGGTCATCCCGACGACATCGAAATCGACGAAGTGCTGGCGCCGCACACGCGGCCGGTCCTCAGCATTGAAGGCTCCGCGCTGCAGATCGTGTTGCGCACCGCGCAGTACGTCGATCGCGATGAAACGATTTCGCTTGGCGAGCTGACGCTGATCGTGTGGAACAACGCGATCATCTCGGTGCGCTACGGCCAAGCGAGTCCGCTCGCCTACCTGCGGTCGGAGCTCGAGCTGGAACCCGAACGCCTGGCCCACGGTCCGCTTGCCGTGATGGCGGCGATCATCGAACAGGTCGTTGCCGACTACAGCCCCGCGCTCGATGGGTTCGAGCACGACGTCATCGAAGTCGAGCGCGACGTGTTCTCCGACAGCGGAACGCAACCAGTTCGGCGGCTCTACCGCTTGAAGCGCGAGGTGCGCCTGTTCCAGAGTCCGCTCGAAGCGCTTGATGAGCCACTCGAACGACTGATCCGTCACGTTCGGCGGCAAGCCGACGCCGAGAGTCTGGAAACGCTGATGGAAACATCTGACAAACTCGGCAGAACCATCGCCCGCACGCGATCGCTGTCGAACCTGCTCGACGCGGCGTTGACCGCCAGCCTCGCGCAAACCGGAATTCAACAGAACGAAGACATGCGCAAGATCAGCGCCTGGGTTGCGATGGCCGCGGTGCCGACCATGGTGGCGGGTATATATGGCATGAACTTCGAACACATGCCCGAGCTGCGATCGAGTGTCGGTTACCCGCTGACGCTGATCGGAATGGGTGGCGTCGTGCTGTTCATGTACCGAGTCTTCAAACGCAGCGGCTGGCTATAGCCGTCGTCACCTGGTGTGCTCCACGATGGCGCGATGGATCACGGGCAATCCGTTGGCGAGCGTTTCCCACAACACGTCGAGGTCGAGCTCCGGATAGTCGTGAACCACTTTGTCACGCATGCCTTTCACGGCCTTCCAAGGAACGCCGGGTATTGCGTTGAGCAGTTTGTCGTCGATGCCCTTAGCGGATTCGCCGATCTCGCTGATGATGTTCTTCGCCGCGCGGATCAGCAATGGGTCCGACAGAAACCGTTGATGGCCGCCCTCGACTAAACGGGCCGCATCGATTGTGGCGGCAAGGATGTCGGCGAGGCGTTGTTCGCCTGTTCTCACAACGGCACTGCTTCGGCGGCCACACGCGCCAGTCGTCCGCGGACGGCACCCGACGTGAGGACGTCGACTTCGTGACCAAGCAACTCCACCAGTTCGTCGTGAAGCGCTGCAACGTCGAACAACGTGCGGCCGGGCTCGAGGTCGACCAGTAGGTCGACGTCGGAGTCGGTTCGGGCCTTTCCCTTCGCGACCGAGCCGAATACGCGTGGGTGAGAGGCACCGTGGCGTAGGCAGGTCGCGGTTATCGCATCGCGCTTTCTTCGCAAGGAGGTCAGCGTGACTCTTGCAGGGGAGCGAACCGGCGAAAATGAGATGTCGAGAGTGGCGTCGGCCGCGGCAGCCAGCCGAGCGAGGGTAGCTAGCGAAGGGCTCTTCTGACCGCTCTCGTAGTTCGAGATGGCAGATTGAGCCATGTCGGCGCGGAGCGCGAACTCGTGTTGCGACAAACCGGTGCCCAATCGAAGCGCTCGCACCATGCCGGCAGTGTCGACCTTGCCCATATACCTAAGTATATGGGCAAGGTCGGCCCCGTCCCGCAGATTTCAGCACTCGTCGTGGATGTACCCGGCGGATTCGGGCGTCGACAGATTCACGTCGCGTAGCACGATCGACAACTCCGGGTAGTTCTCGCAGCCGCTCTCGAACGCCTCGCGTTCGTACTCGATCACATACATCTGGTCGCCGTACGTGGCCTTGAACAGGCTGCACTCCTCGTATTCGTTGCACTGTTCGACGACCGCGAAGTCGAACGTGGTTTCCGGTCGACGCTTCAGTAGCTCGGCCGCGTTCTTCTGCCCAATCGCCAGCCCCGCGGCGTGAGCGCGCACCGCGAGTGAGTACGCGAAGGCGACGGCGTCTTCGGCAGTTAGATACTGCGGAAACCGCGTGAACGTGTCGAGGTTGTCGATCTCGACGGCTTGAAACCCATCGTCGGCGCAACCGTCGATCCACGCACCAACGATTTCCAGCAGTCGCTCGCGCGACTCGGGGGTGGAGACGTCGAGGATGTGCTCGTCGGGCCACTCCGGGTCGACGATCGCTTCGCCTACGGCGTTGCGCAACAGCAGATCGGGATTCTCCGTCAGCCACATGTCGGCCTCATCCGGCTGAGTCTGGAAACCGTTGACGTAGCAGATGTTGTAGCGGCTCGGGTCGGGTGCATCGGTGCGGTCGCGCGCCACGATCTGCGTGTCGCTGGTCGGCTCGTACGCGCCGCCCAGTTGATAGTCGAGCCCGGCGTTGCTCGGCGGTAGCGCTGGCACTTGGTCGGTCCACACGTTGGTGAAGCGGTCGTAGGAACACAGACCCTCACTGAGGCCAAACTCTCTCACCCACAAGCCAACTCGATACAGATAGTCGTCGCCGCGTGGATCAAGAAAGCGAAAGCCGCGCGGCGACTGACCGCTGTAGCCGTTAAGGGTCGGAAGCGAGTAGCGCTGCGCGATCAACATCGCATCGATCGCCGAGATCGGCAGCGCCTCGTCGAAGGGCCCGGAATCCGTGATGTAGAACGCCTGGCAGGCGTCGGGCGGATCGGGCACAGCGCTCAGCATCTGCTGCTGATCGGAACGGTCCACCAACGAGCTGGCACCGACGTTGACCTGTTCGACGACGATGAGGGCTAGGACGACGGCGATACCAATGGCTTCCGCGCGAGGCGAACGACGCGCGCGACCAACGCGTTCGCGATCGCGCAGCGACGCGAGCGCAATCGCGATGATCATCACCGCCAGCAGGACGCCGATCAGCATTATGCGGTCGATCGCGCGCAGTGATCGCGCACCAGGAAAGAACGTGTACGCGACCGCCCACGCACTGTTGCCGTCGAACTGGACTGGCAGCAGCGTCGCGGTCACGAGGGTGACTCCGCATGCGATGCCGAGCTCGCCGGCAAAGCCGACCGCGACGGTCCGGCGGCGAATGAGAATGACGACGCAGCCGACAAGCGCCGCCAGCATGAGAATTGGGGTCAGTGCGAGCGAAGTCTCGTGGTTATACAGGCGCTCGCGCGTCACGACACTGCGCAGCGCCGATCCCCACATGAGGTTCGATGCGCCCACGTTGATCATGTCGGATGGCCATGCCGCGTAGGCCATCGCCTCTAAGTAGTGCCGGTCTGGGAACGTCTTGGCGATGCGCGCGTAGGTGATGGCAAACGGAATCATCGCCAATCCAAAGCCACCGGCCGCGCTCAGCGTCGCCGGTAGGTACGGATGAACCGCGCGCCTCACCGCGCCGAAACCACGCGTAGCGACGCGCCAAATCAACAGCAGCCCCGCGATCCACAGCACGGCAAACGTCGCGTACCACGCGATGTAGAAGGAGGTGAAGTACAGCAGGCCGAACACTGCACCGGCGGCGAAACCCCACGCATTGCGCGCTCGCGGGTTGGTTGCGCGAAACGCTTGCAGCACTAAGAGCAAGATGAGTGGTAGCCAGTGGACGGCATACAGCTGCGCGTGAATCGACTTCACGTAGAGGTTGTTGGCAAACGTGAATGTGGTTGCTAACGCAGCACAGATCGGCGCGCTGAGATTGAACACGCGGCGCAGAAACACGAACAGCGAAACGAACCCAACCAGGCTGAGCAAGATGAGCGTCCATTGAAACGCCATGAACTGATCCATGCCGATCGCGCGCAGTGGTAGGTAGAAGGTTTCATTGAGCAGGAATCCTTCGCTGTAGCCCAGCACTCCCTTGGTGGGAAAGAACAGCTGCGGGCTGGTCCACGACACATCGCCTTGGGCCGCCTGCACCCAGTGTTCGTGCAGAAAGATGATCAGCCGCGCATCACCGTCGGTGCCGGTGATCTTGTCGAAGCCGCTCGTGAATGCAGCGCGAAAGAAGACCAAGCAACCCGGTATCCACCACAACAGCCCGCGGACCACGTCGTTCTTCAATCGGGCTTTCATCGCGCATGCAGATTAGTTAGAAAGGGTCAATGACGAACGTGCATGAGACGGCAACCGACTGGCGCGAACTCAGTCGTCGATGTGCGCTGGCATCGCATCGCTTGATCGGATGGATCTACTGGGACCCGGTGGGCATCGCCAACTACGCGGCGCTCGGTGTGCCCGACGGCACCGGCTACTACATCGCAACACGCGCCGCGCCCCTCGCCGTGGCGGGCGATGGTGTCGTCACCGCTGCGTTCGGTTCCATCCACGCGGGCTTCATCAAGTTCAGCCTCGACCTGTGTCGGCAACACACCACGTTCGCCGCGACAGCCGCGGCGCGCGACGCGGCGGTCGTGCAAGGCCTGCGCACTTACGTGCCCGAGATCACCGACGGCTTGGCCGAACTCGCGGCGTCGATGTGGGCGGCTGCCGACGCGCTGCCAGTTGGCGGACGTGTGTTGTTCGCGGCGCATCGCGACTGGCCGCGCCCCGACGACGCTTTGCTGTCGGCATGGCTGGCGGTGAACTGCATTCGCGAGTGGCGCGGCGACACGCACTGGGCGATGCAGATCGCCGACGGCTTGTCGGGCACTGCGTCGGGCGTGCTCGACGGCGCGTGGCGCTCGTACGAAGGCGACTGGTTGCCGCGCAGCCGGGGTGCCGACGACGGCGCGCTCGCTGCTGCGTATGCGGAGCTCGAGGCGCGCGGGCTCGCGATCAATGGTGCAGTCGACGAGCGTGGCATCGCACATCGCCAAGCGTTGGAGGATCAGCTCGACGATCTCACCGCCACGCCGTGGCAGTTTCTGGGCGAACCGTTGACTCGTCAGTTTCTTGAACTGGTCGAGCCGGTCGGTGCCCGATTGGTCGAGCGCATCGATGCCACCGCCGGGCCGAATTGGATGCCAGCAGCACGCGACCGCAAGACGCGCTAGAGGTCAAGCCCCAGGCGCGAAGCGGCAGCATCAATCGCGTCGGTCAGCTTCTCGATCGAACCCTCACAAGCGTGCAGCTCGGCTGGCGTCAGCAACAACAGGTGCGCCGTTTCCGTCTGCACGATCACGACCGGTGCAGTCGCGCCGGCTGCTGCTCGCACCGCATCGGGCTGATCGTTGCGATGATACGTATCGAACGGCACCGGTAGCCCGTCACGACACGTCTTCCACTCCGGCCGCTCGCGCACGGACCCGTGGGTGATGTCGCACAGCGAGCAATGGCGTCTGCCAAGGCGAGCGCCGACCCAATACGACAGCTCGCCGCGCAGCGTGCTGTCGGCGTCGTACACACCGACCAGCCTGACTATGCGTTGGCTCGTCACTGCCGCGGCACGCTACACGGGTCGCCAAGTTCTGCGTATGCAACACTCACCGGATGATCGTTGCCCGTGTTGCTGGCGCCATCGCTGGCGCGATCGTTGTGCTGTGGACGCTCAGCTCGGCGATCAAGACCGTTGTGTTGCCACGAGCGTCGGCCTCGGTGCTGACACGGCTGCACTTCCGCTCGCTGCGCGCAGTATTCGATGTGTTCGCGTCGCCGAAGCGACCGTTCGCCAGACGCGACGCGGTGATGGCGTTGTACGCGCCGATCTCGCTGGTGATGTTGCCGGGCGTGTGGGTGGTGCTGATGATTCTCGGCTTCACCGCCATGTTCTGGGGCGCCGGCATCAACCCGCTGAGCGAAGCATTCGTGACCAGTGGGTCGTCGCTGCTCACGCTGGGCTTCGTGCGGCCCGAGGGTGTCGGCCGCGTGATGTTGACGTTCCTCGAAGCAGGCCTCGGTCTCGGCATCGTGTCGTTGTTGATCTCGTACCTGCCGACGATTTACGGCGCGTTCAGTCGCCGCGAAGCGTTGGTGGGAATGTTGGAAGTGCGCGCTGGTCTGCCGCCGTCGCCGTCGGAGTTGTTGCGTCGCTATCAGCTGATCGGCTGGCTCGACAATCTCGACGCCGACGTGTTCGCCCCGTGGGAAGAGTGGTTCGTCGACGTCGAAGAGAGCCACACCACACAACCGTCGCTGGTGTTCTTCCGCTCACCACACCCAGAGCGCAACTGGCTGACCGCCGCCGGATGTGTGCTCGACACGGCGGCGATCGTCGCCAGCACGCTCGACATCCCGCGCAGCGCGCAACGCGACGTGCTGTTGCGCACCGGGTTCTTCACGCTGCGCCGCATCGCCGACTTCTACGGCATTCCCTACGACCCCGCACCCGCAGCCACCGACCCGATCTCGATATCGCAGCGCGAGTTCGACCTGCTGTGCGTCGAGTTGCGTGGTGCCGGTATTCCACTGAAGAAGAACTTGCAACAAGCGTGGCTCGACTATGCCGGCTGGCGCGTGAACTACGACGCGGTGTTGGTGGCGCTGTGTGCGTTGGTAATGGCGCCTACGGCGCGCTGGAGCAGTGACCGCATGCCCGATCGCCGCCACAAGCCGCCGTGGTTCCCTGGCCGCGCGAATCGCAAGTCGTCCGTGTGATCTGGGCCGCCAGCTGCGACGAATAGCATCCTGTGCCCATGGAAAACTCGCAGGTCAGCGCACTTGTTCAGCTACCCGCTCACGCGATCGCGCGGGCGATAGCCGCTGGCGAAATCTCGTCGCGCGAGGCAGTCGACGCCCACATCGATCGCATCGAAGCAGTGCAGCCGCAGCTGAACGCAATCGTCGCCGAACGCTTCGCTGATGCCCGCGCGGAGGCCGATGCGGCCGACGAGGCGCGCCGCCGCGGCGATCGGCTGGGTGTGTTGCACGGAGTGCCGGTCAGCCTGAAGGACTGCCTGGACATCGCTGGCTTGCCGTCGACCTTTGGAGTGATCGCTCGGCGCGACGCCATCGCGACCACCGACGAGGTGCACGTCGCTCGTCTACGCGCGGCTGGCGCAATTCCGGTGGCGAAGACCAACGTTGCGCAATTCCTCGCATTCGTTGAAAGCGACAACCCGCTGCACGGGCGCACCGACAACCCGTGGAACAGCGAGCGCTCGTGCGGCGGATCGAGCGGTGGCGAGGCCGCGCTCATCGCCGCCTGTGGGTCGCCACTCGGGCTGGGCACCGACATCGGCGGCAGCGCGCGCAACCCGTCTGCGTTCTGCGGCATCGCCGGCTTCAAACCGTCGGCCGGCCGCATGCCCGACACCGGGACCGGCAGCTTCTCGCTCGAGCAGCAGCAAGTTGCCAGCGAGGTCGGTGTGCTCGCCCGCACCACCGCCGACATCGCACTTGCGTTGTCGGTCGTGAACGGCGCGATGCCACTGGGCGACCCCGCGACGGTCGACATCGGTTCGCTGCGTGTCGCCGTCGTGGAAAGCGACGGCGTGTTGCAACCGTGTACCACCTCGCAGCGCGCGGTGAAGGAATCGGCGGCACAGCTCGCCGCCGCCGGCGCGCAGGTTTCGACTTGGACGTTGCCCGACCCTGCTGAAGGAATGCGTCTCGCGTTTGCGGCCATCGGCTTCAACAAGCTGGTGCACTTCGCCGACATCGCCGCCGGCACGAAGATCGATTCGCGCGTGAAGCAATTGATGCAACTCTCCAAGTTGCGCTCGCCAGTGCGCAAAGGCATGAGTGGCCTGCTGAAGGTGTTTGGGCAGCGTGGCCTCGCCGACGGCCTTGCATTGCTCGACGTTGCACACGACAGCCACGCCGAAGTTGTCGCGCAACTCGCCGCCTATCGCATTCGGTTCGCGGCTGCCATGGCTGCCGACGGAATCGACGCCATCTTGTTGCCTGCCAGCCCGCTGCCCGCGATCCGCCACGGCGCATCGAAACAACTCGGCACACTGGGTACGTACGCGATCCTGTGGAACGCTCTCGGCTATCCGGCAGGCGCCGTGCCGTGGACGAAAGTGCGCCCCGACGAAGCCGAGGTTGGCGGCCGCAGCATCGACGCGGTTGCCGCAACTGCCCGCAAGTCGATACGCGGCAGCGTTGGGCTACCCATCGGCGTGCAGCTCGTGGCACCGCATGGCCAAGACCACCGCGTGCTCGCGCTGATGGAAACGGTTGAGCACGCGTCGATTCGAACCGGCGAACACCCCGGCCGTCCGTTCTCAGCGATCTCTTAGCAAGTCTCATCGGTCGCTCAACAGCGATCGTTCATCGTTGCGGTTCTCAACACAAAGGAGAACCCAATGACCGTTCACCAATCACGCAAGTTGCTCGCAACCGCCCTGCTGGGGCTGTCGGCGACTGCCGCGACGCTGGCCTTCCACACGCCGGCGGCATCGGCGATTGTCGGCGGCGAGCCGATCGACATCACCGCCGTGCCGTGGCAAGTGTCGCTGCAAGACAGCAGCGGCCACTTCTGCGGCGGCTCTGTCATCGGGCCGTCGTTGATTCTGACCGCGGCGCACTGCACCGAAGGCACGGCGCCGGGCGAGATCACCGTGCACGCCGGTGTCGGCAACCTGAACGATGGCGGTGGGCAGGTGCGGTCGGTCACGAAGATCTTCGAGAACGGCGCATACTTCGCCACCGGAACTTCCGACGCTTCGGTGCTCGTGCTTTCCGCGCCGTTGACCTTCGATGCCACCGTGCAAGCGATCGCGCTTGGCAACGCCGACGATGTCGCCGGCGCGACGACGGGAATCACCACCGGGTGGGGCACGACCAGCGACAACGAGGAAGCACCAACCTCCGACCAACTGTTGGCGGCCGAGGTGCCTCTGGTCGACGACGGCACCTGCGCGATCGCTCTTGACGCTGAGGATGAAGGCTTCGACCCGGCGACCGAGACCTGCGCCGGCGGTACCGGTGCCGACTCGTGCTACGGCGACAGCGGGGGACCGCTGGTCGTGGTCGCCGCCGACGGAACGCCACGCCTGGTTGGTGTGGTCAGCTGGGGTGTCGAGTGCGGCGGTGCTGCGCCGGGCGTGTACAGCGATGTGCCGGGGCTGACCACGTGGATCACGTCGATTACGCCCGACACACCGAGCGAGGATCGCCCAGTTGATACGGGCGATGGCGAGTCCGACGACGAGTACGGCTGGGACGACATCAACGCAGAGTGCCGCGACGACTGGTCGTGGGAGGAAGACGACGAGTACGTCGATGACGAGTACATCGACGACGAGTATGTCCTCGACGAGTATGTCGACGATGAGTATGTCGATGACGAGTACGTCGACGAGGAATATGTCGACGAGTGGGACGACGAGTACATGCTTGAAGACGAGTACCTGTTCGGCGAGTGAACCAAACAAACTGAACGAAGGGCCCGGCCTAGGCTGGGCCCTTCGTTCGCGGGGGTGGGAGTAAGCCATGCGAATACTGGTCGTCGAAGACGAAGAGCTGATCGCGCAGTCGATACACGACTCGCTAACGGCCGAGGGTTACGCCGTCGATCGTGCCGTCGATGGCACAAACGGTTTGTGGATGGCGACCGAGCAGACCTACGACGCGATCCTGCTCGACATCATGCTGCCGGGCATCAACGGCTTCGTCGTCTGCCAGCAACTGCGCGAGCGCGGCATCGTCACCCCGATCATGATGATCAGTGCCAAGGCTGGCGAGTTCGATCAGGCCGAAGGGCTCGATACCGGCGCCGACGACTATCTCACCAAGCCGTTCTCATTGGTGGTGCTGAACGCTCGGCTGCGTGCGTTGATTCGACGCGGCCCAGCCGATCGCCCGGCGGTGCTGGAGGTGGGTTCGCTACGTCTGGATCCGGCGCGGCGCACTGTCACCCGCAACGGTGAAGCGATCGAGCTGACACCGCGCGAGTTCGCGCTGCTGCAATATCTGATGCACCAGGCCGGTCGCCCAGTGCGTAAGCGCGAACTGATCGAGCAGGTGTGGGGCGACGACGATCTGGAAGCGAACGTGCTGCAGGTCTACATCGGCTACTTGCGGCGCAAGATCGACGAACCGTTCGGCACCGACACGATCGAAACGATCCGGGGCATTGGCTATCGCATCGACGCGGCGCCACGATGAAGTCCGGCGGTGTCCGATCAACCCGCTCGCGTTTGGCGGGCGCGGCAACGCTGTTCGCCGTGCTGCTCGCGATCGGTGGCACCGGGCTGGCGCTCACCGAAGGCTGGAAGCGATCGAACGCCGAGCGGTTGTCGAACGTCGACTTGGAGCTCGAGCGTGTCGAGCGCTCCCTGAGCGGGGTCGAGGCACTCGAACTCTCCAGCGACGAGTTCGTCGCAACGTTCGACGCCGATGGCCTGATCATTTACTCCTCGCCGAGTGTCGATGCTGCCGACCTGCAGCTGTACATCGACGACGTGCTGGAGCTGATCGGCATCGACGACACGTCGATCTTGATTGATGAGTACGACGCGAGCAGCACATGGAAGACGGCGATCGAGACCTGCCCTACCGATGCGTGTGATGGCGTTGTGTACGGCCGGCGTGCGGAGAACTGGTCGAGCTATGTGCAAGCGCGGCTGGCCTGGCTGCTGTTGGTGTGCGGCGCGGTGGCGGTGGTGGTGTGGTTTGGGTCGCGGCGGTTGGTCGGCGGCGCGCTGCGGCCCGTCGAACGAATGCGCAACGAGCTGGCCACGATCACCGAGACGAACGCGCCGCGGCGCATCGAAGTGCCGGGTACCGGCGACGAGTTGGCGGGCCTGGCCGTCAGCATGAACAACGCGATCGAGCGGCTGGACGCGGCCGTGACAGCGCAACGCCGATTCGTCTCCGACTCGGCGCACGAGCTGCGCAGTCCGCTGGCCGGGATCCGGGCGACGCTGGAACTCGCCGACAGCGATGCCGCTCGGGCTCCGCAAGCGATCCGCGACTCGATCACGCAGGTCGATCGCGTCGGCTCGCTGATCGACGACTTGCTGAACCTCGCTCGCCGCGACGCCGGCATCGCACCACCATTCCAAGTCAGCGACATCGACGACATCCTGCGCAACGAGGCGCGCGAGCTGTCGCTGCGTCGGCCAAACGTAACGGTGCTGCGCAATCGCATCGAGCCTGTGCAGAGCAAGGTGTACCGCGACGGAATCGCGAGGGTCGTGCGCAACCTGCTCGACAACGCGGCGACGTATTGCAACGGCACGATCGCTGTTTCCTTCATGGTCGACGACGGCAACTGGCTGCTGATCGTCGACGACGACGGCCCCGGCATCCGCCCCGAGGATCGCGACGCCGTGTTCCAACGCTTCACGCGCTTGGACAGTTCGCGCAGTCGCGACACCGGTGGTACCGGTTTGGGCTTGGCGATCGTCGCGGGGATCGTTGCCGACCACGGCGGCACCATCACGCTCGGCCAGGCCACGCTCGGCGGCGCATCGTTCCAAGTGCGCGTACCGATCCGTCGGTGACCGCGCCGTTGGCGTTCTGTGTCACTTCTTGGCGATGGGTTCCGTAGTTCCGGTGGCGTTGGAGAACTTCTTGAGCTGAACGGCGAACTCGGTGATGTTTCTACGCAGCCACTCGATGAGCATCGCGGCGTGTTCCATCTCGTCGTTCATGTTGTGCGTGAGAACCCTCTTGAGCTCGGCGTCGGCGCAATCGACGGCACGTTGTGCGTACCAATCGATTGCTTCCAGCTCCTCCATCAACGACGCGATCGCCTGGTGAGCGGCGTAGGTCTCGTCGTTCAGCTTCTCGCGCGGGACGTGCAGTCCTTCGGCAGACATGGGGAGCCGATCAGCGCAGGATGAGGACGATGATGATGATGAGGAGGATGAGACCAATTCCCCCGGGGATGACAATGGATGAGGCAAGTGTTGCAAGCATGCTGAGTTAGTACCCCGGCCCGGCGCCTACCAAACGTTCAGGGTCACTTTTTCGTGTGCGATACTGACGGGCACGACTCGTGGGGAGGGTCCGCAATGACAGACACAAACACGGCTACCGCCGACGCGGGCACAGCCGGGCGCAGTACCAACATGGTGTTCGCCGGCGCGGTGCTGGTCGGCGCATTGGTGGCGGTGCTGGCTGGCGTGTACGGGCGAGCGCACGATCCGGCTTCGGAAACCACGATCAAGCTGTTCTTCACCACCACGCTGCACTTCAAGGCGTGGGCGACCACTGCGATCTTGTTGCTGGTGATTCTGCAGCTGCTCGGCGCGCTGTGGATGTACGGCAAGCTCCCGCTCGGTAGCGCGCCCGATTGGGTCGGCCCGCTGCATCGCTTCTCGGGCACGTTGGCGTTGGTGATCTCACTGCCGGTGGCGTACCACTGTCTCTGGTCGTTGGGCTTCAACCCCGAGCCCAGCGGCAGTCGCCGGTTGTGGCACTCATTGTTCGGTTGCGTGTTCTACGGAGCGTTCGTCACCAAGGTGCTGGTCGTGCGATCCAAACGAATGCCCTCGTGGGCGCTGCCCATCGTTGGTGGCGTGTTGTTCACCACGCTGATTGCGCTGTGGCTGACAAGCTCGCTGTGGTTCTTCCGCCAATTCGGGATCGTGGTGTAGAGCGATGCTGCGCAAATTCGTTTCCTGGTTCGAGATTGCGGCGCTGCTCGCGGTTGCCGTATTCATCGGCATGTTGTTTCTCAACGACCCGACCGCGCCGCCGGCCACACCTGCGGCGGCGGTCGAGGCTGCGGGCGGTATCGACGGCGGTGCGATCTACGGCAACCGTTGCGCAGGCTGCCATGGCGGCGACGGTTCCGGCGGCATCGGCCCGCGCCTCGCAGGCAAGGTCGTCACCAGATTCCCCGACCCAGCGGCGCAGATCGCGGTGGTCAGAGACGGTCGTCGTGGAATGCCGTCGTTCGCGACCAGGCTGAGCCCGGAAGAAATCGCCGCCGTCGTCGAATACACACGCACGGTGTTGGGCAGCTAGCGCAGCGGCGCCGACTGGCGTGGCCGGTGGTGCTAACACGCCAAGCGAAAGCAAGTCTGCACACCGGCGGTGCCGAACGATTGCCGCGATGATCTAGCGATGGCTGTGCTGTGGCTGCTGCTGCGGGTGCGTTGGCGACGAGCGTTGGGGCCCTCGTTGGCTGTCGCAGTGCTGATCGGCGGCGTCGGTGGGTTCGTGCTCGCGTCGGCTACCGCCGCCCGACGCGTGGAAAGCGCGTACCAGACGTATGTCCGCGAGATTGAAGCGCCCGATGTTGCGGTGATTCCCTATTTTGATTGTGGCCCGGTGCCGGGCATCACGTGCGAAGGTCCAGGAACAGGCCCGAGTGGTGAGGAGTTGATTGCGGGTTTGCGCGAGAGCGCGGCCGTCGAGAAGTCGCGCCTCGTTGAACCGCTGCTGCCGTACTTCATTGACGAGAACGGGGCGTCGCTGCTCGGGACTGTCGATGACGAATTCGGGTGTTTCGACGGTGACCGGTCGGTGCAGCTAGTCGCGACTTCATCCGGAGGAGCAAACGATCAAGTACTGCCATTTCGGCTGGAGGGCGAACTGCCCGAGCGCGGTAGTGGCTCGATCGTGCTCGCACGCGCGACTGCTGAACGTGAAGGCCTACACATCGGTGACTACTTGCACCTTGCCGGCTGGTGTAGCGGTGATGGCACTCCAGTCGAGTTAGACGCGCCGATCGAATTGGAGTTGGTCGGTATCTCGATTGGTCCACTGGATGTCGAACCCACCGGTATCGAACTCACACTGGAGCCAGCGTTCGTCGACCCGGCCGCCTTCGAAGCGCTGGTCGCGATCGGGGCCAAGCCGCAATCAAACGCGATGGTGTGGCTGAAGTCGACGGCATCGGAAGCTGAGATCGCCGCTCTCCTCGACTCGTACCAGGTCATCATCGACTTTCGTGCGCGCGCGTCGGTATTCGACGAAGCGCTCGCCAACGACGCAGATCTGCTGTGGTTGCTCGCGGGCATCGGAGCTATCGGAGGGCTGCTGATCCTTACGCCGGTGATTGGCAGAAACCTGCGCGACACCGGTCCGAACATCGAGACATTGGCGGCATTGGGCGCGCAGCGACCAATGATCACCGAAGAAGCAGTCGCCCACACTTGTTCGTTGGCCGTGGTTGGCGCGGTACTCGCCGCACTCGTTGCAGTCCCGATCGGTGCGTTCATGCCACGCGGACTGGCCGAAGCACTTCAGTCGCAGCGCGAATTTCGCGTCGACGGTTGGCTCACCATGCTCGGGATCGCAATCCTGCTGATCGTCGTCGTGACCATCGGTCTGGTGCCAGCTTGGCGGCTTGGTGTCGCCGCTCGATCAGGCAGCCAGCAATTGTCGGATCGTGGTGGTGGGATTGTCGGTCGACTCGGCCTACGGCCGGCAACGCGCACGGGTGTGTTGGCCGCGGTCGGCAACCCGGTTGGGCCGCGGCAAGTCAGCCCGTGGCCGAGCCTCGTCTCGATGGTTGTCGCCGCCGCCGTTGGAGTCGCCAGCATGACCTACCTCTCTGGCCTACGTCACCTAGAGCGAACGCCATCAGTACTTGGATGGAACTGGGATGCCGCGATCAGCTTCGACTTCGACGAGATCGATCCGCAGAGTGTGCCCGAGTTGATCAACGCGATTGGCGCGCTGGATGAAGTTGACGAGGTCACTGGCGGCACCTTGTATCCGCCGTGGTTCCTCTTTGTTCCCGACACCGACGTCGGCGTGTGGCCGTGGTCGTTTGCCACCGGCCCGGATGCGATTACCCCAACGATGATTAGCGGGCGCGCACCGGAAGGGCCCGACGAAGTTGTGATTGATGCGCTGTTCGCAGAGCAGACAGGCCTGGGGATTGGAGACGTTGTCGTGCTGGCGCGCGCGACGTTGATTGACTCGCTTGCCAGCGAGCTTTCGCAAGCGACTGACGACCTCGGGCTCGAATTGGTGCTGCCGCCGGTCCCTGATGGCCCGCCGGTCGACGGGGAGTTCGAGATCACGGGAGTGACCGTGCTGCCCCTCGACCCATCAGCCGGCCAAGCGCAAGTGGCGTTCACGTTTGATGGCTACGCGAACCTGGTTGAACCGACAGCCGACGAGATCGCCGCCGCGCACGCGTGGCTACCGGATGACCTTCCGACCGAGTTGTTACAGGGGGCCGACGCATTCCTGGCGAACAACGACATCGACAATCGCACTGTGTTCCTGCGCTTCGTTGGCGACCAGCGTGAATCGGTCGCCGCCTTGCTGGAGGTGCCAGGTATGCCCGAGGTGGTTGCCCCCACGTCGAGCGAGGTGTTGTCGTTGATCGTTGGGCTGAACGTCGATCGCAATGATCGAGTGCCCGTGGCGCTTGCCATTTTGGTCGCCGTCGCATTCATGGCCCTCGCGTGCTACCTGTTGTTCTTCTCGATCAGAAGTCGTCGCTTTGAGTTCGCGGTGATGCGAGCGCTCGGACTATCCACCAGCGGCATTCGTCGCTCGGTCGCGGCGCAGGCGATAGCCACGCTTGTGGTGGTGTTCCTGATTGCCCTACCGATCGGACTTGCGGTTGGCCGGTGGGCATGGCTGGAGTACGCCCGCGACCTGGCGGTGCTGCCGGTTTCGGTAACTCCGTGGCAAACACTCGCGTTCGTCGTGGTTGGTTCGTTCGCGGTCGTAAGCGCCGCTGCGCTCACGCTCGGATGGCCAGCGACTCGGCGTTCGCCTGGCCCCGACCTCCGCTCCGAGTAGCCGTCCTAGCGCAGCGGCGCCGACCACTTCTCAATGTCGCGGGCGACTTGTTCAGTGTTCGTCTGCGACACGCCGGCGTCGGCCGCGAGCTGTGGCCATTTGCCGACGGCGTTCAACACCTGCTCCACGATGGTGGATGCGCCCGGGACCGCGAACCGATCGCCAACCTCAGCAACGTCGGCGCCTGTGATTCCCGCGTGGTGTCCGTTGACGGCCATTAGGTGCTGGTGCGTCCACTCGCTCGTTGTCGCATGTGCGTGCGTGATGTCGTAAGCGGGTGCCAACTGCCAGTCGCCAGCGGGAGGCAGCGTGAATGAGAAGTTCTTCGTGTGGTCGTCGCAGTTGGCGGCGGCGACGTTGAAGACCATGCGCGTGAATGCCTGCGCTCGCTCGGCGGGACCCATCCCGAGCTGTTCGATTTGCAGGAACAGTTGCGCGTAATCGTGAGTGCTCTTCAGGCGGAAATCGAGTTGCGCCAGTGCGCACAACGTCTGCACATGCACCTTGCTGCCATCGGCAGGTCGATCGAAGCGGCGGGTCATGAAGTGCGCGCGACCGCCCTCTTGGAGGAGTCGACAATCAGTCATCTCGATGCCCGCGCTCTTTGCCATCTCTGAGTAGGCGAATTCGATTCGGCCATAGTCGGCAGAGGCGCCCAGATCGAGGTCGGCTCCGACACCATCGAGCTTCAACAGCCAGTGCTCGAAGCCCGCGTCGACCGGCAGCTGCCCGGAACGAAGTTCACCAGTCGCGGGGTTCAGCGCGACGACGGCCTTGGCGCGTGCACCACCGGCAGAGGTGCCGACTGCGATCAAGTGAGAGAGCGCATCGGTGATTTCGGGTTCGGAAGTGATGCTGCCTGCAATCGTGCCGCGGGCGGCGACGACGAGTTCGCCGAGCTCGATTGCTGTCGCCCGGCGCGTGAGCGGACCGCGACTGGGGCGGAACTCAAGCGCACCCAGCCCGCGCTCACCGAGATACGCCAGTCGATCCAGTGGGGTGATGTCGCCGGGTCGGACACCCTGGTTGGCGAGGTACGCGTTGGTGAGCGCATTGCCGAAATCGTCGGGCAGCGAGTCGGCCAGTAGCGCAGGCAAACGGTAGAACGTGTTGGCGGGCAGCGTCGGGAACACGAACGTGCGTGCCGAGCCGCGCGTCGGCATCGTTGACGGCGCCAGCTCAATGTGGCGGTCGGCCCACGCGGGCTCGTACTCGAATACATAGAACCCAGTTCGATCGTCGAGCGCGACGGCGCCGACCCGGGTGCCCCAACAGCGCACCTCGACGACGTTGACGGGTTGGTACGGCATCAGTGCGACCGCACGCGCACACGCTGGCGTGGCGACTTCTTGGCGCGCAGCAGTTGCAGCGGCGACACCGTCACCGGCGGGGCCAGCGCTTGCAGCCAATCGGTGCGGCCCAAGGCCCGAGCTACCGCGATGACCGTCTTCAGCGAGGAACCGTTGCCGCGTTCAAGGTTGGCGAGCGCCCCAATCGATACGTCGGCGGCGGCGGCGAGGCGGGCTTGGTCGAGGTTGCGGGCGATACGGGCGGCGCGCACCTGCTGGCCGATTTCGGCTTCCCACTCGTCGATCGTAAGATTGTTCCGCTCAATCATCATAATTCTGTAGGTTAGCTTCGGAAAGCGCTGCAACCAACAGAATAATGATGATTATGTGGCGTAAGGTGCCTGCAGGTTAGGCGGCGCGTGGGGTGCAGTTCGGCTTCGTCGGTTCGGCGAGCAGGGTGGCGATGCGCCCGTAGGCACGCTGGCGGGCGACGGTCGGGGCGGTGGTGTCGACGAGCACGTCGCTGAGGATCTGGCTGCCACCGGCGGAACGGGCCAAGAAGCCCAGTTCACGGAGTGCAGCGGCGGGAATCGCGTTGATTCCACGCTGGTCAATGGTCCAGGCGACCTGGTCCAGACGCTGTGTGGTGGGAATGAAGGGGGTGTCCATGCATATTACGATACGCCGGGCTTGTCATAATCACTAGCGATTGTTCCTGCTACTGATGATCGTCTATGCTGATGCTTATGTCGAACCTGCGTGACCTCGAAATCCGCCATTTGACGGCCCTGGATGCCGTCGCCAGCGAGGGCACCTTCGCCCGCGCCGCCGACAAACTGGGCTACACCCAGTCGGCCATCAGCCAGCAGATCGCCTCCCTCGAGAAGGTGGTCGACGCGAAAGTGTTCGATCGGCCCGGCGGCCCACGCCCGGTGACGCTCACGCCCTTTGGTGAGCAACTGTTGGTTGCATCGCGCGACATGTTGAAGCGCGTCGACTGCATGGCCGAGGATCTCAATCGCTTTCGCACAGGCACCGTCGGTCGGCTGACGATCGGCACGTTTCAAAGCGTGTCGGCGACGCTGTTGCCGCTGGTACTCGGTCGTATGCGCGACACCCATCCCGATGTCGAGATTCGCGTGTTCGAGAACGACCTCGACGATCAACTGGAAGTGGCGATGACGCGCGGCGAGCTCGACATGTCGTTCGTCGTCGGCGAGATGGCCGGTCGCTTCGAATCGCGGCACCTCTTCGACGATCCGTTCGTGCTGGTTGCTCGCCCCGACCAGTTCGCGCCGGGGCCGGTGTCGCTTGTCGACATCAGCCGCGAGCCGATGATCGGCCAGCATCACAATTCCTGCCAGATCATGAACGAAACCGGCCTGCGCGCACATGGGCTGGACCCGAAGTACGTATTCCGCACCAACGACAACGTCGCAACCGCGGCGATGGTGCGTGCCGGCATGGGTGTTGCGGTGATGCCGTTGCTGTGCGTGGAACCCGACGACCCGCGCATCTCGCTGCACCCTCTCGATCCGCCGATTCCCGATCGCAGCATCTACATCGCGTGGCGGCCGGGGCGCACACTGTCGCCCGTCGCCGAGCGCTTCCTGGAACTCGCCCTCGAGATCTCAGCCGAGTTCGTCGACCGCACGGTGCCGGTGCCAGCCCTCGCGTAACGGCTGCGTTTGTACGCTGCCGCACGCCTGGCGTGCGCGAGCGTTCAAACGGTGTGGTTACCCTCGCGACCATGCGCTGGTTGATGGGTGGTCAGGTCTACGACGTCGACAAGGGTTCGTTTCGGGCGGCCGACGTTGCCATTGAGAACGGACGCATTGCGGCGGTTGACAGAGGCGCCAAGCGTGCCCCTGGCGACGAGACGGTCGATGCCAGCGGACTGTGGCTGATCCCAGGTCTAATCGATTGCCATGTGCACATCACACAACCGACCGACGATGGCGACCCGCGCGCCGCGGCATCGCGCACCGACGCCGAAGTGGCGTTGTTCGCCGCGGCGGCAGCCGAGCGCACGTTGCTTGCCGGCGTCACGACCATCCGCGACGTGGGCGGCTGGAACTACGTCGAGATGGCGGTGCGCTCGGCGATACAGGCGGGCACGATCCGCGGTCCCCGAATGTTCCTCGCCGGTCGACTGCTGTCGATCACGACCTCGACGGCCGACTACTACCCCGGCATGTACGAGGTGGCCGATGGTGCCGACGCGGTTCGCGCCGCTGCCCGTCGGCAACTTGGCCACGGTGCCGACCTGATCAAGGTGATGGCGACCGGTGCGATGTTGTCGTCGGAGACCGAGGATTCGCGCGCGATCCAGTTCACGCTCGAAGAGTTGAAGGCCGCCGTCGAGATCGCCCGCGACAACCACAAGCACGTCGCGGCGCACTGCCACGCGTTGCGCGGGATTCACAACGCGATCGATGCCGGCGTCGACAGCATCGAGCACTGCACGTTCGCTGACGACGAGGCGCTGCGCAAGATGGTCGCCGCCGGCACTGCGCTGGTGCCGACGCTGTGTGCTGGCGAGATGTTGTTCCGCGATCCGGCGGCCGTCGCCTCGATGCCCGAGTTCCTCCGCGTTCGCATGGCCGAGTTCAACGATGTTCACCTTGCGACGATTCGGCGCGCACACGAGTTGGGCGTGACGATCGCGATGGGCACCGACGCCGGCACTCCTGGCAATCACCACGGCCTCAACGTGCAGGAGTGCGTGATCCTTGCGCGGAAGGCGGGAATGACGCCTGCCGAGAGCATTCGCAGCGCAACGGTGAACGCGGCGCGCCTGCTGCGCCAGAGCGATCACCTGGGCAGCATCGATGTCGGCAAGCACGCCGACATCGTCGCCTTGCGCGCCAACCCGCTCGACGACATCGACGAGCTCGCCCGGCCGACGATGGTGATCAAGGCCGGCGACGTCGTACGCGACGATCGTGCCTGACATGCGCGCCGCTGTCTACGAGTCGTTCGGTGGCGCGATCACCGTCGCCGAAGTCGAACGACCGGTTGCGGCGCCCGGCGAACTTGTTGTCGAAGTGTTGGCCGTCGGCCTGTGCCGGTCGGACTATCACGGCTGGCACGGCACCGACCCCGACATCGTCTGCCCGCACGTAGGTGGGCACGAATTCGTTGGTCGCATCGTCGCCGTCGGCTCGGGCATCACCGAGTTCAAGGTCGATCAGCGTGTCGTCGCGCCATTCACGTGCGGCTGTGGCGAATGCGCGACGTGTCGCAACGGCGAGCATCAGGCGTGCGCCATCGCACAGCAACCGGGCTTCACCCGCTGGGGTGCGTTTGCGCAGCACTGCACCGTGCCGTACGCGGCAGTCAATGCGGTGCTGGTGCCCGACGCGCTCAGCGACGAGGCCGCGGCGTTGGTGGGTTGTCGCGTGTCGACCGCCTACCGCGGCGTTGTCGAGCGCGGTCGCATCGCTGCCGACGAAGTGCTGTGCGTCTACGGCTGTGGTGGCGTCGGCTTGGCGGCAGTCGGTTTCGGTCGTGCGCTTGGCGCGAAGGTGGTAGCCATCGATCGCTCCCCAGCAGCGCTAGGGCTAGCGCAGGCGATGGGCGCCGACATCGTGCTGAACGCAAGCGACATCGTCGACCTGCCGGGGGCCATTCACGAAACGTTCGGCGGCGCACACGTGTCGGTCGACTGCCTCGGCAACGCGGCTGTCGCCAGCGACTCGATACGCAGTCTGCGACCGCTTGGCCGTCACGTGCAGATCGGTCTGTTCCCGACCGCGACTGCGGAGCTACCGATCTCGTATGTGATCCGCAACGAGCTCGAGATACTCGGCGTGCACGGCCTGTCGGCGTCGCGCTTTCACGAAGTGTTCGCGCTGATCAGCGACGGCCGGTTCGATCCGGTAGCGATGATCACGAGGCGCTTGACGCTTGACGACATTCCGACCGCGTTGCCCGCGATGGCGACGTTTCCGCAGCCGGGCGTGTCGGTAGTAACGACGCTGTAGTAACGACTCGCCAGTCGTTAACGAACTAGCTGCGTGAATCGACCAGGCGGCCGGCTTCGATCGCCACCGACGGGTCGCGGTTCGGGTCGCCGGGCGAGGTCAGCGAGTTCTGGAACAGGGTGATCGCATGGAACGTGCCCGGCTCGTTGAGCCCGGCGCTGAGAATGCGGGTCACCGACGGGGCCAGATCGTTGCGATCCATGCGGATGTCGAAGGCCACCGCCTCGCTGGGCGTGTGGTTGTCGGGAAGCGTTGCCTGTGGCTTGGCGCCCCGCTTGCCGGCGGCTCGGGCGCTGCTCGGCCGACGGGTAGTCGGCTTCGCGGCTGCCTTTGCCACCGGCTTGTCGACCGCTTTGGCCGTTGATTTCACGGCTTTTGCGGTCTTCGGTGCGGGCGTCGAGGCGGTTGCGGTCATTGGAGGATTCTACCGGCTGCGGCTACCCACCGGGGGTGAACGACACCAGTTCCACGCCGCCACTGCCGCCCGCGATGTGGGTCTCGTAGATCAGGCCGACTCCGTATGCATGCCACTTCTCCTCGATGACGTCGGGGCTGAGCGGCGTCCAGTCCTTGGTGGTGATGGCCCGGTCGAAGGTGCCAAACGGCACGGTCAGCGTGCGGTCGGCGCCGATGATCTCGAACATGTCTTCCGCTTCCCCGGCCAGGTACTCCAGGCGATAAGCGTCGCCGAGTGCTGGTTGGGCGGGCATCGCGATTCCGGGCAGGGCACCATCTACGCCTGCTTCCCACGAGCCAGCGGTACTGACGACGACACCGTTCTCGATGTCCTTCACGTCCTCGCCCAGGTACCACACGTTGCCCTCATCGTCCTGCGCGAACCAGTCGTAGGTGTCTTCGACGACCTCGCCGTTGAGTTTCACTGTGTCGCGCACGACATAGGCAGAGATCCCCATGATCGTCTTGCGATCGCCGGTCACGACCACCGTGATCGTCTCGACGCCTTCGTCGCTGGAGCCTTCGTACTTCCATTCGGCTCCAACGGCCAGCGGCAGGTAGGGATTGTCGATCGCATCGACGAAGTGCGCTGGGTCGAGTGTCGGCTTGTAGTCGGCGCCGCTGCCCAAATCGATCACCGGCGGTGTTGATGTATCGCTTGCGGAGTTGCCGGAGTTGCCGGAGTTACCGGAGTCGCCGCAGCTGGCGAGTAGTGCCACGGTCGCGAGGCCGAGCACGAGGCGGGTACGGACGGTTCGTTTCGTTGTTGTGTTGGTCATGGCGCGATCGTGCGCCCGCAGAACTGACGGATTGCTGAACGCCGCAGACCGTCGGCTGAACCGCTTTCAGCCAGCGTTCAGCAGCGTCCGCCAGACTGTCGCAGTGAAGCTGTTGATCGTCGAGGACGACAAGAAAGTGGCGACGGCGCTGAAGCGCGGCCTGGAGGCCGAGGGGTTCAGCGTGGAGGTCTCCTTCGACGGCGACGATGGTTTCTGGCGCGCGACAGAAAGCGCCTACGACCTCATCATTCTCGACATCATGCTGCCCGGCCGCAACGGCTATCGGGTCTGTGGCGACCTGCGCGAGGCGGGCAACTGGACGCCAATCTTGATGTTGACCGCCAAAGACGGCGAGTTCGACGAATCGGAGGCACTCGATACCGGCGCCGACGACTACCTGCGCAAGCCGTTCTCCTTTGCGGTGCTGGTCGCGCGCGTGCGCGCGTTGCTGCGCCGTGCCGGTGGCCGCGACCCGGCACCCGTCGGGGTCGGGGAGTTGCGTCTTGATCGCGGCAGCCATCGCGCATGGTTCGGTGTCGACGAGTTGTCGCTGACCGCCCGCGAGTTCGATGTGTTGGAGTTCTTGGTCAGACGCGCTGGGCAGGTGCTCTCCAAAGGCGAGATACTGGCCGGCGTGTGGAGTGACGACTTTGACGGTGATCCGAACGTGGTTGAGGTGTACATCCTTCGGTTGCGACGCAAGATCGACGAACCGTATGGCGGCCACCTGATCACGACGGTTCGCGGTGCTGGCTATCGCATCGAGGCACCGTGACTGCCTTTCGCGGAATCCGGTTGCGGATCACCGCGTTCGCGACGCTCACGGTTGCGGTCGTGCTGCTGTGTGCCGGTCTGCTGTTGGTAGTCGTTCAGCAGCGGATCATGACCGACAACCTCGACGAGATCCTGCAAACGCAAAGCGAGAACATCGAAGAGCAGATCAGCCAGGCCTCGCTGCCGCAAGTGCTGGATCAGCAGGGTTCCGAGGACACGATCGCCCAGGTCGTTTACGCCGACACCACCGTGCTCGCGAGTACGGCGAACATGGTCGGCCAGCGTGCGCTCGCTCCTCCCGGTGGTGATGTGCAACGCCGCACGGAGGTGATACCGATCGACGAAAGTCGTTACCGACTTCTGTCGCGCCGCGTCGGCGATGTGGTGATCCACACCGGCACCCTCATCGACGACATCGAGGAAGCATCCGATGCGTTGCGCGCCGGCCTCGCCTATGCGATCCCCGCCGTCACGATGCTGCTGGGCTTGCTGATCTGGTGGTTGGTTGGTCGCACGTTGCGGCCGGTTGAAACGATTCGCGCACAGGTGGCGGAGATTTCCGGAAGCAACTTGGATCGACGAGTGCCTGTCCCGGCCACCAGCGACGAGATCGCGCGACTGGCGAGCACGATGAACGAGATGCTCGAACGTGTGCAGTCGTCGGTCGAGCGCCAGCAACGGTTCGTTGCCGATGCTTCGCACGAACTGCGCAGCCCGCTGACGCGTGTGCGCACCGAGTTGGAAGTCGACCTCGATCATCCGGCGACGGCCGATGCCGCCGCGACTCATCGCAGTGTGCTGGAAGAGGTCGGTCATCTGCAGCAGTTGGTCGACGACCTGTTGCACCTCGCCCGCGCCGATGTGGCCAGCGTTGAGTTCGACAACGTGGTCGAACTAGCTCCGCTGATCGAGCACGAGGTCGCGCGGCTTGCGCAGGATCGCGTTCGGGTCAGTACCAGCCTTGGCGACCTGTCGGTTCTGGGTGACGCCACCCAGCTCGCGCGTCTGGTGCGCAACCTGCTCGACAACGCAATTCGTCACGCGACTTCAGAGGTGGCCGTTGCGTGCGTGGGCATGGGCGACGTCGTGCGGCTGACGATCGACGACGACGGCCCGGGCATTCCGCAGCACGAGCGCGTGCGGATGTTCGAGCGGTTCGCTCGCATGGATGAAGCCCGTACAACCGGCGCTGGTGGCACCGGGCTTGGGCTCGCGATTGCGCACGACATCGTCGATCGCCACGGCGGAACAATCGGCATTGAGACTTCGCCACTAGGCGGCGCCCGCTTGGTCGTGCACCTGCTGGCGGCCCCGCTCGATCGCACCTAGTCGTTCCCTTGACTACATAGTGCGTTGGCGCAGCGGCTCGATGCGATAGATGATGCGCTTGTCGGTGGGGCCGAAGCCATAGTTCGCGCCGGTGTACTTGTTGGAGAGCGCGTCGATGTGATCGGCGGCTTCCTGGCCAACGGCGGTGCTCACCACGCGACCGCGCACCTCGGAGTAGTGGTACGGGTTCGCGGCATCGAAGATGGCGACGGTGACGCGTGCGTCGTTGTCCATGGCGGTCGCCTTCGCGCGACCAAGCTCGGTGTTGATGAGCACGTGGTTGTCGTCGGCGTCGACCCACATCATGTGTGTCATCGGATGGCCAGACTTGGGGATAACGGTGAGGGCGGCGAAGTTCTTGCCGCGGGCAAGGTCGCGAATTTCAGGTTCAAGCATGCGTCGCACGCTACCGGCGCGCCTGCAGCAGTCGTTCGTAGAGCGCGCGGTACTCGCGGGCGGCGCTACCCCAGCCGACGTCCTGCTTCATCGCGGCCCGCATCATGCGTTGCCACACAACGGGCGTCGCGAACGCGTCGCATGCCGTGTCGATCGCGGCCGTCAGTTGATCTTGATCGACGGGTTCGAACTGGAAGCCGGTCAGGCCATCGTCCACTGTGTCGGCGAGCCCGCCGACCTTCGCCACGACGGGCAACGTGCCGTAGCGCAACCCGTACAGCTGCGTCAGCCCACACGGCTCGAAACGCGACGGCACGATGATGGCGTCGGCACCGGCTTGCATGCGATGCGACATCGCTTCGTTGTAGTCGATCACCGCTGCAACACGGCCGGGGTGCTTCTTGGCCGCGCGCCGGAAGCCCTTCTCCAGCTTGCGATCGCCGGTGCCCAACACGGCCAACTGAGCGCCGCGCGCAAGTAGATGGGGGAGAGCGGCCAGCAGTAGGTCGAGACCCTTCTGCTCGGTCAGTCGACTGACGACACAGAACAACGGCGCGTTCGCATCCGGTTCGAGACCAAGTTCGGCCTGTAGCGCGACCTTGTTCGGTGCCTTCGCAGCGGAGGTCGGTTTCGAATAGGTGGCAACGATGTTCGAATCGGTGGCGGGGTTCCACACAGCGAGATCGATGCCGTTGGCGATGCCGACGATCGGCTCGGCCCGATCCTTCAGCGCGCTGTCGAAACCCATGCCGTGTTCCGGCGTCACGATCTCTCGCGCGTAGGTCGGGCTGACCGTGCTCACTGCGTCGCACCACCGCACGCCAGCCTTCAAGAAGCTGAGCTTGCCCCAATACGCGATGCCGCCCTGCTCCAGTGCTTCGTCGGGTAGTCGCAGCTCGGCCAATGTCGACTCTGGAAACAGACCTTGGAATGCGAGGTTGTGGATCGTCAGCAGTGTGGCTGCACGCGTTGCGCGCAGCCGCTTCTTGTGTGTGTCGAATTGGATGTAGGCCGCCGTGAGCGCGGCGTGCCAGTCGTGCACGTGCACGACGTCGGGCCGCCACTTGCCCAGTCGTCCGCCAGCGATCTCGGCCGCAACCCATGACAGCGCGGCGAAGCGCAGGTGGTTATCGGGCCAGTCGTGCCCGTTCGGTCCGGCATAGATGCCGCCGCCGGTCCGGTCGTAGAGGTGTGGCGCGTCGATCAACGTCACCTTCAAACCGGTGGCGGTTGTGCCGTCGACCAGCGTGGCTTCACCGCCGAAAAGGTCGGCGATGGTGGCCCCGTTCTTGCTGGAAGCGAGCTGCTCGCGGACGCCCGGGTACGCCGGCAGTAGTACACGCGCATCAACAGCGAGCGCTGCCAACGCCAAAGGGAGAGCGCCCGTGACGTCCGCAAGCCCTCCCGTTTTGACGAGCGGATAGCACTCGGAGGTAACGAACAACACGTTCACTGACTTTGAGGGTACATTCCGTTCATGGTTGAACCGAAGGTGTTGGCCATCGTGCTAGCTGGCGGCGAGGGCAAGCGCATGCTGCCGCTCACCGAGGATCGCGCCAAGCCAGCCGTCCCGTTTGGTGGCAACTATCGAATCATCGACTTTGCACTCTCCAATTTCGCGAACTCGCGCTACTTGAAGATCGTCGTGCTCACGCAGTACAAGAGCCACAGTCTCGACCGACACATCAGCGCGACGTGGCGCTTCAGCAGTTTGCTTGGCAACTATGTGACGCCGGTGCCTGCGCAGATGCGCCGTGGACCACATTGGTTCGCCGGTTCCGCCGACGCGATCTACCAGAACCTCAACCTGATTGGCGACGAGGAGCCCGACGTGGTGTGCGTGTTCGGCGCCGATCACATCTATCGCATGGATGTGCGTCAGATGGTCGAGCATCACCTCGAGACTGGTGCGGGCGTGACCGTCGCTGCGATTCCTGTCAACGTCGCAGACGCCAAGTCGTTCGGTGTGATCGAAAGCTCCGACGGCAGCCTCATCAAAGCGTTCCACGAGAAGTCGCCGAATCCGCCGGCGATGGTCGGCGATCCGACGCGCTGCCTTGCGAGCATGGGCAACTACGTGTTCAGCACCAAGACGCTGATCGACATCGTGACACCCGCAGGTCAAGACGACGCATACACCGACTTGGGCGCGCACATCATTCCCGCGCTCACCGCCAGCGGCGACGCGCACGTGTACGACTTCTCGACGAATGTGATTCCTGGCCAGCATGATCGCGAGAAGGGCTACTGGCGCGACGTCGGCACCATCGACTCGTACTTCGATGCAAACATGGATTTGCTCTCGCCGCTGCCCGTCTTCGACCTCTACAACAGCCATTGGCCGGTGTTCACCAATCAGCCACCGTTGCCGCCGGCAAAGGTCTCGCGTGGCGAGAACGGTGAGCCGTCGTTTGTTGAAGGCAGCTTGTTGTGTGCCGGTTCGATTGTGTCGGGCGGTCACATCGAACGATCGATCGCGTCGCCGGGTGTGCGCGTACATCACGATTCGCATATCACCGACAGCATCTTGTTCCCTGGTGTTCGGATCGGGGCCGGTGCCGTCGTCAACCGGTGCATCATCGACAAGAACGTGCAGGTACCGCCCGGCGCGCAGGTCGGCGTCGATCACGCGGCCGATGCGGAGCGGTTCACCATCAGCGAAAACGGTGTCGTCGTGATCGAGAAAGATTTTTCTGCCTGGTAGCTGGCCCTTGCCGCTAGCTACTCCGTAGCGGTGGCGTCGATCACGTTTCGGAAGTCGGGTGGCAGCGGCTGCTCCTGCCTCACCAGTTCGGTGCTGACTCGTTGCGCGAGATTGCGATCGTTAATGATCGCCCGCGCGACCGTGCTTCCAAGTCGGCCGCCGATGCCGAGTTGACCCGATGCCACCGCCGCCATCAACGCGGTCGACACTTTGGCTGCGACCGGTTGCACCTTGGCCCAATCGACTTCCTTCGCCATCGTTCGCATCGCGGCCGCCGCATCGGCGCCGCGCTCGCTCGTCGCCGCGCGCACCTTCGCCCAGTCGACACCACGCATTGCCTCGGCGACTTGTTCGGCGTCCGCCTCGTCCGACTTGTCGGCTGTGCCAGGGTTCGCCCCGGTTTCGGGGTCTGTGTCGGGGTCGGGCTCGGGGTCACCGCGCTTGCCCGCTTCGTACTCCGACTTCAGCTTCTTTGCGAACTCGGTGGCGCGTGCCTTCACCAAAGCGGGCTCGGCGAGTTGCTTCGCCCGAGCAATTGCCTTCCCCAACATCTCGCTGGCCATGCCGCGACGTTACTGTTGCCGCATGACCGACACCCTGGCCGAACTTGATGCGTGGCTCGACGGCAACTGGGATGCGGACCTCACCGTTGCGGAGTGGTGGCAACGCTTGGGTTCCGCCGGTTGGGCGGCGCCAGCGCTGCCGGTGAACGCGTACGGCAAAGGCCTGTCGCGCAGCGAAGCCATCGCCGTCGGCCAGCGCATCGTCAAGCGTGGCGCGGTTGCGGCACCGGGCGGGCTGGGCATGATGCTCGCGGCACCGACAATCGCCGCGCATGGTACGCCCGAACACATCGAGCGTTTCGTGTTGCCGATCGTCACCGGCCAGCAAGCGTGGTGCCAGTTGTTCAGCGAGCCGGGCGCGGGCAGCGATCTCGCCGGGCTTGGTTGCAAGGCCGTGAAGGACGGCGACGAGTGGGTGGTCAACGGTCAGAAGGTGTGGACCAGTGCCGGCCAAATCGCCGACATGGGGATGTTGATCGCGCGTACAGATCCGAACGTGCCCAAGCACCAGGGCATCACGTGGTTCGCCTGCGGAATGCGTCAACCCGGTGTTGAGGTGCGGCCGTTGCGCGAGATGACAGGTCGTGCGCTGTTTAGCGAGGTGTTCCTCAGCGATGTGCACGTGCCCGACGATGCGATCATCGGTGGCACCAACAACGGTTGGGCAGTCGCCAACACCACGCTGATGTTCGAACGATCGAGCTTGGGCGCTGGTGGGCATAACGCGGTCTCGATAGCGAGCCCGGGAACCGTTGCGGGCGATCTACCCAAGCGCGTCGGCGACTTCGTGCGGCCGACCGGCCCATCCGGTGGCAGCGGCGGCGGTGGCGCGATGGCGGCGGGCGCAGGCGCGCTGTTCATCCAACTCGCCACCGAGAACGGTGCGATCAAGGATCCGTCCATTCGCCAAGACCTGATGCGGCTGCACACGCTCAACGAAGTCGGCCGCATGTTGTCGCTGCGCCTGAAAGCGGAAAAGGCGGCGGGTCGCGACATTGCTGGCGCGCCGAACATCGCGAAGTTGTCGATGAGCGAGATCATGCGCCAGAGCCGCGACCTCGGTCTGCGTATCACTGGCGCCGGCGGCATGTTGCATGCGTACAACGGCAAGGAGCGCGTCAAGCTCGACAAGGCCAGCGGCGAGCCACGGCTTGCCTACGTCACCGAGATGGCACTGTTCGCGCAGGCGCCTCCGATCTACGGCGGCACCGATCAGGTGCAACGCAACATTCTCGGCGAGCGAGCGCTGGGTCTTCCCAAGGAACCCAACGACGACCGCGTGAAGACGTGGGCGGAACTTCCGAAAAACGGATGATCGGCTGATCGGCTGAGCCATGGAACAACGCAACTGGCCGCGCACACGCGACGAACTGAACGACAAGCCGATACAGGTGCGCGTCGCCACCGTCGAACACATCTTCAATCCGATGGACCCGACTCCGCTCGAAGAGCGTTCGCTCAATCAGGAAGTTGCCGACTGGATCGAGGAGTGGGCAGAGGATCTCGACAAGGACGATCCCATCACCGTCGAGATTCACGTCGCCGACGGACGTTTCGCCGGGCGCGAGCACGCCATCGTCGATGGGTTGCACAACCACTTCGAGTATCGCGAATGGCAAGCTGGCCGCGAGTTGCGCAAGTTGCTGCGCCAGGGTCGCTTGAGTTTGCTGATCGGCATCGCTGCCCTTGCCGGATTCAATGCGGCGTCACGCGTCATCGGCACCAGCGACAACCAAGTGATCGAAGTGATTCACGAAGGGCTCGCTGTGTTGGGCTGGGTCTCGATGTGGAAGCCGTTGGAGATCCTGCTCTACGACTGGTGGCCGATTCGACGTGAACAGAGCGCGTGTCGCCGTCTCGCGGAGGCCGAGGTTTCGTTCCCTTCCGCCGCCCTTCGGTAACGGCGCTACCTGAGTCGGGCGCGTAGCTGCACGTAGACCGACTGGCCGGCGATGCCGGTCAACTCGGTTGCCAGCGAATCCACCACCTGTTGCTCGCCGACGTACGCATCGCTGCCTTCCGTGCAACACCACGCCATCGTCGTGCCTTCTTCGCCCCAGTCGGCGCGCGACCAGCGGCGAACGGTGGCGTGCTCGACCTCGCCATGCATCTGCCAATCCACACGAATCGGTAGCTGCCAACACACCGACGGTTTCCAGTCGGTCGGCGATTCGCCAGCGGCCTCGGCGGCAAGGTGCAGTACGCATCCCGCACCGCCCGCGAAGCCGGGCCGATTGAGAAAGATGCATGCGCCGTCGACCACCTTGGTGTTGCTGCGTTCGCCGCTGCTGAACACGTCGTTCGCGTCGCGAGCGGCGTGGTGTTGCCAGAGGTGCACGGGCAGCGTCGCGGCAAGCGCCGAAGTTGTCATCGCTTCTTCTGCGTCGGCCATCTCCGCGCCGACGCTGCAACAACCCTGCTGCAACTCCTCGGCTGGGTGATCGAGGATGCCCTTGCACCCACGCCCCCACAGGCAAGTCCAGTTCGATTCCAGAAACCCGCGCTCAAACCGCCAAAGCGTCTCGCCATCGGCCACCTCGACGTAGTCGTTCACATCCTGAGCGTAACGGCGCGGTGTTGGGCGCGGTTTCGTGCCACGAGCGTCCGCTTTCGCGCCCACGGGCGCGGAATGGTGACACACACGCCCGCTATCGCGCCCGTGGGCGCGGAAACGGCGAGCGATTATCAGCAAACGTTTTCGGTATGGTGCGGAGGCTTCCTCCTGTGTAGTCAGTCCCTAGGAGGTAGCCATGCCCGCATGGCAGTCGGATCTCGATGCTTGGTTTCGCACGCACCACGGTGTGATCAATGCCGCTCAGCTGCATGGGCTCGGTTGCCCGCCACGCACAGCGCGGCGAATGGTTGAGCGTGACGAATTGATGGCGGTTCAACCAGGCGTGTTCGTCAGTCGCCAATGGCCACGGGGGCATGACCAACAGTTGGCCGCGGCTTGTGCTCGCAATCCGCTGGCCGTAATCGGGTTTACCACCGCCGCGCGACTGTGGGGGATCCGGCGAGTCGAGGATCGTCGAATTCATGTGTTGGTTCCGCATGGCGCCTCGCCTGAGCTCGATGGTGTTGTGGTTCATCGCTGTCGTCGAATCGATCCGATCGACATCGTTGAGCGTGACGATGGCATCCGACTGACGAGCCCACCGCGCAGCTTGTTCGATAGCGCGGACATGCTTGGAGTGTCAGCCACTCGATCCGCGATGGAACAACTGCTGCACGAGCGGCGCTGCACGATCGGCACGATTCTCGATACCTACCTCCGACTTGCCCATCCGAACCGGCCCGGCAGTCGCACTTTGGGCGAGGTCATCGCATCGCGCCCGCAGTGGCGCCAAGCACTTCACTCAGACCTGGAACTGCGAGTGCTCGAAGAGATCGAACGCCAACGCCTTCCGAAGGTCGAACCTCAATGCCCAATCGTGCTGACTGACGGGCGCGTTATTCACGTCGACTTCGGTTGGCCGCAGTGGCGAGTTGGTCTTGAGGTTGACGATCCCGCCTGGCACGAAGGAACTGAAGAGCGACATCGAGATGCGAGGCGCGATCGCAAGGCAACCGCCGTGGGGTGGTCGGTCGCGCGAGTGTCGAAGATTGATGTTCAGGGCGAGCTGGCTGAGGCGATCAGCGACGTCGCAGTTGTCCTTCGTCAAAGGATGGCGGCGGCCTAGTTCGACGCGGGTTTCGCGCCCACGGGCGCGAAACCGGGCCGCGCTGTCACTCTTTCGCGCCCGTGGGCGCGGTATCGGTCATTGTTGGCAGTGAATCGCGCCCAACTAAGGGCGATGACACGGGCGCCCCGCGGCAAACTGTTGCCGTGGACACTGACTATGACTTGATTGTGATTGGTACTGGGTCGGGTAACTCGATCATCGGACCCGAGATGGACGACATGCGCATCGCGATCGTCGAGCGCGATGTCTTCGGCGGCACGTGCGTGAACCGCGGATGCATCCCGTCGAAGATGCTGATCTTTCCGGCGGATATGGCCGACCATGCCAAGCACGGTGCACACCTCGGAATACGCACCGAGTTCCATGGCGCCGATTGGCCCAGCATCGTGCAGCGCGTGTTCGGGCGCATCGATCCGATTGCAGTCAGCGGTCACAACTATCGGGTGGGGCTGCCCAACATCGACGTGTACGACGGCGAGGCGCTCTTCGTCGGCGATCGCCAGATCGAAGTCGACGGCAAGGTCATCAGCGGCAAGCAGATTGTGATCGCGGCCGGTTGCCGCTCGTACGTTCCCGACTTCCCCGGCATCGACAGCGTTCCCTTCCACACCAGCGACGACATCATGCGCATCCCGCAACTTCCCGAGCACTTGATTGTGCTCGGCGGCGGTTTCATCGCGTCCGAGCTTGGCCACGTCTTCCAAGCGTTGGGCTCGAAGGTGACGATCATCAACCGCGGCCTCGAGCTGCTGCGCGCGGAGGACGACGACATCTCGCTGCGCTTCACGGAGATGATGGCCGACCGTTTCGACCTTGCGCTCGGCTCCACGGTGAAGCACATCTCGAAGTCAGCCAATGGAATCGCCGTTGAACTCGAATGCAGCAGCGGTCCGCGCACCATCGAGGGCGACGTGCTACTTGTCGCTGCCGGCCGCACTCCCAACAGCGACCAACTGCGCGTCGAGGCTGGCGGTATCGCCGTCGACAGGTACGGGTTCGTAAAGGTCGACGAGTTCGGTCGCACCAGCGCACCGGGCGTGTGGGCGCTCGGCGACATCAACGGTCGCTATCAGCTGAAGCACATGGCGAATGGCGAAGCGAAGGTCGTGCGCCACAACGTGATGCATCCCGACGCGCTGCGCGAATACGACAAGCGACCCGCGCCGCACGCGGTGTTCGGTAACCCGCAGATCGGCGCCGTCGGTGTTACCGAGCGCGACGCTCTCGCGAGCGGCGAACCGTTTGTCGCCATCACGCACAACTACAGCGACATCGCATACGGATGGGCGATGGAAGACACGACCGGTTTCTGCAAGTTGATCGGCGACCCGCGCACACGCAAAGTGATCGGCGCGCACATCATCGGCTACCAAGCATCCGCACTCGTGCAGTTGCTGGTGCAAGGCATTCACCTCGGCACCACTGCCGACGACATGGCAACTGGCCAAGTGTGGATTCACCCCGCTCTCCCCGAGCTGGTGGAGAACGCGCTGCTGAAGCTGATCGCCGCCTTCGACGGGGCCTGACGACTCTCACCCACCTCTTAACTTCAAACGGTTGTGGCCTTACCTACGAGGCGCACTATGTGCTCACTCCCCCCGAGTGAACGACACAGTGAAAGGAAACCCGAATGAACAAGAAACTGACAGCCGTCGGACTTACCGCCGGCCTGATTGCTGGCGCTGGCGCCGGCCTGATCCTGGAGATGTCCGGTTCCGCCGGTGCTTCCAGCCAGTCCGCCGCTGCCGCCGTTCCCGGCGCCGATGACGACGCCACCACCCCGGCCGATGCGGATCGTCCCGACCCGACCGAGCGTCTTCAGGAAGTCCTGAAGCCACTCGTCGACGACGGCACGATCACCCAGGCCCAGGCCGATGCGGTGATCGAAGCCCTCCAGGCTGCTGGTCCGCAGGGCGGCGAGGGTGGTCACGGTGGTCCCGGCCGTCAGGGTCGTGGCCCGGGCTTCGCGGTGGTCGCCGAGACTCTCGGCCTCACCGAGGCCGAGGTTCGCGACGCCATCTCGAATGGTCAGACGCTGGCGCAGTTGGCTGAGGCCAAGGGCTCATCGGCTGCCGAGCTGGTGGATGCGATCCTCGCAGACATCAAGAGCCACATGGACGAGAAGGTTGCCGCTGGCGACCTGACGCAAGAGGAAGCCGATGCCAAGTTGGCAGAAGCCGAAACTCGTGTCACCGAGTTCGTGAACAACACCAAGCCGCCCAAGGGTGGACCTGGTGGACCTGGTCGCCAGGGTGGACCTGCTGGTGGTGTTGACGCTCCGGCCGATGCACCCGCCGACGGTTCCTGAGCCACCACGGCAGTTCCAGTAATTGCAACAACAACGTACGATCGGTCGAGGTGTGTCCCCCCGCACACCTCGGCCGATCGTTCGCGCTGTGTCAGTGAAGGGAGAGAAGCGATGAGCGCACGCATTCTGATTGCAGACGACGACCGAGCGATTCGCGAGGCGTTGACGCGAGCGCTGACGATTGAGGGCTACGACGTCGTGCAAGCACCCGACGGTGCGCTGGCGCTCGCCGCGATCGAACAGCACAAACCCGACGTGGCGGTGCTCGATGTGATGATGCCCAACGTCGACGGCTTGACCGTTTGTCGAGTGTTGCGCGCCGAACGCAATCGCGTGCCGGTGTTGATGTTGACCGCTCGCACCGAAACCTTGGATCGCGTCGCCGGGCTCGACGCCGGCGCCGACGACTACCTCGCCAAGCCGTTCGAGCTTGAGGAACTTCTCGCGCGTATCCGCGCGCTGCTACGCCGAGTGCGCAGCGATGAACCTGAGGGCGGCGATCCGGTGCAGCTCGGCGACCTACGCCTCGACCCAACCGCACGGCGGGTGTGGCGCGCTGGCCGCGAAGTGGAATTGTCCAAGACCGAGTTCGAGCTGCTAGAGCTGCTCGTGCGCAATCAAGGCATCGTGTTGGAACACAGCACGATCTACGACCGCATCTGGGGTTACGACTTCGGCCCCGACTCGAAGAACCTGGCTGTCTACATCTCGTACCTGCGTCGCAAGCTTGAAGGCGAGGGCGACAGCAAGCTGATCCACACCGTGCGCGGAGTGGGTTACACGGTGCGTGCCGGGTGAGCCTGCGCCTAAAACTGATGTTGTCGCTAATCGTTCTCGCGGTCGGCGCCACGTTGGCGATCGGTGTTGCTTCGTACACCACGACTCGTCACGAGTTAGAGCAGACAGTCGATCGTTCGCTGGACAGCGCTTCGCGTCGGCTTGATGGCCCAAACACCCCGCAGGTGCCTGGTCGGCCAAACCGCCCTGGCACGTTTGAGCAGATATTGGTGCAGCGGCTGACACCAGATGGCAGCATCGCCGAAGCACCCGAGTCAGGCGAGCTGCCTGTGACGGCCGCCGACTTGGAAGTCGCGAGCTCCTCCGACCCGGACGCAAAGAGTCGTCACAACGTTGAAATCGATGGCGAACTCTTCCGCGTGCTGACAGTTCGCGCGGGCAACGGCGGCGGGGCGTTGATGTTGGCGCGCTCGTTGGATGAGGTCCAGCGCTCGCTCGACAGCATTCTGCACAGCACGCTGTGGGCGGTTTCGGTCGTCGCCATCGTCTCTGCGTTCGTCGGTTGGCTGATTGCTCGCCAAGTCACGCGCCGGCTGACGCGCCTCACACTCGCGGCTGGCCTGGTAGCAAGCTCGGGTCGGCTAGATGTGGAGGTGCCCGTCGATGGCGCCGACGAGTCGGGCAAGTTGGGACGAGCGTTCGCGGGCATGTTGCAATCGCTGCAACGCAGCAAGCGCGAGCAGCATCAGCTGGTGCAAGACGCAAGTCACGAGCTGCGCACCCCGCTCACCAGCTTGCGTACCAATGTGGCCGTGTTGCAGCGCGGCTTCGAGCGGCTACCGCCGGAAGCACGCGCGCAACTTCTTGCCGACCTCGATAGCGAAACCCGCGAGTTGACGGACCTTGTCAACGAGCTGGTCGAGCTGGCCACTGAGGCCCGCGACGACGAACCAATGCAGCCGGTGAGGCTTGTCGATGTTGTCGATCGCGCCGCCGAACGAGCCCGCCGACGGTTCAGTCGCGACGTCGAAGTTCGCGCCGATGCCTCACTGATCGACGGCCGACCGGGTGCGCTGGAACGTGCCGTGCAGAACCTGATCGACAACGCGTGCAAGTTCGCGCCGATCGGACCGATCGAAGTCACCGTCCTGAACAGCGCAGTGACAGTGCGCGACCACGGACCTGGCTTGGTGGAAGCCGACATCCCACACCTGTTCGATCGCTTCTATCGATCGGTACAGATGCGTGGCATGCCCGGTTCCGGGCTTGGACTCGCGATTGTTAAGTCGGTTGCGGAGGCTCACGGAGGCTCCGTCTTCGCGCGTAACGCCGACGGTGGTGGCGCGGAGCTCGGAATCCAGCTAAACCGCTCCGCGTGAATCCTGCCTCGCTGACACTGCAACAGAAAGTCGCGCTGCTCGCGGGCCACGACAATTGGCACACCGAGCAATTGCCAGGTGTGCCGGCGATGCGTTGCAGCGATGGCCCCGCCGGCGTGCGCGGCACATCGTGGACCGGGCCTGCCTCAGCGTCCTTCCCGTGCGGAACTGCGCTCGGTGCGACGTTCGACCCGGAGTTGGTGCGCGCTGTCGGTGAGGCGTTGGCGGTGGAAGCGCGATCCAAGGGCGCCCACGTGCTGTTGGCGCCGACTGTAAACCTGCATCGCACGCCGATCGGTGGCCGCAACTTCGAGTGCTTCAGCGAAGACCCGCTGCTCACCACCCGCATCGCGACCGCCTACGTGCGCGGCGTTCAGCAACCGGTCGCTAAAGGACAGAGAGTCGCCTGTTGCATCAAACACTTTGTTGCCAACGACACTGAGTTCGAACGCCACACGATTTCCAGCGAGGTCGACGAGGTGACGCTGCGCGAGCTGTACCTGGCGCCGTTCGAAGCCGCCGTGCAACCGGTGGACGAAGGCGGTGCGGGGGTGCGGGCGGTGATGAGCGCATACAACCGCATCAACGGCACCTATGCCAGCGAACACATTGAACTGCTGCGCGGCGTGCTGCGCGACGAGCTCGGCTTCGACGGCGTGGTGATCAGCGATTGGTACGGCACCCACTCTGCCGCGCAATCCTTGGAAGCTGGCCTCGACCTGGAGATGCCCGGCCCACCGCGCGAGCGGGGGAGTGCGCTGCTCGCCGCGGTGCATGCTGGCGCAGTGAGTGAAGCTCGCGTCGACGAATCGGTGCGCCGCCTGCTGGCACTGTTCGAGTGGCTCGGCCTCGATGAAGCGCCAGCCACTGCGGAGGTAACCGACGATTCCGCCGCGACGCGCGCTCTCATTCGCCGCGCGTCGATCGCCAGCATGGTGTTGCTGCGCAACGAGGGCGACATCTTGCCGCTGCCCGCGCGGTCGAACATTGCCCTGCTTGGCCCTAACGCTGCGCGAGGTCAGGTGCAGGGCGGCGGTAGTGCGCGCGTGCGCACGAACCGCCCGTCGATGCCACTCGCCGCGCTGCTTGAGCGCGACGTCGTGGTCGTCCACGAACCCGGGTGCAACATCGACAAGCGGCTGCGCGCGATGCGCGGAGACTTCAACGTGCGCTATCACGGTGTTGATGGTGAAACGGCCGACGCCACCAGCGAGCGACTGGACTTCATCTGGCTCGAGAAGCCAGCCCCGAACATTGAGCACTCAGCGTTCGGCGTCAGCATCGAAGGCAGCTTCACGCCAGACGTCACCGGCGACTGGTTGGTCGCGCTCACTGCGGTGGGCTCCGCAACGCTGCGCATCGACGGCGAGATGATCGTCGACCTCTCGACCCCACAGACCGGCGGTGCGTTCTTCGGGCTCGGCAGCCAAGAGATCGTGGCAACCCTCGCGTGTGAGGCCGGAGTACCGCGGCATGTGCAGGTCACGGTGGCGTTCGAGGAGCGCGCGCAGTTACGTGGGCTGTTGGTCGGCGCGCGAGCGCCCGTCGTCGACGACCCCATCGCGCGTGCCGTTGCAGTGGCGAGCGAGACAACCGGCGCGGCTGTCGTCGTCGTTGGCACGAACGCCGATTGGGAGACCGAGGGCGAAGACCGCGCGACGATGTCGCTTCCCGGCGATCAGGACGAACTGATTCGACGCGTTGCAGCGGTGAACCCGCGCACGGTCGTGGTGATCAACGCCGGATCCCCGGTATCAATGCCGTGGTTGAACGATGTCGCGGCCGTGCTGCAGGTGTGGTTTCCGGGTGAGGAGTTCGGCGAAGCGTTGGCCGACGTGCTGCTTGGCGTCGCTGAGCCGGGTGGGCGACTACCAATCACAATCCCGCGACAACTTGCCGACACACCCGCGTTCGCCCATCACCCAGGTCGCGACGGTCGAGCCGTGTACGGCGAAGGTCTGCTCATCGGACACCGTTGGTACGACGCGCACGGAATTGCACCAGCGTTCTGCTTCGGGCACGGCCTGGGCTACACAACATGGGAGATGGGTGCGGCGTCCGTCGTCGGCGAAATCGAATCGGGCATCCGTGTGCGCGTGCCCGTACGCAACACCGGCGATCGCGCAGGTAGCACCGTCGTGCAGTGCTTCATCGAACCAACAACAACGACGCCCGGCCGACCGCTGCGCACACTGCAAGGCTTTGCGAAGGTCACGGCCACGCCAGGGGAAGTGGTGGAAGCTGTCATCGACCTCGACAAGCGATCGTTCAGTCGCTGGGACGTCGCGCAGCACGCCTGGGTAGTCGCGGCCGACGACTTCGCGATCATGCTTGGGTGGTCAGCGGCGGAACTCAGCCAATCGCACGTGAGTCGTGCACACGGAGCGGAGTGACGGCGATGAAACGCGACCCGGTCGTGTTGAACGTGCCCATCAGGTCGACGAGCACGTGCATGGTGTGCGAGGTGTAAACACAGAAGGTGCCGTCGGGATCGACTGGCACAATCGCCGCGTTCGCGACTGCTGTGCCGACAACGGGGTTGACGTTGGAGAACGGCGGCAGTCCGGCGGTGATCACGGAGCACGGCCCGGCGCTGACAAACGATCCGGTCAGCGCGGCGCTGACGGTCGTGATGTTGAGCACCACAGCCTTCGCCCCCGCCGGAGCTTTCATGTGGATGATCTCGCCAGCGCCGTTGAGTTGTTCGCAGCGCGACACCAACGTGACCTGATCGGTCCAGCACTGGCGGGTATCGACCAAGCGAGACGGCTGTAGCGAGTTGTACCCGAGCCCGCCCAGTGCCGCGGGAGCGAAGAACCCCTGCACATCGATGAGCTCGTGAGTGGAAGATTGCGAGTACGTACAGAGCTGTTCGCCGTTTGCGGTGCTTTCCGACGGCGACAACGTCAGGTTGGCAACAACGTCGCCCGGCGCGAAGTTGACGTTGCTATGGGGCGAACCCGCTGGCAACGACGTGCAGTCGTCGGCAGTTAAGAACCCAGCCGTCGTTGGCGACACGACAGTGATGTTGGCAACTGTGGCTACGGCATCGACTGGTGAGACAGCGGTGTTGCTGACCTCAGTGTTCGCGGCGATCGGCCCAAGGGTCGAGCAGTTGTTCTCCGGCGTGCAGTAGGGCCAGTTGCGACTGTCGGTTGTGCGCACCGGCGTAACGGGCGTGTAGAGCGAGCCGTCCGGCGCCGACGCCGAGGGTGCAAAGAACCCAAGCACGTCGACGATTGAGTGCATCGCGGTCGATTGGTACACGCAGAACCGTTTCTGCTCATCAAGTGCGACCACCGTGGTGCCAGCGGTGGCGCGGCCAGGTCGGACGTTTCCGTTCGACCACGCACTCAGTGTGTAGCCGGTGCTGAAGTAGCACGGCTCGGCTGTGAAGTAGCCCTGTTCGCTGGAACTGAGTCCGGTCACGTTGACGAGTGCCGCAGTTGCGCCAGCGGGTGCGTTGGTGTGAATCACCATGCGTGTGCCAGCCGGTGGAACGGTGTTGCCAAAGCAACGCTTCTCGATCTTGCCGCCAGCCGTAACGACTTCGAACTTGGAGGGATAGCCGAGGTTGTGGCAAAGGATTGCGCCGGCCTGCTCGACGGTGCCGTTGAACTCGAAGTGCATCGGATCGCGACTCGATGATGTCTTGAATTCGTCCGGGCTGGAACAGCCGCCGCTCCAGCCGTAACCGCCCCAGTACAGCCCC
This sequence comes from Actinomycetes bacterium, assembly GCA_021414085.1. Lineage (GTDB taxonomy): Bacteria > Actinomycetota > Acidimicrobiia > Acidimicrobiales > Ilumatobacteraceae > UBA668. The sequence continues at coordinate 32,635 of JAIOPC010000002.1, read as the reverse complement.
CACTTCTCGGCGGTCTGGATCACCCATTGCGGCATGTCGGTCTTGATCGGCGTCTGGCACGAACTCGCGCCGTTGATGCCAGTCTGCGTTTGCATCGGGTTCTGCGACACGTTGATGTCGGCCGCGAGACCGTACGCGTGATTCGAGAGTGAGTTGCGCGTCAGCCCACGGCAATCCTTGCGAGTGCTCGCAGTGCATCGAAAGGAGTACGCACCGGTGCCGTTATGAATGACGTAGCCGCGGGCTTGAATCTCGGTGAGGAAACCGATGTACAGCGGCAGCGCGTCGGGTTGCGTGCTGAACTGGCCAGGCCGCACCGATCCGATTTGCGTCGGGTTGCTGACGAACGTTGCTTCCCACTCAGCGAGCGCCGGGGACCCGTTGTAACTCGACCCGTTGTAGCGCCAACCGGTGCCGGGAAAGCCGCCACCGGCCTCGCCGGGAAACGGTGGAGTTGGCCACCCGCGATTTTCGGGAAGCCCAGAGTCGGCGGACAGGATGCAACCGGCGACGTCGCCACTGTTGGCCTGCTCGCTACTGCATCGCGGCGGAACGGTGGGCAGCGTCCACGGCGCGTCGGCCGCGGAGACGGTCGCTACGGGCGCGGTTGTAACCGCGACGCCGGCCGCAGCAACTGTCAAAGCGACAAGTGTGAAACCCAGCGCACGGAGGTGGCGGTTACCTCGATGCATCATTACCTCAAGTATCGGTTGTGAACTGATCGACTTGACCTGCCAGCCGCCTGTCACGTGTGACCTGGGGCCAGCAGCGGACTTGGTTTGGGGAGTTTTCTAGTCCGGGGAATGGAAAAAGTCCGGTCGCGGTTGACCTGCGCATGACACAACACGACGTCGCAACCGTTGAACGGTTCATTGCGGCACCCCCCGACCAAATCTTCAACCTGCTCGCAGATCCCGATCGGCATCAAGAAATCGATGGGTCCGGCACGGTGCGTGGTACCCCGGGTGGTTCGCAGCGCTTGGCGCTGGGGTCGAAGTTCGGCATGTCGATGCACATGGGCCTCTCCTATTCGATGGCGAGCACCGTGGTTGAGTTCGAGGAGAACCGGCTGATTGCGTGGCAGACGCGCCCCACGATTGCGCCGATGCGTTTGCTCGTGGGTGGGCGCATCTGGCGCTACGAACTGACGCCGCAAGACGGCGGCACGTTGGTGCGCGAGAGCTGGGACATTCGCAAGGAGGCGTTCCCGTTCGCCGTGCGCCCGATGCGCAGCAAGACAGTCGACTCGATGACGAAGACGCTCGAGCGCATCGCAGCAGTCGTTGAGGGTCACGTCGAGAAGTGACGAGCTACGCGTAGCGGCGGGCTGGCAAGGCATGATTCAGTTCGGCGCCGACGAGCGCGATAAGAGCGTGCAGGCTGAGCCACGTTAAGAGCGCGATGACGGATGCAAACGTGCCGTACACCGCGTCCGCGTTTGCGATGGCGCGGCCGACCACAACGGTGCCCACAATCTGGAGCGCAGCAAACACGACACCAGCCGCGATCGCGCCCGGCGCGACCTGTCGCCATGAAAAGCGGCGTACGCACAACCAGCGGTAGGCGGCGGCGATCACGAAGGTGTTCACCAAGACGGCGCCGGCGACGAGTAGCACTCTGTGCAGCACTCGCACTCCGCTGACCGCGACGAGCGACGTCAGGACAGCGGTCGCGATCTGCGCCCCGCCGACGACAGCGATGCCGAGCAAAGAGCGAGCGCGTGTTCGCAGCAGACTCCGCCGCTTGTTCATCGGAATCTCGGCAACGTCATCAAGTGCGCTTTGCAAGACGTTGAACGCACGCATACCAGCCCACAGCGCGGCGACTAAGCCGAGGATCAGCACCAGAGTGCTGCCCTTCAATTCCTGGGGGTTCTTTCTGAGCGTCTCGCCGATGATCGGAATGCGATTGAACGCGGAGTCGATGATCTGGTCGCGAAGTCGCGGGCGGTTCTGCAATACGAAGCCGAGGATCGTCGTGAAAACCAGCAGCAGTGGGAACACGGACAGGAAGCCGTAGTGCGCGACGAGCGCGGCGTGGCGACCAGTGCGATGCGAGCGGAAGTTCTGAATGGTGACAACCAAGGTGTTGCCAGCTTTCGAACGTCGACGCAGCTTCATCACCCGCGGGTGCGTGCTCCAATCGGGAGCCGCCATCAATCGGGTCCTTGCCGGCCAGGCTCGAAGCGCATCACCAGCAACGGACTGCCCGCGAGATCGCTGCCCAACATCACCAGCACAGTGGTGTCGCCGAGCGCCGCCGTGCCGCCGAAGATCCACGCCGGAGTTGGCATGCGCAAGACCTCGATGCCGCCCATCAAGTAGGCGACCGATTGAGCAACGGCTTCGCTGCCAGCCTTTACGTAGATCTTGCTGGTCGAGAGTTCCTCGTCCTTGCCGGCCGAGTTGGTCGCCTCCGCAACTGCGAACCCCACCCCGGCAAGCTCGTTGGTCAGTTGCTGCGCGGCCTCCTCGACCTCGGTTGCGTTCGCGACCTTGACGACGCCGCCGGCGAGCTCAAGCGGCAGGGTGGTGACAGTTTGCGGCAGCGTCGTGGTGGTCGTCGTCTCTATCGTGGTCGTTGGCTCCGACGAGGTGGTGGGCAGCTCGATGCTGGTCGGCGCGATCGTCGACTGGCGTGTGGTGAACAGCGGGCCACCGCCGGCGCCATTGCTTGAGCACGCCGCGCCGAACGCGACGCAAAACGACAGCGCGCTCACAAGCAGGCGATTACGAATCATGTGCGCAATAGCCTGCCAGTTGCGCAGGCCGCAGACTTGTCATCCTGCCAAGCTGGTGAGGTGGAGTTCACCATCCGACCCGCATTGCCGAGCGACGACGAGCGTGTGATTCAGATCGCGGCGGAGGGCGACTTCGACAACTGCGATTCGGTGTACCTGTCGTTCATCAGGGCGACCGGGCAGTTGCTCTGCGCGACCGTTGACGAGACCGCCGTGGCTTTCGCCGGGATGGTTCCCGTCGCTGACATAGCGATGGTGACCGATCTATTCGTGGCTCAAGCCGCGCGGGGTCAGGGTGTCGGTGGTCGACTGCTGGCCGAGTTGTTGGCCGGTCGAACGCAGTCGATGACGTTTAGCGCTCAGCATCCCGCCGCGCAGTCGGCGTATCGACGGGCGGGCATGGCGCCGCGCTGTCGCATGCTCTACCTGTCGGGCTCCGCCATCGGTGGCGGACCGAAGTTGGTGCCAGGCGGGTGGATACACGGTCGCGACGAACTCGTCGGCTACTTCGTCGGGCGCGGCGCGGTGATTACTCCGAACGCGGTCGTGCTGATTGGAGCAACAGGAGTGGAGGTGCTGCGCCTGGATGCTGTGAACGCAATCGACGAATGCCAGCAGCTGTTACGTGCCTTTGAGGCTGGCACCAATGTGAAGCTGTACGTGCCTGAGATGCATCCGCTGGCCGCGTGGTTGCTAGCCCAACAGTTCGTCATCACCGATCACGATCTGCTGTTCACCACCGACGCGGTCGCGCTGCCGGCGACCCTCGCCGCGCTCCATCCCGGCCTCGCGTAGGGGTAGGCCGCAACCGACGTTGTACGGTCGGGCCTTGTGGGGAGCTTGGGGAAGCGCAACGACACACTCGTTGTTGCCGCGCCCACGATTGCGGCGTTGCTGGCGATTCAACTGTTCTTCTTCGGCATGCCGCTTGGCCTGTGGACCCGAGGACTGATACTCGGGCTGCTGGCGGCGATGCTCGCGATCGGAATGGCGCTGATCTATCGCGCCAACCGAGTCGTCAACTTCGCACAGGCCGACATGGGTTCGGTGCCCGTCGGTTTCGCGGCAGCGTTGATGCTGTTCTGGGGTTGGCCGTACCTCGTCGGCCTCGGCGTCGGGTTGCTGCTTGCACTAGTGCTCGGCCTGGTGGTCGAGATGGCGATCGTGCGTCGTTTCCGGAATTCGCCGCGCATGGTCATGATGGTCGCGACGATTGGTATCTCACAGCTGTTGTTGGTGCTGGGCATCCTGGTACCGCGCTGGTGGGGGCGAAACCTCGCCAGCCAGCGAATCACTTCGCCAGTCGACTGGAAGCTGACGCTGTCGACGAGTTGGCCCCCGTGGCGACCCGATTCAAGCAAGTTCATTCTCGGGGGCAACGACATCATTGCAATGATTGTCGCCCCGCTCGCGCTGTTGTTCGTTGGCTGGTTCTTGAATCGCAGTCGTTTGGGTACTGCCATTCGAGCATCGGCTGAACGAAGCGACCGGGCAGCGATGTTGGGTATTCCGGTCAGCCGCTTGAACACGGTTGTGTGGATGTTGGCCGCAGTTCTCTCGTTCATTGCGTTGTTTCTGCGCAGCGGCATCACCGGTGTGCCGATCGGATATGCGGAGGGGCTGCCGACATTCCTGATTGCACTGGCCGCGCTGGTGATCGGACGCATGGAGAACTTGGTCGTCATTGCGGTCGCGGCGACGGTGCTGCGCCTGCTCGAGTTCGGCGTGCAAAGCAACTCGGACACGCCGTTGCTCGCGTACCCGATCATGGCCGCCGCGATGTTCGTCGCCCTGCTTGCGCAGCGCGGCAGCTTCAGCCGTCGCGATATCGACGCCACCAGCAGTTGGCGCGGAGCGGAGGAAGTGCGGCCGCTACCGCGGCGCCTAGCCGCGCACAGATCCGTCAAGGCGGTTCGATACGCGCTGTTGGTGCTCTGTGCGGCGGTGGTCGTGCTGCTCCCGATGGTCCTGCGCGTCGACTACGTCATCAAGGCATCAGCCGTGATCGCGTTCGCCATCATCGGAATGTCGCTTGTCGTGCTCACCGGGTGGGCGGGGCAGGTCTCGTTTGGACAGATGGCAATCGTTGGCATCGGTGCGGCAGTCAGCGCCACCGTCACCTCGCGATGGAACGTGGACCTCACGCTCGGTCTGCTGATCGGGGGTGTCGCTGGTGCGGTCGCCGCGTTTGCGGTCGGCGTGCCAGCGTTGCGCTTGCGCGGGTTGTACCTCGCAGTCACCACGTTCGCGTTCGCGCTGGCGACAGATTCGTGGCTGCTCAACTCCCGCTTCTTCGGTTGGTTCCCTGCGGCCGAGCAACGCTTCGAACGACCGCCGCTGTTCGGTCGCTTCAGCATCGACACGCCCACTCGCTACTACGCCTATTCGGTTGTGGTGGGTGCGCTGATCTTTCTGGGCTTGCGCGGCATCCGCCGCTCGCGCGCGGGCCGAGTCATCATTGCCGTTCGCGAGAACGAGCGTGCCGCGCAGAGCTTCTCGGTCGATGTGGTGCGCGCGAAGCTGACCGCCTTCGTCGTCTCCGGCTTCGTCGCTGGTGTCGGCGGCGCGCTGTATGCGCACCTCAACCAAGCCTTCAGCGTCAGCAGCTACAGCACGGGTGAAGGTTTCACCGTGTTCATCACGGCGGTCATTGGTGGCCTGGGCTCGTTAGGCGGCGCGTTGCTGGGTGCGCTCTACTTGCGAGGCACGCGTTGGTTCATCAACGACTCGACGTGGCAATTGCTCTCGACAGGTGCCGGGGTCTTGCTGGTGCTGTTGGTGCTGCCCGGCGGACTCGGCAGTTTGTGGGTCAAGCTGCGCGACGTCGTGGTGAGACTGCTCACGGGCACGCGTATCGATGAGGCGCATGCGACGAAACTCGAAGCGGAAGAGCAGGACTCAGCATGAGCGGCGTGCAACCAAAGCTTGCTCAGCGATTCATGCGGCATGTCGCGCACCCGATGAACTGGCTGCGCGACGTCTGTGGCGGAGAGTCGGCGTTTCCGCTGGTGGTGCTGTTCGGGCTCAACGCGGTTGATGAGTTAGATCGAACGGCCTTCGCCATCTTGCTGCCCAACATTCGCGACGAGTTCAACCTCAACAACACGAAAGTGCTCAGCCTCGTCGCTTTGGCATCGGTGGCAGCTTTGGCGCTGCAGGTTCCAATCGCACAGTACGCCGACCGCACCAAGCGGGTGCCGTTGGCAATCGCAGGCGCGTTGGTGTGGGCGCTGTTCAGCGGCATGACCGGGCTGGCGACAGGTGTCGTGCTGCTGACGATCGCGCGCAGCGGGAGCAGCATCGGCAAAGCGGTCATCGACCCGACCCACAACTCGTTGCTCGCCGACTACTACCCGATCGAGACGCGCAGCAAAGTCTTCAGCACCCATCGCGCCGCCAACGCGATTGGCGCGTTTGTTGGTCCGCTGGTCGCTGGCCTGCTGGCCTACAGCTTCGACTGGCGAGTTCCGTTCATCGTGTTCGTCTTCCCGACAGTGATCTTCGCCGTCATGGCGCTGCGACTACGCGAGCCGGTGCGTGGTAAGTGGGAGCGGGCGGCGATGGGCGCCAGCGACGATGTCGCCAACACCGAAGAAGTCGTGCCATCGTTTGCCGAGAGTTGGCGCACGGTGCAGAAGATCCCGACGCTGCAGCGGCTGTGGTGGAGTTTGCCCTTCCTGGCGACGGCGTTGATCGGCTTTGTGGTGCTGGCGTCGTTGCTCTACGAGGAGAAGTTCAACCTCGACGAACGCGGCCGCGGCATCGCGTCTGCTATCGCCGAGCCATTCCAGTTGGTCGGTCTCGTCGTGGGGACGCGGTACATCACGAAGCGGTTCATGAGCGACATGGCCGCGCTCGTTCGTTTCGTCGCCCGCATTGCCATGCTCACATCGATCGTCGCGATTGGCTTTGCGGTTGCCCCCAACATCGTCGTTGCTGTCATCTTCAACTGCGTGATCTCCGCGACGCTGGCGATTGTCGGCCCGGGCATTCTCGTTGCGCTCTCGCTTGCAATCCCGGCCCGCGCCCGCGCCACCGGCTTCTCGGTCGCATCGCTGTGGGTGATCCCCGGATTGCTCGTGCTGCCCTTGATTGGTTGGATCAGCAGCCACATCGGAATTCGCTGGGGCATGCTCACGCTGGTGCCGCTGTTCATCATTGGCAGCCTGATTCTTGGTTCGGCGCAAAACACGATTAACGGCGACATTGCGCAGGTTTGGAAGTCGTCGGCGGCGCGCAGCGAGGCGCTGTTGCAACGTCGGCGGGGTGAGGCCGACTTGCTGCTGCTGCGCGGCGTCAACGCCGGTTACGAAGGCCGGCAAGTGCTTTTCGACGTCGACTTCGATCTCAAGGAGGGCGAGGTCGTTGCGTTGCTCGGAACGAATGGTGCTGGCAAGAGCACGATGCTGAAGGCGATCAGCGGAGTGGTCGAGGCCGATAGTGGAGCGATCGTGCTCGATGGTCGCGACATCACACATGCTCCACCGAACGAGATCGCAGTGCTCGGCATTAGCCAGATGCCAGGTGGGCACGGTGTGTTCGGCGGTCTGACAGTGCGCGAGAACTTGCAGCTCGCTGGCTGGACCCGACGGCACGAGCCGACAGCGCGCGATCAAGCGATCGACGACGTGCTCGAAATGTTTCCTGTTCTGCGCGATCGCCTGCAGCGATCGGCGGGCGACCTGAGTGGTGGCCAGCAGCAGATGCTCGCGCTGGGCATGGCATTTGTCGCCAAGCCGCGGGTGCTGTTGATCGACGAATTGTCGCTCGGGCTTGCGCCGGTGGTGATCGGTCAGATCCTGCCCCTCGTGCAGCGGATCGCCGCTGAGGGCACCGCCGTGATTCTCGTTGAGCAGAGCGTCAATGTCGCGCTCACGGTGGCCGAGCGCGCGTACTTCATGGAGCGCGGGACGATTCGCTTCAGTGGCCCAACGGCGGAGCTGCTCGGACGCACCGACTTGTTGCGCTCCGTGTTTCTCTCTGACGGCGCAACGAGCAGCAAGTCAGCGAGCGCCAAGCCGGTGAAGGTTGCGGCACGCGCCGCCCAGTCCGATGCGACGCCGGTGTTGCGCGTTATCGAGATCGCTCGCGCGTTCGGCGGCAATCGCGCGGTCAATGGTGCGTCGTTCGACGTCGGCCCGCGCGAGATCGTTGGCATGATCGGCCCCAACGGTGCCGGCAAAACCACGATCTTCGATCTGATCAGTGGCTTCGTTCCGCTTGATTCCGGGCGCATCGAGTTCGAAGGCAACGACATCACTGCGCTCAGCGCAAGCAGGCGTGCCGCGCGTGGGCTGGGCCGCAGTTTTCAGGATGCGCGGCTGTTCCCCGACATGACGGTGACTGACACGCTGGCCGTTGCGCTCGAACGCTGGGTCGCGAGTCGCAGCGCAATGGCCGCGGCACTGCGTCTGCCGGCCGTGTTCGACGATGAAGAACGGACTGCGTTGCGGGTCGGCGAGCTCATCGAGCTGATGCACCTTGGCGAGTACCGCAACACATTCGTGCGCGAGCTCAGCACCGGTACCCGTCGCGTTGTCGACCTCGCCTGCATCGCTGCCCACCGACCAGTACTGGTTCTGCTCGACGAGCCATCGAGCGGGATCGCGCAACGCGAGGTCGAGGCACTGGCGCCGGTACTGCGCAGCCTGCGCGACGAAATGGGTGCCAGCCTGCTGGTCATTGAGCACGACATACCGCTGGTTTCCTCGGTCAGCGATCGGTTGATCGCCCTCGATCAGGGCGCCGTTCTGACGTCCGGGTTGCCAGCTGACGTTTTGGCCCATCCCGACGTGATAGAGAGCTACCTGGGGAACAACGTCGCCGCGCGTCAGCGCAGCGGCTCTCCTCACTGAACGACAGGGGGATTCACGTGGAGCCTGCAAGCAGTTCTGGAACGACCGGTAACCGCCAGATGAAGCGGTGGGGGCCAATCGTCGGTGTTGTCGCGGTCGTTGCAATTGGCGGTGGCGTGCTAGTCGCCACGCAGGACTCCGACAAAGACTCTGCCGACACCGCCGCCAGCACGACCGCTGTCGCCGACACGGGTGCCACCGACTCGACCACGGCCGACACCACTCCAGGTGTTGTCACTTACCCGATGAGCTATTCGCAAGCCGTCGAGCAGGGGCTCGAAGACACGATCGATTGGGGCGAGCGCTGCGACACATCGACGGGTCGTATCGCAACGCCCGACTACTTCCGGCCGGAGTGCTACGCACCGTTCGAAGGCGACAATGGCGGAGCGACCGCACCCGGCGTGACCGCCGATGAGATCACGATCGTCTACTACGAAGCGCAAGAGGACGATCTCGTCACCAACTACATCACCTCTGCGATCGCGGTCGACGACACCAACGCCGATCAGTTTGCGACGATGGCCGAGATCGTGCGCTACTACGAGACGTATTACGAGCTGTATGGCCGCGCGATCAATTTTGTGACCTATGAGGCCACCGGCGAGTCCACCGACGATGTTTCCGCTCGCGCTGATGCCGCCGCAATAGCCGAGCAGTTTCACCCGTTCGCCGTGTTGAACGGCCCCGACTTCACCAGCGCGTTCGCCGACGAATTGGCGGCACGCGAGATTCTGTGCATCGGTTGCACGCCTGGACAGCCGCCCGAGTTCTATTCGGATCGCGACCCCTACATCTTCGGTCTCGACGGCAGCTCGATCCAGAAGCAAACACACGTGCTCGAATTCCTGGAGAAGCAGATCATCGGCAAGAACGCCGAGCACGGCGGCGACGCGGTCAAGGACAAGCCACGCGTGTTCGGTTACGTGTATCTGGAGAGCAGTGCGGCCTCCGCCGATCTCGCCGCCAACATGAGCGCAGGGATGGAAGCGATGGGCGCGCCGTTCGCCGAAACGATTGCGTACGAACTGGATCCGTTCACTCTTCAGCAGACCGCAGCCTTGGTGATCAGCCGCATGAAAGCGGCGGGCGTAACGACGATCGTGTTCGAAGGCGACCCGGTCGCCCCGCGCGACTTCACCACGGAAGCCACCGCGCAGGAGTACTTCCCGGAATGGATCGTTGCCGCGAGCACACTCGTCGACGTCACCGCGTTCGCTCGCACCTACGACCAAGAGCAGTGGCAGCACGCGTTCGGAGTCACGCAACTTGCTGCGCGTATCAACCCGGTCAATGCCGGCTACTTCGCGAACTATGTGTGGTTCACGGGTGTCGAGCCGCCGGCCGACGACACGATCGCGATCTTCGCGGTTTACCCCGCGCTGTTCTTTGCGGTGCTGCAATACACCGGACCGAACCTGACGGCTGAGACCTTCCGCGAAGCGCTTTTCGCTTCGGCAGGAACGATTCCGGCGATCAGCGCCCCGTTCCTCACCTACGGCGACAAGGGCTACTGGGGCGGCGTGGCCGACTACCAGGGTGTCGACGACGCGACCGTGTTCTGGTGGGACGCGACGGCGACTGGTCTCGACGAGATTCGTCGGGAAGGCACCGGTATGTACCAGTACGTCGACGGCGGCAAGCGTTTCTTGCCCGGCGAATGGCCGACAGCAGAGAAGTTGTTCGTCATCGATGGTGCTGTAGCGCTGTACGAAACCGCACCGCCAGGCGAGGAGCGCGGCGACTACCCAAGCCCGGCCGGCTGAAGCGAGCGCTAGTCCGGGATTGCCCAGTCGATGGGCGTGAGACCGGCTTCGATCAGTGCCGCGTTGGTGCGGCTGAAGGGGCGGCTGCCGAAGAATCCGTTGTGCGCGCTCAGCGGTGAAGGGTGCGCGGATTCGATGACGACGTGGCGCGAGAGGTCGATGAGCGATTTCTTCTTGCGGGCGTTACTGCCCCACAACAGGAACACGACGCGTTGTGGCTTGGAGTTAACGCTGCGCAGCACCTCGTCGGTGAACGTTTCCCATCCGTGCCCATGATGCGACGCGGCCTGGCCCGCACGCACGGTGAGCGTGGTGTTCAGTAACAGCACGCCTTGGCGCGCCCACGACTCGAGATTGCCGTGCGCTGGCGCCGCAATCCCGAGATCCGACTGCAGCTCCTTGTAGATGTTCACAAGCGAGGGTGGAATCGCAACGCCGCGTTGCACCGAGAAGCACAGGCCGTGCGCTTGCCGTGGCCCGTGGTATGGGTCTTGGCCAAGGATGACGACGCGAGTATCGGCGTACGACGTGAGGTGCAGCGCTTCGAACACCTGCGGCTCGGGTGGAAAGACGGTGTAGCTGGCCCGTTGGCCCGCTACAAACCGCTGCAATTGCTTCCAGTACTCCTTGGCGAACTCGCCGCGGAGCATCGGATTCCAATCCGTCGCCACTTACCCAGTATGGACGGACTGCCGACCTCAGCATCGTCGTTGGTCGTGGCGTCTAGGAAGTTGTCAGGTTGCGTTCTCTTCAATTGATGGGACTACCGCACCGTCCTTGAGATCGATGCGGATTCGCGTGCGGTGGTTCGACGACTCAAAGCGAACCTCGACGCGGTCACCGGCGGAGTGCTGAACGTCGATTGAGAAACCATCGATCGCGCTCTGCGAGATCAACGTCAGGGCGCCGCCCTGTAGTCGCACTGTGATCGACCCGCCTTCACCGCTGAACACGGAAGTGCTTGCTGGAGCAACGGTGGTGGTTGGTGCCGAACTCGTTGGGTTGCTGCCGTTGCCGTTGCCGGGAGTCGTAGTAGCCGACGTGTTGCGGGGCGAATTGCCGGTGCGGTCGGTTTCGGGGACGGAGCTGTCGTGGGTCGTGTCGTGTGCCGTGTCGGGTGACGTGTCGTCGGTCGTGTCGTGTGTGGTGTCGTTGGTGGTTTCGTCGGGGAATGTGGCGTCCAGGGTCTCGCGATCGCCAAGCTGCGTGGGTGCCGAGTCGCCGTTTCGCTGAGCTGCGATCAGCGCAGTTGCGAAGAGCAGGCTGCACGCCGCGCCGCTCCAGACGACGGCGCGCCGGCGCCGAGCTTGCCGCACTCGTCCCTGCAACCGTTCATACCCAACGTTCACGTCGGGGTAGTTGCCGGCCGCTCGTCCAAGCAGCTGCTCCAGTTCGGGATCCTTGAAGTCGCTCATCAGCGTGTTGCCTGTTCTGTTGCGTGCGATAGGCGCAGCCGGTCGCGACCTTGATGAAGGTGGAATTTGACGGCACCCTCGCTGATGCGCAGCGTTTGAGCAACCTCGGCGACGCTCAGCCCCTCCACATAGAACAACGCGAGCGTGAGTCGCTGCTGGCGGGGTAGCGCAGCGAGCAGCGCGGCTACGTCGGAACCGTCGGACCAGTCAACGGTTGCCGGACGTTCCTCATTTTGCAACCGCTCTACCGCCCGTTGTTTGCGGCCAACCCGGCGGTGTTCGTCACGAAGTTGGTTGATTGCCACTCTTCTAATCCATCCCACCGGGTCGTCGTAGTTCTCGATGCGCCGCCAGTGCAGATGGGCCTTGACGAATGCCTCTTGCACGGCATCGGCGGCAGCCTCCTGCTGACCACAGACCACCGCGAGGGCGCGCACAAGTCGGGCATAGTTCGCCCGAAAGAGCGAATCGAGGCTGTCACGAACGACGATTACCTGAGCGTCATCGATGCTGACTCCCTCGCTCATTGCGATGGACCACGTTTCCACAGAGAGGACACGCCGGAACTGTGCAACAGGTTTGGATCGTTTGGCAGAACTTTCCAAAATCGTGGCCAGATTTGGACACTTCTTGGATCTTGTCCGAGGGACACCGCTTCCGACACCGCGTGGCAAGACCGATACGGTGTAGCCGTGACCGAGAAGTTCCTTGTCGAGACAGCGCGGCGTGTCAGCTGACGAGGTCGACCCACAAGCCGTTGACGGAGCGGCCAAGCCACGAGTAGTTGGCGGCGACGTTGTGGTTGCCGTCGATATCGGCGGCACCAAGATGGCCGTCGGGCTGATGACGATGCAGGGCGAGCTGATCGATCGCGCCCAGGTTCCCGTCGACCACGGGTTGAAGTCTGAAGAGTTGTTCGTCGTTCTCGCGGAGGCGGTCGACCAGCAGATCACGCGGGCACGTCAGCATCACCGCATGAGCCCGATTGCGGTTGGCGTCGGCTGTGCGGGTCCGATTTCGATCGGTGCGGAAACGGTTTCGCCGCTCAACATCTTCGCGTGGCGCGAGTTTCCCTTGCGTCAGCGGCTGGCGGCCACCACCTCGTTGCCTGTGTACGGCGAGCTCGACGCGAAGGCGCTGGCGTTGGCCGAGGGCTGGCTAGGCGCGGCAGTGGGCAAGCAAAACTTTCTGGCGATGGTGGTCAGCACCGGGATCGGTGGTGGTGTGGTGCTGAATGGCCAGCTGCTCGATGGCGCGACTGGCAACGCTGGCCATGTGGGTCACATCATCGTCGAGCCGAACGGTCGTCGCTGCGAGTGTGGCTCGCAGGGATGCCTAGAAGCGGAAGCATCGGGATTGGCGATCGCGGCAATCACTGGTCGTTCGCCCACCGAGCCGACGTACGAGATCATGCAACGCACCGGCCGACTGGTCGGTATTGGTGCCGCGTCCGTGTGCAACTTGCTGGACCTCGACCTGGTGGTCGTTGGCGGGTCGGTCGCTCTCGGCTTCGCGGCGACGTTCTTCAACTCGGCGCAGGCGGCACTGGATGAACACGCCAAGCTGTCGTTTGCCCGCGGCGCACGCATCACACCCGTGCGCCTTGCTGATCAGGGTCCGTTGATCGGCGCCGGAGCTGTTGCGGTGCGCGGAATTCACCGCGGGCGACGGTCAGCAGGCGTTCGTGTACCAATGACCCAATAGGCTCTGCAGCCATGACGAAGATTCGCAGTACCGATGGATCGCACATCGACGATCGTCGCGGTCAAGGCAACACCGGTGGCGGCCTCGGCTCGCTGTTCCCAGGCGGCGGCAGTTTCCCGTTTCCGATGAAGGCTGGCGGTGGACTGTTGGGCATCGTCGTGATGCTCGCCGCGCTGTTCCTGCCCAAGTTGCTCGGCGCCGCGACTGGCACCTCGACCGCGGCCGACACGAGCGGCAGCGCCAATAATCCGGCCTCATGTGTCACCGACCTCGAGCAGATCGTCTGCGGAGTCACCAACGACGTGCAGTTGTATTGGGCCGACGCCTTGCCGCAGTTCTTCAACACGCCGTATCAAGAGACCAACACCGTGTGGTTCACCGGTGGCACCACCACAGGTTGCGGGCAAGCGAGCTCGGAGACCGGGCCGTTCTATTGCCCTGCCGACAACCTGGTGTACATCGATCTCGAGTTCATGCAACAGCTGGAAGAGCAGCTGATCGGTAGCGCCACCGACCTTGCCGAGCAGTACATCCTCGCCCACGAGTACGGGCATCACGTGCAGAACATTCTCGGCACCAACGCGCAAGTGCAAGAGATCCAGCAGAACGACCCGGACAAGGCGAACCAGTACTCAGTCGCGATGGAGTTGCAGGCCGACTGTTTCGCTGGCGCGTGGGTTGGTGCCCGCGATGTGTTGGAGAACGAAGCGGAACTGCAGGAGGCGATCGCGGCTGCCGAAGGTGTGGGCGACGATCGCATTCAGCAGAAGACGCAGGGTCGTGTCGACCCCGAGAGCTGGACTCACGGTTCAGCCGAGCAGCGGCGCACGTGGTTCTTGAAGGGTTACAACACGCAAGATCCAACGCAGTGCAACACGTTCGACGAGATCACCGGCTGACGGCTAGTCGCTGAATCGGCTATTCGCTGAATTTGCGGTACACCCACTCAAGTGGGCCGACCTTGAAGACGTTGAGCCACGCAACTGCGACGACGATCGCCACCAGCCAGTAGCACGCGGCGAACGTCAACGCAGTGCCCAATCCGTCGGCATGCACCCACTCCAGTTTGTGGACCAGCAGGTTGAAGACCAATACGTGGCCGACGTACAGCGTCAGCGTCATCTGTCCGGCCGATGCCAGCGCTCGAGTAACAGTCGATTCATGTGTGCGCTCGGCGAGCCATCCGATGACGCACACCGCCACCACTGACGACCCGATTGTCGTCAGCGAGTACAGCAACCCACGATCGAACGGCGCAGTTGAACGCAGCAGTGGGCGCCACGGCAGATAGGTGCGGCCGAGGTAGCCGATCGCGACGCACGCCGCACCGGCGGCGATCAACTGCGTACGCAGTCTGGCGCTGAACGGCAACAGGCGACCGAGGATGATGCCGGCGCAAAGAAACAGCAGCCAGGGCAGTAGTGGGTGAGTGTTGCGCACAAAGACATCCAGCAGCAGGTCGCGGGGTGATCGTGTCTCGCCGGCGTTTCCGTACAGCAGCCAGTTCGCGTCGTGATGCAGCGACCACCGTTGTAAAGCTGCGGCAACCAAGGCGGCCCCGACCCCGATTGCGGCTAGGTATCTGCTGCGCAGCGTGAACAGCAACGCGCCGACCATGAAGAACGCGCCGTAGTAGAACAGGATTGTTCCGTTCCACACCCAATCGAGGAAGTAGCCGAATGCGAAGAGCAGGAGGCCGCGGCGAGCCAGCTTCCAGCGATTGGCGCTGATTGCGGCGCGATCACCGCTTGCCCGACTGCGGCGTGTCAGCAGGGTGATACCCATGCCGGCGACGGTGACGAATGTTGCCGCGAACCGAGTGGACAGTGGCCCCTGCCACGGATCGAAGATGCGCTCGAGGAACGTGCGCGGCGGGTAGTCGGCCCCTTCGTTGATGAGGTAGCCGTGGTAGTTCATTACGCAAACGCCGATCAGCCCGATTGCGCGGGCGACGTCGAGGTCGATGATTCGATCGCGGTTGGTGTGCACTACGTCCACTCGAGGTCCTCCACCTGTGTCGTAATCAGCGGTCGTTGCAGGTCGACCCAATCG
Source organism: Actinomycetes bacterium (assembly GCA_021414085.1). GTDB lineage: Bacteria > Actinomycetota > Acidimicrobiia > Acidimicrobiales > Ilumatobacteraceae > UBA668. Next base: position 17,103 of record JAIOPC010000002.1, on the reverse strand, counting down.
CCGACCTGCGGGGTCGGCGAGCCCGCCGCCACAACAACCATCGATGTGTGCATGTGCGGTCGCTCAAGAAGCGCCATCCGATTGCGCGCAAAGTGGAAGGGGCTGAGCTCTTGTTTCGACGGGCTGCCATTGGCGGCGACGCCGTGAGCGCTGCCCGCGCCAATCACGACGAGCGTGCCATCGAACGGCGCGCGGGTGTGGTGATAGCCGGCGATCTCACCGACACCGATCGGCTGCGTGTGCAACACGTCGGCGCGCAACCGCAGATCGTCGAGCTTGGGTATGCCGTGCCAGAGGGCGGTGCCGACGCGCACCTTGAAACGGCGCGGCAAGTACTTCGTTTGCAGCGCGCGCAGAGTCGCCGGCTCTAGATGGCTGACCCACAACGGAACTTCAATCGAGAGGTGCGGAAGCCAGGCTGCGATTTCCGCGACGCGGTCCTCGTCGCTCCCCGCCAGCGGCAGATGCAGCCCATAGCCAGCAACGCCGAGCCCTAGGTTCTCGACCGCGCGCATGAGCGTTGGCAGTTCGTCGATCGTGGCACCGAAGCGGCGCATGCTGCTGGCCAACTTCACCATCACCTCGCCGCTGCCACCGCGCAGTGCCTCGACGTGATCGGTGTTACCGACGGTCAGCACTGCGGCGCTCTCGCCGATGGGCGGCACCAGCGTAGGGGTGAGCACAATCGGTCGCACGTCGGCAGGAACGTCGACGAGCTCGTGCACGTTGCCGACGCACACGTCGGTCACGGGGCCAATGAGCTCGCCTGCCAGCTTGTGCAGCAATGGCCTGCCGAATCCGTAGCCGTTGCCCTTGACGACGGGTACGAGCGCCGCGCCATACGCCTCGGCGGTGGCGGTGACGTGTTGCTGCCACGCAGCCTGGGCGATGCTGAGGCGGACGGTCATTCCGTGCCACGGTAGGTCGTTCGGGTTGCATCCCGAGGTCACGCCTATTGTTGAGTTGTCTGATCGGATTTATCGGTCTACCATCAAGCGCATGAGCTCCACTGGAAGAACGGCACGACTGTTCGGGTTCCCCAATCCGGTCAACGAGACCTCCGCCCGCCTCGTCGCTGCCGGTGTTGTGCTGCAGGGCATCGCCTTCCTCGTCATTCGCCAGTGGTGGGTGCTGGTGCCGCTCACGTTTGGTTTCTTGGCGCGCGTGCTCACCGGACCGAAACTCAGTCCACTTGGCCAGTTCGTCACTCGCGTCGTCACGCCGCGGTTGCGGGTGCAGCACCGATTCGTGCCCGGTCCGCCGAAGCGGTTTGCGCAGGGTATGGGCCTCACCTTTAGCGGCGGCGCGCTGATCGCCTGGGGCGCGGGCGTGCCAGTTCTCAGTTACGTGTTGATTGTTGGACTGATCGGTGCAGCGACACTGGAGTCTGTGTTCGCGATCTGCCTCGGCTGCATTGTCTTCAATCAGCTGATTCGTTGGGACTTGATCCCAGAGTCGGTCTGCGTCGAGTGCGCAGAGATCTGGGGCAGCAGCGCGGAGAAGTCACTGGTGGCGGCGGCGCCCGCCCAAACGCCCGCGCCGTACGCCATTCGATCGAGCAGCTGAACCGGCGCATCCACCAGCGGTTGCGCGCTGCGTTGCCGTATGGCGGTCGCGGCGGCCGGTGCGATCAGGGCAACTGCGATCGGTAGTCGACTACGCCGAACCGTGGTCGCGGCGACGAGTGTGATGGGAAACCACACGCGCGTTGCCGCGTCGGCGAGCTGACGACCGGCCGCGAGCGTGCCCAGCGCGGCCAACCGCGCCGCCTCGGTCGGCGGGATCGAGCGCAGCTTGCGAACGAGTGCGACAACCGCGCCCGCGAGCACGCCTAGCCCGAGCAGCGGCCGACGCAGGAGTACCAGCGCCCAGACGATCGCGCTCCACACATTCAGCCGCACCGGAGCAAGTGCGCCAGGGTGCCTCTCGGCCAAGGGCGCGGCCGAGCGACCGAAACCGAATCGTTGTTGCAACAACGCGGTGAGCGAGTTGCGCGGATGGTGCTGCACCACCGAACGTGGTTCGTATCGGCAGCGATGTCCGGCGGCGAGCAATCGCCACACGAGGTCAACGTCCTCACCGGTTCGCAGGCCTTCGTCGAAGCCGCCGATTTCTCGCACGGCGGCAGCGCGACAGACGATCGCGGCGGCGGGAACATAGGCGACTCGCGTTCCTGGGGCGATGCGCGCAGGCTCGTCGCCGAGGTCGAGCGGACTGTTGCGTTGCTCGTACGCGGCCAGCCAAGTTGCTCCCGGTGCGCTGACGATGCGTGGCGCCACCAGCGCCACGCGTTCGTCGGCGAAGTGGGCGAGCAGTGGTTCCAGCCAAGTGTCGTTCACCAATGAGACAACGTCGCTGTCGACGAATGCAACCAGCGGCGTCGTCACCCGGGCCAAGCCAGTGTTGCGCGCCGCGCCGGGGCCACGGTTGGTTGCATGTCGGAGTTGCGCACCCTTCAGTGGCGGTGAAGAACCGTCGTCGACGATGATTGCTCGCGCAGCACTCCACGTGGGTAGTCGGTTGTACGCGGGTATCACGATGGTGACGTCGGCGACCGTGAACGGTCCAGTCGTCGGCAGCGGATGCAACGCTCCCGCGGCAACGAACCGATCGAGCAGTTGCTGCTGCGCGGGCGTACGGTCGACCAGTTCCGCCTCGGCGTCGGAGATCACTCGTGCTCCGGTGTCGGTCAGTCGAAACACTCGCAGCGGCGACCCGGCGATGACGGTGTTGCTGTTCGGACGCCGCCACGACGAGTCGAGCCGGTAATGCAATGCGCTAGTCCCACCACTCGTCGACGGCCGACAGCAGATCGATGCTCAAACGGGTGAGCAGCGATCGACCATGCGAAGCGATGGCCATGCGCGGATCACCCAGCACTCCGTTGGGGCTGACCGCACCAACGCCGCTGGTGCGCATTGTGTCGATCAGCTCAGAGAGTGGGTCCATGCAACCAGCCTCGGCGTCGTCCATGCGCACCAGTTCGGGTGAGATCGCCAACATCATCGAGGTCTCGGTGTGTCCGGCATGTGCGTCGCCGTCGGGTATTTGTGGCCACCAAGCCAGCACCCGACGCTGTTCGGTGTGTAGTTGGCGCACGGCGCGATCAACCGGAATCCGGTTGCCGCCGTGCCCGTTGACGAGCACAACTCCTGCTGCCCAATCGGCGCTGCGCACCAACTCGATGATGACCTGCTCGAAGACAGCGGCGCCGAGCGAGAGAGTGCCGGGGAAAGAAGCATGTTCCGCGCTTGCGCTGATCGCCAACGCGGGGCACAGCAGCAACTCGCCGTTGTCGTATTTGTTGACAAGGCTGTTGGCGAGCGCCGAGGCGATGCGGGTGTCGGTGTCGAGCGGCAGATGTGGGCCGTGCTGTTCGCAGGAACCGACCGGTACCACCAGCAATGGTCGCCGAGTTGGTTTCCAGTGGTCGGTCCACGTGCCTTCGCCAAGGCGGCGCGTCATAGGTAACCCCACTCGCGCAGCGTCTGCACGATGCGTGCGGCCGCGTCGGCCGGTTCCAGCGTCTCCACCTCGTGTGCCGCCGACGAAGTCCCCGCCGCCGTCAAGCTGCGCACGCGATCAAGCGCCTCAGCCCCAGTCGGACTGGCGAGCGCTCGCGCTCGTGGCCGGTAGGTATGGGCGATGTGCTCGCTCGTGCGCATGACGATGCTCGGTGCCACGACCTCGATCGGGGCGCTCGCCGCGGCGCGCATCGCCGTCAGGCTCGCCCGACGAAGGCGTGCCGTTGCTCCTTCGACGCTGATCACCGCTGGTGCCTGAACGTCGAGCACCTCGCGGCGCCCACCGTCGACGCGCCGTGTCGCAACGATGCTGCCGCTTTCAAACGTCACCCCGAGCACGCCGAGCGCTTGGCTTGCCTGAAGTGCAGCCGCGAGGTAGCCAGGAACGCTGCCGCTCCCGTTGTCGATGGAATAGTCGCCGCACCACACCCATGCAGCGTGGCGCGCAACCGACGCGATCGCGCTGGCAACATCGGCACTGCTGACGCCGTTCGCAGTATCGATACGAACCGCTCGGGTAGCGCCGCAGGCAAGCGCTTCGCGCAGAACTGCATCGGCTTGTGCTGGCCCGACCGTGATAGCCGTGACCTGGCCGCCGATGTGCGTGGCCCATTGCAGTGCCAACTCGAGTGCAGCGTGATCGGCGGGAGACATGCCAGCGAAGCGCGCATCACTTGGCTCATCAGCCTGAAACACCCACTTGAGACAAACAACGACTTCGGTCGTTCGATTCGCGGAACTCATGTGCGATGGAACACCACGCCGTGGCCGCCCGCCGGATAGTTCCACGTGATCGCTCCCGCTTGAGTGCACACCAGGTAGCACGTGCCGCATTCGAAGCATTGCTCGTAGTTGAAGACGATGCCGCCCGCGGAAGTCGGAACGAACAGGTTCGCCGGGCAGGCGACGACGCACTCGCGTGTCGTGCAGTCCGCACATATCGCGCCGTCGACGACGATGTGCGCTTCAGGGTGCACGCGGAACTCGGCGGTCTCCATCGTTTCCAGGAAGTTGCCGAGCGTCATCCGTAGCTCCTGAAGCCCGTCAACCCGTCGCGAATCAGGTCGCGTCGGCGAATGCCAGCGCGTTTGCGCTCCTGCTTCAGAATGCGACGCAGTCCGGGCTTCGGTTGCGGGTTGTCGATGCGGAACATGCGCTCGACAACGTTGGCGACCATCTGTGGGTAGAGGTGTTGCACGCGATCGCTCAGCACCAGTTCCGGTGCTCGCCGCAACTTGCGATGATCTTGCAACACGAAAGTGTCGCTGAGCCGGCGTTGGTAGCCGCGTAACCCTTGCGCGCTGACATCGCCGGCGCGCACCGCTTCGACCGCGGCTTCGCCTGCGTACATTCCGCTGGCCATCGCGAAGTTGACGCCCTCCAACCAGATGCCGGCCGCCAGGCACAGCGCGGCGGCGTCGCCTGCAACCAACATTCCGTCGCTGATCATCTTCGGCATCATCGCCAAGCCGGCCTCAGGAATCACGTGTGCCGAGTACTCCTTCACCTCGCCGCCTTCGATCAGCGGCGCAATCGCGGGGTGGGCCTTCAAGGTGGCGATGATCTGCTCGGGTCGCAGCGCTTGGCCGGCGAGCTTGGCGATCTTCAACACCACGCCGACCGCAACAGTGTCGAGGTTCGTGTAGACGAAGCCGCCGCCGTTCACGCCGCCGGTGCAGCCGATGATCTCGATGTCGACGCCCTCGCGGCCCCGTACGCCGAAGCGCTCGTCGATGACTTCCTTCGGTAGCGCCAGCGTCTCTTTCACTCCGAGCGTGAAGTGCTTGACATCCGTGTGTGTGTAGAGGCCGGCTTGCTTGGCGAGAAAGCTGTTCACGCCGTCGCAGGCAATGACCACCCGCGCGCGCAGGTCGCCATCGGGCCGGTCGGTGGTGACACCTACGACTACGCCCTTGTCGTCGCGCAGCAGGCCGGTGACGGTGGTGCTGGTCAGTAGCTGCGCGCCGGCCGCTTCGGCGTGGCTGGCCAGCCAGTGGTCGAAGTCGGGGCGATAGGCGGTGGCACCGTTGTACGGCGCCTTGCCCCAGGCCTCGGTCCGAAAGTCGACCGTGAGGGCTTGCGTATCGGTGAGCAGCATCGTCGAACGACGAGTGACCCAACGTTGGATCGGTGCTTCCTCCCACCAGTTGGGGATCAGTTCATCGAGGATGCGTGGGTAGACGACTCCGCCGTACATGTTCTTGCTGCCCGGGAACGGGCCGCGTTCGAGCAGCACGACCGAAAGGCCCGCGCGTGCGGCGACGATGGCGGCGCACGAACCTGCCGGTCCACCACCAACGACAATGACGTCGCAGTCGTTCACGTTTTCGTTCACGTTCTCGTTCAAGACAGCAGCTCCTGCAACGCATCGAGCGTCGCGTTGGCGTCGGCGACGATGGCGAGGTCGGCGAGTTGCATCATCGGGCAGTGCGGGTCGGTGTTCACCGAAACGATGTGCGCCGGGTCGCCGAGTCCACTTGTGTGCTGCACTGCGCCAGCAACGCCGAACGCGATGTAGAGCTGCGGCGCCACGACAACGCCGGTCGTTCCAATCTGGCGTTCGTGCGCTGCCCAGCCGCGGTCGGTGACGACCCGCGTCGCCCCGACGCTGGCACCCAGCTTGCGGCCGATGTCGGCGAGCTGCATCATGCGGTCGGCCCCGTCCAGCCCGGCGCCACCACCAACGATGCGAGCCGCCTCGGCGAGGTCGATCGTTGCCGGGTCGGGAGGAAGCACTGCTGTCACCGCGACATCGACAACGGCCGTTGCGCGGAAGGCAACGTTTCTTGTCGCCGGCGCAGGGAGCAGTTCGTCGGCGACCACGCCGCGCGCGCCGGGTTGCAACGTGGCAATGAACGCCGCTTCAGGCACAACCCGATGTAGGTCGCGTCCGCCGTTGCGCACCAAGTCGACGCGCTGGGCATTGACGGCGATCGCGCCCGCATGCAGCGGTCGGCGCAGCGCAGCCGCGAGTCGTGGCGCCAGGTCGCGTCCATCGGGTGAGGCCGGCAGCACGACGATCGACTGGTCAGCAAGCAGTGGCACCAGCGCTTCAGCGAAAGCAGCGGGCTGAAACGAGTCGCACTCGACAAGTGTGAGGTCGGTCGCAACGCCGCGCAGTGCTTCTGCCGCAACTGACGGCTGCGAACCGATCAGGACGCCGCGTCCCTCGCATTCGGCCATAACTTCGGCGCCGCCAGCGGGAAGCAACCCGTCCCTTACCACCACGACGGCGATCATGCCCGCAGACTAGCGACAGGCCTCGCGTTTGTACGGTGGCGCACGGTATGCGTGCGGCAGCGTTCAAACGGGCAGGGGTAGAGTCGGTTCATGACGGCCGTGGATAGCTCGCCCGATGCGCATGTCGTGCACACAATGTGCACGCTTGATTGCCCGGACGCTTGCTCGCTCGCAGTGACGGTGCAGGCGGGTCGGATCACCAACATCGATGCCGCTCCCGAGAACCCGTACACCGATGGGTGGATCTGTTCGAAGGTCAAGCGCCATGCGCAGCGCGTCTATGCGCCAGAGCGCGTACAAACGCCGCTGATTCGAACGGGCACCAAGGGCAGTGGCGAGTTCCGCGAGTCGACATGGCAAGAAGCGACCACCCTCATCGCCGATCGCATGCGCGCCGCCATTGACAGCAAAGGCCCCGACGCCGTTGTCGCGTTCACCTACAACTCGTCAGCGGCGACGCTCGAACGGTCGAGCCTCACCGAAGCATTCTTTGCTGCGATCGGTGCAACCATCGCTGAGCACACGATCTGCGCGCACACGATGGGCGTGTCGTGGCAAAGCGTGTTCGGCGCGATGTCGTCGGCGAATCCGCTCGATGTGGTGAACAGCAAGCTGGTAGTGGTGTGGGGCGCGAACCCGACGGTCAGCAACACGCACTTTCCGCCGCTCGTACAGCAAGCCGTGGCTAACGGGGCCAAGGTCGTCGTGATCGACCCACGCCGCACGGCAATGGCCAAGCGCTGCGATCTGCACCTGGCCATTCGGCCGGGTACCGACACGGTGCTCGCGCTCGCCATCGCCCAGTACTGGAAACAGCACGACCTGCTCAACGGCGACTTCATCGCCGCGCACACTGACGGCTCGGATGAGTTCCTTGCGGCCGCAGCGGAGTGGACGGTCGAACGCGCCGCCGAGGTCACCGGGCTCGCCGCGGCCGACATCGTCACACTCGCCAAGTGGTGGGCTGGCACCAGCCCCGCCATGCTGCGGATCGGTTGGGGCCAGGAGCGCAACGCGAATGGCGGCGCCGCGTGTCGAGCGATTCTGTCGTTGCCGATGCTGATCGGTTCGTTCGGTGTGCCCGGAAGTGGTGTGATCGGTGCTACCTCAACCGGCGCCGCCAAACCGCGGCGGCGGTGGCCGCAAGCGGCGTTCGATGGCCCGCAACGGCGCACCCTGCCGCTACACCAAGTCGGCCAATGGATGGCACCAGGGTCGGGCGATCCGTGCGCAGTGCTGTTCGTGCAGGGCGCGAACCCGTTGGTGATGTGCCCCGATCAACAAGCCGTCATGGCGGCGTTCGGCCGCGAGGACGTGTTCACCGTCGTGCACGAGCAAGTGCTCACCGACACCACTCGCTACGCCGACGTCGTCCTGCCAGCGACCACCAGCTTCGAGATCGACGACGTGAACTCCGGGTACGGCTCGCTGATGGTGATGCCCGTGCGCGCCGTCATCGCTCCGGTGGGGGAGAGTCGCTCGAACGACGACACGGGGTTGGCCCTGGCGCGCGCGATGGGTTTCGAGTGGTCGGCGGCCGACAAATCGTTGGCGATCGAAGACCCGGGACCGCGCGAGGTTGCGGTTCCCAGTCGCCAGTTCGTCGACACGTTTCCGTTCGATGGTCGCGCCCGACTCGTCGATACGGAACAAGGCGCACCGCGCTACGTGCCCGTGCCCGCACCTGAGGGTTCGTTGCTGCTGATCTCGCCAGCGACGTCGAAGCTGGTCAACTCCATGTTCGGTGAGTTCCAGAGCCCGTCGTCGGCCGTGCTGGTACACCCGATCGATGCTGAAGCACGCGGATTGCGCGCTGGCGCGCAAGTGCGGGTGAGCAACGCGCAGGGCAGCATCGTGGTGCCGCTGGAAGTCAACACCGACACCGCGCCCGGGGTTGCGGTGATGAGCAAGGGCGTGTGGCTGCGCAATCATCCAGACGGGCTTGGTGTCAACGCGCTCACGCCCGCAACGGGCGATGCGCTGGGTAACGGCGCCTGCTTCAACGACACGTTCGTACACATCGATGCCGTTGCAGGGTCAGCTCTATAGCACTGCGAAGTTCCAACGTTTCGACGGACGACGGAACGGCCCGCTGACTTCGAAAACCATGCCCGTTACACCGTCGGTGCCGCGTTGGGAAGCCACGTAGAGCCGTGTGTTGTCAGGCGAGAACGCGATTCCCGACACCTCGGAGTTGTCGTGCCCGACGAAGCGTAGAAACGGTGCGACAACCGGAGCGCCGTATGTGTTGAGCAGTCCGATTTCGAGGTTGCCGCCATCTTCGGCAACGAATAAGTCGCCACTGGGCTCGTGACCAATGAGGTTGTCCACTGCGTCCAGCGACGCGGACGGGACGACAGCCGCGTCGTAGAACGCCGACAGCTGTTGCGTGCGCAGGTTCAATCACCACACGCGCACGTCCCCCTTGGTGGTGAAGTACAGCGACCCGCGCATGATCCAAGCACCCTCACCGCCGTTGAAGGCGACGGTCGTTCCCGCCAGCCTCAATCGCTAAACAACGTCGACAGCAGCACCACTGAACTGAGCGTTGTAGAGCGCCAGGTAGGCGCCACCACGCGCCAGCAGGTCCTGATGTGAGCCCTGTTCAACGATACGCCCGCTATCCATCACCAAAATCGTGTCGGCATCGCGAATGGTCGACAGCCGGTGCGCGATCACGAAACTTGTACGGCCGCCGCGCAGCTTCGACATCGCCCGCTGAATCAGCACCTCGGTGCGGGTATCTACCGAGCTGGTTGCTTCGTCGAGGATCAGGATCGACGGGTTGGCGAGGAACGCGCGGGCAATCGTGATCAGCTGACGCTCGCCGGCGCTCACCGAACTGCCCTCGTCGTCTAGCACCGTGTTGTAGCCGGCGGGCAGCGAGTGCACGAAACGGTCGACGTAACACGCTTTGGCGGCTGCTCGCACTTCTTCGTCGGTCGCGGTGACGTTTCCGTAGGCGATGTTCTGGCGGATGGTGCCGCCGAATAGCCACGTGTCCTGCAGCACCATGCCGATCTGGCTGCGCAAGTCGTGGCGCCGCAAGGTGGTGATGTCGCGACCATCGAGCGTGATGCGGCCCGCATCAAGCTCGTAAAACCGCATGATCAAGTTGACGAGCGTGGTCTTGCCAGCACCCGTCGGGCCGACGATCGCGACCGTCTCGCCCGGCTCGGCCACCAGCGACAGGTGCTCGATCAACGGCACGTCGGGCCGGTAGCTGAACGACACATCCTCAAACGCGATGCGACCAGTGCGCTCTACCGTCGTGGCGGTGGCGCGCGCACGCTGCGACTCGCTGAAGGTCGGGTCGGCGCTCTGCTCGGGTGCGTCGAGGATTTCGAATACGCGCTCTGCCGAAGCGATGCCGGATTGCAACACGTTGACCATCGACGCCGTTTGCGTGAGCGGTTGCGCGAACTGCCGCGAGTACTGAATGAACGCCTGCACATCGCCAAGGCCAAGCGTGCCGTTGGCGACGCGCAAGCCACCAAGCACTGCGATCGCGACGTAGTTGAGGTTGCCGATCAACACTGTCGCCGGTTGCACGCAGCCACTGATGAACTGCGCGGCGAAGCTTGCCTTGAACAGCTCTTCGTTTGTTTCGTCGAAGCGGGCTTGCGTCTCGCGCTGGCGACCGAACGCCTTCATAATCGGGTGACCGGTGAAGGTTTCTTCGACTTGTGCGTTCAGCGAGCCGACATGCTTCCACTGCGCGATGAAGCGGCCCTTGGAATGCCCGGCGATTGTCTTCATCACCATGATGGACAGCGGCACGGTGACGATGGCGACGATTGCCAGTTGCCACGAGATCACGATCATCATCACCAACGTGCCCGCGATGGTCAACACACCGGTGAGCAACTGGCTGAGCGATTGCTGTGTGCTCTGCGAAACGTTGTCGATGTCGTTGGTGACACGGCTCAACAGGTCGCCGCGGGCCTGCGTATCGAGGTACGACAACGGCATCGCGTGCAGCTTCGCCTCGACCTCCGCCCGCAGGCGCATCATCGTTCGCTGAACGACCCCGGCCAGCAGGTACGCCTGCAGATAGGACAGAAGGAAGCCGACGAAGTACAGCCCGGCTGCCAACCACAGCACCCGATGCAGTGCGGCGAAGTCGATGCCAGCGCCACCCTTGTTGCGGCGGGTAAGTCCGTCGAAGATCAGATTCGTCGCGTGGCCAAGCACCTTCGGCCCCGAAACCACCAGGCCAACACTGAGCACGCCCGACAGCAACACCAAGAAGGCCTTCGGGCGTTCGGGACCGAGGCGGCGCAGCAAGCGCCGACTGGAGTTGGCGAAGTCCTTCGACTTCTCGGTGGGCACGCCGATCGTGTTCATGCGTCCGCCGCGCAGTTCGTTCGCGCTGGCCGACGGCGCAGGTGTTGCGGGCTTGTTCATGCCGCGGCCTCATCGTCGGTGAGCTGTGAGTGCACGATCTCCACGTAGGTAGGGCACGACTCCAGCAGTTGCGCATGCGTGCCGAGCCCAACCTGTTCGCCATCTTCTAGCACCAAGATCTGATCAGCGTGTTTGATGCTGGTAACCCGCTGGGAGACGATCAGCACGGCCGCGTCGCGAGTGTTGGGCACGAGCGCGGCGCGCAGTCGCGCGTCGGTCGCCATGTCGAGCGCCGACAATGAGTCATCGAACAGAAAGATGGCCGGCTTGCGCACCAGCGCGCGAGCAATGGCCAGCCGCTGGCGCTGGCCGCCGGACACGTTGCTGCCACCCTGGGCGATGCGTGCCTCCAGCCCATCGGGCATCTCGCGCACGAAGTCGGCCGCCTGCGCGATCTCGAGCGCCTGCCACAACTGTTCTTCGGTGGCGTCGGGCTTGCCGTAGCGCAGGTTGCTGGCGACGGTGCCGCCGAAGAGGTACGGCCGCTGCGGCATCAGCCCGATGCGCTGCCACAGCGCGTCGGTTGCCAGCTCGCGCACATCAACACCGTTGATCAGCACCGCACCACTGGTGACATCGAACAGGCGAGCGGCCAGGCTGATCAGCGTTGTCTTGCCCGAGCCGGTGCTGCCGATGATCGCCGTTGTTTCGCCAGCCACGCAGCGAAACGAGACATTGGCCAGCACTGGGTGCTCGGCGCCCGGGTATTGGAACCCGGCACCACGGAACTCGACCGACGCTGGTTCCGGCAACGTGCGCAACGGGTTGTCGGAGTCGGCGACGCTGGAAGGAGTATCGAGCACCTCTTGAATGCGCTCGGCGCTGACAGCGGCCCGCGGCACAAGCGCCGCCATGTAGGTGGCGAGCATCACCGACATCAGGATCTGCAACAGGTAGCTGAGAAACGCGATCAGCGCACCGATCTTCAGCTCGCCGCTATTGACGCGGTTGGCACCGAAGTAGATGGCGGCGACGCTGGAGAAGTTGACGATGAAGAAGACGGTCGGGAACATCAACCCCATCAGGCGACCGCCGCGCAGTGCAACGGTTGTGAGTTGACCGTTGCTCGCGCCAAAGCGTTCCGTCTCGAACGGCTCGCGCACGAAGGCGCGCACCACACGAATGCCCGAGATCTGTTCGCGAAGCACGCGGTTTAGATCGTCGATGCGTTCCTGCATGCGCCGGAACGTCGGCACCATTCTCGCGATGATGCTGCCGAGGCTGACGACCAGCAGCGGAACACCAACGGCCAAGATCAGCGTCAGCCCAGCGTCTTCGCGGAGTGCCATCACCAGGCCGCCGGCGGCGGTGATGGGCGCCGCGATCAGCAGCGTGCACGTCATCTGCACAAGCGTCTGCACCTGTTGGACATCGTTGGTGACGCGGGTGATCAGACTCGGTGGGCCGAACTTGGTGACCTCGCGCGCTGAGAAGTCGGTGACCTGGTGGAACAGTGCGCTGCGCACGTCGCGGCCAAATGCCATCGCGACCTTCGAGCCGAAGTAGACGGCGAAGACAGCGAAACCGATCTGCGCCAGGCTGACCAACAGCATCACCAGCCCGTGTGCCCAGATGTAGCCGGTATCGCCGGTGGCGACGCCGCGGTCGATGATGTCGGCGTTCAGCGTCGGCAAGAAGAGTGCCGCAACCGTCTGCGCCGCTTGGAGCGCGACGACCACGATCAACAGTTTTCGATACCGCGCCAGGTAGGTGCGAAGCAGCCGGACCAACATCAGGAGCCATCATGCCGGGCCGGAACCGTCAAGCTTCGGTCAAGCCGCAGGCAATTTGTGTCGATACTCGTCTCGTGATTGAAGGCGGAGTACCGGGCGGCAGCGCGCGTCACCACGCGGGGCAGCGGCGCGCCACCGCGGACCGCTTGACGCTCGAAGCCAACTGGCTAGAGACGATCGCCGCCGACCAGGGCAAGATGCGCGAGATCCTCGTCGGTTTGCCGCTGGCCTACACCGTGCTGCACGACCTGAATGTGCCCGGTTCGAAGGGCACGATCGATCATGTTGTGATCGGCCCTGGTGGGGCGTTCATCGTGGTCAGCCGTCGCTACGGCGAGCACATCGACTATCGCGACGGCCAGTTGTGGGCCGGCGATCGTTCGATGCGCAGCGTTCTCGACGGGGCGCGTGTCGAATCAGAGCTGATGACGCAGACACTCTCCACGCCAGTTGTGCCAGTGCTCGCATTGCTGGACACGCTGCTGCCCGCGGCGACGCCCGGTGTGGTTGACGGTGTGTTGGTGACATCGGACGAGTATGTGGTGCGCGTGATAACTCGCGGCGCGCACACATTGCTGAGCCCAGACAAGATTCACGAGATCACGCAACGAGCCCTGCCGCTGCTGCACACGTCGGGCACAGTGCAGCGCGCCGAAGGGTCGGCCGGGGTACTTGTCCCCACCGGGCCGGATCACGGACGACGGCTACCGACGCCGCAGCCCTTGTCGCCTGAATCTGGCCGTACGTTGGCGCCGCCAGTGGCGGACGATGTCGTGTTGTCGCCCGTTCGCCGCCGGGTGAGGTCCGGCCGCCGTCGATCGGGTTGGGGTGTTGGCGTCGCCATCGCGGGCCTGTGTCTGCTCGCCATTGCGGTCGGGTCCCTCGTGCGCCTGGTGTTCACCGACGACAAAGCAGGCAGCGGTACATCGCCCACCGTGCCGGTGGAGTCGTCCACCGTCGACTCGGCTGGATCGTCGACCGTTGGGTCTTCGACTGTCCCCGAGACTGCGGCACCGACGACAGTGCCACCGCCAACGAACGCACTGCCGGCTCCGGTTGTTGCCTACACCGCGGTCTGCCCGGCGCCGGGGGCCGGATGGGAACTGCTGCCAACGTGGCCCGGCGACATCGAGGGCCTCGCCGAATACGACGTGGAGATGCTGATCACCGATTCGTGGGTCAGCCTGACCGGCTGGAAGAACGCGACCGAGGAAACCTCGGCAACCCTGCACGGCCAGCCAGCAAATGCGACCTACACCATTCGTATGACCGCCGTTCTCACCGACGGCAGCCGCAGCGTGAATACCCCCACCCCCGTCACCGCCCCCGCCGAGTCCTGCTGAGAAACACTCGGCACCCCTCCGTCGGCGTTGAGTCCGCTCCCCGGTAGCGTTAGAGGCCGTGCCTGCAGCCAAATGGGCCAGGCGACGTACACCCCGTAGAGAGAGACACTCAGATGGCTAAGCGCGAATTTCCCCTCGAGCGCACCCGCAACATCGGCATCATGGCCCACATCGACGCGGGCAAGACGACGACGACCGAGCGCATCCTCTACTACACGGGCAAGAGCTACAAGATCGGCGAAGTGCACGACGGCGCGGCCGTCATGGACCACATGGCGCAAGAGCAAGAGCGCGGCATCACCATCACCTCCGCCGCCACCACGTGCATCTGGAACGACCACCGCATCAACATCATCGACACCCCCGGCCACGTCGACTTCACGATCGAAGTCGAGCGTTCGCTGCGCGTGCTCGACGGTGCCGTCACTGTCTTCGACTCGGTTGCTGGCGTCGAGCCGCAGACCGAAACCGTGTGGCGTCAGGCCAACAAGTACAAAGTGCCGCGCATGTGCTTCGTCAACAAGATGGATCGCATCGGCGCCGACTTCTACCGCACGGTCGACATGGTGAAGACCCGCCTGCAGGCCGTGCCCGCAGTGCTTCACCTTCCGATTGGTTCCGGCGGACCGGAGAGCAATAAGCCGTTCATCGGGCTCATCGACTTGGTGAAGATGAAGGCACTCGTTTGGCACGACGAAGAACTCGGCGCCAAGTGGGACGAAACCGACATCCCCGCCGACATGGCGCAGCAGGCCGCCGAGTACCGCGAGGCCATGATGGAAACCATCGCGACCAGCGACGACGAAGTGCTCGAGAAGTACCTCGCCGGCGACACCGTCACCGAGGCCGAGGTCAAGCGTGCCATCCGTAAGGGCACGCTCGCATTCGACTTCGTGCCGATCCTCTGCGGCTCGGCCTTCAAGAACAAGGGCGTCCAGCCGATGCTCGACGCCGTGATCGACTTCTTGCCCAGCCCGCTCGACATTCCGCCGACCGAGGGCACCAAGCCGAACCACGAGGAAGAGATCCTCTACCGCAAGCCTTCCGAGTCGGAGCCGTTCGCGGCGCTGGCCTTCAAGATCGTTGCCGACCCGTTCGGCAAGCTCACCTACTTCCGTGTCTACTCGGGCTCGATCAACAAGGGTGAAGAGGTCTACAACTCGACCAAGGAGCGCAAAGAGCGCCTCGGCCGCATCCTGCTGATGCACGCCAACCAGCGCGAAGACCTCGACGTTGCGATGGCGGGCGACATCGTCGCTGGCCTCGGCTTCAAGGACACCACGACTGGCGACACGCTGTGCGATCGCAGCAACCCGATCATCCTCGAGCGCATGGTCTTCCCCGAACCCGTGATCCACGTGGCCATCGAGCCCAAGACCAAAGACGACCAGGACAAGCTGGGCAAGGCGCTGAAGTCACTCAGCGACGAAGACCCGACGTTCCGCGTGCGCAGCGATGAAGAGACCGGCCAGACCGTCATCTCCGGCATGGGCGAGTTGCACCTCGAGATCCTTGTCGACCGCATGATGCGCGAGTTCGGCGTGGTCGCCACCGTTGGTAAGCCGCAAGTGGCCTACCGCGAGACGATCACCAAGAAGGTCGAAACCGTCGAGTATCGCCACATCAAGCAGTCCGGTGGTTCCGGCCAGTTCGCTGTCGTCAAGATCAACCTCGAGCCGAACCCGGGCAAGGGTTACGAGTTCGTCGACAAGATCAGCGGCGGCAAGATCCCGCGCGAGTACATCAACCCGACCAACCAGGGCATCCAGAGCGCGCTCGATTCGGGCGTGCTCGCCGGCTACCCGACGGTCGACGTGAAGGCCACCCTGGTCGACGGTCAGTATCACGATGTCGACTCCTCGGAAATGGCCTTCAAGATCGCTGGCCAGATGGTGTTCAAGAAGGCTGCCGAGTTGGCCAAGCCGGTCATTCTCGAGCCGATCATGGCGGTCGAAGTCGTCACCCCCGACGACTACATGGGCGACGTGATGGGCGACTTGTCCAGCCGTCGTGGCCGCATCGAGGGCATGGAGGCCCGCGGCAATGCGCAGACCATCAAGGCGCAGATTCCGCTGAGCGAAATGTTCGGTTACTCGACCGACCTGCGCAGCCGCACCCAGGGCCGCGCCACTTACACGATGCAGTTCGCCATGTACATGGAAGTGCCGGCCAACATCGCCTCCGACATCATCAAGCGAGTTCGCGGCGAGTAAGTCGTTTACCAATAGCCCCTGTTGGAGTGCTAGCGCTAACCGCTACACTCGCAACGTTCTTTGACAACCCCAATTGATTCCCGACATCGGAGACTGCAATGAGCAAGGCCAAGTTTGAGCGTACGAAGCCCCACGTCAATATCGGAACTATGGGTCATATTGACCATGGCAAGACGACGTTGACTGCTGCGATTTCTAAGACGTTGGCGGGTAAGGGGTTGGCGACGTATACGCCGTTCGATCAGATCGACAAGGCGCCTGAGGAGAAGGCGCGTGGTATCACGATCTCGATCGCGCACATCGAGTACGAGACCGCGAAGCGTCACTATGCGCATGTCGATATGCCGGGTCACGCGGACTACATCAAGAACATGATCACTGGCGCCGCGCAGGTCGACGGTGCGATTTTGGTGGTGGCGGCGACGGATGGTCCGATGCCTCAGACGCGTGAGCATGTGTTGTTGGCTCGCCAGGTTGGTGTGCCCTACATCGTGGTCGCGCTCAACAAGTCCGACATGGTGGAAGACGAAGAGCTCCTCGAGTTGGTCGAGCTCGAAGTCCGTGAACTGTTGTCGGAGTACGAGTTCCCTGGCGATACCGCTCCGGTGGTTCGTGTCAGCGCCCTCAAGGCGTTGGAGGGTGA
>JAIOPC010000005.1 GCA_021414085.1 Actinomycetes bacterium | reverse complement strand
GGCCACGTAGACGTGGCTCGGCTTGTCGTCGCCGACGAGCACGGTGGCCAAGCACACCCGCGGCGAACCGGCCGCTTCGATGGTGCTGCGCAGCGAGGCGATGATCTCGCCGCGCAGACGGATGCCATCCATCAGGATGGCCCCGCCCGGCGTGCGCTCGAAGTCTTCGGTGGCCGCCTCGCTCATGACAACCCTTGGATGACGCCGTGCTCGTCGAAGTCGATGATGCTGGCGGCGGGAGCCGAGCCGAGGCCGGGCATGGTTGTCATGTCGCCGCAGATGGGGTAGATGAACCCGGCGCCCACGCTGGCCCGCACCTCGCGTACGTTGACCGTGTGTCCGGTGGGGGCGCCCTTCAACGACGCGTCGGCGCTGATGGAGAGGTGGGTCTTCGCGATGCAGACCGGCAAGTTGCCGAAGCCGTTCTTCTCGTAGCGGGCGAGCTGCGTGTTGGCAGCGGGGGTGTAGGTGACCGCGGCGGCGCCGTAGATCTTGGTGGCCACCTTCTCGATTTTGGTCTTCAGCGAGTCCTCCGACTCGTAGCAGAACTGGAAGTTGCTCGGCTCGTCGCAGGCTTCGACCACGGCCTGGGCCAGGTCGGTGGCCCCCTTGCCGCCATCGCTGAAGTGCGTGCACACGGCCACGCGAGCGCCGACGCTCTCCGCGATCTCGCGGATGACCTGGTGCTCGCTGGCGAAGTCGCCGGGGAACGCATTGATGGCGACGACGGGGGAGACGCCGTGCACCGTCACGGTCTCGATCTGCTTGATGAGGTTGGCAGCGCCGGCGCGCACGTCGTCGGGGTTCTCGGCCAGCAGGTCGGCGGGCAGCGGCTTGCCGGGGGTGATCGTGAACTTTCCGCTGTGCGCCTTCAGGGCGCGCACCGTGGCGACGAGCACCGCGGCGTCGGGCACCATGCCGGAGGTGCGGCACTTGAGGTTGAAGAAGCGCTCGGCGCCCATGTCGGCACCGAACCCGGCCTCGGTGATGAGGTAGTCGCCACCGCGGATGCCGATGAGGTCGCCGACGATGCTGCTGTTGCCGTGCGCGATGTTGCCGAACGGTCCGGCGTGCACGATGACCGGTGTGTGCTCCAGCGTCTGCAGCAGGTTCGGCTTCAGTGCTTCCTTCATGATGACGGCCATCGAGCCGGCGCCCTTCAGCTGCTCGGCGGTGACCGGATCGCCGTCCTTCGTGTAGCCGACCACGATGCGGCCCATGCGTGCGCGCATGTCGTCGAGCGAGGTGGCGAGCGCGATGATGGCCATCACCTCCGACGCGGCGTTGATGTCGAAGCCGGTCTGGCGGGTGACACCGTCCATCTTGCCGCCGAGGCCGACGATGATGTTGCGCAGCGAGCGATCGTTCACGTCGAGCACCCGGCGCCACGTGATGTTGTGCATGTCGAGTTCCAGCTCGTTGCCCTGATGGAGATGGTTGTCGACCATCGCCGACAGCAAGTTGTGCGCGGCGGTCACGGCATGGAAGTCGCCAGTGAGATGCAGGTTGAGCAGCTCCATCGGAATCACCTGGCTATAACCACCACCAGCAGCACCACCCTTGATGCCGAACGTCGGGCCCATGCTCGGCTGGCGCAGGCTGATGACGGCGTTCTTGCCGATGTGCTGCATCGCCTGGCCGAGACCGACAGTGGTGGTGGTCTTACCCTCGCCCAGTGGCGTCGGGGTGATGGCCGTGACGACGACGTACTTCGCCTTCGGGCGATCCTTCAGTTCGTCGATCGCTTCCAAACGGATCTTGGCCAGCTCGTCGCCGTGCTGCTCGAGCAGATGTGGCCCGATGCCCATCTTGGCGGCGACTTCGGTGAGGGGAATCAGCTTGCCAGCGCGGGCAATTTCAAGGTCGGAAGGAAAGGACATGGTCGCGAACTGTAGCACCGGGAGTCCACCATGCGGAACGGTCCCACGATATGGAACGACGTCCGACCGGGCCTGTAACTACTAGGGTGCTGCACAACTTCTACAAGGAGGGCACATGCCTGGAAAGACACCACAAAAGGCCGGCGCCAAGAAGGTCGGCAAGTCGTTGAAGGAAAAGCGCGCCGTCAAGCAGGCCAAGAAGTCAGGCAAATCCGGCATCTGACCGACTACAGGTCTTTGCACAACCTGAGCGCGTCGTAGATCGCTGCGTGAATGTTGCGGCCGGCGACGGCGTCGCCGATTCTGAATAACTCGTACGAACCCGCCGGATTGGTGCGCACGCGTTGCGGCGTGCCACCAATCAGGGCAGCGTGATCCACCTCTCCCAAATTGAGCGAGTTGGGCACCAGCGCGTGGTACAGCTCGTCGTTGGCGAGCACGCCGTGATCGCCGACGACAGCGTCGACGATGCGCTCGTGGCGAACCGGGGAGTGATCGCTTCCGATCTCTGCTCGCAGCCGTCCATCGCCGTCGCGCTGTATCGACAGCACGCGCTGATTGAGCGTGACTCGCGTGTCGGTCTCGTTGAGAGCTCTGGCGTACGGCACCATGTTGAGGCCACCGACATCGACGCCGACGGTTCGTTCCGGTGTCACCACCTCGACGCGAGCTCCACTGCGGGCAAGTATCTCGGCGGTCGTCATGGCCGAGTGTGTGCCGTCGTCATCGAACAAGATCACATCACCCTTTGGGCTGGCATCGCCGCCCACGACGTCCCACGCGCTGATCATCAGCTCGCTGCCGGACTCGACGCGCGGGTTCTGCGCCAGCCCGCCGGTCGCGACGATCACGACGTCGGGTTGCAGCGCCGCAACGGTGCTCTCATCGGCGAAAGTGTCGTAGCGCACGTCGACGCCGAGCCGCACGAGTTCCGAAACGCGCCAGTCGATGATGCCCATCAGATCGCGTCGTCGCGGATTGCGCGCTGCCAACCGCAATTGTCCGCCAGCCCAGGGCATCGCCTCAAGCAGCGTCACAGAATGCCCGCGCTCGGCGCACACTCGTGCTGCTTCCAACCCGCCCGGTCCGGCACCGATCACCAGCACGCGTCGGGCGACGTCGGCCTTGGGGATCACGTGCGGCATCGTCAGCTCGCGCCCCGTCGCGGCGTTGTGGATGCACAGCGCCTCACCAGCCATATAGATGCGATCGAGGCAATAGGTCGCACCAACGCACGGGCGAATCGATGACTCTTGCCCGAGTTCAATCTTGCGGACGAGGTACGGATCAGCGAGATGTGCACGGGTCATGCCGATCATGTCGACCTTGCTGTCGCGAATCGCGTGACGCGCCGTTGCGACGTCGTCGATCTTCGCCGCGTGAAACACCGCCAGCTTGCTCGTCTCGCGGACATGTCCGGCGAACTCGAGATGTGGAGCCGACGCCATGCCGTGGATCGGGATCACATCACTCAGCACGGCGTCGGTGACGATGCTGCCTCGGATCACGTTGACAAAGTCGATCAACCCGTCGTTGGTCAAGCGTTCAAGAATGCGCAGCCCTGTGGGTGCATCAATTCCGTCCTCGCGTGTCTCGTCGACGGCCATGCGCACGCCGAGCAGGAAGTCGTCTCCGACCCTCGCGCGGATCGCGCCCAACACCTCCAACGGAAAGCGCAAGCGGTTTTCGAAGCTGCCCCCGTACTCATCCGTACGCCGATTGGTTGCGGGCGACCAAAACTGATCGAAGAGGTGTCCGTACGCCTCGACCTCGACGCCATCCATGCCACCGACTTTCATCCGTTCGGCGGCATCGGCGTAGTGGCCGACAATGCGCCGGATGTCCCACAGTTCGGCTTCCTTCGGATGGGTGCGGTGTGCCGGCTCGCGCAGTCGCGACGGTGCGACGACGGGCAGCCAGTCGTCTTGCCCCCAGCCCGTACGGCGTCCGAGGTGACTGATCTGAATCATCGCCGCGCAGTCGTGCGCGTGAATCTCGTCGGTCATCCGCCGGATCCACGGCACGATTGCATCGTCGTAGGCATGCAGGTTGCCGAACGCCGGGGGACTGTCGGGGCTGACAATGGCCGTGCCAGCGGTCATCGTCAACGCCAAGCCCCCCTTGGCCTTCTCGACGTGATACGCCCGATACCGATCCTTGGGCATGCCGTCTTCGCTATACGCCGGCTCGTGCGCCGTGCTCATCACGCGGTTCTTCAA
The DNA here is from genome assembly GCA_021414085.1 of Actinomycetes bacterium. Lineage (GTDB taxonomy): Bacteria > Actinomycetota > Acidimicrobiia > Acidimicrobiales > Ilumatobacteraceae > UBA668. Next base: position 76,648 of record JAIOPC010000005.1, on the reverse strand, counting down.
CCGCAGGTGTTTCAGTTGATATGGCTGCAGCAGCGGATCGTCGCTGACGTTCACAGGACTAGTACCACTGGTCGGTCATCTCCGACTTTCGGCGGCCCATAAAGTCGAGCAAGGCCTCGTCGGTCGCTTCGTCCATCGGTGGCATCTCGTAGTTGGCCAGCGTTTCACGCACGAGCACGGCGGCGCGCTGCTCGCTTGTCGTCTCACCTGCATCGCGCCATTGTTCGAATGAGTTGCTGTCGCTGAGCGGTGGCTCGTAGAACGCGGTCTCGTAGTGGCGCAGCGTGTGCTGCGAGCCGAAGAAGTGCTTGCCTGGCCCGACCTCGTTGAACGCGTCGAGCGCAAACTGATCGTCGTCGAGCGACACACCCTTCAGGTACGTGTGGGCGGCGCCGCAAAGATCGAGATCCATCATGAACTTCTCGTAGCCCATCGCCAGCCCGCCCTCTAGCCAGCCGGCCGAATGGAGAATGAAGTTGGCACCACATAGCAGCGCCGACATCATGCTGACCGTCGACTCGGCCATCGCCTGCCCATCGGGAACCTTCGACGATGTGAATGCGCCCGAACAGCGCAACGGCAAGCCGACGCGGCGCGCCAATTGCCCGACGATCAGTGAACCCAGCGCTGGCTCTGGCATGCCGAAGGTCGGGCTGCCACTGCGCAGCGCCATCGAGGACAGGAAGTTGCCGTAGATGACTGGAGCGCCGGGTCGCACCAGTTGCGTCAGCGCCACGCCCACCATCGTTTCTGCGTGAGCTTGTGCGACGGCCCCTGCCGTGGTGACGGGGCCCATCGCTCCACCGAGGATGAACGGTACGACCACTGCTGCTTGGTTCGCCGCCGCGTAGGTCTTGAGCGCGCCAGTCATCGTCGCGTCCCAGACAAGTGGGGAGTTGACATTGACGTTGCCCAAGATGACGCAGTTGCTGTCGACGAACTCGGCACCGAAGGCGATCCGCGCCATTTCGATGCTGTCGGCTGCACGTTGTGGGGCTGTCACAGAACCCATGAAACCTTTGTCGCCGTAACGCAGATGGGCATACACCATGTCGAGGTGGCGCTTGTTGACTGCCACATCGGTTGGTTCGCACACCGTGCCGCCAGAGTGATGCAGCCATGGTGTGGAGTAGGCGAGCTTGACGAAGTTCTGGAAGTCGGCGATGGTGCCGTAGCGGCGGCCACCCGGCAGGTCACGCACAAACGGCGAGCCGTAGGTGGGCGCGAGCACCACGTTGTTGCCGCCGATTTGAACTGAGCGCGCAGGATTGCGTGCGTGTTGCGTGAACTCTGTGGGAGCCGTGGCGCAAAGTTCGCGCACCTGCCCCGGTTGAAAGCGCACGTTCAGACCATCGACTACGGCGCCAGCAGCTCGAAACAGCTGCAGTGCCTCAGCGTCGTCGCGGATTTCGATGCCGACCTCGCCCAGAATCTGGTCGGCCTTCGACTCCATCAACGACAACGCATCCGCATCCAGAAGTTCGTACGGCGCAATCTGGCGCTCGATGTAGGGCGGGCCTTGCGCGTGTGCGCTCGCAGCGCGAGTTGCTGCCCGTCCGGCGCGACCGCCCGTCCGCAGCCGGGGAGGTGCGGCCTCTGGCTGCGTCATTTGCTCGGCTTGCGCTGCAGTTCGATCAGTTCGGCGACCGGGATGTGGCAGCGCATGGCGTGCCCTGGCGATACTTCGCGCAACGGCGGCTCGGTGACTTCACACACTCCCGGGATCACTCGCGGGCACCGCGGGTGGAACACACAGCCCGACGGTGGGTTGGCGGGCGAGGGGATCTCGCCTTCCAAACGAATACGCGTGACGATCTCGCCATCGACGCTCGGGATCGCCGACAACAGCGCTTCGGTGTACGGATGGTTCGGTCCGTTGAAGACATCGTCGGTTGGCCCGATTTCCTGGATGCGGCCCAGGTACATGACCGCGATGCGGTCGGCCAGGTAGCGCACGACACCCATGTCGTGCGTGATGAAGACGTAACTCGTCTTCTGTTCCGTTTGCAGATCGGCGAGCAGGTTGAGAATCGCTGCCTGCACCGATACGTCGAGCGCACTCGTCGGCTCGTCGCACACCACGATGCGTGGATCGCCAGCGAACGCGCGGGCGATCGCAACGCGCTGCTTGAGCCCGCCCGACAACTGGCGCGGCTTCAAGTCAAGGTGCCGTGGCGTCAGGCGCAGGTGCTCGGCAAGCTGCTCGACTCGCTGGTTGGCGGCGTCGCCTTTGATGTTGGTCAGCTTCTCGACGCTACGCGTCAGGATGTGTCGAACCGACCACGACCGGTTGAGCGCCGAGTCGGGGTTTTGGAAGATCATTTGCATCGAGCGCTTATCGTCCGCCGTACGGCCAACGGTGGAGGCCATCACCACGCGACCGTCGAGCGACACGGAGCCACCGGAGTCCGCTGCCTCGATGCCGAGGATCGCCTTCGCGAGCGTCGACTTACCGGAGCCCGACTCGCCGACAATGCCAAGGGTTTCGCCGACGGCGAGATCGAGCTCGACATCGACGAGCGCTGGAATCGACAGGTTGCGCTGTTTGAACGTCTTGGAGACGTGACTGAGCTCGAGCACTCCCGGGTTCTCGTCGGAAGGTGCCAGCACACTGATGTTGACCGACACCGCAGGCTCTTCTATGGCCGCGATCTGGTCGGGGTGATGACAGAGCGTGAAGCGGTCGCCCTTATTGCCGACGGGAACGACCGGCGGCATCGTGGTGCGGCACAAGTCGGTGGCAATCGGGCAGCGATCGACGTACACACATGTGGGTAGGTCCGAGCCGATGAGCGGAAGGATGCCCGGGATAGTCGCGAGCGCGCGTTCGGTCTTGCGCACGCCGTGGCGGGGGAGCGAACGCAGCAAGCCGACGGTGTAGGGATGACGCGGGTCGTCGAAAACCTGTGCGCTCGGGCCTTCCTCGACGATGCGGCCGGCGTACATGACTCCGACTCGATCGCACAGGCCGCGAATGATGCCCAGGTTGTGCGCAATCAGCAGCACGGCGGCGTCGCTCTCTTGGCGCAGGACACGCACCAGATCGAGAACCTCCGCCTCAACCGTCGCATCGAGGCCGGTCGTGGGCTCGTCGAGTACCAACAGCGTCGGGTTGCAGGCCAGAGCCATCGCAATGACGACTCGCTGCTGCATGCCTCCGGACAACTGAAATGGGTACCGATCCATCACGCGCGTCGGGTCGGCGATGCGAACCTTCTTCAAGGCCTCGACGGCCATCGTCGCTGCTGTCGCATTGTCGTGGCCGAGCAAGGTGAAACTCTCGATGATCTGTTTGCCCACGCGCAACGTTGGGTTCAGCGCTTGCGAAGGGTCTTGATAGACCATCGATGCCTCGTGCGCACGGAACTGCTGCAACTCGTCGTCGGTCATTTCGGTGAGGTCGCGACCGCCGACGCGTACGTGACCGCCAACGATCTTGCCGTTGCTAGGCAGGTAGCGCAGCGCTGCGTAGGCGGTGGTCGACTTGCCGCAGCCCGACTCGCCGACTAATCCGTAGGCCTCACCGGGAGCAACGCTGAACGACACTCCGCGGAGCACCGCGCGGTCGACGCCGCGGACTGTGTAGACGACCTCTAAGTCCTCGACCGAGAGCGCCGGCTGCAGCTTCGTCGGGTTTGAGCCCAGTGTGGTCGGGGCGTTCTTGCTCATGACGCCTCCAATACCGACTGCACAGAGTCGGCGATGAGACTGACGGCGATCACCAGGGAGGCGATGGCCATGGCGGGGAAGAACGTCGGCCACCAGAAGTCGGCGATCAGGTTGTTGTAGGTGTCGCTCACTTGCACGCCCCAGTCGGGAGAAGGTGGCGGCGGACCCGCGCCGAGGAACGAGAGGGTTGCAACTGTGAAGACGGCGTAGCCCATACGGACGGTCAATTCGACGATGATCGGCCCCGAAACGTTGGGCAGAATCTCGCGGAACATGATGAATGCCTTGGACTCGCCGCGGAGTTTCGCCGACGTCACGTAGTCAAGCTCGCGTTCGGCAAGCACCGCGGCGCGAACTGTGCGGGCGACGATCGGTGTGAACAGCACGGCGACCACGCCGATGACGACCACGTTCGAACGCCCAAGAGTCGTGATGGCCAACAAACCGACCAACACCACCGGCAGCGAGAGGAACGCCTCGACGATGCGGCTGGCCAGAAGATCGACCCAGCCGCCGAGGTAGCCCTGCAGTAAGCCGAGAATGACGCCAAAGAACACACCCAGAATCGCCGCGGCCGGAGCGATCCGGAGCACGTCGCGCGCACCGGCGACTACCCGCGAGAGAACATCGCGGCCGGTGGAATCGGTGCCGAACAGGTGGCCCCACCCTGGCGGCAAGTGCTTGCCCGTGCGGTAGTCGAGCGGGTGATGCGGAGCAATGAAATCGGGGAACAGCGCGCATATGACCCAGAAGAGCACGATCGCCACACCGACGATGAAAGCCGGGCGACGGACGATGAGCCGCCAGTTCTCGCGCCGAGCTTGCTTTCGCTCGCTGAGACCGCTTGTAGTGGGCTGTGTTGCGCTCATCTCGACTTCTCCAGACGTACGCGAGGGTTGAGGTACGCAATGAAGAGATCGGCGAGCAGCGTCGACACCATGTAAATGATGCCCACCAGAAGTACCGCGCCCTGCAGCACCGGAATGTCGCTCTTGTTGACCGCATCAAGCATCGTTTGCCCGAGCCCCGCGTAGTTGAACACTTTCTCGACACCGACGATGCCGCCAATGAGGTAGCCAACAGAGGTGCTGATGACGACGATCGTTGGCGCCATCGCGTTGCGAAGCACGTGGCGGCGCATGACCTGGCCCTGAGAGAGGCCCTTCATGACCGCCGTGCGCGTGAAGTCGGCGTGCAACGCGCCGATCACACCGGCTCGCGTCATTCGGGCGATGTATCCGAAATAGGCGATCGACATGGCGAGCGCGGGGAGCAATAAGTACTCCAACTGTCCGAACAGACCGACCCCATCGGGCGGGTTGGCGTACACCTTGCCGAGATTGAGCTTGACGGCGAATACAACGAGCAGAACAGTCGCAGTCACGAACTCGGGAATCGCTGAGGTCGACAAGCCGACAGTGACGATGGCCCTGTCGATCGGCTTGTCCTGCCGGCGCGCGGCGTAAATGCCAGCCGCAATCGAAAGTGGGATGGTGATGATGAAGGCCAGCAGCGCGAGTTTGGCCGAACGACCCAGCGCCGGGAAGATGATGTCGGAGACGGGTACTTGGCTCTTGTACGAGTCGCCGAAGCTGAGCGTGAAGATCCGCCTGATCGACGTCCAGTACTGCTCGAGCAATGGTTTGTCGGTGCCGAGGCGGGCGTTCAGCCGAATGACGTCTTCCTCAAGCGCCTGGCCGCCGAGCACCTTGCGCGCGACGTTTCCGGGCAGAACATTGACGACCATGAAGACGATGGTCGAAAGCAACCACAGTGTGACAACCATGGAGGCAACACGTTTGAGAATGAACCGCTTCATCAGAGTTCCTTGCTGGGTGCTGCGCGGGTGATGATGAGCTGAAACGGTGCAGGTGTGGCACCGTCGTAATACTACGACGACGCCACACCTGCTGAGTTACGCACAGTGCTGGCTCGAACCGAGCCAGCATGTATCAGGCGGTGAAGCCGGCCTTGCCCAAGTAGTAGTGACCGAGACCGGTTGCCCGGATGCCGGAGACGTTCTTCTTGTAGGCGGTGAGCGAGTTGTAGAAGTAGGGGATCACGTACGGGACATCCCGGTTTGCGATCTCCTGGATCTTCTTGACTGCTGCCTTGCGGGTATCCAGGTCGATTGCGGCCTGGTACTCGGCGACTGCGGCGTTGAATTCCTCGGAGTTGTAGTGCGCCGAGTTCCACTCGCCGGTCGCGTATGCCTTCACCAGGTACACGTCGGGAGTACCACGGTTGCCGTAGTCGACAATGCCGAAGTCCTCGCCACCGTCGCAGCCCGCGGGCTCGTTGGTCGAGTCGTACACCGCGCACCACTTGTCGTAGAACGTGGCGTAAGGCTCGAGGCTGAGCGTGACGTTCATCCCGATGTCCTTCAACTGGGTCTGAATCAGCTCGGCCATCTGCGGGATCTCTTGCAGCTCGGGGTAGTACAAGGTGACTTCGAGTCCGGCCTTGCCGGCCTCTTCGAGCAGTGCCTTGGCCTTGTCGACGTCGCGCTCGCGCTGGGGCTGGCTGGAATCGAAGCCCTCGTACGACGGTGCGATCGGGCTGTCGTTGCCGATGTCGCCACGGCCGCTGAGCACCGTGTCGACGAGTGCCTGGCGATCGATACCGAGCGCTACTGCCTCGCGAACCCTGACGTCGGTGAACTCGCCCTCGCGGACGTTCATCCAGATCTGCCGGTGAGCAGCGCCGCGGATCGACTCGACCGTGAGGTCGCCGTTGTTGAGCAACGCGTCGCCACCGATGACCGAGAACTGCACGATGGCATCGACTTCGCCTGCGGCCATGCCGGTGACTTGCGTCGGCAGGTCTTCGCTGAAGACGAACTCGACCTTGTCGAGGTAAGGCTTGCCACCCCACCAATCGTCGTTACGCACGAACGTCGAACCGGTTGCCGGATCGAAGCTCTCCAGCTTGAAGGCGCCGGTGCCGGTCTTGACGGCATCGAGCGTGGTCCCGAGCTCAAACGACGCGGGTGTGATGACGGCCTGCGGGTTGTAGATCGACACCTGATACGGGAACTGCCCGTCTGGTGCGTTCAGTGCAACCTCGACCGTGAGGTCGTCGACGGCGGTTGACGCGCCCTCAACGATGTAAGCCGAGAGGTTGGAACCGGCAAGACGGTCCAGGCTGGCGACCACGTCGGCCGACGTGAAGTCGCTGCCGTCGTGCCACTTCACGCCCGAGCGCAGCTTGAAGGTCCACACACTGCCGTCGTCGTTAGGACTCCACGACTCGGCGAGCATCGGTGCAACCGCGGCACCCTCGCCCGGACCGGCGAGGTACTCGAACGCGGTAACGATCTGCGTGTAGGTGCCCAGCTCGGCCATGGCCACCGGATCGAGCGGTCCGCCCGGTGTTTGGGTGGCAATGCGAATCGTGCCGCCCTGCTTGATGTCGCCGCCAGAGCTTGACGACTTGTCGTCGTCGTCGCCGCAGGCCGCAAGAACCGACCCGAGGAACGTGGCGCTGAGACCCATGACGCTGCCACGAACGAGGAACGAGCGGCGTGAGACCGCACCCTCGACGTAGGAGTTGATCAGGCCCTTCTCGAGCTTGCCCAGATCGCGGCCAGCTCCTTCGTACATTTCTTCGTACACATTTCCTCCCCAAGTAGACGTCCGCGGAAACCTAGTGGCCACCTGCCATCCCGGTCAACCGTTCGAGCGAATTACTTGTACAAGTGCACCAGGAATTCGGCGGCCGCTTTTGGCCATTTACGCACGCATGCGGAGACCCTCAGGGTCGAGCACTGGCTCGTGTTGCAGCTTCGCCGGGCGGCGGCGACCGATGATTTCGATCTCGAAGCCAGTCTCAGCGTCGGCGAGCTCGATAGGTATATAGCCAAGTGCTAACGACACACCCGAGTAATGGGCGTACCCGCCCGAAGTAATCCAGCCGACCACCGAGCTGTTCCCGCTGGCGTCGGTGTGCCACACCGGTTCGTCGCCGAGCACGTCGGCTGGCTGATCGGGGTCGACGTCGACCGTGAACATCACCAGCTTGCGCTTGGGTCCCCCACTGGCGATCTCGGCTTCGACCGCTGCGCGGCCGATGAACTCGTGATCGAACTTCAACACGCGGTCCATGCCGGCTTCGAGCGGCGTGTAGATCGGTCGGTACTCGCGGAACCAGGTGCCAAAGTTCTTCTCGAGGCGCATCGTGATCAGCGCACGGAAACCGAACAGGCGCATGTCGAACTCGCGCCCCGCTTCCCAGATGTGGTCGAACAACATGCGCTGGTATTCCGGCGCCATCCAGATCTCAAAGCCGAGGTCGCCCGAGTAGGTCATGCGCGACAACCACACCGGTGCCATTGCCAGGTCGACTCGTCGGAACGCCATGAACGGGAAGTCCTTGTTAGCGAGCGAGGTGCTGGTGAGTTTCTGCAGCACGTCGCGCGCCCGCGGTCCGGCCACGGTCAGGCCGACCATCGACAGCGCTATCACTTCGAAGCGGATTGGGCTGCCCTCGGGCAGATGCGCCAGGAACCAACGCGGGTGATGCACTTCGGCGGCTTGCGACCCGAACAGAAAGAACTCGTCGGGCCCGATGCGCGAGACCGAGAACTCGCCCTCGATGCGGCCCTGCGGGTTGAGCATCGCTGTCAGGTTCGTGCGACCGATCTTGGGGAGGGTGTTCGTGAACAGACCTTGCAGCCACTCGGCGGCGCCAGCGCCGCTGACTTTGTACTTCGCAAAGTTCGAGGCTTCGCTGAAGCCGACTCGCTCGCGGACTGCGCGCGACTCCTCGGCGACGACGTCGAACGCGTTGGAGCGATAGAAGGTGACGTTCTCCTTTGGCTCTTCGCCTGGGCGTTGAAACCACAATGGATGCTCAAGGCCGAAGCCAGCACCCCAAACAGCGTTGTGGTCGGTGAGCCGGTCGTAGATCGGCGTCGTGTGCAGCGGGCGAGCGGCGGTGAGTTCCTCGTTGGGGAACGTGATGCGGAAGCGTCGCGAGTAGTTCTCGCGTACTTTCGCATTCGTGTATGCGAGCGTGGCGTAGTCGCCGTAGCGCGCTACGTCCATGCCCCAGATGTCGGCGCCAGGGTCGCCGTCGACCATCCAGCTCGCCAGCGACAGCCCGACGCCGCCGCCCTGCGACAGCCCCGCCATGACCGCGCACGCGCTCCACATTCCGCGCATGCCCTTGATCGGGCCGATCAAGGGGTTGCCATCGGGGCTGAACGTGAACGGGCCATTGACGAACTTCTTGATGCCGGCGCGACCGACAGCGGGGAAGTGCGCGAAGCCCCGCTCGAGCTCCGGTGCAATGCGATCGAGATCGTGGGGGAGCAGCTGGAAAACGAAGTCCCACGGTGTTTCCTGCGGCGACCACGGCCGATTGTTCTGCTCGTAGGTGCCGAGCAAGATGCTCTGGCCTTCCTGGCGGGCGTAGATCTCGCCAGCGAAGTCGATCATGTGTGGCAGCTCGCGGCCGCGAGTCTCGTTGTACTCGATGACTTCCGGCATCGGCTCCGTCATTAGATAGTGGTGTTCCATCGCGAGCACCGGCAGTTCCAGTCCCGCCATGCGACCGACCTCGCGTGCCCACAACCCGCCCGCGTTGACGACATGCTCCGCGTGGATTGTGTGGTCCTTGTCGGTGATCACGTCCCACGTGCCATCGGCGCGCTGCGACAGGCCGGTGACCCACGTGTCGGTATACACCTCGGCGCCACGATTACGGGCGCAGATTGCGTACGCATGTGTGACGCCGTAGGGGTCGACGCTGCCTTCGTCCTCATCGAACAACGCGCCGACGAAGTACTTCTCTTCCAGCAGTGGGTTGATCTCTTTGGCTTCCTTCATGGAGATGATCTCCATGTGCATGCCCAGGTAACGGCCGCGCGCTTGCGCCATGCGCAACCAGTCGAGCCGCTCGGGTGTGTCGGCCAACTGCAGGCCGCCGGGGAGGTGGATGCCGCAGTCCTGGCCGCTCTCGGCCTCGATCTCCTTGTACAGGTTCACCGTGTACTGCTGCAGACGAGCAACGTTGGGGTCGCCGTTCAACGTGTGCATGCCGCCGGCCGCGTGCCAGGTGCTGCCCGCTGTGAGTTGCTTGCGCTCGAGCAACACCACGTCGGTCCATCCCGCCTTGGTGAGGTGATAGAGGACGCTGGCCCCGACGACGCCGCCGCCAACAACCACCACTTGTGCTGTCGTCTTCACATACACCTCTTCATGCTTGTTCCTGCCTCAGTAGTCGGTTGCGACGCCGCCCTCGGCAACTCGCCGAGCGACGAACGCGTCGAGTTCTTCGCGCACGGCTGAATCCATCACTGGCGGCTCGTACGCCTGAAGGAATTGGGTGACCAACTGCTTTGCCTTGTCGGGCACCTGCGGACTGCCGCCCTCTTGCCACGCTTCGTAATTGCGCCAGTCGGACAGCATCGGCTTGTAGAACGCGTTGCGGAAGCGATCTTGCGTGTGTTGCGTGCCGAAGAAGTGACCACCCGGTCCGACGCTCTCGATCGTGTCGATCGCGAACGTCTCGTCGCTGATCACGACGGGCTCGAGGATGGTGGTCACCATCTGCAGCAGGTCGGCGTCGAGAAGCATCTTCTCCATGCTGGCGTGCAATCCGCCCTCCATCCAGCCCGCACCGTGCATCATCATGTTGACGCCACCCATCACGCAGCCCCACAGCGCGAACACGCTCTCGTATGCCGCTTGCGCGTCGAGTGCGTTGGCCGCGCACACGTTGGAGCTGCGATATGGAACGTTGTACCGGCGCGCCAGCTGGCCGCCGATCATTGCCGTGCGCACGTACTCGGGAGTTCCGAAGGCGGGAGCGCCTGACTGCATGTCGACGTTCGACGTGAAGCCGCCGTACACGGCAGGGGTGCCGGGGTTGATGCACTGCAGCATTGTGATGCCGGCGAGCGCCTCGGCGTTCTGTTGTGCCAACGCTCCGGCCAGCGTGATCGGCGCCATCGCGCCCGCCAGCGTGAACGGCGTCATGACAATCGGCTGATTGTGCCGGGCGAACTCGATCATGCCCTGTGACATCGGAGTATCCAGACGCAGCGGCGAGTTGGAGTTGACGACCGAGAAGACCGACGGCTCGCGAAGCAGCGTGGCTTCGTCGATGCCGCGCGCGATGCGAGCCATCTCCAATATGTCGCGGTTGCGTTGGCGGCCCAACGAGTAGCAGTGCAACCCCTTGTCGGTGAGCGTGAGCACGTCGTTGGCCGCTTCAATGTGACGAACGGAGTGATGCAGGTCGACGGGCTCGACCGGATAGCCGCCGATGAAGTGAATCGTGTTGAGCGACTGCGCCAGCCGAAGAAGGTCGCGGAACCCTTCGCGGTCGCCTGTGCGACGCACGCCTTCGCGGTCCATGTAGTGCGGTGCGCTGCCAACGGTGCCATAGGCGACCCAGCGCCCGCCGATACGTATATGCCGGTCGGGGTTCCGGCTGTGCAGCGTGAACTCCGACGGCACCGTCTTCATTCGTTCCAGCACCAACTCGCGCGGGAAGCGCACGCGCATCGTTGACTCGTCAACGTTGGCCCCGGCCTCGCGCATGATGCTGCGCGCTTCTGGGCAGAAGAACTCCATGCCGATGCGTTCGAGGATCGTGAGCGACGCCTCGTGAATCGACTCGACTTCGTCGGCAGAGATGACCTCTGTGTGGTTGAGCCGCATCTTTGGTTGCTTCCAGGGCAACTGCTCGGGCAGGCGTGGGCCGCGTTCGGAACGCGATCGGCCGCCGCGTCGTTCCCCGGTTCGCTCGGGTCGCGCGCCCTCCGGGCCGACATCTGATCCCACGACAGTCACGGTCTGCGACACTACACGCCGAATGGAATTCCTGGTACGGTCGTTCAAGAATGAGTGAGATCGTCGCTATCGACATCACTCATCATCAGCTGCCGCTCGACCCTCCGTTTCCGGCCTCATGGGACCCGCAGCCACGAACCAAGTTCCCGGCCACCATCGTGCGCGTGCGTGACAGCGATGGCCATGAGGGCATCGGTTCAGGCGATGTGATGTACGGGTTCAGTGACTATGCCCGTTACTTCCTCGGTGAAGATCCGCTCGACCTCGAGCAACACGCGGCACGGCTTGCCAACATCGAGTTCCACGCCGGTCGCCCGTGGCCTCTCGACGTGGCGCTGTGGGATCTCGCGGGCAAGATCAAGGCCCGGCCGATCTGGCGAATGCTTGGCGGTGCGTCGCCGCGGCTACGGCTGTATGCGTCGAGCGCGGTACATCGCCCGGTCGCGGCGATGGTGCAAACGGCTCAGCAGATGATCGAAGCCGGCTTCGCGGCGATGAAGGTGCGCTTCGGCCGCCCGTCCGTCGATGACGACCTGGCGGTGATCACGGCAGTGCGCGATGCCGTCGGCGATCGGCTGACGTTGATGGTCGATTGCAACCAGGGTTGGCGCATGCCATGGGATGTGGCCAAACCGTGGGACTTGGAAACGGCGTGGCGCGTCGCGCAGCGGCTGATTGCCGAGGACGTGTATTGGATGGAAGAGCCGCTGCATCGTGGCGACTACGACGGCATGTTGCAGCTGCGCGACAGGGTGCGCGCTGTCAGCCCCATGCGCATCGCCGGGGGCGAGATGACCCGCGAGCCGTATGAGTTTCGCGAGCTGCTCACCCGCGATTGCCTCGAAGTCTTTCAACCCGACGTCGTGTGCAGCCAGGGCTTCAGCGGGCTCGCGGCCTTGGGTCGGGAAGTCGTTGCGGCCGGCAAGTTGTTCACTCCGCACACCTGGGGCAATGGCATCGGGGTACTCGCGAACCTGCAGTTGACCGCTGGCGTGGTTGGTCACGAGGGCTCCCAGTGGGTGGAGTGGCCGTTCGACCCGCCGGAGTGGACGCTCGAGCGTCGCGACTACCCGCTCGCGGTGCCGCTGCGGGCGGAGGGTGGTTGGATCACCCTGAGCGACGAGCCGGGACTCGGTGCTGCGTTGAACGAGGAGGCACTGTTCGCGACCGCGAGCAGCCAGGCGACGTTTCAGTAGCGGATACTGAGCGAAATGATCGCGTTCCTGTAACGTTCGTACCAGGAACGGGCACGCGTTCCTAATGTGGCAGGCAGGAAGAAAGTAATGGGGAGCGCAGCGGCGCCGGCGGTGGACCGGCCGAAAGTTCATGTCAACCAAATCGAGTGGCCGACAGTGGCCCTTCTCGTCGCGTTCTTCGCGGCGCTCGGTTGTGTCATCGGTTTTCAGGATTCAATTCCGTGGCCACTTGAGACGCTGGCGTACATCTACCTCGGTGGATTGTGGATGTCGTTGGGACACGAATTGCTGCACGGCCACCCGACGCCGTGGAACTCCGTCAACACCGCGATCGGTTTCATTCCGCTGTCGTTCTGGGTGCCGTTTCTGCGCTACAAGGCGATGCACATCAAGCACCACCGTTCCGATCTCACGTTTCCTGAAGACGATCCCGAGTCGTTCTATGTCGCTCCGATGTTGTGGAACAGGGCCGGCATCGTGCGCCGTAGCTACTTCCTCTTTCTGCGCACCGTTCCTGGACGACTGACCATCGGCGTCGTTCGCGGAATCATCCGCTTCTGGCGTCGTGAGATCCGGCTGGCTCCCCAAGGTGGGCTGGCGAAGCCTTGGCTGGTGCACATCGCCGCTTCGATCGCATTCGGTTGGCTGTTGTTCGGAGTGCTGAACGTGTCGCCGTGGACCTACATCTTCGGGTTTTGCCTCGGTGGCGCGGCCTGCACGCAGTTGCGCTCGTTCCTCGAACACGCCGCCGTACCCGAAGGAACGCGTTCGGCAGTTGTGAAAGCAGGGCCGGTGATGTCGTTGCTGTTCTTGAACAACAACCTGCACCACACTCACCACGCCCTGGAGGACCTTGCCTGGTATCGCATTCCGGCGATGCATCGGGAAATCGGTGCCGATGAGCTGGCCGCGCGCGGCGCGGGTTTGTATCCGGGTGGGTATTTGGAAGTGTGCCGCACCTACTTCTTCCGTCCGTTTTGCCAGCCGGACCATCCGCTGTCGGCCGAGGCGCGGCCATATGGAGCTCGTGGTCTGCGGTGATCGCATCGCTTGCGATGTATCCATTCCTACAAGTGCGGGATGCGACCAACCGGTTGTGGTCGGCCGTTCGCCGGAACTTGGGCTGGGGGCCCGCCGAGTTGGAGTGGAACAAACTGACGCCCGGCGTGTGGCACGAACCTGGCCTGTTGGTCGCGCAGTGTTGCGGATGGCCGCTCGTTGCGGAACTACCGCCGTCGATCGCGGTTGTCGGCACGTTTGACTATGCGGTGCCCGACTCGCACAACGGCACCTATCGGTCGCTCATCGTGACCGGGACAGACCGCTCGTTGGATGAGCTGCGCGCCGATCCGAACACGATGGCGGCAGTCAACGACCATTCGAGCTTGTCGGGATGGATCAGCTTCCAGCACGTGTGGGGCGGTCAACCGCAGAACTTCGTGACCGGCGCCCATATCGAAAGCTGTCGTGCGCTGGTTGCGGGTCGTGCGCATGTCGCGTGCATCGACGCCGTGTCGTTCAGTCTGTTTGAAGAGTTTGAACCGGCCGCGGTTGCCGGCCTGCGCGTGATCGGCCAGGGCCCCCGCATCCCGTGCCTTCCGATCTTCGTGCCGGCGCAGCACGCGTCGAAAGTGCCCGAGTTGCGGGCAGCGTTCGCAGCGGCGGTCGCCGACCCAACGCTGGTCGACGCGCGGGCGGCGCTGCGCATCAGAGGATTCGTTCCACTCGATCGCGCCGACTACACGCCGCTGTTGGCCTTGCTCGACTGAGACACGCCGAGGGCGCTTCGTGCAACTAGCCGCGGTGGTGCAGGTAGTGCACAACCGCGGCAACCCGGCGATGGTCGTTGGGGTGCTCGGCGAGGTCCAACTTGGTGAAAATGGACCGCACATGTGTTTCAAGCGTTTTCGACGAGCAATGCACCGCGTTGGCAATCGCAGCGTTCGAGCGGCCCTGCGCCATGAGGTCGAGAACTTCCCGCTCGCGGTCGGTCAGGCGATCGAGCGCGGAATCACCCCGTCGATGAACTAGCCGTTCGGTCACGAGCGGATCTATCACGACTCCACCGGCAGTCACCGTTCGGCAGGCATCGATGAAGTCCTCCAGGTCGCTCACTCGCTCCTTCAGCAGATAGCCGACGCCGGCCGGGCGACCGTCGAGCAACAGCGCAGCCGCTGCCGGCTCGACGTGTTGGCTGACGACGAGCACGGCGAGGTTTGGCTGCTCCGCTCGGAGTTCGGCGACTGCGGTGAGACCTTCATCTCGCTGTGTAGGTGGCATCCGGACATCGGTGACGACCAGTTGCGGATGATGTCGTCGAGTCGCGGCGAGTAAACCCGCCCGATCGCCCACGTCCGCCAGCACATCAAACCCGTCCTCCTTGAGGAGCGCGACAAGGCCAGCGCGGATGAGTGCCGCATCTTCGGCGACCACCACTGTGATCATTGGTCGATCGGGAAGCGGCGACCATTGCGCGGTCCACCCTTGCGCCGCATCTTCGCCCGACCACTCGATGTTCACGTGCGTCGGGACAAGCTGCCGAACTGTGTCGCTAGCCAGTACCTCGCCGGCGTCGGCGGCGGCGGCCAGAGTGCCCGCTGCGGTGACCACGTTCGCGAGGTCATTGGCATGGCTTCCATGGTTGTCGTCGAGCACGTCACCAGCAGCGATTCCGAAGTGCGGCGGCGTTGGCGGGGTGTCCGACGCCAGGCGTCGGCTCTCGAGATCAAGCATCTGCATTGTTGCGATCGCAGCCGCGACGGCCTCCGTTGCTGTCAGGAACGCAGCGGCGACTGAGTGCTCCGCCAGACTCGTCGCGTGGGCACTGTCGACGAGTGTGCCTCCATGTGTCGTAATCAGTTGGCTCGCGCGTGTGCGGATTCGATGGTCGCTTGCCCGCATGACGAGAACTGTGGTGGTAGGCATCGTTCAGCTTCCGGGAGATTCTTGGTCGACGTGCAGGATGATCGCGACGTGAGACGTGATGCCGTCACCATCGAGAGTGCGCTCTTCGATTCTGCCGCCCAGCACGTTGATTCGGTCGCTGATCGAGCCAGCCGGGAGCGGACGTGTGCGGTGGACTTCCAGCGTTGCACCGGTATCGACAAACCATGCGGCGTTGTCGTCGTGAGCGGCGAGGAACGCCGTGATCTCCGTCGCCGGAGACAGCCGCCGCTGAGGCACCCCATTGCGATCAGACATCACGGCGGCTAATCCACCATCTTCCAACTCGGGCGGGTAGACACCGTGAGAGAGCACGCGCACATTGGTGGTCGCGGACCGCAGTTGATCGGCTACGCCATCAACGGCAGCGCCGAATCGCAGAGCTTCGGCTGCCGAACGGAGCTGCGCGATTGGCCCGTCGAACAACGCTTGCGCAACTTCGCGTCGGCTGTCGATATCGGCCGTGAGTAACCGTTCGCTCAAGCGCTGACTGCGTCGCAATCGTTCTTCACTGATCGCCACGAAGCGGTTGGTGTCGAAGCCGAGACCGGAGAGCTCGGCGGCAGTGCGCAGCACTTCCGGCGCTCTAGTTAAGGCAACGTCGTGCTCGATCTGTCCGATGACGTGGCCCTCGCGCCGAATCTCGGTCGCGGCACGCGGATACTCAAGGGGAGTCGTTGAGCTGTCTGCGGGGTGGATCCACCTGCCGTCGTGGTCAGCGAACACGAGGGTCAAAGTCGGATCGCCAGTCCACCAAGAAAGGTTGTTGCGCAGCACGGCCACCGGGTCGCTTCCGGGAATCAGCACGATGCTGCTTGGCAGCCTGTGCACCCGCGGGCTGATCACCTGATTCCAACCAACGGCCATGATGAGGGCACCCGTCGCGGCCACCGGCACGTACTCGCCGACGATGAGAGCCCACGGGGAATACACGCCGCGGAAGACATCGCGGTAGTGACGGACCGCTAGCAAGTGGATCGCTCGCTGTGCGGCCAGAGCAAGCCACCACACCGCGGCAACAGCAATGGCGCCTCGCCCGAGCAACAGGCGGCTGGCACCGGCCGCTGATCGGCGAGAGGTTCGCAGGCGTAGCGCGGCTTGGACACCAACGCAGATCCATGCGGCAAGGTGCGCCGACAAGAAGCATCGCGTCGGAGCGCTTACCGTCGCAGACGAAGGCCTGCCCAACGTCGCGCCGAGTCCGCGACCGGCGTCAGCGCTCGCCGCGAGTAGGGCAGTGGCGACCAGTGCGGCGCAAAGGTACGACCATGCACGTGGTATCGACTGCGGCGCGGGACGCGAGGCGGTTTCGACAAACGCTGCTCCGGCGGCGGCAACTCCGAGCCATGCGGCAGTAACGGCGACTGTGACCGCCGAAGGCAACGCGGCTTGCCGTCCCGAGCCGAGGACAGCGAGCAGCCCGACAACCAACACCGCGTTGACAGAGGCGACCTTGCCGCGCCGGGAAGCAACAATGCAGGCGAGCGCCAGAGCAACGACGCCCACGGCGAGGGCGAGCCCGGTGACACGAAGATGATCGAACGACGACTGCGCGAAGCTGAAGTGCTCGGAGCGGACCGTCATTCTGGCGACCCACACGATGGCGACCACCAACCCAGTCGCCAGCGCAGTAGGCGCAATCCAACGCAACGATGGTTTCACAGGTTTCCCCGACGGCTGAGATCGAGTTGGACGTCGATGGTTGTTCCGCCTTGCGCCGATGGGCGGGTCGTCGCTTCGGCGCCGAGCGCGTCTGACCGAAGCTGGATCGATGCGGGCACGGACAGCACTCCGCCGACACCGTCGTCAGCGACGGAGAGCTCCGCAGCGGCCTCGTTGACGTTCAAGCGCAACCAAAGGTGTCGCGCCTGAGCGTGTTTGAGGGCGTTGGCGACGGCTTCGGCAGCGATGAACCACAAGTGCGCCGACGCAGGGTCGTCACCTGCGAGATCGCCGACGACCTCTAACTCGGTTGGCAGCGGCGTTGAGGCAGCGAGCACCCTCAGCCCGCGGGCCAGGCCCGACGACACGGCTGCAGGGGTACCGCTCTCTACGACCTGATGAACGAGTTCAATCGACTCCTCGATGCCGTCAAGCAGCACTTGGCGAAGATCTGCGGCCCGGCCAGCCGTCGTCTCGCGTCGGGCGAGCAGGCTGGCTTGCAAGGTCAACGCGACCAAACGCTGTTGCACCGCATCGTGAAGGTCGCGTTCAAGCGCACGGCGTGCGTGGTCTTGCGCGTCAACCAGCGCGACCTGCATCGCGTGCAGGTTTGCGCTCGCGCGGTCGGCCTCCACTTGTCGAGCGCGTCGCACTAGGGCCAGTTCCAGCGTTGTTGCAAGGGCGGCGTTGGCCGCCTCTGTCACTTCCAGCCGCGGGTCGTGCGTGACAAGCGCGAGCAATCGGCCATCGGGGTGAAGGACCTTCATCGCAGCCCCGCGGATCTGCTCGGATGGCACAAACGACTGATCGGACTCGGCGATGTTCAGTTCGGCTGTCGCGTCGCCGAGGACCCTGGCAATCTCGGTCGATGCACCGATCGGTGGACCCAGCGGTCCTAGCTCGATGAAGCCTGGGTGCGCGCCGGCGGCGGATGCTCGTCGACGACGCATCGCCTCGGAGACGACAAGCAGCAGTGCGATTGCTCCGAAGCGGGTGGCCTCGACGGCATCGCGAAGCGCCTCGACAGTGCTCGGCAATGGCTCACGGGTGCCCAGCGGCACCAGCAGGCCATCCGCGATGAACATCCAGAGCTCGGACAATGCGAGGACGACGACGGCCAGCAACACCGGCCGACCTTCCCGGCGCATTTCGACAGGCAGCGTGAGAATCCGACGTGTCATCACCGCCAGCAGCAAGGCCGGCGCTACGGCTCGTGTGATGGCAGCGCCAGCGACCAGCACCAGCGAGCCTGAGATCGCGTTCATCGCCGTCGGTAGCACGAGCGACGCATCCGACCAGCGCGACAGCCCGGTCCCCAGCAGTTGGCTCACGATGCAGACCGCAACATAGGCCGCAAGGGCCGCGGCGAATGGCGAGCGTGCCCGTCTCTCGAGGTGCGCCGTTGGCCAGCGCACCACGGCCAACACGCTTGCTACCACGGCCATCGTCGGCGCAAGGGCTGCGCACCACACACCGAACTGCGTCTGCCAGTTTTCACCGACGGTCGTCAGCGCCTGCGCCGATCCGCAGACCACGACCCAGCAACCGGTCGGGTTCCGAGGGAGTCGCCACCACAGCCATGCGCCAGCGATCACGGTCGTACTGGTGCCGACGGTGGTCAGGCTCCACGTCAGCCGCTGCTCGAATCCCCACGGATCGAAGGGCCAATGGTCTGCGGAATGGCGGCGCTGGAGCACTGCTGCTGCGATCACCAGTGCGACGCCCGCAGCCACCGCTACGCGGGCCGCCAGCGCGCGGTTGGCGGTGGTCACGAGTCGTAGTCTCGCGCGGGTCGGGTAAATGCACATGAGGGCTGACCCCCTAACGCGCTATCGCACTACTAGGGCTAACCCTGATGCGCCCGCCGCGCTGATAGTGGACAGTCGACCATCCGACGAGACCAGATGGAGCACACCATGTCAAGACAACGCACCACGTCGCGCAGCGACTCAACAAGTTCACGCTGGAGTATGCAGTGCCGCGCTGCCGCGGTTGCAGCCGTGGGAGTGCTGCTGCTCGCAGCGTGCGGCGATTCGAAGCAGTCGTCAGATGGCACGGCCGTCGCCGGGTCCGGCACGACCGCCAACAGCTCTGCGAACACGCCAGCACCAACCGCGCCCGCCGCGGGTTCCGCCGGGGCGGCGCTGTTGACCCCGGCCGACCTCGGAACAGGCTGGGAACTCATGGCAGCGACGTATCACTTTCCGAACGACGCAGAAATGGCTGCCACCGTTGGCGAGTGTTCCGAGTTCGTCGACATCGTTTTCGCCGGCGGCAAACAGCACGGCAGCGGCGCCTCGGCGACCCTAGGCAATGGGCAAGACCTCGTGTTCACCTACGTGGTCGCCTTCGATACTGAGGAACAGGCTGCTGCCATGCTCGATGCGATGAAGTCCCCGGCGTTTGCCGAGTGCTGGGCGAAGTTCAACGAGGTCGCAGTACCGACGCTGCCCATCGGTGTCACCAGTGCCACCTACGAGAGCGTTGAGCCGCCCGTGCTCGATATCGAGGCTGACGCTGTTGCGGTGCTCCACCTTGAGGGCGAGGTGAAGTTTGGCGACACTGCCTTCGCCGACACGTGCACCTGTGCCTTTGTGCAAGCGGGGCGGGGCGTCGTCGAGGTCCACACCACTGACTTCGTCTTCACACCTGAGGAGCGCTCCGCGCTTATCCAGCTCGCCGTCGAAAGAATGCGCGAGACACTCGACTGAGGCGGTGACAGGGCAGCCAGGCTCTCGCGGACACCGGTCGCGGTGTGGCAGGCTCATGCCCCGATGGATCAAGCTTCTGACTCAGGTTCTACTGGTGGCCGGGGCGCAGCACCAGCTGCTGCCCCGGCCGTCGAACTCGGCCGCGACGGCGTCACGCTCGCCCAAGTCGTAGGTGTCGCCCGCAGCGGCGTCAGTGTCTACCTAGGCGTGAAGGCTCGTGCCGCGATGCAAGCATCGGCCGCACTGGTCGATGGCTTTGTCGCTGGCGACGAGCCCGTGTATGGCGTCAACACGGGGTTCGGTTCGCTCGCCGACAAGGCGATTCCGGCGCATCGCACTGCCGAGTTGCAGGTCGCACTCGTACGGTCGCACGCGACTGGGATGGGCGACCCGATCGAGGCGGACGTGGTACGGGCGATGTTGCTGTTGCGCGCCCGCAGCCTGGCGTTGGCGTACTCGGGAGTTCGTCCGGAGCTGGTCGACCGGCAGACAGCGCTGCTCAACGCGGGCATCACGCCGGTCGTGTACGAGCACGGTTCGCTGGGAGCGAGCGGTGACCTCGCTCCATTGAGTCATTGCGCGCTTGCGCTCATTGGCGAGGGCGAGGTGTGGACCCGCGAGGGGGAGCGGCAACCCACGACGCAGGCCTTCGCTGATGCCGGGCTGCAGCCGGTCGTGCTGCGCGCCAAGGAAGGTCTGGCGCTGATCAACGGCACCGATGGCATCTTGGGCATGCTGTGTTTGGCATTGCACGACCTCAACGCGCTGATGCGAATCGCCGATGTCACGGCAGCGATGACGGTGGAAGGTTTGCTCGGCACCGACCGCGCCTTCGCCGCCGATTTGCAGGCGCTGCGACCGCAGGTTGGCCAAGCCATCAGCGCCCGCAATCTCACCCGCTTGCTCGCCGACTCGGCGATCGTTGCCAGCCATCGCGAGGGCGATACGCGCGTGCAGGATGCCTATTCGCTGCGGTGCACGCCGCAAGTTCACGGTGCCGCGCTCGACACCGTTGCGTATGCGCGCACGATTGCCGAGCGAGAACTACGCGCCGCGATTGACAACCCGATGATCCTGCCCGACGGCCGCGTGGAGAGTTGCGGCAACTTTCATGGTGCGCCGTTGGCAATGGTGTGCGACTTTCTTGCGATCGCAGCCAGCGAAGTATCGGCGATCGCCGAGCGGCGCACCGATCGAATGCTCGACGTCGCTCGCTCGCAAGGGCTGCCGCCATTCCTTTCGCCCGACGCCGGCGTGAACAGCGGCATGATGATCGCGCACTACACGCAAGTTGCGATCGCGTTGGAGAATCAGCGGTTGGCCGTGCCGGCCAGCGTCCAGAGCATGCCGACCAGCGCGATGCAAGAAGACCACGTCTCCAACGGATGGGCGGCGGCGCGCAAGTTGCGGCGGTCCGTCGACAACCTGCGTCGTGTGCTCGCGGTTGAGCTCGTGTGCGCCGCTGCGGCACTGGACCTGCGCGGGCCACTTTCGCCGTCACCGGCGACTGCCGCAGCGGTCCATGCGCTGCGCGCGCGGGTGGCAGGCCCGACTGTCGATCGTTGGTTGTCGCCCGATTTACGTGCCGCCGAACGCTTACTCGCCGACGGCATCGTGCTCGATGCCGTCGAAGCTGCAATTGGTCCGATGGAGGTCCTCTGATGTTGGGTGCTCGCCCCGTTCGTGCCGCGCGCGGCACGGATCTCAATTGTCTCGGTTGGCCGCAAGAGGCCGCCTACCGCATGATGCACAACAACCTCGACCCAGAGGTTGCTGAACGTCCCGACGACCTTGTCGTCTACGGCGGCACTGGCCGCGCCGCGCGCAGTTGGGACGCGTTCGATGCGATGGCGCGCACCCTCACCACGCTGAAGGCAGACGAAACGATGTTGGTGCAGTCGGGGAAACCGGTTGGCGTGTTCCGCACGCACGAGTGGGCACCGCGCGTGTTGTTGGCGAACAGCAACCTTGTGCCCGAGTGGGGGAATTGGGACGAGTTCCGCCGCCTCGAAGCGATGGGATTGACGATGTACGGCCAGATGACGGCCGGCTCGTGGATCTACATCGGCACGCAGGGAATCCTGCAGGGCACCTACGAATGTTTCGCCGAGATCGGCCGCCGCAAATTCAACAAGCCTGGTTACAACGGCACGCTCGCGGGCACCATCACCTTGACGGCTGGCCTGGGTGGCATGGGTGGCGCGCAGCCGCTATCGGTGACGATGAACGATGGAGTGGCGCTGTGTATCGATGTCGATGCCTGGCGCGTGCAACGCCGCGTCGAGACGCGCTACCTCGATGAAGTTGCCGACTCACTCGACGATGCGGTGGCGCGCTGCATTCGAGCGCGCGACGAGAAGCGTCCGCTCTCGGTCGGGCTTGTCGGTAACGCCGCGGTCTTGTTCCCGCGACTGCTGGAGATGGATTTTCCGGCCGACATCGTCACCGATCAGACAAGCGCGCACGATCCGTTGAGTTATGTGCCAGCCGATCTCACGCCGGAAGCCACCGCCGAGATGGCCAAGGCGAATCCGCAGGAGTTGATTCGGCGCAGTCGCGAGAGCATGGCTGCGCACTGCAGGGCGATGGTCGGTTTCCTCGATAAGGGCAGCGAGGTCTTCGACTACGGCAACAGCCTGCGCACTGAAGCCAAGCTGGGCGGCTTCGAGCGTGCCTTCGATTATCCAGGCTTCCTGCCCGCTTACATTCGTCCGCTGTTCTGCGAAGGCAAGGGGCCGTTCCGTTGGGTCGCGCTCAGTGGCGATCCGGCCGACATCGCTGCCACCGACCGTGCCGTGCTGGAAGAGTTTCCCGACGATGCACACCTGCACCGGTGGATCAAGATGGCCAGCGAACGGGTTGCGTTCCAAGGTCTACCAGCGCGCATCTGTTGGCTCGGCTACGGCGAACGCCACCGCCTCGGCTTGCGCTTCAACGAGATGGTGCGCCGCGGCGAGTTGAAGGCGCCAATCGTCATCGGGCGCGACCACCTCGATAGCGGCTCCGTTGCGTCGCCGTACCGCGAGACGGAATCGATGCTCGACGGTTCCGACGCGATCGCTGACTGGCCGCTGCTGAACGCGTTGGTCAACACGTCGAGCGGGGCCACCTGGGTGAGCATCCACCACGGAGGCGGCGTCGGTATCGGACGCAGCATTCATGCCGGCATGGTCGCCCTTGCGGATGGAACCGACCTGGCCGCGCAAAAGCTCGAGCGGGTACTGACCACCGACCCGGGCATGGGTGTGATTCGTCACGCCGACGCTGGGTATCAGCGGGCCATCGACGTCGCCGACGAACGAGGCGTGCGACTACCCATGCGCGAGAGTTGAGCCGTGGCTGTCCGCGAGATTCTGCACGTCGGGAACCCTTTGCTGCGTGAACGGTCGCGCGAGATCACGCGCGATGAACTTGCTTCGGGCGCCATGCAGCAACTGATCGACGATCTGATCGACACGATGCACGCCGCCAACGGCGCAGGCATCGCGGCGCCACAGATCGGCGAACTAGTGCGTATCGCCACCATCGAAGTCACCAAGAACCCCCGCTATCCGTACAAGCCGCCGATTCCGCTCACGGTGGTGGTCAACCCTGTGATCGAACCGCTCGACGACGAGTTGGTCGAGATCAACGAGGGTTGCCTCTCCGTGCCAAACATGCGCGGCAACGTGATGCGCTTCGTCAACGTTCGCGTGCGCTTCTGGGATCGCGACGGGGGCGAGCACGACGAGATCTGGCGCGGGCTGAAGTCGGGAACGTTTCAACACGAGTGCGATCATCTCGATGGTTTGCTTTTCCTCGACCGGGTTCACGACACGACCAGCTTGACCACGTGGGATCAGTTCGAACGGTTTCACCGCGCGGCCTTCGTCGAACGAATCACAGCGTTCGTCGAGCGGGTTGGCTCGTAAGTGGCTCGCTACTGGTGCGAACTCGCATGGGTGAGCGGCGACCAAGCGAGTGCTGGCGTTCTGATTGACGTTGCTGGTGATCGCATTGCGTCGGTCACAAGGGGCATGGAGTGCCCGAGCGATGCGACCCGGCTGGCCGGCCTGACGTTGCCCGGCCTCGCGAACGCGCACAGCCATGCATTCCATCGCGCCCTACGTGGCCGCACGCAGGTTGGCAGCGGATCGTTCTGGACGTGGCGCGAAGTTGTGTACGCCGCGTCCAGCAAACTGCAGCCCGATACGTACTTCCGTTTGGCCCGTGCGGTGTACGGCGAGATGGCGCTGGCGGGCATCACCTCCGTCGGTGAGTTCCACTATCTGCACCACGACGTCGGTGGCGCGGCTTATAACGACCCGAACGCGATGAGCGCCGCGCTCGCGGCCGCCGCGGCGGAGGCAGGTATCCGGATCACGTTGCTCGACTGCTGCTATTTGCACGGCGGGTTGGCCGCAAGTGGCCATAGTGAGTTGAACGAGGCGCAGCAACGTTTCAGCGACGGCAACGTCGACGCCTGGGGCGTGCGCGCTGACGCGGCCGGCGCACTGACGTCGGCGACCTGCCGACCTGGTGCCGCGGTGCACTCGGTGCGCGCCGTCGATGCGGCGAGTATTGAAAAGGTTGCGGCCTGGGCGGCGGAGCGGAAGCTGCCGCTGCACGCACATGTGTCCGAGCAGCAGGTCGAGAACGAACAGTGCATCGCGGCGTACGGCCTGACGCCAACGGCACTGCTCGGTGAACACGGCGCGATCAAGAGGTCGTTTACAGCTGTGCATGCAACACATCTTGCCGGTGCCGACTTTGGGCAACTCGGCCGCGCGCAATGCACGGTCTGTCTGTGCCCGACAACCGAGCGCGACCTCGCCGATGGAATTGGCTCCGCGCTCGCTTTGCGCAACGAAGGCGCACGGCTGGCTGTTGGCAGCGACTCGCAGGCCGTGGTCGACCTGTTCGTTGAGGCGCGCGGGATCGAGTTGCACGAACGGTTGGCGACTCAGGTTCGTGGCAGTCACAACGCTCCATCGCTGCTGACGGCGACCTGCGCGAATGGACAACGTTCGTTGGGCTGGGACGAAGCTGGGGAACTCGCACCCGGTCGCTTGGCTGACTTCATCACGCTGCGCCTCGACACCGTGCGCACCGCTGGGAGCCCGGCGTCGTCGGCACTGGAGACTGCGGTGTTTGCAGGTGCCGCGGCTGATGTGCATCACTCGGTCGTAGCGGGCCAAGTGGTCGTCGCCGACGGCAGTCACGTGCGCATTGATGTTGCACGCGAGCTGCACGCGACGATCACGGAGTTGATGGACACGTGAGTGTCGTCGTCGACAACATTGGGCTGCTCGTCACCAACGACCGAGCACTGGGGGAGGGGCCGCTCGGCATCCTCCGCGACGCTTCGATTGTTTTCGACCGCGGCGTCGTCGTCAGCGTTGGCCCTGCCGGTCAGATTGCCGACGAAACCATCGACGCGTCCGACCGCTGCGTCATTCCCGGCTTTGTAGATAGTCACACACACCTCGTATTCGCTGGCGATCGCAGCGATGAGTTCGCGGCACGCATGGCTGGCCAGCCGTATTCGGCTGGTGGCATCCAAACGTCGGTTGCTGCAACGCGTGCTGCGTCGACCGCGGATTTGGCCGGTCTGACGAATGGCCGCCGCGAGGAGGCGCGCCGCGCCGGTATCACCACGGTCGAGATCAAGTCGGGATACGGCCTCGACGCGGCTAATGAGACACGTTGCCTGCAAGTTGCCGAGCAATTCAGTAACGACACCACATTCCTGGGTGCGCATGTGGTGCCGGCCGAGTTCGGCGATCGCACGGACGACTACGTGCACCACGTATGCACCGACATGCTCGCCGCCGCCGCGCCACACTCGCGCTGGATCGACGCGTTCTGCGAGGTTGGTGCGTTCGATGCCGATCAGTGCCGCGCCGTGCTAGCTGCAGGCAAGGCCGCAGGGCTCGGCGCTCGACTACACGCGAACCAACTCGGCCCCGGTCCCGGTGTGCAGCTCGCGGTCGAGATGGGTTGTGCCTCCGCCGACCACTGCACATTCCTCACCGATGCCGACATCGCCGCGCTGGCGGCCAGCGACACGATCGCGACCTTTCTGCCGGCCACCGACTTCAGCACACGGCAGCCGTATCCCGACGCGCGTCGGGCGATCGATGCCGGTGTCAACGTCGCGCTGGCGACGAACTGCAATCCCGGGAGCAGCTACACCACCTCAATGTCGTTCTGTATTGCTCTTGCCGTACGCGACCTGCGCATGACTGCGGAAGAGGCGCTGATGGCGGCGACTCTGGGCGGTGCGCGCGCATTGCGGCGCAGCGATGTTGGTGTGATCGCTGCCGGTAAGCGCGCCGACCTGGTGATTTTGGACGCGCCCTCATACAGGCACCTGATCTATCGCCCCGGTGTGCCGCTGATTCACAGCGTGATTGAGGCGGGCGTGACTGTCGTCGCGCCTTCTGTGTAGCGACCAGTTAGCGTGCGGCCGTGGCGAGGACACCCGATCTCGAGCGTCGTCAGGAATTGCTCGATCGGATAGTCCAGTATCTGGCGCAACATGGACTGGCGCAGGCGACACTGCGGCCGATGGCGGCGACTCTGGATGTCAGCATCAATCGCCTTGTGCATCACTTCGGCTCCAAGGAGGAGTTGCTGACAGCAGCGGTCGCTCGCGGGATCGAGCAGCAGTTGGCCGTGCAGGAGTGTTGGTTGGCGCGCACGCCGCGCATGACCCAGGTCGCGATGTATCGCCGCTGGTGGAAGTGGATGAACGAATCACCTGCGAACCTCGCCCTTGTGCGGCTGAACTACGAGGCGGCGACGCTCGATGCCAGCGTCACCGGTCTGGCCGGTGATGTGCGCGCCGATCAGATCGGTGTGTGGCGCCACGACGTCGAGCAGCGCCTCGAGCGGGAGGGAGTGCCGCGCGCTCGTGCCGTTTCGGAAGGGTCGTTGGCCAAGGCGACGTTCACTGGCTTGGTGATGGACCTTTTCGCGACCGGCGATCGGCAGCGTCTGACGAAGGCGATGGAGGACTTCTTAAAGCGACTAGACCGCACGATTGCGGAAGCGCGGTCGTGACGACTATCTCCATCGCGGGCGAATCAATCTCCCGCGACGACCTCGACGACCGAGCGCATGCCCTTGCCGTTCGGCTGGTCGGTTGCGGACCCGTTGCGATCGACGCCACACCGACGCTCGACACTGTCGTCGCGGTGATGGCGGGGATGGCCGCTGGCGTCGCCGTGGTTCCGGTTCCCCCCGATGCGGGCCCGACCGAGCGGGGACACATGCTGCGCGACTCGGGTGCGCTGCCTTTGCCAGGACGGGGTGGCCCGAATGCGGTACGACTGCCCGAACCGGACGAGTCGGCGCCGGCGCTGATCATGTACACCTCGGGCACAACCGGGGCGCCGAAGGGTGTGATGTTGTCGCGGCGAGCAATCAACGCGGGGATCGACGGACTCGCCGACGCGTGGGGGTGGACCGCTGACGACGTACTTGTGCACGGGCTGCCGCTGTTCCACGTGCATGGGCTCGTGCTTGGAGTGCTGGGCGCGTTGCGCGTCGGCTGCAGCTTGGTCCACACGGGCAAGCCGACTCCGTCCGCCTATGCGGCAGCGCGCGGCTCGTTGTACTTCGGCGTGCCCACCGTGTGGTCCCGCGTGTGCGCCGAGTCCTCTGCCGCACGCGAGTTGGCGGCCGCGCGCCTCCTGGTTTCGGGGAGCGCACCGTTGCCAGTTCCGGTGTTCGAGTCGCTACGCGCGCTCACCGGCCACGCACCGGTCGAGCGCTATGGCATGACCGAGACGCTGATCACGATCAGCACACGCGCCGATGGTGAGCGGCGGGCGGGTTGGGTCGGAGTACCGATCAACGGCGTGCGGTCGCGGTTGATCGATGATTCCGGCACAGATCTGCCGCACGACGGCGAAACGATGGGCGAGTTGTGCATCGCGGGGAGCACGATGTTCGACTGTTACCTCAACCAACCGGCCGCGACATCGGCGTCCTTCGACGGCGAATGGTTCCGAACGGGCGACACGGCGGTCATTGACGAAGGCGGTTTCCATCGCATTGTCGGGCGCACGTCGATCGACATAGTTAAGACTGGCGGGTACAAGGTCGGCGCCGGCGAAGTCGAGACGTCGTTGCTGAGTCACCCGGCGGTGAGCGAAGCAGCCGTAGTTGGAGTGGCCGACGACGACCTCGGCCAGCGAGTAGTTGCCTTCGTGGTGGTCAACGCTTCGGTCGACGAATCGACGCTGATCGCGCATGTCGCCGATTCGCTCTCCGTTCATAAGCGCCCACGCGAGATCCGCTTCGTCGACGAATTGCCGCGCAACGCAATGGGCAAGGTTCAAAAGTCGCTGCTGCTGGAGACCTAAGGTCAGCGGGCTCAGAGCCCCAAAAGGATCGACACAATTTCTCGGATCTGGGTGAGGGTCACCGCTCCGACGTTCTCGGCAGTGAGCTCCACCACTTGCATGCGGTCGACCGTCGTCACGAGGTGACACTGCGCGTAGCCGCGATCGGTGGTCACATCGCTTGGCCACTGACGAACAGTGCGTGTGATCGGCACAACCTGAAAGGTCTGGTCGAATTCGTCAAGAGTGGGTTGCGCAGTGATGATTACTGCCGGCCGGACGAGGGCCGGTGTGCTGCCGATCGGGACTCCGAAGTCGATGACTGCGATCTCACCGGCGCGCATGCGTCGCCGCTATTGCTGAGCCGGCAAGTAGGGCCCGCTCGGAGTCGAGTTGGTCGGTAGTCATTTGCGAGCGCCGCTCGGCAAGGGCTGCCCCCAGTCGACGCGCCTGTTCAGCGCGCAGCAGTCGCTTGATCAGCGAGTCCATGGTGTCACCACGTTCCGCGGCGAGACCGCGCAGCGCATCCCGAGCTTCTGGCGAAATTGCGATGGTAGTCGTACTTGCCATGGGGATTACTATACCCCAATGATTGATCCGGCTATAGGGTGGTGAGAGTCACGTAGCTGAACTATGCATTGCTCCTTAAGGGTGGCAAGGCGTTGCCGATTGTTTCCTACATGGAATCGACTCAGGCCAGCTATATGCCCTCCCTTCCCCCAGCCCGCCCGGCGGAGCGCGGACCTGTCGGGCGACCGCAAACGGACATCACGTCCGTGCTTCGAGAATCCTTCGGCTTTGGCGAGCCGAAGTGCGTGGTGTGCTCGCGAGTTCCCGCGCTGGCGCTCCCTCTACGTCGCGAGTTAGGCATGTTGTTTGTCCGCCAGACGACTCGTTCGAAGGCTTTGCTGTGTCGGGAACATGGCGCCCAGCAAGCCCGCCGCTTCTTGTTGCGGACGCTGGTCACGGGTTGGTGGGGCGTCATCTCGTTCTTCATGAACTTTGTGGCGATCGCAACCGACATCGCGGCATGGCGGAAGTACAACCAATTGCTTTCGCCGCAAGGGGTGGCCGTCATCAACCCGAACGCGCTGGCGGAACGGCGAGCATTCGGCAGTCGTCGAATGCAGGTCATCATCTTGGCAACCGTGGTCGGCTTCTTTGTCGTGTTGACGGTTATCGGGCAGATTCGTCGCCGTTAGCCGCGCAACGTGCGTGCTACAGGACGATGTTGACCATGCGGCCGGGGATGACGATCACCTTGCTGGGCGTGGCTCCGGCCAACGAAGCCTGAACCTTCTCGTCGGCCATCGCCGCTGCTTGAACCGTTGTCGAGTCGGCATCGGAGGCGACCGTGATTCGCGCTCGCACCTTGCCATTGACCTGCACCGGATACTCGATCGTGTCGGTGACCAACATCGCTGGATCGGCCACCGGGAACGATTCGTAAGTGATGGAATCGCTGTGGCCGAGTTTCGCCCACAGCTCTTCCGCGACGTGCGGTGCCAATGGTGCGACCAACTTCACGACGATGTCGGCGACATCGGCAGGGCACCCACCCAACTTGGTCAGGTGGTTGTTGCACTCGATCAACTTGGCGATCGCCGTGTTAAAGCGCAGATGGTCGAGCTCTTCACGCACCGATGCGATCGTGCGATGCACGACGCGCAGCGTCTCGTCGTCGGCGGGCGCGGCCAGCAGCCGCAGCTCGCCGCTGTCTTCGTCGACGATGTTGCGCCACAGCCGTTGCAAGAATCGATGTACACCGACGACGTCTTTGCTCTCCCACGGCCGCGATGCATCCAGCGGACCCATGCTCATCAGGTAGAGGCGCAGCGTGTCGGCGCCGTATTGCGCGCACATGTCGTCGGGCGCAACGGCGTTCTTCAGGCTCTTGCCCATCTTTCCGTACTCGCGCTTGACCGGTTTGCCGTCGTAGTACTGCGTACCCCCACGGTCCTCGACGCCCAACGCGTCGACGTACATGCCGCGGTCATCCTGATAGGCGGCCGCCAGGATGTAGCCCTGGTTGAACAGCCGGTGATAAGGCTCGAGCGAGCTCACATAGCCGAGATCGAACAGCACCTTGTGCCAGAAGCGCGCGTACAGCAAGTGCAGCACCGCGTGCTCGACACCGCCGACATACAGATCGACGCCACCGGGATGTTGTGTGCCATCCGCGTTCTTACCCTGCGGCCCCATCCAGTACGCCTCGTTGGCGGGGTCGACGAAGTCGTTCTCGTTGGTCGGGTCGATGTAGCGCAGTTCGTACCAGCAACTGCCGGCCCACTGCGGCATCACGTTGGTGTCGCGCCGGTACGGCTGCATGCCGTCGCCGAGGTCGAGCGTGACGTTGACCCACTCCGGCAAACGATCCAGCGGACTCTCGGGATTGCTCATCGCGTCGTCGGGGTCGAACAGCCGTGGCGAGAACTGGTCGGTGTCGGGGAGTGCGACCGGTAACACGGAATCGGGTAGCGAGTGCGGATTGCCGTCGGCGTCGTACACGATCGGAAACGGTTCGCCCCAGTAGCGCTGACGACTAAACAACCAGTCGCGCAGCTTGTACGTGATGGTGGCCTCGCCGTGGCCGTTCTTGGCCAGCCACTCGTTGGTCAGGCGCACGCCCTCATTGATGTTCGTGACCGCACCAAGGTTCAATGAGCCATTGTCGCTGTTCACGTACGGCGCATCGCCGACGAACGCGTCGGGCCACGTCGCCGTGTCGAGTGATCGATCTGGTGGTTGCTGGATCGCGGTGATCGGCAACTTGTACTTGCGGGCGAACTCGAAGTCGCGCTGATCGCCACACGGCACCGCCATGATGGCGCCGGTGCCGTACCCCATCAGCACATAGTCAGCGATCCACACCGGGATCTGCTCGCCGCTCAACGGGTTAACCGCGTGCGAACCGGTAAACACACCGGTCTTCTCGCGGCCAGCGTCTTGGCGATCGAAGTCTTTCTTAGCCTCGGCCTCGCGTCGGTACGCGGCGACCGCGTCCGCCTGTGCAGGCGTAGTCAGTTGGTCGACGAGCGGATGCTCGGGCGCCAGCACCATGAACGTCGCACCAAACAGCGTGTCGGGGCGCGTCGTGAAGACCGTGATGCGCTCGCTGATGTTCTCGGCAATCGCGAAATGAACGGTCGCGCCTTCACTGCGGCCAATCCAGTTGCGCTGCATCGCCTTGATCGCGTCGCTCCATTCGAGCAAATCAAGATCGTCGATCAGTCGATCGGCAAAAGTGGTGATGCGCATCATCCATTGGCGCATGTTGCGCTTGAACACCGGGAAGTTGCCGCGGTCGCTGCGCCCGTCGGCGGTGACTTCCTCGTTTGCAACGACGGTGCCCAACCCGGGGCACCAATTCACCGGCGCATCGCTGACGTACGCCAGGCGCCACTTGTCGAGCTCCTGGCGACGCTCGCTGGCCGACATCGTTTTCCAGTCGCCGGTCGTTGCCACGCGCGTGCCCGCATCGAACTCGGCGATCAACTCGTCGATGCGCCGCGCAACCTTGCGCTCGGGATCGAACCAAGAGTTGAAGACCTGCAGAAAGATCCATTGCGTCCAGCGGTAGTAGCCGGGGTCGGTGGTGGCGATGCTGCGCCGGCGATCGTGGCTCAGCCCCAGGCGGCGCAGCTGGCGACGATAGGTCTCGACGTTCTTCGCGGTCGTCAGCGCCGGGTGCTGGCCGCTCTGCACGGCGAACTGCTCTGCCGGCAAACCGAACGCGTCGAAGCCCATCGTGTACAGCACGTTGTGACCGGTCATGCGCATGTAGCGCGCGTACATGTCGGTGCCGATAAAGCCCAACGGGTGGCCGACGTGCAGCCCCTCGCCGCTGGGATAGGGGAACATGTCGAGGATGAATTTCTTCGGGCGCGTGGCGAAGCCCGAGGCATCGGCCAACGGACCAACCGGGTTCGGGGTGTTGAACGTGCCCTCGGTGTCCCATCGATCGTGCCAGCGCGCCTCGATTTCCTGCGCGAGCACGCCCGAGTACCGATGCGCGGGTGTGTCGCTGTCGGGGTCGGGGCGTGCGGTGGCTTCCATGGTTTGCAGATTCTACGGGTGAGGGTGGCTTGAGGGCGGGGCATTACCGTTGCCGTATGCCAGTGAGTGCCGACACAGATTCGATCATCGACCGACTGATCGCAGCCGCCGACCGGCCGACCGGAGTGCGCTTTGTCGGCCACAGCGTGGCGCCCGCTGCCGAGGGCGATTCATTCGTGCCGTGGGCGCAGATCCACGAAGAGGCACGCGTCGTCGCTGCGGCGCTGCAGGCGCGCGGATTGGTGCCTGGTGATCACGTCGCCATCCTGGGGCCGACGTCGCGGTCGTTGATGACGATTGTTCAGGGCTGCTGGCTGGCTGGTATGGCCAGCATGGTGTTGCCGCTTCCGATGCGGATGGGTTCGCTCGATGCCTTCGTCGAAAGCACGCGGGCGCGCATTCAGCACGGCGACGCGAAGTTGATTCTGATCGACGAGATGCTGGCAGCGCTGTACGAGGCCGGCCCGAACGATCCGCCGATCGAGCCGATGGCGGCGGTGCTGCCGGGTGGCGCGGGCGTTCCGAACGCCGACCGGTGGGTGCGCCCCAATCACGACGCCGAGCGCCTGGTGATCTTGCAATACACGAGCGGCTCCACCAGCGAGCCCAAGGGCGTGATGATCCCCGACCGCGTGCTGCGCGCCAACCTCGATGCCAGCTGCGCAGCGGCGGAATTGACGCTCGACGAAGTGATGGTCAGCTGGTTGCCGCTGTATCACGACATGGGGTTGGTCGGGTTTCTTGCCTTGCCCATGACGCGTGGCGTGCAGCTCGTGCAGGCCGCGCCGCAGGACTTTTTGGCCAAGCCAGGAAACTGGATGCAGTGGATCAGCGATTGGGGCGGCACGGCGACGGCAGGTCCGAACTTCGCGTGGGTGCTCGCCACTCGGGCGTTGGGCCGGATGGAGGGTCTCGACCTGTCGCAGTTGACGATGGCGCTCAGCGGTGCCGAGCCGGTCGATCCGAACGCCGTGGAGGCATTCGTGCGCGCCGCTGAACCGTTCGGGTTCAAGGCGGGCAGCGTGTTTCCCGCATTCGGTATGGCCGAGGTTGCGATCGGCGGAGCCTTCCCGAAACGCCACCGTGGCATGGTCGTCGACTCGGTCGACCGCGAGTTCCTCGAGCGCGAGCGCGTCGCCAAGCCGCTGCTGCTCAGCGATGCGTCGGAGGACCTTGATGTGCGCAGGCTGCCGTTGCTCGGCAAGGCCGTGCCCGGGCTGGAGTTGAAGGTCGTTCACCCAGATACCTACGAGGAACTTCCCGAGCGGCATGTCGGCGAGTTACTGCTGCGTGGCACCTCGGTGACGCCCGGCTACTACAAGCGCCCGGATGCGACGGCCGCGCTGTTCCGCGATGGTTGGCTATGTACGGGCGACTTGGCGTACATCGTCGATGGTGAGTTGGTGTTGTGCGGTCGGATCAAGGACGTAATCATCGTTGGCGGCCGCAACGTGTTTCCGGAGGACATCGAGCGAACCGTTGCACAGGTCGATGGCGTGCGCGCTGGCAACGTCATCTCGTTTGGCGTTGAGGGTTACAAGGGCAAGGAGAGCGTGGTCGTTGTCGCAGAGGTGCGACCCGCACTCCTCGCCGCCGACGACCTCGACACGGCGCGCCACGACATACACCAGCGCACAATCGATGTTTGCGGTCTGCCACCGCGCGACGTGATCTTGGTAAAGGCCGGCACGTTGCCCAAGACCTCGTCGGGCAAGCTGCAGCGTGCCAAGTGCCGTGAGCTGTATCTGGCCGAAGAACTCGAACTGGTTTAGCGCCGCCGGCGTTGGCGGTTAGTTCGGGTTCTTGAGGTTGAACGTTCCCGTAATCACAGCCGTCTTGGCTGGCAGCGAGTCCGTCACGATGTCGTTCTTGGCTTCGCTGACGTAGAACTGGAAATTGCCAGCGATGTGCTCGGCATCGAACTCGGTGATCGTGAACACACTGTCGGCCGAAACGGCCCAGAAGAAGTCACCGGAACCGATGTACGGCGACACCTGAATCACTGGCGGGTTTGAGTCGTAACCACCAAAGATGTTGTCGGCCTTGCGGATCGGAAAGGTTGCGGGAGCCATCGGCAGGTGCTGATCGAGGCCGAGGCTGATCGTCACCAACTGGTCGTCGGGTCCTTGACAATTCATGATGAAGAAGGTGTCGTCGAGCGCGATACCCATCACCGTGCCGCTCGTGTTGGGTACCCACGGGCCATAACTGATGTTGGAGAAGCCGCCGGGCGAGTCGAACGATGCGGTCACGTCGCCCGTGATGTCGACGTGGCAGGAGTCATCGGCCGCGACGCTCCCGGACGAACTCGCAACCGTGTCGGGGACCGCCGGTGCCGTCGCTCCTGGCACAGTGACGGCCGGCGTAGCGGTTTGCCCAGGTAGCGCGGCGTCGTCGTTGCCACAGGAGACGAGCGTG
Organism: Actinomycetes bacterium; assembly: GCA_021414085.1. Taxonomy (GTDB): domain Bacteria; phylum Actinomycetota; class Acidimicrobiia; order Acidimicrobiales; family Ilumatobacteraceae; genus UBA668. The sequence continues at coordinate 41,864 of JAIOPC010000005.1, read as the reverse complement.
ATGGGCAGGACGAAACCTGCGAGTTTGATTCTCCTACCGATGCGCTGCGAAAGCTTCACTTGCTTGCCTTTCATGGTTGCCTTTCGTGGATGGGCTGGCGTGCTGGCTCATCGTGACGGTTTTCGGTCGTCTCGGCATGAGTACTGGATACTCAATTTCTGGCATCCTTCAGGTGATGAAGGTCGTCTACACCGCCGCTCACTTGCTGCACGATCCGCAGGTCGAGTTCGAAACGTCTACTGCGCACAAGCCGTGGGAACACATCGGTCGCGCCGAGGCGATTCGAGAAACACTGCAGGCAGACCCGCGTTTCGAGTTCGTCGGCCCGAGCGAGTGGGGGACGGCGCCGATCGAAGCCGTGCACAACACGGGACTGGTGAGGTTTCTCAGCGAGGGTTGGCAGCAATACAACGCAGCCCAGCCCGGCGTGCGCGAGGTCGTCGCCGACGTCTTCTACCGCCCAGCGTTGCGCGACAAGATGAGCGCTGGTCGCGAACCGCAATCGATCCTCGGTCGCGTTGGGTACTGGTGCTTCGAGACGACGACGCCGCTCACTGAGGGCACATACACCGCGGCGCGTGGCGCGGTCGACACGGCGTTGACGACTACCCAACTGGTGCTCGACGGCGAAGCCAGCGCGTATGGGCTGTGTCGGCCACCGGGGCACCACGCAACCAGCGATCTCTACGGCGGCTATTGCTTCTTCAACAACGCTGCAGTTGCTGCGCACCACGTGGCAAGCACGACCGGCAGCAAGGTCACCGTGCTCGACGTCGACTACCACCACGGCAACGGAACGCAGCAGATCTTCTATGACCGCGACGACGTGCAATACGTCTCGCTGCACGGCGATCCGGCGCGGGCGTACCCGTACTCGATCGGCTTCGCCGACGAGACCGGTAGCGGGCGCGGCCTGGGGTACAACATCAATCACCTAATGCCGCTGCGCGCCGACGACGACCTCTACGTCAGCGCGCTCAGCACTGCGTGCCAGCAGATCGCGGCGTTCGGTCCGGCGGTGCTGATCGTTTCGCTCGGGCTCGACACCTACATCACCGACCCGATTTCAGATCTCGCCGTGACGACGCCGGGTATGCGTCGCTGCGGGGAGGTTGTGCGCCAACTGGGCTTGCCGACCATCGTGCTGCAGGAGGGTGGTTACGACGTCGCCGCCCTCGGCGCCAACGTGCACGCCTGGTTGACTGGACTTGGCGCGTAGCGGGCTAGTTCTTACTGGCCGCGACGGCTTCCAGAATCGCGGCGCCGTACTGCTGCAGCTTCGTTGGCCCGAGCCCCTTGATCGCGGCGAGTTGATCGAGCGACGCCGGCCGCGCAGCGGCAATGTCGCGCAGCACCGAGTCGGCGAACACAATGAAGGCTGGTTTGCCGGCCGCGAGAACCGTGCGCAGCGCGCGGAGTTCCTCGAACAGGGGAGTGTCGGCCGTTCTTGCGACCTTGGCCGCCGGCGGTGGTTCCACCTTCGCGCTCGGCTCGGTACTGCAGTCGCTGATGAAGGGCGACGGCTTATCCGATGGCACCACCAAGACATCGCGAGAGGCGCGTGTGATCGCGACATGGAAGAGCCGACGCTCCTCCTCGACATCGTCGGCGAGACGGTGTGGAAACTGGTCGGCGTCCGCGTGATGCACGACGACAAACGGCCACTCTTGGCCCTTTACGCGATGCACGGTCGCGAGTGTGACGCCCTCGGCATCCGATCGTGCCGCGAGCGCGGTTCGCAACCAAGGCTCGAAGGCCTTCGGGTCCGGCTGCAATGCCGCGAGTTGTGCGAGTGCGGTCAGGTCGTCGTTCTGCGCAGTCCGGTTCATGCCGTGGCGATGAGCGTCGAGCTTGGCGATGCTCGATGCGAGCCCGAACGAATCGCGCACTGTCGATAGCAGCTGTTCGGTGGTGCCGCCGCTGCGGACCAACTGCTGCAACTTGTCGATGTCGGCCGCGAACTGATCGACCGTGATGGAGTCCTTCTCCGTTGTGATCCGCGTGGCGAGGCGCCGCAGACCGACCAGCGATGTCTGCTCGCCGACCCAGCCCGCAATGCGCGGGTGCAGCGGGCGCGACGGCCGACGCAGCGCTTCACCAACGTCGGCGGCCGAGAACTCGCCGGTGGCTCGCGCCAGCCGCAGCCACGCCAGCGTTGCGCGTACGGCAGTGCGTTCGAGGAATTCGCTGCCAACGCCGCCGGTGGTCGGAATGCTTGCGCTGCGCAGCGCGACTTGCACTGGCGCCTGCAACGAGTTGACTCTGGTGAGCACAGCGATGTCTTGTGGCAGCGACCCAGCGGCGATCGCGGTCTGTACCGCCTGCAGCGTGAGCGCCACCGAGTTGCCGGTTGATGGGGCGACCATAAATCCATCGCGATCGGTGTGCTGCGCGCGAATGACCTTCGCAACACGGCGCCGGTTGTGGCGCAGCAGGGTGTCGGCGGCGCGCACGACACCGGCGGGGCAGCGGTAGTTGACCTCCAGCGGGTGTGCACCGGCCCCAGGAAACATGTCGCCGAATTCGATCAGCCACGCTGGGTCGGCGCCGTTGTAGCCGTAGATCGTCTGGTCGTCGTCGCCGACACCGAACACGGCGGCATCGGGGCCAGCGAGCAGACGCACGAGCAGCACGTGCGCAGGCGTGAGGTCTTGGAATTCGTCGACGAGCAGTAGTCGGCACGACCGTTGCGCGGCGGCGCGGGCTTCGGGATCGCGCAGCAGCAACTCGATGGCGCGCACAATCTGTTCGTCGAAGTCGACCTGGCCTTGGCGAGCGAGTGTCTCGCGGTAGCGGGCGTAGGCGTCGGCGAAACCGTCGACCTCACCGTCGTAGCGCGACTCCACCTTCGCCGGATCGACCAGGCCGAGACGAGCGAGCGACAACGCTTCGATCCATGTTGCGACTGGGTCGGCGTTACGTACGCGCGGGAACTTGACCAGCTTGCCGATCAGCCGCCGAACCTCGGGCTCGTCGATCGTCGCGAGCCGCTGCGGTTGCTTGGCGAACGGCGAAGAGCCGTTGATGATGGCGAGTGCGATTGCGTTGAGCGTGCGTACTTGCAATCCGGGCAGGTCGGTGGTGCGGGCGGCGATCTCTTCTTGCGCGCGCTTGTTGAACGCGATCAACGTCACCGCCGACGGCGGCAGTTGCCATTGCTGCACCAAGTGGCGCGCGCGTTCGGTGAGCACGCGCGTCTTGCCCGAACCGGCCGGGGCGATGATGCGCGCCGCACCACCATCGTGGGTTACCGCTTCCAGTTGGTCGTGCGCGAGATCGGCGCTGGAGTCGTTGCTGATTGGTGTTCGCAGTGAGCCGTGCTCGATGGCAACGCGGTGAAGTACGGCTACACCGTCGACTGCCGGCGTGAAGCGCGTCGGGCCACCATCGAGCCACGCACGCGTGCCGTCGCGGAGCTGGATGTCGCCGACGCCATCGCTGACGGGTTTCGCGCCGAGTGCGATCGCGCGGTCTTTCAGCGGCCAGGCCGTGCCGCCGCGACAATCGACCGAGTTGGCGTACACAAGATGCTGCAACAGCTCGCGGTTGAAGCGCACGCGTGGACCGACTGTGTGCAGGGCGAGGTCGCTTCGGAACGGCTCTTGCACCAGAGGGTCAACCGTTGGGGACACTTCATACACCATCCCGGCACGAACGAGCGCTGCGTCGCGAAGCTGCTCGACGAGTCCGGCAGCCGGCATCTCGATCACGACTCTTGCTGCGTCCGCCCAAGCCGGCGGCGCGGCCTGCCCGGGAGCCACAATTGCGTTCCGCCCCAGCAGCGCGGGACCCCGATCAACGCTCATCCGGCAACCATACCGAACGAACGTTCTATCTCCTGTCGGGGGTTTCGTGCACTCGGGGGGTTTCGTGCACGCTTGCGGGCACGAAACCCCAGGGTGCAGCAAACCCCCCGCAGTGGGGGTGTGGTCAGGCGGACTTGAGGGCTGCGAGCACCTTGGACCAGCGTGCGGGGTCGGCCTTGTACGGCGCGTAGAAGCTGATGCGATTGATGACGTCGCCGTAGCGGCGGTGCAACTCCGGAGCGATCTCTTCGGGCTCTCCTACAACTGCGAACGTATTCAGGATCTCGTCGGTGATGAGTGTGCCCATCTCGGCCCAGCCGCCCTTCTTGGAGAGCGCGTTCAGTTCCTCGTGCAATCCGTTCCAACCGTGCAGTTCGAGCACGCCCTTATATGAAGGTGTCGATCCGTAGAACGCGATCTGCTGGCGCGTGCCGCTGTCGGCGGCCGCCTTCTCCTTCGCGTCGTTGCCGGTGACCACGAAACTAGGCCCAGCGATTTCGAAGCCCTCCATCGTCTTGCCTGCCTTCGCGCGACCGCGCGCGAGCGCCGGCAGCGTGACCTCGCGCAGGTAGCGCTCGGTGGTAAAGCCGTGACAGATGAACCCGTCGCACACCTCGCCCGCGGTTTCAGTCATCAACTCACCGACGCCAGCGAGAAAGATCTTCGGCACCCCAAAGCCCGCAAGATCGGCACGGTCGGGCGAGAAGAACGGCGTCATCAGCGTGTGCGTGTAGAACTCGCCACGAAACGCAAGCGGAGTGCCGTTCTCCCACGTGTCCCAGATCGCGCGAATGGCGAGGATCATCTCGCGCATACGCGCAGCAGGGTGGCTCCATTCCATGCTGAAGCGCTTGGTGATGTGCGGCTTGATCTGACTGCCGAGGCCGAGCACGAAGCGCCCCTTCGAGTACGCCTGCAGGTCCCATGCGATCTGCGCCAGCGTCATCGGGTTGCGCGCGAACGCAACCGCGATCGACGTGCCGATCTCGAGCGTCTCTGTGTGTTCCGCCGCCAGCAGCAGTGGCAAGAACGGATCGTGCGCCGTCTCGAACGACCAGGCGCCGCTGTAGCCAGCCGCCTCTAGTTCCTTGGCCTGCTCGCCTGCATTGCGCAGGTTGCCATTGATGCCCCCGTCAACTTTCATCGCATCGTCACTCTCTCGCTCGTGCAATATGATCCGTCGATCATCGATCCTACGTGGGGTCGTTCGCAGCGGGAGGCCAGACGTGGGATTCATCATCAGCAGCCGATACTCAAAGATCACCGTTGCGGTGATGGTTACCGTCGCCGCCTTTGGCGGTTGGGCGACGGCGTCGCTTGCTGGCGAGGGCGAGGGTGGCCCGCCCGCCGACCCGGCGGTGCCGGGCATTCCCTACGTCGATGAGGGCCCGGAAGCGCCGGCGCCGGCTGCGGGCGGTGGCGAAGGCTTCGCTCCGATCGTCACCGGTAGCAGCAACTACGACCCGACCATTCTGACGAAGTTCATTCCGGGAACCGGATTCACCCCTTCCCAGGATTCGGGTCTCGACGCCGACCTCGTCACCTTTCGATCTGGCTATTCCTGCTTCTATCCGTCGTCGGGGTCGGCTGGCTCCGGCACCGAAGTGACCGCGCCTATCGAGTTGCCCGACGGTGCCCGCATCAAACAGATCATCGCCTTCGGCGAGGATTCCGACGCGGGGGACATGACCATCTCTTTGTTTCGCTCGGATCTCAACTCTTCTTTCGGCGTCGTGACTCGAACCGAGTCCACTGTCACTTCCTTTTCTACGTCCACGGCAAGCGGCGAGTTCGTGCTGGCAAGTGCCGACAACCTGGGTGAGATCACGGGAAGCTTTGGTTTCTTTCCCACCACGCATCGCTTCCACAGCGTGCACATCACCATGACGAATGCCGCCCTTGCCGACCACGTCATCTGTGGCGTGGAGGTGCTGTACCAAGTGCCAGCAACTGCCGCGGCAACCGGCACGGTCTTCTATCCAATCCCACCGGCGCGAGTGTTCGACTCGCGTAACCCCGCGTACGCGAGCAGTGGGCTGCTGGCCCCCAACACCAACAAGGTCGTCAGCATCAAGGACGGACATGATGGAGCGGGCGCCGTCAATGCGCTCGATGTCGTGCCTGCCGGTGCGACAGCGGTCGCTTACAACATCACCGTGTCGGGCACCACGGGGCCAAACTTCCTCGCAGTGACGGCGGGTGACGCCGGCTCGTTCACCACCTCAGTCATCAACTTCAACGGAACCAGCGACCTCGCCAACGCGGCGGTCGTTGCTATTGCATCAAACCGCACGATCAAGATCTGGGGCGGCGACCAATCGGGTTCTACCCACGTCATCATCGACATCACCGGTTTTTACGCTCCGATTCCGAACATGGGTAACTGACTGACATGCGACGGATATTGATGGTTACAGCCCTGGCGGCTGTGGCAGTTGGCTGCGGTGGCGACGACAAGAGTGGCGGAAGCGGTTCGTCGAGCGAAGCGACGCGCAGCGTGCTTGGTTTGCTCGGCGTTGTCGCGGACAACGAGGCCAATCGCAGCCAGCCAATCGTGTACGGGAATCTCGAGCGAGCGCGTGGCGGCGACAACCCTGGCTCGTTTGAGGACGATGTCGCGTTGCTGATGGAGGGCACATCCAACTCGTTGAGTTTGCCGCGCGCGATCAGCGGAGGAATCCTGGAGCCCGAGTTCGCAGAGTTCACCGGCTTCGACACCCGCGAGATTGAGGCGTTCTTGGATTTTGGGTCGCAGCCCGACCAGGTCACCGCGCTCGTTGGAAGCTTCGACGCTGGCGACCTAGAGAGCGGACTGCGGTCGTCACCCGGCGGCGACGCGCTGGAAGAGGAGTCGATCGACGGGGTGACGTACATGTCGTTGGGAGCCGACGACGATGTCGACTTCGGTGCTGTGTCCGCGGTCCGCAGACTTGGCGAGCCGCTACGGATTGCCGTCGACGGAGACTTGCTGTACTGGAGTCGCGGCCGCGCGCTGGTCGATGCGTGCATTGCAGCAGCCAGCGACGCGGGTCCATCGCTCGCCGACGACGCGGCGTACGCCGCGGTGGCGGGCGTGCTCGACGCGGCGTCCGTGGTTACCGCAGAACTGGTGCCGCCGTGGGGCGGGGAGGGCTGGGCCTTCGCTGGTCTCGGCGAAGCGTTCAGTGGTGAAACCTCGACGCTCACCATCGCGCTGAGTTACTCGGATGCCGCAGCAGCAAGCGCGGCTGTCGCTGCCTTTCGCACGCAGGTTGAATCCGGCGTCTCGTTGGCCGGCAGCCCGTGGTCGGAAGTGCTGACCGCCACGGACATTCACGCAGAGGGATCGCTGATGATTGCCACCCTCACGTCGCTGAACCCGGGTATCTCCCACGACCTCTTCCTTCGCCAGGAGAACCTGCTGCAGTTCTGAGCAGTCAGTTCTCTTGTTCGCGCAGGAAGCGCTCGAACTCCGCGGCAAGGTCGTCGCCGCTAGGGAGTTGCGCGTCGCCCAACGACATTGTCTGTTCGCCCGCTTGGTCGTACAGCGCTTCTAGGTTCGCCACCATCGTGCCGTGTTCGTCGTTGGCGGCGACCAACTTGTCGATGCGGTGGCGTTGAATCTCGGCCTCATGCACCGCCTCGGCGGCGGAGACTGTGATGCCCGTGACCTCGTGCAAACCCTGCAGCAACGCGACGGTTGCAGCCGGGTAGCTCATCGCACTGACGTAGTGCGGCACTTGCACCCACATACCGAGCGAAGCAACGCCAGCATCGGACAACGCGTGCTCGAGCACCGAACTCATTCCGGCGGGCACGTCGACCGAATTCTTTAGGTAAGGAAGGTTGGCCAGCACTTCCGCCGATGGCGAGCTGCTGGAGAGGCGCGGTGGGCGAGTGTGGGGTGTGGCGTATGGATAGGCGCCAAGTGCGACCATCTGCCGCACGCCCAAGTGCCCTGCGAGCTCAGTGACCACCCTGGCGAACTCGCGCCAGCGCGAGTCCGGCTCGGGACCGACCAGGGTGAGCACGGCCTGCTTGTTTGGGTCGTGTCCGACACGAAGCTGAATCTCGTCCCACACCAACTTCGTGTTGACACCATCGCGAAGCTCCATCGTTGGTCGCCGTGCTCGATAGTCGATGTACGCGTCGCCGTCGAACGTCGCTAACAACGATGTCTCGCACTCGTCGTCGATTGCCGCGAGCGCGGCAGCGCCGGCGCCGCTGGCGTCGATCCAACCGGTGAGGTGTACGACCAGAACTGGTTGGTCGAGCGCGGGCAGTTCTTGGTGCAGCTCGTAGCTCATTGCTGCCGTACGGTATCTGTCGTAAGGGTTAGTGGTGTGCCGTCATCGGTCGTCGTAAACGTTCCGCCGATATCGTGGGGTCATGGCTCTCGATGTCACCGATGCAACCTTCCAAGCGGAAGTGATCGACCGATCGTTCCAGGTCCCGGTCGTCGTTGATCTTTGGGCACCGTGGTGCGGGCCATGTCGCACGCTCGGGCCGATCATCGAGAAAGTCACCGACGCAACCGCCGGCAAGGTCGTGCTGGCGAAAGTCGACACCGATCAGAACCCTGCGATCTCGCAAGCGTTTCAGGTGCAGTCGATTCCGGCGGTGTACGCGCTGCGCAACGGCGAAGTGGTTAACGGCTTCGTCGGTGCCCAACCCGAGCATGTCGTCAAGGCGTTCGTCGACTCTTTGCTGCCTAGCGAAGGTGAACTGACTGTTGCTGCGTTGCTTGCCGAAGGAACCGAGGGCTCGTTCCGGGCCGTGCTCGAACTCGAGCCGGGCAACGAAGACGCAATCGTCGGTCTCGCCGAGTTGCTCGTCGCCCGCGGCGAGAACGAGCAGGCACTGCAGTTCCTGGGCCGCATCGCAGAAACCGACCGCACCCGAAAGGTCGCGGCCAAAGCGCGCACGCGCCTGGCGCCCGACGACGACCACGATGCCACGCTGACCGCGCTGCTCGACAAGGTGAAAGACGACGAAGCCGTTCGGCAACAGTTCGTCGACATCTTGGAGCTAATGGGCCCCGACGACCCGCGCACCGCGGGCTACCGCAAGCAGCTCACGCAGCGCCTCTTCTAACCGAGTGCGGCACGCAATTCCGCGACGCGTTCGGGCACTGCCCGGTACCACATCCAGATGCCGCGTTTGTCGGACGTCACCAACCCGGCCTCGCGCAAGACCTTTAAGTGATGGCTCACCGTCGGCTGGCTCTTTCCGAGTGTGTCGACCATCGTGCATGCGCACACCTCGCCGTCGGCACTCGTGGCGATCAGTGACAGCAGGCGCAGGCGAACCGGATCGGCCAGCGCCGCGAACGAATGAGCGAGCGAGTCGGCTTGCTTGGCTGTCAGCGCCTTGTCGCCCGGGGCGCCGCAGCAGCCGGTAACGACTGGTGCCGATGCCTGCGCAGTTCGTGCCATGAGAGTCCTCCAGAATTCTGATCTGAACACATTGACAACTGTCGATATGATTGATATCGTATCGACACTGATCAATATAGACCACACTCGTTAAGGAGTCACACATGTCCCGCCTGCAACTCGCCCTCAACGTCACCGACCTGGAAGCCGCGATCGAGCACTACAGCCGTTTGTTCGGCACCACCCCCGCCAAGCTGAAGCCTGGCTACGCCAACTTCGCGATCGCTAACCCGCCGCTCAAGTTGGTGCTGTTGCAGAACCACGACGCCGAGCCCGGTTCGATCAACCACCTGGGCGTCGAAGTCGAGTCGACTGATGAGGTCGCATCTGAACTCGCTCGTGTGCACGCCGCAGGGTTGAAGACCAGCGCCGAAGGCGAGACCACCTGTTGCTATGCGCTGCAAGACAAGTTCTGGGTGGATGGCAGCTTGCACGACTTCGAGATCTATACGGTGCTCGCGCCTGCAGAAGTGATGCACGAGTCTGCGGCGGGCGTGTGCTGCGCGACCGACGAAGCCGTTTCGAACTCGCCCGAACTCGAGCCCGCGGCTGCTGGCCGTTGTTGCTGACCCCGGGGTCGGGTCAGGCGTGACGGTTGCGGTAGCTGCCGAGGAAGCGTTCGATGCGCATCAGCGCTTCGCCCAGATCGTCGGTGTTCGGTAAGAACACCAGGCGGAAGTGATCAGGGGTCGGCCAGTTGAAGCCGGTGCCTTGCACGATCAACAGCTTCTCTTGCTCCAACAACTCGAACGCGAATTGCTGATCGTCGCTGATCGGGTACACCTTTGGATCGAGCCGCGGGAACAGATACAGCGCAGCTTTCGGCTTCACCACCGACACGCCCGGAATCTGATTCAGTGTCTCGTAGGCCAAGTCGCGTTGGCGGCACAACCGCCCGGTCGGCGCGACGAGATCATCGATGCTTTGGTGGCCGCCGAGCGCGGTCTGGATCGCCAGCTGTCCAGGTGTATTCGAACACAAGCGCATAGACGCCAGCATGTCGAGGCCCTCGATGTATCCCTTGGCATGTTGCTTTTCGCCGGAGACAACCATCCATCCGGCGCGGTATCCACACGAGCGGTAGTTCTTGGAGAGGCCGTTGAAGGTGACGAACAAGACGTCTTCGGCCAGCGATGCGATGCTGGTGTGCGTGTTGCCGTCGTACAGGGTCTTGTCGTAGATCTCGTCGGCGAACACGATCAACTGGTGCTCGCGGGCAACCTGCACGATCTGCTGTAGCAGTTCCTGCGGATAAAGGGCACCGGTCGGATTGTTCGGGTTGATGACCACGAGGCCCTTTGTGCGATTCGTGATCTTGCTGCGGATGTCATCGATGTCGGGGCACCAATCAGCCTGCTCGTCGCAGATGTAGTGCACGGGACGTCCGCCCGATAGCGATACGGCGGCGGTCCACAGCGGGTAGTCAGGTGCGGGCACCAGCACTTCGTCGCCGTCGTCGAGCAGCCCGTTCAAGGCCATCACGATCAGTTCGGACGCACCGTTGCCGAGGTACACGTCGTCGACTGCTACGCCAGCGATCTTCTTTTCCTGCGTGTAGTGCACGACCGCCTTGCGCGGCGCGAACAGACCCTTGGAATCCGTGTACCCGGCGCTGTGCGGCAGGTTACGGATCATGTCCTGCACGATCTCGTCGGGCGGCTCGAGGCCGAACGCGGCGAGGTTGCCGATGTTCAGCTTGATGATCTGCTGCCCTTCTTCTTCCATCTCGCGCGCGCGATCGAGCACCGGACCTCGGATGTCGTAACCGACATTGGCAAGCTTGGACGACTTCTCGACTGGCTTCACTTCTCTCCTCGGTGCACGGGTTGGGTCAGGCTAGAAGGTCTGACTGCCGAATTGGACGTGTCCGTACAAGACTGAGCGGGTGCATTCACCGACAGTCGCCCGCAATACGTTGTGGGCGGTCACCGCTGTCGTGTGGTTGGCAGTCGGTCGTTTGGCGTTCGCGTTTCTCGGCATCGAATTGCAGTGGCGCTACGTCGCCGAACAGAGCCGACGCGATGCGCCGTGGTACTACCGGCTCGCTGGTGTGTGGGGTGGCAGCGAGGGTTCGTTGCTGCTGTTTGTCGCCATCGTCGGACTGGTCGCGTGCATTGCGCTGCGAAGTGCGCGGTGCGCGACGGTCGGTTGGTATGCGACGGCGATGGTTGGTGGGCTGCTCGCGATCAATGTCGTGTTCGCCAGTCCGTTTGGTCGGCTCGACGCGCCGGCCGTACGCGGCTTTGGGCTGACGCCGATCCTGGAACATCCGGCGATGGCGATTCACCCGCCGTTGCTCTACGCCGGCTTCGGGTGCGCGTTCGCGGCCGCGCTCGTCGCGCTGGACGGTCGCGACGCGATGGCGTGGCTGCGGCGGACGCTTGCGATCGTGACGTTGGCAATGGCGCTCGGCGGGCTGTGGAGTTACGTCGAGCAAGGTTGGGGCGGGTATTGGGCGTGGGATCCAGTGGAGAACACATCGCTGCTCGTCTGGCTCGGCGCGCTGATCGCATTGCACCTTCCGGCACGCCCGCGAATGGCGATGCTTGCCTGGGTCGCCGTGTTGGCCGGCGCCCCACTCGTCCGATCCGGCTCCGTTCCCTCGGTGCACAGCTTCGCCGAGCAAGCCAGTGTTGGCTGGGCGCTACTCGCGCTGAGCATCGCGGCGGTGATCGTCCTCACCCGGCTCGCGCGACCGATCGCGTTTGTACGCTCCCGCACGGATAGCGCGCGGCAGCGTACAAACGCGGCGTTGATCGGGGCAGCGGTGTTTGCGATTGTTGCGCTCGGGACGTTTGCCCCCGTGCTCATCGACGTGGTCCGCTCGCGTCCGGCGGCGGTGCGAGGAGAGTTCTTCTCGCGCACGGTTGGCCCGCTTGCTTTCGTCGCCGTGCCGTTTCTCGCGTGGCGATTGCGATTGCGCCGGTCGCGGCTTGTTCACCTCGGCGCGCTCGTGTTGCTGATCGGCATCGCAGCGAGCACGTTTGATCGTCACGAGACAATCACGCTTGCTGCCGGTGAGGCGACCGAGGCCGCAGGATTGCACGTCGTCAACACTGGTGTCGATGTCGAGCCTGGTCCACGCGCCGACGTGTCGCAAGTGGTGGCGACACTCGAAGTCAACGGTTGGACAATGCGACCGGCCCTCGTTGCTTATCCGGAGCGTGGGGGAGTGCTGGCCGAGACGGCCATCGTGTCGCGACCGTGGCGCGATGTGCAGATCACGTTGCTCGACGCCAACGACTTGGGCACGGTGCGTGTGACCGTTCGCCAGCGTCCGCTGATGTGGCTGGTCTGGCTTGGCGCGCTGCTGACGGCGATCGGCGCGCTTAGTCCGCACTGGAGCCTTCGTCGTCGCCGCGCCGAGCCCGTTTCGCCGCCAGCAACTCGTTAACCGCTGCCGTTTGCTTACCGGCTTGTTTCGCTGGTGGCTTACCGGTTGGCCTGCTCGATGGCTTGCTGACTGGTGTTCGGGCGGTGGTCGGCGCGGGTGCGTGATGCGGATCGGCGTTCAGTCGCGGCATGGCTGCGCGTACTCGACGCCGAGCAGTAGCCATTCCCGCCGCAGCACCTGCGAGCGTCGCACCGCGCATCGACAATCGCGACAACGCAACAGCCAGCGGCCACAGCAAGGCGGCGAGCAACAGGAACGGTCCCGCGAGCGCCAGGTTGCGGAAGCCCGCTTTCAAGCCGGTCGTGTCCCACGCCTGAGACGGCTCAATCTCGCCGCGCCCATCGGTGGCGGTGGAAAGCCCGTCCATCAGCGCCGCGTCGGATTCGCCCAGTGCATACTCAGGTGGGTAACTCTCGTTGGCCAACGTGCTCGCGGCCAGCACCGTTTCACCATCGTGAGTGACGTTGACGCCGACCGCGTAAGTGCCGGTGCGGACCGCGGGCAACTGCGCTTCGAAGCGATCGGCGCCCACTCGGTTCAGAGGCACTTCATAGCGCTGGCCATCGGGACCCGCCACCGTCGCCACGGCGATCGCGCCGTCGGGGAAGTTGCTGCCGCTCTCGACGCTGATCGTCATCTGCCCGTCAGCAATCTGCGCTTGCGCGGCGCCCGCGGTATCGCCCTGCTGGAACGTGCTCTTCACCACTCGACTCCAGAAGTCGACGTAGCCATCCCAGCCCGCCCACTGCTGCGACCACACGTCGCTGGCATCGCTGGTCCAGCTTGTCGAACGGCCCAGGCCCGACTGCCACGTAGCTAACAGCGGATCGCGGTCGGGGCCGATGCGCAGCAGCGTGCTCGCTTCCGGCTTGGCGGTGGTGGCCACGTAGCCGAGCAGCTCAGGCGACGCCGTTAAGGGAGCGACCACAGGATCATTCGACGTCACCTCTGGCAGGAAAGAGCCTTCGTTGATGAAGTCGCGGCTGGCGATGACGGCTTCCTCCGCCATGATCTGGGGCACGTCGGCCAAGTTGGTGCCGGGGTAATAGCGGCCGTGGCCCGCGACCGCGATCTTCTCCAGCGACGGCGCAGCACCTTCGCCGGTGGCGAGCACGCTGATCGTGATGCCGCTCTCGTTGTACAACGTGGCGGCGCGCTCGGCGAGCTGATCAATCAACTTCACATCGGTAAAGCCGTCGGTGAACACGATGATGTGCTTTAGTTCGGCATTGCTGTTCAACAACGCCTCAGCCGGTTCGTCGAGCGCGACCAACAGGTTGGTGTTGCCATTGGGCTGCAACCGACCAAGGCCTTCGTCGATGACGTCCTGCGACGGCAACGTTTGTAGATCGATCACCCAGTCTGTGCCCGCGGTCCAGGCCATCACGCCGACCTGGTCGTTCTGCGTCAGTGCCTCGATGGTGCGTTCTGCCGCAGCGCGCGAGATGTCGGTTTTGTTGACTCCGCCACCAACGACGTTCGGGTTCATGACGCCTTCATCGCAGTGGCAGTTGGCCATCGAACCAGATGTGTCGATCGACAGCACCTCGGCCACTGTCTTGCGTCGCTTCGGGTCGAGGATCTCGCTGTCGACGGGCAACAGATCCGACAACGGCGATTCGCGATAGCCCCCAACGCCGTAGCTGCGAGTGCCTCCGATGGTCACCAGGCCACGTCCGAGATCGCGCACGGCGATCGTGAGTGCTTCGATCTGCTCGCCGGTGAGTGAGGTTGCCGGCACGTCGACCAGCACTACGCCCGCGTAACTGGCGAGTTGCTGCACGTCAGGCAGTTCAGCGGGGCCGACGACGACGGTCGCAACACCACCGGCCCGCAGCGCGGCGCTCAGCGTGTCGGCCTCACCGCCGCTTCCTTCCACGATCAGCACTTGTGCCGGGCCATCCACCGGAACTGCCGCGAATGCCGCGTCGTTCTTCGGCTGCGCGTCGTCGACGCTGGAGACGATGGCTTGGTAGCGCAACACCGCGGCTGGTGTGTCGCCGGCGTTGTCGAGGAAGGTCACCACGTTGGTGCCCGCTACCAGATCGACGGTTTGCGTGCCAACGTCGGTTCCGTCTCGACGCAGCACAACGGTTGCTCGACCGTCTTGGGTCGCGACCACGTTGACCTTGATCGTGATCTCGTCGCCGACGCGGGCCAATCGCGGCACGTCGATGCTCAGCACCGCGGCGTCGGCACCGACACTCTCGTCGATGGTGTGCACATCGATCTGAATGTCGTCGCCCGCCAACCGCTGCGCTTCCTCGATCGCATCGCCGTTGGTAACCCGACCATCGCTGATGACGACGACTCGGCGCTTGGCATCTGACGGCAACACCGCGCCACCAAGGCGCAGCGCAGTGGCGATGTCGGTGGCGCTGTCGTCGATGACCACCGCCGCGCCTTCGAACGTTGATGATTGCTCCAGCACCCGATCCAGGCGCGCGTCTCCGCCAAACACGACGACGGCGCTTAACGCATTGTCGGGCCGTGCTTGCAGTGCCTGTTGCAACCACAACAACGCCGCGGCGTCCCCGCTCGGCCCAAGCGAGGCCGAACCGTCGAGAACGAACACCGTCGCGACGCGATCGCTGCTGCGGCGAATCGTTGGAGCCAACAACGCGCCAAGCAAGAGCGCCGCAACGGCGATGCGCGCGCCAACCGCAATTGTCCATTGCCGACGGCTGACGCCGAGGCGCCGCCACGCGAGCCAGGCCTCAAGTGCAAGTAGTGCCAGTAGAGGCACGAGTACCCAGGCGAGCATGGAGTGCTCGGTGCGCGCGGGAGTGACCTGACGAGCCGTGTCGTCGACCGGCGGCACCAGCGTGTCGCGCGGTGAGATGTCGCTCTCGATAGCCGAAGGGTTGACGGCTATCAGGCGATCCTTCTCGCCCTCAACTTGGATCAGCCAGAAGCCGGGCTTACTGGCCTTGAGTGCCAGGTCGCCGACCGCGAACGATCGCGACAGACCGTCTGGCCCGACCGCTTCGCCCGCGGTCGATGGGTCGATCGGCAGCGACGCGCCGACTTCCAGAGCGGCAGTCGAGAGTGCCGTGTTGCTCAGTTCGGTCAGCAGCCGGTCGCCCAGAATCGGAAACGCCACTTGCAAAGGCAGGTTGCTGTCGCCAAGCGCGAAGGTGAGAAACGCGAACCGTTGGCCCGCCTGCTCGCCGCGTAGCAACAGGGGAGCGTTCTCGCCTGCGACCAGCACTTCCACGCCGGCGCCTGCTTCAACGCGCATTGCTTGGGCGATCGCCACTTGCGTCAGGTCAACATCGGCAAGCAAGGGATCGTCGGTGCGTAGGAGCGTGACGACTGGTGTCTCCACCACTCCGGTCGGAGTCACGCCGGCGACGCCGCCCGGTGAAGCAACCGCCAAGAACGCGGCCTTGGGTTCTAGCGGTACTGCAACACCGGCGTACACCACGATGTCGTAGCCATCGCCATCGGGGCCCACCGCGCCAGCGGCTACCTCGACGACGCTTGTCTCCACGCCGGCCATTGAGGTGAACAGCTCTTGCCAAAAGCGCGCGTCGCCAGCAATGAGCACCTTGAGATCGGGTCGCGACGCGCCGACGGCGACCCCGACATCGTCGGCAGGTAGCAGGTCCGTCGCCGCCAGGCTGGCATCGAGGTACGCCTCGACGCGTTGCCCCGGTGGCAGGTCGGCTTCGACCACGGTGCTGCTACGCGCGCCAATATTGATCGCTTGCTCGCTGGCGGTGGTGCCGTCGACATCAATGCGGACGGTTTGCGTCACGGCTGTGTCGCCAAAGTTGCGCACCGTGACACGTGCGTGCAGTCCGCTGCCGCGCGGCTCGACATCCACCCGAACGACGCCGCGGTTTGTGTTCTCTTCTCCGATTCGTTTGTAGCGAGTATTGGGAGGCAGCAACTTCTCTTCGTCGTCGTTCAAGCCGCCGTCGCTGATCAGCACGAAACCGATCTCGGCACTGCTGGTGTCGAGGCTCTCCGCCAGGCTGAATGCTCCGGCGAAATCGGGGTGGCCGGCGGTCGTTTCAATCGTGCGCAACGCATCGGCGAATTCGTCCTCGTCGTCGCTGGTGGTCAGCACTACCCGTGGATGATCACTTGCAATCACGATCGAGGCGATGCCGCCGCTGGGCAACTCGTCGCGCAGCGAAATCGCGCGATCGATGGCCGCGTGCAGTCGATCAGGGTTGCCGTCGAGAGCGCCCATCGAACCCGAGGCATCGATGATGAACACGGTGTGCTCGCTGAGCTCGGCGGCCTCCAAGCGCACCGGGCGCGCGACGGCGAGCGCGAGCAGCGCGACCGCGAGCAGTTGTGCGATCAGCAGCGCGCTCCAGCGCAGCTTCTGCCAGGGCGACGCACTGCTGACCGGGCGTTCGAGTGCGCGCCACAGGAACGTACTGCTGACGGTCACCGACTGCCGGCGCGGGCGCAGAATGTGCAGCAACACGATCGGAATGGTCAGGCCCAGCAACGCCAAGCCAGCCGGATTCGCCAGGGTCACTTACGGGCTCCGATCACCGAACGACTCCTTGGACGCGCCAGCCCTTCAACACGACGTCCGCGATCGGATCGTCGGCGAGCACCTGCTGATAGTTGGCGCCACGCCGACGACAACGCGCCGCGGCCTCAACCAACCACCGATCGACTACTTCGCGGTAGCTCTTGATGCTGTCGTGGCTGAGGCTGACGGGAACTCGCTCGCCGGACTCGGCATCGATCACGTCGAGGTCGCCGATGATGGTCGGCGAAATCTCCTCTTTCGCGAGCACGTGCAGGACGGTGACCTCGCCACCACGCGCCGGCAACCGGTCGATAGCTGGCTCCCATGACGGGGTGAGCAGATCGCTGATCACGACCGTCACTCCCGCAGGTCCGGGGCGCGCCAAGAGATCTCCGGCGGCAGAGCGCAAATCGGTTTCTCCCGCGGGTTGCAGTGACTCCAAGACGCGGAACAACGCGGTCACCGCGTGACGACCGGTGAAGCGCTGTGGTGGGCGCACCGCCGGCTCCAGATGCAACGTGACCACATCGCGGCGGGTGAGCGCGAGGAACCCGACCGCGGCAGCGAGGCGCTTGGCTTGATCGAGCTTGCCTTCGTGGCCCATGGATGCCGAGACGTCGAGAAGGATCCGCACGCTGAGGTCGTCCTCGGCTTCGAACAATTTGACGAACAATTGGCCAGTGCGGGCGTACAGCGCATAGTCGATGCGGCGGTAGTCGTCGCCGGGGAAATACTCGCGCTGGTCGGCGAAGTCGAGTGAATTACCGAAACGCGTGCTGCGGTGCTCGCCGGCGAAGCGACCCGCCAGCCGACGACGCGTGCGCATCTGCAAGCGCTCGAGTTGCGTCAGCAATTGCGGATCGAGCAGTTCGCTCACGGGGCGCCGCGCATCCCCGCTGTCGGTGCCTCAACGGCGG
Organism: Actinomycetes bacterium; assembly: GCA_021414085.1. Lineage (GTDB taxonomy): Bacteria > Actinomycetota > Acidimicrobiia > Acidimicrobiales > Ilumatobacteraceae > UBA668. The sequence goes on along the minus strand of JAIOPC010000005.1, from coordinate 23,835 downwards.
CCAGCAATGCATCGACGAGTTGTGCAGCGTCAACGTTGTCGGCGGTCGCCTCGTAGCCGACGACCATGCGGTGGCGCAGCGCGGCGACGGCGACTTCGCGAATGTCGGCGATCGACACATTGGGCCGCCCGTCAAGCAGTGCCGTCACCTTGCCGGCCAAAACCATCGCTTGCGCGCCGCGCGGTGACGCGCCGAAGCGCACATAGCGACGAACAAGGTCGGGCGCCGTGGCGGCGTCGGGATGTGTTGCCACGACGAGGTCGACGGCGTGCCGCAGTACGTGGCTCGCAATCGGAACCTGCCGGGTGAGTTCGATCATCGCCAGCAACGTCGGAGCATCGGCGACCGAGTGCAACGTCACCGACTGGGTGCCGGTGGTGCGTTCGAGCACCGTTACCAAGTCTTCCGCGCTCGGGAATGGAACCTGCGCCTTCAACAGGAAGCGGTCGAGCTGCGCTTCCGGCAGCGGGTATGTGCCTTCCATCTCCAATGGGTTCTGCGTCGCCATCACAAGAAACGGGCGCGGCAGCGGGCGAGTGATACCGCCTGTGGTCACGCTGCGTTCCTGCATTGCTTCGAGCAACGCTGATTGCGTCTTGGGTGTCGCGCGGTTGACTTCGTCCGCGAGCACAAAGCTGGCGAACACCGGCCCTTCGCGGAACTGGAATGTCTTGTGGCCGCGGTCGTCTTCTTCGAGCACCTGTGTGCCGACGATGTCTGCTGGCATTAGGTCGGGCGTGAATTGCACACGACTGAATGGCAGATCGACCGCTTGCGAGAGCGCCTTCAGCAGCATCGTCTTTCCGAGTCCGGGCACACCCTCGAGCAGCGCGTGCCCTTCGGCAAGCAGACAGGTGACGATCGTGCGCACGAGCTGGTCTTGGCCGACGATGACCTTGCCGACCTCGCGCTCAATCTGTTCGGCGAGTTCGGCGTAGCGCTCGGGCGAGATTGTTGGAAGTTGTTGAGCCATTACTTCGCTCCCTGCAGTTGGTTGAAGTACGCAAGCACCAATGCTCGTATAGCGGGCGGCACCGATGGGTTGTTCATCGCGTCAGTCGCCTGGCGTGAGTACGCGTCGAGCACATCGCTGACCGGCACCTGCGACGACCCGCTGTTGGTCTGTCCGTTCGTCGTGCCGACCGTGCCACCCTCGCCGGTTCCGGTACCGCCGCCCACCGATCCGGTTTCGCCGCCGGTGCCGTGCGCCGGGTCGTAGATCGTGTCGAGGTCGGGGCCGCCGCTGCCGTTGGTGTGTCCGGCGCCGGTTCCCTGGCCACCTTGGCCACCGTTGCCAGGCGAGCCACTGCCACCGCCGACGCTGCCCGAGGGATTGCCGCCCGCGCCGCCGGAGCCCTGTTGCCCCGAACCCGAACCCGTACCGGAGCCTTGTCCTTGTCCTTGTCCTTGACCTTGACCCTGACCCTGACCCTGACCCTGACCCTGCCCCGCAGATTGGCCGGTGCCTGAGTTGGACAGTTGCTTGCCAGCGTTCGCTGCTGATTGTGCGGCGTCGCTCGCCGCGGTTTGTTGCGCGGCTTGGCTTGACGCCTCGGCGTTGGCCTGGCCCGCTTCGCCGAGGCGCGCCTGCGCGCCCGCCACGTCGCCCTCGCGTAACGCTTGCGCGGCTTGGCGCAGCGCCTCGGCCGTCGCCGGGTCGCCCGCTTCCTGGGTCGCTGCCAAATCGTCCAACCGCTCGGCAGCTGCTGCACGCTCGGCATCGGTCATGCTCGGCAACTCGTCGGCCAACGCATCGAGTTGCTGCTGCACTGTTTGCTCGGCCGCCTCCTGAGTACTCGTTCCAGGTAGCGGCGAGTTCTCGAGGCTGCGTTGCAGTCCTTCCGTCGCGGCCTTCTTGGCCAAGAGATCGTCGCCTACTTGCTCACGCAACTCGGCGGCAGCTTCGTCGAGTAGTTCTTGCGCCTTGTCGAGCGAGTCGGTCTTCTCGAGATCGGCGGCCAGCTGCTCGAGGCGCGCGGCGGCGTCGGCTCCTTCGGGCTGCTGAGCGATTCGCTCGGCTTCGCTGCGCAGCACGTCGGCGGTCGCTTCGATGGCGGCGGCATCGCGTGCGCGATCCTCGCGCAACGCATCTTGCGGGTTGGCAATCAGCGCCAGCACGATCGCCGCGGGCGCGACCAGCATCGCGACCGCGGTGGGCCGCCGACGCCAGCGCAACGGCACGGCATCCTTTGGTGTCGACACGGCGGCCAGTTCCTGAGCGCGCACTTGCACACGCTGCGCAAAGTCGTCATCGGATTGGTCCGCAAGTTCCAACGACGTGGCGAAGGCGTCGCGCGTCGCGAGGCCGCGATCAGCGGCACGCGCCACGACCATTTCGGGGACCTTGCAGAGCACCGCGTAGCCAGCGACCAACACAACAACTCCGGCGACCATCCACAACGCAGCCACGTCGCTTGCCGGAAGGTCGAACATGCGGCCGGCGACGACCATCGCCAGGGCTGCCAGCGCAACGAGCGGCGCGACAACCTGCAACGTGGCAACCGCCCACGCCAAACGCAGTCGCCGACGAATCGCGTTCAGGAGAGGATTGACAGTTCGGTTCATCGTTCAGTCTCCGCAGGGGTACGCAGTCGGCGGACTGCAAGGAAAGAAAGGAGTGCGGCGAGATCGGCAAGACCGACAACACCCAGTGCCCACGCGGGGAAGCCGTCGTCTTTTCCTTCGACCCGGAACTGCGCGCGGAAGTTGTCGTCGGGGAACCATGCAAACCACGAGTCGTCGTTGAGTGACTTCGCCTTAATGACTCCGGAGCGCGCCCATTCCAACGGGTTGTTGGATGAGAAGCCACTGTTCGACGTGTTGTCGCCTGCCGCAGCATCCGCGACGATGGTGATCGGGTTCAACGCCAGTAGCAGCGCCGGAGGGTTCTCGACGTCGTTGCCTTCGCTGCCATCGGCAACACTCATCGTGAGATAGAGCAATGGTCCGAGCAGCACCAGCAGCGCAGTAAATCCGTACGCCAACAGCGTTGCGGTCTGCACGCGGCGAGTGAGCGCGCTGAGGGCAGTGACCATCAGCGTGAGCAAGATGGCGATCACGCAGATGATGCCGACGCCCTTGAGCCCATCGAGCGGGCGAATGCCGCCGAGCAGGTACGCCACCATCATCACCGGCAGCGAGGCGAACAGCAGCAACAACATGAAACTGCTGCCAGCAAGCACCTTGCCAACCAGAATGCTGCGCGGGCGCAGCAACGTCACTTGCAATGGCAGCAGCGTTTGCCGCTCGCGTTCGCCGGCAATCGCGCCGGCAGTCAGCGCGGGCACGAAGAACAGCACGAGCGCGAGCATCACGAACAGCACCCACTCGTACAGGTCGCGGCCGAGGCGCGTTTGGCGCGCCAGGTCGGCGGAGATGTCGCCCGTAGTGGTGGAGCCCTGGTAGACGAGGTACGCGGTCAGCGTGAGCAGCGACAGAAAGATGCCGACCACGACGAACGCGCGGCCGGTACGCATGCGCTCGCGCAATTCGCGACTGAGGACTGGGTTCATCATCATTGGACGATTCCTTCGGTGAGCGACATGAACAGTTGCTCGAGCCCGCCCGACTCCTCGACGAATTCGACAACGTCGCGGCCCTCCTCGACGACCAGGCGACGCAACAGCGCCGACTGCTCGGCGTCGTCGGCAACGCTGAACGCCTCGCTCGCTCCGTTGGCGAAACGAACGCGTACGTTGCGTGCGCCGCCGAGCCGTTCGAGGATCTGACGCGGCGGACCGGCGGCGAGCAGTTTGCCCGCCTCCATGATTGCGACATCGGTACACATTTCTTCCAACTCCGAAAGAATGTGCGACGAGATGATGATCGTCTTACCCATGCCGTTCAGCGTCTTCAACAACTCGCGCAGCTCGACGCGAGCGCGCGGGTCGAGTCCGCTGGCGGGCTCGTCGAGTACCAACAGTTCCGGATCGTGAACCAGTGCGCGAGCGAGGCTGAGGCGTTGCTTCATGCCCCGCGAGAGCGAGTTGACCATCGCCGTGCGCTTTACCGACAAGTCGACGAGTTCCAGCAGGCCGTCAACGAGATCGGTCCATTCGGTCCGGGCGATGCCATACGAAGCTGCAAAGAACTCGAGGTATTCATCGACGCGCAAGTTGTCGTAGACGCCGAGGTTGTCGGGCATGTAACCCATCCGCCGCCGAACCGTGCGCGGTTTGCGTGAAGGGTCGGCGCCCATCACCACGATGCGCCCGCTGGTCGGCAGTAGCAAGCTCGACATCATGGCGAAGGTCGTGCTTTTGCCAGCGCCGTTGGGGCCGATCAAACCAAAGATCGAACCGCGCGGCACCGTGAGGTCGAGACCATTGACCGCCAGTAGATTGCCGTAGCGCTTGCTCAGTTGCGTCGCGCGTACCGCAACGGACGCATCCGCGGCGGTGGTCTCTGTCGTGTCTGTCGGTTCAGTCGGCAGGATCTCAATCGTCGTGGTGTCGGTGGTGCTCGTCATGCGAACTCTCCAGGCTCGATGCCGCGAACCTCGGGAATCTGGTCACCGAAGAAACCGTCCGCGCTGTTGAAGCGGACGAGAATCACGCCGTCGGCCCGCATCGCAGGCTCCACTACGACGCGTCCACGTCGATCGCCATCCTGATTCACCCAGCCGCTGCCGTTCCAAAGGTCCACGGCCGTGAGACCGGCGGGAATCTCAAAGACGATGCCCTGCCCGAGCGGTGCGTCGGGGGGCAGTACGTATCGGTAGATCGTGTCGCCGAGGCCGTTGCCAAACATCCCGAATGGTGTGCGCGCGAGCGTCGCCCGGATAGTTGCGGCGGGGATGGGGCCACTGGTCGGGCGGATCGGGGCGAGGCTGGTCACCACGGTGGTGCTGGTGAAGCCACCGGTGACGTCGAGCCCGTTGCCCAGTTCGGTCGTCCAGCCCGCGGCGCGAACCAGTGCCGACGGATACATCGAGCGCCCAAAGCCAGCATTGGTCCAGATTCCAAGCTCGGCGATTTCGTCGTCGGTGGCGTTCGGGTTTGCGGTGCCCTTCCACACTCGATCGACGCGTGTGAAGCCGGCTGGTAACGGATCAGCGTCGATCGCAAAGTCGGCACTTGCCCCGGGCGCGAGCGTTCCGATGTCGTCAACGCCACCGGGCCCGAACACCGCGACTTGATACAGCGTGATCGTGCCGTGGTTCGTCACGGTTCCTACGACTTCGTCGTCGCGCACGGAGGCCGTTGCCAACAGGCCGGCCTCGGAAGTGGGTCCGAGCACGTTGGCGGTCGTGACCTGCCCGGGTTCGAGGCGCACCTGCACTTCAGTGTCGGTCGCTGATGATGTCAACCGCGGAGAAATGCCACTTGGGCCAAAGAAGTACTGCGTCACCTCGCTGTCGCTTTGCCATCCGGCGGGGAGGTGGATGGTGCTGGTGCCGCCGTCGCGACTGAAGGTGAGCACGCTCGAGTACGCATCGGCACCGCCGGGGTACGACTCGATGAATGTCGCCGCCGCGGGCTTGCCCACGGCGCGCCACTGCTGTCCGTACACGAAGACACCCAGCGCTGTAACCGACGCGAGCGCGGGAATAGCGACCCAGGCAAGCGTCATGCGGCGCGTGGCGCGCAACACGAAGTAGAGGACGACGGAGACAATGACCGTGTATGCGACCAACGGCACGAGCAATGGAACGAGTGATGGTTGCTTCACGCCAGCACGCAGCGCTAGGTCTTGCTGGGTGAGCCCAACGTTTTCGTTCGAGCCGAAGAAGTTGGCGTTGTCGTTGGTGGACGAGCCGCTCGGTTCGATCACCGCGGCCCATTGGTTGTTACTGCCTTTGCCGTCGATCAGCCGTACCTCGCCGCGCCCGGCGAGTGCGTAGCCAGCGTTGCCAGGTCGCCATTCTTCGGGCAAGGCCGAGAGGTCGCCGGCATCGTCAAGCAGCAATCGCCCGCCACGGTTCAACCATCCGAGCAGCGCCGCGAGTTGTGCGGGTTGCAGAGAGCGGACATCTGCAGCGGTTGCTGCGATCGAGTCGAATGCTTCCAAGGCAGCCGAGCCGAGCGACATTTGTTCGACCGACAGTTCGGTCAGCACCGCACTGCCGCCGGTGGCGACTTTCACCTGGTCGGGCAAGTCGCCGGCGCGAGCAACGAGTGCCGGAAGCACACCGACCAACTCAACCGCGTCGGCAAGCCGCAGGGTGAGTGACTTCTTGGACACCAATTCGTTGCCGCGATAAAGGTTGACGGTGATCGGTGCTAAGTCGAAACCGGTCGGTGCTACGAGCGAGAACGCCTTGGTCGTTCCGCCGGCCACCTGAATCTCGCGCGTGACGACGGCACCCGATGACGACACGACATCAATGTGGCCGTCGACGAGCTCATCGGTTGTGACGGTCGCGGTGACGACGACATGATCGCCCGGATCGTGCCAACCGTCGCCGATTCCGGCCGTGACGGTCAGCGTGGTTTCGCCCGCAGCACGCGCGGGCGATGACGCGATGTTGGTTCCAGCGACTGCTAAGGCAATGGCGACGAGCGGCAGCAATGACGTGCGGCGCACGATCGATTGGGGGAAGTCGGTCAACGGTTGGCTCCACATGCTCTTCACCTATGCCGGGCCCGGCAGGCAATTGTTCAGACGCCCGAAACCCCGGCCTGGTTCCAAGAGTCTCGCAGGGTGCGCCAGCCGTGCGAGCGCGGCGCCTGAACTCGTTACGGGGTGGGCAGCGGATAGAACCGCCGCTGCGCCCAAAGCGACACGTACACGAGTCCGACGAGTACGGGAACCTCGATCAGTGGCCCAACCACACCAGCGAGGGCTTGTCCGGAGGACACGCCGAACACGCCGATGGCGACGGCGATGGCGAGCTCGAAGTTGTTGCCGGCAGCGGTGAACGCGATCGAGGCGTTGCGGTCGTAGGGGATTCGCATGCGGATGCCCGTGAAGAAGCTGCCGAACCACATGATCGCGAAGTAGGCGAGCAACGGGAGAGCGATGCGGGCGACGTCGAGTGGTCGATTGGTGATCTGATCGCCCTGGAGGGCGAACAAGATGACGATGGTGTACAGCAGGCCGTAGAGAGCGATCGGCCCAATCTTGGGAAGGAAGGTGTTCTCGTACCAGTCGCTTCCCTTCGCGCGCTCAAGGTATGTGCGAGTGAAGAAACCCGCGAGTAGTGGCACGCCGAGGAAGATGAGTACGGACTTGGCGATCGCCCAGACCGTGACGTTGATGCCCTTGCTGTCCAGGCCGAGCCAACCGGGCAGCAGGTCGAGGTAGAACCATCCGAGCAGCGAGTAGGCGACGATCTGGAACAACGAGTTGATGGCAACGAGCACGGCTGCCAGCTCACGGTTGCCGCGGGCGAGGTCGTTCCAGATCAGCACCATCGCGATGCAGCGGGCAAGGCCGACGATGATCAAGCCCGTTCGGTACTCGGGCAGATCGGGCAGCAGCAACCAGGCGAGCGCGAACATCACGGCTGGTCCGATGATCCAGTTGAGGACTAACGACATCACTAGTGAGCGACGGTCGGCCACGACCGTGCCGACCGAGCGGTACTTCACTTTGGCAAGAACCGGGTACATCATCGCGAACAATCCGATCGCGATGGGCAGCGACACCGTGTCGATCTTCACCTTCTCCAACTGGTCGTTCAAGTCTGGGAACCCACGGCCGAGGATGATCCCGCCGACCATCGCCAACCCGATCCACACCGGGAGCAGTCGATCGAGGGTCGACAATCGCTCATTCATCGGTGTCAGTCTGCACCCGCGACCGACGCGAGCGACACTGACACGTTCTCGGGCAGCGGTGGCAGGCGAAGCGTGAGGAGCCATGCAAGCGCAACGAACGCAGCCGATCCCCACAGGGCGAGATCGAGGCCGCCCCACAGATACAGCACGCCCGACAGCAGCGTGCCCACGAGGCGACCAGCCGCGTTAGCCGAATAGTAGAAGCCGACATCGAGCGCAACCCGGTCGTCGTCGGAGTAAGCGAGGATCAGATACGAGTGCAGCGACGAGTTCATCGCGAACACCACTCCGAACACGATGAGGCCACCGACAACGGCGGCGGTCCTGGCCACGTCGAACCCGACGCCGAGTGCGATCACTCCCGTCACACCACCGAGGATCAATGCCCATCGGCGCGCCGCTTTGATCTCGTCGACAGGCGCGCCGCCGCGGGCAAGGATGCGCGGTGCGAACGACTGGACGACCCCGTAGCCGATCACCCACGTTGCCAGAAAGCCACCGACCCCCGCGTGCGACCAGCCGAGTTCGTCGGCCAGAAAGACGGGTAACGCGACGACAAACCAAATGTCGCGCGAACCGAACAGGAAGAACCGCGCTGCAGAGAGCCTGTTGATGGACTCTGACTTCGAAAGAATCGATCGCAGCGCGGGCTTCTTCTTCGCCTTGCCGATGTCTTCGTTCAAGAAGATCAGCAGCACGATCACGCTCACCGCGAGCGCCCCGGCCATTGTCCACAACGCGTCGTCGTAGCCGATCCACGACAACAACGCGGCGCCGAGGAAGAACCCGACTCCCTTGAGTGCGTTCTTCGATCCGGTGAGGATCGCGACGAGCCGGAACAGCGCGCCGTCGCCGTCGCCGGCAACTGTCTTGACGGCGCTTTTGGAACTCATCTTGGTGAGGTCCTTGGCGATGCCCGACAGTGCCTGTGCCGCCATCACGAAGGCAACGGCGAACCACTGCTCCCAACTGGGCTGTTCGAAGGTGAGCGCGATCAAGGCGACGATCTGTAAGCCGAGGCCAGCGACCAGCGTGCGGTTTAGGCCACGCCTGGCACCAACCCAACCGCCGAGCAGGTTGGTGAGGATGCCCATGAACTCGTAGGCAAGGAACAAGAACGCGATCGCAACCGGCGAGTAGCCGAGCTCGTTGAAGTGCAGCAGCACCAGCATGCGCAACGCGCCGTCGGTGAGTGTGAACGTCCAATAGCCGAACGTGACCAGGATGTAGTTGCGCAGCTTCACGCTTTGGCCCGCGCGTCGAGTGCCGCCGCGACCTTGGCGGTGAGTTCGACCATCCGGAACGCGTAGCCGTACTCGTTGTCGTACCAGATCAGAACCTTGACCATGCGACCGTCGATAACCATCGTGGATGGTCCGTCGACGATGCCCGAGCGCGTGTCGTTGGTGTAGTCGGCCGACACCAATGGTCGGTCCTCGAAGCCGAGGATGCCCGCGAGCGGGCCTTCGGCCGCGGTGCGCAGCAAGTTGTTGATCTCGTAGACGGTTACGTCGCGGCTGAGCGTGAACACCGCGTCGGTCAGGGATGCGTTCAACAGCGGCACCCGTACCGCGATTCCGTTCAGCTTTCCGGCGAGCTCGGGGTAGATCAGCGTGATCGCGGTCGCCGAACCAGTCGAGGTGGGAATCAGCGAGTTCAGCGCGGAGCGGGCCCGACGTAGATCCTTGTGCGGTGCGTCGACCACCACCTGAGTGTTGGTGACATCGTGCATCGTGGTGATCGCACCGCGTTCGATCCCGATCGCTTCCTGCAATACCTTCACGACCGGCGCAAGACAGTTGGTCGTGCACGAGGCAGCGGTGATGATGCGATGGACGTCCGGGTCGTAGAGGTGATCGTTGCAGCCCATCACGACGTTCATCGCGCCCGCGCTCTTCACCGGAGCAGCCACCACTACCTTGCGCACGCCGCGGTCGAAGTACGGCTCGAGCAGTTCGTTGGTGCGGAACTTGCCGGTGGCCTCGATGACCACATCGACGCCGACTTCATCCCACGGCACCGCTCCGGGGGTTGTGTGTTCGGAGAACGAGACCCGTGACCCGTCGATCACCAGGTTGGCGCCGTCGACTGCGACCGTGCCCTGGTAGCGACCATGCACCGTGTCGAACTCAACCAGGTGCGCAGCTGTCGCGACGCCGCCTTTGTGCTCGTTGACGTGGACGAGTTGCAGGTCGGGTTGTTGTCGCAGCGCGCGTACAGCAAGTCGCCCCATGCGACCGAAACCGTTGATACCGATTCGAGTGGTCATCGTGATGTCCCTTGCGGTTCAGAGGAGTGCGAGATGAGGGTTGCGATGCGCGTGTCGAGGTCAGCGAGGACCTCGTCGAAGGCGGCACTGGTGCCGGCCTCAACCGGGTCGGGAAGCGACCAGTGCCACCAACTAGGGGCCGGATTGAGCTCCTCATGTGCCCGATCGCAGACCGTGACGACCTGTGTGCCCGACGCGATCTCGCCGACTAACTGCGGTACGCGCTCGCCGAGCCGCAAGCCGGCTCGCTTGGCGGCGGCCAGCGCCCCGCGATGCACCTGGCGCGCGGGATGAGTGCCCGCCGACTCTGCCGAGCGGCCGGTGCGTGCTGTCCACAATGCGGCCGCTAGCTGTGAGCGAGCCGAGTTATGGGTGCACAGGAACAGGACACGACCGGTCGGGAACTGGCCACGAATCTCAAGTCGCGCCATCGGTTCGCGCACGAGCCGCACGTACTTACGGCGACCGTCACCCGCCGACACGAACCGGATGATCAAGCCGACGTCCTCCAGCACAGTGAGGTGGTGTGCGAGCAGATTCGACGCGATGCCGAGCCGATCTGCCAGCTCGGTGGGCGACCGATCGCTGACCGCCAGCTCATCCACGAGGGCGAGCCGCACCGGGTCACCAAGCGCCGCGTGCATTGCAGCGCGGGTGCTGATGTCGTCGGTGTTGCCGATTGGGTTGCGCATTCGCGCCACGATAATCACTCAATCAACGTTGAGCTAATTATTGATGCTGACTTGCCGACCCGACGCTTGCCACGCCCGGATAGCGTGCGCCGGGTGGCGACCACCGGCGAACGCGTCTTGCGGGTTGGAATGGTCAGTCCCTACAGCTTGTCGGTGCCCGGGGGAGTGCAGGCGCAGGTAATGGGCCTTGCCCGCGAGCTGCGCCGCATGGGTATAGAGGTACGAGTGCTCGGCCCGTGTGACGGACCGCCGCCAGCCACGTTCGTCACGCCGCTGGGTAACAGCCTGCCGACATCGGCCAACGGCTCGGTGGCGCCGCTCGCGCCGGACCCTTCGTGCATGCTGCGCACGACGCGGGTTCTTTACGAGGAGCAGTTCGACGTATTGCACCTCCACGAACCGTTTACGCCCGGGCCGTCGATGACAGCGATCTTGCTGCACCCGGCGCCGGTCGTGGGCACATTTCATGCGGCTGGTGAGAGCGCCAGCTACAAACACCTGAAGAACTACATCAAGCCGGCGGCGGCGAACCTGGCGCACCGAGTGGCGGTGTCGAAGGATGCAGCAGCCCTGGTCAATGCCTATATCCCGGCCGATTACGAGATTCTGTTCAACGGGGTCGAACTCGACGACTACCGCAACGCACAAGCGTTCCCCACCGACGGGCCGACTGTTTTCTTCTGCGGTCGGCACGAGGAACGCAAGGGCCTCGACGTACTGCTGGCGGCGATGAGCGAGGTTGGGCAAATCGGTGGCAAGGACGTGCGGTTGTGGATCGCGAGCAATGGGCCCGACACCGAACGGCTGCGGCTGCAATCAGCTGGCGATAAGCGCATCGAATGGCTGGGCCGGCTGTCGGACGAGGAGAAGATTGCACGCCTGAAGGGCGCCGACGTTTTCTGCGCGCCTTCGCTGCACGGCGAGTCGTTCGGTGTCGTGCTGATCGAGGCGATGGCCGCGGGCACCTGCATCGTCGCCAGCGCACTCGACGGTTACCGCAACGTCGCTACCGACGATGTCGACTCGCTGCTGGTCGCCCCCGGCGACGCACATGCGCTCGCAGGCGCGCTGCAGCGGGCGCTTTCGGACCAAGCGCTTGCCGATCGATTGGTGAAGGCTGGCGCCACCCGCGCGGACGACTTCTCGATGCGCACCCTGGCCCAGCGTTACGCCGACATCTATCGCAAGGTGGCGCTGCCGCACACCACTGGCACCCGGTCGGTATCCGCTTGGCCGTTCATGGCGAAGCGGCTGGTGACGCCCGGCCCGCGCCGGGCTGCCCGTGCTAGTAGTCGTCTCGGCCGTATGCTGGCCCAGTAACTGCGCCCCGTTGGCGGCGCCCGAAACCTCTTGGAGTTCGCATGACACTTTGGATCATCCTCGGAATTGCAGCCGTTGTGGTGCTGTACGTCATCGCCGTTTACAACGGTCTTATCCGCAGCCGCAACCAGGTCGACAACGCCTGGTCGCAGATCGACGTGCAGTTGAAGCGTCGCATCGATCTCATTCCCAACCTGATCGAAACCGTGAAGGGCTACGCCGCTCACGAGAAGAGCACGCTGGAAGCCGTCATCAATGCCCGCAACGCGGCAATCGCCGCGCCGGGCACGCCTGCTGGCCAGGCCGCCGCCGACAACATCTTGACCGGTGCCCTGAAGAACCTGTTCGCACTCAGCGAGGCATACCCGGATCTCAAGGCCAACCAGAACTTCCTCGCATTGCAGGAAGAGCTGACCGCCACCGAGGGCCGCGTCGCCTACTCGCGCCAGTTCTACAACGACAGCGTTCTCAGCTACAACAACAAGCGCTTGGCCTTCCCCGCGGTGATCTTCGCCAGCATCCTCAGGTTCGAGAAGCGCGATTACTTCGAGACCGACGAGGCCTCCCGCGAGGTGCCCAAGGTTCAGTTCTGAACCGCCAATGTTCGAACTGATCAGGTCCAACAAGCGACGTAGCGTCGCGCTCATCGCCGGCTTCTGTGTCGTGCTTGGCGCGGTCGGCGCGGCATTTGGGTTGTACATCGGCAACGGGTTAATCGGCACCATCGTGGCGCTGATCTTCTCCGGCGGAATGGCGATGGTGTCGTACTGGAAAGCCGACAAGATCGCGCTCGCCGTCAGTCGCGCTTATCCCGCCGACCCGGTGCAATACCAACGCCTGCACAACCTGGTCGAGGGTTTGTGTATCGCGAGCGGCCTTCCCAAGCCGCGCGTGTACCTGGTCGACGACCCGGCACCGAATGCATTCGCGACTGGTCGCGACCCGAAGCACGCCGCAATCGCGGTGACGACCGGATTGTTGGAGAAGCTGAACCGCGTCGAACTAGAAGGTGTGCTCGCCCACGAGCTCTCGCATATTCGCAACTACGACATCCTCGTCAGCACACTGGCGGTGACGCTCGTCGGTGCGATCGCGCTGCTCACCAACATCGCCATCCGCATGATGTGGTGGAACGGCGGCCGCGTGAGTCGTGACGGAGATCGTGATAGCGGCAACCCGTTGGCGATCATCGGGCTGGTGCTGCTGATCTTCGCGCCGATCATCGCGAAAGCGATGCAAGCTGCCGTCAGTCGCAAGCGCGAGACACTCGCCGATGTGTCGGCGTGCCAGATGACCCGCTACCCACCAGGGCTGATCTCGGCGCTCGAAAAGCTGCGCGACGACGTCACCGTCACACACGCGGCCACGACGGCGACTGCTCACCTGTGGATCGAGCAACCCATGTCGGGTGTTGGCGACGGCGGCAAGATGGGCCGCTGGAACAAGATGTTCGATACTCACCCGCCGCTGCAAGAGCGGATCGCATTACTGAGGGAACTATGAAACGACTTACTCGATTGGCCTTCCTTGCGGTCTTGCCCGCTGCGCTGTTCGGTTGTAGCAACGACGCTGGCAAGAGCGACGACACCGTGGGCGATGGCGTTGCAACGTCGGCTCCGTCACCGGGGGGCACCACGGCTCCGACCGTCACGCTCGCTCCGGCCGAACCAGGAACTGTTTACCCCCTCACCGGGTTGCCAATCACCGATGCGGCAGCGGCGGCGCGTCCGGCATTGGTGGTCAAGATCGACAACGATGCGAACGCGCGGCCACAGGCGGGTCTCAATGCCGCCGACATCGTGTTCGAGCAGATCATCGAAGCGCAGACCCGCTTTGCGGCGGTCTTCCAGAGCCATGGCTCCGATCCGGTCGGCCCCATCCGGTCGGCCCGCGAGACCGACGTCGACTTGCTTGGGTCGCTGAACCAGCCGTTGTTCGTTTACAGCGGCGGTAACCCTTCGGTTACGGCTGCAATTGAAGCGAGCGACTTTGTCGACCTCAGCGCGCTGAACAACTCGGTGTTTACCGATGGTGGATTCTTCCGCGACGACACTCGCGCCGAGCCGTTCAATGAATACGCAACGACCTCGCAGTTGTGGACCTTGGCGCCAGCGGAAGCTGGCCCGCCAGCGCAGCAGTTTCTGTACCGCGCTGAAGGTCAAGCCTTGGTCGGCGACGCGTCGAGTGGTGTCGACCTTTACCTAGAGGGGCTGCTCGTCGGCTGGCGTTTCGATGCAGCGAGCGGCAACTATCTGCGCACAAACGACGCGGAGCCGCACCTCGATGCATCGGGGGAACAGGTCAGTACCCGCAACATCATCGTGATGACGGTTGATTACCCTTCCAGCATCACCGACGCTCGTAGCCCGATCGCCGACACGATCGGATTTGGAGACGTGTGGGTGTTCAGCGACGGAGCCTTGGTTCGCGGAGTCTGGACCCGCGCTGATCGGTTCTCCCCGATTCAGCTCACCGGACCGAATGGTCCAATCGGACTTACGCCCGGACGCACTTGGGTCGAACTCGCCCGCGTGGGCACGTTCACGGCGGTGCCGTAGTGAGAAACCGCACGCTTCGCCTCGCAATTCTTGTCGGGTTCGTGGCGAGCATCGTCGGCTGCAGCAGCAGCAACGACTCGTCGGCGACTTCTGCCCTGTCTGCAACCACCGAATCGTCGCGACCCACCACCACAACTGTGCCGCCAACAACTGTCGCGGAAACTGCACCGCCAACAACTGTTGCTCCGGTTCCGGTGTACCCGCTCACTGGTTTGCCAATCACCGACGAGGCTGCGGCGGCGCGACCGGCGCTGGTCGTCAAGATCGACAACCACTCGCGTGCGCGCCCACAAAGCGGCCTCAACGAGGCCGACATCGTGTTCGAAGAAATCGTCGAAGCACAAACGCGTTTCGCCGCTGTCTTCCAGAGCCAGGGCTCGGATCCGGTTGGTCCAATTCGGTCGGGTCGCGCGCAAGACATCGACTTGCTCGGTTCGTTGAACCATCCACTGTTCGTTTGGAGCGGCGGGAACCGTGGCGTGACGAAGGCAATCGAAGCGAGTGACTTCGTCGATCTCAGTGCGCAGCACAACGAGGTCTACGGGCCGGGCGGGTTCTACCGCAGCAAGGAGCGCGGCAGCCCGCACAACCTCTACGCGCAGACATCCATGCTGTGGACGTTGGCGCCGGCAGGCGCGGCACCACCGCCGCAGCAATTCACCTATCTCGCCGCCGGTGTTGCGGCCGTCGGCGAAGCAGCGGCGGGCGTCGACCTGGTGATGGATGGTTTGGATGTGGGCTGGCGCTTCGACGCAGCCACTGGTCGTTACCTGCGCACAACCGAGGGCGAGCCGCACCTCGACGCGGCGACGGGGCAGATCAGCAGCGCGAACGTGATCGTGATGGTCGTTGAGTACTTCCCTAAGCCGTCGGCTGCAGGAAGTCCGCAAGCGATCACCACCGGCTTCTGGGACGTGTTGGTGTTCACCGGCGGCGTTCTCGTGCGCGGCACGTGGAGCCGGCCCGACCGGCTGTCACCGATCGTGCTCACCGACACCAACGGCCAGCCAATCGCGCTGACGCCTGGCAACACGTGGGTCGAGTTGCCAGAGGTCGACACGTTCACTGTTGCCGTTTAAGTTCTGGCCGTTTAGGTGCCGGCAGCGGGGTAGCGCCGCCACCAGTCACTGACTGCTGCCCCGATTCGACCCAAGCGATACGCTGAAGCCATGACTGCAAATGTCAAAGGCACGGTTCAGGTCAAGCGCGGCCTCGCAGAAATGCTGAAGGGCGGCGTCATCATGGACGTCGTCACGCCCGAGCAGGCCAAAATCGCCGAAGACGCTGGTGCCTGCGCGGTTATGGCACTCGAGCGAGTGCCCGCCGACATCCGTCGCGACGGCGGCGTGGCCCGCATGAGCGACCCGGAAATGATCGAAGGCATCAAGGCCATGGTCACCATTCCGGTGATGGCCAAGGCGCGTATCGGCCACTTCGTGGAGGCGCAGATCCTTCAGGCGCTCGGGGTCGACTATGTCGACGAGAGCGAAGTGCTGACGCCCGCCGACGAGACGCATCACATCGACAAGTACGCATTCACCGTGCCGTTCGTTTGTGGCGCCACCAACCTGGGCGAGGCGTTGCGTCGTATCAGCGAGGGTGCCTGCCTGATCCGTAGCAAGGGTGAAGCCGGCACCGGCAACATCGTCGAAGCCGTGCGCCACCTGCGCAACATCATCGGCGACATCCGCAAGATCACGCAGGCCGATTCCGCCGAGCTATTTCAGTGGGCCAAGCAACTGCAAGCACCGCTGCCGTTGGTGCAAGAGATCGCCGAAACCGGCTGGCTGCAAGTGCCGCTGTTCTGCGCGGGTGGCATTGCGACACCGGCCGACGCGGCCCTTGCGATGCAACTCGGTGCCGAAGCCGTGTTTGTCGGCTCGGGCATCTTCAAGAGCGACGATCCCTCGCCGCGTGCAAAGGCGATTGTGGAGGCGACGACTCACTTCCGCGACGCCGACATTCTCGCCAAGGTCAGTCGCGGTCTTGGTGCACCGATGACCGGCATCGGGATGGACGAGATCAACCAGCGCTACGCCGAACGCGGCTGGTGAGATCGATGGAGCCCCCAGGTGAAGGCCCGTGTTGGAGTTCTCGCGCTGCAAGGCGCGTTTGCCGCGCATGAGCTGACCCTCGCGGGGCTTGGTGTCGAGACGGCGCAAGTTCGAACACCCAGCGACCTCGCCGCTGTCGACGCACTGATCATGCCCGGCGGTGAAAGCACGACGATGTCGCGACTACTCGAGACATCGGGGTTGTTCGACGAGCTGAAAGGTCGCCTCAGCGACGGGATGCCAGTGTTCGGCACCTGTGCAGGAATGATCCTGCTCGCTACCGATGTCTTGGACGGGCGACCCGACCAGCGCAGTTTCGGAGCAATCGACATCACCGTGCAGCGCAACGGATACGGCCGTCAGGTCGACAGCTTCGAAACCGACATCGATGTCGATGGATTCGTTGCGCCGTTTCATGCGGTGTTCATCCGTGCCCCTAAAGTGGTGGCCGTTGGCGCGGGAGTGAACGTCGTGGCCAGTCACGATGGTGTGCCGGTACTGGCGCTGCAAGGTCACGTGATGGTTGCGTCGTTCCACCCCGAACTGACCGCCGACAATCGACTACACGCAATGTTCTGCGAATTGATAGGGAGCTGACGGATCATGTCGGGCCATTCCAAATGGGCAACGATCAAACACAAGAAGGGCGCGGCCGACAAGGCGCGTGCCAAGGTCTTCAACAAGATCGCCCGTCAGCTGGAAGTTGCTGCTCGCGAAGGCGGCGCCGACGTCTCGTCGAATGCCTCCTTGCGCAACATCGTCTTGAAGGCGAAGGGCGCGCAGATGACCAACGACGCGATCGATCGTGCGGTCAAGCGTGGCGCCGGCCTCACCGACGGCGGCAACTATGAAGCATTCACCTACGAGGGTTACGCGCCGGGCGGTGTTGCGATCCTGATCGACGTGCTCACCGACAATCGCAATCGCACGGCCTCCGACGTGCGCAACATCTTCAGCAAGCTCGGTGGCTCGCTGGCCGAGCCGGGTGCCGTGGGATGGCAGTTCAGTCGTAAGGGTGTCTTGCTGCTGCAGAGCAGCGACGAAGACGCGGTCATGCTGGCGGCCTTGGATGCTGGTGCCGACGACATCACGGCCGACGGGGAAGGCGCGTGGCACATCACGTGCGACCCGTCGATTGTGTTCGAAGTGCGCGACGCACTGCAGGCCGCGGGTCTGGAAGTCGGCTCGGCCGAAAGCACGATGGTCTCGAGCCTGACGATCGAGGTCTCCGACCTTGCCGACGCGCGCGCAATTCTGAAGATCGTCGACGCATTAGAAGAGCTCGACGATGTGCAGGACGTGTACAGCAACTTCGACATCAGCGAGTCGTTGATGGAGTTGGTCGGCG
This sequence comes from Actinomycetes bacterium, assembly GCA_021414085.1. Lineage (GTDB taxonomy): Bacteria > Actinomycetota > Acidimicrobiia > Acidimicrobiales > Ilumatobacteraceae > UBA668. The sequence continues at coordinate 5,873 of JAIOPC010000005.1, read as the reverse complement.
AATGAGCGTCGCGATCGGCGATGTTGCCCCGGCGTTCACGCTGCGGGCCACCGGTGGCAAGAACGTTTCGCTCGGCGACTACCTCGGTCACCCGGTGGTGTTGGTGTTCTATCCGGGCGACGACAGTCCGGTGTGTACGCGTCAGCTCAACACCTACAACGACGACCTCTCACAATTCTCTGCGATGAACGCTCAGGTACTCGCGATCTCGCCACAGGGCATCGAAAGTCACGAGAAGTTCGCTGCCGAGCACGGCTTTCAGTTCCCACTGCTCGCGGATGTCGACAAGGCGGTTGCGGCCGCGTATGGCACGTTGGGTCCGCTCGGCTTTCAGCGGCGCAGCATCTTCGTTATCGACCGCAGTGGCATCGTCCGATACTCGCATCGAGCGATTGCCGGGCTGACCTTCCGTCCGGTAGGCGAGTTGGTCGACGTGTTGCTGGGCCTACCGCGCTAGAAGGGTGACAGCGCGTTGCTGGTGCACGCGCTGCCGGAGCACACATCGACGATCTCGCCGGTGAGTAGGAATGCGATCGCTTGCTGCAGCACGAGCGGTTCGCGGGAACCGCCGTTGTGCGGGTCGTCGCCGTACTCCGGTGGATGTGGCGGCAGGTTCACGGGCGGTGGGGCAGGGGTGCCGTAGTCCCACACCATCAACAGCGCCTTGGCCGGGTTCGCGGCGTCGAAGGGAGTGATACCCCACTGCGGATCGACGTCGTTGCTGCGCCCATCAAGCAGTGCCGGCTCGCGTACGGCTGCGCCAATCGTGCGCGCCAAGACTTCGGTCGCGACATTCGCGACCTGATGATCGCCAAACGCTTCAATCAGCAGCACGCTCTTGGGCTCGATGCCGGGGTACGGGTTGTCGGTGAGGTGCTGCGCATACCCGTCGTTCTCGCCGCGATCCCACAGCAGTTGGATCAGTTGCAATCCCAGCACGCGGTCGACGGAGTCGGTGTACGCGGCATCGGAAATCGCCTGGAACGTCGGCCATTGCGACGAGCGATGCAGTAGCACCGAGTAGTTGATGCCAGGAACGCCCAGCACGACTCGCGACCACTCGCTGCTGATCGCGCTGTTGGCGCCGCCCATCACTCCACCCTGGCTGTTGCCGACGAACGCGGTTGCGTCGTTGAGCAGTAATGGTGCGCCGGCGAAGTTTTGGAAGGCAGTTGAATGCGTGAAGCCAGCGGACGAGTTCATCAGCCGTCCGAGGAACTGTTGATTGAGCAAACCCTGCTGCAACCGATCGGCCTGCTGGTTGAAGAGCGAAAGATCGGAGAGGATGTTGGCAAGGTTGGGAACGTCGGGAGTGCTCATGCCGATCTCGTCGGTGGCGCAGGCAGCAAGTTCGCCGTTCTCGGCCACAAACGCAAGCGCGTCTACTTCCATACGCGTGCCGAGCAATCCGTGCCCGTACACGATCCCAGGGACCGGCGCGGCGGCAGCGAGTGGCAGCACGCAATGGAAGTCGGCGACAAAGTCGGGTTGCTCGGTGTTGCGTTGCGGCATGCCATCGGCGTCGAGCGTGAACGTGCTACCCGGTGCACCGTCGCCGGTAAGGAAGTTCGGCACCAGGTAGGTGCCATCGATCGTGCGCACGTTTCCTGCTTCAGTCACGGAGGTGATGGTGAATGCCGGCGCACCGTCGTCGTCGAGTTCGTTGTAGGCGAGTTCGCGCATGTGCAGCACCCGACCCGCGAGCGTGTCGCTGCTCGCCACGGTGAAGTCCCACGCCAAGTACAGGTCGTCGGTGGCGATTCCGTCGGAAGTCAACGGCGCCAACAGCTCGCGAAATGCGCGGGCGCGCTCCAGCGGCTCGGGGTTGCCATCGATCGCTGCTTGAAATGCCGGGCCGCGCGCGATGACGGTGCCGCTGCTGTCGCGCAGGTTGCGCATGCCGACGACGAAATGGTGACCTTCGGGAAGGCTGGTTGCCGGATGGATCATCAACAGTTGTTCGCCGACGGGCGCCTGTGCATCGAGCTCGCCCCAGTAGGGCACTCGCTCGCCGGTCGTCGTGTCGAGCACGACCACTGGCGCATCCGGATTCAACGAGGCCCCGACGTCGGTGCTGGGGGCGATGCCGGTCGCTACGACGTCGAGGCCGGGCACGAACGTAAGAATCGCCGAGCCGGGGGAGAAGCCGTCGGCCCAGTTCTGATCGGTCACATCGATCGGCACACCCTGCTCGTTGACCGGGGTGCTCTCCGCATGAATGTCGAGCCGACGACCGGTTGCCGTGGTCGCGTCGGGCCGGGTGAATGCATCATTCGGCCAGGGCAGCAAGCACGCGCGCTCGTCGAGCGGATCGCAGGTCAGCGCTTCTTCCAAGATCGCGTCCTGCGGCGCAGTCGTGGTGGTTGCTGCGCTGGCATCCGAGACCGTGGAGTCGGCGTTGGTCCCATCATCAGAACTGCACCCCCCGGCCACAAGTACGAGCAGGGCAGCAACAAACAAGGAGACGGGGCGACGCATTCGACCACGATGCCACAGCCGCTCGGTGGTCCGCAGGTCGTTGCGGCCGATCCGCTAGCCTCGTACACGTGTTCGTGCGCGACGAGAGTGCCGTTTTGGGGATCGACCCCGGCCTGACGCGCTGCGGCTACGCCGTGCTGCAGGCAACTGGCCATGCTGTGCGCGCCATTGCGCTCGGCGTCATTCGCACGCCAGCCACCGATCCACTGCCGCAACGGCTGGCCGCGCTGCAGCGCGAGCTGGTGTCGCTGCTTGTCGAGTTTCGCCCCGCGGCAGTTGCTGTCGAACAGGTCTTCTTTCAAACCAACGTACGCACCGCAATGAGCGTCGGCCAGGCCAGCGGGCTCGCGCTGGCGGAAGCGTCGGCGCATGGTTGCGAAGTGGTGCAGTTCACGCCCAACCAGGTGAAGGACTGTGTCGCTGGCTGGGGCGGCGCCGACAAGAAGCAGGTGCAGAAAATGGTGCAGGCGCGCCTCGGGCTGGCGGCGCCACCGCAGCCCGCCGATGCCGCCGACGCGGCCGCGCTGGCGCTGTGCTACCTAGCTGTCGCGCCCATGCGGCGCAGCGTGCAGGCGGCGATGCGGCGATGATCGGCAGTCTGCGCGGCACGGTTCTGGAGCGAACTCCAAACACAGCGCGCGACGAATCGTGCGTGCTCATCGAGGTCGGCGGCGTTGGCTATCTGGTCTTCGTCACGCCGCGCACGCTCGCGGAGCTCGAGCCCGGTTCGGCCGCGTTTCTCTACGTCCATCATCACATCCGCGAAGACGTGCAGACGCTGTTCGGTTTCATGCACCGCGACGAACGCGCCACGTTCCAGGTGCTGATCGCTACGCATGGCATCGGCCCCGCGCTCGCACTCGCGATTCTGGGCACGCATTCGCCCAGCGTGTTGGTCGACATCGTCGCGTCCAGCGACCTCGGCGCACTCACGCTGGTGCCTGGTGTCGGCAAGAAGACCGCCGAGCGGCTGCTGATCGAACTGCGTAACCGCCTCAATCTGCCGATGCTCGACCCGGTCTCGGTTGGCGCTGGGGGCCCGAAGAATTCTGTGGTCGGCGATGTGCGCGAGGCACTCACCGGGTTGGGGTATGCACCGGAAGAGATTCGCGAGGCCTTGCGCGACCTGCCGGGCGACGGCGATGCCAGCACCTTGCTGCGCGATGCTTTGAAGGTGTTGGGGGCCAAGCGTGCGTGACGAGTTCCTAGAACCGAGCCCCGTCGCCGACGAGGAACTCGACGAAGTCGGGCTGCGGCCGCGACGGCTCAGCGAGTTCGTCGGCCAGCGCGAGCTGAAAGAGCACCTTTCGATCGTGCTCGAGGCGGCCAAGAAGCGCGGTCAGCCTGCCGATCACTTGCTGATGGCTGGCCCTCCCGGGCTGGGCAAGACCTCGATGGCCGGCATCGTCGCGGTCGAGATGGGCGTGCACCTGCACATCACCTCCGGCCCTGCGCTCGAGCGTGCCGGCGACCTCGCCGCGATTCTTACCAAGCTGGAAGAAGGCGACGTTCTCTTCATCGACGAGATTCACCGCCTGTCGCGCGCGGTCGAAGAGATCTTGTATCCAGCGATGGAGGACTTCCAGCTCGACATCGTCGTGGGCAAGGGTCCCGCAGCCTCAAGCATTCGCCTCACGCTGCCGCCGTTCACGCTGGTCGGCGCAACCACTCGTACCGGAATGATCACCGGCCCGCTGCGCGATCGCTTTGGTTTGGTGGCGCGACTCGATTACTACGCGGCCGACGAGCTGGAGGCGATCGTTCGCCGCGCCGCCGGCATTCTGCACGTGCAGATTTCTCCGGAGGGCGCGTGGGAGATTGCTCGCCGCTCGCGTGGCACGCCCCGCATCGCTAACCGACTGCTGCGCCGTGTGCGCGACTTCTCGGAAGTGCGTGGCGACGGCACGATCTCTGAGGAAACGGCGCGTGAGGGCCTGCGGGTGTTCGGCGTCGACGAGATCGGGCTCGACAAGGTCGACCGTGCCATCCTCAATGCGATTTGCCAGCAGTTTGCTGGCGGCCCGGTTGGGCTCAGCACGCTGGCGATCAGCGTCGGCGAGCAGCCCGAGACTGTGGAAGACATGTACGAGCCGTTCCTCATCCAACAGGGCATGCTGGCGCGTACCCCACGCGGCCGGATCGCAATGCCCGCCGCGTACGCACACATCGGTATGGCCGTGCCCACGACGGCCAGACCACCGGCACTCTTCGATTGAGGTCGGGCGCCAGTAGCCTCACCGTCGATGGCTGACGAAGACGAAGTACGCGACGAGTTGCCCGACAACCTCAACGTCACGACGCATCTCGAGTCGTACGAGTTCCCCGACAACAGCCGTCGTCGTAAGCCCGGAGTGCTGTACCTAGGCGTCGCCGCGCTGCTAGTTGGGGCCTGGTTTGCGTGGAACGAATCGTCGCCGCTTATCAACGAGGGCTTCTTGTGGGCGGCGCTGCTGCTTGCCGTCGTAGGCGTGTACTCGCTGACGTCGGGCTGGCGGATGCAGGTCGACGAGAAGCAGGCATTGGTGGCCGCGCAAGGCGCCGTCGGCTTCGCAGTCGGGCATGCGTCGGCGCAGCAGGTGTGGCGTGGGCTGCGCAGCCGGCCGACATGGCGCGTGCTGATCTACTCCGCCGAAGAACCACCGCGGCGTCGCGGGTTGGTGCTGGTTGATGCCGTCAACGCACGGGTGGTCGAGCACCTGGTGCAAGACAACCCCGTTGAAGACTGGGACATCTAAAACTCAGACGGGCGGTTTCCATTGTGGTGGTGCGCCGCGGGGTTGGCTGCTTCGTTGTCGGCCGTCGCGCCATGTGACGTCGAGTTGTCCGTTGGGCAGCAGTTTGAGGTCGAGTCGTTGTTGGTGGACGATGTGGTGGTGGCGGCTGCATAAGAGCACGAGGTTCCAGTAGTCGGTGGTGCCGTAGTGGGGTGGTCGCCACCAGATGATGTGGTGTGCTTCGGTGTAGCGGACGTGGCGGTTGCAGCCGGGGAAGCGGCAGCCGCCGTCGCGGGCGGCGATCTGGCGGAATAGTTTGCGTGGCACGGTGTAGCGGGCGCGTCCGAAGCTGGCTGGTGCGCCGTCGGCTTCGCGCAAGATGACGTGGATGAAGCAGTCGCACAGGTATGTGTCGGTGCAGGCGGGGCTGACCAAGTGTTGGTCGTCGTCGTTGGTGGCTTGTGGTAGGTCGGCGTTCAGGGTGGATAGGTCGGCGGAGAGGCTGATGTGGGGGAGGTGGCGTGCGGTGCCGCGACGGTTGTGGTTCTTGTTGTAGAAGGCGGCGATATCGAACAGTGCGTCGCCTTGGGCCTCTGGTCGGGTGCGTGTGTCGCTGTTGCCGTCCCAGGTGATGGCGTTGCGGACTGCTTTTTCGAACTCGGTAGCGGCGGCGTCGTCGAG
>JAIOPC010000008.1 GCA_021414085.1 Actinomycetes bacterium | reverse complement strand
CCGAGATCAAGAGCGACCTCGCGCTGGGCAACGGCGCGCGCTTCTACAACGACCACGCCCACCCCGAATACTGCACGCCCGAATGCTCCACGCTGGCTGAACTCGTCGCCCATGACCGCGCGGGCGAGCGTGTGGTGATGGCCTGCGCTCAGCGGCTCTCCAAGGCGCGCGGCGCGACGGTGCGGCTCTACAAGAACAACACCGACTTCCGCGGCCACAGCTACGGCTGTCACGAGAACTACCTGATGGCGCGTGAGGTGCCGTTCAGCCGGATCGTCCATCAGATCACCCCACACTTCGTGACGCGCCAGATCGTGATCGGCGCTGGCAAGGTCGGCTGCGAGCTCTCTGGCGCGACATCCGCCGATGTCCCGTTCCAGATCAGCCAACGGGCCGACTTCTTCGAAGAGGAAGTCGGGTTGGAGACAACGCTGAAGCGCCCGATCGTGAACACCCGCGACGAACCGCACTGCGACCCCGACAAGTACCGACGACTACACGTCATTGTCGGAGACGCGAACATGAGCGAGACGGCCACGCTGATCAAGCTGGGTGCAACCGCGATCGTGTTGGCCATGATCGAAGACGATGTGCTCGGCGACGACTTCGCGCTGGCCAACCCCGTTGCAGCCATTCGTCAGGTCAGCCACGACCCGTCGTTGAAGCGCACGATCCTGCTGCGCGACGGCCGCCGCGTAACCGCATTGGAGCTGCAATGGGGTCTGCTCGAACGGGCACACAAATACGAGCAGGTGCATGGGCTGGGTGCGGTTGGCGAGGACGTCGGCCACGATGTGCTCGAGAAGTGGGAACTCGTGCTCGCCGGCTTGGAGCGCGATCCCGAATCGGTCGCGCACACCGTTGATTGGGTGGCCAAGCGCCGCCTCGTGCAGGCCTATGCGGAACGCCACGACATCCGCGCCGGCGACCCGCGCCTGAAGGCCCTCGATCTGCAGTATCACGACTTGCGCCGCGATCGCTGCCTCGCCCTGCGCGTCGGCCTCGACACAATCGTCGACGCAGGCGAGGTTGAGGTGGCGATGACCAATCCACCGACCACAACGCGCGCCTACTTCCGTGGGCGTTGTCTAGCGAAGTGGCCCGAGCACATCGTCGCTGCCAACTGGGACAGCGTCGTCTTTGACCTTGGTCGCGATCCTTTGCGGCGGGTGCCGATGATGGAACCGCTGCGCGGTACGGCAGAATCGGTCGCTAGGTTGATCGACGAGAGCGACACTCCAGCCGAGCTGTTGGCCCGACTGGGTGCCTGAAGAGGGAGATCGCAATGGCTGAGCGCACACAGAAGCAGAAACCGGCACCGAGCCGCACCGACGAAACAGTCGACGACGCGCCCGCCGTGACCGCCACGGGCGACAAGCTGAAGGCCGAGCTCGACGATCTGCTCGACGAAATCGATGGCGTACTGGAAACCAACGCCGAAGACTTTGTGAAGTCCTACGTCCAAAAGGGCGGCCAGTAACCGCATGTCGATGCCCATGTTCCAGCCGGGCGCCGATCCCGGTTCCAGCTTCCCCGAACTACTCAAGCGTGTCGGGCTCGCGCCTGCCAACAGCGACGCTGTCGGCGATCTGGCCGTGCCGCACGCCACCACGTGTGTAGCGCTGCGCTTCACCGACGGTGTGGTGATGGCCGGCGACCGGCGTGCGACGAGCGGCAACCTGATCAGCCATCGCGGCATGGAGAAAGTGGTGCAGGCCGACGAGTTCAGCGGCGTCGCAATCGCCGGTGCCGCCGGCCCAGCGATGGAGATGGTCAAGCTGTTCCAGTTGCAGCTCGAGCACTACGAGAAGGTGGAAGGCAGTTCGCTCAGCCTGGAAGGCAAGGCCAATCAGCTCAGCATGATGGTGCGCGGCAACCTCCCCGCAGCAATGCAGGGTTTGGTCGTGGTGCCGATCTTCGCTGGCTACGACGTGCGCCGCGGCAATGGCCGACTGTTCGCATACGACGTCACCGGTGGTCGTTACGAGGAACACGATTACGTCGCAACCGGGTCGGGCATGTTGCACGCGGGCACGGTGATCAAGATCGGTTGGCGCGATTCGCTCGACCGCGCCGCCGCAGTTGCGCTTGCCTGTCGTGGGTTGTGGGAAGCCGCCGACGCCGACTCGGCAACTGGCGGACCCGATGCGTTGCGTGGCATCTACCCGATGGTTGCCACCATTACCGCCTCAGGTTGGGTGACGGTCCCCGACAGCGAGTTGGCGACCGTGTTCGAATCAATCGCGGCCGAGGTGCGCTCACGATGATCGGATCACTCAAATGACAATGCCCTTCTACGTAGCACCAGAACAGGTGATGAAGGACCGTGCCGACTACGCGCGCAAGGGCATCGCCCGCGGTCGCGCCTTGGTCGCTGTGCGTTACGCCGATGGCATCGCGCTTGTCGCCGAGAACCCCAGCAACACGCTGCGCAAGATCAGCGAGATATACGACCGAATCGCGTTCGCCGGTGTTGGCAAGTACAACGAGTTCGATCAGCTTCGGGTAGCTGGCGTTCGTGCTGCGGACCTGAAGGGTTATCAGTACAGCCGCGACGATGTCGACGCGCGCAGCTTGGCGAACAACTACGCGCAGATCCTCGGCCAGATTTTCACGCACGAGATGAAGCCGATGGAAGTCGAGATCCTCGTCGCCGAAGTCGGCATCGCGCCGGAGGGCGATCAGCTCTTCCACATCCTCTACGACGGCACCGTCGTCGACGAGCGTAACTACACCGTGCTTGGCGGCGACTCGGAAGCGCTCGGCGGTTACATGAAAGAGCACTACGTCGAGGGCCAGCCACTCGAAGCGGCCGTCCGCGAGGCCGCGACCGCGCTCGCTGGCAGCGAGCGCACCCTTGCAGCGAACGACCTCGAAGTCGCCCTGCTGTGCCGCGCTGCCGGTCGCCGCTGTTTCCGTCGACTCTCCGACGAAGCGGTTGCCAGCGCTTTGGCGGGCTGAGCGTGTCGCGCCGCATCGATCTCAACAGTGATGTCGGTGAAGGCTTCGGCCACTGGCCAGGTGGCCCCGACGAAGAATTGATGCCGCAGCTCACCTCGGTGAATGTCGCGTGTGGCTTCCATGCTGGCGACCCATCGATCATGCGCCGTACGTGCGAGCTGGCCCGGCAGCACGATTGTGCAATCGGCGCGCAGGTCAGCTACCCGGATCTCGGTGGCTTCGGTCGCCGCTTCATCGACATGCAGCCCGGCGAACTCACCGACGCTGTCGTGTATCAACTCGGGGCGCTGGATGCGTTCGCTCGCGCCAACGGCACGCGGGTTCGTTACGTGAAGCCGCACGGCGCGTTGTACAACACGATCGTCGAGCACGAGCGCCAAGCCGCGGCGGTGGTGGCCGCGATTCACGAATACGACGCCACGCTTCCTGTGCTCGGCTTGCCGACATCCGCGGTGCAGCGAGCGTGTGAAGTCGCAGGCGTGCGCTTCATCGCTGAGGGTTTCGCTGATCGTGCGTACACGCCAGAGGGTCGACTGGTGCCGCGCACGCAAGAGGGCGCTTTGATCACCGATCCGACTGCAGCGGCCGAACACGCGGTTGCGCTCGCCAAGACTGGCGTGCAATCGATCTGCGTGCACAGCGATACCCCCGGCGCGGTTGCGATCCTTGGTGCGGTAACGAAGGCACTGACCGCCGACGGATTCCAACTGCAGCCGTTCGCGCAGTGAACCTGTTGCCCTACGGGCTGCGGGCCGTGCTTGCCGAATTCGACTCGCTTGCGCAAGTGATGGCAGCCGCTGCTTCATGGCGAGCGGCCGCGCCCGCGGGTGTCATCGACATCGTGCCCGCCGCGCGAACCGTGCTGGTGGTACACGACGAGCGTTTCGATCGCGCATGGCTACGCGAGCCGTTGCCGCCATCAAGGGCTGCGCCGATCGGCGAGTTGGTGACGATCGACGTTGTCTACGACGGCGAGGACTTGGTTGATGTTGCCAGCACACTCCACCTCACGGCCGATGAAGTGGTTCGTCTGCACAGCGGTGCCGAGTACACCGTGGCGTTCTGCGGCTTCATGCCTGGGTTCAGTTACCTCACCGGTCTCGACTCGCGCTTGATGCTGCCGCGCCGCGAGACGCCACGAACGCGAGTCCCTGGCGGCAGCGTTGCGATCGCCGCCGAGTTCAGCGCGGTGTACCCACGTGAAAGTCCCGGCGGTTGGCATCTACTCGGCCGCACCGATGCGCCGCTATGGGTCGCCGATCGCGAACCACCAGCACTGCTGCCACCGGGCACGCGTGTCCGGTTCCGACCGCGATGATCACCGTTCGCTCGTGGGGCATCGCGGGTGGCTTAGTCGATGCCGGTCGCTTGGGGCAGATGTGGCTCGGTAAGAGCCGCGGCGGGGCAGTCGACCTCGACTCGCTGACGCTCGGAAATCGGATCGTCGGCAACGCCTCAACCGCTCCCGCATACGAGAGCTCGGGCGGTCTGACGTTGGAGTTCTGCGAGTCGACTGCGATCGCCGTGACGGGAGCGGTGGCCGACATCGTCGTATCGGGTGGGCCGCCGGTGGGTTGGGGGAGTGTGGCCGTGATGTCCGCCGGCGCGATTGTGCGCGTCGGCCGACTGCTCGATGGAGCACGCGTTTACGTCGCCGTCCGCGATCCAGCGGCCCCACGGCAACCGATCACCGAGCCGGTACCGCGGCCAGCTGCGATCACGACGGTCGGCGTCTGGCCGGGTCCGCGGTGCGACTGGTTCGACGAGCAAGCGTGGGCCACGCTGTACTCCTCCGCGTACACCGTGGCCGACACCAATCGCGTGGGTGTACGGATGACGGGCGCGATGCTTGAGCGGCCGCACTTGGGCGAACTGCCCTCAGAGGGTCTCGTCGAGGGAGCAGTGCAGGTGCCACCCGACGGCCAACCAATCATCATGCTCGCCGACCATCCCACGACCGGCGGCTACCCAGTCATCGCCGTAGTCGACCCCGCCGACATCCACCACGTCGCCCAAGCAGCAGTGGGCAGCGAACTCCGCTTCACCGCGAGGCGTTGAGCCGGGGGTTTGCTGCACGCCGCCCTTGCCCGGGGGTTTCGTGCCGGAGAACCTGCACGAAACCCCCGGCTGCAGGAAACCCCCCGCTTCAGCTACGGTGCGCGCATGGAGCGGCGCATCTTCGGACTCGAGAACGAGTACGGCGTCACCTGCACGTTGCGTGGGCAGCGTCGGCTGAGCCCGGACGAAGTCGCTCGCTACCTGTTTCGTCGCGTCGTTAGCTGGGGTCGCAGCAGCAACGTGTTCTTGCAGAACGGTGCACGGTTGTATCTCGACGTTGGCTCGCACCCGGAGTACGCGACTCCCGAATGCGACAGTCTCTACGACCTTGTCGTGCACGACAAGGCGGGTGAGCGCATCCTCGAGAGCCTGCTGCAATCAGCCGAGCAGCGGCTCAAAGAGGAGGGCATTCGCGGCACGATCTATCTGTTCAAGAACAACACAGACTCGGCGGGCAACAGCTACGGCTGCCACGAAAACTTCCTCACCAGTCGCGCCGACGACATGGCGCATTACGCCGAGGTGCTGATCCCGTTTCTTGTCAGCCGCCAGATCTTCACCGGTGCTGGCAAGGTGTTGCAGACAGCGCGCGGCGCGATGTTCTCCATGGCGCAGCGCGCGGAACACATCTGGGAAGGCGTCAGCAGCGCGACGACGCGCAGCCGTCCCATCATCAACACCCGCGACGAGCCTCACGCCGATGCCGAGCGCTACCGGCGACTGCACGTGATCGTCGGCGACAGCAACATGAGCGAGTACACGACGTTCGTGAAGGTCGGCTCGGCAGCGTGCATGTTGCGCATGCTGGAGGACCCGTCGGTCGTCTTGCGCGACATGACGCTCGAGAACCCGATTCGCGCGATACGCGACATCAGTCACGACATGACCTGCCGGCGCAAAGTGCGACTCACGAACGGGCGCGAGGTCAGTGCGCTCGACATTCAGCGCGAGTACCTCGACCGCGCTCTTCGTTACGCCGACCTGAAGGGGTTCCCGCCGCTTGAGCAAAAGGCGTTGGAGATGTGGGAGCACTGCATCAGCACGATCGAAAATGATCCGCTGAAGCTTGATCGTGAGGTCGACTGGGTCATCAAGTACCGGCTGCTCGAGGCATTTCGTGCGCGCCACGACCTGCCGCTGGGCCACGCCCGCGTGCAACTACTCGACCTGCAGTACCACGACATCTCGCGCGACCGCAGCCCGTTCTACAAGCTGCAGGATCGGGGGATGGTCGAGCGCATGTGCATCGATGCCGATATCGACGCGGCGATCGACACCCCGCCGCAAACGACGCGTGCTCGTCTGCGCGGCGAGTTCATCCGCCGGGCGAAGGAACGCAAACGCGACTACACGGTCGATTGGGTGCACCTCAAACTCAACGATCAAGCCCAGCGAACGGTGCTGTGCAAGGACCCGTTCCGCAGCCGCGACGAACGGGTCGAGAAGCTGATCGCATCCCTGTAGACCTCGCCTGAGGGGCGTTACCGGTAGCGTGTGGGCGATGTCGGACGACCCCCAATACCTTCCCACGGCTGATCTGCACACGGCCGACGATCTGGAGGAAGCAGCGCCGGCGCCGAGGAAGCGCAAGAAGGGCAATGTCTGGGTCGAATGGTTCATCGTCGTGGCTGTTGCGATCAGCGCTGCACTGCTCGTGCGGGCCTACGTACTGCAACAGTTCGCTGTAGAAGGCGACTCGATGCGCAACACGCTGCACACAGGTGATCGCGTGTTGGTCAACAAATTGAGCTATCGCCTGCACGATCCGCGCCGTGGCGACGTGGTCGTTCTGAAGACGATCGAGTCCGCCGACGAGCGCGACCTGATCAAGCGTGTGGTGGGGCTGCCCGGCGAGACCGTGGAGTATCGCGATTGTGTGCTGCTGATCGATGGGGTCGTGCTGATCGAGCCGTACCTCGATCCGGAGATTGTGAACCCGCCGAACTGCGGACCTGCGCAGGAACCGGTGCTAGTGCCGGAAGACTCCGTTTTTGTGATGGGCGACAACCGACCTGGGTCGAAAGACAGCCGCGTCTTGAAGGCGATTTCGTACGACGACCTCATCGGTCGCGCCTTCGTTGTGATTTGGCCGGTGGGCGACTGGCAGTGGCTGTAGTTCACACGTTGTCGCGGTAGGCCTGCATCATTCGATCTGGGTAGTCGCTGTACACGCCGTCGAGGCCCATGCGTAGGCACCGTTCCAGGATGTGCGGCTCTTGCATGTCCCACCCAAACGTCAGCCGCTCGAAGCGGTGAAACAGCACGACCAGGCCGCCCGACCAATCGCTGTGATGCAGGTTGATCGCATCGATGCCGTTCGACATGAGCACCGCCGCTCGCCGTTCCGGACCCTCCTTGATGCGCTGTGACCGCGTGCTATCGACGAGCTTCGCTCCGTGGCCACGCAGCGGCAGTAACGACTCCCACACGGGCGAGCACAACCACAGTCGCTCGAGCATGGCCGGCGCGATCTCGCGGACGACGTCGATCACGGCCTGACCGGACTGCGGGTCCTTGAGGTCGAGGGAAAGCTCGTACTCGGCGCCGCATTGCTCGATGAGGTCGCTGAGCGATGGGATGTGCGCGGGCAACTGTGCTCGCTGGAAGCCGGCGATCGGCTTGCCCTTGCCCAACGTGCGCTTGACCATGCCGTCGTGATCGAGCACGGGCACCCCGTCGGCTGTGATCCACACGTCGCTCTCCAGCCCAGTGGCGCCCATCTTGAGGCCGAGAGCGAACGCCTCGATCGTGTTCTCCGGGGCGAATGCCCGCGCCCCGCGATGAGCGAAAGCGATGGGCGCCGGCAGTTGGGACGGCAAGCGTTGCTGCATCCAGCGATGATGTCACGTCGGATCCAGTAGCCGGGGTGAAGGGGCCGAACGTGCCGCTGCCTCGTAGACTCGCCAGCGTGTTCAACCTCACCGGCAGCGAGATCGTGGCCCTGGTTCTGCTGGGCCTGATCGTGCTCGGCCCCGAGAAGCTTCCCGACGCGGTGCGCAAGTTCACAAAGACGTACAACGAGTTCAAAAAGATGGCGACGGGCTTTCAGGGTGAAGTGAAGCAGGCCTTCGAGGAGCCGATGCGCGAGCTGAAAGGCACCGCCGAGGCGATGCGCAAGGCCGCCGACTTCGACATCGGCGTCGACCTCAGCGACAAGAAGACCGACAAGGTCACTACCGGTAAGCCCGCGGAGCCAGTGAAGCGCGACGGTGGCTTGAACTTCGGCAACGTCGGCGCCAAGCGTCAAGAGCGCGAGGCCGCGGCAGCGGAAGCTACGACTGCGGAAGCTACGACTGCGGAAACCGATAGCGGGGGAACGGCTGTCGAATGAAGATCCCCTTCCGGGAGGCGGGCGCGCCAAAGCTCGATCCTCCCGACGACCGTATGACGCTGACCCAGCATCTCGCTGAGCTGCGCACGCGAATCATTCGTTCTGTGCTGGCCGTCGTCGTTGGCATCATCATCAACCTGGCGTTCTACGACCAGATACTCGATTTCATGCGCCGGCCGTACGAGCAGCTGTGCAAAGACAATCCAAAGCTGAACTGCGAGCTTCAGTTCCTCGGTCCGCTGGAGGGCTTTAGCACTCGGCTATCGATCTGCACGTACGGCGGCATCATCCTGGCGCTGCCCGTGATCCTGTGGCAGATCTGGCGCTTCGTGGTGCCGGCGTTGCACTCCAAGGAAAAGAAGTACGCGGTCCCGTTCATCCTTTCCTCAATCATTCTCTTCTTGATGGGTGCGGCCGTTGCCTACCTCACGCTCACGCCCGCCCTCGAATTCCTGATCTCGTGGGCTGGCAAGGATGTGCAGGCCAACTTCCAAGTCAGTAAGTACGTCTCGCTGTTTGGTCTGATGCTCGCCGCCTTCGGTGTCACATTCGAGTTTCCCGTGCTGTTGGTCTTCCTTCAACTCGTCGGCGTGCTCACCCCGCAAACGCTGATGAGGCAGTGGCGCTACGCGGTTGTCATCATCGCCGTCATCGCAGCCGTCATCACGCCCAGTGGCGACCCGTACTCGATGCTGGCGATGTCGATCCCGATGTGGATCTTCTATGGCGTTTCAATCGTCATCGGCCGCGTCGCGCAGAAGCGTAAGCAAGCGCGCGAGGCCTTGGCCTGACACGATAAGTAGGTGCGCGCCGACCGGGCCGAACTGATCGCCCACTACTCGTTCCCACTCGACGACTTCCAGTTACGCGCGCTCAACGCCCTCGACGAAGGCGAGTCCGTGCTCGTCGCCGCGCCAACCGGTAGCGGCAAGACGGTGGTCGCCGAGTATGCGATCGATGCCGCGGTCGCCGATGGCAAGCGCGCGTTCTACACGGCACCGATCAAGGCGCTATCGAATCAGAAGTATCACGACCTCGTTGAGCGTCTCGGTCCGCAGCGAGTTGGTCTGCTCACTGGTGACAACACCATCAACGGCGACGCCGATGTGGTCGTTATGACTACTGAGGTGCTGCGCAACATGATCTATGCGCGCAGCCCCGGTTTGCGCGAGCTGGCGATCGTCGTGCTCGACGAGGTGCACTTTCTGCAGGACACGTATCGCGGCCCAGTGTGGGAAGAGGTGATCATTCACCTTCCGGCTCACGTGCGCTTGGTGTGCCTGTCGGCGACAGTGAGCAACGCGGCGGAGCTCGCTGAGTGGATCAGCACCGTGCGCGGGCCGACGCAGACGGTGCTTGAAGATCGGCGCCCGGTGCAGCTCGACAACCACTACATGATTGGCGATCAGACCCACGACCGGATGCACTTGCTGCCGGTGTTGATCAGCGGTCGGCCAAACAGCGATGCGATCAGGTTGGATGCCGAGGCAGTTCGCCACAGTCGCGACCGACGCGGTGGAAGTCCGGTCGGCAAGCAGCACGGGCGCCGTCGACTCTTCACACCGTCGCGGCTGGAAGTCATCGAGGTACTCGAACGCCAACGGATGCTTCCCGCGATCTACTTCATCTTCAGCCGCAACCAGTGCGACGAGGCTGCCAAGTCGTGTCTCGCCGCCGACATTCACCTGACCACCGCCGCCGACCGCGACCGCATCCGCGAGATTGTCGATGCGCGACTCGGCGCGATGGACCCTGCCGACCTTGCCGTGCTGGGCTACGCCCAGTTCGTCGCACAACTGGAAGCTGGCGTCGCCGCGCACCACGCGGGCATGGTGCCGCCATTCAAGGAAGTGGTCGAAGCCTGCTTTGTTGAGGGGCTGGTGAAGGCGGTGTTTGCCACCGAGACATTGGCCGTCGGCATCAACATGCCAGCCAAGACCGTCGTGATCGAGAAGCTGAGCAAGTTCACCGGTGATCACCACACGTTCCTCACTGCTGGCGAGTACACCCAGCTCACCGGTCGTGCCGGTCGCCGCGGCCTCGACGAACTTGGGCACGCGGTGGTGCTGTGGAGCCCATTCGTGCCCTTCGAACAAGTGGCCACGCTCGTCGGCAGTCGTACCTTTCACCTCAACTCAGCGTTTCGACCGACGTACAACATGGCGGCCAACCTCGTGCGTTCGTACACCAGCGAGCGCGCGCACCACCTGCTGAACCTGTCGTTTGCGCAGTACCAAGCCGACCGCGACGTCGTGAAGCTGGAAGCGCGACTCGCGCGTCGGCAACTGCAACTAGCCGAGCACCTTGAGAAGGCGCGTAGTCCGTACGGTGATCTTGAGGAGTACCGGCGGTTGAAGAAGCAAGGCGAGCGTCCGCCGCCGAGTCCGATCGTGCGCGACGACCCGGTGACGCTTGCGCTGCTGCGGGTGCGACCTGGCGACATTCTGCACGTCGAGAAGGGTCGCTATGTGGGGCGCGCCGCCGTGCTGTCGAACGCACACCGCAAAGGTGGGATCCGGCTGACCGCCTTGACGACGCGACGCGATCTGCTGATGTTGTCGGCGAGCGACTTCTACGAGCCGCCGACGGCCATCGGCCGTATCGAACTGCCGGCCGACTACGCGCCGAACCGCAACGACTTTCAACGGCGCGTCGCGACGCTGCTTGAGCAAGCGGAGGTGACGGCGGTGACCCGCAGCCGTCGCCACGCGGCAGCCGCCTACGACGGTGAGCATCCGGTAGAGGATGATCCGGACCTGGCTGATCGCATGAAAGCGGCAACCCAGGCCGACCGCGCCGCGCGGGAAGTCGAGGAACTCCGCGTGCGCGTGCAAGGACGCAGCCAGTCGATCGCCCGCGACTTCGATCGCGTGCTGCGCGTGTTGCAGACGTGGGGCTACGTCGACGGGTGGTCGCTGACGGAAGGCGGCGACATCCTCGCCCGCCTGTTTCATGAGTGCGATCTCCTCGTCGTCGAGTCGGTGCGCCAGGGATTGCTCGACGGCCTCGATCCGCCGTCGCTCGCCGGGCTGGTCAGCGTCTTCGTGTACGAGCACCGCAGCCCCGAGCCGCCGCCGGCACCGTGGTACTCGTCGCCGATGGTGCGTCGACGCTGGCAGTCGATCGCACGCATCAGCTACGAGATGCAAGATGCGGAGGAAGAGGCGGGCCTCGCCGTGCATCGGCCACCCGACCCGACGTTCATCGCGGTCGCCTTTGCCTGGGCCGCGGGGGAGGGGTTCGCGGAAGTGGTTGCGGCCGAGGAGTTGTCGGGTGGCGACTTTGTGCGCACGATGAAGCAGCTCATCGACCTCTTGCGCCAGCTGGCGCTGATCGCTCCGTTGAAGGAAACGCGGCACAGCGCGGAAGCGGCGGCCGAGGCATTGTTCCGGGGTGTCGTCTCCGCGTCCAGCGCCGTCGAGGTGGAAGGCGCGTGACGATCGAGAAGGGCATGCCGTGGGGTGTCGCCGTGCCCTCGCCAACCGATCTGCGTGTGGTGCCGACCGATCGCGATGCACGCGAGTTCGTCGTACGCCAGCGTGAGCGCGGCGACACGCTGCGACCGCTCGGACTTGGTGGTGGCGACATGGCGCGCACGATGGGCGGAGGTCAGAATCGGTTTCCGGGGACGGTGACGCAGGCGACCATCGATCTGTTGCGCGTACAGGCTGGCGACCGCGTCACCTGGGCAGTTGCTCACGTGGTCGCGAGGCGTACCTGGCATCGCGGCGAGGTGCTGTTCGCAATGAACGCCGAGTTCCTCGGCCCGTACGACGTTGCGCCGCGCTCGCACCCCAACGATGGCAAGGTCGACATTCTGCACGTCGCCGCCGACATGACATGGCGCGCGCGGCGAGCAGCTGCTCGACGAGCGCGAACCGGAACGCACCTGCCGCACCCACGACTGACAGCGCGGCAAGTCGGCGAATACTCGCTGGCGTTCGCGCGACCGCTCGTGATCTGGGTTGATGGCGTGCGCTGGGGGACCGCCGCCGAGGTAACCGTCGCAGTCGAGCCGGACGCCCTCATCGTCTACGCCTGAGCGTTAGGGTCGGCTGTCATGAAGGCGTGGATCCTCGACGAATCTCCTGGCACCTATCGCTTCGGCGAAATCGACCTGCCACCACTCGCGGCCGACGACGTGCAGGTGCGTGTTGTCGCCAGCGCGCTGAACCACATGGACCTGTGGGTCACGCGTGGCATGCCTAAGCCGCCGTTGCCGCACGTACCCGGCTGCGATGTTGCCGGCATCGTGTGTGCGATCGGCGCCGACGTCACGAGTGTGGCAGTCAGCGACGAGGTCGTGATCAACCCAGGTGTTTCTCCGTTGGAAGACATCGCCGCGCTGGGCAACGACAGTCCGATGGGGCCCGGCTTCTTCATCTATGGCGAGCACTGCTGGGGTGGGCACGCCGAGTTCGCCATCGCTCCCAGTCGCAACGTGCGCCGGCGCCCCGCCGGTCGCTCGTGGGAGGAGTGCGCGGCATACCCACTCGTGTACCTCACCGCCTATCGCATGCTGCGCCGTGCCCGCGCCGAAGCCGGCCAGACCGTCCTCGTCGTAGGAATTGGTTCGGGCGTGTCATGCGCGGCATTGGCGATTGCCGAACACATGGGCTGCACCGTCGTCGCCACCAGTCGCAGCGAGGCAAAGCGGGCCGAGGCGCTCGCAATGGGCGCCGCCGCGGCATATGACAGCGCGGACGCGAAGTGGCCTGTGCAAGCCGATGTCGTGATCGAAAGCGTCGGGCCTGCCACGTGGGAGCAATCCGTGCGTTCACTCAAGCCTGGTGGGCGCCTCGTCGTGTGTGGTGGCACGTCGGGAGCGAAGGTCGAGGTCAACTTGCCGCGATTGTTCTTCAAACAGAACGAAATCATCGGCAGCACCATGGGCAGCTACGAAGAGTTCGATGCCGTGTCGACGTTGATCGAGCAGGGCGTGGCAGTGCACATCGACCGCACATATCCACTCGCCGACTACGCCGCGGCGGTTGCCCGGCTTGATCAGGGCGAGCAACTCGGCAAGATTGTGCTGCAGCACTCGGAGGGATGACATGAACGTCGAGGAATTGAAGCAAGCAGCGTGTGACCGAGTCGATGAGTTGGCCGACGAACTGATCCACGCCAGCCGCGAGATCCATGCGCATCCGGAAGAGAATTTCGAGGAGCGGTTCGCGCACGACCTGCTCACCGACATGCTCAATCGCCACGGCCTGAACGTGACGCGCCATGCCTACGACCTGGAGACCGCGTTCGACGCGGAAGCCGGCACGAAAGGCGCATCGATCGCTGTGCTGTGCGAGTACGACGCGTTGCCCGGCATCGGCCACGCGTGTGGCCACAACATCATCGCGACCGCGGGGCTTGGTGCTGGCCTCGCAGCGGCGGCCGTGGCTGAGCAGGCCGGTGGGCGAGTGCGCATCATGGGCACTCCCGCGGAAGAGGGCGGCGGCGGCAAGGTGCGTATGGCGCGCGCTGGTGCCTTCGACGGCGTCGACGCGGCGATGATGGTGCACCCAGCCGATGCCGACTTGATCGCAATGGACTGCATCGCCATCCACGAACTCACCGTTGCCTTCTCAGGCCGGGCAGCACACGCGGCGGCAGCACCGTGGGAGGGTCGCAATGCGCTCGACGCGGCGGTGCTCGGCTACATGAACATCGCCGCGATGCGCCAGCACATTCGGCCAAACGAGCGCATCCACGGGATCTTCACCAAAGCCGGCGACAAGCCAAACATCGTGCCCTCCGATACTGCGATGGATTGGTACGTGCGCTCCGGAACCATTTCGTCGCTGCAGCCGTTGAAGCAGCGCGTGCTGACGTGCTTGGAGAGCGCGGCGACTGCGTGCGGTTGCACGATGAGCCATGAGTGGGACGTGAACCCCTACGCCGACATGGTCGACAACGGACCGATGGTGCAGGCATACGTGGCGAATGCCGCGCGGCTCGGGCGCTCCGTGCTTGATCCGGTGGCCAGCGGCCGGCGCGTGGTCGGCAGTACCGACATGGGCAACATCAGCTATCTCGTGCCGTCGATCCACCCGATGATCAAGGTCGCGCCCGATGGCGTGCCGATCCACAGCGTCGATTTCGCACATTGGGCGGCGACCGCCGAGGGGGACAAGGCTGTTCTGGACGGGGCCAAGGCCATGGCGATGACGGTGATCGATCTTTGGGCGTCACCCGGCGTGCTCGACCAAACGCAGGCCGCATTCGCTACCCGACCAGGTGGCGTCGAGGTTCTGTAGCACTCGGGTGCATCCCTAACGGCCTCGGGCGTCCACCGTACAATCCACCCCCGTGACGGTCTATGTCCCCGAGGAATACACCGACGCCGAGTCCGACATTTTGCGGCGCTACTTCACGAACCTCGATGGTCCGGTGTTCGCGCTCGTCAATCTTCCGGAGGTTGTGAAGGGAGCATTGTTTGCTCGCTACAGCCGCAGTCCGAAGAGCCTGCGTCGGCTGTTCCTCGACGAGTTCGTGGGCGACCTCGACATTTCGGGCGACATCACCGTCGACGCCACAGTCGGTTTGGAGCGCGCCGAGGAACTGTACGAGAAGGTCTTCTTCGAGTACGGCGACGACTCAGTCGCGCAGCTTGGCGGCGTGCATCTGGCGTGTGAACAAGCGTCGAACATCCTGACCAAGGTGCTCGAGTGGGGCCGGCTGATGAGCTACCTCGAGCAGAGCACGCGTTACATCGCCTACGACGCGCGCCTCGGTGGCCGCTTTCGTTTCTATCGCGACCCGGTGATTCTCTCCAGTCGCTTTGGCACTCGCTACGTCGGCGACATGGACCGCATGTTCGACAGTTACAGCGTGCTGCTGAACAAGGTGACCGAACATGTTCGGGCAACAGTGCCACGCGAATCCGGCGACAGCGATTTCGTGTACCGCATGGCCACCAAGGCGAAGGCGCTCGACGCTGTTCGCGGTGTGCTGCCGGCGGCATCGCTCAGCAACGTCGGCATCTACGCCTCTGGCCAGGCATTCGAGACGCTGCTGGTGCGCATGCGCTCGCATCCGTTGCCCGAGGCGCGGCACTACGCCGATCTGATGCTGCACGAGCTGCGCAAAGTCATCCCGAGCTTCCTGCGCCGCGTCGACATTGCCGATCGCGGAGGGCGCTGGAGCAACTACCTCGGCGCGACTCGCGACAACACGAGCGAGCTGGTCGAATCACTCTTCGCGGGAACACCTGTCGATCAGGTGCCATCCGTGCAACTGCTCGACTTCGACCCAGACGCCGAAGACAAACTGCTCGCCGCGATCTGCTACCCGCTCACGCACATTCCCGAGCAACAGATTGCCGAACGGGTTCGCCAACTTGGGCCAACTGAGCGGCTCGCACTCTTGAAGGCGTACATCGGCGAACGCGAGAACCGGCGCTACAAGCCCGGCCGAGCATTCGAGCGCGTGGACTATCGCTTCGACGTACTCAGCGACTACGGCGCATTCCGCGATCTGCAACGGCACCGGATGCTGACCATCGAGTGGCAGGGCTTGACTCCGAACCACGGATACGTGCGGCCCGAACTGGTTGAAGAAGCCGGGATGGCCGAGATTTTCGATGATGCGATGGCTCGGTCGGCGGCTCTATACGACGCACTGAGGGAAGAGTTCCCGCAACAGGCGCCGTACGCGGTCTGCATGGCCTATCGCATGCGCTACACCATGCAATTCAACGCGCGCGAGGCAATTCATTTGCTCGAACTCCGTTCCTCGCCGCAGGGCCACCCTTCGTATCGGCGCATTGTCCTCGAAATGCATCGCCTGATCGCCGAGCAGGCCGGTCACCGGGCTGTGGCCTCAGCGATGACGCACCTGACCACCGAGGCGCCAGAACTCGAACGTCTCGACAGTGAACGGCGGGCCCAGGCCCGACGAAGTCCGACATGAACGGGGTGGTCGCACCAGCAGTTTGAAGGCAATGTGACGGTTGTCACATGAGCGGCGAACAACCTCCGACGGTGCCCGCCGTAGTATCCCGGGCCTCGCGGGGTGACATAACCAGGTCACGGACAAGGATCAATGATGGCGAAGAAGCCTGAGAAGCAGCCCGACAAGAAGATTGAGAAGAAGCCCGCCAAGAAGGTGGAGAAAGCGGTCGCCAAGAAGGTCGACAAGAAGGCCGTCGACAAGCCGGCCGATAAGAAGCGTGCCAGCGACCCCGAAGACGACGCCGATCTGCCCATTGACGATGCAGATGAGGTCGACGACGACGAAGAGGTCGAACTCGATCCAGGTGAACTCGACCCGGGTGAACTCGATGAAGACGCCCTCGAAGTCGATGCACTCGAGGTCGACGACGACTTTGTCGCTCTCGACGACGAGTTTGTCGTTGCCGACGATGAGGACGAGGAAGAAGACGACGACGACACCAGCGGCCCAGTGCGGCGTGCGGTAGTCGCCGAAGACGAAGACGACGACGACGAGACGCCAGCCCCCGACGATGTGGAGGCCGATCTCGACACGATCCTCAAGGATCGAATGGTCGCTACCGACGACGAAGACGAG
The DNA here is from genome assembly GCA_021414085.1 of Actinomycetes bacterium. Lineage (GTDB taxonomy): Bacteria > Actinomycetota > Acidimicrobiia > Acidimicrobiales > Ilumatobacteraceae > UBA668. Next base: position 118,340 of record JAIOPC010000008.1, on the reverse strand, counting down.
AATGAAGAAGAAGGGCCTGAAGAACGGGGCGAGGCGGCCGATCGCATCCAGCCCAAACGTGCCGACGAGCAGTTGTGCCCTACTTGTTTCCTTCTCGTACGCCAGGGTGCCCCGGTGTGCCCAGTGGGCGACGACGAGTGCCCACTGTTCCGCTGACGACCAGTACCTCATCGACAATGACCGACCAGCGCCCACTTCACGAACGGGTGCTCGATATCGCGATCTTCGCCCCGGTTGGGCTGCTGCGTCGGTTGCGCGACGATCTGCCATCGCTGGTCTCATCGGGCCGTCGCGAGGTGGAAGAACGAGTGCGTGTTGCGCATTGGATCGGCGAAATGTCGGTGACCTACGGGCGCGCCGAACTGAAGCGCCGACTCACGAGCACAGGTGCGCCGGGCGTCACCGAAGTAGCCGACGCTGAGGTGGAGTCGCCTCCGCCGTTTGATGGCTACGACGAATTGCCAGCGGATCGGCTGGTGCAGGTGCTGTCGAACTTCCCAGTTGCGGAGCTGGCCCTGATTCGGGTGTACGAGCAACGCAAGCGCGGTCGACGCACGGTGTTGGCCAAGATCGATCAGCTGATCGACTCGTGATGCAACAGGTCATCCGCCGATTGGCTGTCGACGATGCCGAGGCGGTGGCACAACTCGAACGTGACGCGCGCGCAGCGTTGCTCGATCAACGCGGCGGCCCTGCGCACCTCGCTGAACGGCCACCGGTGGGGAAGTGGGCGGCACTCGCCGACTGCGCCGATCGACCAGTGTGGGTCAGCACAATCGACGATGTCGTGCTGGGCTACATCGAGCTAGAGATCGCCGGCGACACGGCGCGAGTCATGCAGGTGTATGTCGAACCGGAGGCGCGTGAGATCGGGTTCGGCGACTGGATGTTGGAAGCCGCCATCGAAGAAGCGCGCAGCCGGGCTTGCACGGTGATAGAGGGCTTCGCGTTACCCGGTGATCGGGCTACCAAGAACTTGTATGAGCGAGCGGGAATCACTGCCCGCAAGATCACCGTCTCTAAGTCGCTTTAGCGACTAGCGACCGGCCCACTTCGGTGGTCGCTTCTCGATGAAGGCCGTCAGACCTTCCTTCGTGTCTTCCGAGGCGAACACCGCAGCGAAGCCTTCGTTGGTCATACGAATCAGCGTCTCGTCGTCGGCGGTGGCCGAGGCAAGAACAACCTTGCGGCTGGCCCACACGGCGAGCGGCGCTGCCTCGCAGATCTTGAGTGCCAGTTCCATCGCCGCGTCGAGCGCCTTACCTGGTTCCACAAGGCGGCTGAGTAGGCCCAGCTCGTATGCGCGGGCCGCAGGGATCGGCTCGCCGGTGAGGATGGCCTCCATCGCCGCAGCTTGACCAATTGCACGCGGCAGGCGGAAGAGGCCGCCGGCACCAGCGATCAGGTTGCGCTTCACTTCGGCGAGACCGAACGCGCTGCGCGTCGTGGCCACAACGAGGTCGGCAGCAAGCACAAGCTCGCAACCACCGGCTGTCGCGAGCCCGTCGACGGCCACGATCACCGGCTTCTTGCGATCGCGATAGACGAACCCGCCGAAGCCGCCCTTCTCGGTGTACAGCTGTGCGGCTTGGCCGGAGTTGAGTGCTTTGAGATCGGCGCCGGCCGAGAAGACCGGGCGTTCCTGGCCCTCAGTGTTGGCGGTGATGATGCCAACCCACACCTCGTTGTCGGCTTCCATCTTGTCGATGGCCGCTTCCATGCCCTGGGCTACGTCGCCGTTGATGGCGTTGCGCGCCTCGGGGCGATTCAGTGTGATGACGGCAACGCGACCCTGAGTTTGATACTTGACGATGTCGGACATGGCGCCGACATTAGTAGTGCGCTGTCAGGATTCGACGATTGGCTCGTCGGCAGCGGGCTCGACGATTTCAGCCACTTCAACAACCGGCTCGGTGACTGCTTCAACAACCGGCTCAGCCACTTCAACAACCGGCTCAGCGACGGCCTCGGCAGCCGGCTCGGCGACCGCTTCAGCGACTACTGCAGTCGGGGGCTTGGGGATCTGCTTCTTCACTGGCGCAGTGGCGCGCGTGGGGCGAAGCGGCTTGGGCTGTGCCTTCGCGTTGACCTCAACACCAAACAGCGCCGCGATTGCGGGCAGCAATGGGCCGACCCGCTTGATCGTCTTCATTAGCTCGTCGTTGACCTGCGCGGGCTTCTCGGTGGGCTTGACCTGCGCGCGGATCGGGCTGAAGGCAACAGCCTCAAGAACAGCGATCCATCGCTCGGGCAGTGCATCGGTGGACAGGTTGCCGGTTGCTGCTGTGGCCAGCTTGGTGCCGAGTTCGGCAGGAAAGCGCACGCCCGCCTTGGGCGGCTGCGAGGAAAGCTTCAGCGCACGGACAACACGGCCAACGCCAAGCGCAGCATCGATATCGCCGAACCACAGGTTCAGCTCTTTCTCCTGCTTCGCGACCAGGCCTTCTTTCAGCTTGCCGGCGAGCTCGCGCGTGGTCTCGTCGCGAGCCACCATCGGGTCTTCTGACGAAGCCACAACGCTGCGCAGATCGCGCAGATCGAGTTCCTCAAGGTCGGCCATCGCAGCATCGGCGCGATCGAGCCATTCGGCGACACGCAGCTTTGGCAACAGTTGCTCGGCGATTGCCAGTAGGCCCGCCGCCGGAATCTGTTCCTTGCCTTCGCTCTTCAGACGCTCGTTTTGCTCATTGACGGCGAGGCGAACCGCAGGGATACCACCAAGCAGCGCCCGTTCGGCGACCGCGCGGTGTTCTTCGGGTAACGCCGACAGTGCAGCGTTGCGATGATTGCGACCGGGCTTTAGGCGCTTCGCCTTCGGACGCAACGGCAACTCGGGCGGAGCTTCGAAACGCGGGCGACGCTCGGGGCGCGGACCACGCTCGGCACGCTGGCCACGATCAGAAGGAGTGCGCTCGGGGCGCGGCCCTCGGTCAGAGGGGGTGCGCTCGCCTGGGCGGCGATCGCTGGGGGAGCGGGGAGTGCGTGGGCCACCGGGTGCGCCTGGGCCACCCGGACGATCGCGACGGGGGCCGCGATCGGGGCGGTCGCCGCGGTCGGGGCGCGGCCCACGATCGCCGCGCTCGCGCTTGGCGAGTGTTTGCATCACTGCTTCGAATGGCTTGTCGCTGGGGATGAACGCAAGCAGTCCCGACTTCTCGGCCTTCTGCTTAGTGGCCGAAACCGAGAGGATGGTGATGCCATCCAGTTCGAATTCGGCGTCAGCCTTCATCACCATGCCGGCCGCGGCATTGCTCGGCAGGATCGAGCCATCCAGCACGCCCTTGGGCTGCTGTGCTCCGGCGGCGCGCCACGTCCACATGCCGTCGGGGCGCGTGCTGGTCAGTTCGATATCAATCCTGCGGGACATTGCCCTCCACGGTATCTGCTGAACGGCGCTTCGCTCCCCATCAAAACACCTAGGTACCCTTTCGGGCGTGCCCATCTACGCCCTCGGTGACCTCACTCCCACGATCCATCCGACCGCTTTTGTGCACCCCGACGCTGTGATTATCGGCGACGTCACCATCGGAGCGGAGAGCACGGTGTGGCCCGGCGCGGTGCTACGCGGCGACGAAGGCTCGATCGTGATTGGAGCGCGCACCAGCGTGCAGGACAACAGCGTGCTGCACACGACCGTGGATAGCCCCACCATCGTCGGCGACGATTGCGTGGTCGGACACATGGTGCACCTCGAGGGTTGCACGATCGAGTCCGGTTGCCTGATTGGTAATGCGAGCGTCGTACTCCATCGAGTGGTGGTGCACTCGGGTGCCGTCGTTGGCGCAAACGCAGTCGTGCTCAACGACACCGATGTTCCATCGGGCGCGCTCGCCGTCGGCACGCCCGCAGTCATCAAGCTTGATCGCGCGCGTCCGGCTGACACCGCTGACGGCGTCGCGACGTACGTTGCGCGTGGGCACCGCTACCGCGCTGAGTTACGTCGCGTCGATTAGAGCGTCGATCTCGGCCCGCGTCGGGATCGATGGCACCGCGCCGGCTTTGGTTGTGCACAACGCGCCAGCCGCTGAAGCGAAGCGCAGCGCGACGAGAAGTTCGTCGCCGGCAGCGAGGCGAGCACACAGTGCGCCACAGAACGAGTCGCCAGCTGCCGTCGTGTCGATGGCGGTCACAACGAAAGGGTCGACGTGGGTGACGCCCGTGGCAGAGTGCAGTTCGGCACCGCGACTGCCGAGTGTGACGACCACGGCGCGAGCACCAAGATCGAGCAGGCGATCGACGCCTCCGAGCAACTCGATTTCGTGCTCGTTGGGAACGACAATGTCGCACCAGCGGAGAATCGATTCGTCGATCGCCTGCGCCGGTGCCGGGTTCAGCACCGTCAGCGATCTGGCCGACCGCGCGTTGCGCAGCGCCAACTCGACAGCGGCGAGCGGAACCTCGAGCTGGGCGAGCACGACACGGGTGCTCGGTGCGCCAGCTCCCGTCACGGCTGCGTTAGCGCCCGGTACGACGATGATCGAGTTCTCGCCGGTGGCGGCAACCCCGATGAGTGCGCGCCCCGTTGGTGCGTCAACCGTTTCGAGGTGGCCGGCATCGATGTGGTCATTCGTCAGTACGGCCCGTAAGACAGTTCCGGCGGCGTCGCCACCGACAGCGCCGACGAACGCAACACTGGCGCCCGCGCGTGCGGCTGCAACCGCCTGGTTCAAGCCCTTGCCGCCCGGATACTCACGGTAAGTGTCGCCCGCAACGGTCTCACCTGGGCCGGGCAGCTGTTGCACGGTCGCCACCAAATCGAGATTGGCGCTACCAACAACGCACACGTCGAAACTGAAGGTCTGTTCGTCTCTCACACATGCATCGTGGCATACGCTCAGCGCGATGCATGTCGAAGGTGCCGACCTCGCGACGCTCGATCTCCAGCATCACAAGGTGCTGGCCGACATGCGCAACAGCGGGCCAATTGTCTGGCTCGAGGCAATCGGGGGATGGGTGGTGCTCTCGCGCGATTTGGCGGTGGCTGTCATGCGTGACGCGGAGACATTCACTGTCGATGATCCGCGGTTCACCACTGCGATGGTTGTCGGACCCAGCATGCTCTCGCTGGACGGCAGCGAGCACCGTCGCCATCGCGAACCCTTTGCCGCGGCGTTCCGCCCGAGCGATGTGATGAGTCGCGACGCCGATCGCATCGCGAACCTGGCGCATTCGCTTGTGAGCGAGTTGCAACCTCACGGGCGTGCGGAGTTGCGCCGAGACCTCGCAGGTCCGTTGGCCGTCGCTGTGGCTGCGGGTTCGCTCGGCCTAGATGAGCAGCCAGCAGATGTGCTGCTCGGGTGGTACGACCTCATCGTTGCGGGTGTCGACGCTGTGTCGCGAGGCGAGGCTCTTACGGCGACTGCGCGAGAAGCCTTCGACTCGCTTGCCGCCGCACTGCGCAAGGTTGCTGGCCGATCCGACACGATGCTGTCGACGCTTGTCGACGCCATGTCCGAGACCGAACTCGTCTCCAACGCCGCAGTGTTTCTGTTCGGCGGCATCGAGACCAGCGAAGGCATGACTGCCAACGCGCTGCATCACCTGCTGAGTAATCCCGAGCAGCTCGCTACTGTTCGTGGCGATCGGTCACTGATCGAAGCGGCAGTGGAGGAGTCGTTGCGTCTCGAACCGGCTGCCGCCAGAGTCGACCGCTACGCAACGCGCGCTGTCGAGTTGGGCGGCGTCTCAATCGCGGCTGGCGACTTCGTGGCGGTCTCGCTGGCGGCAGCGAATCGCGATCCGCAGCACTTCGCCGATCCGGGTCGCTACGACGTGCGGCGGCCGAACGCGCGCACGCACCTTGCGTTCGCGCAAGGTCCGCACGTCTGCATCGGGTCGACGCTGGCAAGGCTGCAAACGAGGGCGGCAGTGGAAGCGGTGCTGCAGCTGCTGCCCGATATCTATCTCACGGCCGCGGTGGAGACCACTGGAATCGTCTTCCGCAAGCCGGTGGCCCTTGCGGCCGCGTGGAGCGTCTGACGACCGTCGGAGGTCAGCTGATGTTCGCCCGCACGCCGATCGGTGCGATCAGGCGATAGCCGGCGGCGTGGCGTTCGTCTTCGCTTTCGCCGCCCCAGAAGCCGTACTCGTGGTGTGTGCGTGCAAAGTCGCGGCAGCGCTCGTTGCTCGGGCAGCTGCCGCACACGTCGCGGGCCGTCGCCTCGCGCCGTTCGCGGGCCTGTGGTCGCTCAGCCGGGGGAGGGAAGAACAGGTCGGTCAGCCCACGACAGGAGGCGTCGTTCATCCAGCGATCATCGGTGGCGATCCGCTGCATGAAGGTGTCGACCGCTGCCACTGGGCCCCCTGAAACGCTCGAGCAGGTACTTGCACTGAGCAAGTAGTGGCCGAGATTACGGGATCGGCGGGGGAGCCGTAAAGGGTCAGTGCCCGATTTCACAGGTTCGCGCAAGAAACTGACAGGATTGCTTCGAGTTCACCTCTGAGAGGTCAACAACTAACGATGGGGAGATATCCAATGATCAGCAAGCGATTGGCGTGTGTCGTGGCGATGACGGCGGCCCTGGGTGTCCTGGGTGCGTGCTCTTCTACGAAGTCGAGCGGGCCAGCCGAGACAGTCGCACCTACCGACAGCGTCGAGGCGACCGATCCGCCGACCACGCCGGCACCGACCACGATTGAACCGACCACCTTGGCGCCTACTACGACGGTCGCCGCCAGGCCGTTCTTGCGCGGCGACGGGCTGGGGGCGTTTGACTTTGGCGCGTCGGACACCGACATGACGGCGGGTATGTCGCTGACGGTGCTGTCCGATGACAGCAGCGCGTATCCCACCGACTTCGGCGACGGATTGTTCCTCAACGTCGCGGGCGACTACACGTTCCAGTACCAGAGTGGTCGCAGCGTGTGCTGGGATGACGGCGCCGGGAACTATTTGTGCGCTCACTTTGGGGGAGCCGACGCCACTCATCTCGGCCTCGTCGGCTGGGAGTACTACACGTTGAGCGGCTCGCCAACCAACCTCGGCAATTTCTACTCGGCTGTTGGCGCCACCATCAATGCCGAGCTGAGCGCTGTCGCTGGCGTGCCACCGATCGCCGGTGAGTGCTACGGCTACAGCAACGTGTTCGTCGACGACATCCTGCTTGATGTCCGCACGACATCGGGCGACAGTTTCGGAACCTACGGCGACGACGGCAGCTACACGCTGGTCGTGCCGCAGCCAGCCGCCACGGTCACTTACCTGCAGGCCGGCGAGCGCCCGATTCCGTACAGCGTTGACGGCGAAGGCGACTGCTGACACCTGGCCGAACAGTGAGATGGTGATTATGGGCGGCGCCTCCGCAGGGATCTAACAACTTGCGGTCGCAACGCCCATAATCACCGTTATGTCAGATACGGAATTCTTGAGAGAAGCCTGACGAGCCGCGGACCCCTCTTGAACCGATGAATGTATGGTTCGTATTCAGGCGGGCCAGATTCGGGAGAACAAGACAGAATGCTCCATGGTGCTCGCCGCCGCTTCGGACGGCTGATGTTGGGTGTCGCACTGTGCTCTGTCGCGCTCCCACTGCCCGGCGCCACGGCTGAGACCGGCGACGGCCAGTTCGACCAAATCGGCGTGTTGCGTGGCGGCGTTGTTCTCAACTTGACGGTTGCCGGTCGTGGCGGGGTGCCGGCGTCGGGTGCAGGGTCTGTCGCCTTGAACGTGACTGCGGTCCATCCCTTCGCCGGTGGATACATGACGGTGTGGCCCGCGGGTCAGGCGCGGCCGAACGCATCGAACCTCAACTTCACTGCCGGGCAAGTGACTCCGAACATGGTGATCGTGCCGATCGGTGCCAACGGTCAAATCTCGTTGTGGTCGTACTCGAGCGTCGACGTGTTGGTCGATGTGCTCGGCTGGTTCCCTACCACCGGCTCGTTCAACGGCTTCACCCCCACCCGCCTGATGGACACCCGTGTGGGCGGTGGCACCGTTGATGGTGCCTTCGCAGGTGGCCCACGACTGCCCGCTGGAAGCGACTTCAACTTGACGGTTGCCGGTCGTGGTGGCGTGCCCGGGGCCGGTGCTGGTTCGGTGGCGTTGAACGTGACCGCGATCAACCCGTCGGCGGCGGGCTTCATGACGGTGTGGCCGGCGGGTCAGGCGCGGCCGAACGCGTCGAACCTCAACTTCACCGCCGGGCAAGTGATTCCGAACATGGTGATCGTGCCGATCGGTGCCGATGGTCAGATCTCGTTGTGGTCGTACTCGAGCGTCGACGTATTGGTCGACGTGCTCGGCTGGTTCCCCGCCGGCGGCTCCTTCAACGGCCTCATTCCAACGCGCTTGATGGACACGCGCGCTGGGTCAGGCACCACCGATGGTGCCTTCGCCGGTGGTCCGCGACTCGTTGCGGGCACCGACTTCACTTTGACGGTTGCTGGTCGTGGCGGCGTTCCGGCGTCGGGTGCGGGTTCGGTGGCGTTGAACGTGACCGCGGTCAACCCGTCGGCGGCAGGCTTCATGACGGTGTGGCCGGCGGGTCAGGCGCGGCCGAACGCGTCGAACCTCAACTTCGCTGCCGGGCAAGTGATCCCGAACATGGTGATCGTGCCGATCGGTGCCAACGGTCAAATCTCGTTGTGGTCGTATGCAAGCGTCGACGTCTTGGTCGACGTGCTCGGCTGGTTCCCCGCCGACGGCTCCTTCAACGGCCTCACCCCCACCCGCCTGATGGACACCCGCATCTCGGTCCCGCCCGGCTCGCTCGTGCTTGACGGTCACGGCTCTGGCCACGGGTACGGACTCAGCCAATGGGGTGCGTATGGGTACGCCGTCGACTTCGGTTGGTCATCGGCGCAGATTCTCGACCACTACTACGGCGGCACGGTGTCCGGAACGGTTCCGCTCGACACGACGATCGCCGTGCGACTGCAGAACCTGGACGACGCACAGACGGCGGTCGTCAACCCGAACGGTCTACTGGTCGTTGACGGCGTCGCAGGTGGCCCGTGGAAGTCGGTACTCGCTCGCGAAGTGGCGCCGTCGGTGTACGCGGTGTGGGCGCGCAGCGATGCGCAAGTGTGCCCCGCCCCCACCGACGATCCGGACGCGACCGGTTGGACGTTGGTCGCACCGTCGGTTGCAACTGCGGTCAACATTCGGTCGCAGGCCGACGTCGCAACGACGTCGAACAACGAGCTGCTCGCGTTGTGTGAGCCGAACGGCAACGTGCGTTCATACCGCGGAGTGATCAGAGCAACGAACGGAACCGGCGGCGAGAATCGCACCGTCAACGAGTTGCCGATCGAGCACTATCTGCGCGCAGTCATTGCGAAGGAAATGTCACCGTCGTGGGCCAGTGCTGGTGGAGGTAAGGGAGCACAGGCGCTGCAGGCGCAGGCGGTGGCGGCACGCAGCTACGCCCTCGCGTCGAATCGCTACTCGTACGCGAAGACGTGCGATCTCGACTGTCAGTTCTACAAGGGCGTCGCGTACCGCACTTCCGTCAACGGCTCGTACATACAAGTGGAGTATCCAAGTACGGACGCTGCCGTTGCGGCGACCGCTGGTGTCGTTCGTCGAGTGGGCGACACGTCGGGTGCGATCGCGCTCACGATGTTCGCGGCATCGACCGGTGGATGGACAAGAACGGGCGTTGGACCATTGATGCCGTTCCCCGCCGTTCTCGATGAAGGTGACGCGACGCCGGCGAACCCGAGCCACGATTGGACTGTCGTGGTCAGCGGCACTGCGATCTCAGCGAAGTATCCGAGCATCGGACTCTTCGTGTCGATCACGGTGCTTGCGCGCAGTGGCAACGGTGACTGGGGTGGCTGGGTGACATCGTTGCGCGTGAACGGCACAGCCGGCAGCGTGACGGTCACCGGCGACTCGTTTAGAACTGCCTTCGGATTGAAGACCGCATGGTTCAACCCGCGCTGAACACAACGTGCGCAGTAGCTATCTGCGCGCCTTCTTCTTCGCGGCCTTCTTCTTCACAGCTTTCTTTGGGGCCTTCTTCGGGGCCTTCTTGGCAGCTGCTTTCTTCTTCACTGCTTTCTTCTTCGCTGGGCGCGCGCTGGATGCGAACGTTGGCACGTGTGCTCGACTGGTCGTTGCCTTCGACTTGCCGGCCTTGGCGGACTTACCACCACTGAAACCCAGCAGGCTGGCGCCTCCCCCGGCCAGTGAGCGGCCCATCGAATCCAGGTCGTCACCGACGTCGGATAGGCGATCGCCCAACCCGCGCACCTTCTTGCCAACACTGTCGAGGCTGTTCGCGACTTCGCCGAGCGATTTGAGACCATCGCCCACTGACTTACCAACGTCGCCAATCAGGGGCACGTTGCTGAGCAGATTGCCGACGCCCTCAAGCGCCTTCAACACACCCCGCAACTGAGTCTTCGAGGCTTCCAGCAAGTCGGCGGCGTTGGTGGCCAGATCGCGAACCTCGCCCGATAGGAATGCACTCGCGCGTTGTGCTCCCTCGCCAGCGGATTGCATGTGGCCGCCGGTCTCGCTGAGCAGTTGCGGCAAGTTCTGCGCAATGTGCGCGAGCTCGTCTTTGTGGTCCCAGATCGCGTCGACCATGCTCATGATCTTTTTGATGTCGACGCCGCCCATCAGCTTGCCGGCAACATCATCGAGGTCGAAGTCTTTGAGGTTGAAGTCCATCGTTGCATCCCTTCTTTGATCGTGACGCACATCTTGGCAGAGACAGAACCGAGAGAGATTCTTTACCGAACAATGACGAACCGAATGCGCATCGCGCGCCGATGAGTTTGGGAACTCGCTCAGCGAGACGGAGCAGGAGACTTTCCAAACAATGTTGCAAGGCCCTCGGCGCATCCTCGTGATCGTCGTATCACTCGTAGCGGTACAGGCGATGACCCCAATCGCCGGAACCGCCGCGTTGGCGACGGCCGTTGCAGCACCCTCGATCGATCAGCCGCCCTTGGCCCAACGAGGCGATCGTTCACCGACCGTGAAGCGCATGCAGCAGGCGCTCGTCAAAGCAGGTGTCACGGTGGCGGGTGGCGTCGATGGTGTCTTTGGTGCTGGCACCGAAGCCGCGGTCCGCGACTATCAAACTCGCCGCGGGCTGACGGTCACCGGCACGCTCGATGTGCCAACCGCGACCGTGTTGGGCTTGCTGCAAGGCGCTCCGCTTCTCTCGCGTGGTGCCCGTGGCGACGCCGTCAAGGCCGTGCAGCAGCAACTGATGACGGTTGGCTTAGCGCTGAAGGGCGGCGCTGACGGCGTGTACGGCAGCGCGACGGTTGCAACGGTCAAGGCATTCCAGAAGTCCAAGGGTCTCTTTGCTAGCGGTGCCCTTGATGCGGGCACCGCTGAGATCTTGGCGAACGCGGCGGCCGCGACAACTCCGGCTGCAGTGCCGCCCACCGTGCCGCCCGTCGCTACTCCACCGGCGCCAGAAGTGCCTCCCGTTACTCCGCCGACAACCGCTCCCCCAGCAACACCTCCCCCAGCAACACCTCCCCCGACGACCGCTCCCCCAGTTACACCGCCCGCAACGACACCGCCGGCAACGACACCGAACGCGGTGCTGTTGTCACTCGGAAGTCGCGGGGACGCGGTGAAGACGATGCAGAGTCAGTTGATCGCCGTCGGGATCACGGTATTCGGTGGTGCCGATGGAGTGTTTGGCACCGCTACACAAACCGCGCTGAAGCAGTTTCAGACGCGAGTCGGTCTCCCCGCGACCGGGACATACGACACTGCAACGAAGGCCGCGCTAGTCGCCGCCGCTCCGGCGCCGCCCGCGCCGTCACCCGGGACAGTGGTCCTAGCCGCGTTTCCGGTCGCTGCGTCGTGTGCCTTCACCGACACATTCGGTGCGCCGCGATCCGGTGGGCGCAAGCATCAGGGTGTCGACATCATTGTTGCAAGCGGCACCCCGATCTACGCCGTGATGGACGGCACGATCAGCAAGAAGCAGTTGAACTTCGCCGGCTCGCTCGGAGGAAACGCGCTGTGGCTGACTGCTGCCGGTGGAACGTACTTCTACTACGCACACCTGTCGGCGTTCGCTCCTGGCATCGAGCTCGGCTCGGTCGTGACGGCTGGGATGCTGATCGGCTACGTCGGCGCCACCGGCAACGCATCAGTGGCGCACCTGCACTTCGAGGTGCACCCGGCAGGCGGTGCAGCGGTCGACCCGTATCCGATCGTGAAGGCTGCTAGTAGCTGCTAGCGCCGGTTGCTATCGCAACTGTTCTTTGCGGTGGGCGACGAACTCCGCAATCGCTTCGTCGATGGTGGCGTCGAGCGGCGGCGGCTCGGATTGCTCGAGTAGTTGTCGCCAAATGGTGTGCGCGCGTTCGTATGCATCGACCGCACCGTCCTGCGACCAGGTCTCGAAGTTGCGCCAATCACTGACGAGTGGGGCGTAGAACGCGGTCTCGTAGCGCTGCATGGTGTGCGGAGATCCGAAGAAGTGACCGCCATGGCCCACCGCTGCGATGGCCTCGAGGCCAAGTGAGTCGTCGTCAACAACGATGGGCTGCAAGTACTCGGCCATCATCTGCAGCATCTCGGCGTCGATGATCAGCTTTTCGAAGCTGGCCGTCAAACCGCCCTCCAACCAGCCCGCAGCGTGGTTCACAATGTTGGCTCCGCCCATCACAGCACCCCATAACGACATCGCGCTCTCGTAAGCCGCTTGCGCGTCGACAGTGTTCGATGCCGTGGTGTTCGAGGAACGGAATGGCAAGTTGTATCTGCGGGCCAACTGTCCGCTCGCTTGCGCCGCCTTGGTGTATTCGGGAGTGCCGAATGCAGGTGAACCGCTGCGCATATCGACGTTGGAAGTGAACGAGCCGTAGACAACCGGCGCCCCACTGCGCACAAGTTGAATCAACGTGGTGACAGCCAGCACTTCTGCGTTCTGCAACACGAGCGCTCCCGCAAGCGTCGCGGGCGCCATCGCACCCGCAAGTGTGAACGGCGTGACGCACACGGCTTGCCCCGCAGTCGCGAGCTCGATCAACCCGTCGGCCATCGGTACATCGAGTGTCAGCGGCGTGTTGGTGTTGACGATCGTCATCAATGCCGGGCGCTCACGTAACCCGTCGCGATCTGTGCCCAGCGCTAGTGCGACCATATCTATGCAGTCGGCGGCTCGATCGCGTCCGAGCGCGATCCCCTGCCAGTTCTTGTCGAGTTGACGAATCAGCGACTGGCACAAGTCGAGATGTCGGGTTTCGGGCGGCAGATCCATCGCCTCGAACGGCCCACCGCCTTCTTGATGAATAACGCCGAGCGACTGAATGACGCGCAGGTACTCCTCTTGCTCGGCGTGCGTGCCCGGCCGACGGCCACGTTCGAGGTCGTTGACGAACGCCGGCCCGCCCACGGATGTGAAGGCGACGTGGTTGCCGCCGATAGTGAGGTCGTGGGCAGGGTTGCGAGCGCGCAACGTGAACTCGCTGGGCGCAAGCGCCACCATCGTCTCCACCATTTGCGGATCGAAGCGCACGATCGTGTCGTCAATCGCGCAACCAGCCTGCGACAGCAGCCGCCGGGCGGCCGGGGCAAGCACCCGCATCCCGCTCGTGCTCAGCAACGACAGTGATGCCCGATGGATGGCCTCCACCTGATCGGTGGAGATGACCTGAACGGGGCTGTACGGGTTGCGCAGCGGACGAAAGGGTGCCGGCTGTGGCCCACGGCCAAGACGCCGCTCACGCCCACGATTGGCTCGACTCACGTCGGAACCCTAATGGGGTGCTGGTGTCAAGAAATCGTAAAGGTTGGCGTAAAGGTATGGAGCTAACTGCCGATACCTAAAACATGTCCCGGATCACTCGCCTCGCGTCGGCCAGCGCGGTCGCCCTCGCAGTCGTATTGACGACGATGGCCGCCCCAGCAGAGGCCGCCCCTGCGCACGCGCCGGCGCAGCCGACCACTCAGGTGTACACGGTGAAGCCGGGTGACTACCTCAGCGGGATTGCGACCAAACTGCAGGTGTCGCTCGATGCGCTGCTCGCCGCCAACGGTCTCACCAAGAAGAGCGTGATTCACCCCGGCGATCAGTTGGTCGTGCCTGCGGGTGGGGTCTTGCCCGGCACTCCCCCGCCGCCGCCCGCCGTCACTGGTGGGTTGTACACAGTGAAGCCAGGCGACTACTTCAAGCGCATCGCTGCGGCACTCGGTGTATCGATGGACGCGCTGCTGGCAGCAAACAACATGAAGAAGACCACCGTGATCCACCCCGGTGATCAGCTGCAGGTTCCGGTTGGCGCCACGCTGCCTCCCGTCGTCAGTGGGCCGTCGGCCAACGTCACGACAGTGCTTGACTTTGTAACGGCGCAGTTGGGCGAGCCATACCAGAAGGGCGGGGCTGGCCCGAACGCATGGGATTGCTCGGGCTTGACCATGCGGGCGTACGCCGCGATCGGCATCAACTTGCCGCACTACAGCGCGGCGCAAGCGAAGTACGGCGTGGCGATCGATTGGACGACGCAAGCGATTCTTCCGGGCGACCTGATCTTTCTTGCGACGAACGGCACGATCAGCCACGTTGGCATCGCCACCGGGCCTAAGACATGGATCCACTCTCCGAACCCTGGTGATGTCGTGCGTGCCAGCGACATTCCGCTTCAACGAGTCGTTGCGGTGCGCCGACTCGTGAACGGCGGATGACCGGCCGTCGCAAACCCGACGACGAGTCGCTGCCGTGCGCGATTGACATCTCGTACCTGCGAAGCGAACAGCGTCAACTACTCGGGACCGTGCTACGCGCTGGCGAAGTCCCGTTCGGGATCGTCCGCAACGAGCTCATTGCCGATGGCTCGTTCACCGATGAGGTCGAACGCGCAATTGCCTGGGTAGTTGCGCCGGAACGAGTCGAGGCGCCCGAACTCGACGATCCGGAGTACCGCGGTACTTTGCCGCCGTTGGTCAAACCCTCGCGACCGCCGCTGCCCGATGGTCGGCGCCCGGCAACTCGCTATCGAAGGCTCGTCGCCGGGTTGATCGATGAGGTGTTGGTTGGTGTGCCCACCGGATTGGCAGCACGTGCCGAAGCGGCTCCGTCGCTGATCATGGCCGTGCACATGTTCTACTTCGTCGTTCCGACAGCGCTCTTCGGATGGTCGATCGGCAAGCTGATTTGTCACACGCGCGTGATCGGCGCCCGTAGCCATCGCACGCCGGCTCCGTGGCGCGTAGTGCTGCGTTGGGTGATCCCTTACGCACCCGTCATCCTCGCTCTCACGGTCGGTCTGGGCGGCGATGTGATGGGCCTCGCTATCGCATTCGTGTATCTGCCGATCATGCTCGACCTACGCGGGTGGCACGATCGCGCCGCCGGAACGCTCGTCGTCGAAGCTCGCCGAACTACTTGACGGCAACCAGGTCGACGACGAACACCAACGTCTCGCCACCCTTGATTGCACCGCCAGCACCGCGGCTGCCGTAGCCGAGCTCCGGTGGAATGGTCAGTCGTCGGCGGCCGCCGACGCGCATGCCCTTGACTCCACGATCCCAGCCCTCAATGACCTCGCGCGCGCCCAGACGGAAATCGAAGGTCTCGCCGCGATTCCAGCTGGCATCGAACTCTTCACCGTTGCTCCACGCAACGCCGACGTAGTGCACTACTACGCGCTTGCCAATAGTCGCTTCCGCTCCGTCGCCAACAACCTCGTCGACAGTGACGAGCTCGCTCGGCGGCTGCCCCGCGGGAATGGTGATAGTCGGTTTGTCGGACGCGTTGTGTGAACCCATTTCGATGACGCTACTCGGTTGCAAATGTAAGCTCGCTAGATGAGGACCCCAAGAACGCGTACATGTTCTGCCATGCTCGTGGTGATCGGGCTGTGCGCTGCCGGATGCACGTCCAGCGACTCAGGGGTCACGGTCGATACATCGTCGAGTTCCGGTTCGGGCTCAACGATCACGCAATCGACTGAGCCGATTCCCTTCGACGATGCCGTGCGCACTGGCACCCTCGACAACGGCCTGACTTACTACATCCGCGAAAGTGAACGCCCGGGTAAGAAGGCGGAACTGCGGCTCGCAATTAACGCCGGTTCGGCGCTGGAGAAAGACGACCAATCGGCTGTCGCTCACTTCCTCGAGCACATGCTCTTCAATGGCACCGAGAAGTACGAGAAGAACGACCTCATCAAGGTGCTGCAGAAGAACGGTGTGGAGTTTGGTGCCGATGTCAACGCGTACACCAGCTACGACGAGACGGTGTACCAACTCACTGTCGACAGCGAGAGCACCGAACTCTCTCTCGGTCTCGACATCCTCCACCAGTGGCTCACCGCCGCGACCTTGACTGACGACGATGTCGTCGCCGAGCGCGGTGTCGTGCTCGATGAGTACCGCACTCGCGAGCTGACGAGCGACGGCCGAGTCTTCTCGGAGTCGGAAGCCCTTTTCCTGGGTGGCACCGCCTACGAGAACCGCACACCGATCGGGACGCCGGAAGCCATTGAGGCGATGACGCCATCCTTACTGCGCGCGTTCTACGACGATTGGTATCGCCCCGATAACGCGGCAATCATCGTCGTTGGCGACATCGACCTCGACGATGTCGAGGAACGAATTGGAGAACTGTTCGGCGACGTTGCGCCGCGCGGCGACAGTCCCGAGCGGCCTCAGCTCACGTGGGCTGGCAGTGCGGAGCCCCGCGCCTCGCTGATTACCGATCCCGACCTGATTGATGCGGGAGTCGAGCTTGCGTTGCCGGCACAGGAGACCGTGCGCAACACGGTTGGACCGCACGCGGCGGGGCTGATCGACTATCTCGCCACCGCGGCCATCGCCAACCGCATGGAGAGCGACATCGACGGTGGCGAGGCTCCTTTCAACGGAGCATTCTCTTCCTCCAGTTCGTATGTGCGTGCGCTCGATGCACCCAGCGTCTACCTGACGGCGACCAACGACGAAGCTGGAGCCGCGACAGGCGCGTTGCTCGACGAGTACGCACGGGTGCTGCAGTTCGGGTTGTCGGAGGCCGACGTCGCGCGCGTGGTTGAGGAGACCCAAACCAGTGTCGACGCATCGTATGAACAGCGCGACACCGTCCAGGCCGCCGAGTATGCAGATCGCCTCGTGTTGTTTCACCTTGAGGGTGTGCCGTTCTCATCGGCGCAGGATCAGCACGACCTCGACACCGACCTGTTGCAGCAGATCGACGCCGACGCTGTGAACAACGCTCTGCGTGCGCGGTTCGCGACTAGCCCACCGGTGTTGACCGTTTCTGCGAAGGAAGGGTCGGGGGGACTTCCTGAAGAGGCGGATCTCGTCGGCCAGCTGAACGCGCTCGACACGCGGCAGGTCACTCCCCGCGCCGAGGCGGAAGCTGTCGGCGATCAGTTGATGGCCGCTCCCGAGCCAGCCGAGATCACCTCGCGCGACACGATCGATGGTGTTCCATCCGCGTACATCGAGCCAACGCAAATCGAGTTTGCCAACGGAGTGCGCGTGATCATCAACCCAACGCAAATCACGGCCGACTACATCGTCATGTACGCGGTGAGTGCCGGTGGGTTCTCTCTGACGAGCCCCGACGATGCTGCGGCTGCATGGCTGATGAATGAAGTCAACAGCGAGAGCGGCTTCGGTTCGCTGAGTCGCGATGCCGTATCTCAGATCTTGGCAGCCAGCACCGTCGACCTGTTTCCGTACGTCGACAACGCAAGCGAGTTCATCGGTGGCAGCACCTCCCCGGGCGACTTGGAGCTGGCCTTTCAGTTGTTGAACCAATACATCTCGGCGTCGAACTTCACTCAGGTTGCTCTCGACAACGCCGTCGACCGCAACCTCGAGTACCTCGTCGACCCGTCGGCGGACGCGGATCTCGCGGTGCAGCTTGAGCTCAACGATGCTCGCTACGGAGACGACCCGCGACACCGCGTGTTGCTGAGCGAGGAGGAATTGACCAGCATCACCACCTCGGACCTGGAGCGCGTGTGGCTGGAACGCTTCGGCGACGCCAGCGACTTCGTGTTCATGCTGTCGGGCGATCTCGACTTGGAGACGACGATCGATCTCGCGGCGCGCTACCTGGGCACGTTGCCAACCACCGGGACAAACGAGACTGCGCTCAACGTCGACGCTCCCCCACCGCCAGGAATCGAACAGCGCACAGTGCATGCAGGCTCCGGCGACACCG
Source organism: Actinomycetes bacterium (assembly GCA_021414085.1). Lineage (GTDB taxonomy): Bacteria > Actinomycetota > Acidimicrobiia > Acidimicrobiales > Ilumatobacteraceae > UBA668. Next base: position 100,245 of record JAIOPC010000008.1, on the reverse strand, counting down.
CATCGCTGACGGTTCAATACACCACCAAAGTCGTCGACTCTGCCGAGAACCAGATCCTCGCAGGACTGCTGACATCGGTGTTGAACATTCGGCTCACAGAGGCCATTCGAGAGGAACTCGGTGCCTCCTACTCACCGAGCGCAGGCGTCTCAATCATGAGTGGTCCGGAGTCCGCGGCGACCGTCACGATCTCAATCTCCGGCGCACCGGACGGTATGGGAGAGATCGCACGGGTGCTGCAGGCGAATCTCGCAGAGCTACGAACGAATGGCCCGTCGACTGAGGAGTATTCGGCGGCGGTGGCCGAGGCGAACGACGCGTACAACTTCATCTCCGATGCGCAGATCATCACCATGCTCGAGCGCTGGCTGGTCCACCCCGACACGTTCGACGACTACGACAACCAGCTGAAGATCATCGCGGATGCATCGCCCTCGAGCCTGCAGGAGTTCGCTGAGCAAGTGATGCCCGTGGATCACTACATCGAGGTCACCCAACTGCCTCGCTGAGGATCTAGGTACCGGCGGCGATCAGTGCGACGGCCAATGCGGTGCTGCCAACGCCGATCGCTTGCCACCAGCGCATGCGCTCGCGATTGAACAGTACGGAGAGCACGACCGCGACAGTCGCGAACTGTGACGAGGCAACCGACACCGGGCCAGCATCGCCTTTGCGAAATGCCAGCTGCAGCGCGGCGATTCCCATCAAACCCAGAACGCCAGCAATCGCTGCACGACCTAAGGCAACCCCCTCGGCAATGAACTTCTCCTTGCGGATCAGGCCGATGGTGACAAGCAGAGCGACTCCGGTGACGCGTTGCGCGATCGCTGGCGCGAGCCCAGCAGGATCCGAAACCTGACCGAGCACGGTGAACGCGACTCCGAAGGCGATCCCGCTGGCAAGGCCGAGCAGCGCTCCCTGACTCGAACTGCCGCTGCCATCGGGCGTGTACGACGTGAGCACCAACGCAAGCGCGCCGATTCCCATGCCAATACCCGAGACGAGGCCGGGCCGGATGCCGTTGACGAGGTCCGACAGCACCGGCACCGTCGCCAGCAGCACCGACGACAGCGGCGCAACCACGCCCATGCGAGCCACCGAGTAGCCGTGGTACAGCAGCATCAGGCCGGTGATCATGGCCAGCCCACCGATACCGCCGAGGATGGAGTCCTTCAGCAGCCACTGCGAGTCGACCACCAGTAGGAGCAGAGGCGACAACACGGCACCCGTGAGCACCGCCGTTCGTGTGACCGTGAGCGAAGCCGTGGTTTGGGCCGCTCGAGCCGCGTAGAAGTCCGAGCCGCCCAACAGCACAGCTGCCGCAACGGCGAGCATCAACGCCGCGCCCATTAGAGCGGCGGCGAGTTCAAGGTGAGACGCAGTGCGTGAACGACAGCGTCGGAATCGGCCTCGGTGTTGTAGGCGGCGAAACTGACGCGAATGAACGGCTGGCCGTCCCACACCGGCAGTGGTACTTCGACACGGAACTCGTCGAACAGCCGGTCTTTGAGAGCAACCGGATCGACGTGATCCGGTAGGCGAATCGATGCCAATTGGCCGATGCAATCGTCGGGTGCGATCGAATCGAGCCCGGTGAATTCGTTGATGCGCGTGCGCGTCAGCAACGCGAGCCGATGGCCCTCGGCTTGGACAGCCGGCCAGTCGTGGTGGTTGCAGTAGTCGATTGCCAAGGGAGCAGCCAAGAATGGCGAAAGGTCGCGGGTGCCCTGCCACTCGTGGTAGTCGATGAACTGCGAGCTCGTCGGGTGGTCACTCTCCCAGCCCCAACTGGTGACCAGCGGATTGAGCCACGACTGCACCTCCTTGCGCGCGTACAGAAACGAACAACCCTTGGGCGCGCACAGCCATTTGTGAAGTGCTCCGGTGAAGACGTCGCAGCCCATTGCCGACACGTCGAGCGGAATGTGCCCTGGGACGTGCGCACCATCGACGATGGAGATGATGCCAGCAGCGCGGGCACGACGGCACAGCTCGTCGACCGGCAAAATCAGCGCGGTGCTGCTGGTCAGACGATCGAGAAACAACACACGCGTGCGTGGCGTGACGGCACTCCACACCCGCTCGATGTAGTCGTCGGCGGTTGTAAGTGGCAGCGGAATGTGTACGCGAACGTAGCTGGCATCGGCTTCGCGGCACAGACGCGTCCAGGTGCGAAACATCGCGCCGTAATCGTGATCGGTAGACACGATCTCATCGCCAGCCGAGAGCTGCAGCGTGCGAGCCACCATGTTGACGGCCGTCGTTGGGTTGGGAAAGAACACGACATCGTCGGCTTCTGCGCCGACGTAGCTGGCGACGCTTGCCCGGGCGGCTGCGAGGAGTTCTGCCGCTCGGCGTTGCAGCCAGGCCACTGGGTTGCGTTCCATCTCGCGCTGTAGCGCTTCGTAGCCCTCTTGCACTACGCGCGGAACCGCGCCGAAGGACCCGTTGTTGAGGAAGACGAGGTCGGGATCCAACAGGAAATCTGTACGAGCAGGGACACCCATGGGGTGGCAGCGTAGACGGCGCCGAACCGCACTCGCTGGTGCCGCGGTCGGGTACGTTCGACGTATGTCACTCCCCGCTCATGGACTCGGTCGCGACGACGTATTGGCTCAGCTCGATGCCTTCAAGACCAACGACGTCCGCTGGCGAGAAGGGCGCGCCTTCACGCTCGCCTATTCGGCCGGCGACGACGTTGTGGCGATTGCTGAGGCCGCATACGCGCGTTTCGCCACCGAGAACGCGCTGAACACCGATGCCTTTCCCAGTTTGCGTCGTATTCAAGCGGAGGTCGTCGCCGCTGTCGCTGAGTGGTTGCAGGCTGGCGACACGGGCGCCGGATTCATGACCAGCGGCGGTACCGAGAGCATCTTGCTGGCGGTGAAGGGCGCTCGCGAACGCGGTCGCAAGGAGCGAGGCATCACCGCGCCGAATGTTGTTTTGCCCACCAGCGCGCACGCTGCGTTCGAGAAGGGTTGCTACTACTTCGGGCTGGAGAGTCGTCGCGTTCCCGTTCGCGCCGACTGGCGCGCCGACGTCGCCGCGATGGAGGCTGCGATCGACGAGAACACGGTGCTGGTGGTTGGTTCGGCACCGCAGTACCCCCAGGGCGTCATTGACCCAATCGAGGCAATCGCTGCAATTGCAGCGGCCCGCGACGTCAACTGTCATGTCGATGGATGCATGGGTGGTGTAGTGCTCGCCTACCTCGGGCGACTCGGACACAAGATCCCGCCGTGGAACTTTGCCGTCCCAGGAGTGACCAGCATGTCGGTCGACCTGCACAAGTTTGGCTACACGTCCAAGGGCGCTTCAGTGATCATGTACCGCGACAAGAAGCTGCGCAGCTACCAGACGTACGCGACTGACAATTGGCTTGGTGGCGCGTATGGCTCGTCGGGTGTGCTGGGCACCAAAGGTGGTGGGGCGATGGCGGCCGCGTGGGCGGTGATGCACTACCTCGGCGACGATGGTTACTTGCGCGTGACTGCCGCGGCGCGGCGAGCCTGCGAAGAGTTGGCCGCTGTTATCGACGCGACGCCGGAGCTAACGCTGCGCGCGCAACCCGACACGACGCTTCTGGCATTCGGCGCAAGCGATCCGGAAACACTCGATGTGTATGCGGTTGCCGACGCGTTGTGGCGGCGCGGCTGGTACGTCGATCGGCAAGGGCCACCGCCGTCGCTGCACTGCACCGTCAACGCGGTTCACGACGGCAAGATCGCAGCCTTTACCGACGACCTGCGCGCAGCGATCGCTGAGGTCAAAACAACAAATGCCGCAGGCGCGCTTGGCGCCTACGGCACTGTCGAGTAACGCTGTGAGCTAACGGATCAGACGGGAGTGTTCCAGTCGATCCACAAGCTGTTGGGATTGCTGGGTTCGACCTTCACTCGCAGGTTGGTTCCCACCTGGCAACGTGGCAGGTGCAGCTGAGCGACTGTCTCCTGACGCGTCACCGGCATTGGGATGCCGCTGGGCATCATGACCAGCAAGTCCAGTTCGATGACCGGATTGAAGTTCATCTGTGCGCCAGTCTGACGAGCAGCGGTGATCGTCGCGGTTGCGTCGACGCCGTTGGTCATTGCCTGCGTTGCAGCAGCCGATGCCTGGGCCATCTGGGCCATCATCGCGTTGGCGTTGGCCATCGATGCTTGCGCGTTGGCCAACTGATCCTGCACTGGGTACTGCTTCTGCAGCGCCTTGCCCTGATCGGACAACTTCTTCATGTCCTTCATGAAACCCATGGTGATCAGGCCGCCTGGTATGCGGTCGAGAACGCCGATGCGACGCCCGGATCCGACTTGATGCGTGCGTTCCAGCCATCGTGTGCCTGCGTCCACGAAGCGGCGTCGACGCCGTTCGCGGCGGCGATGCCCGGCAGCAGCGACTGGTCGTAGTTAAGCGGTGCGATTGCCTTCACGATCTTGGCGTACTTCTGCAGATCGACGCCTGCGATCGGATCGAGCCCGCCCGGCTGCGGTGCAACTGCTGCGGCTTGCTGGCCCATCGCCTGCTGCATTGCGGCCTGCTGTTGCGCCATCATCTGCTGCTGCATCACCTGAGCGTTAGCGGCCATCTCCTGCGATTGATCAATCAATCCAGGTGCCGCGGCCACCATGTCTTTCATGTCCTTCATCTGCTTGAAAAGTCCCATTGCGCGTCCTCCTGAGGGGGCGTCTCGTGCGAGCTGTCGTACGTAGCTTCCTGTATTGACCTTGCATGTCGAGCTTAGGACATTTGGCAACGCGTGTCAGCCGTCCGTCGGCACGTACGCGTCGAAGTGCGTGCGCATCGCTGTGACCAATCCGGCCAGCTCGGTGACCTCGTCGGTCGTGAGCACGGCGCTATACAGCCGAGTCAAGATTTCGTCAGTGAGGTCTTCTGCTGGCTTCTTGCTCACGCCCGCCAGATCGTCGAAGGGCCCCGCCCACCCAAACCGATCTGCGCTGTCAGTGCCGCCACTGGCAAACACGGCAGCACGTGGGCCAAGCCCGGTGGCAACCACTGCGAGCAAGTGAGCGCCGCCGCGCAACTCGCGCAGCACGTGCAGCAAGAAGTACGCCCGACCTGCAGCGTCGTCGGGCAGCGGCTGACGACGCCAGCCAGCGAACAATGGCAGCCCCGTAACGTCGGCGTCGGCTGCGACGCGGCCCGCCAATTCGGCCAGACGAGCAGCCCCGTCGAAGCCGACAAGTCGTGCCCGTCCGAACTGCGCACACGCCGCGCCGTAACGTTTCGCCGCGGCTGCAGCGCCCTCTACCGCAACCCCTGCATTCCACATCTTGCGTACGAGCGCCGGTTCGAAGAAGCCGAACGCCGCGGTGATCACGTCGGCGTCGACATCGCCGAGCACACCACCGCGCCCTGCGACGTAATACGCGTAGCCATGTGGATAGCCAGCCTCGCGACAAGGTCCGAGCACGTCCGGGTGCAGCATCCAGCGGCCGCCGAGGTAGCCGATGGGTTCCGTGAGTGACTGGACGCCTGTCGCGATTGGGGTCATGCGGGCGACCATATCCGAGGGGTGTGAAGGACGGGTATATGGTTCGGGTGCCGTAACACCCGGCCGGGAGAGCTTCCAACGCAGCCAGCGTTGGGGCGCCGAAGGAGCAACCTCCCCGGAATCTCTCAGGCCAACGGACCGACCGGGTGTGGCAACGCTGGAAAGAAGTCGGCTCGCCGGCTCGCCGAAGGGGAAATCTGCAGTGCGGTGAATCACGCTGCGGAGAAAGCTCTCAGGCAACCATGACAGCTGGGGAAGCAACTCAATCGCGCCAGGAGGCTTCCCAGTGTCCACTTATTCCTCTTCCGGTAGTTCCTCAGCTGGTCGCCCAGCGCTCGCCGATCTCCTCGGTGCTGACGACTTCGTCGGGCGCCACATCGGCCCGACACTCGACGAACAAGCACACATGCTGCGCACAATTAGTGCCGCGTCGCTCGATGCGCTGCTCGCCGAGACGGTGCCCGCCTCCATCCGCATGGCCGGGACGTTGCCGATCCCGGGCAGTCGCACCGTCACCGACGTACTCGCCGAACTGCGGGCCCTCGCCGATCGCAATGTTGGCCGCACGAGCTTGATTGGCCAGGGGTACTACGGCACGGTCACTCCCCCGGTGATTCAACGCAGCGTGCTTGAGAACCCTGCGTGGTACACGGCGTATACGCCGTATCAACCCGAGATCAGTCAGGGTCGTCTCGAGGCTCTGTTGAACTTTCAGACGATGGTTGCTGACCTCACCGGGTTTGAGTTGGCGAACGCTTCGCTGCTCGACGAAGCCACCGCCGCAGCCGAAGCCATGACGATGGCGCGACGTGTTTCGAAGAACACGAGCGATGCCTTTCTCGTACATCGCGACACGCATCCGCAAACGATCGCAGTGCTGCGCACGCGCGCTCAGCCAATTGGGATCGAGATTGCCGTGCTCGACGACGATGCTCTCGCCGGCGACTTCCCCATGGGCTTCGGATTGCTGCTGAGTTTGCCGACATCGACCGGTGCAGTTCCTGACTGGCGAGAGTTGATTGAGCGCGCGCACGCCGCTGGCGCGGTGGTCGTCGTCGCGACCGACCCGCTCGCTTGCGTAGCAATCACTCCGCCCGGCGAGCTAGGTGCCGATGTCGCCATTGGTTCGGCCCAACGCTTCGGGGTACCGATGGGTTTCGGCGGCCCGCACGCTGCGTTCATTGCGACCAGCGATGCCATGGCGCGATCACTACCGGGGCGTTTAGTTGGTGTCAGCACCGACACCGCCGGTCGACCAGCGATGCGGTTGGCGTTGCAAACACGCGAGCAGCACATTCGTCGTGAGAAGGCGACGTCGAACATCTGCACGGCGCAGGTGCTGCTGGCGAATATGGCCAGCTTCTACGCCTGCTGGCACGGCCCCTCAGGTTTGCGTCGCATCGCCGAGCGCGTTCATCGGCTGACAAGCATCGCCGCGGCCGCACTGCGCGCTTCCGGCCGCACGCTGGCGCACAACAGTTGGTTCGACACATTGTGCGTGGCGTGCGATTCGGATGCCGTCATCAGCGCCGGCCGCCGCGCCGGGCTTGATCTGCGACGAGTCGACGCCGGCCACGTGGCCTTCAGCTTCGACGAGTCAACGACTGTGGCCCTTGTCGACCGCGTGCTTGCGCTGTTCGATGCCGGACCGGCGGGAAGCGATGTCGCTGCCGAGCACGATGGCATTAGAGAATGGCGCTCGAGTGAGTTTCTGACGCAAGGTGTCTTCAACCGGTATCACACCGAGCACGAGATGCTTCGTTATCTGCGCCGCCTCGCCGACAAGGATCTCGCGCTCGACCGCACCATGATCCCGCTCGGCTCGTGCACGATGAAGTTGAACGCTGCCGCAGAGATGGTTCCGGTGACGTGGCCGGAGTTTGCGAATGTGCATCCGTTCGCCCCCGACGACGAGACCGTCGGCTACCGCGAGATGATCGATCAGCTGGAGGCAATGCTGGTCGCAATCACCGGCTACGACGCTGTGAGCTTGCAGCCAAATGCCGGCAGTCAGGGCGAACTTGCCGGCTTGTTGGCGATACGCGCCTATCACCGCAGTCGTGATGAGAGCGGCCGCAACGTGTGTCTTATTCCGTCGAGCGCGCACGGCACCAACGCGGCCAGCGCGGTGATGGCGGGCTTTCAAGTCGTGGTTGTTGCATGCGACGATCACGGCAACATCGATCTCGACGACCTGCGCACGCGTGCCGCAGCGGCTGGTGAGAAGCTGGCGGCGGCGATGGTTACCTACCCATCGACGCATGGCGTGTTCGAGGAACGCATCACCGAGATCTGCGCCATCGTGCATGAGTTCGGTGGCCAGGTCTACGTCGACGGAGCCAATCTCAACGCGCTGGTCGGCCTGGCGCAGCCGGGCAAGTTCGGCGCCGACGTCAGCCATCTCAACCTGCACAAGACGTTCTGCATCCCTCACGGCGGTGGTGGCCCCGGCGTTGGGCCGGTTGCAGTACGTGCCCACCTGCAACCCTTCCTGCCTGGCCACCCGCTCGCCGCAGCGGGTACCTCGCCGGTTGGTCCCGTCTCGGCCGCTCCCTTTGGGTCAGCCGGAATCTTATCGATCTCGTGGGTGTACATCGCGCTGATGGGCGGCGAAGGTTTACGCGCCGCTACGGCGGCCGCGATCCTGAACGCGAACTATGTCGCCAGCAGACTGAACGGCGTGTTTCCGGTGTTGTACACCGGCGCACACGGCCGAGTGGGCCACGAGTGCATTGTCGACGTGCGCGCGATCACCAAAGCCACCGGAGTGACCGTCGACGACGTTGCGAAGCGGCTGATCGATTTTGGCTTCCATGCGCCGACCATGAGTTTCCCGGTGTCGGGCACCTTGATGATCGAGCCGACGGAGAGCGAAACGCTGCACGAGCTCGATCGCTTCTGCGACGCCATGTTGGCGATCAGCAGTGAGATCAATCGCGTCGCTACCGGCGAGTGGGCACTGGAAGAGAGCCCACTGCGCATGGCACCGCACACCGCCGATGATCTACTTGGCGATTGGAGTCGGCCATATCCGCGTGAGCTGGGCGCCTACCCGCTGCGTTCCGTGCGAGCGAGCAAGTACTTCCCGCCCGTGTCGCGCATCGATAGCGCCTACGGCGACCGCAACCTGATGTGCAGTTGCGAACCGCTCGAGACCTACGCCAACGCTTAGCTCGCGTGGTCGGGGTCTGCCTCGACGAGCGCTGGCCGTGCCGCTTTGTCGCTGACCGCGCGGCGCAGTGCGATGAAGACGAGCACCGCGCCCGCTACCAGTGAGGCAACCGGCACAAGCGAGTCGTGGCGGCCGTTGACAAGCGCACCGAGACGGTCAGTCGATGTGAAGATGCCGGTGGCGATAACGGCGGCGCCGAGCAGCAGTGACAGTAGATCGAGCCTGTGTCGATTCACGATGGATACCTCTTTGAGTCGGTGGGTGAACAGATCGGGTGGGGCGTCATGGCTTGGCGACGATGAAGCCGCCGGGAGTGATGACAGTGCCGTCGGCTTGAATGATCGCCCCGTTGGCGAGTTCGAGACTGCCATCTTCGACTTGCCTGCTGATCGGAATCAGCGTCGCGCGATTGGCTTCGATGATCTGACCGTCCGAGAACTGAATCGAGCCATCAGCGAACACAACCGTGCCGTCGTCGAACGATCTCATGGCAGCGCCGCGCGACGAGACGCCGTCCTCAACACCTGGCGGTGACGGTTTCTGAGGGGCGATTCCAGCGGCCGACGCGCGCACGACTTCGATTTCTCCGATACCAACGCGCAACGTGAGCTTGATCAACTGCGTGCCCGTACCACTATCGGTCCTCAGCGTCTCGCGGTAACCGCTGGCGGTCGAATCGAGTGCGGTGATCGATCCTGCACCGATACGTGCGTCCACTTGCACTCGCGCGCTATCGGGGACGTACACCGTCAGGTCGCCCACGCCGACTTCGATGGTCGTGGTGAGGTCGCTGTCGTAGTCGTTGAGGAACAGGTTGAAGCTGCCTCGTCCAGTCTCGTAGAGCGGTTCCACGCGATCACCGGGACTGAGGTAGACGCCCCAATCGACGCTGCTGAGCGTGACGCCGGCGCCGGCGAAGGCGATTGCCGAGGCGGCAATTGCGGCCGTCGCAACGAACGCAGCAGGCACGATCAACCAGCGGGCCCGTCCGTAGAACGCGCCGATCACCAACCCCGCACCCAGCACGATGGTGGCGAAGCTCAGCGTCACGGTGCCGCGGTTGTCGGAGCCGCTGTTTGCCATCCACGTGATGGCGGCGGTCATTGCGGCGGCGCCGATGGTCAACATGCCAAGCGGCGACGGAGGCTGCCGCTGCTTGACGGGCGGTGCCGCCCATTGGTCGCCAGCGTCAGCGCCGACGGATTCGCCGGGGGGCGGTGAATCGGCAGCGCCATCCGTCTGTGGGGCGGTCGCAGTGTCGGCATAGCCACCGCCGCGCCACAAGGCCATCGCGATCCCGGCCAGGCCGAGTGCGACCACCCAACCAGCGCCGGGAAGTGATGCGCTCCCGCCGAACAGATCGGCAAGGGCGACCAGTGCGAGCACGCCACCAAGCGCTCTGCGCAGGGTGGACGTCGGCGGCGAGGCCAACGACTCCGCGAGCATCAACGCGCCGGCGATGTAGAGCAGCACGCCAACTCCGCTGAACAGTGCGAGCGCCACGAAGGCGAGGCGTACTACCAGTGGATCGATGGCGAGCGCGCGCCCAAGGCCACCCGCGACACCGAGAATGATGCGGTCGTCAGATCGGGCCCAACGCTGCTCGCGGCGTGGGGGTTGATCCGCCAACGGAGCAGTTGGGGGTGGCAGCTGCGCGGGTTCTGTCTCAACGGAGTTCATGGATGGCACGGTACGGCGACCCCTCGCCCGCCGCCATCGGGGACATCCCTGATTGAACCCTGAGCTGGCTGGCACACAATCAGGGCGCCCTTCGGATGCGAACCGCACGCATCGATGGCACGATGGAGCAATGCCAGTGCAGCCTGTCATCGGCAGCGACGAACGGCGACCGTTCTTTGTGCGCTCGTCGAGCGATCGCATGATGCTGGGTGTCGCTGGTGGGTTCGCCCGCAAGTACGGCGTCGACTCATACCTCATTCGGATCGGCCTGCTGCTGCTGACGCTCACCGGCGGACTCGGGGTCATCTTGTATCTGGGCTGCTGGGTACTGAGTTCTGCGGCAACTGAGACCGCGGTTGTCCCGCCGGTGGAACCACGGTTGGCCGAAGCGAGATCGATGGCCGCGGCGGCGGCAATCGGCGCGCTGTTGATTGCCGCACGCAATGTCGACGTGTGGCCGGGTGACGCGTTGATGATTCCGGCGGTAGTGGTGGCCGGCGGGTCAGCCTTGTTCTGGTATCGCAGTCGAGGCGCGAGCGACGTGACGGATCCGCTCGAGCGTGTGCTGCAGGGCCGAGCCACTCCCCTGCGGGCGCTTGCTGGTGGCGCCCTTGCCTTCTTCGGCGTTGTGGCACTCGTGGCGCGCGGCGTCGAGCTCAAGCAGCTTCCTGCCGCACTCGCCGCTGTGGCGATGGCGCTGGCCGGCGCGGCCGTCTTGATTGGCCCGTACATCGGTCGCCTGACAGCACAGGTTCGAGACGAGGAGCGGGAGCGAATTCGCGACGCCGAGCGCAACGCGATGGCTGCTCAGTTACACGACTCCGTACTGCAGACGTTGGCGCTGATGCAACGGGCCACCGACGACCCGCGCCGCATGCTGATGCTCGCTCGCCGACAGGAACGCGAACTGCGCAGCTGGCTGTACGACAACAAGTCAGGCGTCGCCGCCGGAATGCTGAGCATCCGCGCCGAGGAGCTCGCAGCCGAGGTTGAGCTCGACCACGAAGTGCCGGTGGACTTGGTCGTAGTCGGTGACTGTGAACTCACGTCGGCCAGCGAAGCGCTACTACTCGCCGTGCGGGAGGCAACGGTCAACGCTGCGAAGCACGCCCACGCCGATCAGGTCAGCATCTACATCGAGGTCGAGCCAAACCTGGTTACTGCGTTTGTTCGCGACAAAGGCGTCGGGTTCAACCCGCGGTCCGTCACAGCCAATCGGCGTGGCATCGCGTTGTCGATACGCGATCGTGTCGAACAGGCGGGCGGTCGAGTGATCCTCGATTCAGGCCCGGGCCGTGGGACCGAGTGGGAACTGGCAGTGCCGCGATGAGTGCACGCATTCGCGTACTAGTGGTCGACGATCACGCGATGTTCCGAGCAGGCGTGAAGGCCGAGCTTGGCGACGAAGTCGACATCGTGGGAGATGTCGGCAGCGTTGACGAGGCCACCTCGGCAATCCGCGAGCTGCGCCCCGACGTTGTGCTGCTCGACGTGCACCTGCCCCACGGTGGCGGTGTCGCGATTTTGGAGGCCCTAGGTGACTCGTTGCCCGCCACCAAGTCGTTGGCGCTCTCCGTCAGCGATGCAGCCGAGGACGTAATCGCTGTCATTCGCGCCGGTGCACGCGGTTACGTCACCAAGACGATTACGCACGACGAGTTGCTGGATGCCATCCGTCGCGTGCACGCTGGCGACGCCGTCTTTTCGCCACGACTCGCCGGTTTCGTGCTCGACGCCTTCGCATCCACGAAGCCAGTTACCACCGATCCCGACCTAGATCGCCTCACACAGCGCGAGCAGGAAGTGCTGCGCCTCATCGCCCGCGGTTACACCTACAAAGAGGTCGCCGCGCGAATCCACCTCTCGGTGAAGACCGTCGAGACACACGTGTCGTCAGTGCTGCGCAAGCTGCAGCTGTCCAACCGCCACGAGTTGACGGCGTGGGCGACTGATCGTCGTCTGCTGTAGTGCAGACAGCGCGGTCTAGCTGCCAATCACGATTTGTCCTTGGCCACGAAGGGCATCGGCACCACTCTTCCGGGTAGCGCTGTGCCGCGCACGTCGATGGAAACCTCGCAGCCGTCTTCGATCGTTGGTGGCAGGAACGCCATCGCAATGCCGTGCTCGAGTACTGGCGAGAAGTTGCCGCTGGTGACCGTGCCGATAGCGGTGTCGTTGAGCATCACTGCACAATCGGCGCGTGCCGGTCGGCGGCCATCGGTTGCGATACCGCGCAACAAGCGACTGACGCCGCGATCGCGTTCGGCCGCGAGCGCGTCGCGACCGCGGAACGTCGGCTTATCCCACGCGACTACCCAGCCGAGGCCCGCCTGCAACGTGGTGATGCCGGCGCCAAGCTCGTGGCCGTGCAGCGGCAAGCCCGCCTCCAGGCGCAGCGTGTCGCGCGCCCCCAAACCCGCGGGCATGATGCCGCACGAAACGATTGCGTCCCAGAGGTTGGCGGCAGCCTCGACTGGCACCGCGATCTCTACACCTGCCTCGCCGGTGTAGCCCGTGCCCGCGACCACGCAGGGCACACTCCCCCAAGCCAGCTCTTCGACGCGAAAGCGACCGACCGCGGCTGCCGCCGGGAACACCGAGGCCAGCCGCTCTTTCGCCTTTGGTCCCTGCACAGCAAGTACGGCCCGATCGCGCGTCGTCTCCTTGCCACCAATGGCAGCGCGCACGCCGTCGGTGTTGGAGGCGTTGGGCATGACATCGAACACGTCGTCTCGCAACCACCACACGATGATGTCGTCGAGCACCGAAGCATCCGACTCGTCGAGTAAATGCGTGTACTGCGCACGCCCTGGCGCGACCTTGTTGAGATCGTTCGTGAAGGCGCGCTGCAGGGTTGCGAGCGCGTCGGCACCCGAAACGCGAACCGTGCCGAGGTGCGACACGTCGAACACGACTGCATCGTTACGACAAGCAAGATGCTCGTCGATCGTGCCGCTGGAGTAAGCCACCGGCATTTCCCACCCACCGAACGGAACCATCTTGGCCCCGAGCTGGCGATGTTGTGCATCGAGCGGACTGACCTCGAAGCCGGTCATCACACTGCCTGCGCGCCAGCGACGGCGGTGCCCGTTGCGTCGGGCTGCGCGAGCAGCACCAACTCGTTGTCGAGATCGAGCTTGACGCCACCGATGGCAAGCACGTTGAGGACACCTTGGCCGCCGCGACGCACGATATCGATCAGTTGCTCGCCGTCGCACAGCAACACGTCGTTGCCACTGATGACGAGGGTGGCAGCGGCGATGTCGGTGTCGGTCTGCTGGCGCAGATAGGTGAACGCCTTGCGCACGGATTCCAGCTTGATGCCAGCATCCAGCAGGCTCTTGATCACGCGGAGTTCGAGAAGATCGCGATAGCTGTACAGGCGACGGCTGCCGCTGCCAGCTGCATCACAAAGCGATGGCCGAATGAGGTCGGTGCGGGCCCAATAGTCGAGTTGACGGTACGAAATGCCCACCACGCCGGCCGCCTTGCTACCGCTGAAACCGTTCTCAATCGTCATCTTGCTGCCTCTCAGTTCCCGCCCTGGCGGCGTTTCGCGCATCACACGCTGGTAACTACGCCCGTGTAACAGGCACGCCATCGTACGGCTAGCAGCCGCATCCGTCAAGCACTCTGCGCGCGAAAGCTCGCGCGGTACGCGCGTGGAGCCGCGGCGGGTTAGCCGGCGAAATCGTCGGGGCTGATGTCGTCGAGGAAGTCGCGGAACTCGTCGAGAATTGCTTCCTCGTCGTCACCCTCGTCCACCACCGCTGGCTCGACCGCGGCTTCGTCGAGCAACGCTTCCTCAGCGAAGATCGGCGTACTCGTACGCACTGCCAGAGCAATGGCGTCGCTGGGTCGACACGACACCACCGCTTCTCCCCCGGCAGTCCGCAGGTGCAGCTCGGCGAAGAAGGTGTGTTCGCGCACTTCGGTGATCACCACGCGCTCGAGTGTGGCGCCAAGGGTCTGCAAGATAGTCACCAGCAAATCGTGGGTGAGCGGCCGTGGCGGAGCGATGCCTTCCATAGCGCTGTGAATTGCCGATGCCTCTGGACCGCCAATGAGTATCGGCAGGACGCGGGCAGCTTCCGGGCGATCTTCGCGCAGCATCACAACCGGCGTGTTGGCGGGCAACTCGACGCGTACTCCGAGGAGTTCCAGACGGATCACGACGCAGATCGTATCCGGCTGGCAGGCGATCAGGTTTCGAGATGCTCTTGCAACAAGGCCCGCAAGATTGAGGCTCGCAGGTCGCCACCAAGCGTCGAGAGGTCGCTAATAGTTTTCGCCGCAAGTTGTCGGCTCTGCGGATTGCGCTGGCGAATCAACGGCAGGATCAACTGCTCGAACAGTGCTGCCTCGCGTTCGGCCGATCGCCGCCATTGGCGCAGGTGCCGCGCGTCCACGCCGCGCGCAAGGAGGCCAGCGGCGGCGGTGACGATCGCGACGTCGGCGGCGGAGTACAACGCATTGCTGCCAGTGCCAGTGGCGACAACAAGACCGAACGCGACCAGGTCAGCGAGTTGCGCGCCGGTGATGCCAGCGCGCACGCACAGTTCGCTGCCGAGCAGTGCTTCGTATCGAGCAGGCACTGGGTCGACATGTTGCACAGCCTCGCGACCATTCGGGGTGACGGTGGCACGTGACGTGGGCGCCGAGGTTTGCGGACGGGTAGTTGTGCCTTTCGCCATCACCGGAGTCGGCTGCGGCGCAACGCGGACTTGCGCTTGGGCCGCGGGGTGATGCGCAGTCGGCACGACCGTGCCGGCGGCGACTACCAGATCGCCAGTTTCGTCGTAGCTCGTGCCGTAGCCGGTATCGAGCACCGTGACGTTGCGCAATCCGCGCGGCGGGGTCATCGGCCCGCTGTCGTCGATTTGGCCGCTCTCCAGCCGATCGCGAATGACGCGCAGCGGAAGGAAGTTCTGACGTTGCTCGCGCAGGATCACGCGTAAGCGATCGACATCGGCGTCGTAGAACTTGCGATACCCCGACGGTGTGCGTTCGGGGTCGATCAGCCCCTGGCTCTCCAGGAAACGAATCTTGGAGATGCTGACGTCAGGAAACTCCTCAAGCAGCATCCCCAGGACTTCGCCGATCGACAGATACGGACGGTCTCCCACTCGCTCAACCGTCGCCTTTGTGGAAGAAGACCATACGGAACTTGCCAACCTGCAATTCGTCGCCCTGATGGAGTGGCGCCTCATCGATACGTTTGTTGTTGACGTACGTCCCGTTCAGCGATCCTGCATCGCGCACTCGGTAATTGTCGCCCTCGCGCAAGATCTCAGCGTGCCAACGCGACACAGTGATGTCGTCGAGGCTGATCTCGCAATCGGTGGCACGCCCTAACCGAGTGAGGTCGTCGTCGATTGTGAGTGCAACGCCAGCTTGCGGACCGTTGCGCACCACAAGCGATGCGGAACTGGTGGACAGGTCGCGCAGGTTGACGACGACATCGTCGTCGGGACCAGGCGCCTCTTGCAGCGGGTCGACCTTGGCAATTGTGATCGTGTGATCATCAATGTGATCCAGCACTCCACCGCATGATGAGCAGAAGCCCGAGTCGGGCGGGTTTCGGTGCCCGCACTGGTTGCAGAACACGTAGGCCATCGGCGAAGACTACCCCGCGATGAGTGCTTGATATGCCGCCGCGTCGAGCAGCGAGTCGAGCTGACTGACATCGCTGCACTCGATCTCGCACAGCCATCCGTTGCCGTACGGATCGGAGTTCACCGACTCGGGCGCGCTAGCGAGCGCCTCGTTGACGGCCACGACAGAACCTGACACCGGCGCGTAGATATCGCTGACCGATTTGGTGCTTTCAACTTCGCCGAACGCGTCGCCAGCCGACACCGAACTGCCGGTTGCAGGCACCTGCACGTAGACGATGTCGCCCAGTGCATCTTGCGCGTAGTCGGTGATACCGACTCGCACTCGGCTGCCAGTGATGGCGACCCACTCGTGGTCGCTGGTGTAACGAAGCTCTGACGGTACCTGCATGCGGCCAGGTTAGCCGCGCTCGTTTCCTGCGCCTCCACGGCCGGCCTTCACGCTGGCGCGGATTGTCGGGGCGTACGCCAGACCGGTGTAGTAGCTCAGTGCCAGTCCGGGAATTGCCAGGATCCAGGCGGCGATCAAGAACGCTTTGTGAGCGGTGAAATCGGAGTGGCCGATCATGAAGCCAGGAATGGCGAACATGAGCAAGAAGGTGGCCGTCTTGCCCCACCAGGTGACGTCGAAGCGCTTCATCTTGAAGGCCAGGGTTGCGATCGCGATCGTTCCGCCAACGATCACTTCCCGCGCAATCACCAGCCAGAAGAACCACAGAGGTGGGATCCCCTTGATGAGGATTCCGGTGATCGCCACGATGAACAACAGGCGGTCTGCGGTGGGATCGAACATCTTGCCGAACTCGCTGGTCTGGTTGAAGTGTCGGGCGAGCCAGCCGTCGACCCAGTCGGTGGCGCCGAGACCACCCAACAAGAACGCGGCCCCGGCAACGTTGTCGCGACCAAACAGCATCCACAGAAACAGCGGGATGCAACACAGCCGGACCAGCGTGAAAGCGTTGGGTGCGGTGAGGTACTTGTGCGACGAGAGTTGTTCTGGCTTGACCTGAGCAGAGTCCATCGGTGGCGAGCGTACAAGTACTATGCCCTGCTGATGGCGACTGTCTTCACCCGCATTATCAACGGAGAAATCCCCGGCACGTTTGTGCACAGGGACGACCAATGCGTGGTCTTTCTATCGGTCAACCCGTTGGCGCCCGGGCACGCGCTCGTTGTCCCGATCGCCGAGATCGATCACTGGATCGACGTCCCCGCCGATCTCGCAGCACATCTCTTCGCGGTCGCGCAGCGCATCGGGAAGGCGCAGCAAGTGGCGCTGCGTTGTGAACGCGTTGGCTTGATCATCGCTGGCTACGAAGTGCCCCACGCGCACATCCACGTGATCCCGACGACCCACATCGGGCAGTTCGACTTCGCGACCGCCGCGACCAACGTCGATCGAGCCGAATTGGAAGCTGCCGCGGCAGCGATTCGCGAGGCGCTATAGCGCCACCGGCTCGATCAGCTGCGAGCCGGTGTTGCGTGCATTGTTTACCTCGGTGCTCACTGCGTGCATCGTCAACACGTCGTTCGCCGCCGGTAGCAACAGCCCCTGCAAAGCAGTGAGGTCGCCATTGGTCGGGTCGAGCCACTCACTCCATTTGTTCGCCGGCAAAATCACCGGCATCCGATTGTGAACAGGTGCCATCGTCTCGTTGGCCGCTGTGGTGATCACGGTGCAGCTATGCAGCCACGGCGCATCTGGCCCTAGGGCGCGATCTCGCCACGTCGCCCAGAGACCGGCAACCGCCAGCAGTTCGCCGTCGGCGCGATGGATGAACATCGGCGTCTTGACCGGCTTGCCCGCCTTCGTGACGGGCCCACCCTCAACGCCTTGCTGCCACTCGTAGAAGCCGTCCATGGGGATGAGTAGGCGATGTTTCTTGAACAGGCCCTTGAATGCGGGCTTCTCCGCGATCGTCTCGGATCGGGCGTTGATCATCTTCGAGCCGATCTTGGTGTCTTTCGCCCAGCTCGGCACGAGTCCCCAGTGAAACGTCTGCACCGAGCGCTCGCCGCTCGCATCGGCGAGGACTGCGAGCACATCCTGCGTTGGTGCGACGTTGAAGTTGGCTGGCAGCGCCTCGCCTTCAAACGAGGCCCCGAAGAACTTCGAAATCGCATCGGCGGAGCTCGACGAGACAAAGCGGCCGCACATCAACGGCAACTTATCGCCTGGTCGTCGTGCCCTATTGCGCGTAGGAGCTTTAGCAGCGGTTCTAGCGGGCCGATACAAGGCCGTACATCCCCCTTGTACTCCCCAATCGGGACGGCACTCGAAAGACAGCGGCGACATGTCCTCTATCGCTCCACCCCGCAGGCGTGGAAATCGATCGGTGATGAAGCATTGGTTCGTCACCGGACTGTTCGCGTTCACAGGCGCGGCTGTGCTCACCGGCGTGACCGCGACTTCCGTCCAGGGGTCCGCCGCTCCCCCCGCACCACGCTCCTCCGTTTCCGCCACCGCCCCCATCGCACTTGGAGTCGCTGGCACGTACTCACTGCTCAGTGCCAACTACATCGTCAACACGCCCAACGCGCCAGAGGCCCCACACACGATTGTCCGCGGAAACGTCGGGGTGAGCACCCTCGGCCGCATTTCGGGCTTCCCTCCAGGCGAGATCACGGGCGCTGTCCACTACAGCGATTCGCACTCAACGGCGGCGCAGAGGGCGCTGAGCACCGCATACGCGGACGCCGCCAGTCGAACGCCTAGCGCCACGCTCGAGGGTGATGTCAGCGGACGGACGCTGCCTCCGGGGGTGTACCACTCGGCGAACGGGCTCGCGAACGCGGGCGTTCTTTTGCTCGACGGCGGAGGCGACCCGAACGCCGTCTTCATCCTGCAAGCCGGGCCGTCGCTGACGTTCGACGCGTTCAGCGAGGTCCGATTGCTGAATGGGGCGCAGGTCGCTGGCGTCTTTTGGCAGGTCACTGGCTCGGTCACAATCGGCGCTCACGCAACCGTCATCGGAACGATCATGAGCCAAGGCTCGATCAGCATCGGTGAGGGCACAGGGGTGGATGGTCGTGCGCTTTCTCGAGCCGGCGGCATCAGCACGAACAACAACTTCGTCGACATCACGCGACCAATCGAGAAGACCCGCTTCACCGGAATCGACCCCGTAAGAGTTGCCGACACCCGTTTCACGCCTGACTGGTTCTTCCCGCAAGTGAGCGGCAAGGTTCTGCGCGTTCGCGTTGCGAACACGACGGGCGTACCTGCGAACGTCTCTGCCGCAGCGCTGAACGTCACCGCAGTCGAACCTGCCGCTGCGGGATTTCTTACGGTGTATCCGTGCACTGCGGCAGCGCCGAACGTATCGACAGTGAACTTTGGCGTCGGGCAAACCGTCGCCAACTCGACAATCGCGACACTGGCGACCGACGGCTACGTCTGTGTGTACGCGTCGGTTGCCGTGAACGTAATCATTGACGTCAATGGTTGGTTCTCGCCCGCGGGCGATGCCAGCATGACGCCTGCCGTTCCGCACCGCGTTGCCGACACGCGCTTGGGAATCGGTGGCTCGACCCGACTTTCCGCAGGTGACGTCCTCACGGTGGAAACGGGAGAACCGAACGCGTCCGCGGTGGCGCTCAATGTGACCGCGTCGGGAGCCAGCGCTGCGGGCTATCTCACCGTCTTCCCGTGCGGACCGTTACCGAATGCGTCGACCGTGAACTTCGCCGAGGGCGAGGCCCGACCAAACAATGCGATCGCCGCCACGGGCGCCGGCGGAGTGGTGTGCGTGTTTGCGTCGGCCGAAGTGGATGTCATCGTCGACGTGACATCGGTGTTTCTTCCTGATGGCCAACTCGATTACTTGCCGGCCGCGCCGATTCGACTGCTCGACACACGACCGCACAACATCACCGAGGCCGGCAGCCAGGTTGAATTCGATGTGCCATCGGCTGGAGTGCCGACACTCGCGGTCAGCGTCAACGTCACGGCCGTGGCAGATAGCAGCGGCGGATTCTCGACCGCCTTTCAATGCGGCGAAGCACTGCCGAACGTCTCGACGGTGAACCAACGAGTTGGAGAGGCGAACGCCAACGGGGCGATCGTTGGCGTCGGTGAGGAATTGGCCGGATGTTTGTACACGCTGGAAGCCACGAACTTCATCGTTGACCTCAACGGCTGGTGGGTCGTCTCCGACAGATAGCCAATCTCCAGGCTTGCAATTGTCGGGCTGGGGAGATTTGAACTCCCGGCCTCTTGTCCCCCAGACAAGCGCGCTAACCAAGCTGCGCCACAGCCCGTTTACTTCCGTGATGCGTCGGCGAGCCTATCCGGCTAGATGCCCGACCTACACGAACAGATAAACGACCCGGTAGACGAGGTACGCGCCAAGCATGACCATCAGCAGCTTGAAATGCCACGGCGCCTTCATGTCGGCTTCGTCGCCTTCGCCAGCGGCGAGTCGATGAAGGTTCAGGTTCTTCGCAGTGATGGGTTGGCGCGCGCTCGGCTGCTGTGCGGCCACCGGGCGACCGCACTTGGGACAGGTGCCGTCCTCCTTCATCGCTGACAGCGTCCAGTATTTCGCGCATTCCTCGCACCATGGCATGACGTCTACTCGCTTCGTTTACGCACGCGCAGTTTGATCGGTGTCGAGCCGAACTCGAACGCCTCGCGGATGCTGCGTTCCAGATAGCGCAGATAGGTCGCTGGCAATTCGCGGTTGACGAACAGCGTGAACGTCGGCGGATCGGTGGCCCCTTGCAGCGCATACATCACCTTGAGGCCATGGCCGGCTGGTTGGCGCTGCTGCGCGTCTGAGATCACGCGATTGACATCACGGGTTGGCACGCGCCGGTGGTATTGCTCGATCGCGTTCTGCAGTACGGGGCGCAGTTTGTTGACGCCTTTGCCAGTGAGTGCCGAGATCTTGAGGATCGGCGCGTCTCCGACGAAGTAGAGCTGACGCTGCACGTCGGCTGCAACCTTCAACCGTTGCTCGGCATCGTCGACGAGCTCCCACTTGTTGAGCATCACAACGATCGGACAGCCGGCCGCATCCACGCGCTCGGCGAGCCGCTGGTCTTGGTTCGTCACACCTTCAGTTGCATCGATCACCAAGAGCGCGATGTCGCTGCCGTCGATCGCGCGCAACGCACGCACCATCGAGTAGTACTCGGCGGAGTCGTCGATGCGACTGCGGCGGCGCATGCCCGCAGTGTCGACGAAGACAATCGGACCGTCAGGCGTATCCACCAGCGTGTCGATCGCATCGCGCGTCGTGCCCGCCATGTCGTGGACGACCGAGCGATCTTCACCCACCAGTCGGTTGAACAGTGTGCTCTTGCCCACGTTGGGCCGCCCGACAATCGCGACTCGCGGTGGTGGCACGTCGTTCGGATTCCACAGCGGCGCCGGACCCTCTTCCATGGGCACTTCGTCGACGTCGGGGCGATCGCCGCCGGGTAGCAAGGCGACAACTTCGTCGAGTAGATCTCCCGCGCGTCGACCGTGCAACGCACTCACCGGGATCGGTTCTCCGATGCCCAGCGACATGAACTCCCAGCGATCGTTCTCGCGGCGTTCGTTATCGGCCTTGTTGGCAACGATCAAAACCGGCGCCGTGATCCGGCGCAACCAGTTAGCCAGCGACTGATCGTCGTCAGTGAGGCCCACTCCGGCATCGACGAGGAACAGAACTACGTCGGCCGTTCGAACCGCGGCTTCGACCTGGCGACTCACCTTCTCGTCGAGCGATGACCCACCGTCGGGTAACCAACCACCGGTATCGACCAGCAAGAAGTGACGCCCGAGCCACTCGGCTTCGGTCTCGTTGCGATCGCGGGTGACACCCGGGCGATCCTCAACGATGGCGACTTGTTCACCGACGATGCGATTGAACAGAGTGCTCTTGCCAACGTTTGGACGGCCGACGATGACAACCGTTGGCAGCGTCATGACACGGTCTCCAGCACGCGAGTGTTGAGCGCGCGGCGCAACGAGATGCCGTCAGTTGCGACGACCTCAACAGGATGGGGCAATTCGGCGACGGTGGTGCCATCGAGGAAGCGACCTTCGCTGAGGCAGACATCGGGAAGTAGATAGCGGTGTCCGGAAGGCTGCGCGCTGAGCGTGCGCGCAACGTCCTCTCCCACCATGAGCCCAGTGACAGCGGTGTTGCCCCCGAAGAACTCGTTGGCCACAGGCACCACGCGCACATCGTCGCGGCCGAGCGTGCGTATCAATGGCTCCAAAACTTGGGCGCCGAACACGCCAGTGAGGATGCCAATCGGAGCGTTGGGGCGCGCAGCGAGACGCACCGGCGTGGCGTCTGCGCTCTCAGCGCGCAGCCCGGTATCGCCGGCTGGGTTGCGCGGTGCGCGGTAGCCGGTAGCCGGCGCGCCATCGACCGCCGCGAAGAAGCCGCTCTGCACGCCGGTCGCGGTGTCGACCGCGCCATTGAACTCGAGCTCGAATGTGCGCGCCATGCCGATGCCGTCTTCGTGCATCGAGAAGCCTTCGTACGCGTCGGCGGTGGGGAACGGACGCCCTGCCATGAGGTAATACTCGTCGGCTGCGAACACCATTCGGCGCCCGATGGAGCGCAGGAACACCTGCTGCCAACTTTCGATCGTGTCGACGATGGCTTGCGCTTCGGCGACAATGTGCTCGCGCATCGACGTCTCGGTGTTGAAACGACTGAGCCCGAGCGGGACGACCGCGACGGATTCGAGTTCCGGATACTCGTCGAGAATGCCAGCCATGGTGCGTGCGAACACCAAGCCGTCGTTGACGCCTGGGCACAGCACCACCTGCCCACGCACTGTGATGTCGTGATCGAGCAGCGCACGCAACCATCGCAGGCTCATCGCGCCGCGCGGGTTCTTCAACATGCGGCTGCGCACATCGGGGTCGGTGGCGTGGATGCTGACATGCAGCGGCGACAGGCGTTCGGTGATCACACGCTCGAGGTCGGCCTCGGTGAACCGAGTGAGGGTGGTGAAGTTGCCGTACAGGAAGCTCAGCCGGTAGTCGTCGTCTTTCAGGTACAGGCTCTTACGCAGCCCCTTGGGCAGTTGGTAGATGAAACAGAATTCGCAGTGGTTATCGCAGGTGCGCACCCTGTCGAAGACGGCGCTGGAGACCTCAGCCCCGAGCGGCTCGCCTGCCCGCTTGGCTACTTCCAGCGTCAACTCCAAGCCGCCGCGCAGTACCTCCAGCGAGAGATCGGCTTCGTCGGCAGCAAAGCGCCACTCGATCACGTCGCGCGGTGCCTTGCCGTTAATCGTGGCCACGGCGTCGCCAACGGCAACCCCGGCCCGTTCCGCAGCGGACCCGGGCGCGACAGCGACAACGACGGGCAATGACATGGGTCATCAGGCTATCGCTGGGCTCCCTTGAGTCCTTCGGGGTCGCCGCTAGCGTTGAACGGAGTGAATGTCGATCGCGTCTTGCTCGCCGAACCAAGAGGGTTCTGCGCCGGGGTCGAAATGGCGATCAAAGCACTCGCGTGGATGGTGCGCAGCTTCGAGCCGCCGGTGTACTGCTACCACGAGATCGTGCACAACAAGATCGTCGTCCAGCGCTTCGAGGCGCAGGGCGTCGTCTTTGTTGACGACATCGCGGAGGTTCCGCCAGGTTGCCCGATCATGCTGTCGGCGCACGGCTCGGCGCCCGATGTCGTTGTCGCCGCACGCGCTCGCGGCAGCTACGTGGTCGATTCCGTCTGTCCCCTTGTCACCAAGGTGCACCACGAGGTCAAGGTTCGCGCTGGCAAGGGCTATCACATCGTCTATGTCGGCCATGAGGGTCACGAAGAGGCGGTCGGCACCATTGCCGTCGCTCCGCAAGCGATGAGTCGCGTGGAGAGTGTCGCGGAGGTGCTGGCACTTCCGGCCTTCAGCGAGCCGGTGGCGCTCCTCGCACAAACCACGCTGTCGCATCGCGATTGGGAGGGCGTTGCTGTCGCGGTTCGCGAGCGTTACCCCAACGTGTGGTCACCCGGGCGCAGCGATCTGTGCTTCGCAACGACCAACCGACAATCGGCCTTGATGGCTATGGCGCCACGGTGCGACGCCATCGTCGTCATCGGCTCGGCGAACTCGTCTAACACGCGTGCACTCGAGAAGCTGGCGATGGAAGCCGGCTGCCCACGCGTGTACCGCGTCAACGGTGCCGAAGAGCTGCCCGACGACCTCTCCGGCACCGTCGGTGTGACCGCTGGAGCGTCGGCACCAGAAGAGTTGGTCGAAGCGATCATCGCTCGCATGGCGCCCGCCCATGGTGTGTTCCATGAGCGCGTCACCGACGAAGACGAATACTTTCCTCCGCCGCGCAACATTCGCGACCTACAGGCTGCCATCGGCGTTGCTGCGGCCGCCATGAGCGGTGGCCCGGTGAGTCATTCGACTGTGTTTGATGATCGCGGCCTGGCGGCTAGCGACGTGTTGGCGACGCTCGTCGCTTCGTGAAGCTGGCCAGTACTGAGCGATAGCCTCAGCGGACGTGCTCTCGCCGACTACCGCCACCATCAGACTCTTCTTACACGTCGTTGCCGCTTCAATCTGGGTGGGTGGTCAGTTCACACTCGCTGGCGTTGTGCCGACGCTGCGCCGCTCAGCGAGCGACGCCACAAAACCCGTGGCGCAAGCCTTCGCCCGTCTTGCGTGGCCAGCCTTCCTGGTAACGGTGGCGACTGGGCTCTGGAACCTGATGGCGGTCGACATCACCACGGCGAGCTCGTCGTACCAGGGAACACTGATGGTCAAGATCGCGCTCGCCATGGCGAGCGGTGCCTTCGTTGCATTGCATCAGTTCGGACGCACCAAGCTTGCCCTCGCCGTAGGTGGCGCACTCGGTGCGTTATGCGCAGTAGCGGCGATGTTCTTCGGAATTCTGCTGCACACGGGTGCCTAGGTTTCGTTCTCGTTCAGCGACGGCGCAGCGAGATACCCGGCATTGCTTCCAACCGCTGTGCCTCTTGCATTCCTTCGTCGCTGTCCAGTTCGAGTACGACCTGTAGGAACGCCCAAATCGCCGCGACCTGAATTGCGAGGAGATCGCGCCAACTGCGTCCGCCGATCGGTTGCGACCCGGCGGCAGTGAACTCAAGATAGTCCCGCACCAACTGCGGGACGTCGGGCACCTGCGCGGCCAGCTCGGCGTACAACGCGATGTCGCTGCTGACCTGATGGCCGGCGCCGTCGAGATCGAGACGCCATGTTGGGTGACCGCGCAACAGTGCCCACGGCCGGTCGGCATCTACGGGCGCGGGCGTGGTCTGATCATTACCCGACACAACGATCAGCGTCGGCTGGGTGATGCGCCCCAACAGGCTGTCGCTCATCGTGCGCGTATACGACTGCAGCCCAACAATCGCGCGCACCTGGTCGTGTGCGGCTACTCCCCTGCTGCCCGCCGCGGTGGCGAACGCGGTGTATGCGCCGTAGGAGTGGCCGGCGAGAACGATGCGTTCATGATCAATCGCGTTCACCACGTCGACCGGAAGGGCCGGATCGCCGCTTAAGAGCGCATGCAGCACGAAGTGCGCATCCGCAACGCGGTTGACCTCGTTGGTGCGATCGTCGTCGTTGTTGCCGACCAACCAATCGGCCAGCGCATCGCCCGGATGGTCAGCGGAAGCAACGACAGCACCACGGGCAGCCAGCGCCTCGCAGAGAAACGCATACGAAACGCGCATGCCGGTGCGACCGTGCGAGAACAGCACGAGCGGGAACCGCCCGGCGTGTGCCGCCGGCTCGTGCTGCGCGTGCGCGGAGGAATAGGAGATGCCGGGCAACAACTCGTAGACGCTGCGGTCTGCGTTGCTGGCAACGGCCGGATACCACAGATCGACACCGAGGCTTCGACTAGCCCGCGTGGGGTCAGTGAGGTGGAACGTGCGCCGACCCACTGGGTGATGCGGTGTCTCGATTGGATGGCCAGCAGAGAGTTGTGTCATCAGTTCCAGTGTCGCAGCCAGCGAGCGTGCTCGCCATGCTCGCTCGCAAGTTCCGGGAAAGCGGAACGCAACTTGGCGAGCACTTGCAGCTGCAGCGGTTCGTCGATCGCGACCATCGTGTTCTTCAAGTTGTTCAGCATGCGCAACAGAATCGAGCGTGTATGTGTTGGTTGCACGAGCCGCCTATCGAGCGCTGTGGTCATGCCGGTGATGCGGCGCCAGGCGGGCTCGAGCTCGTCGGGCGTGTACCGGCCGCCCCCGTGAAATGGGTCGGCGTATTCGCCGTCACAGACGACGAGAAAGTGGCCGGGTAGGCCAACGCCGTCGATTTGAACACCGAGTCGGCGACCGACCTCAATCGCGCACACGCTGAGCGTGATGGGGATGCCGACGCCGCGTTCGACGACTCGGTGGAGATAGGAATTCCGCGGATCGCCGTAGTCAGACGTGTTTCCGCGCAATCGGCCCGAGGCGAACAGCGTCGACACAATCGAGTCGAACGAAGGAGCGCACTCGGCGGCCAGTTGATCGAGCCGACGCAAGACGCCATCGATGTCGGCTGACGGATCGAAGGCGGCCCCGATCAGCGTTGCCATCTGGTCGAGATGCATCGCTGGCGCTGGTTGGTTGACCAGTTCCACAAAGCGCTCGGCTGGGTCCATGCGGTGAACGTACCGGTACATTCGCCTGGATGGACGCGCCAGCCGAGGAGACAGCCGCTCGGCTGCGTCAACTGCGCGAAACGCTCGACGCCATCGTCGCCGATCGCGACCTGCTGCAGGCGTTGCCATTGGAGGAACGCACGGCTCTTCTCACCGCCGCTGGCGCTGTGTTCCAACCCGACATCGAGCTGCGCCGCCAGCGAGCGAAGCAGAAGTTGAAACACGACCGATCAACGCGCGTCAACCGTGATGAAGCGGTGCGCAACCAGACTGCGATTCGAACACTGCGGGCCAAGGATGTCTACGTCTCCCCCAACGTGTACCCGCCGACCGAGCTCACTGCCGACTTCGACCGCACCGTTGAGCAGCCGCTGCACTGCTACGTCTGCAAACAGAAGTTCACGACGGTGCACGCGTTCTACGACCAAATGTGCCAAGCGTGTGGCGACTTCAACGAGTTCAAGCGTTACGAGACCGCCGACTTGCGCGGGCGTGTCGCGTTGCTGACTGGTGGGCGCGTGAAGATCGGCTACCAGGCCGGGCTGAAGCTGCTGCGCGCCGGTGCCGAGCTGATCGTGACAACCCGATTTCCGCGGGACTCGGCCGCGCGCTACGCAAGCGAGGCCGACTTCGGCGATTGGCGAGATCGCCTTGAGATCTTCGGACTCGACCTGCGCCACACTCCGAGCGTCGAGGCGTTCTGCGAACATCTGCTGGCGACGCGCACGCAGCTTGACTTCATCATCAACAACGCATGCCAGACGGTGCGTAGACCGCCCGAGTTCTATCGCCACATGATGGAGGGCGAGTCAACTGCACTAGATGCACTACCTGTCGGAACGCAGGAGCGCTTGATCGGGCTCACTCACTCCGCGCAGTTGTCGCAGATCCCGCTTCTCGCCGACGATCAAGACGTCGCACAACACCTCTTTCCCGAAGGCCGCCTCGACCAAGACCTACAGCAGGTCGACCTGCGCGGACGGAATTCGTGGCGACTCACGCTGGCGGAAGTGTCGTCGGTCGAGTTGCTAGAAACGCAACTGGTGAACGCTGTAGCGCCGTTCGTGTTGAACGCGCGCCTCAAGCAGCTGATGCTGCGTACACCCACGCGCGACAAGCACATCGTCAACGTCTCGGCGGTCGAGGGCCAGTTCTACCGCAAGATGAAGACGACCCGCCACCCGCACACCAACATGGCCAAGGCTGCTCTCAACATGATGACGCGGACCTCTGCGGCGGATTATCACGCCAGCGGCATCCACATGAACAGCGTGGACACCGGATGGGTCAGCGATGAGGATCCCTTCGATGTTGCCCAACGCAAGCGCGCCGAGCATCGCTTTCATCCGCCGCTCGACATCGTCGACGGTGCCGCCCGCATTGTCGACCCGATCATCGACGGCAGCAACACCGGCCGACACACGTGGGGTCAGTTTCTGAAGGACTACCGACCAACCGATTGGTAGCGCTTACCGCGAACGACGGCTAACCCTCAACGACTGTTAACCCAGAACGACTGTTAACCCAGAACGACCATTCGTATCTCGGTCATTTCCTTCACGCTGAACGCAGGCCCCTCACGAGTGTTGCCGCTGTCTCGGATGCCGCCGTAAGGCTGCTGGTCGGCACGCCACGTTGGCACCTCGTTGACCAAGACACCACCGAAATCGAGGGAGCGCACCGCTTTCAGCGCCTTATCGATGTCGCACGTGAAGATCGCCGCCTGCAAGCCGAACTTCGTGTCGTTGGCGAGCGCGATTGCCTCGTCGAGCGTGTCGTATGCGGTCACGGCAACCACCGGGCCGAACACTTCCTGCGCACACACTCTCAAGTCGGGAGTCGCATTGGCGATCACAGTGGGGCGCAGCACGCCGTCGTCAGTCAGCGAGCCACCGGCCGCAATGGTGGCACCGGCGGCGCGGGCCTCGTCGACCCAACCTGCGACGCGGTCACGTTCGCTGGTGGAGATCAGCGCCGAAACGTCGGTCGCTTCGTCGAGCGGATCGCCGACGACCAGGGTGTTGACGTGCTCGACGAGCGCAGCGGTGAACTGATCGCTAATCGAACGGTGCACCAGCACGCGCTGCGTGGAGATGCAGCTCTGGCCGGCATGGCTGAAACCGGCGACCTTGATCTTGGCTGCAGCCGCCTTCCAGTCGCCATCGGCTTCGATGATGCACGGCGCGTTGTTGCCCAACTCGAGGCCGACGCGCTTACGTGGCGCTCGCGCCCGAATCGCCCAGCCGACCTCGGGAGAACCCGTGAAGGTAATCAGCGCAATGTCAGGGTGATCAACGATCGCGTTGCCAACGGTGCCGCCGCCGCCAGTGACCACCTGCAGGTAGCCCTCCGGAAGGCCGCACTCCTCGACGAGCATCTTCGCCAGCGTGATGCTGCTGAACGGCGTCTGGCTTGCCGGCTTCAACACAACCGGGCAACCGGCGGCGATGGCTGGGCCGACCTTGTGCACGACCAGATTCAGCGGGAAGTTGAACGGTGCGATCGCGCCGACAACACCGATCGGTACGCGCAGCGTGAAACCCAGCTTTCCCTCCCCCGACGGAATCGCATCGAGTGGGATCATTTCGCCGCTCAGTTTGCGGGCCTCCGCGGCGGCGAACCGGAAGGTGCCCGATGCCCGTTGCGCTTCGACGCGCGCAGTCTTGATTGGCTTGGCTGCTTCTTTGGCGATGATCTGGGCAAACTCTTCGACCCGCTCGGCGAGTCTGTTGGCGGCATTGTCGAGCACTTCGGCGCGCTTCCACAGCGGAAGCGGGTTGTCGTGCAGTGCTGCCTTGCAGATCGCCACGGCGCGATCCACGTCGGCCGCAGTCTGTGCGGGGATCTCTCCGAGAACCGAGCCGTCGTACGGCGAGCGAACAGTGATGACGTCGGGCATAGAAACCGACGATACTGGGCACAATGCCACTGCATCCCTATCTCGAGTGGGACGGCCCGATTCCGTTCGCCCATCGTGGCGGGGCCAGCGATATGCCCGAGAACACGATGCCCGCGTTCCAATACGCAATCGATCATGGGTATCGCTACGTCGAGACAGACGTGCAGGTCACCAACGATGGCGTGTTGGTGGCGTTCCACGACAACGATCTCAGCCGCACGTGCGGTCGTAACGCGCGCATCAGTGACCTGCCGTGGAGCGAAGTGCGCACCGCGTTGGTCGATGGCAAGGCGCCGATCCCGCTTCTTGAGGAGATGCTCGGAGCTTGGCCGGAACTACGCGTCAACATCGATTGCAAGAGCGACTCAGCCGTAGATGCGTTGGTGACGACGCTGCAACGCAGCGATGCGCTCGATCGCGTGAGCGTGGGTGCGTTCAGCGACCGTCGCATCAAACGACTGCGCGAGCTGCTCGGCCCGCGGCTGTGCTCGGCGCTCGGCCCCCTAGAGACCGCTGCGCTGCGTTTCGGACGCCCACGGCAGGCCGCCGGTAACACGGCGCAGATTCCCGTGCGTCAGGGGCCACTCACCGTTTTGACAAAGGGTTTGCTCACCCGGGCACACAAACTCGGTATCAAGGTCCACGTGTGGACGATCGACGAACCAGCCGAGATGAATCGATTGCTCGATCTCGGTGTCCACGGCCTGATGACTGATCGACCTACCGTCTTACGGCAGGTCTTCGAAGAGCGCGGGCTCTGGCGATGACCCGGGAACGACTATGACCTTGGAAGGACTATGAACCAGGCGCCGACGACTCGGTCATCGACCCACATGGTGGCGAGCGCCGACAGTCTCGCTACTCAGGCGGGCCTCGCGATTCTTGCGCAGGGCGGCAACGCCGTCGATGCGGCGATCGCCACCAACGCCGCGATTGCCGTTACCGGTCCGCACTTGTGCGGCATGGGCGGCGACCTCTTCGCGCTGGTGCACTATCACGGGCATGTGCACTGCCTGAATGCGAGCGGCAGGGCCGGTAGTGGCGCGAGTGCGGCGGCGTTGCGCAAGTCGGGCCACAACGTGATGCCGTTTCGTCACGACATCCGTACGGTCACGATTCCTGGGTGCGTGGACGGGTGGGCTGCGCTACACAGCCGGTTCGGAAGCATGCCACTCGCAAGTCTCCTCGCCCCGGCGATTGCCCTCGCTCGCGATGGCTTTCCCGCGAGCCCATTGCTGGTCGGCTCGGCCGCCAACGTCGACGAGCAGGGTCGCGCCACACTGCACGAACTGGTGGGTCAGGCGGGTCGTAGTGGCAGCCGAGTCCGGCGACCGGGCGTGGCACGGGCCCTGCGCGCTATCGCCGACGGAGGGCGCGAGGCGCATTACGGCGGCGAGTTCGGCGAGGGTCTCATCAAGCTTGCGCGGCAACAAGGCAGCGACGGCTGGTTCACCATCGCCGACATGAAGCGGCAGCAGGCTGAATGGGTTGAACCGCTACGCGTGTCCGCATGGGGCGTCGACCTGTGGACGGTGCCACCGAACTCGCAGGGCTACCTCACTCTCGCCGCTGCCGCGCTCGCCGAGCAGTTGGACCTGCCGAACGATCCCAACGACGAGCGCTGGGCGCACATGTTGATTGAAGCGTCCAAGGTCGCTGGCTGCGACCGGCCCGATGTGCTGCACGAGGGCGCCGATGGCCCGGCGTTGCTGGCGTCGATCGCTGCCCGAGCGCACTTGCTCGATACCAACAAGGCTGGGCGCTGGCCGATGGCGACACGCGCCGGCGACACCACCTACCTGTGCACCACCGACTCAAGTGGAATGGGTGTGTCGTTGATCCAATCCAACGCCTCCGGGTTTGGATCTTGGCTGGTCGAGCCGAACACGCAGATCAATCTGCACAATCGCGGCCTGGGCTTCAACCTCGTTCCCGGGCACCCCGCAGAGTTGGCACCGAACAGACGTCCACCGCACACTCTGTCGCCGGCACTTGCGACTCGCGGCGACGCGCTGGCGGCCGTGTTCGGCACGATGGGCGGCGATGCGCAACCCCAGATCCTCTTGCAACTCGCTACGCGCCTGTTTCATCACGGCCAATCGCCGGCGAACGCCATGAACGGCGCGCGCTTTGCGTTAGCCGGCCCCGAGACAGGTTTCGACACATGGACGGCTCCGAGCGCACCGCTCGTCGAGATCGAAGGCCACGCTCCTGCGTCGTGGGCGCCGGGCCTTGCGGCGCGTGGACACACGACAGTTGCACGCGGTGCGTACAGCAGCGACTTCGGCCACGCGCAGGTCATCATGCGCGATACCAACGGTTTTTGGGCTGGCGCCAGCGACCCGCGCGCGGTGGTGGGCACGGTCGCCGGTGGCTGACCTGTTCATCAAGGACGCGCTACTTCCCGACGGCACTACGACCTCACTGCGAATCAGCGATGGTTTGGTTGCCTCCCTCGGCGGCAGCGCCCACAAGGACGACGTGCTACTCGATGCCGGCGGTGCGCTGTTGTTGCCCGCCATGGTCGAAGCGCACGCTCATTTGGACAAGGCGTTTCTCGCCGAGACGGTACTGAACCCGAGCGGCGATCTGATGGGTGCCATCATGGCGATGGACGCGGCGCAGGCAAACATCACGCAGCCCGACATCGAAGCCCGCGCTGAACGAGCAGCACGGCTGATCGCTCGTAACGGAGCCACCGCGATTCGAACTCACGCCGACGTCACGAAGGAAACTGGCCTCACGTCGGTGGCAGCACTGTTGGCCGTGCGCGAGCGCTTACGCGATCTCGTGCACATTGAGGTGTTCGCGCTCACTGGCTTTCCGAGCATCGGCAGCGAGGGTGCCGATCACCGAGCCTTGTTGCGCGACGCGATTGCAATGGGCGTCGACGGCATCGGTGGTTGCCCGCACCTGGAGTCGGATCCGCACGCCGCAAACGAGATGTTCCTGGCCGCCGCTGCCGACGCGCGCCTTCCGCTCGACCTGCACGTGGACGAGACACTCGACCCAACGCGGTTTGCGCTCGCCGATCTTGCCGAACGAGTGATCGCGTCCGGGTTTTCGCAACGCGTTGCTGCGAGTCACTGCGTCAGCCTGGTGATGCAATCGCCGAGCGTTCAGGCACAGATCAGCGATCGCATCGCAGAAGCGGGGATCACAGTCATCGCGTTGCCCAGTAGCAATCTGTTTCTTCAAGGCCGCGACCACGGCGTTGCCACGCCGCGAGCGATCACCGCAATCGCGCCACTGCGCGCTGCGGGTGTGAACGTCGCTGCCGGTGCCGACAACTTGCAGGACCCGTTCAATCCGGTAGGCCGTGGTGACTGTCTGGAAACGGCAAGTCTGATGGTGATGGTTGGTCACCTGCTGCCTGACGATTCCTACTGCACCGTCAGCAGCGCGGCCAGAACTGCGATGGGTTTGCCGATCGCCGGGACCGGTGTCGGCATGGCTGCCGACCTTGTGCTGCTCTCGGCGAACACGACCCGTGAGGCAATTGCATTCGCACCCCCCGACCGAACCGTCATTCGTGCTGGGGTAGTTCAAGCCCTATAAAAGGGGCAACCGATCCCCTTCGCGGATGTTCAGATGCCCTACCATCGGCAAAGGATGTCGACCGTGCCCACGACTGCCACCAAACCCGAGCGCTCTGAGATTCCCCGGCTGTCGTTCGACCGCGTGTCCATGACGTTTCCCGACGGCACACACGCCCTTGACGACGTCTCCTTCGATGTCGCGCCGGGGCAGTTCGTTTCCGTCGTCGGCCCGTCCGGCTGCGGCAAATCCACCCTGCTGCGCATCGCCTCCGGCCTTACGCGTCAAACCGATGGAACCTGCGAAGTCGATCGCGACTCGATCGGGTACGTGTTTCAGGATCCGACGCTGCTGCCGTGGCGAACGGTTCGGCGCAACATTGAGCTGAACGCCGAGTTGCACGGGATGCCGAAGGCCGAACGCGCCGCCAAGACCGAGGAAGTGATTCGACTCGTCAACCTCAGCGGGCACGAGGACAAGTACCCAAAGCAGCTGTCGGGCGGCATGAAAATGCGCTGCAGCGTGGCCCGCTCACTGGTCCTGCGACCAAAGGTGTTCTTGTTCGACGAACCGTTTGGTGCAGTCGATGAAATCACTCGTGGCAATCTGAACGCGGAACTCCTTCGCCTGTTTCACAGCGAGCAGTTCGCCGGAGTCTTCATCACGCACAGCATCAGTGAGGCGGTCTATTTGTCGACGCGGGTGCTCGTCATGTCGGCACGGCCGGGCCGCATCGTCGGCGACTACCCCATCTCGTTCCCGTTCCCCCGTGTCGACGAACTGCGCTTCGAGCCCGCCTTCGCTGAGTTGTGCGGACAGATCAGTGCCGACCTGAAGGGCGGCCACGCGTGAGCAGCGAGACCCGTTCGACATCGTGGTTCAGCAAGGTCTGGCCACCGGCGGTTACGTTCGCCGGGTTTATCGGGGTTTGGTATGCGTACAGTGGCCTGAAGTACGACATCGCCGCGCGACGCATCAACACGCTTCCGTTCCCACATGAAGTGATCCGCGACGGCTTTCTTCCATTGTGGGACAGCAAGAACGGGTTACGCCCCATCCTCGGCTACTTGTGGCCGACCTTGAAGGTGACCATCGTCGGGCTCGCCGTGTCGGTGGTGCTTGGTGTTCTGATCGCCGTGCTGATGAATCTGTCGAAGAGCACAGAGCGGGCGATCTTTCCCTATGCCGTCGTGTTGCAGACCGTTCCGATTCTCGCAATCACGCCGCTGCTTACCCAGCTCTTCGGCGAGGAGTTCGGAGTTCGGCTCGTCGTCGTTGTGCTCATCGCGATCTTCCCCGTGATTACCAACACTCTGTTTGGTTTGCAATCTGCGGATCGGTTGCATCACGACCTGTTCACGCTGAATCGGGCGAACCGCGTCACAAGGTTGCTGAAGTTGGAACTCCCTGGCGCGATGCCGGCGATGATGACTGGAGTGCGCATCGCCTCGGGCGGTGCCGTCATTGGCGCGGTTGTTGCCGACTTCTTCTTCACTCGCGGCGAGAAGGGCATCGGTTTCTACATTCGTGTCAAACAGCAACGCGCGGCCGAACGACCGGAGATGTTCGCCGGCACGATCATGGCGTCGCTCTTCGGGATCGTGATGTTCTTGATCATCGGTTTTGTTTCAACACGAGCGATACGTAACTGGCACGAATCTGCCTCAACGCGCACCTGATCTCACAACAGCAACAACAACCGCATAACAACAAGGGGAGAACAAAATGAAAGCTCAGAGAAGCCTGGCAGCGCTCACCGCGCTGGCCGTCGGTTTACTCGGCGCCTGTGGCGACGACGAGAAGAAAGACGCAGCACCGGCAAGCGATGCATGTCCGTCGAAGTTGACGATTCGTACCGACTGGTTCCCCGAGCTGGAGCACGGTGGCACATATCAGCTCATCGGCACCGAAGGCACCATCAGTAAGGACTTGGTCAACTACTCGGGCGCCGTGCAGGAACAGTACGCAGTCGGCGGCCTCACTGAACTCGAGATCCAGACCGTTGATTTCAATAAGTCCGGAAGCTCGGCGTTGCTCGATGGTGAAGCCGACATGGCGTACATCAACATGAGCGACGTGATTAAGGACTCAGCAGCAGTCGACATGATCGCGATTGCGAAGACGCTCGACAAGGACCCGCAGATGGTGATGTGGGACCCGGCGCAGTTCGACATCCAAACGCCGGAGGACATCAAGGCCACCGGCGCCCCCGTGTTGCACTTCCCCGCCACGAGCTACATCGACTACATGGTCGCCGCCGGCTTCATGGATGCCAGCCAGGACACCCCAACGTACGACGGCTCAGATGCGCAGTTCGTGTCGAGCAACGGTGGAGTGATTCAGCAGGGCTTCGCCACCAACGAGGTCTACAAGTACGAGAATGAAATCAACTGGAAAGATGGCGCCCCCGCCGACGTCTCGTTCTTCACCGTCAGCGACATGGGCTTCGATAACTACCCAGCTGTGATCACGATGATGCGGGACCGCGTCACGGAACTCGATGCTTGCCTGAAGTTGCTCGTGCCCGTCATGCAGCAGGCGTGGATCGACTTCTTGAACGACCCGAAGCCGATCATGGACAAGATGATCGAGATCAACCAGGTTCACGACGGCTTCTGGGGCTTGTCGGAGGCCGTGAACGACGGTGGCTTTGCTCTCTTGGAGTCGGATGGGTACGCAACCAACAGCCCCGACGGCACGTACTGCAGCTTTGATGCCGGACGTGTGCAGGGCTTGTACGACGTGTTGAAGCCGATCTACGACGATCAGGGTGTTGAGATCGCCGACAGTGCTGACGGCCTCTTCACCAACGAGTACTGCGCAGACGCACCCGGCCGCGACTGACCAAACCGCAGTGAATCCCGGAAGGGGCGTCGGCTACGGCCGGCGCCCCTTTCACGTTTTCCCTCAGACCGCGCCTTCCATCGCCTTCGCAAGAACCACTTGCAGCAGCACATTGGCACCAGCGCTGATATCAGCGGGCTTGGTGAACTCGGCGATGTTGTGCGAGAGCCCGTTAACGCTGGGCACGAAGATCATCGATGTCGGGCACACGCGGGCAAGCATCTGCGCATCGTGGCCCGCACCGCTCGGCATCATCTTCGTCGAGTGGCCGAGGCGCTGCGCTGTCCGCTGCACGAGCTTGATCATTCCTTCGTCGAACTCCACTGGTTCGAAGCGCGCGAGCGACCGACGCTCGATGGTTACGCCCTCATCCTTCGCGAGTTGATCGCACAGCGCGTGGAACGATGCCTCCGCTTTTTCGAGGCGTGCCTCGTCGGTGTTTCGTAGATCGACGGTCATCGTTGCCTTCGCCGCAATCACGTTGACGAGGTTGGGAAGCAGCTCGCAGCGACCAACTGTCGCCACTTGCGTGCCGCCCATCTCGCGCGCAATCGCGCGCACCCCCGCGGTGATCGCTGCGGCGACGTAACCCGCGTCGTGGCGCAGCCGCATTGGCGTCGTGCCGGCATGTGCCGACTGGCCGACGATAGTGAGCTCGGTCCACGAGATGCCTTGTACACCGGTGACGGCGCCGATCGTGATGTCCTCGTCCTCCAGCACCGGGCCCTGTTCGATGTGCAGCTCGACGTATGCGTGCGGTGCGGTGGCCGTCGGGCACGGTGTGGGGCCGGCGTAGCCGATGCGCGCCAACTCGTCGCCGAGACGCGCGTTGTCGTCGGCAGCGCGCACGTCGAGCGCGTCTTCCAGCGCCATGCCGCCGACGTAGACCAGGCTGCCCAGCATGTCGGGTTGGAAGCGAGCGCCTTCCTCGTCAGTGAAGAAGGCAACGCTGATTGGGTGCCGCGTACTGATGCCGTGCTGCTCAAGCGTCTCCATCACTTCCAATCCGCCAAGCACGCCAAGGTTGCCATCGAAGCGGCCGCCAGTGCGCACCGTGTCGATGTGCGAGCCGACCATCACTGGCGCTGCGGTGGCGTCCGTGCCAGCACGAGTGGCCACGACGTTGCCGACGGCGTCGATCGTGATCGCGAGCCCGAGGTCGCGCATCCAGCCAACAACCAAATCGCGGCCTTCGCGGTCGGCATCGGTGAGCGCGAGTCGCGCACAACCGCGCTCGCCGTTGGGGCCGAGGATCGCGCCGACCTCGCCGAGCGCCTCTAGTCGCCGCCACAGGCGATCACCATCGACGCGCAAGTCGTAAAGGGACTCGGCGTTACGCATTGCGACCGAAATTGAAGGCAGCGATCTCGCGTAGCGCGTCACAGAACCCCAGCACGGCGCCGTCAAACAGCTGCTTGCCCAGCTCGGCGGTAGCCGCGGTCGGATCGCCGATGTAACCCTCAGGGAAGAAGTCGTTTGACATCCAGCCGAAGCTGACGCGTCCGCCGAACCGCACGTACTTGTTGTTGGCGATCGCTTCCGGAACTCGGCGCTGCGCCTTGTCCATCTGCACCAGATGCGGGGCGACGTGCAGCATCAATGCGGTCTCGTCAGTGCCGCCATGCACGCCCATGCCCAGCTCGGTGGCTGGCGATGCACCACCTTGATCCGGAGGAACGCCGGGGTGCGTGAGAAACGTCATCAGGCCGTGAGCCAGACGCAATTCGCGGTTCGCCACATTCAAAAGCGCGCTGTTACCGCCGTGACCGTTGAAGAACACCAGCCGCTTGGTCGGAGTTGTTGCGACACAACGACCGATGTCGTCGAGCACCGCCAGCAATGTTGTCGCCGAGAGCCACACCGTTCCGGGCGACCACGCATGCTCGTTGCTCTTGGTGTACTCCAGGGTTGGAAGCAACCAGACATCGAGTTCGTCGCCAACTCTTGCGACGGCAGCTTGGGCGACAGCAGTGGCGATCACCGAGTCGGTGCTCAATGGGAGGTGCGGGCCGTGCTGCTCAATGGCACCGAGCGGCTGCACCAAAATGCTCTTCGCCGTCAACCGTTCAGCGACCTGCGGGCCAGTGAGGTCGGGGAAGTAGCGAGCAGAGGTCACGGTTGAACGTTACCGGCCGGGCAGAATGGCGGCGTGAGCCTTACCGACTTCGACGCAATCGTGGTTGGCGGAGGTCACAACGGTTTGGTGTGCGCTGCATACTTGGCGCGCGGCGGTTTGCGCACCCTGCTGCTTGAGGCGCGCGCCGAGGTCGGCGGCACCGCTGCCAGCGAGTTGTTTGCCGGTGCGACCGTGAACATCTGCAATTGCGATCACATCACGTTTCGCACCACCCCGGTGATCGAAGAGCTGCGACTCGCTGACCACGGCCTGCGCTACGTCGACTTGGAACCGGCGCAGATCAACATGTCGTGGGGTACCGACGGCAGCGTTGGAGCAGCGTGGGCCAGTTATCACTCGGTCGAGCAAACGCTCGACTCCATCGGTCGCAACTATCCCGGCGAGGTGGACGGCTATCGCCGCTACCTGAAGGCGGCGATGCCAGCAGTGCGCTTGGTCTTCGATGCTGCCAACGACCCCCCGACACTCACCGGCCTGACGCGCAAGGTGCTCGCTCGTGGTGGCCGCGGCGTGGGCACCCTGTTGCGTTGGAATCGACGCAGCGCCGCCGACATCATGCGCGAGTACTTCTCCGCCGACGCGCTGCAGGCACCAGCCATGTTGGTTGGTCCGATGGTGTGGGGCATCTCGCCCGAGTTGCCGCGATCGGGACTGGGCGCGCTCACGTACGCGCTGCGCCACGTCGGCACCGTCGGTCGACCAGTTGGTGGAAGCGGCGAAGTACCCCGCACCCTGCGCGCCGCGTTCGAGTTGGCAGGCGGCTCGGTGCGGGTAAGCACCGCCGTATCGGCGGTCACCTGCGAGGGCGAAGGTGTGCGTGGTGTCGAACTGAGCGATGGCACGGAACTGACCGCACGCATCGTTGTATCGGCATGCAATCCGCACGACACGTTCCTGTCCTGGTTGCGCAATCCCCCGCCACAGGCGAGCAACCTCGTGCACCGATGGCGCGCGATCCCCCACGACGATGGCTACGAGTCGAAGATTGACGCGGTGATGTCGTCGGTCCCACACGTGCGCGCGGCGCGTGCTGCAGGGCTCGAAGGCGACATGACCGCGTCGTACGCGATCGCACCCACGCTCGCGGAAATGCACCGCGGCTATCAGTTGATGGCATCGGGTGGCGTACTCGAGCGACCGGGTCTCATCGCGAATGTGCCGTCGGTCGGAGATGCGACGGTCGCGCCGAACGGTCGACACGTGCTGAGCCTGGAGACCGTGTTCACGCCGTACCGACTGCCGGGAGGCTGGCAGGGCAGCAGCGAGCCCGCTCGATGGCTCGACCTGTTCGGTGATCTCGCGGAGCCGGGGTTCAAGGAGTCGCTGATCGAGTGGCGTGCAATGACCCCCGATCGTTACGAGCGCGAGTTCCATCTTCCGCATGGCCACGCAACGTCATTCGCCGGCGGCCCGCTGGCGGCGCTACGCAACGACAACCCAGAACTCACGCGTTACGAAACGCCTGTTGCGGGTCTCTACATCACCGGCGCGGCCACATTCCCAGGAGCAGGAGTCTGGGGTGCGAGCGGCCGCAACGCCGCCATGAAGATCCTGAGCCGGCTGTAGGCGCCGCTCAGGCGTCTTGCACGGACCAGTCGCGCTGAGCCACTGGTTCCTTGTCGCTCCATGGAAAGTTGATCCACTGATCGGTGCGCTTCCAGACGTAGTCGCACTTGACCAGCGAGTGGCTCTTCTCGTACAGCACGGCCGTACGAACCTCGGCAACTTTGCCTTCACAGAACAGCTGCACGCTGCGCAGCGTGTGGCCGGTATCGGCGACGTCGTCGGCGATGAGGATCTTGGCGTGGCTGACATCGACGAAATCGGGCGCCGGCGGCAGAATGCGCGGCACTTCTAGACGCTCGTCGACGCCGGTGTAGAACTCGACGTTCATCGTGTAGACGTTCTTCACGCTGAGCGCATACCCGAGGGCACCACCGATCAGTAAGCCGCCACGAGCGATCGACAAAATCATGTCGGGCTCATAATCGTCGGCGACCATTTGCGCAAGCTCACGCGAGGCCGATCCAAACACTTCCCACGTCAGAACTTCGCGATCGATCGTCACGTCCGCCAACTTACCCGACTTCAGTGAGACAGATGTCGCCCGGACGCACAGGTACGCGTGAAATATCCTTGCCGATTGCATCACGGATCGCCGCCACGATTGCCGGAGTCGCTGCAATACAGGGCGGCTCGCCGACACCCTTGGCGCCCATTGGCGCCATCGGGTCGGGCTCCTCAATGAGCGAGATCACCACATCGGGCATATCAAGGAAGGTGGGCAGCAGGTAATCGGTGAAGCTCGCGTTGCGCACGTGGCCATCGACCTGCACGATCTCCTCCATCACCGCCAGGCCAAGACCTTGCGCAATGCCACCTTCGATTTGGCCGACAACACTCATCGGGTTCAGTGCTCGGCCGACATCTTGCGCGGTCGCGATCTGCACCACCTTGACCAAGCCGAGTTCCGGATCGACATCGACGACGGCGCGTTGCGCCACAAACGCGAACGCAGTGTGGCAGTTGCCTTGGCCGTTCTCGTCGAGGTCTTCCGTCGGGCGATGGTGATACTCGAAGGTCTCGTCGATGACGACGCCTGCGGTCGCCTCAGCAACCGCCACGCGCAAGGTGCCAAGCGTGTCGACGACATCTGTGCCGTCGATCGCGAGCTGCACTGCATCCAGATCGTGTGCCGCGGCAACGTTCTCGAACAAGCGCTCGCGCACGAGTCGGCAGGCGCCATCAATTGCGCCGCCGCTCATCCACGTCTGACGCGAGGCCGACGTCGAGCCAGCGGAACCGATCTTCGTGTCGATCGTCTCGAGCACCACATCGTCGACTCCGAGCACACTGCGGGCAATCTGGCCAGCAATAGTCACAAATCCCTGACCAACCTCGACGGTCGCAAACTTGACGGACGCGACGCCGTCGGCGAGGCGTACACGTGCGGTGGAGTAATCGTCGAAGCCTTCGCTGTACATCAAGTTCTTGATCGATACGCCCCAGCCGATTCCACGGCGAATGTGCCCGCGATCGGCGGTGAGCCCGGCACCTCCCGGCAAACGCATCGGGTCGCCATCGTGGCCGCCGACGGGTTCATCAGGCAGCGGCAA
Organism: Actinomycetes bacterium; assembly: GCA_021414085.1. Classification (GTDB taxonomy): domain Bacteria; phylum Actinomycetota; class Acidimicrobiia; order Acidimicrobiales; family Ilumatobacteraceae; genus UBA668. Next base: position 59,154 of record JAIOPC010000008.1, on the reverse strand, counting down.
GGCGGCTGTTTCGCGTATCGCTCGCGCAACTGGCGCGACACTCTCGATCACTTGCCCGGTGATCAGGTGGTCGCCGGTCTCCATCGCGTTACGCAGCCGAATCTCAACGGGATCTATCCCAACAGCGGCGGCCAGTTTGTCCATCTGTGCCTCGTGTGCGAAACATGCCTGCACCACGCCGAAGCCGCGCATCGCGCCACATGGCAAGTTGTTGGTGCGGGCCGCCCACCCGTCGACGGTTGCGTTGTCGCACTTGTACGGACCCTGCGTGTGTGTGATCGCGTTCACCAACACGGCCGATGACGTCGACGCGTAGGCGCCGCCGTCAAGCACGAAGCGCGCCTCGATTCGGCGAATGTGTCCCGAGGCGTCGGCATGGTGGCGCATCCACACCTTGCCAGGGTGACGATGCACGTGGCCGCGGAAGCTTTCCTGCCGGCTGTACGCCATGCGCACCGGCCGACCAGAACGCAGGGCCAACAGACAGCAATGCACTTGCAGGCTGATGTCTTCGCGTGCACCGAACGCTCCGCCAACACCGCCAAGGGTCAGGCGCACTTTCTCTTCGGGCAAGTCGAGGCACGCGGCAATTTGCTTGCGATCCTCATGCAGCCACTGGGTAGCGACGAAGAGCTCCACGCCCTCGCCGCCGGGGTCAGGTAACGCCAGCGCGGCTTCGAGCCCGAGGAACGCTTGGTCCTGCATGCCGAGCTCGTACGTGCCTTCGACTGTGATTGGTCCGACGATGGACTGATCGCCGCGCACGATGCGCTGATGGCGCAGGACATTGCCGTCGGGATGAATCGGCGGATGCGAACCGTCGATGGCGCGCTCGGCGTCGGTGAGCGGAGCAAGCACCTCGTACTCGACGACTATCGCGGCGAGCGCGCGGCGACATGTCTCGGGATGATCTGCTGCGACGGCTGCAATTGGCTCGCCCTCAAAGCGGACGTACTCGTGGGCAAACACGGGTTGGTCGTGGCTAATCAGGCCGTAGGTCGCCCGACCCGGCACATCGCTCGCGGTCAACACACACTCGACACCGTCAATTGCCCACGCACCTGACGCGTCGATGCGGACGATCCGCGCGTAAGGGTGCGGCGAGCGCAAAGTGGCGCCCCAAAGAAAGCCATCAGCGGTCAGGTCGCCCGAAAACGCGAACGATCCCTGCACCTTGGCGACGCCGTCGGGACGCACAACGTTGTCGCCGAGCCCACCACGCGTGGTCGTTTCACTGGCGACGCCCGTGGCGCTCACGTTGCACTCCGGCGAGCGACGGCGACACTTTGCACCGCTTCGATGATGCGGCCGTAGCCGGTGCAACGACAGATGTTGCCGGAAAGTTCCTCGCGGATCTCGATCTCAGTGGGTGACGCCGAACGCTCGAGCAATGCGTGCGCAGCCATGATCAAACCCGGCGTGCAGAACCCGCACTGCACTGCACCACAGTCGACGAACGCTTGCTGCACATCGTTTGGCGCGCCGAGCGGTGCGACTCCTTCGATGGTCACGATCGCCTGACCAACTGCGCCGGCAGCGAGTACGAGGCAGCTGCACAACAACTCACCATCGACGAGCACACTGCACGAGCCGCACTCCCCTTGCTCGCAGGCACCCTTGCTGCCCAGCAATCCGAGTCGCTCGCGCAAAACGAAGAGCAGGCTCTCGCCCACCCATGCATCGCGCACCTCGCGCAATTCTCCGTTGACGTGCAGGCTGTACATCTCGCTACTCATTGGGGAACGCCCTACGCAGTTGTCGTGCGGCCAGAATCCCGACCGCGTGTCGTCGATACTCGGCTGTCGATCGATGATCGTCGATCGGGCGCGCCGCACGCCGCGCCAGTTCGGCGAACTGCGCAACCACGGTCGAGCGAATGCGAGATGACTGGAAGTCGCCCTCTGCTGCAACGAGCGCCTCCGCCTCAGGGCAGCGCAGAATTACCGGACCGACAGAGCCGAGCGCCAAACGGACGCCCTGTTGCTCCTGATCTACGACCAGCGCCGAACTCGCTACCGCAATAACCATTGCGTTGCGGACACCGACCTTGCTGTATCCCTGCCAACCAGGCAAGACCGGCACTGTGACCCCCGTGATCAATTCGCCGGGCACGCGAGCCGTGCGCTTCGGCCCCACCATGAAGTCAGCGAATGGCAACGTGCGCTCACCGGCGGCCGATGCCAAATGGATTTGCGCCTCCAGCGCGCACAGCACCGGTAAACCGTCGCCCGCCGGGGAGCACGTGCCGAGGTTGCCGCCGATGGTTGCCGCATGTCGAATCTGCGGTGACCCAACGGTGCGCGCTGCTTGTGCGAGCGCGGGAACCCAGCCAGCGATCGGTGACTGCTCGATTTCCGAGTAGGTGATGCCAGCACCGAGGTGCAAAGTGCCCAGCTGGGGATTGTGCTGCCAGGTACACAATTCGCCGATTCTGTTCACGACGACCACGTCGGTTGCGCCGCGATGTCCACTATTCAGCTCGACCATCAGGTCGGTGCCGCCAGCCAGCACAGTTGCGTCTGGCGAATCGGCCAGCACGCGCAGTGCATCAGAAAGCGTGCGAGGCACCGTCACCGATGTCGTGGGCATAGGGCTGCAACTTTACATTTCAGGTGACTACTAAACCGTCGATGCCTTCTTCTTCCGGCGGCAATTGCGGCTTCATCTCTTCGAGGTGATGCAACAAGATCTTTGCAACCGCCAAGTTGCGTACCCAGTTGCGATCGGCTGGCACGACGTACCACGGCGCTTTGTCGGTGCTGGTCTTGGCGAGCGCATCGGTGTACGCCTCCTGGAACTCCGGCCACAGCTTGCGATCCTCGAGATCACCCATGCGGAACTTCCAGCGCTTCTCAGGGTCGTCGACGCGTTCTTGCAGGCGCTTGCGTTGCTCGTCTTGCGACACATTCAGGAAGCATTTGACGACCTTGGTGCCCTCATCGTCGAGTAGCTCTTCGAATGCTTTGATGTGGTCGTAGCGCTTCGACCAAACCGACTTCGGCACGAACTGCTTCACGCGCACAACCAGCACGTCTTCGTAGTGGCTGCGATTGAAGATGCCGATCAATCCCTTTGAAGGTGCCGCCGCGTGCACGCGCCACAGGTAGTCGTGCTGCACCTCCGGACCGCCGGGAACCCCAAAGCTGCTCACCTTGATGCCAGCTGGATTGAGTCCCGCAAGGATGTTCCGAATCGTGCCGTCCTTGCCGGCCGCGTCCATTGCCTGGAGCACCAACAACAGGCTGCGCTGCTCCTCCGCAAAGAGCCGTTGCTGAAGGACGTCGATGCGAACCTTGACGTCTTCGAGTTCCAACTTCGCTGCTTCTTTGTCCCAACCGAGTGTCGCTGCGGGATCGTGATCGCTCAGCTTCAACGGCTTGTCTTGCTTGACGCGAAGCGACTCGATCACCGATGCGAGAGATGCGTCCTTGGTCGACATGGCCCGAAACGTTACCTACACCCGCGCTGACTGCAGCAGATCGACTCAAGCGAGGTCCGTGTTGCCCACAGGTCAACTAATATGGCTAAGGTGCCACCAACGGGGTGTGATGGGGGTCACATTGTTGCCGCCATCAACGCACCTTTGTCAGCAATATTCGCGATCACAAATTGGGGGAACAGATGGGTCATACGACAACACATCATCGACACAGGTCGGGGCGGGTGCTGGCCGCATTGCTCCTCAGCGCTGGCCTGATCGGTGCCGCCTGCGGCGGCGGCGACAAGAAGACAGACACAACCGAAACTGCCGGTGCCGACACGACGGTTGCCGACACGAACGCCGCCACGACGGTTCCGCCGCCGACCACGGCCGCTGAAGAAGTCCCGGTACCCGGCGGCAAGGTGGTCTTCGCCATTGAGGCCGACACCAGCAACCCGTGGCGTCCATCTGAACTGCTGTGCGCGATCTCGTGCCATCAGATCATGCGCAACATCTTCGATTCGCTCACGCTCCCGAACTCAGATGGCTCCTGGAGCCCGTATCTGGCGTCGGCAGTTGAGCCGAACGCCGACTTCACCGAATGGCGCATCACCGCTCGCGAGAACGTCACCTTCCACGACGGCACGCCATTCGACGGCGCTGCAATCGTCGAGAACTTGAAGCGTGCTCAGACCGGCCTCGTCACCAACTTCGGTCTGCGCCCCGTTGACTCCATTGAGCTCGACCCGGCTGACCCGATGGTGGCGATCGTCACCATGAAGGCCCCGTGGGCGGCGTTTCCGTTCATCCTCACCGGTCAGGTCGGCTACATGGCGTCGCCGGAGTGGCTGGCCGCGTCCGACGCTGATCCGCTGCTGAAGCCGCAGCCGGTGGGCACCGGGCCGTTCGTGTACGAGAACTACGTGCCCGAAGAAGTGTTCTCGATGACGCGAAACGACAGCTACTGGAACGCTCCGTACCCGTACCTCGACGCCATCGAGTTCCGCCCGATCCAAGATGCCCTCAGCCGCCGCGATGCTCTGAAGAACGGCACCGTCGATGTGATCCACACCACCAACGGTGAAACGATCGCAGAGTTCCGCGAGAGCACCGACGTTGGAATGACCGAGGTCAGCAACCAGGGCGAAACCGCTTACACGTTGCTCAACGTCGGTGTGCCCGATTCGCCGCTCAGCGACTCGCGCGTTCGGTGCGCACTTGCGTACTCGCGTGACGAGCAGGCCATCCTCGACGTGATCAGCGCCGGTGTGGCCGAGATTGCCAACGGCCCGTTCTCGCCGACACAGGTCGGCTACTTGGAGGACACGGGCTATCCGCAGGCACAAGACATGGCAAAGGCCCAGGAACTGATTGCCGACTACAAGGCAGAGCACCCGGGCCCGATCTCGTTGGCGTTGGCAGCAACCACCGACGAGACCAACCTCACCATTGCGCAGTATGCACAGCAGTGGTTCCTTGAAGCCGGAATCGACGAGGTCACCATCGACCAAATCGACCAGGGCGCCTATGTCGTGACTGCCGCCCTTGGCAACTTCGAGGTCTTCCAGTTCCGCAACCACGGTGGTTTCGACCTCGACCTGCAGTACCACTTCTGGCACTCGACCGCAGCCGGCGAGGTGGGCTCCTTGGCCCTCAACTTCGGTCGCATCAAGGACCCCGCGCTCGACGCCTTGCTCGACGAGAACCGTGCCAGCACGGATCCCGTCCGCAAGAAGGAAATCGCGGAAGAGGTCAACCGACTGTTCGGAACCGAGTGCTACAACCTGTGGGAGAGCTGGACAATTTGGGGTATCGCGCACAAGACAGCCGTGCACGGCCCCACCGGCTTCGAACTGCCTGATGGCAGCACGGCGGTCTTCGGCCCCGGCATCTCCGGTGTCGTCTACCCGATGACCTTCTGGGTCGAGCAGTAACCAGCACTGCCACGTCATACCAACTACCAACACTGAACTGACAGGGGAAGGGACCAACACCACGTATGCGATATGTGCTTCGCAAGTTTGCGCAAACCGTATTCGTCGTGGTGTTGGTCACCCTTCTCACGTCGGTTGCGTTGAGGTTCCTTCCGGGTGGCACCGACGTGCTGGTCGCGTTAAAGACCGGCCCCGGTGCCACCAAGGAACAAGCCCAAAAGGTAATCACCGACCTCGGCCTCGATAAGCCGTGGTACACGCAGTACTTCAGTTGGATGAAGCATTTCGTCACCGGCGACTGGGGGGCGACGTTGCAGTCCAACACCTCGATTGCCAGCGCCGTGAAGCGAGCGCTTCCGATCTCGGCCTATCTGATGGTGTACGGCCAGTTGCTCGCGTTATTCACTGCCGTTCCTGTCGCCGTGTGGTCGGCCTATCGCCACAACTCGCGATTCGACCGAATTGCAACGACATCCGCCTTCGGCATGCTCTCGTTGCCCAACTACATCGTCGCACCGGTGCTGATGTACTTCGTCAGCGTGCAGCGCAAGTGGATTCCATACCCCTCGATCTACACCTCTCTCTTCGACGACCCGGTCGCCCACTTCAAGGCGTTTGTGCTGCCATCGATCACCATTGCACTGCCACTCTTCGCTGGCTACATGCGCCTACTGCGCGCCGACATGATCGCGACGCTGCAGAGCGAGTTCATCACCACCGCGCGGGCGAAGGGCGTCAGCACCCGCAACATTCTCTTTCGGCACGCGTTGCGTCCATCGATGTTCTCGTTGGTCACCGCCACGGCCGTCAACGTCGGAGCGCTCATGGGCGGAGTTGTGATTGTGGAGCAGTTCTTCTTACTCAACGGCATGGGGCGCCTCACGGTTGAGAGCATCTTCAGCCGCGAGTACCCGAGCGTTCAATATGCAGTCGTGGTCCTTGCTCTGATTTATGTGGCCGTCAACTTCGTTGCAGACATGGCGTATGCGTGGATCGACCCGAGGGTTCGCGCGAGAAGGGCGATCGGCTGAACATGTCTGATATCGATGTAATGCTCGATGACAACGCTCCGGTCGTGCCGCTGATCGACGAAGCGGCACCAGCGAAGGTGCGCGTGCGCAAGCGCGGTCGGGTGACGAAGTGGTTGGCCATCAGCTGGATGGTCTTCATCACCGTCAGCTCGATCGGGGCCGAGTCGCTGCCCTACATCAACCACTCCTGCGATCAGTTCGCCAGCATCGGCGAGTGCACGACGGCGACGCACGCCAACATTCGGCTCGCCGAGCGGCCACCGGCATGGGCCGGCTTCAGCGACTCCCCACAAAAGGGTGAGCCGGCACGCTTCGGGCTGATGGGTACCGACAAGAACGGCTTCGACCTCTTCGCGCGTTCGCTGCTGGGTGCCAGAACGTCGCTCATCATTGCCGGCCTCGCCATCACATTCGGTCTCGCGATCGGCACGTTGCTCGGAATGATCGCTGGCTACTTCCGCGGCTGGGTCGATGTCGTTATCGAGAACCTCACCAACGTGCTGCTCTCGTTTCCTGCTCTTTTGCTGGCCATATTTTTCGTGACGTTCTTCAACGACCCCAGCACGGCCGCGGCGACGACTAGACCACTTTGGCCGGTCGTTGTATCACTCGTCATTTTGTCGATCCCGCCGCTCACACGCCTAGTGCGCGCGAACACGATCGCCTACGCGCAGCGCGATTTCGTCGTCGCCGCACGCAGCCTCGGAGCCAAGGGCAGTCGCGTGTTGTTCAGGGAGATCCTGCCCAACATCGTTCCCACCTTGCTGTCCTTCGCGCTGACTGGTCTCGCGTTGTTGATTGTCGCTGAAGGGGCGTTGGCCTTTCTCGGCCTCTCCGTCGAAGCGCCGGTGCCGACGTGGGGGCGCATGATCGCGACTGGCGCTGGCCCGCTGCGCGAGGGATCCTGGTGGATCTCGCTGATGCCGGCGTTCATGATGTTTCTGACGGTGCTGGCAATCAACCTGTTGGGCGACGTGCTCGCCCAACGCTTCAACACCCGTGAGGCGATCTCATGAACTCTCGGGTGCAAGCCACCTCGCGTCAAACCGACGGGCCGCTGCTCAAGGTGACCGATCTGAAGACTCACTTCCGCACTGAACGCGGCTTGGTCCGATCGGTCGACGGGGTTTCGTTCTCGCTTGAACGCGGCAGAGCACTCGGGATCGTCGGCGAGTCGGGGTCCGGCAAGACGGTCTTGTCCCGTTCCATCATGGGCCTGCTGCCTGGCCGCAACACTGAACGATCTGGCTCGGTCGTGTTCGAAGGCGAAGAGATCATTGGGCTCAGTCTGAAGGATCGGCGCAAGATCTGGGGTCGTGAGATGTCGATGATCTTTCAAGATCCGATGACATCGCTCAACCCGGTGATGCGCGTCGGTAAGCAGATCACCGAGGGGCTGAAGATTCATCTCGGGATGGACAACGAGAACGCGCGGGCGACAGCACTCCGGCTGTTGCACGATGTGCGTATACCCGAACCCGAGAAGCGGCTCAATCAGTACGCATTCGAACTCAGCGGCGGCATGCGCCAACGCGTGATGATTGCGATCGCGCTGGCTTGCGGCCCGACGGTGCTGTTCGCCGACGAACCCACCACCGCTCTTGATGTCACGGTTCAGGCGCAGATCCTCGAACTCATCGGCGAGCAGCGTCGCGATCGCAACATGTCGGTGATCCTCGTTACTCACGATCTCGGCGTTGTCGCCGGGCACACCGACGAGATCGCCGTGATGTACGGCGGCAAGCTGGTCGAGAAGGCGCCAACGCGCACGCTGTTCGCCAACATGAAGATGCCGTACACAGAAGCCTTGCTGCGCAGCATCCCAAACATCGAAGACCCGAGCCACACGCGGCTGAACGTGATTGCCGGGCGGCCACCCGACTTGGTCAACCCGCCGAAGGGGTGCCGCTTCTCGCCACGCTGCGAGTACGTACAGCCCAAGTGCATCGCCGAGGAGCCACCGTTGTTGACTGCCGAGCACGCCGATCACGTCTACGCCTGTTGGTACCCCGTGGGCTCACCGGTGTACCGCGAGAAGCGGGCGCAACTCGACAAGGCGAAGAAGAGCGCTGGCATGTCGCAAGTGGGTGCTGGCTGATGGCTGGTAGCGGCAAGGCGCACCTGCGCGACAGCGGCGACGTGCTCTTGCGCGTCGAGGATCTGGTTGTCGAGTTTCCCGTTGGGCGCACCGGGCTGAAGGTCCATGCTGTCAGCGGCATCAGCTTCGACGTGCTGCGCGGCGAAACGCTTGGCGTTGTGGGCGAAAGTGGTTGCGGTAAGAGCACCACCGGCAAAGCAATGATGATGCTGCCGCGACCCAACAGTGGATCGGTCGTCTTCGAGGGTGCCGAGCTCACCAGCCTTCCGCCCGACGCGATGCGAGCCGCTCGCACGCGCATGCAGATGATCTTTCAAGACCCCATCTCGTCGCTGAACCCGCGCCGCAAGGTGCGCGACATCGTGCGCGAGCCGTTGGTCATCTGGAAGCGCGGCGCCGAGAAGGAGCAACTCGCCAAGGTCGATCAGCTGCTGGAGGAAGTCGGTATCGATCCTCAGCGTGCAGCAGAGAGCCAAGCACATCAGTTCTCTGGCGGTCAGTGTCAGCGCATCTCGATCGCGCGCTCGCTGGTGCTGGATCCGACGCTGATCATCTGCGACGAGCCGGTCAGCGCGCTCGACGTCAGCGTGCAGGCACAGGTACTTAACCTGCTTGAGGATCTCAAGCTGAAGTACGGCCTGACGCTCGTGTTCATTGCTCACGACCTGGCGGTTGTCAAGAACATCAGTGATCGTGTGCAGGTGATGTACCTCGGCAAGATCTGCGAGGTCGCGCCGTCGAACTCGATGTACACCTCGCCCGCTCATCACTACACCAAGTTGCTGCTCGATTCGATTCCGGTCCCCAACCCCGATGTCGCAGTGCAGCAGGTCGCCGTGCAAGGCGAGCCCCCGTCGCCGGTGCTGCCTCCATCGGGCTGTCGCTTCAATCCGCGTTGTGCGGCCGCCGACGACAGGTGCCGAAGCGAAGAGCCGCAACTCCGCAAGGTGGCCGATGGCCACTTCGTGGCCTGCCATCACCCATTGTTCGGTGGCGAAGCGCCGGTCGCCGTACGTTCGGCAGCGAACTGAGGCGAGACCTCATGAGTCGCCACGGTCGCGTCGCAACCACCGTCTTCGGTTCTCTGTGCGTCCTGCTGGTCGGATGCGGAGGTTCGGACGAGACCGCAACCTCCGACGCCGTCAGCACCGACAACAGCGCGCCGGCAGGCGAGACGGCGGGCAGCACCACGACATCGACAACAGTGGCCGTTGTTTCCACGCTGCCCCCCGACCCTTCGATCTTCAACCCCAACACGATCGGCGATCCGCTCGACCTGGGTAGCTTCGTCTTCACGACCGAAGAGTTTCATTCGTTCAATGGAACGCCGAACGCGCGCACTACCACGACCGGGTACATCAAGGACCCGATCAGCATTTCGGTGGTGAGCGACTTTCACGACGGTTCGGGTATGCAGGAGTACTACATCGGCGGCCGCACGTACCAGAACAACAACCAGAACTACTGGTACCTGTACGACAACGAAAGCCCCGCCGCGCCCTCGCTGCTTGAGCAGATACGCGGGTCACAGGGGATGTCTGGAGTGCTCACCGCGACGTTTGTCGGCCCTGAGGACTACTTCGGTGTTGCTGCCTATCACTACACGTTTGATGAGACGAACCTACAGAACTACTCGTCGTACACCCCGGAGAATCCGAGTCCGGAGGTCGAAGGCGACTTCTATCTGGCCCAAGAGGGCAACTACGTGCTGTACGCCCACTCGCGGCAAGTGGCTGCGGGCGCCGACTACGAACTGATCGACGAGTTCACCGACACCATGTCGTCCGTCAACCAATTCGCAGAGATCGTTCTGCCTGACGACCTGCTGCCACTCAAGGAAGCGCTCGACGCGGGCGCGCTTCTCGGCATCCCGATGCCCGCCGACGCGGCGACCGACAGCATGATCAACTACAACCAAGGTGGCGTCGGCGTCTACTACTACCAGTTCACGTCCAGCTGGAAGAACGAAGCCGAGTTCATGGAGTACTACACGAACTTGCAGCCAACGAATGGTTGGTCCGTCAGCTGGATCGGCCAAGTCGAGAACCTCGACCCGTTCTGCGGCGACGGAAACTGCGTGATTATCAACAACGGCGACAAGCAAGTCATCCTCTACTTCGACGGCAGCAACCTTCATGCGGATTGGGACCGCGAGCATCGGTTCGGCCCATGCACACAACCAATCTCGCCGACGGCCTGCGGCTAGCGTTGGCGCGCCACTCCCCCTTGTCGCTCGCCGCAACGACTGGCCAGACGCTCTCGTACTATCGCTTCGGACGGAACGACCCGACCACGCGTTTGGAAGCCGGCGAGTTCTGGCGGGCGACCTACACGCCCGACGGCCCGGCGACACTGCACATCGACTTTCGTGGCGATGAGCTTCGATCGCAAGCTTGGGGCCCGGGCGGCGACTGGATGCTGCAGCGCGTTGGCGCGATGACCGGTGCCAACGATCCTGGCTATGTCTTTACCGAGGCTCATCCGGCCATCACGTCGGCGCAACGCGATCATCCGCGGCTGCGTTTCGGAGCCAGCTTCACGCTCTACCACGAGCTGTTGCCGACGGTGCTCGGCCAGCGAGTCACCGGTGGCGAGGCCGTCAACCAATGGCGCGCCCTCGTACAACGCCTCGGCGACGCCGCGCCCGGTCCAACAGATCTCCGGCTTCCACCGGCGCCTGACGCCCTCGCCGCCCAACCGGCGTGGTGGTTTCACCCCATCGGCATCGAGGCCAAACGTGCCGAGCCGTTGCGCCAGTTGGGAAAGCATGCTTCGAAACTCTGGCAATGGGCCGAACTGGCTCCGACCGACGCAGCGGCCAAGCTGGCGCTACTGCCAGGTATCGGTGCATGGACCATCGGTTCGGCGCTGGGCTCGGCACTCGGTGACGCGGACTCAGTAGCGGTTGGCGACTTTCACTTGAAGAACATCGTTGGATATGCACTTGCCGGACGCGCGCGCAGCACCGACGAAGAAATGCTGCGACTGCTCGAGCCCTATCGCGGCCAGCGCGGTCGAGTGGTACGACTGCTGCTTGCCGCGGGCCACACGGCACCCAAGTTCGGTCCCCGCCAGCGCGTGCTGCCGATGAACCGTTGGTGAAGCGATGAACGCGTCCCAAGAGGGCGGCCACATCAAAGCGATTGACGGGCTGCGCGCGGTGGCAGTCTTCGCGGTCTTGCTGTTCCACGCGGAGGTTGGTGTCGCCCCCGGTGGATTTCTTGGAGTGTCGCTCTTCTTCACGCTCTCGGGCTATCTCATTACCACCCTCTTGCTTCGCGAGCACGCGACATCCGGCACGATCTCAATTCGCAGCTTCTACGCGCGCAGGTGGCGACGGCTGATTCCGTCAGCGTGGCTGTGCATCGCAGGGGTGCTGGCGGCCTGGCTGTTGTGGTCGGCCAGCCAGCAACGCGCGCTACCTGGAGACGCGCTTGCGTCGTTGGGCAACGCTGCCAACTGGCGATTCGCGTTCGCCGAACGTAGTTACCAAGACCTATTCATCGGTCGACCAAGCCCACTCGCACACTTTTGGTCATTGGCAATTGAAGAACAGTTCTACGCAGTAATGCCGCTGATCGCTGCGCTCAGTTTGCGACGGAGTCGCCACTTCTTCGCGGTAGTCGCCGGTGCGATGTTGCTCGCGTCGGTCGCCGCCAATCTCTTAACTGGCGATCGCGATCTCGTGTACAACGGCACTCACACGCGCGCCGCTGAGCTGTTGGTCGGCGTGCTGCTTGCCATCTACGCGCCGAGGATTGCGCAACGCGGCCATGCCCTTGTCGGCTGGGGCGCCCTCGCGTTGTTTGGCGCACTTGTCGCGACGACCTCCGTCAGCGACGGCTGGCTGTACCACGGCGGGTTACCAGCCTTCTCACTCGTGTCCGCCGCTTTGGTGGCGACGGTCATCGCTCCCCGAACGAGCGCCCTGACGGCAGCGCTCGCCACCCGTCCGCTTGTCGCCGTCGGTCGCTGGTCGTATGCACTGTACCTCGTTCATTGGCCAATCTTCCTTGCCCTCGACACCGATCGAACCGGACTGGCCAGTTGGCCGCTCTTCGCCGTACGCGCGTCGCTCTCACTGGCGGTGGCAGCCTTCATCACCACTGTCGTCGAGCGCCCAATCCGAACGCGTCGAGTGCTAGTTCGCCGAGGCTCAGGATTCGTTTCGTCATGTGTCGTTGCAGCGGGCATTGTCGCCGTGTGTGTCGTTCTTCCGGCGCCAACCTTCTCGGACAACGAGCGTTTGCTCGCTGCCGGCGAGAGTGGCCAAATCCTGTTCGACGAACAACCCGCCGGCACCGACGCAGAGCCACTCGCCTTGGCGCCTGTGCTCGTCGTCGGATCTGGGATCGACGTGCCACGACTCCTGCGCGCTCGTGGTTTCAACGTCGTCGATGGCACCAACGCGAACTGCCCGCTGACGCCGGCAGTGGAGGTGCAACTGGTCACAGGCGAAGTCGTTGACACGACAGAGTGCCCTGACTCGGTGACAACATGGCTCGCCGCTGCGGCGGCCGCTGGGGTCTCCGATGTTGTGGTCGCGCTTGGAGCCATCGATGAAGGAGTCGTTCGTGACGCGTCCGAGGTGGGCTTCCCGAGCGCAACCGACTACGGCCCGCTGGCGGCGCGTTGGCTCCACGTTGCCGACACCCTCAATCGTCTGTGGGACACGCTCGACCCAGACGTCAGCGTGCATCTTGTGCGCGTCGGCCGCACGCCAGACGGTGTGCTGGGGTTGCAGGAGGAACTCACCAGGTTTGCTGCCGGCCGCTCGCTGCTTGATGCGTTGCACTTCTCGATCGCCAGCGTGGTCGATGGGTTGCATTCGACTCCCGCGGAGACGGCTCCCCTACGAGTGCTGGTCGTTGGTGACTCGACCTCGGTCATTCTCGCCAACGCGATCCACCAGGCCCAATCCGATCGTGTCAACGTCATGTGGATCGGGGGTAACGGATGCCCTTTCATTGAGGTCGCGGCAATCCGTTCCACAGAGGATGAGCCGTGGGCTCCGCCATGGTGTCATCCAACGATCGATATCGTCACCGATCAACTCGAGGACTTTGAACCGGATGTCGTCGTGCTGATGGTGTCGTTCGCTGAGCTCCGGCATCAGCGATACGTCGGCGACGATCGCGATCACGTCGCTGGCGATCCGCAGTACACCAAGGCACACGACGATTACATGGCCGCGTTCATGGCGCTACTCGCCGGCAACGGTTCACCGCGTTTGTTGGTGGCCGACTGTCCACAGCTGCGTGAGACCGATGTCGTCAACAGCGAGATGGTTGATCCTGCGCGCATCGCCGCCTGGAACGCGCAAGTTCAACGGTGGGTTGACAGTTCCCCAGACATCGCACTCTTGCCGTACGCCGCGGCGATCAACGAGCGGCAACGCGCCAACCCGCACGAGAAGGTGCTCGTCGATGGTGTGCACGCGGACAGCGAGATCCTCACCGAGATCCTCCGCACGCAACTCTTCGACGAATTGCTGGCGGCGGCAGCCGGTACTGTGGGGCAGTGACGAGCGGCACTGCGGGCAGGGGGCATATCGACGCGATCGATGGGCTGCGTGCTGTTGCGGTTATCGCTGTACTGCTGTTTCACGCCGATATCGGCGTCGCCCCGGGTGGGTTTCTTGGGGTCTCGCTGTTCTTCACGCTGTCGGGGTACTTGATCACCACACTCCTGCTGCGCGAGCACCGTGTGTCCGGGACCATCTCGATTCGGCAGTTCTACGCGCGCCGATGGCGACGTCTGATTCCGTCAGCGTGGCTTGCCATCGCGGGAGTGCTCGCCGCCTGGCTTGTGTGGTCGGCAAGCCAACTTGATGCGCTGCCAGGCGACGCACTCGCCGCGCTGGGAAATGTCGCGAACTGGCGCTTCGCATTCGCCGAGCGCAGCTATCAGGACTTGTTCATCGGTCGGCCGAGCCCACTCGCCCACTTCTGGTCACTGGCTATCGAAGAGCAGTTCTATGCGGTGATGCCATTGATCGCGCTGCTTTGCCTGCGACGTAGTCGGCGGACACTCGCCTTCGTCGCCGGCCTCATGCTGCTCGCTTCAATCGCCGCGAACTTGCTGACGGATGACCGCAACCTCGTCTACAACGGCACGCACACACGTGCGGGCGAACTGCTGGTCGGCGTACTGCTCGCGTTGTACGCACCTCGCCTCAACCGCCTGGCGCACGCTCTCATTAGCTGGGGGGCGCTCGCCGTCTTCGGCGCGATTGTTGCCACGACCGCGGTAACTGACGGTTGGCTGTATCACGGGGGCTTGCCAGCCTTCTCGGTGGTCTCGGCAGCATTGGTCCTAGCGGTGATCACCCCGCGGCGCGCAGCGTTGACGACCCTGCTAGCGACCCGTCCACTTGTAGCTGTCGGGCGCTGGTCGTACGCGCTCTACCTCGTGCACTGGCCCATCTACTTGGCACTCGATGGCGAACGCACAGGGCTGTCGCCGTGGCCGCTATTGCTCACGCGCGCGGTCACTGCCGTGGCGGTCGCCGCAGTCATCACCGCGCTCGTGGAGCGTCCGATTCGCACGCGACGAATCTTCTTGCGACCCCGCACCGGCAGCATCGCCTCCCTGGCTGCGGCCGCGACCATCGTCGCCGCATGCGTCGCCTTGCCGGCACCGACGTTCTCTGACAACGAAGAACTCCTCGCCGCCGGCAACGACGGCCACATTGTGTTCAACGAGCAGCCCACCGACACAACCTCGCCGCCCATCGTCGTGCCGCCGGTTCTTGTGGTCGGTTCGGGCATAGGTGTTCCACAACTACTTCGAGCCCGCGGAGTCAGCGTCATCGACGCCACCGATCAGAACTGTCCGCTGACTCCGGCGACAGAAACGAAACTGGTGACGAACAAGGTCGTCGACACATCGCGCTGCGCCGATGCAGCATCGTGGCTCGCGGCGGCAACCGATGCGGGCGTGACAGAGGTTGTCGTCACCTTCGGAGCAATCGATGAAGGCGTCGTACGTCAGGTCACGGAGGTCGGGTTTCCTGACGCGACCGACTACCTGGGCTTGGCGACACGATCGCGGCACGTTGCCGATGCGCTCAATCGCTTCTGGGACAGCATTCCAGGCACCTTGCATGTGCAACTGCTGCGGATCGGCGACCAGCGCACGGCGCTGCAATCGGAGCTCACCAAGTTCGCCGCCAGCAGATCGGTGCTCGCCGCGCTCCACTTCTCCGTCGGCAGCGTCGTCGACTCCTTGCAAGCCTCTGGTGCGGACGACGGGCAGGCTCTGCGAGTGATGGTCGTCGGCGACTCGACGTCGGTGATACTCGCGTCAGCGCTGCACCGGGCGGCGCCAACGGCAGCGGTCGTGTGGATCGGGGCTAACGGCTGCCCAGTGGTGGCCGTCGAAGCCGTGCGCTCGAGTACGTCCGAACCTTGGCAGGACGTCGAGTGTGCTCCGACAACCCCGGCAGTGGCCGAGCAGTTGACGACGTTTCGCCCCGATGTGGTGGTCCTCATGGTCAGCGGAGTTGAGTTGTTGCACCAGCGCTACCCCGGCGATGATGGCGATCACATCGCTGGCGACCCACAGTTCACCGCGGCGCACGACGAGTACCTGCGCACGCTGACCGAATTGCTCGCCGAGCGCCAGGTTCCACTCTTGATCGCAGATTGCCCACAGCTCGTGGCCAGCGACTTTGTGCGCGAGGAAAGCGCTTCGCCCGAACGCATCGCACTTTGGAACGCGCAGGTGCAGCGCTGGATCGACAACTCGGCAGTCGACGGCTCAACCGAAGTCGCACTCTTCCCCTATGCCGACGCAATCAACGCTCGCCAAGCGACTCATCCGCACGAGGGCGTCCTGCTCGACGGCATTCACGCCGACGTGCACATCCTTGCTGAGATCATCCGCACAGAGTTGCTCGCGGTACTGATCACCGCGGCTGGCTGACCCGGGCCCGCATCAGCCGCGATGCTACGGTTGCCCGCCGAGAGGGACGATCGCGCATGACCTTGCTAGCCACAATTCGCACTCGTCTCCACCGTTCACCGATGGATCCAGCGTTCAAGGCGGCCCTGCGCAAGGGCCTCATCGGGTTCGTGATCTCGCGCATTTGTGTCCTCGGTGGTGCCGCCATTGTTGCGGCCCAGCAGGTGGTCACGATCAACGACGCGAAGGGCGAACGACCGGCAAATGCCAGCGGGCTGCTGATGAAGGTGTTCTCCGGCTGGGACGGCGCGTGGTACTTGCGGATTGTGCGCTACGGCTACCCGCATCACATCCCCAACCGCTTGACCTACCACCAGTTGCCGGCCCGTGCTGCGTTCTTTCCGATGTACCCCAGCATCGTTCGCGTCGCGGACAAGGTGCTGCCCGGAGGAGACGCCGTCGCGGGGGTGACGGTCAATCTGGCGCTGTCGCTGATCGCCGTCGCGCTCATTGGCCTGTTGGCCTTTCGCCTGTGGGGCGCCCGAGTTGCCGAACGCAGCATGCTGCTAACGGCCTTGTTTCCTGGGGCGTTCGTGCTGTCGTTTGTCTACGCCGAGGCTTTGCTGCTTGTCTTGGCCGCGGGCTGTCTGTTGCTCCTGCAGCGCGAGCGTTGGCTGGCTGCGGGCGTTGTGGCCGCGCTGGGCACGGCCACGCGACCCAATGGTGTCGGTCTGGTCGCGGCATGCGCGGTGGCTGCGTTCTTCGCCATACGCGACGATCACAAGTGGCGTTCGCTGATCGCTCCCCTGCTGGCCCCGTTGGGTTTCATTGGCTTTCAACTCTTCTTGTGGCATCAAACCGGCGAGCGCGGTGCTTGGTTCCGCGTGCAACGGGTCGCTTGGAACGAGGGGGCCAGCTTCGGCGGCTCCGCCGTCGCGGCGACGTACGACTTCTTCAGACATCCGCTTTCTTCGCCGTCAGATGCACTGACCGCGATCTCGGTGGCTACCGCCATCGTCTTGGCAGTAGCCGCGTGGAAGACCCGATTGTCGTGGGCACCTGCCGTGTACAGCGCGGTAGTCGTCGCCCTGATGGTGTTACCAAGCACCGTGACCGCACGACCGCGCTTCTTGTACACCGCGTTCCCACTGCTGATTGCTTACGCGAAGTGGCGCGACGATGACGACGCCGATCGTTGGGCGTTCACCTACACGCTGTGCGGTGCCGGTCTCGCGATTCTGACCGCGATGTACGGCGTGCGCGGGGCGATCCCGTGACACGACCGCGTTGGCTAGCGCTCGTTGTTTATCCGCTGGTCATGCTGTCGTCGCCGGGGAAAATGCCAGCCGACACCAAGCTGTTCTTATACCTCGATCCTGGCGGCGTGTTGCACCGCGCCTCGAACACGTGGGACAGCAGCCAATTCGCGGGAACGGTGCCGCACCAGCAGATCTCGTATCTATGGCCGGCGGGGCCTTGGTATTGGGCGATGGATCGACTGCACGTGCCCGATTGGATCGCGCATCGGCTGTGGATCGCATCGTTGTTGTTCTTCGCGGGCTGGGGTGTGCATTGGCTTGCACGGCAACTCGGTTTCCGGTCGCACAGCGCCCCCACCGCTGCGTTCGTTTACATGCTCTCGCCGTACGTGCTCGCCTACATCTCGCGCACGTCGGTGATGATGCTGCCGTGGGCTGGGCTCGGCTGGTTGGTTGGTTGCACGGTGCTCGCGGCGCGCCACGGCGGCTGGCGGTACCCCGCTTGCGCAGCGCTGGTGGTATTGACGGTTGGCTCGACGAACGCGACAGCGCTCGCATTGATCGCTCCAGCACCGATCATTTGGCTGCTCCATGCCGCGAGCAGCAAGGAGATCACGTGGCGCAACGCGGCGATTGCCACGGCCCGTATTGGTGCGCTCGCGCTGCTGGTTTCGGCGTGGTGGATCGTGTTTCTTGGCGTGCAGAGTCGCTACGGAATCGACATCCTCGCCTACACCGAGACGCTCGAGGCCGTCAGTAGTACATCGATCGCGCCTGAAACGGTCCGTGGACTTGGTTACTGGCTGAACTACATCCGCGATCATGTGCAAGCGACCACCGACGCGGCCGGCCCGTATCACACCAACTTTGCGTTGCTGCTGACGAGCTACGGGCTAGCTCTCATTGGCATCGTTGGCTTGGCGCTCGTCAAGTGGAACGGCCGCCGGTTCGCCGCGATCCTGCTGCTGGTCGGCACGGTGTTGGCCGTGGGTGTCTATCCGTTGAGCCACCCGGCACCGCTTTTCTCGGCGGTCGCCGACAACACACGCAGCACGCTCGCGTTGGCGTTGCGCAGCAGCACACGAGCGTTGCCGATGGCGATCCTGGCGTTGTCGCTCGGCACGGCGGCCGCGGTCGGAGCGATCGGCCATATCAATCGTCAACGAGTCGCTGGCGGGACCATCGCGTTGCTTGCCATCGTCAACCTGCCTGCACTGTGGACCGGCGGTCTCGTTGATCGCTTCCTGACGCGCGCCGAACAACCGCCGAGCGCCTGGCAGCAGGCAACCGCCTCGCTCACCAACGACGCGAACACTCGCGTTTGGCAACTTCCGGGCGCCGAGTTCGGAGCGTTCCGTTGGGGATACACCGTTGATCCGCCATTACCCGGAATGTCGTCGCAACCCTTCATCAGTCGCGACCTACAGCCGCTGGGAAGCCCGGCCGCAATGGATCTGCTCTATGCGCTCGACGATCGCTTTCAGAACGGAGTGGTCGATGCGGATTCCATCGCGGCGGTTGCCCGCCTGTTCGGCGTAGAAACGATTTGGGTCGCTGGCGACATGGCCTTCGAGCGCTTCCGCACGCCACGCCCCGAGACGACCGATGCTCTCTACCGCACTGAACCGAACGGGCTCGCCGAGCCACGCGCCTTCGGCGCACCCGCCGTCAATCACCCGGCCGTTCCGATGCTCGATGAGGTCGCTATCTCCGATCCGCGCATCGGTCAACAGGTCGCACCAGTGCTGCTCGTTGATGTTGAGGATCCCGTCGCCATCACACGAACCAAGACGAGTGCGGTGGTGCTCTCCGGATCCGGTGACGGAGTCGTCGACGCCGCTGCAGCTGGGCTGCTGAACGGACAAGAAGTCATCTTCTACTCGGCATCGTTGGGCGACGAGCTGGATGAGCGACTCGCTGACGCGGCGTTGGTGATCGTGACCGACAGCAACCGCGATCGCGCGCGTCAGTGGCGCGGCTCACAAGACAGCACTGGCTTCACCGAGGATGGCGCGTTGGGTCCGGACGTGAGTCGCTTCGACAGCCAAGATCAACGGCTGCCCGTGTTTGCGGACTACGCCCTTGCGAACCTCACGTATGTGTCGTCGCCGCAGAATCAGGTCAGCGCAACTGCGTCGTCATACGGGTATCCGCTGGGCTACTGGCCTGAGTACCGAGCGGCGATGGCCATCGATGGCGATCCGGAGACCGCGTGGCGCGTCGGCGGGCTTGCCGCCAACCCAGTCGGCGAGTCAATCTCGCTGCAGACGCCGGTAGCCATCGAGCAGTTCACGCTGCAGCAACCGAGCGGCGATCGACGGATCACAGAGGTCGACCTCGTCACAGCCGATGGGGCTGAGCGCGTTGTGCTCGCCGACAACAGCCAGACGGTCACTCTCAGCCGTGCGACCACCGACGTCACGATCGTGATTCGCGCCGCGACGCCTGGCGTCGATCCGGTGGGGTTCGCCGAGATTGATACCGGGCTCGGCGCTGCCGAAGAAGTCGTCGTGCTGCCGAGCGATGCGCTCTCGCGTGTGTCTGATCAACCTCTCGCGCTGGTGATGACCAGGGAGCGCGTGCGGGCAACAGATCGTTATCGCCGCGACCCCGAGACTGTCATCTCTCGTCAGTTCGACCTCAATCAGCCCGAGTCACTGACACCCAGTATCACCGTGCGTGTCGATTCGCGGGCGGGTGACGACGTGCTCGCCGAGCTGTTGGGTGCACCGACGGCACGGGCCAGCGGGAGCCTCGCTGGCGTGCTGACGGCTCGACCGTGGGCGGCGATCGACGGCGACGAAACGACCGCCTGGACCTCGCCGTTCGGTGACGCGGTTGGGCAGTGGATCGAGGTAACACCAGCGCCCGACATCGAATCACTGCAGCTGACGCAGCTTGCCGACGACGCCCACGCCCGCATCACGAGCGTGCGCGTCGAGCGCGACGGCCAGACAGCTGTCGCTGATCTTGCTGGCGAAGGTTCGAACGCAGTCGCTGTTCCCGTCGGCAGCGGTCCCGTGCGACTCACCGTGCTGTCCACCGACGGCGCAACAACCATTGACCGGCGATTGGGCACTTCAATCGGCGTACCGGTTGCTATCGCCGAATTGAGCGCACGCGGGCTTGGCGAGGAATTACCTGCAAACATCGATGGAGACTGTCGCAACGATTTGTTGAGTATCGACAACGAACCCATCGCATTGCGCGTCACCGGCTCGACGGCCGAAGCCCTGACTGGTGCCGCGTTGCAAGTCGAGCTTTGCGAACCAAACGCGATCGATCTCGCGGCTGGGTCGCACATTCTGCGGAGCACGGCCGGTACCGGGCTGACAGTTGATCGGGTCGTGTTGCAAAACGAACGAGCGATCGAGCGCGCGCCATCGGCCGCTGCAGTCTCCGTCGCGGTGACGGCGTCAGACGACGAACGCGACCTCACTATCGGTGCCTGCCCCGAGGGTTGCTGGTTGATCTTCGGCGAAGGTTTCAACGATGGCTGGTCGGCAACTTCGCCCGAGCTCGGCTCGCTCGCAGGCACGACCCTGGTCGACGGCGGCTTCAATGGCTGGTGGCTGGCGCCGCACGACGGCACCGTGCACGTGCATCTCAAGTGGGCTGGCCAACGACCCGTCGACATTGCCCTCTGGGTCAGCGGGCTGGCGGCGCTCGGTTGCGTCGTGCTTGCAGGCTGGCCCATTGCTCGCCGCCGGTTCGCGGGCGGCACCGACAGCAACGCCTCGCTTGCGCCGAATCCGGAATTCATCGCGCCGACGTTCGCTTGGTGGCCAAGCGATCGCGTTGCCTCTCGCACCGCGCTCGCCAGCGCAATCGGCACGGTGGCGGCCGCGGGTCTGCTGGTGGGCCCGTTGGGCGCCGCGGGCGCAGCCGCGGTCACCTTGGCAACGTGCGGTTGGTGGCGGCGCCCGCAACTGAACGCCGTCGCAGGCTTGGCCGGTGCCGTGATCAGCACCCTTTACGTGCTGCTGCAAGCGATCAGACTTGGGCCTCTGCCCGGCAGTCCATTCCTTTCGGCCGTTTCCGATGCTCACCAGCCGTTCGTGCTCGCCATTGTTCTGATTGCGTCCGGTGCACTGAGCGGGCACTCGACAAAGCCCGCCAACCCAGCCCGCGGGTAGCATCGCTGCCATGTCGGACAAGCCGGGGAAGCCCCGAATTGGCGTGTTGGTGGTCGCCTACAACGCCGAAAGTCATCTGGCCAAAACGCTCGACCGCATCCCGCGCGACTTCGCGGCGCAGGTCGACGAAGTGCTGGTCTGCGACGACGCGAGCCCCGACAACACCTACCTCGTCGGTCTCGGTTATCAGAACCGGGGCACGGATTTGCCGATGCGGCTCGTTCGCCACCCGATCAACCTCGGCTACGGCGGAAACCAAAAGGCCGGTTACCGCTGGGCTATCGACGAGAAGCTCGACATCGTGGTGTTGCTCCATGGCGACGGTCAGTACGCGCCGGAGTTCTTGCCGCAGATCGTGCAGCCGATCATCGACGGCAAAGCCGATGCAGTTTTCGGCTCACGCATGATGGAACGCGGCGCAGCGCTTGAGGGCGGTATGCCGCGTTACAAGTTCGTCGGCAACCGAATTCTCAGCACGGTGCAGAACACGATGTCGGGCGCCACGCTTTCGGAATGGCACAGCGGCTACCGCGCCTACTCGGTCGAGTGGTTGAAGAGCGTGCCGTTCCAACGCAACTCCGATGGCTTCGACTTCGACACCGAGATCATCGTGCAGCTCCTCGAGAGCAGCGCACGAATTGTTGAGCTGCCGATCCCCACGTACTACGGCGACGAGATCTGCCACGTCAACGGCATGAAGTACGCGTGGGATGTCACCAAGCTGACGGGCCGGTATCGGTTGCACCGAATGGGTTTTGGTACCGGCGAGCTTGCCTTCGCGAGCCGACCCTACGAACTGAAGCTCGACCCGAACTCCTCGCACGGCCGCTTGCTGTCGTGGCTATCGACGCGCCCAGCCGGACGTGTCCTCGATCTCGGCTGCGCCGACGGCTCGTTGGCTCAGAGCATCGAAGCGGTCGGCCACGAGGTCACCGGCGTCGACCTCACTCGCTCGGAGGGCGTCGAGAGTCGAATGACCCGCTTCTTCGAAGCAAATCTGGAGAACGGCATCCCCGATGAAGTCGGCAAGGGCTACGACATGGTCGTCTGCGCCGACGTACTGGAACACGTGCGCGAGCCCGGTCGGCTACTGGAGGAAGCGAAGCTATTGCTGAACGCGGGCGGTTCGATCTTCGCCAGCGTGCCCAACTTTGGTCATTGGTACCCGCGGTTGCGCACTCTGTTCGGAATGTTCGACTACGACCAGCGCGGAATCCTCGACAACACCCACGTGCGCTTTTTCACGCGCCGCAGCTTCGAACGAGTCGTCGCGGCGGCCGGCTTGGCCATTGTTCGTCGCGATGCAACCGGCTTACCGGTCGACGTTGCCAACCGTGGTTCCTCCGACGGCACGACTGCCGAGCGGCTCGGCCCGTTCGCCACCGCCGATCGCATGGCCATCAAGCTGCGTCCGCAACTGTTCGGCTATCAGTTCGTTTACGAGCTGAAGCCCAACGCGCTGTAGTTCAGTTCACGGCTCGACGCTGGCGAGCAGATCGTGACACAGGTTCATCTCTATTGGCTTGGTAACGACTGTGCCCTGGAAGTGTTGGCTGAGGAACACGTAGCCGTACCTGTCGTCTCCGAAGCTCACCTCCGTGCCCGCAGAGAAACCAACGGCGAGCACGAGACGCTTGTCGACGTGTAGCTCAAGAATGCCGACGCGCGGATCAAGGACTGCGCGCACCTGATAAGGCGTGTCGAAGTCGAGCGACAATTCGAACCCCAACCAGTTCCCGGTGCCTTCGCTGATGACACCGAAGGCGAATGAGTCGTTGTCCGGGTTGATGATGACAAACACGGTGTCGCCGATGCGTTGTCCTGGCCCCGGCGTCGTCGTAAACAACGGCATCGCCTGCGTTTCTGTGGGGCGATCGAACGTGATGGTCGCCTCGAAGGCGCCATGACCATCGGCCCGCTCAACGCCGTTCCAGTTCGAAAGCTTGACCGCGTTGGTTCGCATGCCGTCGCTCCAATACATCGCCTCGCAATCGCCGACGATGAAGATGTCGCCGTAGTTGCCACGCTCGGGTAGCTCGTCGCCCTGACGTACGTGGTCGAGGCGTCCGTCGTCGATCCACTCATCGACCTTCAATTGCGTCTGCAGATAACCCGCAATTTGATACGCCGGGGTGACCGGCGAGTATGCGCGCTGATACGTGTAACCGAGAGCCACGTTCGCCGCGGTGCCAAACAGCCCGCCGACAACGATCACGCCGACGACTGCGCTACTGGCCACGCGTCGGGCGGCGCGTGGACCGCCGCTGGACAACCAGCCCGTGAGGATTGGAGCTCCGGCCAGGGCCGAGACCACGATCAATGGGAGGAAATCGCTCTGGTAACGGTTGGCGATGTAACCGATGTTCAGCACCGTGAGTGTGCCGGCAGCGCATCCGATCAACACCGGTCGCAGGTCGGCGAGCGCCGCAACGCGCGAGCGCAGCACTGCCACCATGCCGATGACACCCAAGAACACCAAGACGGGCATCGTCGCCGGGATACCGGCCGTCAGGTCGACGAGGTCGTACACGGGGTTGCCAATGAACGTCATGCGGCGGTGCGGGAAGTCGATGAACGGGAATGTCGACGACACGTCGATCATGTCGGGACGCCAATACTGCAGCAGGTTCGATGGCAAGAACTTCCAGCCGAACAGCGAGCCTCCGTTTTGCGCAAGCATCGCTTTACGTTCTGGATCGAGGAGTGTGAAGCCCTGCTTCTCGAACGGCACGCTGAATAACGAGCGGAACTTCAGCCAGTTCAGGAACGCGTACGACACCACCGGCAGCGCCACCGCGCCAACTAAGAGCTTCAATGATGGTTCGGGATCAGTCCGCGGTCGGGCCAGTCGGCCACCGCGTTCCATCCAGCGCCGCAACCCGGCCATTCGCGGCGCGAGCCGGTCGGCCAAGCGGTACAAGACCTGGCCCGCGAGCACGACCGCCAGTGCCACCACTGTGCCCCCAGCGACCGATGCTCGCGTGAGAAATGCCAACGTGGCGAGTACAGACGCCCAGACCAGGAATCGTCGCGACAGGTACTGCAACCAGAGCAGAAGCGCGGAGTAGCTCGCCAACGTATAGGCAGCCCCCCAGTGGATGGCCTCGTGATACACCCACGTCCGACTGCTGGCGTACATCAGGCTGCTGCCACCCACCACCAGAAACACCAGCCCTGCCGCGCCGACAACTTCGCCGCGTGAGACCGTCTTGCTGCCCAGGACCCGGCAACGCATACGCCACGCGAGACCAATCACCACTGGCACGATCACGAATAGTGCAGCGAGCATTGAGAGTGTGCTCAGCCGGCCATCGAGGTTGCGCGTAAACGCCACGATTGGCATTCGGTACATCGACGGAACAGGTCCGAAGTACATGTACGCATTCGGGCCGCGAGCGAAGGACTCGATACCAAGCACTCGTAGGTCCATCGCCAGCGAACCATGAAGAATGGCGCGCGCCTGCGCTTCGTGGAACTCGGCCGAACGTTCCCAGCGCAAGAAGTCCCACGTGCCGGCAGTCAGCATCCATGAGTGCAGCAGCAACGCGGCAGCACCGCCGATGCGCGCACCGCGATGCCAACGACGCCGATCCACCGAGTCGCCGACCTTCGGTGGGCGGCGGAGGCCATCGCGCAACAACACCCGCCAGCGCGCCTTCATGACGCTCCATCCATCAAGGCGACGAGATCGTTGCACAGATCGCTATTGGCAAGTGGCGTGAACTCGAGCGTCACTCCCTCGACTTCAGTTTCGGTCGGGGCGAAGAACCGCGGAAAGTTGCGGTCGTTGGCGTAGATGACGAACGGGACCACCATGTCGTCTTCTTCGGTGGGCTCCACCGAGTAGACCCTGTATTGAGTGCTGACGAGGATCTGTTGCTCGAAGGCGACGTCGTCCGTGTACGGCGTCCACTCCCCTAACAACAATTTGTCAGGGCGGCTGATTCGAATTCGGAACTGTTGATCAGCAATCTGAATTCCAATGCTGGATGGCGCCGAGCCAGGCTCGCCGACCAGCCCGAGATTGATCAGCGTGCCATCGTTGATCGAAGCATCAATCGTGATAGCAACCGACCACTCGCGCATCGAGATCGGCTCCCACGGGCCGTAGTCGTCGCCGGTGCCCATGAAGGCAGCGTCGCAGTCGCCAAGAATTACAATCTGGTCGGCGACCGACGTGGTGGGCAGCTCATCGACGCGTCGGATGTTGTTGGCCATCGGATCGCCGGTGATGTCGCTGAACGCCATCTGCATCCGCACGTAGCGGTCCAACAACGGACCCGGGTTGCTGAGGTGCTGCATTGAGATGCCCGCTGCCATGTTGGCGGCGACACCAAACAGGGCAAGGGCCGAGATCGCGGACAGCACCATCATGCGGCGGCGGCGGGCAAGACCCGCGCATGTTGCGATCAGTGCCGTCAGTCCAACGATGCTTCCGATCGCCAGAATCGGGACGAACTCGGCGGTGTAGCGATATACGAGGTAGCCGTAAATCATCACCGGCGCGGCCACAAACACGCTGGCCGCCAGCGGAATCCGCAACATGCGCGTCGCGCGTCGCGTGCTGCCTCGGACCATTGTGACGATGCCCCATACAGAGAGCCCAAGCAGCAACGGCATGAAGTTGGTCACGCTGCCAGTGCGATAGCGCTGGTCTATAAACGAGCCGCCAATCGCTGGCGCCGGACGTCCGGGTAGCGAGATGAAGGGAAACACCCGCATGAATCGAATGGCATCGGGTCGCAAGTAGTTGGTCAGAGTGCTCGGCAAGATGTCGAAGGAGACCAGGTCTCCCCCATTGGCGGCGAGCGCGGCACGTCGGTGGGGGCTAACGGTGGAGAAGATCTGCTTCTCGAGCGGAAACAGGTAGGGATGGTGAAACTTCACCCAGTTGATCGCGATGCCAACGCCGAGCGGCCCAAGCCCGGCAAGCACAACCCACGGCGCCATTCGTCGGCCAGCGTCGCCGCCAACGCCGCCAACGCCGCCGCGCCATAGCCAGAACGCCATCAGCAGCGCCGCTCCAGCGAGTCCCCAACCAGCCGGCCCGCGCACGAGCACGCCGGCAAGCACCAGCCCGCCGAGGCTGATGACCGATCGTCGGGTTGGAGAGTTGGCGAGGCGAATCAGTGCCAGCGCAGCCGCGAGCACGACGGCGATCGACCACATGTACACCTCGTGGTACGCCCACGGCATCGACGCGAGGAACAGCACCACCGACCCGGAGCAGAGCGAGACGTGTAGTGCGCCGTACATCGCCAGTTCCCATCGGCCCAACTCCGCGTCTGCACGCATCTCCTTGCGCACGGCCCACATCAGGCGCGTAGTGGTGAGCGCGAGCACGAACCACGCAATCAGCATCGACGGTGCCGTGAGCTTCTTGTCGAGACTGTCGGTGACAGCCGCTATTGGCAGTCGGATGAGCGCCGGCCCCGGCGGATAGTACAAGTACTCCTTGCCGTCGATGACGAAGGCCTCAATGTCGGCTTCGCCGGGTTCGACGTCGAGTCGGCCTTCAAGAATCGCGTGCGCCTGCAGATCGAAGAGCCCCGAGAAACCGCCACCGGTGAGGCCGGGATGCAGTGGGTTGGGCCCAAAGCTCCACAGCAGCGACACGAACAGAAAGGCGCCGATGGCCAATGGCCAACGCATGGCCTTGCGAAAGCGGAGTTCGTCGCCGTGTACCGCTTCTGACATCGCTGTGAGGCTACCGCAGCACCCACATCGGGGCGAAGGTGGTGTCGCTCGCTAGTCTGGCATGGACTTCAGAAGGAGCCGGGAATGCAGGTCAGCAGCAACATCGACGAGATCCTGAACCTGCGCACCCTCGAGGATCGACTGCCCGCGCTGCGCGAGCAGTATCAGTCGGCGCAACCATATGCCCACATCGCGATCGACGACGTTCTAACGGCCCCGGCACTCGCGGGCGCGTACAGCGACTTCGCCAAACTCGATCCCACCGACTGGACGAATTACCTCCACGTCAACGAGCGTAAGTTCGCCAACAAGAAACCAGAGACATGGGGCACGACGTTGCGCGAAATTCAAGCAGCGCTGTCGACCCCGCGCTTTCTCAGCTTCCTCTCGCAACTCACGGGGTTCGAAGCGTTGCTTCCGGACCCGACGCTCGACGGCGGTGGGCTGCATCGCACTTTGCGAGGCGCACACCTCAACATTCACGCCGACTTCACCGCCCATCACACCAACCGACATTGGCGCCGGCGCGTCAACCTGCTGCTGTACCTGAACCCCGAGTGGCACGACGATTGGGGCGGCGATCTGCAGATCTGGGATCGCGACGTCTCCGCCTGCCAGGCCAAGGTTGCGCCACTCGGCAACCGGATCTTCTTGTTCAGCACCGACGAGCACTCGTTCCACGGTCATCCGGAACCGCTGAACTGTCCTGAGGGAGTCGCTCGCCAGTCGATGGCGCTGTACTACTTCACCGAGGAAGCGCATCCGCTGGTGAAGCCCACCGACTACCGCGCCAGGCCCGGCGACGGTGTCAAGCGGCTGTGGATCTACCTCGATAAGAAGGCGCTGGCGCTGTACGACGTGGTGAAGCGCCGTTTCAAGTTGTCCGACAAGGCAGTCAGCAATCTGCTCGGCAAGTTCTCGCGCAAGAAGCCCTGACGTCGCTATCGATTGACGCGCCGACGAACCTCGTCGCGCAACGCGGCCAATAGACCAGAGGCGGCCGAATCCCAGCTGAGGCCGCGAGCGCGTGAAAGTGCTTGCGCTCCGAGCGTGGTGCGCAGCTTTTCGTCGAGCAGAAGATCGCCGATGCGTTCGCCAAGCAACTCGATAGGTGCGAGCACTCCGGTCACGCCGTCGATCACGCTGCACTGATGGCCAGCGATGTCGGTTGCTACCGCCGGCGTTCCGCACGCCGCGGCCTCGGTCAGAGTCAGTCCCCATCCCTCAGATCGAGACGCACTCGCAACCAGCCACGCCTGTCGGTAGAGCGCGATCAACTCGTCGAGCGCAATGCGCCCGGGCATGGTGATCCAGTCGGAAGCATCGTGCGCGGCGATCAGTTGCTCGAGCGCAGCTCGCCGGGGCCCGCTGCCCACGATCACCAGGCGCAGTGCCGGCACCCGCTCTTTCGCCTGCAGCGCGGCGGCAATCAGCAGATCGTGTTCCTTTACTGGCGCCAGCCTGCCGACACTGAGAACTAACGGGTAGCTAGAGCGTTCGCCGCCGGGCGAGTAAGCCGCCGCTACTCCGTACGGCACCACACGCGTCCGCTCGGCGCGATAGCCGAGCTCGCGCAGGTGCGCCGTCGTCGACTCACTTCCCGACACCACCATCGTGCGCCGGTACGCCAGAGGCGCGATCTTGGTCTCGATCACGCGGCACACGGCGGCCACCGGTCGAGGGAACATCTGCTCCCACATCTGGTCGTGAACATGGTGGACAACGGTGATGTTCGGCCTCCGGCACCACAGCGGGCTGAGCCACGGCACGCCGTTCCAGATTTCGATCAGTGCGTCGAACGGGCCCATGCGATGCGCAAGCTCGGCAACCATCGTGCGCGGGAACACGCTGTAGCGACTGCCACGCCGCACGACTGAGTAGCCGTTGCGCTGCGCCGTTGCTGGCAACCCAGGTGCGGTGGACGTGCGGTGGACAACTTCCAGCCCGGCCGCCGCCCAGCGACGCATGACTTCATCCGCGTGAACTTCTGAACCGCCCGCGTCGGCATCGTCAAGATCACGCCACGCGAGGACATGAACGCGACGAACGCCGAGTGATGCAAGATCGCGGACGACCTCGGCTAACTCCTCGGTCGCGCCCTCAGTCACGCCCTCAGTCACGCCCTCGGTCACGACAAGGGCAACCGGCGCCACAGTGGCCCCGGAACGTGTCGCAGCGCAGAGAACACCGGCCGCAGAATCTTCGGTGCCCACACCATGCGGCGGCGACTGCGCAGCCCAGCAACCACAATCTTGGCGACAGCGTCGGGCGTCGTCGCGAACGGTGCCGCATCCTTACCTGTGGTCATCTGCGAATGCACGAAGCCCGGCCGAACGATCATTACGTGAACTCCGTCGGCGGCAATCGCGTCGCCGTAGCCCTGCGCAAACCCGTCGAGACCGGCTTTCGCTCCCCCGTATACCGGGTTGGCCATGCGGACCCGTTCGCCAGCGACACTGCTGAGCACGACAATCGAGCCATGCCCTTGGGCGCGCATTCGATTGCCGACAGCGACAGTCGCCGCGACGGCAGCACCGAAGTCGACAACGGCTAACGCGGCGGCAGCAGCGGCATCGGTTGTCGTCACCGTTGAGTCGCCAAGCTGGGCAAACGCGACGATGGCTACGTCGATGTCGCCGACGGAATCAGCGATTGCATCGATGGCCGCTTGTGTCGAAGCCACCGCTTCCGCGTGGAACTCGACGACGTCGACCTGCAGACTGTCGCTGCGCAGCTCCTGCGCCTTTGCTTCACCCTTGGCAACTTCGCGACAGGCAAGCACTACTCGTCGCAGCGCGGAGCGATCGAACGCGTGCACGATGGCTAGCCCAATGTCGCTGGTGCCGCCGAGCAACAACACCTGCTGCGGATTACCGAATGCGTTCTGCATCAATCTCCTTCACCGAGCAATCCCACCCGGCGGGCGAGATCGCTTTGCCACTTGCCTTGCGGGTCGACTGCATCGCGCGTCGCTCGCCACTCAGCCAAGCGAGGGTACCCGCGCCGGACCGCGTCGGGGCCGATGTGGGCATCCTTCGCGAAGTAGTGGCGGCCCCCGGCATCCAGCACCAGCGAGTCGAGCTCGCTGAACAACTCGGGGAGGCCCGACGCCGCACTCGATACATCGAGCGTCAGTGTCCACCCTGGAATCGGAAAGCTCAGCGGTGCCGGGTTCCCGGGGCCGAAGCGCTTAATGATTGCGAGGAAGCAGGCCACACGCCCCGCCGACAGAAGATGCACCGCTCGCCGCAGCACGTCGTCGCGATCCATCGGCACGACGAACTGGTACTGGACCATGCCGCGCGCGCCGTAGAGCCGGTTCCACGAACCAACCCCGTCGAGCGGATGGAAGAACGTGGCGATGCTCTGCAGCTCGTGCTCCCGGTGGCGCGGAGTCTTGCGGTACCAGAGCTCGTTGAAGGCCGCGACTGCTGGAAGCGACAGCACACCCGACGGCGGCGCGAACGAAGGAACCGAAACGAGGTGCCGTGGGTCGTACGTGAATGCACCATCGCGCGACGAGAGCTGCGCGAGAGCCGCGTGGTCGCCACGCGTCAGAACACTGCGCCCCAGGTTCTTGCCTCTCGCCAGTAGATCCACCCACGCCACGCTGTACCGGTAACGATCGTCGCCCTCCGTCATTGCCGCCAACAGGCTGTCGAGATCCGGAAGGCGATCGGTGTCGACCGACATCCGACTGGTCTCGATGGGTATCAAACGAATGGTCGCGGACAGCACGATGCCGGTAAGGCCCATGCCGCCGGTCGTCGCCCAGAACAGCGACGGGTTGTCGTGCGGGCCAATGGTCGCGACCGATCCGTCGGCCAACAGCAGGTCGATGCTTGTCACATGGTTGCCGAACGATCCGTCAGCGTGATGATTCTTGCCGTGGATGTCACTCGCGATCGCTCCGCCAATGGTCACGAATCTGGTGCCAGCTGTGACCGGCACGAAGAAACCCTGCGGCACGATCACGCGCAGCAGCTCGTCGATGCTCAGCCCCGCGGGCACGGTGGCCTCAGAGCGCTCGGCATCAAGCACGACCTCGCCGGCGGCGGCCCGCAAACGCACGACCAATCCCCCGGCATTTTGGGCAGCGTCTCCGTAACTGCGGCCGAGCCCGCGCGCCAAAACACCGCGCGGCCCGGCACCAGCGATAGAGGCCGAGACTTCGGCGCGATCGGCAGGCTCGACGACTTCGGCAACGCTGGGTTGCGTGCGCCCCCAGCCGCTCAGCGATTCGCGCGTCACTGGTACAGCCGGTTCATTAGTACGGCCACTCCGGTTCGCGACCGGTCACCTTGCGCACAAGCGTGTCGACCTTCAGCGTCAGCAGCACCTTGACCAACAGATTCTTGATGAACCACGGGAGCTGCAACAGCTGACGCCCACCGTTTCGAAGGCGACGGGTTGGGGATCCATCCAAGTCGGCGCGGTACTCCGCCAGCGATCGTGATCGCCCGACGTATCGAAAGCGACAACCGAAGGCAAGCTCGCGCATGATCGCCAGTGTGACCCCTACGGACGAGAAAGAGTCGTGGATCAACAACGTGCCGTTCGGGGAGACGCGCTTACCCCAGTCGCGAATGTCAGCGCGCGCCGGACCATAACGATGCGCGCCGTCGATGTACAGCACGGCAATCTCGCCGACCACATCGCCGTGCGCCCTGTCGCTGTACGCGCGAACGTGTCGCACGCGATCAGCAACGCCTGCGGCCGAGAGGTTGGCAAGAAACGCGTCGTGGTCCGTCGCTGCCGCGTCGGCGTAGCCGTGGATCTCACCTGGCCCACGGTCGTTGCCCGCGTGCGGTTCGATAGCGACCACTTGTGCGCCGATCGCCGCGGCCGTCGCCAGCACCACAGTGCTACGACCGCGGAAGCTGCCAATCTCGACGATCGTGTCGCCCGCAGCGGCACGTGCCGCAGCAGCAGCAAGTACGCGTGCCTGCCCCTGCGTTAACCAGCCTGGGATCTCCGCGACCTTCAACCAGACGTCGTCGAAGCTCATCCGACGTACACCCCGAGGCCGAACACGATGATCCACAACGCACCCATCGCCTGCAGCCAACGGTCGGCAGCGAAAATCTCCTCAGGTGCTGAGCCGTGACCCTGCTCGAGCACGAGCGTGTATCGCAGCAGTGCCGTCAGCATCGGAACAATAGAGAGTTCATAGAACGGCCAATTGCTACCCGAAACTTCCCGCACTTCGAACGCCCAAATGCAATACGTCACCAGCGTCGCGCCAACGCTGACCGACAGAACTGTCTGCAGAAATTGCAGCGAGTAAGAGTCAAGCGACGCTCGAGTGCCCGCGCTGTCGCCGAGTTCGCGCAACTCAGCAAAGCGCTTCCCAGTCACAATGAAGAGCGAACCGAACGATGTGCACAGAACGAACCATGTGCTCATAGGCACGCCGGTAACCACCGCTCCGGCAATCGCCCGCAACACAAACCCGCCAGCCACCACCACTAGGTCGACAACCGCTACGTGCTTGAGCGCAATGCTGTACACCGTCGTCAGCACGACGTAGCCGAGCACGACTCCCCCAACGCGCCACCCAAAGGCAAAGGCGACACCGAGGCCGAGTGCGAGAAGCAGTGTGCCAAAAGCTTTGGCGGTGGCAACAGTGACAGCGCCACTGGCGATCGGGCGCTCACGTTTCGTGGGGTGCTGACGATCGGCGACAACGTCGTGAATGTCGTTCCAGTAATAGGTGCCGCTACTCACGAGACAAAACGCCACAAAGAGAGCGACCGTTCGCCACAGATCCGAGCCGTTGTCGAGCGCTCCGGCGGCACCGGGAGCCGCAAACACCAACACGTTCTTCACCCATTGTTTTGGGCGCGCTTCGCGCAGCAGCGCTCGAACTGTCGCGCCGCTCACGAGTCGTACCCCGCCGGTACGGCCGAGACGGCGGTGCGCGTCACCAACATCGAATGATCTGCCCGGGCCAGCAACTCGCGATCGCCAGCGCTGTCGCCGTATGCCCACACGGTGGCCCGATCAAGACTGCGCGCAAGTAGCCACGCGTCCAACCGGCGTACTTTCTCCGCCGCGCGACAGTTGCCACCCGCGAGGCCGTCGGTGAAACGGTCGCCTTGGCGCTGCGGTTCGGCGCAGAGCACATCATCGACGCCGAGCCGACGACCGAGCGGCCGTAGGTATGGCCCCAACGACGCCGACACCAAGACAGTCGGGTGTCCCGCGCGCTGGTGCCAGCGCAGACGCGCCACCATGTCGGATCGCAGCCAGCCATCGTGCACCTGTTGCGCGAACACTTCGCCGAGCGCCTCGACCTGCTCGACGTTGCGCCCGCGAAGCACGCCGCCCACGATGAGTTCCTTCAGGCGGTCACGATCGCGGCGGGCGGCTGCAGCGAGCGAGACCAACGGACGGCCAAGCACAGCGCTCGAGACACCTGTCCACCCGCCCACGCGCAAGAGGAATGGCCGCACGCAGTCGCGCACCGTCAGCGTGCCATCGACATCGAAGGCCGCGACATCAGGCGTCGATGATTGCTTCATCGTGGGGCTTTCACTATCGCAAGCCTTCGATCATCGACCAATACCCCGGCCAACTCTTGCTCACGACTTCCGGGTCGTCGACAACGATGCCACTGGCGCCGAGACCGACCAGCGCGAACGCCATCGCCAGGCGATGATCGTGGTGCGTTGCGAGCGTCGCCATCTGGACGGGGCCGGGGTTGATGATCATCCCGTCGGCGGTATCAACGGCGTCGACTCCAGCGCGGCGCAACTCTGCGCACAAGTCGCCGAGTCGATCGCTCTCCTTGTTGCGAATGAACCCGACGCCATGGATCTCGGTTGCTCCATCCGCGAACGCGGCGACCGCCGCAAGCGTGGGAACAAGGTCGCTGTGCTCAACCATGTTGATTGTCAGACCGCGCAACGGACCCGATCGCGCGACGGTCGTCGCCTGATCGTCCTGAGTCACTGAGCAACCCATGCGTGCGAGCACATGACAGAAGCTGGCATCGCCTTGAATCGACTCCTTCGTCAACCCCGGCACTGTCACGCGCCCGCCGCAGATTGCCGCTGCCGCGAGTGGATAGCCAGCCGAACTTGCGTCGGGCTCGACGACGAGATGCTGCGCGGAGTAGCGACCGGGAGGAACGACGATAATGCGATCACCAACTTCCACGCCTGGTACGCCGAAGTGCGCCATGATCGACCCCGTCATCCGTACGTAGGGTCGCGACACCAGCTCGGTGGACAACATGAATCGCAGTCCAGCGGTGAAGTATGGGGCCACCAGCATCAGAGCGGTCAGGAACTGACTGCTGACATCGCCGGGCAAACTCACCTCATCGTTCGAGAAGTCGAACGGTCCTTCAATCGTCACCGGCAGGTGACCCGCCGCGCCGATTGGGTGCACGCGCGCTCCGAGCTCTTCCATCGCGTGGTGCAAAGGCCCCATCGGACGCGAACGAAGCGACGGTTCACCATCGATCGTGTACGCGCCCTTCCCCAACCCGCACAACGCAGTCAGAAACCGTGACGTCGTGCCGGCGAGTCCCGTCTGCAGCGTCAACGGGCCGGGCGCGAACCGGGACCGGCCACCCACAACACGCACAGTGCTTCCTCGCGGCGCCCACTCCTGCTGCGAGATCACTTCTGACTCGCCGCTCTGTGCTTGGTCGATGACCTCGATCTCGACGCCAAGGGTGCGTAGAGCGGCAAGCATCGACTGCGTGTCGTCGCCGTCGGGCACATTGGAAAGCACTGACTCGCCGTCGGCCAGCGCCGCGCAGAACAACGCGCGATTGGCGATGCTCTTGGAGCCTGGCACCTCGACTACGGCATCTATGGCAACACCCAATGGCGCAACCCGATAGCCGTTCATGATCGACCTACCGTCATGGTCACCGTCAGCTCAACCGTTGGACTGCCGGTCGATAGCCGCGGGCCAACAACCCGCCGCGGTACATCTCGACCTTCAGCGCATCGACGAGCAGCACCGCAACACCGCGGTTGCCTTCGACGCTGTGCACGACTTCGAAGCTGGCGATGTTGACACCCAATTCGGCGGCAAGCGTGAACACCTCTGCAGCCGCCCCAGGACGGTCGGGAATTGGTATGCGAACTTCGCAGAGCTCACCTGGGTGCGTGCCGCGGGCCGGGAGGTTGGCTCGGGCGTCGCGCGCGTTGCTGAGCAATCGGTGCAATTCGTCGCGATCGTCGTTGTCGACCACCGCGCGCATGCCTTGCAGCCCTTCGATCAATCCGTCGAGGGCAGAGAGGATGGCAGATCGGTTGTGCGCGCAGATATCGAGCCAGATCGTGGGTTGGCCGCTGGCAATGCGAGTCATGTCGCGAAAGCCGCCAGCCGCCAGCCGCAAGAGCGAGGCATGTTCCTCGGCGCGATCGCTGGCCAGGCCCATGAGCGTGGCCGCAGTGAGGTGTGGAACATGGCTGATCACGGCCACAGTGAGGTCGTGGCGATCGGCGGGCAGCGCGACAACATCGGCGCCCAGCTCTGCGACGACAGCGGCGACGGCGCTGAACGTCGAGTCGGCGGTGCTTGACGAGGGCGTCAACACCCACACGGCGCCTGCAAACATGCTGCCGTCAGCGCCATCGAGGCCGTCCAGTTCGCTGCCCGCCATCGGATGCCCGCCCACGAAGCGCGGGTCGTCGATGGCCGCGACAACCGCCGCCTTGACCCCGCCGACGTCCGTGACCAAGCCGGTCGTCTCGGCGAGCGAGCGTTTGACCTGGTCGACAACGGCGAGCACGGGAGTCGCGACGAAGGTGATAGCCGCATCAGGATTCAACTCGGGGGCGGTGATCACCCCCATGGCCATGGCCTGGTCCAGCCGAGCCGGGTTTTCGTCGTAGCCACTGACGCTCCAGCCGCGCTCGGTCAGCGCAAGCGCGATTGAGCCGCCGATCAGACCGAGACCTACAACATTCGCCGCCCGATTCCCCGACACGGTTACTCAGCGTACCGGCCACTCCCTGGAGGGGGCGGGTTGCTGGCCGCTGCCTCGGCGAGTGAGCGCACCTCAGCATCGGTGAGTTCTCGCCACTCCCCCGGCGCCAATTGAGCGTCACGCAGCGGCCCGATTCGCACGCGGACAAGACGCTGCACGGAGTGCCCGACCGCATCGCACATACGGCGCACCTGGCGATTGCGACCTTCGTGGATGGTGATGCGCAAGACCCCCGGCGTTGGCTGCGACACCTTCGCCGGGGCAGTCATGCCGTCCTCGAGTTCGATCCCGTCGCGCAATCGACGCAAGGAACCGGCGGCGACTGTGCCCTCCACGTCAACGAGATACTCCTTCTCGACGCCGTGGCTGGGATGTGCCAATCGGTTCGCCAGGTCGCCGTCGTTCGTCAGCAGCAACAAACCCTCCGTTGCGGAGTCGAGGCGACCGACTGGATAGACGCGTGGTTCTGAGGGCACCAACTGCACGACGGTGGGACGACCCTGTGGATCGTGAGCTGTGCACACCACACCGGCGGGTTTGTTGAGCAACAGATACACCATTCCGGGTTTGACCCCGATTGGAACACCATCGACTTCGACACGATCGTGCTCGACCGCGACTCGACGGCCTAACACCGCGAGTTCCCCGTTGACGGTCACGCGGCCAGCGGCGATCATGTCCTCGCACACTCGCCGACTGCCCCAACCGCGGACCGCCAAGACCTTTTGCAAGCGCTCGCCCTGCGGCATCGCAGCTGACTTACTCGCCAACTGCTCCCACAACGGCGGTTCAGGTACGGGCATCGGCTGGCGGGTCGAGGCGCAGACCGTGCTCCAACGCTTCGACGACGTCGGCACCAGGAACGAACTCGGCAATGGCTGGCAAATCGGACAGCGCGTTGATGCCCAGCTTCTCCAGGAACAGCGAGGTTGTGCCGAACAGCACCGCTTGTCCGGGACCAGAGTCGCGACCGACTTCGGTGACGTAACCGCGCGCCTGCAACGTGCGCAGTACCGCGTCGGGGTCGACCCCGCGAATACTCGCGATTTGTGCCCGCGACAGTGGCTGCTTGTACGCGACGATTGCCAACGTCTCCAGTGCGGCCCCGCTCATTCGGGCGCGCTGGCCATCAAGCAAGAAGCGCTCGACGTACGGCGAAAGATCGGGATGCGTCTGATATCGATATCCGCCGGCGATCTTGACGAGCTGGAAGCCATGTCCTGCGTCGTCGTACCGAGCCGCTAGTTCCGCACAGAGGCGGTCAATGACGACGATCGACTGTTCGAGCAGCTGCGCGAGTTGCTCGGTCGGAACCGGCTCGACGGCTACAAGCACGATGGCTTCGATGGCGCGCATCGTTTCGGCGTCGAGCGGGACACTGCGGGGCGGCACCGGTTGATCGGGCATGAGCTGATTCATCCTTCGTAGTCATCAATGAGAACTGACGTGGCCGTTGTTCCGACCCACACGACTTCGATGTCGCCGAACGATTCGGTTTGCTCAAGGTCCACGAGGCCCTGTTTGAACAGTTCGAGCAGGGCGAGAAACCGAACGATCACTTCCAGGCGCTCAACGAGACCGGTGGTCAGGCGACGGAACGAGATACGACCGGCCCGCGGCAATTCATCGAGCAATTCGACGACAGCGTCGGCCACGCTGAAGTTGATCGCCGCCACGTGAAACAGATCGACGCGCGGCACCGGCTTGGGAGTGAGCGCCTTCAAGTACGCACGCGCCAGCCGCTGTGGAGTGACGCCCTCCATCAGGTCGGGCATCAATTCGGCGAAACGCTCGTCGGCACCAACGTCGCGCGGGAACGAGCGGTCGGCGTCGTCGGCGAGTCGAGCGAACACGCCGGCAACATCCTTGAACGTCTTGCACTCAAGCAGACGGGCAAGAAGCAGATCGCGTTCCTCCCACAGGGCCAGCTCGTCGTCGAGGTCGATGTCGTCGCGGCCAGGCAGCAGACGTCGAGCCTTCAACTCGACCAACGTGGAGGCGATCAGCAGAAACTCGGTCGCCAGATCTAGGTCGAGTGATTGCATCAATTCGATCTCATGCAAATAGGCGTCGACAATGCCGCTGAGCGAAACCTCGTAGATGTCCACCTGCTCACGCAAGATCAGGTGCAACAACAGGTCGAAGGGACCTTCGTAGACAGGCGTGTTGACATCGACGGTCATCGCCCGCGATCGTACCGGCCCAGCCCAGCACCTCGCGGGTAACGTGACGCCGTGACACGAGTCCTTTCCTGCATCCAGCCGACCGGCGAGGTCCACCTCGGGAACTATCTGGGGGCCTTGCGCGTGTGGGTGGAGGGCCAGCACACAAAGGACGCGTTCCATGGCATCGTCGATCTGCATGCGCTCACCGTCACCGAGGTCCCCGACACCGTGGGTAACGCCACGCTCGAGTTGGCAGCGATGCTTTTTGCGATTGGCCTCGACCCAAATGTCGCCACGGTCTTCGTACAAAGCCACGTGACCGAGCACAGCCAATTGGGTTGGATGATGGAGTGCACGGTGAGCTTCGGCGAACTCAGCCGCATGACCCAATTCAAGGACAAGTCGGCCAAGCGGGAAGCCGAGTTCGTATCCGCCGGGCTCTTCACCTACCCCGCGCTGCAGGCCGCCGACATTCTGCTGTACGACACCGATGAGGTTCCCGTCGGCGAGGATCAGCGCCAGCACGTCGAGATCACGCGCGACATAGCCCTTCGTTTCAACCACCGATTTGGCGACACCTTCATTGTGCCCAAGGCGGTCACCCCCAAGGCCGGCGCGCGTGTGATGGATCTGCAAGACCCGACTTCGAAGATGAGCAAGACGGCCGGCAGCGACGCCGGGTTGGTCAACATGCTCGACGAACCGGCTGAGATCGTGAAGAAGTTCAAGCGGGCGATCACCGACAGCGACAGCGAGGTGCGCTTCGATCGCGCCAACAAGCCGGGCATCACCAACTTGTTGGAGATCCTCGCCGCCTGCACGGGGGAAACCCCCGACGCGCTGGCGACTCGCTATACACAGTACGGACCGCTCAAGGCCGACGCCGGCGAGGCCGTCGTGGAATTGCTGCGACCGATTCAAGCTCGTTACCACGAACTGATGGCCGACCGCAGCGAGCTGCAATCGCTGCTACGCACAGGCGCAGCAAAGGCCCGCGCCGTCGCCGCGGCGACGCTCGCTAGGGCGCAAGCGGCTGTCGGAATGCTCCCCGCGTAAACGGCTTCAGATCGCGTCTGCTCGGCGCAGCGCGTGCACCGCACGCCCCGAGCCCTCGAGCAGCGCAAGAGTCTCTGCATCGGAGCCAGCGGCGCGCAGCATCGCGATGCCCAGGACCTCATGGTCGTGGTAGCGACGAAAGCGAGTCGTGCGCGGACCGATCAACGTTGCGACGACGCGGCCAAAGGTGCCGAGGCCACTTTGCGTCTTGCCGACGTCATGCAACAGCGCACCCGCGATCTCAGCACGTGTTGCGTCAGTCACCGGCGCCGCGAATCGCCGCGCGACGACGATCGAGTGCCGGCGATCCTGCAATGGCATCTGCTGCCACAACGCCACCTCGCCCGCAAGCAGCTGACTGCACGCCCACGAGACATCGGCCGCGGACGGTTCGCGACGCGAGAGCGAGCCGAAAAACCGGCGCGAAAGGTGGCCGAGTTGTCGCATCGGGTTCATCGCGACTCCGCACGCGGGTGCGCTTGCCGATACACACTCCACAGACGTGCCTGGCTCACCTTCGTGTACACCTGCGTTGTCGAGATCGACGCATGACCCAGCAGTTCCTGAACGATGCGCAGGTCGGCGCCGTGATCGATGAGATGCGTCGCGCACGAGTGGCGTAGTACGTGCGGTGACAGCTTCGCCCCCACGCCAATCAGCTCGCCGTACTTCTTCACGACCGCCCAGGCCGACTGCCGCGAGAGGCGCGCGCCGCGAGTGTTCAAGAAGGCAGCTTCTTCGTCGCCGCGGCGGGCCCAGCGCGTTGGAATCATGTGTACCCGTCCGGAGGCCAACCAGGTCTCGATCGCGGCCTGCGCTGCGCGACCAAAAGGCACCACACGTTCCTTCGCACCTTTGCCGAAGACCCGCACCAACCGGTTCTCCCAGT
The DNA here is from genome assembly GCA_021414085.1 of Actinomycetes bacterium. Classification (GTDB taxonomy): domain Bacteria; phylum Actinomycetota; class Acidimicrobiia; order Acidimicrobiales; family Ilumatobacteraceae; genus UBA668. The sequence continues at coordinate 18,610 of JAIOPC010000008.1, read as the reverse complement.
CAAAGTCGGCCAACGACAGCCCACACACTTCGCTGATCCGTGCGCCCGTTGCGTACAGCAACTCCAGCAGCGCCCGGTCGCGTAGTGACACGGGATCAGTGGCCACTATCACGGAGAGCAGGCGATCAACCTCCGCTTCGGTGAGGGGATGGGGAATGCCGGCGGGAACGCGTACGCCTTCAACATCCGCCGATGGATCATCGACGCGGACCGCCTCTTCCACCATGAAGCGGTGCAGCATGCGCACCGCGGCGAGTTGGCGGGCGACGCTTGCGGACGCAGCCCCCGACGAGCGTCGGGTCTGCACGAACTGATCGAGCTGGCTGCGCTGCACCGTGGCGAGCGTCGCGCTGTGCTCGTCGAGCCACGTCGAGTAGCCGTCTAGATCGCGACGATACGCCGCCAATGTGTTCGCGGAACGCCCGCGCTCGCTTGCCATCCACGAAAGGAAGTCTTCAACGATCACCGCGCCCATCACTGTTGGAGGCGACGGTCGACGAGCAGCAGTCCGATGACTGTCTTCGCGTCGTGAATCTCGCCGCGCACCACCATGTCGACGGCATCGGCCAAGGGCAGCTCAACCATCTCCATGTGTTCTTCTTCGGGCCCATGCGCGGCCGCTGGCACTGCGCTGAGATCGGTCGCCAAATACAGATGCAGGGTTGAGTCAGTCATGCCGGCGGAGCTGTAGAAGTTCGTCAGATACTCCAGGCGTGCTGCCCGCAGGCCAACTTCCTCTGCCAACTCGCGCGCAGCCGTCACTTCGGTGGGCTCGTCGAGCACGTCGCGGATGCCAGCGGGAATCTCCAGCACCAGACGATCCAGCGGCGGCCGGTACTGGCGAACAAAGACGATCGTGGGCACCCCGTCGCGGTACAGCAGCGGCACAACGCCAACAGCGCCCCTAGAGCGAATGATGTCGCGATCGAACACTTCGCCACTGGGCGACTGGAACGTGCCGACGACCACATTCCATACGTGGCCCTCGTACATCATGGATTCCGAGATGTGCCGGAATCCCGTCGGTTCAGGCAACCGATGCTCCGGCATCGCCAACCGTTCCCCCAACTATTCCCCCAACGACAAACAGCCCGGGCGTTCGCGCCTCGCGGCGAGCGAGCGCGGCAGCGACCAACTCGCGAAACAGCGGATGCGGCCGATCGGGCCGACTCTTGAACTCGGGGTGTGCCTGCGTCGCCACCCAAAAAGGGTGATCGTCGAGCTCGACGAATTCGACCAAACGACGATCTGGCGACATGCCCGTGCAGCGCAGGCCGGCGGTCTCCAGACGCGGCTTCCACTGCGCGTTCAGCTCGTAGCGATGCCGGTGCCGCTCGCTGATGACAGGCTCGGCATACGCGTTGTGCACGCGACTACCTGCTTCGAGGATGGCGTAATAGGCACCGAGCCGTTGGGTGCCGCCCTTGTCGGCGACGTCGCGCTGGTCGTGCATCAGGTCGATGATCGGGTAGGGCGTGCTCGGATCCATCTCGGTGCTGTTCGCTTCCGCGAGACCCATCACATTGCGAGCGAAATCAACCGTCATGGCCTGCAGACCAAGACAGATCCCGAGGCATGGAATGTCGTGCTCGCGTGCGAACCCGGCGGCGGCGATCTTGCCCTCAAATCCCCGATCGCCGAATCCACCTGGAATGAGAACGCCGTCGAGGTCCGCGAGCCGTGCCGTCGCGAGCAGGCCCTCTACCTCTTCCGCCTGGATCCAATCGATCGTGACCTTTGCACCGTGGTGAATACCAGCGTGCCGGAGGCTTTCGACGACTGACAGGTAGGCATCTTGGTAGTCGATGTACTTACCGACGAGACCGATCGTCACTGGGCGAGTCGCGGCTTCCACCTTCGCCACCATGGCCTGCCAAGGTGCGAGATCGATAGGGGCGTCAATGCGCAAGCGCTCGCACACGACTGTGTCGAGTCCTTCTTCATGAAGGATGAGCGGCAGCTTGTAGATGTTGTTGGTATCGGCGGCGTTGACGACCGCGTCGTCGTCGACGTTGCACAAGTTCGAGATCTTGCGCTTTAGGTTGTCGCTGAGCGGCTCTTCGCTACGGCACACAATGATGTCTGGCTGAATGCCGCGGCTGCGCAGCTCGGTGACTGAGTGTTGTGTCGGCTTCGTCTTCTGCTCGCCGGAGGGTCCGATGAACGGAACCAACGTCACGTGGATGTAGCAGATGTTGTCGCGCCCGACGTCGGTGCGGAACTGACGAAGGGCTTCTAGGAACGGCAAGATCTCGATGTCGCCGACGGTGCCGCCAACTTCAGTAATTACGACATCGACTTCGTCGGTATCGAGTCGGCGAATACGCCGCTTGATCTCGTCGGTGATGTGCGGGATCACCTGCACCGTCTTGCCGAGGTAGTCGCCACGTCGTTCGGCTGCGAGCACCGTCTGGTAGATGCTTCCAGTCGTGGCATTGGAATTGCGCGTGAGCGGCTCGTCGATGAAACGCTCGTAGTGCCCGAGGTCGAGGTCTGTTTCGCCACCATCGTCGGTCACGAACACTTCGCCGTGCTCGAAGGGGTTCATCGTGCCCGGATCGACGTTGATGTACGGGTCGAGCTTCTGCATCGTCACCCGCAAACCCCGCAGCTTCAACAGGCGACCAAGCGAGGAAGCGGTGAGACCTTTGCCGAGGGAGCTTGCAACGCCTCCGGTCACGAAAATGTGCTTCGGCATTACGACCCCGTTCCAGCGTTGCTGCGTTGCGGCCATTTGGCGCGAACTGATAACGGGACTGCAGCATACCGCGGGCAAGCGACCGAGTGGTGGTTCCCGTTAACATCCGCAGCGATGCCCGGGCCAACAGTGGATGTGACGGTTCCGGTTTACAACGAGGAACACGTCCTGCGCGTGAGCATCGAGCGGTTGCACGCGTACCTCTCAGCGTCGTTCCCGTTTGGGTGGCAAATCACCATTGCCGACAACGCCTCAACAGACCGCACGCGGGCGATCGCCCACGAACTGGCCGCCGAGTTGCCCAACGTCCGAGTCGTGGAAATCGACCGCAAAGGCCGCGGTTTGGCGTTACGCACTGCCTGGTCATCATCGACGGCCGAGATTGTTGCCTATATGGACGTCGACCTATCCACCGGTGTCAACGCCTTGCTGCCGTTGGTGGCATCGATTCATTCCGGCCACTCCGAGATCGGCATCGGGTCGCGCCTGGCACCGGCGGCGCTCGTCGCCCGGGGCCCACGACGCGAGTTCATCTCGCGCTGCTACAACCGGGTGCTGCGGCTCGTCTTCGTCAACCGCTTCCGCGACGCGCAGTGCGGGTTCAAGGTGGCGCGGCGCGACATTGTTGAGTTGCTGTTGCCGTTGGTGCACGACAACGCCTGGTTCTTCGACACCGAGCTGTTGCTAGTGGCCGAACACAATGGCCTGCGCGTATTCGAGATTCCCGTCGATTGGGTCGACGACCCCGACAGCCGCGTGCACGTGGTCTCGACCGCGACCGAGGACCTGAAGGGCGTGCTGCGAGTAGCCAAGACCTTCGCCCGCGGCGGCGGCCGCGTGGATCTCGGCTCGCTCAGTCGGCCCGGGCTCAGCGACGACATGGGCCGCCAATTGGTCAGCTTCGGTGTCGTTGGGGCCACCAGCACGATCGCATCCCTCGCCATCTACCTCGGCTCACGCGGATCGCTTGCGGCGGCGCCTGCTGCTGGACTCGCTTACGGCATCGTCACGCTCGTCAACTCGTGGGCCAATCGCCGATTCACGTTCGGACATCGGGGCCGCGACGACCGCGGCAGCCATCTGCTGCGTCTCGGCGCTGCCGCCGTAGTTGGGGTCATCAGTTCAATGGTCGTTGCCGACTTTGCCAGCGATCACAGAGTGCGCGAATCACTCGCGCTCATCGGGTTGTGGCTCTCGTTAGCAGCCATCCGATTCGCGCTACTTCGTGCTTGGGTCTTTCGGTCGCGACCGAAACCCACCGACGTGCAACGCACGCGGTGGGCCGCCAAATGAGCTCAGCCGCCATCAAGCTCACCTACCGGCAATCGGTGGTCGGCGCGGTTGCCGCGTCGATTGCGCTGCGCGCTCGGTTTCTGTTCGCCCCGTTGCTCGCCGACGAGGGGGGCATCCTGTCGGTGGCGCGCGATTGGTCATCGGGTGCCACCCTGTATCGCAACGTCTGGATTGATCGGCCGCAGGGTCTCATCGTGCTCTTCCGTGGGTGGGACGCGTTGCCGGGCACTGGAGTGTCGTCGACGCGAATGCTGGCGGTGCTGTTAGGAGCGATAGCCGTCGCCGCAGTCGCCTCAGTGGGACGCAGCTTGTTCAGCGCGCGCGTTGGCGCCATCGCCGCATGGTTCACCGCCGCACTTACGGCGTCGCCGTTGCTCGAAGGATTCGCGTCCAATGGCGAGCTGCTCTCCGCTGCGTTTGCGATCTCAGCATTGGCAATCGTCGCCGCCGTCATGACCGTCCGCTGCCCGCTCGGATGGTTGTTGGCCGCAGGACTTCTGTTCGGCGCCGCGCTAGCTGTCAAGCAATCCGCGTTCGATGTGCTGCTCGCAGTTATTGCCTGGCTCGCGCTAGCAATGTTGTTGGGCTGGCAAACGCGTCGACGGCTGCTGGCCAGTGCCGGCATGCTCGGGCTGGGCATGGGTGTGGTCCTGGGCGCTTGTGCCTGGCACGGCAGCACCCTTGGCTGGAGCGACTACTGGTACGCCGTGGCCGGCTTTCGTCTAGAAGCGCGTAGCGCACTCTCGAACCCGGAACTCGACAAGCTCGCGATCAGCGTGCTCTTCATCATTCCGGTAATGGTCCCAGCGTTCTCGCTGGTCGTGCGGGCTGGCCGATCTCTCAACGCACGCTCCCTGCGACGACGACCACATGCTGCGCTGGTTCTGCTGTGGTCGGTGGCGGCCACGTTCTCGTTCGTCACCGGGGGCAGTTTCCATCGCCACTACTTCATCATTTTGGCGTTCCCGTTAGCAGTGCTGGCCGCGGTGGCAGTCGACAAACTCGGCAGCGCCGGAATGCTCCACTCCAAGATCGCACTGGGAATCGCAATCGCCGCGGCGATGCCATTTATCGCCAATCCACGCCTGATTCTTGGTGATGTCACGGATACGAACGTGGAACTGGCGTCCTGGCTCGACGAACAACAAGCGCTGCGTGGACCGCTCACCGTCTACGCCTATTGCGCCGACGCTGCGCTCTATACGCAGATCGGGCAGACCCCGCCGTTCCGGTATCTGTGGGAAGACCATGTGCGCCTGGCACAGGGTGCCCAGGGCGACCTGCTGCAGCTGCTCACCGGGCCGAATGCGCCGGAGTACGTGCTGCGGTTACAGCCGCTCGATCAGTGTGATGAGTCTGGGACCCTGGCCGCTGCGATCGAGCGGGGTTACGTCAGCGAGGGCGAAATTGGTGAGGCAGAGGTGTTAAGGCGCATCGACCTCGCGCCAGCCGCTGGCTAGGCTTGCGGGGTGTCCGTAGCCCTTGACGTTGTCGCGCCTGAACGCACCGAATTGCCGCCAACGGGCGTTCAGCAAACCAACTCGTGGGTGCGCGAGCTGTTCCTCGTGCTCGTCTTCTATCACGTGTACCAGTTCGCCCGCGGCAGTGCCGATGTCGGCGCCCGCGGCCGGGCCTTCCGCCACGCACGCTGGATCGTCGACGCCGAAAAGTCGCTGCATATCTTCATTGAGCCGGCAATTCAGCGGGCCGCCACCACCTGGGACTGGCTGATCACTTTTACCAACGGCTACTACGGCTCGGTGCACTTCGTGGGCACGATCACCGTGTTCGTGTGGCTGTTCGTGCGCCACCCAACGATCTACCCACGCATGCGCAATCTGCTCGGCGTGACCACCGGACTCGGTCTCATCTGTTTCTGGGTCTTCCCGTTGGCGCCGCCGCGCATGTTTCCGTGCAACGAGTGGGTCGCGGCCATTGGCCCCGAAAGCACCGTCGGGAACTGCGTTGTCGACACCCTCAACCGCGGTGGTAGCCCGTGGTCCTACAACTCGGGCGTGGCGCGGGCCATCGCCAACCAGTTCGCCGCCATGCCCAGCTTGCACTTCGGCTGGGCGCTGTGGTGTGCCATCGTCATCTTCGCGTGCACCCGTTCGCGCACCCTGCGGAACCTCGGCGTGTTCCACGCAGCCTTCACCCTGTTCGCCATCATGGCCACGGCGAACCACTACCTACTCGACGCCGTCGGCGGCGTGGTGGTGCTGCTCTTGGCCAACTGGATCATCGCAGTAGCCGCCCGCCGTCGCGCATCACGCGCGTTGCCCGCTGACTTCGCCCACGAATCGGTGTGAACATGGATTCGCCATCGGCGAACTCCGCCGTTGTGCCGACGACCGACGCAACGTCCGCGGTGCCCTCGTCGACGCAACGAAGCCGCCACCGCGGCTGGGTACGCGAGACGGTGCTGGTAATCGCGTTCTACTACGTCTACCAAACCATCCGCAGTCTTGCTGATCGGGGTGTAACCAATCGCGCGTACTCGAATGCGCGCCACCTCGTCGACTGGGAGAAGACGCTGCGCATCTTCCACGAACAAGCGATGCAGGAAGCACTCTTGGCCGCGCATTGGTTCATCAAGCTGATGAACATCGTGTACGGCACGCTGCATTTCCTCATCACAGCTGGGTTGCTGGTGTGGCTCTATCGGCGCCGACACGGGGCGTACCGTCACATGCGCAACCTGCTCGGCTTCACCACTTTCCTCGCACTCATCGGATACTGGGCCTTTCCTCTCGCCCCACCGCGGTTGTACAAGTGCAACGACGACATTCCCGTTCCTGGACCGGATGGGTACGCGATCGGCAAGTGCTTCGTCGACACACTGGACACGATTGGTGGCTTGTGGAGCTACCACTCCCCTGTTGCCAAGGCCGTCGCGAACCAATACGCCGCGATGCCAAGTCTGCACTTCGCCTGGTCGCTGTGGTGCTGTGTCGTGCTCGTGCGCTACAGCGCCCACCGCTGGACGCGTATCGCGGGAGTCGCCTATCCAGTACTCACCTTGTCGGCCATCGTGATCACCGGCAACCACTACTTCCTGGATGCGCTCGGCGGTGCCGTTACGTTCGGTGCGGCGATTGCGCTGCTCAGCTGGCGCGAGCGCCGGTCAGGCCGCCGAATCGCCAACGGCGCGAAAGCGACGCCAGCGATCTAACACCGCTTCGCGATGAAATGCCGCGATGACGCTAATGAAAATCACTACTCCGGCCATTCCACCCAAGAGCACCGCCGGTACCGACTCGGGGCGGGTGGGCTCAAACAGCCGGACGACGACCAACATCACGCCGAAGGCCGCCAGGCCCGCGATTAGCGACTCGATCAGTACCCGCGCAACACGACTGAGCGCCATCGAGCCGGTCAATGAATGCACTCGACGGGTCAGCAAGACCGCCGCGACGAGCTGCGACGCGCCGTATCCGATCGCGAGCGCAGGAGCTCGTTCGTCCGGCGCCATCAGGTGCGCGGCCAGCGCCATCACGCCGACGCCGGTGAGTGCGCCGTAGATCATCAACAGAGAGGAACGACGCACATCGCCCAACGCGAAGAGCACTCGTATCATCACGAAGGCGATCCCATAGCCAGCGAGCCCGGGCCCGAAGGCAGCCAAAGTGTGCGCAATCGGTCCAAATCCCTGACTCGCCGCCTGACCAACGCCAGCGAGTAGACGAGTCACCGGCCACGCGAGCGCAGCCATGCCGGCGCCGGCCAACATCAACAACGGAACAGCGAGCCGTACCGCGCCGTCAATCGCCGAACGAACCTCGTCATGGCGATCGCGCTGCCAGCCGTCGGCGACCCGCGGTACGAGCGTCGTCGCGATTGTGACGGCGATCAGCGCGTGGGGAAGGACAAAGAACGCGAACGCATAGACAAAGACGGCGACTCCGCCCGGCGCGCCGTTCCCGATCACCAAAGCGGCGGCGGTAGGAACAAGCGTTCCGACAATCGACAGCGTCGCCCAGCGGAACGATCGTTTCATTGAGATCACCGCGGCGTGCTGGGGCTGCCAGCGTGGCCACCATCGGATGCCAGCCCGACGCAAGGCGAACGCCGGGGTCAGGCTGAACAGCAGCACCCCGAGCGTGGTACCACCAGCGATCAGTGCGAACTGCCACGACGTGAGGTCGAGGTCGGCAACCCGACCGGCGCGGTTGGCGCGGAATGCAACACAGGCCGCGATCACGATGACGTTGTTGACTGCTGGCGCCAACGCAGCAGCAACGAAGCGGCCTTTGGCATGAAGCGCCGCGCTGAGCACCGTGACGACGCCATAAAAGATCAGTTGTGGCACGAACACCAACACCATCGGCACCATCACGTCGAGCTTCTCGCGCGCCACTGCTGCTGATGGTTCGGACAGAACAAGAATTCGCGCAACTATTGGCGCTGTCGCCAGCCCGACCAGCGCCACCAGTGACAACGCCGCGACAATGACTCCCGAGGTTGCGCGAGCGGCGGCACTCAACCCGGCATCACCCCCCTCGCGGCGGGCGGCAACGAATGAGGGTACGAGCACTGCCTGCAACACGCCGAGCGCGACAAGCTCGAAGATCAAGTTGGGAATCATGTTGGCCGACAAGTACACGTCGGCGAGTAAGCCGTTGCCCATGACCGCCGCGACAGCGAGCACACGGCCGAAACCGCTGATCCGCGAGATCAGCGTGCACGCCGTTACGGTCAGCGTGTCACGACGAAAACCCGAGGTCGCAAGCTGGCTCTCTGTCGACGTCACCGCATCCGTCATAGTGGGCGGCTTCCGCGACGCTCGCCCAACAGATCAGAAGCGTGCCGACGAGCCGACTCGCCCAACTCATCGCCCGAGAGCATGCGCGCAACTTCGTCAACACGCTCGTCGCCCGCAACAGCGCGGGCAGTGGCCCGCGTCTGCCCATCAGCGACGTGCTTGGCGACCACGACCTGGCTCTGCGCCAGCGCCGCGACTTGGGCCAGGTGCGTCACAACGAGCACCTGGTGGCGTTCACCAAGGGCGGCGAGGTTGCGACCAACCGCTACGGCGGCCGCGCCACCAACACCAGCGTCAACCTCGTCGAATACCAGCGTCTCGGGCGCTTCCGTCAACACCAGTCGCAGCGCCAACATCGCTCGTGCCAGTTCGCCACCGCTCGCTACTCGCGCCAGCGGCAGCAACGGCGAGCCCGGGTTGGCTGCGAGCAAGAACGCGACGTCGTCGCCGGGGTCGTCGTCGCCAACGACGATCGCGACTTTGGCATTTGGCATTGCCAGTTCGTGTAGATGTCGCTGCACGCTCTCCGCCAGTGCGTCGGCACCTCGCCGACGTGCCGCGCCGACAACCGCCGCGGCCGCTCGCTCCGCGACCTGGGCTTGCGCCCGATCCCGTTCCAGCTCGGCCACTCGCTGTTCGTAACCCTCAAGCACACTGAGGCGCTCCTGCGCATCGGCGTGGAACGCAATGACATCGGCGAGCGTTTCACCGTACTTACGGCGCAGGTCGCGCAGCAGCTGCAGGCGCTCGCGCACTTCGGCCAGTCGATGCGGGTTCTCCTCAATGCTGTCGGCACGCACACGTAGCTCGGCGGTGACGTCGGCAAGTTCGGCCACCACAGCACGCAGCTGCTCCTCGAGTTGCGCGTACGGCGCGCGGCCAGAGATGGCATGTAGTGCCGCACCCACGCCATCGACGGCGCGATCGTCGTCAGTTAGCGCGGCAAGCGCTACCGCGCCCATCTCGCGGTACTCGACTGCCCGCGCGAGAACGTCGAGTTCACCGTCAAGTAGTAGATCCTCGTCGACCGCGGTGATCGCCGCGTCGGCCAGCTCGCCAACCTGAAAACGCAGCAGATCGAGCTCGCGTTCGCGCGACTTGCTGTCGCCGCCGAGCGCGGCAAGGGCACTATCGATCTCAGCAAGCGCTGCCCGCGCATGGTGCAGTGGCTCAAGGTCCGTGTGACAAAAGCGATCAAGTGCCTCGCGCTGATTGCGACCAGAGAGCAGGCTCTGATGTGCATGCTGACCATGAAGATCGACAGATCCCTCTCCCAGCTCGGCGAGGTTCCCCACCGTTGCAAGACGGCCATTGATGTATGCACGCGAGCGACCGTCGGCCGGAATGACGCGGGCGACGATGTATTCCTCGCCGTCGACCACGAACCGACCCTCGACCCGCGCTTCGGCGCAGTTGGGGCGCACCATCGTGCTGTCGGCACGGCCACCGACCAGCAGACTGATCGCTTCCACCAGCATCGTCTTGCCCGCGCCGGTCTCGCCGGTCAGCGCTGTCAGCCCGGTGCCGAGGACGAGATCGAGCGTGTCGATGACGCCCAGCGACTCGATGTGAAGTTCGTTCAGCATCTAGCGATCCGCCAAACCAAATTTCGCTTTAAGGATCTGGTGAAATCTCCGGTCGCCGAAGCGCACGAAGCGCGCGACGTGCCGCGCCGGCGCGACCGACACGCGATCACCCATCGAGAGTGTTGCGGCTGGTTGCCCATCGATCGACAGCGTCGCCGAGCGGTGCCCAATTACCTCCACCTCGACCAACTCGCTGGGGTCGATCACCAGCGAGCGATCGAACAGCATGTGTGGCGACACGGGTGTCAGCAGCACCGCCCGCAATCGCGGCGACAGCACCGGGCCGCGCGCCGACATCGAGTAGGCAGTGGAGCCGGTCGGCGTCGCCAGGATCAATCCGTCGGCCGCGTACGACGTGAAGGGTGCGCCATCGATCCATACCTGCAGTCGAACGGTGTGGCCGGAGTCCTGCTTCTCAATGACCGCTTCGTTGAGCGCGAAGTACGTCGGGGGCGCCTCATCCGCGCGGCGCACGCTGGTCGCAAGAAGCATCCGCTCGTCGATGTGCCACTCGCCCGCAACTTCGCCGGCGAAGTATCGGTCAAGCGCTGGGCAAAGGGAGTCGGGCTCTACCTCGGTGAGGTAGCCCAGCAACCCCACATTGACGCCGATGATCGGCACTGCAAGTTCGCCGAGCAGTTTGACAGTTCGCAGCATCGTGCCATCGCCGCCGAGACTCAACGCGAGGTCGGCGCTGCCCGGGTTGCGCTCCGCCACCAGGTCGTCTAACGAAAGCGCGACGGCATCGTCGGGCATCATCCACGGCTCATGGCCATGCGCTCGCAGCCAATCGGCCGCCACCCGCGCCAGTGCGCCCGCTTCCAATCGATCGTGGTGGGCAACCAACAGCACAGAGCTCACGCGGGGAATCCTGACCGCTGGGTGATGGCATGTACAAGGAATTCGCGGTTGCCGTCGCCACCGATGAGCGGTGAGGGCATCCAGGCAACCACCCGGGCGTTGCGCGCGACTAGCTCTGCCGTCACCTCATCCTGCACTCGGCGATGAATTTCGGGATCGGTGATCACTCCACGCCCCTTTGAAACCTCTACTCGACCCGCTTCGAACTGTGGCTTCACTAGCAGCACTAGATCACCGCCAGGCTCACAGCATCCAATCAGCGCATCCAATGCGCGGGCCAACGAGATGAACGAAAGATCGGCAGTCGCCACCTGCACCGTGCCGCCGATCGCTTCCGGATTGGCGTCGCGCACGTGGAACCGCTCGAGCACCGTCACGCGACTGTCGTTGCGGATTCGAGGATGCAGCTGTCCGTGCCCGACATCAAGGGCGACCACATGCGCGGCACCACGCTGCAGCAGACAGTCGGTGAAGCCCCCAGTGCTGGCGCCGGCGTCGAGTACCCGACGACCACCGACATCGATCCCAAAGGTCGCCAACGCAGCATCAAGCTTTTCTCCTCCACGGCTGACGAAGCGCGGTGGCGGGCCGAGTATGACGATGGCATCGGCCGCGTGAACTTGGCGGGAGGCCTTGTCGGCGATGGCCCCATTCACCTGCACGCGTCCAGTCTCGATCGCGGCTGCAGCATCGGTACGGCTGTCGACGAGGGAACGACGCACCAGTTCGGCGTCGAGCCGCTGACGCCTGACGACCATCAGTCGCTCTGCGGATCGGCCTTCGTTGGCTCGTCGACGGCGGGCTCGGATGGTTCAGCAACGGAGGGCTTGGCGACGGTCGGCTCGGCGACGTGCGCCTGCGCCACGGGTACCGCGGGAGCCATCTTTGGTGTCTTGGGCTCGCCAGCCTTGGTGTCGGCCACCTTGTCGGTCGCGGCTTTGGCAGCTACGCCGACTTTCGCGGCGAGGGCCTCTACCCGACCTTCAATGTCATCCAGTCGCACGGCAAATTTGCTCATCTGGTTGGCAAGTTCCGCTTGCACCGTCGCAACGATCTGCTCGCTGAGGTTGCGCCCGCGGTCGACAATCTGGCGCACCATTTCGTCGCTGTCCTTCTTGCGCGCCTGGCCGACTTTGACAAATTCCTTGACGAGCTTTTCGGCCTGCTTCTGCGACATCTCGGTGAATTGCATACCCGCGTCAAGCATCCGTTTGAGGAGTGGGTTCGCTGCCATGCGGTCAGCCTAGCTGTGCAATGTTGGCGACCGTTGCGGTCGCCAACCACTCAACACCGCCGCCGCGACAGCGGCGAGATCGTGTGCAATCAGCTCTGGAACCGGGGTGACGGCCGTGCCCTCTGGCGTGACTCCGCTGTTCACATGGGCGTACGCACAGCCCAGCGCGCGAGCGAAAAGTCCGTCGGTGGAGGCCCGGTCGCCCACCATCACAGCGTGTACAGCCGCCTGTTCACCGACCACGGAACGCACCAGTTCCACCATCGGCTGGTGCGGTTTACCCGCCACCGCAGCTGGCACGCCGGCCGCGGTCTGCACCGCTGCCAGAATCGCGCCACCACCGGGGATCGGACCCTGCGGTGTCGGATAGGTCGCGTCGTCGTTGGTGCCGATTAGCCGCGCACCGCGCCACACTGCTCTGGCGGCTCGAGTTAATCCGGGGTAGTCGAAGGTGCGGTGAAAGCCCACCACGACGGCGTCGACTGCTGGATCGGCCTCGTCGTCGCCGACCACAACCGCCCCCTGGCGTTCAACGGCCTGGCGGATTCCATCGCCGCCACAAACAAGAATCCGTTCGCCAGTGCGCACAAGGCGGGCCGCGGCCATCGCCGACGTCAGCACATCGCCGACTGCTGGGACACCGATAGCAGCGAGCGCAGCCTCCTGCACCTCGATCGTGTCTTTGGAGTTGTTCGTCACGAACAGCACGCGATGACCGGCCGCACGCAAGTCCGCAATCGCCTCCACCGAACCCGCAATTGGGCGATGCGCCAGCCACACGACGCCATCGAGATCGCACAGCACTACACGCGGCGAGTCACTGTCGTTTGCTGCGTTGGCATCCATGATCTGGCCATGATGGCACGCAAGGTGCAAATGTGTGTGGGTGCCCAGATTCGAACCGTTCGCCGCCCTCCGTTACTCACCATCGCTGCCACTGGGCAAGGTCGTCGCACCGCCGTACGACGTGCTCAGCGATAGCGATGTCGTCGCCCTGCTGCAGTCGCATCCGAACAACATCGTCGCGATTGATGTGCCCCGCGATGTCGACGGCCCTGGACGGTACGAGCTCGCTGGCCAGCGGCTGAGCGAGTGGATCGCCGACGGCACGCTCGTGCGCGACCCGCAGCCGTCGTTCACCCTGTACCGCACGCGCTTCACCGACGAAGCGGGAACGTCGCGCGAGACCGTGGGCGTGCTCGGCGGTTTGGAAGTGGTCGACGAGGGCGCGGGCGGGGTGCTGCCCCACGAACGAACAATCCCCAAGGCGAAAACCGATCGACTCGACCTGACGCGGGCGACCAACACCAACCTGTCCCCCGTGTGGGGATTGTCGTTGACGGCCGGACTCACCGATCTGCTACGTGCTGCGGGCGAACCGATGGGTAGCTGCACCGACGAGCAGGGTGTCGTGCACACCGTCGAGCGTGTCAGCGAACCGTCGCGCGTTGCCGCGATCGCAGATGCGATCTCCGCCAATGCGGTGCTGATTGCGGACGGCCACCACCGCTACGCAATCAGCCGCACCTTCCGCGACGAGGTCCGCGCAACTCGCGGCAACGACTCACCCGCCGAGTTGACGCTCACCTACGTCGCTGAGCTTGTCGAGGATCAACTGAGCATCGACGCGATTCACCGTTTGTACACAGCCGTCACTGCCGATGAATTGCTCGGCATCTTCGGTGCTTGCTTCGAGACCGAAGAGGCGGGTGTAGTCACCCCTTCATTTAGTTCCGAAGTCGTGCGCCGCGGCGCGCTTTGCCTCGTGCGGCCCGACGGCACCGGCGTCTGGCTGACTCCCAAGCCGGCAGCCTTCGAGGGCGTGCGTGGCCTTGATGGCGCGTATCTGGAACACGCCTTGCGGCATCACCAAGTCGAGGTCAGCTATCAGCACGGAGTCCAAAACGTGGTGGACATCGTTGCTGGCGGCACGGCCATCGGAGTGCTCATCCGCCCGACGAGCATCGTCGAGATTCGTCGAACGGCCGACGAGGGATTGCTGATGCCCCCCAAATCGACCTTCTTCACACCCAAGCTGCGCACGGGGTTGGTATTACGGCCGCTCAGCTAGGGCGAATACACTGAGCGCCGTGACAACTTCCTCGCAGTTTCCCGCGGGCGTCCTCACCGGCGACGCCCTCACTGAAGTATTCGCCCTCGCCAAACAGCGCGGCTTTGCGCTTCCCGCCGCCAACTGCACCGGTAGCAACACCATCAACGCCGTCATGGAAGCTGCCGCGAAGGTGAACAGCCCCGTCATCATCCAGTTCTCGCACGGAGGTGGCGCGTTCGTCGGCGGCAAGGGCATCGCGCTGAAAGGCGACGCCGCTGCCGCGGCAGGCTCGATTGCCGCTGCACACCATGTGCATGCGCTCGCCGAGGGTTACAACGCCCGCGTCATCCTGCACACCGACCATTGCGCGAAGGACAAGTTGGGCTGGATCGATCGCTTGCTCGACGCTGGCGAGGCGCACTTCGAGCGCACCGGTTCCCCGCTGTATAGCTCGCACATGCTCGATCTCTCCGAAGAGCCGATTGCGGAGAACCTAGAGATCTGTGCGAAGTACCTGAAGCGCATGTCGAAAATGGGCATGACGCTGGAAATCGAGTTGGGTATCACCGGCGGCGAAGAGGACGGAGTCGACAACAGCGACGCCGACGAGAGCGATCTGTACAGCAAGCCCGAGGAAGTGTGCGAGGCCTACGAGCAAATGTCGGCGATTAGCGATCGCTTCACCATCGCCGCCGCGTTCGGCAACGTGCACGGCGTGTACAAGCCCGGCAACGTGAAGCTGAAGCCGTCGATCCTGAAGGCCTCGCAGGAGTACATCGCGAAGAAGCACGACACCGCCAGCAACCCCGTGAACTTCGTGTTTCACGGCGGTTCCGGCAGCTCGCCGGAAGAGATCAAGGAAGCGATCTCGTATGGCGTCGTCAAGATGAACATCGACACCGACCTGCAGTGGGCATTGTGGGATGGCATCCGTCGGTACGAAGTCGACAACCACGACTTCTTGCAAGGTCAGCTTGGCAACCCAAAGGGCGCCGATGCGCCGAACAAGAAGTACTACGACCCGCGCATGTGGCTGCGCGCCGCCGAGGTCAGTTTCGTCGACAGACTCGAGCAAGCCTTCAACGAACTCGGCAACATCAACACTCTCGCCTAGCGGTAGTGTGCCGACCATGAGTGACAACCTTCGCCTCTACACATCCGCCATCTATGGCTTCGAGCACGTGCTGAAGCTGGCCAAGCCGACTGCGTTTACCCGCAAGGCCCCGTGTGCGGGTTGGACCGGCAAAGACGTCTACGAGCACGCAGCGGGCAACCTGGCCATGATCAAGAGCTTCGCCACCACCGGCAAGGGGCCGAAGTCGACCCCGAAGATGGGTAACGACCCACTCGGTGCTTGGCTGAAGCTTCGCGAGCAAACGCTCGAGGTACTCGATCACCCGCACGTATTGCAGTCGATCGCCAAGGACCCGTTTGGGCCGGAGTTCGGATCAATGCCACTGGACGCGCTGGTGGGCTTCATGGCCGCCGACCTCACGCCGCATACGTGGGACATGGCGCGCACGGCCAAGGTCGACGAGCGCCTCGACGCCAACCTGGTGAAGGCGACACTGGCAACCTGGAAGGCGCTGCCGCCGGAAGTACTGCGTATGCCAGGGATGATGGCAGCCGCCGTCAAGTCGGCCCCAGGTGCCGACGCGCAGACGAAGATGCTGAACTTCCTCGGCCGCGCCGTCTGACACCTGGGTCTGAAGAGTCGCCGTCACGCGGCGACATCAGCACGCGCCATCGCGCGTGAGACGACGGACGTGACCTGACGCGATCGCCCCGCCGGCACGACCTCGCTGGCGACAACTTCGGTGCGGCTTTGGGTGCGGCCCGCGCTGCGAAAGAAACGACGGCGCACCGTGCCCGTCACCACCAGGGCGTCGCCAGCCGCAAACGTGACTTCCTTGGCGGGGTCGAACCACGCAACGGGCACCGAAACGTTTGCCTCGTCGACGATGGTGGTGAGTTCCAGTGAGACCAGTACTGACCCGGAAGCCAGCTCGCGGCTGACAGGATCGCTGCTGAGTGTTCCTCGAAGAATGACGACGTTCATGGCCGACTCCCTATTGCTGCGCGTGAGCGCGTTGGATGAGGTTCGGGGGAAGCCGACAACTGCAGAGTACGCAGCGGGTGTTACGGAGTTAACGGCCCTTAGCTAACGGCCCTTAGCTAACGGCCCTTAGTTAACGGCCAAGCGTCTTCAGGCGTTCGCGGACGTCGGCGAAGTTGGCCTCGGCTTCGGCGACCAACCCGAAGTAGCGACGCGCTTTGATCACGTCGCCCGATCGGTCGTACAGGTCGGCCACCACGTACCACTGGCGCAGGTGATAGTCCTTCGGTCGCTTCGGAAGCTCGAGTGCCTTTGCCATCGTGCGCAATGCACCAGCGAGATCGCCCTGATCTGCCAACGCACCGGCGGCGACGATGCGTCCCTCTGCCAGCAGCGACGGCGCGGGCGACGCGGCACGCAGCTCGCTCCACAGCTCTTCTACGACGTGATAGCGCTTCAACGCGCGGTAACAGTCGGCTAGCACCGCGTGGTGCGTGACCGAACCATCGAGCTCGCGTGCCAACTCGAGCTCTGTCACAGCCTTACGCCACTCACCCAAGCCGTACCAGCACAGCCCGGAGATCTCATGCGCGAATGCCAGCTGGGGCAAGTGCTTGAGCACCGGCTGCACCATCCGCCGCGCGTCGGCATATCGGCCGCGGTCCAATGCATCGGCAGCCGACGCAAGTCGCTCGTGGTAGCGCGCATTCTCCGTTGCCGTTGTCGCCTTGGCCAACGCGTCGGCAACGTCGGGAGCGAGCCCAGGCTCGGCGCGCCGGCGAACGGGTCGGTTGTCGGTGGCGCGATCGACGGCCTTTGCGGCCGTGTCACGAAGCGAACCTTCATCAACCCACTGCTCACGCTCCCACGGTGGGCGTTCCACTTCTGGACGCTCGACCTTTGGACCACGCCGCAGCTTCACTTCTTTCGCGCGCTTCTCGGCCGTCGTCATCGGTGTCTCGACGCGACGCGGAGCGACCCGCGGATTGCGACCTGTTCTCTCACCCGGCCGCGGCGGACGGCCACGCCCAGCACCTGTCGGACGCGAGTCACTCGCGCCGCGACTCGGCCGACGCTCGTCTCCCGATCGACCCGAAGGCCGCGGACGGTCACCTTCGGGCCGACCCGACGGCCGAGGACGATCCCCTACTGGGCGGCTCGGTCGTTCAACACCAGAGTCAGCACGTGGATCACGGCGCGGTCGCGGCGTTGGGCGGCCAGCGCGCTCCGCGCCCGCACGCTCGACGCCCGCACGCTCGACGCCAGGACGCGGTGCGCCAGTTCTCGGCGCGCCAGTTCTCGGTGCGCCAGTTCTCGGAGGCCCTGGGCGCCGGGGACGATCGGTTGCCCCGTCGCCCCCGCGTGCCGGCCGCGGGCCACGCCCCGCCGCTGCGGGCGGCCCTCCACGACGAGCCCCGCTGCTGTTCCTGGGCGCGGCGGGTCGGCGATCGTTTGGCATAGTCGTCCGATCCTACGGCCCTAAGGGGTGAAAAATACTCGACGCCCATCGCTGCTGCCGTGAGGCTTAAGCGATGAGCGTCTGAGTGAGAAATCCGGCGGCGACCTACTCTCCCAGGGGGTCTACCCCCAAGTACCATTGGCGCAGACAGGCTTAACTTCCGTGTTCGGGATGGGAACGGGTGTGACCCTGCCGGTATGGTCACCGAAATCTGTTGTCAAGGAGTCGCCTTTCGGCGCCTTCCGAGTACTCCAGAGCAAGCACGAGCATAAATAAATCAACCAAGCCCTCGGCCGATTAGTACCGGTCAGCTCAACACGTTGCCGTGCTTACACTTCCGGCCTATCAACGTGATGGTCTAGTCACGGGCCTTACTGCGTTAACCGCATGGGTGTACTCATCTTGGAACGGGTTTCCTACTTAGATGCTTTCAGCAGTTATCCCTTCCGGAGGTGGCTAATCTGCCGTGCCCTTGGCAGGACAACAGACACACCAGAGCTCCGTCCGTCCCGGTCCTCTCGTACTAGGGACAGCCTTCCTCAATACACCTTCGGCTGCGGAGGATAGGGACCGAACTGTCTCACGACGTTCTGAACCCAGCTCGCGTA
>JAIOPC010000009.1 GCA_021414085.1 Actinomycetes bacterium | reverse complement strand
GAGCAGCATCACCGCGTCGCGCAGTGCGCCGGTGAACAGGCGTTGTTTGCGGCCGACGTCGACGATCACGCCGGCAGTATCGAGCACGATCCGGCGGACTTGGCCGAGGGCGGCGGCGACGAGCATGTCGTAGGGGTCGATCACGACACCGTCGGCGGTTTGGCAGCGGTGTGCTGGGTTGTTGGGGTCGAGCGGTGCGGGGTGTTCGCCGAGCGCGCGGCGGAGGTGGTGTTCGAACAGTTCGTAGCCGACGATCAGGTTGACGACCGGTTCACCGGTGGGTGACTGACCGGAGACGGCGGCGGCACCGAAGATTGCCTTCAAGGCGTCGAAGCGGCGTTGTGCGTCGGTGCGTTCCATCAAGCTGGGCACCATTGCGTCGCCGTGTATCGCGACGCCGGTTTCCCAGTCGGCGAGAAACTCGCCACGGCAGAACTGTTCGAAGATCTCGATCAACTGTGCGCCGTCGACGGCGGCACCGTTGGCGTCGAGATAGCAACGCTCTCCAACGATCGATAGGTGCGCGTTGCGGTCGCGGTGCGCGCGTTCGTGGTCGCCGTGGGCGCCTTCAGTGTCGGCGAGCGCTTCCCACTGGGCGAGCAGGGTGATGTAGTCGTCGTAATCCAACACCGTGGCCTGCGACACGAGTAGTTCTTCGGAGTCGGCGAGGTGCTCGGCGACACGCGGGTTGGCCACCAACTGCCCGAGCGCATGCATTTTGCGCGACACCGATCTCTCCAGCCGCGGCGGCAGACGCGGCGGACTCGAAGCGGGCCAGCATGCGACCGGTCTTCACGAACCGCGACGCTTCGCCACCGGACCAGTTGCACGTCGCTCGCCCCCACGCCTTCACCGAACGATGCCCATCGGCGCCGAACGCACCAGCCGACGCGACCCGATCAACCAACGTCGCCAACGCAGCCTCCACCCGGCGCCGCTCGCCATCCAACCGACGCGCCAACGCCTCAAGATCCGCCGGCGACATCCCAGCGATCTCGGCCGTTGTCGGCACGGCAACGGATGGCACTTGAGAACTCATGTACGCAGTATCTCAAGGGGGTGTAACAGGGTTAGAAAGGACTGAGGCCCATTCGGTTGCGGGTGCTGATTGCTTCGCCAACGTGGGCGTGTGCGTGGCCGATGACTGGCCACTGCACGAACCACCACAACGCCTTGCCCGCCCACATGCTGTACAGCCAGGGGAACTCGGCCTCGGCGAGGCCTGCCTTGTTGGTGAGTCGGTAGTCGGTGTGCGGTTCGATGTCGAGCGCCAACGTGCCCAGATCGGCCAACCACTGCTGGGTGCCGTCGAACACGGCAGTCACATAGGCGAGCAGAGCGGCCGCACCAACTTGGCTGGTCGCGCCAAGGTCTTCCTTCTCGGCAAGCGCGATACCGGGTGCCGCGTCGGCCAAACCGAGCGCGGTTGCGTGCTGGGCGAAGAGTGGTTCATGGTTGCGGATGACGGTGTTGACGGCCAGGTCTTGGTGGCGTGCGACGTGCAGTAGCAGGCCGGCGATGGTGCTGCCGCCGCCGTCGGCTTGCTCGTGCCAGCGTGCCGCCGGCACCAAGGCCACGACAGTGTCGAACAGCTTCGAGCGTGCCGCGGCCAGGTCGGCGACCATCCAGTCGTGTAGGTCCATTTAGCCGACGGTAGCGCCTACCGTGTCAGACCCTCCTGGCATGGTTCGGGAATGGTGCCGCTACACTCACCCGGTCATATTGGCCCTGCCCCAATTGGGGCCCCTGTTTGTTCAGGGTCCGAAGGGAGTTCACACGCATGATGCGTGCTTACGAGTTCATGGTCATCCTCGAAGGTGACCTCGATGAAGTTGCTGCCCAGGCGTGGGTGAAGTCGATCACCGACTCCATCGCCAAGGCTGGTGGCACCGTCCACGGCAAGCCCGATTGGTGGGGCCGGCGCCAGTTCGCCTACCCGATCAACAAGAAGAATTACGGCTACTACGCCGTAATGAACGTCGTAGCTCCCGGTGGTGCGCTCGACGACCTTGAGCGCACGCTCCGTATCGCCGACGATGTCGTCCGTCACAAGCTGCTGCGCCTTCCGGTCGACGAGGCCAATCGTCGCGGCATGGCTGTCACGGCCTCCGTCTAGTCACCAACCTTTTCTAGAACGACAAGGAGCACCAACATGGCCGACAGCGTCGTCACCATCGTAGGAAACCTCACCCGCGACCCCGAACTGCGCTTCACCGCCGGTGGCAAAGGCATCGCCAGCTTCGGCGTCGCCGTCAACCGTCGTTGGCAGCAGAACGGCGAGTGGCAAGAGAAAGTTTCGTTCTTTAACGTCACCGCGTGGGACACGCTTGGCGAGAATGCTGCTGCGTCGCTCACGAAGGGCACACGCATCATCGTCACCGGCCGCCTCGAGCAGCGCGAGTACGAGACCAAAGAGGGCGAAAAGCGCAACGTGGTCGAAATCGTCGCCGACGAGATTGGTCCGTCGTTGCGTTGGGCACGCGCCGAAGTCGAGCGCATCGCCCGCGACAGCGGCGGCAGTGGTTCCAGCGGCGGCGGTAACTCCGGCGCTTCCAGCAACGCGGGCGCAAGCCGCGCACCCGATCCCGTATACGGCGACGAAGAGCCGTTCTAGTTCCGGCGCCGTTTCATTCTCTCCTGAAGGACACAACTACTTATGGCAAGCAACAACAACAGCAACAAGAAGACCAAGCCAAGGGCGCCCAAAGAAGGGGCTAACCCGAAGAAGTTCAAGAAGAAGACGAGCGTTCTACTCACCGACAAGGTCGAGTACGTCGACTACAAGGACGTCAACTTGCTGACCCGTTTCGTCAGCGATCGGTCCAAGATTCGCAACCGCCGCGTCACCGGTAACACGGTGCAGCAGCAGCGCGATATCGCCCTGGCGATCAAGAACTCTCGTGAGATGGCGTTGCTGCCGTACACGAAGCGTGTTGCGCAAACTCGGACCTCGCGTCCACCACGCGACGGCGATAGCCGTCGTGGTCGCGACGATGCACCGCAGCGCGATAGCCAGACGGCGGGCCCGGATATCGATGTGGTCGACATCGAAGGCGTCGAAGTTGATTTGATTGACGACGCCACCGACACCGAGACTGCGGAGGCCTGATCATGAAGCTGATTCTTCGTTCCGATCGCAAGGGTGTTGGCAAGCGCGGCGACATCGTCGAGGTATCCGACGGTTTCGCCCGCAACTTCCTGCTGCCCAAGGGCCACGCCATCAAGGCCTCCGACGGTGCCGTCTCGCAGGCCGGTGCCATGCGCCGCGCTCGCGACCTTCGCGATTCGCAAGATCGTGAAAGCGCGCAAACAATCGCGTCATCGTTGGTCGCCAAGACCATCACGATCGCCGTCAAGGCTGGCGCCGAGGGTCGTTTGTTCGGTTCGGTCACTGCCGCGGATGTCGCTTCCGCCGTCGAGGCACAAACCAAGATTGCGCTCGACCGTCGCAAGCTGCACATCGAGCACATCAAGACCACCGGTACCTACAGCGTGATCGCCAAATTGCACCACGATGTCGAGTTCCCGATTTCGGTCGAGGTCGTCGCCAAGTAATCGGGTGCTGGCCCAAACAGGCCTCACTCTCACGTTTATCCACATAGTTTCCACAGCCCCGGTTGTGCTCGCTCGGCGGGCGCTCCGGGGCTGCGGCGTTCTGCGTCAGACCCCGTTGTCACCATGTTGTCCACAGATAACTCCCAGCTTGTTGCCATAGCGATCCCCAGGGCCCTTCTGGAAAGGTGAACACCCCATGAGCGACACCCGCCGAGATTCAAATGGTTCGCGCGATTCCGGTCGCGCGGCGGCCGGTCGTGTGCCCCCGCACAACCTCAACGCGGAAGAGAGCTTGCTCGGTGCCTTGCTGTTATCGCGCGAGGTCGTTGGCCAAGTGTCGGAACTTGGGTTGCAGGTCGAGCACTTCTACAAACCGTCGCACCAACACATCTACGCGGCCATTCGTGGACTGATGCAGACGGGACAACCGGTCGACGTGGTCACGGTTGCCGACGAGTTGCGCCGCAACGGTTTGCTCGACGAGGTTGGTGGTGGGCAGGCGCTGCTCGAGTTGCAGAACGCAACGCCCGCGATTTCCAACGCATCGCGTTACTCCAAGATCGTGCAAGACACGGCGGTGCTGCGCCGACTGATCAGCGTTGCCGGCGAGATCACCGAGATCGCCTACATGGAACCCGACGATGTCACCAAGGCGCTCGACGAAGCAGAGACCAAGGTCTTCGAGGTTGCCGAGGATCGCGTCATCGACTCAACGCGGCCGCTGTCTGACTTGCTGCCAATCGCGATGGACAAGCTGCAAGAGACGTTCGAGCGCGGCGACATCATCACCGGCGTCGCCACCGGCCTCAACGATCTCGACGAGCTGCTCTCTGGTCTGCAGCCGAGTTCACTCAACATCGTCGGTGCCCGCCCATCGGTCGGTAAGACCGCACTCGGGCTTGGCATTGCCACGCATGTCGCGAAGACGACACACAAGCCGGTCCTGGTGTTCTCGCTGGAAATGGGCCACGCCGAGCTGACGCAACGCATCCTGTCCAGCGAGGCGGAAGTGGAATCGCAGAAGCTGCGTTCGGGCCGACTGGCCGAGGCGGACTGGACCAAGATCGGGCGCGCGATCAACCGCATCGACAGCGTGCCGCTGTATCTCGACGACAACCCGCGTGTCACCGTGATGGAAATTCGTGCCAAGGCGCGTCGCTTGAAGTCGCGCCACGGTGGCTTGGCGCTGATCATGATCGACTACCTACAACTGATGAGCAGCGGCGCCAGCGTCGAGAACCGCCAACTCGAAGTGAGTGAAATCAGTCGTGGCTTGAAGATCCTCGCTCGTGAACTCGACGTGCCGATCGTTGCCCTCAGTCAGCTCAGCCGAAACCTCGAGACCCGCGCCGACAAGCGCCCGATGCTCGCCGACCTTCGCGAAAGCGGCAGTCTCGAACAAGACGCGGATGTGGTCATGTTCCTGTACCGCGACGAGGTGTACAACCGAGACTCGCCCGACAAGGCGAGCGCCGAGTTGATCATCGCCAAGCACCGCTCCGGGCCGACCGGAGTGGCACGCCTGGTGTTCCGTAGTCAGTACGCGAAGTTCGGTAACGCCGCTCGCGGCGTGTAGAAGGTCGAGGAAACGTCAGCAATGAGGATTCTGCCGAACGAATAAAGAACCGTTCATGATGTTTGCGAATTAAGAAACTATCGCGCGCTCCGCGCGTGTTGTCGCGCGGGCCGCGCGATCTGCTTCCGTACCTGGTCAGTGATGGTTTCAGCGCCCAGCTACGACCAACCCATTAATTGGGCATTGACACGGTTGTAACTACAGTGCTGTAATCTTTCCAACGTCGGTACAAATTCAAAGGGGAGGCATTGGCAGTGTTTCCGCACTGCAATGCCTCCCCCACTAAACCACCTCACCACAACGGTGTGGGCAGGTCCTAGCAGACATTGCTTACACCCTCGTGGCGGCGGTTTCCAACCTCACAGGAGATGACGCAATGCATCAGACAGTTAAAGAGGCGTTCGCTAAGTTCCGCACCTGGCTCAAGCTTGACCCGGTAGAACTCGCTAAAGCCATCGCCACGCACAATTTCGTGACGGAGAGACTCAGGGCCAAAGGCGTGATCACTGCAGCCTTCCTCCAAGGCTCGCTGCGCCGGAAGACGATGATTCCGCCGCTCCGCGATGTTGACAAGGTGGTGATCCTCGCCGTCGATTTTCGACAGTTGACGAACGGAGCGCAAGAAGCCGCGGAGAGGGTTTCTGCTGCCCTTTCCGAGATCTACCCGAACTTGACGCCGATTATCGGAAAGCACTGCGTGACTCTCGACTTCGGCGAAACGACCTTCTCGTTCGACATCGTGCCAGCGATCGATCTCGGTGACGACATCGAGATCGTAGACACGAAAAGCGGTGGATGGAAGCGGTCGAACACTCGGCTGTGGATCCGCCTTGTCGAGGCTCGCAATCAGATTTGCGACGGCGGCTTCATTCATCAAGTACGGATGGCCAAGTTCTTTGTGCGGTTCACCCTTGATGGCATTCTCCCAGGGCCACATACTGAGTCGTTCGCCTATGCCGTGATTGGTCGCCCTCTGGACGACGATGAGGCCCTGGCAGCAGTGTTGAGATTCGGAGCTTCGTCGCTCGCGCCAGGTGAAGAGTATTGGGATCCGACCGGGGTGGAGGAGCTGGGCCACAAGTTGGAACTCGATGTCCGTGACCGGGCCCACAAGGGCTTCTCGAGTGCGGCCACACGCGCTGAGGAAGCGGTACGTCTTCGTCGGGCTGGCCAGCACAACGCGGCAATCGCGATTTGGCACGACATATTCGGTGAAGGGTTTCCGAAGCCTGATGAGACCGAAGCCCTGAGAGGACTCAGCCGTGGTCTCGGCATTAGCCCGCTCGGCATCGTCGCACCGCGCCCGACGAACGCACCGCCGCTAGTGCGGCCGTGGCGACCATGAAAGCAGCGGAGGTCGGGATGCGGGCGAAGTTGCTTCGCGCTCCACTCGCCGTCTGCGCAGACGCTGAGAAGGTGTTGTTTGGAGCAGAACTCCTCGTTGTTCGACACGACAGTGGTTTGGTAGTTGTCGAAGCGACCTTTCGACCGACTCTGGAGTTGGTCGCCAACGGATTCACTTCTGAACGGGTTCGAATCGCTCAGCTCTCAGACACTCGCCATCCTGTTCCATACTCATTCCCGGTTGGACCCGCGAGGCGTTGGCACCACAGGTATGGCGTTTCTCCGGAGCACGGCAACTTTGGCCAGCTCTGCATGTGGTACCCGGAGGACCCGGCCGAACTTCAGTGGAGTTGGGCACTCGGGTTTGCTCGTTTTGTGGCCTTGACCCAAAAGCATCTCTGGTACGAAGAGTACTTTCGACGGACTGGAGAGTGGCTCGCTGAGGACGCGCCCCACGGTCGCCGACACGACGGAAATCCACACCCAATACTGGACCCGGCGCTGCGAATGTTCGCAAACGTGGCCGCTTGATGTCGTTGACAGCATTGCTCGCATCAGCTTTCGACTCAATTGTCGACTCCGGGATCGTTGCTGTTGGTGGCGCGTTGGCCGCCGTCATGTTGACGGCGTTGCTGGCAGCGTCAGCGTCCCGGCGCGCTGCTCGACGCGACCGCTACGCGCTGATGGTTGGTCGGCTCTCCGCTTGGTCCGAACTGCCGTTTCGTATCCGTCGGAGGATGTCCGACGATTCGCAGGTCGTCGCGTTGCTCGTCGATCGGATGCATGACCTGCAGGAGCAGCTAGTTGTTGATGGTGCTGAGCTCGCAGCGGAGTGCCGTTGGCTCGCAGCCCGCTGGGAAAATGCCTTGTTTGAGATCCGGTCGGCAACTCAACCCTTCATAACTGAGGCGTGGTCGAAGCCACCAATCCGTGACTTGGCTCAAATGAACCTCAACGGCTGGGGGCCGACCGGACTCAATTCGGTCGTGCGTGGGTTTCGTAATGAGCTTCGCTATCGGTTTGGGTGTCGGCGAGCGATAAACCCGGTCCGGCGCATTTGGAAGTACTCGAAAACGCGGAGGACGCGACAGCAAGTCAAAAAGGGTAGTTGTCGCCGTTAAGCGGTAGAACTGCTCGCATGTTCCTCGGCAAGGATCTCATCGTCTGGTTGCTGCTCGCCCTTGGTGGGGCGCTGTTCGTGGGCAACGTAATGGCGGTGATTCGGCCACCCGCGGCGAACCGTGCTGAAGGGGATCTGGATCGCGCACCTCGGGTTCGTAGCCTGACGATGGCCGCGATTGGTTTCGTCGTCTCGTTGGCTGCAGTTGCGGCGTTGATTAGCCGCTGACAGGAGGGTCGCGATGTCGTCGACAATCACGGTTGCACAAATCTCCGATAGCCACCTCAAGCGCGAGCCCGGCACCGGTGAAGGTTCGCCCGACGAGATGCTGCGCCGCGCAGTTGCGTTGGTCGCGGAGGCGCAACCCGATGTCTTGTTGCTCACCGGCGATATCGCCGACGACGGATCGACCGAGGCATACGCACGGGTCGCGCAAGCGGTGAAGGTGCTTGGCGTGCCGGTGCTCGCAACTGCCGGTAACCACGACGACCCCGCAGCCGTTGCCGAGGCTTTTGGCGCCGTCGATGAACTGTCGATCGGTGGCTGGCGCGTGCTGCTGTTCGACACCACGATTCCCAAGACCGAACACGGGCGTATCGCAGTGGCCGATGTCGTGCGCCGACTCGGCCCTGACAACGGCGTACCAACCCTGCTTGGACTGCATCATCCACCGATCACCACCAGCACGCATCCATGGATGCGGTTGGAAGGTGGTAGCGAGCTCGTCGCCGCGCTGACCGCACGCAGCGACGTGCGAGTGGTGGTTTCGGGGCATCTACACGAAGCGTTCAACGCGGTGCTCGGCGGTGTGTCGTACATCGGGTGCTCGTCGAGCTTCTACTCAATCAAGCATCGCAACGAGCAGTTCATCCTCGATCACGGACACGTCGGTGCATTGATGCTGTCGCTAGCCAGCGATGGCGACTTCAAGTGGCGCCGGCTTCCCGACCCCCATGAAGTAGACACCGTGTTGGGACCAATGGAGTGACGCGCACCGAGGGAGAACCGTTCCAAATGAGACGTATCGCCGAAGCAATCCTCACCACTGCCGCGGGGGCCGCGCTCGGTTGGTTCGTCGGCGGCTTACTGCACCCGGTCGTCGGCGTGGTGATGGCAGCGATCGCCGGCCTCAATGGTGTGATCAGCGGCTGGCGTCAGGTCTATGCGTGGCGCTCGCTGACGGGGTGGCTTGCCTTCGTGCTTGATTCCACGTGGGCGACGCTGTCGATCGGCGTCGGCTTGCTCACACATCTCGCCGGCCGACTGAAGGGTGCGCTCGGGTACGTGCCCTCACTCAGTCGACGTCAGAACCGGCACGTCTATCGTCACGGCTTCAGCCTGCAGCCCGGTTTCGCGCTCACGGTTGGCAACGTGATTTCAGGCGCGGGCGACGTCGATGTGCCGCGGCGGTGCAAGCTGATCACCGACCACGAAGCAGTTCATGTGTGGCAGGCACGGTGGTTCGGCCCGTTGTACCTGCCGCTCTACGGACTGTGGTCGCTGCTCGGCATCGTCGGCGGAGTCTTCGTGTGGCTGCGCGGGGGCCGCAAAGAGAAGGTCGGCAAAGCGATCGAAACGTGCTCGTACTACCTCAACCCCTACGAGTGGTGGGCGTACAGCCGCGACGATCTGTGGCCGCCGTCAGGGAAGTTGCATGGTGTCGGCTGGAGCAAAGCATGCGTGCGACCACTCGCCGACGTACGTGCGGCGCGAGCCAAGAAAGCGTCTACAAGGTAGACGACTAGGTAGCAGGCGTGAAGCCGAGCCACCACGCCTGAGTCAGCGATTGTGGCTGGTCGTGCTCAAACGTCCACGCGAAATCATCAGCGACGTCGCTCCACAACAACGTCATGGCTTGCACATCGCACGTTTCGCTGCCGCCGCGCTTGCGTCCTGGCGCAACAGTGAAGACGCCCCGCATCGCGAAGGTTTCCGTCCAGGCGACTCCTGACTGAACCGGTCGCATTGCACCGCGGCCGCCCTGAACCATCAGATTGAGATCTCGTGTCGGGCCGTCAAGCAGGCGGCAATCCGGCGCGTCGGCTCCGTCGAATCGCAACGGTTCATCACGGCGCGTGAGTTCGCGTTCGCCGTCGCTGAATGTGAGCTTGATACCGACGCCGGAGATCACGACGATCCACCGCTCGACACCGTCGTAGGCGGAGAACGGTCCGTCGGTCGCGATGTCGGCCAACGCGATACGCAGGTTGCACTGCTCGGCAGAGGGCCATGCCAACAGCTCGCGCGTTTGTCCGCCACCGTTGCGCCATGGTTGCAGCGCGACATCTTCGGCGCGAATTAGTTGCGTCACGAAGTCGAAAGTAGCGGCTCGGTACTTCGCTACCATCGGCGAATGAGGTCGGGCGGCACCATTTCAGTTCTCTTCACCGACATCGTGGGGTCCACCGACCTGCTGTCGCGGCTGGGAGATGCCAGGTGGGATGAGGTGCGGCGTGCGCACTTCACTGCCATCCGCGACGTGCTGACCGAGCACTCCGGCACAGAGGTGAAGAACACTGGCGACGGCGTGATGGCAACGTTCGCGAGCGCCCTGGACGCCATCAACTGTTCGATCGCGATGCACTCTCGGGTCAAGCGCGATGCCGCCGTGGGCTCACCCGTTGCGATACGAATCGGGCTCGCTACCGGTGAGGCAACGAGCGAGCACGGCGATTGGTTCGGTTCGCCAGTCATCGAGGCCGCACGTCTGTGCGCGCTCGCTGCGCCTGGAACGACGTGGGCGACATCGATTGTGCGCGCCCTCGCCGGCTCGTCCAGTTCGGCCGTATTCGACGACATTGGTGCGCAGGTTCTGAAGGGTTTCGATCGCCCGGTAGACATCGTTGCCGTCCAACCCGGTCCTACGACGGAGTCGTCGTATTACGCCGTGGTCGACAAACACGAAGAAGTTTCTGATCGACTCGTCGGACAATTGGATTTCTGGGAGTCATTGCCGTCTTTGCAGCAAATGCGCTCGACGATGCTCACTGCTCTGGCGCCGATTGCCGGCGACCGAGTGTGCGACATCGGGTTTGGGGCGGGGACCGAACTCATCCGTCTCGCGCGAATTGTCGGCCCGCAAGGCCGAGCGGTGGGTGTAGAAGCGAGCCAACTGATGTGCGATGAAGCACAGCGTCGCGCCGCCGATGCTGGCGTGGAGATTGAGGTCATCCAAGCCGACGGTCGCCAGACGGGTTTCCCCGATGGGCACTTCGACGGACTTCGGATCGAGCGCGTCATCCAACACGTCGGCGACGTCGCGGGCTTTCTTCGGGAGGCGATGCGCGTCGTGCGACCCGGCGGGCGGATCGTGTTCGCCGACAGCGACTGGGGTTCGCTGATGATCCACCCGGGTGATCGGACGCTCATCAACCGATTCAAGAATGCGTTTGAGACTGGGTACCTGGCTGATCCGTGGGCGGGTAGGACGCTGCACGGAGCGATGCTTGATGCCGGACTGGTCGACGTCGATAGCCGTGTCCATCCAGTCAGCGCCGGGTCGGGCGTCATGGATTCAATGAAGGCATTTCTCGCTCGGCGGGTTTCCTTAGGTGTCGGATCGCAAGCAGAACTTGAGACACTGAATGTCGACCTAGAGGCGGCGATGGAGCGCGGCGACGGGGTGTACGCCTTCTGCATGTTCGTCGCATGGGGTCGACGGCCCTAGCGCACCTCTAACTCGACGGCGAGTGGTCCCAGGCTTGCAAGCGCCGTAACAGGCTGCGCTTCTTGTGCTGGTGGTGTTGCATACGGGTCAGGATCGAGTCGAGCGTGTGGATCGCGTCGGTGATGTGCGGTCCCTTGTTGAGCATCACGCACTCAGCGCGTTCGGACATTGCCGCGTCGGTGATCTCGGCGCGCGACGGTTGGCCGGTGCGGGCGAGCGTGTCGAGGACCTGCGTTGCCCAGATGACGGGAACGTGAGCAGCTTCGCACGCCCAGAGGATCTCTTCTTGCACTTCGGCAAGTCGCTCGAAGCCAACCTCAACAGCAAGGTCGCCGCGTGCGATCATCACGCCGACCGTGCGACTACGCATTGCGGCGAGCAGCAAGTCGGGTAGGTGGTGGAAGGCGGCGACGTTCTCGATCTTCAGCACGATGCCGACATCCTCGGCATCACGTTGTTCGAGTTCTGATTGCAACTGTCGAACGTCGGTGGGGTGACGAACGAACGACAGGTTGATGATGTCGGCGTGACGGGCAACGAAATCGAGGTCTTCGAGATCCTTGCTGGTGAGCGCGTCGAGGCGCAGGTCGGTGTCGGGAAGGTTGATCCCCTTGGCCGCCTTGAGGTTCGCTCCGCCTGGGCGCACGTCGGTGATGACCAACTCGATTTCGTCGTGCGTCACCTTCTCGATGGTTCCACCGAACTTGCCATCGTCGAGCCAGACGCGCTCGCCGGGTTTTGCCTGTTCGAACACCTCGGCCAGAGTGCAACCGATCCGATGAGGGACACCTGCCGGGGTTGGTGCAGCAGGCTCCAGCGAACGGGTGAGGATCACGATGTCGCTGAGGTCGATGCGGTGCGATTGCTCGACTGCGGGTAGCTCGCCGATCCTTACAACATCGTCCTCCTCGCCGTCGGTTGAGCGACACACAAGCTCCAGTCCGGGACATAGGTACGCGGTCTTCTTCGCAGTCGCCGTGCAGCCAGCGTCGGTGACCGCAACGACTTCCCACCGTCGGGTGGAGTCACGGCTGTCGGTGAATTCGAGTCGGTCGCCTGGCTGCCGGCGTGAAAGCCAGCTTGCGTCCTCCACAGAGACAGCGGTCGCTCCTAGCGGACAATCGGTGCTCGCAATGTCGGCAGTGAGCCACACGAGTGCCGGTGCGGTGACGACACCGAGAAGGTCACGTGCCGGCGAGATGCGCACTACGCGCGGGCCGGGCTCGAGAGGGCCGGTGCGCAGTTTCGGACCGGCGAGGTCCATTGCGATGAGCGGTCGGTGACCATTCGCGCGTTTCGTGGCGCGCACGTGGTCGATCATGCGCGCCCACTCATCTGGCCCGTCGTGGGCGCAGTTGACGCGTGCGATATCCATTCCGCTCTTCGCAATGCGAGACACCAACTCTGGTTCGTAGGCCGCTTCGGTGGGAAGCGTGACCATGATCCGCGTACCGCGCGTGGTCGCTAGTTCGCCGAGCAGGCGTTCGTCGTTCTCGGCGAGAAACTTGTAGCCCTCGGCCATGGCAACTCCTGCCGAGCGCGTTGGCGACTCGTGCCCGTTCAGCCGCGCGAGTACCGAAAGCACTTCCTCGATCGTGGCCAGGATGTTTGCTTCCGACCGACCCAGCGACGACAACCCGATGGCGGCCAGGTCCGCTTGCAGACTACGAACGTCGTGACGGCGAAGCTCGACGTAGTGGATGAGGTTCGCGGCAGATTGACGATGCCGGGGTCGCGTCGCTGCGATGTCGGCAGCACGCGCCGTCTCGGCAGCAAGCATGGCGTCGCGCAATTGACGGACTTCCGCCTCAAGCCGTTCGAGCGTTCGGGCCTCGCCCTGCACCTTCACACGGTCACGGTACGGACTTTGTGTGAACAACGGCTGTACAGCGCCTGAACTCACGTCGTGGAGCGGGTGACGGGAATCGAACCCGCGTTCTCAGCTTGGGAAGCTGATGTTCTGCCTCTGAACTACACCCGCGAACGGGAGCAGGATACTCCTGCGGCGCTACTGTCGCCGCTGTGATCCTCTCCGACGGCACGCTGCGCAAGCACTTCACGTCGGGCTACATCGTGCTCGACCCTTACGATCCCGAGCTGGTGCAACCAGCGTCGGTCGATGTGCGGCTCGGCACGGAGTTCCGCGTGATGCGCAACAGTCGGCTGACGCACATCGACCCGTTCGAGCCGCAGAACAAGCTGATGGACACGGTGGTGATCCCTGAGGGCGAGATCTTCGTGCTGCATCCCGGCGAATTCGCGCTCGGCCACACCGCCGAAACCGTCGGCTGCCCCGACGACATCGTCGGCGTGGTCAACGGCAAGTCATCGCTCGGCCGGCTCGGCCTGCAGGTGCATGCCACCGCCGGTTTCATCGACCCCGGCTTCAAGGGCACGGTCGTGCTGGAGCTGTCGAACGTCTCCAACCTGCCGATCCTGTTGCGGCCCGGCATGAAGATCGCCCAGCTTGTGTTTCAGAGCCTCGATCGCCCGGCCGAACGCCCTTACGGCCATCCCGACCTAAAGAGCAAGTACCAGAACCAGCAGGGCGCGGTCGCGTCGAAGTACAACCTCAACGCGCTCTAGCTGATTCGCGGGCGCATCATCTCGCGATGGGTGCGATCGGGTTGGCCAGCTTGCGCTCGCCGGCCTCGATCGCGTCGAGCAGGTGGATGGCAATGTCGGCCACCTTCACTTCGCTCTCCTCGACACCATTGGCCTTCACGCCATCATCGAGCATGATGTAACAGAAGGGGCACGCGGTGGCGACGCGGCTGGCGCCAGTGGCGATTGCCTCGCGTGCTCGCTCGTCGTTCACCTTCGTGCCGATGTTCTCTTCCATCCACATACGCGCGCCGCCAGCACCACAGCACATGCCCTTGGTTCCGTTGCGCGGCATTTCGATGACCTCGATGCCCTTGATGCTGCCGACGACCTTGCGCGGCGCGAGATACACATCGTTGTGGCGACCCAGGTAGCAGCTGTCGTGATACGTGAGCCGCTCTTCGAGTGTTGCCTGGCTGACGTCGAGCTTGCCGCTCGCGATCAAGCTTTCGAGCAGTTGCGTGTGATGCACGAGCTCGTAGTTGCCACCGAGTTGCGGGTACTCGTTCTTCAACGTGTTGAAGCAGTGCGGGCATTGCGTGATGATCTTCTTCACACCCATGCCGTTCAGCATCTCGATGTTGGGCGTGGCGAGCATCTGGAACAGGTACTCGTTGCCGCTGCGTCGTGCCGAGTCGCCAGTGCACATCTCGCTGGGGCCAAGGATGGCGACGGTAATGCCAGCCCGGCGCAGCAGGTTCGCCATTGCCTGCGTGACCTTCTTGTTCTTGTCGTCGAAGCTGCCGGCACAACCGACCCAGTAGAGGTATTCGGCTTCCAGCGGCTGACCCGGATCGAGCACTTCGACGTCGAGGCCCTTGGCCCAATCGGCGCGTTCGCCCTGATTGATGCCCCACGGGTTGCCCTGGTTCTCCATCGCGCGATAGGCGTTGCCCAGCTCGGTCGGGAAGTTGCTCTCCATCAGCGACAGGTAGCGGCGCATGTCGAGGATCTTGTCGAGAATCTCGATGTTGACCGGGCAGATCTCGTCGCAAGCGCGGCAACTCGTGCACGACCACACTTCCTCGGCCGTGATGCGCTCGAACACCGAGTTGGAACTGATGGTGATGTCTTTCGCAGTGCCCAGCGGCGGGCGCACGTACCCGTGCGGCGCGCTTGCAGCCATCACCTCGCCAACCTTCAGCACGATCTCGCGCGGGTCGAGCGGCTTACCAGTTGCCTTGGCCGGGCACACGCTGGTGCAGCGACCACACATCGTGCATGAATCGGTGTCGAGCAGTTGCTTCCATGTGAAGTCCTCGACAACGCTCGCGCCGAAGCTCTCGAGCGAAGTCTCGGCCAAGTTCGGCATGGCACGCATCGCACCCTTCGGGCGCTCGCGATCCTTCAGGTACATGTTGAGTGGGCTGGTGAACATGTGCCGCAGCATCGTGATCGGCAACATCACCAAGAACGCGGCGAATGCGGCGACGTGCAGTACCCATATCCATTGGTGCCACTGCGTGAGGGTGTGTGCGCCGAGGCCATCGAACATTTGGCTGAGCGGATAACCGATGAAGCTCCACTTCTCGTAACCCGGCGACTCGATCTCGGCAATTCGTAGTGCTTCGGCGAAGAAGCCACTGATGCCGATCAGCGCGAACGTGCCCAGGATCAACGCGTGCTCGGGCCGGGTCTTGATACGGATTCGCCATGGACGCTGTACGTAACGACGAACGAGCGCCCAGATGATTCCGACCATGAAGACGACACCCGCGAGATCACCGAAGAAGCTGTACGCCAAGTAGGTACGGCCGTGCAGGAACTTCAGATCCTCGGGCAGTTGATGATCGACTTCGAGCACGGTGGTGACGCCGAGCAGCGCCATGAAGCCGAAGTAGATCATCGAGTGCATCAGCCCAGCGCCGAAGTCGCGCAGCAGAGTACGCATGTACACGCCAGCGCGGAAGTCGCGCAGGCGACGCGTGACGTTCTTCGGTGTGGTGCGCCGCCGGTCGGGTGCCCCGCGTTCCCAGTTGCGAACGCGATCAGCGAACTTGAATGCTCCCCACACGATCAGCATTGGGATCAACGTGTAGAAGGCGACCTGCAATGGCCCGGGGATGCCCTCGAACACTTCGCGCGACGGCGACTTCGTTGTGTGCCAGTCGGTGAATTGCGGGATGATTCCCGAGGCGAGCGTGAAGACGGCCATGCCGATGCCGATGGCGATGGCTAGCTGGTGTGGCTTGAAGCGCTTGAACATATTGCGCTTGACCCTACTTACTTGGGGTCAGATCAACCGAAGTACTGGCGATCGAGGTCGCGGATGCGACCGGCAAGCGTTGCCAGAACCTTATGGGCTAGCGCCGGGACCTCGTCGAGTACGCCGACAAAGTGGCGCTGATCGAGCAGCAACAACGTGCAGTCCGTCTCGCAGCTGACTGTGGCTGTGCGCGGGCCGTGATCCAGCAGCGACAACTCGCCAACGACGGTGCCGGCGCCGAAGGAGCCGACCTTCTTGCCGTTGCGCTTCACGAGCACCGTGCCCGACAGCACAACGAACGCTTCCCGACCGGTCTGTCCCTGATCGACGATCAGCGAGCCCGCCGGCATGCTGATCTCGTCGCTCGCCTTTGCGATCTTCTCGAGGTCTTTGGTGGAGCAACCCTGAAACAGGCTCACGTTGCTCAGGTGCTGGAGTTGTGCCTTCTTCGTCGCCATGGCCGCACTATAGACCCCTTGCTGGAGGCCAGGCGACGAAGATAGGCCCGACGGTCAGACCGCTGGTTCTTTACACGGCGCTGTTGCTGCGGTCGGCCTCGTGGTGCGTTGAGACTCGACTG
This sequence comes from Actinomycetes bacterium, assembly GCA_021414085.1. Lineage (GTDB taxonomy): Bacteria > Actinomycetota > Acidimicrobiia > Acidimicrobiales > Ilumatobacteraceae > UBA668. The sequence goes on along the minus strand of JAIOPC010000009.1, from coordinate 226,931 downwards.
GTTTGGCGTTCGATCGTCGGCAGCACTGCTGCGGCGATCAGTGTTGCGGCGCCAAGCACCAAGATGAGAGTGGCATAGCCACCTTCGATCTCCAGATTCCCACCGAGAACGTTGGGTTCGATGAGCGCAACGAAGGCAGCGATCACAGTGGCCGAGCCCAGTACCCGCATTCCGGAGAGCGAACTAGTCCCTGCGGCTGCGAGCAGCAATCCGCCGAGGACGATCTCAACGAAGGCCAACAGTTGTGTGTGGTCGAAGCCAGCCACCTGGAAGATGGGTTCGTTAAAAGTGCCGTCTACGTCGGCTCGTGCAAGCGCCACCAGGCCGAAGATCAGTACGGCGGCGCCGGCGATGCCGCAGACGCCGGGGCCGACAAGGGCTGCAGCGATCAACAACACGATGCCGAAAATGATCTGACCCTGAATGAGTTGGACGACGCCTACGACAGCCAAGATGACTGCGAGGATCATCAAGATGGTGGAATTCATGGGATTCTCCTTTTTGATCCGCACAAGCGGTTCTGAACATCGAGTACCCAACTCCACACGTCCTAAACCTCACGTTTGACGGATCACAGCCCGGGGTAATCAAGTCGCGAAAAGGTCACCTACCCAAGGGAGTAATCAGTGGATACGAAAGTCGAATTCTTCTTCTACCTCGCCGCCGTCATCGTCTTTGTTCTCGCGGCGATGGGCAACGGGTTCTCGGTGGGCAAGCGCGGCATGGTGCTGGTGCCGCTCGGCTTGGCCCTCTGGCTGTTCCCCACGCTGTGGAACGTTGGCGAAGCCGCCTTCTAGGCCTTCGACTGCGCGGCAACCTGGGCGGCGGCGGCGGCAATCGCTTGCTGATCGCCCAGGTACTGCACATCAGTCACGCGGAGGGCGGTGTCGAAGCGATAGCGACGCGGGACCCCGGTTGGGATATTCAGTTCCGCAATTGCGTCGCGGGACACGCCTTCTAGGTGCATCAACAAAGCGCGCAACGAGTTTCCGTGCGCCACGATCAAGACGTTCTGACCGCCCAACAACTGTGGGGCGACGACGTCGTGCCAGTACGGCAGCACGCGCGCAACGACGTCGGCCAGGCACTCCGTTGCGGGCAACACGTCGGGCGGCAGCAAGCGATAGCGCGGATCGTTGATCGGGTGCTCGGGACTCTCGGTACCGACCGGCGGCGGCGGAACGTCGTAGCTGCGTCGCCACAGATGAGTTTGTTCCTCGCCGTGAAGCGCGGCGGTGGCCTTCTTGTCGAGCCCCTGTAGAGCGCCGTAGTGGCGTTCGTTGAGTCGCCAGTGCCGTTGCACCGGTAACGCCACTTGATTCATCGCCGCCAGCGCCAGCTGGCATGTCACGACAGCGCGCATCAGCAGCGATGTATGTGCCACGTCGAAGCACAGGCCGTCGGCAGCGAGCGTGTGGCCAGCAGCCGTCGCCTCGGCCACGCCCTTGTCGGTCAGCCCAACGTCGTGCCAGCCCGTGAAGAGGTTGAGCTGGTTCCACGTGCTCTCGCCGTGGCGCAAGATGACGAGGGTGCCGGTCACAACACTCATGTTACGAGCTACTGCTGACAAGGCCCTCGATCAGAGTGGCAGCCTTCACCGTTCCGTTGCGGCTGCGAATCGTCGCGGCGTTGGCGGCCATACGGTCGCGCAGGTTCGTGTCGTTCAGCAGCCGGTCGACCGCGTCGGCGAGTTGATCGTCTTCGAACGAGTAGGTGCCAAGGCGCACGCCGAATCCCAACTCGTGCACACGCTGCGCGTTGTCGTATTGATCCCAGAACAACGGCAGCAGGATCATCGGCTTACCAAAGTGGAACGCTTCGGTCGTCGTGTTGTTGCCGCCGTGCGTGATGACGAGATCAACATGCGGTAACACGTTGGTCTGCGGGACTTGCGCCGCGCCCCACATGTTGGAGGGAAGGTCGTACTCGTCGGCGAGTGGGCCCTTGGAGACGATGAAGCGATGACGCGTGCGGCCAAGCACGGCGACCAAGCGACGCATCAGATCGACGTCGGCCGAGCCCAATGAACCGAGTGAGAGGTAGACGAGCTTGCTCGTCGGATCATTGGTGTTCAGCTGTTCGGGCACCGTCCACGGTTCGTCGGTTGCGCGAACTGACGAATCGAGGCGATGCCAGTTGCTGCCCAGCGGGCGTTGCGCGGTGTAGTCGGCGATCTCTGGATAGAGGTACAAGTTCAACGCGCCCTCATGAATGAACTCGAGGTCAGCGAGTGGCGGTGCACCGCACGATTGCACCCATTCGTTGTAGGTGCCCCACATCGCGCGATGTGTCCGCTCGTACTCGGCACGAAAGTCGGCCCACTGGCTGCGATCGTCGCTTGGATAGCCGCTGAACAGCGGAGGAATGTCCGGTCCCTTCATCTCCAACGGCTGACAGCTCACGGAACGAACGAATGGAACACCCGCGGTCACGAGCGCGGGGAAACAGTTGACGTTGTCTTCGATGACGACGTCAGGTCGTTGGCGCTGAATGATTTCTTGCAGTTGCGGTTGGCAATACATCGCGCCGTCGATCAACGCCTGCCACGTCGGTTGGATGAACTGCGTCAGCTGCTCGATGGTCGGTAGGCGAAACACCGGAGCGGTGTCGCGGATGAAGTCGATCCAGAATTGCCCGGCTGCGGGTTCTGGGCCGTCAGTTGGTGGCGGTGGCGGCGCCAGTTCAACGAGATCCTCGACGAAGCCCAGCGGCTGCAACCTGCCCTGCCAACTCGCCTCGGCCGCGAAAACCACGGTATGTCCGCGCTCGCGCAAGATGTTGCCGATACCGATGCAGTTGTTGGTTGGCCCGTACGCGCTTTCGGGCATAAAGAGGAACTTGGCCATCGCCATTTTCTAGTCGACGGTGGCCGGCGGCGAGGTGGCTAGCGTCGCCCTCGATGGTTGCGTCGGGTGAGTCTGCAAGAGTCGCCTCGCGGTTAGTTGGCCGCGAGCTCACCGAAGAACGCGCGATCACCGTCGACCAAACCAACCACAGTGTCATTGTCGGTGACGCCGCCGTGCCGGAGCAGTTTGTTGTCAAGTGGTTGCAACCGCCGGTTCTGTCGCCGCACCCCGGCGTACAGGTACTCGGCCATCTCGCCAGCCGAGGCTTCACCGAAATGCCCACTTACATCGGCAGCGAGGAACGCGACGAGTTGGTGCTGGCGACGGTCACCGAGTTCGTACCCGAGGCGCAGGACGGATGGGACTGGTTTGTCGACGATGTCGATGCCAACTTGCGCGGTGAGCGCACTTTCGAGGATCTGATCGCCAGTGCCACGCGCATGGGTGAGATCACGAGCCGCATGCACACGGCGCTCGCCGACATGCAGCCAACCACGGTCGCGGCCCGCACGTATCTCGCGACCGCGTTTGAACGACTGGACGAGGCACTGCGAACGGTGCATGGCGAGGAGGGTGCACGACTGCTCGCTCTCGTCCCCTCCGTGCACACTGCGTTATCGCCACTGGAGAGCAACGCGTTGCTCACGGCGCACCGCATTCATGGCGACTTGCATGCGGGTCAGTTCCTGCGCGCCAGGGATCGCTTGTTGGTCACCGACTTCGATGGCAATCCGCTGGCGACGGGCGAGACGCGCCTTTCGCACTCCCCGCTTATCGACCTTGCGTCGATGCTGCAATCGATCAGTCATGTGGGTTGCATAGTCGTCAAGCGTCGTCACCCTGATCGAGCTGATGACGTCGAACGTTTCGTCGCCGCGGCCACCACGGCGGCGCTCGACGCCTACCGCAGTGCGCACCCCGTTGCCGACGACCTGCTGCACGCTCTGCGCGTTGCGCAAGAACTGCATGAGTACTGCTACGCAGTCGCCCACTTGCCGCGCTGGCTGTACGTTCCTGATGCTTCCCTCCCGGCACTGCTGCGAGACTCGTGAGATGAAGGTTGCGCGATGAAGGCCGAAGCGTTTCTTGCTGACCTGGAAGTAAAACCGGCCGCGCTACGCGCACTTGCGCGTGTGATCGCAGACGAGAAGTGGCCGGTGGTGCCAGGCGGCCGCCTGCTGCTCACCGGCATGGGTTCGTCGTGGTTCGCGGCCGACACCATCGCGCGTCGTTTGCGACGAGCGGGCGTTCAGGCGGTTGGCGAGCTTGCCTCGGTGGAGGCCTCGTACCCCGCCGATCCCTCGCTCACCGTCGTTGCGATCACCGCGTCGGGTACCAGTAAGGAAACACTGCAGATACTCGCCGCGCACCGCGGGATCAGCCCCACGATCGTGCTCACCAACAAGCCGCCAACTGCCACGCCGTTGGCGGATCACACGATGTTGATGCACGCCGGAGAAGAACTGGGCGGGGTTGCCTGCCGCAGCTATACCCACACATTGGCGACGCTCCTGCAACTGGAACATCAACTCACGGGCGGTGTACCCGACTTACCAAAGAAGATTGAGTTGGCGGCCGATGCTGCCGCCGCCTTGCTCGACACGCGCAACACGTGGCTGCCGGCCGTTCGTGCCGCGCTCGCCGGGCCGCATGGTTGCTGGCTGCTCGCTCCCGCGGAACGAATGGCGAGTGCACTCCAGGGCGCCCTCATGTTTCGCGAAGGGCCGCGGCTGCCCGCTGACGGGTGCGAAACCGGCGATTGGAACCACGTCGACGTGTACCTCACCAAGTCGCTGGACTATCGCGCACTGCTTTTCGCTGGTGGTCGCTTCGATGCCGACGCGGTGCAATGGATGCGCGAGCGGCGCAGCCGCTTCGTGGTCGTGGGCGGGCATGTGCGCGGCGCGGAGTTTGAGGTGCGTTATCAGGGTGACGACGACCCGATAGTCGCGCTGCTCACGGAAGTGTTGATCGCAGAACTAGTTGCTGCGGATTCGTGGCTGCACCCGCTCACCCAACGACCAGCGACCAAACGATGACGAGCTCGGACCACCCGCCACCTCGACTTAGCCGTGGTCGGAGTGCCGTTTCCCGGCGTGCACTGCCGGTCACGAAGACCGGCAGTGATCCAATCGGCTGCCGGCAACGAAGAACCGAGCATGACTGGCGTCGCGGTACTGTCGCTCCCGGTGACCGACGGTCGTAACACCTGGGATCGGCAACTTGTCGCCCGCATGATCGCGGGCGACGATTCCGCGCTCGCCGATGCCTACGACCAATTCAGTGCCTTGGTCTACGGCATTGCCCAGCGAACCGTTGGGCCAGCCCATGCGAGCGACATCACCCAGGAAGTGTTTGTTGCGTTGTGGCAGCGGCCGGAGGGCTTCGACCCGCTACACGGCAGCCTGCGCACCTACCTGGCGACGATCGCCCGCCGACGCTGCGTCGATCACTTACGGCGTTCCGGCCGACGGGTTGCTAACGAGGAGCGATCGAATCGAGCCGAACCAGCGCGCACGCCCAATGTCGACGAGGCGGCCTTGGCGTTGATTGCGGGCGAACAAGTGCGCCGCGCGCTTTCAGCGCTCCCGAAGGAACAACGCACGGCTATTGAATTGGCATATCTGCAGGGCCTGACGTTTCGCCAAGTCGCAGATGCCACCGGTGCTTCAGAGGGCACCGCGAAGTCGCGCATCAGGTTGGGGTTGCAGCGCCTCGCCGATCAACTTCGCGGACCAGAAACGATGGAGTGCGTATGAGCCGCGACAACGAACACGGAATAGACGACCGACTAGACGATGTCGCTGACGAGTGGGACGTGTCCCACGTTCTGGCAGCGCTGGGCGAGGTCGATGCGATCGCCCCAGCGGCCACCACTCGCGACGCGCTACTCGCACAGGTTGCGGCAAGCCCACGTCAACTTGCGACTCCATTGGCCGTGGCCGACCTCTATGTCAGTCGTGCGCGTGCGATGGTTGGGCTGCTGGAACAACTCGACGGTTCCGTTTGGCAACGCAGGGCAGCCCCATACGACTGGACAGTGCACGGGCTGATCGCGCATCTGTTGGTCATCGAGCAGTACACCGCGGCGCAGTTCGGCCTTGGCGCAGTGTCACGCGACAACGACGCATTTCTAATCGACGATCATTTGCAGATGGGTGCCGAGCAGATCGCGCTGGAGTTGCTCGACTCGCCCGCCGCCACGACGCGTCGCTGGGCCGCGGCTGCTCAGCGCATCGTCAACTACGTGCAGTCATCGGACTTTCGCGCGGACAGAGCGGTGACTATGCACGGTTGGCCCTTCTCCGCGTCAGCCGCGTTGGTGGCGCGTGCTTTTGAGTTGTGGACACACACCGACGACATCCGTCGCGCCGCCGGACTGGACCAGGAGCCGCCGTCTGCTGCAGAACTTCGGACCATGTCGAGCTACTCCGTGGCGTCGTTGCCGTTCTTGCTGCCAACCGTTGCGAGTCATTCGGCGTTGGCACCGACGCGTGTGGTGCTCACCGGCTCAGGCGGCGGCACGTACGACATTGGTGGCGCTGGCGAACGCGCCGCACTCTTGGTTGCCGACGTCGTTGAGTACTGCCGAGTTGTTGCACGCCGCGTCGAGCCCAGCGACTTGGCGGCAACTATCGAAGGCGACGACGCGCTTGTGCATGCACTGCTCACCGCATCGAGGGCGTTTGCCGTCTGACAGACTGGCACCATGATCAACAAACTTGCGCTCGCCACAGCGCTGGCGCTTCTTGCTGGATGTGCCAGCTCCGCAACCTCCGGCGACTCTGCCGATGACTCAACAACGACGGCAGCTGCCGCATCGAACACGACCGTCGTCGCGCCGACCACGCCGGCTTCCACCGCGCCAGCCACGACCGCCCCCGCGCCGACGACAACCGTTGCGCTCGAACCGTTGGTGCTTCGCGAAGATGGACTCGGGCCGTTCGACTTTGGTCCGTCCACGCCGACAGACGTCATCGCCGCCCTTACGGCTCGGTTCGGACCGCCAGCGCGAAACGACGCCGTGCATTACGCCGACGAGAGTCATCGCGCCGACGGCTATTTCGAGACGGTCGATGCGCGCGAATTTCCTGATTTCAACTTCGAGTACGGACAAACGGTGTGCTGGACAGGCGATTTCTGCGCCGAGTTTGGCGGTTACGGCGCAGACTTGGTGGCCTTAGTCGGGTGGCGGTACAGCGGGCCTCCGCACATGCTCGCATCGGATTCCAACTTGACCATTGGTGCCGAGTGGGCGGACTTTCCGAGCATGATCGTCGGCGCGACCTGCTACACGACCGGCGGCGGGACTCACCATGGAATCACGATGACTCTCGCAGTCGACGGCGGCTGGGATTGGTTGGTCTCCGACGGTGCAGGCGGTTTCGTCGAAAGCCTGCCCGATCCGCACGCCACGAAAGTCACCTCGCTGAGCGCTGGTGTCTATCCGTTCGCGGCCGGCGATGACTGCTGACGTGGCTAAGACGAAGAACGCCTACAACTTCGATCGCTTTCTGCGCTACGAGGAGATGACCGAGTGGCTGCATGCCACCGCAGCAGTGCACCCGAACCTGATGACAGTCGAGTCGTACGGGCACTCGCACGAGGGCCGCGATCTCTGGGTGGCGACAATCACCGACGCAACCACGGGTACGCACGACTCCAAGCCGGCGCACTGGGTGGATGCCAACATTCATGCCATCGAAGTCACCGGTGGTGTGGCCGCATTGCACCTCATCCACTACCTCGTCACCGGGTTCGACAACAACTCCGCGGTCACCGAGGCGGTACGCACGCGCACGTTCTATGTCGCGCCGCGCGTGAACCCCGACGGCGTCGAATGGACGTTGGCCGACTCGCCGCAATTCCGGCGCAGCAGTGTGCGGGCATGGCCGTGGGCCGACGCGCACATGGCACCCGGTCTGCACCTGCGCGACATCAACGGCGATGGGCGTGTGCTCAGCATGCGGATGCAGGACGCAAACGGAAACTGGATGGTTTCGACGGAGGAACCGCGCTTGATGGTGCGCGTTCCGCCGGTAGGCGCCCCCGCCGGAACCACTCGCTATCGAATGTTGTTCGAAGGCGACGTCGTCGATCACGACGGCTTCACGGTGCCGTTGGTGCCGCCGCCGCAGAGCCTTGATCTCAACCGCAACTTCCCATCCGGTTGGGGAACGTCGGTGCTTGGCAGCGGTGATCACCCGATGAGTGAGCCCGAGATCGATGGCCTTGTGCGCGCGATCGTGGCCCGCCCGAACATCTGTGGGTACAACGCGTATCACACGTCCGGCGGTGTGTTGCTGCGACCGAGCAGCACGATGAGCGACAGTGGGTTACCGCCGCTTGATCTACGCATCTTTAAGGAGCTCGGCGAGAAGGGCGCTGCGCTCACCGGCTACCCGGTGCACTCGGTGTTTGAGGACTTCACCTTGGATAAGAGCGACACGATGGGCGGCGCTGCCGACGATTGGGTGTACGAGCACCTTGGTGTCTACGGCTGGACCACCGAGTTCTGGGATGTCATTCAGCAAGCAACGGGCAAGAAGCCAAGCACGTTCATTTGGTACACGGGCCCGACCGACGAGGAGGATCTCGCGGTGTATCGCTGGGCAGTTGCCAATCACCCGGATGCGTATGTCGACTGGACGCCCTTTGATCACCCGCAGCTCGGCGCGGTAGAGATCGGTGGCTGGGACGAGGTGTTCTTTTGGGGCAACGTTCCCAGCTCGCGACTACTCGCCGAGGTTCGGCCGCACGCCGAGTTTGCCGTCTATCAGGCAATGTGCTCCCCGAAGTTGGAGGTGCAGCACACGCGGGTCGTTCACCTGTCTGACGACACGCACCGCGTAGAAGTCGGTATCACCAACACCGGTTGGCTTCCGACTGACATCACTCACAAGGCGCGCAAGGAGCACCTGGTGCTTCCACTCGTGGCCGAGTTGACGGGTGCGGCCGTGCTGACAGCGGCTAGTGCACCGAGTGGTTCACGGCAAGAACTCGGACAACTTGCTGGACGCGTTGCGATGCAGCCGTACGCGGGCAAGAACGACGGCACACCCGACCGCGTGCTCGCCACATGGATTGTCAAAGGCGCCGTCGGGACCAAGGTCACCGTGAACGTGTCGCACCAGCGCGCCGGCCGCTGCAGCGCGACCGTCACGCTCTAGTTAACGGCTGGCAACTCGACGCTGGCGATCAGACCAGTGCGGTCCGTGCGGTTGCGTAACTCGACGGAGCCGCCGCTGAGGTCTGCGAGATGATGGGCCACCGCCAGTCCGATGCCGGAGCCCCCGTGCGGCGCATTGGGTGCTCGCCAGAATCGGTCGAACGCGTGAGCGAGATGTTCTGGCGGCATGCCCGGCCCCTCGTCGGCGACATGCACGCTGACCGAGTCGTTTCGCCGACTTGCCGAAAGCGTGATGGTGCCACCCGCCGACACAGCATTCATTGCGTTATCGACATAGTTGTCGATGATTTGTTCGAGCGCGTTCGGAACCGCCATTGCTGCAAGTCCGCCTGGGCACGCGATGGTCAGTTGGACACCACGCTCGTCCGCGAATGGTCCCCACACTTCGGCACGCTCGCGCACGAGTGCGCTGACATCAACGCGTTCTAGTTCCGGCCGACTGCCGTCGGAACGAGCAATCATCAGCAAGCCCTCGACTAGACGCTGCAGTCGTTCGGTTTCCTCGCTCGCTGCTTCTAACCGTGCGCGGGCGCCCGCTGGATCGTCGTCAACCATTGCAGCGGCCCGTTCCAGTTGCAGACGGAGCGCGGTCAACGGTGTGCGCAGTTGATGCGACGCGTCGCCGACAAAGGCCCGCTGAGTCCCGACCAACGTTGCTATTCGTTCGGTCATGGTGTTGAACGAGCGCGCCAAACTGCGTACCTCGGGCGGGCCCTCGTTGTCGATCGCACGCTGCGTGAAATCGCCCGCGGCCAAGTGTTCGGTGCTGCGGCGTAATCGTCGGAGTGGTGACGAGATGGTGTTGGCGATGACGATGGCTGCCAGAGCGGCAGCGAGCATGGAGATGAGGCCGACGAGAACCAATCCGCGCACCTTTTCGTTGGCGCGCTGGTCGATGACGGCGGCCGGAAACGTGATGCGAATGGCGCCGACAACGTCGAGCCCCGAGCGGACGGGCACAACCACGTACACAATGTCGCCGCCAGCGTCGACCGACGATCGACTGCCGCTATTCGGTTGACCGCTTACCAGTGCAGTGTTGAACTCCGGTCTGTTTGAGTTTGCGAATTGGGTCCCGATCACGTCGGTTGCATCCGATGACTCCACCAGCACACCGTTGGCGTCGACGACCACGACGTAGCCGCCTTCGGTTTCGGCATACGCCACGACTGTCGCGTGCAAGTCGATGGCCGAGCCGGTGGCCTCACCCGATAACACGTCCTCGGCGGCACCAGCCAAGAGGAATGCATCACTTCGCAAGTCGGCGAGTAGCCGCTCGCTCTCGACGCGTCGCAAGTAAGTGGCAAGCGGCACGTCTTGCGCTAGTAGCACCATCGCAATCAGGCCAGCGAACGCGATCATGAGGCGCCACTTCACGTGTCGTTGCCTCTCACGGTTACTCCGACAGCTCTAGACGAAAACCAACGCCGCGCACTGCTTGGATCCAGTCGTGGTGTCCGAGCTTCTTGCGCAGCGATGCGACGTGCGCATCGACCGTCTTCGTTGGGCCGTACCAGTGTGCATCCCACACGTTCTCGAGAATCTCCGTACGCGTGCGCACGGCGCCCGTATCAAGTGCCAGATAGGCGAGCAGATCGAATTCCTTCGCTGTCAGCGCAACCTCCACGTCGTCAACGTGAACGCGACGCGTGCGCCGATCGATGACCAACGATTCGATCGTCTGCACTTCGTTCGAGTTTGGGGACCCCGAGTCGTGCGTGCGGCGACTGACAGCGCGGACACGCGCGACCAGTTCGCGAAAACTGAAAGGCTTGGTGACGTAGTCGTCGGCGCCTAACTCGAGGCCGAGCACACGATCGAACTCCTCAGCTCGAGCGGTGAGCATGATGATCGGCGTGGAGCCCCGCGTGCGGAGTTCACGAAAGACATCGCGCCCGTCCATGTCGGGTAGGCCGAGATCCAGTAGCACCAAGTCGTAGTCGGTTGCCCCCAACGCAGCAGCGCCGGTTGGTGCGTGCTCAACGGTGTAGCCCTCGGCGGTTAGCCCTTCGACCAACGAGTCGGCGATCGATCGGTCGTCCTCCACCACCAGGATCTTCACGCCGTCATTCTGACTGGCGAGAGGGGCCGTTCCGCAGAGCTGAGCCGATCGCGAGCGATTTGGATGAATCTTGGATATTGGCGAGCCGTTTCTTGGACGATGGCTTCGTACGGTGTGCACACATCAGCGGCTTCCCCCCGGCGGCCGATCTACAACCGGAGGAACCAATGAAGGGTCGAATCACAACAACGCTGTCGCTAGCCGGAGTGCTTGTCGCCGGCTCGGCGGCCGCCATGGTCAACACGCAGGTCTTGCAGAACACCGAGTCGAAGTCCAGCGGCGAAGTCGCGGTCGCGTCCACCAACCCAGCGAACACCCCGACGGCTGAGCCGGTTGTCGTCGCCCCAGGTACTGGTGAAGCGATCAACGGCAACGTACTCACCAACACTGAGGTCACCAAGATTCAGTCGAACATCCTGACCGCTACCCAGGCGATGTACCAGGTCGGCGACGCCGGCTTGGTCACGCTCGACACGAGCGGCAACGTCCTCACCGTTGTGTCGGTGGCACCAAGCGCCGGGTGGACGCTCGTCAAGGCCGAGAGCTCCGGCCCGGTTGACATCGAGGTGAAGCTGCAGAACGGCACCACCATCGTCGAATTCAGAGCTCATTTGCAGGCCGGGGTGATCACTACTTCGGTTGAATCCAAGATCGAAGGCGGCTCTGACGACGGCAACAGTGGCACGACACCTGGCAGCGGAAGCACTGCTGGCGGTGGCACGACACCCGGCAGCGGAAGCATCGATGACGATGACGACAGCAGTCACGAGAGCGGTCACGACGACGAGAGCGACGACGACAGCGACGACAGCGGACATAGCGACGATGATTGACCCGCTGATCGCGGCCCAGCGCACCGAGCGGCCGCAGGCCGCTCGGGCGTTGCCCGTGCGTGCCGCCCGACGTCCGGCGCAGAGCGCCAAAGTCGTGACGGCCGGTCTCAGCACTTCGCTGGTCTTGGGCATCGTCGGCTATCTCGGTAACTCAGCCGCGCAGGCGGCTAACACCCCTACGACGGTTCCGACAGTTCCAACAATTCCTACGCTTGCTCCCACCGGAGTTCCCGCGACATCGACCACTGCCGTTCCAACCGCAGCGACCACGCCGTATACGCGAGCGCTGATCGGTGCCCCGGCAACAGTTCCCGCTGCGGTCGTTCCCGCCGCACCAGTTCCTGCCGCTGTCGTTCCAGCCGCTGTCGTTCCTGCTGCCGCGGTTCCTGCCGTTCCGTCTGCGGCGCCGACAGACACACAAGTCGTTCCCGTTGCCGTACCTGTACCGGTACCTGTACCCGTGCCGGCACCTCCGCCGGTTGCCGCGCCACAACCGGCTCCGCCGGTGGTCACCTCTGGTACGACGTCGGCCTCGGGCTGACTCAGCGCGACTCCTCTTCATTCCCGCGGCATGTTTCGCCGGCCGCGAGTTGGATGAATCTTGGCCGTTGGCAGGCTCTGCCTTGGACGACCACTTCGTACGGTGTCACCTATCAGCAGCGGCTCTCGCCCCCCGATAGCCGCCCGAACGGAAGGAACCATCATGAAGGGTCAAGTAACCACCCTGCTCTCCCTCACCGGGGTGCTCGTCGCCGGCTCCGCCGCTGCGCTCGTGAACACCCAGGTACTGCAGAGCAACGCTGCGGCTGCCGGCGGCGATGTATCCGTCGCCAGCTCGACCGCCCCCGCCCCGGTGAACGCCGCGACACAGGCGATGTATCAGGTGGGCAACTCCGGTCTCGTCACGCTCGACACCACCGGCGGCGCCCTCACAGTCGTCTCGGTCACGCCGAGCTCCGGCTGGACATTCGTGAAAGCGGAGAACCTCACCGCCAGCGACATCTCGGTGCAACTGCAATCCGGCAACAGCCTGGTCGAGTTCAAGGCCAATCTGACGCAGGGCGTGGTCACCACCGCGGTCGAATCCAAGAATCTCAGCACGGCCCCCGGCGCTCAGCCGACCGTGGCCACGCAGCCGACTGTGGCCACGCAGCCGCCCGCTGTTATCCCCCCGGCAACAAGCCCTAGCTACAACGACGACGAAGAAGGTGGACAAGATGACTGAATCACCCCGAAATACACAACGCCCAGCACCCTGGGCGCCGCCCAACACGCCGGCATCGCCGGCACCCGCTCCGACGCTGGCAGCAGCGCCTCGCCAGCGGCCCAACCCCACCGCCCGGACTCTCCCAACCCGTGCGGCGCAAGGCTCGACCCGGGGTCCCGGCCACGCCAGCAAGATCATCACTGCTGGCCTGAGCACTTCGCTGGTGTTGGGCATGGTGTCCTACTTCGGCAACGCAGCACAGGCACAGGCACATCAAGCCGTGGTACCGGCGGTACAAGCCCCGACGGTGATCCCTGCGGTGACTGCGACTCCGCAGGTGATCACCGTCAACGTTCCAGGGGCCCCACCGCCGGTCGCAGCAACTCCGCAAGCGGCACCGATCCCTGCGCCCGCACCTGCACCCGCACCGGCACCAACCACATCGGGCACGACCAAGGCCTCTGGCTGAGAATCCGATGGCCGCTTCAGTCCGACGCGACGAGTTCAGGGCAATGGGTTGCTCTGTCGAGGTGGAACTGGTCGGTGACGAGGATGCCCTCCTCGTCACCGGCCTAGCCATCGCTCGCCGATCAATTGCCGAGCTGGAGCGTTGGTGGAGCAGGTTTCTGCCGGACAGCGACATCAGCAGATTGAATGCCGCGCAGGGCGCAATGGTTTCGGTGCAGCCCGCGACGATCGATCTGCTGCAGGCCATGGTCGATGGTTTTGCTGCCACTGACGGGTGCTTCGACCCGACGTTGTTGGCACCACTGGTGGCACTTGGCTACGACGCCAGCTGGTCGGATTCAGGAATGCGCACCTCGGTGCCCGCTGGTAGTTCGTGGCGCGGCGACATACGCGGCGTGGCAGTCGATCGCGACGCGTTGGTCGCACAGTTGCCGTCGGGGACGGTGCTCGATGCCGGTGGCATCGGTAAGGGACTGGCCGCCGACCGGGTCGTTGCGGAACTCCTTGCTGCCGGAGTTGGCGGCGCGATGGTGTCGATCGGCGGCGATCTGCGGGTCGCTGGCACCGGCCCGAATTCTGGGGCCTGGCTCATCGGTGTTGCCGATGCCTCGGACCACACGACCGAAGTTGCGTACTTGGCGATCGCCGACGCGGGCGTGGCAACGTCGGGAACGCGTCGCCGGGCTTGGCGCGATGGCAACGACAACGAGGTCCATCATCTACTCGACCCGGCCACCGGACGCCCGACCGAACACGAAGTGGTGCAGGCGACCGTTGTTGCCGGCACCGCCGCCTGGGCTGAGGTGTACACCAAAGTGTTGATGGTTCGTGGCGCCGCTGCGCTCAAGTCACTCGACGATGCCGGGCTCGGGGCTCGCGTTGTGTTTGGAGATGGGACCGTGCGGGGTAATGATGTTTGGCAGAAGTTGGAGAGTGACAAACCATGCATCCGCAACTGATGTGGTGGATCTCAAGGGCAGCCGGCATGGTCGCAGGCATCCTGTTGGTTGCCAGCCTCGTTTGGGGTGTGTTGTTAACCACCCGAGCGCTCAAGCCGGTTGATCGACCAGCGTGGCTATTGGCGCTACACCGTTGGCTCAGCACGCTTGCGTGCATAGGTGTGGCTGTGCACATCTTGGGGCTGGTGGCCGACAACTACGTGTACTTCGGTTGGCGCGAGATCTTCCTGCCACAGGCTTCCGGTTGGAAACGCACCCCGGTGACGCTGGGAGTGATCGCGATGTACCTGCTGATTCTCGTTCAGGGCACGTCGCTGATCATGAAGTCATTGCCGCGTCGGTTCTGGAAGTTCGTTCACTACTTCAGCTACATCGCGGTGTGGCTCAGCATCGTGCACGCCGCATTGGCGGGCACCGATGTGTCCAATCGTCTGTACCAGGCAGTCGCACTGCTGCTCACCATCGCCGCGGTCACGGCTGCAATCATTCGGATCGTGATCGGTACCACCCGCGCTCAGGTCGCTGCTCGTCGCACCTCAGTCGACTAACGCCTGAGAGACCAATTGCTTCAGTTGGCTTCGCAGCGGGTGGGTGCCGCTTGGTAGCAATTGCGTGAAGAACTGCACCGCCATGTGTTCGACCGGATCGACCCAGAACGTCGTGCTGGCCGCGCCACCCCATCCGAAGTCGCCAACGTTGCCGGGCACGCGGGCTTTCACCGGGTCGATCGTCACGCTGACTCCGAGGCCGAATCCGACGCCGTCGTAGGTGGTTTCGGAGTGCAACGGTCGGCCGAACGCCGACAGATCGACCTTGCCCGGTAAGTGATTGCTGGCCATGTAGCGCACCGTGCGCGGCGACAGAAATCGAACACCGTCGAGTTCGCCTTCGTTGGCCAACATCTGTGCGAACCGGTGGAAGTCGTACGCCGTGCTTTGCAGCCCACTCCCACCGCTGAACACCGGAGGTGGCCGAAACGCTGCCTCGCCAGCCTTGTCGAGCAGCACTGCCAGTTTGGTTCCAGGTTGTGCGCCATACAGCTTTGCTACTCGGGCGCGGTTGGCTTCCGGAACGTGCCACGTTGTTTCGTGCATTCCGAGCGGTTCCAGCAATCGCGTGCGCATCAGTTCGTCGAGCGGCATTCCCGAAACAACCTCCAGCACGCGGCCGAGCACGTCGAAGCCCATCGAGTAGTTCCACTCGGCACCCGGCTGGAACACCAAGGGCAGTGTCGCGAGTGTGTCGCACATCGACTCCAGGTCGACGCCGGACCGAACGCCCAAGTCGAATCCGGCATCGCGATACAACGCGTCGACGGGATGGGCGCGCATGAAGCCGTTGGTGAGGCCGCTGGTGTGGGTCAGCAGATGCCACATCCGGATCGGCCCCGCGAGCGGTTCCACTTCCGGCGACTCGACCGTGCCGCTGCGCCACACCTTCGTGTTGCGAAATGCCGGGATGAAGCGGTGCAACGGAGTCGTGAGTTCGAACGCCCCCTCTTCCCAGAGTTGCAACGCGAGCACCGCCACGATCGGTTTCGTCATCGAGTAGATGCGCCAGATCGTGTCGGCCTCCACCGGCGTGCCAGCCGCAACATCGCGATGACCCGCGAGTGCGTGATACACGACCTTGCCGTGGCGAGCGATGGAGATCTGCCAGCCGGTGAGCCGACCGTCATCGATGTACTTCTGGAAGTGACTGCCAACGCGAGCCAAGCGCTCGCCCGACATGCCAACTGATTCCGGTGCCGCTTCAACTTGTAGGTGCGTCATAAGACCTCCTCGATGCCCACGACAGCAGCAATCGCCGCGAGGTCGCTGTCGGCGTGGAGTAACGGTAAGCCACAACGCTGGGTGACGGCAGCGATCAGGCAGTCGATCAGCCCTCGCGGCGTGACGCCGACCGCGCCGCAACGCAGGTGGATGTCGACGGCCGCGTCGAAGTCGTCGCGGGGGTGGATCAAGGCAATGTCGAGACCATCGAGCAACCGCCGCAACTCTGCGAGTTCGACATTCGAGCGGGCGCCGACCAGCAACTCCGCCTTGACCGGTTCGAGCAATGTCACTGTTTCCGAATTGACCGCGTCGCGCAGCGCAAGGTGCGTGGGCGAACCTGTGCCGCGGAGATATTCGATCCAGGCTGAGGTGTCAGCGACCAGCACGGGTGTCGCGAATCATGCCGTCGGGGTGATTGAAGTCCTCATCTGGGCGATCGGCCCAGATCCCCTGCATCGCCAACATCTCTTCCTTGGTCATCGGAACGACGGCCAGCTTGCGTAGGGCGAGGTTGATTGCGTCGCGCTTGGTCTCGAGTTGGTACATGCGCATGACTCGCTCGCAAGCTTCGTCATCGATATCGACGTTGGTGCGTGACATACACCAATTGTACACCAGTGAGGGGTGCCGCAAACTGCGTATTGTCGGGCCGATGCGTACCGACTTGTTGGCTGATCTCGCGTACCGCACAGCCGGTCTTGTAGACGACGGCCTGTTCAAAGCCGAGCGTGTGATTGCGTCGTCGCAATCAGCGCACATAGAGCTGGCCGATGGCAGCAAGGTGCTCAACCTGTGCGCCAACAACTATCTCGGTCTTGCGAACCACCCAACACTGATCGACGCGGCGCATGCAGCTCTGGATGAGTACGGCTACGGCATGGCGTCGGTGCGCTTCATTTGTGGCACGCAGACGGTGCACAAGGAACTCGAAGCGGCGCTCAGCACTTTTCTCGGGACCGAGGACACAATTCTTTATTCGTCGTGCTTCGACGCGAACGGCGGGCTGTTCGAGACAATTCTCGACGAACAGGATTGCGTTATCTCCGACAGCCTGAACCATGCGTCGATCATCGACGGCATTCGGCTGTGTAAGGCGCAGCGCATGCGCTACGACAACAACGACATGGCGCAGCTCGAACAGTGCCTGCGCGATGCGTCGTCGGCGCGCTACCGATTGATCGCCACCGACGGTGTGTTCTCGATGGATGGCGTGATCGCCAACCTGTCTGCGATCTGTGATCTCGCCGAGCAGTACGACGCGATGGTGATGGTCGACGATTCTCACGCTGTCGGCTTCGTTGGCGCCAGTGGTCGCGGCACGCACGAACACTGTGGCGTCATGGACCGTGTCGACATCATCACCGGCACGCTGGGCAAGGCGCTCGGTGGTGCCAGCGGCGGTTACACGAGCGGTCGCAAGGAGATCATCGATTGGTTGCGGCAACGCTCGCGCCCGTACCTGTTCAGCAACTCGTTAGCGCCAGCGATTACCGCTACTTCGGTGCGCGTCTTGCAGTTGTTGCAGGAGAGCGATGGCTTGCGACGTCAGTTGCAGCGCAATGCGGAGCGTTTCCGTGCAGGTATGACAGCGGCGGGTTTCACGCTCGCGGGCGCCGGGCATCCGATCATTCCGGTAATGATCGGCGATGCCAAGGTGGCTGGCGAGATGGCGCAGCGCTTGTTGGCCGTCGGCATCTATGTCACGGCGTTCAGTTATCCAGTCGTCCCGCAAGGCAAGGCACGCATCCGTACACAGATGTCGGCGGCACACTCAGACGCCGACATCGATGACGCAGTCGCTTCGTTCACGCAGGTCGGCAAAGAGATGGGAGTTGTATGAAGGCGCTGGTGAAAGCTCGTCGCGAGCCGGGCCTGTGGATGCAAGACGTGCCCGAGCCCAAGCCCGGTGAAGGCGATGTGCTCATCCGAGTGCGCAAGACCTCGATCTGCGGCACCGATCTGCACATTCTTCATTGGGATGCGTGGGCGCAGGCCACGATCCCCGCGCCGATGGTCGTCGGGCACGAGTTCATGGGCGAGATCGCCGCGCTCGGTGCGGGGGTGAAGGGTCTGGAGGTCGGCCAACGCGTTGCTGGCGAGGGGCACGTCACCTGCGGGCACTGCCGCAACTGCAAGGGCGGCCGCCGCGAGTTCTGCCACAACCACACGGGTGTTGGCGTCACGCGGCCAGGCGCGTTCGCGGAGTACGTCGTCATCCCGGCGCAGAACGTCTTCGTCGTGCCGGCGCACATCAGCGACGATGTCGCAGCGGTGCTCGATCCGCTCGGCAACGCGACCCACACCGCGCTGCGCTTCGATGTCGTCGGTGAAGACGTGCTCATCACGGGGGCCGGGCCGATTGGTGTGCTGGCCGCGGCCATTGTTCGCCATGTTGGTGCTCGCCATGTAGTGGTCACCGACATCAACCCGTATCGGCTGGGCATGGCGACGACGCACGGTGCCAGCCGTGTCGTCGACGTGCGCACCGAACAGTTGGCACCGGTGATGGCCGAGTTGGGGATGAGCGAAGGCTTCGATGTCGGGCTGGAGATGTCGGGGGCCGAGGCCGCGTTCAATCAGATGCTCGACGCGATGAACCACGGCGGGCGCATCGCGGTGCTGGGCATCCCCGCCGGACCGATGACGCTTGATGTCAACGACGTGATCTTCAAGGGCCTGGAAATCCAGGGCATCTATGGCCGGCGCATCTTCGAGACCTGGTACAAGATGGCCGCGATGCTGCAGAGCGGGCTCGACGTGGCCGGCATCGTGACCCATCGCTTCCCCGCCGACAGCTTCGAGGAGGCTTTCGCCATCGTCGAGCGCGGCGAATGCGGCAAGGTCATCCTCGACTGGTGAGAGCTTGAGTCACTGTGACTCAAGTTTTCTACTGGTTTAGTTGTGGCATGTGATTGGGCACCCTAGAGTTGCGTGTACATCGCTCAACATCTAGAAGAGGAGCACACATCATGGCCAAGGCAGTCGGAATCGACCTAGGCACCACTAACTCCGTCGTCGCCGTTTACGAGGCGGGCGACACGGTGGTTATCCCCAACGCAGAAGGCGCGCGCACCACCCCCTCGGTCGTTGCTTTCAGCAAGGCCGGCGAAGTGCTGGTCGGCGAAGTGGCCAAGCGCCAGGCCATCACCAACCCCGATCGCACCTTCCGCAGCGTCAAGCGCCATATGGGCGAGACGTGGAAGAGCGACGACATCGACGGCAAGCGCTACACCGCGCAGGAAATCAGCGCCCGCATCCTGATGAAGCTGAAGCGCGATGCCGAGGCCTACCTGGGCTACACGGTCACGCAAGCTGTCATCACGGTGCCCGCCTACTTCGACGATGCTCAGCGCACAGCCACCAAGGAAGCTGGCCAGATCGCTGGCCTGGAAGTGCTGCGCATCATCAACGAACCAACGGCGGCCGCGCTCGCGTACGGCCTCGACAAGGGTTCCGAAGACGAGAAGGTGCTGGTGTTCGACCTTGGCGGCGGCACGTTCGACGTCAGTGTGCTCGAAATCGGCGAAGGCGTGTTTGAAGTGAAGAGCACGCACGGCGACACCAAGTTGGGTGGCGACGACTGGGATCAGCGCATCATCGATTGGCTCGTCAGTCAGTTCAAGGCTGCTCACGGTGTCGATCTCAGCGCCGATCGCATGGCCACGCAGCGGCTGAAGGAATCAGCCGAGAAGGCCAAGATCGAACTCAGCCAGGTTCAGCAAACGCAGATCAACTTGCCGTTCATCACCGCCACGGCCGATGGCCCGTTGCACCTCGACGAGTCGCTCACACGGGCCAAGTTTCAGGAGATGACTGCCGACCTCATCGAGCGTTGTCGCACCCCGTTCGAGCAAGCGTTGAAAGACGCTGGCATCAGCAAGGGCGAACTGCACCACGTCATCCTCGTGGGCGGTTCCACTCGCATGCCCGCCGTCACCGACCTGGTGCAAGCCATGACCGGCAAGGAGCCGAACAAGACGGTCAACCCCGACGAAGTCGTGGCCATCGGCGCGGCTGTGCAGGCCGGCGTGTTGCGCGGCGACGTGAAAGACATCTTGCTGCTCGACGTGACACCGCTCAGCCTTGGCATCGAAACCAAGGGTGGCGTGATGACCAAGCTGATCGAGCGCAATACCACTATCCCCACCAAGCGCACCGAGGTGTTCACCACCGCCGACGACATGCAGCCCAGCGTGGAGATCCACGTGCTGCAGGGCGAGCGCGAGATGGGTGCCTACAACAAGACGCTCGGCAAGTTCCAACTCGTCGATCTGCCGCCGGCGCCGCGCGGTGTGCCGCAAATCGAGGTCACGTTCGACATCGACGCCAACGGCATCGTGCACGTCAGCGCTAAGGACCGCGCCACCAACAAAGAGCAAAGCATGACCATCACCGGTCAGAGCACGCTCGACAAGAAAGACATCGACCAAATGGTGCGCGACGCCGAGGCCCACGCCGAGGAAGACAAGCAGCGTCGCGAAGAAGCAGAAGTGCGTAATAACGCCGACTCGCTGGTGTACCAGATGGAAAAGGTGCTGCGCGAGAACGCCGACAAGGCTGACGAAGCCGACAAGGCAACTGTCGAAGGTCCGCTGGCCGAGTTGAAGACGGCGCTCAACGGCACCGACTTCGATGCGATCCGCAAGGCGCACGAGGCCTTGATGGCGGCCAGCCAGGCGTTCAGCCAGAAGCTGTACGAGAAGGCGGCCGCCGACAACGCGGCCGGCACCTCGGCGGCTTCCGGTGTTGGTACGGCTGGCGGCACGACTGGCGGCGACGACGAGATTGTCGACGCCGAGATTGTCGACGACGAGCAACCGAACGCCGTCTGAGGCCGTGATGACTGACGAAGCAGACGACACCGTCATCGAAGACGCGGCTGCAGTCGAGGCGGCAGTGCTCGAGGTCGAACACGACCTTGAAGCACTGCTCGCCGAACGCGACTCGTACAAAGACATCGCGCAACGGCTGCAAGCCGACTTCGACAACTATCGCAAGCGTGTCGCCACGCAGCTCACCGACGAGGTGCAGCGCGCCACAGGCAAGATCGCGGAAGCGTTGCTCCCCGTACTCGATGCGTGCGAAGCAGCCTTCGTGCAGCATCCGGCCGAGGTTGAACCGATCTTCAACAGCCTGTTGGGCACCTTGCGCAAACTCGGCTTGGAGGCGATGAACCTCCACGAGCAGCCGTTCGATCCTGCACTTGCAGAAGCTGTTGTTCACGAGGCAGGCGAAGGTGGCGAACCGATCGTCAGTGAAGTGTTGCGCAGTGGCTACACCTGGAACGGTCGCGTTCTGCGAGCCGCGATGGTGAAGGTCAAGGGCTGAAAGTGAAGGGCTGATCGCCGTGGCCGCTCAGCGCGAGTGGTACGAAAAGGACTACTACAAGGTCCTCGGCGTGAAAGACGACGCCGACCCGAAGTCGATCACTAAGGCGTATCGCAAGCTCGCGCGCGAGAGCCATCCCGACACGCATCCCGGTGATGCCAAGGCGGAAGACCGTTTCAAAGAAGTCAGTGCCGCCTACGACGTGCTCGGCGACGAGGCCAAGCGCAAGGAGTACGACGAAGTTCGTCGGCTTGGCCCCGCCGACTTTGCTCGCCCGGGCGGTGGCGCCCCGGGTGGCTTCAACTTCAACGTTGGCAACGATGGGTTTGGCGACATCTTCGGCCAGGTGTTCAACAGCCGTCGTCGCGGCGGCGGCCCCTCGGCGGCAGCTGGCCCGCAGCGCGGTGGCGATGTCGAGGCGACACTCACGCTCGATTTTGTCGACGCAGCCAAGGGTCTCACCACCACGCTGCACCTCACCAGCGACGCGCAGTGTTCCACCTGTAACGGCAGCGGCGCCAAGCCGGGGACGCAACCGAAGGTGTGCTCGCAGTGTGGTGGTCGCGGAGTAGTCAACGACAACCAAGGACTGTTCTCGCTGTCGTCGCCATGCCGTGTGTGCGGCGGGGCAGGCGTCATCATCGAGCATCGATGCTCAACATGTAGCGGCAGTGGCGTCGAGCGGCGACCGCGCGATGTGCAAGCGCGTATCCCTGCTGGTGTCGCTGATGGGCAACGCATTCGGTTGAAGGGTCGCGGCACGCCCGGTCGCAACGGTGGGCCGGCCGGCGATCTGATCGTCGAGTGCCGTGTTGCACCGCATCCGAGGTTTGGCCGCGACGGAAACAACCTGACGGTGCGCGTGCCGGTGACGTTCCCGCAGGCCGCATTGGGCGGCGACATCGACGTGCCGACGCTCGATGGCCCAGTCGTGAAACTGCGCCTGCGGCCGGGTACGCAATCCGGCAGTCGCCATCGAGTGAAGGGCAAGGGGTTGGCGACAGCAAAGGGTGCTGGCGACCTGATTGTCACCGTCGAGGTCCAGGTTCCGACTCACCTGACCGACGAGCAACGGTCGGCGATTGAGGCATTCGCGGCCGCGAGTACCGTTACACACGGCGAGCGAGAAGGGGGCTGACGATGCGATCACAAGAACGTGCTGTGTACGTGATCTCCGTTGCCGCCGAACTGGCTGGCATGCACCCGCAGACGTTGCGCATCTACGAGCGCCGCGGGCTCGTGCAGCCTGCGCGCACGCAAGGTGGCAATCGTCGTTACAGCGATGTCGACATTGCGCGCCTGCTACGCATCAGCGAGTTAGCTGCCGAGGGCATGAACCTGGAAGGCATTCGCCGCGTGATGGCTCTCGAGCTCGAAGTTGAGCGCCTTGGCGCCGAGAACGAGAAGTTACGCAACGTCGCTGCCAGCGCGATGGCTGAAGCCGAACGCCGCGCGCCGCGCCGCGATCTTGTGCCGCTGCGCCAAGGCATCGACCTTTTCGGGAGCACGCGCAAGTCGTGACGGGTGTGAGTTACAACCTCACGCCGTCGAGCTCGAGGTGCCAGTCGCCGGTGATCATGATTCGGAGTTGAGCGTCCCCGGCAGCCCGAACTCCGCCGACTGGCCTGGTGTTGACGACGATCGGCGAACCCTCCCTGAGCGTTGCGAGCGTGTAGTTCACGACGACAATTTCCGAGGCCATTCGAATAAGCCCGTCTCTAGAGCAGTCGCCCGTGTCGTAGACATCACCGGACATCGGCGCATAGACCGTCAGCGCCCCGCCGCTGACCTCGACTCTCACATCACGCGCGTTGCTTGCTCGAACCCCGGCCATGGGGTTGCACCCCGGTAGGTAGATGGAGGTGCCGAAGGGCCCGTCGATGTCGCCGCCGGGTGGGCGCTCGAGGCCCTCCCAGCGCAACCCCCCATCAAATGCCGACCGGCCATCCAAGCGGACCTCGAACTCGTACAGGTCAAAGAAGACTGGTGAAGCAGGACGCTCAGCGATGACGAAGTCGACTGTTGTAGTGACCGAATCAGCGACGACGGATGGAATCCCAGGAACGAGACCGAGAGGTAGCTCGTATTCGACTCCCGCGTCATCAACGACATTTACCGTCAGCTCGTAGTCGGTCCCAGCGCAAACCGCCAGCGCCAGCGCGAAGTCGGTGGTCGTTGCGGCTTCATGTGCAACTGATCCAGCACAACCAAGATCGTCGGGGTCCACTGAGCCGAATGCGAGCGGAATGACGGAGTCGAGTGTTGCTGACACGAGCGTGACCGTCGAGTCGCTATGAACGTGGACCGTCATGTCGACTGCCGCCCAATCATCGGTCGCCCCAAGCTCCGTCGCGGCGACGATCAAGACCGGTCCGTCATGCAGCGATTCGCTCTCCAACAACGTCGCGCCGGCAGTGCCCGTTGCGCCGGGTACGGTCTGATAGTCGACCCTGACGATGGCGACGCCGTCAAATGTCGTGCACTCTGGGCCTTCGAAGCCGTAGCGGTCCAACCCGCCACAGAACTCGCCTTGGTCGGTTGGGATCGGCAGTTCGTACCATTCCGTTGAACGTGATGGGCAAATCGGGTCGCAGGCATCGACATAGATCGGTATCCCACGCCGCGACTCGCGAAAGCGGCCAGAGGAATCTTCCCGCGCAACGAGCACGCCGATCGTGTTCAAGCCTGAGGCGTCGACAGAGAACGCCCCTGCTGCGCAGTCCCATAGGACCGCTAGGTCTGCTACGCGCGACCCCGTTAGCTCCGTCGTGTTCTGCCACACGTGGCTGCACGTTGACATCGGGCTCACACGTAGACCGGACGATGGGATGCTGACGTCAGGGTTGAGGCGCACTCCTGCGAGCGTGATCACCGGTCGCTGCAAGCTCGGTGTTCTCAGAATGAGCGTGTCCCTACCGATCGGAGTACCGCTGGAGTCGAAGATGTCGGCACACAACAACGTGGTGCCGACTTGGATGTTGATGCGAACCTGTACCCGACGCGGGTAGTCCGCAACTGGTCCTTCGCCGGGGGGATCGTCGAAGGTGACAGCCCCCGTGGCTCGTGCGCCGGTACCGCAGGCTGTGTCGTCTTCGTCAGCCATTGGCCGAGTGGTGAACATCACCGACCCGCCCGCTGACGTCCACGAGGTGACGTTCACGGCGGGCGTGAGCTCGTCGATCGATGCTTCGGTGGGCGGCCGTACCACTCCGCCGCGCCACAGGTTGAACAGTTCGCTTTCGTACGTGGCTCCATCGATGCCGATACCGATCAGTCGTACTTCGTACGAAATCTCGGGATCGCGATCGATGAGGAAGCAGTGCGGTAGTAGTGCATCGCTGGTGTAGATACCGGCGTCGTGTTCAGCTGTCCAGTGGGCGATGTGCTCGGTGGAAGTGCCAGCCACGTCGATGCTGATCCAAGCGCGCGACGATCGATAGGGGCGCCATTCGGCGCGCAGGGTGGTCAGCGGGATCGACGAGAACGCGGTGACCGGGGTCTGTCCTCCAACTGCGCGGGGTGTGCTTGCCGGACACGTTTGACTGGTGCCGTGGCTGGCAGTGCGATGGTGGCCTTCTTCGCCGCGGATGAACGGTGTCGGCCAGCTGAATAGTCCGTTCAGTGTGCCCGCAAAGCCGACCGGGCAGCCACCGCGCGAACCGATGCGGCGCGGCACGGATCTGCTGGTTCCCGCCCGACTGCCGGCGCAGATGTCGAACGCGTTGACGGGGAAGCGCACGTATCTTGCAGCAATCTCGTCGAACACGTACGGCAGGCTGCGGACCTGGATCTGCTCGCCGACGCCGTCGGCCTTGTCATCAGGCTCGCCGTCAGACTGCGCGAACGCGATCTGCTCGGTGATAGCTCCGATGACTTCGCTACCCGTGTCTTGATACTGCGCTTCTCCCGCCGCGCCGTTTGAGATCACCGGCGGGGTGGCGAGCAACTCATCGAGGATCGTCGGATCGTCGCCAATAAATACCGGGGCAACGATTGGGAGCTCGAGAACCGCGGCAGTGTCGTCGGTGCGCGCGTCAGCATCATCCACGTAGACCGTGTTGGCGGCGGGATTGGCGCCGCTCTGTGATTCGTCCGCTGGCTTGATCGCCCTCGCAGAGAAGACGCCGACGCCAAGGGACGCGACAGTCGTTGCGACGCTGAGGAGCGTGCGAGTTCGGGTGCTCATGAGAAGGCCAAGCGCCGTGACCTCTAGAGCCTCACGCCGTCGAGCTCAAGATGCCATTCGCCCGTGACAGTGATGCGTACCTGGTAGATAACGCCGGGTCGCGTTGTGAAGACGAGAGGCTCGCCAGCTTGTAGCTGGCTCAGCGGAGCGAGACCATACAGCTCGTAGTCGGGGCGGAACGGGGCGTCGCTGGGATCACCGCAATCATCCTCGCCAGCGCCAGCCACGTGGAAAAACCCCTCGGCGTAGAGTTGGCCAGCGGTCTCGATCGCAACTCGCGGGTCGATGTCGGATTGATAGACGGCGTCGTCGAGCGAGACGCAGCCGGGGGCTGTGCCCGCGGTGCCAGACCAGTTGAAACCCCACAGCGCAGCACTGGTCGCGTCGACCGTCGCGCCGAATCGCGAGACGAAGCCGAAGCGGGGAGCGTCGCCGCCGAGAAACTCAATTGTCGAGTGCACCGCATCCGAAACGACATCCGGAATTCCAGTGATCTCGCCGACGTCGATGAGGTACGTGAAACCCTCATCGTCGAGGACCGTCACACTGAATCCCGTGTCGGTTCCGGCACACACAGTGAAACCAATCGTGAAGTGAGTCGATGGCGCGCCGTCAAAGGTGGCGGGGATCGCGCACGCGTCGGGGCCCGTCGTCCCCGTCTCGACGTCGACCAGGGTCACCACGTTGTCGCTCTCGATGTTCACTAAGGCGGGAATGGCGCCCCAGTTATCCGTTGGCCCGACGTCGGTGCTGACGACTCGGATGACGGGCGCGCGTTCCGTTGGTGCGTCGCTGCTTACCAAGGTCGCGCTGCCTGCTGGACCTGGTGCTCCGATTGTGGTCTGGTAGACGACCTTCAAGATCGCCACGCCAGCAGATGTCGTGCACTCCCCGGGGAAGTCGCCTTCTCGCTCGCCACATCGTTCGCCATCGGATGGCGGGATCGGGATCTCGTGCCATTCTGCAGGCCTAGACGGACAATCAGGATCACAGATGTCGATGCTGATTGGAATCGAGCGCTCAAAGCTGCGGTTTGGGTCGGGCGTCAAGTTCCCGACTGAAACGCCGATGCTTTCCGTCTCGCCGGCTTCCAACCCGCAATCCCACAGCACATACGACGCGGTTGCTGCCGCCCCGGTGAGCGCCGCTGAGTTGGAATAGGTGTTGCTGCACAGCCCGCCACCGAACGTAGCGACGTACATGTTTTCTGCGTCGATCGTGACGCCGGAATTCAGTCGCACCCCTTCGAGTGTGATCACTGGCCGCTGCACGGTGGGTGTGCGGAGCACGATCGTGTCGGTGCCGATCTCGGCGTTGCTGGCGTCGAAGATGTGCGCGCAGAGCAAGGTCGCGCCGTAGCTGAGCATCACCCCGCCTTGGATTCGGCGCGGCCAATCTTCGTACACAGGATGGGCTGGTGACTCGTCAGTTGTGGTGAACAGGCTCATGTCGACCTCGTCCCCGCCCGCGCAAGACGTGTCGCTGTCGTCGCTGATGGCACGTGTGGTCAATCTGACATGGCCTCCGGGAACGGTCCACGCAGTGACGCTCGCTCCGGGCAAAGTGGGCCAGATGCGTGCGAGCGTGGGTGGGCGCGACACCGTGTCACTCCTGAGCGTGAGGACTTCGCTTTGATACTCGTTGCCGTCGATGCCGGTGCCGACGAAGCGCACGTCATAACTCCGGTCCGGGTCGCGGTCAATGGTCCAGCAGTGCGGCAGGAGGGCGTCAGTGGTGAAGATGCCGGCTTCGTGTTCGGCCGTCCAGTGCGCTGTGTGCGCATCCGAAGTGATTGGAAAGAACTGAACCTCCCAGCTGCGCAGCGTCAAATGCGGGCGGACTTCCGCGCGCAGGGCGGTAAGTGGGATTGATGAGAACGCGGTAACCGCTGTTCGATCTGGCCTTTCCGTCGGAGCACCCTCGTCGCAGGTTTGGCTGATGCCACCGCTTCCGTCAGAGTGATATCCGAGCTCGCCACGGATGAATGGCGTCGGCCAATTGAAGAGTCCATTGAGCGTGCCCGCAAAGCCGACGGGGCAGCCAGCGCGAGAACCGATGCGGCGCAGCACGGACCTGCTGACACCCGCCCGACTGCCCGCACAAATGTCGTATGCGTGGACAGGAAAGTTCACGTACCTCGCAGCCAAATCGGGCACGTACGGCAGGCTTTGCACGTGAATCTGCTCGCCGTCGAACTCGTCACCGGGTTGATCGCCGGACTGACCAAAGGAGATCTGCTCGGCGATGGCTCCGATGATCTCGCTACCTTCGCCTTGGTAACTGGCGCCGGCTGCTGCGGCAGCATCCTCCGAGATTGTCGGCGGGCCGGCGAGTAACTGGTCGAGGATCGTTGGGTCGTCGCCGACGAACACCGGAGCCACGAGCGGTAGTTCGAGTTCTTCGGTTGGCGCGACGTCAGCTTCGACGTCAATTGTGTCGCTGGTAGGAGCACCTGCTTCGTCGAAGTAGATGGTGTCGACGGTGGAGCTGGCGGCGCGTTGTGATTCTTCGCCCGGGTTCATCGCCCGAGCGGAGAAGACGCCGATGCCGAGTGATGCAACCGTGGTTGCAACGCCGAGGAATGTGCGAGTCGTGGTGTTAGTTAGCCGAGGCAATTTCCCGCTCCGTTCACTGTGACGCTGGTTTGCACAGCGTTGGACGTGTTGCCAGCGGCGTCTCGGGCAACGATGACGATCGTGATAGTCGAGTTGAATCCGGCGGCGAGTCCGGAAAATGGTCCGAACGTCGCACTCCAGGTGTTGCCGGCACCCTTCGTGAACGCCTTCGGGCTTCCCCCAACGCCGCTGTAGGTGCCGGTGACACCGGTGACGGCGACGTTGTCAGTAGCAGTCACGGTGAGCGTCGATGTCTCCGGGCAATTGACGTTGTCTGTAGCGGCGTCGTAGATGGTGTCGGGCGAGCGGCCCGGCGAGCTCGCAATTGGCTTAGTCGTGTCGGGAGCCGCCGTGGTCGGTGTTGTCGGCGGCGACGTTGCCGGAGTTGTGCCTTGTGGCGTGGTGCCCTGCGGGGTCGTCGCTGGCGTTGTCGCCTTGGTGGTGTTCTTGGTGGTGACCGGCGTTGTGCCCGGCACCGTGGTCTGCCCGACAGTGGTCGTGGTCTCCAGCACGGTGGTCGTGGTTTCTGCACCGGCGACGATCAGTTCGATTGGCTCCGCACATTCGTGCACTGGCACGTCGATGACTTCGTCGGGATTGACAGCGCCGGTCGGGACCCACACAACGCTGGACTGATTGCGTGGGTCGCGGATTTCGTACCAGCCGCCGCTTTCGTCGCGGCCGATGACAAACACCCGATCTCCCGCATACGCCGAGCCGGTGGCCGCGCCATCAGGGCAGTCGTACAGCGAATACTGCTGCACATCGACGGTTGCGGCGCTACCGCCGCTGTCGTCGGGCCGCAAGAGCGTGAAGCCGAGCGCACCACCAACTAGCAAACCGGCGGCACCCAACCCACCTAACAAACGTGAAACAGAAGAAGCTGGCATGGTTGAAGGACTCACTGGACCCCCGGTCTGGTTGACAAGCTTGGAAAAATCTATTGCGGTGCCACTACCCGCCTGATCGGCCGCTTCCTGCAAGCGGCGGCGCAGTTCGTCATCAAGAGTCATAGGTCCGCCCCTTCGTCATTGAGCCGCAATTCGACCGCTAAGTGGTGACGCGCTCGATGAAGCAGCGTCTTCACCGTGCCATCAGCAACTCCGAGCGCGTCGGCAATCGAGGCCACAGACTCGTCAAGGACGTAATGCATGATGGCAACCTGCCGCTCGCGCTCGGGCAGCGAACGCAATGCCGCATGCAGTGCTTCGTCGGGCTCGCGTGACGAAGGTTGTTCTGGCGCAGCCCGACCCCCCACTTTGCCAAGAGCCCGAGCCTCTGCGTTGCTGCGCCGCCATCCGCTACGCACGTTGTTGGTCGCGACAACCGTGATCCACGCCGAGAGCTGCTCGATGGGCTGATCGTGACGTTGCCATGCTTTGACAAGTGCGTCCTGCAGAGCATCCTCGGCCGCGTTGCGATCGCCGGTGATCAGGGTCAAAGCGCCGACGATGCGCTGCGCATGATGTTCCATAAAGGTCTCGATCTCCGCGGCGCGCTGGGTAGCGGCTTCCGCGGGGCCGTCAGTTGTTGCGAGCACACTCCGTCGACGCACGGGGCTCCCATCGGGTTGACAGGCGCACAGTAGTTGACGCCCGTGATGTACTTGAGCGGCAAGGAACCAGGAGGATCGACATGGACCAAGGCCGGAATTCGGACATCGCAACAGAGCTTCGCGAGCTCAGGCTTCGTGTGGCTGAGTTAGAAGCGCAGGTTGCCGACCAGGCAGCGCCCGAGGATCGCTCGACGCGCCGAGGCCTGTTGCGTCTTGCGGGTGCAGCCGTCGTGGGCGGCGCGGTCTCGCTGATCGGAGCTGATTCGGCGGCGGCGGCGGACTTGGCGCTCGGTACCGCAAACGATGCTGGCGCGCTCCCGACACAGCTCACCTCGACCGCAGCCGGAGAAGGTGAGGCCACGTTGGGCGTCGGCAACACTGGGGGCGGTGGGGGCATCGCCACCGGGACTACAGGCAGTGCGATTGCTCTCCATGCCTCGGTGTTGTCGGCCGTGGATGCGGTTGCCGTGCTCGGCTATGTGAGCGGCACCGGTTACGGGGTCATGGCCGCTGGTGGATCAGCTCAGCTGTATCTGCAACCGAATTCTGGAAGCGTGGCGCCAGCGGCCGGTTTTCACCGCCTAGGAGAGATCTTGGTGAACAACGGCGGCGCCTTTCTTTGCGTGACAGAAGGAACTCCGGGTGTTTGGCGCAAACTTGGCGGTACGGCTTCCGCCGGGGCTTTCCACGCGATCACGCCTACTCGTGTGTACGACTCACGCGCGGCCGCGCCCACGCCCGGCCTCCTCGCGACCGGCAGCAACCGCCTCGTCTCCGTCGCCGACGGGCGCGACAACGCGGGCAACGTGACGACACCCAACCTCGTGCCGGCTGGCGCCACCGCGGTCGCGGCCAACGTCACCGTCACGGGCACGGTCGGCGGTTTCGGCTACCTCGCCATCAACCCCGGCGGCAACACGGTCGAAGGCGCCTCCACCATCAACTGGTCCGACGCCGGCCAAACGCTCGCGAACGGCGTCACGCTCACCCTGAATAACAACCGGCAACTCACCGTCATCTGCAACGGTGGCGGCAGCACCCACTTCATCATCGACATAGCCGGCTATTACCTCTAACTAGGTTCTTACCGTGCGATGACACTTTGATCATCGTCGCCGCGGATTGTGTGCGGTATGAACCGACTCGCACTGTCAGCCCTTACCGTCACGATCGCTTGCACGCTCAGTGCTTGCGATACTCGCTCGCTCGCTGAGTCGACGTCAACCTCGACGACTTCGACGGCAACACCGTCTACGACCGTGACCAGCACGACCACGTCGGTGGTGGCTGTCAACGCCGGATTGCAGTTGGCCCTGACTATTCACGTCGAACGGCATCCGACCGAGGTTCGCAATCAGGCTGAATTCAACGCGCATATTGCGATGCTCGAGCAGCTCGCGAATCTTGCTGTTGCCTACGACGTGGTTTTGAACTTCGAACTCTCCACCGAGTTCGTGCAGGCTGTCGACAATTGGGGCAGCACGTTCATCGAAGACATGAGCGCGCTCGGGCACGCGATTGCACAGCACTCGGGCGACCATTCGACAGACGGACTTACCGGCGCAGAGCGGGTAGCGGAGCTTGTTCGCCAACGCGAGGCGATCGAAGCACACGGTGTGGAGATCAACTACCTGTCAGGTGGATGCTCTGCCGACGATTGGGTAGAGGCGGCGATCGCTGCTGGGTTCTCGGCGGTGACGGGCAACGTCGAGTACTGCTTGAAGTCGTTAGACGCTGAATCGCTTCCGGCAGGGATGGAATGGATCTACCGGTGTGACAACCAAGTCATCTGCCACGACCCACTGCATGTCGGTACTGCCCGAGTGCTGCATCCATGGACGACCAGTAGCTCGGCAAGTTGGCTGACCGACGACCCAAGTGGTGACTTGGTGGTCATCGCAACTGATGAAGCAGATGGGTTCGTTG
Organism: Actinomycetes bacterium; assembly: GCA_021414085.1. Taxonomy (GTDB): domain Bacteria; phylum Actinomycetota; class Acidimicrobiia; order Acidimicrobiales; family Ilumatobacteraceae; genus UBA668. The sequence continues at coordinate 194,981 of JAIOPC010000009.1, read as the reverse complement.
CCATGTCGCAAGGTGGCGAGGCCGACGCTCCACTCGCGCTCGCGCAATGGACCGCACTTCTCGACTCGTACGTTGCTGCAGCAGTCGCCGGGCAGGTGAACGTGGTGAACATGGTGCTGTCGGTTGGCCCGACTCCGGACTGGGAACTCATCGAGTCGATGTTTTCGCAGGCAGTGAGTCGCCAGGACGCCGGGTTGCTGATGTGGGCAGACCTCGGCGAGGTTGTCACACAAGCGCTGGCCGAAGCACCAACGCAGCCGGCCGATGCCGCCGTGACCTACACCGACACAACGCCGGACCTGCGCGGCCGCCCCTGACCTATTCCGGAGAGTGGCAGACCGCCTCGACGTTGTTGCCGTCGGGGTCGCGTACGAAAGCGCCGTAGTAGGTCGGGTGGTATTCGGGCCACAGACGCGGTTCGTGTAGCACCTCGGCGCCGTTGGCGACTGCGGCATCGAAGAACGCTCGCACCGTTGCGCGATCGCCGGCGCTGAACGCAATGTGTGACTCGCGAAAGCCCTCGCCGGAATCGAACTTGCCGATCCAGAAGTCAGGCTTCTCTGGGGTGCCGTACCCGATCGCGACGCCGAAATCCATGACACGGGCGGCGCCGAGTGGTGCGAGTACGGCGTCGTAGAACGTGGCACTGGCGGCCATGTCGGCACATTGGATTGCTAAGTGGTCGAGCATGTCCAGATCATTCCACGACTTGGATCACTCCACGGCCTTGGCGTGGCGTTGGTAGCCAGCTTGCAACTCGGCACGCAGGTACTCGCCGAACACGACCGACTTGAACTGCGCGGGATGCTCGCTATCGACACAGCTCGGCAATGGGCCAATCTCGGTGGCGACGTTGGGGTCGAAGAAGAACGGCACCGAGTAGCGCTCGCGACCTGACCTGTTGATCACACGGTGCGGCGTCGCGCGCAAAATGCCGTTGCTCCATTGGTGCAGCATCTGGCCGACGTTCATCACGAACGCTCCGGCGAGCGGCGGCGCATCAAGCCACTGACCTGCGGGGGACTGCACTTGCAAACCGCCAACGTCGTCTTGCGCGAGGAGCGTGATGAATCCGAAATCGGTGTGCGGGGCCGAGCCGTAGAGATCGTCGGGCGACGTCGGTGGCTGCGGTGGATAGTGCAGCAATCTCAGCCAAGTGGTGGGACGCTCGAACGAGCGCGGTATCACGCGATCGGAGTCGTTGAGCACGACGGCCACTATCTCGGTGAGTCGTTCAGCGAGTTGCAGCATTGCCTGTTCGTAGGCAACGACCACCTCGCGAAAGCCGGGCATTGCTGGCCAATGATTCGCCCCGGCCAAGTAAGCGCCCGCGAGCACGTCGGGGTCGTCAGGCCCTGCCTCACGCATCATCATGAACGACTCGCTCTGATTCGGCTTGCGCACGTTGGCCAGCGTTGACTTGCGATCAGTGGACGTGTTGATCGGGATGAAGCCGCGGTGGATCTCGTTGAGCTCGATCGCCATCTTCGTGGCGAGCGGCAGCGCGTGAAACTCGTGTGCTGCGGTAAAGACGTCGTCGATCAGGGACTGCGCAATGCCATGGCCGGTGAGGTACGCGAACCCAACTTCGCTGTATGCGGTGCGGAATTCGTCGACAACGCCGCCGCTCGCTAGATCGATGACTGGTATCACGATGCCTACATTGTCAGTTCGTCGAGCGCCGATTGCACCCAGCTGCCGAGATCGATCGTGCCCAGCAGCGAGCGCCGCGCCTGAACGGGTTTGCCTTCGATACGTGGCGGTGGTGGTAGCGGCAACGCGCCGAGAAATGCCCGCCACTCGTCGGTGCCCCACGGGTCGTTGGGTGTTTCTGGCTCGCGCGTCGCCGCAGCCGAATGCGCCAACCGCAAGTGCCGTTCGCTGCCGCGCAGCGCGCGCGAACCAACCGCCGCGCGCCCGGGCGCAGCTTCGCCGTCGGCCGCGGGCTGGCAGCGCCACTCGAGCAGCAACTCAGGGCGCCCCACCAGTTCTGCTGAGAACGCCAGCAACGCCGCGACGGCGTGCTTGCACGGATCGTCCCAATCGGGGCACGAACAGCTCACCATCAACTCGCCGCCCTCGGGCGTCAGGCGTGTGAGTTGCGTGCGCAGCGACTCGATTGGGCCAGGCGGACGCGGCACCATGCCCACCGTCGCCACCACTTGGTACGGCTCGTCACGACTACCAACGACGGTCGCGATCAACTGCCCGGGGGAGAGCTCCAGACGCGTGACCGCACCTTCTGCCACATACAGCTTGCCGCGGCGGAATCGCGGCGGGTCGGCCATACCGGCAACCGCAACCGACAGCAGTGTGCTGGCCAATCTGCCGACTGGGTGCGGGTCTCCCTTGAACTGGCCGGGCAGCAGCACGATGCTCATTAGGCACGCACCTTCGAGTGGTCGAGCACAACCAAGTCGCGCAACGCATCGGTGCTCAGCTCGCTGAGCCATGCTTCGCCGGTAGTGCCAACGACTGCATCGGCCAGCTTGCGCTTGTCGCTGATGAGCGCATCGATCTTCTCTTCGATCGTGCCCTCGCACACCAACTTATGCACGAACACCGTTCGCGACTGGCCGATGCGCCACGCGCGATCGGTCGCCTGATCTTCGACGGCCGGGTTCCACCAGCGGTCGTAGTGCACGACCTGTGATGCGGCGGTGAGATTGAGACCCGTGCCACCAGCCTTCAACGAAACCAACAGCAATGGCGACTTAGCGCTGCCGTCTTGGAACGAGGCGACCATGCGATCGCGGTTGGCGCGGGTGACGCCGCCGTGCAAGAACTGCGCCGACTGACCGAAGCGCTCGTGCACGTGCTGTTGCAACAGCAAACCCATTTCGCGGAACTGGGTGAATACGAGGGCCTGCTCGCCAGCATCGAGCAAGTCGGTGACCAGTTCGTCGAAGCGGTGCAACTTGCCCGAGCGCCCCGCGAGCTTCGAGCCGTCGCCAAGAGCGTGTGCCGGGTGATTGCAGATCTGCTTCAGGCGCGTCAGTGCCGCGAGCACTAATCCGCGGCGACGCATGCCGGTTGCTTCTTGTGCGTCGGCGAGCAACTGATCGACGACGGCCTGATACAGATGTGCCTGCTCGCGCGTGAGTGGCGCCCACGCGACCTGTTCGACCTTGTCGGGAAGATCGGGCACCAGCGACTTGTCGGCCTTCGTGCGTCGCAACAAGAACGGGCCAGTGAGGCGACGCAGTTCTGCCGTTGCCGCGGCATCGTGTTCTCGTTCGATCGGAATCGAGAACTGTTTGCGGAACTGGGTGGCGTTGCCCAGCAAGCCCGGCGCCACGACCTGAAAGATCGACCACAGTTCGCTGAGCCGGTTCTCCATCGGCGTACCAGTGAGCGCGATGCGCTGGCCAGCGTTGATCGCGCGCATGGCGCGTGCGGTGCGCGTGTCGGGGTTCTTCACCGCTTGCGCTTCGTCGAGCACCAGCGTCGCCCACGGCACTTGTTGGAATGTTTCGAGATCGCGCGCGGCTACTTGATACGTCGTGATCACGAGATCGTGCGCGGCCACAAGATTGGTGAATGCAGCGTTGTCGGCACGGCCGGTGCCGTGATGCACCATCACGCGCATCAGCGGCGCAAAGCGTGCGGTCTCGGCTTCCCAATTACGCACGACCGACAGCGGGCACACCACTAGATGCGGGCCGGGCAGCCCGGCAAGGTGCGCAAGCGTGGTGGGTGTTTTGCCCAGGCCCATGTCGTCGGCCAGACAGCCGCCGAGGCCCAAGCGCCGCAGAAACTGCAACCAGCCCAGACCGCGCAATTGGTAGGGACGCAATGTCGCGGTGAAGCCGACGGGCACATCTCCATCGGCGAGCGCTTCGTCGGGAAGACCAGCGAGCAACTCGTGTGCCCATCCGGTTGCTTCGACCGCGGTTTGGGCAGTCTCGATGCCGGCGGCCTCGAGCTCGCGTTGCAACTCGGCAGCGAGTGCCAGCAACTGCAACGCAGTCATCTCACTGTGTTCTTCGCGATGCTCTGCCAGGTTGGCCAGTGCTCGCCGCGCCTCGGCGCGATCGATCTGTACCCAACGGCCTCCAACCTGAATGAGGTTGGCGCCCTGCTCGGCGGCCCGTTGCAGCACTTCGTCGGATACCGCAGTGCCGTCGAGCACTACTTGCCAATCCACCAATGCACTCGCCGCGAAGCGACCGCTGGAGGCGTTGTCATTTGGTTTGGCCGTGGCGCGCGTTGTTGGTTTACGGCGAGTGAGCGTCTCGGGTGCAATCAGCTCGATACCCACGGCGGCGAGGGCGTCGATACCTTCGAGCGTTGCGGCCGCCGATTCGATGTCGATCGTGTTGTGCGCGGCAACCCACGGCGTGAGGTCGGGAACGGCGCCGGCAACTACAAACATTGTGTCGGCCACGAGTTGATGCAACTTCGGTAGAAACCGGGGATCGTGAGCGAGCGCCAGCGCGGCTGGATTCTCGAATTCGAGATCGGCGGCCGTGCACCAGATTCCGCGGTCATCGGCGTCGACGAGTTCGAGAGTCAGTGGCCACTCCGCCGACTCGATTTCCTCGTCGGGCAGGCCGAGGCGCAGGCGCACGCGGACAAGAGGCTCGCCCGCAGCGCGCCGACTGGCGAGTGAGAGTTCGGTTGCGATGTGCGCGACGGCGTCGGCCAACTCGGCCGCAACAACGAAGTGACCGTCGTCGGCGATCAGCGCGCGACTGACGAGACGCACGGCGCGGGCGTTTGCAGCACGCGTATCGCTGAGGTCGGCACGCCAACCGCGTGCCGCGAGAGTGAGTCGACACAACCGATCGACGAGCACGTGCAACACGTGCGCCGGGTCAACCGGCCCTGCGGCCGCAACAGCTGGTGGCATCGCCGCCAGCAGACCGTCGGTGGCAATTTCTACGTCGACTGCCAGTGGCTGCCACTCGGCCAGCCACGCCGCGTCGGCGATGTTGGTGAGCACGGGTAGCACGCGACCACTGGTAACAAGTTCGGTGGCGAAGTTGTGGACCGCGCCGAACCACGCAACCGATGCGCTGACTTCGCTGCGCAATGCGTCGAGCTGACCAAGTGAAGCGAGCGTTGCCACATCGATGCGTTGGCACATCACGCTGAGGCGGCCGTCGGGCACATCCATCGAGATCACGCGATTCGAAGTGCTGTACGCCATGCTCGGCCGCCGGGCAACGCGCGCGACTTCCTGGTGCAGGTTGCCGCCGTAGACACCGCGACCGGGCTGCCAAGCAACTGCCTCGCCATCGACCCAGCTGAGCTGCAAACCAGGGGGAGCAGCGCGAGCAGCCATTCGTCAATTCTACGAAGAGGGTGTCGCGGAGCGCGGGTGAGTGGCTACCTCAGCGGCAAGTACTTGAGAACAACATGAGACATTGGCTATTGGGCGATGCCCGTGATCAGCCGAAAACATGGGCGTGAGAGAACAAGCCCGCTCGTCGAAACGTGTTATCCGATTGCTGCTTGCTGGCCTGGTGGCTTCCGGCCTTGGAGCTGCATTCGCTGCCAGTTCTGCTCTGACTGCAGCCGCTGCGGCGTGCCAGGGCTGCGTCGTCGTGTCGGCGCCGACGATTGGTCTGAATGTCACTGCGCAGCCAGGTCAGCAAGCGGTCATCGACCAGGAGGGCGGCGTTGCGGTCTATACGCCCTTAACGACCGGTGCTATCGGTGGCCCGGGCACGGTGTGGTTGGTTGGTCATCGCACCACCCATGGCGCCGTGTTCAATCGCGTGCCGACCCTGCTGCCCGGCGATGTGATCGATTTGATCGACGACGCTGGCGCCCATCGATACGTCGTAAGCCGTTTGCTGGTCGTGTCGGAGTCCGAGTGGCAAAGCCAGGTCGACATCAACGACACATCGCGTTCGTTGTTGATCCTGCAGACCAGCCACCCCGATAGTCAGTTGCGCTACCTGGTCGAAGCATTCGGAACGGGCGTGGTGCCAGCGGCCGCCAGCAGTGATGCAGTTGCGCCACCAGCGAGCGCCCCCGAGACGACCATCACACCCGACACCACTCCACCTGTTCCAAGTCCGTCGCCTGTGTTGGGACGACTGAGCAAGTTCGGGTCAATCAAGTCTGGCGTGTAGGGCTACTTGACCGGCCCGACGGCCCACGCGTTGGAAGGGTCGTCCCACAGCACTCCCGGCGCCGCACTGCGGATGACTTGCAGCGACACTTGCACCGACTCGCCGAGTTGCAACGGATAGGCGCGTGTGAAGCCCGCGTTGCACCCGTCGCCGGCTTCGAGTGAGTCGTCGGGGTTGCAGTAGTTGGTGTTCACCGGCACGCGAATCAGCGCGCTGCTCTCGGCGAGTGTCAGCCGTACCACGACCCCGTCCGGAACCCATCGCGCACTGAACGCACATTGCGCGCCGCCTCCGGAGAGCAATGTGATCGGCGCGCATCCGTGCCCGCTCGCCGATGTCCAGCTCACCTCGATCGATTCGTCGGCCGACACTCCGACTGCATATGTGGCGGTACGTGGGCTGCGAACTTGCGCGCCGCGAAGTGCCAGAGTGCCGCGCTGCTGTCCGTCTTGATCGGTCGCCTGCAATCTGACGCACAACGAGCCTTCCCAACCGCCAGGAAGTGTCGGGTCCAGGTACACGTCGCCGTCTACCACCGTGACCGCGCGCTCCTGCCCGGCGACCGTTCGGATCTCGCTGGATACTTCGAAGCGACCACTGTGGGTTCGATCAATGCCTTGCTGATTGGCTGCCCACCCCGCGCAGTCGGCACCTTCGACGAAGGCGTGCTCGCCAAGTACGCGCACTTGCCCAGGTTGCAGCGAGGAACCGGAAGGCACGATCGCATCCGACAAGAACGCGTAGTGCACGTGCGTTGTTGGATACAGCACGCCGTCGGGTCGGCGTTGCTCGCCACGACCCGCGATCATCACCTGATCGACAAAGAAGGGGTCATCGCTCGCGGCAGCGACGTTCAGCGTGACAGTTGCATTGAGATCTGCTTGGCCCGTCGCGCTGATCGCCAAGACGCTTGCGCGTAGTTGTGCGACACCGTCGACGGCATGAGCGCGCACCTCATCGATTGGCAGCGTCAGGCAGCCGATGATCGATCGTTGCTCGCCTGTTTCTGCGAACGACCGTTGCCACTCGTCGTCGTGGGCGGGCAACGTCACCATTGTTGTCTTAGCGAGTTGCGTGCCATCGGCCCACGTCCCGCTAATCGCCATGGTTGCCGGCTGATTGACGAGTACTGCAAGCGTTGGTCGTACTGCTGGGTTCAGATCCGCGTCGGGCACGTTGGCTGCCTCGACCTCGTTGCAGAGGGCCGCAAACCCACTGGCGGCGGCGAATGGCGTCGAGATTCGTAGCGGGCCTTGCGTCGCGGCCGTGCCATCGTCGAGCAGTTCCCGGACCACGCCAGTTTGTGTTGGCGATGGTGCGGCCGGAGCTTCGCCTGTCGCCGTCGCTTCGCCGAGCACGATCGGCTCGGCTGGCGGCGCGGGCGCGGGCTTCAATGTGATCGGGTCGACAGCCGCCGCAGTCGTCGCCCCAACGAACACTGGAATCTCCAACCGGGCGGTCGCCGACACTTCCACCGCGCTGGCGGCGTCGGCGAACGCGTTGGCACCGATCACCATCGATTCGTCGCTGTCGAGTGGGTTCGGCGAATCGTTGAGCGGATCGATGGGAGCAATCGCATCGAACACTTCCGGCAACGCGGCCCCGTGTCCGTTTGACTGACGAACGCCTTTGCCGATGTCGGTGAACCAACCAACTGCGCCGCCGCCCAGCAACAGCACTAGTGGAAGACCAACAAGGAGAGGCTTCGAAATGGGTCGGCGCATCAGCTGCACCCAAAGCTTGCTGGCTGACGCAATGGCACGACGAGTTGACCGGAGCCGATGTTGCCCGCGCCGTCGGAACCCGTGGCAGTGATCGTGACTGGCACTTCGCCAGCGGTGGGACCGTTGGCGGTGATCTGCAATCGGAAGCGGTTACCGCTGATCGGAGTCAAGTCCGCGGTTTGCGCACCCGACGGCCCGGTCCATGTCGCCTGAATCGAACGGACGGAGAGTGGCAACGTTGGATCGGCAACCACAACGGTGACATCGAGTTGATCTTGCCCCGTGCAGGTCGCGTTCACCGGTGACGTATAGAAGAAGGCACGATTGGCGGTGAGGGTGACCGTTGGCGCCGTGAGGTCGCTCGACAGCGTCGAAGTCGTTGCGATCGTCGTCGTTGTTGAGGTCGTGGTAGTCGATGTCGTTGTTGTCGAGCTTGTTGTCGCGGGCGACGTGGTCGTAGTGGCGACGGCGATTGTCGTTGAGGTTGTCGTCGCCGGTTCGGTGGCGGCATCGCCGCACGTGATCTGTGGAAGGTCACCGGCGTCGGCATCAGTATCGACAAACGCGAGCGGCAGCCACGCCAGCTGATCGGTCTGGCCAGGGCGAAGAATCACCGCCCAGCGATCGTCGGTGACACCAACGAGCTGCAACTCGTCTCCGGCGCTCACGACACCGATCGCATCGCCACCCGGCACCGGGCAGTTGTAGATCGAAACCTCGCCGTTCGCAGTCGCCGACTGCCGATCGTCGTGCACCTTCCCCGCAACGAACCAACCCGCGCCGGCGGCAACTAGTGAGCCAACGACCAGCGCGAGGCGTGCGCCCAAACCGCTCATCGCGAATTCTCCGTCGAAGTCACCCATTCAGTGAAACACGGCGCCACCGCTCAACCCGGGATTCGCCTGCATTCTGTGTGCCACGATTGCCCGGTGCCGTACTACATCGATCGCACTACCTTGTCTGTCATCGTCACCGCTCCCGGCGGTGCCGTTCCCGCGAACTCCGATGTCATCGACGGAGTTACAGCGGTTGCATGCAATGAGCAGCTCAAACACGGCGACATCCTGACGCCCACCCAACGCGAGACGCTCCTCGCGGGTGACATCGACGGATTCCTGGCGACTGATCCCGAGACGGCTGAGCGAGCGCTGGTTGCTCAGCGAGTGCGAACCTCGCCGGCTTTGCCCGCGCCTGGACGTTGGGAGTATCGCGTGATCCCGTTGACTGAGTTGGGGGGTCTCGCCACCGCAAAGGGAACGGCTGCAAGGATGGAGGAGTCCCTCAATCAACTCGCGGCTGAGGGTTGGGAGTTGGTCACGACATCTGAACGCGACGCCCGTTTCATGGGTGGCGAAACGGTCATCCTCACGGTTCGACGGTTCGTCGTGACGGAACACATGTTTGCCGAACGATTTCGTGCAGAGGAGCGATTGCGTCAGCAGATCGCTCGCGAGTTGGCCGACGAGTCCTGATGCCGGACCGCTAGTAAGTCGTGCCTTCCTTGACTTGGAAGGTCTTCAGGTCGCTGCAGAAGTCGAGGGCGTAGTCGCCGCCTTCGCGGCCCATGCCGCTAATGCCGATGCCGCCAAACGGCGCAGTGAGGTCGCGCACGAGGAAGCAGTTTGTCCAGATCGTGCCTGCGCGAAGCGCGCGGCCCATGCGCTCGGCGCGTTCTTGCGACGAGGTGTAGACGATCGCCGACAGACCGTAGGCGGTCGAGTTCGCCAATCGGACCGCGTCGGCTTCATCGGTGAATGTTTGGAAGGTCAGCACTGGACCGAACACTTCGTTCTGCACGATCTCGCTGTCGTTCGATTTCGGTTCGATCAGCGTCGGTTCGTACCACAGTCCGTCGTCGCCGCCGAGTTCGCTGCGAGCGCCGCCGCGCAAGATCGTGTCGCCATTCGCGCGGGCGCGATCAACGAAGCCCGCGACGCGCGCGAAATGCGTCGGGTGAATCATCGGGCTGATGGTCGTGGCCGGATCGTGCGAGTCGCCGAGCACGTGCTGATCGGCGAACTGGTTGAACAAGGCGAGGAACTCGTCGCGCACGCTTGCCTCCACCAACAGGCGCGTGCCAGCAAGGCACACCTGCCCCGAGTCGTCGTACTGCCCGGCCGCCTTCTGTGCTGCCGCTGCCAGGTCGGCATCGGCGAACACCACGAACGGTCCCTTGCCGCCGAGCTCGGCGGTGAACGGCACCAGGTTGGTCGCGGCCTCACGCCCGATGTGGCGCCCAGTCGCGGGCGAGCCGGTGAAGCTGATGCGCCGCGCACGCGGGTCGGCCACCAGCGCCGCGCCGACTTCGGCACCGATGCCCTGCACGACGTTGAACACGCCTGCAGGCATGCCCGCCGCGTGCGCCAAGTCGGCGAGCAAGCTGCACGACAGGGGACTCCACTCCGCCGGCTTCAACACCACGGTGTTGCCGGCGGCGAGTGCCGGCGCGCACTTCCATGTGCTGAGCATGAACGGTGCGTTCCACGGCGTGATCACGACGGTCGGGCCGGCAGGCATGCGCAGAACGCGGTTGACGGTGCCGTTGGATTCCCACACGCGTTCTTCGTATTGCGCGGCAAGGTCGGCGTAGGCGCGGAAGTTGCGCGCGCCACGGGAGAGCACCCGCAGTCGCAGGCTCTCGTGCAGCATCGCCATGTCGAGGCACTCAACCGCAGCCAGCGACTCGATGTTGGCGTCGATCAGGTCGGCGAGCCGACGCAGAATCTCGGCGCGCCCAACAGGCCCGAGCGAGGCCCACGCGGGAAACGCGTCGACCGCCGCGGTAATCGCCAACTCGGCTGTCGCCTTGTCGCCGCGCGACACGTCGGCCAGTTTCACCGACCAGTCGAGAGGCGAGCGGTCCTCGAACGTGGTGGGCGATGACACACGCTTGCCGCCGATGAAGTGATCGGTGGACACCGATACACCGCCGACTTCGACGCGGTTGCCCCCTACAAACGGATTCACTCTGGCAGTTTCGGACGAATGCGTGGGAACGGCAACTCGTCGCGCTCAGTGGCAAGCGGTCGCCGCTGACCGCGCAGCGGCCAATCGCCACCCATTGCCGTGCTCAACACCTCTTCCGTCTCTGTCGGCTGCGCGCCAACTTCGTCGCTCACCGGGATTGGGCCTTCAACGATGTGATTGGTGAGCGCGCCGAGGCCGTCGACCTCCACCGTCACTTCGTCGCCAGGTTGCACGCTGCGGCTGATGGCGGGTGTGCCGGAAAGGATCACGTCGCCGGGAACGAGGGTGATCAGACGAGCAATGTCGGCGACCAGGTAGTGCATGTCCCACGCCATCTCGTCGGTGCTGCCATCTTGTTTCACTTCACCATTCACGAGCGTGCGGATGCGTTTGCCGCGGAAATCCCAGCCCGTAATCAGCCCCGGCCCTAACGGGCACAGCGTGTCGGCACCCTTCACGCGCAGCATCGAACCGCTGTCGGTGTCGCGGAAGTCGTGCAATCCGTAATCGTTGGCCACGGTGTAGCCGGCGATGTATTCACCTGCTTGCGCATACGACACGTTGCGACAGGTGCGACCGATCACGATTGCAACTTCGCCCTCGAAGTTCAACCACTTGCAGTTGCTTGGTCGCACGACCGCTGCGCGGTGCGCGTTGAGCGCGCTGATCGGCTTGTGGAAATAAGTCGGCGCCGGCGGCAGCGAAACACCGAACTCGTGCACGCGCGAGATGTGGTTGAGGTGACAGCAGATGATCTTGGTTGGCTCGACCGGAGCCAGATGCACGGCATCGACGACGGCAACTGATCGCCCGTCAGCGGCCACCAGCGCATCTCCCTCGCGCGTCACGACGGTTGGGTAACCGTCGAGCAGAACCCTCCTGATGTCGGCCATGAATCAACTCCTTTGGGCCCAAACTATAGTTTCGGCAATGAACGGCTTTATGTTCCCACGCACTGCTGGTGGCACTGCTTCCATCCTGCCCCCAATGCCATGGCACTACAGCGGCGATCTGTTGACGGTCGAGTTTCGCACCGATCCGGCGCGTGTTGCTGAACTGCTACCCGAACCGCTCACGCTCGTTGCCGACGACGACGACCCGGGCGCCGTCGCGATGATCTTTGCCGACTGGCAGAGTTGCGGCGACGACTTCGCCGAACTCGACGACCCAATTCGCGCGCAGTACAAGGAAGCTTTCGTGGTCGTGCGTTGCATGTACAACGGCAAGATCTATAGCCGCTGCGTGTACATCTGGGTCGACACCGATTTCGCGATGGTGCGCGGCCACTTCCAGGGATACCCGAAGAAGCTGGGCAGTATCTGGCAAACACGTCCGGTCACCATCGGCAAGGCCGGCCCGCGCGTCGCCCCCGGTGGTCGCTTCGCGGGCACGGTCGCGTACTACGACCGTCGCATCGTCAATGCCCGCGTCACGCTGCGCGAGAAGAGCGAGCGCAACGGGTTCGTGAACGGGCACCCGATGATTCATTCGCGATTCATGCCTCGTATCGAAGGCGGTGCGGACAGTTACAGCGAGTTGGTGACGATGAGCGGTGTCGACGTCGAACTTGGGCAGGCATGGAGTGGCGACGCCGAGGTCGAGCTTCTGCCGAGTCCAGTCGAGGAGGTCGCGCGCTTGGAGGTGCGCGAGATCATCGGCGGCTACTGGCGCAGCGTCGGCACCACGTTTGCTGGCGGCACGACGCTGGCGAAGGGCGTCGGGCTATGAGTGCCGGCCCCGACGCTGGTGGAATTGTCACCGACCGTGACGCTGGCCTTAACGACAACGCGGACATCGTCGACCCCGACTCGTACGTCAATGGTTTCCCGCACGCAACGTTTCGCAGGTTGCGCGACAACGAGCCGGTGAGTTGGTGGGAAGAACACGACGGCGGCAAGGGTTTCTGGGCGGTCACTCGTTACGACGACCTCTTGCACGTCAGTCGCAACGTCGACCTGTTCTCCAGCGCGCAGGGCATCACGCTGGAGGAGATGGACCCCGACGACTTCGCTGCGCGTCGCAACATGTTGGAGTACGACCCGCCGGAACACACTCGCTACCGGCGTTTGGTTAGCAAGCCGTTCAGTCGGCGCGAGGTGTACGCGTACGAGGACGGCATCCGGCTGCTCGCACGCGCTGTCGTGGAAGAGGCACGCGAACTCGGCGAACGGTTCGACTACGTAGATCGTGTTGCCAAGCAATTGCCGATGCGCATGCTCGGCCGCCTCTTGGGCGTGCCCGATGCGGACGGCGACTGGTTGGTCGAGCGCGGCGATGCGTTGCTGGGCAACTTCGATCCGGAGATGACCGCTCACCCGTTGGGTCTCACCGACACCGACGAGTTCAAGCACATCCCTTTCCGCTCGCCGGCCGCCCTCGAGCTCTACCGCTATGCGGAACAACAAGCCGAACAACGCCGAGCGCACCCGACCGACGACGTTATTTCTCGGCTGCTCGCGCCGACCATCGATGGTGAGGCGCTCACCGAGCTGGAGTTCAAGAACTTCTTCGTACTGATGGTGAGCGCTGGCAACGACACGTCGCGCTACACGATGACCGCGGGACTGAAAGCTTTGGCGGAACATCCCGAGCAACTCGCTGAACTGCGCGATGCGTGCATCGCCGGCAACAGCGCGCTGGTCGATAGTGCGGTTGAGGAAGTGCTGCGCTGGGGCACGGTGACAATGCACTTCCGTCGCACGGCGACGCAAGACACCGAGATCAGCGGCCAGAAGATCAAGCGCGGTGACAAAGTCGTGATCTGGTTCACTTCGGCCGACTTCGATGAGCGCCAGTTTCCCGAGCCGTTCCGTTTCGACATTCATCGCACGCCCAACGAACACGTTGCCTTCGGGCGGATGAGCCCGCACCTGTGCCTTGGTGCGCAACTGGCGCGCATGGAGATCAAGGTCCTGCTCGAAGAGTTGTTGCCACGGGTGAGCGCGGTGCAACTCGACGGGCCGAACGAGCGCCTGCGTAGCAACTTCATTTGCGGCATCAAGCGCCTGCCGATTCGTGTGTCATGGAACTGAAGCCGCTGATCGGGTTGTCGGGTCGTCGGCTGCCTGTCGAGACGATTCCCATGTTCGATTACCCCGCGCTGCACGGCGAGGAAGTCGACGTGCACATGAGCGAGTATCCGAAAGCGCTGCAGAAGGCCGGTGCGATCCCGGTGCAGTTGACCCGCAACACCGACCCGACCCAGATCATGAAGCGTCTCGACGGCTTGGTGATGACGGGTGGTGCCGACCCAGACCCCGAGCTGTACGGCGAGTCTCCGCATCCGCAGCTCGGCCCGATCGAGCGGGGTCGCGATGATTGGGAACTCGCGCTGATCCGCGCCGCACTGGCCGCACGCTTGCCGATGTTGTGCGTGTGCCGTGGTGCGCAGTTGCTGAACATCGCGCTCGGCGGGACGCTGGTGCAGCACCTCAACGAAGCAGAGGTACACCAGCGCGTCGACCATCCGCGCCTTGATCGTTGCCACACCGTGCGCGTTTCGCCCGGCAGTATGGCCGAGAAGATCTATGGCGGCGACGTGCCGACAAACAGCCTGCATCACCAAGCTGTCGGTCGCGCCGGTGAGGGCGTGGTTGTCACTGGTACCGCTGAAGATGGCGTGGTCGAGGCATTCGAGATCAGCGGCCGCCCGGAAGTGTTCGCTGTGCAGTGGCACCCAGAGATGCTCAGCGACCAAGTCGACCCGGCATTCGTGTGGTTAGTGAACGAGGCCAGCAACCGTTAGAGGTCGCGTTCGTTAAAGGTCGATGGCCTCGACCGTGCGAAGAATTGTGCGTAGTACGTGAGCGAGATCGATCTGCTCTTCCTCGGTGAGCGCCTGCGTGACGAGACGTTCGTGGCGATTGAAGGCGGGCATGATCTCGTCGACAGCCTTGCGGCCGCTGGCCGTCAGCGTGACGAGAACCCGGCGCCCGTCCGCACGGTCAGTCTTGCGGCGTAACAGCTGACGCGCTTCCAGCGTCTTCATCACCCCTGTGAGCGTGGCGGCGGTGACTCCGGCCTCGGCCGCGAGTGTGCGTGCGTCCATCTCGCCCCATACGCGCAGCACGAACAAACTCGTGAACGCACTCCAGCTCAGCTCGTGTTGCGCGAGCACACCGCCTTCCATGTGATTGCGCACTGCGGTGGCGGCGCGAAAGATGTTCGAAACGGCGGCCAACGAGGTGAGGTCGAGGTCGAGCCCGGTGAAGGCGGCCCGCACATCGCGTTCAGCGCGGACTAGATCGCGATCATCGTCGCTGGCAAACAAGCGCGGCATGCGCTTCAGCTCTTCACGCTTCGGTCTTCATCAGTGCGACCTCGGCGGCGATCAGCGCGCGCACGCGGTCGCGTAACGTCGCCACATCGTCGTTCGTCATGCCGGTCGTCTCGATCGGCTCGAGCACGCGCACCTCAGCGGTGGTGACATTGAATCGCCAATCGCCTTTCGGAATCGCTTCGCGCGTGCCGGCGACTGCGAGCGGAAGAATCGGGTGACCCGACTCGATCGCTAATCGGAAAGCACCATCCTTGAACTGGCCGAGCGCGCCGTCCATCGAGCGTGTCCCTTCGGGGAACAGCATCACGCTCACCTTGCGATCCAGCCGTTCTCTTGCACCGCGCATCGCCGACACGATGCTCTGCTTGTCGCCGCGAATCAGTTTGATGTCGGCAGACATCCGCATGAGCCAGCCGACCAGTGGGTACTTGAAGAAGTCTTCCTTCGAGAGCCACTTCATCTCCCACGGCAGGTGCGAGATGAGGAACATGTCGGCGAAGCTTTCGTGGTTCGCCACTACGACATACGGCCGCCGTGGATCGTCGACCTTCACGCCGCTCGTACTGAAGCGCCACAGCGGGTTCACCCAGGTATGCACCACACACAGCTTGCGGAAGAGCCAGCCCGGCCAATAGCGGCCACGGTCGAACGGGGTGGTGACAACCCAGACCACGAAGACCAACGGCGTCCAGATGATGACGATGACTCCAAGCATCAGCCAAGCCCACAGTGAGAGCAGAGTGCGTGAGAACGCATTCCCGAGCAGTCGTTGGCGAAAGGTGGAAACCGGCATGCCTCTATGGTGACACGCGGCACCAAGGCCGCACGCCTCGCTCGAGCGCTGAACCGTAGGGTCATGTCGTGCTTTTTCGCCGGTCGTCCCCCTTTCTGATGCTCCTTCTAGTTGGGCTGCCCGCCGCGTGCGGGGGTGACAATGGTGATGCCAACCCTTCGACTGCGCTTGCCACGGGTGTGCCTGCGATCCCGAGTCCAACTCCGGGTGGATCGACTGAAGGGATTGGTTCGCTCACTGCGCTCCGCGATGCGGGTGCGTGGCGTGCCGAGGGTGCCGACGAAATCGAAGTGTGGATCTGCCATGTGCCGGCGGATTCGACGGCGCCGATCTACAACGGTTTGCCGCTGCGCTTGCCGCTGACGGCAGCAGGTATTGCCGACATTCTCAACGCACGCGTCACCCCGTACTTCGACGCGCTTTCGCATGGTCTTTATCAACCACAGTTTCGTGCAGGCGGCGAAGCAACGCTGGCGGCGGATCAGGAGCCGCAGCTTTGCGTCGACCAGGCCATTGTCGGTGCCGACGACACCACCGATGCAGTGTTGGTTGTCGCCGATGCCGAGCACCGCCCCGAGTTTCCGGGCGGCTTCGGCAACCCCGGTGTGCCGTGTCCCGCTGAACCACCGTGCCCCGTCCTCGACTCGCGCCGTTCGGCGTACGTCGGCGCCAGCGACTTTCATCCCGACTGGGGCGACCAGCCGCCGATGGATCTGGTTGAGCACGAGCTTGGTCACGCGGTGGGTTGGACCCATAGCGGGTTCGTCGATGGCGCAGACTCGCCGTATCAGAGTGCTATCGATCTGATGTCGAACAGCGCGGCGCCACGCGAGACGGACGCCTCCCGCCGCGATGGGCCCGACACGTTGGCGATCAACCGGTTCCTCGCTGGCTGGTTGACAGTGGCGGATGTGTGGGTCGCGCCGCTCGCCGGCGGATCAGTTGCGCTGCAGCCCTCGACTGGCACCACCGGAACTCGACTCGCCATCGCCCCACTTGCGAACGGCAGCTATCTGACGGTGGAGTCGCTGACTGCCGACGGTTTCAACTCTCATCTCCCTGCGGGCGGAATCGCAGTCCACCGCGTGGTGATGACGGCCGAGGGAGCGGTGCAGGTGATCGTTCCGCTCGTCGGCGAGGCGCCGTTCACCGACTTGCTGCAGCCGGATGAGTTCGTGGAGAGCGACGGTTGGCGGATCGCTGTGTCGGACGGCATCGTCACCATCACCCCGGTTGTCTAGCGACAGTAGGGTCGCGGGGATGACACCAGAGCTGCAAGAAATGTTCGACGCCGCCGTGGCCGCGCACGCAAACGCGCACGCCCCGTACAGCAAGTACCCCGTCGGCGCAGCCGTGCGCAGTGCCAGCGGAAAGGTCTACGCCGGCTGCAACGTCGAGAACGCCGCCTATCCGCAGGGGTGGTGCGCGGAAGCGAGTGCAATCGCGGCGATGGTCTCTGCTGGCGAGCGCCGCATTATCGAGGTGCTCACGCTCAGCAGTGGACCGAAGATGGGCACGTGTTGTGGTGGTTGCCGGCAAAAGATTCGCGAGTTCGCCGACGTGAGCGTGCCGATCCACTCGTGCGGCCCGGAAGGCCTGCGCCGCAGCTTCACGCTCGAGGAGTTGTTGCCGTTCAGTTTTGGGCCCGAGAATTTGCCATGACGCAATCTGCAATGTCGCGGCGCATGCCGTACCTCACCGCCAAGCTGCAAGGCTTCGGCACCACGATCTTCGCCGAGATGTCGGCGCTCGCGCTCGCAACCGACAGTGTCAACCTGGGCCAGGGCTTCCCCGACACCGACGGACCGCGCGAAGTGCTCGACGCCGCTATCTCGGCGATCAACGGCGGACTCAATCAGTATCCACCCGGTCCCGGCATGCCCGCGCTGCGCAACGCAATCGCCGCACACCAACAACGCTTCTACGGATTGACCTACAACCCCGATACGGAAGTGCTGGTCACCGCCGGCGCGACCGAAGCGCTCGCCGGAGCATTGCTGGGGTTGCTCGATACCGGCGACGAAGTTGTGCTGTTCGAGCCGATGTACGACAGCTATCAAGCATGTATCTCGCTGGCTGGCGCCGTGGCTAAGCCGGTGACGTTGCGTCCGCCGGAGTACGGGTTCGATGTCGAAGAGTTGCGCGCCGCGATCACACCGAAGACGAAGTTGTTGCTGATCAACACGCCGCACAACCCAACGGGCAAGGTGCTGACTCGCGACGAGTTGCTGATCATCGCCGACCTCGCGATCGAGTACGACCTGATCGTGCTGACCGATGAGGTGTACGAGCACCTCACGTTCGATGGCACGGAACACATTGCGATGGCGACACTGCCCGGCATGCGCGACCGCGTGCTGAGCATCTCGAGCGGTGGCAAGACGTTCAACACGACCGGCTGGAAGATCGGATGGCTGTGCGGCCCGGCGCCGCTTGTTGCGGCAGCCCGGACAGCCAAGCAGTTCCTCACGTTCGTCAGCGGAGGTCCGTTCCAACCCGCGATTGCGGTCGGGCTTGGCCTACCCGACTCGTACTTCCGCGACTTCGCCGCCGATCTGCAGGCCAAGCGCGATCGCCTGCTGCCCGGTCTCCACAAGGCCGGGTTCACGGTGTACCCGACGAGTGGCACCTACTTCGTCACCGTCGACATCCGTCCGTTGCGTCCCGACGGCGACGGCATCGCGTTCTGTCGCGAGCTACCGAAGCGTTGTGGTGTCGTCGCAATTCCCAACGAGGTCTTCTACGCGAACAAACACGAAGGTCGCCACCTCGTGCGTTTCGCGTTCTGTAAACGCTTCGAAGTCCTCGACGAAGCCGTCAAGCGCCTCCAAACCCTGGCGTAACAAGCCGGGGGTTTCCTGCGTGACGGGGGTTTCATGCACGAAAGCGTGCATGAAACCCCCGCCGCAGATCAAAGTGCAGCAAACCCCCCGCAACGGGTTCGGGTTAGCGGCGGTCTTGCAGGAAGCGGAAGCGGTCGCGGGTGGCTGCGACGGTTGCTGGCTCGATGTCGGCGAACAGAATTGTCTCGTGCTGTGAACCCGTCGCCAGCAGTTCGCCGAGCGGATCGACGATGCGACTGTCGCCGACGTACTTCAGCCCGCCACCTTCGCCAACGCGGTTGCAGCCGACGACGTATGCCTGGTTCTCGATCGCTCGCGCTTGCAGCAACGCCATCCAGTGGCTGCGTCGCCCCTCCGGCCAGTTCGCCGGCACGAGGTACACATCTGTGGTGAGTGCGAGTTGCCAGAACTCGTCCGCGAAGCGCAGGTCGTAGCAGACCAGTGGACTGACGCGCACGCCCTCAATCTCGAGTTGGATCAGCTTGCTGCCGGCGCGGAAGTGATCTGCCTCGCCGCCGTAACTGAACGGATGGATCTTGTGATAGCGGTACACGGTGCCATCGGGGCCGGCGAGCACAAAACTGTTCGCGGGCCGTGTGTCGCCAGGGTCGCTGCCCGCCGGAATCTCTGCGCAACTGCCGCACACCCACACCCCGTGCTCGGCAGCTTGCGCCGCCAGAAACTGCGACGACGGCCCACCCTCGGGCTCGCCGCGCAGCGAGCCGTCGACGACGAAGCCGGTGGAGAACATTTCGGTGAGCAACACGAGGCCAGCACCGCCAGCAGCAGAGGCCGCGACCATCGGAGCTAACCGCGCGAAGTTCGCGTCGCGATCGTTCCAAACGGTGTCGTGTTGTACGGCAGCGATGCGCATGGGGTGATCGTACCTACGCCCTGCTACGGCTGGTTGAGCGGTAGCTCCAACAGGCTGACGGTCTTCTTGCCGCCGTCGGTGTCTTGCTGACCCACCTCGCGAAATCCGATGGAGTGATGAAACTTCAGCGAGGGCTCGTTGCGTGGGCGCACGTTGACCTCGCACAACAGCACCGGATGACTCTGGGCGAACTGCTCGACCAGCGCGGCGTAGAAGCCGCGACCGATTCCGTAACGGCGAAAGTCGGCGTGCACCGCGATCCGGTCGAGGTAGACGAACTCGCTGTACTGGCGACTGAACCAGCCGTAGTTGAGGCTTGCGTATGGCAACCCGGGGCCGAGCACCCAGCAGAAGCCCGCGAATCGAATCTGGCCGTCGTCGCCAGCAACCTCTGCGACGAGCGCTGATGCCGAGAGCCCAGCGAGCCGTTCTACCTCGGGTTGATCGAGCTCGTTCAGCTCGGGAATGTTGGCGTTGTTGAGCTCGACCGTCGGCAAGACATCGTGCGCGGCGAACGATCGAATGGTGACGGCGCGATGCATCGGTAGAATTTACCCATGTTCCGCCAAAAGTCAGAGATGGTCACCGCCGACGCCGCGCTGGCCGGCCGCGCCGAACCGATCGCCGTTCCCGCACAGCACTTCGTGCTCGACTCGCCACTCAGCGGCCCGTGGCCCGATGGGTTTCAGACCGCTGTGTTTGGCCTCGGATGTTTTTGGGGAGCCGAGCGCAAGTTCTGGCAGACCGACGGCGTGTACTCAACCGCAGTCGGTTACGCGGGCGGGTTCACCAGCAATCCCACCTACGAAGAGACGTGTAGTGGTCGCACTGGCCACACAGAAGCAGTGCTGGTCGTCTTCGACCCCGCGAAGGTGAGCTACGAGCAACTGTTGAAGGTGTTCTGGGAAAACCACGACCCGACGCAGGGCATGCGCCAAGGCAACGACATGGGCACGCAGTACCGCAGTGCGATCTACACGACCGATGCATCGCAGGCTGCCGCGGTCGACACGAGCCGTGCGATGTTTCAGGAGCGCCTGACCGCCGCCGGCTTTGGTGAGATCACCACCGAGGTCAAGCCGCTCGGCGACTTCTATTACGCCGAGGCCTACCACCAGCAATACCTCGCCAAGAATCCCAACGGCTATTGCGGTATTGGCGGCACGGGCGTCAGCTGCCCGATCGGCCTACGAACCTGAACGACTCAGGAACCTGACTCGCCGTACTCGGCGAGCGCGAGTCGCAAATCGTCGAGCGAGCGCACCAATCGATGCAGCGAGCATTCGAGCATCAGGTTGACGACTTCGTCGGGAAACCGCTGCCGCCAATCCGTGTGTAAGCCGATCAAGTGCTTGCCTCGCGCGTACGCGTATCCCAACTCCCACGCGGTGCCATCGTCGGTGATCACGCCGTTGAGGTTGGCGACCACCAAGTCACATTCGTCGATACCGCGCTTGTCGTTCTCGAAGATCGTGCGCACGTTGAATTGATCCTTAGGTGGATTGTCGCGGTGCGGAAGAAACGTCGTGAAGCCAGCATCAGCCACCAACTTCTCCACG
The DNA here is from genome assembly GCA_021414085.1 of Actinomycetes bacterium. Lineage (GTDB taxonomy): Bacteria > Actinomycetota > Acidimicrobiia > Acidimicrobiales > Ilumatobacteraceae > UBA668. Next base: position 173,859 of record JAIOPC010000009.1, on the reverse strand, counting down.
CTCTCGATCCACCAACGTTCGCCCTCATCGAACAACGGTCCCGCGATGTACACCTTCTTCACGACTGCCAACCTTTCTCTCTGATCTCGTCGCCGTCGGCATCCAGACCGCGGCCCTGCCAGCGCAGCGCGCCGGGTGTTGCGCTCAGCTTTGCGAGCAGCCCTTGCATCGGCGTGCCCTCCAGATCCACTATTGCCTGACGGGCGGCGTAATGCGGATCGGCGCTGATGGCGGCCATGTCCATTACCGGCCCGATAGCGGCTTCCGCGGCACTGAACGTCGCTAAGACCTCGGCCTGCGGATGGCGGCGGCACCAATCCGACATCACCGTTTCCAACTCTTCGCGGTGCTCCATGCGCGCGTGAAAGGTTGCAAAGCGCGCATCGCCGTCGACACCCAACACGCGCAGTACGCGCGCTGCGACTGAATCACTCGACGCGCTGAGCCCAACCCACTTGCCATCGCTGCACTCGTACGTGCCGCGCGGCACGCTGTAGGGCAGGCCGGCACCGAGTCGCTGTTGCTGCTCGCCGGTGAGGCGGTAGCGCGTGATCAGCGGGCCCATCAACTGAAACATGCTCTCCAGCAAGCTGACATCGACAACCTGACCAACGCCGCTGTGCAGCGCGACCATCGTGGCGAACGCGGCGACCAGGCCGGTGACCTCGTCGGTGAGCGCAATCGGTGGCAGCAGTGGTTGGCCATCGGGCAGACCGCTGATTGCGGACAGGCCGCTCATCACCTCGGCGATTGTCGCGAAGCCGGGTCGACTGGCGTACGGGCCGGTCTGACCGAAGCCCGTGACGCGGGTGATGACCAACTTCGGGTTGATCTCGTGCAGCACATCCGGCCCGAGGCCCAACCGCTCGAGCGTTCCCGGGCGAAAGTTCTCGACCAGGACACTTGCATCGGCAACCAACTCGCGCAGCACCGCAACATCAGCCGCGTCCTTCAAGTCGAGGGCAATGGTTCGCTTGTTGCGGTTCACCAGCTTCCACCACATGCCTTCGCCGTCGCGTGGATCGCGCCACGCCATGTTGCGCAAACTGTCGCCGCCGTCGGGCCGCTCGATCTTGATGACCTGCGCGCCAAAGTCGGCGAGGTAACGCGCGCAATTCGGTCCGGCGAGCACGGTCGACAGGTCGATGACGCGCAAATCGGCGAGTGGAAGCGTCATTGCCGTTAGCGCAGCAGGTTGTAATCGGCGGGCAACGACTGCCTACCGGTGAACGCGAGGATGAGTTGCGTGGGCGATGCCAATTGCGTCAGCACCGAGAGGACAACCCCCGCGGTGTCGCTGTGCAGCTCGGCCGGCTGATCCGTCGCGCGCGCAAGATCGAGGGTGTGCACGCCAAGCTCGACAACTCGGGTGGCGAGATACTCGCTGAGCGTCATCTGCCCAAGGAAAGTGTTGACTGGATCGTCGTTCGCTGTTGCGGCGACAAGCGCGAGCACGCGAGCGACGGTGACTTCCGCCTCGCCCACCGGGTCGATCAGTTGTCGGCCGGCTTGGCGTGCCCGGTTGGCGACCCCGTCGTGCACGTTTGGGTCGCTGAGCGCGGCGATGTAGTACTCGCCGGCGTCGGCGAGCACGCGATCTGTCTGCGGCTCGGCGACGAGGTAACCCTCAATGGTGACGAACGCGCGCAACGTGTGCGCGGCAAGCTCGCGTGTCGTCATCGTGCCAAGCGCACCGGGCTTATCCCATTGATCGCTGGGCACCGCGCGCAACACGTCGAGAAATGTGATCGCACCTTGTTCGAACGCGTCTCTTACCGCAGCGGGATGTTGCAGCATCGATCCTCCAATGTGCCCAGCGCATACGTCTCGTAATCAATACCGAAGTCGCGGTACAGGTGACGGCAGCGCTCGCTCCAGATCAACGCCTCGCGACTCGATACTCGATGAACTACCTGCATGATGCCGCCTTCGAACACCCGATACTCAGCCCACGTGCCAGGAAAGTCCTTCACGCATCCAATCTCGATGCTTGGTACCCCGCACGTCATATGGCGCACACGATGACGGTGAGTATGACCAGCGGTGTACGCGACGATCCGCGCTCGCCGCGCGATAACGGCGGCGAGCGCATCGCTGCAGTCCGGGTTCAGGCCGAAGTATTCGGGCGAGCGAGTGCCGCCGGCACCGGCGATCCATTGCTGATGGTGGCCCATCACCAGTACCGGCCGATCAGCAGCAGCGGCGTGTGCATCGAGCCAATCGATTTGCTCGGCGGTGATGTTGCCCGTTGTGCCGTATGGGATCACGGTGTCGAGCAGTGCAACGGCGATGCCCGGTAGCTCGATCCATTGGTCGCCGGCGTAACTGGTTTGCCCGTGATACGCGTCGTGATTGCCGCGCACGACGTGTAAGCGATCGTCGAACGCGCCGCGATAGCAAGCCTCGAAGGCATCCCATTCCTCGGCCTCGCCATCGAGCGACAGGTCGCCCTTGACGATCACGGCGGCGGGATCGATGCGCGCGATTTCGGCGACCGCGCCGCGGTTCATCGTTTCGGTGTACGGCGGTTCACCCGGCGCCGCACGTTCGATGGGGCCGCCCTCGTGACCGTCGAAGCGACCGCAATCCACCTCGCCGAAATGCACGTCGTTGACGGTCGCTAGTCGACACAGCAGTTCACCATCGGGCCGCGGCAAGGTGGTGATGTCGACACCATCAACTGCGTGTGTCGAACCAGGGTGCAGGTTTTCCAGACGAACGACGGTGTCGCCGTCGTGGCACACGATCAGGTCGTCGGCGACCGTCGTGATATCCACCGAATTGAAGTTGTCAGGCGCGAACTGAGACCGTGCCGACGATCTTGTCGGCAAAGGTCTGGCGCTTCTTGTCCCACAACGGCCACAGGTAGCCGAGGAAGCAGATGCCATCGAGGATGTGGAGCAGATAGCGCCCGAAAGCTTTGCCAGCACCGATCGGACCACCCGTGTTCGCATCGACGATGCGCACGCCTGCCGCCTTGTGTCCCCAGAACTGTCCTGTTGAACCGACTGCCTTGCTGTACATCACGATGAAAGCAATTCCTGCCACAACACCGAGAACGATGATGATGCCCCACCCTTGCGAGGTCGGCAGCTTGCAGAGCTCTGCTTTGCCGTCGATGGTGCATTCCTGATACTCACGAGGGCCAGCGAAGAAGGCGATGATCGCCGGCAAGGCGAACAGCAACGAGCTGAGGTAGTTCAGGATGTAGCCGCCGACGCGGGCACCCCAGCTGGCGAGGTTCATCGCCGATGCCGCACCTGTTGGGTACGGCTGGTAGCCGGGCGGGATGGAGGACGGGGGAGGCGGTGGCATTGTGCTCATGGCGCCGAGCGTAGCTCTAGCGGAATGGGCGGGCGCGCCTTGCCGGCAAGGGCGTTGCCCACCAGCGACCGCTGAAGCGCCACTCTGGAGAACGCAACGGATTCTGCGACTCGGGTGCGATCACTGGCCGCGGCCACAACGCTTCGACGGCGGCGACGATCGCGGCGAGCTCCTCGCCAGTCGGCGCCGGGCTGATGTCGGCTTTCACAACGGCACGTTTCTCATAACGGCACCATTCTCACAACGGCACATTGCCGTGCTTGCGACGCGGCAACTCTTCGCGCTTGGTGCGCAGCATGCGTAGACCGGCGACAATCTTCTGCCGCGTCTCGGCCGGGTCGATGACATCGTCGATGTACCCGCGCTCGGCTGCGTTGTAGGGGTTGGCGTAACGCTCGGTGTACTCGGCCACCAACTCGGCGCGGCGCCCAACGGGGTCGGCAGCCTGTTGCAGTTCCCGGCGGTACACAATCTCAACAGCGCCTTGCGGACCCATTACGGCCAACTCGGCGGTCGGCCACGCGTACGCGAGGTCGGCGCCGATGCTCTTGGAGTTCATCACGACATACGCGCCGCCGTACGCCTTGCGGGTGATGATCTGGATGCGCGGCACAGTTGCTTCGCAATACGCGTAGAGCAATTTGGCGCCGTGGCGAATGATGCCGCCGTATTCCTGATCGACGCCGGGCAAGAAGCCGGGCACATCGACGAACGTGACGAGCGGGATGTTGAAGGCGTCGCATGTGCGCACGAACCGGGCGGCCTTCTCGCTGCTCTCGATGTCGAGCACGCCAGCAAGCACCATTGGTTGGTTGCCGACGATGCCAACGGGATGCCCATCGATGCGACTGAAACCGCACACGATGCTGCGCGCCCAATGCGGGAAGTACTCGAAGAACTCGCCGTCGTCGACGACGTCTTTGATCACGTTCTTCATGTCGTAGGGCTGATTCGCCGACGGCGGAAGAATCGTGCGCAACCCTTCGCACAGGCGGTCGGGGTCGTCGCTAGTTTCGACCGCCGGTGCCTCTTGCAGGTTGTTGCTTGGCAGGAAGCTGAGCAGGAAGCGCACATCCTCAAGGCACGCCCGCTCGTCGTTGGCGACGAAGGTGGCGACGCCGCTCTTGCTGGCGTGGCTCATCGCGCCACCCAATTCCTCAAGCGTCACTTCCTCGCCGGTGACGGTTTTCACGACGTCGGGGCCGGTGATGAACATGTGGCTGGTCTCGCGCACCATGAAGATGAAGTCGGTCATCGCCGGGCTGTAGACCGCGCCGCCCGCACACGGCCCAAGGATCACCGAGATCTGCGGGATGACGCCGCTGCTGAGCACGTTGCGATGAAAGATGCCGCCGTAGCCGGCGAGGCTGACGACGCCTTCTTGAATGCGTGCACCGGCACCGTCGTTGAGGCCGATCACCGGTGCGCCAACCTTCAGCGCCAGATCCATCAGCTTGTGAATCTTCTCGGCGAACACCTCGCCCAAGGCACCACCGAAAACCGTGAAGTCCTGGCTGAACACGAACACCTTGCGACCATCGATTGAGCCCCAGCCGGTGATCACGCCGTCGGTGTAAGGACGCTCTTCCAGCCCAGAGCTGTGCGCCCGGTGACGAGCGAGTAGGTCGAGTTCTTGAAAGGTGCCAGGGTCGAGCAGTGCATCCAATCGCTCGCGGGCAAGCAGCTTGCCCTTGGCATGCTGGCGCTCGACGGAGCGTGGTGAACCGGCATTGAACGCCTGATCGCGGCGCTCTTGAAGATCGTGCAGCTTCTCGGCCATCGGATTGGCCGTTGAAGGTTCGACTGGTGGAGGGGTCACGTCGATTTACCCTATCGGTCATGGTCCTGCCGATTTCACCCCCGCTGTCGCCGATGTTGGCCAAGCTCGCCGACGACATTCCCGCTGGTGACGGCTGGTTGTACGAACCAAAGTGGGACGGATTCCGCTGCATTGTGTTCCGCGACGGCGCAGACATCGAGCTGGCTAGCCGCAACGAGCGACCGTTCACGCGCTACTTCCCCGAGCTGTTGGGGCCGCTACTCGCCGCTCTTCCGCCACGATGCGTCGTCGATGGCGAGATCGTGTTACCCGCGGCCGACGACCGCGGCCTCGACTTCGACGCTTTGCTGCAGCGCATTCATCCGGCGGAGTCGCGTGTGAAGCGACTCGCCGCGGAGACGCCGGCGTCGTTCGTGGCCTTCGACCTTCTCGCGCTCGGCGATCGCAACCTGCTCGACGAACCGCTCTCGGTGCGCCATGCGCTGCTCGTTGACGAACTGACCTACTCGGCAGGTGATGGCCCGGCCGCGGTGTACTTGTGCCCCTCAACCAACGACGCCGCGGTCGCACAACAATGGTTTGTCGAGTTCGAAGGCGCCGGCCTTGACGGTGTGATTGCTAAGCGCCTCACCGATCCGTACACACCGGACAAGCGCACGCTGGTGAAGGTGAAACATCGCCGCACCGCCGATTGCGTGATTGCCGGATACCGCGTGCACAAAGACGGCAAGGGTGTCGGCTCATTGTTGCTGGGGTTGTACGACAGCGACGGTGTGTTGCATCACGTGGGCGTCGCGGCGTCGTTTACCGCCAAGCGCCGCACGGAGCTGCTTGCTGAGCTGGCACCGCTCACTACTAATGCGCTCGATGGTCACCCGTGGCGCGCATGGGCAGAGATGAGCGCAGCGGCAAACGAGCAACGGATGCCCGGCGGCGGCAGCCGATGGAATGCGGGCAAGGATCTCGGTTGGGTGCCGCTACGTATTGAGCTCGTGGCCGAGGTGACGTTCGGCCAACTGCAAGAGGGCCGCTTCCGTCACGGCTCACAGTTTCTGCGCTGGCGCACCGATCGCAAACCGGCTTCGTGCACGTACGACCAACTCGAGGTTGCCGCGCCGGTGCCGTTCGCTCGAGTCGTTCGTCCTTAACTAGTTCTCGGCATTGACCAGCACGTCTTGCGATTGCACGACCGTGGCACCGATGCGCACGACGATCGTCCATGTGCCAGCGACGGGAAGTGCAAAGCCGTCTTCCTTCTCCAACACCGCCTCGCCGACCCCAGTCAGCGGAATGTCGTGAATCGTCAGCCCATTCACTGTTGAGGTTGCTGGCGGAATGAAGTCGATTGCCAGTCCCGTGATCCCGGTTGCGGGCACCGAGAACACCTCGATGCGAACATCATTGGGACCAATCGTTTGGCTGAACGATAATCCCATGTCGAAGCCGGCGACCGCCGCGTTCTGGAAGCGAAATCGCGTACCAACGTCCAGCGAACTGGCAGCAGCACCAAGCCCGGGCGGCGTGAGCGAAAGCAGCCAGGCGGTCAGAACAAGGACCACCACGCCTATGGAAGCCTCCATGCCGAACGCCCGTCGTAGTCGCACTGCGAGCGCGGTGTTCATCGTCTCGACGCGCGTCATCCGCTGCGTGACGAACTGACGCGTCGCCACACCGACGAACACCATGCCAGCAACGAACAACACCTTCACGATCATCAGCAGGCCGTGCGAGCTACCGAGCGCGCCCTGATCCAGTCGTACGAATTGAATCGCACCACTCGCGACGGTCGCGATCAGCGCAGGTGTAGCAATGCGGCTGAACCCGCGCACCGCGTGCACGAGGTCTTCATCACCTGGTCCCGCCAGCACCACGCGCGTAACCAGCACTAGGCCGCCCAACCACACCGACATACCCAGCACGTGCACTGTTCCCGCGGCGTAGTCGATCAGCCCGAATTCCGGTCGGCTGAACGCCATCGTGACGACAGCGATGCCTGGAGGCAGCAGCGCTTGCAATTGCGACGTCGGATCGATAGCGCGCTCCGGTTGCGTGACGACGTAGCCCGAGGCCAACACGAACACCAAGCGCAAGAGCGCGGCTTTGCCGGGGCCAGTGTCGAGCAGGTCACCGAGGCTTCCCGGCGACAGCGCGCTGCCCAAACCACCACCGGTTTGCTGCGCGCCAACGGCGCCGGCGAACAGGTAGCTGGCGACGGAGGCCAAAACCCACGCAATTCGCAGGAAGCGGACAGTGACGACGTACTCAACACCTTCCGGCCACGCAACGACGATGACGACCAGCGCGCCGAACAACACGGCCAACCCGAAGTTGCTGATCAGTCGAAACAGACCAAGCGGTCCGGTCGAGTTTGTGCTGCCGCTCGAACTGGTACCGACTCCGGGTGGAACAGTGTTGCCCGGGATCGTGCTCGGCGCTGTCTCACCCGGCGCAAGACTGCTGGTCGACACCGCGATCGTGGTCTCTGCCGCGACCGGATCGTTCGCCACGATGAACGTGATGGAGGCGGTGCCGGCCGGCTGCAGGTTGACGTCGGTGACGTTCCAGGCGATGGTGCAGTCGCCCTTTGGCGCGGCAGTGGCGAGCGAAATCGACAGCGTCACGCCGTCTTGCAGCAGCAGGGCGTCGCCGAGCGATACCGCCGACCCGTTGCACACCATCGTCACGTCGTTGTTGGGGCCCAACGGGTTGGCAAACGTCAGCGTGATCGGCCCGGTAAAGCTGTCGACCGTCTCACCCAGCGCCGGGCTCGAGCTGACCAGCGTGTTGTCGGCGGCATCGGCCGATGGCACCCACAGAGACGCCGCCAAACCAAAGGTGAGGAGGATCAAGAGCCCGCGGAGTGCTGGGCGTGCGGGCAGCCGTGGCGCGTTCATGGAATCGCAACAACGCTAGCTTCCGCCCGACGTTGCACCCCGTAGATAGAGTCGGCGGCGATGGCCACCCAGTCGCTGTACCGCCGCTACCGCCCACGTCGTTTCGGCGAACTAAAGGGGCAAGAACACGTGGTTCGCGCCCTGCGTAATGCGGTCATCCACAGTCGCGAAGGCCAGGCATACCTCTTTTCCGGTCCGCGCGGCACCGGCAAGACGACGTCGGCGCGCATTCTCGCGAAGGTGCTCAACTGTTCGAACCCGCGCGATGGCGAGCCGTGCTGCGAATGCGAATCGTGTCTTGCCGTCGAACGCGGCACCAGCTACGACGTACACGAGCTCGACGCCGCGAGCAACAACGGTGTCGACGCAATGCGCGACCTCATCGAGAAGGCTTCGCTGGGCACGCCTGGCCGGCACAAGGTGTACATCCTCGACGAAGTGCACATGCTGTCCAAGGCAGCCGAGGCCGCGCTGTTGAAGACGCTGGAAGAACCGCCGCCACACGTCGTGTTCGTTCTGGCAACCACCGACCCACAGAAGGTCAGCGAAACCATTCGCAGTCGCACACAGCACTTGCAGTTCCATCTGCTGCCGATGGACGTGATGGAGTCGCATATTCGTTGGCTGGCCGGCGACGCGGGCATCGAGCTCGGTGAGGAAGCGTTGCAATCTGTGCTGCGCCAAGGTGGCGGTTCCGCGCGCGACACGGTCTCAGCGCTCGAACTGGTCGCGGCAGGTGGTGGCGAGGCGCTCGACATCACCCCGCTCGACGAGTTCATCGAAGCGTTCATCGATTCCGACCCGGGGCGCGCGCTCACCGTCGTGGCCAGCGCCATGCAGCAAGGGCGCGACGCGCGCACTCTCACGGACGACATCGTGCGTCATCTACGCGATTGCTTCTTGTCGCTGATGGCACCCGAGCTAGTGCAGTTGCCCGTGCAGCGTGCGGCCGAAGTGGCCGCGCTCGCCAGTCGCCTCGGTGCCGCCAACGCAGTGCGGGCGATGGAGCGACTTGGCGAGATGTTGGTCGAGATGCGTCACGCGCCCGATCCGCGCTTGCTGCTCGAGGTCGCTTTAGTACAGCTCTCCCATCCGGCAGCGAACAACGACGTCTCGGTGCTGCTGGACCGCATCACGCGTCTCGAGCAGCAGGTTGCGGCCGGTCCACCAGCGAGTGCGCGCCCGGCACCGGTCGACCCGGCAACTGGTCGCGCTGCGCTCGGTGGCCGTGCTCGCCCAGCCGCGGCACCGCTCACCGTCGCACCGACGGCTGCGGCCGAACCGCAAACCCCGTCACCGCAACACCCGGCCGCAACTACCAACGAGGCACCGTCTTCGACGGCAGTCGATCGCGCGGTGGAGGTCTGGGGCAGCCAGGTCATGCCTGCGCTGAAGTCGTTACCACGCGCGATCTACGCGGCCACAAAAGTTCTCGGCGCGCGCGATGGCATGGTCGCAATTGCCGCGCCGAACGAGGCTCACCGCCTCAAGTGCGAGCAGCATCGCGCCATTGTTGAAGCCGCGCTGTTGCAGGTGGTTGGCGCACCAGTGAAGTTGTTGCTCACCGTCAACGACGGCCCCGACACCAGCGACGACGCCGCCGACGACGAGCAGCCCGTTAGTAACGGCAACGTCGTGCAAATGAAGCGGCCGAACTCAGCGCCGGTGCCCGATGAAGAAGTCGATCTCGACGGCCTTGTCGATGCTCCACCGGAAACGGTCGTGTCTCCCGTCGATCGTCTTGCGCAGGCCTTTCCTGGCTCGCAGATCATCGACGAGTGACGATGGCCGTCTACACCGCCCCCGTCCAGTCGCTGATCGACGAGCTTGGCCGCCTTCCTGGCGTCGGTCCCAAGTCGGCGCAGCGCATCGCATTTCACTTGTTGAAGATCCCAATCGACGACGTTGCCCGACTTGCGGCGGCGATTACCGACGCGAAGGCACGCGTGCGGTTTTGTTCGCAATGCTTCAACTTTGCGGACAGCGAGCTGTGCCCGATCTGCCTCGACGATCGGCGCGACTCGTCAGTGCTGTGTGTCGTCGAGGAATCGCGCGACATCGTCTCTATCGAGAAGACCGGCGAGTTCAAGGGTCGCTATCACGTATTGCTCGGAGCAATGAGCCCTCTCGACGGCATCGGCCCCGAGCAGTTGAAGATGAAGGAGCTGTTCGCCCGCATCGAGCCGGAATCGATTACTGAAGTGATCCTGTGCACCAACCCGAACACCGAGGGCGAAGTCACCGCGATGTACATCGCCCGCATGATGAAGCCGTTCGGCGTACGGGTCACCCGCATCGCCAGTGGCCTACCGGTGGGCGGCGACCTGGAGTACGCCGACGAGTTGACCCTCGGCCGGGCCCTCGAAGGTCGGCGCGAACTCTCTGCCTAAGTCGCAAAAAAGCAACTGGGGTACCACTCCTGGACCTGGTAGCGGGCGGACGGGCCAGCTCCAGAGGTGGTACCCCAGACCTTGCTCACGCTGGTGGATTGTGGGGGGCACAATCAATCAACGCGTATGTTGCGATTACATTACAACAACGGCTCGATTGTGTCAACCATCGTAACAATTGAAAGGTGCAGCTCAGACGGTGCGAACCAGCAACGCGTCGCCCTGGCCTCCGCCGCCGCACAGGGCCGCGGCGCCCAAGCCCCCGCCGCGACGGCGCAGTTCGTGCAGCAAAGTCAGCGCCACGCGGTTGCCGCTCATCCCCAACGGGTGGCCGATCGCGATGGCGCCACCGTTGACGTTGACGATCTCGTCGCTGACACCCAAGTCGGCCATCGAGGCGATGGCGACGGCGGCGAAAGCCTCGTTGATTTCGAACAGGTTGACGTCGCCGACCTTCTTGCCGGCCCGCGCGAGCGCGGCCATGATCGCGCTGCTGGGTTGCTGCAACAGCGACACGTTGTCGGGACCGGCCACCATGCCGTAGCTGACGACCTGGCCAAGCGGGGTCACTCCGCAAGCGTTCAGCGCCTTCTCGCTCATCATCACCACGGCCGACCCGCCGTCGCTGATCTGTGAGGCATTGGCAGCTGTGATGGTGCCGGCCTTGTCGAAGGCAGGCTTCAGGGTGGCGAGTGATTCCATCGTGGTACCGGGACGAACGCCCTCGTCGGTCTCGACCAACAGGGGCTCACCCTTGCGTTGTGGAATCGAGACCGGCACGATCTCGTCGGCCAACCGGCCCGACTTGATCGCCTCGGCGGCGCGCTCGTTGCTCTTCATCGCGAACGCGTCCTGCTGCTCGCGGGTGATTCCCCCGGCGGAGTAACGCTCGGTGCTCTGGCCCATCAGGCACGCGTCGAACGAGCACCACAGACCATCGGTCACGATGACGTCCTGCAACTCCACGTTGCCGTAGCGAAAACCACTACGTGCGCCGGGCGCGAGATACGGAGCATTGGTCATACTCTCGATACCGCCAGCGATCACGATGTCGGCGTCGCCACTGCTGATCATCTGATCGGCGAGATAGATCGCGTTCAATCCACTGAGGCACACCTTGTTGACGTTCAGCGCCGGCACGCGCAGCGGTATTCCGGCCTTGGTGGCGGCTTGCCGCGCGGGCATCTGGCCCTGGCCAGCGGTCAGCACTTGGCCGATGATCACGTGATCGACCTGATCAGGCGCGACACCCGCGCGTTTCAGGGCTTCGATAATGGCGAACCCGCCAAGTTGGGCAGCGCTAAACGGAGCGAGTGCGCCGCTCAACTTGCCGATCGGAGTACGGGCACCAGCGACGATGTAGGAACCAGGCATAGCGCTGAGCGTATGCGAGTCGAGGTTTCGTCGCAGCAATGAGAGAGAATGGCGCCATGGCGCCAAGCGACGATCCCGCCGTCGTTCGCCGCGCTCAGCTTGCCGATCTCTCCCGAGCTGTGCCCCTGGGAGTGCTGCTTCCGCTGGAAACCTCGGTATTGGTCACCATCGCGCTGAAGCATTTCGACGCTCCTGGTTTGGTGAAGGGCGTGGTCGCCGCGGCGAATGGTGTAGGTCTGCTCGCGACGCCTTTGATTACATCGTGGGCTCGTCGATGGGGTCGACCGGTGATGGTGCCGCTGGCCGTGCTGTCGTTCATCGGCACCCTTGGCTTCATGGCCGCGGCGACGGGCGCGCTGCCGCTGTTTGTCGTCGGCTCTGTTGTAGGTATCGCAATGGTCAACGGCATGTACCCGCTGATGACGGTCAGTTACGAGCGCAACTTTCCACCGCGAGAGCTGGGGCGACGCGTTGGTTGGGGCCTTGCGCTGAAGGTGCTGGTGTCGGCCCTTGCCGGGCTGGCGATGGGCGAGTACCTCAACGCCGAGCCCGATCGTTGGTGGGTAGTGATTCTTGCTGGCGCCGCGGCAAGCGCAGTCTTGATCTGGTTGAACCTGCGGGTTCCGAGCGAGCCGCTGGCGAAGATCGCCGGAGTGCGCAACACAGCCTGGCCGCACTTCCACTTGCTGGGCGAGGACCGGCGACTGCGGCTCACGCTGACTGCATGGATGCTGATGGGATTCGGCAACCTGATGTTGCTGCCACTGCGCGTGGAATACCTTGCCAACAGCCGCTACGGCATCAACGCCGACGCCGCCAAGATCGTTGTGCTGACTGTGGTGGTGCCATCGATCGTGCGTCTGCTCACTATGCCGCTGTTTGGCCACGTGTTCGATCGGTTGAGCTTCTTCGCGTCGCGCATTCTCGTCAACGTGCTGTTCGCGTTGTACGTCGCCGCCTTCTTCACCGGCACCAGTGACACCAGCCTGATTATCGGTTCGGTGTTGTTGGGTATTGGGAGTGCGGGTGGCGACCTGATGTGGAGCCTGTGGGTCACCAAGTTCGCGCCCGCGGGACGTACCGCCGACTACATGGGTCTGCACACCTTCTTCACCGGGATTCGTGCGGTGTTGGCGCCGATCGCTGGCTTCGCTGTTCTGGGGCACATCCCGCTGGGAGCTGTGGCACTGATGTCCGCCGGGCTGATGCTCGCTGCTTCCTTTGTGCTCGTGCCGGAAATGCGCGCCGAGCGCAGTGCCCGTGCGTTACTGGTAGCCGAGTGATCGACGAGCGACAGTCTGCGAACCGCGCTGGTGCTGGTGCTGGTGTCATTGCGGTCCTTGCCGCTTCGGTGTTCTGGTCGTTCGGTGGCGTGCTCGGAAAGTCCGCCCATGTCGGAGGCGTCGTTTTGTCGTTCTGGCGTTTGTGGATCGCGACCGGCGTTCTCGGCATCTTCGCGGCGGTCACCCATCGCTGGCCGACCTGGGGCGAGCTCAAAGACAGCGCGATCTCGGGCGTGTTGTTCGGCCTCAACCTGTGCGTCTTCTTCATCACGTTGCAGTACACGAGCATCGCCGTGGCGTTGATCATCGGCGCGCTCACCCCAGTCGTCGCGTTCCCAGTCGCCGTGCGGTTCATGGGCGAGCACCTCACGCGCGTGAAAGTTGCGTGCTCGGTCCTCGCGATCACGGGTGTGATGGTGGCAGTACTGACTGCGCCATCTGTCGACGGTGCTGGCACCAAACCGGTCGGCTACGTGTGGGCGGTCGCCTCGTTGTTGTTGTGGTCGCTCTACCTGCTGCAGACCAAGCGAGTGCGCGCACGCGTCGAGACTGTGCGCTATCTGTTTGGCGTGTGCGTGATCGCCACGTTGACCGTGTCGGCGATGGTGCTGGTGCTGCGCAGCGACGTTGGCCGTGTTCACGGTGCCGGTTGGTTGTGGATTGCGCTGCTGGCCATCGGTCCCGGCCTCACCGGTCACGGATTGGTGGCGTGGGCGCAGCCGCGCGTCGATGCTTCGGTGACGTCGTTGTTGATTCAACTCGAACCCGTCGGTGCCTCGATCGTGGCGTGGATCGTGCTCGACGAGCGCATCTCGTTGGCGCAAGGAGTTGCGATGGTCGTTGTGGTGAGCGCGCTGGGTGTCCTCGCCTACCGCGAGTCCCGCGTTGTCGTTTTCGACGAACTCGTTGGCTGAAGCTACTCGTCGGTAATATCACCGGATGCAGCACGTCCTCGACGCAATCCAGGCCAACGCGAACGCCGAGGTGTTTGCCAAGCTGGCGATCCCCGACAGCTATCGGGGCGTGCATGTACTGAAGTCCGAGCAAGAGATGTGGCAAGGCGTCGCGACCAAGGACAAGGATCCGCGTCGCAGCCTGCACGTCGGTGATGTGCCCACGCCGGCAGTTGCTCCCGATGAGGTGTATGTGGCCGTGATGGCGAGCAGCATCAACTTCAACACAGTGTGGACCAGCATCTTCGAACCGGTCAGCACGTTCGGGCCGCTGGCGCGCCTGGCACGCGAGAGCGAATGGGCCAAGCGACACGACCAGCCATACCAAGTGGTGGGCAGCGATGCCGCTGGCGTAGTGCTGCAAGTCGGCAGTGCGGTACGCAACTGGAAACCCGGCGACCGCGTCACCGTGCATTGCAACCACGTCGACGACCAGGACCACAGCGCTCACGACGATTCGATGATGGCAGCCAACCAACGCATTTGGGGTTACGAGACCAACTTCGGCGGCCTCGCCGAACTCGCGATCGTGAAGGCCAATCAGCTGATGCCCAAGCCGGCGCATCTCACGTGGGAAGAAGCCGCGGTGAACGCGCTGTGCAACAGCACCAGTTACCGCATGCTGGTCGGTCGCAACGCGGCGCGCATGAAGCAGGGCGATGTCGTGCTGATCTGGGGTGCCACCGGAGGCATCGGTGCCTACGCAACGCAATACGTGCTGAACGGTGGCGGCATTCCGATTTGCATGGTGAGCTCGCCGGACAAGGCGGAGATCCTTCGTCGTATGGGTGTGCAGCACATCATCGATCGCAGCGCGGCTGGTTATCAGTTCTGGAATGGCGACGAGCAAGACGAAACCGAATGGCGGCGACTGGGCAAAGACATCCGCGATCTTTGCGGCGAAGACCCCGACATTGTGTTCGAACACCCGGGGCGCTCGACGTTCGGAGCGTCGATGTATGTGGTCAAGCGTGGTGGAGCCGTCGTGACATGTGCCGCGACTTCGGGGTTCATGATGGAGTTCGACAATCGATTCTTCTGGATGCGCTCGAAGCGGCTGATCGGTTCGCACTTCGCCAACTACCGCGAAGCGTGGGAGGCCAACCGGCTGGTGAGCAAGGGGATGATCCATCCCGTTCTCAGCCGCGTTTTTCCACTCGACGAAACCGGCGAGGCTGCGTACCAAGTGCACCACAACGCGCACGAGGGCAAGATCGGCGTGCTCGCGCTGGCACCCAGCGAAGGCCTTGGCGTCACCGACCCGGCGCTGCGCGCCAAAGTTGTCGACCAGCTCAATTGGTTCCGACGGTGAACAGGAAGGGATGAGGCACATGCTGCTGACCGAGATCGACCACGTCGCAATCGCTGTTCGCGATCTGGAAGCTGCCATCGACTACTACCGCCGCGCGTTCGGGGCTGAGGTCGCGCATCGCGAGGTCGTCGATCACGATGGTGTCGAGGAAGCGCTGCTGAAGGTGGCGGAGAGTTACGTGCAACTACTCACCCCGACGCGCGACGACAGCCCGGTGGCGAAGTCGATCGAGAAGCGCGGCGAGGGGTTGCATCACATCGGCTACCGGGTTCGCGATTGCGCCGAGGCGCTTGCCAGCATGATCGCTGCCGGAGCGACACCGATCGACAAGGCGCCGCGACCGGGAAGCCGCGGAACGACTGTCGCCTTTGTGCATCCGAAGGGCAGCTTCGGAACGCTGATCGAGTTGGTGCAGGAGTAGCCCTAGCGGGCTTGCCTAGTCAGCTTGCAGGATGAGGCCCTTGAGGTACTCGGCCTCAGGGAACGCAAGCGGCACCGGGTGATCGATGGGCTGGCTCAGCCGACCAATGATGCGCACACTGCTCGACGACATGCGCGCCGCGTCGAGAGCAGCGCCTGCCACCACCTTCTGAAAGAGATCCGGCGTCACCGCACCGCTGCACGACCATGTCATCAGCACGCCGCCGGGTGCCAGCAGCTTGATGGCCAGCAGGTTGAGATCCTTGTAGGCGCGTGTGGCTTTCTCGACTTGCTTGGCGTTGTTGGCCAACTTTGGCGGGTCGAGCAAGATCAGGTCGAAGTGCCGGGCACGGTCGCGAAGCCCGCGCAGCGCGGTGAACGCATCCGCCTCTAGAACCTCGCCGATGTCGACGGAGTTCAACTGCGCGTTGCGGCTGGCGGTTGCCAAGGCAGGGCCGGAAGAGTCGATCGACATGATGCTCGCCGCCCCGTGCTTGGCCGCGATCACGCTGAACGCGCCCGTGTAGCTGAACACGTTCAGCACGTTGCGCCCGCCCGCCCATTGCGCGACGGCTGCTCGCCCGTCGCGTTGGTCGAGATAGAAGCCCGTCTTGTGGCCTCCTTCGACATCAACGGCGAACTTCAGCCCGTTCTCGTGTGCCAACAAGTTGGGCGGCGGCGTGTCGCCACGCAGCACGCCAACGTTGGGTGCCAACGCCTCGCGCTCGCGTACATCAGCGTCGCTGCGCTCGTACACCCGGGCGACGCCGGGCAGTGCGGCCAACGCGTCGGCGATCACTTCGCGCCACGCCTCGGCACCGGCAGTGGTGAGTTGGCACACGACGGTGTCGCCGTACTGATCGGCGATGAGGCCGGGCACGCCGTCCGCCTCGCTGAACACAAGGCGGGCGGAGTTTGTGCCGCCGGCAAGCACGTGCTCGCGCCGTTGTGCCGCGGCCGCAATGCGACCGGCGATGAGCTCGGCAGTGATCGGCTGCTCGGCGTCGAAGTTCCACATGCGCGCTCTGATCTGCGAGGCCGGGCTAAACGCCGCGAGGCCGAGTGCGGTCCCTTGCGCCGTGCACACGAGCACTGTCTCGCCAGGTTCCGGCGTGCCGGTCACGCGCTCAATCGCGCCGCTGAAGACCCACGGATGACGTCGCACGAGCGATCGCTCGCGGTTGGGCAGTAACCACAAAGTTCCAGCAGGTGAACTCACACCTGCACGGTATGCGACAACGGCAACGACTGCTCAGCGCAGAGCGAGTTCTGACGCGCTGCCGCTGCTGGCCAGCCAGCCGTCTGTGCGCATCTTCTGCGCGAGCAACTCCTCGACCTGCTGGCGGAGACGAACGTTCTCCTGCCCATAGGCGTGAAGCGCGGTGATCACCACGTTGGTTCGCTCTTCTAGTTCGGCGATACGTGCCGACGCGTCGGTGGAGAGTGATGCACCACCCTGTGTTGGCCGCGCCTCGAGCGCGTCAAGGCGACTGTTCATCTCGGCTCGCAGACGATCGAGTAGCCCGATGATCGTGGTTTGCAAGCGCTCGTGATCGGCACGGGCTTCGGCGCGGGCGTGATCGGTGCCCTGTTGCGCCAGTGTGGCGTAGGCGGCAGTCGAGCTGTACTGGCCGAGCACCTGCTCTTCGACCTTCAGCAGCCGATCGCGCAACTCAAGCGCTACTGACTCGGCGTTCTCAGAGCTCTCTGGGTCGAGAAAGGGCACGACCACTTCGTCGGGCTGCATCCAGTTGTCTTCTTGGTGGCGTCGCACACCTCAATATCGGTGCCGCAATCGGCTGGCTTGAGCCGGCGGGTGACGGAATCTTGAGGGAAGAATCGCTCAAGAAGTGACTCCCGCGTCCCGACTATTTCTCTGCGTCCGTTCCGTTCTGCGGGTCGGCGTTGGTCAAGACGACCTCAACAATCAAGCGGGAGGAAACCCCAATGCAGAATCAAATCGAAGCGGCTCCGAAGAAGGACAAGGGATTCACCCTCGTCGAATTGCTCATCGTCATCGTGATCCTTGGCATTCTTGCCGCCGTGACGGTGTTCGCCGTCCGTGGAATCACCGACAAGAGCCAGGAGAACAGCTGCGCCACCGAGAAGCGGGCCATCGAGACCGCAACCGAGGCGTACTTCGCTGACACCGGTGGCGACGCCACCACCATGGCTGCCCTCGTGGGCAACTACCTGCGCACCGATCCGTCGGCTCGCTGGACCCTGACGGCTGGGAGCCCCCCCACCATCAGCGCAACCGCCGGTGGCGACTGCGATACGACTGTCGCAACCACGGCCGCCGCAACCACAACTACGTGATACGGCAGCAATCCAAGTAGTGCAATGAGAAGGGCCGGGGCCACAAGCCCCGGCCCTTTTCGCTTTTTGTTTCACGACCATCTTGTCGAAGTCTTGAGACGACTCGCGCGCAAGGGCTGCCGATAAATGGTTGCCCTATTGGAAGCTCGGGAGCCGCAGATCATGAAAATTTCACGAGTTCGAGAAGCCGAACCGCATGAGCCGCGTGACCGCGGCTACACGCTGGTCGAGGTACTTGTGGCCGTGGTCCTGATGGGCGTGGCGATCGTGCCGATCATGATGGCGGGCATCGTGACGATTAAGTCCAGTGCGTCGTCCCGTAACGCAGCGAGGGTCGAGACTGTCCTCGCCAATGCCGCCGACCGCGTGAACCGAGCCGGCGAGAGTTGCAACTACGACGTCTATGTGCAGGCAGCGGCGCAGGCCGAGGGTTGGTCGGCGGAACAAGCGACGGCTACCTACAGCTATTACGTCCCGGCGGCCTCGCCAACCACCCTTGGAACTTGGGTGGCTGGTGCTTGCCCGGGGGTGACCTGGCCCGACGGTTTAGTGCAGAAGGTCACCATCACCGTGACCGCTCCCAACGGACATCCCACACGAACGATTGAGATGGTGAAGAGCGATGTTTAAGCGCCTTGCAACCCGCAGAGCTCACCGAGATTCCGGCATGACGTTGCCGGAGGTGATGATCAGCGTCACCATCACCGGCATGTTGGTGGCGGCGATGGCGACCGCGACCAGCGTGCTCCTCGCTCAGGCCGACAACAGCCAAGGCCGAATCAACAACACGCGCTCAGAGCAATCCGTCGGCATTTGGATGCCGACGGATCTCGCTTCCGCCGAGGTCGTCAACACCGACGCCGGCGCCTCGCCGTGCGGAACTGTGTGCCCGTCAAACGTGAACGTCAGCGGCAGCAACACCCTGATGCTGTCGTGGACTGGCTCGATCCCGGGAACCACCGATTCGATTCCGACACAGACCATCGTTTCGTACCGCTATATCCAAACACTCGATCTCGACTGGCAAGTCATTCGCGTTGCGTGTTACTCCGTGGACTCGGCCCCACCCACGTGCTCGCAGGTAGTGGTGTTGCACGACGTGCCGGCGCCACCGACCGGAATCGAGTATTACGCCGGAGTCACCCCGCCGGTCTGGGTGATGCTCGTCACCTTGGCAACCGATCCCGCAGCACCAGGCGACGGCACAGGTGCCGAGGGCGAAGACCCTACGTACTACGTCAAGAATGGTCGTCGCGTCACCGTGACCATTAACGGCGGTGGCGACCTCGCCGGCGCCGGTGGTGGTACCGACTCGATCACGCTGAGCGCAGGCGGCACCAATCGTGAAACCGAGTTGGGCACCACCAACCTTTCCGGTGCTCCGACCTTTGCGGCCACCCGGTCGCGTTGCGGTGGCAACTTCGGTCTCGTCGTCGACACCTCCGGCAGTATCGGCTCGAACATGTCGTACGTGCGTACCGGCGTGACGGCATTTATCGATGCATTCGCTGGTACGCCGATCAAACTGCAAGTCGTCACCTTCGCGACGACCGCTACCACACTTGGTGCGGGCGCGGCCTGGACCAAGTACTACGACATGCTCGTTGAGTCTGACGTCACGGCGTTGAAGGCTCTCGTTGCTGGACTCAACAGCACCGGCGGTACGAACTGGGAAGACGGAATGTTCCGCATGTTCCGCAACTCGAATGGCACCGTGCAATCCACGCTGCCCAAGACACTCATCTTCTTCACCGACGGCATTCCGACCTACAACCGCTTTAATGCGACGAGCGCGAGTTCGGCGCCGGTGGCACACCCAGACGACTCGGGGCTGGCGTCGTCTAACGGCAGTTCCTACAGCCAATTGGCATGGAACCGAGCCAACCGAGTGGTGCGCGAGTTCGAGGTCGACCTCGAGAAGTTGATTGGCGTGTACGTCGGTGCCGACACCAGCGGGCAATCGTTGTGGGTGCAACAGGGCGCTGGCTATCACCTCGAGGACTACGTCCGCGGCTATCACTACGACTACCAACGTGGCTCGCACCTCGGCAACTGGGAGCGCGGCTATCACCTCGACTATCAGCGCGGCTCGCATCTCGAAAGCTGGCAGCGCGGTTACAACCTGACGTACGAGGTGGCGGGCACTGGTCTCACCTATGAAGCTGCAGGTAGTGGCATGGTTTACGAGGTCTCGAG
Source organism: Actinomycetes bacterium (assembly GCA_021414085.1). Lineage (GTDB taxonomy): Bacteria > Actinomycetota > Acidimicrobiia > Acidimicrobiales > Ilumatobacteraceae > UBA668. Next base: position 153,614 of record JAIOPC010000009.1, on the reverse strand, counting down.
CACCGGAATCACTTACGAGAAGAAGACAGGTAGCAACTGGAACTCGATTTCGAAGTCGACCTACGAATCGAACAACACGGTCGCTGACGAAACCGACAACTACCGGGCACGTGTTACTGGCACGCTCGGTCCGACATGGTCGACCACGACCGCAGCGCTCTTCCACAAGAGCAACCAGGGCAACGACTCCACCGACGGCTACCGGACGCGTGTGACCGGCACGTTGGGTAGCTGGGCGACCATTACCTCGCCTTCCGCGACCTTTTACAACAGGAGCAACTCCGTCAGCGGTTCGACCGACGGCTTCCGCGCGCGTGTGACTGGCACGTTGGGTAGCTGGACGAGCACAACGGCGGGGCTGTACGGCCTCAGTAACACCACCGGTGATTCCACCGATGGGTTCCGGACGGTTACGAACTACTCCAGCCCGTACACCTCCTGGGAGACGGCCACAGAGTCGGCCTACAACTCGGGTAACACCACCCCCGATGAAACCGACGGGTGGCGTGCGACCACGGTGTACGCCGCTCCGTTCACGACGTGGACTTCTATCACTCAGTCGGCGTACAACTCGGGTAACACCACGGCCGACGAGTCCGACAGCTACCGCACACAGAACATCTACACCAGTCCTTTCTCGCTGTGGGAAGCGACAACCGAAGCGACGTACAACTCCAGCAACACCACTGGCGACGAGTCTGATGGCTGGCGTGTCGCCACGTTGTACACCGCTCCGTTCACGACGTGGACTTCCATCACTCAGTCGGCCTACAACTCGGGTAACACCACGGCCGACGAGTCCGACAGCTACCGCACACAGAACATCTACACCACCCCGTTCTCGCTGTGGGAAGCAACGACTGAGGCCGCCTACAACACCGGCAACACATCCAGCGGTACTACTGACGGATGGGATGCAACCAAGGTGTACGCCGAGCCGTTCACCTTCCATGAAGGGTCGTCGAGCTACAACCGACCGAATCGCGACATCCTCAAGCAGTTCATTGCTCCTAGCGGTGCTGTTCCGGCCGTTCAGACCGCGGGCGTGTACACCAACGCGGCGCAGGCCACTTACTACGAGCTGCCGAACTGGACGCAGTTCTCAGGCGCGATGACAAGCATGGCGCTGGCTGAATGCGGCGGCACTGTGACGCTGCAGACGAAAGTTGGCACCACCAACGCGTCGGATCCATTCACCTACCAAAGCTCTGTCGACCTCACCACGGCCACGACGAGTGCGTTGTATCGCAGCGGCACCTTCGACTACGAGCTCAGCTCTGGTACCGCGATCAACGTGTCGATCAGCCCGATGGCGACCTCAACGCTCGACGACTACAACCCAGTCGGCTGGTCGTGCAAAGCCGGTGGGGCCAACTATCCGTTTACGACCAGCCCAATCGATACCGGCTCGCCCTGGAGCAAGATCACCTTAAGCGTTGCCCCGAACACGGCCGTTTCGTGCGTGATGACAGTGGCCCTGAAATGAAGCGCCTCTTCGTGCGTCCCAAGCGAGAGGCTGCCGATGAGGGCACAGCCCTGATTTTCGCGCTCGTGTTCATCATCATCGGATCGCTGATGCTGGTGCCGATGATGAACTATGTGTCGGTCGTGCTGCGCGGCGATCGCGTGCAACAGCACAAGGCGAGCCGCGCTGAGGCGGTCCGCGGAGCGCTGCGTGTCACGCTGGCTGATCCCAGCGCGCTGTATGTCGCGTGCTCTGCAAGTGGCCTGCACACAGCAGTCACGCTCGCCGCCCCCGACCTGGGCGTGCCGGTGAGCACAGAGTGCACAACCCTCAGCGATGCCGCCGAGCTGGCCGACGCCGACCTGCGCGTGGCGTTGGGTGTCGTGGAAGCCGGTGCGGTACCGCCGATCGGCACAATCGGTGCGCCGTACGCCGGCTCCGGAAACGCCGACGTCGGTGCCTGGTGGGCCGATGTGTCGGCCGGCAGCGAAGGTGGAAAGATTTTCTTGCCTCCGTTGCCATCGCACGGCGTGAATCACTTGGCAAGCGCTGGCTACATGATGCCGGCGTGGGCAGGTTCGTGTCGTGTCTTCTTCCCCGGCACCTACACCGACGCAGTCACAATCGCCGACTCTGTTCCCACGTTCTTTACCTCCGGCGTCTACTACTTCGAGAACACGGTGACGTTCGGGGCGAATGCGAACGTGGTCGTCGGTGAGGGTGCGATCGAAGGTTGCACTACGAACTCGGAAGCTGCCTTCTACGCAGTCAACGCGCCATCGTTGATCAACATCTCCGGCATCGGTGGCACGTTTGTCTTTGGCGCTGCCGGTCGCATGGTCGTCACCGATAGCGGCACGGCGAACGGGCCGCGGGTTCGTTTCAATGCGCGCCTGGTCGATCCAACCGACGTCGGCAACTACGTATCGGCCGGTGTGTCGATCGAGACTGTCAACGGAGTCACTTCTGGCGCCACCTCCAGCACCGACCTAGTGCTGCCGGGGCAACTGCAGGTGCCGAAGTCGACGACCGAAACCAACCCCGGCGACACGACACCACCGGTCGACGCCGCTTCGACTGGCTACCGACCGTCGACGCTCGTGCCGACCGTCAGCCCCGTACCGCCGGTGGCACCCGTGATCGATTTCCAACTCACCGGCACCAGCACGACGACGGTGTACATCCCCGGCTACGTCAGCGTGCCGCAAGGCGCCATCAACGTCACCGTTGGCAGCGGCAAGGGTGCGAACAAGAGCATCCAACTGGTCGGCGGTGTGCTCGCTGCCAAGATCACCCAGTCGGTCGATCTGCCGGCCGACAATCAGCTGGGCATGGTGAACCGCATCGTGCAGAAGACGTTCAAGATCGTGTCGACCACAACCTCTGGCACACCGCACATCACTTCGATCGCGATCGTGCAGGTCAACGACTACGGCAAGTTCGCCGTCAACTCCTGGGTGACCAGCGCCGGCTAGTTCCTGACGTCACTGCGAAGGATTCCGTAGATCAAAGTGTCGCACCACTTCCCGTCGTCGCTCTTCCAGGCGTCGCGTAGTCGACCCTCCTGCGTGAAGCCAGCGGCGGTGAGTATCCGTTGCATAGCCGTGTTGTCGTGGCGGGTGTTGGCCTCGGTGCGGTGCAGTTCGGGATAGGTCGTGAACAGGTAGTCAACGAGCCATCGAACGGCTCGCAGTCCGAAACCACGGCTGCGATATGCGCTGCCGATGCGAAGGTCGAACAGCGGCGCTCCGTCTCCGATATCGGCGAGATCGAGGAGTCGAACAAGCCCGACGGCGCGACCGTCGGCTATCACCCAGAAAGTCGCGACGTTCGTGGTTGAGAATTCCATCGCGGCTATGTCGGCGGACGTGAGCTTGCGCTGACCGTGGAAGGGCCACTCGTCGTTGCACAGAAACTCGGCAAGTTGCTCGTGGTCGTCTGGGATCCGAACTTCTCGAAAGTCGACCTGCACGCGCCAGACGCTACGACCTTCCCATCGCGCCAGTCTCCCTTGCGCACAAGTTCCAATCTGGATGGAAGGATCGCGGGTTGGTGGGCGTCGAACCTGTTATCGAGCAACAACACGTTTCTGCCTCCGAGCTATATGAGGAGTCGGTCGGCCTCGTAAGTGCCGCTGAGTTCGAGGCGTTCTTGCGTGTCCACGACCAGGCCGTGCGCCGCATGGCCTATCGGTTGGTAGGCGGCGACGTCGACGACGTGCTACAGGCTGCGTATCTGAAGGCGTTCGAGCAGCGCAGATCGTTTCGCGGCGACTCCTCGCCCCAAACCTGGCTCTTCACGATCGCCTATCGAACCGCCCTTGACCACTTGAGGTCCGGTCGTCGACGTGCGGCTCGTCAACAGCGGGCAGCGACGTTGACGGAAGTGGGCGACCGCTCCGACGCGGTGGCTGATCGCATGGCAGTGAAGGCGGCACTCGATGAACTTCCGATCGACCAGCGCGTGATTCTGCTGCTTATTGATGGGCAGGACATGTCATACGACGACGCGGCGACCGTTCTCGGGATAGCCAACGGCACGATCGCGTCGCGGATTCATCGAGCCCGCGCGGCGATCAAGACAGCAATAGAAGGGAACGAAATCTGATGACTTGGACACACGACCGAGTTGCGACTGCGCTGCGCGGTTTCGACGCCCCCGCCGCCGACGACGCTTTCTGGGAGCGGGTGCGCAGTGGGCTTCTGGTACGCGAGTCAGACCCCGAGAAGATCGCACTCGTGATGTCCCCCCCAGATCAACCGATGGAACACGTGCACGCGCTGGTCCCTTCACCGTGGCGCGCTCGTTGGTATGTGGCTGCATGCGCCGCTGCGGCACTTCTGATTGCCGGCTTGTACGCCGTCGGCCACAACCCGCGGCAAACACCGGCAGCGAGTCCGACGTCGATCGACCCTGTCTTGACCGATCCACCGTTTTGGATCTCGCTTGATGACCAACCTCGCACGGCCGCGCCGGTCGTGTCGGACGTCGACTACGTGGTCCCCGACCTCACCCAACTTCCTCAAGGTTGGACGGCGTCGTTGTTCACCGCCTTTGGCCTTTTCGCGCCGTCTGGGTACTACTTCACCTACTCGGTGGTGAGTCCGACCGGCACGTACCAGGTCAACGTCAGTTCCGGGCTGAGTCCGAAGCCCGAGAACGGCGACCCGGTGGATATCAAAGGCCACGCGGGTCTGCAAACGACGCGCCAGGTGTGGTGGGAGCAGGAGCCGGGCGTCGACGTAACCGTGTCACAACCTCGGGGATCCGTGGTGCCGGAGAGCGGGGCAGATGATCTCACCGATGTCGCGCGCAGCCTCACCTTTGTCTCTACCAAGGAGCTCCCGATCCGGACTATCGATCCCGACGCCGTTCCTTCCAGCAAAGTTGCGCAGTTCATCGGCACCCTGAGTGGCATCCAGTACGCCGTACAGGCCAACACGAGAGCGCTCCGCGGCATTTTCGTATACGCAGGTGATGAGTTAATCGGGGGCGTGGAGGAGGACCGGCTCAGCCAACCCACCGACGCTCCGCAAACTGCGGGCGATGTGAACATCGCTGGCGTTGCGGGTTATGGAGTCATCGTGTTTGGTTACACGGATCCGGCGACCGCGGGGTTGCGTGCCAATCTTGCCGACGGCAGCAAGGTCCAAGTTCCAGTTCTTCGGAACCCCGGCGAGACGTACTTCGCCTTACCCATTCCACTTGGCGTCGAGGTAACGAGCCTCGACTTCCTCGATGACAGCGGCGACACTCTGCGTACGGCAATTGTCCCAACGTTTCCGGCGTACTTCGGACACTGTTGCGCCAGCGCTCAGTGGGCCACACAGTGAGTTAGCGCACTAATTCCATGCGCATGCCGGATGGATCCCAGTCGGGATCGAGCGGCATTCGCTGCATTGCTCGCCCGGCGATGCGGCGCGCGGTCCACAGCAGACCGAGGGCCTGTAGCAGGTGAACCTGCGCTGAACCTGGTGGCGGTGTGCGGCTGGCGATGTCTTCCAGGCCGGGCAACTTGTCGCGGATCAGGCCGATGCGCTCGAGCATGCCGTCTTGCTGATACGGCGAAGACAGCAGAGGGCGGTCACCGTTGAGCTGAGCAAACGTAAGGTCGGGGTGCGCGGCGAAGTATGTCCGCTGATGGAATGGCTGGAACTCGGTGTTCGCTTCCTTCAGCCAGCGGAACCGGCGCAAGTCGCCACGCGTCAACCACGGCTCGAGTTCCTGAGCTTCCGTGCGTGTTTCGGCGTTCAACGCCGCCCGCGATGGGGTGGGGCGCACCGCGATCGACCGTGGCCATCCGACAAGCGCGCGAGCCTCCTCGTCGCATATGCGATACGGCGCGGACGGCCGGTCGTGAAAACCGATCGGGCAATAAATCGCGGCCGCGTCGAATTTCGGCTTGAACTCCAACACGTCGAGCAACGTCGCCACGACCTCCGGGTCGTCGGCAACGACGGTAACGCCTGCGAGACGTGCAGGAACGATCAACCAACCGCCCGGACAGGGCACGATGCCACCGAGCACCTTGAAGGGAAGCTTTGCAACGGACATGGTTCGTCGATGTGCTCTAGGCGCTCACGTAGGTGCCGGCGCCGGTGGTGGCTTGCTGACCGGCGTCCACCGTTGCCTGCGCCTGCATCTGCGAGCGCATGGTGGCTGCCTGAGCCAAGATTTCTTTCGGGTACTGGCTGATGTCGGCTGCATTCTCGAACGACAAGATGCCGCTGGACACCAGGCGTGCGAGGTCCATCTCCATGGTCTGCATGCCCTCCTGCTGGCCCGAGATCATCGTGTTGCGCAGCTGACGGGTCTTGCCTTCACGCAACAGGTTGCGCACGGCATCGTTGGCCATCAGCACTTCGTACGCGGCCACGCGGCCGCCTCCTTCGGCTGGGAGCAGGCGCTGGCTGATCACGCCCTGCAGCGAGCCGGCCAACATGATCTGAATTTGGTCGCGCCGCTCGGCGGGGAACACGTCGACAATACGGTCGAGTGCTTGTGATGCGTCGTTGGTGTGCAACGTGGCGAACACAAGGTGACCGGTTTCGGCGAGCGTCAACGTGATGGCGATCGAGTCGAGGTCGCGCATTTCGCCGAGCAAGATGACATCGGGGTCTTCACGCAACGCGCTACGGAGGCCATCGGTGAACGAGAGCACGTCGGTGCCGACCTCGCGCTGGTTGACCATCGCGACTTTGTGATGATGCAGATATTCGACCGGGTCCTCAATCGTCAGAATGTGAACCGGGCGAGTCTCGTTCACGCGATCGATCATCGCCGCGAGAGTCGTGCTCTTACCCGAGCCGGTAGGTCCCACGACGAGCACCAACCCGAACGGGCGCTGCAAGAGCTCGGTAGCCGCCCACGGTGCGCCGAGCTCGTCGAGCGAACGCACGCGAAAGGGAATGACGCGCAATGCCAGCGCGCAGCTGTTGCGCTGCTTGTAGGCGTTGGCGCGGAAACGACCGATTGATTCCAGGCCGAACGAGAAGTCGACCTGCGAGTTTTCTTCGAACTCTTCGCGCTTGGTGTCGTTGAGCAGTGAATGCACAATGCGCTCGGTGTCCGTCGGCAGCATCAACGGCACGCCCTCGAACGGAACGAGCACGCCGTCGCGACGTGCGGTCGGCGGCCGACCAGCGGTGAGGTGCAAGTCGCTCGCGCCCGCGTTAACGGTCGCCTGTAGCAGCGTGACCAATGTCGGATCTGGATTGAACATGCGACTAGCCTCCGTTAGCTCCGCTCGATCGAGTCGGACTTTTCGCGTATGGCAACTGCTACCTGTGCCCTGATCGGGCTGCTCTTTGGTTCTTTCCTCACCGTGGTGGTCGACCGCGTGCCGCGTGGCAAGTCGGTTGTCCGCCCCGGATCGGTGTGTGGGAACTGCGGCCTAGACCTTGGCCCCCTCGATCTGGTTCCTGTGTTGAGTTGGTTGGCATTGCGCGGCAAGTGCCGACAATGTCGTATGAGTATCGGCATCGAGCCGCTCGTTCTTGAGGTGTCAACGGCGCTTCTGTTCGGTCTCATGGGGTGGCATTTCGGCCTCACCTGGCGCACCGCCGCGTTCTGTGCCCTGATGGCCGGTTTAGTGGCTCTGAGCTGGATCGATCTGCATACGCGGCGCCTGCCGCGAGAGATCATTTACGCCACTGGGGCCATCGGCGTGCCACTACTGTGCGTGGCCGCTTTGGTGGAGCACGAGCCCAAACGGATATGGATGCTGGTGGCTGGCGCGGCGATCTCGCTGGCCGTCATGGCCTTGATCTATTGGGGTAGTCGCGGCGGCATGGGCGATGGCGACGTGCGCCTTGCCCCGCTGCTGGGCGCCTACCTCGGCTTCCTCAACCCCGGCTTGGCGCTCGTTGGCTTGTTCTTTGGGTTCCTCACCGGCGCGATCATCGGCGTGGTGCTGCTGATCGTGCTGAAGGGTGATCGCAAGATGAAGGTGCCGTTCGGGCCGTTCATGGCACTTGGCATGATCGTGACGATCTTTATCGGCCAGAACTACGTCGACATTGTCCTTGCTAGGTAGTCCTGGCCCGCTGAACGACCTTACGAGTCGGACTTCACGCCTTCGAGCACGCCGTACATCGCCTGCACCAATGCGATGGCCACGAAGCCGACGATCACACCGACCGCCACAATCATGATCGGCTCGAACATGGCCGTGAAGCGCTTGATGCGGCTCTCCAGCTCGCGGTCGAAGAAGATCGCGGCAACTTCCAACTGACGGTCGAGCGTTCCGGTTTCCTCACCAACCTTGAACATCTGACGCGCGGCACCTGGGAACAGTTCGGTACGAGCAAGCGGCTTGGCAAAGCCTCCGCCTTCGAGGATTTGTTCCTGCGCAACGATTAGGCGCGCCTTGAACACTCGGTTGTTGGTTGCTTCAGTCGTCGTGCGCATTGCGTCGGGCAGCGGAACGCCGGCCCGAATCATTGCGCCGAGAATGCGACAGAAGCGCTCGAGAATCGCGTACTCGACGATGCCGCTCAGCACTGGCAGCCGCAGCACCAGCTTGTCGCGGAACTCCTTGCCGGGTTCGCTGCGGCTCATCCACATGAAGAAGCCGATCACTGCGAGGAAGAAACTCAGTGGGCCGTACCAATAGATCGTGAACAGGTCGGCCACGAACAGCAGCGCGCGGGTCGCGAACGGAAGGTCGGCGTGCAGTTCTTCGAACAGCGGCTTGAATTGCGGCAGCACGTAACCGGCAAGCGCGGCGACGGTAAACACCGACAACACCATCACGACGCCTGGATACGACAGTGCAGCGACAACCTTCGAGCGCGTGTCGAGTTCGCGCTCGAGGTACTCCGCCAGGCTCTCGAGCGTCTCATCAAGCTTGCCGGTGAGTTCGGCGGAGCCAAGGATGCCGATGTAGTAGTTCGGGAACGTCTGCAAGTGCTTGCCAGCGGCGCCTGCAAGTGTCTCGCCGTTGCGCAGATCTTCAACCATTTGCGAGATGGTGCGTTGCAGCACGACGTCGGCGGTCTCGTCGCCGATGACCTCCATCGCTTCGGTTACCGGGATACCGGCCTTCATGAAGACGGCGAGCTGCCTGGTGAAGTGCATCAACTCCTTCTTCTTCACCTTCTTGGCGGTCAGTTCGATCTGACCCATACCGCGCTTTTCTTCGATCTTCACCGGGTACAGGTTCTGTTCCAGCAGGTGCGAGCGCGCGGCTCCGATCGTGTCGGCCTTAGTCACGCCTTCGACGGCGGAACCACTGACATCGATTGCTGCGTATGCGAACTTGGGCATGACCTTGCTCCTAGCTAGCGAAGAGTGTCTTGACGACTTCGGGGATGGTGGTGACGTCTGCTTCGACCAACGCCATGGCCTCGCGCAACATCGTGCGCATGCCTTGGGCGACGGCGAGTCGACGGAGTTCTTCAGTGGTGGCCCAGCCAACGATCAGACGACGAAGTTCGGGCGTGATGCGCAGCAGCTCGTAGACGCCGATGCGGTCGCGGTAGCCCGTGCCGGCGCAGAAGTTGCAACCGGCACCGCGGTAGAATGTGCTCTTCTCGCTGCCACCGCTGTGCTGACGGAAGACGGCGAGCTCGTCGGCACCGGGTGTGTATGGCTCTTTGCAGCTGTCACACACGCGACGCAACAGACGTTGGCCGATAACGCCGACTACGGACGACGCGATGAGGAAGGCCTCAATGCCCATGTCGAGGAAGCGGTGCAGCGCGGCGACGCTGTCGGTGCCGTGAAGCGACGACAACACAAGGTGACCGGTGAGAGCGGACTGCACTGCGATGCGCGCCGTGTCCGCGTCTCGAATTTCACCGACGAGGATGACGTCCGGGTCTTGCCGCAAGATGGCCTTCAGACCGGTGGCGAAGGTGAGGCCAGCTTGGTCGTTGGTCTGAATCTGGTTGATGCCGGGGAACACGTACTCGACAGGGTCTTCAACGGTAGTGATGTTCTTGCCCGAAGAGTTCACCTCGAGAAGCGATGCGTAGAGCGTCGTGGTCTTACCGGCACCAGTCGGGCCAGCGCAGATCACCATGCCGAACGGCGAATGGATCATCTTCGAATAGTGCAGGTAGGTCTCGCGCGGGAAACCCAGTTCCGACAAACCAATCATTGATCGGGTCTTGTCGAGAATTCGCATAACGATCTTCTCGCCGAACACGGTGGCGACGCTCGCCACGCGGACGTCGACCTCCTTGCCGTCGATCACTGTCGAGAACTGGCCGTCTTGCGGCCGACGCTTCTCAACGATGTTCATGCCGCTCATGATCTTCAGACGGCTTGTGAGTGCGGCGTGCGCACCCATTGGCAACAGAAACGCTTCAACGAGGTGGCCGTCGATACGGAACCTGACGCGCACCTCTTCGTCTTGTGGTTCCAGGTGGATGTCGCTGGCACGGTCGCGCATGGCCTGGCTGACGATGCGGTTCACGAGCTGAATCACCGGCGCCTGATCGTCGAGCTTGACCTCCGCCGCGATGGATGCGATCTTCGACTGCTCGTCTCCGAGATCGAGCGACTTCACCAGTCGGTCGATGTCCTCGTCGGCGCGATACACCTGATCGATGAAGGTGCGCACCGTAAGCGGGTCGGACACGAAGAACTTCACCGGTCGGCCAGCAGCGGCCTCGATTGCAGCGCGTCGAGCGGGTGCCGGGTCGCTGCACAGAACAACCAGCGTGTTTCCCTCCGCCGCGACAGCGACGGCGCAGTTCTTGCGAACAACGGCCTCATCAAGAATCCGCTTGATGTCCTCAGCGATCTCAATGCCCTTGGTGTCCACCGCGGCAACGTTGGTGGCTGCCGAAATCGCGATGGCGAGTTCGGTGCGCCCCACGCTGTAGCGAGCGAGCGCAATATCCGCGAACTGCAGTAGGTCGCCATTCGCTTGGCCCAATGCCTGGGCAAGACCTTCAGGAGTCAGCTGCTCGCTCTCGACGAGGGCCTGACCGACCTTCATGCACTCCGCGCCGGATTCACCTTCGGCTGTCGCTGGTGCTTCCTTAGATCCTTTGAAGATGGCCATGGTCTGTTCCAATCGTCACAAGGACGACAGGCTCCGATCTGTGGTAGCCGCGCCGCCCGCACCCGGGTCGACCTTGCGTACGAACTGATCGGGGTCGAGTGCCGAGATTGCACGCTCGAGCTCGTCGAGACGTTCCAGTTGCACCGAAGCGTTGACGTCCATCTCGTCGCCCAGCAGGCTCTCGATTTCTGCCATGCGAAGTGCGGAGCGATCGAGGCGCTCGTCGGTGGTGGCGGCAACGCGATCGATTTCGATTCGAACGAGCATCGCTTCGCCGACTGCAGCCGAGAGTTGCTCGCGAATGCCCTCGATCGCTTTGCTGTCGACCTGGCTGATCTGCTCGGTGAGAACGTTGGTGTGGAGGATCACCTGACTGAGGCTGTTCTCCAGTTCGAGCATGCGTTGCGACAAAGCGGCGATGGCTTCGTCGAATCCGGAGCCGATGCGACCGATTGTGGCTTCGAGGCCGGCGATCTTGGTGCCGTTCTGTTCGACGACTCGATCTTCCATCGCCAGCATGCGATCGGTGATCTTGTTCTCGGTGAAGTCGACGCGCTGGCTGAGCGCTGTCGCCTGATCGGTGATCTGGCGCTGAATCTCGGGACCAAACGCTTCCAACGTCGCGCGTACGAATCCGAACCGTTCCTCAACGGCACTTGCTAACGCCTGGTTGCCGTCATCCATCCGCAGCGTGAGTGCTTGCGACGTGTCATTGACGTGTTGCACCAGCGCCGATGCCTGCTCGTCGAAGCGACGCGCCGATTTGGCTAACTCGTCAATGCGCGCGTGTGCCGCGGCACTTGAGCTGTCGATCTGCTCGCGCAGCGTCACCAACTCTCCGGAGTCGATGCCGCCGCCGCCATCTGCGTGATGAGAACCGCCTGAGCCGGCCGACTCGATGATCCGGTTGTTGATCTCGTTGAGGCTGAGTTGTTGATGCTTGGCGAAGTCGGCAAGCCGTTCTTCCAACGCGGTTTGCAAAGCCTTCTGGTACGCGTCGGCCGCTTGCTGCTGTTCGCCGAGCCGCGCTTCAAACTGCTTGCTCAGCGTTTCTGCCTGCTGTGTGAGCTGTCGTTCGACGGCAGCGGCGATGGTTTTGGCGAGCACTTCAGTGCTGGCGGCCGAAATTCCTGGCTGTGGTGGTGGCGCGCTCATGTAACGCCCCCCGCTGGGACCGCGCCTGGATCACGGAGCTTGACCTTCGCCACGGTTGAGTTATCGGGCCATCTTGCCCATCTCTTGAGACATTGCTCTTCCGATACGGTGGCCAAATGCGGGTGCATCTGATCGACGGGACCTACGAGCTGTTCCGGCAGCACTTCGGGCAAGTCAGCCGTCATGGCGACGCCGGCCCCAACGATGCGGCGATTGGGGTGGTTTCCAGCACGCTGCAGCTGGTGACGGCCGGTGCCACCCATATTGGGGTGGCCAGCGACCACGTCATCGAGAGCTTTCGCAACGACTTGTACCCGGGTTACAAGACCAGCGAGGGGATGGATCCGGTGCTGCTGCGCCAGATCCCGGTGATGGAAGAAGCCCTGGTCGCGTGCGGTTTTACGACCTGGGACATGGTGGAGTGGGAGGCCGACGACGCCCTCGCCGCGGCCGCGGCCGTGGCCGATGCCGACCCCAGGGTCAGCCAGGTGCTGATCGTGACCCCCGACAAGGATCTGTGCCAGTGCGTGCGGGGTACTCGAGTCGTGCAATACGACCGCCGCAAGGACGAGATCGTCGACGAAGCGGGCGTGGTCGCCAAGTTCGGCGTGCCGCCGGCATCAATCGCCGATTATCTGGCTCTTGTCGGCGATTCGGCCGACGGGTATCCGGGCTTGCCGGGGTGGGGCGCCAAGAGCGCGTCCACCGTGCTGGCCAAATTTGGCTCGATCGATGCCATTCCGCGCTCGTCGGGCGATTGGGGCCTCCCCGCTTTGCGTGGCGCCGAGAAGTTGGCACGCACCCTCAGCGACCAAATGGCCGACGCGCTGTTGTTCCGCACGGTCGCGACCGTTGCATTGGATGTTCCGGTCGGCACCGTCGACGATTGGCGTTGGCAGGGGCCCACCGACGCGTTCGCAGCGGTGGCCGCGAAGTTGGGTGCACCCGATCTCGCCGCGCGCGCAGCGCGTGTCGCGGAGCGCCAGCCTCGTTAACGGCTGGGCCGCTAACGCCAGGCCCGCTGACTGTGGTGACGGCCAGGTGGTCTGTGGCACAGGGCGGCACCGTTGAAGGCTGCTGCCTTCCGGCCCTGACCTGATTCCCGGACGCCCGTCGCACAGGACCCGACCATCACCACACTCAGCGGGTGAGTCGCATGGTAGTGGCGCAGCCGTTCCCCCACTACCGTGTCGTGGCTCTGTCGTGAAGGTAACGGTTGCAGGGCATGGAGGGGTGCGAGAGCGGCCGAATCGGCACGCTTGGAAAGCGTGTGAGGTGCAAGCCTCCGTGGGTTCGAATCCCACCCCCTCCGCTCACTGTGTTCTTGACGTCGTGTGTTGTCTCGCAGTCATGACCCGGCAAACGGATTGACGGTCGCAACACCAGTTGCGGCGACGTCCGCTGCGTTGCGTGTCACCAAGATCAGATCGTGCTCGGCCGCTGTTGCCGCCAGTAGACCGTCGATCACGGGGATGGGGTTGGGCACCGCGAGTAAGGCCCACCGCTCGCAGATCTCGACCGTGACCGGAAGCACGCGGTCGGCGAAATCGCGAATGAGCACGTCAAGCCAGTCCTTTATTGAGCCTGCGGCTTGCGGGTCGCGGCGAGCAATCAGCCCGACGCCCCGCCGCAACTCACCTACGACCAGGACCGACAGCCAGAACTCGTCGCGGTTGTGCACTTCGAACCAGTGCCTGACGTTGTTATCGGCACGGTCGCGTTTGCGCAGTTCGGACACGACATTGGTGTCGAGCAGGTAGCCCTTCACAGGCTGACGTCGCGCGGCAGGTCGCGACGTCGTTCGAAGTCGGCGTCGGCTCCGGCCTCGGGCATCCTCGCCAGGTGATCCAGCAAGCCCTCGCTGCGAAGTGCCGCCCGCAGCAACTGTCGGTGCTCTTCCTCTGCAGAATGGCCATGTTCGGCGGCGCGCTGCCTCAGCCGCCGTACAAGATCGACTTCGACGTTGCGCACTATCAGTTGCGCCATGGAACACCTCCGTTCAACATCAACGCTATCAATGATAGCAATTCTCGGATATGTTCGTCAGTTGTTCGTAGAGTTCCGCCCATGACCGAATCGGAGTTCATGACCCTCGCGCTCGCCGAGGCGCGTGCTGCGTGGGCGCATGACGATGTACCGATCGGGGCCGTTGTGGTTCGCGACGGAGCGGTGATTGCTCGCCGGCATAACGAACGGGAGCTTTCAGGCGATCCGACGGCGCATGCGGAGGTTCTCGCTCTGCGTGATGCTGCCGCGGTTGTCGGGCACTGGCGGCTCAACGACTGCACCCTCTACGTCACGCTTGAACCATGCCTGATGTGCGCCGGCGCGCTAGTGAATTCTCGGATTGGTCGGCTTGTGTATGGAGCCACCGATCCGAAAGCAGGTGCGGTCGAAAGCTTGTACCAGGTGTGCGCCGATGGACGGCTGAACCACCGGCCGCCCACGGTGAGTGGTGTCTTGGTGGAGGAATGCTCCGGGCTGCTGAAGGAATTCTTCGCCGCCCGCCGCGCTTAGGCGGTAGCTACATCGGTCGCGGTGGCGAGCTCGCTGGCTCGTCATCAGTCGGAGTCAGCACCGAGTCGATGGCGGCGAGCGCACGTCGGACGGCGTCGGCAACTTCGTCGGCGATAGTGCTCGGCACTGCCGAGTCAGCAGCTGCGGGCTGCGCTGCGGGAGCGGCGGCTGGCGCAGGTGGGTAGCTGGCGGCAGGTTGTGCCGTTGCCAGCTTCGGAGTGGCCGCAGGTTCGGTGGGCCACGCCTCGAGCTCCACCCGTTGAGGGACACGTGCGGGAGGTGCCGGGGTTGCCGCGAGCACGGGCAGCGGCTCTTGTACAACTGGTGCAGGTGCAGGTGCAGGTGCAGGTGCTGGTGCAGGTGCTGGTGCCTGAACGACCGGCGCCGGCGCTACTGGTTCCTGCGTCACGGGCGCCGGTGCGAGATCGGAGAAGGCAGCTTCGCGTTGGTCCTCGTTCACGGGCGGGGCATCGGCGGTCGACTGGTTGGGCAGCCAGCGGTCGATCCCGCTCGGGTGCCGTTTGTACAGCGTCATCTCGTAGCCGTCGACCATTTCCTTGGACACCGACGTCAGCACATCGTCGGTCATCAGTTCCACGCACAGCTCAACCGCGTGGCGATCGATCGTTTCGTCGCGCTCGAACAGGCGGCCGAGGTGCTCGGCACCGCTGACCATCACCGAGCCCTTGCTCATCTGCTTGCGGGTGATTACGCCCTCGACCAACAGGCGCACGCCAATGCCACCGTCGGTGGTGCGCTCAGCGAAGTACACCTCGCCATTGATGAGATACACGTTGGTCGGCGGGTTGGAAGGAAGTGACAATTCGCCGGTGAGATGCTGGTTGCGCGCAGCCTCAATCACGCGCCATGCGGGGCGCGACGCGGGGGGTTCACCGTTGAACAGGTCCACTTGCACACCCGGTTTTCGGCACGTCCTGACCATATCTTGAGAATTCTCCGAAGGACCTTTGACCGCAAGCGGTAGCGTGCCGCCCGGAAGGGTGCCCGAGCGGCCAAAGGGACACGCCTCGAAAGCGTGCGAGGTGCAAGCCTCCGTGGGTTCAAATCCCACCCCTTCCGCCATTTGAATTGGGTCGCGGCTAGCGACCTACTCGCAGGTGAAGCCGTCTTCCGGTGCGTTCGCAGCGGGGTCGATCAGGTAATTGTCGATCACGTCGTAGGCGCACTGGTTGACGCCGTAGCCGGTGTGCTGATCAGCGGTCACAATCACGAAGCGCCCGTCTTCCAGCGCGTTGGCCATGTTCTCGGTGCTCTGCAGCGGTGTGGCCGGGTCGCCGGTGGTGCCCATCACCAGGATGGGGCCGGCGCCGATACCGGTGATCGCCACCCGTGGGTCGCGAGCTTCCGGGAAGAACGTGCAGAAGTACGAGCCGGTGGTGCCAGGCGCGAAACGCGGCGCGGCGACGTTGTAGTCGTACGCGGTCGAGTCGTCTTCGGCAACCGTCAAGCGCTCGGGGTCGTCTTGGCAGACGATGACCTGGAAGGCCTCCAGCGAGTTGTCGTAGCTGCCGTCGGGCTGGCGCACGTAGTAGTCGTCGTACAACGCCAGCAACCCGGCGCCGTCGCCGTTCTGCGCGTCGGCGAGTGCTTGCTCGAGGTCGGGCCACAGACTCTCGCTATACATCGCGTCGGCGACGCCCGTCAGCGCCATGCCACGCGTCAGGTCGGGGCGGCCGTCAGTCGTCGGAAGCGGGTTCTCGTCGATGGCCAGCATCAAAGCGTCGAACGCGTCTTCGGCGTTGCCGCCGTTGTTGAACGCGCAACTCGCCTTGGCACTGCACTTCGCAAGGAACGTTGCGATGCTGCCTTCAAACCCAGCGGCCTGCTGCAGGCCGCTCTCGACGAAGTCGGCGTCGGGGTCGGCCGCACCGTCGAGCACGGCGGCGCGCACCGTGTCGGGGAACAACGTGGCCCAGGTTGCGCCAAGCTCGCTGCCGTAGCTGAACCCGAAGTACGAGATCTTCTCTTCACCGAGGGCGGCGCGGATTGCGTCCATGTCGCGAGCTGAGTTGTTGGTGCCCACGTAGGGAAGCAGGTCGGGGTTGTTGTTCACGCAGTTGTCCGTGAACTCTTGGGCGGAATCAATCAGTCGCTGCTTCTCGGCATCGTCGTCGGGGGTGATGTCGGTGTTTGCGAAGTAAAGGTCGTAGTCGTCGACGCAGTCGATCGCCGGCTCGCTGAGGCCAGTGCCGCGCGGGTCCCAGCCGATGATGTCGAAGTGATCGAGCAGCGTCTGGCTGTAGATCTGGTCGGCGTAGATCGCGAAGTCGCTACCGCCGAAGCCGGGGCCACCGGGGTTGACCAGCAGGCTGCCGATTCGTTGCGCGGGGTCGGCCAAGTGGCGCGTGACGTAGAGATCGATGGTGCCCAGCGACGGGTCGGCGTAGTCGAGCGGCACCTCCAAGTGCCCCACCTGCACGTTGTCGGCACCGAAGTCGACAAATTCGAAGTTGTCGGTGGTCGGGGCATCGGTGCCCGGAGTTGATTCGTCGACACGTGCGGTTGTAGTCGCGGCGGTGTCCTTCTTGCTGTCGGTGCACGCGGCAGCGGTGAGAGCAAAGGTGACCGTGAGTGCTGTTGTCAGCGCAGTCCTGATTGAGCGGGAGGTACGAAGCATGGCCGACACGCTAGGGCCTGCGAGGGTCAGGTGCAGTCGATTTCGTCGTCAAGTGGTGCTGAAGGATCGACCAAATAGTTGTCAACGGTGTTGTCGCCACAACTGTTCACGCCGTAACCGGTGTGCTGATCCGCCTCGACGACGACCAGGCGCCCGTCCTCAAGTGCCTTGGCCATGTTGCGCGTCGATTGCAACGGAGTTGCCGGGTCACCGGTCGTGCCCATCACCACGATCTGCCCAGCGCCAGCGCCGGTGATTTCGATCGGTGGAGCAGCGGGTACCGGCCAGACCGAACAGAACAGCAGCTCGGCCATCCAACCGCGGCCCAATCGTGGCGCCGCGGCCGCGAACTCGGCCTCGTGCGACAGCAAGTCGTCCGGGCCGGTGCTGCCGGGATCGTCGAGGCAGTTGATCGCGAAGTAGGCCTCGAGCTCGTTACCCCATTCGCCGCCCAGATACCCGAAGTAATCGTCGTACAGCTCGAGCGTGGCGCGGCCGTCGCCGTCTTGCAGGTCGGCGAGTGCCAACTCGAGTCGCGGCCAGTACGACTGGTCGTACATCGCCTGCGCAACGGCGGTGAACAGCACGCCCTGGGTGACCTTGGTGCGATCGGCGTCGACGGTGATCGGATGCGCATCGATGTCGGCACTCAATTCGTCGAACGCGCCCTCGGCGTCGCCGCCGTTGTGGAAGGCGCAACTACTGTCGGCGCTGCATTGTGCGAGGAACACGTCGAACGTGGCCTCGAAGCCGGCGGCCTGCTGAATGTTCTGCTCCAGGTATCCAACGGTCGGATCGATCGCGCCGTCGAGCACCACAGCGCGCACGGTGTCGGGGAACATGGTGGCCCACGTCGCGCCCAACTCGCTGCCGTAGCTGAAGCCGAAGTAGCTGATCGTCTCTTCGCCCAACGCTTCGCGTATGGAGTCCATGTCGCGCGCGGAGTCCGCCGTGCTGAGGTGGGGCAGCAAGTCTGCGTTCTCGGCTTCGCATGCATCACCGAACTCAGTCCCGGCGTCGATCAGATCCTGGCGTTCCGCGTTGGTGTCGGGCGACGAGTCGAGGCCGAAGAAGTGGTCGTAGTCGTCGACGCAATCGACGGCGGGTTCGCTACTGCCGGTGCCGCGCGGGTCCCACCCAACGATGTCGAAGCGATCGAGTAGTGCCTGCCCGTAGATGCCGTCGGCGCTGTACGCGAGGCCGCTGCCGCCGTAGCCGGGGCCACCGGGGTTGACCAGCAGGGTGCCGATCCGCTGCGCCGGGTCGGCGGCGAGATGGCGCACGACAAACAGCGTGATCTGTTCGCCGTTCGGGTCGTCGTAATCGAGCGGGACTGTCAGCGTTCCATCTTGAGTGCCATCGCCGTAGTCGTACCAACCGAACTGGGCGTCTGACGGATCCGTTGCGCCGCCGCCGGTATCGGGCGTGTTGGTGTCGTCGGGCCCGGTCGTTTCAGATTCGGAGTCGGGCGTGTTCAGCGTGACGCCATCGATCGTGCCGCGGTCGCCGCGGCCCTCGTTGGCTCCCTCGTCGATCCCGTCGCCGCACGCAGCGAACAACAGACAGCACGTGGCAACAATGGTGAATCGGCGCATGCCACACATCGTAGAAGTGTCGTGTGGCGTCCGTATCCTCAACCGCATGCGGATGGGCCCTCACATGTTGATGCCGGGCGATTCCGACGCCGTGAAGGGGAAGAAACTGCAGCGCAGTTCCCTCGTACGGGCATGGCAGTTTGCGCGACCGTACCGCGGCACGATCAGCCTGTTCCTCGGAGCAATCGTGACGGCGGCGCTGATCGATCTCGTTCCGCCGTTCGCATTTCGAACCATTCTCAACGACGCAATACCCAACAAAGATCGCGGCTTCATCACGCTGTTGGCAATCTTCGTCGTGGTCGCGGCGATCGGTAGTGCCGGTTTGGCGATCGTGCAGCGCTGGTGCAGTGCGCGCATCGGCGAGGGTCTGATCTACGACCTGCGCGTCGCGTTGTTCGCCAAGGTGCAGCGCATGCCGATTGCGTTCTTCACTCGCACGCAGACCGGCGCACTGACCAGCCGCTTGAACAACGACGTCGTCGGCGCGCAGACCGCAGTCACCAGCACGCTGGGCAGCGTGGTCAGCAACGTCGTGGTGCTGATCACGTCGCTGGGCGCGATGGCCGTTCTCGAATGGCGGCTGACGTTGTTGGCGCTGATCGCATTGCCGATCTTCATCATCCCCGCGAAGCGGGTCGGCCGTCGTTTGCAAGGCATCTCGCGCGAGAACATGTCGACCAATGCGGAGATGAACTCGCAGATGGCTGAGCGCTTCAACGTGGCTGGCGCGCTGCTGGTGAAGTTGTTCGGCCGGCAACGCGACGAGGTCGATCTGTTTTCGAAGCGCGCCTCGAAGGTGCGCGACACCGGCGTGAAGGCCGCCATGTATGGCCGCGTGTTCTTTGTCGCGCTTGGCTTGGTCGGCGCGCTCGGTGCCGCGGCGATCTACGGCGTTGGCGCTCACTTGGTCGTCGACGGCAGCCTTGAGGTTGGCGATCTTGTTGCGCTGGCGACGTTGGTGACGCACGTGTATCAACCGCTGACCGGCCTTACCAACGCGCGCGTCGACCTCATGACCGCAATGGTCAGCTTCGAGCGCGTGTTCGAGGTGCTCGATGCGCCGGAACCGATCGTCGATCGCCCGGGCGCGGTTGATCTCGTCGCACCCAAGGGTCGCATTGAGTTTCGCGATGTGTGGTTCCGCTACCCGACTGCCGCGGAAGTCACCGTTCGGTCGCTCGAAGCGCCGAGCGCGATCCTGGGCAGCGACTCCGATCGCGATGTTCTTCAGGGCGTGTCGCTGGTGATCGAACCGGGCGACACGGTTGCGTTGGTGGGCGCATCCGGTTCCGGCAAGACCACGCTGTCGAGTTTGATTCCGCGGTTGTACGACGTGACCTCCGGTGCGTTGCTCGTTGATGGCCACGACGTGCGCGATCTCACCCAGCAGTCGTTGCGCGCCGCGATCGGAGTCGTCAGCCAAGACCCGCACCTGTTTCACGAATCGATCCGCGCCAACTTGTTGTACGCGCGCCCCGATGCGACGGTGGCGGAGCTCGACGCGGCTTGCAGCGGAGCGCGCATTCACGATGTGATCGCCGCCCTTCCGGATGGGTACGACACGATGGTGGGCGAGCGCGGATACCGATTGAGCGGCGGCGAGAAGCAGCGGTTGGCAATCGCCAGGCTGCTGTTGAAGAACCCGGCGCTGATGATCCTCGACGAAGCGACCAGCCATCTCGACAACGAGAACGAGGCGCACGTGCAGGCCGCGTTCGAAGAAGCGCTGAAGGGCCGCACAGCGCTCGTCATCGCCCACCGCTTGTCGACGATCCGCGATGCCGACCGCATCGTCGTGCTCGACAACGGCCGGATCGTCGAACAAGGCACCCACGACGAACTCATTGCCCTCGATGGCATGTACGCCGCCCAAGTAAGAGCCGGCGAAACCAACATCCCCGCCTAACTCAGCGTTCTCAGCCGGGGGTTTCATGCCGCAGAACGTTTGCCGGGGGTTTCGTGCCTGAAAACGGGCACGAAACCCCCGACTTACCGGCATCCGCGAACCCTGTGACACCCCCTCGTCATGATGGGACGTATGGAACCTGTACTTGTCGTTCTGCTCGTGGCGGCGGCCGCGGCGATCGCGTGGCTGCTGGCAAACCGCCGTGCCACCCCGCACGACAGCGGTCAGGCCACGCGCCAGGCGATCGAGCACGCCATCACCATCGCTCGCGAGCAGTTGGGTGCACACACCAACGCCGCCGATGCATCGCTAGAGACCCGGCAGTTGCTGATCGACGCCAAGCTGGGCGAGGTCCAGTCAGGTGTCCAGGCCGACCTTGGTCGACTGTCGGCTCTCGTCCAGAAACTCGGTGAGGCCACTAGCCAGCGCTTCGGCCAGGTCGATAGCTCGTTGAAGGCACACACCGAGATCACGCAGTCGCTGGCCGGTACCGCCAACAGCTTGCGCGAGGCGTTGGCGTCCAGCAACGCGCGAGGCCAGTGGGGCGAGCGCATGGCCGAAGACGTGTTGCGCATGGCTGGCATGCAAGAGAAGGTCAACTACTTCAAGCGCACTGCGGTCGATGGCGACGGCAAGGGGATCCCCGACTTCACGTTTGTGCTTCCCAAGGGGCACGTGCTGTTCATGGATGTCAAGTTTCCGATGGCGTCGTACTTGAAGTACCTCGAGGCTGGCACCGACGCAGAGCGCGATGCGCATCGCGCCACGTTCGTTCGCGACGTGCGGGCACGGGTGCGCGAGCTGGCACGCCGCGATTACGCGCAAACCGACGATCGCCCAACAGTCGACAACGTGTTGCTGTTCGTTCCCAACGAAAGCCTGGCCGCGTTCATCCACGAGTCCGACACGTCGCTGATCGAAGAAGCGATGGCGCAAAACATCGTGATCTGCTCGCCGATGACGCTGTTCGCGTTCTTAGGCGTCATTCGCCAAGCATTCGACAACTTCATGATCGAGCAAACCAGCAAAGAGATCCTTGGCCTACTCGGCAAGTTCGGCCAGCAGTGGGGCAAATACACCGAACAGGTCGAAAAGGTGCGCAAGAACTTCGACACGGTCAGTCGCTCGTTCGACGAGCTCGCCACCACCCGTCGTCGTGCCCTGGAAAAGCCGCTCGACTCGATCGACACTCTGCGTCGCAGGCAAGCCCTGCCAATCGATGGCCAGCTCTTCGGCGACGACGACGAGCTCGAGTTCGACAACGTGCGCGAACTCGGCGCGTAACAACGCCAGCTCGCCACAAACGTCTTCTCGCCCACCTTCGGCGCTCGCGCCCTGGCGTAACCTTTCGCACCATGTGGTGGTCGCTGTGAGTCAACCTTCCTTCGATCTTGAATTCGAAAATGAACCGCTCGACGAGGCTGGCCTGCCGACGTTTTCGGTTCGCGAACTGGCCGATGCAATCAACGGCGCGCTGCGTCGGTCGTTCTCCGAAGGTGTGTGGGTGCGCGGCGAGATTCAGGGCTGGAACGTGCGTGGCCCCCATGCGTACTTCAAGTTGGCGGAAGAGACCGAAGACGGCAAAGCGAGTCTCAACGTTCAGTTCTTTGCACCGGCACAAATGAAGTTGAAGCCGGTCTTGATGAAGCATCGCCTTCGTCTGGCCGACGGCTTGAAAGTGCGCATCTTCGGTCATCTCGACTACTTCGCGCCATCTGGCCAGCTCGGCTTGAAGATGAGCGGCATCGACCCGCGTTTCACGCTCGGCGAGATGGCTATGCAGCGCGACGAGGTCGTGCGTCGGCTCGTGTCTGCCGGCATGTACGACCGCAATAGGCAAGTCGTGCTCGCGCCAACACCGCTACGCGTTGGCGTGGTCGCTAGCAGCTCCAGCGCAGCGTGGGCCGACTTCACTCACGAGCTCGAGCGCAGCGGCTTCGCATTTGTGTTGCGCCAGATCGAGGTGCGCGTGCAGGGTGAATGGGCTGTCCAAGAGATATCGGCGGCGCTACGCACGCTCGGCAAGCACCGCGACCTCGATGCCGTGGTGCTCATTCGCGGTGGTGGCAGTCGCACCGAGTTGGCGACCTTCGATGACGAAGCGATCGCCACCGCCATTGCGACCTGTGCGCTACCCGTGTTCACCGGGCTCGGTCACGAGATCGACCGCAGCGTCGCCGACGAAGTCGCGCACAGCGCCCTCAAGACACCGACAGCCTGCGCCGCCGCACTCGTCGAACGCGTGCAAGCGTTTCGCAACAGCTGCGAACACGCGTGGACAGCGATCGCTCATCGCGCTCAACGTGCGATCGCAGTCGCCGAGTCCGACGTGGGGGAAGTGGCGCGCTCGATTCGTCATCAGGTCGCGGCCTCCGTTGATCGTGCCGACGATCGGTTGGCGCAGCGGGCACGCAGCGTTCGTGTCGGAGCGAGCCAGGTCGTGCAGCGGGCCGATGCGCACCTACGTTCAGCGACGGCAGCGGTTGGTCGCGTGCCTTCGCGCCTGGAACCCGAATTGCGTCATCTTGGCGCTGTCGCCGAACGCTTGCGACTGCTCGACCCGGCCACCACGCTCGCTCGCGGGTACAGCATCGCCCGCACTGCGAGCGGAACAGCCGTGCTGGACGCGGGGGCGCTGCACGCTGGTGACCTCATCGTCACTACCTTTGCCAAAGGAACGGCCACGACTCGCGTGGAGGAGACCACACCATGACACCCGCCAACCCAACGACCGCAACCCAACCCGTCGCCGCGGGGTACGCCGAGGCCCTCGCCGAACTTGAAACGATCCTCGGCGAACTTGAGCGCAGCGATGTCGACGTCGACGTGTTGGCCGAGCGCGTGAAGCGCGCCGTCGAACTGATCGGGTTCTGCCGCGCACGAATTGGGAACGCGCGCATGCAAATCGAGCAGGTAGTCGCCGACCTAGGTGCCGATGGCTGACTCCGCTAATGCGTCGGCCCCCGCATCACTGACGGCCATCGCGGGGCGCGTCGAAACCCGGCTGCGCGAGTTTCTAGAACCAGAGCAAGCGCGGTGGGCGAAGTTCGACTCCGAGTTGGCAGAGCCGATTGCGCACATCGGCCGGCTCGTGCTCGCCGGCGGTAAGCGCTTGCGTCCGGCGTTTTGCCACTGGGGTTTCGTTGGCGCCGGCGGCGACGCTGCCGACCCAATGGTCGCGAACGCGGGGGCAGCGTTCGAGTTGATGCATGCGTTCGCGTTGTTTCACGACGACGTGATGGACGACGCCGCCAGTCGCCGCGGCAACGCAACCACGCACGCGGTGTTCGCCGAGCGCCATCGTGAGCAAGGCTGGGCGGGCGAGGCCCGACGCTTTGGTGAAGGCGTGGCGATCTTGGTGGGCGATCTCGCCTTTGTATACAGCGACATGATGATGGCCGGCGCCAGCGCGCAGGCATGGGCCATCTGGAACGAGTTGCGCATCGAGCTCAACATCGGGCAGGTGCTCGATATCGCCGGCAGCGTGCGCAACGAGCGCAGTCGTCACAAGGCCGAACAAATCTGTCGCTACAAGAGCGGCAAGTACACCATCGAGCGTCCGCTGCATCTGGGCGCGGTATTGGCGGCTCCCGAACGCGCGGCAACGCTGCTGCCGGCATTGAGTGCGTATGGGTTACCCCTCGGCGATGCCTTCCAGATGCGCGACGACGTGATGGGCGCGTTCGGCGACACTGCAGTGACAGGCAAGCCAGTCGGTGGCGACTTGCGCGAGGGCAAACCGACACCGCTGATGGCGCGTGCTGTCGAAGCAGCCAGCGCCGCGCAGGCCGAGGTGCTCGCGCTGGTCGGGCGCAGCGACCTCAGCGATAGCGATGTCGCCCGGGTGCAACAGGCAATCGTCGACACCGGTGCTTTGGCAGATCTGGAGGCAACCATCGAACGTCTCACCGCTGAGGCGATCGCGGCGATCCAGTTGGCCCCAATCACCCCAGATGCACGCACCGAATTGGTTGCGATGGCCGCTTACGTCAGCAATCGCGAGCAATAGCTGTCCGATCGCGACGTTGCACGGCCAGCGCAGCGATCTATCCTTTGGCGTATGAATTCGGCCAAGAACGCAGCGTTGTTGCTGTCGATCGCGGTGTTGCCGGCGATGGTCGCAGCGTGCAGCAATCGTCAGTCGTCGGCCGACACGCTGCCGCCGTTCATCACGTTCCCGCCGACGACAACGATCGACGTCTCCACGTCGCTGCCGCAGGTCACGGTCTACATCGCACAGGAGGGCGACTCGCTGTTAGCGATTGCCAACGCCTTCAACGTCGACCTCGATCAGATGATGGAGATCAACGGCATCACCGACAAGAACCACGTCGAGGTTGGCCAGGCAATCAAGATTCCGCCGCAGCGCATCGTGATCACCGAACTCCCCACCACCACCTCAACGTTGCCAGCGCCATGACCTCGACGTGGTGGCCGACGAAAGAGCATTGGAGCGTCGAGATCCCTATCGACACTCCGCACTACCGCATGCCGCAACTCGCGGAGTCTGGGTTCGTTGCTCTCACTCCCGCCGAGTTCGAGGTGCCGGAGCAGGAATACCTCGGGCTCGAGTACATGGATTGGAAGAGCGGTGGCGACACCAATTTCGCGCCGCTGGCCTCCGCCGATGGCGAGCTGGATTGTCGAGGGTTTTGGGATAAGGGCAAGACCGACAAAGACGCGTTGTGGACTTCCAACGCCGACAAAGCACCCACGCTGCGCCGCTACGTCGACAGCATCGGTGCCAACTTCGGGCGCGTGCGCGTCATCAAGCTAGAGCCGCAAGATCGCGACGCTGCCTTCCCCAGCTTCCACCGCGACGACAACAATCGTTTCAACCCGGACCACGAAGGCTGGGTGGTACGCACCTGGCTCGAACTCACCGACAATCCCGACAGCTACATGCTGCTGATGGATCTCGACGACGAGCACTTGCCCATCCCAAGCACAGAACGCCGCGTGCCGCTGTCGCGCGGCGCCCGCTTCGTGGTCGACACGCAACGGCTTTGGCACGTCGTCGTGCACAACGGCACGACACCTCGCTACGCCTTGATCACCAGCCTCGAGAGCTCACCGAACTTGCGAGCGTGGATCGACGGCCAGGTGCCCGCCGTCGTCTAGCCGCGGTGCGCGACGGCTAACTCGGCAACTTCGCGCATGATGCGCGACAGCTCGTAATCCTTCGGCGTGTACACGGCTGCGACGCCCGCCGCAGCGAGCGCAGCACGATCGCCGTCGGGGATGATGCCGCCAACGATCACCGGCGCATCAACACCGCTGGCACGAAGCTCGCGGATGATTGCCGGTACCAGCAGCAGGTGTGAACCGCTGAGAATCGACAGACCGATCACATCCGGGTCTTCGTCGCGGGCCGACGCAACGATTTGCGCGTCGGTGAGTCGTATACCGGAGTAGATGACTTCCATACCTGCGTCGCGCCCGGCGACGGCGATTTGCTCCGCGCCGTTGCTGTGCCCATCGAGGCCAGCTTTGGCGACGAGGAATCGCGGTGGCCCACCAGGAATCGACTTCACGTAGTCGGCCACGGCCGCCAGCTCGCCCGTGCGCCGACCGACCGCGGCGGCGACACCAGTTGGGCCGCGGTACTCGCCGAACACTTCGCGGAGCTCGCCAGCCCATTCGCCTGTGGTGCCACCGGCCTTGGCCAGCGCGATCGAAGGCGGCATCAGATTGTCGCCTTGCTCCGCCGCGCGTCGCAGTTCGCTCAATGCGGCAGCGACTGCCTGGCCATCACGGCCGGCGCGCCAGGCCACGAGGTCGTTGACCATCTGTTGTTCGACGCCAGGGTCGACGGTGAGGAAGTTGCCCGGCGTGTCGAGCGGCGAGTCTTCGCCCTCGGTGAACGAGTTGACGCCGACCACAATCTGCTCGCCGCTCTCGATCCGTCGAGCGCGCTCGGCCATCGAGCTAACGAGCCGACCTTTCAACTCGTCAATCGCGGCGAAGGCTCCGCCGAGTGCGAGCACGCCCTGCAGCTCGGCCCATGCACTCTCGCACAATTCGCTGGTCAACTTCTCGACCACGGTCGACCCATCGAACAGGTCGTCGTACTCCAGCACGTCGCTCTCGAACGCGAGCACCTGCTGCATACGTAGTGACCATTGCTGGTCCCACGGTCGCGGCAAGCCGAGCGCTTCGTTCCACGCTGGCAACTGCACGCTGCGCGCCCGGGCGCGCTTGCTGAGTGTGACGGCCAACATCTCCAACACAATGCGTTGCACGTTGTTCTCTGGCTGCGTGGCAGTGAGGCCCAACGAGTTCACCTGCACGCCGTAGCGGAATCGTCGCGCCTTCTCGTCGGTTACGCCATAGCGCTCCAACCCGATGCGATCCCACAGCTCGGTGAACGCGCGCAGCTTGCACATTTCTTCCACGAAACGCACGCCAGCGTTCACGAAGAACGAAACACTTCCGAAAACCTGACTGAACTGCTCGGGCGCGACCTGGCCGGAGTCGCGAACCGCATCGAGCACATCGACAGCGGTGGCGAGCGAGAACGCGATCTCCTGCACCGGGGTCGCGCCAGCTTCCTGCAGGTGATAGCTACACACGTTCATCGGGTTCCACTTCGGCGCGTGTTCGGCACACCAAGCGATCATGTCGACGATCAGTCGCCGCGACGGTTCCGGCGGGAAGATGTACGTGCCGCGCGACAGGTACTCCTTGACGATGTCGTTTTGCGTCGTGCCGCGCAGATCGGCGGATGCGACGCCGTGTTCGTCGGCGTTCGCCACGTAGAGCGCCAGCAACCACGCAGCGGTGGCGTTGATCGTCATTGAGGTGTTCATTTGGCCGGGCGGAATACCGGTCAGCAGCGTCCGCATGTCGCCGAGGTGGGCGACGGGCACGCCCACCCTTCCGACTTCACCGCGGGCGAGTGGGTGATCGGGGTCGTAGCCAGTTTGCGTGGGAAGGTCGAATGCGATCGACAGACCCGTTTGCCCCTTGGCAAGGTTGCTGCGGTACAACTCGTTGCTCGCGGCGGCCGTGGAATGCCCTGAATACGTGCGCATCACCCACGCCGGATCGCGCTGGCCCTGGCTTCCCATACGGACAGTGTTACCGATGGGTAGGCGAAATCGGGCACCGTGGCAAGTGTCAAGAACTGCTCAAGTTCGCCACGCAACGCTCCGATACTTCAGCCGTAACGGTGCGTGAGCAGGCGGATGCTCAAGTGGCGGACGCTGAAGGGTTGGGTTCAGAGCGGGAACCCAACCGCTTCGGTACGCCGGTGCCGGGGGTTCGCCCCCGGCACCGAGCACCTACTTCGCTACTTCTCGATGGCCTCGGCCACCCGTTGCAGATACTCATCGCGACCGATCTCGACAACGCCGAGCGTTGCCAAATGATCGGTGCGCCACTGCACGTCGAACAGCGTTCCTCCCGTCGAACGCATCCACTCCACCGTGGCAACGACAGCAACTTTGGAAGCGTCGGTCACCGTGTGGAACTTGCTTTCGCCAGCGAACAGTCCGCCGATGCGAATGCCGTACAGCCCGCCGACCAACTCGTCGTCGAGCCACGTTTCAATGCTGTGCGCCCACCCCAACTCGTGCAGCGCGGTGTACGCGGCGATGAACTCGTCGTTGATCCACCCATGCGGACGCGCTGGGTCACCGCAGCGGCGCATCACTTCCGTGAAGGCGGTGTCGTTGCGAATCTCGAAGCGGCGTTGGCTGGCGCGCAACGAGCGCGACACGATCAAGCCGTCGAGCGGCAGGATGCCGCGCGGATCGGGCGACCACCAACCAATGTCGCGCTTGCGAAACGGCATCGGAAACAACCCGTTGCGATACGCGGCCAGCAACGTGCCGGGCTCGAGATCGGCACCGACACCCACGAGCCCAGCCTCGTCGGCGAGATCTGGTGACGGCAGTTGCCAGCGCGTGGCCGGTGGCTCGACCGGTTGCTTGTTCACGCGGTTGGGTCAGTACGTGTAGAAGCCGCGTTTCGACTTACGACCAAGTTGACCATCGGCGACCATTTTGCGCAGAGTCGGCGCGGCCGCGTAGTGCGCGTCGCCGAACTGGGCGTGGAGTGCATCGAGAATGGCGACCGATGTGTCGAGCCCGACGAGATCGAGCAACGCGAACGGACCCATCGGGAAGTTGCAGCCGCCCTTCATTGCGACGTCGATGCTCTCCATCGGTGCTGTCCCTCGCTCGAGCATGTGCACCGCGTTGTTCAGGTATGGAAACAGCAGTGCGTTGACAATGAAGCCCGCGTGGTCCTTTGTCTCGACGACGTCTTTGCCGCACCGTGTTGCAAACTCCATCGCAGTCGCGATGGTTTCTTCGCTGGCCGTGATCGGTCGCACGACTTCCACCACTGTCATCACCGTCGCAGGATTGAAGAAGTGGATGCCACACACCGACTCGGGACGCTGCGTAGCCCGCGCGAGTTCGATGACCGGCAGCGTGCTGGTGTTCGTGGCGAGAATGGCTCCGGCTTTGACGACGCTGTCGAGTTCGGCGAACAGGCCCAGCTTGATGTTGAGGTCTTCGATCACGGATTCGATGACGAGGTCGCAATCAGCGACATCTGTGAGTTGATCAGTGGCGGTGATGCGCCCCAGCACGGCTGCACGCACCTCTTCCGTCGACTTGCCGCGCTCGATGGCCTTGCGGAAGCCCTTGTCGATCGTGGCCATCATCTCGTTGGCGGCAGCAAGCGATCGGGACCGCACGACAACTTCGTAACCGGCGCGAGCCGCGACTTCAGCGAGGCCGGCGCCCATGATGCCGGAGCCCAGAATTCCAACGCGCTTGATCTCAGCCATGAGATCCGAGCGTAGCTACTCGTCGGTAACTTGGCCGAACCGAGTCGATACGCTCGCGACATGGCTCGCAAGAAGGCTCGTCAGATTTTTGAGCCGACGCCGTCCGGGTTCGTGA
Source organism: Actinomycetes bacterium (assembly GCA_021414085.1). GTDB lineage: Bacteria > Actinomycetota > Acidimicrobiia > Acidimicrobiales > Ilumatobacteraceae > UBA668. The sequence continues at coordinate 123,906 of JAIOPC010000009.1, read as the reverse complement.
TCAACCTTGGCCACGACGAGCGCGAGTTGGTCACGCGGCTGATCGGCGAGCTACGCGAACTCTTGCTTTCGAACGACCCGCGGTCCGAGCCGCTGCTGCGTCGCCTGTTTCCGCCTGCGTATCACCTAGCCGACGACGCCGAGGCCAATGCCGAGTATCAGCGGCTGATGCGCGAGGAACTCGTTGCGTCGCGGTTGGCGGCGATCGAGGAGGCCGATCGCCTACTCAATAGCGACGAGGCGCTCAACGAGGCGGCGATGTTGGGCTTGCTGCAGTCATTGAACGCGGTGCGCCTCGTGCTCGGCACGTTGCTCGATGTCGGCGAAACCCACGACCCGAGCGGCGTCAGTGACGACGACCCGATGATCGGCGAGCATCACCTGTACCAGTTCCTGAGCTTCTTGCTGGAGAGCGCGGTCGAGGCGCTCAGTGGTCAGCAAGGTTGAGTAGCCACGCGGGCATGCGCAGCGGGCGACCCTGTGCGTTCACGCAGCCGTGCACGGTCACGCCGGTCGCACGGGTTTGGCCAGCAACGGTGAGCAGGTATCCGATCTGAAACGTTGCTCGGGTGACCTCGCCCAAGCGCAGGTGTACGTCGACCAACTCGTCGAACTGCACGGGCTGGCGGTACTGCACGAAGGCCTCCAGCACCGTGAAATCGATGCCCTCCGTACGCAGTTCCGCGTAGGGGTGCCCGAGGTCGCGTAGGTACTCGACGCGGGCGGCTTCCAGCCAGGGCAGGTAACGGCTGTGGTGCACGATGCCCATCGCGTCGGTCTCGGCGAACCGAACCCGCAGTTGGTGCATGAACCCATAGTCGTTTGGGTCGAGAGATGGCTGCAGCGAGAGGCGCACGGGTGCACGGTAACGCCTAGCGGAAAACCAGGCACCGGCTGATAGTGTTTCGACGCTCTCAACCGGAGGACGAACTAGCCCCCATCGTCTAGTGGCCTAGGACACCACCCTTTCAAGGTGGCGGCACGGGTTCGAATCCCGTTGGGGGTGCGCAATTGACACAAGCAATTACCACACTGGTCCCGTGGTGAAGTTGGAGTTCACGCCGGCCTGTCAAGCCGGAGGTCGCGGGTTCGAGTCCCGTCGGGACCGCTCGGGTGCCAACCCGAACGGATAATCAAGCCACAACGGTCGAGTAGCTCAGTCGGCAGAGCATACGCCTGAAAAGCGTAGGGTCACCGGATCGACGCCGGTCTCGACCACGAACAAGCCCCCTGACCAGGGGGTTTGTTGATTTTTCGGCCCGATTCGCTGCTCAGAGCAGTGGACTTGACCCTCCGCCTAACGGCCCTCATTGGGCGGATTGGAGCGGGTTGCGTGCGCAAGTTCATAGTGGATCGAGAGACGGGGCCAATGGTCTTGTCACGGTTTAACCCCGACTGGTGTAAGCCGTGCGTAAGTGTTTGTTCAACCTCAGCGCTCGTTGAATGCCTTCGTGACCGCTAACCAGAACACCCCGCAGAGCTACATGCTCGGGCTTCTTCGCGTTGACCTGGAGGGTCGGGGTCTGCTTCCTGGAACGATCAACGAGTACTGCAGACAACTTCGCCCCTTGCTTGCAGAGGTCGTTGATGTCACGAGCCTCAGCCGAACCGAAGTGATCGCCTGGATCGGTGAACGCGACACGGCGTCTAAGCGCAGATTCAGGTGGCTTGCCATCAAGGCACTGTTCCGAATGCTGGTCGATGAAGAACTGGTTGCATCGAACCCATGCAACGAAGTGACAATGCCGAAGGAGCAGGTTCGTCCACAGCCGTACGTTTCCGACGAGACGTATGCGGCGCTGCTGGCATCCTGCGCCAGCAACTTCATCGGGCGACGCGACAAGGCAATCCTGACGTTGCTCAACTCGACGGGTTGCCGTCGTGGTGAGTTGGTCGCGTTGAACGTCGGCGATGTTGATCTGACCAAAGGAACGGTGCTGATTCGCCAATCCAAGACTGGCGTGGGTCGTTATGCGTTCCTGGACGACCAGTGCATCAAGACACTTCTCCTTTGGTTACGCGAGCGCACTGGGGTGAGCGCACTGCCAGTTGAGTCGCAATCACCGTTGTGGGTTGCCCGAAGTGGCAAGCGTCTTGAAGCGGACGGCGTGAGGCTCATGTTGCATCGAAAGGGCGCAGCGCTGGGAGAAACTGTCTCCGCGCATCAGTTTCGCCGCAGACTCGCCGTGAGGTGGCTGCTCGCTGGCCTGTCGCAAACTGGGTTGATGACTGCGGCAGGTTGGACATCGCCAGAAATGCCTGGGAGGTACGCCGCGCAAGCCGCGGCCGAGATCGCTCAGAGCGAGCACAAACGCCTATTCCCCTAGCCCCTCCGAATCACTTTGCGCGGGATCGTCTCACCTCGCGTCGGTTCTTTTCCCTTGCACACTCTGCAGAGTCGCACCAAATCCTCTTGGAATGGTCGCGGGGGCGTTTCGGGGTGAACGACTTTCCGCAGCCAGTACAGACCTCGAACCTCGGAGCCCGCGCAATAGCCAACGTCAGGCTGAGAGCGAGGGAACCAAAGAAGCTGCTCGCTCCGATACGTGCACTTGGAATCGAACGACCTTCGGTGTTTGCAAGTTCGTCATCCCAGGTGTATGTGACGCGGGCGTCGCTCCAGTCGAGCCAGGTTTGCACCGCCAACGCGAGCGCCCGGCGCTGAACAGCAAGACCTTCGAGCGGCTTCGTCGCCACGGAATTCTGCAGCGTCGGAACGAGGGGGCGTACTGCTTCCCAAGTCTTCAATTCGACTTCGACTCCGCGTCGGAGGTCGTGAGCGATAGCGAGCATCGCATGTCCTTGCTGGGCGAGGGACCGCCAAGTCGAGACTCGCTCAACGATCACCCTTCGACCAAACTGAACCTCGGGTTGGTGAGTGTCGATCAATTCGCCGGGAATGTACCTGCCCGCGCTCACGTCGATGTGTGTTGCTGGCAGCTCGTGTTCGCATATCAGCATCGGGCCGCTTCGCTTGGCGAACCGGAGGAAGTCGGCAGGAGACGCATCGTCGGACGCGAGTTCTACGAAGTCTTCAAAGAACACTCGCTCGTCGAGGGACTCGGTGCCACGCTCAGCGAACGGATATCGCCAGAGGATTTCGGTCTCGTCATGCGACAGATTGACAACCTTGCTGTAACGCCAGGTCGATTTGAGCGTCCAATGCTCTCTGTCCATTCCTGCAAGCTATTCGTAAGGGACTGTTTCGTTTACTCGTACAAGGCGGTTTGGGCCGCACGCTTCAAGGCCGCCTTCACGGTGAAGGCTTCTGGCTCCACGGAACGACGGTCGACGCGTGAGCGAATCCGCCAGGCAAGCGCCAGATATAGCTCCCTGTGTATCCGAGCCAATTAAGTAGCAGTAGATCGCTGTAGTGCATGAACAGTTGCCACGACTCAACAACGAGGTTGTCGATCTCGTAGACGGCGGCAGGGTTCTTGGGATGCACGAGTTTGTTCCGTACCTGGCTGACCACCCTCGGGCCATCCGCGTTCGTCTGGGTTGCGAACGAGGCCAGCGTGTCGAGTTCCTTCGGTATGCCTGAGGGAATTCGCGCTTCACCAATCAGGCCACGAACAACCTCATGCGCTTGAGCAAAGGTCCTCTCGTAAGCCGTCTTCGACATTCTGCCGCTCAACACGTTCGTGACCCACGACAGGTATTCCATCCCTGCCTGAGCGAGCATGATGCGGCCCTCGGTGGTCGTGCCGGAATGATTTGCCGCAATGACGTGGTGTGCGTAGTACTTCACAATGTCGTGACGCGAGGGGTCGAGCCATGCGTCTAGAAACAACGCAACGAACGCGGCTAGGTCGTCGGCTCGATGAGTGTCGAGCCAGGACTCGGAGCCATGCATCGGATCGCATCTCCACGGTCCCCATTGCGTCCACACCGGCGCTCCGTCGTCGTTGTAACCAATGGGCAGTGCGGGGGCGATCCATCTACCTAATGCGAATGAGAACGCCAACTGAAGTCCAGCCAGTACGTGTGCCGCCTCGACCTGTTCAAACGCGTTGCCATCTGTTCGGTGAAGATCACAAACGTGGGTCATGGCCGACCGCGTGGTGTTCGCCGTTTCTGCCTCGACGTTGATGAGATCAAATCTGCTATCGAGAGTGATCGACCACTCACCGGCGACGCAGAACCATCTTCCTCGCCAACGGCGATTGTCTTCGGCGAGCAAGCCCAGCATGAGCAGGACTGGCAGGTTGAACCAGTGGCTGACGACTCGAACCATCGGTTGACCTGTACCCATACTCTGCGGCCTAGCGATGACGCCGTATCCGTCGCTACCGAGAACAAGTGCTCGAATGGTGTTGCCTCGCCAGGGGCCACGGCGTAGGACGATGTCGATCTCGTCATCAAGATGCTGATTGATGTTCTTCAACTCCCACCGAACACTGAGGCCGTTAGACGTGTCCAGCTTGATGTCGCATGAGGCTGGGTCACCGTTGATGGCGACTAGCCCGCGATACAAGCTCAATGGCTTGCCCGGTGCGTTCCATCGGAAGGCTCCGATGAGTGGCTGCTGTTCCACACCCGTTGTCATTCAAGAAGCTCGCTATCGAACGACATCGGAGTGGACGTACTCGGCCACACGTCGTAGTCGTCATACCCATCCCGCGTCGTCCACAGCAACCCGCGCTCTCGCGGGGCGGTTGGTGGGCCGTCATCGAAGGTGTTGTCGGCCATCCACCAATCGTCGCACGCCAGGTTGTGCTCAAGGCGTGCCAACTCAAGGTAGGTCTCTAGCCGCTCGGCGCTTCTCACTTTCATGGCCGCGATGTCATCGAAGCGCGCCCGTCGTACCACGTCGTCGCTAGGGGCGTACAGCCATCGCGGCATCGGCGAGATGAGGCCGCGAACGGTTGGTAACGGCTCATCGTTGGGCCGATAACTCACGAGACTGACTCCGCCGCTCGGAGACACAGCGTTGCGATGGGCGAATCGACGACGTTGATTCCAAACCAAGTTCCTCTCCTGTGGAACTGTGAGGATTGTTCATCCATGAACGTCGCACCCTCGAAGGCTTCAGTGATCGCAGCCATTAGCTGGTGATCGCGCTTGGGACCTTCTTTCACCTTGCGTTCACAGCAGTACGCTCGATACTCGGCAACCAACTGGTCATGCGTGATCGTCTTCGATGAGTCGGTGGCTCTGATGTGACAGCTAATGAAGCGGGGAAGGTTGCTCTTCGCGAAATTCTCGTTGCTTAGCTTGCGCTCGTTGGTGTGTTGTTGTCGTTGCCTTTCACCCTTGCCAGCCGTACCGCGGCGCTCAGCAATCGCATCGAGATCACCCTCAAGTTGGACCCAACCGTCGGCAGTGAGTTGAACAAGGCCCTCAGCCTCCAACTGCTTCAGATGCTTGGCGGGTGTGGAGGTGCTCTTGTACAGCAGCTTGTGAGCGATCTGTTTCGTGTTCATCGGGTGTAGACGGTCGAGGGCCTGCCAGATACGCAGCTTCGGCTTACTCAACGCTCCATGACGAAAGGCGTCATGGCTAAAGAAGTGAGACGCATTAGGAGAACAATCCCTCTCACACCCCCATGACTCAGACTGTTCTAGTGGTACCTGGTTTGTGTCCTGGGCTAGCCCCTGTTGCCATGCTGTCTCTTCCGGTTGAGACATCGCCTTCGGTGCAGTGATTGAGAAGCGGTCGGAAGTGGGACCGTGGAAGTCAGGGTTAGAGAAGCCGTTGCCTCTAGGCAATCGTTCAAGAACTCCGAGTTCGATCAGACGCTTGATTGCATTGGAAGCTGTGCTTGGACTGCCGAGTCCTGCCCCTTCTGCAACTTGTCGAACGGACAGACCGAGGTCGTGTACTCGATGCAACTCTTCTGCCTTGGCGAGGAACACAGCAAGTACGGCGTAGCTGTTGGCACCGCCGGTTCCCTTCCACGCAACTGCTGCCGTCCATGCCCACACCGCAGAGACGAGTTGCAACGCGTCGTGATCACTACGGATCGTCGGACGAAGAGCGACCCTCCTTCTCGCCTCACCGACGTATTGCTTCATCCACCAACGCCTGGCTTTCGCCTCAGACCAACCTGCGTCGAGCTTCTTGCGGAGGGATTCGCCACCTGCGTTGTTCATCAGCGTGTGCCATGCCTGGTCATCGCTGTACCGAGCATTGATCAGCCCCATCGTCGCTGACGCCAACGCCCAACTTGAATCACCATTGGGGTTCGTGCTCGACACAAACCCAATACCACCGCCGTAGAGCGCTGCCTGTGCCTTGTAGCCCAGATGGCTTTGGCGTGGTGGCCTGTAGAGAGTCTTGATTGCCTGCTCGACAGTGACGCCAACCAGACGAGAGTGTCCACCCATCCGATGAGGTGAACCGGGCGGACGAATCGGGCGGGCGAATTGCGCATCGGCGATCCCAAAGTCCTTGGCTGCCGCCTGTAGGCCCGCACGAGCGTTTGGGTCATCAACGAGGATGAAACCGTGCTGATGCTCGCCCTGGCCACTCAGGCACACGACATGGTCGTAGTCGCTGCAGAACTCGTCAACGAACTCATGAACTAGTGGATCGTCGCGGTCGTGATCGACAACGAGAATGTCGTCGCGTGCTTGCACAACGAATGGGCGACCAGAGGCGACGGCCTCTTCAACTGAGTCCGCCCATCCGTCGCGCTTGTTGTCGCGGTTGAGGTAGAACACAGCGCCAAACGGGTCTGCCATCGCACGCACCAGGCGAATCAGGTCGTGATTCGTGATCGGCCCGACGGAACCGGGAATGTAAGATGAATCCATCTCAAACAACTCCATTGTTTGTGATCAAGCCCGAGGCTGCTATCAACAGCGCTCGGGCATTTCAATTTCTCACGGCTGAGCCGAGGGAGTTACCTCATACTGGCGATTGGTGCCGTTTGCAACGGCGACGCACAACTTCAACGCGCGTTGTTACGCACGACTTGGACAATCCGAGTCATACACGCCGCGCGAGCATTTCGCGAGATGAATCCATCTTTCATTTGCATATGCGGTGAAGATGTCGAGGGCATCACGACTCGCTGATGAACCAGGTGTGGTGAACCCTGACCGAGGTGTGGTCAACCTTGCAACAATTTCCACCGTTCGAGTAAGTGCTCTTGACAAGATCACACCGCAACAAACGCAAACCTTGTAGTGAGACCACAGTTTGCTGTGGTGTCGCGGGCGTGACGAGGTGTGGTGTGGTGTGGCGTGTGCAGAGTCCCGCGTTCGTGCTGATGGCGTTGGTGGTCGTGTTGCTGACCCTGTGTCACAATCTCAAACTGAGATGGACGAGCTACGAGTCACGGTCAACGTTCGGGCGGGCGAGTTCGTTGGGCAGGGTGGCGTCGTCGAGTCTCGGTCTGAGAACGTCGAGGACTTGGATGGTCTGTCGATAGACGAACTGCTCGCGCACCTTGACCAGTACGTGTTCCAGCAGGCCGGTCACCCTGACGCTTGGCAACTTGAATTCCACTACTCCCAGTTCGATCAGGGCGCGTCGGCGTCAGCCGGACAAGTCGTAGTCGAACTGTTGGAGCCAACTGTGAAGCTTGCGGCGGCGGTGTTGGCCAAGGTAGTTGCGGACGAGATCACTAGGTGGCTGCGCGAACGCTCGGGCAAACCACGCTGAGATTCCTTGAGATGACTCGATGACGGTCTGATGGAATGCCTCTAGCTCATGTCTGAAGCGTCGCTGCGCGGTGTCGAAGTCAAGCTGGCTCGCGCCAGGGAGCACGCCCGCACCCTTCACGAGGAGAGCCGCGCGTTCTTCGAGCAAGACCTCTATCGATTCGTCGTAGACGTGCACAACGACGGACGAAAGCATGTCTGGCGCACCGACTGCGACCCACCCTCCCTGCCTGACCACTTCGCCGCCTTGCTCGGGGATTTCGTTCACAACCTGCGCAGCGCGCTTGACCACCTCGCGTGGCAACTGGTGTTACTCAACGGCGGTGAGCCTCACGAACTGACCCAGTTCCCCATCAGGTCCGCGGAGTTCCGTTACATCGACCGCGTGGCACAACCAGCGGTCGTCGTCCGCGGCGGGGTGAGCGACATCGCCCTCTCGAAAATCAGGGCGGTCCAGCCCTACGCAACCGAGGGCGGAACGCGGGATAGCGGGTTGTGGTGGCTCCACAAGCTCAACGTCATCGATAAGCACCGTCATCTACTGGTGTTCGCCGCGGGCGCGTTCGGACTCTTTGGCGGCTGGACTTTCCCCACTTCGATCATTACTCCGCTGAAGCCGTTGAAGCGCGATGAGGTGGTGATGGTGCTTACCTATGCCAGCCGTCAGGAAGTGCACAAGGACATGAAACCCATGCTTGCAGTGTTTCTCGCCAAGACCGGAGTCGTGGTGCCCACCGACCGCCGCCATATGAGTTCACTGATGGACGGGATTTACATGGCGGTCGAAACTGTCATCGACCGCTTCCGTCCAATGTTCGGTATTCCGACCATCAGCACCGACGACGCAATGGACTACCACCGACGACTGTGGTTCCCTGATTGGGTTAGCCCCAATTGGTTAGGGCCTTAGAAGTGTGCATCCACCGTGTCGCGGGACTGCAACTCGTAAACGATCTATGGCGGGTTCGACGCCCATGATGGGTTCGCCACAAGAACGACAACTGTTGGTGCGTGAGCGAACTCTCGCTCGACTTGATCAGCTTCTCATCGCCGCCCGCGCCTCGCCGTTCACAACCGGCGAACGGGTAGCTCAGCCGCCCGCGGTGCGGGCACTTCAGCGTCGCGTTCGTCAGGTCAGCGAACGATGGTCGCCCAGGTGGACGACGAAGCAAGCCGCTGATGCCGATGAGTCGGTGCGAGTCGATTGTGACCACGTCGTGCCGGTGATCGTTCTTGTCGAGCGGCTGCTGCTCGGAGATGAGGTCGAGCCAGTGCTGCAACAATCCGTGCTGTGCTTGCTAACACATGATGAGCACCGACGCTGCGGGTTGGAAGTTGCGTTTCGGAAGAAGCAAAGGGACCTTTACCTCCGAATGCTCGACTGCCCGCTCGACGAGCTGACCGATCTTGGATGGGAGAGGTATCGCCGAGTCAACATCCAGTGGTTTCCTAAAGAGCGCCCGCGCTAGGTGCTGCTCGTCGCTCCTCGGTGTGGCACGGCAATGACATGGAAGAAACTACGTTGCGCACAGTGCCTAACGACTTTGGTCCTCAGTATCTGGGAGACGATTGGCTCACCGCTCGGATGCGCTTCCATCAATCCTGGTGGCGACACGAACGACTAGGCGTGCCGTGGGGTTGCGATACTCGCGGCAATCCCTATGGGAACTATCTGACTGAAGCTGATGCGCTTGCCGGTCGAAACTTCCTCACTGAGGCGATTCATTGGTGTGCGAAGGAACGCATCGCTGCTGGTGGTGGTGTGGAGGAGTTTCGATGCACCCGCAACCTGCTCTCGTCGCAGCCGATGGCGTTCAACTTGTTCAGCCCGCTTCACCACGACCCCAACCTTGCTGCTGTGTTGCTCGACCCTTTGTTGCCCGGTGGTGTTCGCGAGGCGAGCGTCCACATCGAGTGGGCACCACCGAAGGAACTACATCTAAACGATGCCACCTCGTTCGACGTGGCCGTTCGTTACACGACTCGTGACGGCCACGCGGCGTTTGCGGGTATCGAGACCAAGCTCACCGAACCATTCTCACAACGCACGTATGGCTTGAACGACAAGCGGACGAAACGCTACCGAGGGGTCGCTTCCGCGTCGAGCGTCTGGCTGGACCCCACTAATGAGTCATTGGCATACAAGCCATGGAATCAGCTTTGGCGTAACCATCTCTTGGTCGAGTCGATCCGCCAAAGAGAACCCGGCCTCCTTGGCTGTGAGATCGTCGTTCATCATCCCCTCGATGATCGATGTGCCGAAGCCGTGCGGGACTATCGCGACTTCTTGAATGACACCGCTGTCACGTTCGACTCGTTCGGCCTAGACCAAGTCGTCAACACATGGCGACCGTTGCTGCTTCGTTCGGCACAACGGGAATGGCTCAAATCGTTCGACGACCGCTACATCAACCTCGCATTGAGCGAGACAGCGTGGGACTTGCGATAGGACGCGTGATTCAAGATGGATCAATGTGTCCCTAACTTCGACGAACAAGGCGCTACAAGATGGATTCATCTTTGGCTTCCATCCGAATCGTGATCGCACCTCACGTCAGGTCTCGTATTCGCAGAGTCGGCGAGTTTGGAAGGGACGCGATGCTGTGCTCTGTCCTAGAAGTCGCAGAGGCCCAATCAGGACCTTCTAGCAACCGCGTTCACAGCGGGCATCAACCTTGGAGCACTGATGAGCGGTGGCTGCTCAACCAAAATCAAGATGAATCCATGTTGCTATCAACTGCCAGCACTCACTGCCACCACGAGGCAGCATCGCCCGCCGCAACGAAGCGACCGAGGGCAACGCCGTCGGGTAGCGCAGGGAATGGAGCGAGAAGCGGTTCAACGAACTCAGACCAAGAGATGTTGCGGTACCTCATCATCAGGTCCAACGAGGGCTGGAACGTTGCTGGCACAGGTGTTACGTACAGATGCAGCAAAGGCATACTCGGATGGTGATGGCGAAGGACCGTCAGTTGTTCTTCGACCTGGCTCAGGGTCATGGAGCTTGCTTTGGTCTTGAACTCAACGATCAGAATCGCGTCCGTCCAAATGATCACCCAGTCCGGCGAGCAGCCCTTTCGCTGGCTCGTGACTCGGTCGGGTGGCAGTGCCCACGTTCCCTCGCTGATGGCCTCGTTGGGACTTCCAGGACTCTCGATCTTTCCAAATGCCCATTCACGAAGCCGCGTCATGCCCTCAGCGGTCGGGCCGACTGGAATGAAACGATGGTTGTACCCAACTTTCGGAAGGCCGGTCATGAGGCAGTCGAGCATGGCCGCGAGAGACTCCTCGCTACTTGACGGCTTCGGCGGGGCGGCGTTCCAGCATCGCTGCCACGCGGTTTGCCACGATTCGTCCAACTGAAGCCACCCCTTGCGCTCGACCGCATCAGGCTGTCATACCGTGCGCATAAGGTTTGCCGAATGTCTGACTCGCCGACCATACGCAACCATGCCGCGTTCATTTGGTCGGTGGCCGATCTGTTGCGAGGCGACTACAAGCAGAGCGAGTACGGCAAGGTCATCTTGCCCTTGGTAGTTCTACGTCGTCTCGACTGCGTGCTTGATGCGACCAAGGCGCAGGTGTTGGCCAAGCACAAGTCGCTCGCCGGGAAGATCGAGAACATTGAGCCGGTGCTACAGGCCGCCGCCGGGCAGCAGTTCTTCAATACCAGCCCACTCGACTTCAAGCGACTGCTCGACGACCCGACCAACTTGGCTGACAACGTGCGCGCGTACATCGCAGCGTTCTCGCTCGCCGCAAGGGATGTCATCGAGAAGTTCGATCTCGCGACCCAGATCGCCAAGCTCGACCGTGCCAACTTGCTGTTCTTGGTAATTTCCAAGTTCGCCGACATCGACCTTCACACGGACGCGGTCTCGAACATCGAGATGGGCTACCTCTACGAGGAACTGATCCGACGCTTCTCGGAACTCTCCAATGAAACCGCGGGAGAACATTTCACGCCGCGCGAGGTCGTTCGACTGATGGTCAACTTGTTGTTCATCGAAGATGAGAACGTCCTCACCAAGCCAGGCACCGTGCGCACTCTGCTCGATCCAGCGTGTGGCACAGGCGGCATGTTGTCGGTCGCCGAGGACCATCTTCGACAGTTAAACCCTGCTGCGCGGCTTGAAGTGTTCGGCCAGGAGTTGAACGCGGAGACTTTTGCGATCTGCCGCAGCGACCTGATGTTGAAGGGGCAGGATGCATCACACATCGTGTTGGGCAACTCATTCTCTGAGGACGGTCATGCTGACAGCAAGTTCGACTATCTGCTAGCGAACCCTCCGTTCGGTGTCGAATGGAAGAAAGTCGAAGGCGTAGTCAAGACCGAAGCCGAGACGAAGGGACTCGCAGGTCGATTCGGTGCCGGAACGCCACGAATCAACGACGGCAGTTTCTTGTTCTTGCAACACATGGTCTCGAAGATGAAGCCAGCGGAAGAGGGCGGGTCGCGGTTGGCGATTGTGTTCAACGGCAGTCCGCTGTTCACCGGCGCAGCGGGGTCGGGCGAATCCGAGATCAGGCGATGGATCATTGAGAACGATTGGCTCGAAGCTGTCGTGGCGTTGCCGGACTCCTTGTTCTATAACACTGCAATTTCGACGTACTTCTGGATCGTCACGAACCGGAAGAGCAAACAACGACGCGGCAAGGTGCAACTAATCGACGCGCGCGAGTCGTTCGTGAAGATGCGCAGGAGCCTCGGTGAGAAGCGCAAAGAAATCAGCGCAGACCAGATCGAGGAGATCACTCGCCGGTATGGCGACTTCACCGAGAACGACAACGTCAAGATTTTCCCCAACGAGACCTTCGGATACCTACGTGTCACGGTCGAACGCCCATTGCGCGTCAGATGGCGCATCACTGACGACGCGTTAGTCGCGTTGGAGAAGAGCAAACCGTGGAGGAAGTGGGCCGAAGGACCAGGAAGTCGATTCACTGCATCAGGCGTGTACGGCGCTGACGGCTCGCTCGGCCACTGGGGGCAGACGTGGGACAACGCCGACGACATGCAGAACGCGTTGTGCGAGAACATGGGCGGCGGCGTTCCCATTGAGATCATCCGCGAACTCATCAAACTGTGCGCCACATCAGACCCAGACGGCGTTCTGCAATTCGACAAGAAGGGCAACCCGCTACCCGACCCCGACGTACGCGACAACGAGAACGTTGCATTGCCATCGATGCCTGTGACCTGGGTTGCAGACCCCACAGAACGACTCGCCACAATCGAGTACCGCAACGCTGTCGAGGACTACCTGCGCACCGAGGTTCAACCCTACGTACCTGACGCATGGGCCGACCACGACAAGACCAGGATCGGCTATGAGATTCCGTTGACGAGGCATTTCTATAGGTACGTTCCACCAAGGCCGCTCGCCGAGATCGATTCCGAAATCAAAGCACTCGAAGCGGAAATACAACGCCTTCTGGCTCAGTCGGTGATGTCCACGGCGGTTGGCGGAGGTTCAGCACGCGGAGGCTCGTTCAGACCCGCCGAGTGTTCGTGGCTTGAGGCCGTGCCGTCTCATTGGCGTGAGGTGAAGTTGACCCTCGTATCCAAGTTGGGCAGTGGTCATACACCAAGCAGGCAGCACCAAGAGTGGTGGGAGAACCCAACGATTCCATGGATCACAACTGGCGAGGTGGCGCAGATGCGCTCTGACCAGATCGAGTTCATTACAGAGACTAGGGAGATGATTTCGGAACTGGGCATGGCTAACTCCTCCGCCACGCTCCATCCCGCTGGCACTGTGGTGCTATGCCGGACTGCCTCTGCGGGATACTCGGCCATCATGGGTCGGGCGATGGCGACCAGCCAGGACTTCGCCACTTGGACATGTGGGCCTCTGCTTCGACCCAGATTCCTGTTGCTGTGTCTGCGCGCCATGCGACAGGACCTACTCGGACGACTTGCGATGGGTTCCACCCACCAGACGATTTACATGCCCGACATCGAATCGCTTCGAGTCCCGCTACCGCCGCTCGATGAGCAAGACCGTATTGTCGAAAGCGCCCACAGGGGACTTGTCGCGCTTGACGCGACGGTCACCAAACTTCGTGCGCAGATGACTCTCCTGTTGGAGCATCGACACGCGTTGACTTTGGCCGCTGTGACTGGCGGGTTGGAGCTTCAAGGGGTGGCCGGGTGAGCAAAGTGAGTGAAGCGCTGTTTGAGGATGCGATTACTGAGTTCCTAGTTGATCGTGGCGGGTACGTCGCCTGTAAGCGCGGCGTGGGTCAGGTCGGTGTTGCCGACTTTGACAAAGCTGCGGGACTCGACACAGCGGAGTTGTTCGCGTTCATCGGTGCGACCCAAGGTGAGGTCTGGTCGTCGTTGGTTAAGCATCACGGCGGTAACCCTGATGTGGCGCAGCGCAAGTTCGTGCAACGTCTGGCGCAGCAGATTGATGATCGTGGGACGCTGGATGTTTTGCGGCACGGCCTGATGGATGGTCCTGTGTTGATGCGGTTGGCATTCTTCAAGCCAGCACACAGCCTGACGCCGGAACTCGTAGATCGTTACGAAGCGAACCGGCTCACGGTGACGCGCCAGTTGGCCTTTGAGGCTGGCTCGAACAAGACGCTCGACTTGTGCTTGTTCATCAATGGTTTGCCGGTAGCTACGGCAGAGTTGAAGAACCCACTGACGGGCCAGACGGTTGAGCACGCTGTCGAGCAGTATCGCAATGATCGCGACCCAAAGAACGTCACTCTGGGTCGGCGCGCGTTGGTGCACTTCGCTGTCGATGCTGAGCGCATTGCGATGACTACCAAGCTAGGCGGCAAGGACACCAGGTTCTTGCCGTTCAACCTTGGCAGAAGCGGTGGCGCTGGTAACCCGGTGAATCCGAGCGGTCATCGCACCTCATACCTGTGGGAGCGAGTGTGGACGAAGGACGCGTGGATGGACTTACTGGCGCGATTCATTCATGTCGAGCGTCCGAGGACAGGCTCATCGGCTGTCAGAAAGGCGAAGGAGGTAGTGATCTTCCCGCGCTACCACCAGTGGGATGCCGTGCTGTCGTTGGAATCGCATGCCAAGGCGCACGGTGCTGGTCAGTCGTACCTCGTGCAGCATTCTGCGGGGTCGGGTAAGAGCAACACAATTGCTTGGACGGCGCATCGTTTGTCGTCGCTGCATGACGCCAACGATGTGAAGGTGTTCGACAAGGTGATCGTGATCACTGATCGGATTGTGTTGGATCGTCAGTTGCAGGAAACGATCTATCAGTTTGAGCACGCGCATGGTGTGGTGGTCAAGATCGATCAGAACTCTCGGCAATTGGCTGAGGCGTTAACGGGTGCGCAGGCGCGGGTGATCATCACGACTCTGCAGAAGTTTTCGTTCGTGCTGGACAAGATCGCCGACCTACCGAATCGCAAGTACGCGGTGATCGTCGATGAGGCCCACTCGTCGCAAACGGGCGAATCTGCAAAGG
Organism: Actinomycetes bacterium; assembly: GCA_021414085.1. Lineage (GTDB taxonomy): Bacteria > Actinomycetota > Acidimicrobiia > Acidimicrobiales > Ilumatobacteraceae > UBA668. Next base: position 108,849 of record JAIOPC010000009.1, on the reverse strand, counting down.
ACCTGCGGTTGGCGTTGGGTGGCGATGAGGAAACGGAACTCACTGTTGCTGAGGCTGAGGACATGGGCTTGGTCGCTCAGCCACTTGATCCCGTGGAAGAGGCGTTGGCGAAGGCGGTCGCTGCTCGCGGTCGGCAGCAGAACTTGTCGTTCTTCGCGTTCACGGCGACTCCGAAAGCTCGCACGTTGGAGTTGTTCGGGACCTTGAGTAAGGAGAAAAAGTATGAACCCTTTCACCTGTACTCGATGCGGCAGGCGATAGAGGAAGGTTTCATCATCGATGTGTTGCGCAATTACACCACCTATCAGACGTATTGGCGCATCGAGAAAGCTGTCGCCGACGATCCCAAGTACGACACGGTAAAGGCACGGCGCGAGATTGCCCGCTTCGTGTCGCTGCATCCCTACAGCCTCGCCCAGAAGGCTGAGATCATCGTTGAGCACTTCCGCGCGCATACCGCGGTCAAGATCGGTGGCAAAGCAAAGGCGATGGTGGTGACCTCGTCGCGGCTGCATGCAGTGCGCTACAAGCAGGCAATCGATAAGTACATCAAGGAGAAGCACTACACCGGCATCGCCGCGCTCGTTGCGTTCTCGGGCAAGGTCATCGCGGATGATGGCGAGTTCACCGAGCCAGGAATGAACAAGGTGCCTGAGTCACGGACCGCCGAGGAGTTCAACACCGACGAGTACCAGGTGCTAGTCGTCGCAGAGAAGTTTCAGACGGGGTTTGATCAGCCGTTGTTGCACACCATGTATGTCGATAAGCCGCTCAGCGGTCTTGCCACTGTGCAAACGCTGTCACGGCTGAATCGCATCCATCCGTTGAAGATCGACACCTTTGTGCTCGACTTCCGTAACGACGCCGAAGACATTCAGAAGGCGTTCGAGCCGTATTACGGCAAGACCATTGCGCCGCCAACCGATCCCAACGTGTTGTGGGACACTCGGCAACGCCTCGACAGTTTTGACGTGCTGCGCGTCGATGAGATCGAAGCAACAGTCGCGCTGGTCGTCACACTCTCCGATGCGCGCGACCACGGCAAGGTGTATGCGCTGCTCGACCCGACGTTGGAGCGATTCAAAGCGCTCAACGAAGAGAACAAACTCGGCTTCAAAGATGCACTCGACAAGTTCGTGCGCACGTACAGCTTCATGGCGCAGATCGTGACCTTTGGCGAGACCAAGCTCGAACGCGACTACATCTTCTGCCGCGCGCTCGCTACCTACCTGCGTGATGCAACGACCATCGAGAGACTCGATCTCGGCGGAGAAGTCGAACTCACACACCTGCGCACCGAAACCACCTTCGAGGGTTCACTCGCGCTCTCCGCCGACACCGGCGAGATTACGACGATCTTCGGCGACGGTAGAGGCAAGAAGCACGAGCCCGATCTCGAGCCGCTGTCGAAGATCATCGATCTGCTCAACGAACGCTATGGCACCGATCTGGGTGATGCTGACCAGTTGCTGTTCGACCAGTTCGAGGAGACCTGGGCTGCCGACGGCGAGCTTGCCGCCCAAGCGAGGGAGAACACACTCGACAACTTCCGTCTCGTGTTCGATCCCAAGTTCCTCAACACCGTCGTCACTCGGATGGATGCCAACGAAGGCATCTACAAACGGATTCTCGACGACGACGACTTCCGCGAAATTCTCGCCGACTTTTATGTCCGCAAGATGTACGCGCGCTTGCGGGCCGAAGGATCGGGGTGATGGCTCTGTTGGAGAAAGACTTGTATCCAGCCGTCGAGAAGTTCGTGCGGAAGCAGTTTGGATGCTTCGCCACCGCGGTCAACGTCGGTCTGCGTCATGGGAGGGTGGATGTTGCTGGTCTCCGAGAGATTGGCGGAGACCTAGCGGGCAAGGACGAGATGATTGCCATTGAGGTCAAACGCGGAACGCAGCCTTTTGCGACCTGCGCAGGTCAGACCCTCGGCTACTCGATCTACGCGGAGCAGTGCTACCTCGCGGAGTATCGCCCGCAGAAGGGCTTTAGCTCAGACGAGGAAGCGATTGCGAGAAGGCTCGGCATCGGTCTCATTCGAGTCCGAAGTATGCGGTCGATGGATGTGGTCTTGACTTCGCCACAGCATGAGCCAATCGAACGCCTTCGCACGATGCTGAACGAGAAGCTTGGTTACAGCAGGTGTGCTATCTGCGCGACGTTGTTCCTCAGCGGAGAGAAACCTGGGCAGTTCCAATACGTGATTCGCCAGGTGTCGAACAGCCCCAAGGCGCTCTCCAAGGCCGTCGCGCAGGAGAAAGGCCTAATGTACTGGCTGTACGAGTCGGCCTACAGCACTGGTGCGCACACCTCGGACGGCAGTGTCTACCGTCGGCGATATGTTTGCCCAGATTGCGTGGCAGCATTGTTCGCTCATCTTCAAGCTGACGAATGAAGTTCATGTACCTGCGAAGCGGCGGTGAACGAGTTGATGGTATTTGAAGTCATCTCGGCGGCGGCTGGCACAGCTACTGCATTCGGCATCTTCCTCGCATGGATTCAACTTAAGGAAGCGAAGGCCCAGCGCGCCTCGGAACAATCCCGAGAGCGTGCGGAGTTCGAGCTGCGTTTCTCGACCCGCTATGACGACTGCGTTCGTCGGATCCCGCTGGAGGTACTTCTCGGGGCTGTCTATGACAGATCAAGCCGTCGCACCCGGCGAGCGTTCTACGACTACTTCGAGCTTTGCGAGCAAGAGTGCTACTACAACACTCGTGGTCAGATCACTGCAGAAACCTGGAATGAGTGGGCTGAGGGCATCACCAGCAATTTCCGGAAGCCTGCGTTCATGGCAGCTTGGGCAGACCTATCCGCGTCGTCGAATGGTCAGTTTGAACTTCTGCGGGAACGACTGAGCGAATTGGTGCCCGACTCGCCCGTCGAGCGAGGGCTGGGCGAGTGCGATTAGTGATCCGACTCTGAGGCGCAACGATGTCTAAGCGCAAGCCATACCAAGAGCGTCCGCAGTCGCGCGATGCGGTCTGGGCGCAGGGCTACATCACACCGTGGCAGTTGCTACGCATCGCTGCATGGAAGTCAGCGAAGGGGGTCGCTTTGCTGTCACTCAACGACGAAGACACGATTGTTGACCAGACCCGCCTACTGATGGCAGCGATAGCGCCGTACAGAAATCACAACGTCATTAGTGATCTCACCGATTGGAACAGGTGGGAAGCCGATGTGCGACGAGCTGTCGGCGACCAGACAGTGAAGTCCGGTCTGCTTGGGCTTCAGGGAGTTGGCTATCCGATGGCAACTGCGATTCTGGCGACTGTCGCACCAGCGTCATTCCCGATCATGGATCGATGGGCCATCGGTGGTGTGTTCGGGCAGCAAATGGCAAGACGAACCTCGTGGCACAAGGCAGCCGCTTACCGAATGTTTACGGAGACGCTCGCAACAACGACCAGTCGAGAGTTGATTGGAATCAGCACTGTTCATGAACGGGATCAGTTCGTGATGAATCAGACGATGGGTGGCCACGAGATCGCCGACCTCGTTCCGGTAACTCCCGAAGGATGAGCGTTGGCGCTCGGCGTGGGCTGGCGCGGCCCGTCGTGGTCCTTGGGTATCGTCCACCAGGATGACTGCCAGAAGGCGATTGAGTGTGTTGGCCAACGTTGACAAGGAACACAAGTCCGTTCGCCGACGAATCCAGCGGCGGCATCGGCTGAACGTGCGCCGAGCGCTACGCCGTGGCGCTGAGGTGCCTCGATGGCGTCGTACGACTGGGTGGGAAACGTGGTAACCCGCGGTGTCGCTAAGCCCTTCGACGTGGCCGTGCTGTGCCGCGTCGTCCTGCGGGTTTGATTCCTCGTACAAGGACGGATGGGTCTACCTCTAGAGCTGCCGCTAATCGGATGATTGAAGTCAGTGTCGGACCAACCTCACCGCGTTCGATGGCACCAGGGAACGTCCGATGGGAACCAATCCGCTCAGCCAAGGACTCTTGAGTCAGACCAACGTTTTCGCGGGCCGCACGTACTCGTTTACCGAATTCAGCGGCGGCGAGGCGGTCGGTGCGTGCGGTTGTCACGCTGTGAAACGATGACGGTTAGCCGTGTACTAATCGACCGTGTACAAATAGAGTGCTGTCTGACGATCCTTCAAGGGAGCGAAAAATGCCAGTCTTTCAACACCAACCGAACAAATGGACGCGCCGGACTCGGCAGGGTCACCCGACGTGCATGCGCGCGCGCAATCGTCAACGGTCGCAGCGGAGGTCGGCGACGGTGGCGGCTCTGTTCGTGGCGGCTGGACTTCTATTGGGATGCGGCGACGGTGGATCGGACAGATCAACGCAGGCGACTGAAAGCGATTCGGAGTGGCTGGAGACAAACCGGGTCGCGCTGCTCGACGTGTTGGACCGCTCGTTTCAGCCGATCTTCAATGTGCATTCGACCTGCCGTGCGTATCCGGCAAGTGCCGAATGTCTGCAGGCGCTGCAAAGCGCCGCAAGTTTCAGTAGCGAGTTCGAGGCCTTTGGCAGGCTTGACCGAGTGCGGGAGTGGAGCGAATTCATGAGGGTGTACCTCAACATCATTGTGAAGTACTCGGATTCCGCCGAATTCTACGAGATGCCGAACAACGAGTTCATGACTCCGGCGCAGTTGGCTCGGGATGTGGACGGAACCTTGATGACGGCATACGACGATCTAGTGGCTTTGTTAGCAACTGGCTAGATCGACCGACGCGGAGCCGAGCGCTACCAGTCAGTAACCGCGGCGACTGGCGTCTAGCGGCGGGCGAGGATTCGTGCGACTGAAGCAGGATGCCATCGACCGCCCCGCGGAGCTGGGTGGCCCTCTGCCTGCAAAGCGGTGATGATCCCGCGAAGGCTCTCGCCACTCTGGCGAAGCTCAGCCATGCGCGCCAATGTCGCCTGCGTCTGTGCGTTGGTTACCAAGCTGCCTTGATGATCGGAGGTGAATCCGAATGGTGGCGCTCCTCCGACGTAACCGCCTTGGGAGGACTTCTCTCGTTTACCTTTCGCCATTCGTTGCCGGATGAGTCCGCGTTCCAGCTGCGCGAAAACACCGCGCATTTGGCGGATAGCAGTTCGCATCGGATCGTCGGGATCGTCCTCCAAGACCTCGCCGCCATCGCCGAGGGAGAACACCTTGCCTCCTACCTTCCAAACCTCCGCGAGCACGCCTTCTTGTTGCGTCATTTGTCGGGCGAGGCGGTCGAGTGACGTGACAACCAAAGCATCGGCACCTCGGGACTTCACCAGCGCCAACGCCTCGAACAGTCCTTCGCGGGTCTCAATGCCGTTCGCACCGCTGATGCCTTCGTCGGCTGACCACTGCATTACCCGGTGTCCCTCGGCCTTCGCCCACCGAGCAATCTCGCTTCGTTGGGCGTCTAAGCCAAAGCCCTCCCGTACCTGCTTTTCTGTCGAAACTCGGGTGTAGGCGGCGATCCTCACTGCTCAAATTGTATCAATACTTGAAAGTAACGCAACAGTGCTGATCAAGCGCCTACCGCTGTTTGAGATGACGTCTATTTGGTTACCCCCTGTGTCATCATTGTCATTGTGCGTCCCGCGGCTTCTCGGCCATCTGGCGGTCTTCTGACCCCTCAAGGTTGTGCTAGAACCTGTCGATTCTTTAGCGCACAAGCTGAAGGACCACGAGGGGGGACACGCCGATGGGCGGAACTTTGATCGATTGTGAATTCGGTTGCATCGTCGGCTCGCGCCCCGATACCGTGTCAAAGCCTTCCGTCGGGCGCGGCGGCACTCCATCTCTGAAGGCGACACCTACTCATGGCTGAAATCCGAATCTCTCAGCACTTGGCCGGGGCAGGCCGGTTGTCTGAATTGGTGGGTGAGGAAAGAGCGGAGCGCGAGATTTCTGACTCGGAGCGACTCCAAGACGAGAACATCCGAATTGCCATAGAGCGTTACGGAGTTCCCTCACGCGGCGACCGGGCCAGCGCTCGCGCTCGCGCTCGCGCTCGTAGATAATCTCGTCTCGAACGTCACGCGATGCCAAAGGTTGTCTTTGACGCGGAGGACTATGTCCTTATTGACCTCAAGGCGGAGGGGCCATCCCTCGCGCACCTGCTCACCTCGGAGAAACTCTGCCCTCAGAGTCTCGTCGAGAAGCCCGACGTTTTCTCCGCTTGCCTCGCGGGACTCGACGTTGCGTCGCATGCAATTGTTGAGCGCAACTACTATGACCCCGACTTCCGGTCAATCGCTGCAGTAACCATCCGGCGTAGGCACTCGGTTGGAAGCCTCGTTACTCGACGACTTGTCTTTCTTGAAGCATTGCCGGCGCGCGACGCCGCACCGGTTTCGGTTTCTAGCGACTCAGATCTGTTGGCGTTGCTGGATGAAAGCAAGATTCTGGGCTACAGGGTGTTGGTGCCCGATCGAGCGGACTGCGTGTGCTCACGTCAGCGCGTGGATTGCGCACCATACGGCAGTTCTCCGTGGGCTCGCCCCGAGAAGGTATCTTGCCGACTTTCACAACGGCCACGCTTCACAGTTGGGCCGTCGTTTGCCCTCATCCGGTTTGTTCGACACCGAGATCGCCACCGTACTTGAGGGCCTAGGGCTTCCGGTTGAGCTGCTTGATATGTACGCCAGCCTTCGCGTCGCGCACTTCCCGCGTTACTACGAGCGCAAAGAGCATTGGAGCCTCTGGACGAGGCAAACCGATTGCGTCGGGGTCGATCGCAACGCTGGGGAGACGGACAAGAGTTGGTACCGCCGTTGTCAAACGCGATTGCATGAGTTGTACCTCGAAGCTCTGGAGCGAGCCACGGAGAAGGAAGAGAGGTCTGACGCCGGTCGCCAGATCGCCGATGTGCCTCGCGACCGCGAGGTGACTGACCTAGTACGCGATCGCGACATGTTCTGGGTTCGCGAGGGCGTCACGCGGGAGATCTGCCAATACCTCAACTCAGGGTTTCCCGCCGTGGTTCGCAGGGGAGATCACACGGTCGTCATCGTCGGCTACCTCCGCAACGCGGACTTTACAGAGTTCCCGCCAGATGAATCTGAATCTTCGGTTCGAGCATTCGTAGTTGCGGATGATCAAAGGGGCCCGTTCGACTTCTTGAACGTGCATGACCTTGTGAGAGAAGTCATGGCTGGCGATGCCGCGGTGTTCATTCCTCTGCCACCAGGACTCTGGGTGAGCGGCAGTGCAGCCGAGGAAAGAGGCGGATTGCACTTCTACGAGGCTCTCGGGAACCTGGTTGCCGATGCACTATCCGAAGAAGAGAAAACCGAAACCGAAACCGTGTCGATTGACCAAGAACATCTGGACTCCTTGCAGGAGAGCCTCGCCGCCTGCCAGGCGTCAGACGGGTCATCCGACGTGAGTGTGCGCAGCTACGCCATCACGTCGTCGGATTTCAAACGAGGATTTCAGAGTTTGTACGGTGACCTAGATCCCAAAGCAGCGCAGATTGTCCGCATGGCAGCAATGCCCAAATTTGTTTGGGTCGTCGAGGTGATGAGGCGCTCACTGCGTGTCGATGGGAAGCCGAGCGTGATTGGCCTCGTGGTCCTGGACGCAACGGATGTCGATGAGCGGGATCAGAAGGTCTCGTTGGTCCGGCTTCCAGGTCTCATTCGTTTGGAGACTGGAGGCTGGCAGGTCACCGATTCCACCGAAGCTATTGCCAGTGGGCGCTATCACGCCACGAAACCTTGGCATTCCGACCCAGTCGCCGTCACGGCGAGAGCTAAGTACGCGACCGGGCGCTGAGTTGACCGATGGCTAATCGTTCAGCGTGCAATGCTCGGACGGCGAGTTGGACGGCGTGTGATCGCTCCACGCGACCGCCACAGTGGGGGCGAGAACCACGAGTGCCAAGAGAAAAGTCACGAGACTTACCGCCAGTGCCTTGCTCTTGCTGCTCTGGGCCTTCTGAAGATCGTCAAACGTGCTAATCCGTGTCGCTCGGGCGTCTCGCATAAGCGAATAGAATTCGCCTTCGACAAGATTCCGACTCGGCTTGTCGTTCCCAAGGAGTCCCAAGCGGAACCAGTCCGCTTCATATGTCGTGACGACCGATGGCCATGCGGCGATTGTGCTGGCGACGAGGCTGATCAACGACAGAGCCATGTACGTCCAGACCGCGACTTGGTATTCACGTCCCAGGCGCTCTAGACCGAGATCGCTGGGAAACGTCACCGTTACCAGTGTGAGCAGAAGTCCTGTCGTGCCTGCTATGCCGAGCGCTCGCGCCTGAGTTCGCCCGGCCAGCTCGATAGTTAACGTGATCTCTCGCTCCAAGAGAGTGTCGAGCAGCTCCTCGACGTCCGAAACGTTCTCAGTCATCTGCTTCCGCAGCGCCCCTGCGCTTTGGCTTCTTTGGTCGCTTCTTCGGATTGTTTGCCAGGATTAGTTGAGAAGCAATCGTGCTATCGGGCCGAGTCATCGTCAGCGGTGTCGGGTGGTGTGATCTCGTTCACTTTGAGAAAGTTTACCGCACAACTCGGAAGGTTCTGTTCACAGCCCTGAAAAGCGTAGGGTCACCGGATCGACGCCGGTCTCGACCACGAACAAGCCCCCTCACCAGGGGGTTTGTTGCATTTTCGGACCTGAGTCACGGCCTGGCCAGGACAAGATCGAGCACCAAAACGAGTTGCGTAATGTATCGTCCCCATCGATGGCCGCGACGTTGCGAGTGACCCCAGTCGTTGCGGCCTTGATGTTCATTGTCGGCTGTTCGGGTGGTGACTCGGAGGCCTCGACACCTACCTCAAGCAGTTCCGATTCTGTAGGCGCTACCACCTCGTCAACCGCCAGCGCGACGACTTCGATCGCGGCAACGACTACATCCACGACGGTCGCGGTCGCACCGCAGTGGACGTGGGCGTGGCAGCAAGACCCAGCGCAGATCGTTGCAGTCGACACCAACGGCCACAGCAACGTCCTTGTGGACACTCCCGATCCAACGACCCTCAACAATTTCGGGTTGTGGCAAGTCGGCGACGAGACAGCAGTGGCTATGTACATGGCGGGCGACACCCCGACGGCTTTTTCGCTGACGCCGACCACTGCGACCCAAGTCGACTTTCCTGCCGTCGAGATGGCCGTGCCCAGCAATGGCTGGTCGTTGGTCGCGGTGAGCGACCCGTACTTGGTGATTCGATACTTCTACGGCGTTTCCGAAGCAGCCGTGCTGATTAACTCGGCGACGGCGCAGGCAACGCTGCTTTCAGCAAACACGGCCGACCTTCCGTGGGCGGCCAGGTTCTCCGCCGACGGGCAATACCTGCGGTTCGTTACTACATCGGGGGATGGCACATCGTCGAACGTGATGGAGCGAGACCTCACCACCGGTACCGATCGCACCGTGTATTCGTACTCGAATTACGATCACGTTCGCACCGACGCGAATGGGGATGTTTGGATCGACTTTCGCACCGGCGACGTCATTGCCGCCGATGGCAGTCCGACCAACAATCATCGTTCGAATGACTCCAGCATCGGGTTGTGGTTGACCGGTGATCGGACAATGACCTATAGCTACGCCTGCGAAACTGATTGCCCCCTCACGTTGACGCCGATCTCCGGCTCCGCGCCGGCGATGACGTACGTAATCCCGCAAAAGACGGCGACCCGCGGCGTAGCTAGCTGGCTGCTCGCCGATCAAAGTCTGCTGGTGCTCGACTCGGAGACATCCTCGTATTGGCGCCTGCCACTCAACGGAGTAGGCGAACTCCTTGGCCATGGCGATTCGTTTCAGTCGTCATCTGGTCAGGGGACTGCGCGCTATGTCGTGTTTTCGACCGACGTCGGCGATCCGGTCACGTACGACTCACTCTTGAATGTCGCTACGGGCGAGATCATCCCCCTGCCGTCGACGGCCGCGACCCAGGGCGAGTTCTCTCTCGAGTTTCAACGAGCTGGTCTGCTGCTCACGCAATACAAGAGCGACGGCGGCCAGTCGATCTGGCTAATGCCCTACGACACTCAGTCGTTCGCGTTGTTGACGACCGATTCGCAGACGTACTGCCCCACAGTGCTCAGCGACGGCAGTGCGATCTGCTACTCGTATGCGTCCAGCGGAGCTGGTGCGATCTATCGCTACGACACAACCGAAGGCGCGTTAACGCGAGTTTCTGATCTGGTCGTCTATTCGTTGGCCGAGGGTCAGTAACAACCTCGCGTGGGTGGTTCGTTAACGTTGGCGTATGTCGTTCATTCACCCGCCGTTGTTGAAGCGTCCAAGCCTTCTTGTGCTCACTCTCGTCTTGCTGCTGCCGTTGGCGTGCAGCGACGACAAATCTGCGACGACCGAAACCGTCGCTACCACTGCGGCGGTAGTTGTCACCGACGCACCGGCTGCAACCGAGGCGCCGACGACAACCGCGGCACCAGAGCAGTGGGAAACGGTCGTCGCCCCATCGGACTGCATGTGCAGCGACGGCAGCGAGTTCTCGTTCTTCGTCCGCAAGGCCGACCCCGCCAAAGTGATGTTCTTCTTCCAGGGTGGCGGGGCGTGCTTCGACGTCGTCACCTGCGATCCGGGTGACCCTGCGTACAGCACCACGGTGCGCGGCCCAGGCGACCTTGCCGACGGCGAGGGCATCTTCGACTTCGACAACGCAGACAATCCGTTTGGCGACTACTCGGTCGTGTATGTGCCCTACTGCACCGGCGACCTGCACATTGGTAACGCGGTCCACGACTATGGCCCAGGTGCCAGCGGCGAGAACGTTGTCGTGCACCACAACGGCTTGGTGAACGGCACCACCGCACTCGCCAAGTTGGTGGAGTTGTTTCCCGACGCAAGCGAGGTCGTCGTCACTGGCGAGAGTGCTGGCGCGGCCCCGACCCCGCTGTACGCCGGCTTGCTGTCCGATGAACTTCCCGATGCCCGCATCACCGTCATCGCCGACGGGTCCGGCGCATACCCCGATCTACCGAGCCTGAACGCAGGCATCGGCACGCTGTGGGGCACACTCGTGTCGATTCCCGATTGGCCGGAGTACGCCGACGTTACGGCCGAAACCCAAAGCCTTCCTGGTCTCTTCATCAGGGCCGGCGCTCACGATCCCGACATCACGTTTGCCCGTCACGACTATGCTTTCGACCAGACGCAGGTGTTCTTCGGCAACCTTGCCGGCTTCGATGCCGACGACTTGGTGACCTTGATCGACCTGAACGAAACGCAGATCGAAGCGTCCGGCGTCACGCTGTTCAGTTACATCTCGCCTGGCGACTCACACACGGTGTTTGGCAAGCCGGGGTTCTACACGGAGACACTCGACGGCATATCGCTGCGCGATTGGGTTGCCGCGCTGGTCGCGGGCACGCCCGTAGAAGACGTTCACTGCACGGAGTGCAACTGACGGCGATCCAGGGGCGCGCTCCGTTTGGACGCGGGCCGAATTGGTGTGCGAATGTTCCCGCCCGCGAAAACGCGCGGCGCATACGGAGGAATAGTCAAAAATGAGTTTTCTCGACAAGATCAAGGGTCTGCTCGGCGGCAATAAGAGCAAAGCCAACGAAGCGATCGACAAGGTTTCCGATGTCATCCAGAGCAAGACCCCCGATGCCATCGACGACAAGGTCGAGGCTGTCGCCGATCAGGCGAAGAAGGCAGTCGACAAGATCAAGAAGTAGTGCACTCGTAGCGCGCGGCTCCGATCAACCGGTGAACGGCCGATATGTAATCGGCAGTGTGTCCACCGTCGCAGCGACGGAGCCGCGCCGCTACGGCACAATGGCGGTATCAACCACCAGCCATTGATCGTGACTCGCGAGGCGGCCAAAGTCGACTTCGACCGCTACTTCGACGAGGCGTTTCAGGAGCTCAGCCCCGAGTCCCGTCACCTGCGGTTCTTTACGCCAGTGCGCGAATTGCCGGAAGCGGTAAGGGAGCGTTTGAGCGATGTTGATGGCGTCGTGAACGCCGCTGTGCTGGCGCTCGATGCGGCGCGGTGCACCCCCGACCATCCCGAAGGTAAAGCGATTGGTGTCGCGCGCTGGATGGCACGTTCAGTCGGCGATCAACCGGCCGGTCCGCCCGAACTCTCGGTGACCGTCATCGACGAGTATCACGGCATGGGCGTCGGCACACGCCTCATGGATGCGTTGCTCGCACTGGCGCGCCAACGGGGGCTGCGCCGGATCTACGCCGATGTCTTGCGCGAGAACGTCCCGATGCGCGCGCTCATCAACCGCTACCGCGCTGTCGTGCAATCCAGCGAGGATCCGGTTGTCGTGCGCTATCGGCTCGACATCTAGCGCCTGGCAAGCTGTGACCATGACAGATCCCGCACGTGGCGCGTTGGAGACGACCTTGCACGCAGCGCTGCTTGCGCTTGACGAGCAGGTGCCGTCGGCTAGCAAGCCTCTCTCCGAGCAATCGGTGCTGGATCTTGAGCGCCTCTTCGACACTCAGGTGGCCAGCCGTCATTGCGACCTGGCCGCGCGTTGGCTTCGCGGTCAGGGCAAAGGCTTCTACACCATCGGTTCGGCGGGGCATGAGAGCAACGCGGCAGTGTCGATGGCACTTCGCCCTACCGACCCGGCACTGCTGCACTATCGCAGCGGCGGCTTCTATCTGGCCCGCGCTGGCTTGGCGGGCGTGCGCGACATTCTCGCCGGCGTGTGTGCGGCAACCGACGAACCGATCTCGGGTGGCAGGCACAAGGTATTTGGGCGCCACGACTTGGCGATCATTCCGCAGACGTCCACCATCGCCTCTCACCTACCGCGCGCCGTTGGTGTCGCGTTCGCGATCGGTCGCGGCGCGCGCTTGGGTCTTGCCTCACCGTGGCCCGCCGATGCGCTGGCTGTCTGCTCTTTCGGGGATGCTTCGGCGAACCACTCGGTTGCCACCGGAGCCGTCAACACGGCCATGCATTGCGCGCACCAACGCCTGCCGCTGCCGTTGTTGTTTGTGTGCGAGGACAACGGGCTCGGCATCAGTGTGCGCACTCCGCCCGATTGGATTGAGACGGCATACAGCAACCGACCGCACTTGCGTTACGAATCGGTCGACGGCACCGACCCCCAGGCCGTGCTCGCACTCACGGCCGAGTTGGGCGAGTGGGTACGCACGCGCCGCCAGCCGGCCTTCCTGCATCTGCGCACCGTGCGCTTCGGTGGCCACGCGGGAACGGATGTCGAGTCGGCGTACCGCACTCCTGCTGAAATGCGCGCCGACAGCGAGCGCGATCCGATTCTTGCAACGGCGCGCGCTCTAGTTGACGGTGGCGGTCACACCGGCGCAAGCCTCGCGGCGCGTCACGACCAACTGCGCAGCAATGTGTACGAGACCGCCGCATCGGTAGCCGAGCTAGCGCAACTGAAAACGGCCGACATCGTGATGGCGCCACTCGCTCCGCGCAACCCGCAGGAGCTCGCACGGATCGTTCTCGCAGGTGCGACATCCGTGGCACAACCTGAAGCTGCACCTGTGGCGCCGCTCACGCTGGCCCAGTCGATCAACACCACGCTCTCGGAATTGTTGCGCGATCACCCGGAGGTGATCATCTTCGGTGAAGACGTGGCCGCTAAGGGCGGCGTGTATGGCGTGACGAAGGGCCTGCTCGCGCAAGCGGGCGCGGCGCGGGTGTTCGACACGCTGCTCGACGAGACCAGCATTCTTGGCTTGGCGTTGGGCGCCGCGGTCAGCGGATTCGTGCCGATCGCCGAGATTCAGTACTTGGCGTACCTGCACAACGCGCAAGATCAGCTGCGCGGCGAAGCGGCGACTTTGCAGTTCTTTTCCAACGGGCAGTATCGCAACGGCATGGTCGTGCGCATTGCCGGCCTGGGTTACCAGGAAGGTTTCGGTGGTCACTTCCACAACGACGATTCGTTGACGGTGTTGCGCGACCTTCCCGGTGTTGTTGTGGGGGTGCCGGCGCGGCCCGACGACGCAGCGGCGATGTTGCGCACGTTGGCAGCGAGCGCGCAACTCGACGGGACCGTGGGCGTGTTCGTTGAGCCAATTGCGCGCTACCACACCGCCGACATGTTGGTCGCGGGCGACAAGGCGTGGCTGGCCGCACCGAACCCCAAGGTTCACGTTCCGATTGGTTCTGCGCGCACGTACGGCGGCGGCAAGGACCTGACAATTCTCACCTTCGGCAATGGCGTCTACATGTCGCTGCGCGTCGCCAACAAACTGCGCCAACGCGGCAAGAAAGTGCGAGTCGTCGACCTGCGCTGGATCAGCCCACTTCCCATTGACGACATGCTCTACGAGGCCAAAGCAACAGGCAAGGTGCTGGTGGTCGACGAAACACGCGCGTCGGGCGGTGTTGCAGAAGGTGTGCTTGCCGCGCTGATCGACAACGGATTCAGCGGGCGCATGGCACGTGTGGCGAGCAAGGACAGCTTCATCCCGCTTGGCGATGCAGCGAAACTTGTGCTGCTCAGCGAGAGCGAGATCGAGGCGGCAGCGGACCGTCTGCTGCGCAAATAGCACTTACGAAACTCTCACGTTCCTGCCATCCTTCGATCACATTTGTTCAGCAGACTGTGATCGTGAATTCGTGGATGTGGTATCTCACGCGGTCGACCGGGATCGTTGCGGCGGTTTTGGCCGTTGCCGCTCTCGTATGGGGTCTGCTGTTCTCTTCACGCAACACCGGCAATCGTCGCCGGCCGAACTGGTGGCTTGCGCTGCACAACTGGCTCGGCGGGCTGACACTGACCTTCATCGGCATCCACATGCTGGTCTCGTTCTTGGACACCGATGCTGGCCTGCGGCTCATTGACCTGGTCGCGCCCAGCGGCGAGATCGGCTGGGACATCGGCTGGGGTGTGATCGCCACCTGGCTGTTCGCAATTGTCGTGTTGCCCTCAACCGCTCGCATCCGGCGGCGTCTGCCGCGCAAGGCGTGGCACGTCGTGCACCTGTTGGCGATGCCGGCGATCGTGCTCACCGCCGTGCACGCCTATCAATCGGGCAGCGATGCATCGTCGATCACATTTACCCGTACTCTCTCGCTTCTAGTGGGCATCGCCGTTTACCCGTTGTTTATTCGTCTCGCCACCCTTGGGTCGCGGCGTCGCCGGGTGGTTACGTCATGAGCATCTTCCCGCCGCCGTCGCTACAACCTCCCGCGCGTAAGGCTCCGGTGGGTCGGCGCGTGAAGCCGGCGCGTGGCGCCAAGATCGCTGCTGTGACCCTGAGCACTGCGTCAACGCTCGGCCTTGCCGCTCTGTTCGCGAAGCAAGACGACGTACCCACCACGGTGGCTGTCACCCCGTCGCCCGGTGCCACAACGTCTGCGACGATTGCGTTCGAGACCGAGTCGGCGACCGACGAAACGACGGCAGAAACGACGGCAGGAACGACCGCAGCGACCACTGGGGGCGGCACTGAAACGACCACCGCGACTGCGCCAGCGGCAATTGCCGATGGTGTGTTCGTAGGAGTGCCCGACACCAATCGTTGGGGAACGGTGCAGGTGCAGATTGTGGTCAGTGGTGGTCTCCTCACCGACGTTGAAGTGCTCTCGTACCCCGACGACGACCGCAAGAGCGTGCGCATCAACGAACGAGCACTGCCCACCCTGACGGCCGAAGCTTTGGCTGCGCAGGATGCCAACATCGACTCGGTGTCTGGCGCGACGTACACATGGCAGAGCTACACGATCTCGCTGCAGTCAGCGCTCGACGCGGCGACTTCAGCGGCCTGACGACCACATGGCCTTGCATCATGTCGAACAAGTGATGGGCACGGCCTTCAGCATCGAACTTGTTGATTGCGACGATCGAGCCGTGGTCGACGAATTGGTCGCTTGGTTCCACGAAGTCGACGCCGTGTTCAGTCCGTACATCACCGACAGCACCATCAGTCGCATCGGGCGCGGCGAGTTAGCACCAACTGATAACGACGTCAGCGACGACGTGCGCGAGGTGCTCCAACGATGCGGCGAACTGTGTGCTGACACCGATGGTGTCTTCGACGTGTGGTCGCTTCCGTCGCCTAACGGCACTCGCTTCAACCCGTGCGGCTATGTGAAGGGTTGGTCGGTTCAGCGAGCCATCGAATTGCTCCAGCGCCACGGCGTATTGAACTACTGCATTAACGCCGGTGGCGATGTTGCCGTTGGCGGCGCCAACGCCGATGGTCAGCCATGGAGGATCGGTGTTCGCGATCCGGTTGCCGACAACGCGATCGCCCTTACCGTCCGTGTGGAAGGTTCGATGGCGGTGGCGACGAGTGGTTGCTACGAACGCGGTGCGCACATCATCGATCCCCGCACCGGACAGGCAGTCGACCAGTTTGCTTGCGCCACCGTTGTTGGTCCGGACGCAGCTGATGCAGATGCGTACGCGACGACTCTGTTGGTCATGGGAACGCAAGGACTGACGTGGCTCGCCGGACACAAGCGCTATAGCGGCTGCCTCATTACCTACGACCGGCAAGTGCTCAGCACCGACGACTTCGACGCTCACCTCGAACTTGGTTAGGTCTCAACAAGCTGTTGATGGCGGAAACCGGCCAGTAGCAGCAGGTCGTACACGATCTTGCAAGCGCCAGCAACGATCAACGGCCAGCCGAACGAACTGTTCTGCAACATCCAGCCAGCGACAGTTGGCGAAAGCGCGGAGGCGAGGCTGCGGGGCACGTTGGTGACACTCGCCGCCGCCGCCCGTTCGGGAGGTGAAACCACCGACATCACGTACGACGTGCGCACCGGAACATCCATCTGGCTCAGCAGGCTGCGCAGCACCAGCATCGTCAGCGCCCACGACATCGTTGGCATGAAGGCTGCCGCGATCAGAAAGCAATTGGCGGGAACGTGAGTGAACACCATGGTTCGTATTGGGCCAATACGTGTCGCTAACCAGGCGGCGACAAAACCAGACGCGGCACTGCACACACCGGTGATGAGCAGCAGCGTGCCAATTCCACTCACTGAGATCTCGAAACGTTGGAACAGCCACAACACCAGCAGCGACTGCACGACGAAGCCGCCACCAAAAGCGTCCAGTGAGAACAGCGCGGCCAGCCGATACACGACTGTGCGTGAAGGTCCAAGTGGAGTCGCCGGTGCGCTGCCAGCCTCGCTCTCCTGGGTGAGTGAGCGATACATCAACCAGACCGCCACCCCGGCCAACGAGTACAGCACGAAACACGCGCGAAAAGCGGTCTCGTGCGAGACGGATGTGTGACGTGCGACCGCCTCGGGAATCGCAATCGCTTGCGAGCCAAGAGCGCCAGCCAGTCCTCCTGCAAACGCGTAGCGGGCGTACAGCGCCGTCCGTGTCGTTGCTGGCGTCGTGGCCGCGAGCAGTGATTGCTCAAGCGGCAAGAACATGCTGACGTCGCCCGCGCTTGGGTTGAGCGTTCCCACGACACCAACGGCTAGCAGAATCGCGAACTGTGTAAACGCGCCGAACGTGAGGCCGCTGAGAATCATCACTGCAGCACCGGCGAACAGCAGGGTCCGTCGCGGAATCGCGTTACCGCGTGTGCCCACCAACAACGTCACCATCGCCGAGCCCAGCAGCATGCCGGTGACCGTGACACCGATCTGCAGGTTGGAGAATCCGAGCAATGGCAGCAGCGCCGCGATTGCGACACTGACCAAACCGTCGACAAATCCACGCACGGCCCGCGTCGTCAGGAGCACGCGGGCGTCTGCGTGGGTTTGCGCTGGCAGCAACGGCACGGTGGCGACGCTACTCAGCGCGTTACCGTGGCCAGGATGCCGTTGCACCTCACCTTCGTGACATCGGCGAAGCGGCACGCCGACTTGCCCGACACGCCGTGCGAGGTCGCCTTCGTTGGCCGCAGCAACGTCGGCAAGTCATCGCTGATCAATGCGTTGGCGAATCAACGACAGTTAGCCAAGGTTTCCAACACACCCGGTCGCACGCAATTGCTGAACCTGTTTCGGCTGCCGACTGGCGGCACCGTCGTCGACCTTCCCGGCTACGGATTCGCGAAGGTTCCCGGCCGCGAGAAGGCGGGTTGGCGAGCGATGATCGAGGGCTACCTGCTGGAGCGCGAGGGACTGGAACTGGTGCTGGTGCTAGTCGACGGTGAGATCGGCCCCACCAAGCTCGATGTGCAGATGCTCGATTGGCTGCGGGCAAACGAAGTGCCGCACACGGTGGTCGCGACCAAGCTCGACAAGGTACGGCCGTCCAAGTTGGCAACACGTCGCAAGCAACTTGCTGCCGGATGCTCGCTCGCAGAAGGCGACATCATGTGGGCGAGCGCCGCCAAAGGCACCGGCATCGAAGCGATGCAGCGCCACCTGCTGGCGTTACTTACCCCGTAGCGCTCCGCGGAGTTTTGCGCCCATGTCGCGCGGGTCGAGCATCGTCATGCCCTTGCGAACCATCTTCTGCTTCTTCGGTGTGTACGGCGGGTACAGCATTGCCGGGTCGATGCGCGTGCTGCGCTCGTGCACACCGCGGCGATGGCTGAACGTGTCGAACCCGAATTTGCCGTGGTACGAACCCATTCCGCTTTCGCCGATGCCACCGAAGGGAAGGTTGGGGTTACTGAAGTGCAGCAGCGTTCCGTTCACGCACACTCCACCGCTGCTGGTGCCCGCAATGACCTGCTCGTTCTCGGCATCGCTGTCGCTGAACGTGTACAGCGCGAGCGGCTTGTCGCCGTCTTGCGCACGTTGCTGAATGAACTCGATTGCCTGCGCCACTGAGTCGACGGCGATGATCGGCAGGATGGGCCCGAAGACTTCTTCGCCCATCACCGGATCGTCGACCGCTACGCCGGTGAGCACAGTTGGTGCGATGTAGCGGGTGTCGACGTCGGTGGTGCCACCGATGGCGACCTTGCCGCTGTCGAGCAGCTTCTCAAGGCGGTGGAAGTGGGGCTCGTTGACAATGCGGGTGTAGTCGGCGCTGGCCTGCGGGTCGGCGCCGTAGAACTCGCTGATGTGTTTGCCGATCGCTGCGACTAGCTCGTCGTGCACCGGTCGCTCGACCAGCACGTAGTCGGGAGCAATGCACGTCTGACCCGCGTTGATGAACTTGCCCCACGCAATGCGGCGAGCGGCGACGTTCACGTTCGCGTGGCGGCTGACGACGGCTGGGCTCTTGCCGCCGAGCTCGAGTGTCACCGGTGTCAGATTCTCAGCAGCGGCGCGCATGACGATGCGGGCAACTCGCGAGTTGCCGGTGTAGAGGATGTGGTCGAAGCGCTGCGCGAGTAGTTCGCTGGTTTCGGCAACGCCGCCCTGCACGACACTCACGGCCGGGTCGCCGATCGCTTCGATCAGGCTGGACACCGCGGCGCTGGAGTGCGGCGCCAATTCGCTGGGCTTGCCCACGACGGCGTTACCGGCGGCGATCGCGGCGACCATCGGCGCGAGGAGCAGCTGCACCGGGTAGTTCCACGGGGAGATGACACACGCCACACCAACCGGCTCGGCCACGATGTGCGATGAACCCGGCTTAAAGGCCAGCGGAGTGCTGACGCGATCGGGCTGCATCCACGCGCTCAAGTGAGCGAGTGTGTGGTTGATATCGCTGGTGACGTAGCCCAGCTCAGTTGTCCACGCTTCGAACCGCGGCTTGCCAAAGTCGGCGGCCAACGCATCGAGCAATTGCTCTTCGCGCTCCGTCACTAAATCGCGCAACCGTTCCAGTGTTTCGCGCCGCCACGCCTGCGGGCGGGTGGTGCCGGCGGCGAACGCCGCCCGTGCCGCGGCGACCTTCGTAGCAATTTCTGCAAGCGGGGTGACGGGGTAATCCATAGCCAGATGCTACGTCACGGCTCCAGTTCGATCTCTAGCGTGGTGTGGCTTCGGTTGGTGGTGAAACCGAGCGACTTGTACAGACGAACGGCGCCCGTGAGGCTGTCGCTGTCGACGCCGATGGACGCGTGCGTCAGCCCGGCCGCGGCGAATGCATGCAGCGAACGAACGATGAGGGCCGATGCGACTCCTCGCCCACGCCATTCGGGCAGCGTGCCGAGGTTCATGATCCACCCGTCGCGGCGGCCAAGGATCTCGTCGTCGGCGGGGTAACGGTGATTCAACGAGTACGCCACGACGTGATTCGCCTCGTCGACTGCGATGAACGACTGCTCGGGGAAGCTGCCGAAGCCGTGAACCCATGTCTTCCATTTGTTCGCTGGAGTTGGTGTCGAACCCCAATGATCAGCGAACGCCTTGTTCTTGACGTCGCGGATCTCCTCGTCGCGATCGCCGGGCCACGCCACGATGCGGACGCCGACTGGCTCCTGCACAGGTGGCAACTTCGTGAGCGGGCGCAGCAACTCTTCGAACTTTCGCACATCGCGGAACCCAAGCCGCTCGAACAGGTGACGCGCGTCGACACTGCTCTCGTGCAGCTCAACGCGCAGGTACTTCGGAAACTCGTTGGTGGATGAACGTAACAAGGCGGTTCCGCACTCGACGCCCCACGCCATCAACGTTCGGCCGATGCCGTTGCCTCGATGTTCCGGATGCACCGTGCCGACGAGGTAGCAGCGCTCCCACAACTCGTCGCTCGGAAAGTGCAGCGCCCGAACGTAGCCAACGAGCTCGTTTCCGAGCAGCCCCAGCCGAACATCGGAGGTCAGATCCCCCGAGTCGTCGAGGTCTTCGGTCAGCTCCTCCAGCGACAGCACCTGCGGGGTGCCGTCGGCGCGGTGCGCCGCGTTGATCAGAGCGCACAGCGCCGGGAGGTCGGCTCGCTCGGCCATTCGATAGGTCACACTCATGGCGGCGACGATAGGCACCGGGCCGTCTCTGGCCAGCCTCAATTTCAAGATTCGGGCTTGATCATTGACGTTCCGCGGCCGATAGCAGTTCGCATGTCCTCTGTCCGCGGCCCTCTCGATCCGGCGTCATTTCCCGACGTCCTTGGCGCGGCCAAGCTCGGCGAGGAATGGGCGGTCGAGCAGCTCTTCATTGACCTGCAGCCCCGATTGTTGCGCTTCCTGCGTGGTCTCGAGCCAGGCGCGGCCGACGACTTGGCCGGCGATGTCTGGTTGGCCTTGGCGCGCGGCATGAGCGGTTTCGAAGGCGATCTGACAGGCCTGAGGGCGTTGGCTTTCACGATTGCCCGTCGACGAGCGGCCGATTACCGCCGCTCCGCGGGTCGTCGACCGGTAGCCGTCACCGAAAGCGAGTTCTTCCACGCTCTTGTTGGCCCCAACGACACGGCCCGGGAAGTGATCGAAAGGCTCTCCGGACAAGACGCTGTCGACCTGATGACGGCGACGCTTCCGGACGAACACGCTGAACTATTGATGTTGCGCGTGTTGGGTGAGCTCGATGTGTTGCACGTCGCGGAAGTCATGGGACGATCCCCAAACTGGGTGCGCGTCACGCAACATCGTGCCCTACGCCGCCTGGCGACGGTGCTCGAATCGGCTGTCGCTAGCGAAAACTCCATACGACCTGTAATTCCAAGGCAGGAACCGGCGATCTATACGTCGTGACGGATAATCAGTTCCCGTTCCTGCCCGACGGGCTCTTTGATGGCGGGCTCGCCGCCGATGTCGCGCCTAAGGATCTGCGTGCGGCCGTCAACGTGCTGAGCGCCGCCAGCCGACCCGGCTCAGAGGCCGAGTTGGCGACCATGGCGGCTCGGGTGCGGCAGTTCTCCGCTGAGGTCAATGCTGCCGCCAAGGCACCCACTCGCCAACTATCTCATCCCACCACTGATCGCACGACAGATCGCACGACAGATCGCACGACAGTTCCCACGACGGCGTTTGTCGACGCCCGTCGCCCATACGGCGCGCACACGTCCGCCGATTCATTGAGGAGTAATCCGATGTTCGCCACTCGCATCACTCGCAAGGCACTCACCATTGTCGCTATCACGCTGCTGGCAGCGGGGACAGCGGCAGCGGCCGCAGGGGGTGCGTTGCCGATGTTCGAAGAGGAGGACACGGAAGTGGTCGTGCCCGACCACGCCAAGGCAATGGATGACTTCAGCCATCCATCCGACGACGAGCAGCCCAATGACAACGGATCGCCCGCGCCAGCGGAGCCAGTGATCGTCGTCAATGCGGTTGTAGAAGCGAATGACGTCGCCGACTTCTACGGCGCATGCACCGCTTGGGCGAGCAGTTCAGCAAGCGCTGCAACCAATGCGTCGTTCAATGAGCTGCAAGCTGCCGCCGCCGCGGCGTCGATCACGATCGACGAGTACTGCGGCACGGTGGTGACAATTCAGGACTCCGATGATGACGATGCCAGCGCACCGGCTGAGGACAAGCCCACCGTTGCCACCAAGTCGGCGGAGACCCCCGACGATGAAACCTCCGACGATTCAGCAGACGACACGACAGCTGACACGACAGCTGATGACTCTGCCGACGATGAGGCGGAAGCCGACGAGCCCGACGACGAGCCCGACGATGAGACCACCGGCACCGACACCGGCACCGGCACCGGCACTGGCACTGGCACTGGCACAGGGAACGGGAACGGGAACGGGAACGGGAACGGGAACGGGAACGGGAACGGGAACGGCCATGACGATCATGGCAACGGCAACGGCAACGGCAACGGCAACGGCGGTCATGGCAACGGGAACGGCAATGGGAACGGCAACGGCCACGGCAATGGCAATGGCAATGGCCACGGCGGTCACGGCAAGGGCAAGAACAAGGACAGGGACTGACCCGAGCTCTTCGGGCGGCTTTGCCGCTTAGGTGGTGAGGGCTCCCGCGACGATGATGTGCACCTCGTCGCCGCTCAGCTCGTCCTGTTCCACCAGCGCGTCAGCCAGGGCCAGTAGCGCCCTGCGATGTTCCAGCACGGCGCACGCCGCGCGGTCGGCGGCAGCGTTCATCAGCTCGTCGGCTTTGGCCC
Organism: Actinomycetes bacterium; assembly: GCA_021414085.1. Classification (GTDB taxonomy): domain Bacteria; phylum Actinomycetota; class Acidimicrobiia; order Acidimicrobiales; family Ilumatobacteraceae; genus UBA668. The sequence goes on along the minus strand of JAIOPC010000009.1, from coordinate 86,090 downwards.
GCGCCGTCGTGTCCTGGAACACCTTCGCCACCAGGTTGCCGCCAGTGGAGTTCTGAGCAGCATCCAGACTGAGCAAGCTGTCGCTGGAGCCGAGCATCCCAACCAACTCAGCCGCGATGGTTGTTGCTACGTGCAAGTCGTTGGCCACACCGCTGGAGGCTTCCCCGAACTCTTGGATCTCAGCGGCACGACCGGCGAGTGCCACCATCATCACGTCGCGTGCCTCGCTCGGTGTTTGCAGATACCGCTCGTCGACTTCGTCGTGAGCCACGAGGCCGATTGCTCCGGAGCGCCGCAAGATGCTCGCCAGCTTTACATCGCGGCCGGCGAGCGCGGCCGTCAGCGCATGACCAGCCTCATGGATGGCCACCCGCCGGCGCTCGTCGGGGTGATAGCCGACTTCCTGAGCGAGGCCGACTTCGGTGATCAGCTGCGCAGCGATGACGTCGTGGTAGCGCATCGACACGCGCCCTTCGCGTAAGGCGACGATGAGCGCTTCGTCGAGCAGTCGCTCAATGCGCACGGGGGTATAGCCGGCAGTCAGATCCGCGACCAGTGCCGCCGAGACCGACAACTCGTGGCTCTTGCGGGCCAGGTAGTACTCGGCGATTTCCAACCGGTCGTTGCGCGGTGGCAGGTCGAAGTGAATGGTGCGATCGAAGCGTCCGGGTCGCATCAGCGCCGGGTCGAGATCCGCGGCGCGGTTGGTTGCCGCGATCACCAAGACGTTGGCTTCGTTCGCGGCGGGACGTCGCAGCGCAAGTTTGCCCGGCAAGACTCGATTGAGGTGATGCGCGATGCCACCAATGAGTTTGCGCCGCGGAGACGGCGCACCGAAGCTCTGTAGTTGGACGAGAAGCTCGAAGACGACTCCTGCGGCACCGTCGCGACCACGTGCAGCACCGATCGCGTCGAACTCATCGATGAAGCCGATGGCGCCACCTTTGGATCGTGCGGCGCGACGCAAGGCCTTGAAGTAGTTGCGCAATTTCCGGTTTGTCTGCCCGACGAACATCGACTCAAAGGCGTTTGCCGACACTGACAAGAACGGCACGCCAGCTTCAGCCGCCAAAGCCTTCGCGATGAACGTCTTTCCCGTGCCGGGAGGGCCTTCCAGTAGAACACCGCGGCGCGCCGACCCACCCATTTGTTGTCGGAAGGTGACGTGATTCAGGAACAATCTCAGCGTGTCGACGACCTCGCGTTTGGTGGTCGACGCGCCGACCACGTCGCTCAGTCGCACCGGCAGATCATCCGCGCGCACAACGGTGTGCGGTGAACGACCGATCGCCACATATGCAGTGATCGCCAGCATTGCGGCGACGACTAAGGGGATCGCCAGTTCCAGTTGTGCCTCGTTCATCCTCGCCGATCCCCCTGTGTTGCGGGCATGGTATCACCGATCTCACGTAGAGTGTCAATCAACTACTCTTAGCGTTCAGCTCTTCGCCGCCTGCGAGACCTATTGACGAACCCTTGAAGAGTGGTGCTGGCTAGCCATCCCGATCGGGACGTTGACGCTCGCGTTTGCGCTCGGCGACCGCTCGCTTGTCGCGTAAGCGAGTCTCGCGGGCTCCGCGACTTGGGCGCGTTCGGGCGCGCGGCGGCTGTGGCGGAGCAGCAGCTTCATCGAAGCGCGCGAGTGCTTCGGTCCACGCCAATTGTCGGTTACGCCACTGCGATCGCGACCGCGCTGACGTCGCGACGACGGTTGCCCCCAGCACGGCCATCACGCGCTCGGTCACGATGGGCGACAACCCGGTCGCCGCGACGTCGATCGTGATGGTGACTGCCGAGTCGGTGGTGTTGGCATGCTGGCCGCCGGGGCCTCCGCTGCGGGTGGCCGACCAACTGACGGCGGCGACAGCGAGGCGGTGGCCACGGTCGGTGACGTAAAACCCGTCCACTGGTTCCTGCGCCGCGGCGGGCACGTTTACGTGTCCCGCAACATCAAGTGTCCTGCTGCATGGTGGCCCACAAGCCGTGTTCGTGCAGCTTGAACACATCGATTTCGGCCTTCTCGCGAGCGCCGCTGCTGACCACAGCGCGGCCTTTGTGGTGCACGTCGAGCATCAACTCGGTGGCCTTTTCCAGGCTGTACCCAAACACCTTTTGGAACACGAAGGTGACGTAGCTCATCAAGTTGATTGGGTCGTTCCAGACCAACACGATCCAAGGTCGATCAGCGGAGATGTTCTCCGCAATGTCGGGCTGGTCGACCTCGGTAGGAGCAACGACAGGGGCAACGGTGGGCATTACCTCACAAGGTACCCGTACGATGGCGACCCATGGCTGTCGGATCGCGCCCACTCGTTCCCTCCCGTTTGGCGCCGGGTGGGGTCGCGCACGGCTCGCGCCGAACGCCCACGTCTCGCGTCGGTGGTTTCATCGCGCTCACCAAGCCGCGCATCATTGAACTGTTGCTGATCACCACCGTGCCCACGATGGTGCTGGCCGCTGGCGAGTGGCCGCGCACGTCGCTGGTGCTGGTCACCCTGCTCGGCGGCACGCTCGCCGCTGGAGGGGCCAACGCCATCAACATGGTGGTCGACCGCGACATCGATGCGCTGATGCCACGCACACAAGGCCGGCCGCTTGTGACCGGATTGGTGCAACCTCGGGAAGCGCTGGTCTTCGCACTGACCCTGGAGGCCATTGCGTTCGCGGTCCTGTGGCGCTGGGCGAACCTTCTCGCAGCAGTCTTGGCGCTCTCGGCGACGCTGTTCTACGTGTTCGTGTACACGCTGTGGCTGAAACGTACGAGCACTCAGAACATCGTCATTGGTGGCGCGGCTGGCGCTGTTCCGGTGCTCGTCGGCTGGGCAGCGGTTCAAAACAACGTGACCTGGTCGCCCATCTTGTTGTTCGTCGTCATGTTTCTGTGGACCCCACCACACTTCTGGGCGTTGGCTATTCGTTACGCCGACGACTACCGCGCGGCCAACGTGCCGATGTTGCCGGCCGTGGCTTCTTTGCAGGTAACCGTGACCAAAATGGTGCGGTACACGGCGTTGATGGTGGCCGGCACCCTCGCCCTTTGGCCGGTTGCCGAGCTCGGCATGCTGTACGGCATCGCCGCGGTTGTCCTGGGGGCACTTTTCCTGTGGGGGACAATCGATCTTGGGCGCAATCCGACCGCGGCACGCTCAATGCGCGTTTTTGGGTACAGCATCACCTACGTCACCCTCTTGTTCGGCGCGATGACCGCCGACGTGCTGATCCGCTGATCCGCTGGTCACGTTGAGGATTTCCGTTCCGCGGAGGCTTGCAGGGTAATGTCAGACCTGTCGCGCGTCCCCGCACGAAATGAGTCTTTCGCCTTATGACGACCACCATCGACACCACCGCGAGTAACGCCCCATCCGCGGGGACTGGTCTCGCGTGCGTTGCTGAGTGGCTGACCACCACCGACCACAAGCGAATCGGTCGCCTCTACATCGTTGGTGGCGCGCTCGCGTTCCTCGGTGCCGCGGTTGTGGCCGTGCTGCTCGGAGTCGAACGCACTTCCGCAACTAGTGAGCTGTTCGAGATCAACGCGCTTTCACAGTTGTTTGCTGTCGAGCGTTTCGGCTTCACCTATCTCGGTCTTGCGCCGCTGATGATCGGTATCGCTTTGGCCGTCGTGCCGCTGCAACTGGGTGCTCGGTCGCTCGCGTTCCCGCGAGTAGCCGCAGCCGGTTTCTGGTTGTGGTTGGTCGGTGCAGCACTGGCCATTTACTCGATCATCAACAACGGTGGCCCCAACGGTGGCAACACTCGTTTCGTCGAACTGTTCAACTTGTCGGCGCTGCTCGTGATTGCCGGCCTCGTTGCCGGCGTCGTGTGTCTTGCCACCAGCGTTCTCACCACTCGTGCGCCGGGCATGAACATGCGCCGCATCCCCTTCTTCTCGTGGTCGGTGCTCATCGCGTCGCTCGCACTTCTCATCGCGCTACCAGTTGTCGCCGGTGATCTGTTGTTCTCCTGGCTTGCGTATCGGTACCCGTCGCCCGACAACCTGCTCAGCGGCAGCCAAGCGATCAACGATTGGGTCGGCTTCGGTTTCAGCCAGCCAACGACCTTGTTGTTCGTGATTCCGGTGTTCGGGTTCTTCGCTGAGACGGTGGCTACTGCCACCGGTCAGCGCTTGCGCCCGCGAGGTGTGTTGTTCGGCGCAATCGGCCTTGCCGGAATCGCTGTGTTGGCGACGGTGGTTCAGGCCCCGGTCACCCTGCGCCCGGCCTTCTCCGCGCTGAACCTTGGCGACAAGCTCGCCGACTTGGTGCCGTTCGCCTTAGTCCACGGCTTGCCGCTGCTCGGTGCCTTCGTCGCGTTCGCGCTTGTTGCCAAGAATCTTGCGACGCGACCGAAGCTGCAATCGCCGCTTGTCTTTGCTTTCCTTGCGGCACTACTTGCCTTGTCGGCGGCCGCAGCCAGCGCGTTGCTGCATGTCGGCGATGCCGAGCTCGCGGGCACCACTTTTGAGGAAGGCAACTGGCTCGCCGTTGTCTTCGCTGGTGTGCTCGCCGCCATGGGTGCTGTCGTGTACTGGGGCCCCAAGTGGTGGGGGCGCGAAATGCCAACCAGGCCGATGCTCGAGTTGGCCGTACTCACCTTCCTCGGTGCCGAACTGGCCTCGTTGCCGCTCCTCGTTGCTGGTTTCGCCGATCAGCCGAGCGCGGTGTTCCCGGCGCTGAGCGCCAACTCCAACGCGGTCGTCAACTTCGCCTACGGCGGCAACCCAAGTCTCTGGAATACGCTCAGCGCGGTCGGGTTGGGGCTGGTGGCTCTTGCCGTGCTGGCGTTCGTGGCCGTCGCGGTGCGGGCGTTGCGCGGCGAAGCAAACGCCGCGATTGACCCCTGGAATGGCCAGACGTTGGAATGGGCGGCTGCGTCGCCAGCGCCAGCCGACAACTTTCCGGTCGTACATATCGTTTCGTCGGCCGAGCCGTTGCTCGACCTGCGCGTCGCCGAACGGAGCAGTAGCTGATGCACGCACTCCCCGCTGCCCCCGCCCCGGCGCCACGCCGGCAAGTGCTGGTCGGCACCGCCGTCACCTGTGCGGCGTTGGCCGCGCTGTTCGGCGGCATGTTCGCTCTGTATCTGCGCCTACGCGACCAGTCGCTGTCGGCGAGCGGGCGCTGGCTGCCGGAAGGCGTCAGCGTTCCGATGGTGCCCGCCAACGTGATGCTGTGCGCGATGTTGCCAATCGCGATCTTCGCTCAGTGGGCTGTGTACTCGGCGAAGCGCGGCGATCGAGTGCACGCCGGTGTCGCGCTCTGGCTGGTTGCACTGCTTGCCGTGGCGATGATCAACGCGCAGGTCAACATCTACGAACGCATGCATGTGCCGGCAGTTGGTGGCTCGTTCAACACGATGTTCTACGCTCTCACCGGCGCGATGGTTGCCTTGCTGGTTGCCGGAGCGCTGTTCAGCGCCATCACTGCCTTCCGCTACCTCGGTGGTCGCACCACCGATCGCGAGGTTGTGACTGCGCACGCCCTGTATTGGTACTTCCTCAGCTTCGCCTTCGCGATGTTGTGGTTCGTGATCTACGTGACGAAGTAACGGAGAACTGATGTTCACCACCGGATCGAAGATGTTCTTGGGTGCCACGACTTTGTCGGTCGTCGCCGCCGTTGTCTTCGCCGCGTCGCAGGGCGGCGCTGTTGGGCTGATGAGCACCGTCGGCCTCGTCACCGCTGTCATCATCTTTGCCTTCCTCGCCGGTATCAACTTCTTCACGCGCGACGGCAACACCCCGAGCATGCAACAAGGTGTCGAGCAGACTTCGTCGGCGGCGCAGGCGCCGGTTGGCCGCAGCATGTGGCCGCTTGGCGCCGCTGTCGGCATCGGTGGCTTGATCGTCGGTGCCGTGAGCAAGCCCGTGGTGTTCAAGGTCTCAGTTGTTGTGTTGCTCGCCGCGATCGTCGAGTGGATGGTGCAGGGCTGGAGCGAGCGGGCCAGCGCAGATCATCGCTACAACGCCAATGTGCGCAGCCGCATGCTGAACGCTCTGGAGTTCCCGATCCTGGCGACGATCGGCGCCGGTGCGGTCGTGTATGCGTTCTCGCGAGTGCTGCTGACCGCCAACCCCGATGCCGGGCGCTGGATTTTTGTAGTCATCGGTGCCCTCGTGGTCACCGGCGGTTTCCTGCTCGCTGGCGGTCGGACGACACCCAAGGGAACTGTCGCCGCGATCTGCACCATCAGCGCGGTCGCGCTGATGGGCGTCGGCGTCGCCTCGGCCATCTCTGGTCAACGAACGATTCACCCGCACCCCGTCATCGACGACCCGAGCCAGAAGGCACTGTGTCTGGAGGGTGGCGAGGGAGAAGTCGACGAGCATGCGTCGCAAGATGTGTCGCTGAAGAGCAGCGTCGTCGCCAACATCTATCTGCAAGAAGATGGAGATCTCGTGGCGCTCATCAACGGCTACTCGGGTATCGAATATCACGAGCTCACCGTGCCGCGCAGCGCGCGCCTCGGTGTCATCTTCCACAACGACAGCGGCGAGGCGCAGCGCCTCACCGGCCGCTTTGGCACGTTCCCCGACCAACCCGAAGCGGTGTCGTGCACGACGGCTGTTCACCCTGGCAAGTCCGCTTACCTCGGGTTCGAGATTCCCAAAACCAACGCCGCCAGCAGCACCCCCCTCGAATTCATCGTGCCTGGTGTTGACGGCGCAACCATCCAGATCGTGGTGCCCTGACATGACCGTTCTGACACCAAGTAATTCACGACGGAGCCGCTTGGCCGTTGCCGCATTTGCTGCGGCGGTCTTGTTCGCTGGCTGCGCGCAAGACGCACCGCAAGACACGTTTCAGCCGAAGGGTCCGAACGCCCGCACCATCGACGACGTGCAGCGCCCGCTGTTCTACGTGGCTGGCATTGTCGGGCTCATCGTGTTTGCCGTCATCGGCTATTCGATCATTCGGTTCAAAGACCGCGGTCAAGACATGCCCGAGCAAACACACGGCAAGACCTGGCTGGAAGTAACCCTCACCGTGATTCCCGCGGTCATTCTCGCCGGTGTCGCGATTCCGACGGTCGCAGCGGTGTTCGATCTCGACGACAAGTCCAACGAGTGCGTGATCAACGTGACCGGCCAGCAATGGTGGTGGGAGTACGACTACTCCGGCACCTGCGGAGGAGTCGAGATCACGCAACCCATCGTCACAAGTGGCGAGCTCGTCATTCCAGCCGACACCCCGGTGCTCTTGCGCATCACGAGTCGCGATGTGATTCACAGCTACTGGATTCCAGCGCTGAACGGCAAGCGCGATGCGGTGCCTGGCCGCCTACAAACTCTGCGAATGGAAGCCGACGAGCCGGGCATCTACACCGGCCAGTGCACCGAGTTCTGCGGGTTGAGCCATGCGCGTATGCGTCAGGCCGCGGTCGCGCTCAGTACTGCCGACTTCCAGACGTGGGTGACTAATCAACTCGCGGCTTACGTCGCGCCTGAAGCGGGCACGCTGGCCGCCACGGGTGAGGGCACGTTTGTCAACCAGTGCAGCCGGTGCCACCAGGTGAACGGTCTCGTGGCGGCCGATGGCACGCCAGTGCTGGCCGAGCCGGACTTGTACGTCGTTGCCGGTGCAGCACCCAACCTGACCAACCTGATGACTCGCACGGCGATTGCGGGCTGGACGTTCGATCTGCTGACCGATGCGTGTCGCGAGCAGCTGTGGAACGCATCCCCCGAAGAATTCGGCAGCTTGTACCTACAAGGCGTGTGGATGAACAGCGGGCCCGATGCGACGAAGCCGGTGTGCTTCGCTGAAGCAACGTTGCGCGATTGGTTGCGCGATCCAGCAGCGATGAAGCCGAACTACGCCAGCCCTGACCAGGTCGCTTCTACCGGGGGCCTCACCCGCGGGATGCCCAACTTGAACCTCACCGAAGACCAGATCGATCAGCTCATCGCCTTCCTGCTCGAGCGGAAATAAGGGAAACACGAGATGACCACCCTCGAACTTCGTTCCGGCGATCCGTCCGACTCACTGGTGACCCCCAGTGCTGCGCTCGGCATCTTTCGCCGACCGCTCGCTACTACTGGCTGGAAGTCGTGGGTCTTCACCGTCGACCACAAGAAGCTCGGCATCATGTACGGCGCCGTCGCCATGTTCTTCTTCCTGCTCGGCGGGTGCGAGGCGCTGCTGATTCGGTTGCAGTTGGCTGCACCCGATAACACCGTGCTCAGCGCGGGTCTGTACAACGAGATGTTCACGATGCACGCCACCACCATGGTGTTCTTGTTCGTGATGCCAATGGCGGCAGCGTTCGCCAACTACTTCTTGCCGTTGCAGGTCGGTGCCCGCGACGTCGCTTTCCCCCGCATGAACGCGTTGGGCTTCTGGCTCTTCTTGTTCGGTGGCATCTTCTTGAACTCGTCGTGGGTCCTTGGTGGCGCTCCCGATGGCGGTTGGTTCATGTACTCGCCGAACTCAAGCGCATTGTTCTCGCCTAGTCACGGCGTCGACTTCTGGGTGCTCGGCCTGCAGATCACCGGTATTGCGTCGCTGATTGGTGCCATCAACCTGATCGTGACAGTCATCAACATGCGTGCTCCCGGCATGACGCTGATGCGCCTGCCTGTGTTCGCCTGGATGCAGCTCGTCGTGCAGTTCCTGTTGCTGTTCGCGATCCCCGTCATCACTGTGGCGTTGTTCTTGCTCAGCTTCCAACGCAACTTCGGTGCGGCGTTCTTCGATGTCGAGCAGGGCGCCGACCCATTGTTGTGGCAACACTTGTTTTGGATCTTCGGACATCCCGAGGTGTACATCCTGATCTTGCCCAGCTTCGGCATCATCTCGGAAGTCATTCCGACGTTCGCCCGCAAGCCACTGTTCGGCTACAAGTTCGTCGTGTTCTCCGGCGCTGCCATCGGCTTCGTTGGTTGGGGCGTGTGGGCGCACCACATGTTCGCCAGCGGTCTCGGTCCGGTGAGCGTTGCGGTGTTCTCGGTCTCGACCATGCTGATCGCGATCCCGACTGGTGTGAAGATCTGTAACTGGACGCTCACGCTGTGGGGCGGCAAGTTGTGGTTCACAACCGCGATGAACTTCGCCATCGGCACGATTGTGCTCTTCACCATCGGCGGGTTGTCGGGCGTGACGCACGCAGCGGCACCGGCCGACACGCAGCAGACCGACACGTATCACATCGTCGCTCACTTCCATTACGTGATTGTCGGTGGCGCCGTGATGGGTCTGTTCGCAGGCTTCTATTACTGGTGGCCGAAGATGTTTGGCAAGACTCTCAGCGAGCGACTGGGCACGTGGAACTTCTGGCTGATGTTCATCGGTGTCAACCTGACGTTTGGCCCGATGCACATTCTCGGCATGCAGGGCCAGCCACGGCGCATGGTCGTCTGGCCCGACAAGCTCACCGGCGACGGGTTCTTCAATCTCGGATTCTGGAACAGAGTCGCCTCGGTCGGCTCGTTCACCATCGCGACTGGCGTGCTGCTGTTCGTGATCAACGTGTTCCGCACGGCACGCAAGACCGAGAAGGCGCCGCTCGACCCATGGGATGCGCGCACGCTTGAATGGCTGACCACCAGTCCGCCGAAGGAACACAACTTCGATTCCATCCCGACGGTGCATGCGCTCGACGAGTTCTTCCACCGCAAGTACGAAGAGGTCGATGCGGAGGGCGGTAGCCGCCTCGTAAAAGTGAAGACGGCCGAAGAGGTTCAGGCCGAGCTGAATGCGCACCCCGACGAGCACATGCATCTTCCGTCGCCGTCGTACTGGCCGATCCTGCTGGCGTTCTCGTTGCCGATCATCACCTACGGAGTCATCTTCAATCTGATGCTCTCGGTCTTCGGTGCCGTCATCTTGTTGCTCGCCGCCTTCGGTTGGGTTCTTGAGCCGTCGGTTGCCGGCCACGACGAGTACGACCCACCCGCCGATAGCGGCGACTCAACTAAGGAGTTGGCTTCCGTTGGCTGACACGACGATTCACGCTCCGGGCCACGGCACGACCACTGGCCTCAGCAACAACAAGCTGGCGATGTGGATGTTCCTGGGCAGCGAGTGCTTGCTGTTCGGCGGGCTGATCAGCACCTACATGCTGTACCGCGGTCGTCATGAGGGCGGCCCCGGCCCGGCGCAGGTGTTCGACATTCCGCTGACTTCGGTCAGCAGTTTCGTGTTGCTGATGAGCTCTCTGACAATGGTGTTGGCAGTGAACGCAGCCAAGGCGAAGGACGACCGCAACACGAAACTGTGGCTGACGGTGACGGCCTTGCTTGGCTCGTTGTTCGTTGGCGGCCAGGTCTACGAGTTCACCGCCTTCTACAAGGAGGGTCTCGGGTTCACGACCAGCCTGTTCTCCAGCAGCTTCTTCACGCTCACCGGCTTCCATGGCGTGCACGTCAGCATCGGCGTGATGATGCTGTTGGCGCTGGTGGCGATCATTTCTCGCGGGCGCATTACGGGTGACAAAGCAGAAGCGGTTGAGATGATCGGCCTGTACTGGCACTTTGTCGACGTCGTCTGGGTTGTCATCTTCACCCTCGTCTATCTGATCCCGGCCTGAGGTAATTGCCATGAGCGAACACGCCGAACACGCCGAACACGCCGAAGCACACGATCACCCGACCAACAGCTACTTCATTTGGACCGCGCTGGTGCTGGCGCTGTTCACCGCGCTCGAAACCTCGACCTACTGGATCGACTTCGGTTCGTTCGCCACTCCGCTGCTGTTGATCCTCATGACGATCAAGTTCTTCGTCATCCTGCTCGTCTTTATGCATCTGAAGTACGACAGCAAGCTCTTCGGCGCGATGTTCTACATCGGGCTCGGCCTCGCGCTCGGCGTGTACACCGCCGCACTGTGTACCTTCCAGTTCTTCGTGAAGTGACCTGATGTTGGCCGCCGTTCCGTTCGCGGATCCGTGGCGCTTCCAGGCAAACGTCGAGGTCTACCTTCTTGTCGCCTTTCTGATCGGCGCGTACGTCTACATGGTGCGGGTGATTGGCCCCGGTGCGGTCGCGAGTGGCACCCCGGTCGTCACCCGTCGCAACGTCATCTGCTTCTGCGGTGCGATGATGCTGCTGTTCGCGGCAAGCACGTGGCCGATTCACCAGATCGGCGAGGAGTACCTCTACAGCGTGCACATGTTGCAACACATGATGCTCAGCTACCTCATGCCACCACTTGTGTTGCTGGCGACTCCTGAATGGCTGCTGCGGGTGCTGGTCGGTAACGGCAGGGCGTACAGGGCGGTTTGCTTTGCGGCCCGTCCAGTGATCGCCGGCATTGCGTTCAACGTGATCGTGATGGTGACGCACATACCAGGGGTGGTGAATGCATCCACCACCAACGGTGCGCTGCACTATGCCTTGCACCTGTTGGTCGTGCTCTCGGCCGTGCTGATGTGGATGCCAGTTGTCGGCCCGTTCAAGGAACTGCACATGGGCTACGCGGGCAAGATGATCTATCTGTTCCTGCAGAGCGTCGTCCCCACAGTGCCGGCAGCTTGGCTGACGTTTGCCGAGGGTGCGGTCTACTCGCACTACGGCAATCAGCCGGTGCGCGTGTGGGGGCTCAGCGTCACCAATGATCAGCAGTTGGCTGGTGCCATCATGAAGCTGGCTGGCGGCATGTACCTGTGGTCGATCGTGATCTTCATGTTCTTTCGCCGCTTCGCAAGGGGCTGGCGCGAGGAGAACACCTATCGCCGCGTCGGTAACGTGACGTCGTGATCGACGTCCGACTCCTGCGCACAGATCCCGACGGCGTGCGCGCCAGCCTTACCCGTCGGCACGCGCCGGAGATTCTCTCGCAACTCGATCGTGCTATTGAGGCCGATGTTTCCGTGCGGTCGATACAGGCGAAGCGCGATGCGTTGCGCGCCGAGGTCAACGAGGTTTCCAAGCAGGTGGCTTCCAAGCGTCGCGAAGGCGATGCTGCGGGGGCCGAGGCACTGCAGGCGCAGAGCCGTTCGCTGGGCGAGCAGGAGAAGGTGCTGGCCGACGAGCTGGATGTGGTGCAGGGCGAACTACACGAGTTGATGTTGCGCATTCCCAATGTGCTGCACCCCGATGCACCCGATGGTGTCAGCGACGAAGACAACCCGATCATCAAAGGTCCGTTCTTGCCGGCGGAGTTTGCCGATCACCAGCGAGTGCCGCACTGGGAAACTGCGGCGGCGCTGGGCATCTTGGACGGCGAACGGGCCACGAAGATCAGCGGCGCGATGTTCAACATGCAGCGTGGCGCCGGGGCGACACTGTCGCGTGCGCTCTGCCAGTACGCGCTCGATTCCAATGCCGATGCGTTCGAGGAGATTCGTCCGCCGTCGCTCGTCACCACCGCGACGCTGACCGCGACAGGCCAGCTGCCCAAGTTCGCCGACGACGCGTATGCAATCGAGCGCGACGATCTGTGGTGCATCCCCACTGCTGAGGTGCCACTGACCTCGCTGTACGCCGGCGAGGTGCTCGACGACGCTCAGCTGCCGATCCGCATGATGGCGTACTCACCCTGCTACAGGCGCGAAGCCGGCTCCGCTGGTCGCGATACGCGCGGCATGTTGCGCGTGCACGAGTTCGACAAGGTCGAGATCCTTGCGGTGTCGACTCCGGATCAAGCGCCCGCACTGCTGACCGAGTTACGCGACCGAGCAGAGAAGCTCATCAGTGGGCTCGAACTGCCCTACCGCATCATCGAAATCTGCACCGGAGATCTCGGCCAGAGCCATCACCGCAGCTTCGACATCGAGGTTTACGCGCCCGGCTGCGACAAGTGGTTGGAAGTCAGCTCGGTTAGTTGGTTCAGCGATTATCAGGCGCGCCGCGCCGACATCCGCTTTCGCACGACGGGCGAGAAGGGCACGCACGTCGCCAATACGTTGAATGGTTCCGCGTTGGCCGTGCCGCGCGTGTGGGCGGCGATTCTCGAGAACTACCGGCTCGCCGATGGCTCGGTCGCAATCCCCACTGTGCTGCTGCCATACATGCGCGGTGCCACAGTCATTAAGCCGCGATGAGCGAAGCCCCTCACCTGAACGACATCGCGTCGCGCCGCAAGGAGTACGAGACGGCCGGGCTTGACCTTGCCGATGTCGTCGCCGATCCCATCGAGCAATGGCAACGGTGGTACGCCGAGGCCAGCGAGGCCGACTGCACGGAGCCCAACGCCTTCGTGCTCGCGACGATCGACGCCGATGGTTGGCCGCAATCGCGCTACCTACTGGTGCGCGGCGCGGACGAGCGTGGCTTTTCGTTCTTCACCAACTACGACTCGGCGAAGAGTCAGCAGTTGACCGCCTCCGGCCGCGCATCGATGCTCTTCACTTGGCTGCAACTTCACCGACAAGTGCGCGTTGTCGGCGAAGTCGAGCGTTTGCCTGAACAGGAGAGCGACGAGTACTTCGCCTCTCGCCCGCGCGCATCACAGATCGGGGCATGGTCGTCGCCGCAGTCGCAACCGATACCCGATCGGCAGTGGCTCGACCAGCGCATCGAACAGACGGCAGCGATGTTCGGCGATGGCATGATCACCCGGCCTGCATTTTGGGGTGGCTGGCTGCTGCGCCCGCATCTGTTCGAGTTCTGGCAGGGCCGTCCGAGCCGGCTTCACGACCGCGTTCGTTACACGCAAGTAGCCGACGGTTGGCAGCTCAATCGGCTGGCGCCATAACCCGAGTAGTGAGTGGCCATGCGGTCGCCGCGGCCACGAGGGCATCGATCAGTGCCTCAGCGTGCGGCACAAGCCCTGGGCCTGCCCAGTCCTTCCAGATCGGGCTGGCACCGCGCACACGTGGCGGTAACTCGATCTGAAGGCCTTGCTGACTCGGCAGGTTGACCGGATTGCGAGGGTGCAAGCCACGGAGCTCGCTGGGCATCGCGTCGACGTCGGTCTCGATCCGGTAGTCGGGCAGGTGTTGGCGCAGCTGCGCAGCCACATGTTCGGCCAGCGTGCGGTTCTGGCCGCCGAGCAGCAGCGTGGTCCAGTACCCGTGGCGTCCGTAACCGTGAATCGTGATCACCGCGTCGACGTATCCCAGAAACGTCGTCAGCATCTCCGACTCAGCTGCGGCTACGAGATGCGACGGGATGTGCCAGTTCAGATCGGGTGGCTGTAAGACGCCGTAGTAGCTCGCGCCACTGCGCTCGGCCGCACGTTGGGCGATCACGTCGGTGAGTGCCTCCAGTGCGCCTCCGTGATACGCCATAAACCCCAGTCGGCCGCGTAGCTCGCACACTTCGCGCACGCCGTCGGTCGCCAGCAACTCGCGAAACGGAGTTGCACTCGTCATTCGGTCGGCTGTCTCTTGGTGCGTTCCCGGATGAGGGCATAAGCCACCCCGAGAGCAACGACGCCGCCCAGCACCCAGGCCGCAAGTTGCCAGTTGTCGTTCAGCCAGGCCTGCACGTCTTGTTGCAGATTCTCAACAGCGTCGGTCAGCGGATCGCCGGTTCCCTGCACGTCGCGTTTCCAGTAGTACCAGAGCAGGTAGAGACCGGAGAGCAACACGAAGGCACCCGACACCATTTCGACGTATTGCATCTTCTCGCGCAGCCAGCGAACAAAACCTTGATTGGCGACTGCGAGTGCGAGCGTGAGCGAGATCACGACCAGTGCCATGCCAGCGGCGTACATCACAACGTTGGCGACGCCGGCCCAGTAGCCCTTGCGTTCGCCCGTTTGAAAGAGCGTCCCGATGAACAGCGGCAGCGTGCACCCGATCGACGCAACCGCGTAGGCGATGCCGTACAGAAACATCGTCCGCAGTGTGCGATTGCGCTCGCCGATGTCGATCCGTGGCGTCGTAATCGGCAGCTTGAAACCGAAAAGAATCGCGATGCCGAGAACGACGAAGAGCAGGCCGATGACCAGGGTCGCGTACTTGGCGTTGTCGAACAATGCGTAGGTCCAGTACTGCGTGGCCGCGCCGATCACAAAGAACACCGCGAAGAATCCGGCCGACACCAGTGCGCCGACCGTCAGCGCCCGGCTGATCGGCGCGCGCTGCGCCTGCGGGTCGTTGGCGCTGATCCCTAGGAAGTACATCAGGTAGGTCGGAAGCAGCACGAAGCCGCAGGGGTTGATCGAAGCGATCAACCCTCGAATGAAGCTGAGCGACAGGTTCACAGCAGGTCGCTCTCAATGATCGCGGTCAGTTCCGCCTCGTCAAGCTGCCCGGTCTGGCGCAGGATGCGGCCGTTCGCGTCGACAAACAGCGTCACCGGAAATGCAGCCACACCGGCAGCATTAATGAACTCGCCGTCACCGTCGTACAGCAGCTCGTACTCCACGCCCTTGTCGCGAGCGAACGCCTCCTCGCGATCGCTCGCGGGCAGGTAGTCGATGCCGACGAAGCGCACGCTGTCGCCGTATTGCAGGTGAGCGGCGGCGAATCCGGGCAGCTCCTTCTTGCATGGCCCGCAGGTGCTGCCCCAGATGTTGATCACCATCGGCTGCCCAACCAGCGACGAAACGGCGATGTCATCGCCCGCCAGGTTTTGCACCGTGGCGTCGGGAAGCGGGTCGCCTTCAACCGCGGCATTGGTCTCGATGCTCGGCTGCTCGAAGGTCACACGCGTGTCAAGGTGCGCTGTGTCGCCGCTGGAGTCGTCGTTGGAGCGCGAGGCAGCCCAGCTGGCGCCCACGGCAACGAGGACGGCAACCACAGAAGTCCCAATCCGAACTTTCGTCATCGTCCTCACGGACACAAGCTACCCGTGCCCTTCGCTACGACCCAGGCGACTCTGGGTAAGCGCATACACGCCTACCCAGAGTCGCCTCACGCGACGAGGTGCGGGGGGATTGGGACCTCGTCGATGACCGTCGGCACGCGTGCGTGCTTGGGCGGACGGCCACGGGGGCGCTTGTTGGCGACGATGCGACCGTTTTCGATCAGCTCGCCGCCCCACACG
The DNA here is from genome assembly GCA_021414085.1 of Actinomycetes bacterium. Classification (GTDB taxonomy): domain Bacteria; phylum Actinomycetota; class Acidimicrobiia; order Acidimicrobiales; family Ilumatobacteraceae; genus UBA668. The sequence goes on along the minus strand of JAIOPC010000009.1, from coordinate 70,215 downwards.
CCCCACGGTTCGGCGCGCTCGACCGCACCCGCCAGGCAATCCTCAGCGAGCTTGCATTTGCCGCAGATTGCCTTCGCGCGGGCCGTATCCACGTGGTTCTCGGAGAAGAACAGGTGGGTGAGCGTGCCGTGACCATCAGAGCAGCGCGGCCGTGCAACGCGCACTGCCATCGGCTCGACCAGCTCATCGAAGGTTGTCTGGACTTGGAGGTCGTTGAGATTGTCGGTGTTCAGGTTGTCGGTGTTCAGGGTGTACATGTCCTGAGTCCATTTCTGTGCACTTGCGGATACTGGGAAAAATCAGAAAGGCCGCCGGGATCTTGCGATCCCGACGGCCTCGGCGGCTGCTTGCGACGTGAGTTACGTCGTTCGCATCCCGAGGCGTCGGGTGGAGAGATTGGTGGCAGTCGTCGAGCCGCCGGCCTTGAAGTCAAAACCCTGGACCTCAGAGTTTCCGGCAATGCTCAGACCAAACGCGCAGCGGACGCGCGCGTATGCCACGGCGGGCATTTGCGGTGCGGCGAGAAGCTGTTTCATCGGTCTGGTCCTTGAAGAGGGCTGGGTAGTTCGGGTGAAGTGAAGAAGGGCCAAGGAAACCACGTTCCTAGCCTCGCGTCAACTTAATTAACGCAATTCCATTTATTGTTCATCGGCCGCTGCGGTGGGCGGCGGCGGCAGGAAGACACGCTCGCGGTAGAAGCGCAGCTCGGCGATGCTCTCGCGAATGTCGTCGAGCGCTCGGTGCGTGCCGGTCTTGTTGTTGTGGCCGTTGCCGAGGTGCGGGTACCACCGGCGCACTAGCTCTTTGATGCTGCTGACATCGACGCTGCGGTAGTGCAGGAAGTTCTCGATCTCAGGCAGGTAGGCAGCAAGAAAGCGGCGATCCATACCGATCGAGTTCCCGCACAGCGGCACCTTCGTGCCCTCCGGAAGATTCGCCTTGATGAACTCGAGGGTCTGCGCACCGGCATCGGCAAGTGACACCGTCGACGCGCGAATCGCGTTGAGTAGCCCGCTCTTGGTGTGCATCTCGACCACCACGGGGTCCATCAGCGCGAGCGCTTCCTCGCCTTGATGAATCACCAGATCGGGGCCTTCGGCAACGACGTTCAACTCGTCGTCGGTGACGATGGTGGCGATCTCGACGATCACATTGGTGGCGGGGTCGAGCCCAGTCATCTCCAGATCCATCCATACCAGCACGTTTGGCAGGCTACCGTGCCGCGTATGTCCGATGCCGAGGTGCCGATCCGTCCCGCAGCAACCGTGATGTTGTTGCGCGACACGACGGACGGGCCAGAAGTGTTCGTGCTCAAGCGCACCAATGCCGCTGTGTTCGCGAGCGGCATGTACGTGTTCCCTGGCGGCAAGGTCGACGCGGCCGATGGTGAAGGCGACGAGGCCTTTCGCGTCGCCGCTATCCGCGAGTGCTACGAGGAAGCCGGCGTGCTGCTGGCCGTCGACGCCGAAGGCGAGATGGTGCACGATGGCCACCCGGCGCTCGCACATCGCCTCGCCGTGTACGACGGCACCGTCGACATGCGCGCCCTCGCCGCCGATCACGGATTGCGCTTGGCGACCGACGCACTTCCGTGGGTGAGCCACTGGATCACGCCCAAGGGCGAAGCGGCGCGCCGATTCGACACCCGGTTCTTCATCGCCGCCCACCCCGCGGGGCAGACCTCGCATCACGACGACAACGAAACCGTGGCGAGTATGTGGGTGCGACCGGCCGACGCACTCGCGCGCCACGAGGCTCGCGAGCTGCGACTCATGCCACCAACGATCGCCAACCTGCGCTTCCTTGTCCCGCACGCAACCGTGGCAGACGCGATGAAAGCGGCATGGGCCGTCGGCACTCCGCCGTGCATCCTGCCCAAGGTGCGAGTTGACGGAAAGGGCAAGGTGGTCGCCTTCTCGATGCCCGGCGACGCCGACTACGACACCTTCGACTAGCGGCTCAGATCGGGGGGTTTGCTGCCGCACGGGGGTTTCGTGCACGATTTCGGGCACGAAACCCCCGGCGTGCAGCAAACCCCCCGCAAGAACTACTTCGTGGCGTCGTGGGCGTCGAGGGCGGCGGCAGCCAGGTTCAGCATGCGGGCGCTGCAACCGGCCATGTTGGTGGGCGGCGAGACCTCTTCGACGATGAGCTGCGCGATCGCACGGAACTCCTTCGCGGCCAGACCCGTGCCGGCGAGCGAGACGGGTGTGCCTGCGTCGCCACCGGTGGTGACGGCGGCTTCGAGCGGAATGCGGCCGAGGAGCGGCACGCCGATTTCGTCGGCCAGTAGTTGCCCACCACCTTCGCCGAACAGCGAGTACGTCTCGCCGTGATCACAGGTGAACGTGCTCATGTTCTCGATGACCCCGCACACGCGTAGGAAACTGCGCCGCGCCATGTCGGCCGCACGCGCTGCCACCTTCTGCGCGGCGAGCGCGGGTGTGGTGACGATCAGCAGATCGGTGCGCGGCAGCATCCGCGCCAAGCCCATCTGCACATCGCCGGTGCCGGGAGGCATGTCGATGAACAGATAGTCGAGATCGCCCCATTCGACGTCGTGCAGGAACTGCTCGACAGCCTTCGTGAGCATCAAACCGCGCCACATCAGCGCGGTGCCTTCTTCGACGAGGAAGCCGGTGCTAACGACCTTCAGCAGACCACCACGGCTCTTGGGGCCAACCGGCAACTCGTTGGGGATGATCATGGGCTTATCGCTGCCCTTGACGCGCTGTGCTTCCAGCGGCTCGTCGATGCCCAGCAGGCGGGGCACGGAGAAGCCCCAGATGTCGGCATCGAGCACGCCCACCGTGAACCCCTGCGCCGCAACCGCGGCCGCGAGGTTGACCGTGACGGCGCTCTTGCCCACGCCGCCCTTGCCGCTGGCGATGGCCAGCACGCGGGTGGTCAGCGGTACAGCCGTGGCAGGAGCATTCTCGCGAGCGTTCCAGCGCGCCTTCAGCATCACGTCGGTGCGCTCGTCGCTGTTCATCTCGCCCCACTCGATGCGGACATCCCGCACGCCTGGGTGGACGGCGACGCGGCTCTCGACGTCCTTCTTGATCTGGGCCCGCAGTGGGCAGCCACCGATGGTGAGCTTCACCCCGACGGTCACGTCGCCCTCGGGCGTTACCGACACGCCCGGCACCATGCCCAGCGTCACGATGTCGGCACCGAGTTCGGGGTCGATCACCGCGCGTAGCAACTCGAACACCTGGTCCACGCTCGGCGGTGTTGTAATCACGAAGTCAATGCTACGGTAATTCACAGGTACACTGACGGCCGCTCGCCAAGACAGGAGTCACGATGATCACGCTCACCGAACCCGCCGCCCGCAAAGTCAAAGAGTTGCTCGAGGCTGAAGGCGCGACCGACCTGGCGCTGCGCGTCGCTGTTCGCCCCGGTGGCTGCAGTGGCTATTCGTACGAGATGTTCTTCGATGGCGATGTTGCCGCCGACGACGAAAAGGCCGAGTTCGGCACCGATCCGGTCAGCGTCGTCGTCGACAGCGCCTCGGCACAGCTGTTGGCTGGCGCCACGCTCGACTACAAGGACGGCCTCAACCAGGCTGGCTTTGCGATCACGAACCCGAATGCACAGCGCAGCTGCGGCTGCGGCCAAAGTTTCAGCTGAGCAGTAGGTCGATTCGTTCCGTCAGCTCGCTGGCGTCCCAAATCCCGTCGAGCCGGTCGACAATTACGCCGTCGGCATCGCACAGGTAGATGATCGGCTCGTACTGCACGTTCAGCGCCGTCACTGCTGGCGCAACCTCAGTAGCCGCGTCGTCGGCATAGACGTCGGCGTGAACCATCGCGATTGAGTCGCCGACGCGTTCGTGCTCGACGACCAGGAACTCCAGGCCTGGCGAACACGTGCCCGTGGTGCAATGTGCTGGCGTACCGATCATGTACGCCACTGGGGTGCCAGCCGCGAGCGCGTCGGTGAGTGTGATCGCGTGCAATGGGCACGGCTCTGGAGTGTGCGAGCAGTAGGGCTCGACACCGCGGTGATCGTCGACCGTTGGCGTGTCGAAGGGCTGCAACTTGGTGCCGGTGAGTGGCGATAGCACGTCGCTTTCCTCGTACAGCTCGAACGTCGCGCCGTAGCCGTCGTCGCCTTCGAGGCGCATCGTGTACACCAACGCTTCGGGCAAGTTGGCGCGGACTTCCCAGTAGGGCACTTCGATCCCGACGGCACGGCGCTGTGCCGTGACATCGGTGATGCGATTGCCATTGAAGTCTTCGATCCAGCCTGTGAGCGTCGCGGGCCCGTCGCTGAGATTGCCCGCCTGATCGGCCAACGACACCGGCAGCCGCACATCGCCAGGCGTGAACAGCGGATGGTTAGGGAAGCGCTGCACGACAGCGAACCCATCGGGGGCTGGAACACCACCAGCTGTGTCCGGCGCGCCCGCTGAGGTGGGTGTGGATTCGGAGTTCGAATCGCTACTGCACGCCGCGAGAACCAGGGCGCCACCAGTTGCTGCGAACAAACCACGACGAGTCAACTTGGGAGGGATCATCACGCCTAACGCTAGTGGTGAGAGTGCTGCGCTGCCTACGCTGCGAGCATGACGAAACCTCTTGGGCCATATACACCTGTCGTGCGCGCCGGCGATTGGATCATCGTGAGCGGTCAGCTGGGCATGAAAGACGGAACGCTCGTCGCTGGCGGCGTCGCCGAACAAACCGCGCAAGCCGTCGTGAACCTGAAGGCGCAGCTAGCGACGATGGATGCCACCGTTGACGATGTGGCCAAGACGCTCTGCTTCCTCACCGACATGGCCACGTTCGCCGCCTTCAACGAGGCCTACGTCGCCGGCTTCGGCGATCATCGCCCCGCGCGCAGCACTATCGGCGTGGCGGCGCTGCCGGCTGGCGGAGCCGTTGAGATCGAGGCATGGGCATTCAAGCCCTTGGCGTCTGGCAAGTAGGCTGATCCTCGTGCCCGGCGCCATCGCGATCATCCTCATCCTGTTGTTGTTCCCGATCATGGCGATCATGGGCTCGGCGACGGTCGCGGTACTCCTCGGGTTCTTGCTCAACCGCGACGGCGAGCAGCGCAACGCGGGTAGCGAGTTACTCGACTCGAACTACTAGTCGCCATGCACAAGCATGACGCCGCCACCGAGGTGTTGACGCAGGCGATCGTTCGCTACGCCGTCGACCGGGTACGACTCGACCCGCCGCCACTCGATGGCCCACGCACGCTGGTCGAGTTGCAGGCAATGGCCGGGCGCACCATCACCGAGCGGGGCGTTGGTGGCCTTGAAGCGTTGCGCGTCTTTGGCGACGTGCTGGCCCAGGCATGTATCTCGTCGGATCATCCGCGCTTCTTGTCGTTCGTGCCAACCGCACCGACCGAAGCGGCGATTCTCTTCGACCTTGTTGTCGGGGCGTCCAGCATCTACGGCGGCTCGTGGATGGAAGGCGGCGGCGCAGTCTTCGCCGAGAACGAAGCGTTGCGCTATCTCTCCGATCTCGCTGGGCTGCCGGCAAGCGCCGGTGGAGTGTTCGTCACTGGTGGCACCGCCGGCAATCTCAGCGCGCTCATTGCCGCTCGCCATCGCTGGCGCCAACGTGCAGGCGGCAAGCACGACCGCACCCGTGGGCTGATCATTGTCAGCAAGGGCGCACACAGCAGTGTCGCTTCCGCAGGTCGGGCGATGGATGTCGACATCGTCAGCGCCGATGCCGACGATCAGGGCCGTTTGAAACTTGATGCACTGCAAGCGATGGTGGCAGGTCTCTCGCAAGGAGACCGCGAGCGAGTGTTTGCGGTCGTTGCTACTAGTGGCACAACCAACGCGGGCGTGATCGATCCGCTCGCCGGCGCGGCCGATGTCGCGGAAGAACTTGGTGTTTGGTTCCATGTCGACGCCGCGTATGGCGGAGCTGGGCTCGCCGCGCCAAGCGTTCGTGCTCGCTACAACGGCATCGAGCGCGCCGACAGTTTGATCATCGATCCGCACAAGTGGCTGTTCGCGCCGTACGACTGCTGCGCCTTGATCTATCGCGATCCGCTGCAAGCCCGCGATGCGCACACGCAGCACGCCGAGTACCTCGACGTGCTGCACGACGGCGAAGACGACTGGAATCCCAGCGACTTCGCGCATCACCTCACTCGCCGTGCCCGCGGGCTGCCGTTCTGGTTCAGCCTCGCCACTCACGGCACCGCGGCCTATCGCGACGCGGTCGAGCAGACACTGTCGGTCGCCCGCGCGGCCGCACAGCTGATCGACACAGCCGAGCACCTCGAGTTGATCATGGAGCCGGAACTCAGTGTTCTGCTCTTCCGTCGTACCGGCTGGGGACCGGCGGAGTACCGCGCATGGAGCGACAAACTGCTCGCTGACGGCATCGGCTTCATCGTGCCGACCGCATGGGCGGGCGAGATGGTGCTGCGCATTTGTGTCGTCAATCCACTCACCACAATCGACGACATTCACCTCATCATCGACTCGCTGCTCTGAAGGTTCAGCAAACGCGCTATGACCGATCTACTGATCCGCAATGCAAGGTTGGTAGCCACGGTCGATGCGCAGCGTCGTGAGCTGCCCGGTGGTTGGATCGCGGTTACCGACAACCTGATTGAAGCGGTCGGCGCCAGCGTCGATCCGGCACCAACGGCAAGCAGCGTTCTCGACGCCAGCGATTGCCTGGTGACACCCGGCCTGATCAATGCGCACCATCACATCTTTCAGAACCTGACCCGTGCCTTTCCGCCGATGACCGACAAGCCACTGTTCGGTTGGCTGCAGTCGCTGTACCCGCTGTGGCGCGCCATCGACGAAGAGTCCGTCTTCGCGAGCACGTTCGTTGGCCTCGCGGAACTTGCGTTGAGCGGTTGCACCACCAGCGCGGATCACCTCTACGTGCACCCCAAAGGTGCTGGCGACTTACTGAGTGCAGAAGTTGCGGCGGCGCGCGAGATCGGCGTTCGCTTTCATCCAACTCGCGGATCGATGAGCCTGAGTGAGAAAGACGGTGGACTGCCACCGGACGACGTCGTGGCCGACGACGACGAAATCCTCGCGACGAGCGAAGCAGCAGTCGCCGCTCATCACGATCGCGGTCACGGTGCGATGGTTCGTATCGCGCTGGCTCCGTGCAGTCCGTTCAGCGTGACCGAGCAACTGATGGTGCGCAGCGCGGAGCTCGCCGAGCGGCTCGACGTGCGGCTGCACACCCACTTCGCGGAGAACGCAGAAGACGACGCGTTCTCACTGGCCACGTTCGGTTGTCGGCCGATGGAGTACCTGGAGCGCACCGGCTGGTGCAGCGATCGGACCTGGGTCGCTCATTGCGTGATGCCGAACGCAGACGAGATTCTCCGTCTGGGCGCGGCCGGCATCGGTGTCGCGCATTGCCCGAGCAGCAACCTGATCCTCTCCTCGGGCATCTCGCCGGTGGTGCCGATGCGCGCTGCCGGCGTAAAGGTTGGTCTTGGCGTCGACGGGTCATCGTCGGCCGACAGCGCGTCGGTATGGCTGGAGGCTCGCACGGCGATGCTGCTTGCCAAGCTTCGCGACGGCGCACACGCTGGCACTGCACGCATGGCGCTGGAGATGGCGACCCTCGGCGGTGCAGGATGTCTCGGACGCGTTGGTGAAATCGGCGTGATCGCGCCCGGTGCTGTCGCCGACCTGGCGATTTGGCGGCTGACCGGGCCGATGTACGCCGGCGCCTTGGCTGATCCGATTGAAGCGTGGTTGCGCTGCGGCCCCACCGGCGCGTGGCACACGATTGTGAACGGCCGTTTCGTTGTGCGCGACGGAGAAATCGTGCACGCCGACCTGCCCCACGTGCTGCACAGCCACGCACAACACGCGGCCCGCATTCAGCGGCTCGGCTGACCGCTCGTGACCTTCTGGGTGGCGTTCTGGGTTGCGTTTGGCACCGTCTTTCTCGCGGAGTTACCCGACAAGACGATGTTCGCCACGCTCGTGCTGACAACCCGGTTTCGTCGTCCGCTCGCTGTCTGGACAGGTGTCGTCGGCGCATTCACCATGCATGTGGTCCTTGCAGTTGCGGTTGGCTCGGCGCTGCGACGACTGCCCGCGACTCCTGTGCATCTAGCTGTCGCCCTGCTGTTTCTGATCGGTGGCGTCGTGCTGTTGCGTGCCGACTCCGACGAGGAGGAGGAGACCGAAGGGACGGTGCCCACGACTTTCCTGAGGGTTGCGCTCACCTCCGCATCGGTCGTCGGGCTCGCCGAGTTCGGCGATCTCACGCAGCTCGCCACGGCGGGCATCGCGGCGCGTTACTCCGCTCCGATCGCCGTGGCCCTCGGCGCACTCCTCGCGCTCGCGTTGGTCGCCTGCCTCGCGGTCACGGTTGGTCGTTGGGTCGTGCAACACGTGCCCTTGCGGATCGTGCAACGCGTCGCTGGTGTCGCCTTCATCGTGTTCGCAGTGTTCACCGCGGTTGCGGCGCTCGCCTGAAACCCTGCTGACCCGTTGCTCGCGTACATTGGGCCAGTGGACCATCTGTCGCGACGCTCGCTGCTCGCAGCCGGTGTGGTGATCCTGGCGGGCTGTAAGACGACCACCACCTACATGTCCGCGGGCGACACGCACCCGAGCACCACAGCCCCATCCGGTGGGTCAATACCAACGCGAGGTCCGATTGTTTCGATCGCGATGGTGGGCGACTCGATCACCCGCGCCAGTGAGAGTGCGTTGCGCGATGATCTCACGCAACTCGGTATCGACAACGACGACATCATCATCGACGGTGAGACGAGCCGGCGCATCGCCAATGGAAATGGTAAGAACGGAAACACCTTGAGTGGGGCACGTGCCGTCACGGCGCTACTCGAAGCTGGCACCGACCCTTCTGTGTGGGTGATTGCCCTTGGCACCAACGACGTGGGTCTCTTTGGCACTCCACAAGAATGCGCTGAATTGATCGAACAGATCACTGACTTGCTGCCGCCACCAATTCCGTTGGTGTGGGTCAACGTTTATCGATCGGGCCAGCTGCGCCAGACACGCATCTTCAATGAAGTGCTTGAAGGTCGGATCGAGGCTCGCGGTGACGCAGTCGTAGCCGACTGGTACTCGATCGCATCCGATCCTGACACCGACGTTCTGCGCAGCGACAACATCCACCCGAACGAAACAGGCAAGCTCGCGTTCGCTGAGCTAGTTGCTCAAGCGCTCCAGCGGCTCTGACCGAATCGATACCCGACGGAGCGCACCGTCTCGATGACGTTGGCGTGTTCTTCGCCCAACTTCGCCCGCAAGCGCCGCACGTGCACATCCACGGTGCGGGCACCGCCGTAGTACTCGTAACCCCACACGCGACTCAGCAGGATTTCCCTGGTGAAGACCTTGCCCGGGTTTTGCGCAAGGAACTTCAACAGCTCGTACTCCATGTACGTGAGGTCGAGCGGGGTACCTGCAATCGTGGCCTGATAGGTCTCGAGATTCAGAACTAGTCCGTTGTACTGCACGAGATCGGGCCGCACGGCGCCGCCACCGCGGGCGAACAGATGCCGCAGGCGAGTCTCGATCTCGACCGGGTGACAGGGCGTGATGCAGAAATCGTCGAACAAATCGTGACGCAATTCCAGGTCGGCGAGTTGTGCACCAGAAATCAGCACCAACAACGGTTCCACCGCAAGTTCGCGTCGGCGCAGCGCACTGCAGAACGCCCAAGCGCCCTCAGCATCCACGTCGCAGGCGACCACTGCACCAGCCCAGCCCGACGCTGGCTCGTGGCTGCTCGCCTCACTGGCAGACGAGACGGCCTTCCAGCGGTATCCGGCAAGGTCGAGCGTGCGCGCTAAGTCGACTGGTGGCGACTCGGGATACACCGCAAGCAGATCGGCGACGGGGGTGCTCATGCGGGCACCGCTCACAGAGCCCGTAGGTAGCGATCGAATTCGAACTGCGAGACATGGGTCTTGTAGGACCGCCATTCGTTGCGCTTGTTGCGCAGGAACCACTCGAAGATGTGCTCGCCGAGTGCCTCTTGCACGAGTGTCGAACGCTCCATCACTTTGAGCGAGTCGCTCAGCGACTGAGGCAACGTGTCGATGCCCAGTTTGGTCAGCGACGAGTCGTCCATCTCGAACAAGTTGGCGTCGGCTTCCGGGGGCAGCTCGTAACCCTCGGCGATGCCGCGCAGACCGGCGGCGAGGATCACGCTCATCGCGAGGTACGGATTGCATGCCGGGTCGGTGGAGCGGTACTCGATACGGGTCGCGCTGGGGTTGCCGCGCTTGGCAACGGGCACGCGGATCAGTCCGCTGCGGTTGTTGCGCGCCCAACTGATGTGCACCGGTGCCTCGAAGCCCGGCACCAGACGCTTGTAGCTGTTGACGGTTTGATTTGTGATCGCAGTGAGCTCGGCCGCATGGTGCAACAAGCCGGCCATGAACTGTTTCGCGATTGGCGACAGGTTGTACGGGTCGTCTTCGCTGTAGAACGCGTTGTCGTCGCCCTTGAACAGACTGAAGTGCATGTGCATGCCACTGCCCTGGACCCCCTCGAGCGGCTTGGGCATGAACGTGGCGTGCACGCCGTGTTTGGCAGCCACTTCCTTAACGACCAAGCGAAAGGTCATCACGCTGTCGGCCATCGTGAGCGCGTCGGTGTGGCGCAGATCGATCTCGTGTTGGCTAGGAGCGTCTTCGTGAAAGCTGTACTCGACGGGAATGCTCATCGTCTCGAGCGTTCGGATCGTCTCCTTGCGTAACGTGCCCGAGACATCGGTGGTTGTGAGATCGAAGAAACCACCCTCGTCGAGCGGCACCGGTGCCTGCCCCTTTTCCGGTGGCGCGAAGTAGAAGAACTCGATGTCGGGGGCGACGTAGAACGCGTAGCCCTGATCGCGTGCCGCGCCCAGGTTGCGGCGCAACACCTGCCTGGGATCGCCTTCGAACGGTGTGCCGTCGAGGTTATGGATGTCGCAAAAGACCCGCGCCTCAACCGACTTACTGTCGCCCCACGGCAGCACCTCGAAGGTGTTCGCGTCGGGCATCGCCAGCACGTCGGCTTCTTGCACGCGGCTGAAGCCGTCGATGGCCGAACCATCGAACGTCATGCCGTCTTCGAGCGCGTTCTCGAGCTCCGCGGGACTGATCGCGAAACTCTTCAAATTGCCGAGAACGTCGGTGAACCACAGGCGAACCAGGCGTACGCCGCGCTCTTCAACAGTGCGCAGTACGTAATCGCGTTGTTGGTCAAGCATGACGAGCCTCCGAGCCCATTCTCGTGACTAGTCAGTCTGCCACGACCCAGGAGAGGACCCTCTCCTGGCAGCGTCAGACGGCGCTACACACCGTTTCGGTAATCAAGCGGGTCACGGTGTAGGGGTCGCAGTTGGCGTTCGGCCGACGATCCTCGGCGTAGCCCTTGCCAACACGCTGCACTTGCCACGGGATGCGGATGCTGGCGGCGCGGTTCGAGACGCCATAGCTGAACTCGTAATACGGCGCCGTTTCGTGGGCACCGGTCAAGCGGCTCTCGATGTCGTGGCCATAGCCCGCAATGTGCAGGTCGATCTTCTTGCCGATCGCCTGGCAGGCAGCCTCGATGGCTTTCATGTCGGTGTCTTCGCGCATGGCCTTGGTGGAGAAGTTGGTGTGCGCCCCCGCGCCGTTCCAATCGCCCTTTGCCGGCTTGGCGTCGAGGCTGACGACCACGTCGTAATCCTCCGCGACCCGATGCAGCAGCCAACGGGCCACGTAGAGGTGATCGCTGACGGTGAGTGCGTCGGCGGCGCCGATTTGGAACTCCCACTGACCGGGCATCACTTCCGCGTTAGTGCCCTCAATCAAGAGGTCCGCGTCGAGACATGCTTGCGTGTGCTCCTCGATGATCTCGCGGGCGTATACGCGGCCAGCGCCAACACCGCAGTAGTAAGGGCCCTGCGGGGCCGGGTAGCCCCGGACGGGGAACCCGAGCGGCTCGCCGTCGGTGCGCAGGAACGTGTATTCCTGCTCGATGCCGAAGATCATTTCGTGACTGGCGTACTTCTTTGCGACCGCAGCGCACGCGTCGCGCGTGTTGGTGGGGTGCGGGCTGTCGTTGACGGCCAGGTTCACTTCGCACATCACCAGGATGTTGTCGCCGCCGCGAATGGGGTCGGGACACGTGAACACGGGCTTCAGCTCACAGTCGCTCGATTCACCGGTTGCCTGGTTGGTCGACGAGCCGTCGAAACCCCAAACGGGGGCTTCGCCGCCATCGCGGATGATCTTGGTCTTCGAGCGCAGCAGCGGCGTCGGCTCGGTTCCGTCGATCCAGATGTATTCAGCTTGGCGGGCCACGGTGATCGTCCTTTGTTAGTCGTTCGGTCGAGGTAGGCGATCAGTTTGGCGACGAGCCGTTTCGGCTTCGTTGCCCGAATGTGAACGCTCTGTGAAGTTGGGAACCGAGCGCTTGCGGGGCACGTCGAAAGGACCATGAACCGACGTACCTTCCTGGCCGCACTCGCCGGCACCCCTGCCCTCGCCGCACTCGTCGCAGCCTGCGGCGACGACAACAAGCGCACCTTCAGCTCCATCCCAACCGGTCCGCAAGACGCGGTTATCAAGATCACCAATGAAGGCGGCTTTGTTCCGGCGGGCTTTGCGTTCGTCAACCTGCCATCGCTGCTGATCAGCGGTGATGGGCGAGTGTTCACGCAAGGGGCGATGATCGACATCTATCCGGGGCCGCTTGTTTCCGCTATTTCGGAACGCTCGATCACCGACGAGGGAATCCGCAAGGTGCTGCAGCTCGCCGACGACGCCGGCCTGTTGGGCGCGCCGCCCGACTACTCATTGCCTGATGGCTTTCTGATTGCGGATGCGCCCGACACCGTGGTCGTGATCAACGTCAACGGCAAGGTGTACGAGCATCGGGCCAACGCGCTCGGCTTCGAGACGCCGGATGGTTCGCCGAGTACCGCTGCCCGCGACAACCTGAACACCTTCGTGACGCTCATTAGCGACATTGCCAAGGTGGCCGGCGCTGGCAACCTTGGCGACGAGCAAGCCTTCGTGCCCGAGCAGTATCGATTCCAAGCATTGGGCGTCGACCCAACGCAATACACCGACCCGGAGCCAACGATCGTCGCGTGGCCCGATGGCACTGGCGTCGTGCTCGCCGATGCGCTGCAATGTGCGACGGTCGATGCCGCCGTCGTAGATGAGTTGTTCGCCGGAGCCACACAACTCACCTTCTTTGAGGAAGGCGACGTCGTCTATCAACTCTTTGCGATCGGCGTGCTACCCGGCGACGCGACCTGCTGAGCGCCCTTGCGTTTTCGGTAGCGTTGATGGCGTGACACGGCTGCGCATCGCACTGGCACAGCTCAACCCAACGGTCGGCGATCTTGAAGGCAACGTTGCCAAGATCTTGGTGGCCTACGACCAGGCGGAAGCTGCGGGCTGCGACATCGTCGCGTTTGGCGAGTTGGCGATCACTGGCTATCCGCCTGAAGACTTGGTGCTCAAGTCAGGCTTCGTGGCCGACAACCTGGCAGCGCTCGGACGGGTGGCGGCGCGCACGGGTCGCTGCGTAGCCGTCGTCGGCTACGTCGCCAGTGATCGCGATCTCTACAACGCCGCGGCGGTGTGCGTGGGCGGCGAGGTGGTCGGCACCTACCGCAAGCGTGTGCTGCCCAACTACGCAGTGTTCGACGAGGCCCGTTACTTCACGCCCGGCGACGCGAGCGACCCGTACGAGCTGTACGTCATCGGTGGCGTGAAGGTGGGCATCAGTATCTGCGAGGACGTGTGGAACCCGACAGGTCCACTCGCCGAACAAGCCGCTGGCGGGGCCGAACTGAACATCAACATCAACGGCTCGCCGTACCACGCGGCAAAGGTGAGCGAGCGCGAGCGAATGCTTGCGACGCGAGCGGCCGACGCCAGCTGTGCGCTTGTGTACGTCAACCAGATCTGCGGGCAGGACGAGCTCGTCTTCGATGGCGGCAGCATGGTGTTCGATGCCGGGGGCACGCTGACAGCGCGTGCTGCGTTGCTGAAGGAAGAACTGCTGATCACCGACGTCGAGATCGATCCCGTCTACCGCAAGCGGCTGCTCGACCCGCGTGGCCACCGTACCGACGAACCGATGCGGCTGGTCAAGATCAGCGATGCCCCAATTCCGCACGACGACGTGCTTGCCGGGCCGATCGCCGCAATGCCAGATCTCGATGCCGAGTTGTACAACGCGATCGTTTTGGGCACCGGCGACTATGTGCGCAAGAACGGGTTCACCGACGTCGTGATCGGTCTGTCGGGTGGCATCGACTCGACGTTGGTCGCGTGCATCGCGGTCGACGCACTCGGCGCCGACCATGTGCACGGCATCTCGATGCCATCGCGCTACAGCAGTGATCACTCGAAGTCAGATGCAGCCGACTTGGCGCGCAAGCTAGGCATCGACTTTCGCACGATCGCGATCGAGCCCGCGTTCACTGCCTACCTCGAGATGACGGCAGAAGCATTTGTCGGCAAGCCAGCCGATCTCACGGAAGAGAACCTGCAGAGTCGAATTCGCGGCACGACGCTGATGGCGTTGTCGAACAAGTTCGGCTGGATGGTGCTGACCACCGGCAACAAGAGCGAGATGGCCGTCGGTTACTTCACGCTCTACGGCGACTCGGTTGGTGGCTACGCGGTGATCAAGGACGTGTTGAAAACGCGTGTCTACGACTTGTGCCGCTACTACAACCGCCGCGTGGGTAGCGAAGTCATCAGCGACAGCGTGATCAACAAGCCGCCTTCAGCCGAACTGCGGCCCGATCAGCGCGACGACCAAAGCCTGCCGCCGTACGACGTGCTCGATCCAATTCTGCGTTTGTACGTCGAGGAGGATCGCACCGCGGCCGAGATCATCGAGCTCGGCCACGACGAAGCGATCGTGCGGCGCGTTGCGCGCCTGGTCGACCTCAACGAATACAAGCGCCGCCAATGCCCGCCCGGTGTGCGTGTCAGCCCCAAGGCATTCGGCAAAGACCGTCGCCTACCAATCACCAACGGTTACCGCGGCTGATCACCGCGATGCAGAGAGATCATCGCCACGACGGTGCCGGTGCCTAAGCCGGCACACAGAAGCGCTGGCCAGGCCATCCCGTAACGCTCGTAAAGACGAGTCGCAGGAATGCTCGCCGTCGCGCGACCGATGGTGCCCGCACCCATCATCAGCGCCATGCCGCGCGCTGGGGATCCGGCAATGGCGGCGGTGGACAGTGGGATGGCGCTGACGATCGCGAATTCGAAGACAGCGATGGCGATGATGCACAGCGGCAGCCCGATCAGCAGGTGGCCGTGCCACACCGCGAGACCGACGCTCGCCAGCACCATCAGCGCCGCGCCGACTGCAGTACTGCGTTCCTTGCCCCAGGCGTCAGTACGCCGTGAGGATGTGAGTGAGGCAATCAACTCGGCGAAGCCAAGCCCGACGGCAACGATGCTGAGCGTGGCGGGTGTGAAGTCGAACGCATCCTCTAGCCAACTTCCGAAGGTCACGAAGAGCGCTTGGCTCGCCCCCATCAGGCAGAACATCCCGAAGATCAGGACTGCGACGTCGGCCACCTTCACGGGCACGCGCGCAGTTCGCGATGCCTGCGTGTGCGGCCCCGAGTCGGGGGCGATTCCGCGCGCGATCAACCCTGCCATGGCGACAATCGCCGCCGCGCCAAGGCCGTACCCGACGCGCCAGTTCGTTGCAGCGGTGGCAAGACCCATCAGCGAAACGCCGACTAATAATCCGAGTGCCCAGGAGATTTCGACGAGCCCCATCACGCGGCTGCGCTGTGCGTAGGGCACGCGGTCGGTGGTCCACGCACCAAGGCCAAGGTCGAACATCACCTTGCTTTGTGACAGCACGATCAATCCGACCGCGAACATCGCTGGATGCACGCTGCTGGCGGCGAGAGTGACACCACTGGCGACGCCAATGAGGCCCAGCACCATGGCGGTGCGTCGATGCAAGCGTTCGACGATCTCGCCGTTGAGCGGCGACAGCAAGCCGGAGAGCTCGCTGATCGCAACGGCGACGCCGATGCCGGCGAGCGTCGTGCCGTTCCCGCGAGCAATCGTCGCCAGGAACGGGGGAGCGAAGCGAACGCACGAGTTGACCGCAGTACGCGCCGCAGTAAGCAACGTGATTCGATTGCGCACTTCGATGGGAAAGCTGTCATCGAGCGCGCGGTGCAGCATGGTGCCGACGATATCGACCCTCGAGGATTACAATTCAGCCGCTGTGGCCCTGATCGTTCAGAAGTACGGCGGTACATCCGTCGCCGACCCGGAACGAATGAGGGCCGTCGCCGAGCACATCGCCTTCACCAAGTCGCATGGGCACGACGTGGTTGTGGTGGTCAGTGCCATGGGCAAGACCACCGACACGCTGATCAAGCTGGCGAACGACGTGTCGGGCACACAGCCGGGCCGCGAGATGGACATGCTGCTCACCACTGGCGAGCGCATTTCGATGGCGCTGTTGTGCATGGCGTTGGCCGATGTGGGGATCGAGGCGATGAGCTTCACTGGCAGTCAGGTCGGCATCATCACCGATACGTCGCACGGGAAAGCGAAGATCCTGGAAGTGAAGGGCGATCGTGTGCGCGCGGCCATCGCCGACGGTCAGGTGTGCGTGGTCGCTGGCTTCCAGGGCGTCAGCACCGAGAAAGAGATCACCACGCTCGGCCGTGGGGGCAGCGACACCACGGCAGTGGCGCTGGCCGCGGCGCTCGAGGCGGACAGTTGCGAGATCTACACCGACGTCACCGGTGTGTTCACCGCCGATCCGCGCATCGTGCCGCAGGCCCGCAAGCTGGCGCACGTCAACTTCGACGAGATGCTCGAAATGGCTGGCGCGGGCAGCAAGGTGCTGGCGCTGCGCAGTGTCGAGTTCGCCCGCAACCACAGTGTCCCCCTCCACGTTCGTTCCAGTTTCACCTGGGAGCCAGGCACGTGGGTCACCTCTCAGGAGCCAAACATGGAAGACCCGATCATCTCTGGTGTCGTCACCGATATCACCGAGGCGAAGGTGACCGTGATTGCGGTGCCCGACCGCCCCGGCATTTCCGCAACGCTGTTCGAACCGCTCGCAGCCGCGAACGTGAACGTCGACATGATCGTGCAGAACACCGGCCATGACGGCACCACCGACATCAGCTTCACAATGCCGAAGTCGGATATGGCCACAGCGAGCGACATCGTTGCCCGTGTCGCCGCCGAGATCGGGGCGAAAGGGGTCGACCACGACGCCAAAATCGCCAAGATCAGCCTGGTCGGTGCCGGAATGAAGACCAGCCCCGGAATTGCGGCAAAGATGTTCCGCACACTCGCGGATGAGGGCGTCAACATCGAAATGATCAGCACCAGCACAATCCGGATCAGCGTGGTAACCGCTGCCGCCGACCTGGAACGGGCGAGCCGCGCACTGCATACAGCATTCGGCCTCGACTCTGGTCAGGCATACTCAGCCCCGTTACCCGAGCGAAAGTAGGGCGAGTGCCTCGCCGTAGACAACATGTGCCTTGGATTGCTGCTGGGTCGGCATCCGAATCGGAACACTCCGCCGACGATGTCGTGCGCGGTACCGGTTGGGTGTTCAACAATCGCACCGGCGATCAACTCAGCCTGGCGAAGTTCGTCAACACGGGCGACCACGAGACGATCGCCTACCTGCAAGCGTTCGACCTGCTCACCGATGCTTCCGCGAAAGAGACGATCGTTGAGGTTGGCAGCGGCATCGGGCGCATGACGGCGAGTTTCACGCGCATGTTCAGCAAGGTGGTCGCGTGCGATCTCGATGCCGCGTTCCTCGAGCGTTGCCGCGAAACGGTGGCTCAGTTCGGCAAACCCGAACGACTACAGACATCGCACGTCGTCGATGGGCGCACGCTGGGACTACCCGACAAATCGGCCGATCTGGTGTTCAGCTACATCACGCTGCAGCACTGCCATCGCGACGATGCGTTGGCGTTGGCGCGCGAATCGGTGCGCGTGACCCGCTCCGGTGGCCACATCGCCCTCAACTTCCGTACGTGGGTGCTGCAAGACATCGTGCTGTGGCCCGCGGGCAAGCTGGTCCGCGCGTCGTGGCGCTTGCCACGCGTGGGCAAGAAGATCGCGCAGCGTCGGCTACCCGCCCGATTGGGATGGCAGGCCAACCGGCTTTCACCACCAGAAGTGTTGGCCGCGCTCGGTGATTCGCTCGAGGCTGTGTCCATCTTCCGCGGGCCGGCACGACGCGGCTTTGGCGTAACCGGCACCACCGATCGCACCTTCGAGGGCGTACACCGCAGCCATTGGTGGTTGGTCGCAGCCGTTAAGTGACCGGTTAAGTGAGGCGGCCATTTCGGCGCCGCTAGCTAGAATTGCGCAGATGAGAGTCGCAGTAGTTGGTGCAACGGGTCAGGTCGGTGCAGCAATGCGGTCGATCCTCGCCGAACGGAACTTCCCTGTCACGCAGATGCGCTACTTCGCCTCCGCGCGCAGCGCAGGCACGACGCTGCCATGGAGTGGCACCGACATCACGGTCGAAGATGCCGCGACCGCGGATTGCAGTGGCATCGACGTCGCCCTGTTCTCGGCCGGCGCCACCGGTTCGCGAGAGCTGGCTCCTCGCTTCGCTGCAGCCGGTGCGATGGTCATCGATAACTCGTCGGCTTGGCGGATGGATCCCGATGTGCCGTTGATCGTGGCGGAGGTCAATCCCGGGGAGCTTGCGAACGCGCGCAAGAGAATCATCGCCAACCCCAACTGCACCACGATGGCCGCTATGCCAGTGCTGAAGCCGTTGCACGACGAAGCCGGGTTGGTGCGCATGATCGCCTCGACCTATCAAGCGGTCAGCGGTGGCGGCCTCGCCGGTGTCGACGAACTCGACAAGCAAGCGCGCCAGGTTGTCGATCAGGCCCGCGAGCTCACCCACTTTGGCGATGCCGTTGTCTTCCCAACCCCGACCAAGTTCGTCAAGCCGATTGCGTTCAACGTGCTGCCGTACGCCGGCAAGTTGGTCGACGACGGGATGTTCGAGACCGACGAGGAACAGAAGCTGCGCAACGAAAGTCGCAAGATCCTCGGTATTCCGAACCTGCGCGTCAGCGGCACGTGCGTGCGCGTTCCGGTCTTCACCGGCCACTCGCTCAGCCTCACGCTCGAGTTCGAGCGGCCGATCTCTGTCGCGCGTGCAACGGAACTGCTGGCGACAGCGCCGGGCGTAGAGCTGATGGAAGTTCCGACCGCCATCGACGCTGCTGGCAAGGACGCGTGCTTCGTCGGCCGCATCCGCAAAGACGAATCGCTGCCGGACGGCAACGGCCTGGTGCTGTTCGTCAGCAACGACAACCTGCGCAAGGGCGCCGCGCTGAACGCAATCCAAATCGCCGAACTGCTGCTCTGAGCCGGGGGTTTCGTACACGTTCTCGGTCAGCGGGGGGTTTCATACACGATTACCGGCACGAAACCCCCGGGTCACGACTAGAACGTGCGGATGGATCTAGCGCAGCTGCAGGATGTCATTGAGCGCACGTTCGGCGATCGGGATCGTGAGCGGGGAGTCCCGGCGAGCGTCGCCTGGTTGGCCGAAGAAGTGGGCGAGCTCGCCCAAGCCGTACGGAAGGGCAACCACGCAGAACAGGTGCATGAGTTCGGCGACGTGTTGGCCTGGGTAGCGACGCTGGCGAATCAGGTCGGAGTCGACCTCGTCGAAGCCGTTGGCCGTTACCAGCACGGCTGCCCGCGTTGTTCGCAACTGCCGTGTGCCTGCGCGTGACAGGATTGCGTGCGTGGCGACTTTTCGCATGATCGTGACGGACGTGCCGATCTCCGTCGACTTCTACTCCAACCAACTCGGTTTTGAGGTCATCGAGCAATACGGACCAGCGATGGCGATTCTGCAGCGCGACGACATATCCCTGTGGTTGGCGGGTCCGCCGGCCTCGGCCTCGCGTCCGATGCCCGACGGTGCGCAGCCAGTGCCCGGCGGCTGGAACAGGTTCGTGCTACCGGTCGACGACATCGAGGCAGCGGTTCAGCGATTGCGGGCAGGCGGTGCGACGTTCCGCAACGAAATCGTCAGCGGCCCCGGTGGACAGCAGATTCTGCTATCCGACCCTTCGGGCAACGTCGTCGAACTCTTTCAACCGTCGGGGTGAGAAGATTTGAACTTCCGGCCTCCACGTCCCGAACGTGGCGCGCTAACCAAGCTGCGCTACACCCCGTAGCGAGTCGCCATGCTATCCGGCGACTGGTGCCGTTCCCATTGCGGCATCGACGGCAACCTGCAGCGTAAGCGCATCAAACGGCTTCACGATCCAGGCATTTGCCGCCGAACGCTTGGCCAGGTGAATGTCGGCGGCGCGGTCGAGCAGCATCAGAATCTTGACGTCGGGGGCTTTGCCAGCGCTGGCGTCGAGGCGCAACGCCATGGTTGCGGCCATGCCACCCATCGACCCGATCTGCAGGTCGAGAATCACCAGATCGGGCGTGCGCTCGGCAACAATCGGCGAGACATCGCGACCTTCGTGGCAGACGGTGAACGAGGTATCGGGTCCGGAAAGCGCCGACACGATGTCGTTGACCACGTAATCGGCGTCGGCAGCAATGAGGATGTGCACGTCGCGAACGCTACCGGCTACTCAGAGGCCGAATCGAATAGCAGGCCGCGAATCGTGTCCAGCGAGTCGAGCGAGTGCACGTCTTCAGGCAACGTCGGCACCCATGTGGTGTGTACTGCTTCGTCAGCGAGCAACTCGCTGGCCTGCGTTCGCTCGGCGACCGCTGCCGCCTTCAGCTCGGCAAGGTTGTCGTAGAGCGCCGCACCCTCGCTGTCGCCGGGCCGACTCGCTGGCAGTTCGCCAAACGTGGGCGTGCAGCGGTTGACGACCGTCGCGGCGACGGACAGGTCGCTGTGCTGCAGCCGGTCGGCGAAGTAGCGCGCTTCTTCGATGGTGTCGGCGCGTGGCGAGGCGACGAGTACGAAGCGGCTGACGTCCTCGTGCAGCAGATTCATCACTTCTTCAGCCCGCTGCCGAAAACCGGTCTCCATTCCGGAGAACGCCTGGAAGAACGCGATGGCGTCGGTCAGGGCTGCGCCGCCGACCACCTTGCCGATTGTCCGCAGGATTGGTTGCGCGGCGACGTTCAGCACCTTCAATCCTCGGCGCGTTGGCAGCATCAGAATCTTGAAGAGCGGGTGATCGATGAACTTGGTGAGCGTGTTCGGTGCATCAAGGAAGTCGAGAGCGTTGCGCGTTGGCGGGGTATCGATGATCACCAGATCGAAACGCTTGTCGTCGTGCAGTGCGTGCAGTCGCTCGGCGGCCATGTACTCCTGCGTGCCGCTCAACGATCCGGCGACATTCCGGTAGAAGCCGTTGGCCAGAATGCGCTCCGCTTGGTCGGGCGTCGCCGCGTTCGCCCGCACGAGACCGTCGAACGTGCTGGCCGTGTCGAGCATCAGCGCCCACAACTCGCCGGGGCCGTCGATGGTCAGGCGTACGGGCTCGTTGCTCAATCCACCCGGAACACCCAGCGCGTCGGCAAGTCGCTTTGCGGGGTCGATCGTTGCCACAACTGCGCGGCGACCCATGCGTGCCGCTTGCAAACCCAGCGCTGCCGCCACCGTGGTCTTGCCCACGCCACCGGAGCCGCAGCACACCACAATCTGCGCACTGCCAATGTGTTCGGCAAGGGTGGTTGCTGCAAGCGTTGTCATTGCGCGCTCACCTGCAAGAAGGCGTCGGCGAGCTTCTCGATGTCGTCGGCCGACAACTGCGAGCCGGCGATGAGCGGCAGGTGGATCTGCGGCAGTGCCAGCTCGTCGGCCATGCGAGCGCACTCGGTCGCGTGCATGGTGCGCCGCGCGTTGCGGAACTCGGCCGCTAGGCGCAGCGCACTGCCGGACTCGGCTGACTCGGCTGGCAGGACGCCACCTTGGTCGACGCCGTTGACGACCAGCGGCCCAAGATGAATCCCGACCCGATCCTCGAGCGCATACGCGGTCTCGACCGCCTCGTTCACAGGTGTCGTTTCGGGCAATGTCACCAACACGACCTGGCATCGGGCGGGGTCGGTCATCATCGCCGCCACTTCCCCGGCTTGAGTGTGCACAGGTCCGCCGCGGATGGTGTCCATCAGGCTGCGTGCCGAGCGCAGAAACGAGATGGCGTGGCCGGCGGCGGGTCCATCGACCACCACCAGGTCGTAGTCGCCGCTCATCTCAAGCTGCTTGATCTTGCCCAGCACGACGATGTCGTCGATACCTGGTGCAGCCGCGGCCACGACCTCGATGACGCCCGTTTTGGCCAAGCGCTTGGCGACCCTGGAAAAGCCGTGCGTGTCGAGGTATTCCGCCAGCGCAGCGGTCGCCGAAAGCTGCAGCACCTCGATTCCGGGCAGCAACCGCTCGATGGTGGGTTTGCCGTCGAGTTCGACCACCAGCACCCGTAAACCCTGGCGGATTGCCGCCCGCGCCAATACCGCGGTTACCGTGGTCTTTCCGACACCACCCTTGCCCGCCACGATCGTCACTGTGGCGCTGGTCAGGAACTGCAGCGGACCCATTGTCTTCGGAGGCACTTGTGCGCAGGCTAGCGATTACCTTTCTCGTTGCCCCGCTTGCGGGGCTGGCTGGGCTTTCGCTGCTCAGCTCCAGCGCCTCCGCTGCCGTTCAGGGCGACGACTCGGCTGCGACGGAATTGGCCCCCGTCGACGTGTTCGAGGTCTCCGGTTTGCTCGATTCGGTGATGGTCGACGCCATCGAAGACGCCATCGCCACCAGCGAAAGCAACGGCTCGCAGGCGCTGATCCTGCAGCTCAACACTGGTGGCGCGGTGGTGAGCGACGAACGTATGACGCAACTGCTGCAACGTGTCGCCGATGCAAAGGTTGCGATCGGGCTGTGGGTCGGTCCATCGCGCGACGCCCACACATACGGCCGGCCAGCGCAACTGTTCGGCGTCGCCGATGTGACAGCGATGGTCGCTGGCACGCGCATCGGTCACACCGGGGAACTACTGCAGCTGGACGGTGCCGAGGTCGACCTCGGTGCCGGTGCCGAAAAACTGCGCAACGGAACGATGTCGTTCGCGGAAGCACGCCGTCTTGGCGTCTTGCGCCTGGATATCACCGACGAGGGCGTGCCAACGGTGCGCAGCATGGTGCTTGCACTCGACGGTGTCGAGCTCGCCGACGGCACCGTGCTCGACACGGTCGTGCAAGAGCTCAACGACGAGGGCCAATCGCAGAATGTGTCGACCCTTGTCCGCTTCTCGTCGCTCGGCCTGATCGACGAGCTGTTTCACGCAGTCGCCAGCCCCCCGATCGCGTTCTTGTTCTTCGTCATCGGCTGCTGCCTGCTGATCTTCGAACTGTTCACCGCTGGCGTTGGTCTCGCTGGTTTCATCGGCCTTGTGCTGACCATCTTCGGTTGCTACGGGTTTGCCGAGCTTCCCACTCGTCCGGGCGCGATCGCCCTCTTGGTAGGCGCAATGGTTGCGTTTGCGATCGACGTACAGGTGGGTATACCTCGGCTATGGACAGGGGTCGGCACCACGCTGTTCGTTCTTGGCGCGTGGTTCCTGTTCGAACCGTTGCCGGGCAACGATCTGCGCCTGAGTTGGCTGACGCTGGCTGTTGGGATCATCGGTGTGCTGCTGACGTTCGTTGTGGGAATGCCATCCATGGTGCGCACGCGCTTCGCGACGCCGACGATTGGTCGTGACTGGATGATCGGTAGCAGCGGTCTTGCCGTCGGTGCCATCGATCCGGAGGGTGTCGCGCAGGTCGGCGAATCCAAGTGGCGAGCACGCACCAATCGCGCGACGCCGTTGGCCGCAGGTGCCGAGTTGCGGGTGGTCGCAATCGACGGCGTCACGTTGGAAGTTGAACCGCTGGAGGGCGCGGCCCGCGACTATCGCGAGCGTCGCGCGAAGTAACCAATGGTTGCTGTCTCGGTGGTGGAGCGACGCACATTTGTGCAGGGCCGACCGGCGGCATACAGCATCGCGGGCACCGGCATGCCGGTGATCTTGCTGCACGGTTGGGCGCTTGCCCATCACACCTATAAGGGCGTGATTGCCACCATCGCCGCGCAGGGTTGCCAGGTGATCGCCCCAGCGTTGCCTGGCTTCGGCGGCACCCGCGATCTTCCGGGCGACAACTTCTCGATGCGTGGTTATGCGCAATGGGTGGCCGACCTACTGGATGCACTCGACATCGAAGAGTCCGCGGTCGTGCTCGGCCACTCGTTTGGCGGTGGCGTGGCCATTCGTCTTGCGTTCGATCATCGAGATCGTGTGCGCAGCTTGGTGCTGGTCAACTCCGTCGGCGGCTCGTCGTGGAAGAGCGGCAAGACCTTGCGCAGCGTTGCCGATCGCCCGCTGTGGGACTGGGGGCTGCACTTTCCGAGCGACGTCTGGCCGATCCGCCAAGCCACCCGCGTGTTGCCGGTGGTGCTGGAAGACTTCTTGCCAAACTTGATGCGCAATCCGCGCGCGATCGCGCGTGTGGCCAACCTCGCCCGTCGAGCCGACATGCGCGTTGAGTTGGAGGCGCTGCGCGATGGCGGAATGCCGATCAGCATCATCTGGGGCACGCGCGATGGCATCGTCACCCGCGAGTCCTTTGAGGCGCTGTGCGTTGCTTCGGGTGTGCAGGGCACGGTGGTCGAGGGCTCGCATAGTTGGCTGCTCGCCGATCCCCAACAATTCGGTGAAGTCATCACCAACGATGTCCGCGTCGCGCAAGCGGCACGCGAGCTAGAGCAGAAGGCCCCGGCCGCGAAGCGCAAGGGGCTGCGCCGAATCCAGAGCCTCGCCCGCCGCCGGCCGCCTACGGAATAGCCGGCAGCTTTGGGCCGGCGATACGCACGTCGTCGCGTCGCCTTGTCACCCCTGTTGCGTCGAGCTCTGCCGCTAACGGCACCGCGTGTTTGCGGGTGTTGCCCAGCGCCTCACGGAATTGGCTGACGGTGAAGCCGGTCGGATACGCGTGAAGTAGCGCGGCGGCCACCTGAGCCGCCGCCGCGACTGCATTGGGATGGAAGTGCAGTCCATCGCGTTCGATCACCAATCCGCGCCTAATCAACTCGCGTAGCTGCGCCTTGTCGACACCTGCGGCATCCGGCGGTGCGAACCCGCCAGCAAGAAGCGCCGCCACATACGGATGGTCGCTCAGCGGATCGCGCACCCCGGCTAAGCGAGCGCGCCCGTTCGCGATGGCGATTCCCTCACGTTCACCGATGGCAGCGAGCACAACCCGTTCGCGCTCGTCGAGCACCGCGATATCCAGGCCCAACTCGCCGCTTGCCGCCACGCGTTCCTTCACGGTTTGCTCGGTCTGCTGCAACTGTCGCGTCGCCACAATCCAGCTGCCGATGGTCGCGTCGCGACGTTCGCCGGTGAGGGCCTCGAAGTCGTCGGCTGTCAGCCAGCCATGTTCCTCGATCACGCGATCGACGTCGCGATCCGGTTTTGCACGCGACGCGGGCAGCTTCGGTGCCACATCCAGTACCTCGCCGCCACCGACCGTTTCGTCGCGACCCGACTCGCGTAGAACGAAGCGATCGCCGGGTAGCAATGGCAGCGCTGTCGCCGCCGCCACATGCAGCCGCACAAGACCGGAACCACCGGCCGGTATCGACTCGTGGCCCAGTACGCGCAAGCGCACCGGAAACTCGCCCGAACCGATGTATGCGAAGTAGGCGCCGCGACGAGACACCGCGTGGGTCAACGATGGCAACACCGTCAGGCTGGCATCGAAGCGAGTAGTCGGTCGCCATTGCGCGGCACGCACGACAGCATCCCCACGTTGCAACAACGTGTGATCAACGCCGGCCAAGTTCAGCGCAACCCGATTCCCGGGACCGATTGCGTCGCGACGTTCGCCGTGTGTCTGAATTCCGCGCACCCGCACCGGTTGGCCGGCAGCCTGCAACTGGTCGTCGATGCTGAGGGCGCCGTCGGTCAGCGTGCCGGTGACCACGGTGCCACTGCCCTTGGCGGCGAAGACGCGATCGATCCACAGACGCGGTCGACCGCGATCGTTCGCGGGTGGCGTCGATGACACCAGCTCTGCCAACGCGCGCCGCACCTCATCCAACCCAGTTCCGGTGGTTGCGCTGACAGCCACGATGGGAGCGTCGGCGAGAAACGTGCCTGCGAGATGGTCGCGGACGTCGAGCGTCTGCAACTCGCGCCAGTCGTCGGCGACGAGGTCGACCTTGGTGAGCGCCACGATGCCGTGGCGCAACCCCAGCAGCTGCAGGATGCGCAAATGTTCCTCGCTCTGCGGCTTCCAACCCTCGGTCGCGGCGATCACGAACATGCAGGCGTCGATGCCACCGACCCCAGCCAACATGTTGCGCAGAAAGCGCACGTGGCCGGGTACGTCGATGAAGCTGACGTCGTCGCCGTTCTCCAATGCACAGTGGGCAAAGCCAAGATCGATCGTCAACCCACGGCGGCGCTCTTCTTCGAAACGATCTGGGTTAACGCCGGTCAGGGCCTGCACCAACGAGGACTTGCCGTGATCGACGTGGCCAGCGGTTGCTACGACGCGCATTTGCGCAACGCTTCGACCAGGTGGTGATCGTCGGTCGGGTTGACCGTTCGCAAATCGAGCACGGTGGCGCTATCGCGATTGCGCGCAACGATCGGTGGTTGCGCGCGTCGCAGCGCCGACAGGTGATCGCCGATGACGCGTACGCCGACCGAAGCGATGCCAGCGTTCGGCGCGGACCCAGCACCCGGGGTTGCCTCGGTGGCAACGACCTCACCACAACCAGCGGCTGCGACCAATTCGTGCGCCCGCACGCTCAACTCGTTCACCGTTGTCGTCGCCATTTGCCAAAACGGCACGGCCTCGACAACGGTGCGGTCGAGATATGCAAGCGCCAGTTCTTGCAGCGCCAACAGCACGTGCGCGCCTGGCCGCAATGCTCGTGCAAGCGGGTGCTGCTTGCACGCCTGCACCAGATCGGCGCGACCGGCGATGATGCCGGCCTGTGGGCCGCCGAGCAACTTGTCGCCACTGAAGGTCACGAGCGCCGCCCCGTCGGCGAGTGTTTGCCGGGCCGCCGGTTCGTTGGCCAACCATGCCGGAGGCGGACCGGGCAACCATGGGCAGTTGGCATCGATGAGACCGCTGCCAATGTCGGCGACGACCGGCACGCCGAGCGTTGCCAACTGTGCGACCGACGTCTGTTCCGTGAAGCCTTCGATGCGATAGTTGCTCGGGTGCACCTTCAACACAGCAGCGACATCGGCGGCCTTGCGCGTCATCGCCTTCGAGTAGTCGGCGAGGCGTGTGCGGTTGGTGGTGCCGACATCGACCAGCCGGGCGCCGCTCTGTTCCATCACCTCCGGAACGCGAAAGCCACCACCGATCTCAACGCTCTCGCCTCGGCTCACCAGCACGTCGCGCCCGTTTGCGAGCGCGGCGAGGACGAGCAGCACCGCGGCGGCGTTGTTGTTGACCACCATTGCGGCTTCCGCGCCGCACAACATGGCGACCAACCCGCCCACAGCTGTCTGACGTGAGCCGCGCTCACCGGAGGTGAGATCGAACTCGACGTTCATTGCCTGCGCAGGTGTCGCGAGCGGGAATGGCGCGCGCCCAAGGTTGGTGTGCAACAGAACGCCGGTGGCGTTGATCACTGGGCCAAGCAGAGCGTCGCGAAAGTGCTGCGCACGGGCGTTGGCGGCCGCTGCTGTGTAGCCATTCGGTCCGGCAGCGATCGCCTCGCGCGCCAACTCGACGCACACCGCGTGTGGAAGATCGCTGGCCGCAGCCATGTCTCGCGCTAGCCGATCAACGCTCGGCGGTCGTTCAGGCTGGGTCATCGCGGCTGAGCGTACACTCAGCGAAATCATGCTGTCCGTGCCGATCATGCAACTCGACCCCGATCTACCGCTGCCCACCTACGCTCATGTGGGTGACGCTGGCGTCGACTTGCACGCTCGCGAGGCCGGGTTAGTCGCCGCTGCTGGTGGCCGCTTGCTGATGCCTACGGGGATCAGCATCGCAATTCCGCTTGGCTACGCCGGGTTTGTATTGCCCCGCAGCGGCAACGCGCTGCGGCACGGTCTGACAGTTGCGAACGCGCCCGGATTGATCGACGCTGCCTATCGCGGCGAGGTCAAGGTCATCTTGCTCAACACCGATCCGAACGAACCGTTCCACGTGAATCGTGGCGATCGCATTGCGCAACTCGTCGTGCAGCGAGTGGAACAGGTCGACTGGCAGCTCGTGCAGCAACTCGACGGCGACGATCGCGGTGGCGGCTTCGGCCATTCCGGTCGGTAACGCGTGCTCGCTACTTCCAGGCGAAGACGGGTTGTTCCAGCTCGTTCACGCGGCGACCAACCTGACCTTCCATCGCCACCCATCGGAACTGCAGCATCACTGCGCCGGTTGGAGCGTGGAGCAGGTTTCGTCCGATCGGTAACTGAACAACTGGTCGAACGCTCTCTGGGATTGTGACAAAGCGTGGCGAGTCGTCGCGCTGCAGTTGATGCAAACCAACGCGATGTACAAACGCCACTTCCGCGGGATCCGGATGCAACGTGTCGTCGTTGTCGACCCATAACACCACGGGCGTAATCACAAACCCGGATCGGGTGACATAGTCGTCGAGTCGACCGAGCACAGCGTCGGCGCCGAGCGTCAGGCCCAACTCCTCCTGCAGTTCGCGTCGCGCCGTTTCTTCGGCCGACTCTCCGGGATCAACGCGGCCGCCGGGAAGGGCGAATTGTCCGCCGTGTCGCCGCAGCGTTGACGCGCGCAAGCACAGTAGGAACGCAGCCCCGCCGGAGACGCCGTTCATTGATCCGTCGAAGCCGGTGATGTCCCCTGGCACGTTGGCCATCTCGCGAACGGTCGACTCGGCCGTGGCGATGGGTGAAGCGTCGGCTCTTTCGGGCTGGCTGTCCACAATCACGACGGCGACGGCGGCACGCCGTTGCTCACCATCGGGAATGGTCAGCAATTCGTGTTCGGCCAGGTTGCGTGCCAATCGGTGGCGCAACGCCATCTCGTGGGCGATCATCTGTGGCGCCTCCATGCAGGGATCAGGCGCCACAGCTTGCCAGCGAGCACCACCACGAGCAGCAGCAGCACGTACGTGAATGGGGTCCAGGCGCCGCCGATCGAGGTGCTGTGGCCGTCGGTGAATCTGAAGGTGACATCGTCAAGTACGTAAGCGATGCCTTCCCACTTGAACGTGCCAGTTGCGTTCGGGTCGGAGCCGACGACGCCCGCGACAAATGCGCTGGTTCCCGCTTCGAGCAACCATTCCAGGATGAGGATCCCGCCGAAGAAGACGGCGACCGCAGTGGTCCACGACGGAGGACGTCCTCCATCGCCGTACTCGGCCGCCATGTACTCCGCGGCGAGCCGACGTGTGTCGCCGAGGCCGTGGATCGCCTCGGTGGCTCCGACATCGCTTGCGGCTGAACGCAGGTTGTCGCGCAGTTCGCGTCGCTTCTCTATCCGAGACCTCCGGGGCAGATCTTGTAACCGACTATCGACGGACCAGACCACGCGTTCAATGCGTAACCGGTCGCGCATGGTGAGTGAGTGAGTCACTTGCGGTTCCTTTCAGTAGTGCGCGTTAACACCGAGTTGACGACCGTGTTGAGCGCGAGCCAGCTCTCGATTCCTTCGGCGAGCGCCGCTTCTCCTGCCGTCGTGGGGCGGTAGTACTTGCGCGCCGGTCCAGAGTTCGATGAGACCAAACGTGCTCGCACGCGGCCCTCGCGCTCCAACCGCGCGAGTGCGGGATACACCGAACCTTCCGAAATGTCCGACAGGCCGAGGTCGCGAAGTCGTTGCACGACCTCGTAGCCGTAGGACTCGCGGTCGGCAAGCAGTCGCAGCAGCAGAAGGGACAACACGCCTTTCAGCAGTTGTGGGTCGTGAGCCGTTTGCACAATGCCAGACTATACCCACTACTAGGTATAAGCAAGTAGCTCCATTGAGTTCTGGACTGAGGCGTCGGCAAGACTGCACAAATGGATCTGACGGTGGCCGTCACGCCGCTCTACTTCGGTTCGATGGCGTGGGAGAACCGAGCCCTGCAGCGCCGTGTGCTCGATGCCAACTCCGTCGAGTCGCCGGCCGCGAACTACACAAAGCCCGACACAGTGGCGAGCCTTGGCATGGGTGTACTCAGTCTTTCGACGCCCCTCACGATTGCGGCCGTGCGCTATGCGATGCCGCGGCGCGGGGCGAAGGGTCGCATTGGTCGGGTCATCGTGGGTGTTGCGGTCGTGAGTGCCGCGGCAACCACGATCGCGGATGTCGTCTCGGCACGCGCCGATGTGGCGACTGCGGCCGGTCGGCGCATGAAGGCGAAGGCGCGCAAGGTCGCGGAGGTTGGCGGAGTTACTGCGATCGCGAGCGCTGGCTTGGTGATGAGCGCGACGTCGGCGTTCCTCACCGGAAGCAAGCGGCAGTGGGTGAAGGGCGAGAAGCGCGATCTTGGTAAGGGCGTCGTCGGGTGGACCGCCGCCATGGTCGGCTGGGATCTCGTCTACTACTGGAACCATCGGTTGATGCACGAAGTGCGTGCCTTGTGGGCGATTCACGTACCGCATCACAGCAGCGAGCACTACAACCTGTCGACGGCGTTGCGCCAGCCGGTCGCCGGCGCCTTCGGCGTCTTCGTTCCGTACGGCGCGCTTGCGCGCGTCGGTGTGCGTCCGAACCTGATCGAAACGTCGCGTGCCCTGAACCTGATCTACCAGTACTGGATTCATACCGACACCGTGCGCTCGATCGGACCGATGGAAGCGGCACTCAACACGCCGTCGCATCACCGCGTGCATCACGGCCGCAACAAGCGCTATCTCGATCGCAACCACGGCGGCATCCTGATTATCTGGGACAAGTTGTTCGGCACCTTTCAGCGCGAACTACCCAAGGAAGACCCCGTCGTCTACGGACTGACGAGGAACATCAAGTCGTACAACCTGGCAACCGTCAGCCTTCATGAGTATCGCGACATGTTCCGCGACGTGGCCCGCAGCACCAACTGGCGCGATCGTCTCAGCTTTGTATTGCGTGGGCCGGGGTGGGCCTATGACCGGCGCGACGAACTGGACGCCGAAGCACTCGCTTCGGCAGTGGAGACATCTGCGGCTGATTGATCGGCGCGGGTAACCCGACCGAGGAATTCGAGCAGTACGCGATTGAACGTGCTCGCGTGTTCCACCATCAGCCCATGCGCGGCACCGCTGATCACAACTAGCTCGGCGTTGGGCATGCGGTCGGCGATCTCTTCGCTGTCTCCACGCGGCGTGAGGATGTCTTGATTGCCGACGACCACGAGCGTGGGCGCCGCCACCTGCGCCAGCTGCTCGGCCATCGCTTCGTCGACGTCGAGAATCGCGCGCACCTGGGCGGCAAAGCCATGCGCGGGGCGATTGCTGCCGAACGGTCCCAACCAGCCAAAGGCAGGCAACAGTCGGCGAAACGAGCGCGGGCCGATGACCCAGCGCGCAGCCTCGCGCGTCATCGCGGACATGCCGCGCTCGGTTGCGGTGGTGGCCCATCCCTGGAGTAGCTCGCGTCGCCACACATGGTTGCGGCATGCGGTGCATGCGAGCGTCAGCGAAATGACCCGTTCGGGGTATTTGAGGCCGATGATCTGGGTGAGCGCTCCGCCCATTGAGGCGCCAACGACGTGCGCACGGTCGGCACCGGCAGCGTCGAGTACAGCGATGGCATCGTCGGCCATTTGCTCGAGCGAGTACTCACTGAACGGCTTGTCGCTGCGGCCAGCACCACGATTGTCGAACGCAATGACGCGGTATTGAAGCGCCAACGGGATGCGTTGCATATCCCATCCGTGCTTGTCCGCGCCAAGACCCTGAATCATCAAGACCGCAGGCGAACTCGCGCGCCCGAGCACCTCGTAGTGCAGGCGAATGCCGTCGGACGCTTGTGCGTGGGGCACCTTAAGCCTCGTCTCTCACGCCTCGTCGCCGATGGCGTCGAGCATTCGCTGCAGTTGATGCTGAACCTGTTCGGCGAGCTCGACGTGCGCCAGCGGGCCTTTGCGTGCGCGGCGAGTGGTCACTGGCATGCCGACTGCGACGTGCGCTGTGCGACCAAAGCTGCTACTGAGCGTCGTCACGGGCAACACCGGCACCTGTGCGATTACTGCCTGACCAACGAGCTCGTGGGGCACCGCACCAGCGTGGCGCGCATGCGACGTGCCAGCCGCGGCAATGAGCACCAATTCGCCGGCTCGTAGCGCGCCAAGAACGTCGGCCGGGTGCGCCAGCAATGCGCCGACTCGGCGCATGAGCGGGCCGAGCGGCGCGATGTCGGGCCGTCCCACAAAGCGCACTGTTCGACCCGTGGTGTCGGTTAACGCCAACGCCGCGTACACGGCACTCAGCGAAAACCGACGCGAGTTGCACACCAACAACGCCCCCGTGTTGGACGGAATGTTCCCGGCTCCGGTGACGTGCACGTTCCAACGCAGGCGCGCGAGCGGTGAGAGCGCAGCCACAAGGTGCGGGTCGCGGCCGTAGTCATCGACCGCGTGTGCCGGCCACCGGGTGTGCTCGCTCAGCGGTGTCATCAGGCAACGGCCTGACTGACGCTGCCGACTCGAACAACGCTTTCCCATGCATACAGATGGTCGATGACTTGCGCCGTGCTGTTTGCGGGAGTCGAACCCAGCACCTCGATCGCTCGTGAGCCATCCGCAAGGCGACCGCGATGCATCACTTCGATCACGTGATCAGGGATGGGTGCGCCGAACATGTTGCTGAGCCGTCCGGCAAGTCCCCAACCGGGGCCGAACAGCGGCAGTGGAATTCGGTGGCCGCGCAGGGCCGCCTGCAGCGTCGTGATGGCGCCCGGCGCAACAAGGTTCAACGGCTCGTTCAGGCGTCTTGCGGCGGCGGCAACGAAGGCATCCGCCGCGTCGCCGTCTTGCACCACCGCGAACGGCGAATCGGCGAGCGCGCTGTACGGCACTACCGGTTGCCGTAGGAGTCGACCGAGCGGGCTGGGCACGTGCTTGCCGAGCACCGGTGCCAGACGCAATGTGCCGATCGCCAGGCCAGCGCGAGCGGCCAGCACAGCAGTTTGTTGCTCGAGCCCCAACAGCATCTTTCCGAACTCGCTGGTGGGGTGCAGTGGCGCCGTCTCGTCGGGACGGGTGGGCGTGCCACGACCACGTCCGTACACCTCGATACCGCTGCGCAGCACGACCGATTCCAACGCGGGGCATTCGGCAGCGGCACCGATGATCGCCACCGCCGCATCGGAAGTAAACGAACGGGCATCGCGTAGACCGGCCCGCGCATCGGGTTCCCACACGCTGATGTTGATCAGCACGTGCGGATTGAAGGCGGTGACAACCTCGACGATGCGCTCGCGCTCGGCCGGCTTCAGTAGGTGGAACTCGGCCTTACGCAGTCGGCGCCGAGGCGGATCGGAATCGAGCCCAACGAGCGAACCAACCCACGGTTGTGCTTCCAGCTTGACGGCAACTAACGAGCCAAGCTCGCTGCCCATACCGCTGACGAGCACACGTTGACCGGACACTGGTTTGCAGGTTAGCCCTCAGCCGAAGCCGCGGCTGTCCTGCTTCAGAGCCGTATCCACGGAAAGTGCGGACGCGACCACCAGGCTGTTCAACGGTTGCGGCAGCACGGTGTGGATTTGCACCACATAGTTGTCGGCGGTCGTGAACAGGGTCTTCGCGATGCCTTCGAACGTCTTGGTGATGCGTGCCACTTCCTGGCCGGTGTGATCCTCGATACGAAAGTTCCAGGCGCGCCAGTTTTCGGCCCTGATGGAGCCGTAGGTGTGGCCGCCGGCCTGCAACGAGAAGTGGATCTTGCCGATCATGTTGTCTTGCACAATGCGACCGATCTCTTGGTCGTTGCCATCGCTGACGATCACGGTGCTCTTCATCACCTTGGCCGGGCGCGTGATCTTGAGGACGACGCGGCCCTGCGCGTCGGTGATTTCCAGCTTGTGGGTCAGGAACTGGTCGAGGCTGGTGAGCAGCCTCAGCGCTTTCTTGGCCGCGTTCTGTCCGACCTGATTGACCGCCGCCAGCTGCTGGCCATCCTTGTTGAACACGCCGTACTGGTTGTTCAGCTCGATCAACTTGGCCTTTTGGTTCACCACCAGCACGGGTTCGGTGAAGATGGTGCCGCCGCCCTGGAACGCGACCTCGCCGATCTGCGCACCGCGGTACTTGCCGGTGTTGTGTAGCTGCTCGTGAATCTTGTTGGGGTCGCCCTCGTTGCCGACGGTGAGTGCGCCCTCAAAGCGATCGCTCAGCTTGGCCTTGACAGGATCGGTGGACTGCACACCGTTGTTGCTGACGTGGTCGGTCCATGCAGTGCCATCCCAGTAGCGCAACTCGTGGCGCTTCATCGGGTCGGGGAACCAGTTGGCAGGAGTTGTGCTCATGCCGCAAGCGTACGCCGAGACCCGGGCTAGTGCAGTTCGTGCGCCATCAGGATGACTTGCCGGGCGAACGGATCCAGTTGGCGCTTAGCGATCTGCTCGGTGAGGTTGATCACCATTGAGGGATCGTCGACCATGCCGCTCCAGCGGATGTAGCCACCCATGATGCCGATGATGCGGTCGTCGACCGATTCGTTGTGGGCAATCACCTTGGTGCTCGCTTCCAGCAAGCCCTGAATCTCGGTGTAAAACGCCTTCAGCCACTCGCCGAGATCGTCGGTACCTGTGAACGGCCGGTGCAGGTACGGCATGTTCAGCTCGTCGTAGTTGTGCAGGTTGTGCGGTGCCGGAATGATGCTGACCACACAGCCGAAGCCGTTCTCGCGCAACCAGATGATTTCCTCTTGCCGGCGCACGCGGCGATGGTTATCGCCACTGCCGCCGGGGCGTTCGCACACTGCGAGCTTGTCTTTCATGAACCAGGTGAAGTTGCGCGGCGTGATGCCAAGCGCCCACTTCCCCCGCAGTCTGGGAGGCATCGGGCAAGGTTACTCGCTGGTTACCGGCTTCGTTGTTGGAACTGCGCTAGTTCGAACGACCGTCAATCGTTGCTGCGATCGGCGTACCGACTGGCCGTCGCCGACGTCGGTTGCGGCAGCCTCGCCGCGAGCAACGGCCAGAACCCGTTCTACGGTTGCTGCATCGGGCGGATGGTCGCCACTCAACCAGCGGCGCACCGCGCGGCGCGCGAGTGCAATCGGCGCGGCGGCCAGCGACCGTGCGTCGCGCGCGTCGATCTCGGTAGCGAGCTCGTCGAGGAAGTCGGAATCTGCCCGCGCAATATCGGCCTGGCGCACAAGCACGGGCACCGGGTCGCGCTGGGAGATCTCGGCCATCAGCGGCAGCAGTTCGTGGCGCACGCGATTGCGAACGTGGCGCGGGTCTGTGTTGGTTGGGTCGTGGAACACCCTCAAACCCAGTTCCGCGCAAACGGCCTCGGTCTCGTGCCGGCGCAACGCCAGGATCGGGCGGCGCGCAGTCGGGCGCATACCGCTGAGTCCGCTGCTGGCCGCCCCGCGCAGCAGATTGACCAGCAGGGTCTCGGCTTGATCGTCGGCAGTGTGGCCCGTGAGCACGTCGGCGGGCAGCGCTGCGTAACGCGCCGCCCGAGCGCGGGCTTCGAGGTTGGGGCCGGGTGGAACCTGCACACTTACGGAACGGAACTGGGCACCCAGCTGTGCGGCTGCCGCCGCCACGATGTCGGCTTCGCTGGCCGAGCCAGCGCGCAGACCATGATCGACGTGGATCGCTATCGCACGGCATCCGGCCTGGCCGGCGAGGGCTAGCAACGCGAGTGAGTCCGCACCACCCGACACTGCGCACGCGACCGAAGTTCCCGACGGGGGAAAGGTGCACCGCGCAAGCAGCGCGGCCCTGCCGTTCACCTAAACGGTGTCATTCTTCGCGGTTGCGCTTGCCCGGGTACTGCGGCAGGGTGACCTTCTTCAGGTAGCCAGCGATCATGGCGACCGTTGTCAGTACGCCGATAATCGTGAAACCGATTCCGAGCCACCAGTGGAAAATCTCCGCGAGCATGCCTGCACTGTAGCCCGACCGGCCCGGTTAGCCGATATCGCCATCCCCGTCGAAGTCTTCGTTGAAACAGAGCTCGATGCGCGACATCAGCCCGGCCGGCATCTCGTCGTTCCGGCACTTTTCGCTGATCACCGTGCGTAGCTCGGCGTGGAAATCGAAAGCCTGTAAACAGTCGTTGCAGCCACCGAGGTGGGCCTGAATTCCGGCACGAACCTCGGGCGCGAGCTCGCTGTCGAGGAAGGCTTCCAGTTCACGGATGGTTTCGGCGCAGTCAGCCACTCAGCAGTCCTCTCTCGCTCGCAAACTCAACCAACGCCTTGTGCATCGCCTTTCTTCCCCGATGAAGCCGCGACATCACGGTTCCGATCGGGATTTCGAGCATGTCGGCAATCTCCTTGTAAGAAAAACCCTCGACGTCGGCCAGCAGAACCGGCAGACGGAACGACTCGGGCAGATCCTCGAGCGCTTGCTTCACTTCGTCGTCGGTAAATAGATCGAAGAGCGTGTCTTCTGCGCTACGGCTGGCGACATCGACGCCGCTGATCCGTTTGTAGAGGTAGAGATCCTCCACTTCGCCCAGTTCGGTCTCTTGCGGGCGGCGCTGCTTGGCGCGATAGCGATTGATATAGGTGTTGGTGAGGATGCGGAACAGCCAAGCACGCAGGTTCGTGCCCTCCGTGAAATTGCCGTAGCCGCGGTAGGCGCGCAGGTACGTCTCTTGCACCAGGTCTTCGGCGTCGGATTTGTTGCGCGTCATACGCAATGCCGAGCTGTATAGCTGGGGCGCGAATTGCATGGCCTGCTCGGCGAACTCGGTGCGATCAGCCATTGGCTGGCACCCTACTGAGCGATGGGCGCTGTCGGCGCGGCCGGATGCGTCGACACGAAGTCATCGACGGCAGTAACCATGCGCTCGAGCATGTCGGCGAAGACCGGCAGTTCGCTGCGGCGATACGACTTCAGGATGAAGGTCAGCAGCTCGGTACGGCGCTCAACGACGGTCTCATGCATGCAGCGCCCGACAGGAGTAATCAGCACGCGTACCACTCGCCCATCGTCAGCGCTGGCCTGCCGCTCGGCCATGCCCGCCTTCACCAGCCGTTCGACCGCGCGAGTGGCCGTCGAGGGCTCGACGTGTAACGCGTCGGCGAGCTCGCTCATCCTCCATGACGGGCGTTGAGCGAGGATGTCGAGAGTGTCCATTTGGCCCTGCTCGATCGACTCTTCGTCGCTTCCGTACAGAAATTCGCGTAGACCGGAAGTGGAGGCACCACGACGCAACTCGCGCCATGCG
The DNA here is from genome assembly GCA_021414085.1 of Actinomycetes bacterium. Lineage (GTDB taxonomy): Bacteria > Actinomycetota > Acidimicrobiia > Acidimicrobiales > Ilumatobacteraceae > UBA668. The sequence goes on along the minus strand of JAIOPC010000009.1, from coordinate 32,924 downwards.
AGCCCTATGCGCACAGCTAGGTCGTAGATCTCACGGTGCCGCGGATCTTCAGGTGGTGTCGGCATGATCGCGTCAGGGTAGTCACGGTGTACAACTGCACTCGTAGTCGTGCTACTGGTTACGATTCGGTCGTGATACGTCCACGTCGAGCGATTGGCGCGCCGCTCTCTTGATGCTGTCGATGGCCGCTTGCTCCGACGACACTTCAAGTTCATCGCAATCGACGGAAACGACGCAAGCGCCGACGACGACATGGTTGCCTGCGAGCGTGTGCGTCACTACACCAGCACCCGACGGCCGGGTGGTCAGCGTCACGATCGACGACGTTGTGGGCGGCTTTGGCAGCTTCGGCTTGCAAGCCGACGGCGGCCTCACGCCTGGCATTGTGCGGGTCGAGGTCACTGGCGACATCAACAACGCCTCGCCGATGGGTGTCACGATCTTGCGCGACGGATCTCCGGTGGCAACCGTGTCTGGTGTCGCCGCTGGCGAAACCTGCGGTATCGATCTTGAGGTGACTGCGGGCGTCTACCACGTCACCAACGGCGACAGCGACGTCGAGTTCACCGTCGAGCCGTAGCTACGGAAACTCGCTCGGCAGTTCCGTCGCGAACAGCCACGTATCGAAGAAGTCGGCCATCGGTACGCCAGCTATGGCTTCGGTCAGTTTGATGAAATCAGCGCTCGTGCGCGAGTTGCCGTTGTTCTCGGCTACCCAGCGTTGCAACAGTTCGAAGAACTTGTCGTCGCCGATTGTGAGCCGCAACGCCTGCAGTACGACGGCGCCACCGTCGTAGCTGTTGTATCCGAACATCTCGTCGACGGTGGGATTGCCCGTGCTAGTGGTCGGCCTGTTCTTGAGTGCAAAGTTGGCCTCTGTGCTCAACTGGCTGAGACCGATGTGCTCCAACCACATCCACGTTGCGTACGAGGCGAAGGACTCGTTCAGCCAGATGTCGCTCCACCTCGCTGGTGTCACGGCATCTCCGAACCATTGGTGAGCAAGTTCGTGCGACAGGAACAGCTGTTGATTGAAGCCGAGGTCACCGCCGAGAAAGTCCTCGCGGCTAAACAGCGAGCGACCTTGTGTCTCCATCGCCAAACCCCCGAAGCTGTCGGTGATCGCAATGCCGTAGCTGTCGAGCGGGTAGGGGCCGAAAAAGTCGTCGAAGAAGTCGATCAACTCCGGCGTCAAGTCGATGAACGGTTGCATCGCCGCCCGGTCGCGGCGCAACACAACGTTGATCAGCGGCAGATCATTTGGCCCGGTACCCAGCACTACTTCGTAGTCGCCGGTGAGCAGTTGGATCAGGTAGGTGGCCATTGGCAGGTCTTGTTGCCAAACCCAGACCTCTTGATCGCCGAGGGTGTGATGGTCGGCAAGGCTTCCGTTGGCAACCGCGGTGAGACCCAGCGGCACCGAGATGGTGAAGGTGTACGTGGCTTTGTCGCTCGGGTGGTCGTTTGATGGCAACCACGCTCGCGTTCCGTCGGGCTCGTTGAGCACGTACGAGCCGCCTGACGTGTTGGACCATCCGTTGTCCGACGCGGTTTGTGTGGAAACGAAGCTGTACTCGACCTCGATACGCATGGTGTCGCCGGCGATGCCTGGTTGCGGCAGCGGAATTCGCAGCTCGGGATCATCGGTCACGGCAGCAACGGGTTCACCATCGACAGTGACCTGCGTTGTCGTCAACCCGATTGCGTCGAGTGTGATGTCGTCGCGATCGTCGGTGAGTTGCGCGTCGATCCCGACCATCCCCTCGACTCGATCTGTCGTCGGGTCGTACGACAAAGTGACGTCGTAGTGCAGCACATCAAGCCCAGGGTTGCCGAGGTCGGGGAAGAGAACGTCGCCGAGCCCGTCACCGGTGTCGTCGCCCGCTGACGGCTGCGTCGGCGGGTCGGGGGTGGTGTTGTCGGTGCCGTCAGTGCCGTGCGTCGTCGACGGTGGCACCTGGTCGGCGCGCAGGGTGTGAACACCGCTGGGCGAACTGCAGGCGACCAGCACTAGGCCGGCTGCGGCGAGAAGGGACGTCCGGCTCATTTCGGCGTCACCCTACTGAAGGCAGGCCTCGGTGGGATCGCGGGCTGCGCGCACTGAGAAGTTCGGCCGGGGGTTAACCCCCCGGCCGAGACACCAGCGGGCCGGATGGTCAAGAAACGTCGCCGTCTTCATGCTGAAGGCATGCTGAAACAACTTGCCAAACTTTGCTTCCGACACCGTCGTGTCACCCTTGTGCTGTGGTTGGCGGTGGTGATTGGCGTCAGCTTTGCGGCCAGTGCGGCCGGCGGAGACTACGCCGCAAATGGTCGCCTCCCGGGAACAGATAGTGACCGCGCCTATGAACTCCTGCTCAGCGAGGCGCCCGCCGATGCCAACATCGCCGGCGACGTCGTGCAGTTGGTGATTGCCGACGACGTCGGCATCGCCAGCGCGTCGGCGACGGCACGCATTGATGCATACCTCCAACGTGTGGCGGCGACGCAAGGTGTGTTGTACAGCCCGGCGTCGACGAGTGACCTGCAGCTATCGGACGATGGCCGCGTAGCGACCGGTTCGATGACGCTGGATCCAGAAGACGAAACGGTGAACGACCGCTTGCTCGCCGAACGAAGTGACCTGATGCGAAGTGGAAGCCGGGTGGAGTACGGCGGCTATCGATTTCAAGATGGCGGTGTTCCCACGACCGAGGTCTTTGGTCTGCTGGCCGCCGCCGTCATCTTGCTGATCTCGTTTGGTTCGCTGGTGGCGATGGGCCTTCCGCTGCTCACCGCTGTTTTCGGCATCGTTGTCGGACTGGCGGGAGTGCAGCTCTGGGCAGCAGTCGTCGATACGCCTGACTTCACCGTGCAAGTCGCTTCGATGGTGGGCATCGGCGTGGGCATCGACTACTCGTTGTTCATCGTGACTCGCTATCGCGAAGCCCTTCGCCGAAGCGGCGATCCACTGCAAGCCACCGTCGAGGCGATCGACACTGCCGGTCGGGCAGTGGTGTTCGCCGGTTTAACCGTGATGATCTCGCTGCTCGGAATGTTCTTGATGCGGCTTTCATTTCTTGACGGCCTTGCCCTTGGCACTTCGACGGCTGTGTTAGTCGCTGTGCTAGCCGCGATCACGTTGCTGCCCGCTTCCTTAGGTTTCGTCGGTCACCGCATCGACAAACTGTCGCTACACAGGCGCCGCCAACGCGTGGGCGAGTCGGGCTGGCACCGTTGGAGCAGGTTCGTGCAACGACATCCGGTCGTCTGCGCCTCGGCCGGCTTCGCGATTCTCGGCGCTTTAGTGCTGCCCTCATTCGCCATGCGCCTCGCTTCGGCCGACGCGGGCAACGACCCAGCTGGCACCACGACGCGCGCGGCATACGACACCTTGGCTGAAGGGTTCGGCGCGGGTTTCAACGGCCCACTCTTGGTGGTGACGCCGTTGGTCGACGACCCGACCGCGGCAGACCGCCTTTCCGACGTGTTGGCAAAAGACCCCGGCGTACTTGCAGTCACTGCCGTTGACACCGTTCCATCCGGCAACGTGGCAGTCATCACCGTCATACCTACGACGGGTCCGCAGGACGAGCGCACGGCAACGCTCGTACGTCACTTACGCGACGACGTGATCCCGAGCAGCGGAGTGACTGCCTACGTCGGCGGGCAGACGGCTGGGGATGTCGACTTCTCCGCGCAGATGTCGTCGCGCCTACCGATCTTCATCGGCGCTGTTCTCGTGCTCAGCTTCCTACTGTTGATGTTTGTGTTCCGCTCGATCCTCGTGCCGCTCAAAGCGGTGATCATGAACTTGCTGTCGCTGTGCGCCGCGTACGGCGTGATGGTGGCGGTGTTTCAGTGGGGTTGGCTCGGCAACCTGATCGGTGTGGAGGCTGGCGCGCCGATCGAGCCCTGGGCGCCGATGATGCTCTTCGCAATCGTGTTCGGCTTGTCGATGGACTACGAGGTGTTTCTGTTGTCGTCCGTAAAGGAACGGGTGGACCGTGGAGCGAAGAACAGCGAGGCGGTTGTCGAAGGATTGGCATCGACGGCGCGAGTGATCACGGCTGCTGCTGCCATCATGGTTTGTGTGTTCGGTACCTTTGTGCTCGGCGACCTGCGTGCAATCAAGCTGATCGGTCTCGGTCTCGCTGTCGCCGTGCTGCTCGACGCGACGATTGTGCGCATGGTGTTGGTGCCGGCGACGATGGAGCTGTTGGGCGAACGCAACTGGTGGTTGCCTCGCCGGTTGGCGCGCAGCCTGCCATCGGTGAAGGTGATGGAGGTGACGCACTCATGAGCGCACTCCTGAAGCGAATGTTCGGCGCGTACACCAAGCCCAAGGTGTGGCTGCAGTCCGTTCACCTACTCATAGACCTCTTCGTCGGCATCGCCTTGTTCACCGTCGTCGTCACGATGCTCTCGCTGAGCGCTGGGCTGATGGTCACACTCGTCGGGTTCCCGCTACTGGCCGCGACGGTCGTGGGCGGTCGACTGGTCGGGCAAGTCGAGCGGGCCAGGGTACGCGCGCTACTCGACGTCGATTTGCCAGCTGCTGCGCCGATCGTGTGGGAGCAGTCGTTGTGGCTGCGGGCAAAACAGATGATGACGGACCGCGCCGGTTGGAAGGGGCTCGTCTACAGCGTTGTCATGCTGCCGTGGGGCCTCGTTGCCTTCATCTCGGTTGTGGTGTTGTGGTCGACTGCGTTCTCGCTGGCGTCGCTGCCGCTGTGGGGGTGGGCTGGTGACTCGCCGCCCGAGTTCACGCTCAATGGCACGCGCTACTTCATCCACGGATGGTCGTTGTTAATCGCCTGCGCGATCGGCTGCCTGGTCGGCATCCTTCTGGTTGCGGTGTTGCCGCGGATCATCAATGCGCTGGCCAAGGTTGATGTTGCGTTGGCCAACACATTGTTGGCTCCGAATGAGGCGGCACAGCTGGCTGCACGAGTCAGCGAGCTGCAGGTGAGTCGCGACGCGTCGGTCGAGTCTTCTGCGGGCGAGCTGCGGCGCATCGAGCGCGATCTACATGATGGTGCGCAGCAGCGGCTGGTGAGCTTGGCCATGAACTTAGGCAGAGCCAAGGAGCGACTGCGTGAAAGCGACGACGAGTACTCCCGTGAGTTGGTCGACGCTGCGCACGATGAAGCAAAGCAGGCGATCGCGGAGCTGCGCGATCTCGTACGCGGCATTCATCCGGCGGTGCTCACTGATCGCGGTCTCGACGCTGCGGTTTCCGCGCTGATGGCCCGGTGTCCGGTGCCGGTGACACTGCACAGCGATCTGCAACGGCGTCTTCCCTCGACAGTCGAGGCGACCGCCTACTTCGTGGTGGCCGAAGCACTCACCAACGTGGCCAAGCACAGTCAGGCGCACTCGGCGACAATTCGATTGGCGGAGCGCGACGGGTTGCTGATTGTGGAAGTGCACGACGATGGCATCGGCGGCGCCAGCGAATCGGCAGGAACTGGCTTGCGCGGACTTCGCGATCGTGTGGCAGGCATCGAGGGTCGGCTGCGGATTGCCAGTCCGGTAGGTGGCCCAACGGTCCTTAGTGTGGAGCTGCCATGCGGATCTTGATCGCGGAAGACTCTGTCCTACTGCGCGAGGGTTTGACGCGGTTGTTGGGCGAGTACGGGCACGAAGTCGTGGCGGCTGAAGGCGACGCAAGTCGACTACTCGCGATGGTGTCCGAGCACGAACCGGATCTGGTGATCGTCGACGTGCGTATGCCACCCACGCATACCGACGAGGGCTTACGTGCGGCCGTCGAGCTCCGTGGTCTGCGACCGACAACACCGGTCCTGGTGCTCTCGCAGTACGTCGAGGAGAGTTACGCCACTGACTTGTTGGCGCTCGGCACGGAGGGCCTGGGCTATCTGTTGAAGGAACGCGTCGCGGATGTTCGCGAATTCGTCGACGCTGCGTGTCGCGTCGCCGAGGGTGGCACGGCACTCGACCCGGAGGTGGTGGCGCAACTGCTGGCACGTAACCGTCGCCGCGACCCCGTCGACTCGCTGACGCCGCGCGAACGTGAAGTATTGGCACTGATGGCACAGGGCCTCTCCAACTCTGCAATCGCGGAATCACTGGTGGTGAGCGCCGGCGCGGTGGAGAAACACATCTCCTCAATCTTCAGCAAGCTCGATTTGGTGCCGTCGGAGCACGAGCATCGCCGAGTGCTGGCCGTGCTGCGCTACGTCGCCGGGATTTGAAGCTGGAGCCCAAGAGGAGAATCGAACTCCTGACCTACGCATTACGAGTGCGTTGCTCTACCGACTGAGCTACCTGGGCGCAGGCAGCAATGCTAGCGAGGGCAGGTCGAGGAGCAGCGACTGCAATAGCAACACTTCGTTGGGGTTGCGTTCCAGCGCTTCCAGCGTTTGATGAATTCGGTGGACCGCTTGTGCCACCGAATCAGGCCGGGTGGCACGTTGCTGTACGACCGCATCGCGGTACGCGCCGGCGATAACTCCAAGGCCGCTGCGCAGTTCGTCGGTGCGATGGCGGCGGAGTTCGCGCTTGTGTCGTTCTTCCAGTTGTTTGCGACCGCCGCCCTTTTCTCCAACGGCGGCGGCGCGGGCATCGAGGTCGGCGACTTCTTTGGCGTGGCGCGCCTCCAGCGGCGCGGCGGCGGCCTCGATCGTTGCGTTCAGTTCCTGAACTGTGGCTACGACTGTGGCCCCGGTGCCGTCAAGCCGTGACGGAACGGCTGCAAAGAGCGACCGACGATGCATCAGCGTGGGGTCGGCGGCGAGCACGCGCGCGCGGGTGAGGTTGCCGGCGGCCGCTGCTGCCGCGTGTGTGGCCGCCTCGGCGGTGGAACCCTCGTCGACTAGCACTTGCTGAATTGCTGCCTCGCTGATCGTCGCGAAGTCGATTCGAACGCACCGCGAGGCGATCGTGACCAGCTCGGGCGGCACCTGATCGGCGAGCACGATGAACACGGTGCTGGCCGGGGGTTCCTCGAGCGTCTTCAGCAACCGCGCTGCGCCTGTTGCTTCCAGCAGATGAAACTCGTGCAGCACCATCACCTTGCGCGTGCCCTCGATTGGTGCCAGCGATGCATTGCGAATGATGTCGGCGACCTGGTCGGCCGAGATTCGTGCACCGCTGCGCTCGACCTCGCGAACGTCGGGATGCTCGCCCTCCAGGATCAGTCGTGCGTCGCGCGACTCGGCGTCGTCGCTGCCGGTGAGCAAGAGCGCCGCGAACGATCGCGCGGCTTCGTCCTTGGTGCAGCCCGCCGGCCCGACGAACAGGTAAGCGTGCACCGGCGCGACAGCCGCGTGAGTGAGTTGTTCGACCGCCCGTTCCTGGCCGACAACGTCGCTCCAAACTGACCGCGAGTATTCGGCGAACATCACAGCCCCAGCCGATCGCGCACCGCTGCACGAATGTCGGTGGCGACTGCTTCGAGCGACTGTGAACCGTCGATGACGACCCACAGCTCGGGTTCGTCGATCGTCATCTGTCGGAACCCTTCGCGTACGAGTGTGTGAAACTTCTCGCCCTCGCGTTCGAAGCGATCGAGTTGGCGACCGCGCATGCGTCGTTCCAGGACTTCGGGAGCGGCATCGATCAGTAACACCAGTTCGGGCCAATGACCGTTCACGGCCCACTCGTTGATCTCGCGTACCTCGGGAATCGAGAGCCCGCGGCCATAGCCCTGATATGCGAGCGTCGAGTACACGCTGCGGTCGCTGACCACGTGCTTGCCAGCGGCCAGCGCGGGCGCCACGACTTCCTCAATGTGTTGCGCCCGGTCGGCGGCGGCCAGCAACGCTTCCGCGCGATGCGACAGGTTGCTGATCGAGGTGTCGTGCAGAATCGTGCGGATCTGCTTTCCGATCACGGTTCCGCCGGTTTCGCGAGTCAGTACCGCCCCGAGCGCGGCAGCGAGTCGACTGGAATGCGTGCTCTTGCCGCAGCCCTCGGCTCCCTCAAGCGCAATGTAACGACCACCCGACATACCCGTCGCACCATACCGACTGCGGGGCGGTTAAGCGGTTGTGCTCGGGGCCGACTTCTTGGCGGCGACCTTCTTTGCGACCGCCTTCTTGACCGCCGGCTTCTTTGTGGCCGCCTTCTTTGCTGGCTTCTTCTTTGCCGCGGCCTTCTTCGGCGCCGCCCGCTTGACAGCTGCGCGCTTTGTCGCAGCAGCCCGCTTGCCGGATGCGCCGCCCTTTTCGATGATCGCTTCGCGTCGCGCGGCCAACAGCTCGTACGCCCGCTCGGGAATCATTTCTTCCAGCCGATCGCCGCGTGAGATCGAGGCATTCGTCTCGCCGTCGGTCACGTAGACCCCGAACTTGCCGTCGCGTGCGACCACAGGCTTCTGGCTCACTGGGTCGTTACCAAACTCGCGTAACGGACCGCGGGCGGCCATGTTGCCCCCGCCGCGGCGGAACACCTTTGGCTGACTGAAGATGACAAGCGCCTCTGCGAGGGTGATGGTGAACAGCCGCTCTTCGTTGTCGATGTTGCGGTAGTCCTTGCCCTTCATGATGTACGGGCCGTAGCGACCGTTGTTGGCGAGAATGTCTTGGCCGTCGGAGGGGTCGGTGCCCAGTGTTCGGGGCAATTGCAACAGTTCCTTGGCTTCCGCCTCGGTGACTCGCTCGAACACCATCGTCTTGAACAGGCTTGCCATCTTCGGCTTCACCAGACCGGGCGGCAGGTTGTCGGGCGCGCCCCACTGCACGTACGGGCCGTAGCGACCGTTCTTCGCGTAGACCGGGTAACCGTCGAGCTCGCCGATCGGTTCGTCGTTCTTTGGTGCGGCCAGCAGTAGCAGCGCGACCTCGAGCGTCAGTTCGTCGGGTGTCATCGTGTCGGGAACGCTGGCGGTGTCGTCGCCGCGCTTCACGTACGGGCCGTACTTGCCCGGCTTCACCACTACCAGGTTGCCATCGGCGTCGTCGCCAATCGGGAACGTGTTGATCTCGACGGCGTCAATCTGATCCAGGTTCTCTTCCACCAAGCGCTTGAGGCCTGGCATCTGGTCGGTCTCGTCGCCGAAGTAGAAGTGCTGCAGCCAATCTTGCTTGTGGCGCTCTTTGCGTGCGATGGCATCGAGGTCTTCCTCGATGCGCGCCGTGAATGCGTAGTCGACCAACTCGTCGAAGTGTTTCTCGAGCAGACCAACAACGGCAAACGCTGTCCACGTGGGCACAAGGGCTTGGCCCTTCTTCCACACATAGCCGCGGTCTTGCACGGTTTGAATGATCGAGGCCCAGGTGCTGGGTCGGCCGATGCCCAACTCTTCCAGCTTCTTGATCAGCGAAGCCTCCGTGTAACGCGCCGGCGGCAGCGTGTTGTGGCCGTTGGGCGTGAGTTCGGCAACTTGCACCGCTTCGCCCACCGTCAGCACCGGCAGCAGCGCTTCCTTGTCGTCTTCCGTTGCGTCGGACTCGTCGCTGCTTTCCACATACACCTGGCGGTAGCCGGCGAAGGTGATCGTGGTGCCGCTTGCCGCGAATTCGCAGTCGGTGCCCTGCGCGGTTGCGCTGAGGCGAACTGAGACAGTGACGCCAGTGGCATCGGCCATCTGCGATGCCAGCGTGCGCTGCCAGACCAAGCGATACAGCGCGAGTTCCTGCGGGTTGAGTTCGGCTGCAACCGCGTCGGGGCTGCGCAACGGAGTGGTGGGCCGGATGGCTTCGTGGGCTTCCTGCGCGTTCTTCACCTTGGTGGTGAACTGGCGCGGTGAGGGCGACAAGAAGTTCTCGCCGTACAACCCCTTCACCTCGGCGCGGGCGGCAGCCAACGCTTCGTCGCTGAGTACCACGTTGTCGGTACGCATGTAGGTGATGTAGCCACGCTCGTACAACCCTTGCGCGACGCGCATGACCTGGGCGGCACCGAGGCGTAACTTGCGGCCGCCCTCTTGCTGCAGCGTGCTGGTCATGAACGGCGCCTTCGGAGAACTGCGATACGGCTTGTCTTCCACCGACCGCACGCTGAAGTTGCTGCGAGCCAGGGCGTCGGCCAACGACCGCGCGCGCTCTTCGGTAACAACCTCGACGTTTGCTTTTGGTAATCCGTCGGCAGTGAAGTCCTTGCCGGTAGCAACTTTCGTGCCGTCGACCGCAATGAGCGTGGCGGTGAAAGCTGGCGATGTGGAAGTCAGCAGTTCGATGTCCCAGTACCCGGCACTCACGAACGCGATTCGTTCGCGTTCACGCTCGACGATCAGCCGAATCGAAGGGGATTGCACCCGGCCAGCCGAAAGTCCACGGTTGACACGCCGCCACAGCACCGGCGAGACCTCGTAGCCGTACAGGCGGTCGAGCAGGCGGCGGGTTTCGGCGGCGTCGACCAGGCCAAGGTCGATATCGCGGGGGTTGGCGACGGCTTGATCGATGGCGGCCTTCGTGATTTCGTGAAACACCATCCGCTTCACGGGGATCTTTGGCTTCAGTTGTTCCAAAAGATGCCAACTGATTGCCTCCCCCTCGCGGTCTTCGTCGGTCGCGAGGTACAACTCGCTCGCGCCCTTCATCGCCGCACGCAGGTCTTTCACCACTTCCTTGCCGCGGACCGTCAATTCGTACGTCGGCTTGAACCCGTTGTCGACATCGATCGACAAACCCTTGCTCGGAAGGTCCGCGACATGGCCAACGGAGGCGCGAACGTCGAAGGCATCACCGAGAAATTTGGAGATCGTTTTTGCCTTCGCGGGGGATTCCACGATGACGAGGGGTTTTGCCATCAGTCCATCGCTACGTGATTTGACCCCTCCGTGTCAAGCATCCCCCACTCAGGGTGGTGCAGTGAACACAACGCTGGTCGGAATCTCGCCAACCGTGGTGGTCGAACTCGGTGACTGCGGGGTGGGATTCTCGTTGTCGTCGCGCAGTCCAAACCAAAATGCGCCGATTCCGAGGACTAGCAGGATCGCCGGCAGCAAGATGCGGGTGCGCAGTGGCAGCGGTTGCCGGGCGACCTCTTCGGCGAGCGCAATGATTTGTTTGGTGCGCGCCCCAGGGACGGGCAGTTCGCTCAACGCGTGCTCTGTTCGTGCTGGTTGGTGACGGGATCCGGCTTACCTGCCAGTTGACCCAACAGGCCGTCGAGCGCTGCACGTGCCCAGCGCAGGTTTTCGCGCAGTTCGGCGTTCTCCAACACTGCGGCTGGCGCCTGGCCCTTCGCCCGGCGTTCGATGAACCCGCCGTTCGCGTCTCTGGCACGCACCGGGGCATCGTTCAGCCGCCCGCGCAGCGCATCGTTCTCGGCGGCAAGCGCCTTCAGCTCGTTGGCCAGCGTCGAGACGAGGCGCTGTACCTGATACGGGTCGTAGCCGTGCCGCACGATTTCCAATCTGTCGCCCGACAGATTGTCTGCTTGGATCTTGCGCACCATAAGTAGTTGCAATGCTAAAGGTTGTCGGCCGCTACCGTGAAGCACATCGACTGGTCTGCCGACGCCAATCTTGGTTGGTCCGACGCGCTGGAGACCGAGTGGCGTGCGCTTGGCACGTCGGTGCTGGCGGGTCGCGTCAGCCGCCTGGACCGTGGCTGGAGTTCTGTACTCCTCGCGGTCGGTGAAGAACCAATCCGCGTGCGCAACATCGGCGCCGACGTCGCAGTTGGCGACTTCGTCGTCGCCGACGCTGACGCAGAGCGTGTGCAGCACGTGTTTGCTCGCCGCAGTGCCTTCGTGCGCCGCGCGTCGTTCGAGGGGAGCCGTGCCGAGGCGCACACGATTGCGGCCAACATCGACGTCGTCATGCTGATCCACGCGCTGACATCGCCGCCGAAGCAGCGCCGTCTGGAACGCGAGCTAGTGCTGGCATGGGATAGCGGCGCGGTGCCGGTCGTCGTGCTGACGAAAGACGACCTTGTCGACGATCCGGCCAGCATGGTGGCCTCGCTTCACGAAGTGGCGCCCGCGGTGGATGTGTGCGTCGCCAGCGGCATCACCGGCACCGGTGTCGAGCGCTTGCGTGGCTACGCAGCGGACAACGCGACAATTGCGTTGCTCGGCGCCAGCGGCGTCGGCAAGAGCACCCTGGTCAACGCACTGGTGGGGCACGGCAGACAGGCCACCGCTGAGGTGCGCGATGGCGACCAACGTGGCCGCCACACGACGACAGCCTCCGAATTGGTGCGGCTGCCCGCCGGCGGCTGGTTGGTCGACACGCCGGGAGTACGCGCAGTCAGTTTGTGGAGTAGCGGGCGTGGCATCGAGCGCGCCTTCGCCGATGTGTTCGACCTGATGGATCAGTGTCGCTTTCGAGACTGCAAGCACGACGACGAACCCGATTGCGCTGTACGCAGCGCCATCGCAGACGGCACGCTCGACGTTCGCCGCCTCGACAGCATGCAACGGCTCGTTGCCGAGGAGTTAGCGCTCGAGGAAGAACAGCGCGCAGCCGAGAAGGCGCTCGACAAGCGAGGCGTGCGCCGGCCCAAGAAGGCCACGTGATCTCGTTGTGCGTCAAGGGTTCACGGCGGCTCGAAGGCCATCGTGGCGCTGGCCTGCAACGTGACATCGGATAGCAGCGCGCCGACGATCGACACGTCGGTGTGATCGACGTACGACACGGTGACGGTGATCGTGGTGTCGTCGCTTGCGACCTGCACGTCGAGCGGGCGTAGCGACACCGCATGATTCGCCGCTGTCGTGGCCGCGGTCTCAGGGTCGGCCGACACGGCTGCCGCTCGCGCCGCCTCGTGGGCGGCGAGTTGCACGGCCAGCTGCCCGCGACCGATTACCGCGACCTGCACCACTCCCAGCAGCATGAGACAAAGCAGCGGCAAGGCGAGTGCGAGCTCGACCGTTGCTTGGCCCCTGTCCTTCACAGCTTGCCGATCACGCTGTCGATCACCGTGTCGAACAATTGCCCCACCTTCTCGGATCCGCCGCCGGTGGTCGCCCAGCCGATCACCAACAACGCGATCAGCGCGGCGCCGAGCAACACAAGGGCGTACTCGGTCGTCGCTTGGCCCTCCTCGTTGAGTAACCAGGCTTGGAATCGTGCAATGAGTGAGTTCATGGAGTTCTCCTAGCGATTGAGCGACGCGAAGGCTGCGAGCAGCAATGGAACGACGGCGAGCAGAACAAACGACGGCAACGTGCACAACACGAGTGGTAGCGACAACCGGACCGGCAGTTGGCGGGCGCTTGCATCGACCAGCCGGCGGCGATGCTGGCGCGCCTCGTCGGCAAGACGATCCAACACCGGCGCCAAGGGCAGGCCATAGCGATCGGCAGCAATCAACGAGTCGGCGAGCGGCGCGGCGAGCGGGCCGAGTCGCTGTGGCAGTCGAGTGAGGGCATCGGCGAACCGCACTCCGTCATGCACGGCATCGGAAACCTCATTGAACGCGGGCCGTAGAGCAGTGTCGAGGTGCGGCAACACGATGTCGATCGCCGCACTGGGTAAGTGTCCAGCCCGTACAGCAAGCACAAAGAGATCGATCGCGTCGGGCAGTGCCCGTTCGGCGCGCCGAACGAGCGCGCGTCGTCGTGTCGGCCCGTGTCGCCGCGACATGCTGGCGTTCTCGCGGGCCGTCGCTTGCGGTCGCAGCCGCGCCGCTATCACCAGCGTCACCACAACTGCAACGGTGGCCGCAGTCATGGTGTCGCCTTGGCGACGATGCGGCGCATCCACCACCAACCAACGGCATTGCTCACCAGTCCGGCAAGGGCGGCGGCTATTCCGGTCGGGCTCGTCATCGCGTGACGAAATGTGTCACTGGTCGTCGCGCTCCACGCGGCGAAGAGCAGCGGTACGGCGGTGAGTACCTTCGCGCTGAGTCGTGCCTGCGCGCTGTGCGCCGTCGCTTCAGCGCGTTGGGCTGCACGTTCGCGCAACAACGCTGCACCGTGATGGAGTGTGGCGGCAATGGGCCCACCAAGTTCCAGCGTCGCGGCCATCGATTGGACGACAACTGCGCGGTCGGGGTCGGCGTTGGTGTATTCCTCGGCTGAGGCGAGGCGTGCAGCGACCGACGGATGCCGGGCTCGCGCGTGAGCCAAGGCTGCTATCAGGGAACTGCCGCTGCGCACCTCGGTTGAGGTGGTGTCGAGGAAGGCTGCCCACTCGCTGGCCGAAGTCGCGACCCGACGTTGCGGGAACCGCACAGAACGAACGCTCTTTCCCCGGCAGCCAGTGGGGCGGAGTGCGCGAGCTATCAACAAGAAACCCCCGACCAATGCAGCGCCGGTGGTCGCCGCGGTCACTGTCGCCCGCGTTGCAGCATGCCAGTGATTGACGACTGAGTGGCCAACTGGCGCGTTGCGAGAGTAGGACCGTTGACATCTGCGAGCACTTCAACCACCTCAACAACGGTGCGTGCACCATCGCCGGCGCGGGCAACGTGCACTACAGCGTCGACCGCCCGCGCCACGTGTTGCTGTACCGCGACTAGCGGCCAGTTGCCGACTTCTTGCAGCACGAGCGAGCTCAAGCGAGCCAGCGCATCGGCAGCGCTGTTGGCGTGCACAGTCGCCATCGAACCGTCGTGACCAGTGTTGAGTGCTTGCAGCAGGTGCACGGCCTCGTCGCCGCGAATCTCGCCGACCACCAGCCGGTCGGGCCGCAACCGCAATGCGGTGCGCAACAAGTGGGCGAGCGTGACTTCGCCGACGCCATCGGGCGTTGCTTCCCTGGTCTCCAGCCGCACGACGTGAGGATGCGGAAGATGCAGCTCGGCGGTGTCCTCCAACGTAATCACGCGTGCGCCGGGCTCGATCTCGAGCGCCAACGTGTTGAGCAGTGTTGTCTTGCCCGACGAAGTGGCGCCGCTCACGATCACGTTGCAGCGCCGCTGCACCAGCTCGCGCAGTAGCGGCACGATGGCTGACGGCGCGAAGCGATCGAGCCCAAGAGTGCGTTGGTGAAAGCGACGTATCGCCAGGCACGGACCATCGACCGCAATCGGTGCGATCACGGCGCACACACGTGACCCGTCGGGAAGGCGGGCATCGACCATTGGGTGCGCGCGATCAAGTCGTCGGCCGATCGGCGTGAGAATGTGCTCGATCGTGGCCAGCAAGGTTGCGGGGCGCATGCGACCAACGTGCGCGACGACTCCCGCTCGCTCAGCCCAGATCTCACTGCCGGCGTTGACCATCAACTCATTCACCGACGGGTCGCGCAGCCAACGCTCGAGCCCACCCAACGGTGCTTGCTCGGCGACGAGGTCGATCATGCTGCCCTCTTCAGGGCGCGGGTCAGTGCGTGCGCCAGCGACGCCGGCAAGCGTGCCGCCAGCAACCCGGCGTCAACGGCGCGGGCAACCGCTGGGTCGTAGTGCAGCTCGGCAATGACTGGCGCTCCGACGGCGCGCTCGATGTCGCGTGCGCTGAGCGCGCGCCCCGGCTCGCCGACTAGCACGATGCCGCTCGGTTGCACGCCGGAAGCAGCGGCGAGGCGCAGCGCGAGGTAGCACGGCCGCGTGACCAGCAGATTGTGGTCCGCGACAGCGAGCAGTTCCGCCGGCGGAGTGCCTGTACCCCCGTCGACCACGACGGTGTGATGTGCCAACGCGTTGGCGAGATCGGCCCATCGTTCGTTAGTTGCTGGTGCGCTTCCCAGAGGCAACAGCTGCAACGTGTCGCTCACCGGAACGCGCAATCGCTCGAGCGCCGCGGCATCGCCAGTGGGTGAGGCCATCCAATCGCGAACGCCCGGCCCGGCAGGTTCGGCGATGCCGAGCGCGGCTGGCAGATCGCCGGCAAGATCGACAACGGTGGTGGCACTGCGTTGCGACAGCACAAGCGCGAGCGCAGCGGCAATCACAGTGGTGCCACTGCCGCCCTTCGCGGACCAGCAGAGAAACATGACCTACCCCCAGAACAACTGGAGTGACGACTGGGGGAGTCGAGGCCGACCATATCGACCGTCGGCGGTCGCACCAACCCTGTCTCCTACATCGACAGTGCAAGACTGCACCCGGGGGGCTATGCCCCGCGTCCGAGTAAACGACGCCCGGTTGAGGAGGATGCCGCGTGGCACACACATTCGAAGTCAGCGTTGAGGAGCAGGAGGATGGCCCAGGCGACGAACTACGACAGCGGTTCGCGCAATGTGCTAGTCGCCGACTCGGCATTCTGGAGCGGGATGATGGCACCTATCCCACTCCCGGTTTCTGTTTCAACATCTTGGACGCGTTTGCAGGAAAGTTCGTGTGGGAGATGTCCGACGAGGAAGTGAGCGCTGCGCCCATGACGTTCGTCGACTTGGAGGTGACATCCGTCGAACCTGAAACACCGCCAGCCGATGGCGAGGTGC
This sequence comes from Actinomycetes bacterium, assembly GCA_021414085.1. Lineage (GTDB taxonomy): Bacteria > Actinomycetota > Acidimicrobiia > Acidimicrobiales > Ilumatobacteraceae > UBA668. Next base: position 16,699 of record JAIOPC010000009.1, on the reverse strand, counting down.
GTGTGACCGTGCGCGTCGACATGTAGGAATCATTCCGATCGAGCCGCCGGCGCGAGTTCTGAGTCAGTCGATCGACCCCGCCGCCGATTTGTTGACAGGCGCCCACCCGCTCACCGACCAGATATGTGGCCGATTGTCGCCACGGAACACGAACTGTTGCGACCCGGCATCAACTACGTGCCCGACATTCGCACCCTCGACCTCCACGCCCCGACGATAGAGCCGACCGATTCGCCCTTCGCTGCGGGTCCCGGCGTGCAGGACGTGCACTCGAAGCTCGTACTCGCCCGCGACGACGCGCTCGTCGTGCGCGCCGCCCAAAGTCCGGTTGAACCAAGTTCTCAGTCCCACGGATCTACTTCATTGCGTAGTGCCTCGCCACGCGCGAAACGGCCGAGGTTGTCGGCGAAGATCGCAGCGGCTCGTGCGTTAGAGAGTTTGGTGGTGCCTGCTGAGTGCGGCGTGATGATGACGTTGGGGAGATCCCACAGCGGACTCTCGGCGGGTAGCGGTTCGACGACGAAGACGTCGAGCGCCGCGCCGCCGATACGACCGGAACTCAACGCGGCAACAAGCGCTGTTTCATCGATGACTTGACCGCGGCCGACGTTGACGACGTGCGCGCCGGCGGGCAACAGCGCCAACTCCGTTGCTCCGATCATGCCGCTCGTTTCCGGTGTGTTCGGTGCGGTCAACACGAGCGTGTCGACCATCGGCAGTAGCTCGTGCAGTCGGTCGGTTGACCACGTCTCGCACGGTTCGTCACCGCGCGGCTTGCGCCGCATGCCGATCACCCGCATTCCGAAGTGCTGCGCTAACCGAGCGACTTCAGCGCCGATGCTTCCCAGCCCGATGATGCCCATCGTGCGGCCCTCTACGTCAATGACATCCTGTTCCGGCCATTCGTGCGCCGTTTGCGCGACCGCAAACGTGCGAGCCGCGCGACACAACGCGACCGTCTGCATGATGACCGTGTGTGCAATCGGCGTTGCCGACGAGCCGGCCGAGTTGGTCAACCGGATACCGCGGCGCCGAATCTCCGCGAACACTGGGTTGTCGACACCTGCGGCGAACACGTGCAACCACTTCGGTTGCGCCTGCAATAAGACCTTGAAGAACGATGGGCCACGTCCGTCGAGATACAGGTCACTCGAAAACACCGCGAGGTCAATGCTGGCAATTTCTTGGCTGCTCAACTTTCGATCGCCCGGCAGCGGCAGCAACCGCAACGTTGAGTCGATCTGATGCCACGTGCTGCCGTACTGCTCGATCGCCGTCTGCGAACAGAGAAGCGTGAGGCTCAGGAGGCTTGCACTTTCTTCACAGCCACAGCCGCGAGCGCAATCACGATGATGAGGAGGAGCAGGCGCTTCATGGTGTTGAGCGTAGCGAGTGCAGATACCTTGTACCGCGGAGGTGTCCGGGTACCTGGTGGACTCCGCCGCCTTCAAAGCGGTTGGGACGAGCGATCCTCGTCCGGCGGGTTCGATTCCCGTCCACCTCCGCCATTGCGCATCAGAGGATGCACATTGGTTGAGGTCATTAGGTCAGGACTGCTAGGTGGCTCCAACGGCGAGCGCTGCCGCTGTCGACATCTTCATCAACAGGCTGAGCTCGTTGCCGGGGCAACGTATGAAACCGAACCGTTCGTAGAAGGCTGCCGTGATTTCGTCGACAGCGTCGAGAACGACTAAGCGGCCAGGGATATGCGTCGACGCTGACACCACACGTATGAGGGCGTCGAGGAGGAGAGCCTGCCCCGCGCCTTTACCTTGCAGTGATCGGTCGAGTGCCAACTTGCCGATTAAGTAGGACGGCACCGACACAGGCGAGCCTCGGCCGATGCTCTTCGGTAGCGCGTCGGCGACCACGATGTGTGGCGCCAGCGCGTAGTAGCCGACCACGTTGCCGTTACTCACCCAGACAAAGGTGCCGGCGGTGCCCATCCTTCGGGCGTGAGCCGCTGACGCCGTCAGCCAGTGGTTCAGTCCCTGCTGCCCGCAGTCGAACTGCGATGCATCGTGTTGATCCGGCTCGTAGGCGATCGATCGACTGGTGGGCTGGGGTTTCAAGTCGGGTCGAGATCCAGTTCACGCAGAACTTGGCGCGCGCGGTTAAAGCGCGCCGGATCAATAGGTGCGTCCAGTGCAGCCATCAGCTTGTCGAATTCATCGACCGGAATCACTGTCGCGTGCCGCAGCGCGGCCTCCGCAACCACGAGGCGGGCTCGATCGACGGCGGGGTTGCGGAGAAACTCGCTAACTGAGACTCCCTCGAGGCCCGCGGCCTTCACAATGAGAACCTTGTCCTCACCAGACACTCGAAACCGGATCTCTTCATCTGCTCTAACAACGTGTTCCACGTTCATGTAGCCACACTGTAGCTACAAGTCCTGAAAGCGACACTACAAATTTTGGACTGACTGGTTCTCGGTTTAGACCGGGCCGCTACACGAGACTGACGACGAATGCCCGCGCCCGGCGTCGTTGTACGCCCTCACTTTGAAGCAACGCTCGCCGGCACCGCTGAGCTCGACGTATTGAAACTCCGACGACGTATCTCGGCTCGCAAGTGCGCCGCCCGCGGGAACGTACGAGTGTTGCGCGGTCCAAATGTTGACGACCTCGGAAGTCGCGCTCGTATCGCCATTGGTGACGTTGATGTCGGCGACGAGAACGAAATCACCGTCGGGCGTGGCGGACCGGTAGATGCGATACCCGTTGGCGTCCGGCTCGGCGTTCCAATTGACGGCAACTTCGCCCGAGCCGCCGCCAGGGAAGGCATGAACCCCCGAGACTCGTCCAGGAACCGCTGGGGCGACCGTCGTGGTTGTGCTCGGCGGTCGAGTGGTTGTCGAAGTGGCGAGAGTGGTGGTCGTCGGAGCCGACGTCGAGGGCGTTGTAGTCGCAGCAGCCGACGTCGTGGTGGAAGCAACCGCGATCGACGTCGCCGGTTCGGTCGCCGTCGTGGAGGCACTTCCCCCGTCCGACGAGCAGGCAGCCAACATCAAACAAACCGACCCGATTGCACTGAGACGCCACGGTCGTGCCTTCACGACCCCACTTTCGTCGCTTGCTGCACCGGCGATAGTGGCGAAAGTCCCCGCTGCCGACCCGAGCGTTCTAGGGCTGGCGCAGAACGATGGCGGCCGCGGCCGTCGGATCGCTAACCGGCAGCGACTTCGCTGCGTTGACGATGACCTTCGAGTCGACGACCATGCCGAGCACGAGCATGCCCCGCGCCAGTCCGGCCACGACGACATCGCGCACGGTGCACGCCGCGCCAATGCCCAAGCGATCGAGCGGCACAACCGACAACTCGACCTGGGTAGCGTCGAACAAGCTGTTGAACACCGACATCAATTCGGAGTTCTCGGACAGTTGCGACATCAGCTGCGCAACCAATCGATCGCTGACGATGAAGTTGTCGCTGTCGGAGCCGCCCGCGATCTGTACGTTGGCCGCGTTACGCAGTTCGGTGAGGATGAAGGCGTCGGCGCTCGGGCAGTTCGGCTCGTCGAGAATCTGGCGCAAACTGAGCAACGTCAACAGGTTGCGACTGTCGTCGTCGGCGACGGAGCGTGCACGTCCGCTGAGGACTGCAATGGTGTGATAGGCGCGCTCGTGAACCAACTTCTGCAACGTGTGGTGGTCTTGCGGATCGCCCTGCAGCACCTGCAGCTTGCACCGCTTGAGCTGCAACGAGGCGTCGGGCGGCTCGGTATCGCACACCATGATCTGCGAACCCTCCGGCAGGCGGCGGTCGAGCTGCGCCAGCAACGGCAGCGCTAAATGGTTCCATCCGAGCAACAGGATCGGCGTGGCGGTGGTGGTCTCGCGCCACTTCTCACTCTTGATAGCGGCGGGCTTCGTGCCGGGCGCGAGCACAATCGTGTCGTCGTCTTCACTGATCGCGATCAACAGGTCGCCGTCAGCGATAACCGTGTCGACAGCGGGGGCAAGGCGGATGGCACCGTCGGCGGCGCGTATCCCAAGAATCGACGAGGTTTCGAACGACTGCACTGCATCGCCGAACGAGCGGCCAACCAGCCCCGGTTCGCGATGGAAGTAGATCTCGTCGCCATCGAAGTCGAACAGGTCTTGATAGACCTCGCTCATGCCGTGGTAACGACACACCTCGGCCGTGACTTGGGCAATCACGTGCGGCCCAGTGACAGCGAGTGCGCGACCGTTGGACACGGCGCGCAAGGTTTCGGCCAGGGTGTGGCGCTTCAACTCGACAACGACATGACCCTTGAAGTTGGTCGCGTTCAATACGGCGAGGGATGTGCGCACCGCATCAGGGTCGGCGTCTTCGGACTGCTCACTGGACACGACAATCACCGACTTGGCGGTCTCCACGCCGACCGCGCGCAAGTTCTCGATGTTTGCCGTCTCGCCCGTGCGAGTGACCGTAATCATGCCCTTGTTGATCTTGGACGCAGTCGCTAGCGCGTCGTCCATTGCTTCCTTGGGAAAGTCGGCGAGCACGACGACTGCCGACTTGCGTTGGTTGCTGTTCGCCTCGGCCAGTTCCGTGATGATCGCCTCGACTGCGGATGACCAACCAAGAATCAGTGTGTGGCCGCTCAGCGCCACCGCGCCACGACCGCGGCGCAGATCCTGCAACCGGCCGTCGAGGCCGGTAGTGATCACACCGATGAGGGCGCTGACGATGAACAGTCCGCCAAGCGTCGCAATCAGGCTCACACCGCGCAACGACCATCCGCTGTCGCCGCCCATCGTGCCCGGGTCGAACGTGCGCATCAGCGACGACCAGCCGGCCTCGATGAAGCCGCGCGAACCATCCGGGTTTTGGATCCCTCCAATGATCACCACGACTGCGCAGAAGATGATCAGCAGCAGCGTGACCAAGGCGAGCAGTGCGATGAGGGGGCCAGCACCGCGGGCCATCATCCGTTCGAACCAAAACGAGAACCGGCGGCGCAGTGATGGAGGTGCAGTGCGATCTGTCATGCAGTGAGCATTGCACGCGGACGCGCGCTGCGACGTCCCTCGACGTAGCGCAGCTCGTGGCGGACGCTTCCGTCGTTGCGCCATTTACGCACGGCAGGCGACCCGTCATCGGCATCGTTGCGCTTGCCGTCGCGGTAGTGCTCTTCGTAGTGCACCGCCCCGTTCGCGTAGAAGCCGCGGACCGCTGGTGCGCCGCTCGCCGGATCGTCCAGCACGCCATGCGAGTAAAACAACTCGTACTTCACCTTGCCGTCGCTGCGCAGCCGACGATAGGCGGGGTTGGATCGGCCAGGATTCTGCAACAGCCCATCGCGGTACCACGCCACGTAGACGAGCGAACCCTCCAGGTAGCGGCGCACGCGACCGGTGTACCCGTCCGGGATGTCGGCCTCGTCGTTGACATCGGTCGTGTTGATGACGCGAAAAGTCAGCGAGTTAGGAACGAGATCGACGAGCTCCATGCGATGTGATATCGCCACATCAGCGAGCGATCTTTAGAGGTGAACGGCGTACTGCACTTCGGCGACAGGCGCCGCGTTCTGGGGCTCGAACATCATCTCGTTGCCGGTGGCTTTCCAGCCCGACTTCTCGTAGAAGACCCTCGCTCGCGGGTTGTCGCGCAAGACCCACAACACGGCGTCGGCAAAACCCTCGTCGCGCAGGTACTCGTGACAGCGCGCGATCAGCGCCGAGGCGGCACCGGATCCCCAGGCTTCGGGGTGTAGATAGAACCCGTAGATCTCGCCGCGGGCCCGGGTGACCTCCGGGTTGATCTCGGTGCCGCTTTGGTCGCACACGGGCTCCACCCGCTCGGGGCCAATGTGACCGAAACCCACGACGCGCTCGGCCAGCAGGACGACAAAGAGCTGCGAGTCGGCGAACTCGTTCCACGTCCAGGCCCGCCAACGCTCGAGCCGTGAAGAAGCGAACTCGGGAGCATCGAGAAACTCGGTGGGGAACACGTGGCGATAGCCGACGCGCCAACCCTCGATATGCGCCGCCGCGATGGCATCCGCGTCGTCAGGTTGCGCAACACGCACCTGAACTGGCATCACACGGCAAGAAGGTCGCGCGCGCCAGTGTCGGAGGACGGATGACGCAGCTTGCTCATCGCCCGTGCCTCGATCTGGCGGATGCGCTCGCGCGTGAGGTTGAAGTGCTCGCCGACTTCTTCCAGTGTGCGCGGCTCGCCGCGATCGAGGCCGAAGCGCAGCTTCAGAATCTCGCGTTCGCGTTCATCGAGCGGCGCCAGCAGGCGCGAGATTTCCTCGGGCAGCAACGCGGTCGCGGCAACCTCGAACGGGCTCTCGGCCGAACGATCTTCGACGACGTCGCCAAGCTCGGCATCGCCATCCTCACGCAGCGGCTCGCTGAGCGACAGCGGCTCGGCCGCGAAGCGCAAAGCCTCAGTGACCTTGTCTTCGGGCATCTCGACTTCTTTGGCGAGCTCGCTGAGCGTTGCTGGGCGACCCATCTTCAGTTCCAGTCGGCTGCGCGCCTTCTGCAAACGGGCGAGCGTGTCGCCGGCGTGCACTGGCAGGCGGATGGTGCGACCGGTGTTCGCGATACCGCGGGTGATGGCCTGGCGGATCCACCAGGTGGCATAGGTGGAGAACTTGAAACCCTTGCGCCAGTCGAACTTTTCGACGGCGTGCATCAGGCCGAGGTTGCCCTCTTGGATGAGGTCGAGCAACGGCAGACCCGATGCCTGGTACTTCTTGGCGATCGAGACCACTAACCGCAAGTTGCTCTGCACGAAGCCACGCTCGGCGTCTTCGCCTTCGCGAGCCGCACGGCGCAGCTCGCGCTTGCGGGCAGGGGTGAGGCCCTTCGCGCTGGACAGCTCGTCGTTGGCGAGCTTGCCGGCTTCGATCTGCTTGGCGAGGCGAACCTCGTCGTCCTTGGTGAGCAGCGTGTATTGGCCAATATCGGTCAGATACAGGCGGACCAGGTCTTCTTCGTCCCGTTCCACGCGATCTTTCGCCACGAATTGCTCCCTAGTTAAGGTGAACGGATACCCAGGGCTGCACTTGCCGCCCCCGGGTGATTTGGTCACGATACCGACTGCGTCAAGCCCCACAACCCTGGTGCACGAATTCACTAGCTAGCGTTTGGCTCATCGAACTGACAATCGTCACCATGCAGTTCCAAGCCGCCGATGCCGAAGCGTTGCTGGCAGTGCTCTCCAAGTACGTCGTGTTGACTCGCATGGAACCCGGATGCCGCAACGTGGACCTGTGCGCGTCGGCGACGTTGCCGGGTCGGTACCTGCTGATTCAGAAGTGGGATTCGGGTGAGGCGCAGCGGGCGCACTTCGACAGTCCGGGCATGATCGCGATGGCGAAGAGTTGCACCGGGCTGCTGACTGCGCCACCCAACATCGACCTTTGGGACGGCGCCAGCGCCCACGATCTGCGCTAACCCGGTGTTAGCGTTTCTGCCATGTCTAATCCCCTCATGTCCGACAAGGTTGTTACGGAAGCAGCGCGCGCCGGTTGGGCCGCACCCGACCCGGCAACGCAGGCAGCTCGCAGCACGCCCATCACCGATGGCCCGATCAGTGGTTGGAACTCTGGCCGCACGATGACCGTCAGCGGCACGGCAACCGCAACCGGTGTCTTGCTGGTGCTGTTGCTCGGGTCCGCGGTGGCTGGCTGGATCATGACCGAGGCGACGCCCGGCCAGGAAGCCAAGTTCCCCGCCCTCGCGATTGGTGGCGTGCTGCTCGGTTTCGTGTGCGCCATCGTGTTGCGCTTCAAGCCGACCTTCGCCAAGGTGCTCGGCCCGGTGTACGCAATCGCCGAAGGCTTCTTCCTCGGTGCGATTTCGAAGGTCTACAACGATGCCTACGACGGCATCGTGGTGCAGGCCGTCGGCGCCACGTTGGCCGTGTTCGCCGTCATGTTGTTCCTCTACAAGTCGAAGATCATCAAGGTCACCGACCGCTTTCGCCGCAACGTGATCATGGCAACGATGGGTCTGATGGCGTTCTACCTGGTGTCGTTCGTCATCAACTTGGTTGGTGGCAGCGTGCCGTTCCTCAACTCGGCCAGCCCGATGGGCATCTTGTTCAGCGTGCTCGCGGCAGGCTTGGCGGCGATGATGCTGGCCGTCGACTTCGACATGATCGACCGTGGTGTCGCTGCCGGTTGGCCCAAGGGCATGGAGTGGTACTGCGCGTTCGGGTTGCTGGCCACGCTGGTGTGGCTGTACCTCGAGATCTTGCGCCTGCTGGCGAAGCTCAACCGCCGCTAGCTATCAGGAAGCACTAGAGCGTTGCGAGGAAACCGAGCAGCGCGTCATTGAACGCCTGCGGCGTTTCTTGCTGCACCCAATGCCCGGCGCCGGCGATTTCGGTGACGCCGCGGAAGTTCGGTAGCTGTGCTTGCATGCGATCGGCGCCGTTCGGGTCCATCAGCTTCACCAGGTCGTGCTCGCCCGTGATGAAGTAGCACGGCATCGTCATCAGGTTGGCGCCGAGCCCCTGCATGCGAACGAAGTTGTTGTCCATGTTGCGGTACCAGCTGATCGGTCCGAAGAACCCGCTGTGTTCGTACTCGCGCGTGTACTCATCGAGGTCGGCTTGCGTGAGCCACTGGCCTTCCGGACCGGTGTATGGCGGCGCCGGCGGATCACCCATCAGTGAGAGAAAGCCGGTGCCCTCCATCGGTGGCTGCTCGCTTGGCCGAACGCGGTTGACCATCCCGACGCCCGACGCGTTGTACAACATGCGCGACATCGTGTTGCAGGCATCCGCGCCGAGTTCTGCTTCCGGTGGGCCGACCTGTTGGAAGTACGAGATGTAAAAGAAGCGGTCGCCGTAGATCATCTTGAACAGCTCGGTCGGAGGTGCCGGCCATTCGAGGTAGGGGACGCTCACCGCGACGACGGCACGGAAGCGTTCGGGTGCGATGCGGGCGGCATCCCACGTGAGCATCGCGCCCCAGTCGTGGCCGACGAAGACCGCGTCGGCGTGGCCGTAGTGATCGAGCAGCCCAAACAGGTCGCCGCTGAGTTGGTCGATGCCGTATGCCGCGATGTCGGCGGGCGCCGAGGAATGCCCGTAACCGCGCTGATCGGGAGCGATGACGTGAAAGCCCGTTTCAGCGAGCGGCACCATCTGCTGGCGCCAGCAATACGCGAGATCGGGAAAGCCGTGAGCGAGAACTATCGCCGGGTTGGCCGGATCGCCGGCCTCGTGCACCACCAGCTCGACGCCATTGACGGCGACGAGACTGGTGGTGACGGGCAGACCCAGTTCCTTTGCGGAACTTTCTTGCTTAGAGGAAATAGCCGGAAACGTCGATGATGAAGTGCGTGCTGCCGCCACCGTTGCAGATGACGGTGACTTGGCGGCTGTCGTTGAGGGTCAGCGTCACGCCGTTGGCGATCGACTGGCCTTCGCCGAACCAGTTAATGGTCGAGGCACCTTCCACGGTGTTGCCGCCAGGGTTGATCGCGAGATAGCCAAAGCCGCCGATGGTGCCGGTGACAGTGACGTTGGCGGTGACGGCGGTGGCGCCGGCCGGCACCAGGTTGGCGATGTCGACAACACCACTGTTGTTGCGCCCGTCGGCAACAGACACCAACCGGTTGGCACCGGTGGCCAAAGTGCCCTGCAGCGGCGAGGCAGCGCGCGAGTCGTACACGCGCTTGGGCGTGACGGCGTAGTAGCCGCCAGCACCGGCCGGACCGGTGAGCTTGCGCCACCGGTGGCTACCGCTGGTCGAAACACAGAACCACAGATCACCGCCGTTGTGGATGAACTGGCCCTGGGTACCGCTTGATTGCGACGGGGCAGCCGAGGAGTTGAGCTTCAACGGCACTGGGCCATTGAGCTTCATACCGGTTTCGCTGCCTGAAATCTTCGCGCCGACGACCATCGCCTCGGCACCCAAGGCAGCGTTGCCTGTGGCGGCGATTGTCAGGGCGGTGGTGCGTGAGTTGGACTGCGTTGACGTGACGTCGTCGGTGAGGTGGAACAGTCCGAAGTTTCTGTCAGGCGAGTATGCCGCGCCGGCAACAATCGACGTGTTCTGCAACACCGTGTTGTCGCCTTCCGCCAAGAGCGCGAAGTCGGCAGCGGCGGGGCGGGCGAAGGCGAGGCCACCGACGGCGGCACCGGCGGCGGCGGCACCGAGGCCACGCAGCATGTTGCGGCGGTTGGTTGGCTCTTCGCCGGCTGTTTCCAACTCGTTGACGCGTGCTTGCATGCGTCGCAAGTCGGCTTTCAAGGATTCAATCTCTGAACCGTGCATTGCAGCTCCTTTAGGAATTTGGGTCGTTCAAAACCCTAGCCCACAATCCCACACCCGGAAAGACGCTCAGGTCTGACGGGCCCGCAGCAGGTTGAATCGTCGGCGTAGTGGGCTGGCCATCCAGTTCTCACGCGAGATACCGATCACGTGCACGTCGGTGGGCTCGCCCTCCACCACCACCCGCTCGCGCAATACGCCCAGGCGCACGGCCTCGCCGCGGCGCATGCCGTGCTCGAATTCGGTGACATTCTGCGCGAATGAATGGGCGTAGAGCCAGCGCAGCGGCCAGTTGCCGAACGCCCACTCGCAGTAGGCCATCAGCCCTTCCATGACCAGCCCCGTGCCGCGGTGCTCGGGCCCGGAATACAGCGAAAACCAGCCGCTGCCGGCGCGGGGGTCGACGTCGTGCAGTTGCAGGTAGCCGACGACCTGGCCGGACGTGCGGCCCTCGACGACCATGATCTGCTGCGTCTGCTTCCACAACGCGGGCTCGTACTCTGCAAACGGCGGCAGGTTGCCGTGGTAGCGCCACGTCATTGCGGTCGTTGGGTCGGATTCGATTTCGTAGAGCCGCGGGTAATCGGCGGGCAACACCGGCCGGAACACGATGCGTGAGGTCGTGATCATTGCGCTGCCCCCAGCTGGCTTTCGGTGAAGCGCTCAAGGGTCAGCACCGAAGTCGTTCGGCTCTCGTAGCGCCCGTCGATCATGGCGAATTCGGGGTACGTCACCTCGACCTCAAAGTACGCCGAGAGTTCGCCGAACACTTCGGCGTCGTTCTCGAAGCGCTCGTAGTAGAGCCGTCGGATCGGTGCGCCGGCGAATGCGGCGGCCAGCAATTCCGGTGCGAACCGGCGGGCGAGGGCCTCGGCCTGCGGGTTTGGGAGCGCGTAGTACTCGAACATGCCGGTACCCATCGTGCCTGCGTCAGCGAGAATGGCACACGCGACCGGATTGTTGACAGAGTCAACGACGATGACTCCGGCGCTGATTCCCTGTGCCGTCGATAACAGCACGGATGGCTCCAGGCCACCACGACTAAAGCGCCACCACCGCGGATCGACCTTGGTGACCAGTTCGTAAACGAACGGTATGTCGCTGGCCTCGGCCAGCCGCCAACCACCGTTCATGATGCCGCCGCCAAATCCGCAGACGCAGACGAACTGATCGAACGCAGTTGCGGCCACGTCAGGCTGTCCGCTGCCCACAGTTGGTCGAATGCAGCGTCGGCGGCATCGCTGAAACCGTGCCGATTGCGAAAGTTATACAACCAGCGTTGTCGATTGATGCGCAGCTCGAGGCGCGACAGGCGCCCTGCGCAGTAGGTCTCCCACGCGGCCATCTGCGCCAGGCTCAGGTCGTCGTCGGGTGGTGCATCGGCGAAACCGCCATGCAACCGGTCACTCACCCGCAACAGAATGCGCCCAAGGTTGATGGTGGTGGCAATCTCGCTCTGCTGGCGCGGGCGCTTCGAGTCTTCGAACGAACCGCTCTCCACCGTCACCGTGACCGTGTCGGCAATCTCGGCGCGGATGCGCCCAAGTGGTGTCGACTCATCGACGATCACATGCACTGGGCGGTCGATGCCGAGCGTTGTGACCAACGATTCGCCGACCTTGCGTATGAGCGCGTTATCGAAAGCCACGAACCGAAACTCCTCCGGCTCGACAGTCACCGTCATGGCTTTTCGGCCATCGCCGCGGCCGAGAACGCTTTGCGCGCCTCGAGCGCAGCCAGCGATACGTCGGCGATGTCGTCGACCTCGTCGGTGGTGAACCCGGCCAACTCGCGAAAGCGGCGGGCGAGCCCGATCGGCGAGTCTTCGGATTCCGATCGCGCGCCACCAAACGAGAACAGGCGATCGACGATGCTCTGGAACTCCAACGCCTTGGCGCGACGTTCGGGATCGTTCTCGGTGACCTTGCGCAGCCAATCGCTGCCCATCTTCACGTGCGTGACTTCGTCGGCGAGCATCCAGTCTTCGCAGAATTCGAGGTAAGGGTCGCCAGCAATTTCGCCGAACTCTTTCATCGTCGTGAATACGTCGATGGCCAGACCTTCGAGCGCGCGGTTCACGCCCGCCAGGCGCATCACCGGGTCGGTACTGCACGCCGCCTCGAACAGCACGGTGTTCTCGGCGAACTGACCGATCTCGGAGCCCATCCAGTCGCCGAGCTTGACACTGATCTCGACGTGGCGCGATTCGTCCCACGCCTGGCGGGCCATATCGAGCTTCAGCGCAAACGGCACGGTGTCGGTCGCACCCCCGTTCTTCGGATCCGGCAGTTCGAAGTCGTGGCACGTGCGGCCAGCGCCCTCGAGCGCCTGGATCTCGCCGACGAAGATGCCGTGCATCAGGTTGCGTGCGGCCTCCGATGCGTCGGGTCGCGCCGGTGTGAGGCGATTGACCTTCGCCCGCTTCGCCGCGTTCGGCCCGACCATCGCGGTGCGCGGGTCGGCCTCGGCCTGGCGCATGTTGATCTGGGTGAACCGCGAATCGCGGGCCAACTCTTCGACGGGGAAGAACTTGCGCATCAGACGCCTCCGATCGTTCCCGGGCCGGCAATGCCGCCCGCTTCCAGCATTATCTTCTCCAGCCGCGCTTGGTGCGCGGCAGCCCGATCGACTTCTTCGGGTGTTTCGATCAGCGATTGCAACATCATTTCGCCGTCTCGCCAATCTTCGAACTCGTCGCGGAGCGCGAAGTCCAGCGAGCGGATGGTCGGGGCATCAGTGATCTCGCTGGTGTTGTTGCGGTGGAACGTGTACGCCGCGATGAAGTGCGGGATGAAGACGCGATACACGCCGACCAGCTTCTCGATTGTGTGCTCGGCGGCTTCCGGTTCGGCGAGAACTTGCACGAAGCGCACCATCGCCTCGTTGGCCGGTTGCGTTAGGCGCTCGGGGTTCATTTCGCGTAGTTCCGGCAGGCGCTTGTGCCACAACTCGGCGTGCCACGCATGGTGATAGCAGTGGGCGCCGAGGCGCATCTTCACGTCAAGCTCGGGCACCGTGGCGACCCAGCCGCCAAGCGTCTCGAACAACTTCATCTCGGCCCACTTGTAATTGCCCACGCGGCGAGCACTTTCCTCGACGTCGAAGAGGCCCGGCAACTGTCGCCGATCCCACGGTGCGAACGGTGCTCTCGGTTTGTAAGGGTCGGCCACGGGTCGACAGTACCAATGGAGCCGGCAGGGGCTGGCTATCGAGTCGCGACCTAAGCGACAGCGCGACGGCGCACGAGCAGCAATGCCATCCCAGTGAGCGTGAGAGCGGCACCTAGGAGAGCCAGCGTTGTGGTGCTTGAGGTGCCAGCCTTGGGAATTGTTGGCACTGTGGTCGTAGTTGCGGTCGGAGCGCCAGGCCCGGCAACCGTGGGTGTGGTCGTAGAAGTGGTGGTGGTAGCCGCCGCGGCAGCAACGGTGAACGTGTAGATGTACTCCTGGCTGATCGGGTCGTGGGGATCGCCGTTCCAACAATGGATGATGACGGTGAAGTCGCCGACGCCCTGCGCTGTCGTGTCGTATGAGTAGCTGGCAGTACTCGCGGTGATGCTGAAACTGGTGATCTGTGGGTCGATACCCAAACTCCATGCTGGGTGGTGCCCACTTACGATGTGAAGGTCCGCGAAATCACTCGGAGGGTCCAACGGATCGGTGGCGGCGCAACTCTTGGGCATCGAGATCAAGTCGCCGACTGTAAACGTCCCGAGATCTGCGGCCGACGCTCGGCCCAAGCCGGAGAGCGAAACGACGATGAATGCGGCTGTTGCGATCAATCCTCTGGACTTCATGGGCTCGTACGGTACTAGCGCCGCTGCTTCCACGCGAATGCCGCTTCGCCCATTGGCGTCGCGGGAGGAGAACCGATCAGGTACTCCAGCATCATCGCTCGCCACGGTGCTTCAACCTGCAACTTGCCGAGTATCGCGCTGACGCCCCACCCGACGCGATCGAGGATGACGAAGCTGGATGGCATGTTCAAGCGTTCGATGACATGCGCGTGCGGACCTTTGACGTCGATGATGGTCGCCATCGCGTCTTTTACGAAGTCGCGCGTGAACTGAAAGCGTTCGGTGAGGTACGGCGTATACGGCGTGCTGACGTACTCGTAAACCGTCTCTGCGTCGAGACCGTGATTGGGTTTCAAGAAGCCCACGTTTTCCATGGCAGCTAGCAGGCGCTCCGGATCGCGATGCAGCACGATCGCTTCCAGGCTCGGCTGCAGGTGCTGCCATTCGTCCAATGTCCAGCGCTTGACCAACCCGAAGTCCAGAAACGTCACGTCGCCGTCCGCGCTGAACCTGTAGTTCCCGGGGTGTGGGTCGCCGTTGAAGGCGCGCAGATCGTTGACGGCGTATTGCGTGAAACGCCAGATCGACTCGCCAGCGCGGTGCATCGCCTTCGGCGTTGCGGTCGCCATGAACTGGGTGAACGACAAACCGTCGATCCACTCGGTCGTGAGCACTCGTCCGGTGCTGGTGGCTGAGTCGACGCTGGGGATGCGCACGAAAGGGTGGCGAGCGAAGTGGTCGGCGAACTCGCGCTGGTTGGCGGCCTCCAACCGATAGTCGAGCTCCTCGATCATGCGCGCCCGCAGTTCGTTGACCAGACCTTTGGTGTCCAGCCCCTTCAGCGCGAAAGCGCCCATCAGCCGGTACAGCCCCTCTGTGTTGTCGAGGTCGGCCTCAATTGCGTCGCCGACCCCGGGGTACTGCACCTTCACCGCCACGTCGCGGCCATCGCGTGTGACTGCCCGATGAACTTGGCCAACACTTGCCGCCGCGACGGGTATCGGGTTCCAATCGAGAAAGACTTTGTGCGCCGGCGAACCGAGTTCGCCAGCCACGACGGCCTCAGCAGCTTCCGGCGCCATCGGCGGCGCATCCGATTGCAGCACGGCCAGCGCCTGCTGCGCCTCGACCGGGAGTGCTTCCATGATGAAGCCGAGCAGTTGCCCGAACTTCATTAACGCGCCCTTCATGTTGCCGAGCTCGCGTGCAACATCTTCCGCGGTACGAATCGTGAACCGATCGTCGAGCTTCGAGCGTTGGTCGCGGGGCGAAAACGATCGCCGACCGCGATGGAGAACAAACCGCGCGCCGTTGCGCGCCATCAGTCGCCACACGCGAGCCGTGCGGCGCACGCGTAGCAGGCGGCGACTCACCCGGCGGTGCGAACTTCGGCGCGACGTGCCGTTGGCTGCTCGTCGAGCAAGTCGGCCGACAACTCGTCGCCGGTGACCTCGTCGGTCCAGTAGGTACCAGCATCAAGCCGAGTGAGCGCGACCTCGACATCGGCAAGGTCGCGCTCGATGGCGTCGAGATCGAGCGTTGCAGACTCTGTGTCGGGCTGCGTGTCCATGGGCATTAAAGGTATCGTGACGGAATGCCTCATCCGTTTCCCGCCCTTGATGGTTCCGCGCCTACAACTCAAAAGTTCGACCAGGCGCCCGAGTTCGGAATCGATCCGTCGAAGCGCTACACCGCCACCGTCGAGGTGCTGGAAGGTGATGCCCCGATGGGCACGCTGGTTATCGCTCTTGATGCAGTGAACGCGCCAAACACGGTGAACAACTTTGTGTTCCTCGCCGGCTACCACTACTACGACGGCATCATCTTCCACCGCATCATCAACGGCTTCATGTGCCAGGGCGGCGACCCCACCGGCACCGGCCGCGGCGGCCCGGGCTACAAGTTCAACGACGAGCCCGTGAAGCAGCGCTACCAGCTGGGTTCGCTGGCCATGGCCAACGCCGGCCCGAACACCAACGGCAGCCAGTTCTTCCTCATCAGTGGCGCCAGCGGCGTGGGCCTGCCTCCGCAGTACAACCACTTCGGTCAGACCGTGAAGGGTCTCGAAGTCATCGATGCCATGCAGCGCGTCGACACCGATCGCAGCGATCGCCCGCGTGAAGACGTGGTCATCCAGTCGGTCACCATCACCGTCGCCGACTGACCGGCCAGGCGCATCGACCCCCCGTGGCCGTCGAACGGTTGACGCTGTCGCAGGCGCGCCGCGTCGCGCTCGCGGCGCAGGGGTTCGCCGACGCGCGTCCCACCGGGCGGGTCGACCGGCGGCACTTCCGGCGTGCGCTCGACCGGATGGGCCTCATCCAGATCGACTCCGTCAACGTGCTCGTGCGCAGCCAGGAGCTGCCGCTGTTCGCGCGCCTGGGTCCGCACCCGCGCAGTCTCATCGCCGATGCCACGGCTGCGGGCGAGCTGTTCGAGTACTGGGTCCACGAAGCCAGTCACGTGCCCACCGCGCACCATCACCTGCACCGCTGGCGGATGGAAGGCACGCACAAGTGGGAGCGCTACTGGACGATGACCAAGCGCCGGCCGGGGTACCTCGACGAGGTGCTGCGCCGCATCGAGCTCGACGGCCCGCTGGCCAGCGGCGACCTCAACGAGCGAGTGGGCAAGAAAGGCACGTGGTGGGACTGGGACGACGGCAAGGTGGC
>JAIOPC010000010.1 GCA_021414085.1 Actinomycetes bacterium | reverse complement strand
CTCAGAACCGAACAACGAACCAACCCCGGAGAAGTCCGCAAGAAACGAGCATCCATCACCGCTGGATGAGCAACAATTCGAACAACGAGTGACACCAATCAACCGAAACCGGTCCGTCACCCATCAACCGAGGCTAAACAGCCCCACAATGTGGGTATGACTGAGCAAGCAATCCCACTTCCAGCATCCAAGGCATTCGGTGAAGACGAGCGTTCAGTACTGCTCGGATACCTCACGTACCACCGAACCGTGCTGGCTCGAAAGCTCGATGGAGTCACCGACGAGCAAGGGCGCCGCGCTGCCTGCCCGCCCAGCACGCTGACGTTGCTTGGCCTGGTTCGCCATATGACCGATGTCGAGCGCTGGTGGTTCCGGCGCGTCCTGCTGGCCGACGAAGTCCCGGGCATCTTCGACGACGAGGCCGAGTGGATAGTGGACGACGCGACGGTTCCGGAGGCTCTGGCAGCGTTCTGGGCCGAGATCGCGGTCGTCGACGCTCACCTCACGACCGCTGGAATGGACGACCGCATGCTCGGTGGACCGAACGCCGGTCAAACCACGCTGCGTCGGACCATCGTCCACATGATCGAGGAGTACGCGCGCCACTGTGGCCACGCCGACCTTCTGCGCGAGGCGATCGACGGTGCCACCGGCGACTGAGACGCCGTCGGTGCCTTCGTCTCTCACGTTCGTCGATTTGACGCCCGCCGTGGCACAGTGGACCCAGTACGAGTGACGATTTGAAGGGAACCCTCATGGCTGGTGGTGCGCTGAAGGCAGCGAGTATGGACGACTTCGACCTGCGGATGTCGGAGGGCGCTCGGCCGCTCTACGAGGCCGTCAAGGCGTTCATTCGCGACGAGGTCGACCCGATCACCGAGGAGTTCTACCGACTCGGTGCCGATCGGGCCGATCGCTGGAGTTGGGCGCCCGGGCAGCTGGAGTTGCTGGAGACCGCCAAGGTGAAGGCACGCGCGCTCGGTTTGTGGAACTTCTTCCTCCCCAATGCGGAGACTGGCGAAGGCTTGAGCAACCTCGACTACGCGTACATCGCAGCCGAGCTCGGCAAGAATCGGCTCGCCCCCGAGTGTCTCAACTGCTCGGCTCCCGACACGGGCAACATGGAAGTGATCGAGCGCGTCGGCACACCCGAGCAAAAGCGCGAATGGCTCGAGCCTCTGCTGCGTGGCGAGATCCGATCGGCATACGCGATGACCGAGCCGGGTGTGATGAGCAGCGACGCACGGCAGATTCAAACGAGCGCCGTGCTCGATGGCGACGAGTGGCTCATCAACGGCGAGAAGTTCTACATCTCAGGCGCCGGCGACCCGCGTTGCAAGATCATGATCACGATGGTGCGCACGAGCCCGGATGCCGACACGTACAAGCAGCAGTCGCAGATCTTGGTGCCGATGGATACGCCGGGGGTGGAGATCGTGGCGGGCATGGAAGTGTTCGGTGCCGACGATGCGCCGCACGGTCACATGCACATTCGATTTATCGATGTGCGCGTGCCGAAGGCCAACATTCTGTGGGGCGAGGGTCGTGGTTTCGAGATCTCACAACTCCGCCTCGGGCCAGGTCGCATCCACCACTGCATGCGCTCGATCGGCGCGGCCGAGCGCGCAATCGAAATGATGGTCGACCGCGGTATGAGCCGCGAGGGGTTCGGCAAGAAGCTGATCAACCTGGGCAAGAACATGGAGGTGTTGTCGCGTTCGCGCATCGAAGTCGAAGCCATGCGCTTGATGGTGCTGCGCGCCGCGAAGGCGATGGACACGCTGGGTAACGCCGAAGCGAGGGTGTGGGTGAGCGCGGTGAAGGCGATGGTGCCCGAGCGCTGCTGCGACATCATCGATGAAGCGATTCAAATGCACGGCGCGGCAGGCATCTCGCAGTGGTTCCCGTTGGCCGACATGTGGCACAGCCAGCGCACGCTGCGTTTGGCGGATGGACCCGACGAAGTGCATCACCAAGTCGTCGCCCGTGCTGAGGTCAAGAACCGCGGTGCGGATCGTTAGTCGCTGCTGACGGCTAGATGCTGTTGCGGCACTCGTCTTCAATTGCGACATACGCAGCCTCGAGTTCGGAGTTCGGCGTTTCCGAAGCAATCTGCTCGAACGTGAACTGCGCATAGAGGTCGGTAGCGATGCACTCGGCGAGCGCAGGTTTGCCGCTCGAAGTCGCTTGATATTGCAAGAAGTCTGAGCGGCCAAAGTATTGGTTGATCGCGTCGTCGCCGGGCACTGTCTGCTGAGAGTCGGCTCCCGGATCGCACACCGACGCGTACAGGTTCACACCGTCGCGACCGACCAACGCATTGGCCGAACTGGGGCGAGTGAACGCCCAGCGATTCAAGGCACGTTCCATGCGATCGGCGTCGGCCGGGCTGTCGGCGACGATGTGGATATCGGCACACTCTCGGCCGTCGAGTTCGTACGCGGTGTATCGATCATTGCCCCAGCCATCGGCCGCGGTCAGGGCTTCGTTAGTGGGCAATCCAGCCGCAAACATGAGGAACAGTCGAAACGGGCCGAGCTGCTCGCGGTAGTGAACCGTCGCTCCCCGCGGGCCGGAGGGCGCCGCGACTGATTCCAGTGCATCGTTGCGCAGATACTTCGCCGTCGGCAGGCTGACTTGATCCAGTGCCACGGGGACTTGTGTGCTGAGCGCTTGTAGCAGTAGAGCCGGGTCGTCCTCGGCGAGCGTGGTCATGAAAGCCGCACCTAACACCTGGAATGCGATGCGGATCGCCTTGTAGGAGGCGGGAACTGAGTCCACGCTGTTGGCATACGCCTCGCTCTGCTCAGCGGACTCGGCTTCGTAGAGCTCACGATCCCGCGAGCTGAGGTCGTCGACGTAACGATCATGAATCAGCAGCGCGTAACCGATGTGCACAGATGCGACCGCGTCGAAGCCTTGCGATGTCGTGGATGCTTCGCGGCGCTTGATGAGGTGAAAGTTCTGATCGGCGACTGCCTGCGTGAGGTAGACGACTAAATCGGCGCGCACGGCAGGCGACAGCGTTGCCTGCTCGTCGCTTGCATTGATGATGACGACATCGCTGTCGGGAAGCCAGCGCACAGGGCGTGGTGCCGCACGGTTGACGGTGGCGTAACTCTCGGTCAGCGATGCATCGTCGGCCCACACGCCGAGTGCCCGACCGACAGCTTCATCGACAGCTATCCCATCGCGATCGGCTTGCGACAACTCTTGCTCGGGGTCGCGCACCCGATCGTTGTACCTGTCGTCATCGCCGATGTACTCGAAGTCGATTGCGCTCAGAAAGCGTAGGTCGGTTTCCTGCTCGATGTAGTCGACGATCGGTTGCACGTTCTCGGGCCATGCGACAGTCGCTGGCTCGTGGTCCAACGGCCGCCACCGCGAGAGACCCCAGGCGCCGGCACTGATCGCGGCGAGCGACATCACGACCACCGCAACGGCGGTCGTGCGTGTGCGTGTCATTCGTCGTCGTGATGTTCGATCGCGTCGAGGAAGGCCTCGACGTCGTCGTCTTCACCACCGACCAGCCAGATGACCACGTCTTCCTCGTTGCCTTCTTCGTCCTCGTCGCGCCACGGCAGCATGCCCTCGACGGTGTAGCGATCGACGGTGATGTCGTCATCGTCGTCGTCGACAATGGGGGCAACAACGGCCAGCTCGACCTCGGCATCGGGAGGCTGGTCCTTCAGCATCTCGATCAGTTCACTTACGCGCATTGGCTCAGTCTTTCACGGTCAGTCGTCGCCCAGCCAGTGGCCGGCACGTTCGAGTAGGAACAGGCTTGCCTCGCGACACTTGTCGAGCGTGTCGCAAAACACCTTGTCGTCGGCGCTGTACACGTCGGCGAGGTCGACGGGGATGCGTGACACGATCGAAAGGCTGCGCTCGGGAGCATCGGTGACGCTGGCGAACGAGTCGATGGCCGAAACCTCGAGTGGCAGCGAAACGCCGCCGACGCCGGCGAGTTCGGTGGCCAGCACCAGCAGGTCGGGCGGATGGGGAAGCGGAGGCAGCGTCCAAGTGAAGATCAACGGGAAGCTGAAACCCGTAGGCGGGTCGTCGTCGGGGTCGTCGAGCTTGACGACTTCGTCCTCAAACCCGAGCAATGCCCGCGGGTCGACCTCTAGGGAGAGGTGCAGGTCGATGGGGCCGTTGCACGCTTCCTCAGGGTGCAGATCCACTTCCCACAGCTGGCGCAGGGAGTAGGTCTCGACGAAGTGGCGCTCGTCGTGCACGTGAAACCCGTGATCGACAGCGTGACCTTTGAGATCGGCCACGAATCCGGCGACATCAATGACAGCCATGTGGCAGCGACACTACCGTGCGATGCGAATGAACCCTGATCGATTAGGCCTGCTCCACGAGGTAGCCGACGCGGTGGCAGCGGCGATGGCGGGAGTGACCGATTTCGGCCCTTCGGGCGTGCGCCAAGGGCAGTACGCGCTCGACGTGGTGACCAACGAGGCCGCCTTGGGGGTGCTCCGTCGGGCGGGCCTGGGTGTGCTCTCGGAGGAAAGCGGGTTCGAGCCGGGCAGTACCGGTGAGGTCGTTGTCATCGACCCGATCGACGGCAGCACCAACGCCAGCCGGGGCGTGCGCTACTTCGCTACGGCAATGTGCGTCGTCGACGCGGATGGGCCGTCGGCCGCCTTGGTGGCCAATCAGGCGACGGGCGAGCGGTATTGGGCGCTTCGTGGCGGGGGAGCATGGTGTGACGGCGTGCGTTTGCGGCCGACCGGGTGCACCGAACTCAGCGATGCGATTATCGGCTTGAACGGACTGCCACCAAGCCCGCTCGGCTATCGCCAGTGCCGAGTGCTCGGCGCGGTGGCGTTGGACTTGTGTCTCGTCGCCGCAGGAGTTCTCGATGGCTACGTGGACTGCGTTGAAGAAGCGCACGGCGTGTGGGACTACTTGGCATCGGTGTTGATCTGTCGCGAGGCAGGTGTTGAGGTCGCCGACCTGCACGCTCGCGAGTTAGCAGTTGTCGATCACGACTCGCGTCGCACACCGATCGCGGCGGCAACCCCACAGCTATTCGCCCATCTGAGCGCGGCCCGTCGCAGATAGTCTGAGCGTCCGATTAAGGGGCGCGTAGCTCAGCGGTAGAGCGGTACCTTTACAAGGTATTGGTCGGGGGTTCGAGACCCTCCGCGCCCACTCGCTGTGAGCCGAATGACGTGCAAGGGGTCGCGCTTGGCACACAACCGCACTCTTGTTTCAGCGTTGCCCCACTGACTCACTTCGGGGGGGGGCGGAAGCGCGTGTACAGTAGTGCGACTCAGCACGCCGCTGCCGCTAAGGAGTTCCGATGATCGACATGCGTGCGTGGAAGACGACAACGCTCGATGTTGTCTCTGGAGTCGATCTTGACCCTCGAAACGTTCGTCTCGATATTCCGACCGGTGCACCGCAGGCCGATGTCATGCTTGACTTGTTTAAGAACGAGAAGGCGCTCGACTTGGTCGAGGCCATCGTAAAGGTGGGTTACTTGACCCACGAGGTGCCGATCGTAATCAAACGTGGATCGCGCGTCGTGGTCGTGGAGGGTAATCGGCGCCTTGCAGCGCTTAAGGCGATCCAAAATCCGTACCTAGTCCCAGAGTATCAAGCGCGTGTCTCCACACACATCGCAGCTCTTGACCCGAAGGTTCGCGACTCACTTCGCAAGATTGAGGTCAAATACGCACCCCGCCAAGCGGACGCGAACGAGCTCATCGCGGCTCTGCACACGGGCAACGTCCGCGTGGCGTGGTCGCCGACTCGTCAGGCCGCGTTCTTTCAGGCTCAGATCGATGCCGGACAGACCCTCGCGAAGCTTCGAGCCAACTATCCGACAGTTGACGTTGAAAAGTACGTGCTGCGAAGCGCAGTCTTCCGCCGGTTTCAGGGCGTCGCGTACTCGACCCCCGAGCTGAAGGACTTCGTACGAGATCGGGCGTTCTCAATCTCGACGCTGGCTCGCATTTATGAATCCAAGGACTTCATTGATCTAGCTGGCATGACACTGAGCCAGGCTGGTCGTCTCCAATGCAAACTCTCCGTTCCGATTTTTGCCGCGGTCGCTGAGACGATTGTTGAAGGTATGTACAGCGGGAACATCACGACTCGCTCGGTAAACTCCGTGAAGGGTCCCAGGTTCAAGGCGTTGATCGATCAGCTACGTCGGATCGTCTCCGGCTCGCCTTCATTGGGGGCCGCCCAGCCGGGCAAAGCTAGCGGCGGTGCTTCGAATGCTGGCGCTCAAACGTCGTCAACAGGTCCGTCGGGCGCCGGTGGGTCCAGCTCAAAGTCGAGGACCAAGCGCAGCCCAGCTCTGGACTTGTCTTCGATCGTCGTACCGGGTGTGTTTCCGCCGTCGGTCGAGCGAATCTTTGAGGAACTCTCGACCCTGAGTGTCGATACGTACCCGAATGCGGCGCTTGATCTCTTGCGAACAGCATTGGAGAAATCGATCAAGGCTTTTGCCGAGGCAAACAGCGTTGACATCAAGGCGAGCGGCAGGAACCAGCAGGGCTACGTGTATCTCAAGCAGTGCCTTGAATGGTTGCATGACTGGATCAAGAAATCCGGACCAACGTCGCAAGTCCAAGTTGTTCAGAAGCTGCAGGGAGCGAAGATCAACTCAACTGGATACAACAAGTCCAAGAATCATTTGGATGCGATCAACCACAATCACTACATTTTCGCGACCGCTGACGATGTTCGGGACTCATGGGACGCGATGCAGAGCCTGTTCTCACTGGTGATTTTCAAGTGATCGACTCGCTGGGGCTGGACGTCGCCCCGAGTCGTCGGTTGATGGTCTCGCCCCTCAGGTACCCCGGCGGTAAGGGCAGTCTGTATCCGGTGTTGAAGTCGTTGGTTCGTGCAAATGGGCTCACCGGCGGAACGTATGTCGAGCCGTACGCCGGTGGCGCCGGAGCAGCAGTCGCTCTGTTGGTGACCGGCGAAGTAGGGCGAATAGTGATTAACGATCTTGATCCGGCCCTGTACGCCTTCTGGCGCTCGGTTGTGAAGGAGCCTGACGATTTCGCGTCACGAACGCGCAACGCGAAGCTCACGATCGCGGAGTGGAAGAAGCAGAAGCGCGTCTATTCAGAGGCCGACCGAAAGGATTATCTCAGACTCGGCTTTGCAACGTTCTACCTCAACCGAACGAATCACTCAGGTGTGCTGAACGGCGGACCGATTGGGGGGCTCGATCAGAGTGGTGCCTACAAGATTGATGCGAGATTCAACAAGACGGCGCTGCTTGAGCGTCTACGGCTAATTGGCATGCATTCCTCGAGTATTGTCGTACTCCGACAAGACGGGCGGTCGGTCATTGAGAAGTACGCTGAGCGCCCGGAGGTCCTGCTCTACGCCGACCCACCATATTTTGAAAAGGCCGGGTCCCTTTACATGAACTCGTTCCAAGAAAAGGATCATCGCCAACTCGCCGACTGCCTGAACGCTTCAAAAAGAGGACGGTGGTTACTGACCTACGACGACGTGCCGGATGTTTCGTCGCTTTACGCTGCGCGGCGCCGCGAAGAGTTTTCCCTCGCGTACTCGGCGCACCGCGTCGTCAAAGCGACTGAGATGATGGTTTTCGGGGATGGTCTGTTGGTTCCTTGGCTGGCCGACAAGTCAAAGTCGGCGCGCTCGGCTCGAGTCGTTCACAAAGTCACGACGAGACCGAAACGACAGTAGGTATGGCAACGTCCCCAGGTGGCCGACATGTTTCTGACTCGCGTTGGAATGGACCAGTACATCGACGACGGCCAGGCGCAGGCCGAAGTGACCGTTCTCATCGACAATGTCATCGTCTGGGGGCCGGAGTTGGTGAGCTTGGTAAACGGCGCGGATATTGAGGTGGCTGCAACCGAAGCAGTACGCGCAGAAGTGCATTTCAGGGGTGTGTCCGGTTCTGGACGGCCCGCTGTTGGTTACGTCTACGCAAAGGGTTGACGCGTGCCCGTGAAGCGGAGTCCGCCTGAATCGCCGCCGTCACTTGACCTGCTCCGTATGGGGAAAGACGTGTGGAACAAGATGCGTACCGAGGAACCCAACCTCTCGGAGGCAGACCTGAGAAACGTTGACCTCCGCGGATACCGGTTGGCGGGAGTCAACTTCTGGGGTGCAGATCTGTCACGCGCAAACCTCGCGGGCGCGTATCTAGAGAACTGCAACTTTGTTCGCTCCAAGCTTCGCGGTACCAATCTGAAACGGGTGAGGGCCGTTGAGGTGGATTTCTTGGGCGCCGACCTTTCGCGAGCGAATCTGAGTACGGGGGTATTCCACGGAGCGCGCATGGAGACCGCCGTACTTCGCGGCACCGTCGCGGTCGGCGCAGACTTCGCGGGAGCGTCTCTCGCTGGGAGCGACCTGTCCAGAAGCTGTTTCGTATTCGCGCACATGCCAGGGGCCAATCTTGCCCATTGTGATCTAACGAATGCGGATTTTCGTCGAACGGATTTGACCGAGGCACAGCTGATCGGGGCAAACGTCGAGGGGGTTGACCTGTCGGGTAGCTCGGTATACGGCATAAATGTTTGGAGCGTGCAAGGCGTTCCGAGCGACTCAACTGAACTCAGCATCAGCGTTCCCTTCCGCGGCATCTCGACGGCGAGAATCGTCGATGGTCGCGTCATGCGCCCCACGTTTAACGCCGTAACTGTTGACAATTTGCAATTAGCGCAGTTCGTGCATTACCTGTTGTCCACCACGGAACTGGGTTCCCTGATCGACCTATTGAACTCGCGGGTCGTGTTGATCCTGGGCCGCTTCACCGGGGACCGCCTCTCCGTGCTCCACGACATTCGAACGTGTTTGCGCTCACTTGGGTACGCCGCGATCGTCTTTGACTTTGCCCGACCCGTTGATCTCGGATTTGGTGAAACCATCATGGCTCTCGCCGCCATTTCCGCCTTCGTCGTGTGCGACGTCACCGACGCTGTTGAGGCGCGAACCGAGTTGGCGAACATTCTCAAAGAGCTGCCGTCGGTACCGGTGAAGCCGATCCTGCGGTCTGGGGAGCCTTTGTATTCAACATTCTCCGATCATGCGGCACGCTCGTCGCTCGCTTTGCCGGTCCTTGAATACGCAGATTCACATGACCTGCGAGGACGGTTGGTCGACGAAGTCATTCTCCCTTGCAGGCGCCTGCGAGGTGAACTCTCACGAGCTCAACAGTCGCTTGGACTCCCAATGGCTCCAGCAGCCATGACGGGCAGTCCTCCACATCGGGACGACATCTACGCTCTCCGATATCGCTATGCGTCTCGTGGTGACGATTGGTGGATTCAATCCCTCAAGCGCTCACTGCCGCGACACAAGCGCCGGATGCCCGATAATGATCGCCTGCACCTGAGCGCGGGTCCTGGGATCACCATGTGGAATCGCGGAACGAACCCTGTCACTGATATCCGAATTTGGCACGATGGACACGAAGTCGCGCATGTTGATGAACTGTTGCCGAATGAGCGGCACGCGGTAGATCGATGGATGTCCCAGGAGTCAGGAGCACTTGCAATTTTCGATGTCTTGTGGAGGCGCGACCCGCATGTTGGGTACTTCGGAGCAAGCGTTTGTTATGAGCGCGGCTTTGGGTCGCTACCGCTCTAGCTCAGGCATTTCTTGCTCTTGCCCGCGATCGCGCTGAGGCAAAGAGGCCGCGTCTCGATCCTCACTAGTTCCGGTTCCACCCGCGTCGTCGTGATCTCACTTGGATATCGGCGCGGGTGAACTCGTTGCGGATGGTGGTCTCGTTCACATTGAATCGTGCGGCGACGGTCTTTAGCGACAGGCCGCTGGCGTACAGCCGTCCCGCTTCCTGAACCAGTGGGTCGGTCAGCTTGCGGATGTGTGGTCGGCGGGAGATGCCGGCTCGCTTGAGATGTTCGAGTGCAGTCTCGCGGTTGATGCGGACTTCTTTCGCCAGCTGCACAACAGATGCACCGCCCTGGTACCGAAAAACAAGCTGTTGTACAATGTCATCCGGTTGACGTCGTTGTCGCTGCAACTTTCTTGCTGGTCGTGAAGGTCTCGGAGTGGTCGGAATCGGCTGTTTCCAAAGGTCCAACACCTCTGGTGAAAGGTTTGAGAGCAGCGCGCGGACGTTGTCCCAACCGGGACCGCCCGACGCCGAAGCAGAACGACGGCGAAGCATATGAGCCAGATGCTCCAGAGCACGTAGCCGCCGAAGTTGATTGTGTCGATAGCGCCGATGTCCAGCGGCGAGAACACACCCACGAAGATCATCGCGGCCGAGATAGTGCCGAGGCCGGCGAAGACGCGGCCGGAGAACCGTGCACCGAGGCTTCGCACCACGAGCAGCGTCCACGCTGCGGTGAGCAGGTAGCCAAGCGTCTCACCGATGACGGTG
Organism: Actinomycetes bacterium; assembly: GCA_021414085.1. Taxonomy (GTDB): domain Bacteria; phylum Actinomycetota; class Acidimicrobiia; order Acidimicrobiales; family Ilumatobacteraceae; genus UBA668. The sequence goes on along the minus strand of JAIOPC010000010.1, from coordinate 214,776 downwards.
CCGAGGATGGTGCTCGCGGTGTGGAAGTGGTCAGCGGCGGCCGCAGCGGTGGCCGCACTCCCGTTGACGGCATCGGACGCGAAGCCCGGAACGAGCAGCGGCCAGCGCGACAGCCCGATCACCTGCACGACGGCAGCTGCGATGCCGATCGGCACGGCGACCTTCATGTGTCGGTCTGACCGCAGTTTGCCCACGCCTATGGCGATCGGCGCGAAGAGTGCCGCGGAGAGTGCCAGAACTGTGAACCAGAACGACACGCTGCCTTGGTGTTGATGGAACCGTTCGAGCACGACGCGGTTGGGTTCTTTGAGAACGTCGGGGTAGTTGAAGACCTGGCCGAGGACGGTGAACGCGGCGTTGGTGAGGACGGCGGCGGTGATGATGGCGATGGCCGTGAGCTTGCGGTTCATGACGGGTCGGCTTCCGGACGCGAGTTGGTGAGCACGAGCGCCAGCACCGAGGTGGCTGCGGTGACGACGATCGCGCCACTCGAGCCGAACACGGTGTACTTGGCTTCGACGTCGATCCCGGCCGAGGCGGTGATCGTCCAACCCAGGGCCCAGAGCCCGGAGATGGCGGCGGGCCAGGCCCAGGCGAGACCGCCGAGCCGACGGAACAGGAGCGTGGCCTGGGCGGTCCCGACGATGGCGCCGCAGATCGCGCCCTGGGCGGTGAGCGCACCGGTGGTGGTGCCGAAGTCGACGACAGAGGCGCCGGCGGCGAGGCCGAACGCCATTCCGGCCGCGGTGGCGGCGACCCACGGTTCGGGTGCCAGTCCCGACCGGCGCAAGCCGAGCCACTGGGCGATGCCGAGGGCAGCGCCGCTGATCGCGCCGCCTGCCAACGCGGCGCCGACCGAGTCGATCGGGCCGACGATGAGCTTGGCGGCGAGGCCTCCGGCGGGGAAGCCCAGGAAGGTCGGTAGCCACCGCAGCACTGTGCGTTGCCAAGTGGTGGTGAGGGCGATGGTGGTGTAGGTGGTCACGGCTGTTTCTCCAATTGTGTACGGCGTACACATCACCATAATGTGTACAATGTTCACATGTCAAGCCATCCCGGTTACCGTAAGCATCTCTCGCGCCAGGTTCTGGTGCGCGAGGCGCTGGAACTGCTCGATAACGAGGGCCTCAACGCCTTGACGATGCGCAACCTGGCCGATCGGCTTGGCGTCGTGCCGAACTCGTTGTACCGCCACGTCAAGGACAAGGACGACCTACTTGACGGCGTCCTTGATGAAGCCGTGGCCAGCGTGCCGCTCCCCGCGGGGCACCTGGGTTGGGACGATGGGCTCGTGGCCATGGCCACCGCGATCCGCGCCACCATGCTCAAGCACCCGGCGATCACGTCACTCGTCGTGAGCCGGCCGAGCCTTGGGCCGGCATCGCTCGCCATCGGCGAGTACGGCTTCGGCGTGATGCTCGAGGCGGGGTTCACGCCTCGCCTCGCGGAGCGCAGTCTGAACCTGATCCTGACCTACACCCTAGGTTTCGTGGCGCTCGAGGTCCCGCGCGTCCATCAACCGGTGGTCACCCTGAAGGAGCTGGAAGCGACGTACGACCAGTTGCCCGCAGACCTGCTTCCGCACACGGCGACGGTGCGCCCGATCCCTGGCCGAATCATTGACGAGGAGCAGTTCTCCTTCGGCCTCACCCAGATCGTCGCCGGTGTCAGGGCATCGCTCGCAGCCGAGCACGTATGACGCCTCGCCACCGAAGCGCTCAGGTTCGCGGCTATCAGGTCGACGCTGTGCTTGCTCGCAGTTCGCGTAGGTAGACCGCCAGCGCGAACAGCAGCGATAGGCCCATAATCGGGGCGAAGATTCGCTTGGGGATCGCCGAAGTGGTGATGAGCCCGATGTCGAAGCCGACCAACCCGATGGGCAAGCCCCACCACAAGACGCGATTGGCGAGCGCGGTGCGTGGCGTGTCGAGCCGGGTGGCGAGCACACCGAACACGACGTTGGTCATCACGCCGATGAACATGGTGTGGTCGAAGGCGAGGAGCAGGCCCTTCTGCGATTCGGTGAGCGCATCGAAGTCGATCACATCCCGAACGATCCACGACACGAGCACAGTGAGCAGTGCCAGGTAGGCGACGAGAAACACGAGCGCCAGCCGTGGGAAGCGGGCTACGCCCGCGCCGCGCCATCCTTTCGGTGCCAGCATGGCCCGCGACCGCCACAGCATCATGATGCCCGCAGCGATCATCAGCAGGTTGGCCGGGCCAGCGAGTTCCTTGTCCTTGCCGCTGACGAAGCCGACGTTGATGACGATTCCGGCCACGAACAGCAGCCACATCTGCACGTAGCCGGCGCGACCCTCGGCCTTTGCGTGAAGCAGCCACTCGACAACGGCGAAGCCAGCGACGAGCAGGTATCCGATCACCATCGCCGGGGGATGGGCGTCGGCGAATCTGGCGGCCGTCTTATTGTCGAGCCCGGGCACTTCACCGTTGGATGTGTAGAGGCCGAGCACGATCCCGAACACGGAGCCCACGAGCAACGAGATCCAGGCGAGCAGGATCCCCAGCCGCGCTGCCGTGCGTGATGTGTGGGCGCGATACGCCTTGACCAACCAGATCAGCATGGCGATCACGACGATGAACAGCAGGGTGCCGCAAATCGGGCGCTGAATGCGATCGGAGAAGATGTGGTCGCCAGCGAGGAACGCCAACGCGTAGAGAGCGACCGAGACCACTAGCGCCCACGCCAGCACGACCGACTGCCCCTGCTCTTTGGCGGTGACTTCGCGGTCTTGCGAAAACATCAGGAAGGCGATGCCGCTGACGCTGAGGGTGATCCAGCCCAGCGTCCCGCTGTGCACATGGCTCATCAGAGTGTCGTGGCCAGGATCCCAGAGATCGAGCCCATTGAGGATCCCGATACCAATCGTGTACACGAAGATCGACGCCGATGCTGTGAATGTGATGCGGGCCGCTCGAGCGAGCGCGGCGCCGGGTGCGAACGTTGTCATCGTTTAACCCCCCAAGGTTTGACTGGACGTACTTTAGTCGTCGGCGACACCACAGGCGGCGAGCTCGGTCTCGGCATCGCCGCCGCCGTACTGGACGCGCTCGAACGCCGCCACTGCGGCGATCTCGTCGGGCGAGAGCTTGTCGGCATGCGCTGGCATCTTCGTTTTGATCTCGGCGTTGTTCGCTCCGTAGGTCGGACCGTGAACTTCCTTCCACCCCTCGCTACCGAGTGTGATCCATTCCTTCTGGTCGGCGCACAAAGGCCACGTGCTGAGAACGTTCTTCAGCGAGGGTCCGACGCCGCCTTGCCCGGCGTTTCCGTGGCAACTCGAGCAATTGTCGCCGTACACGCTGCGTCCCGTGCGGAGCGCTTCGGGAGTGCCACCGCCCGGGGCGCACGCCAGCGCCACCAGCGTGATGAAAGCGGCGAAGGGTCCAAGGCGGCGCAGCACGCCGGTCACGGTAGTGGATTGACTCAGCGCGTCGCGGCGACGTGTGCTCGCATGCTCAGCGAGTCACGCGACGAGCGTCGTTTGAGCAGCACCTTCGTCGCCGCCGCAAGGTCGAGCGGCCGCCCGAGGTGAAAACCTTGTCCGAGTTCGCAGCCGAGCCGACGCAATGCCTGGGCTTGCTCCTCGCTTTCGATTCCCTCTGCGATGGGCGTGATGCCCAGCGAGTGCGCGATTTGAACGACGGCGCCAGCGAGCGAGAGACCAGGACGCGCCAGCATGGTGGCCACGAATGAACGGTCGATCTTCAACTGGTCGATCGGGAACTGCTGCAAGTAGGAGAGCGACGAGTAGCCGGTGCCGAAGTCGTCGACGGCAATTCGAACGCCCAACCGCCGCAGTTGCTTCAGTCGCCCGGCCGCCAACTCTGGATCCTGAATGAGGGCGCCTTCGGTGATCTCCAGCGTCAGATACGCGGGGTCAAGGCTGTGCTCCGCGAGGATCGACTCGACCCGACCGGGAAACTGCTTGTCGCGTAACTGGCGGGGCGAGACGTTGACCGACATCGTCGGTGGCAAGCCGTGCGAAAGCGAAGTCCACTGCGCGAGTTGCGCACATGCAACGGCCAAGACATGGTCACCGATTTCGCAGATCAACCCGCTCTCTTCGGCGAACGGGATGAAGGCCGCTGGCAACAGCAGCCCGCCGTCGGGATGTTGCCAGCGAACGAGGGCCTCAAACCCGCGACAGTGACCTGTCCCTAGCTCGACAATCGGTTGGTAGTGGAGAACGAACTCATTGCGTCCCACTGCTCCTCGCAGACGTGCATCAAGGTCGAGCCGTCGCATGGTTGCATCGTGCATCTCGCGGGCGAACACCCGAGCACAGTTCTTGCCGTTGGCCTTCGCCGTGTACATCGCAAGATCCGCGTTGCGTAGGAGTTCTTCGACAGGTGCCCCCTCTGAGTCGAACGCAACCCCGACGCTCGCCGTCGTCGGCAACTGTCGGCCCTCAATGACCACGGGCTCACGCAGCGCGTTGACAACTCGGTCGGCGATTTCCATCGCCACTGCCGGCTCATCGAAGCCGTCGATGAGCACAGCAAACTCGTCGCCGCCGAAGCGGGCCACCGTGTCGCCTGGGCGAAGGCATTGCTTCAAGCGTTCGCCGACAGTGACGAGCAGTTCGTCTCCAGCGGAGTGTCCGACGCTGTCGTTGACATTCTTGAAGTCATCGATGTCGATGAAGAGGACCGCTTGGTGCCCGCCGCTGCGGGCGATGCGGGCGCCGGAGTGTTCGACCCGGTCGCAGAACAGGGCTCTGTTGGCCAGGCCGGTCAGCGAGTCGTGAAAGGCCTGGTGTACGAGTTCATTCTCAAGTCGCCGATGTTCAGTCACGTCGCGAAAGCTCCACACACGCCCAACGATTTCGCCGTTGATCCGCTGTGGCATCGAGTCGCGCTCGAACACCCTGCCGTCCTTGAAGTGGAGGGCCTCGTGGCTCTGCGCTCCTTTGTTGGCATAGAGCTCCTGGGCCTCAGCAAGAAATCGTTCCGGATCAGCGAGCTGATCGAGCACGGCGGCCATTACCTGGCTGTCGTCTCGCGAGTTCAGCGCTTCCTCGGGAACGCGCCAGAGGGTGACGTATTTGTCGTTGAAGCTGGTGATGCGTCCCTGAAGATCGACGACGAGAATTCCATCGCTGGTCGATTGCAGTGCCGCCGACAGAAGCGAGTTTGCCTGCCGCAAGTCCTGTTCCACCGACAGGCGATCCGAGATGTCGTGGCAAGAGACGACCAGAGCGTCGACGGTTGGATCGTCGAGCAGATTGACGAAGGTGAGTGCAAAGGGAACCGTCGAACCATCCCTATGGCGGAGTCGCACATCGACAGTCACTGGTGCCTGATCGCTGTCTGCATTCACGACGGCATCGAGCAAGTCCGCGACTATTTGGCCGTCGCCGTCGTCCACCAGTTCAAGCAGCGGACGGTCTTCCAGCCATTCCTGGTCATGGCCAAGCGACCGCGTCATCGCGCCAGAGGCAGAGGTCATCTTGCCCTCCCGCGTCACCAGCAATAGCACGGACGCGGCATTGTGCACGATCGATCGAAAGCGGGCGGTCGCGTCGCTGGCGACCTCCCAACGCCGACGCTCGGTAAGGTCGCGAAGGCTCAGCAGGATGTTGTCACCGATGGGCGCACCGTGAACTTCAACCAATCGCCAGCCATCGTCGCTGCGCACTCGTAACTCGATCAGCGTGCCGACTTCCTTGGATTGCACGCTCACCATCGAAAGAGCAGCCAACTGAATGTCGTCTGGATGGACGAAGTCGAGCCCGTTCATTCCGAGTCCAGAATCGAGGGTGATTCCAAAGAGTCGTTCGGCCGCTGCGTTAGCCCAGAGAAGTGTTGCCGAGGTATCGACCAACAGCGCAGCATCGGCGAGGCCCGACGCGATCTGGGCGATGTCGACCGGCGCGATGACCTGCTCGTCTTCGGGCCGCCGCTTGTTCACCCGTTGGTATCGGTTGTTTGGATGGTCGACTTGAGGTGCGCCCGATGCCCCAACGCCCGGTCGCCTCGCTTGCGTGCTGCTATTTTCGGCGCAACTCTTGGAGGGCGCTAGCCAATGAACGCACGAATTGCTCGACTCGCACTGGTTCTCATGATGCTCGCCGCCGCGTGCAGCGACTCGGGTGGCGGGGGATCCGCCACCGACCCGACCACCGACCCAACCGGCGACACGCCCACCACGATCGAGGCCGGCAAGGTCGCGGTTCCTGCCGGCGTCAATTGGACCCGGTCGACGCTCGCGCCGCCCGGCGACGCGTCGACGGCCGTGCCCTCGTTCGAACAGGTGACCGCGACCGCCGGTGTACCGCCCGCGCCCGCGGGGTTTCCGTTTCGCCAGTCGGACTACATCAGCCAGTTGTTCGTCGTCGGCGATGTTCAACTGGCCAGCGGTAGTTGCGGCTGTTGGGAAGGCGGCAACAGCACCGGAGTGTTCGGTGGTTTGCGAACGCCCATCTACCTCTTTCGCAGCGTCGACGCCGGTGCCACCTGGGCGCAAGTCGATCTGTCGGGTGTACTCGGTGATGTCAACGGCCAGATCAACAACATCGTTGAGTACGACGGGGCAATCATTCTCACCGCATCGACCACCGATGCGGCCGCGGCGTCGCCAACCGTGATCAACGTGCTGCGTTCGACTGATGGCATTTCATGGGAACGGCTCAGCACCATCGCCAGCGACGCTGCGACTCCGGCGCCGGTGCACGCATTCGACCTGTATCAGTTGGGTTCGTCGCTGGTGATCTATGGCGGCGACCTCGCTTGTGACTTCACCGGCTTCAGCTCGATTCAAAGCATCGGCCCTGCGTACCAAACGCGGCTGTGGACGTCGACTGATGGAGGCACCTCGTGGGTTGCGCAAGCGCCAGCCGACACCGGCCTCGATAGCGGTCGGCTGCCGTTGCCCGACGGGGCGGCGTGCGCCGGTCTCGGCCTCTCGGACATTCTGGATACTTACGCCAGCGCGCCGCGACTCATCACGATGGCCAATGACCGGCTACTTGTGTGGAGCAACGATGGCGAGCACATCGTCAGCACTGCGGATGGCACCTCATGGTCGAGTACCACCCTCGATGGTGTTCTCGCGCTCCCTTCGGAAAGCGTGACCGATCCGCAAGTCACCTCATACGCGTCGGCGATCGTCGCCACTGATGAAGGCTTCGTCGCCATGAACTTGGAGGACTTTCGGAACTTCGACGACACCGCTACTGGCAGCAATGTGGGCTACAGCGTGATCACTTGGACAAGCGCCGATGGAGCGACCTGGCAGCGCCAGCCGCTGGGCCGGCCCATCCTCGCGTCCGATGACTACAACGCGAGTTATCAGTTCTTCGTTGCGGAGGGCCAGCTCGCGTTACGCGTGTTCAACCGCGTCGATGTAATCGAGCTCGGTGTGTTCGAGAGCGTGGCCGGCGAGGCGGAGGACTGGGACACATGCGTTGCGGCACCGGATGCGAATTGCTCGTTCGCAACTGAGCTCAGCACATTCGCGCCAGGTGCCGATTTGTCGGGCATCGACCTGTCGTACGCATCGCTTGAGGGCCGCGACCTCACCGACGTGTCGTTCGAAGGTGCGCATCTCGAAAGCACAAATCTGACCGACACAACCATCAACCGAACGAACTTCAACGGGGCCACCTTGTCGTTCGTCCAACTCTTGGGCGACCTCACCACCTCGTCGTTCGCTGGTGCCACCCTTACGAACGTCGAGTTCGATGCCTCGTTCTTCGACATCGAACTTGCGGGCGCGACGTTCGATTCACCGAGAATCTCGATCAGCGCCTCCGGTTTGCCCGTAGGCGTTTCGATGGTTGGTCGCGATCTCACCCGCTACTCGCTCACCGATGGCAGCCTGGCTGGCGTCGACTTCAGCGGGGCGAACCTCACCGGCGCGTCTTTCTCTTACACCGACCTGACGGGCGCAATCTTCACCGGCGCGATCCTCGACGACATTTTCTTCTTTGAGGTCACCTGCCCAGACGGCCAACCGATCACTGAGGAATCGTTCGGTTCGGCTCGCTGCCGGCTGTAGTAGCGCTGTTCATCGAAGGCACGCGCCCGCGGCGTGCCACCAGCCGCCACCAGAGCCCGATCAGCTGCGCAGCAGATCGCGCGATCGCAGGTAGCCGAAAGAACTGTGAGCGACCGTACGGGCGCCCCCGATGGCTGACGCCAACCTCGACGAACTTGGCTCCCGCCTTCTCGAATTTGCGCATCATCTCGACACAGATCACTCCGCTTGTGGAGGTCAACGGCACTCTGCTCATCAGCGTCGCGCGGATAAGTCGGAAGTCGCAGTCGGTGTCTCGCACGTGCAGGTTGAACAGCACACGCACGACATGGTGGTACGTGCGGCCGATCACCTTGCGATACCACGGGTCGCCGCGCTGCATCTTCCAGCCCTGTACGACGTCGGTGTTTGACTGAACCGCGTCGATACAGCGAACCAGTTCGGAGGCGTCGTATTGCGCGTCGCCATCTGTGTAGAAGATCCACTGCTTCGTAGAAGCGCCGAACCCCGAGATGAGAGCGCCTCCGTAGCCGCGGTTGGTGGTATGCCGAACGATGGTGAGTTCAGGTACTTCCTCGCGCAGTCCTTCGAGCGCCGCGACTGATCCATCGCTCGACCCATCGTCGACCACGATGATTTCGAACTCGTCGACGCTGTCGAGCAGCGCCGAACGCGCAGCCCGCACCATGATCGGAATCGCGAACTCGTCGTTATAGCAAGGGAAAAACGCCGAGATCGATTGCACCTCTGGGTTGCGTAGCGTCATGCAGTCATCCTGCCGCGGGAGGTTGATCGACAGGCATGGTGAAGACAACTTAGAACCCGGACGGGTCTCGTGCGGCCATCGGCGGTTGTCGATGGGGTCACGGGTTACGGAACCCAATACCTCACAACGACCAATCGTGAGAAGACCATCAACGCGACTGCCGAGGCAACGAGCGTCAGGACCTGTACCCAGCGCGGTCGTTCGGAGAGCGCTTGTGCGGCGACAATCGGCAACGGGAACGCCAACACTGCGTAGCGGGCGGTGCCGATAACACCCAACGCGAGCGCCGGCGCGACTCCAAGGAAGACGACGGCTGACCATGCGGGCGGTTGCCGCCGGATGCGGAACAGGAATGGCGCCAACAAGATCGCCCCGAAGATCACGTGAAAGAGGGCGAGTCGTTGCACCAGAGGATGAGAAACGAACTCAAAGAACGTGGTCTCGAGCCACTCCGCCTTGGCGGTCCAGAACAGCAGAGGCTCGCCGGTCGTCGCGCCGAGATATGTCATCCACGCCGCGAGAAACGCGAGCGAGGGCAGCGTGAGCGCGAGCACCTGGCGACGGCTTGCTTTGAGGGCGATCGCAACCATGACAACCGCAACGACTGCGATTAAGCCGTTCGGGCGACTGGCCGTAGCCGCTGCGGCGAGTACACCGGCGAGCCACCAGCGGCGCTGGTCGGCCGCAACCACCGCCCAGATGATGGCAGCGAGATAGAACGCATCGGCGTAACCGAGAATCAGGCTGAGACTCCCAGGTGCTAGCGCTATCAACCATGGGGTCAGACGGGCAGCGCCGTCGCCGAGGTGTCGCGCTGCCAAAAGTCGGGCGCCAGCCATCGCCGCCAACGCGGCGGCCCAAGCCAACCCCGCGAGCGCAACCGTCGACGGCAAGCCAAGGCGCATGAGCGCGCCACCAGCTGATGGAAACAGGGGGAAGAAGGGATACTCGCCGATGCCGCCAACGTCGCCGTGCCGGTCATACCAATCCAGCGCGATGGCTCGAAACCATCCACCATCCATCGCGAGCAACCACGCGGGGCGGACGCCGCCCTCCGGCGTCGTGTTCACAAGGAGCAACGGGAGAACGAGGACCCTGGCGACGAGCCATGGAAGGATCACGCCTCGGAAGGGGAACACGTCCCGCAACCAAGTCACAATCCGTCGGGGAGGCCCGACCGCTTGCGACTGACCCGTAGCCTGCGTGTCGGTCGCCGTCATCCCAAGCGATAGTACGAGATTGGAGTACCAGTGGAGGTAGACGAGTATCGCCGCATGGCGGAGGTCGAGCATTCGCATTGGTGGTACGACTCGACGCGCCAACTCCTGCAGCAGGTGCTGGGCGACTATGTCGGTGGTGGCGGTCGCTTTCTCGATGTTGGTGCGGGCACCGGAGCCACTGGTGCCTGGCTGGCAGACCATGGCGATCTCGTTGCCACTGACTTCATGCCGCTCGCGCTTGAGCTGAATCGTGAGCGCCATGAAGCCGCCGGCTTTGTCGCAGCCGACATCACGCGTTTGCCCTTTGACACGGCCTCGTTCGATGTTGTGTTGTGCGTGACCGTGCTGTGCCACCAATCGATCGCCGACCCGCAAGTCGCGGTTGCCGAGTTGGCACGCGTCGTTCGGCCTGGAGGAATCATCTGTCTGTGGGAGCCAGGTGTTCGTCGACTTCGCCGTGCGCACGACAGGGTCACTCACTCTGCGAGGCGGTTCTCACGGCGTGATCTCTCCGAACTACTGCGCGGTGCCGGATGCAGAGTGGAGCGCGCGTCGGGTGCCTACTCGTTTCTCGTATTGCCAGCCGCTTTGAAGGCGTTGTTCGAGCGCGGCGAATCGGCCAGTGATCTCGACAAGAACCAAACAGGACTTGGTGGAACGCTTAGCCGCGCTGCGAAAATCGAGCGGAAGCTGTTGAGGCGAGTGGATTTACCCGCGGGTCTTTCCGTTTTTGCCGTCGGCCGCAAGTGACTTCACGAATCGGTTGAGTTCATCCGCATCGATCTGTCCGACTTCCGACTCGTTCGGGAACCCTTTCGATGCGACGTCGGCCCGGAACGCAGTGAGTGCCTTCACTCGCTCGGCGGCCATCTGCTGGTGAAGTGCGGCCAGGTCTCCGTACGCCCGTGCGTGGCGCGGCCTGCGCTCGCTCTCGCCACAAATGTCGGAGCTGAACAGAAACATCACATTGGCGTCGGGACCCGAACCGAGCGAGATTGTGACCATGCCAGTGCGTTGATTGATCTCGGCCATCACCTTTGCAGGTATCAACTCGCACTCAACCGCGAACGCGCCAGCGTCCTCCAAGCGTTGGAACTGCTTCCACAGCTTGATGGCTTCGTCGGCTGTCTTGCCGACCGATCGCACGCCGCCGTACAACGTCGACTTCTTTGGAACGAAGCCAAGGTGGCCCATCACAGGGACGTCTTCCTCGGCCAGTCGCTCGACCGCCTGTAACCGACGGGCAGTGATGACCGCGTCGGCCCCGTCGCCCAACGCCTGGAACGCAGCACCGAGTAACTCGTCGACCGTGACGGCACCGCCGAAGTCGATCGCCGCGGTGACGAACACACGCGAAGATCCGCGCCGGACCGCCGGCACTGAACTGGCCATGCACACGACCATCTCGATGCCGGCCGCTTCGGCGGCTGCGGCTTCATCGGCCGTACCCGCAGTCACCTGTGCGAACTGAGTGCTGGTGCCGCGAAGCGCCACAATCGACGCGACCGTGGCCGTGCGATCCGCGTCGCGTCCGTTGAAGTCGAGAATTCGAGTCATGCGGAACGCTGACGGTAGTCGCTATTGTCGCCGAATGAAATCTCGCCTCATCACTCGCAACCGCTCTGTCGTGCTCGCCGCCTGTGCGCTGTTGGCGGTCGCGAGTTGTTCGGACGACAAGAGCGATGCAACCCCCACCACTTCCGCTGCCACCGCTGTAACAACGGCATCGACCGCGTCGACAGTGGCCGGGTCGCCGGATACGACAGCGAACACCGGTGTGAGCGCAACGACCAACGACTGCGACTCGATCATCGCTACGTTCCGCGCCGTCGAGTCGGCGAACCCCGACCTCGCCGACCCCTCGCTCGTCCTCTCCTGCGATGGCGACGATGTCGTGGTGCAAACCAACAGCATGCCCGACTACCTCTACATCGAGGCATCGCCGGGCGATCCGGAGGCATCGGATCTCACATTCCGTATCCCACTCGTGCCAGTCGTCGCTGCCACTCCTGGTGAAATCCCGGCGCTCGGTGCGAGCGCCGTCGCGATCAACGGGGTTGCGATCTACGGCCCGACTGAGGCGACGGGCGGCGATGTGCTGTCGCTTCCAAGTGGAGCTCTGTCGGCGTGCGGCAGCCACAACGGTCCCACTGGGTTCCACATGCACCTGTTCTTGTGGGCGGCTGGCGTCGATTGTCTGTTTGACGCCGACGTGGTGGAATCAAACAGCGCTGGGCAGGTGGGCTGGAGCCTCGACGGGTACCCGATCATGTCGGGCTTCACATGTGTGGACGCCGCGTGCTCCAGCGTTCGCCAACTCGTCAGTAGTTGGCAGCTCACCGACGACTCGCTGTTCGCTTCCGATACTTGGAACGCGCACTCATACGTCGAGGGTTCGGGCGATCTCGACCAGTGCAACGGCCGCGTCGATTCCGATGGCCAGTACCGCTACTACACGACGCCCACGTTCCCGTACTTCATGGGTTGCTATCACGGTGAAGTTGCCGCCGACGCTGGCGGGGGACTGGGCAGCATGGGCGGACCGCCCTGACCGGCCGTCGCCAGTTTCTCGGTGCGCTCGCGATAGCCGCTGGCGCGACCGCGACGGGATGCGGGTCGTCGGGCTCCGACTCGAAGAGCAATAGCCAACTCACCGACGACGACATTGGTTTCCTGATCGATATGTCGTTTCACCACGGCCAGGCTCTTGTGTTGTGTCAACGCGTACTGGGGCGCGACACAGGCGGGCCGGTGCAGGCAGCCGCCGCCGAGATCCTGCAGAACCAGGCTTACGAGTTGGGTGTGATGCACGCGTGGCTGCAATCCGTCGGTGCCAGCACCGCGCCCCCCGAGGAAGTCATGGGGTGGATGGGCATGCCACTTCCCGCGGACGAAATGCCCGGCCTTGCATCCCAGGAGGAAATGGATGAACTGGCCACGCTCGATGGTCGCGCAAGGGGTCGGCTGTTTCTCGAGCTGATGCGCGCTCACCATGTCGGAGCACTGCACATGTTGGAGTCGATCGCAGACACATCGACTGAACGTGTTGCGTCGCTCGCAAGCAGGATGGCGACGGCACAGACCTTCGAGATCGGGGTCTTCGACGAACTGCTCGCCACCTCTTACGCCTAGGCCTAACGCCTTCAAGGTTTGGAGATATGGTTCGCGACGTGACGACGAGTGATTCACGTCGCCGACGGCGGCTCTTCTGGTGGCTGAGCAGCGTTGTTTTTGTCGTGATCGCCGCCCTGCTCTTCGTGCGCTTGGTTGTCTTCGACGATCACACCACACCGCTCACGACAGACGAGGTGTTGGCGCGCTATCGGGCATCGACCGTCGCCGCGACGGTGCTTGCAACGACCACGACGGTCGCAGCCGAACTGCCGACGCTGCCGCCCACCGGCGTGTACCTCTATACGACTGAGGGTCGCGAGAGCATCGATGCGCTGGAGGGAACCGAGCACGTCTATCCCGACGAGACGACGATTACGTTTGCGGCCACCGGGTGTGGGGTAGAGATGCGGTGGGATGCACTTGTCGAGCGACATGACGAGTGGAACCTGTGCGTGACGAGCGCGGGCATCGAATTACAGCCGACCGGCGGTTCGTATCACGTGTTCTTTGGGCAGGAGAAGATCGAACCGATTGTGTGCGATCGAACGGTGCTGCTGCTGCCGTCAGACGTCGCCGAGCCGCCAACAACCGCCGAGGCGGTGCCGCTGACGTGCACGATCGGTGGCGAGCCGTGGCTACCCGTCTGGCAGGTGCTCGAGCGAGGCGTCCGCACGGTGGAAGGCGTCGACATCGCGGTGCAGCATGTGCAGATGACGGTCGTCGACGAGGACGAGTTTCATGAGCACATCACGCTCGACTGGTACCTGGACGACCACGGCCTGTTGATCGCCGCCACGCTGAGCAAGGAAACACTGGCCGACACGGTCCTGGGTGGCGTCACCTACAAGGAGTCGTACACCCTGGCGTTGAAGTCGCTAACCCCCCTTCGCTGAGCGACTATCCTGATTGTGAGTCGCCACATGGGCGGCTCGAAAGTAGAGGTACAGAAATGACAATGGGCACTGTGAAGTTCTTCAACGCTCAAAAGGGCTATGGATTCATTGCTCGAGAAGGCGGCGAGGACGTGTTTGTGCACTTCTCGAACATCGAGGGCTCCGGCTACCGATCGCTCGAAGAGGGCCAGACCGTCGAGTTCGAAGTCGGCCAAGGCCGCAAGGGCGACGAAGCCCTCAAAGTTCGGGCGGTCTAGTTCCCGGCGAGTGCCGCAACGACGGGGGCGAACTTGTCAACATCGTCGGCTCCGACGATGACATACGAGAAGCCCCACCGCTCGCGACGCTCGACGATTCGCTCGATCAATTCCGTCGGCGATCCGATGAGCGCGAACGGCGATTGCGTCAGCATCGCCTCGTCCACCGACAACATGCCGGCTAGTCGACTGCGCGCTCCCGCGCCATCGTCGGTGACGTTGACCAGGAAGGCGCGCACGTTGAGCTCGATGTCTTTCATCCGATCGCCAGCCGCGGCCCTGACCAGCGCGACCTTCTCGTCGACGGCGTCAGCAGTCATGTGAGCAAACGCTTCGGCGTCGACCACGCCGGCGTGCATGCTTGGGTTAATGCCCACGATGTCGGCCTCGCGTGCAGCGATGCCGAGCACTCGCTTGCCGCCGCCGCCGATCAGCACGGGTGGCCGGGCTTGCACAGGCTTGGGTAGGCCGTCGTAGTCGGTGATTGTGTAGTGCTTGCCGCTAAACGAGAACTTGCCCGGCTGCATGGCCTGCTTGATGATGTGCAGCCCCTCAACGAAGCGATCGATGCGAACGCCGGGGCTGTCGTAGGGGATGCCCAATTGTTCGTAGTCGGTGATCATCCACCCGGCACCGAGCCCGATCTCGACGCGACCGTCGCTGAGCAAGTCCATCGTGGCCAACTCTTTTGCGAGCACGACCGGATGCTTGTAGTCGTTGTCGAACACAAGCGCGCAGATGCGCAGCTTCTCGGTTGCGTCGGCGGCGGTCATCATCGCTGGCACGGGCGCCAGTTGGTCGCCGAAGTGGTCGGGCATCGTCAGGCACGAGTAGCCGTGGCCTTCGCAACGCTTGGCCAGGTCGACCCACGCTGCCCGGTTGGTTGCAGTGGAGGCCTGTACCCCGAATCGAAACGGACGATGCTTGCTCTTGTCGGACGCCATATGGCAACGGTACTGGGTGATGCCTGCTCGTCTCGGGCCGCAACTAGCGTGAGGGCGACGTGTACCGCATCGCCTGGCCCATCCGTTTCGTAGCGATCATCCTTGCGGGCGCATTGCTGACGACCGCAGTCGTGATCGCCACGGCCCCCCGGCTGTGGTACATCGCCAATGCGCACGACGAATTCCCAGTGACGCTTCCAGAGTTCCAGCCGCTCTCGCAGCGAACCCTCGTCTACGACGTCGCCGGCAACGTCATTGCAATCTTCGAGCGCGAGAACAGCCAGCCGATCAAGATCGACCAGGTGCCACCCGGTGTTGTCGCAGCACTCTTGGCAGTCGAGGACAACGAGTTCTACATCCACGACGGCGTCAACCTCCGGGGCTTCATGCGCGCCTTTCTCTCCAACTTTGCGAGCGACGCACCCACGCAAGGTGCCAGCACCATCACGCAGCAGGTGGTCAAGAACGAGTTCCTCGCCGGGTTGCCCCGCGATGGTCGCTACAAGATTTTGCAGGCGCACTTCGCCACCATGCTCGAGAAGAAAATGACGAAGGGCGAGATTCTCGAGCGCTACCTCAACACGGTTTTCTTCGGCAACAACGCGTACGGCCTGCAAGCGGCGGCCGAGGTGTACTTCGGCAAGGATGCATCGCAGCTCGACATGGTGGAAGGAGCGTTTCTCGCCGGCCTTGTGCGTTCACCTTCCAGCCTCGACCCGATCACCAAGATCGAAGCCTCGAAGCGTCGTTTCGAGCAAGTCATCGACCGACTGGTCGACGTCGAGCTGGTGACGGCGCCGGAGGGCGAGCACCTCATTGAAACCTGGCCGCTGCCCGACCACGTGCGCACGATTCCCACGCTGACGACCGAGCCGACGTACTACACGGTCGCATTGCGCGATTACTTGCTGACAAAGTCCAACATTCTCGGGTCCACCGAGCAGGAGCGCGCCAACTTGCTGTATCGCGGTGGGCTGCGCATTCACACGACGCTCGATCCGACGATGCAGCTGCAAGCCGAGAACGCCCGCGACATTCTTCCCGACACTCCGTTCCATCAGTTCGACGCGGCGATCATCAGTCTCGATACGACCAGCGGTGCGATTCGAGCGATGGTGGGCGGCAACGGGTTGCAATCAAACGTCGCCGC
This sequence comes from Actinomycetes bacterium, assembly GCA_021414085.1. Taxonomy (GTDB): domain Bacteria; phylum Actinomycetota; class Acidimicrobiia; order Acidimicrobiales; family Ilumatobacteraceae; genus UBA668. The sequence goes on along the minus strand of JAIOPC010000010.1, from coordinate 198,430 downwards.
CGGAGAAATCAACATGGCGTTAGTGCCCCGGCAAACGGGATCGAGCATTAAGGCGTTCATCCTGGCCACCGGCTACCAAGCGGGCGTGCAACCGAACGACGAGATCAACGGTCAACGCCCATGCACCGTTCCTGACTTTCGCGACGGTCGCGAAACCACCAAGACGGTGAACTCGGGGTACGGCGTCATCGGTCCGTTCAACGGTAAGAACACCTGGAACTCAACTGATTGCGGCTTCGTTCGTTTGAGCTACGCCATCGGCCTGCACCGCGTGGTCGATTCCGTCTACCGGATGGCCCACTCGCCCTACTTCTACCAAGGCCAACCCGCCGATGAACACGAGTCGTTTCTTCCGCTTGGCCTGACGGCCACCGGTAACAACGCGATGTCGACGATCGACATGGCGGCCGGGATGCAAACCATCACGAACCAAGGGCTGCATCACGATCCGTATTACGTGGACTACATCGACGGGCCCGATGATGTGCGCATGTACACACACGAAGACCCGGGCACGCAGGTGCTCGACGTCGGCGTCGCCAATGCCACCGTGGCGACACTCAAGGGAGTGATCCGCAAGGGGACCGGCGCACGCAACCTGCGCAACTTCCCAATTCCGGCAACCGGAAAGACAGGTACGCAAGACGAGAACACGAACGCTTGGTTCGTTGGCGGCACGCCACAGATCACCACCGCCGTGTGGGTCGGTGATCCGAGCGGCTACACGCCGATGGTCGGCATTCCTGAATTCGCCGCGGAGATGGGTCGCGGTGGCAAGGTGCAGGGCGCCGACTACCCAGCTCGAATCTGGGGGGCGTTCATGGGAGCGGCGCACGCCAACCTGCCGGTGCTCGACTGGCCAGACCCGCCGAAGAACCCGCGCAAGTTTCGACGCATCTACGTGCCTGGAGAGGAATGTCTCGCGGAGTTGATCAGCGGCTACCTTCCAGGCATCACGATCGATCCTGAGCGCCCGACTACCACGGCGACACTTCCCCCGGCCACCAACCCGCCGCCCACGACCATTGTCGGCGACCCAACACCGATCGACACGACCCCACCGGTCACCAGCAGCCCACACCCGCTCGTCGAGATTCTGCGCGATGCTTCGACCGTGCCGGCTGACGTGCTCGACCCGCGTGCTCCAGTGCCATCGGCCGATCCAGAGAAGGTGCTCGTGTACTTGTGTGATCGACCGCCCACCGACGTCGACTTTCAGGATCTAGAAAAATGAACGCCGCAACCCTCATCGCCCTGCAAGAGATCGACACAGCGCTCGACGCGATTGTGAACAAGCGGCCGCGACTTGCCGAGGTCGCCGCGCATCAGGCAGCGACCGCCACGCTCAAGACCTTGCGGGCCAGCATCGCCGCAGCGGAGGGGCGAGTCGCAGCTGCGCAAGCCGCGATCGAAGCGGCCGAACACGCGTCGGCCGAGTTGACGAAGAAGCGCACGCGGTTGGAAGCGCAATTGAAGACGGTGATCGCACCGCGTGAGGCGGAAGCACTGATGCACGAGATCGCGACCATCAACTCGCAACGCGGCGGTCTCGACGACGATGAGTTGGCGGCGCTCGACTCGCTCGGCGAAGGAGAGGCGACGCTCGCCGCGCTTCAGGCGGATCTTCCCGGCGGCGAGGCGCAGCTAGCTGCGGCGTTGGCGGCGCTGAACACCGCGAACGCGGGCCTCGATGCTGAAGCAGCCGAGCTCTCCGCTCGTCGCGAATCCTCAGTCGCGCAACTGACACCCGACGAGTTGAACCACTATCAACAGGTGCGCGCACAGTTCGGCGGTGTCGGCGTCGCCCGGTTAGAGGGTTCGCACTGCAGCGGCTGCCACATGGACTTGTCGCCCGCGGAACTCGATGGGGTGAAGTCTGCCCCGGCCGGCGAAGTCCCTGAGTGCCCGCAATGCGGTCGCATTCTCGCGCGGTAACACGCTGTGTTCTTGTGGTTCCTCGGTACCGGATTGGCTTCGGTGTGGTTCGTGTTCACCGATCCGCGTTTCGACTATCGGCTGCTGTTCGTTGGCGTGCTGCTTCCCGACATCATCGACGCGCCGTTCGGCGATGCGCGTTGGGCACACAGCCTGACCGTGACGGTCGGGACCATGGTGTTGGTGATGCTGGTCACCGCCGGTCGTAAGCCGATTCGCCGCCTGCTGCTCGGCCTGCCGATTGGAATGCTGTTGCATCTTGTGTGGGACGGTGCTTTCACGGCTACCAAGGTGTTTTGGTGGCCGTTTAGCGGTTCGTGGGGCCACACACGTGTGCCGTCGCTCGAGCGTGGATGGCTGAACGCGTTGCTGGAAGGCGTCGGCGCAGGAATCGTGTGGTGGGCTTGGCGCCGATTCAAACTGGCCGATCCCGAGCGACGACAGCAGTTTCTGCGCTGTGGTTCACTGTCAGAGTGATCCATCTCATCCGCCACGGCCGCACTGAGGCGAATGCTGGCGGTCGGCTGCAGGGCCGGCTCGATCTGCCGATCGACGAACTCGGTCAGTCACAGGCCGACGCACTGGTCGCGGCGCTACCGCGCGTCGATCGCGTGATTAGTTCACCGTCGTTGCGCGCACGCCAGACCGCTGCGGTGTTGGGCGCCGAGCTGGAGCTCGACGAACGTTGGCTGGAGATGGACTACGGCGAATTCGACGGAGCGGTGATGGCTGAGCTACCGCGCGACCTGTTTCGCAAGTGGATGACCGATCCCGATTTCGCGCCAACTGGCGGCGAGTCGTTGCGCATGCTGGCCGATCGGGTGCATGCGGCGTGCGATGACTTGGTGGAGGCGGCGCGCGATCAAGAGATCGTGGTGGTCACGCACGCAACGCCAATCAAGGCGGCGATGGCCTGGGCGTTGGGCGTCGACGTCAGCATCGTGTGGCGCAGCTTCGTTGATCAGGCAAGCATCACGTCGGTGATGGTGCGCAGCCAAGGCCCAGCGCTAGCCAGCTTCAACGTCGTCCCGCGCCGGTAGGGCGGCTTCCCATTCTGCGCGGGTGATGGCGTACTCGACGTCGCCGTGTTCGTCGCCATCGATTCGGACTGGCCAGTCGCTGACGAACTCGCGGACCAGTCGCATGCCGGCCTTCTCCATCACGCGCCGCGATCCGATGTTCACCGCCATGGTTTGCGCGTACACGCGCTCGATGCCCAGTTCGCGGAAGCCGTGGTCGATCAATGCGATCGAACCTTCGGTGCCCAAGCCCTTGCCCCACGCTTGACGGCGAAGGCGGTAACCCAGCTCAGGTTCCAGCGGCCCAGCGCCATCGCCCGGCCGGAAGTGAAACCAACCGATGAAGTCACCCGTTTGCTGTTCGATCGCAGCCCAGAACCCGTAGCCCGCGTCACGCGGGTAATGGGTCAGCCACCAGTCGAGTGTCTCGACAAGATCGACGTGGTCGACTGGCGCACCGTTGTCGATGTAGCGCTTCACTACCGGGTCGCTGTCCAGCTCAACGATCAGGTGAAGATCGTCAACGGTGAACCATCGCAAAACCAACCGCTCCGTTTCGAGATAGACGTCGCTGGGCTTCATACGCGCTCAGGGTAGTAAGCCGGTGTGTTGGCAAGAGAGTGAATAGTGTGACGCGATGCCGCGTAACGTCGAAGCGAAAAGCGTGGAATCAGATGCCGATGTCACGTTCGCGGCGATCGAATCCCAGACGACGATGAATGATCGGCGATCGCTGATTGCTGTTCGTAACAGCGTGCGGCGCGCAGTTGGTGAGTACACATACCTCGAGATCGGCTCGCATCTCGGCGGCTCATTGCAGCCGTTCGTGTTGGACCCATCCTGCAAACTGATGTGGTCGATCGATAAGCGTCCCGCTGTGATGCCCGACGCACGCGGCTCACGATTTGAGTACGCCGACAATTCCACGGCCCGAATGGTCGCGTTGTTGACCGCATTGGACCCGGCGATCGGCGATCGACTCCGCTGGATCGACTCCGACGCGGCGGATATTCCGGCAAGCACCATCAATCCGGCCCCGAAGCTGATGTTCGTAGACGGGGAGCACACTGATCGTGCCGTCTACTCCGACGGCGAGTTTTGTCGCAGGGTGATGGATCCTGCCGGAAGCGTTCTGGTCTTTCACGATGCGCAGATCGTCTATCTCGGCCTCCGGCAATTGTTTCTTGATTGGGAGGCCGCTGGCGTTCCGTTCACCGCCTACCACCTACCTGACGTGCTGATGGTGGTTGAGTTCGGATTGGCAATCCATGACGATGCCGAGATCCGGCCCTTGCTCTTGAACAATCACGTTGGATATCTCACATCGTTGTTCGTGAACGACGTGTATCGCCACGTCGCGAATCGTTTTCCCGCGAAGCAATATTGGGCACTGCGCAAGACGGCGAAGCGCTGGCTGCGCCGTTAAACGGTAGTGAGTCGGCCTGTAAGCGGGATTCTGTGCCTTGCCGCCGGAGCGGTTCGACGGTGACCATCCCTCTAGTGCGGCCTACCCGAGAGTTGCCGACAAAAGCCGACGAACGAGCAGTTCAATCTCTCTGCTTGGCCTTGCTCCGAGTGGGGTTTACCGAGCCGTACAAGTCGCCTTGCACGCTGGTGCGCTCTTACCGCACCGTTGCACCCTTACCTGTGACCGTCGGTCGAAACCAACGGTCCATCGGCGGTCTCTCTCTGTTGCACTTCCGTTAGGTCGCCCCAACCTGGCTCACGCCAGCACTCTGCTCTGTGGAGTCCCGACTTTCCTCGACACGATCAAGTCGTGCCGCGGCCACCCGGCCGACTCACCACCGCACGCAGTCTACGGCCGGGGAGAGCGTGCCGTCAGCCGACGGCGCAGGAGTCGAATGGGTAGGCGTATGAGTTGAGGCTGGGCGTTTCGAAGTTCAACTTCAAGCGCACGCCGTTCTCGTCGCCAGCACCACCGACATACACGATCGCAGCCAACGAGCCGAACTGACCAGGGATGGCGACAGGCAACGGGATCTCGGTGAGCACCGGCGCCGCAGCTGCCGGATCGCCGCCGCCTTCGGCGCCTTGACCCGGCTCGGCGATGTTCTGCGTTGGTGTTGGAGCCAGCGACGTCGTCGTGGTCTCGGCCGGCAGAGCATTCTCCGCATCGGTGACTGAGACGTAACCGCCGGGATTGAGCAACAGCGCCATCAACGCGGCCTGCCGCGCAGACACAACGCCGATGCTCACGGCTGATGCGCGGAGGGATGGCTCGCTGACTTGTGGCACGACACCTTGGCACGATGCGGCCGACAACGACTCGAGCGTGTGCACCAGGTTCAACATGTCGCGGGTGGGATCATCGCTGGGCGAGATCGCCTTCGCGGCATCGGTCGCGGCTGCGCCATTGACAACCCGGTCGAACACGACGTCGATGAAGGCGCTATCGAGTCGCGTGTTGCCGCACTCCCAGCGCTCGGCGCCTTGCTCGACGGCGAGGTCGTTCAACGTTGCGGCCGCGGCAGTGTGATGCGTGGCGTATTCCTCGACCAGCGGCGTGAGGTCGCTGATATCGGGGAACGTGGCACTGGCCCCACTGAGCATGTCGTCATCGATCATTCGCTGATAGGCCGCGGCAATCGAAAGCTCGATGCCGGCCAGCGTGCGCAGGTAGACCCCGTTGTTGAGCACAGGGTCGGGCAGCTTGGGCGTGTCTTGGCCAACGCCAATGTTGCCGGTCTTACCCGCCTCGCTCGTACCGCACGCGACGATTGCCGCGGCCGAAGCAGCAGTAAGGCCGCCGATGCGGAACAATCCGCGGCGACCGAACTTGTCGGTGTTGTCGAGCTTGTTGTTGGCGTTCTCGTGCTGGGTAGCGCTCATGCGTTCACGTCCAGTGCTGCGGCTTCATCTTGTACGAGCAGGGTGGAGACGACGGTCTGGCCGTTGAGATCGGCGAGCGCCGTGCCATGTCGCGCTTCGATCGATTGGATCGCAGCGATCAGCGTGGCACCATCGATTCCGATCAGAGCGGCGAGTAATTCGGTGTGCGTGGCAACTGCCGCTGACTCGAGGTTGTAGGCAGCTTCGAGCCGACTAGAGACCGAGCCTTCGAAGTCGCTCACCATCGAGCTGTAGAGCGACTGCGACATCTCGCCCGGTGCATCACCGCCAAGCAAGCCAGCGAGCGATTGTGCTGCTGCCTCGTGGGCTTCGCGAATTGTTGTGATCACGATTCTTTCCGTGTCCGACCATTCGCCGGCGGCGATTGCAGCGTCGTACAGCGCACGTGCGGTGAGTTCGACCTGTTGTGCCGCGCCGAGCAAGGCGATGTCGTCGTCGGTTGGTCGGCGCGGGGGAGCAGCCGTGGTCGGCACCGTCGTCGAGCTGTCGCCCGTGGACGCGGAACTTCTGCCAGCCAGCACGGGCAGCAGCGAAGCCGCGGCACCACCGACGCCCACGCCTAGCAAGGCACGGCGACCCAGTCGCGCATCTGCGGCACCGGACTCAGTCATTTCGGTCTTCAAAGGACCCTCCATCAACGGCACATCTTCCTGACATATCTGTCACGTAAACAATCACGCCTAGCTTTCCCGCAAGCGGGTGCGCTGAGCAACTCTAGAAGTCCAGCGCCGAAAGGTCGGGTATCCACCCCTGCGACCGTTTGACGGCCTCCGCCCATTGGAGGCGATCCAGCGAGCCTGTCGGCTCGACTGCCCGCTCGGGCTGCCAGGCCTGGGCGATGTCGTCGAAGGACCCCCACACCCCAACTGCGAGGCCGGCCAAATACCCCGCTCCGATGGTCGTTGCTTCTGTGTGGCGCGACACCTCAACTGGCTTGCCGCTGGCGTTTGCCAGGGCCTGCACGAACGTTGTGTTCTGGCTCATGCCGCCGTCGATGCGCAAGACCGGCACCGAATGGCCGGTGCCCGCTTCCGCAGCTGCGACCAGATCGGCGCCTCGATGAGCGATGCCTTCCAGGACCGCCCGGGTGATGTGCGGCCGGCCGCTGCCGCGGGTGATCCCCAACATGGTGCCGCGGGCGCCGTAATCCCAGTACGGCGTGCCCAAGCCCATCAGCGCTGGGACGTACACAACGCCTTCGGAGGTTTCGCACGCTTGGGCAACTTCGTCGCTGGCCGCGACCGAGGGCAGAATGCCGAGGTCGTCGACCAGCCACTGCACGTTGCTGCCCGCCGACAGCATGATCGCCTCGACACCCCAGGTGCAGCGACCATCGCGGCTCCAGGCCACGATGGGGAACACGCCTTGCGGTGTGCGGTTGCTGGTCGCCGGGGCGGCGCCATCGGTGCACATATCGAGCATGCCGCCGGTGCCGAAGGTGATCTTCGCTTGGCCGGGCCGCACACAGCTTTGGCCCACGAGGCTCGCCTGCTGATCGCCGACCAGCGCGGCCATCGGCGGTGAACCGGGCAATGCCGATGCCTCCCCGAAAACGCCACTCGTGTCAACTAGCGCGGGCAACATCCCGACTGGAATACCTAGCGCCTCGCAGACGCTGGTCGACCACGCCGACGCATCGGCGCGCAGCAGGCCGGTGACAGCAGCATTCGAATGATCGGTGACGTGCACGGCGCCGTTGCTGAGCACCCACGCAATCCAACTGTCGACGGTGCCGAAACACAGATCGCGGGTGCGATCGGGGTCGTGTTGATTCAGCAGCCACGCAACCTTGGTGGCCGACTGGTTTGGCGCAAGGTGCAGACCGTGTTCGGCCTTCACCGTGATGCAATCGAAGACCGTGCGCAGATCCTGCCAGCCGAGCCCGGGGCCGATCACTTCGCTCGTTGCGCGGTCCCACACCACGGTGCTGGCGCGTTGTGCGGTGATACCAACGCCCAACACTGGCCCGGCTTCGCCGAGCGCTGCTTGTGCTACTTGCAGCACTGCGTCGGCCATGCCCCGCGCGTCGAACTCGATGAGACCGGGGAATGGCGACGCGGGAGGGAATGGAACGTGATGCAACGCGTTCACTTCACCGTCGGGACGCACGACTGCCGCGCGCAAACCGGACGTGCCGACGTCGATGACGAGGACACTCATCGCGACGACCCTGGGGTAATGCCGCGGCGTTGCATCATGCTGCCGAGTCCGCCACCGATGATTCCGGCCAACAACACGACAGTGAACGTGAAGAACAACCCAAGCCAACTGACGTCTTTACCGCGGGACAGACGCACGATTGAGAACACCACCTGCACGGCGGCGTACGTACCGCCAGCGCAGACCATCCCGTGAATGAGCGGCGTACCTTTGCGCTGAACCCATGCCGCGACGCCGGCGCCGATGACGAAGCCGGCGACGGCGCCGAGCCAGAGCAGCCCGACAAAGAACGAGTCGCCGTCGCCCTGCGCCAGTGAGCTGGAACCGATCGCGCAGGGGACACCAACGACCAGAGCGATCGCGCCACCCCGGCGCAGCGCAGCGAAATCCAAGATTCGTTCAGTGTTTAGGGCCATTGCACCTCTCCGAACTGAGTGCGAAGACCCATCTTGCCCGGGTTGAGAATCCCGTGTGGGTCAATCGCGTCCTTCAGTCTCTGCAGCACGGGCAGTGCCGAACCCAAAGCTTCCGGCACGAAGCGAGCCCGATTGAGACCGACGCCATGGTGATGCGACAGATTGCCGCCGGCAGCCAACACGGCTCGTTGCCCGGCATCCCACAGCGCGACGTACGTCGACTCAACCTCAGATGCGGGCGGGGTGGCCGCAAACGTGAAGTACAAACATGCCCCGTCGGCGTAGCTATGCGACAGATGGCATGAGGCGGTGCGTGTGTGAGGCACAGCCAGCAATGCGGCACGAACCGTGTTGAACACGCGCGGCAAAGCCGACCAAGGCGCCGCGATCTCCAGCGTGTCGACGACGAAGCCCTTGCGCGTGAGACCCTGCAAGGCGCTGGTGTCGTTGCGGTGGTGCATCCACTTTTCGACGAGTTCGACGGGAAGCATCGCGGCAGCGCGGCATTCGTCGTTGACGACGCTCATGGTCGCGGAAACCAACGTTTCGTCGCCCTCGTCGAGCACTAACAGCACGCAGTATTTGCCGTCACCACCCTGGCCGCGTTCGCTCTCGACAGCGTCGTACAGCCGAAGCACGGCAGGAGTCGCGCCGCGGCGCAGAATGCGGCGACAGGCTGCGATGCCATCCTCGAAGGTGGCGAATGAGTATGCAGCACGCTGTTCGTGAGCGGCGACGGGATGAGCCTTCAACCACACCCGCGTGACAACCCCGAGCGTGCCCTCGCTGCCGATGAACAGCTGGTTGAGGTCGGGGCCCTGTGCGCCGGCGGGAAAGCCTCCGGTGCGCACGATGGACCCGTCGGCAAGCACGACTTCCAGGCCGGTCACCATGTGCTCGATCTTGCCGTAACGCGTGCTGTACTGCCCCGCGCCGCGACAGGCGACCCAACCGCCAACCGTCGCAATGTCGAAGCTTTGGGGGAAGTGCCCGACGCTCAGTCCATGCGTGCCGCGCAACTCATCCTCGAAATCCGGCCCGAAGGTGCCGGCGAGCACCTCGACAACACCCGACTCGGCGTCGACTGACTCGATGCCATGCATCGCCGTCATGTCCAACAGCACGCCACCGAACACCGGCACCGAAGCAGCGAGCACGCCACTGCGCCCGCCAGCAGCGGTCACCGGAACACTCGCCGAGTTACACAGCGCCAACAGTGCTGAGACTTGCGCCGTGCTCGTCGGTCGTGCGATGACCGCGGCGCGTTGGGGAACCATTCCGGCAAGCGACCAATGCAGCGCCAGCGGCCACCAATCGCGACTCGCCTCGGCCGTGGCGGCGATGTCGTCGTCGATCGCACACGTTGCCGCCAATCGGGACAGGAATCCGTCGGGAAGCGGTGGTGGCGTAGCGAATCGTGCTGCGGTGCCGGTGAGTTCGATCGGTGGGGTCGGTTGCGTCACGCCGTAACCGAAAGCGCGGCGGGACTGGCGGCTGAACTGGCCTCTGCGGCGCATTGAGCCTCGAAGTGATCGACTTGGCGTTTCACCTCAGCCGCATCCCAATTGAGCTCGGTGGCGAGTAGCGCGGCAACCGAGGGTGCGGCCCGCAACGCGGCCGCACGATCAATGAGCCGCGCCCGCGTGCGCCGGGTCAGCACGTCGTCAAGCGTGAGCGCCATTTCGTGGCGGACCGCGTAGATCGCTTCTGCGCGCGTGTAGGGCAGCCCCGGTACCAACGGTTCGGCGAGCGACGGATCCCCGAAGATCAGCGCGGTGATCTCGTCGGCGAATCCGCCGTAGCGATCGGCGAGATGCGCTTCCGCCGTGCCGGCCGGTTGATCGACGAAACCGATGGCACCAACTAGTGGCAGATTGCGCGTGCGACACCGCGCGCGCATTCCGAGTCGGCGGACAGCGGTGTCGATCGCGTCCTCGGCCATCTCGCGGTACGTCGTCAGCTTGCCGCCGGTAACCGTGACGACGCCGCTCTCGCTCACTCGAACCTTGTGGTGGCGCGAGAGGTCGGCAGTGCGTCCCGAAGTCGCTGCCTTCACCAACGGTCGCAACCCCGCCCATACGCCGGTGATGTCGGCTTCGGTGATATTGGTGGTGACACTCGCATTCAATGCTCGTAGCACGTAGTCAATGTCGTCCTTGGTGCACTGCGGGTCGATCAACGGTCCGTCGTAGTCCGTGTCGGTGGTACCGACATACGTGTGTCGGAACGTGCCGTCGGCGAGTGGGACCCAGGGCACGACGAACAGGCTGCGTTTGTCCTTCGGCACGGGAATAACAACCGCGACGTCGTTGCGCACCTTCTCCCACGGAACGGTGATGTGCACGCCCTTTGCTGGGCGAATCGAATCAGGGTGCGTGCCTTCGTCGAGCGCTCGGACGTCGTCGGACCATACGCCACAGGCGTTGACCACCACCGACGCGCGAATTGTGAATCGTCGTCCGTCGGCCTCGACCACCGCGCCGTCGACCTGACCCTGAGCAGCATGGCCCGCCGACGACTTCGAGAGCTCGACCACCGAGCATCTGTTTGCGATTGCTGCACCGTGTGCAGCAGCGGTGCGAGCAACTGTCACAACGAGTCGTGCGTCGTCCGCGGTCGCGTCGTAGTACAGGTAGGCGGAGGCGAGACGGTCCTTGGGCATCGTCGGCAGGTGCTTGAACGCCGCGTTCTTGCGCAAACGCTTGTGGAACTTGCCGATGCGCCACCCGCCGGTGAGGTCGTACATCCACAGCGCTGAGCCCAAGGCGCGGGCGATCTTGCGCGAAACCACTCCGTCCTTGGTCAGCACCGGCAGCATGAACGGCAACACCTTGACCAGATGCGGTGCGTTACTGCGCAGTCGCTTTCGCTCGCGCAGTGCCTCATAGACCAAACGCGGATCGTCCTGCAGGTAGCGCAAGCCGCCGTGTACCAACTTCGAACTCTTCGACGACGTGCCCGCAGCAAAATCGTCGCGCTCGACGAGCGCCGTGCGCAGTCCGCGACTCGCAGCGTCCAATGCGGCACCGACACCGGTGATACCCCCACCGATGACCAGCACGTCGAACGTCTCGTCCTCCAGTCGGCGCAGCATTTCGCGGCGGTCGAAACCGGTGTGGGATTGTGCCGCAGGCATGGGACCGCATTCTATTCCGCCGCATAGGTCCTAATCTGCAGCGGTTGCAGATTAGCCATGAGTGCGAGTACAGTGATCCTCGTGCTCGCTCCAGCCGAATTGACCCGCGCATTCAGGGCTCGCGGGCTGAAGGTCACGCCGCAACGGCAGCTGCTGTTCTCGCTGTTGCACTGCAACGAAACCCATCCCACTGCCGAGGCACTGTTCGCGGTCGCTAGCAAGCTGATGCCCGGCATCTCGCTGCGCACCGTGTACCAAACGCTCAACGATTTGGCTGCGATGGGCGAACTACAGGTCGTGCAGTCCGCTGGCGGTTCAACTCGTTTCGACCCCAATGTCGCCGATCACCATCATGCGCAGTGTGATCGCTGCGGCGAGTTGCACGACGTGTACGTCGACGACCTCGATCGCCTGGAGGTCAGCAACCTCGCCGGTTTTCGAACCGACCGCGCGCGCATCGTGTTTGGCGGCCTTTGTGCCGCCTGCCAATCACCTAAACCCACGAAGAAAACCACCAAGCAAAGGAGCTAATGCAATGAGCCTCAAAGGCACCAAAACTCACGAGAACCTGAAGGAAGCGTTTGCCGGCGAAAGCCAGGCGAACCGTCGCTACATGTGGTTCGCACAAAAGGCAGATGTCGAGGGTTACCCCGATGCGGCAGCGCTGTTCCGTTCAGTCGCTGAGGGCGAGACCGGCCATGCGCACGGTCACCTCGAGTACCTTGCCCAAGTTGGCGATCCCGCCACTGGCGAGCCCATCGGCGACACGGCCGACAACTTCCGATCGGCTGTGGCTGGCGAGACCTACGAGTACACGCAGATGTACCCAGGTTTCGCGAAGACGGCACGCGAGGAAGGCCTGTCCGAGATTGCCGATTGGTTCGAAACGTTGGCGCGCGCCGAGAAGAGCCACGCGGGCCGTTTCGGCCAGGGACTCGAAGCGCTGTAGACCGAATCGCCGATGTGTAGGGGCTAGCCGAACTGGGTAGCCCCTACACACTGCGAGCCAAGCCGAGCATCCAACATGACGACCACCTACGACCCGAAACACCCGGCGTACTTCGACGAGGCAGATCTGCGCGGCGAAATGACGCGCGTTTTCGATCTGTGCCATGGCTGTCGGTTGTGTTTCAAGTTCTGCACTTCGTTCCCGACATTGTTCGAGATGATCGATCGTCACGACGATCAAGATGCCGGGCGACTCACGCCGGCGCAGCAAGATCAAGTCGTCAGCGAGTGCTTCCAGTGCAAGCTCTGCTACGTCAACTGCCCGTACACGCCCGGAATGCACGAGTGGGCCCTCGATTTCCCACGGCTGATGTTGCGCGCCGACGGCATGCGCCACGCCACCAAACAGGTCTCGTTGCGCAGCCGCGTGACCGACGGAGTGTTGGGCCGCACCGACCTGATGGGCAAGGCCGCCACGATGGCGGCGCCATTGGCCAACAAGATGCTCGGCGCCAAGCGTGGCTCGGCGGTGCGCAAGGTGATGGAAAAGACCACTGGTGTGTCGAGCGTGCGACTGCTGCCGCCCTACGCGCGGCAGCGCTTCACGACCTGGTTCAAGAAGCGACCAAAGGTTCGCATCGCCAAGCGACAAGGCCGCGTCGCTGTGTTCCCGACCTGCCTGGTCGAGTACCAGCAGCCGCAGATTGGTCACGATCTGGTGAAGGTTTACGAACGCAATGGCATCGAATGTTCCTTGGTCGACGGCGCCACGTGTTGCGGTGCGCCGTGGCTGCATAGCGGCGACGTCGAGCAGTTCACGAAAGTGGCAACGAAGAATGTGCAGGTCTTGGCCGATGCCGTGCGTAAGGGCAACGACGTTGTCGTCCCGCAGCCAACCTGCGGCTACATCCTGAAGAAGGACTACATCGACTACGTCGGCGGGCCCGATGCCGAACTCGTCGCATCGCATACCTACGACGCGTCTGAGTACTTGATGAATGTCCACAAGGCTGAAGGCACGACCCTTGATCTCGAGTTCGATGGCTTTGTGCCGGGCACGATCACGTATCACACGCCATGTCACCTCAAGGCGCAGAACATTGGCTTGAAGAGCCGCGACCTGTTGAAGCTGACCGGCGCCAAGGTGAAGCTTGTGCAGCAGTGCAGTGGCATCGACGGTATGTGGGGCCTACGCGCTGAAAACGCCGACATCAGCATCCCGATCGCGCGCAAGCTTGCCGACGAGATCCACAGGGCCGGCGGCGATGTGGTGGCGGGCGACTGCCACTTGGCCAACACCGCGATCAACGAGCAGACCGGTGAAGAGCCGCTGCACCCACTGCAGCTGATCGCTCGGGCCTACGGCATCCCCGAAGAAGAAGCGCCGCGATGACGACTACCAACTCGGTACGCAAGCTGACGATCGCTGATATCGCCGATGCTCGGGCCTACGAGCGTGAGCGCGCAACGCTGCGCGCACAGGTCATTGAGCTGAAACGCGTCCGACGAGTCGCCGTTGGCACCGTCGTCTCGGTGATGTTTGAGAGTCGCGAGACGATGCGCTATCAGATTCAGGAGATGGCGCGGGTCGAGCGCATCTTCACTGACGAAGGAATCCAGCAAGAGCTTGATGTGTACAACCCACTGATCCCTGAAGCGGGTCAGCTCTGCGCAACCTTGTTCATCGAGCTCACCTCCGACGAGCAGTTGCGTGAGTGGTTGCCCAAGCTGGTGGGCATCGAGAACTCGGTGCTGTTCCGACTACCCGGCGGTGAAACGGTACGGGGGATTGTTCGTGCCGAACACGCCGAACAGCTGACCCGGGATCACATCACCGCCGCCGTGCACTACCTGACGTTCCAATTCACCCCTGCGCAAGTCGTCGCGTTTGCCGACGGGGTGCAGCTGGAGATTGATCACCCCGCGTACCGCGAGTCAATGCTGCTGTCCGCGGAGACGGTCGCTGAGCTGCTCCGCGACCTGAATACCTGAAAAGCGCGCAGAAATCGCACAATCTGGGCTGGCATTGCCAACGGGGGCGAACCTAGATTCAGGTCGGCTGTGGGAGGGGGTTCCGCGGCCACTGACCAACGGGGGACAGGTTCGTGTCTGTCAAAGAGATCGTATGGCGTCAGCTTGGGGCGTGCCGGGGGCTCGACCCAAGCGTGTTTTATCCCGACGACGACGACGAAGCACAAGAGGCAAAGCATGTATGCGCCGACTGTGGAGTACGCGTCGCGTGTCTGGAATATGCGCTGCAGGTGCGTGAAAAGGCAGGAGTTTGGGGTGGGGCTACCGAGCGCGAGAGGCGGCGGTTGATCCGCCAACGACGTCGCACCGCTTAGTCAATAGGTCTCTCACCTCACCTCTGGGGTGGACGACCTTCTAGCCTGCACGGCATGAGTCGGATCGACGAGTTTGGCGGTTGGCCCGCGCTGTTAACGGAGCTTGTTGAAAAGCGCGACCTGCCCGCGGCCCATGCGCGGGCGGCGATGGCGACAATCCTGAGTGGTGACGCAACCGCGGCACAACTGATCGGCTTCGTGGTTGCGCTGCGCTGCAAGGGCGAGTCACCGGAAGAGATTTCCGGTCTGCTGGATGCTGTGCTCGAGGCCGCGACCATCGTTCCCTTGTCCGACGAGGTTCGCTCCAGAGCGATCGATGTCGTCGGGACTGGCGGCGACCGCAGCCACAGCATCAATGTCAGCACGATGGCGGCGATCGTCGCGGCCGGTGCCGGCGTTCCGGTGTGCAAACACGGTGCGCGGGCGGCGAGTTCGCAATGCGGCACAGCCGACGTGTTGGAGGCGTTGGGCGTTGCCGTCGAACTCGCGCCGGAAGGTGTCGCACGCTGCGTCGAACAAGCTGGCATCGGTTTCTGTCTCGCCCCGCGGTATCACCCAGCGTTTAGGTTCGCGGCGCCGAGTCGGCGAGAGATCGGCATTCCGACTGTGTTCAACCTGCTCGGCCCGATGGCCAACCCGGGCCGTGTGCAGCGGCACCTCATCGGCGTCGCCAATCCTGCTGTTGCAGAACGCATGCTCGCTTCGTTGCGCCTGCACGGTTCGGTGCGTGCGTGGGTCGTGCATGGCAATGGTCTCGACGAGCTCACTACTACGGGCTCGTCGAGCGTGCTCGCGCTCGACGGCGACGCGGTGCGCAGCTTCTCTGTCGACCCGGTGTCGCTCGGCTTGGCGCCCGCGATTCTTGATGAGTTGGTCGGCGGTACCCCCGATGTCAATGCCGACGTCGTGCGGCGTGTGCTGGCCGGCGAGCACGGTGCGCCCCGCAACATTGTGTTGCTCAATGCGGCAGCGGCCTTGGTGGTGGCTGGCTCGGTCCCCTCGCTGGAGGCTGGCCTGGTCGTGGCAACGGAATCGATCGACTCAGGAAGCGCACAGTCGACGCTCGCCAAGATGGTCGAGGTCTCGCAATCAGCGGTCGAGGAGTTCGGCCACTAATGATCGTGCGCGTTCCGGCTTCGTCGGCGAATCTAGGACCGGGCTTCGATGCGCTCGGCATGGCGTTATCGGTTTACGCCGATGTCATCTTCGAGCCGTTGCTAGAGGTCGATGCCCAACTCCTCGATGATCACCATCCTGCAACGGTTGCATTTCGGCGCGCTGGCGGCGAAGGGCCAGTGTGGTTACGGTCGTCGATCCCTATTGGTCGCGGAATGGGTTTCAGTGGTGCTGCTCGCGTCGGTGGTGTGGTGGCCGCTCACGCACAACGCTACGGAACTGATCCCGACCGTCTCGAGCAGGCGTTGCCGGAGCTGCTGCACCTGGCAACGGAGTTGGAAGGTCACGCCGACAACGTGGCCGCATCGCTGTACGGGGGCGTCGTCGCCACCGCGGCTGGGCACGCCGTACGCGTACCTCTCGCGCTGGAGCCGGCGATGGTGCTGTGGGTGCCATCATCTGCCACCTCGACCGACGACTCGCGTCGCGGGCTTCCAGCATCCGTGCCGTTCGCCGATGCGGTGCACAACATCGGTCGCACGGCGCTGCTCGTAGCGGCACTTGCCGCGGGCGACATCGGCGCGCTACGAGCGGCGACCGAAGATCGCATTCATCAAGACTTGCGTCTCGCGCATGCAGAGCCGTCGCGAGCGGCGTTGCTGGCCGCACTGGATGCTGGTGCGTGGGCGGCTTGGTTGAGCGGCTCGGGGCCATCGGTTGCTGTGATGTGTGCGGTCGACGAGGCTGATGCGATCGCAGCCGCGTTGCCCAGCGAGGGCCATAGCAAGCTGCTGCGCATCGATCGCAGGGGTGCGCTCATGCTGCAACGTCGAGACGACTGACCTCGCGCACGGGTGTGGTTGGCCACGTCCACTCCCCGGTGCAGCTCTGTAGCCGCGCGTGAAAGCTGGCGCGCTCGATCGCGCGCGCTAGGCACAGCACCTCGTCGGCGGCCTGTCGGGGAAGAGTCGTCGGGAACGCTGGCACGGGCGGCGGAGAGAGCTCGAGTCCGGTGGGCAATTGACCCTGTTGCTGCGCGGTGAGCAGTACGCCGTCGCGAATGTGCAGCACCGTGTCGTGGATCAGTACCTCGACCTCGCCCGCGGAACGCAGTTGGTCGAACAGCCGCTGGCGTGTGATCGCTGACGCAAACGCGGTAGCGCGGTCGCGCATAGAGGCCGCCTCTTCGTAGCGGCGAGCGGCCGCTAGTTCGGCGACCTTGGTCCACAACGGGTCGAGCACGAGTTGCGGGGAGGTTGTGCACGCGGCGATGACCTGAGCGACGACGCGCCAATAGGTTGCCTCGTCGGCGGTGCCGCTGCACGGGCACAGCGCGACACCGAGTCGCGCACCCGTGCATGGCACCGCGCCAGCCGCAGGTTTGAAGTTGCGGCCAAGCTTGGCGCCGCAGCGCCGAATTGGGAGCGCCGACTGCACGGCCTCGATCACCGCAGTGGCCATCGAGCGCGAAGAGAGCGGCCCGATGTGAAGCCCCGACGATGCGGGTTCGGTGGTGATCACCAACCGCGGCCACGGCTCGTCGGTAGTGATGCGTACGTAGCAGTACTTGTTCCACGTCGTGCCAACGCGGTTGTAACGCGGGTTCAGCCGGTGCAGGTACCGCAGTTCGAGGATCTCGGCGCTGATTGGATCACTGGTTGCGGTGTGTGCGAGTCGTTGCGTTTCACGCAGTAGCGGCCCGATCTTGCGCCGGTCGTCGCTGCTGAAGTAGCTGCGCACGCGTTGGCGCAGGTTGGTGGCCTTGCCGACGTACAAGACCTCGTCGTAGGCACCGAGAAAGCGATACACACCCGGTGACCGCGGCAGGTGATGCGTGAGCTTCAACTTGCCCGCTTGTGGATGGCCGCCCATCTTGGGCAACAGCACAAGGTCGTCGAGCCCCAGCACTCCCAGCCCGGCCGCTCGTTCGAGTAACAGGTGCAGCAGATCGGTGGTGGCGAGCGCGTCGTCGAGCGCCCGGTGTGTTGGTTTGTGGTCGAGACGAAAACGACTGGCGAGTGTGCCGAGGCGACAGTCGGGGACTTCGTCGCGGACCAGCCGACGCGCCAGGGGCAGCGTGTCGATCACGGTGTTGCGGAAGGACGCCCGGTCGCTGCGCACGAGGGCGGCATTGATGAAGCCCATGTCGAAGCCAACGTTGTGGCCGACGATGACTGCGTCGCCGACGAATTCCTGTAACGCCGGGAGGACGCTTTCGATGCGCGGCGCGCTGGCGACCATCGACTGGGTGATGCCAGTCATCACCACGACGCTGGGAGCGATCGCTTTGCCCGGGTTGACCAGGGTGGCCATGGTGCCCAGGCACTCGCCACGGCGCACTTTGACGACGCCGATCTCGGTGATCAGGTCGCCACCGCGGTCGGTTCCGGTGGTCTCGATGTCGAGCACGCAGAACGTGACGTCGGCAAGTGGCGTTCCCAGATCGTCGAAGGAACGCTGCACAGCGCGCCATTTGAGCACGAACGGTTGTTCGTGTCAAGAACAGGCGTTCGACCGGAGTCCCCGTGGGCTTGCTCGGTAGATTTGACTGATGGCCGCCGACCTCACCGACGAATCGTTGCGTTCGGCGCTGGAATTCGCCGTCGCGATTGCTGCGGTCGGCGTGAAGTTGCGTCCCCCAATGCCGGTACCGTCTGGCTTCAAGCCGTACCTTCGCTTCCAGAAGTTGCCGTCGGCGGCCCTCACGACCTTGCGGGCGGCGGTCGAAGGCGATGCGATGTTCTTGCATCGGTTGAGCGTTGTCGCCACGCCGGAGTTGGTCGACGACGTTGGGATGCTGTGGCTCACCCGCCCCGACGGTTGGCACGCCGCGGCGGTGGCGGCCGCGAAGAACCGCGTCGCCGCTGCTGATGAGGCCGGGGAACTACGCCGCGAACAGAAGCGGCGGAAGGCCGCCGAAGCCGTTGCCGCCCGCTCTCGAGTTGAATCGGCTGCGCTCGCCGACCAACTCGAAGCGGAACGAGCCGGACGCGCAACCGTCGTCGCCGATGCCCGCCAGTTGAAATCTGAGTTGGGGGCAGCACGTGCCCACATCCGACAGCTGGAACGCTCGATCGAAAAGCTGACGAAAGCGCTCAACGCAGCAGCAATGGCCGCACACGAGCCGGCGAGTAAGGCGCGCAAGTCAGCAACAGCGGAACCGACGCCTTCGGCGCGCACGCGCCACCATCGCAAGCCGATCGCGGTTCCCGGTGGATTACCCGGTAACAGCGAGGCCGTCGGCGAACACATGCTGCGCTTCCCAGGCGTGACAGTGCTCGTCGATGGCTACAACGTCGCCAAGCTGGGATGGAAGACGTTGTCGCTGGAGCAGCAGCGCACAAAGTGCATCGACGCGGCGGAGAACATCGCCCGCCGATGGGGCACTGCGATACATGTGGTGTTCGACGGCACATCGGTTGTCGGTGCCGTCTCCGCCAAGCGGCGCCTGATCCGCGTGTCGTACTCGCCCGAGGGCGTGATCGCCGACGATGTGTTACGCGCCGAGGTTGCGGCGATCGACCTCGCTCGTCCGGTGGTGGTCGTCACCAACGATCAAGCGGTTGTGAAAGACGTGCGCGCTGCCGGCGCCAACGTTGTATCCAGCGACACGTTCCTGGCCCTCGCCCGCCGTTGATGGCTAGATAGCTAGTGGCTAGATAACTCTGTGACACCCCGGTGCGACGATGGCGGCATGTCATCGATTGTCATCTCCTGCGACTCGTGCGCGATGTGCGGAACCGCGACGTGTGCCGACTGCGTCGTTACTCACTTGCTTTCACCGGCGTTGCGCGAGCGGATGAGCTTCGATGCGGCCGAACTTCGTGCGGTGGAACTGCTTGCAGCGGCTGGGCTGGTGCCTACGCTGCGACATCGTGAGGCCCGCTAATCCACCTTCGCCCAGCGCCGATGCGGCATATCTGGCCGATCTCGCTCGTCTCACCGAGCCATTCGGTGTTACTCACACCGGGGTAGCCCCGGCCGCCGTGCTCTCCCGGGCGCGGGTCGCCATCGACGACCGGGTGCGCCGCGGCCTCACCGATGGAATGCAGTTCACCTTCCGGAATCCGTCTCGGTCCACCGACCCACAACGCGCTGTCCCCGGTGCGCAGTCGGTGTTCGTTGCGGCCAGTCCTTACCTGCTCGCCGACGTGCCGCGCCCGCAAGGTCCGCAAGCGCGGGTTGCGCGCTATGCATGGGTCGACCATTACGCGCCGCTGCGCCGCGCGTTACGCACCGTTGCCCGTCGATTGCGCGCCGATGGCTACCGGGCAGTGGCCTTCGTCGACGACAACTCGCTCGTCGATCGTGAGGTCGCACACCTCGCGGGAATTGGATGGTTCGGCAAAAACGCCAACCTGTTGCTGCCCGGTGCTGGCAGTTGGTTCGTGCTCGGCAGCGTGGTGACCACGGCGGCTTTGCCGTTGCAACCAGAACCCGTTGCGGACGGCTGCGGCGCGTGTCGCCGCTGCCTCGATGTCTGCCCGACTGCTGCGATCATCGAGCCCGGGGTGGTCGACGCCGCGAGATGCTTGGCGTGGGTCTTGCAAAAGCCAGGCGTGATCGCGCCCGAGCTGAGGGAACTGGTTGGCGACCGCATCTACGGGTGCGACGACTGCCAGGAGGTGTGCCCGCCGACTATTCGCTTCGGGCCGACCAATCGTGCCCCGGCGGCCGCGGCGGGGAAAGCCTGGATCGCGGTACTCGATTTGTTGCGCAGCTCTGATGCAGAACTGCTCGCACAGTGGAGTCCGTGGTATCTCGCCGACCGCGATCCGCGCTGGATTCGACGTAACGCACTGGTGGTACTCGGCAATATCGGTGATGCGGCCGACAGTGAGGTACAAGATGTCGTGGCTCAGTACGTGGTGCACGACGACCCACTGCTGCGCGAACATGCCGAGTGGGCGGCGCATCGTTTGGGACTGCACGCGATGCCGGAAAGGAGCGGGGGATGAAACACCTGCTGGTGACCAACGACTTCCCTCCAAAGATTGGCGGCATTCAATCGTTGCTGTGGGAGTGGTGGCGGCGGCTTCCACCCGACTCGTTCGCCGTGCTCACTAGTCCCTATGAGGGCGCAGATGCATTCGATGCCGCGCAGGCATTTCACATCGAGCGCACGCGTGAGCCCGTGTTGCTGCCCCATCCGTGGATGGTGCGCCGTATCGATGCGATGGCGCGGGCTGTCAACGCGGATCTGATTGTGTTGGATCCCGCCTTGCCGCTTGGTCTGGTCGGGCCATCGCTGCAACTGCCTTACGACGTCGTGCTGCACGGTGCCGAGGTGACGGTGCCAGGGCGCCTTCCGCTGAGCAAACAAACCCTCGCGTATGTGTTGCGGCGCGCGCGCCATGTCGTCGCCGCCGGCGGTTACCCCGCGAGCGAAGCCGAGCACGCCGCCGGACGCGAGTTGCCGATCACCGTCGTACCGCCTGGGGTCGATACCGATCGTTTTCGACCGCTCACGCAAGCCGAACGGTCGGCTGCTCGCGCGCAATTCGGTTTTGCCGATGATGCCGAGGTGGTGGTGAGCGTCAGCCGGCTGGTGCCACGAAAGGGCTTCGATACCGCCATTCGGGCCGCGGCGCAGTTGCGCGCCGCGCGCCCCAAGTTCGTGCTCGCGATCTCTGGCAGCGGTCGCGACGAGAAACGACTGCGCGCTTTGGCGGCCTCGCTCGACGCGCCGGTTGTGTTTCTCGGGCGGGTCAGCAACGACGACCTGCCGCGGCTGTACGGCTGTGCCGACGTTTACGCGATGCTGTGTCGCAATCGTTGGGGTGGCCTCGAACAAGAAGGCTTCGGCATTGTGTTTCTGGAGGCGGCGGCGTGTGGAGTGCCCCAGATCGCTGGCGATTCGGGCGGTGCCGCAGAGGCAGTCGAAGACGGGCGAACGGGAATCGTGGTGCGGGAACCAGATGATCCGCGCCGGGTCGCTGCCGCGTTTGAGCAACTACTCAACGATCCTGCCGGTGCGCACGCCATGGGGCTCGCCGGGCGGGAACGCGCAGTGCGCGAGTTCTCCTACGACGTGCTTGCCCATCGTCTCGGTGTCTCGCTCGGTGCGCTGGCAGACTGATGCCGTGAACTCTCGAGTGGTGCGCGTCGACGTAGTTGGAACGGGCGTCTTCGTTGTGGCCCTGGCGATAGCCGTGCCGTTGCGCACCGAGCGCTGGGCTCAGGTATTGATCGCGGTTGTCTCAATCGCGCTCTTTGCGGTCGGCGTCGGTTCGTCGCTGTGGGCCTACGCCGCCGCGCTAGAGCGCTCGCGCGTGCAGGAAGTTGGAGTTGCCAACCTTTACCTGCTCACCGGGACGACCGCGCCACCACCGGTCAAACGCGCGTTGCTCACCGCATTGGTCGTTCAAGTGGTGGCGTCCTTCAGTGCCGCCAGCATCGGCGTGGTCGGGCTCGACGACAGCCAGTTGAACGCCTTGGCGTTCGCGGTGTTGGTGCCCATGTTCGGCATTGGCAGCAACGGGGTATGGGCGGCGAGGTACGGTTCTTACGGGCCGCGGGTCAATCCGGCGGCGAAACCCTCCAATCGCAAGATCGGCCAACCGTAAGGTCGGCCACGGGCAACGGTCGTTCAACAACAAGGATCAGGTAGAACATCTCCATGGCAGAAACGGCGTCACAGACCATCACCATCGCCGCGGCGCCTGAGCGCGTGTGGGCCATCGCGTGCGAGTTCGAGAGTTACCCCGACTGGGCCAAGGACGTGAAAGACGTCATTGTGCGCAGCCGCGACGGCGACGGACGCCCTGATCAGGTCGAGTACCGGGCATCGGCGCTCGGGCGCAGCACCCACTACACGCTCAGCTACGACTACTCGCAGGCGCCGAACGTTCTCGCATGGCACATGGTGCGCGGCGACATCATGCGCACGATCGACGGTGCTTACCACTTCTCGCCGGCGGCCAACGGCGGCACCGAGGTGCGCTACGACCTGGCCATCGAGTTGGTTGTGCCGCTGCCGGGGTTCGTGAAGCGTCGCGCTGAGGTGCGCATTCTGAATACCGTCCGCGAACTCAAAGCCCGCGCGGAGGCATGAGCTCGTCACGTCGGCTTGGTATCGACGTCGGCGGAACTAAGTGCCTGGCACTGGCGCTCGACGCGAATGGCGGGGTTGTTGACGAACAGAGGCGACCGACGCCGAAGACTGCCGACCTGCTGATCGAGACTGTCACCGAGCTCGCGCAAGCGATGCTGCCCTGGGACTCACTCGGTGTCGGCATGCCTGGGCTTGTTACCCGCGACGGGACGCTGCGGGCAGCACCAAACCTCGTTGGTGTTAACGACCTGCTGGTGGGCGAGCTACTTGGCAAGCGGCTCGGGTGTTTCGTTCGGGTCGATAGCGACGCGACGTGTGCGGCGGCGGCGGAATGGAAGCACGGCGCCGGGCGTGGCGTCGATGACTTCGTGATGGTCACACTCGGCACAGGAGTCGGTGGCGGCGTTGTTGCTAACGGGGCCTTGATGCGCGGCACGAATGGCTTTGCCGGAGAAATCGGCCACATGGTGGTGGACCCGGATGGCCCGCCCTGCCCATGCGGTCGGCGCGGTTGTTGGGAGCGCTACGCGTCGGGTTCTGGACTGGCATGGCTGGCGCGTCGTGTGCACGATGGCAAGGGGATTATGCGCGTGATCGACCTGGCGGGTGGCGACCCGAGCCAGGTGCGCGGCGAGCATGTTGCTGCTGCGGCGCGCGAGCAAGACGCGAACGCAGTTGCCGTTGTCGACGAGTACAGCCGCTGGGTCGCGCTTGGCCTGGTCAACCTGACGAACGTTCTCGACCCCGCGATGTTCGTGCTCGGTGGTGGCTTGGCGGTAGGTGCGGATGTGTTCCTCGCCCCGATCAAGCATTGGTTCGGCGAATTGCTCTACGCGCCCGATCTGCGTCCACACCCCTCGTTGGCGTTCGCGCAACTAGGAGAACAGGCGGGCGCCATCGGCGCCGCGCTACTCGCAGACCTGCACTAGTGCGGGCGGAAGTTGGCGCGGGCCGTGCGGATTGCTTCCCACGCGGCGTCGCGCCCGGCCAGTCCGGCGGTAGAGGAAGACTTGCCCGGCTCGAGCGCTTTGTAGACCTCGAAGAAATGCTGGATCTCTTGCACGAGTTGTGGCGTCAGGTCGCCGAGATCGTGCACCGTCTGCCAGCGTGGCTCGTTGGGCGGAACGCACAGAATCTTGGCGTCTTCGCCAGCCTCGTCGTGCATGTACAACACTCCGACCGGTCGTGCCTGCACCCAAACGCCCGGATACACCGGGTCTTCGAGTAGCACCAGCGCGTCGAGTGGGTCGCCATCGCCTCCCAACGTTTCGGGAATGAACCCGTAGTCAGCCGGATAGGTGGTCGCCGTGAACAGCCGTCGATCAAGGAACACGCGCCCGGTGTCGTGATCGATTTCGTACTTGTTGCGACTTCCGCGGGGTATCTCGATGACAACATGAATGCAGTCGGGTTCTAAAGCGTTCGACATGGTCCTCCTAGATCGCGGGTCTCAATGTTGTACCCAGTCGCGTGAACGTTCGACCGCGCGTTGCCACCCGGCGTGCGCGAGATCGGCAATCGTGCGGTCGCTTGCGGGTTCGAAGACTGCCTCGACTGTCCACTCGGCCGTGATCGCGGCGAGCGATGGCCACACGCCTTCGGCGAGACCGGCAAGGTAGGCGGCCCCAAGTGCCGTGGTTTCTTGGTCCGACGGACGGCGTACGGTCACGCCCAACTGATCGGCCTGAAACTGCAGCATGTCGTCCATCACCGACGCGCCGCCGTCGACGCGCAGATCCTTGATGTCGACGCCAGCCGCCAACGACATCGCGTCGACCGCGTCGCGCGTTTGGTAGGCCATAGCTTCCACTACGGCCCGTGCCAGGTGTGCCTTCGTGCTGCCACGAGTGATACCCACGATGGTGCCCCGGGCGTATGGATCCCACCACGGGCTACCGAGTCCCGCGAACGCGGGCACGAGGTACACGCCGCCGTTGTCGGGGACCGACGCGGCCAGCGGCCCGACTTCGGCTGCGCTCGCAATCACTTCGATTCCGTCGCGCAGCCACTGGACAGCCGCTCCCGTCACAAAGACGGCACCCTCGAGCGCGTATGTCGTCGAGTCGCTAGTGGTCCAGCCAACGGTGGTGAGCATTCCCTCGGCGACCGGAGGGCACTGCTCGCCGACGTTGAGCAAAATGAAGCTGCCGGTGCCGTACGTGTTCTTCGCCATGCCGGGCGAAAAACAGGCCTGCCCGAACAACGCGGATTGTTGATCGCCCGCGATGCCCGCGATCGGAATGCCCGATGGCGCGCCGCACGCATCGGAGGTGACGCCGAACCGGCCGCTGGACGGCATCACCGTGGGAAGCGCCGACATTGGAACTCCGAATAGACCGCACATCGCCTCGCTCCACTGCAAAGTGCGAATATCGAACAGCATCGTGCGACTGGCGTTCGACGCGTCGGTCGCATGCACCTTGCCGCCAGTCAGGTTCCACAGCAGCCAGCTGTCGATGGTGCCAATCGCGAGCTCGTCGTCGACGGGGATGCTGCGATTGGCGAGCAACCATTCGATTTTGGAACCGGAGAAGTAGGGGTCAAGCACTAACCCGGTCGTGGCGCGCACTTCGGGCAACCAGCCCTCGGCGGCCAGTTGATCGCAGCGCGCAGCGGTGCGCCGGTCTTGCCACACGATCGCGGTGCCGTACGGTTCGCCGGTGCGACGGTTCCATGCCAGCACGGTTTCGCGCTGGTTGGTGATGCCGATAGCGGCGACACTTGCAGAGCCCACCTGCTGCACGACATCGGCGAGCGTGGCCTTGACCGCGGACCAGATCTCGACCGCGTCGTGTTCGACCCACCCCGGTTCTGGAAAGTGCTGCGTGAACTCGCGATACGACGCGACCGCCGTTGCGCTGACCGCGCCGACCTTGGGGAACACGGCGCGACTCCGCACGCCGGTAGTCCCTGCGTCGATTGCAATCACGCAGGAGGGACTGGTTGCGGCATGAGTAGTCACCGGCGCCGCTTCGCTGGTCGCTGGCCGGCGCTCCCTGAGGTTCGCTTTGTGGGGGCGGGCTTTGGCCGCACCGTTGTAGCCGACCTTTCCGCCGTGGAGGACGACCCGACCGTGCGCCGTGGGGCGGCGGCCACCTCGGCGCGCATTTGCTTCAGGGACTTACGTTGGTAGCCGAGCTTGGCCATGGTCGCGCCGACCACCAGGTATACGGCGCCACCGAGCAGGAGGGCCAGGTAGCTGGAGAGCCTGCGATTGTCGGTTGCCGAGAACGACACGGCGGCGACGACCGCCGCGACGACGGCCCACTCGATGCACAGTCGTTTCCACGGAACCGTCCGCGAGGAATCCCATTTCATTCTCAGCCATCACCTCCGTCTCACTCCAGCAGCCGTACCATTTTGATATGCGCGTCGGCATTCTGACAGGTGGGGGCGATTGTCCCGGACTCAACGCGGCGATTCGCGCGGTTGTGCGCAAGGGCGAACAGGTCTACGGCGACGAATTGTTTGGTTTCTACGATGCGTGGGACGGTGTGCGCGAGCGACGCTTCACCGAGCTCAATGTGGCGACGTTACGCGGCATGCTGCCCAAGGGCGGCACCATGCTGGGTACGCGGCGAGGAAGTCCGTACGACCATGCCACAGGCGTGCAGGAAGTTGTCGACACGTTCCGTGAGATGCAGCTGGATGCGCTCGTCGTGATCGGCGGCAACGGCTCGCTGTCGGTCGCATGCAAGTTGCACGCCGATCGCAATCTGCCGATCGTGGGTATCCCGAAGACGATCGACAACGACGTTGTCGGTACCGATGTGACGTTCGGGTTCAACACCGCAGTGCAGATCGCGACCGATGCGATCGATCGTTTACACACGACTGCGGAGAGCCACGATCGCGTCATGGTCGTCGAGGTGATGGGCCGCGACAGCGGATGGATCGCCACCTACGCGGGCATCGCTGGCGGTGCCACCGCGATCCTGATTCCCGAGCAACCATTCGACATCGACGCTGTGTGCGCGCAACTGCGCAGCCGACACGAACGTGGACGATACGCCTCGATCGTCGTCGTCGCCGAAGGCGCCGAGCCACTCGAGGGTTCGATGCACAGTCGCGACAAGGTCCTCGACCAATTCGGTCACGTGCGCTTAGGCGGCGTCGCGCAAACGATTGCCAACGCAATCGAAGAGCGCACCGGCTTCGAGAGCCGCATGGTGCTGCTCGGACACATCCAACGCGGCGGGACGCCGACAGCGTTCGATCGCGTGTTGAGTACCCGATACGGCGTCGCGGCTATCGACGCGGTGCACGCTGGCGCGTGGGGACACATGGTCGCCATGCGCGGTGGGGAAGTGATGACCGCACCGCTGTCGGAAGCCGTCGGTCGCACGCGCCCCGTCGATATGCACCTCTACAACGAAGTCGCAGGCGTCTTCTTCGGCTGATTGTGCGCCTGGATTGCAGCTACGCCGTGGTGGGCGAGGGGAACGGCGGGTAATCCGGTTGCGACGACGGCACCAACCCCGGGTAGTCGTAAACCGTCAGCGGCGTGCTGGACAGCTCGCCGCTGCCGACCGGCCATTGCTGATCGGCCCCCGCAACCAAGATCGTGACGCCGCGCACGCCATCGATCTCTGAAGCAGTGAACACAATCTGCGCGATCGCGGTGATCAGCACCTGACCGGACAACTCAAGTACGGCGTCGGAGAGGTCGACGCGCAACACGAAGCCTTGCCGGCGGGCATCGAGCAATTCGGTGCCGGCGGGCAGCGCCGTGCGGAACTGATTCGCCTGCTCGGTCTGGTTCGGACCGGCGAGCAATGCCTGCAGCAGCGCTGTTGGGGTTTCCGCGACATCGCGCGCGACGGACTCCAACAACGCTGCTTGCCCCACGACTTCAGGTGACAGGAAGTACACGCGAGCAGTTCCGATGGCGGCGCCCGCGTTGCTGTCGCTACCGAGACCCAGTTCGACCTGGTCGGCGGCAGCAATATCGCGAGGACCGTCGTCGGACGCGATGCCGCATCCTGCTGTGCCGACTGTTACCAGCAGGGCGAGCATCATCCCGTGAGCGCGCTTCACTCGGTCACCTCATCGGCTGCTAACTCAAGCACGAAACGGGCGCCAGGTTGCGCGTCCAGGCGATCCTCGACCCACACTCGCCCGCCATGGATGCGCGCGTGTTCATCGACCAACGAGAGGCCGAGCCCGGCTCCATCGCTCGAGCTACGTCGACCAGCGACTGCACCACGAGCGAAGCGCTCGAACACGAGCGCACGCTCCTCTAGCGGAACACCTGGACCATGATCCTCGACAGTGATCCAGATGTGAGCGAGGGGTTCGCCTTCGCCATCGGGTTCGCAGACCGACACGGTTGCGTCGCCGCCGCCGTGGAGTCGGGCGTTGTCGATCAGGTTCGCCACGACGCGAGCGAGTCGGCGGCGGTCGGCCTGGATTACGACCCGCTCGGCGCGCGGGCTGACTACCACGCGTGTGCTGGGCATGCTGCTGACGGCGACTGCTTGGCGGACGAACTCGGCAACGCCAAGCTCTTCCAGATTCAACCGAATCGCGCCAGCGTCGAAGCGCGAGATTTCGAGCAAGTCCTCCACCAGACCCTGGAAGCGCGCGACGTCGGCGACGAGTAGATCGAGTGCCGCTTGTGCACGTTCGGGCATTTCCTCACGGCGCGAGTGCATCACTTCGACACTGGCGGCCAAGGTCATGAGTGGGGAACGCAGCTCGTGGCTCACATCGCTGGCGAAGCGAGCGTCGCGCTCGACCCGCGCTTGAAGAGCGGCGACCATGTCGTTGAATGCGTGCGCCAGTACCCGTAGGTCGGGGTCTTCCGATGGCTCCAACCGGGTGTCTAGGCGTCCGCCAGCGATTGCCTTTGCGGCCTGCGCCGCGTCGCCAAGCGGACGGACCGCGCGATTCGCGACCAAAGTACCCAGCAATGCGCCCGCCAGGGTGGTGATGAATCCGGCGAAGAGCAGACTGAGCCGCACGCTGTTGAGCGTGCTGGAGGCGTCGTCGAGCAGCACGAACTCGAAGTAGCCACCCTCGGCCACCGTCAGCGGAATTCCAACGACGAGCACCGGCCGGCCATCGATCAGCGTGATCATGCGCGCCGGCGTCGAATCGGTGATCACGCGCTGTTGCAAGCTCAGCGGGATCGCATCCGTCGTGTACTTGGCGGAACTCGCCGACCAGCTGCCGCGATAGTTGATGGCGAACGTTGCCACGCCGAGCGATTGGAGGCGATCCATCGCCGCCTGCATCGACGGGTCGTTCGGCCGCAAGTCGTTCTGCGCCGCCTGAGCATTCCGGTATGCCTGCTCGATGCCGGCGTTGTCGCGTTGGTTGACAACACTGCTGCGAGCGAAGCTGTACGCCGCGGCTGCGAGGAATCCGGACAGGAGGAGTGCGCCGAGCCCAAACATCAGCAGGATGCGCACTCGCAAACTGAGTCGTCTCGGCTGGACGCCGTCCCACCATTCGGTGAGCCGCAGCCAGCGAGCTCGCAACCGACCCGTCGCTTCGGTCACGATTGCAGTCGGTAGCCGAGACCCCGCACGGTGACGACGTGGCGCGGGTTAGCCGGGTCGGCCTCCACTTTGGTGCGCAGTCGACGAACGTGCACATCAACCAGGCGACCGTCGCCGAAATAGTCGTAGCCCCAGACTTTGTCGAGCAAGCTCTCGCGGCTGAACACGCTGCCCGGGTTCTGTGCCAATTCGCACAGAAGACGGAACTCGGTTTTGGTGAGATGCAGTTCGGTGCCCGCGCGGACGACCTTGCCTTCCTCAGGAATGATCTCCAGGTCGCCGAAAGTGAGCTTGGCGTGGCCGGGCGCCGTGGGGCGAATGCGGCGCAACAACGCGCGGATACGCGCCGACAGCTCCTTTGGCGCGAATGGTTTGGTGAGGTAGTCGTCGGCACCGGCTTCGAGCCCGGCGACGACATCGTGTGTGTCGTTACGGGCAGTGACCATCACGATCGGGACGTCGCTGTGGCGGCGCAACGTGCGGCACAGCTCGAAGCCATCGATGCCGGGCAGCATGATGTCGATGAGCACGACATCTGGCGCAGCGCGATGGAAGAGCTCGATTGCTTCCTCGCCACTGCCCGCTTCGTCGACCGTCCAGCCTTCGTCTTCAAGCGCGAGCTTGACCGCGGTGCGAATGCGTTCGTCGTCTTCTACGGACAGGATGCGTGTTCCCACGCCTCCATGATGCCAGGCCGCGGGCTATTGCTGGTGGTCAGTCGCGATGTTCGCCGTCGATCTCTTCGATGAGTGCGTGCATCAGCGGGAAGAGTGACGGATTAGCCGCAAGCACCGAGTCGGGTCGCACCGGGCCACCGTCGAGGCTTCCGGTTCGACAACCGGCTTCGCGGGCGATGAGTTCACCGGCGGCGAGATCCCATGCGCCGAGCCATTGCTCGAAGTAGACGTCGACGCGCCCAGCCGCGACGTAGCACAGGTCCGGTGCGGCGGCACCGAAGCGTCGGATATCGCGTACTCGGGGCAGCATGTGGGCAACTCGATGCGCGTGCAACTGACGGCGCTCGACTTGATAGCTGAAACCTGTAGCGACGAGTGCGAGCGCCAGCTGGTCGGTTTCGCTGCAGTGAATACGGCGACCATTCAAGAAGGCCCCCTCGCCAGCGACGGCGGTGTACAGCTCGTTGGTGGTTGGCACATAGACCACGCCGACCTGTGTGCCGTCGGGTGAGGACGCGGCGATCGACACTGCCCATCCCGGCAGGCCGTAGAGAAAGTTGGTGGTGCCGTCGATTGGGTCGATCAGCCACGTAATACCGCTGGTACCGGCTGTATCGGTGCCCTCCTCGCCGATGATCGCATCGTCGGGCCGTGCTTCCAGAATGCCGCCGACGATCAGAGCTTCGCTTGCCTTGTCGAACTCGGTGACCATGTCGGTGGCCGACGACTTGGTGCTCGTTGCTGCGATGCCGCGTTCGGCTCGGCCATCGCGGGCGCCGTCGCCAGCGGCGACTGCCAGCCTGGTTGCCAGTGCCAGCAGTTCGATGTTGTCCGAATGAGTCGAAGTCAAGACCGTCGCGCTCGGTCGCGTTGTTCGATCTGACGCCACTCGCCGACAGCTCGCAGGACCAGCACAGCGACGATGCTCATGCCAGCGGCCGCGACCACTGCGCCGACCAAAAGGCCAATGCCGCGGGGTGCCGCGCATGAACCATCGCACTGCAGTTTCACGAGTGTGAAGCCGATCAGCCCGCCCGCGAAGCCAGCGACGAGTACCGCGACAAAAGCGGCGGCGCGTGCTCGCGGAGAGGGGAGTGCAGACAGGGGCCGTTCGTTGTCGCTCACGACTCCAATCTAGGGTCAGGCAATCTAGGCTCGTCGGTCATGCGTGTGACGGTGGTCGTTCCGACGTACAACGAGAACGACAACATCGAAGCCTTCTGTCGCAGCGTTCGTAGCGCGGTTCCGGCCGCCAGCATTCTCGTAGTCGACGATGGCAGCCCCGACGGCACAGCCGACACGGTTGCGCGACTTGGTGCCGAACTTGGGTCGATTGCGGTGCTGCGCCGAGAAAGCAAGCTGGGCCTCGGGTCCGCCTACCGCGCCGGGCTGCGTGCAGCCATCAATGACGGCGCCGAGATCTGCGTGCAGATGGATGCCGATCTATCGCACGATGCCGCGCTGTTGCCGGCTCTGATCGCGAATGTCGAGCTTGGTGCGGACCTGGCGATCGGTAGCCGCTATGTGCCCGGTGGGCGCACGGTCGATTGGCCCGCGGGCCGACGTCGACTTTCGCGGTGGGGCAATCGTTACGCCGCTGGTGTACTCGGTTTGGCCGTCAACGACGCGACAGCCGGCTATCGCGCCTACAACTCGGTTGCGCTCGAGCGAATGGAGTTCGAGACCGTGCGCGCCGAGGGCTACGGCTTTCAAGTGGAGATGACCTATCGGCTTGTGCGCATCGGCGGCAAGATCGTCGAGTTCCCGATTACGTTCCGCGACCGCGTGGAAGGGTCGTCGAAGATGTCGGGTGGGATCGTCCGCGAGGCAAGTGTGCTCGTCGCCCGCTTGTGGCTCAGCGACTTCAAGGGCCGCCGCAAACGCCGCCGCGAAGGTCGGTGAACAGTGCGTCGTTGGCTGGTGGGTGGAGCTCTGATCCGGCGCGGTGACGGCCTGGTGCTCGTTGGCAATCGCCGACGCGACAATTCGTTGGAGTGGACGCCGCCCGGTGGGGTCATTGATCACGGAGAAGCCTTGCTTGCGGGTTTAACGCGGGAAGTGTTGGAAGAAACCGGGTTGGTTGTCGGCAAGTGGTCGAGTCGCTGCTACACCGTCACAGTCGACGCCCCAGATATGGGTTGGCGGTTGACCGTCGAGGCATGGGAGGCCGAGGCCGTCAGCGGTGAGATCCGCATCGCCGATCCAGATGGCATCGTTGAGGAGGTTCGTCACAGCACCGCCGCCGACGCACACGAGCTGCTGATCGCGAGCCCACCGTGGGTGCAGTTGCCCGTTGGCGCCTGGCTCGGCGGTGATGTCGAGCCGCACTATCGATTCGCGCTGCGCGGCACGAATCGGGCCACGGCCCGAGCCGAACGCATTTGAGCGCCGTGTGAGCAGCGAAACTGTCCGCTCGATTCTGCACGTCGACATGGACGCGTTCTTCGTCAGCGTTGAGCTCCGTCGGCGCCCAGAGTTGCGCGGCCAACCAGTCGTCGTCGGTGGCACCGGCGCACGCGGTGTCGTAGCCGCGGCCTCATACGAAGCTCGCAGGTTCGGCATTCATTCGGCGATGCCATCTGCGCGTGCGCGCCGACTTTGTCCGCACGTCGTATTTCTCGCTGGCGATCATGAGTTGTACGCGCAAGTCAGCTCCGACGTGCACGAGATCTTCGAGACGTTCACTCCCTTTGTCGAGCCGCTCTCGCTCGACGAGGCGTTCCTGGATGTCACCGGCGCAATGCGCTTGTTAGGCACCGCGACGCAAATTGCCCACAGCATTCGCGAACGCATCTGGGAACAACTCGATCTGCGGTGTTCTGTCGGGGTGGCACCGAACAAGTTCCTCGCCAAGCTCGCTTCGGTGGCCGCGAAGCCGAGGGCCACGCCCGCGGGTGTGCAGGCGGGGAGTGGGGTGTGCGAAGTGAAGCATGGCGCAGAGTTGGAGTTCCTGCATCCATTGCCAGTTCAGGCGATTTGGGGCGTCGGTCCGGCGACTCTCAAGCGGTTGAGCGGGCTCGGTGTGCATACCGTCCGCGATCTCGCTGCGCTGGATCGCGAATCGTTGATTGCCGCGGTCGGCAAGAGTCACGGTGCGCACTTGCATCAATTGGCGTGGGGTATCGATGATCGACCAGTCGAGGTGGGGCGGGTGGCCAAGTCGATAGGGCACGAAGAGACGTTCGCCACGGATCGACACACTCACGAGGAGCTGAAGCGCGAGTTGGTGCGATTGTCCGATGGCGTCGCCACGCGTCTGCGCACGCAGGGCAAGGGTGCCCGCACTCTGACCCTGAAGGTGCGTTTCGTAGGTTTCGAGACCATCACCCGCTCGACGACCCTGCCCGACGCTGTGACGACTGCCCACGGAATCGTCGCCGCCGCAACGCCGCTGCTGATGGCGATTGACCCAACGCCTGGAGTGCGCCTGCTCGGAATCAGCGCTAGCCAGTTGGTGGACCCTCCGGAAGAACAGCTGACCTTTGACGAGGTAGCAAGCGACGAGCTCGCTAGCGATCGGGAGTGGGATGTGGCCGAGCAGACGATCGACGCAATTCGATCACGATTCGGCAGCGCCGCGATAGGGCCTGCGAGCGCCGTCGAAGGCGCCGGTTTGCGCCTCGTGCGCCGCGGTGCACAGCAATGGGGGCCCGATCAGGGGCCAGCGAGCTAACCGCGTTGCCCTCACAGCGAATTTCTGCGATGATGCCTGCAGTCCTACTCGCAGGAGTCAGCAATGCCGCTCTCCGAAGACGAACAACGCATTTTGCATCAGATCGAAGAGCAGCTCCAGCGCGACCCTGGTTTTGGTCGCAACCTGCATAGTGCCGCAGGCGGCAATCGTCGCATGCTTGCCATTGCCGCCGCCGCGGCGATCGCTTGCCTGGTGCTCACCATCGCGCTGCTATCGGTGAGCCCGTACCTGTCGTTTGTTGCCTTCATCGGTGCCCTCGTGGCTTCGTTGTTTGCCGAGCACCATGCCCGACGCCTTGGCGAGGCAGGTCTCAATCACTTGTCGGAATCTGTGCGCGGTCGCTTTGGTCAACAGCAGCGCACCCGCGCCGACGACTGACGAAGCCGAGACGCTCTAGCCGGAGTACCGCAGGCGCATTAGCCGCGGATCAAACAACGCCTTGAGTCGCAGCGATACCGGCGTGCGGTCGCGGCAGATGTTCGCGATCTCGCGACTTAGCGTTTCGCAGCGCACCGCCGCTTGTTCGGTGATGGCGCCGCGCGAATAGACGGCCCGCGTGACGTGTGTTGCCATCTCGCGCAATACGTGATGATCGATTCCGGTGGAACGTTCGGCAACTGTCGCGTATTCAAGCGGCGTAGCCCCTGCTGGATGTGGTGCGCCCGCAAGCGACAGCGAGCCAAGACTGCGGTGCCATGCGCTGATCACTCGCTCGGACGGACTGTGTGCGTGGCGCGCGGCGCGGGCGCGGACGACGCGCGGTGCAAACGCCATCCATACCCCTGCCAACGCAATCAAGGTGAGCAGGACGAATGGAATTGCCGATGTCGAGTTGTCGGATCCGCCACGGGTGGCGGATCCACCTGCTGCGATAGTCGTCGCCGATGGGTTGCCCGTTCCAGTGTCCTCGGTGCCATCTTCGATGCCGTTGGTCACCAACGGCGTCGACGTTGCCGTGGCGCCGTCGCCTGGCGGGCCGTCGCCATCGCCGCCTCCAGCACTCGTTGTGTCCTGCGCGAATGCAACTCCGGTGTACGCAGTGGTGTCGGCGCTTCCGCGTCCCGGCGTTGGCTCGAACGCGACCCAGCCGGCATCGTCGAACCACACCTCTGGCCACGCGTGGGCGTTGCGCCCGTAGACGTGGTAGCGACCGTCGGCTGCGAGCGTTCCGTCAGTGAAACCAACCGCTACACGCGCAGGAACGCCGAGTGCGCGGGCCATGGCAGCGAAGGTGCCGGCGAACTGTTGGCAAAAACCTTGCTTGGTACGAAGAAAGGCTTCGATCGCGTCGTTGCTGTTACCCAGTTGCACGTCGATGTTGTATTGGAACTCGGTGCGGAACCAGTTTTGCAGCGCGAGCATCTGATCGAACGCGGTCGTTGCGTCGCGTGTGACAGTTGCTGCCGCATCGCGAGCGACATCTGGGAAGCTGCTGGGCAGGTCCAGATAGATGTCGCTCGGCGGATTGGAAATGCCTGACGCTCGCAGCAGCTCGGCCGATGGCCGTGGCACCATCGAGCGAATCTCAATCTGGTCACCCTGCTGCAAGGTCGTCTCTGCCAAGACGAGGCTGCCCGAGTCGCCGGCCCAGAAGAGGCCATCCTCAGATACCGAAGTTGGCAGATACGCGGCAGGAACCAGCGAACCGCCGAGGCTGGAGATTCGGATGTTCTGTGTCGTGACCGGGCCGGGCAGCGGCACTTCGCTGGCGCGGTTACCCATCGTCTCCAGCGTCTCCTCCGGTAGATCCCAGCGCGTGCCATCAAAGATCGGCAGACCGCTTTGCCGCCAATAGTGGCCTCCGTCGGAGGATTCGACGGTGAAGTACTCGAGGTCGCTTTGATTCACGAGCTGAGCGCGAATGTCGACGAGCGGACTGAGTACCTCGGTGACTGAGCCGCCACGATTGCGCGTATCGATCAGCGCTTTCTCGCCCGCGCCTGGCAGCCGTGGGGCAAACGCTGCTGCCGCCACTGTGGTGAGTCCGACGGTGACGAGAATCGCAGGCATGGCGGCGATGACGCCCCATCGTCGCGATCCCATCCAGCTGCTTCCACTGCCGACGTGACGCACACGCAGCGCAGCGATCAGAACGAGCGCCGTTCCAATCCATAGCGCAGCGACGGCCTCGCGATGACGATCAGTGCCCAATGCGGCAGTGAATACGAAGAGCACGGCCGTCGGGACGACGGCTTCCAATCGGCCCATGGCGCGGAAAGCGAATGTGTCGGAGAGGATCGCGCACACTGCGATTGCAGCTGTTGCAGCTATCGCGTAGTTACCCACGCTCGGTACCGGGGCGACCGTGGTGGGAAATTGATTGAGAACCAACGAGATATCTATACGTAAGAGCTCGAATGTGCGCGAGCTGGGAAGCGGGCCATTGAGTGTGTCGCGGTAGAAGACGATTCCGAGAAACTCGACACCAGCCAGTACCAGCGCCGGACCGGCAGCCCACAGCGGCACACGCAAGAGTCGAAGGGCGGCGGCCACGATGTGCATCCCAATGCCGACCACCAGCATCGGGCGCAAATACTCCCAATCGGCGAAGATGCGACACAACGAGATCGCCGTTGCTGCCGTCAGCGCCGCGAGGCAAACGGTGGCCGGGAGTTGTGCGTTCTCAACGCGGTCCTTGCCGTTCACTGGTTTCGCCTCATCGGGTGGCTGGTCACGTTCGTGCACCTGCCCGGCCCATCACGAGGCTGCTCCAGCTGTTGTGCAGCTCGGCCAGGCTGGTCGCGTCGACCATGAATCCGCGGCTGCCGCCATCGGACACCATCGTGGAGATGACGATCACTACTTCCTCGGGTGCCGCGGCAGCAATCGCGGCAACTGCGGCGCGCGACGTGGCGTGGCTAGTGACCACGACGAGAACGCCCAGGCCGTCATTGGCAGATCGACCACCCGCGCTGTGGTCGGCGACCTCTTCGCCCATCTCCACCGTTGCCAGCCAACGCAGCGACAGCGCCGCGACATCGGGTCCACGCAGATCAAGTTCTGGTGCGACCAACCGGCCCGCGATGCCAGCCGCTGACGCCGCGGCGACGACGCTCGCGGCGGCAACAACAGCCCGCTCAAAGCCCTCGTGGTCGTAGCCCTCGGCCAGCGTGTCGAGCACGACCGTGCAGTGCTGGATGCCTTCCAGCGCGGTTTCGCGCACGATCAGCGTTGTCGACCGAGCCGAGCTCTTCCAGTTGATGCGCCGTAAGTCGTCGCCAGCGATGTACTCGCGCTGCGAGTGGAATTCGCTGCCCGATTGACCGTAGGACTTCATGCGTAAGTGCTCGCCAAGGCGGCCAGCACCTCCTGCCGTTGGAAATGCCAGGGTCAGTAGTTGCGGCACGACCAGAACTTCGCCGGCGCCGGCCAACCAGCTTGAACGTCGTGCGAGCCCTAACGGATCGAACCGTTCGGCGCGCAGCGGTCCGGTGCGCACAACGCCGCGACGGTTGGTGGGCACGCGATACGCAGCGCTCACCGATTCCCCTGCACCGAGCGGTGCGAGCTGCATCGGGGCGCCGCCCTTCTCGCCAACTGGCTCCCACAGTGTCAGCTTCGGCGTGCGCACGCTGGAGTGGTTGGCGACCTGAATGTCGACTCGCGCCGGTTCTCCCACGCCAACAGTTGCGGGCCGCGCCACCCGGCGAACGGCCAAGCGGGGAAGCGGGCGATTCACGATCAGTACGCCGAGAGCGAACGCGGCGATTAACGCCGAGCCGACCATGTAGAGCTCGATCAGCCCGAACAGACGCCCCAGAACGATGGAGGCGATGCCTCCAAACATCGTCAACCAACCTTGGCGAGTGGGCATCAGCGCCCCGCCGGCACCGGCACGCTCGCGAGGATCTCGTCGATTGCCATCACGCCGTCAAGCCCACGCGACGACGAGTCCGGTCGCAACATCACGCGATGCGACAGCACTGGCGAGGCAACCGCTTTCACGTCGTCGGGGATTGCGTAGTCACGACCGTGTGCGGCCGCATGCGCACGAGTTGCGCGGGCGAGCTGCAGCGTCGCGCGTGGCGAAAGGCCGAGTAACAGTCCGGAGTGCGAACGGCTGGCCTCGGCCAGGTCGATCATGTAGCTCTTCAATACGGGGGCCACGTGCACGGTGCGCACGGCTTGGCACATGCGCAAAACCTCATCGGCGGTAACGACGTGCTGCAGCGCAAGCAGCGCGTCGGCAGCGCCATTCGAGTCGAGGATGGCGAGCTCGGCCTGACGGCCCGGGTATCCCAATGAGATACGCATCAAGAAGCGGTCGAGCTGACTTTCGGGCAAACGGTATGTGCCTTCTTGTTCGACTGGGTTTTGAGTAGCGGCCACCATGAACGGCGAGGGCAGCTGATGGCTGACACCGTCGGCGCTTACCTGCCGTTCTTCCATTGCCTCGAGTAGGGCCGACTGCGTTTTCGGTGACGCGCGGTTGATCTCGTCGGCGAGAACGATGTTGGCGAACAGGGGACCCGGTTGAAACACGAACGACTCGGTTGCCCGCTGAAAGATTCCGACGCCGACGAGGTCGGTCGGCAGCAGGTCGGGGGTGAACTGCACTCGCTTCCAGGTGCAATCGATCGACGCGGCCAGCGCCTTGGCAAGACTGGTCTTGCCGACGCCGGGCACGTCTTCAATAAGGAGGTGCCCCTCGGCGAGTAGGCACATCACCGCGAGATCGATTGCCTGTCGGTTGCCGTGAACCACCGACGCGACGTTGGCCGTGATTGCATCAAACAACTGCCCGAAGGTGGCCGACGGATGATCGCCGGCGGCGGCCGGTGCGGATGGGGATGTCGCTGCAAAGTTGGAAGTGGTGGCCGTCACAGGCTGGAAGGGTAGACGGTTGCCGCCTGGGTAGCCAGGCGTGCCACTACGGTCATCGCCATGAGCGTGTGTTACTTGGCGATCGACGTCGGCTCGGCAAAATTGGCGGCTGGCATCGTCGCGGAAGACGGCGAAGTATTGGTGCGCGACCGCATCTCGACACCCGCTCGCGATGTCTGGCCGGCCCTCGCCCGCCTCGTCAAGCGCGTGCAGGTTTCGGCGCCGAGTACCCCTGTTGGGTGCGGCATCGGTTGTGGCGGACCAGCAAATCCGCTGGAAGGCACGGTGTCGCCGCTACACATTCCCAGCCTGGAAGGTTTTGAGCTCGCTGCTGAGATACAGGCGCTCACCGAGCTGCCGACGGTGGTTGACAACAACGCGAAGGCAGTTGCGTTGGCGGAGGCGTGGTGCGGCGCGGCGGTCGGGGTATCGGACTTTGCGGCCATTTCGCTTGGTACCGGCGTTGGTGGTGGGATCGTGAGCGGCGGGCGACTACTCGACGGTCATCACGGCAACGCCGGCCACTTCGGTCACATCGTCGTCGAACCCGACGGCCGACCTTGTGTGTGCGGCGGCAAGGGGTGCGTCGAGGCGTACTGCAGTGGGAGGGCAATCGAGGAGGAAACCGGACGTCCGCCGCAGCGAGCACCGCAGGGCGTCGTTGAGCGCACGGGGATAATGGTCGGGCGAGCGCTCACATCGCTGGGGGCGGTCTGCGACCTCAATATGGCGGTCATTGGGGGGTCGGTCGCGATGGGTTTCGGAGAGCCTTTCTTTGTGGCACTGCGCACCGAGCTCGAGCACCGCGCCAAGCTCAGTTTCCTCAAAGGGTTTACGGTGGTGCCTGCCGGGCTCGGTCAGCTGGCCCCGCTCGTCGGTGCGGCCGCGCTCGTTCGTCGCCGCCTTGCTACCAGCCGGTAACGTCGTCGTATGCGCCCGACCTACACCGCTGAAGCAGAGGCCTATCGCGAGAAAGTGCAAGCGTTTCTCGCGGAGAAGCTGCCCAACAAATGGGGTGGCATTGGTCGCCTCGAAGGACAAGAACTCACCGATTTCGTGACCGAGTGGCGCAAAACGCTCTACAGCGCGGGTTACCTCGCTCCCGGTTGGCCGGTGGAATACGGCGGCGCCGGTTTGTCGGCTCTCGAGCAGGTGATCATCGCCGAAGAGTTCGCGAAGGCAGGTGTGCCGACCGGTGGTCCCAACGACGTCTTCGGAATTCAGATGCTGGGCAACACGCTGCTGCGCTGGGGCAGCGACGAACAGAAGAGTCATTACCTGCCGCGCATCCTCTCCGGCGACGACACCTGGTGCCAGGGTTACAGCGAGCCCAACGCAGGCAGCGACCTCGCCAATCTGGCGCTGAAGGCGCAGCTCGATGGCGATCAGTGGATTCTGAACGGCCAGAAGATCTGGACGAGTGCTGGCCACCTGGCCGATCACATCTTCACGCTCGCTCGTACCGAGCCCGATGCTCCGCGCCACAAGGGCATCTCGTTCTTGCTGGTCGACATGCGTCAGCCCGGCGTCGAAGTGCGGCCGATCAAGATGATCAGCGGTGAGAGCGAGTTCAACGAGGTGTTCTACACCGACGCCACTGCGCGCAAAGACGACGTGATCGGTGGCGTCAACAATGGTTGGGCAGTAGCGATGACGTTGCTCGGTTTCGAGCGCGGCGAAGCGGCTGCCGTCAATCCGATTCGCTTCCAGGCTGAGGTCGATCGACTGTTTCTGTTGGCCAAGGAACGCGGTCTCGCTAGCGACCCGCGCATTCGTCAGCGCTTGGCCGACTGCTACTCGAAAGTACAGATCATGCGCTACAGCGGAATGCGCGTGCTCACGCAGTTCCTCGGGGGGCATCACCCCGGCCCCGATGCCGCGATCTCCAAGCTCTACTGGAGCGAATACCACAAGCAGGTCACCGAGTTGTCGCTCGACATCATCGGCGCCGAGGCAATGACCCCATCTGGTCGGCACCCGAGCAGCGCGTTCAGCACCGACGATGCCGGCGCACCGAACAGCA
The DNA here is from genome assembly GCA_021414085.1 of Actinomycetes bacterium. Classification (GTDB taxonomy): domain Bacteria; phylum Actinomycetota; class Acidimicrobiia; order Acidimicrobiales; family Ilumatobacteraceae; genus UBA668. The sequence continues at coordinate 157,709 of JAIOPC010000010.1, read as the reverse complement.
CGGCGAGCTGGGTCGGCACGTTCTTGAACGCGCGGGCAGGCACCATCTACGCCGGCTCGTCGCAAGTGCAGCGCAACATCGTTGGCGAAATGGTGCTGGGTCTTCCCAAAGAGCCGCGTTGAGCCTGCGTGCCAACATTGCAGTGGGTGTCGCGGTAGCGCGGCGGCCCCGCCTGTGGCGAGCGGCGCTCGCACAATGGCGGCGGACGACGCCGAGGCAATGGTGGCGACGACGGCCGTTCCTGCCGATGCCCAGCGGCGACTACATGCGCTTCAGAACTGTCACCCAATACGGCGACGCCAATCACGCGCTGGTGCCCGACGATGTGCTGAACTACCTCGAATGGTGCCGCGTTCAGGCTCGCCTCAAATGAAGGCTGAAAACCCGCCAACCGGTCCGCGGCGCGGTCGCTAGGTTCTCAGCCATGAGAAGCGCACTCGTGTTGAACGCAACATACGAGCCGCTTTCAGTGGTGCCTGTATTCCGGGCGGTCTGTTTAGTACTCGCCGACAAAGCCGACCTCGTGGCCGGCGATGGCCATATGGTTCATTCCGCGCACATGGTCGTTGCGAGCCCGTCGGTCGTACGGCTGCGCTACGTGGTAAAGGTTCCCTACGCTCGTCGCACCGCGATGTCGCGCCGCGCACTGTTCGCGCGTGACGACGCGCGTTGTCAGTACTGCGGTGGGCATGCCGACTCGCTCGATCACATCGTGCCTCGGTCGCGCGGCGGGCAGCACACGTGGGAAAACGTCGCTGCCGCCTGCCGGCCCTGCAATCTGCGCAAGCGCGACCGAACTCCGGCCGAGGCTGGGATGAAGCTGACGCGGCCACCGTGCGCGCCGCGTGAACACGCCTGGATCAGCGCGGCTGTTGCGCGTGTTCCCGACGCGTGGCTGCCGTTCCTCGCGCGCGCCAGCTGAAGTCGCCCCAGGTCGTGCCGCGATGAGCGACGGATGGCAAGTGAAGGACGTCGTGGGTGATGCTGGAGAGTTTCACGCGACGGACCCATCACCAGTTCGTGCCGCCGTTTTCCACATGGTGACAAAGCCAACCCTGGTACTTGGATCCGCGCAGCGCAACACCGACGTTGAGCCCCGCGTTGCCCGTGCTCTCGCCATCGAAGTCGTCAAGCGACGTAGCGGCGGAGGAGCAGTGCTGCTCATCCCCGAAGAGTTCGTATGGCTGGATTTGGTGATCCCGGCTGGCGACGCGCTGTGGCACGACGACGTCGGGCGCGCGATGGTCTGGGTTGGCGAGTTGTGGCAGCGCGCGCTTGGCGACTTGGGACTCGCGACCGAAGTGCACATCGCGGCGACGATCGAATCGCGATGGGCGCGACAAGTCTGTTTCGGTGGCGTGGGCCGCGGAGAGGTGCTAGCCGTTGATCGAAACGCTGATCGACACGTCGATCGAAAGGTCGTTGGTGTGTCGCAGCGGAGAACTCGTGCCTTCGCACGATTTCAGTCGCTAGGTCACCTGCGGTGGCGACCGGAGTTCGTGGCCGCGCTCGTTGCGCCGCCGCGGCCCGCGGCCACAGAGTTGGCAGCACGGGTGGCGACGGTTGCGGCTCCGGCCAGCGCGATCCGAGAAGCGCTTGTCCGAAACCTGCCGTCGGCTGGGGGCGTGATTAGTCGCTGAAGTAGCCGACGACGTCGGCAATGAGATCGACGGTGCCGGCGCTGTTGAACATCAGCACGGTTCCGTCTGGTCCGAGGCGGGCGGGCACCATGTTCGGGAGTGCTTCCCCTGCCGCAACATTTAGGTTCGACGCGTCAGGACGTTCGGTGCCGCCGGGGTAGATGGTGACGAATGTGTCTGCGGTTGGCGCAACGGCTGTGACGTTCAGCATCACGGCCGACACGCCACCGCCGGGAACTCCGGCCTTGTTCAGCAACGTCACTTCCAGGGGTGCTTGGCCAACCCGAGCAAGTGGGGCACCCAAGCCCGAACGCGTGTCGAGCACACGAGTGGGGGGAAGCGCGATGTACCTGCCCGAGCCGGCGCCGCTGAAGTAGCCGAGTACGTCGACAATGACATCGGTGGCACCGGTTGCGTTGAAGATGCTGACCCGGCCATTTGCGCCGACTCGCGCAAGCACCATGTTGGGCACTGTTTGGCCAGCGGCCATGTTGACGCTCGAGGCGTTGGGACGTGCCTCACCGCTTGGCCATACGGTCAGGAAGCTGGCCTCCGTTGGTCCCGTGGCCGTGACGTTGAGTGCGACTGCTAGCGGGCCGGCTGAGACGCCACCGCGTCCGGCGACCTGAAGGTCGATGCTTTGTTCTGGCCCGATCTTTGCGTTGAAGCCGCCGATGCCGTTGCGCGTATCGAGGATGCGCGCTGGGTTCAATGACTCGAAGCCCATGGTGGTGCCGTCACGGAAGTAACCGACAAGATCGGCGAGCAAGTGGACGGTCCCCGTGGAGTTAAAGAAACTCACGTCGCCGGCAGCACCGAGTCGAACGATCGCGAGATTGGGTGCCGCCACTCCCGGCGCGAGGTTCAAGTTGGATGTCGTTGGTCGCGCCAGGCCACCTGGCCACGCGGTCACATACGTGGGTTGTGTCGCTCCGACACCCGTCAGGTTGATCGCGACTGCGACAGCGTCGGTGGGTATCCCAAGCTTGCCCGCCATCGTGAAGGTCCACGTCTCTTCCTGACCGAGTGCGCCGATGCGGCCGCCGACGCCGTTGCGGGTGTCGAACAACCGCGCAGGGGTCATGGAGACGAACTCGGTCGGCGTGGACGGTGTTCCGACCATTGGTGGTAGAGCGTTGCTCGGCGCCGGCGATCCCGGGGCACCATGAAAGAAGCCGAGGTTTTCGTAGGAACCGTTGAGGATGGTCGACGCGCCGCCGCCTAGCCAGCCGTCGAGTGTGGTGCCGAGCACACTGCGGAAGTCGACAGTGTGCGGCAGGCGATCCCAGGGATTCGGAAGCGCTAGCGACGGCGCCGAGCCGTAGTGCCCACCCTTGACCAATTGGCCGATGACGAACTGCACGCTGGCCGTGCCGTGATCGGTTCCTTGCGACTCGTTGCCGTACACCGTGCGCCCGAACTCGGACATCGTTTGCAGCGTGACTCGATTGCGCCAATACGGGTCGAGTGTTCCGTAGAACGCCGCGAGGCCGGCGTCGAGGTCGGCGAGTAGATCGGCTTGATCGCCCGGTTGTCCGTCGTGCGTGTCGAAGCTGTCGAGACCGAGGTCGACGATGCGGAATCCGAGATTGGCGTTGATCAACCGCGCGGCCACGGTCATCTTCTGAACGAACTCGGCACCGGTGGGCGAGGGAGCGAAGACCGGCGCCACCTCACTTGCGACATTGAGCTGTGTCTTCAAGACCGTGGCGTACATGTCGTGCCACTGGCCGCGTCCCGCCGAGGCGGACGAGTAGTTCTTCATGCCGTTGTACATGCGCTGCTCGTACGACGCCGTGCCCGCTCCGAACAGGTCGCCGTTCGGCGGTATTCCCAAACCGCGGCGAGAGACACCCTGCAGGTGAAGCGGCACTGACCAGCCAATCGTGGCGACCGCCATTTCGGCCGCCAGGGCGGATTGCCCATCAAGCCAGCGCCCCGCCCAGCCGGAAGTTGGTGCCCCGCCACCGAAGCGACCGTTCATCCAGGTGGCCATCGACGTGAAGTGCGAGAGGTCGGGGTTTGGGTAGCCGACTCCGTGGACGATGCCGACCCAACCGATATCCCACAACGCCTTGAGGAACGGAAGGTTTGGGTGTAATCCGAACGTTCCGTCGAGCGCAAGCACTGCGCCGGGTTGGATGGCAATCGATCCACGGTGGTCGTAGTACAGACCGTTGGTGTAGGGCACGACGGTGTTCAGCCCGTCGTTGCCCCCAAAGAGCACGATGTTGACCAACACTCCGTCGCTAGGGCCGATCGGGGTTGCGGCCCAGGCATCGGGAACTTCGAAGCCGAGCACGTCGGCGAAACCGCCGAGGGCGACGCCGCTGAATGCACCCATACCGACTGCTTGCAGAAACCCGCGGCGGGTCCAGCCGTTGGGGCCGCGATCGTTCGGTCGCTCGATGTCGGGGCTCGACAGCAGTCGTCGTGCTTCGGCGGCATGCTCGTGCGGGTCAGGCATCTTGTAGCTCCTCACGCCATGTGCATTTCGGGGGACATGATGACCATCATCAAGAGGTTGCCGACCGTGTACCAGCTCCAGTAGTTGTGCGAATTGCGATCGGCCTGATGAACGGCGATGATCGCGTCGCGGGTGACGGTCGACAGTGAGAGGCCAAAGAAGCTGGCGACGAAATCAACGGCGGCGGAGGTCGACCTGCCGGAGATGACGGTCTCGTCGTCGAAAGGCCGACCAGCCTGCATCAGCCACCATGTGGCGTATTGCGCGATGTTGGCGCGGCCGCTCATGCCGCTGGTGTGCAGCCAATAGGAGTTCGGTCGCCAACCCGACACGTTCGGGGGATTGAACATCTGCTGACCGGTGGACTCTGCTTGCCATGCGAGCCCTAGGTCGTCGGCGGTCATCGGCTGGCAGTAGTAACACAGCGCGGCGAAGAACTCGATCGGCGTACGAACCAACCCTTGCTTGGCGGCCGGCAGATAGAACTCGGCGCGGTTGAAGATCGCACGCAACAGATTCTTGATGTCGCGGTTGTCGGCGAATCCGCTCGACGCGACGACGGCGTCGACCACGCCCGCTGGTGGCGTGGGGTGAGCGAAGAATGACCACAGCTTTCCTGCGATGTACTTCGCCGAGAGAAGTTTCAGCGAGCCGGTGAGGATCTCGTTGATCACCTCCGGACCAGTCCAGCCTGACCCGAGCGGCCGGTTCGGTAGACCGAACACCGATTGAACGTTGTAGTCGTGCTTGCTGGATCGGAACGCGTACTCCCGACTCAGGAACGGGTTTTCATTCCACTGCGCGTTGTAACCCGTCCACGCGCGGGCCACCGCTTGAACATCCGTCTGCGTGTAGCCGTTGTTCGCGCCGAGCAGGAACAACTCCATCATCTCGCGTGCGAAGTTCTCGTTCGGTGCCGCCTTGACGTTGTCGGCATTGGAGAGGTACACCAACATTGCTGGCTCGATTGCCATCGCCTGCGTCAGCGTGACCATGTTGCCGAGCGCGTTGGCGCGGTACGTCTGTAGCTGCCGCATCAGGTGCGAGCCGTGTTCGACGTCCCACCATGCACTCACGAAGTGGCCGTGCCAGAACAGCACCATCTTCTCCAGCAGTGCCTTTGGTCTGGTGACCATCTGATTGATCCACCAGTCGCCGGCATCGACGTACTGCTGCCACCCATCAGGGTTGTAAGTGGTGAGGCTGCTCGGCGTTGTTGCCGCCATGTCGACGGCGAGGATGTCTTCGACTACTGCCGCGAGATCTAACGACGCCAGCGCGGCGACGCGGTCCGGGCGGGCGACGAATTCTGTTCGTCGCAGTAGGTGTGCGAGGTCATCGGGCGGTATGGCCACGCTGTTGCTCCTTGGCGGATTCGTTGGACGGATTCGTTGGATTGGCAGTCGTTGTCGTTGTCGTGGTCGTTGTTGTTCTGGCTGTGACGACCGTTGCTGGCCGTGCACTGGTATCGCCCGCTCGCGCCTGTCACTTCATCACGTTCCGAGCAAGAAGTGGTCGCGGGACCACGAAATAGGGTCAATTGGGTTGACAATAGGGGATTTAGGGGGCAGAGTGGGGAAGAGCGGGGATCTGCGGGCTTGCGCCGTCCGCATTTGCTGACCCTGAGGCAGGCGCCGGCAGAAGGAAAGGTGGTGACGCGACGTGTTGTTTGTGGGGGCGTTTGAACGCCAACTCGACGACAAGGGTCGGCTGGCTTTGCCGGCTGTCTTTCGCGACCACCTTGGCGACAACTGCTACTTGGCCAAGGGACGCGACAAGTGCGTCACCGTCGTTCCTGCTGCGGTTTTCGAAGCCGAGCTGACGGCGATGAGTGCACGGGTGGGTGCCGGCGACGTTCCTCTTAACCAGTTACGCGCCATCGCCTCGTCGGCGAAGTACGCGCAACTCGACAAACAAGGTCGCGTGACGGTCGAAGAGGAGCTACGCGGCTATGCCGAGATCAGTGTCGGCACACCAGTCGTGGTGACGGGCCGGGTTGATCGTCTTGAGATCTGGGCACCGGAACGCCATGCGCGAGTTGACGGCGCTGGCACCGGCGGTCTCGCTGGCCACGACGCGGCGCTCGAGTGAGTTCTGACCAGTCCCTTCAACGATTCATTCAAAGGCAACCACACCAGCAAGACGAAAGCGAGGAAGAGGCAGCCCAACTTCGAACCAGCAGAACAAGTAACAGTCCCACAACCGACCGGCCATCTGCAGCCTTCCGGCGAGCACGATGCAAAGCCCTCCTCCACCCGCTTTGGTCTCGCTCCACCGGGGAGACATCCCGGAAGCACTCGCTTACCGGAGGGCTGCAGATGGCCGATCGAACGCCGAGATTCCCCAACCACACGACCCGTCCATGAGTGCTTCGTCTGAAAGCTTTCACCACCAGCCTGTTATGGCGGACGAGATCGTTGCGCTCTTCGAGGATGTTCCGCCGGGCTTTGTGCTCGACGCCACCCTCGGCGGGGGCGGTCACAGCGAGCAACTGCTCGAGCGGTGGCCGCAGATCGGGATACTCGGCATCGATCGAGACGTAGATGCGTTGTCAGCAGCGCAGATTCGCCTCGCTCGTTTCGGGGATCGGTTGCGGACCTATCACTGCCGGTTCGACCGCCTTGACGAAGCCATGACAGCACTCTCTATCGACACGTTGTCCGGTGCGCTCTTTGATCTCGGAGTTAGTTCGCCCCAACTCGACATCGCCGAGCGCGGTTTCAGCTACCGCAACGATGCGGCCCTCGACATGCGGATGGACCGCACGCAGTCGTGGTCCGCGGCCGATGTTGTCAACGGCTACACCGCCGCCGACTTGGCCCACGTGATCCAGCGTTACGGCGACGAGCGCTTCGCGCGCCGAATCGCCGCCGCAATCGTGGCCGCCCGTCCAATTGAATCCACGGCTGTGCTGGCCGAGATCGTTGTCGCGGCTATTCCTGCTGCTGCGCGACGCACCGGCGGGCACCCTGCCAAGCGCACGTTCCAAGCGATTCGCATCGAAGTAAACGGCGAGCTTGATGCGCTGGCGCCAGCCATCGATACCGCGATTGAGCGCACCGTTCCCGGTGGGCGCGTGGCTGTGCTGTCGTACCACTCAGGCGAGGATCGCATCGTCAAGGACCGAATGCGCGCGGCCGCAACCGGCGACTGCGCGTGCCCGCCGGAACTTCCTTGCGTGTGCGACGCGGTGCAGACGGTGCGCATTGTGCGCGGAGTGCCGCGCACACCCTCGAAAGCAGAACAAGCAAACAATCGGCGGGCTGGTAGCGCTCGTCTGCGTGTGGTGGAACGTATCCCCGACGTCGCCACACGCGGACGGCGCTAACCAATGGCAATGGCAGCCCGCACTCTGCGGGCACACACGGGTCGGGCGACCACATCTCGCGCAACGGCGTCTCGCGCGACGCCGGCACGTGCAACGGCCGTGCGTAGTCGAGTGCACGCTGGCAACGGCGCCCGCGTGATGGTTAAGCGCACCGCGCCGGTTGCACATCTCGTGCCGCGCGCGCGGCTGGCGTTGGTGCCGCGTCGGCGTCGTACTGCTCGGATGATCGCCGCCGTTTGCACACCGGTGTTCGCGTTGATGCTTGGAGCAGCCGCATTTCAGACGCAACTGGCAAGCCGGCAGGTGCGACTGGACGCAATCGACCGGGAGATCCGGGCCGCGTACGACCAATACGACATCATGCGCCGCGAGCGAGCTGAGCTGCGTTCGCCGGGGCGCTTGATCGCTGAAGCCACGGCCATTGGGATGGTTCCGGCAACAGAGACACAGTTCGTCGCACTTGATCCGGATGTCATCGCAACCGTGCAGCGCGCGGGCGTCGAGACAGATGCCAGCGATTCGTCGGCAATCGGCGAGGAGTTCCAGCAGTACGTGGACGTGAAGGCGCAGTCGGGTAGCGCACCGTGAGCCAGGATTTCAGATCGAAGAGCGCGCGTTCCTCGCGACGCACACCACCGGTCGCGCATCGCACGCGCCGCGCGGGTCCAGCTGCTCCGCGCGCCGGCGCAGCAAGAACGCAGGCATCGCGACCGGCAGCAAGAACGGCATCCAGAACGACGGCCAAGCCGCCGGCGCGAACTCCCGCAAGTCCCGGGCGGCGTCATAGTCCCGCGGCGCGGTCAACAAGCTCCAACAGACGGCCGACCAAACCGACAACCAATCCTTCGACTCAACGACCGACTCAACGGCCGACTCACCGGTCGACGAGATCAGCGCCGAAGGGACGGAGTGCTCGCGGCAGAGTCGCACGTACCAACACGGTTGCGCGACCGCTGCAGAAGCGGGTTCCGCGCGATAGGCGCTCGTCGTCGTACACAATGCACTTTCGATCTGGTGATACGCGGCGTCGACTGCAGGTGGTCTTCGTCGTCAGCACCCTGCTCTTCCTTGCGGTGATCGGCCGCGTTGTGTTCTTGCAGACGGCGGGGAGCGAGTCGTTGCTGGCAGCTGGCAAAGCGCAGCGCGTGTCGGAATCCGTGCTGGTCGCGGAGCGCGGCACAATCTTCGCCCGCGATGGGGGAGAGCTGGCGCTCAGCGTCTCAAGCAGCACCCTGTGGGCAAACCCGAAGCTGGTCGTCGATCCGTCGGGAGCGTCGTCTGTGCTGGCCACCATGTTGCATCTGTCCACGGAGAAACAGCAGTCGTTGCTGGACAGCTTCACAACCAAGGACAAGAGCTTCGTCTACATCGCGCGGCAGATCGATGACGACCTCGCCGCGACGGTGCTCGCACTCGATCTACCCGGAGTGGCGTTGTTGCACGAGAACAGGCGCATCATGCCGAGCGGTGAAGTGGGACGCAGCGTGCTCGGGCTCACCGACATCGACGGCGTCGGCCTTGCGGGTATTGAGCTGCAATACAACGAACTGCTCACTGGCCGCAACGGCGAGCGCGTGCGCGAGCACGATAAGGACGGTCGCTCGATTCCTGGTTCTGGCGCGACCACGATCGAGCCGGTGCCGGGCGACGACCTGGTGCTCACACTCGAGCGTTCGCTGCAGTTCCAGGTGGAACAAGCGCTGCTCGCACGCGTCGAGGAGCTTTCAGCTTTCGGCGGCACCGTCATCGTGATGGACAGTGCGACGGGCGAGATCTATGCGATCGCGAACGTGCAACGCACGCCGGTCGCGGCCGACGGCACCGGCGGGGATGTCGAAGTCACCAGCGGCAACCTGGCTGCGGTCGAGCCGTTCGAACCCGGATCGGTGGCCAAGGTGTTCAGCCTGGCCGGCGTTGTTGATGCTGGCGTGGCCAATCCCGACACCAGCATCGACGTGCCGGGCTACATCATCTACGACAAAGGCACCGCGTGGGAGGAACGGATCAACGACGCGGCGCCGCACGACCTGCAGCCAATGACCTTGCGCGACATCATCGTCAACTCGTCCAACATCGGCACGGTGCTGCTGACTCAGCAGCTTGGTTACGAACGCTATGGCGCCTACCTGGAGGCCTTCGGCTTCGGACAGAAAACTGAGCTCGGCTTCCCCGACGAAAGCGCTGGCATCTGGCACCCGCCGAGCGAGTGGCAAGGCACCGAGCGGGTGAACCCCGCATACGGCTACGGCTATAGCGCGACCTCGCTGCAATTAGTTGCCGCAGTGAACACGGTGGCCAATGGCGGGGTCTACGTCGCGCCGAAGCTGCTGAAGGCGACACTCGGTGCCAACGGCGAGATCAACGAAACCGACCCATCGCCCACGCATGAGGTGATATCGCCGGCAAGTGCTGCGACGATGACAGGCCTGATGACCGACGTTGTGTGCTACGGCACCGGAAAGCTCGCCCAGCTGCCGGGTATGTCGGTCGCGGGTAAGACCGGAACTGCCTACAAGGAGAACGACGGCTCGTACGGCGAGGATGGCAACCGCAAGTATCGAGCGACCTTCGTCGGGTTCTTTCCCGCGCAAGCCCCCCGCGTCACCATCTTGGTGACGATCGACGAGCCGGACCCCACTTCCCATGACCGTTTCGGTGGCACGGCTGCGGCACCTCTTTTCACCACGGTCGCGACAGCCGCGATCCACGAGTTGCTGATCACGCCGCCGGCGAACGACGCCGGCTGCCCCGCCGGGTGACCGCCATGCCGCGCCTGCTCGGCGATCTGTTGCGCGAGTCGGGTTTGGCCGACGCGGCGTCGAGCAACGTCTCGATCACCGGCGTCGAGTTCGACTCGCGTCGCGTGACACAGGGTTCGCTGTTTTGCTGTCTGCGCGGCGATGGCCACGACGGTCACGACTTCGCTGCTCAGGCAGTCGCTGCCGGTGCGTCGGCCCTGTTGTGCGAACGTGAGCTGGCACTTGACGTACCGCAGGTGATAGTTCCCGATGCGCGCGCGGTAATGGGTTCGCTGGCCGCCGCGTTCCACGGACAGCCATCCCGACACGTGCTGTTGGTCGGCATCACTGGCACCAACGGTAAGACGACTACTTGCAGCCTGCTCGCGAGCGTTCTGACAGCGGCGGGTCTGCCGACAGGTGTGATTGGCACCCTCACCGGCAAGCACACGACCCCGGAGGCGCCTGATCTGCAGGCGCAGTTGGCCGACTTTGTCGCCGCGGGCATGAAAGCGGTGGTGATTGAGGTCTCATCGCACGCGCTCGCTTTGCATCGCGTGGTCGGTTGTCAGTTCGCGCTCGCAGTTTTCACGAACCTCGGGCGAGATCACCTCGACCTGCACGGCACCGTCGAGAGTTACTTCGCGGCTAAGGCTGCACTCTTCCAACCGACCCTCAGTGCGCGAGGGGTGGTGAATGTCGACGATCCTCGCGGCCGACAGCTGGTCGACGATGCGTCGATTCCGATGACGGAGTTCTCGCGGCGCGATTTCACTGACCTTGAGGTCACGCCCACCAGCCATCAATACCAGTGGCGCAGCACACAGATTCGAGTTGGCATCGGTGGTGCCTTCAACGCGATGAACAGCCTCGCAGCTGCCACTGCGGCGGCAGAGTTGGGAATCCCCGTCGATGTCATTGCGCGCGGTCTTGCGGGGGCGCCCGCGGTGCGCGGCCGATTCGAACCGGTGCACGCCGGCCAACCCTTCGCGGTCATCGTTGACTTTGCCCACACGCCCGACGGTTTGCGGGAGGTGTTGCCCGCAGCTCGGGCGGCGGCCGGTCGCAAAGCCGAAGGTCAGGGCGCCAACCGAGTCATCGCCGTGTTCGGGTGCGGTGGTGACCGTGATCGTGAAAAGCGCTCGGAGATGGGTGCCGTGGCCGCCGAATTGGCCGATTTCGTCGTCGTCACTTCGGACAATCCGCGATCCGAGGATCCGCAGGCGATCATTGATGCCGTGTTAGCGGGGGTGCCCGCCGACTACCGTGAACGTGTTGTGAGTGAGCCCGACCGTCGCCGTGCCTTCGCCGACGCGTTCCAGATGGCACGCCCGGGCGATGTGGTCGTCATCGCGGGCAAGGGTCACGAAACCACCCAAACCATTGGCACCACGGTGAATTCTTTCGACGACCATGCCGTCGCGATCGCCGTGCTGAACGAGCTAGCCAGTTCGGGGAAGCCGACTCAGGCGGGAGGCCAGGAATGATCGCCGTCATGATCGCCGGGTCGGTCGCAATGTTGTCCGCCCTGTTCGGCACCCGCTTCTTGATCATCTTCTTCCGCACCCGTGGCAAAGGGCAACCGATCCTCGGCAAGGACGATCACGGTCCCGAGCATCACATGCACAAGCAGGGCACGCCGACAATGGGCGGCCTGGCCATCGTCGGCGCCGCTTTGTTCGGCTGGCTGGTGGCACACCTGCGCCCGGGCCTAGCGCTGTCGGATCAAACGATGATCATGTGGGCTGGCGTGCTCGTGATGGGTGGCATGGGTTTACTCGACGATGTCATCAAGGTGCGCAAGAGCCACAACCGCGGCATCTTCTGGAAGAAGAAGAGCTACATCACCTTGGCGATGTCGACGTTGCTCGCCTGGTGGCTCGTCGCGGCAACAGGCCTCAGTGAGACGCTGTCGTTCACGCGCTCGACTCTGCCGGGGTGGCACTTGCCGTGGCCGGTACTTGTCGTCTTTGCGGGCGTCATCGTGTGGAGCACCAGCAATGCTGTCAACGTCACCGATGGCGCCGATGGCCTTGCCGCGGGTTCAGCGATGATGGGCTTCCTTGCGTTCACGATCATCGCCTACTGGGCGTTCCGTAACCCCGATGTGTATGGCGCGGTCGTCAACCCACTCGACCTTGCCGTGTTCGCCGCCGCATTCGGCGGGGCCTGTGCGGGTTTCCTCTGGTACAACGCGGCACCGGCGCGCATCATCATGGGCGACGTTGGCGCCCTAGGACTCGGAACGTCACTCGCGTTGCTGGCGCTCACCACTAACACCCAGCTGTTGCTGATTCTGATCTGTGGCATCAACGTGATTGAGGCCGGGTCGGTTGCGATTCAGATGGGTGTCTTCAAAGCATCGGGTCGCAAGAAGCGGCTATTCCGCATGTCGCCGATCCATCATCACTTCGAGCTCATCGGTTGGCCCGAGACAACGGTGATCATTCGCTTCTGGATCGTTTCCGGTATCTGCGTGGCGAGCGCGCTTGCAATCTTCATTGCCGACTTCACCCGCGTCACGGAGAACCTGCGATGACGCGCACAACTGCACAGCCGACAGCGCTGATCTACGGGATCGCGCTGGCGGGCGATGCGCTCGCGCAGCAGCTGGTCAAGCGTGGTTGGCTGGTCGTTGTCGCCGACGACGACCCGTCCGATGCCAAGCGAGCGATGGCGGCCGCAGTCGGCGCAACGCTTGTCGGCAAGCCCGGCGCGAGCGACATCGAGAACCTCGTCGAACAAGTGCAGATGGTGTGTCCGGCACCGGGTGTCGCCGAGACGCATGCGGTGATCGTGGCCGCCGAACGCGCTGGTGTGCCGATTCGTACCGAGATCGACTTGGCCTACGAATGGGAACAAGATCGGGTGCAGGGCCCACGACCGATTCTGGCGATCACAGGCACCGACGGCAAGACAACGACCACGATGCTCGTTGCGCACATGCTGAACACTGCGGGGCATCGCGCCGCCGCCGTTGGAAACACCGAGGTTCCATTTGTTGCGGCGCTGGCCGACGACGTCGACGTGTTCGCTGTCGAGTGCAGCAGTTTTCGCCTGAACTGGTTGCAGTCGTTCCGCGCCGAGGCGTCGGCATGGTTGAACCTTGCGCCGGATCATCAGAACTGGCACACGTCGATGCAATCGTACGAGTCGGCGAAGGCTCGTATCTGGGAACACCGTCGCGCCACCGACATCGCAGTTGGATTCGCTGACGATCCAATCGTGATGCGCAACCTGCGTGCCGCCGGTGGGATCACGCGTACGTTTGCTCGCCGCAACGCCGATTATCACGTGTCCGACGGACAACTGGTCGGCCCGCACGGTGTCATCGCCGCCGTCAACTCGATGACGCGCTCGCTGCCGCACGATCTCACCAACGCATTGGCCGCGGCAGCGTTGGTGCTCGAGTCCGGCCTGGCGGATTCGGCTGCGGTCGCCGCGGCGCTTGCCACCTTCCGTCATCCTCCCCACCGAATTGAGCCGGTTGGCGTGATCGACGGTGTCCGCTGGTTCAACGACTCGAAGGCAACGTCGCCGCATGCGGCCCTCACCGCGATTCGCTCGTTCGACCATGTCGTTTTGCTCGCAGGTGGGCTGAACAAGGGACTCGATCTGTCGAGCTTGGCGACGGAGAAGGATCGAATCAAGGCCGTCATCGGCTTGGGTCGTTCAGCCAACGACATCACCCACGCCTTCGAGGGTCTCTGTCCGACGAGCGTGGCCACTTCAATGCAAGAGGCAGTGTCGATGGCTGACGAACTGGCGGTCGTTGGCGACGTGGTCTTGCTGTCGCCCGCGTGTGCCAGCTTCGACTGGTACCCGACCGGCGGCTATCCCGCTCGCGGTGACGATTTTCGGCGACTGGTGGCCGAACTCGCCGCGACTGGAGGGGGCGCGCGTGGGTAGCTCGGCAGCCCTTATCGGCGACCGTCGTCGCGCGGCACTGGCGCGCTCGGAGGCGATGCATCGCCATCCCACGCGGCGAGCGCCTGTTCGCCCGCTCGCGCCACCGCCTATCGCGTTCTATGTCATCGCCGTCGTGACGACAGTGCTGACGATGCTGGGTCTCGTGATGGTGATGTCGGCAACATCAATCAAAGAGTTTCACGATGGCCGTTCACCCTGGGGACTGTTCAACAAGCAATTGCTATGGGCCATTGTTGGTTGTTTCGCGCTGTGGTTCGCGATGCGCGTCCCTACACATCGGTGGCGTCGGCTCATCTTCCCGGCGCTCTTTGTCGCGTGCGGGCTGATGTTGCTGCCGTTTGTCGGTGGAATTGGTAGCAGAGTCAACGACGCCAGTTCGTGGGTCGTCATCGGCCCGTTGAACTTTCAACCAAGCGAGTTCTTAAAGCTGGCGGCGCTGCTTGCGTGTGCCGATCTCTTGGCTTCGCGCCACACCGAGATGCACGATCCGGCGCGCACGATGGTGCCGGTGTTGGGTGTCGCGGTGGTCGGAGCGATGTTGTCGCTTGCCCAAGGCGACCTTGGTTCAGCGATCGTTCTCGGCTGCATCGTGTTTGCGATGGCGTTCATAGCCGGCGCCCCGTTGTTGCCGATGATGGCCGCTGGCTCCGTGGGAGTGGTCGGCGCCTTGTCGTTTGTGGCATCCAGTCCGCGCCGCCAAGATCGGTTTACCGCGTTCTTGGATATTGCGGCGCACAAGGATCACCTCAGCTATCAGACGTATCAAGCGATGATCGCAATGGCGCAGGGCGGAATCACCGGCTCGGGCGTTGGTCGCGGCGATACCAAACTTGGTGAGTTCTTGCCACTCGCGCAGAGCGACTTCATCTTCGCGGTGGTCGCCGAAGAACTCGGCATGATCGGCGTCGTCGCCGTCCTTGGTGGATTCATGGTGCTCGCCTATGCCGGCGTGCAGGTTGCGCTGGCAACGCAAGACCGATTCCATGCGTTGCTCGCTGGCGGAATCGTGTGTTGGCTGGTGGTGCAAACCATCATCAACGTCGGCGGTGTCACAGGTTTGCTGCCGGTGACCGGACTGACACTGCCATTCTTCTCTACCGGGGGAAGTTCGCTGCTGGCCACCATGGTGGCGATGGGCTTGCTGCTCAACGTGGCCCGCAACGTCCGATGACGGGGCGCGTCGCGGCTGGCGGAACGTTTGCGGTTGTTACCGGTGGCGGTACCTCGGGCCATGTGCTTCCTGCGTTGGCGATCGCCGACGCTTTGGTAGCTGCCGGTCATACTCGCGACTCAATTTATTACGTCGGCGGGCAACATGGCGCGGAAGTCGCACTGCTTGAATCCACCGAGTATCCGAGCACCTTCCTCGATGTTGTCGGTTTGCAACGAAGTCTGTCGCGCCGCAACCTGGCCTTCGTGCCCAAACTGCTGCGCTCGGTGCGCGCAGCGAAGCGTTTGCTGCGCGAACTGCAACCCGCCGTGGTCGTCAACGTGGGTGGCTACGCCAGCTTTCCCGCGACCTACGCGGCCCGGCGAGCAAAGGTTCCGTACGTCGTTGTGTCGTGGGATCATCGCCCAGGACTCGTGTCGCGGATCATGGCGCGCCATGCGGCGGCGTGCGCTGTCAGCGACGCCAGTTCGACGCTGGCACACGCGCAGGTCACCGGTGCACCAGTGCGCGCCGAGATCATCGGCCTCGACAGGGCTGCATCGCGTGCTAGTGCTCGCGAACAGCTCGGCCTCGCGGACGATCGTTTTGTGGTCGCTGTTGTCTGCGGATCGCTTGGTGCGGGCGCGGTGAACGCAGTGGTCAGTGACGCGGCGGCGCGTCTGGCGGCGCGCAGCGATCTGGCGGTCTACCACGTCGTTGGTGAACGGTTTCTGAGCCAGGCCGCGCCCGGCCGCGACGGCAAGTCGGGCATTCTGTACCGCGTGATTGGCTATGAGAATCGAATGGCGCAGCTCTACGCCGCCGCCGACCTCCTGATCACGCGCGCCGGTGCCGGCACGCTGGCAGAAGTTGCGACGGTCGGTGCGCCGGCGATTGTTGTTCCGTGGCCCGACGCTGCTGAGAATCATCAACTTGCGAACGCGAAGCTGCTCTCGGATCAGGGGGCAGCGGTGCTGATCGAGCAGAACGCCTTCACTGCCGATCGGCTCATCACCGAGATCGAGCGCTTCATCGCTACACCGGCGGCGCTGACGGAACTGGGCGCAAAGGCGCGCGCAGCAGGTGCCCTCCATCGCAGCGGCAAGCTGGTGGCCCTCATCGAAGAAGTCGCGCGGCCAGATCGGGCAAGTCGATGAGCGCCTTCGACCTATCGCGGCCACGCAAAGTCCACGTGGTGGGTGTCGGTGGTCCGGGCATGAGCGCGATTGCGATTGCTTTGGCGGAGATGGGGCACAAGGTGTCAGGCAGCGACATCCGAGAGCAGAGCGTGCTCGAGCGCGTCCGCGCTGCTGGCGTGCAGGTTCACGTGGGTCATTCCCGTGAGTTTGTGCACGGGTGCGACGCGGTCACGTATAGCACTGCCATTCCGGAACGCAACATTGAACGCGACGAGGCCGTTGCTACCGGTGTACCCGCGCTACATCGTTCGGGCATGCTGGCCGCGATGTGCGCCGAAGCAAAGTCGATTGGCGTTGCAGGAGCCCACGGCAAGACGACGACCGCGTCGATGCTGATGCTGATCCTCGCGGAAGCGGGTTGGCGACCAAGCTTCGTCATTGGCGGCGACGTCACAGACATGGGTACCGGTGCGCAATGGACCGGTGGCGAGTGGTTCGTAGTCGAAGCCGACGAGAGCGATGGCACGCACCTTGCCTTGCCGTTGCACGCGACCATCCTCACCAACGTCGAAGCAGACTTCCTCGACTTTTACGGTTCGCTTGCCGAGCTCATCGATGGCTTCGATCGCTATCTCAACCGAGTCGCGGGTCCCAAGGTCCTCTGCCTCGACGACCCGATCTGCGCCGACCTCGCGGCGCGCCACGACGTGATCACATATGGCACGTCGCCGACCGCTGACTTTGTTGCCTGCAATGTGGAGTTAGGTAGCGGCGCGGCGACTTTCGACGTCGAACACAGCGGGCAACCACTTGGGACGGTGGCCCTGCCGCTGCGTGGCTTACACAATGTGCGTAACGCGACTGCCGCGCTGGCGATGGCGGTCACGATTGGCGTGTCCTTCCCGGTGGCAGTCGCTGCGCTCGCCAAGTTCGGTGGCGTCGCCCGCCGATTTGAAATCCGTGGAGTCGACGACGGAGTCACCTTTGTTGACGACTACGCGCACTTGCCTGGCGAGATCGCAGCGGTATTGGCCGCCGCACGCAACGGCGGCGACGGCTGGCGGCGAGTTGTCGCTGTCTTCCAACCGAATCGCTTCAACCGCATGGCGACAATGTCGCCCGACTATCGCGATGCGTTCGATGATGCGGACGTCACTGTGCTGACCGAGATATTTGCGTCGGGCACGGCACCGATTCCGGGTGTGACGGGCAAGTTAGTGGTGAATGCCGTACTCGACGCTCATCCACGTAGCACGATGGTGTGGATGCCGCGGCGTGACGATCTTGTCGACTATCTCGCCCGCAATCTGCGCGCTGGCGACGTGTGTATCTCAATGGGCTGCGGCGACGTCAGCACACTTCCCGACGAAGTGCAGCAACACCGCGCGACGATGAGGCAGAAGTCGTCATGACGACCGCACAGCGGGAAGCACTGGCGCGCCTTGGGTCGATGGCGACTGCCGACGAGTCGTTGGCCGCCTACACCACCTACCGGGTGGGCGGCGCCGCTGCGGTGTTTGCTTCGCCGACTACCGACGAGGAGCTGCACCTCGTGGCCGAGGTCGTGCGCGATACCGGGCTGCCCACGCTGGTGGTCGGACGCGGTTCGAACCTGCTCGTTGCCGACGCCGGCTTTCCTGGCATCGCGATTTCGTTGGCGAGGATGTCCGAGTGGGTGCGCTTCGACGACGTTGTCGTGCATGCTGGCGCAGCGATGGCGTTGCCCGTCCTCGCACGGCGCTGCGTTGCAGCTGGTCTTGTCGGCTTCGAGTGGGCGGTTGGCGTGCCGGGCTCGGTCGGGGGAGCGGTGCGCATGAATGCGGGTGGTCATGGCAGCGACATGGCTGCGTCGCTCGTCGGGGTGCACTTGCTCGATCTGCACACAACCAACCACGCCTGGGTGGGGGTGGATCAGTTGCACCTGCGGTTTCGCGGTTCCGACATTGCTGATCACCAGGTCGTGCTCGACGCGAGGCTGCGGTTGCAACATGGCGACACCGAAGCGGCGGAGGCGACCCTGGCCGAGATCGTGCGCTGGCGACGCGAGCATCAGCCGGGTGGCCAGAACGCTGGCTCTGTATTCGTGAACCCGATCCCCGGCCAGTTGGCTGCCGCCGAGTTGATCGACAGAATCGGGTTGCGCGGCTTCTCCATCGGTGGTGCATCGGTGAGCGAGAAGCACGCGAACTTCATTCAGGCTGGCGAGAACTGCACTGCCGCCGACGTGCGCGCGGTGATCGAGCACGTGCGGGCTGAGGTGCTGCGCACTGCCGGCGTCGAGCTGCGCAGCGAGGTGACCCTCGTCGGGTTCGACGATCTGGCGTCGGAGAGGGCGGCGTCGCTGTTTCACACGGGGATCGCACTATGACTGAGCCGCCGATCGAGGACAACCCATCCGACGACGTGCTGGAGGAGTTGCTCGGCGCATTCTCCGTCGACTCCAGGGCCGACGGCGCGGCGATCGACCCTGCAACCGGTGAACCTGATGGCTTCGACTTCGATGATCCGTCGATCGATCGGCTGTTGGGCATCACGGCCGAACAACCCGTCGTAAAAGCTGCACCGGCATCGGTGATCGAACCGAAGGCGGCGAACAAGACACCGAGGTTTAAGCGCGAGAAGTCCAGGTCGAAGAAGGAGAAGCCCGACGCGGCCAAGCCTGAGCAACCGAAACCGCCGCGCAAGGACTACGGGGAACGGCCGACGATCATCATTGGCGGCGACGAGCTTCCCGATGCAGTGGCGCTTGACGTTGAACGTGAGGAGAAGTTTCTCGATCGCAGGGTCGAGAAAGGGAACAAGGAACGATCGACGATCGTCATTGCCGACTTCGATGAAGTCGCGCCGCTTGATGCGACGGCCGTGCGTTCGAGTATGGGCGGCGGGGGTGGTGGCGCTGGCAGCGCCGATCAGCGAATCCGCGCTCGGCGAGTCGCGGTTCGTCGAGCCGAGGGTCGGCGCCGACTGCGCTGGATCGTGATCGGACTGGTTGCGATCGCGCTACCGGTGGGCACGCTGGCGGCGTTGGCTTCACCGCTCTTTGACGTCAGCAACGTCACTGTGCAGGGTGCCGCTTACACCGACCCGACCTTGCTCGCAGCAGTGATCGCCGACATCACCGGCGATCCAGTGCTGTTGGTCGATACCAAGGCAATTGAGGAGCGGTTGCGTGCAGACCCTTGGGTCGAAAGCGTGAAGGTGGAGACCGACTTCCCCCATGCGGTGCACATTGATGTTCGCGAGAGAAGGCCGGTTGCCGCATTTCAGGGCGGCGACGGACGCTTTCGCATCATCGATTACGAGGGGCGAGTGCTCGATGTGATCGATGGCATTCCCATCGACTACATGCTGATCACGGGCGACCATCCGGATACGGCTCGCGGGCAATTCGCGGGGGCGCCGTACTCGGCGGCGGCGGAGTTGGTGCTCGGTCTTCCGTCGGAGATTCGCGCGATTACGGACTCGGTGGGACTGAATGCTGCCACTGGCGCACTGTCGCTCCAGCTCGAAAGCAACACGACAGTCCAACTCGGTGACGCATCCGATTTGGACAGGAAGCTGGCTCGCTTGCTGACCCATGTTCGAGCAGGCGTGGCCGGGGTTTGCGAGGTCGATGTTTCGACATCGGAAGTCGGTATCGTGCCCTGCTGATCTGGGCTGATCTTGGCTGATCTGGGCTGATCCACGACGCCTTTATCCCTCTCTAGCTGGTGCATCACCCTCGCTGAGCTGCCAGCTCGCTACGCTTGATCCCCAAAAGGTGTTCTCCGTGTCCCTTCTTGCTCTCGAACTCACTCACATCGCCCCGTTGATCTCTTGCCCACACCCTTCTAGGAGGAATCTCTGATGGCTGGCGCCCCACAGAATTATCTCGCCGTCATCAAGGTGATTGGTGTCGGCGGCGGTGGCGTGAACGCGATCAACCGCATGATCGACGCCGGTCTCAAAGGGGTCGAGTTCGTCGCTGTCAACACCGATGCACAGGCATTGCTGATGAGCGACGCCGATGTAAAGCTGGATATCGGGCGCGACCTCACACGGGGGCTCGGCGCTGGCAGCGACCCTGAGATTGGCCGCACGGCCGCCGAGACTCACCGCGACGAGATCGAAGAGATGATCAAAGGTGCCGACATGGTGTTCATCACCGCCGGCGAAGGCGGTGGCACAGGCACCGGTGCTGCTCCTGTCATTGCAGAAGTAGCGCGCAGCCTCGGGGCGCTGACAATCGGCGTCGTGACGCGGCCGTTCAGCTTTGAGGGTCGTCGCCGCGCAGTGCAGGCCGATGCCGGCGTGCAGAAGCTGAAGGAAAAGGTCGACACCCTGATCGTCATCCCTAACGATCGCCTGCTGACGGTTTCTAATGAGAAGACCAGCGTGCTCAACGCGTTCAAGATGGCTGACGAAGTACTCATGCAGGGCGTCGCCGGTATCACGACTCTGATCACAACCCCAGGGCTGATCAACACCGACTTCGCCGACGTGAAGATCATTCTCTCCGGCGCTGGCTCGGCGCTGATGGGAATCGGTCAAGCCAGTGGCGAAAACCGCGCCGTTACTGCCGCCAAGAACGCGATCAGCAGCCCAATGCTCGAGGCTGCCATCGATGGCGCACGCGGCATTCTGCTGAACATCACAGGTGGCAGCGGTCTGGGACTGTTCGAGATGAACGCCGCCGCGGAAATCATTCACGCGGTCGCGCACCCCGACGCGAACATCATTTTCGGCGCAGTAATCGACGACGAAATGGGCGACGAAGTCAAGGTCACGGTGATCGCGGCGGGATTCGACCGATGGGACAGCAGTGGTGGCAGTTCCAGCTCCAGCTCGGGTCGGCCAGCGCCGAAGCTGGTGCCGTCGCAGAAGTCCGGCTCTCAGCTGAAGGATCTGTTCGCCGACAGCAACGCCGATCCTCTCGACGGCGACGGCGACGACGACTTCGACGTCCCCTCCTTCTTGAAGTAAGCCGCGCGTGACGGCGTCCGACGCTGTAATCAATGACGCTCTCGTTGCCGAACGGTTGGCTGAAGTCCGCGCCCGCATAGTGCGCGCCGGCGGCACCGGAGTCACCGTGTTGCCCGTCACCAAATCGTTCCCTATCGATGCCTGCTGGGCCGCCTATCGCGCTGGCTGCCCGGCAGTGGGCGAGAACTACGCCCAAGAGGTGGTCGCCAAGTTGGGTGGTCGCGACGTGCCCTTCGCAGTTCACTTCATTGGCCAGTTGCAGACGAACAAGGTGCGAGCGCTGGCACCGATCGTTGCGCTCTTTGGGTCGATCGACCGTTCCTCGCAGGTACGCGAGCTTGCCAAGCGCGTTCCGGGGGCTCGCATTCTGGTGCAAGTCAACGCCGAGCCCGCCGCCGGCGACGGCGGCAAGGCAGGTTGCCCGATCTTGGAGGTTCCAGCACTGGTCGAGTTGGCCGCTGCGGCAGGTTTGCACGTCGAAGGTCTGATGGCGATCGGCCCCACCGTCGGCGGTCCAGAAGCGGCACGACCGCTGTTTCGTTCCGTGCGCGCTCTCGCGACTCGGCTTGAACTGGCGACGTGCTCGATGGGCATGAGCGACGACCTTGAAGTCGCCGTGCAGGAGGGCAGCACGCAGGTGCGCATCGGAACGGCGCTCTTCGGCAAGCGTCCTCAACTCCAGACGCTGGTGCGATAGCCTTAATGCCCATGTGGAAGAAGGCGATGGACTATTTGGGCCTCGGCCCCGACGACGCCTACGACGACTACGACGACGCGCCCGAACCGGAACGACCGTCGCGCCAGGCCCGCGCGCCGCGCGACGAGCCGATGCGCCAGCAGGGTGGCTACGCCAACGACTACGACGATCCGCCGCCGCGCTCTGGCTCTGGCCGCGCGACGTTCCCCAGCCATGCGAGCACCAGCTCGGATGTCGCCGTGCGTCGGCCGGTGGCGGCTGGAGATCAATCCAGCGTGAAGCCGCGGCCCTCGAACCCCCGAATCATTCCGATCACCAAGGCTGGTGCGGGTTCTGGCAGCGGTGGCGATCCGCACACGGTGAAGCCACGTCGCTTCGACTCGGCGCAAGAGCTTGCCGACAAGTTCAAAGAGGGCCTGCCGGTCATCATGAACCTTGAGGCGGCCGACCGCGAGGTGTCGCGTCGCTTGATCGATTTCGCAAGTGGCCTTTGCTATGGGCTCAACGGCAGCATGGAGAAGGTCGCCAGTGGCGTGTATTTGCTGAAGCCGTTGGCCAACCCCACGGGTTACGACGACGACGGTGGCTACGGCGCCTGATGGAACTGAGTCCGCAGCAGATTCGCAACGTCGATTTCAAGATGGTGAAGAAGGGCTACGACCCCGATCAGGTCGATGCCTTCAAAGACGATGTCGCCACCGTCGTTGAGAATGCTCACAGCCAAGCAACTGCGATGGAAGCCCGCGCTCGCGCGGCGGTCGCGAAACTTCATGAGGTTTCGCAGAACGCGCCGGCGCCGGCACCAGCGCCTGAGCGCGAACGCGAGCCCGAGGGCTTCTCGGCGAGCGACAACGATCGTGTCACCCGTACTTTGGCGCTTGCGCAACGTACGGCGGATGCGGCGGTTGCCGAAGCACGCGCCGAGTCCGAGGCGATTGTCGCCAAGTCGCGCGATGAGGCCGAACGACTACTCGACAATGCTCGTTCGTTGGCAGCTAAGACGATCGAAGATTCGCGCGCTGAAGCGCGCCGCGCGGTTGAAGGCGACAGGGTCCGTGCCGAAAACGAACTCCAATCGCTCCTCGCCCGGCGCGACTTCCTGCTGTCGGATGTCGATCACCTCGAGCAGTACCTGCAGGCCCAGCGCGAGCGTTTGCGCGACACCGCGATTGCGATGCAGGAAATGGTCGAACGCGTTCCGGCCGGGTTGGGCGATATTCGACGGCCGTTGCTGTCAGCATCCGCCGATCACGTCGTTGCCGAGCAGCACTATGAGCCAACCGTGAGCCACGCACCCGTGCGTCATGAAGCCGCTGAGGCTCCGACGGCAACCGCTCTCGACGAGGTCGCCCACGAAGTGGTCCACCATTCAGCTCACCATGGCGCCCACGATCGCGCCCACGACGAGACCGACTTGTTCGAAGTGTTCGATCAGGAGGACGACGAAGCAGGCGGCGCCGGCAATCCCGTCGAAGAGATGTCGGAGCTGGTGTGGGACGACGCGTCGATCGCTGCTGCCGAGCGCGCCACGGAGCTGCCGTTCCGACCGAGCGGCGGCCCGCCGGCGCGACCAGGTTCAGTGCGTCCACAAGCCAACGCCCGCCGCGGCGGGGCGTCGGCTCCGCCGTTTAACGATCCGCTCGAGCAGGACAATGTGTGGCGCTTGCTCGATGAGGAAGTCGCCAGCACCCAGGCAGCAGAGGCCGGGCTGCACATCGATGAGATCACAACCGAAGTGCCGATTATTCCTCGCGTCGCCGATACCTTCCGGGTCGGCGGCGACGAGTTGCAATAACCTGCGCTCGTCGTTCTCGCCACTCAGCCTGTCTGATTTCTCCCGGATCGCCCTCGGATAAAGGGATACCTGTGACTTACCCCACTGTTGCTTCACAACCTTCGTTTCCCGCCAACGAACGTGATGTCCTCGCGTTCTGGGAAGCCGACGCGACGTTTGAGGCGTCGGTCGATCGTCGCGATGGCGCCGATGAGTACGTGTTCTACGACGGTCCGCCGTTCGCAAACGGACTGCCGCATTACGGGCATTTGCTCACCGGCTTCGTGAAGGACGCGATCCCTCGTTACCGCACGATGCGCGGGCAGCAGGTTCATCGTCGGTTCGGCTGGGATTGTCATGGATTGCCAGCAGAGGTTGTCGCCGAGAAGGAACTCGGCATCAGCGGTCACCCCGCGATCACGAAGTTCGGTATCGACAAGTTCAACGACGCGTGTCGCACCAGCGTGCTGCGCTTCACCGACGATTGGCATCGTTACGTCACGCGCCAGGCGCGCTGGGTCGATTTCGAGCACGGTTACAAAACGCTCGACACGCCGTACATGGAAAGCGTGATGTGGGCGTTCAAGACGCTGTGGGACAAGGGTCTTGTCTATGAAGGCTTCCGCGTGTTGGCGTATTGCTGGCGGTGTGAGACCCCGCTCAGTAACACCGAGACGCGTATGGACGACGTGTATCGCGATCGCCAGGACCCCGCACTCACCGTGCAGTTCCAGCTCGACACCGGCGAGCGCATCCTGGCATGGACGACCACGCCGTGGACCTTGCCCAGCAACCTTGCGCTCGCCGTCGGTCCGACCATCGACTACGCGGTGATGGAGCAGCCCGACAACGACGGAAAGAAGCAGCGCTACATCCTCGCTGAGTCGCGGCTTGGTGCTTACGAGAAGGAACTTGCCGGTGCCGTCCAGGTCGGCACGCTCACGGGAGCCGAGCTTGTCGGCCGTCGCTATACACCGCTGTTTCCTTACTTCGCCGACACTGAGAATGCGTTTCACGTTCTGGCCGCCGACTACGTCAGCACTGAGGACGGCACCGGCGTCGTGCACATGGCTCCCGGCTTCGGCGAGGAAGACCAGATCGTGTGCAATGCGGTCGGCATTCCGACGATCTGCCCGATGGACGAACACGGTCGCTTTACCGCCGATGTACCCACGTACGCCGGGGTGCACGTATTCGAGGCCAACGCGGAGGTCATCAAAGACCTGAAAGCGCGTGGCCTGGTCGTGCGCCACGACAGCTATCAGCACAGCTATCCGCACTGCTGGCGCTGCAACGAACCGTTGGTGTATCGCGCGATCAGTTCCTGGTTCGTGCAGGTGACCGCGTTCCGCGATCGTATGGTCGAGCTCAATCAGCAGATTCGCTGGGTGCCCGAGCACGTGAAGGAAGGCAGCTTCGGCAAGTGGATCGCCAACGCGCGCGACTGGAGCATCAGCCGCAACCGATTCTGGGGTTCACCGATCCCGGTGTGGCGCAGCGACAATCCCGAGTACCCGCGAGTTGATGTCTACGGCAGCATCGCCGACCTCGAGCGCGACTTTGGGGTAACGGTCACCGATCTACATCGTCCGCATGTCGATGATCTCGTGCGTCCGAACCCCGACGACCCAACCGGCAAGTCGATGATGCGGCGCGTGCCGCAAGTGCTCGACTGCTGGTTCGAGTCGGGCTCGATGCCGTTCGCTCAGGTGCACTATCCGTTCGAGAATCGCGATTGGTTCGATACGCACAATCCAGGCGACTTCATCGTCGAGTACATCGGACAGACGCGCGGCTGGTTCTACACACTGCACGTGCTGTCGACGGCACTGTTCGATCGGCCAAGTTTCCGCACGTGTGTCAGCCACGGCATCGTGCAGGGCGACGATGGCCAGAAGATGTCCAAGAGCCTCAACAACTACGCCGATCCGATGGCGATGTTCGACACCTACGGCAGCGACGCCATGCGGTGGTACTTGCTCAGCTCGCCGATTCTGCGTGGCACCGACATGATCGTCTCCGAAGAGGGCAGCCGCGATGCGGTTCGCCAAGTGATGCTGCCGATCTGGAATAGCTGGTACTTCCTCAGCCTGTACGCCAATGCCGCGAATACGCAGGGCACGTTCCGTACGGAGGGCACATACAGCACCGACGTGCTCGACCGGTACATCCTGGCGAAGATGCACGACCTGCTCGTATCGCTGACCGCGACGATGGACGAATACGACCTATTCGCGGCGTGTGCGTCGGTGCGAGCGTTCCTGGATGCGCTGACCAACTGGTACGTACGTCGTAGTCGCGATCGGTTCTGGGCGGGCGACCAGGATGCAATCGACACGCTCCACACCGTGCTCGCGTTGTTGTGTCGGGCGCTGGCACCATTGCTACCGCTGACGACAGAGGCGGTGTATCAACCCTTGACCGGTGAACGCAGTGTTCACCTCACCGATTGGCCGTCCGCCGACTCGCTGCCGGCCGATGCCGCGCTCGTCGAAGCAATGGACCTTGCGCGCGATGTGTGCAGCAGCACGCTTCGTTTGCGTAAGTCGCATCAACTACGTGTGCGTCAGCCTCTGGCGACACTGAAGGTTGCAGTCGCCGGCGCCGATCGGCTTGCGCCGTTCCGCGATCTGATCGCCGATGAAGTGAACGTGAAGGCAATCGATCTCACCGACGATGTCGCTTCCGTGGCGACGTTTGATCTGCAGGTCATCCCGGCCGGTCTTGGTCCGCGCTTGGGCGACAAGACGCAGCACGTGATCAAGGCGGTCAAGACCGGCGATTGGCAGCGAACGGGCGATGCCGTTGTCGCCGGCGGTATCGAGTTGCTCGATGGCGAGTACGCACTGAAGTTGGTAGTGCAGGGCGAAGGCGCTAGCACTCCGATGTCCACGAACGGGGGAGTCGTCGTGCTCGACACCGCCTTGACTGCGGAGTTGACCGCCGAGGGCGTGACCCGCGATCTTGTGCGCTTGGTGCAGCAGGCACGGCGCGACGCCGGGCTGCAGGTCAGCGATCGCATTGCGCTGACGTTGGGTGTACCCGAGAGCGTTCGGCGCCAAGTCGTTGTCTTCCAGCACCTGCTCACCGACGCGACGCTGTCGACCTCGCTGACGTGGGGGATCGGAGCGTCGGACTTCGACACGAACGGAGAGCTCGACGGTGATCCGATTCACATCGGCGTCACACTCGTGAAGTGATCGACTGCGTTCGCGAGCACCCCGACGGAGCAATCTTGCTCGTGCGCGTGATTCCCGGAGCCTCGGCGGCCAAGGTGGTCGGGTTGCAGGGGGAATCACTGAAGGTTCGGGTGTGTAGTCCGCCGGTTGATGGCCGCGCGAACGAGGAAGTGCTGCGAGTCGTTGCAGGAGCGCTACAGGTGAAGATTCGCGAGGTCGAGTTGATTGCGGGCCACTCGGGGCGGTCGAAACAGATCCTGGTGGCGCTACCGGCCGCCGAGCTTCGCCGCCGGCTCGAAGACCTGCTGAGCTAGCTCGACCAGTGATCGGCACGCTGCCTGCCAGCGAGCGGTATCATCTCGGCCCTGCGGCGAACGAGAAACCAGCGCCCACCGCTTTAGGCGCTCTACACGGAGGATCAGCTGTCATGGCCACGGCGAAGAAACCAGCAAAGAAGCCGGCCAAAAAGGCTCCGGCCAAGAAAACAGCGAAGAAGGCACCTGCGAAGAAGGCGCCGCCGAAGAAGGCCGCGGCCAAAAAGCCCGCCAAGAAGGCTCCGGCGAAGAAGGCTCCGGCCAAAAGCCCAGCGAAGAAGGCTCCTGCCAAGAAAGCGGCCGTGAAGAAGGCGGCCGTGAAGAAGGCGGCAAAAAAGTCGCCCGCCAAGAAGGCTGCCGCAAAGAAGCCGGCTGCCGCCCCGAAGAAGGCTGCTCCGGCCAAGTTCGTTCCAGCCCCACGAGTAGCGGCCGCGGCCCCAGCACCTCGTGCTCCGGAGCGCAAGGCAGCACCGAAGAAGGTTGCTCCGCCGCCGCCGCAGCGTCCGCCGATCAAGGGTGTGACAAAAGACGGCATTGCCTACACCAAAGACTTCGACGCGAAGTGGCTGACGTCGCAGCGCGCCTTGTTGCTCGACGAACGCGCCTCGGTGCTTGGCCAAGCAGTGCGGTTGGAGGCAGAAGCCACGCAAATCATCGAAGAGCAAGAGATGGGCGACGTGCAGTTCGACGATGAGGGTGGCGAAGGCGACACCATGGTCGTCGAGCGTGAGCGCGACATTGCGCTTGGCGCCCAGGCGCGGCAGACAGTGGCCGACATCGATGGTGCGCTCGAGCGCTTGAAGACCGGCGCGTACGGTTACTCAATCGAGTCGGCTCGTCCAATCCCTCGCGACCGACTGGAAGCGATTCCGTGGGCGACGGTATTGGTGGAAGAGAAGGTCGGCGGGATCGGCCGTCTGTGACCGAGGGCGAGCAGGCTGCCGACGTCGAAGCGGTGGCATCGACAGCCCAACGCACTGTTGCCAGCAAGCGATTGCGGCTGTGCCTGACGCTCGCGGCGGTCATCGTCGTGCTCGACCAGGTGACGAAGCACTGGGCGCTCAACGCGCTCAGCGGCGAGCCGCCGCACCACGTCGTCTGGACGCTGCAGTGGAACCTCACCTTCAACAGCGGCATGGCGTTTTCCAAGGGCCGCGACATGGGGCCGATCATCGGCGTGCTCGCGTTGGCGGTTGCAGGGTTCGTCGTTGCAACGGTGCGCAAGCAGCCACAGAAGGTGGTTGCGGTGGCCGCAGGCTTCGTGCTCGGGGGAGCGATCGGCAATCTGATCGACCGGATCTTCCGCGGCGATGCGTGGTTGCGCGGATCGGTTGTTGACTTCATCGACTTCCAGTGGTTTCCGATCTTCAACATCGCCGACATCGCGGTGAATGTCGGCGGTGCGATCTTCGTGCTGTGGTCACTGTTCGCGCACGCGCCCGACTCGTGATCACAGAACAGATTCCTGCGGCACTGGCGGGCGAACGCCTGGATCGCATCGTCGCGTTGATCATTGACTGCAGCCGAAGCGACGCGGCGGCAGTAATCGCCGCTGGTGGAGTACATCTCGATGGCGAACCGCTGCTCGTCGGTAAAGGGCGCGTACGCGAGGGGCAAATCGTCGTCATCGATGAGTCGTTGGTGCCCAGCATCCCTGCGCCGGAAGCGGACGCCACCGTGCAGTTCACCGTTGTGTACGTCGACGACGACCTGATCGTGGTCGATAAGCCTGCCGGGTTGGTTGTGCACCCCGGTGCCGGAAACCAGAACGGAACGCTGGTGAACGGGTTGCTCGCTCAGTTTCCCGAGATCGCCGACGTTGGCGAATCGCACCGACCCGGAATCGTTCACCGCCTCGACGTCGGCACGTCGGGTTTGCTGGCCGTTGCCCGGACGGAGCGCGCCTATCACGCACTTGTCGCAGCGCTGGCCGCGCACGATGTTGGCCGCGTGTATCGGGCGTTGGTGTGGGGTCACCCCGACAATCAGAACGGTGTGATTGACGCCCCGATCGGTCGCGACATTCGCGACCCGATGAAGATGGCGGTGGTGGTTGCTGGCAAGGCGGCGCGCACGCGCTATCGGGTGCTGAAGGAATACGTCACGCCCACCGCGGCCGCCGCGCTGGAGTGTCGGCTCGAGACGGGGCGCACGCACCAGATTCGTGTCCACCTCGCCGCTATCGGCCACCCGGTGGTCGGCGACGCGTCGTATGGGGGAGTGCGCACCGGCATTTCGCCACCGCGCCCGTTCCTGCATGCAGCAGCGCTCGAGCTCACCCATCCGGTCACGGGCGAGCACCTGAAGTTCGAATCCCCACTGCCCGCCGATCTCGCGGAAGTTGAGGCTGCTCTGGCCTGAATGCTCCGTACCGCCGCTCATGCCGCGCGCCGTTTGGGTGGGCCGGTGGTCATGGTGGTTTGGTCGGGGAGGGTGATGGTGAGTGTGCGGTCGGGTGCGAGGTGCAGGTTCCAGCCTCCGGTGTGCACGAGTGCGTGGTGGCGGATGCAGATGGGAGCAGGTTGTGGAGGTCGGTGAGCCCGCCGTTGCGCCACCATTTGATGTGGTGGATTTTGCAGTGATCGAAGCGCGTGGCGCAGCCGGGTATCGCACATGTCGCATAGGTGGCGCGTAGCGCACGGCGTTGTGCACGGTTCGCGAGGCGGGTGGTGCGGCCGAGGTTGATTTCGCCTGGTGCGTGGATCACGACGCCGTTGCGGACGACGACGGTGTGTACGTCGGCGATACCGAAGAAATCGAGGAGTACGCGGTGTGGGGTCTCGACAGGGAGTCCCCAATCCACTGTCGGGGCTCCGGTGGCGTCGGGTGCGGTGGTGTCGACCACGACGACGATCTCGGGTGTGCCCAGTTTGATGCCTTTGCCCTCGATGATGTTCAGTAGTGCGTGGGCGGCGAGGAAGGCTTGCTTCTCGATCGGGTCGCTGGGGCACAGGTCGGGGGTCTTGTCGTGGAACAGAGCTTCGGTGGCAGCTTTGATTTGGTTGTACAACTTCAACCCGGCCACTGGGTCGAGGGCGAGCGTGAAAATGTTCATGCCTGTTTGCATGTCGACACGGCGGCGTAGGCGCACTGCGCGCTGTTGTTGTTGGAGGCGGGCCATGCCGTCGTCGGTTGCCAGCCGTCGTTCTTCGGCGCGCAGCGCGCGGGCGAACTCGTCAGGCGTGGACTTCGTGGCGAGCGCCAACAGTCGCGGCTCATCCGCGAGCAGCGATGCTTGTTGGTCGGGTTCTAGCCGACGCAGGCTGAGGCCAAGCTGATCGAGGTGACCAGCGGCAACGTCGCCGGCAGCGAGCGCGGTACCGAACGTTGGCGCCTTGGAAGCGGTGTTGGCGCGTTTGACGATGCGTTCCACATCGCGAGCGTCGCTGCGTGATGCCGTGGCCATCACGTCTTCGGGCATCGCCCCCATGTTCGCCAACGCTTGGGCGTAAGCGAGCTGCTGGGCCTCACACCAGGCAACCATGCGGGTGACCGCACCGATCGCCTCGACGACCACACCACGATCGGTAGTGGTGGCGTCGGCTGCGACGGCAGTGTTGTAGAGCTGCATGAACTGTGCACGTTGCACGCGACATCACCTCCCGAACGGAACTCACACGATTTGAGGACGCTCTCCTAACAAGCAGAGCGACGCTAGGTTCTCGGGGAAGCGAGAATGAGAACTCTAGTTCGTACCAGCGACAATTGCAACTTCAAGCCGTGAATTTCCACTTCTGCTCGCTCAGCCGAGAAGGTGTTACGAGCGGAGGGGTGCGAGGCCGGCTTCGGCCAATGCGTTGGGCCATGGTGCGACGCCACGTGCCGCATCGGCCACCGTTTGCAATGTGAATCCGTCGAGGATCTGGCGCATGTGTTCGCCGGATGCCTTCCAGATCGCCAGCAGCACGCACTGGCCCTCGTGATCGCACGCACCGTCTTGGTGCGGCTCGCCAAAGTCGCCCAAGGTGATCGGCCCGTCGACCGCGCTGAGAATCTCGCTAATGCGAATCTGGTCGGGCTGACGGGCGAGCACGTACCCGCCGCCAACACCACGCTTGGATCGCACCAGCCCCGCGCCCTTCAGCGCGAGCAAGATCTGTTCCAGGTAGGGCTGCGGAAGCGCGGTGCGCTCGGCGATGTCGCGCACCGATGTCGGCGCCGTCTGCTCGTCGTGCAGCGCCAACGAAAGCAGTGCCCGACACGCATAGTCGCCCTTACTGGAAACACGCACAGGGCCAGCGTAGTGCCATAGTGGGACCGTGAGCTTGTGAGCCTGAAACCGACCCTTCCTCAATACAACGGCGCCAACGTGCGTGGGATTGTGCCGGCGCTGCTCGCTCCACCAGGCGGGCGCTCTGGTGCACGGCTACCCGCGTGGTTTCCCGCTGTCGCCACGGGAGCAAATCAGTTCGTGCTGCTCGTGCTCGACGGGCTCGGCTGGGAACAACTCCGCGAACGAGCCGCGATAGCTCCGACGCTGGCAGCGATGCAGGGCGGGCCGATCACGACGGTGACGCCATCGACAACCGCGACGGCGCTGACCTCCATCACAACGGGCCTCACGCCGGGAGAGCACGGGTTGGTGGGGTACCGGATGGAGCTTGCGGGCGAGGTACTGAACGTTTTGCGTTGGCATGGCGATCGTGGAGATCTGCGCCGAAAGTTCGCGCCGTCGGAGACGCAACCATTCGAGCCGTTCATGGGAGAACGCGTCGCGGTCGTCAGCAAAGCCGAGCTCGAGGCGACTGCGTTCACCGAAGCACATCTGCGCGGGTCCGAGCAGGTCGGTTGGCGAGCGGCATCGAGCCTGCCGCTGATCGTCGGTCACCACCTGCGCCGCGGCGATCGACTGGTGTACGCGTACTACGACGGCGTCGACAAGATCGCTCACGAGCGCGGCTTCGGCGAGTTCTACGACGCCGAGCTGCGCGCCGCCGACCGGATGGTGGCGGATCTGATCGAACTGCTACCGCCAGGTGCCGTGCTGCTCGTGACCGCGGATCACGGCCAGGTCGACGTCAGCGATCGCATCATCTCGCCACACGCCGACGTGATGAAACTGACGCGCGATCAAAGCGGCGAGGGGCGGTTCCGTTGGTTGCACGCCAAGCCAGGCGCCGCCGACGATCTGCTCGCGGCGGCGAAAGAGCACCATAGCGATACGGCTTGGGTGCACAGTCGGGCGGAGCTGATCGCGGCAGGCTGGTTCGGTCCAGTCGTCAGCCAACCTGTCGCCGCTCGCTTCGGCGACGTAGCGCTAGTGCCACATCAGCCGATCAGCTTCCACGACCCCGACGACAGCGGCCCCTATCCACTCGTATGCCGGCACGGATCGCTGACATCAGCAGAAATGCTGGTGCCGCTGTTGGCATTTGGAAACGAGCAGTAAGACTGAGCGCCATGACTGACGAGAGCAAGATGCCTAACGCGGAACCGACGCAGTCGGTTGCTGCCGAGCCGACCGAGGTCGCCGCAAACGAGACTGTGACCGAGCCGGCCAAAGTGATGCGCATCGGTTCGATGGTGAAGCAGCTGCTTGAAGAGGTGCGGCAGAGCCCGCTCGACGAGGCCAGCCGCGAAAGGTTGGCGGAGATCTACGAGCGCTCGATCGTTGAAGTCAGCGACGCGCTGTCACCTGATCTTGCTCAGGAACTGCACATGCTGGCGCTGCCGTTTAAGGATGGCGTCGT
Organism: Actinomycetes bacterium; assembly: GCA_021414085.1. Taxonomy (GTDB): domain Bacteria; phylum Actinomycetota; class Acidimicrobiia; order Acidimicrobiales; family Ilumatobacteraceae; genus UBA668. The sequence continues at coordinate 124,701 of JAIOPC010000010.1, read as the reverse complement.
GCCATCCGACGGCGAGCTGCGCGTCGCCAAGGCCCAGCTGGTCGGCTGGCTGGAGGGTCTCTTCCACGGCATTCAGGCCACGCTGTTCGCCCAACAGCTAGCCGCACGCCAGCAGCTAGAGCAGATGCGTCAGCTGCCTCCTGGTATGCCATCGGGCCGCGAGCCGATGGAAGCGACCGAACGCCCCGGTACCTACCTCTAATCGCCTCTCACCAGACCCCATTTCTGGGCGGGTACTTTTCGCGGTAGGGTCACGAATCACATTGCTGTAGTTAGTTAGTTAGTTGGTCACTTAAGTCGGTTAGTTCCACGCTCTGCCGTCAAGGAGGTTCGCGCCCGTGGGCGACTCGTTCACCCACCTGCACGTTCACACCGAGTTCTCGATGCTCGATGGTGCAGCCCGACTCGACGAGCTCGTCGCGAAGGCCGTTCAGGACGGCCAGCCGGGTCTGGGTATCACCGATCACGGCAACATGTACGGCGTCCTCGACTTCTACAAGGAGTGCCGCGAGCAGGGCGTGAAGCCGATCATCGGCACCGAGGCGTACATGGCCTACGACAGTCGTCACGAGCGGCCAGCGCGCCGTGGGCGAGTCGACGACTCGGGTGGCGACACCGAGGGCGGCAAGAAGCTCTATTACCACCTCACTCTGCTGGCGGAGAACAACGAGGGCTATCGCAACCTGATCCAGCTGGCGAGCCTTGCGTTTCTCGAGGGGTATTACTACAAGCCACGAATGGATTGGGAGTTGCTCGAGAAGTACCACGGCGGATTGATGGCGACCACCGGTTGCCTAGGCGGTCAGGTACTGCAAGCTCTGATTCAGGGCGACGACAAGGGCGCGCTGCAAAAAGCCGGACGTCTGCAGGAGATCTTCGGCAAGGACAACCTGTTCGTCGAGTTGCAGGACCACGGCATTCAAGCCCAGCGCGACACGAACCCGAAGCTGATCGAAATCGCACGCAAGATCGGTGCACCGTTGCTCGCCACCAACGACTCGCACTACGTGCACCGCGACGACCACGAATCACACGACGCGCTGCTGTGCGTGCAGACCGGCGCCACGATCAGCGACCCGAAGCGCTTCAAGTTCGAAGGGCAAGAGCACTACCTCAAGTCGGCAGCGGAAATGCGCTATCTGTTTCGCGACTTTCCCGAGGCCTGCGACAACACGTTGTGGGTCGCGGAACGCGCGCAGGTCGAAATCGAGTTCGGCAAACCACAGCTGCCCAACTTCCCAGTTCCGGAAGGCTTCACCGACGACGCCAGCTACCTCGATCACCTCGCATGGAATGGCGCCCACGATCGGTGGGGCGAAGTGTTGCCCGCCGCGGTTCTCGAACGTTTGGCGTACGAGTTGCAAGTCATCAAGAACATGGGGTTCGCCTCGTACTTCCTGATCGTGTGGGATCTCATCAAGTACGCGAAAGACAAGGGCGTCCGCGTTGGCCCCGGTCGTGGCTCAGCAGCTGGCTGCGCAGTTGCGTACTGCCTGCGCATCACCGATCTCGATCCGATCAAGTACGACTTGCTGTTCGAGCGCTTCTTGAACCCGAGCCGCATCTCGATGCCCGATATTGACATGGACTTCGACTCGCGTTACCGCGACGAGATGATCCAGTACGCGGCACAGCGCTACGGCCGCGATCATGTCGCGCAGATCATCACCTTCGCCACCATTAAGGCGCGCAACGCCGTGCGCGATGCGGCGCGTGTGCTCGGTTACCCGTACGGCATGGGCGACAAGATCGCAAAGACGATGCCGCCATTGGTGATGGGTCGCGACACGCCGTTGCGCTACTGCTTCGAGGATCACCCGAGTTACCGCGATGGCTACAAGGCGGCTGCCGAACTGCGGGCGATGGTCGACATCGACCCGGAGGTGAAGCGCGTCGTCGACGTGGCGAAAGGGCTCGAGGGGCTGAAGCGCAGCGACGGTATTCACGCCGCGGCGGTGGTGATTACCAAGGATGCGCTCACGAATTACCTGCCCGTGCAACGCAAGCCGGAAGCTGGCGGGCTGGCCGAGAACGCACCGATAGTCACGCAGTTCGAAATGCACAACGTTGAAGAGCTCGGCCTGCTGAAGATGGACTTCCTTGGCCTGCGCAACCTCGACGTCATCAGCGACACCGTGGCAATGGTGCGGGCGACGAAGGACCCGGAGTTCGACATCGATGTGATCACGCTCCACGATCAAGCGGTGTTCGACCTGCTTGGCCGCGGCGACACGATGGGCGTGTTCCAGCTCGAATCGCCCCCGATGCGAACCTTGCTGCGTGCCCTGGCGCCGACGTCGTTCGAGGACGTCTCCGCGGTGCTCGCCCTCTATCGGCCAGGCCCGATGGGCGTGAACATGCACTACGACTACGCCGACCGCAAGAACGGACGCCAAGAAGTCAGCTACTTCCACGAGGACGCGAAGGAGCTGCTTGGTGACACGTACGGCCTGATGATCTATCAGGAGAGCGTGATGCGCGTTGCGCAAAAGTTTGCCGGCTATTCGCTCGCCGACGCCGACAACTTGCGCAAGGCGATGGGCAAGAAGTCGCGCGAGGTGATGGCCGCCGAGCGGATCAAGTTCGAAGCCGGTTGCGAGACCAACGGCTACGGCCGCGCGTTGGGGGTAGAGCTCTTCGAAGTGATTGCCCGTTTCGCTGACTACGCGTTTACCAAGAGCCACGCATTCGGCTACGGGTTGGTGACGTACCAGACCGCGTACCTGAAGGCGCATTACCCGGTCGAGTACATGGCGTGCTTGCTGTCGTCGGTGAAGAGCAGCATTGATCGGGCGGCGGTGTACCTGAGCGATGCCCGTGCCATGGGGTTGAAGGTGCTCACGCCCGACCTGAACCGATCGATCACCGAGTTTGCTGCAATGGCCCCGGCCGATGTGCCTGTCGATGTCGTGCTGCCGCTGGGCAGTCCCGGTGCAATCACGTTCGGCTTGGCCGCGATTCGCAACGTCGGGCAGGGCCTGGTCGAACTGATGCTGCGCGAGCGCGACGCGAACGGTCCGTTCGACTCGTTCCACGACTTCGTCGAGCGAGTACCCGAGCCCGTGCTCAACAAGCGCACGGTCGAGTCGCTGATCAAGGCCGGAGCCTTCGACTCGCTCGGCCATCCGCGCAAGGGGTTGCTGCTTGTCTTCGAACAGATCATCGACGCGACGGTGGTTCGTCGACGTGAGCGCGATCAGGGCGTGATGAGTCTGTTTGGCGACCTTGGTGGCGACGATGCGGCGAGTGGGTTCAACGAACGGGTGTCGATTCCTGCCCTCGAATTCGACAAGAGCGATCGGCTGCGCTTCGAGAAAGAGATGCTCGGTCTGTACATCAGCGACCATCCGCTGCTCGGTGTAGAAGCAGCGTTGCGGCGCAAGGTCGATTGCTCGGTTGCCGAAGCCACCGAGAAGGAAGATGGCGCGATCGTGTTGCTGGGCGGGGTCATCACCAACATGTCGCGCAAGTACACCAAGAAGGGCGACCAGATGGCCGTGTTCATCCTGGAAGATTTGGATGACACCATCGAAGTCACTGTGTTCCCGCGAGTGCTGAGCGAGCAAGGGCACAAACTGATCGACGACGCCATCGTGACGGTGCGCGGCCGAATCGACAAGCGCGACGAAACCCGTCCCGGTTTCATGGCGCAGGACGTACAGATTCTGGAGGGACTCGACGCCGGTAACTCGGCACCGCTACGCCTGCGGGTGCCCGCGACCTCGCTGAACGAGTTGAAGATCCACCAGATCCGCAAGATCCTGCGTGATCACCCGGGCAGCTCGCCCGTCTACCTGCACATCGGCCAGGGCAAGATCCTGCGCCTGGCCGACGAGTTCTGCGTCGATCTAGATCGAGTCGTCGGCGAGCTGCGCATGGCCCTTGGCCACGATGCAGTCGTGCTCTAGGGAGTGCTCTAGATGGTTCGCTAGCCCCGAACTCCGAGGAAGGAAACGGGTCGATTTGGTGGCAGAATAGAGGACTGTTACCGGGCACAAGTTCACAGGGAGTTTGAGCGCAATGGCAATCCAGGTTGATACCAGGGACTGCGCAGCACTCAACGACGCCGAGCTCGATGAGATGGCGTCGATGGGCGGCGCTTTCGATATTGGCGTGCTCTCAAAGGCCAAAGAAGACTGGGTGCTCATTACCTCGGCACGGATCGACGGCACCCTGCACGGTTTCGCCTTCGCCACGCTGGAGCGCATCGGGGGAACGCCCTGTGTGCTGCTCGGACTGCTCAGCGTGAAGCGCACCTCCAAGCGCGACACCGTGTTGAAGGGGCTAATGACCGAGGCTTTCCATCGGGCGCTCATGGCATTCCCCGACGAAGACGTCGTGGTCGGCTCGCGTTTCGTGCTCGCTGGTGCCTTGGAGGGCTTCCGCAGCGTCGACGAACTCATTCCTCGCCCCGGCCATCGTGCGGTGGGCGAGGAGCGGGCGTGGGGTCGCCGCCTGGCCAAGCGATTCGGCGTTGATGGTCAGTACGACGAGCAATCGTTCGTCGTCAAGGTCAACGGCCAGAGCGGATTCCTCGACCACGAGACGCTGAAGCCCGAGAAGGTGAAGCCCGAAACGGCTGCCCTGTTCACCGGCGTGCCCGGCAAGGGTGGCGGCTCGTTGGTAGTGCACGGCTGGATCATGGCTGAGGCTTTGGTCAAGCTCGGCGCGCGCACCTGAAGCCCACTCCTGTGTCGCTCCTTGACGATGTGATTCGTCGTCGACGGATGACGCGCAAGTTCCAATCCACTGCGCTCGCACCTGAGCTCGTCGATGGCTTGCTCGATCTGGCACGGCGAGCGCCGTCGGCCGGTTACAGCCAGGGCGTTCACTTTCTGGCACTGTCGGGCGACGCGTTAGCGAACTTTTGGAAGGTCACCGTCGGTGATGAGTGGTTCGATGAGGGTGTCTTGGCCGCACCGGTTGTCGTGCTGCCACTTGCCGATCCGAATGCCTACACCGGTCGCTATGCCGAAGCCGACAAGGCGGGCCACGGCCTCGAGATCGCCGCGAACTGGGAAGTTCCGTTCTGGCTGACCGACGCAGCAATGGCGACACAGAACCTGTTGTTGCTCGCGGAGGAGCGCGGGCTGGGCGCGCTGTACTTCGGCATCTTTCGCAACGCGCGCCTCGCACTCGACGCGCTGGGCGTACCCGACCATGTGCTGCAAGTCGGCGCTGTCGCGCTGGGTTGGCGCGCCGCAACCGACGCGCCCAGCGGATCAGCAATCACGCGGCCCCGGCGCGACCGCATCGAAGTTGTGCACCACAACCGCTGGTAGCCCTGTGGTGGCCGCCTGGCGCAAAGGTTGATCGCGTACGGTCGCTTGCCGTTGCAGGTTCCGTTGATTTGGCTCGCCGTCCGCGTGTGTCGCTCGCGGCGAGCCCAATCTCACGTCAGGTTGGGGCAGGTCTCGTCGAAGTAGGCCTGCACCGCGGCGCTGGCCGCGTTGACTTCCGGTGTGCTCAACGACTGAACCGCTGCCTGCACTTCGGCGCTGGTTGCATCGTTGTTATTGGCGACCAAGATCGCGCCGTACTCCTGGAAGGCTGTCGACAGGATCGCCAGATCGTCCTGCAAGTCGGCCGGCACAGCGGCCGAGACGTCGCCGAAGACTTGGCTGTAATCCACCGTTCCCGCCGGCGCGAACGCGGACGTCATCGCTGTAATGAATTGCACGTAGACGGCCTGGCAATCGCCGGTCGCGCCTGGCACCACAACGCCAGGCGGAAGCGTGACACCGGGCGGAAGCGTCGCGTCGATCGTGCTGAGGTCTTCGACGGTTGTCTTGTTGCTGTCGCTGCTACATGCCGCGAAACCGATAAGTGCGGTGGCTGTGAGGAGCAGTGTGCGGGGGAGTGCAGTGAGGCGGGTCATTCACACAGCTTGGCAGCTCTCAGGTCAGTTGTGCCGCCAGGGCAACAACTTCGCTGACCGGCAGCTGGCACACATGATTGCGACACACATACGCCATGCCATCGGCTCGCTGTGCCCACAACGGACTCTCGTAGCGCTCACCCCATGCGAGCACAGCATTTGGTAGCCAGCGGCGCTGCACCTCGGCCACCAAGTCGGGCCGATCGCCCGTGACGACGATCTCGGTGGTGCCCTCCTGGCGCAGCCACACGGCTGTGATCGCCTGCGAGAACCCGCTTGGCGCCTGCGGGATCGCTCGCCCGAGTAGCCGCAGGATCTGATCGCCGTGCTGTGTGTACCGCGCCTCGCCCGTCAGCGCTCCTAGTCGGTAGAGCGCGAGAGCGGCGGTTGAGTTGGCCGACGGCGTGGCGTTGTCAAACAGTTCTTTCTGGCGGGCCACCAGGCGCTCGCCGTCGTCGGCGGTCGTGAACACGCCTCCGCGATCGACATCCCAGAAGTGATCAAGCAAGATCTCGACGACTTCTTGTGCTGCGGAGATCCATCGCGACTGACCGGTCAGCTCGCCAAGGCGAGTGAAGGCATCGATGAGTGCCGCGTGATCGGCTGCCAACGCGTCGTGACGCGCCTGCGGCTCGCCACTGGCGTGCCACGAGCGGTGCCAACGGCCGTTAGTCCGCCGCAAGCTGCGCAATAGGAACTCGCCATTGGCGATCGCAGCCGCGGTCCAGTCGGCACGACCAAAGATCGCCGCTGCTTCACACAGCGACGCCAGCATCAAACCGTTCCACTCGGTCAGCACCTTGTCGTCGAGGCCCGGACGCAATCGCGCGTTGCGCGCTTCGAACAGTGCTCGCCGCGCTGCTTCGATGTGAGCCGGTCGGTCTAGCTCACCGCGGTGATGCAATCGGGCCGGAATCGTGCGCCCCTCGAAGTTGCCCTCCTCGGTGAACTCGTACCACTCCAACGCCGCATCGGCGTCGGCGCCGAGAACCGCGCGCACCTCTGCGATTGTCCACGTGTGGAACAGGCCTTCGTGACCATGCCCGTGTTCGTCGGGCGAATCCGCGTCCTCGGCGCAGTAGAAGCCACCGTCGGGATGACGTAGGTCGCGCAACACGTACTCGACGGTCTCTTCGACCACTTGCTGGTAGCGGGGGAGCCCGGTGACGACAGCGGCATGGGTGTATAACCGCACGAACAACGCCTGGTCGTAGAGCATCTTCTCGAAGTGCGGCACCAGCCACTGTGCGTCGACTGAGTAGCGAGCGAACCCTCCGCCGATGTGGTCGTAGATGCCGCCGCTCGCCATCGCATCTAGCGACGTGGTGAGGATCGTTGCCCGCTGATCGCTCGGTTCGTGCACTAGCGATTGCGCGATGAGATCGAGACTCATCGTCGACGGGAACTTCGGCGCGCCACCGAACCCGCCCCATCGCGAATCGAAAGTCGCGGCCAACTGTTCCAGCCCAAGCTCGACGAGCTCGAGGCCCGGCACGTCGGCGACCGGTGTCACCACTGCAGTTCGGCGTAACGATTCGGTGAGTGCGGTGATGTTCTGCTTGATGTCGTCGGGCCGCGTGCGCCACACGTCGTCGATAGCGGTCATCAATTGCATGAACTGCGCTTTGGGGAAGTACGTACCGCCGTAGAACGGTTCGCCAGCTGGCGTCATGAAGACGGTCATCGGCCAGCCGCCGCGACCGGTCATTGCTTGCACAGCGTCCATATAGATGGAGTCGACGTCTGGCCGTTCCTCGCGATCCACTTTCACGTTGACGAACAGTTCGTTCATGCGCGCTGCCACTTCCGTATCCTCGAAGCAGTCGTGGGCCATCACATGGCACCAATGGCATGCGGAGTAGCCGACGCTTAAGAGCACCGGCACATTTCGTGCCGCAGCCTCGGCGAACGCGTCGGGCCCCCATGCGTACCAATCGACCGGATTGTCGCGGTGCTGGCGAAGGTACGGCGAGGTTTCTTGCGCGAGACGATTCACGGTGTGTGCTTCACGACTCGGCGCTTAGGCGCCGATGGCGTGGTAGCCGCCGTCGACGTGTACCACTTCGCCCGTCGTTGCTGGGAACCAATCACTGAGCATCGCAATACATGCCTTGGCAACGGCAGATGAGTCGGTGACATCCCAACCCAGGGGCGCGCGGTCGCCCCATACGTCTTCAAACTTCTTGAAGCCGGGGATGCTCTTCGCCGCCATCGTCTTCACCGGGCCGGCGGCAACCAAGTTGCTGCGAATGCCCTTTGGCCCGAGCTCTTTCGCCAAGTAGCGGCTGACGCTCTCGAGCGCGCTCTTGGCAACGCCCATCCAGTTGTATGCCGGCCATGCCACCGTGTTGTCGAAATCGAGCCCGACGAACGCGCCACCATTGGTCATCAGCGGCGCAAACGCCTCCGCTAGCGCCTTCAGCGAGTAGGCGCTGATGTGCAGGGCGACCGACACGTCTTCCCACTGTGGCGCCATGAAGTCGTCGCCCAAGCATGCCTCGGGCGCAAACCCGATGCTGTGCAATACGCCGTCCACCCGGCCCCACTTCTTCTCTAGCGCCTCGCGCACGCTCACCAGGTGCGCAGGTTGCGTGACATCGAGTTCGAATACCTCGGCCGGCTGTGGCAACTTGCGTCCGGTGCGCTCGGTCAGGCTGAGCGCACGCCCAGCGCCGGTGAGCACGATCTGTGCGCCCTCTTGCTGCGCGAGCACCGCCACGCCGTATGCCAGCGAGGCATCGGTGAGGACGCCGGTAATCACGATGTTCTTGCCGTCGAGAAGGCCCATGCAAGCCAGCGTACCCGGCCTTCGCTGTGGCGATAGTGGTGTGCAAGGCTGATCCGATGCGGATCGGCTTTCTCGGTGGCACAGGCCCGGCGGGTAGCGCGCTTGCCGCGCGACTCGCGTCAGTCGGTTACGACGCAGTGATTGGGTCGCGGTCGAAGTACCGGGCCATGGAGGCGCGCGACAGCATCGTCGAGAAGTGGCCGGACCTCGCGCCCCGTCTGACTTACGCCGACAACGCAGGCGCTGCGGATTGCGACATCGTCATCATCGCGACGCCATGGGACGGGGCGGCGACCATCGCTCAGGAGCATAAGGTGGCGCTCGAAGGCAAGATCGTGGTCAGCATGGCCAACGCGTTGGTGCGCGTGGGTCACGAGTTTCAGCCGCTGGTTCCGCCACGGGGGAGTGTCGCTGCCCATGTTCAGGCGGCGGTTCCCAAGTCGCACGTGGTCGCCGCGTTTCACCATTTGCCAGCCACCGAGCTGGGCCATATTGGCGAGCCCATCGATAGCGACGTGCTCATCTGCGGCGACGATCCCGCGGCCGTCATCACGATCAGCGAAATCGTCAGCAAGATCCCCGGCTGCCGGCCGCTGGATGCGGGCGAACTTTCGAATGCGACCGCAATCGAGGCGTTTACCGCTGTGTTGCTGCAGTTGAACGTGCGTTACAAGACGCGGGTGGCACCGAAGCTGACTGGTATCAAGGGCGATCCGCGAGCCGCGAAGTCGGCGGCGAGTTCCGCCAAGCCGGTATCGTCGCCCACGTGACGATGCGACTGTACGACACGGCCCGCCAAGCGGTGGTGCCGTTCGAGCCAGGGCCGCAAGTTCTGATGTACACGTGCGGCATTACGCCGTACGACGCGACCCATCTTGGCCACGCGGCGACGTTCATCAACTACGACGTGTTGCAGCGGCGTCTGATCGATATGGGCCACACGGTGCGCTGTGTGCGCAACGTCACCGACGTTGACGACCCATTGTTCGCCAAGGCACGCGAGCTGGGCGTTCACTACCTCGATCTCGCCGCGGGCGAAGAGGCCCGCTTCGAACGCGATATGCAAGCGCTCAACGCGTTGCCAGTGCATAGCTCTCCGCGCGCGTCGAGCGCGATCCCCGACATTCGCGGATTCATCGGAATGGTGCTCGAGCGCGGTTTCGCATATGAGGCGGGCGGCAGCGTCTACTTCGACGTGTCGAAGTTTCCCTCGTTCGGCAGCCTCAGTCACTACAGCGAAGAGCAGATGCTGGAGTTCGCACGCCAGCGCGGCGGGAACGTGGAAGACCCGCACAAGCGGCAGCCACTCGACTTCGTGTTGTGGCACCCCTCGTTGTCCGACGAACCCAGCTGGGACACCATGTGGGGCCCCGGACGTCCGGGCTGGCACATCGAGTGCAGCGCGCTGGCGCTACGCGAACTGGGCACCACGATCGATCTGCACGGCGGCGGCAGCGACCTGATCTTCCCGCATCACGAGTGCGAACGCGCGCAAAGCGAAGCCGCGACCGGCGAACCGTTCGTGAAGCACTGGATGCATGTGGCCATGGTGTTTATGAACGGCTCGAAGATGTCCAAGAGCCTGGGCAACCTGGTCTTCGTCGACAAACTGCGCACTGAATACGATCCGCGGGTGATTCGCCTGGCCATCATTGAGCACCATTACCGCAAAGAGTGGGAGTGGAACGACGAACTCATGCCCCGCAACGCTGCCCGGTTGCAGGCATGGCTCAACGCCCCGCATGGGGATGGTGTCGTTGAAGGTCACGGTGTCGGCGTGCTCGACGAAGTCCGTGCGGCGCTGGACGACGACCTGGATACGCCCTCGGCGATAGCCGCCATCGACGCGGCGGTCGCCGCGGGCCACGGAGTCCACGCTGCCGCTGGCCTTTTGGGCGTTCCCCTTACGGGCCAGGTCTGACGTAGCATCAGGCTCGTGAATGCTGACGGTGCAGGCAAGTTGCAGACCCGGTTCCGCCGCGTCGCGCGCCCTGTCACGAACAAGCTCTGGAATTTCCACCTAGAGGGCTTCGACCGCCTGCCAACTGACGGCCCGGCGATCCTGTGCCCTAATCACGTCAGCTTCCTCGATTCCGCTTTCTTGATGTTGCACGTGTTCCGCAACATCAGCTTCGTCGGCAAGGCCGAGTACATGGATTCGTGGAAGACGAAGTTCCTGTTCCCAGCGATGGGAATGATCCCGATCGATCGCGCTGGCGGCGACAAGAGCCAAGCTGCGCTGGATACCGCCGAGCGCGTGTTGCGTCGTGGTGAACTGTTTGGCATCTTCCCTGAGGGCACGCGCAGTCGCGACGGCGATCTCTACAAGGGTCGCACCGGTGCCGCGCGATTAGCGATGAAAGTCGGCTGCCCGATCTTTCCGGTCGGTGTTGTCGGCACGCGCGAGATTCAACCGCCGGATGCCAAGTTCCCGAAGTTCCGCCGCGAATGCACGATCAGGATCGGTCGCCCAATCAACGTCGCGCGCTACGCGAACCGTGGCGAAGACCAACACCTCGTGCTGCGCCAGATCACCGACGAGCTGATGTTCGAGATCCGCGAGCTCACCGGCCAGGTGTATCGCAACGTGTACGCCGGTAAGACCGCCGAGACTGAGCCGACCATCGCCGCCAAGGTGGCGACCGTCAGCGACGCCGACGCGGGCCAGGTGCTCGTCGGAGCGGCCGCGAGTTAGCCGGAATTGCCCCGATCGCTGTCGGGACCCAGTCGTAGACTGCGGGCTCTATGGCTGAGATTACGATTTCACTCCCGGATGGTTCGGAACGCTCGCTTGCTGATGGTGCGACCGCAACCACGCTGGCGGAATCGATTGGGTCTCGGCTGGCGAAGGCCGCGGTCGCCGCGGTCGTCAATGGAGACGAAGTTGATCTTGGCCGTCCGCTGCCCGCCGGCGCGCGAGTAGCAATCATCACCGGCGACAGCGAAGAGGGTCGCCACGTCCTGCGCCACAGCACAGCGCATGTGCTGGCACAGGCAGTCACGCAGTTGTTCCCAGGCGCGAAGTTCTCGATCGGTCCGGCGATCGCCGACGGTTTCTATTACGACTTCGAGCTGCCCGGCGGCCGCACGTTTCTAGAAGCCGACCTGGTGGCGATAGAGGCTCGCATGCGCGAGATCATCAAGGCCGACCAGCCCTTCGTACGCAGCGAGCTGCCGGCCGCGGACGCGCTGCGCGTGTTCGCCGATCAGCCCTACAAATGCGAGATCATCGAGCGCGTCAGTTCTGGCGCGGCCGACAACGAGGACGTCAGCGAGGTGGGTAGCGACGAAACGATCAGTGTGTACCGCAACACCCCCGAGTTCGTCGATCTTTGCCGCGGCCCGCACGTGCCCAGCACCGGTCGGCTCGGCCACTTCAAGCTGATGAAGGTTGCCGGCGCGTATTGGCGTGGCAACGAGAAGGGCCCGATGCTGCAACGCATCTATGGCACTGCGTGGGAGAGCAAGGCGGCGATGGAGGAACATCTGCATCGCCTGGAGGAAGCCGAGAAGCGCGACCATCGCAAGCTCGCCACCGAGCTTGATCTGTTGAGCTTTCCCAGCCAACTGGGTGGCGGCCTAGCGGTATGGCACCCCAAAGGCGGCATCGCGCGCAAGGTGATGGAGGACTACAGCCGCGATCGGCACATCAATGGTGGGTATCAGTTCGTATTCACTCCGCACCTCGCGAACGCGAACTTGTTCAATCAGTCGGGCCATCTCGACTTCTACAAAGACGGAATGTACCCGCCGATGGAGATGGACAACGGGACGTACTACCCGAAGCCGATGAACTGCCCGATGCATTGTCTGATTTTCGATTCGCGTCAGCGCAGCTATCGTGAGCTGCCGTTGCGCTTGTTCGAGCTCGGTACGGTCTACCGCTACGAGCGGGCGGGCACCCTGCACGGCCTCATGCGCATTCGCGGCTTCACACAAGACGACAGCCACATCTTCTGCACCGAAGACCAGTTGCAGGACGAGATCGCGTCACTGCTCGATTTCGTCATGAGCGTGTTGCGCGCCTTCGGCTTTACCGAGTTCACCGCCAACCTGAGCACCAAAGACCCGCTGAAGTACGTGGGCGGCGACGACATGTGGTCGCGAGCCACTGAGGCGCTACAACTCGCGCTCGACAAGTACGGCCTCCCACACAAGATCAAGGAAGGCGACGCCGCCTTCTACGGTCCGAAGATCGATATCGACGTGAAGGATGCCATCGGTCGCACCTGGCAGCTCAGCACGATTCAATGCGACTTTGCACTGCCCGAGCGTTTCAACCTCGAATACATCGGCGCCGACAATGCCCGTCATCGTCCGATCATGTTGCATCGCGCGTTGTTCGGCTCGATCGAGCGATTCTTTGGCGTGCTGATCGAGCACTACGCGGGCGCGTTTCCAACATGGATGTCGCCGGTGCAAGCACGCGTGCTGCCCGTCGCAGAGGCTCACCAGGCCTACGCCGACGAGGTCGCCAAGCGGCTGCAAGCCGAGGGCTTTCGCGTCGATGTCGCCGAAGCCAACGATCAGCTCGGCAAGCGCATCCGCGCCGCCAAGATGGAGAAGATCCCCTATGTGCTCGTAGTCGGCGACGACGACGTCGCTGGCTCCACACTCGGCGTCAACCCGCGCGGAGGCGAAGTTCATCGAGGTGTCGCGCTGGAAGCCTTCATCGCATCGCTCCACGCCGAAATCGCCGAACAACTCGCGGCAGGCAACTAACTCCTAAGGAGACGTGTGTTTTCTAGAAAGAAGAACACAAGTGAGACTGGGAACATCAGACAATCGATCCTCGATAGCGGTGGGGTACTAGCGCCCGCACTTATCCATACCGTTGCTCGTCGAAAGTGGTCAGACACAAAGATCTTTGACCTTGACTTTGACGTTGAAGTCCAACCGGAAGGTGGGACTCCCTTTCGGGCAGTCTTTAGGGCCGTCGTTGGGCCGCAACACTTTTCGATGCGCGGTGGCGAACTGGTCGGCCACTCCGGCGCACTGATATGGGTCGTTTACGATCCCGCGGATCTGACTCGCGTCGCTTACGACTCGTTTGATGCAAGCGAAACCAGTCCCAAGCACCGCGATTTTGAGAAACTGACCGACCTCAACGAGGACCTGAAGAAGCGGGGAGAGCCGGCAGTCGCGGTGATCACGCAAGTTGACGACCTAGATATTCCCTACCCCTCGAAAAATGGCCGTGCCAAACATTTGCACTTCGATGTCACGCCACAGAGTGGTGTTGTCTTTCAAGCGGAAGGCGACTTCCTGATCGCCGAATCTGTGGTTGGGAAGTACTCAGTTGGCAAGAACGTGTTCGTCCGCTTTGATCCACTCGCACCCCAAAGGGCTGCGCTCGATAGCGAGCGGAACAAGACGCTCAGTTGAGGGCGCTCACAACCGGCTAGACCTGCGGGACGGTTCGCATCAGCTGGTTGTACAGGTCGTCGATGTCGGCGTGGATGCCTCTTGCCTCGAACCAGGTGCAAACGTTCTTGCAGTCGCGCCGAAGGAACTCGAAGCCGTGGGGGTTGCCGACCAGGTCGATTGCTTGCGGGAGATCGATCAATACCAGTCGATCCCGATGCACGAGGATGTTGTACGGCGAAAGGTCGGCGTGCGCGTAGCCAGCTTCAGCCACGGCCAGCAACACCTCCCGAAGTTGCTCGAACAGATGCTCCGCTTCGCGGCGATCAGGTCGTAGCTGCGCCAGTCGGGGAGCGGCTGTGCCATCTTCGTCGCCGATGAATTCCATCATCAACTCAGTGCCGCTCAATTGCACTGGATACGGCACCGCAGCACCCATCTGCCATAAGCGGCTCAACACTGAGAATTCGGCGGTCGCCCACTGACCAGCGATGAGCTCGCGCCCAAACCCCGTGCGTGTCGCCATCGCGCGCATCTCTCTCGATCGGCGAGCGTTCTTGCCTTCGATCCGGCGGCCTTCCAGATAGCCAGCGTCGCGATGAAACAGGCGGTGTTTGGCATCGCGGTACCGCTTTACCGCCATGAGTACCTGCTGGTCGCCACAGCTGCGCCGCAGAAGCGACACATCGGCTTCTTTGCCGCTCTTCATCACTCCTAGGTCGCTATCTACGGCCCTTGCGTCGGTGATGACCCAATCGGGTACTGGCGTCGGACCGTGGGCGGCATCGACGTAGCTGCTGAACTCTTGCTCGTCATCTGGCTCGTCCGTCGCGGCTTGGGGCGGCAAGAACGAGGCGGGGACGGGGTAATCGTCGTCGTCAAAACGACGCTTGGAACTTGTGGACACGAGAGAACTCCTGGTTCGGATCGGGATCGGTGCGTTATGGCTGAAGGAGGGCGCGGAGCGGGGAGGCGATGGTCATCATGTGACTTGGCCTCCCTTTGCTCACGCACAGTCGCTTCGACCGGCACCGGATACGAACCGCGAGTGGAGCGGCAGCCGCAAGTTATCGCGCGAGTCGACCTCGTGCCAGGTAATTTCGATCCGTGTCGCAGCTTGATCGCATCTGGAACGGATGGCGCAATGAGTACGTCGTTGACGCCGCCGAACGACCAGTTGCGGGCGCGGGCAGCCTGTTCACGCAGATCCTGCAATCAGGTCTCTCCGACGAGGAGACCTACATCGTTCATCGTGGCCAACTCACCTTTGCCATTCTGAACGCGTTCCCGTACACGCCGGGACACCTGATGGTGTTGCCATATCGAGAGATCGACAGCCTGGAAGAGCTGCGCGCGGATGAGCACAGCGAGTTGTGGGCGACAGTAACCGTGGCCGTGCGCGCGGTGAAGACCGCGTACGCGCCCGGTGGTGTCAACGTGGGCATCAACCTCGGGCGCCCCGCCGGTGGAAGTGTCAGCGAACACCTTCACGTGCATGTCGTGCCCCGATGGAGCGGTGACTCCAACTTCATGACGGCGATTGCGGAGGCACGCACGCTTCCGGAAGCATTGTCGCAAACAGCGAAAAAGTTACGCGCAGCATGGCTGGCGTAGTCGTTCGATTGCTGCAGGAGGGCGACGACGCATCCGCAGCAGGCAAGGTCGTGCAGAGTACGTACTTGCAGTTGCCCGGCTATCCGCGCGACGACGAGTACGACGAAGCCCTTGCTGCGGTCGCCGAACGCGCGACCAACTCCGACGTGGTGGTTGCCGTCGACGGCGATCGCATTGTCGGGTGCCTCACGTACATCGGCGACCACACCAACCCGGCGTACGAGTTCACGGATCAGGGTGGCGCCAGCTTCCGCTACTTCGCGGTGACGCCTGCTGCCCAGGGCAGCGGAGTGGGCAAGGCAATGGTGGAGTGGTGCATCGCACGAGCGCGCGCCGACGGCAAGCACCGTCTTCGAATCCACACGCTGGAATCGATGCCGGCCGCACAACGCCTCTACGAGCGGATCGGCTTTGCCCGCGACCCCGACAACGATGAGGTCTGGGACGGCATCAAGGGAATTGCGTACGTGTTTCACTGTTGATCTAGGCAACCTCGACTGGCGAATACCCTGGCGTACCTAGTTGAACGGGAGCCATTCAGCGTGACGATTACATGGGAAGCCCCAGGGCCGGGCCAATGGGCTCTTGATCGGTCGCACTTTCCGGCCGGCAGTACGCGCCTTGTGCAGCAACTGATGTGTGCGACCGAGCCCGTCGCGATGCGGCGCGTTTTCAAAGAGTTGGGTGCACCGGTGGAGACCATGTCGGTTGCATTCGTAAACGGCTACGCCTACACGCGGATGCGACCACTAATCGCTCCAGACAAGCCGGCGAAGAAACTGCCACCGCTGTGGGTGTTGCGCGTCGCGTCGCGCCTGCATCCCGAAATGCGTCGTCGAGCCAAGACTGCTGCCATCACGCTCAGCACCGCGCCGTGGGTCGGCGTGATCCACGACTGGCACAACGGCGGCAAGGCGAGCATCGAACAAGCGAACCTCGAACTGCAGTCGGTACCGCTTGCGGAACTCGACGGCGCAGCGCTGATGCAGCACGTCCGCGAGTGTTGGGCGAACTGTCTGCGCAACTGGGAGCACCACTTCTGGCTGCATGGATACGACCTCGGACCGATCGGGCGCTTCTTGCACGAGTGCACGCGTTGGAACCTTGATGCACTGGAGTTGTTGCCGCTGCTGGAGGGTGCGTCGCCTTCGACGAGCGGGCCAAACCAACAAGCCGCCGAAATTTGCAGGGCGGTGCACGCTGCCGGCGCGGAACCAGCCACGCTGGCTGAATTGCGTGCAGTGTCCCCCGCAATCGCCGTCGCCGTCGACAGCTACCTGGAACGCAAACGATGGGTCTTGTTCTCCCGGTACGACATTGATGGCGTGACCTTGGGTGAGCGACCCGAGTTGGTGTTGGCGACGATCATGGCTGCCGAGCATTGCGACGCGAGTGATCAGATTCTCGCTCGCACAAACGCGATACGTGAGCGCGTTCCGATGGGGGATCGCGACGAGTTCGATTCGCTACTTGCGTCGGCTCGTGATGCGATGGACCTGCGCGACGACAACGGACCGGTAACGGCCGAATGGCCGCTCGGGCTTCTACGTCGCGCGCTATTGGCAGTCGGCGATGCCTTGATGGCTCGCGACGCGACCGGCGATCGTGAGCTGGCATTGGAGCTGCATCCAGAAGAACTACTTGCAAGCGACCTCGCTGACTTGCCCAACGCCAGCGAGCTTCGCCGCCGCCGCGACGCCCGAGCCGAGCAGGGCCGGCTGCAGCCGCCCTCGCTGCTTGGCCCAGCCGAGCTCGCGCCACCGCTGGAGGTGCTGCCCGCGACGCTTGGTGCGGTTGTGGCCATGGTGCAGTCCGTTGTGCACCACCTGGGTATGGATGGCGACACGAGCTCCAGCGGTCTGCAGGGCAGCGGCATCGGCACCACGGCCTACCGCGGCACCGCCCGCGTCTCGGCGTCGCCGGAAGAAGCGCTCGACCGGTTGCAGCCCGGTGACGTATTGGTGGTGGCCTGCACGACACCCGCCTACAACCTGGTGCTGTCGCTTGCTGGCGCGGTGGTGACAGCCGCTGGCGGCCCGATGAGTCATGCGGCCGTCATCGCACGCGAGCTCGGCATTCCGGCCGTCGTCGGGGCGCGCACGGCGTTGGTCGAGATTCCCGACGGCGCGCACATTGAGGTCGATCCGGTTGCTGGTCTGGTTCGCATCATCGGGCAGCCGTCGTGAGAGAGTGATGCCATGCGCGCAGTCGTCCTTCACGAACACGGTGGCCCGGAAGTCCTCACGCTGGAGGAAGTGCCCGATCCGGTACCAGGCCCCGACGAAGTGCTCGTCGATATCGCTGCGACCGCGCTGAATCGCGCCGACCTGCTGCAGCGCATGGGGCACTACCCCGACCCGCGCCGCATGCAACCCGAGATTCCCGGCCTCGAGTTCGCGGGCACGGTTGCCGCGATAGGGCAGCGCGTAACGATGTGGCAGCCAGGCGATCGCGTGATGGGCATCGAGGCGGGCGGCGCCTACGCGGAACGCATCGCGGCGCACGAGCGGCAGTTGTTGGCGGTCCCGGAGAACATGGATCTGGTTGAGGCCGCTGCGATCCCGGAGGTGTTCCTCACTGCGTGGGACGCACTCGTCGTGCAGGGCGGCCTCACCAGTGGCCGGTGGGCGCTAGTGCATGCTGGCGCGTCGGGAGTTGGCACGGCAGCGATTCAGATCGCGAAGGCAATCGGCGCCAGCATCGCCGTCACGTGTTCGCCCGGCAAGGCGGAATTGTGTCTGTCCCTCGGTGCGGACATCGTGCTGAAGCGCTCGCCCCACGACTGGCTGGCCGACGCTCAGGCAGCGGTACCAGGGGGGTTCAGCACCGTGCTCGACGTGGTCGGCGGCGACGAAATCGATCGCAACCTGCAAGTCGTGGCGCCGCGCGGCACGATCGTGCAGGTGGGCCTGATGGCCGGGGGCAGCGTGCAAGTGAATGTCGGGTTGCTGATGGGCAAGCGCGCACACTGGATCGGTACAACGCTGCGCGCACGGCCAATCGAAGAAAAGGTCGCGGTTACCCGCCGCTTCGCCGCCGAGATGCTGCCTCTGTTCGACGATGGTCGCCTGAAGCCGGTGATCGATCGCCGCTTTCCGCTGGCGGAGATCGCTGAAGCGCACAAGGTGATGGAGAGCAACGCCAACGCCGGCAAGATCGTGATCGTTGTGCGCGGCTGAGGACTCAGATTCCGGTCAAGTACTCCGAAATTGCGAGTGTTCCATCGAAGTAGTTGGCGTGAGTGATTCGGATGGTCTCAACCGAGTCGGAGCCAATCAAAACGATCTCGATCAGCGAGTCGTCCTTGTGTGCTTGCTCCATAGCAAAGTAGGCCGCAACCGCGGCATCAGAGTCGTCAAACTGCTCCTGCGACTTGAGGCTCTGCGTCTTGTGGTCGTAAACCAACAGGAAGTGGACAAGATTCTGGGTCATCGCTGTTCCTCCAGTTCTTCGATCAAGGCTATCGCGGTCGCACGGGCCGTGGTAACCGCCGTCCTTAGGTCATCGGGCACAACCTGGCCGCGCTCAAGTAGGTCATCGATCTTGGATACCAACTGAAAGAAGCCCAGGATACCCGGGGGTGCCTTTCCGCTCTTGATATCTAGGCCGAGTCGACCACCGAGTTTCTCTACGGAGATCGACCAATCGTGCATTCTGTCTGTTCGTAGCTGTACTTCGATGGTTCGCTCGTCGTATCGGAGCATTACGTGGACCCCTCGGTAGCCACTTGCGCGAGGTTCAGCGATGTAATCAGCAGTCCGCACATATCCTTGGCGCCGCTCCAAGCGCTGTTGGACGGCTCGTACCGTGGGAATATCGGGCAAGACGGCCCGGCATCCTCCGATGTCCTGCATTCGGGAGAGCTTCATTCCGGGCTCTCTCTCCAACTTGTCCAGAATCGTGGCGAAGCGCTTATGTCGTTGCGACACTCGAACGGAGATGCCTTTCCCCGCCAACGTCTTGCGCAAGCTATTTGTCGCCTTCTGTAGCGGATATGCGTGGCACGCCCGGTAGTGATCGATGATGTCCAACGCATGCCCTGCCTGATCAAAGTCAACTTGTCCGTGGCCCGATGCCCACATCCGCCACGTGTCGGCTGCCTTATCAACTTGCGACTTGCTGAACTTCAGCGGAAGCGACTGCACGGCTCCAACGTACCGGTATCGGCGACGACCGGCCTGCACTATTTCGTGCGTAGTCGGCTGACCTCGAACCTGGTTTCTCGTGAAGGACGCGCTCGCTGGCGGCACGTCTTCTACGCTGGCCAGATGGGCCCGGGAGACGTAGGTGGCTGACGAACTTGATGTTCTGCTCGGCAAGGTCGAGAGTGCGGCCTTGCGTGAAGAGCTACGGATTGCGGTCGACCGCGTGCGGGCGAAGCGTTCGTTCGGCTTGGTCTTCGAGTCTCATTTGCCCGAACGAGTGCGACTACACGATCATCCGGTTCGGCGCGGTGTGAACGTTGTTCGTCGCGACGAAGGCGACGACGGGTTTCAAGGAACGGTCGACAACGTAAGTCGGGGACAGGCGACGGTCAACGCTGCGGACGGTTCCGCGACCTCGGTTCCCGTCGCCGAACTGGTCGTGACCGCCGAGTTCGGTGAGCCGATTTACCCGGGGCTCACCCAACTCGGTTCAGTAGACCGCGGGGGTGACAAGCCGGCCCACATCGTGATCAACGCCGAGAACCACCACGCTCTTGAAATGTTGCAGTTCACGCACGCGGGCAAGATCGACTGCATCTACATCGACCCGCCCTACAACCTTGGCGGCGATCTCATCTACAACGACCGTCGCGTCGCGAGGGATGACGCCTTTCGCCACTCGAAGTGGCTGTCATTCATGGACCGTCGGCTGAAGTTGGCGAAGTCGCTAATGCACGAGCAATCCGTGCTTATTGTCGCGATAGATGACACCGAGCAGGCGCACCTTCGTTTGTTGCTTGATCAGATTTTCGGCGAGCCGAACTTCATTGCATGTGTCGTTTGGCATGGTGGACGCAAGAACGATGCTCGTTTCGTATCCGTCGGCCATGACTACATGCTCATCTACGCGCGCTCGAAACAAGACTTGATCGACGCAGGAGTCGAGTGGGATGTCCCACGGCCCGGGCAGGAGGAAATGCTTGCTGCGGGACGGGCGTGCTGGGAAAGGTCCGGTGGCGATCCGGCAAACGCCACTGCGTTGATGAAGGAATGGATCAAGGCGTTACCACCTGGCCACCCTGCCAAAGCGAACAACCGCTTTTATGAGTTCGATAGTGGCACGGGACGGCAGTTCCGAAAGGACAATGTGTCATGGCCGGGGGCGGGTGGGCCCCGTTATGACGTGTTACACCCCGTGACTGGCCTGCCCGTGCGCGTACCTGGACGGGGGTGGCGGTACTCGACGCCCGAGCGTATGCAGGAGATGATCCTCGCGGGCCAAATCCTCTTTGGAGCGGATCACACGGAGTACATCAATCGCAAGCTTTACCTAGATGAAGCGGACTCGATGGTTCCAGAGTCTGTATTCCAGCAAAAGCGCACGAGTGCGAGCACCGCCCTAAGGGCCTTGTTGGGGGACGAGCGATTCAAGTTCCCCAAAGACACCTCAGTGTTGAGCCGCTGGATCAGCATCGCGTCAGATCACAAGCAGAACGCAGTCGTACTCGACTTCTTCGCAGGCTCAGGGTCGACCTGTCACGCGGTGATGGAACTCAACCGATCCGATGGCGGCTCTCGTTCCTGCATCCTCGTCACGAACAATGAGGTCAGTGAGGCCGCCGCGAAGCGGTTGGCTGTTGAGGGATTGAAGGACGGGGACCCCGGTTGGGAGGCCGAAGGATTGTTCGAGTCGGTCACTCGCCCGCGCGTTGAGATCGCCGCTGTGGGCCTACGCGAGGACGGCAGCGTGCACTCAAGCGGCTTTGATGAGAACGTGCGGTTCATGAAGCTGACGTACCAAGATCCGGTTGACGTTGAGTTGGACCAGGCTTTCGCGGCGATCGCTCCGCTGCTGTGGATGCGTGCTGGCGGACAGGGCGAGATGATTCAGCGGCTCGCCGACGTTGACGACGTACCCGTTGCGTTCGATTGCACCGATCGATACGCCGTGCTCTTCGATGCCGATCGTTGGCGCGAGTTCGTTGCCGCGTTGCCTGCGACGGTGGTCATTGTGTTCGTGGTGACCGACTCGCCGTCTGTGTTCGCGGGCGTGGCCGAGGCCCTTCCCTCAGGCGTCGAACCTGTACGGCTCTACGAGAACTACCTTTCGACCTTTGCGATCAATCGCGGTGAGTCAACGTGAAGTTTCAACTGTTTGATTATCAACGCGACGCGGCGTTGGGCTGTTTGAGTCGGCTGGCCAAGGGGCGCCGCGACTGGCGCGAGGATCGCAGCCGCTCCAGCTTCGCGTTGTCCGCCATTACCGGCGCAGGCAAGACCGTCATCGCGACCGCTGTGATTGAGGCAATACTTCACGGCTCCGCCGATCTCCAAGTCGAACCCGACAATCGGGCTGCCTTCTTGTGGGTGACCGACGACCCAGCGCTAAACCGGCAAACGAAGAACAAGATGCTTGCGTCATCGGATCTGATGCAGCCGGCTCGGATCAGGATTCTGGATGACGACTTTCTGGATTCGTCGCTGTCGGCGGGCCGCGTCTACTTCCTGAACACGCAGAAGCTCTCTAAGTCGGCTGGGCTGTCACGCGGCGGTCGCAACTTGCGGCAGTACTCAATGTGGGAAGTGCTCGCAAACACCATCGCCAGTGGCACTGTCGACCTTTACTTGGTGCTCGATGAAGCTCATCGAGGCATGCAACGTTCGTCCGATCGCGACACGATCGTGCAGCGGATCATCTCCGGTGGTGCCGGACCCAACTCGGCCGTGCCGGTGGTGTGGGGAATCTCCGCCACCATCGCCCGCTTCACCGCGGCGATGAAGGGCGTTACGGACAGGACCAGTTATCCGTACGTGGAGGTTGACATCGACAAGGTCCGTTCATCCGGTCTGGTGAAAGACGAGATCGGTTTGGATGAACCCGACGAGAAGGGTGT
Source organism: Actinomycetes bacterium (assembly GCA_021414085.1). GTDB lineage: Bacteria > Actinomycetota > Acidimicrobiia > Acidimicrobiales > Ilumatobacteraceae > UBA668. The sequence goes on along the minus strand of JAIOPC010000010.1, from coordinate 102,018 downwards.
CTTTGGCAACACCCTGTTGCGCGAAGCAGTGAAGGCCACCGTCGACTACGACCGACGCTGGGCGAAGTACTCCGTCGAGCAGGACGAACCTCTGGTTCAACCTGTTTTAGTGGTGCAGGTAGCCGACAAGGCCAGCGAAGCGCACCTCACGGACCTGATCTCCGTCATCGAATCGGAATGGTCGGGCCTTGGTCCTGACGCGATCGCCCATGTGTTCGGCGAGCACGAGCGTTTGCATCTAGGTGGCCGAGCAGTGGACTGGGTGCAGCCGGAGTCGATTGAGGGCGACCGTGACGTGCGTGTGGTACTTGCCAAGACAGCAATCTCCACAGGTTGGGATTGCCCGCGCGCGGAGGTGCTCTATAGCGAGCGGCCAGCGAAGGACGTCACTCACATTGCGCAGGTCATCGGGCGCATGGTGCGGTCGCCGCTCACACATCGCATCGCTACCGACGACGTTCTCAACTCCGTCGCCTGCTTCCTGCCATTGTTCGACCGCACGGCGCTCGAGCAGATCAAGGCCGAACTGGAAGGAGTCGGGGTTGGCGGCGCGGAAGTGGGAGTGGGGCCATCAGTTGTGCGAGCACCAAAGGTGTTCGAGCGCAACCCGCACATAGATGCAGCTGCGTTCTCCGCGATCGCTGCTCTGCCATCGCTGCCAGCTCCCGACGTACTGGCCAGCCCACTACGGCGGGCCAAGGAGCTCACGCGACTGCTCACCGACACTGCGTCGGGTGCTGCATTGCTGCCCGACGCCGGCAAGAAGCTCACCAAGGCACTGATGGCAAAGCTCGATGGTTTGGCAGCACAGTACGCCGACGAGGTCGCAGCGAACATCAAGAACATCGAGACAGCGAGCTTGGCGCGCACATTCGTCCCCGCGATAGGAGCGGGCGAAGCGCGCCGAACGTCCCACGAAGTTGCAACTCACTTCGCCGACATCGAGCGCGACACGCGACGACTCATCAACTCGGTGAAAGAAGGTGTCGGCAAGGATTACTTCGCCTACTGCGTCCGACGCGCGGGTGATGATGAAGACCGACTCGACGTGCGCGTCGCCTGCGCTGCGCTGTTCCTGGTCGGCGGTGTTGTAGCGCAATTGGAGGCCGAGGCAACCAAGTGGGTGCAGGATCGGCTTGCGCAATTCGCTGTCGACATCAAGAACACGACCGGCGCGGCGCGCGACGCCTATCGCCGCGTGCAAGAGCAAACATCGCTTCCCGAATTGGTCTCAGTTGACTTGCGCAACAACCTTGTCGCCGCTACGAGAACCGGCAAGGGCGACGATTTGCCGACGTACTCCGGTCACCTGTATTCAGGTGCGGGTGGCAAGTTCCCGGCCGATCTCAACGGCTGGGAAAGCGCGGTGATTGCTGCGGAAGTTGCGCGGCCGACGTTCGTCGCGTGGTATCGGAACCCGGCGCGACCAACGCCATCGTCACTGCGGATTGCTTACAAAGACGACGCCGGCAATTGGGGGTCCGTGCAAGTCGATTTCCTCGTGGTCTCCCGGAAGGACGATGAAACGCTCGGGGTCTCGATCGTCGACCCTCATAGCGACCACCTGGCCGATGCGGCTGCCAAATTGCAGGGCCTTGCGAACTACGCCGAGCAGCACGGAACTTCGTACGTGCGAATTGAGTCGATCGCCAAGGCCAGCGATGGAACGCTGCGGGTGCTGGATCTGCAGTCAGCCGCAACCCGGCAGGCGGTTGCGGTGGCGGACGGAGCGCAGGTTTCGGCGCTGTACGACTCCGAGCTTGCCCGTCCGTTTCTGTGACGCTCGGTCCTCAGATGTACGCCGGCAACCCTGCGATACCCATCTATTAGACCTCGAATGACCGCTGAGAAATCTTGTCAACCGTCGATGGTGACTTTGATGCGGTGGTAGCCGGTGGCGCCGTTGGGGTCGGGGCGGGCGGTCTCTTCGGTTTGCGTCTCGCCCGTCTTGTCGGTTGCCCGCACCCTGATGCGATGCTCGCCCTCGGTTGCGTCCCACTCGAACAGCCATTGCCGCCACGCGTCGTCGCTGACATCGGCGCCAAGCTTCGCTTCCTGCCACGGCTCGTCGTCAATGCTGACTTCCACCTTGTCGACGCCGCGATGCTGAGCCCACGCGACACCAGCGATCACGTATTCGCCGGCCGCGCCTGACGCGCCAGACACAGCACGCACCACGTCGACCCGCGACTGCGTCTTGATCGGTGCATCGCGCGACCAGCCGCGTGGCACCCAGTAACCCTGCTCATCCCACGACGTCAGCTTGATTTTGGCCAACCACTTGGTGGCACTGACATAGCCGTATAGGCCAGGGATCACGAGCCGTGCGGGGTAGCCGTGTTCCAGCGGAAGCGTTGCGCCGTTCATCCCGACAGCCACCATTGCGTCGCGCCCATCGAATGCGGCGGCCACAGGAAAGCCGCACGTCCATCCGTCGACGCTGGTGCTGAATACTTGCTCGGCACTGGGCTGCACGCCTGCTTCGTTCAACAGATCGCTTAAGAGCACACCCCGCCACACCGCGTTGCCGATCAGATCACCGCCAACTTCGTTCGACACACAGGTCAACGTGATCACGCGCTCGACCTGCGGCATCGCCAACAAGTCGGCATACGTCACCGTCAGCGGGGTGTCGACCATGCCAGTGATCTCGAAGCTCCACTTATCCACTTCGATGCGCGGAAACGAGAAGGCAGTGTCGATGCGGTAGAACTCGTCGTTGGGTGTGACGAAAGGCGTGTCGTCGAACAGTTCTGCATCCGGCGGGATTTCCGCTCCTGCATCGACTTCGCTCACGGGCAGCGGGACAGCTGCGGCCTCGCGCAGATCGCTGACGCGCTGTCCTTCCTTCTGCACCCCCATCGCGCCGGCCACGGTGGCGGTCGCGACCGTCGCACCGCTCGCGAGCAAGAACCGTCGACGATCCCAGCCGAGTGGTGCCTGTGATGCGCCGGGGTACGGGATCGATCGCGGTTGCACGAGCTTGTACAGCACGAACGCACCGACGATGGCCCCGAGCACGCTTGGAACCGCTGAGCCTCCAGCCTCGCCCGGGCGGTGGATGGCAGCTGCCGCGCCGACGACACCGAACACCGCGATGCCGACGACGCCGATCCACCAGCGGCGCACCGCCGCGACGCCCAGCGCGAGCGCCGCAATGCCGAGGATGGTGATGATGCCGATGCGTAGCGCCAACTTGTCGTCAGTGCCGAAGGTCTCGATCGCATAGGTCTTCAACCACTTCGGAGCACGGTCGATGACTTCGCTGCCGACTGCGTCGATCGGCGACACGACGTCGGTGATCGCGGCAAAGAACATTCCCAGCCCCACAGCCAGCGCACCGGCGGCGAGCCCAGCGAGCGCGCCAAAGCGCCGGGGGACCTTTTGTCGGGTCGTAGCCTCGGTTGAAAGAGTTGTTGTCACGTGTACTCCTTTGGGTCAAGGACCATTGCGGGAAACCAGAGCCGAACGTCGCCACCAGGTTCGTGGCCAAGCCATGCTCGGCCACCGTGTTGTTGGACGAGCGCACGCGCGATCGCGAGACCGAGCCCGGCGTGGCCGCTGTGCGCGGTGCGCGCACTATCGGCTCGCGTGAATGGGTCGAATGCGTGCTCGCGAAAGGCGGCAGGGAAGCCTTCACCCTGATCGCGGACAGTGACCTGCACGCCGGCGGGCCTGTCATCGGCGGGGTCGTCGGCCACGAAGACAGAAACCGTCCGCTCCGAAGGAGAGTGCCGGATCGCATTCTCAAGCAAGTTCCGAATGGCGCGGCCGACGTCGAGTGCATTGGCGTTCGCTTGGCAGGGCCCGTCTGCAGTGATCTGCAGTGAAACGAGGCGTCGGGCTGCCAATGGTGTCATCGCCTCTACGGCCTCGTGAGCGATCTCGGTGATGGACACAACCTCGCCCTTGGTCACCCTTTGTCCGGATTCGATACGAGCGAACTCGACCAGCTGATTGAGAAGTGCCTGAACATTGTCCAGTTCCCCAATTGCCGCACTGAGGTAACGGGCGGGGTCGGGCGCTACGCCGTCCTGCACACTTTCGATAGCGGCGCGCATCGCCGCCAGCGGTGTGCGCAGGTCGTGGCCGATGCCGATGAAGAGCAACTGTCGCGCCGATGTCAGTCGCTCGCGCTCGTCGGCAGCCGCTTGCAGTGACCCGACCATGCGGTCGACGGCCTCGGCCGTACGTCCCACTTCGTCGTTGCGTGTGATGCCACTGCGAGCGGTGAGATCGCCGCCTGCGACTCGTTGGGCGACTAGGCCGAGTGCGGCTATATCGCGTGCCAAAGGATGGGTCAACTGCGATCCAACCACAAGGGCAATTCCGCATGACAAAACCAGCACGACCAGAAAGAGTCGGTAGTCGTGATCTGACAGGAACATCGCGTTGGATGCCGCCGAGGTGGTGACAGCACCGAGCGTGAGCGAGCAGAGACCGACGACGAGTGCGGCGCCAGCGACACTCGCCCGGCTGGAAACCCAGCGGCGCAACATTGGCACCAACGCTGCTGCAACAACGGCAGGCGCGGCCAGCACTGCGATGAGGTGCCATCGCTCGTTGGTCGTGGGCGGCTCCAACAGCAGCTCCGCGAGCACAACGGCACCGATGACCAGGGCGCCCAACCAAAGCAGTAGTCGCCAACTCATGGTTCGAACCTGTAGCCGACGCCCCACACGGTGGTAATCCAACGCGGCTGCTCGGGGTTTGTTTCGATCTTGTTGCGTAGGCGACGCACATGAACTGTGACGGTTGCCGGGTCCTGGTAATCCGCCGACGAGTCCCACACGTGTTGCAGCAACTGCGCCCGCGAGAAAACCTGCCGAGGTGTTTGCGCGAGGAACGCGAGAAGGTCGAACTCCATCGCTGTGAGCGTGACCAATTGCGCACCCACCACAACTTCGCGGGCGCGTCTGTCGATGCTCAGGCCCTCGAAACGCAACGTCCCTGACTCAGTTGGAGGATGACTTGCTGCAACCTGGCTTCGGCGCAGAACCGTTCGAACCCGGGCTACGAGCTCGCGCGGTGAGAACGGCTTTGTGATGTAGTCATCGGCGCCGAGTTCGAGACCAAGCACTCGATCCGATTCATCCGCGTGTGCTGTCAGCAGAATGACCGGCGGGCGGTCGCTGGCGAGCGTTCGCAGGTAGTCGAGTCCGTTGCCCGCCGGCAGCATGATGTCGAGCACGATCAGATCCGGTCGGAAGTGCTCCACGGCTCGTTGGACGAGATCGCCCCGATCTAGCTCGCAAACCTCGAAACCGTCGCGCGTGAGGTATTGCGCGACGACCTCGCGGACCATTGGTTCATCGTCGACGACGAGGATCTTGAGCGCTACCACTGCGCACACGATACGGAGGTCTGCCCGACTCGAAGACGACACCCGACACGAGTTTCGTGGTTGTTTCGCAACGTGATCGCTGCGCGACAGGTTGCCGTCGCATCATCTCGCGGGCGTGGAATCACCACGCCAGAAAAGGAGACATCTGTGAAGCACCATCGGCACTTTGTCGTCATTCCCGCCGTCGCGCTGGCCGCCCTCCTCGGGGCCGCGTGTGGCGATGACGGCACATCCAGCACTACGCAACAGACAGCAGACAGTGCAACCAACGACAGCATGGTCGACGACAGCATGGTCGATGGCACCGGCGACATCCTCGAAGTAGCGGCAGCCGAGGGTGATCTAGGGACCTTTCTCGCGGCGCTGGACGCGGCGGGAATCATGGACGGGCTGCATGGGGCAGGCCCATTCACCGTGTTCATTCCAACCGACGAGGCGTTTAGTGCCTATCTGACCGAAGCCGGGATGGACCAGGCAGCGCTGTTCGCGGATCCGGCCGCTCTCACGGAGCTGCTCAACTATCACGTGGTCGCAATGTCGGAACCTTCCGACATGGTGATGCAGATGGACGGCCAGTCATTCACAGCCGTGAACGGCGAAGTTCTGCACGTTGCCGTCGATGGCGACGTTGTCGCCGTCGGCGGTGCCACGATCCTGCGCTACGACATCCTCGCGAGCAACGGCGTGATACACGTGATCGATGCGGTGCTAGTCCCCGGTATGTGACTTCTGTTTCGGCCCCGACCTCCGCGACGATGTGCACCTCGTCAGTTAACGGCTATGTAGTTAACGGCTATGCATGGGCACAAAATCGCGGGCGTCGGGGCCGATGTACATCTGGCGCGGCCGACTGATCTTTTGCTCCTTGTCGGCCAGCAGCTCCTGCCAGTGCGCCAGCCAGCCCACCGTGCGGGGGATGGCGAACAGCACGGTGAACATCGCCACCGGGAACCCCAACGCCTGGTAGATCAGGCCGGAGTAGAAGTCGACGTTGGGGTACAGCTTGTGATCGATGAAGTACGGGTCGGCCAATGCGGTCTCTTCCAGCTTCAACGCAATGTCGAGCAGCGGGTTCTTGCCGGTGACCTCGAAGACCTCGTATGCGGTCTGCTTGATGATCGTGGCGCGTGGGTCGTAGTTCTTGTACACGCGGTGGCCAAACCCGGTGAGGCGAGTGCCCTTGCCGCTCTTCACTTCCTTGATGAAGTCGGGCACGTTCTCGAGCGAACCGATGTCGGCGAGCATGCGCACGGCACCTTCGTTTGCTCCGCCGTGCGCCGGGCCATACAGCGCAGCAGCGGCCGCAGCGGCGGCTGAGTAAGGGTCGGCCTGGCTGGAGCCGACAACGCGCATCGCGGTCGTGCCGCAGTTCTGCTCGTGATCGGCGTGCAGGATGAACAACACGTCCATCGCTCGCTCGAGTCGCGGATCGATCTCGTAGTCGCCGACCTTCCACATCATGTTGAGGAAGTTGGCCGGGTACGACAAGTTGTTCTCGGGGTACACGAACGGCAGTCCCATCGAGAAGCGGTAGCACATTGCGGCCAAGGTCGGCATCTTCGCGATCAAGCGCAGGATCTGTTTGTCGCGGCTGTCCTTGTCGTGGATGTTTTTCGCGTCGTTGTAGAACGTGCCGAGCGCGGCGACCGAGCTGACCAACATGCCCATCGGGTGTGCGTCGTAATGGAAGCCGTCGACGAAGCGCTTGCGCATGTTCTCGTGAATGAACGTGTGATGAACGACATCGTCGGTCCACTTGGCCAGTTGGTCGCGATCCGGTAGTTCGCCGTTCAGCAGCAGATAGGCAACCTCGAGGTACGTGCTCTTCTCGGCCAGCTGTTCGATGGGGTAACCCCGATAGCGCAGAATGCCGGCCTCGCCGTCGAGGTAAGTGATGGCGCTCTTGGCCGCCGCCGTTTGCATGTAGGCCGGGTCGTAGATGAAGAGCGTCGGGTCGAGCTCGCGCACGCCGGTGGCCGGGAAGGTCCCGTTGGTGATCGGCACGGTGACGGTCTTGCCGGTGCGATCGTCAGTGATGGTGATGGTCTCAGGCATGCACTTTCTCTCTACTGTTTGTCTCTACGGTCGTTCTCGCTACTGATGTTGCGCCAGCTTATAAGGGGGTGTTGTCATGGGGGCGAGCTTGCAGGTGCTCGCGCTTGTCGACCAGCATCGCCAACGCATGACCAACGATCCGGCGGGTCTCGGCTGGTTCGATGACGGCATCGATGAGACCCCGCTCGGCGGCGACGTAAGGGTTCAGCAGCCGTTGCGTGTAGTCGGCCTCGAATGCAGCCCGCTCGTCGTCGGTTGCTCGTCGCTGCAGGATTGCCGCGGCCTGGCCGGCGCCCATGACCGCCAGCTCCGCGCACGGCCACGCGATACACAAGTCGTTGCCCATGTTCTTGGAATCCATCACGATGTGTGCGCCGCCGTAGCTCTTGCGCAGGATCACGCAGATGCGCGGCACGGTCGAGCGGCCGTAGGCGAACACCAACTGCGCACCGTGGCGGATCATGCCACGCCACTCCAAGTCCTTGCCCGGATAGAACCCGGGCGTGTCGACCAGGGTGATGATCGGCAGGTTGAACGCATCGCACGTGCTGACGAAGCGCGCCGCCTTTTGTGAGGCGGGAATGTCGAGCGTCCCTGCCAGTGCCAGCGGCTGGTTGGCGACAACTCCCACGGGCATGCCGCCGACGGTGATGCACGCGGTGACCACGTTGGTGGCCCAGCGCGGCCGCAACTCAAGCAGGTCGCCGTCGTCGGCAAGGGCACGAATGACGGCACGTACGTCGTAGCTGCCGTTCGACGATGCGGGGATCAGCTCGCCGGCTTCGGGTGTCAGTCGTTCGATGTCGTCGTCGGTCGCCCAGAGCGGCGGTTCCTCATCGTTGTGTTGCGGGAAGTAGGCAAGCAACAGTTCGGCGATCTCGATTGCCTCGGCAACGGTGGCTGTGACGAGCGAGGCAGATCCGCTGTATCGACTGTGGCTGGCCGCGCCACCCAGTTCGTCGTTATCGATCACCACGCCGGTGAACTCGGCAACCATCGTGGGCCCGCTGACGAACGCATAGGCGGACTCCGTCATCACGACATGGTCGGCGATGCCCAACAGCAGCGCGGGGCCGGAAACCGCTGGCCCATCGACGATCAGCACGGTCGGCACGACGCCAGAACAGGCGGTGAGTGCACGGGCGGCGCGTCCCCAACCGTGCAGTGCGGCGAAACCCTCGACGATGTCGGCACCGCTGGAACGCAACACGCCGACGAGCGGTAGTCGTTGCTTGAGGGCCGTCGCCGCCGCGTGCTCGAGCATCGATGATGAATCGCTGGACAACGCACCTTGTCGTGAGGAGGAATCGACCTCCACCCACACCACGTCGCGGCCACCGAATTCGCGGACATCGGAACGAACCGAACCCGGCACCTGTTGGCGGAGGGCGACGGATGGCACGGGGGAACGTTACTGCGGCTGTCGTTCAGGTTGACGCGGCCGACGCGGCGGAACGACCAAGTGGAAATGCATCGGTGCCCACGTAGACCCCTGGTTGCTCGCCCCCTTGGGTTGCGACTACCTCACGCAATACCGCCAGAAGTGCCCGCGTGGGAGAGCCTGGGCTCGGCCGCCGGCGCTGCACCCAGCCGACAACGCGCCGCGGCAGCTCGGGCACGGCGATGCTCTTGAAGTCGCCCCGCAACCAACGGGGCACGGCGGTCGCCGGCACGATGGCGGCGCCGTAGCCGTCGAAGGCCAGCGACGTGAGCAGCCGCACGCCGTCAATCTCGACCTGCGCTTGCAGCTCCACGCCAGCAGCGCCCGCGGCGCGATCGATCGCGCGCCGCAAGGCAGCGCCGCGCGGCGGCAGCAGTAGTGGTTCATCAGCGAGCTCGGCGAGCGCAATCGAGTCGCGGCTCGCGAGGTGGTGCTGCGTGTGCACGAGCAGGATGAGATCCTCAGCAAAGAGCGGCTCCACCGTGACGTCGAGTTCGTCCACCGGCAGTTGCACGATCGTGGCATCAAGCTGCTGCGCGACGAGGCGCGGCAGCAGTCCGCTGGTGTTGCCCTCGTGCACGATGACGTGCACGCCTGGGTGCTGGCGGCCCAGTTGCGTGAGCAGCTGGGGGAGCAGCCAACGGGCAGTCGTGCCGATGACCCCGAAGCGGGTGTCGCCGCGCACCTCATCGCCACGCGAGGCCATGTCGGCCGTGATGTCGTCTACCTCAAACAACACTCTGCGTGCACGTTCGACCACTTGCAGGCCGTCGTCGGTCAAACCACCCTTTTGGCGATCGACCAGCGTCACGCCGAGCTCGCGCTCGAGGCGTGCGATATGCATACTGACATTGGATTGCACGGTGTACAGCGCCCTGGCGGCGGCCGAAAAAGAGCCGTGATCGGCGATCGCCACCAGGTTCGTCAGTTGGCGGAGATCCATCACTAAAAACGATACCGAACATCGCCGAATACTGCTTGAAAGATAGGTCGAGATCGTGCATACTTTCACATGATCGAAGTGGGTCGTCCCCCAACGGCCCACTCGACAGAACCCACCAATGTGGTTCCCCCAACCGCAGGGTTCCAGGTTGAGAGGCCCCGCTTCCCCAAGCGGGGCCTTTCCCATTTCTGCAGCGCTGCCTGACGCCGTTGCCTGACGGGCCGTTGCTCGGTGGGTACCCTTCTCGCCATGACGCGCGGCGCAGCATTCTTCGACCTTGATCGCACGTTGCTCGTCGGTGCTAGCGGAACTCACTTCTCGCAGGCGATGCGCGATGCCGGGCTAGTCAACCGCTCGCTACCCGGTGAAGCGCTGCTGTACAAGCTGTTCAACACGATTGGCGAGACGCTGCCTGCAATGGCGATTGCGCGCCAGGGTGCCAATCTGGCGAAGGGTCGCTCGCGACAGGTGGTGCAACAAGCCGCCGACAAGGTCGCCGATGCGTTGGCCGCGATGGTTCAGCCGCTAGCCGCGTCGTTGTTCGAAGAGCATCGCGCTGCTGGCCGGCCGGTAGTGCTGGCAACCACAACGCCTTACGACCTTGTGAAGCCGCTCGCGGATCGGCTGGGCCTCGATGGTGTCGTTGCCACTCGGTACGGCGTCAACGCCGACGGCACGTACGACGGCACGCTGGACGGTCCGTTCGTGTGGAGTGCGGGCAAGCTCGCCGCGGTGCGCGAGTGGGCGTCCAACAACGACGTCGATCTCGCTGAGAGCTACGCGTACAGCGACAGCTTCTACGACACTCCGTTGCTCTCGGCCGTTGGCCACCCGTTCGTCGTCAACCCGGATCCGCGTATGGTTCTGATGGCAGCCGCGCGCCGCTGGCCGACGATCGATCTTTCCGCTGCGTTCAAACCAACGTCAGCGCAGCAGTCATCGGCACCCGCGAAAACTCAAAGAGGGAATATGGATCTGCAGCGACTGGCGCTCAACTTCACGCACCCGGTGTTCTTCCCGTACGCGAAGTTTCGCATCGAAGGCACCGAGCGCATTCCGGCACATGGTGCTGCGATTCTCGTCGGCAACCATCGCAGCTACTTCGACGCCGCTGCCATTGGTGTGGCAATTGCGCAGACCGAACGAACAGTTCGGTTCTTGGGCAAGAAGGAAGTGTTTGATGCACCTGTGCTCGGCCAGATCGCGGCGGCGATGGGCGGCATTCGCGTCGACCGCGGCACTGGCAGCGACGAACCGCTGCAAGCGGCGGCCGAGGCGCTGGCTAACGGCGACTTGGTTGCGATCATGCCGCAAGGCACGATCCCGCGCGGCAAGGCGTTCTACAAGCCAGTGCTGAAGGGTCGTTGGGGCGCGGCACGCTTGGCTGCGCTAGCGAATAAGTCGTTGAACGAACCGGTGCCGGTGATCCCGATTGGTCTATGGGGGACCGAAAAGGTGTGGCCGCGTTCCGCGCGCATCCCAAATGTGCTGAACGTGGTGACGCCGCCGACCGTGACGATCGTCGTCGGAGACCCAGTCAAGCTGTCCTATAAGGATGTCGAGGCCGACACCGCGAAGATCATGCAGGCGATCATGGATCTGTTGCCAGAAGCGAGCCGCACGCACGGCAAGCCAACAAAGGAAGAGATCGCATTGGCATCACCGCCCGGCTACAAGGGCGATCAGAAGAAGGAAGGCGAGCGCCGACCGGGCACCGACTAGCGCCTCGGCCGCCACGGAATGAAGGCATTCGTGCGTGCGACGTACTCGTCGTAGCCGGCGCGACGCTTCGAGAGCGACTTCTCCAGCAACGTCACGCCGCTGACACGACGCAGCAAAACTGTCATGACCAATGCGCCGATCAGGCCCCAACGACCGAAGCCGGTCGTGGCCGCGACTAGGGCGATGCCCCACCACACGCAGGCGTCGCCGAAGTAGTTCGGGTGACGCGTGTAGCGCCAGAGCCCAGTGCTCATCACTTTGCCCGCGTTCGCAGGATCCCGCCGGAAGCGCGTTAGCTGCGCGTCGCCTACGACTTCGAAGAACAATCCGAGCAAGAAAAGTGCGCCGCCGTACCACTCCAACGCCCCAAGTGTGGGGTTGTCGTTGACCTGACCCAATTGGACAGGAAGCGAGACGATGAACATCAGCACGCCTTGCACGAGAAACACAGTGACCAAACTGATCAACGGGAAGCGTTGTCCCCAGCGTTTGCGCATCGCGCGGTAGCGAAAGTCCTCACCCTTGTTGGTCGCAGCCGAGAAGTGGTTGCGCCAGAGCAGGTGGATTGCAAGGCGTAGACCCCAAATGGTGGTCATTGCCACCAGCAGGTTGGGTCGTTTGCTGTCGGGATCGACGCTCAGGCGCACTACCCAAGCGACAGCCACGAAGCCGAGGCCCCACACGACGTCAACGATCGACGCGTTCTTTAACGCGACACTGACGAGCCACGTCGTCAGCATCACAACGGCGATCACGATTGCGGCAGTCGTCATCGCGTGTCCCGTGCTCAGATCCTGATAAGCGTTCATTTGGCATCCATCTCAAGCAGTTCGGCAACGGCGCGATCGGTTGCGACCCACTCGTCGTCGAGCCAGCGAGTGAATGCGTCGCCGGTTGGAACCTCGCTGCGCGCGATGCGGCGGGCACAAAATCGAATCGGGCGAGGCGTGCGTGCAAGATGGCGCAAGATGCCCCCGAACGTATCAAGGCCCTCGAACCCGACGTGCCAGCCAATCACGACGTCGGCTTCGGGTGCGCCTTCCAGCAGCGCAGCAGAGCCTGCCGGCCGCACGGGGAGCAGGTGTTGCAGCGCGCCCAGACGTTCAGCGCGCTGCGGATCGCGTTCGGCGATCTTCACCAGTGCTCGCTCGCGCTTCTTCACCGAGGCGCGGGTGCCCTCGGGAAAGATCACCGCTAGCTGGTTGCTCTTCATGCCATGCGACAGCGCCCGCACCGCCGCCAGCTCCGTGTCGGAGTCCGTGGCATTGCGGTCGAGGAAGTGGTTGGGCAATCGATTGCCCACGATGTCGAGGCACGGATCGCCGAGCAGCTCGCGCTTGAGCACGTAGCGCGGTTGCATGCCCTGCAGTGTCGTGCTGACCCACGCGCTTACGAGTGAGTCGGCGAGGCTTGCGTGTCGGCATAGCAACACGACCGGTCCGGGTTGCAGACAGTCGGCGTCGACTTGCGCGACTTTGATGCCGGTGGTGAACCGCAGCGCGCCCATCAAGCGCGCCGCCCACCAGCGCATTAGCCCATAGTGCGCCGACTGGTTGCGGCGACGCCCCGTGATCCAGAACAGACCGGCAGTCGCCACGCCAATCAATTCGAGCCACGCCCAGCACAACCCGAAGGCCAACAGTCGCACTGTCGGCAATCGCAATCGGCCACGCACAGTGTCGGCGAGGCCGCCGAGCACAACCCAAATCGGAAGCGTGGCCAACAGGAGAACGGCTGCCAGCAGTAGGGCGGGCACACTGACTATTCGGCGGCGAAAAGTTTGCATCGTGCCTCGCGGTCAGCCGTTGAACTCGGTGACAAGCGGCGCGTACTTCTCCATCGTGGCCATGGCTGCGTCGCGATCCATTGGGGGTAACCCGAGGGCAGCAAACGAAGCGCCGATGTCGCGTAAATGCGCAAGGTGCGCCGCGTCGGGCTTGGCGCCGAACACGCCCAAACGGAGCGTCGACGGATCGCGACCCGCAGCGGCGGCGGCCTGCTGGAGTTCAGCCCACTTGCCGTCGACTTCGAAACGGCCCTCGATCGGCATCCACACATCGCCGTACTCGATGATGTGCCGGAAGTGCAGATCGGTGGGCGAGGCGCCAATCACGATCGGCGGGTGCGGGCGTTGCACCGGCTTCGGCCAACTCCAACTCGGTTCGAAGTTGACGTATTCACCGTGGAACTCGGCCTCGTCCTTCGTCCACAACTCCTTCAACGCCAGGACCTTCTCGCGCACGACCTTGCGTCGGTGATGAATGTCGACGCTGTGGTTCTCCATCTCCTCGTGATTCCAGCCGTAACCGACGCCAAGTAGCACGCGCCCGTTGGAGATGACATCCAACGACGCGACCTCCTTCGCCAGCCACAACACATCGCGCTGCGCGACCAGCGTGATGCCTGTGCCGAGTCGCAAGGTCGACGTGGTGGCCGCGATGGCGGCGAGAGCAATGAACTGATCGTGGGTGCGCGAGTACTCATCGGGGAGTGGCGGCGCGCCAACCCGTCCACCCCATGGGGTGCGTCGGCTGACGGGAATGTGCGAGTGCTCGGGAAACCACAGCGACTTGAAACCGCGCGTCTCGGCTTCGCGCCCGAGCTCGACGGGTTGGATGCCCTTGTCGGTTGGAAAGATCAGTAGTCCAAGTTCCATTGCTGGAAAGCTAACCCGAGTCAGTCGCCGACTACTCCGTCGAGACATTGCCGCAGTAGGTCGGCGTGGCCGCAATGGCGGGCGTATTCCTCGATCATGTGATTGAGAATCCAGCGCATGTTTGGCTGGAAGCCCGCCCGCTGGGGTTCAGTCGCGACATGCTTCGCGACATCGTCTGGTCGAGCGTTAGCCGTGATCTCACGGGCGCGCTGAACTTCCGTTTCCCAGACAGCGATCGCGTCGGCGAGCGAATCGCCAGGTCCGGCGTGGATATCGCCGTCGGGGTCGTGGTCGCCGTAGTAGATCGGCTTCGCACCGTTCTCGATGAACCAACGCTGAAACCACGCGCGCTCAACCTCCGCCATATGCCGAATGAGACCGGTGATGTTGAGGTCGCTGGGCGGCACGGCGCAGGTGCGTGCCTGCTCGTCGGTGAGACCCTCTGACTTGAGGATCAGCGAGGCGCGGTAATAGTCGAGAAAGGCGACCAGCATGGTCGTCTCGTCGGCCTGGGCCGGTGGATCGGTGCGTTGCATCATGGCGACAGTCTGACCGCACTAGGACCGCACGCCGAACGAATTACTTGCCCGCTGCCACCTTCTTGCGTACGACGTTGAGCGCCGAGCCCGCCTTGAACCACTCGACCTGCTCGGGGCTGAAGGTGTGCACGCCCTCGAAATCGATGATCGTGCCGTCGCGCTTGACGATCTGACAGCGCACGTTCTTGCCCGGCACCGGCGGCAAGTCGAGCACGCTGATGCGATCGCTTTCGTCGATGAGGTCGTACGTGTCGGGGTCGGCGAACGTCAGCGGCACGAGCCCCTGCTTCTTCAGGTTCGTCTCGTGGATGCGAGCAAAGCTGCGCGTGATGATGACGACGCCACCGCGAAAGCGAGGCTCCATCGCTGCATGTTCGCGCGAGGAGCCCTCGCCGTAGTTGCGATCGCCGATTGCAACCCAGCGAATGCCGGCCTCGCCGTACTTCTTTGCAAGGTTGGGCAGCGTGTCTGGGCTGCCGTCGCGGAAGTCGACACCCTCACCAACCGGCCGATCGAACGCGCTGACCGCACCGAGGAACAGGTTGCCGGAGATGTTCTCGAGATGGCCGCGATATGTCAGCCACTTACCCGCGGCGGAGATGTGGTCGGTGGTGCACTTACCCTTTGCCTTCATCAGGATTGGCAGGTCGACGTAGTCGCGGCCATCCCATGGTGCGAACGGATCGAGCAGTTGCAACCGATCGCTC
Source organism: Actinomycetes bacterium (assembly GCA_021414085.1). Taxonomy (GTDB): domain Bacteria; phylum Actinomycetota; class Acidimicrobiia; order Acidimicrobiales; family Ilumatobacteraceae; genus UBA668. The sequence continues at coordinate 86,611 of JAIOPC010000010.1, read as the reverse complement.
GTCGGTGAAACCTCCACCGAAACCTTGCTGCCGTCAGCTGGGGGAGCAGTGAACGTGTTCTCTCCCGGGTCGTAACCCTTTGACGGCAGCACCTCGCCCACGGGCGGCTCGAGCAACACTGCGCTGCCGTTCGGTGCCGTGAGCGTGTCGACTGTCGGGTCGAAGTCGAGTCGGCCAGCCAGCGCCAGCGCCACCACGGTGTCGGGTGACGTGACGAAACTCAGCGTGTTCGCCGAGCCGTCGTTGCGCTTGGGGAAGTTCCGGTTGAACGAGTTGACGATCGTATTCGGCTTGTCGATCTCGCCCGCCGGCCGATCCCACTGACCGATGCACGGACCACATGCGTTGGCCAGCACGGTCGCCCCAATCGCTTCTAGATCAGCGATCAAACCATCGCGTTCGATCGTGGCGCGAATCTGTTCGCTGCCCGGCGAGACCAGGAGCGAAGTCTTCACTTTCAAGCCGCGTGCGGATGCCTGGCGCGCGATCGACGCGGCGCGGGTGATGTCCTCGTAGCTGCTGTTGGTGCAACTACCGATCAGCGCGGCGGAGATTTCCAACGGCCAACCATTGGCACGCGCTTCAGCGCCGACGGCAGTGCCGACGCGGTTCGCGCGGTCCGGCGAATGCGGGCCGTTGATCAGCGGCTTCAGTTGGTCGAGATCGATCTCGACCAACTGGTCGTAGAGCGCTCCGTCGTCGGCTCGCAGATCGCTGGCCACCTTGCTGGCCGCATCAGCGATTCCTTCGCGACCGGTCGCCTTCAGATACATCGCCATGTTGTCGTCGTAGCCGAACACGCTGCACGTCGCGCCAATCTCGGCGCCCATGTTGCAGATCGTCGCCTTGCCGGTTGCCGAGATGGTGTCGGCGCCCGGACCGTGATACTCGACGATCGCACCTGTGCCGCCCTCAACGGTCAGCACGCGAGCGACCTCCAAGATGACGTCCTTCGGGCTGCTCCAGCCGCTGAGTGTGCCGGTGAGCTTGACGCCGATCACCTTGGGCCAGCGCACGTTGAACGGAAAGCCGGTCATGACATCGACTGCATCGGCGCCACCAACGCCGATGGCAACCATCCCGAGCCCGCCGGCATTCGGGGTGTGACTGTCGGTACCGATCATCATTCCGCCGGGGAAGGCGTAGTGCTCGAGCACGACCTGATGGATGATGCCGCTGCCTGGCCCCCAGAAGCCGATGCCGAACTTGGCGCTGACCGAGCGCAGGAAGTCGTACACCTCACGATTCGTGTCGAGCGCGACGCCGAGGTCGACCTTGGCACCGACCTTGGCCGAGATCAGGTGATCGCAGTGCACGGTGCTGGGCGCTGCTGTCGTCGCCAGACCGGCGGTCATGAACTGCAGCAGGGCCATCTGGGCCGTGGCATCCTGCATTGCGACCCGGTCAGGGTGGAAGTCGTTGTAGCTACCACCACGCTCGATCTCCTCGGTGGGGTCGTCGAGGTGATTGAGCAGGATCTTCTCGGTGAGGGTCAACGGACGGCCAAAACGCTTGCGGCCAGCGGCTACCCGGTCGGCGAGCGTCGAGTAGACACCCTGTACCAGTTCGATTGGTGTACCAGCGGAGACGGTCATGATGGTTTCCCCTTGCGTCGGAGGCGTATGTATACAAGTATCATACAAGTGAGCTCAGCGCAAGTTCCGGCCCATTCGACGTCGCCAACCTGGGTCGGCATCGATCATGTGCAGTTGGCGATGCCCGTTGGCGGCGAACCGATTGCGCGCGAGTTCTATGTCGGGGTGCTGGGTCTTACTGAGGTGCCCAAACCGGCGGTGATGGCGGCTCGTGGCGGCTGCTGGTTCGAATGTGGCGCGGTTCGATTGCACCTCGGAGCCGAGGTCGACTTCCGGCCGGCGCGCAAGGCGCATCCGGCGCTTGTCGTGAGCGGCCTCGCCGCATTCGTGTCGGCGCGGAATCTGTCGCCGACCTGGAGCGACGAGATCGCGGGCACCACGCGGTGCCATATCAACGATCCATTCGGAAACCGAATTGAGTTGATCGACGCGCCGGGTGAGAGCGACTGACGTGCGCACGATTCGCTACCAAGAGATCGCGGACACGCTGCGCGATCGGATGCACAACATCGGGGCAGGGCATGTGCTGCCGAGCGAGAGCGAGCTCTCCGCCGAGTTCGACGTCAGCCGCGTCACGATTCGGCGCGCTCTCGAAACGCTTCGCGAGGAAGGCATTGTGGACTCGCGCCAAGGTTTCGGCTGGTACGTCGCGACTGTGCCGTTGCAGCAGCGCCTCAGCGGGCTGGAGACGATCGAGAGCCAACTCGCCGAACGGGGTGTGCACGCTGAGCGCCAGATTCTTGAGTTTGCCTTCGTGCCCGCGCCGGCACACGTCGCCGAACGCCTTGGTTGCCCGCAGGTGCTGCGCGTCAAGCGTCGCAACCTTGCCGATGGCGCGCCGTTCGCGGTCGTCACCGTGTGGTGCCCTGCGGAACTCGGCCAACACCTCAGTCGCAGCGACGTCGAACGCAAACCCTTTTATGAGTTGCTCGGTGTGCAACTGCGCGGTGCAACGCAGACGATCGGTGCTGCCGCTGCGACCGCCGCCGATGCAGCGGTGCTTGAGATACCGGTTGGCAGCCCCGTGCTGCGCTGCGAACGACTGACCACCACGACGGGCGGTGTTCCTGTCCTGTTGTCCGAGCACATCTTCCCGGCACATCGCACTGAGTTCGTCGTCGACCTTCCACAAGCAGAACCGTCGATTGTGCCCAGCGGATTGCGATTGGTCGAGTGAGCATGGAAGAGGTCGATCTCACCGACTACGCGCGAATCAACATGGCCAACTGGGACAGTCGTGTGCCGTTTCACGAAGCGGGCTACGAGCTTGAGCGCTTTGACGATCCCGAACACATCTCGGGCGTCGTGCGCTTCGACTTGCCGTTGCTCGGCGACATCCGCGGTTTGCGCGGTGTTCATCTGCAGTGTCATATCGGCAGCGACACAATTTCGCTCGCGCGTCTCGGCGCCGATATGGCTGGCCTCGACTTTTCGGCACCAGCGCTTGAGGTTGCCCGCCGACTTGCCGCGCGTTATGGCGACTCGATCGAGTTCGTGGAGAGCGACCTCTATGGAGCACTGGATGTGCTGCCAACAGAGTCGTTCGACTTTGTGTTCACAGGCATCGGCGCGCTCTGCTGGTTGCCCGATATCGAACGCTGGGCGGGCATCGTCGCGTCGCTGCTCAAGCCCGGCGGCTTCCTGTTCATCCGCGAAGGGCATCCGGTGTTGTGGTCGCTGTGCGATCCGCGCGAGGACGGATTGCTGGTGATCGAATTCCCGTACTTCGCGAACGAGGGGACCGTGTTCACGGAAGCCACCACCTACGTGGAACACGAGGGCGAGCTCGCAGCTCCGACGATCGTGTCGTTCAACCACGGACTGGCCGAGATCTTCAATGCGTTGTGGCGCGCTGGGTTGCACATCACGTTGTTCGAGGAGCATCGATCCGTCCCATGGAATCCGCTCGGCGACGCAATGGAGGAGTACACGCCCGGTGAGTGGCAGCTGCGCACCAACCGGGACCGAATGCCGCTGACATTCACGCTGCGTGCCGAGAAACGGTGACCTGGCAGACTCGCGGCATGGCCGATGATCGTGTCTCAATCTCCATCGCCGACGGCATCGCCGATGTGCGCATGACCCGCGCCGACAAACGCAACGCGCTCGATGGTGCGATGTTCGTCGCTCTCGCCGAGGCCGGTGAGCGCTTGAAGACGGAGAAGGCAGTCCGTGTAGTCGTGCTGTCAGGCGAGGGCGCCTCGTTCTGCGCTGGACTGGACTTCGGGGCGATGGCCGGGCTCGCCGATCGCGGCAACGACCCGGGCCACCCGGGGTTGATCAAGGACGGCCAAATCACACACCTCGGTCAGCAAGTGGCCTGGGTCTGGCAGGAAGTTCCTGTGCCAGTGATTGCCGCCGTGCACGGGCATGCGATCGGTGGCGGCATTCAGATTGCGCTCGGCGCCGACATACGGATTGTGCACCCCGACACGCAGATGAGCGTGCGCGAGGTGCACTGGGGGATCGTGCCCGACATGACGGGCACGATGATGCTGTCGCAACTGGTGCGCAGCGACGTCGCCAAGGAGCTTGTGCTCACGGCGCGCATGTTCGACGGTCGCGAAGCGCATGCGCTCGGTCTGGCTACCAAGCTGTCGGATCACCCGTACGACGACGCGATGGCGATGGCGCGGGAGATCGCTGGCCGTAGTCCCGATGCAATCCGTGCGAGCAAGGCGTTGCTGAACGGACTGTTCAACGACGGCGCTGCCGAGCAGTTCGCTGCCGAACGTCGCTACATCAGCAGTCTCGTCGGCCGCCCGAATCAGGTTGAGGCCGTGATGGCGAACTTCGAGAAGCGTCCGGCGCTGTTCGCCGATCCGGAGTGACCATGACGTCATCATCAAAGGCACCGGACGCAGACGCACTCAAGCTCTATTCGTTCCAGCTCTTCAGCAAGCTGGAAGGTGCCGTCACGGCGGGCATGGTTCACCTGGGCGATCAGCTCGGTTTGTACGTCGCGCTGAAGGAAGCCGACCAATCGCTGACCTCCCATGAACTTGCCGAGCGAACCGGGCTGAACGAGCGCTGGGTGCGCGAGTGGGCACACAATCAGGCTGCCGCCAGGCTGATCACGATCGACGCTGAGCACCGCTTCGGGCTGACTGCGGAGGCGGCTGCAGTGTTGGCGACCCCGGATCATCCGGCCTATGGCGTCGGCAGTTTCCATCACCTTCCCCAGACGATGCAGGCGCTCGGGCACGTGCGCGAGAGTTTTCGAACCGGCATCGGTCACGACTACGACAGCCATGGCCCCGAAGGTGCGGTCGGCGTCGAACGCGGTTTCGAACCATGGAACAACGCGAATCTGTTGCCGGTTGTGCTGCCTGCGCTGGATGGCGTCGTCGAGCGTTTGGGTGCCGGTGCAACCGTGGTCGATGTCGGCAGCGGCGCTGGCAGCGCTGTTTTGCTGATGGCGGCGGCTTTTCCGAAGTCGACCTTCTTCGGCTACGACATCTCGCAGTTCGCGCTCGATCGTGCGGCGCAGAAGTTGCGCGACAGCGGCCTGCGCAACGCGTCGTTTGTCGACCCTCGCGTCGCGCCGATGCCGACCGATCACTCAGTCGATCTGGTCACCACCTTCGACTGCATTCACGACATGACGCAGCCGCAACAAATGATGAACGCAATCCGTGCGGCAATCAAACCAGACGGTGTGTGGCTGCTGGTCGACATCAAGGCGCTCGACACGTTCGAGGAGAACGTACGCAAGAATCCGATGGCCTCACTGATGTACGGCATCAGCGTTCTTTCGTGCATGTCGTCCGCGCTCAGCGAACCCGGCGGCGAGGGTCTTGGCACTCTCGGGCTCTCCGAGAATCGCGCGCGCGAAATGGCGCAGGTCGCTGGCTTCGCGCGGTTCCGTCGTCTCGACATCGACCACGGCATCAACGCCTTCTATGAGGTGCGTCCGTAACCAGCTGAGCGGCCGCGAGGGTCCCGAAAGCACGCAACGGCGGTCGTTAAAGTCGCGGCATGGCAACTACGAAGAAAGCTCCCGCAAAGAAGAAGGCTCCTGCGAAGAAGGCCCCCGCAAAGAAGAAGGCGCCGGCCAAGAAGAAGGCAGCCAAGAAGAAGGCCCCAGCAAAGAAGAAGGCTGCGAAGAAGAAAGCTCCAGCAAAGAAGAAGGCTGCGAAGAAAAAAGCTCCGGCCCAGAAGAAGGCGCCCGCTGCAAAGACCGGAACCATTACAGGTTCGGTCAAGAAGGGCGCCATCAAGAAGAAGCCGGCAGCTCCGAAACCGGCCGCGGCGCCAGCTCCAATCGTCTCTTCCAGTTCGTCTCTGCAGGTCATGAAGGCTCCGGCACAGACCGAGGAGAAGAAGAAGCGCGTGTTGGGAATCTTCGCTAGAAAGAGCTGATTCAGCGCTCCCACACAACTTCGCCGTCGTCAAGCTCGCTGGTAGGGCTGAGCCCTGCCATCCGAGCGACATTTGCGGACGCGCGATGGTCTGGGTGTACGGCAGCCGTGATCCGCGCGACGCCCGCCACCATGAGCCAATCGACGATCGCGCGCGCTGCCTCAGAGGCGTACCTGTTGCCTTGATGGCCAACCGCGATCTCCCATGCCACCGACGCCCATGCCAGGTCGTCGGCGATCGTTGCCTGCATTGCGCCGATCGGTTCTGACCGGCCGCTGACCCTCACGATCCAGTTGCACCACTGCTCGCTGCGGTCGTGGTTCCAACCGCCGACCAGTCGGTCGTACCGCTGGCGCAGCTCGTCCGCTGTCGGGGGTGTACCGCCCGTGTACGTGTACATCCGCTCGTCGGCGTACACGGCCACCATTCCGTCGGCATCGTCGACCGTGAGTGGGGTCAGCGCCAGCCGATCGGTCATCAACGTGGCAAGTGTGAGCAACGATTCCCCGTGACTCAGTCGCGATGGACGACTTCGAGAGTGCGCTCCTCGAAGAGCCACGTGCCGGCGACTCGGCGATAGCGATCGTGGTACACCCCGATCAACAAGCCAGCACCAGTCTTCTTCGACTTGAACGATTCGTGCACGCTGACGCGCCCGTTGCCGGTACCAGCCGACTCGTCAACTTCGAAGACCGCGTTCGGCGCTGTTTGCTGCACCCAGCTATGCGAGGCAGTCACTTTGATGAACTCTGCTCGCAAGGCATCGCGCCCCATCACGGGCTTGCCGCGAGTCCACACGCCGTTGTCGGTCCAACAGGAAACGAATGCGTCGTTGTCGCCGCGGTTGACTGCGTCGCAGTAACGCGCCACGAGTTGGCGCAACGCAGTGTCGGTCGCCGGCGTCGGGGCTCCGAGCGGAGACGCGGCACCCGCCCCGCCCTCGCGCAAGGCCTCCGGCTCCAGGCCGACTTCCCATGCAGCGAGAGTGCGCACATGCTCAATGAACTGGGCCCGGTTCATCATCCCGTCGTGGGCCGCGAATTGCACCGCGAGGCCATCGACGACGGCCGTCAGGCGCATTGCTGCCGAGGCTGGGTCGCTGCAGGCGAACTCGCCGGTCTCAATGCCGTGACGGATGACGCGCTCGGCAAGCTGCGCCGACTGCTCGTCGAGTTCCTGGCTGATCTTGCGCATCATCGGGTTCCGTAGCGCTTCGCCCCAGCCGTCGATCCACAGCATCCACTCGACGTCGCCGCTGCCCTCGGGCACGTAGTTGTGCACCAGTCGGTCGAGCTGTGCGACGGCGGACGGCGCTGCTTGGATCTCGGCTTCCATCTCAGCGACGTCCTTGCGCGCGTAATGCGCAAATGCCTCGGCAAGCAACTGCTCTTTCGAGTCGAAGTGGTAGTGGATGAGGCTGCTTGAGACGCCGAGCCGCTTGGCCACATCGGCGATGCGGGTTGCCGCGAAACCTCGTTCGATGACGACCTCGCACGTGACCTCAAGGATCTCGGTGCGCCGTTCTTCGACGGTGAGTTTCTTCACTTGCGTCAACGATAGCCGTCGAGCACTCCGTGTAGGCCGGTTGGGTGGTCGCCGATACAGAGTTGCTCGAGGATGCCGACCCCTTCCTCGCTGGTGCCGTCGGCCATCGTCAGCGTGGCATCGCAGAGCGCCTGCACGTGTACGTGGTCGCGCGTGAGCGGCGTATCAACGGGCAAGTCGAGTTGCTCGCCGGCCGTCATCGACTCGCCCTGCCAAACCCCGTGAGCGAATTCGGGATGGCCGTAGCCGGCACCGCGCATTGGGAACTCGAAGCGCGGGGTCATGCGAACTGTGTGACGAGCTCCGCTGTGTTCGATCAGGTCGTATTCGAACCAGTCAGCCCAGCGTGTTCCCGGCCGCCAACCCACACGCCAATCGACCGTTCGCATGTGCTCGCCGTCGCCGTCCACCGCAAGCAGCGCGCCGGCCTCGTGCCAGCGCCGCCCGTCGCCGAACTCGTTCACGTCGAAGTGGGTCGACAGCGAGGGGAAGTTCACCGGCGCCCACAGCCAGAAGAACTGCGGTTCCTGCACTGGTGCCCCGGTGGCCGAACGCTCGCCAACAGGACGGATGCCCCACGAGCGATCGCGACAACCCCAGACGTCGGCTGGAGTGATCTCGTGTCGTTCGCCCTCCACTTCTAGCCATCCGCTCCATGACCCAAACTGCGTGAGGCGCGTGTAGTCGAGGAACGTGCGCGTGCCAGCACGCAGAAAGAAGTGCGGTTCCTCCAACGGGGCGGAGCGACCGTCGAAAGTCAACTCTGCTCGAAGACCTTGCTCTGGCGCGTTGACCATCACCCGCAGTGTCTGCAGCGGCTGCACAACCTCCACGACGATTGGGCCAAGCGTCGTGCAGTCGCGACGATCCTGAGGGGCACGCTGGCTGTGGAAGACGCTGCGCTGGCGACGCCTGGTCACGACACCAGTGGTCACGACACCCGTGGTCACGACTGAGAAAGCTGCGTCGGCAACATGCCGGTTCGGGTACAAACCCATAGCAACGGCGAAGAACAGGGAGCCGTTGCGTGTGTACCCGTTGAAGAAGCAGCGGTCGTAGTGATTCAGGTCGCTGGTTGCGACGTGAGCAATCGGTGCGGATGTCTGATGTACGGGGTAGTCGTCGAATCCGGTGAGCACGGTTGCGCACCGTAGTCTCACGCCATGGGACTTCTCCGACGGATCCGATCGCAAGGCTTCACGCCCAAAGAGTTTCGAACGATCTGTATTGCGGCGCTCGCGCTGTTGTGCGTGATCGTCGTTTCGGGTGCGGCCGTGCGGCTGTCGGGGTCAGGGCTTGGCTGCGTCGATTGGCCAAACTGCAACGACGACAAGTTCGTCGACGTTTCGTCGAAGCATGCCGCGATCGAACAGGTCAATCGCTTGTTCACGTTTCTGGTGGCCCTAGCAGTAGCGCTCGCGGCGGCCGCAGCGTGGTATCGCCGGCCCCGCCGCCGCGATCTGTTGGTGCTCGCCGGTGTCATGTTGATCGGTGTGCCGGCGCAGGGAGTGGTTGGGGCAGTAGTTGTGTGGACCAAGTTGCACCCAGCGACTGTGCAACTTCACTTTGTGCTGTCGATGGTGTTGGTGTGGGCAGCCGTACTGCTACTGGTGCGCAGCAGCGAGCCCGACCCAGCAAATCCCGAACGCGATCGGCGACGCAGCGCGGTGGTGCCGCGTGTACGCGGGCGAGTGAAGCTGGTCGCTATCTGGACAGGCCTGGCGGTGGTCGCGGGCACCGTGGTCACGGGCACCGGACCGCACGCCGGCGACGCGAAAGGCGACGATGGCAAGGCGTGCACAGCGGGCGCCGCGCGCAGATTCTTCGGCGAGGAGTGCGATGTCAACGGCAACGCACTGGTGTGGGTCACTCGCGTTCACGGCGTCATTGTGTGGATCACCGTGCTGGTGACCTTCTCGCTGCTGTGGCAACTGCGCCGCCTGCGCCACGACCGGGAGATCCTTCTGGCTCCGGTCACCGCATGGATCGTGACGGCCTTGATCCAGGGGGCGCTCGGCTATACGCAGTACGCCAACGGTTTGCCAGTTGGCATCGTTGCCGCACACATTGCCGGTGCAACGGCCCTTGTGGCTTGCACTGCGTGGTTGTGGGCAGCCACCACGAAGGTGGCCACACCCGCGCAAGCGGACTAGCTACTCAGCGAGCCCCTTGGCGAAGGTGCCGAACTTGTTGATGACTGCGGCGAAAAAGCGGCCGACTCCCTCAATGAAGTTCATGGTGGCGCGGGCTGATCCGTAGGGGTCTTGCCACAGCTTGATCACGAAATACGCAATGGCGAGGTACATCGCGATGCGGACGGCGGCTTTTGCCTGCACAAGAACGCTTTGCATGAGTGGACCTCCGGAATAGCCGAGCTCAGCTCGGGGTCTCCACCCGGTGGTCAGTGTACTCGTGCGGCGCGCGGGGATCAACGACCCCGGCGGTTGAGACGACGGTCAGGCCAGCAAGCACCAACCCGATTCCGACCCAGCCAGCGGCCAGCAGACTCTCGTGGACGACGACCGCGCCCAGCGTCGCGGCGGTGATCGGTTCCAGCAGGGTCAGCGTCACGACCGTTGGTGTGGCGAGGTGGCGCAACGCATAGCCGTACAACGTGTACGCCAGCCCAACGGTGACGATGCCGAGATAGACGGCGACCAGCGCGCCCGACCAGCTGACCACCCAAGCGGGGTGATGCCATGCGAGCAGCGGAGCAATCAGCACCGCACCGCCCGAGAACATCGCAGCCATGATGGCCGTGCTGTCGTGGCCGCGCTCGATCTCGTGCTTGCCAACGCTGGCAAACACCGCCCAACCCAGCCCGGCCAAGAATGCGAGAGCGATGCCAGCCAGGTTCACCGTTGTGTCGCGTCCCATCAGCCCAAGTAGCGCGACGCCGCCAACACCGAGGCCAGTGCCGAAGAGCCAGCGAGCGCTGGGAGGGCGGCGATGGAGTGCCGTCGCGATCAACCCAGCGAACATCGGGCCGGAGCCGATCGTTGCCACGGTGCCGACCGCTACACCGGTGCGATCGACGGCGACGAAGTAGCACAGCTGAAACACCGCAACACCGAGGGCGCCGACGAGACTCAACCGCGAAGGGCGCCACCGTGAGCTCGCCGGCGACGACTTGCGCCGAGTCGCCGCGACCCCAGCAAGGGTGGCGCCACCAATGAGCAGCCGCACTGCACCGACCGAGTACGGGTCGGCGGTGGCGGGTGCATTGACCAGCACCGTTCCGGTAGTGCCAAACATCGCTGCGGAGATGAGCACCGCGAATGTGGCATGCTGGCGGCGGGGTTGAGTGGGCACGGGTGCACAGTATTGAAGCACGGGATTGACGGGGGCTATCCGGGCACGCTCAAATACGCCGCCACACCGGACAGCGTGGTCCGGCGGAACAAGGGGATCAGTTGAACTTACGACCACGACATCTTGTAGGCCTGCTGTTGCTGGGCCTGGCGCTGCTTGGGATGTTTGCTGAGCCTGCGCGCGCCGCCGACATCACCATCAAGGTGCGTGTGCAGAACCAGGTGCAAGACGCCACGACCGGTAAGAGCAAGAAGGAGCCAGTTGCGGGCGTCCAGATAACGATCACCGGTGCCGATGGCACGGTGGTCGGGGAAGGGCTCACCGACGCCACCGGCGTCGTGGCGATTGTGGTGCCTGCAAAGGCGAACTACACGGTGACCCTCGATGAATCGACGTTGCCCGAAGGTTTCGCCCTCTCAGACGGCGCGCCGGAACACACGATCAGCGAGGCGAACTTCGTCACCGACACGGTGACAGTCAACTATTTCACCGGCAGCGCCGACCGCACCTCAGTGGGCTACTGGACGCAGTTAGCCCAGCGAACTGCCGACGGCGCCCGTTTCGGTCTGATCTTGGCGATGTGCGCTGTCGGTTTGTCGTTGATCTACGGCACCACCGGCCTCACCAACTTCGCGCATGGCGAGTTGGTCACGTTCGGGGCAATGGTCGCGTACATCCTCAACACTGAGCAGAATCTGAGTTTGCTGTTGCTCGCAGCACCAATCGCGGTCGTCGCCGGCGGGCTGTTTGGACTGCTCAACAACGAGGTGGTCTATGGCCCGTTGCGAAAGCGGAAAATTGGACTGATTTCGCAGATGATCGTGAGCGTCGGAATCTCGATCATTCTCAAGAACGTCTTTCTCCGCATCATGGGCGCACGGCCCAAGACGTTCGCGTCGTTCAACAATCAGGTGTGCAAGAAATTCGGTCCCGTTTGCGTGACCCCACGCGAGACGACGACCGCTGTCATTTCGCTTGTGCTGCTGGTCCTGGTTGGCCTCGCTTTGCAAAAGACCCGTATCGGTAAGGCGACGCGAGCGGTTAGCGACAATGCCGACATGGCGTCATCAACGGGCATCGACAGCCAGAAGATCATTCGCATCGTGTGGTTTGTCGGCGGCATGCTGGCCGCGGCCGGTGGCATCTTCCGTGGTCTCGATGAAAGTGCGTCGCCGTTTCTCGGTGGTGGCCTGCTGTTCTTGATGTTCGCGGGCATCACCCTGGGCGGTTTGGGTTCCGCGTACGGTGCGCTTGTCGGGAGTTTCGTGATCGGTCTGTTTGTGGAAACCTCCACGATGGGGGTGCCGATCGCGCCTGGAGGCAGCCTGCCGGCGCCTTTCAATTGGCTGCACGACGGAGTGCCGTCGGAGCTGAAAGTCGTGCCCGCGTACGTGGCAATGATCATTGTGTTGCTGGTGAGACCGCAGGGCATCCTCGGTCGGCGCGAGCGAGTGGGCTGAGGAGGGGTCGTCATGCTGGCAGCATTTTCGAACGTCAATTGGGAGCAGATCGCTACGGCGACGCTCACCGCGGTCTTTGGAGTCGATGCGATGTATTTCGCGATCGCCGCCATCGGCCTGAATGTGCAGTTCGGGTATAGCGGGTTGTTGAACTTCGGCCAGGCAGGCTTTATGGCTTGCGGCGCCTACGCCATTGGCATGACAGCGCACTACTGGCACATCAGCTTTTGGTGGGGTATCCCGATGGCGATCGCGTACGCGACCGTGTTCGGCCTCATCATGGGCATACCAACGTTGCGATTGCGCGCGGACTACCTAGCTATCGTCACCATCGCGTTGGCGGAACTGGTGCGTGTCATCGTGCGCGCCGTGACGTTTAAGAAGTACTTCAACGCCAGCGACGGCATCAATCAATTCGGCACAACCTTCATTGAGGCGACGCCGTTCAATACGTCCGGTAAGTATTCGCTCTGGCCATTCGACGACAGCGTCAACCTGTTTGGTCGCATCCTGCTGCTGGGCATTTTTGCTGGTGCTTCAGTCATGCTCGGGCGAATTGTTGCGGAACGTATCCGCAGCGGCAACAAGGCGTTGCGCACAACCTTGCCGTTCGTCATGTTCGGCGTCGTGATGCTCGGTGCCAAGAAAACTCAGTACGGCGGTCTTGGCTTCAAGTCGCTTATTGTCGGCTGGCTGATCGTCTTCGTCCTTGGTTTTCTCGTCTACATGCTCATGCGCAGCCCATGGGGTCGTGTCCTGAAGGGCATCCGAGAAGACGAAGAAGCCGTGCGCAGCCTGGGCAAGAACATCTACTCGTACAAATTGCAGGCGCTGATTCTCGGCGGCGCCATCGCGACCTTCGCCGGCATGATGTTTTCGCTGTCACGTGGCTCGGTACAGCCCGACAACTACAGCCGTGACACGACGTTCTTTGTACTCACCGCCCTCGTCCTCGGTGGGCTGGCCAAGGTGACCGGTTCCATAGTCGGCCCAATGCTGTTTTGGGGGCTCAGCCAGTTCGTCAGTGTTTTTCTCAACGAGCTGACCAAAGCTTGGGGCGGCAAGGTGGAGATTCTGGGCATTCCGGTCATCAGCAGCTCAAGCCAAATTGGCGCCTACGTACAGATCGCACTCGGACTCATGCTCGTGCTGCTGATGGTTTTCCGACCACAGGGCCTGTTTGGCAACCGCAAGGAGATGGCGCTCGATGGCCGCTGAAGCCCCTCACGTCGAACCGAGCGCGGCCACGGTCGTTGCTCGCGAAGCGCTGTCCGTCGTCCCCGCCACGCCGGGTGCCGAGAAGCCGGACCCCATCATGACGGCTGCCGGTGTTCGCCGCTCGTTCGGCGGCATCGTGGCAGTCGATGTCGATCGCGTTGAGATCCAGCGCGGGTCAATCACCGCCCTGATCGGCCCAAACGGGGCGGGCAAGACCACGTTCTTCAACCTGATGACGGGCTTCGACACGCCCGACACCGGCACTTGGAGCTTCAACGGCAACTCGCTAGAAAAGGTCGCCGCTCATAAGACCGCTGCGATGGGAATGGTGCGCACGTTCCAGCTCACCAAGAGCCTGACCAAGATGTCAGTCATCGAGAACATGAAGCTCGGTGCAACTGGTCAGACCGGCGAGAAGTGGTGGAACGGAGTTCTACCGTTCCGCTGGCGTGCACAAGAGCATGAAATCGAAGCCCGTGCCGATGAACTGCTACGCCGCTTCTCGCTCGAGCACATGCGCAACGAGTACGCCGGCACACTCTCGGGCGGTCAGCGCAAGTTGCTCGAGATGTCGCGTGCGCTGATGACCAAACCGCAACTAGTGATGCTCGACGAGCCGATGGCTGGTGTCAACCCAGCGCTCAAGCAAAGCCTGAACCATCACATTCGCGGGCTGCGCGACGAGGGCATGACGGTGCTGTTCGTCGAGCACGACATGGACATGGTGCACGATCTCTCCGACTGGGTGATCGTGATGGCCGAAGGTCGCATCATCGCCGAGGGCACGCCCGATCAGATCTCATCCAACACCGCCGTGATCGACGCCTACTTGGGCGCTCATCAAGGCAAGTCATTCTTGGAGGACCTGTGACCGACGAGACCTCATCGGCAACGGCAACGGCAACTCAAGTTGCTGGTCCGATCCTGATCGCCGAGGAGCTGGTCGCGGGTTACATACCCGAGGTCAACATCCTCAACGGCTGCAACATCTTGGTGAACGCTGGCGAGTTCGTGGGCATCATCGGGCCAAACGGGGCCGGCAAGTCGACGATCCTGAAGGCTGTGCTCGGCCAGTGCGCCGTGCGGTCCGGGCATATCCGTTTAGAGGGCGACGACATCACTGGGCACAAGGCCCACGAGCTAGTGGCTCGCGGTGTCGGTTATGTGCCCCAAAACAAGAACGTGTTCCAGAGTCTGACGGTCACTGAGAACCTGGAGATGGGCTGCTACCTGCGTCCCAAGGTGTTCCGTGAGCGTTTCGACTACGTCACAGGTTTGTTCCCGCGGTTGCTCGAGCGTCGGCATACACGTGCCGGAGCGCTGTCGGGTGGCGAACGCCAAATGGTGGCAATGAGCCGGGCATTGATGATGGAACCCAAGCTGCTGCTGCTCGACGAACCCTCCGCGGGTCTGTCGCCAGTGCTGCAGGACGAGGTGTTCTTGAACTGCCGCACGATCAACAAGACGGGTATCGCGATCCTGATGGTCGAGCAGAATGCTCGGCGTTGTCTACAGGTGATCGATCGTGGCTACGTGCTCGATCAGGGCCGCAACGCCTACACCGGCACCGGTCGCGAGCTGCTGGCAGACCCGGCGGTGATCGAGCTGTATCTCGGCACGCTCGCCAAAGCCACCGGCGGCTGATCCTCGCTCGAACCCCTGGCACGTGTGCGTCGAGTGTCTTGCGCGCGGGTGCAGGCAGCAAACACTCGTCGGAACGTCTGGAGAACGAAGAAGGCCCCGGGCTTGCGCCCGGGGCCTTCTGTCGTACTTAGCCGTGATGAATCACGGCTGAAGGAAACTTGGAATCACTTACCGGCGTTGAAGTCGTCGCCGAGAGCGTTACCAATGTTGCCGTCGCAGCCGTAGACCGCCTTGTTGGCCGGGCCAATGCCCTTCTCCACCATGGTCTTCAGGATGCGGCTGCCTTCGTTGAACGTGATCAAGACGATCGCGTCCGGATCGGCAGCAACGATTTCGTCAACTTCAGCATCGAAGCTCGGAGCATCCTCGGCGTAAAGCTTCACGCCGAGAACTTCCACGCCACCAGCGGTGAGCGCAGCTTCGACAACACCGGACAAGCTGGTGCCGTATGCGTCGTTGCGAACCAACAGGTATGCCGACGAGTTGCCGTCGTCGATGACGAGCTGGGCGATGACGTTGCCCTGCAGGTCGTCCGGCGGTGCGTTGCGGAAGTACAGGCTGTGGTCGGGGTAGTCGACCAAGGCCAGCGAGGTGTTCGCCGGCGAGTACTGCACGATGCCAGCTGCAGTGATCTTGTCGATCACGGTCAGCGTGACCGAGGAGGAGGCGGCGCCGATGATGGCGTCGACACCTTCTGCGATCAAACGGTCGGCCGTCTGGCTTGCGATGTCGGTCGTGGTGTCACCCGAGTCGCCAGGCGAGTACGTGACATCGGCACCCAGAACGCCGCCTGCCTCGTTGATCTCGGCGATTGCCAATTCAACACCCGCTTCTTCCGGCGGATCGAGGAATGCCAGGTTGCCGGTCTGCGGCAGCAGGCCACCGATGTTCAGAACGCCGTCGCCCTCACGCACAACGTCGGTCGTGGTGAGCGGCTTGGCAGCCGACTCAGGAGCCGCAGCTGTGATGTAGGTGGTCAGCGAATCGTCGATCTGGTTGCCCTCGCCGAACGTGAGAACGCCGTAGCTGGCCTCGAGGGGCTCGCCGTTGCCGTTCAGTGAGATCGGGCCGGACTGACCGTCATAGTCGGGGTCGCCGCCAGCTTCGATGATTGCGGCGCAGTCGGCGAACGTGGTGCACTTCTCGCCGTCCTTGGTGACGCCGACGATCTCATCGGCCATCGCTGAACCGTCGGTGCCAGCCAGAGCGGCTGCCAACGCGATGACGACGACCGCGTCGTAAGACTCGGCCGCGTAGTTGTAGTCGGTGAGTGCCGCAGCGGTTGCGGTCGGAGTGGTGGCCAGACGATCCTTGAAGTCCTGGCTCACTTCGAGCAACGGAGTCGTGCCCTTCATGCCGGCCAGCTCGCTGCCACCGGCAGGAGCCGTGGTATCGGCTGTCGTGTCGGCAGTCGTGTCGGCGGTTGTGTCGGCGACAGTGGTGGGCGCGGCCGTGTCGGTCGAGTCCTTCTTGTCGTCGCCGCAGGACGCGGCCACAAGGGCCAGTCCTACGAGCAATGCGCCTACCTGGCGCATGCGGGATTTCTGCATTGGGTTCTCCCCCTAGGAGCCGGTACCGCGGCAAGCGGCCCGGTGGTTACGAAGGGCCTAGCTTAGGCGGGCTTTATAGGCCTCACAAGCGCACCCGGCAGGAA
Source organism: Actinomycetes bacterium (assembly GCA_021414085.1). Lineage (GTDB taxonomy): Bacteria > Actinomycetota > Acidimicrobiia > Acidimicrobiales > Ilumatobacteraceae > UBA668. The sequence goes on along the minus strand of JAIOPC010000010.1, from coordinate 69,821 downwards.
TCGCGTTACGGTTTGGTGTGGTAACCGACGATCCGTTTGCGGTGCTGGGCGTGTCGATCGACGCCAGCCCAGCCGAGATTGCCGCCGCCCGGCGGCGCCTTGCGCGGTCGCAGCATCCCGATCACGGTGGAGACCTGAGCGCCATGCAGGCGTTGAATGCCGCGCACGACGAGGCCCTGCGGCAGCGGGTTTCGGTTGTGCCGGACGAGGCTGACCCTCAGCCGCAACCTGAGCCGAAAAGATCGTCGCAACGCGTGCAGCGCGACTCGCCCGCATTCGTTGTGGACGTGGCGCCGTCAGCCGCCCACGAAGCCCTGCTCGTGGTCGGGGCGTGGATCGGGGAAGTAATCGTCTCCAATCCGCCGCACATGATCGAGTGTCTGCTTGATGAGCCACTGCGCTGCTGGTGCCGGCTCGACTTGGCCCCTGAGGGCGAAGCAACTTCGATCAGCTTGATCGTCGAACGTTACGACGCTGAACCCGCGCCCGACATCGACGCGGTGCGCGACGAGTGGGTGGCAAATCTCAATCAGCTGTGAGCGGCCTTGGTGAGTCGATCGCGAATGGCGTACCCGAGCCCGGCCGCGGCCGGCAGCACGGCAACTACAACGGCGATGCCACGCTCATCAGCCGCTCGTAAATCGGCATACAACGAGCGCGCATAGGTCGCGAGGTCTGAGTGATCAAGTATCCAGCTGCCCGGCACATCTGTGGCAATCGTGTCCGCAATTGCCCGCGACTCCGCGAGCAGCACCCGCGCCTTCGGTGCGTAGTGTGCGGCGAGCATTCCGGGCGCCCGGCTCGGCCCGTCGGTGGTGGCGAGGTCCGCGCCCAGCAGCTCCCTGATTTCATCGGGGGAGATCCCGCCTGGTCGAAGTATTTGGGGTGGTTCGACGGTGCAGTCGACGATCGTGCTCTCCACGCCAACGGGGCACGGGCCGCCATCGAGTACGAAGTCAACGAGGTCGCCGAGGTCGGCGCGAACATGTTCGGCCGTTGTTGGGCTGACGCGGCCGAAGCGATTCGCCGAGGGCGCCGCCAACCCGCCCGCAAAGCGGGTGAGCAATTCAGTCGTCATCTGGTGTGCCGGTACCCGCACCCCAACTGTGTCGCGGCCGCCGGTCACTGCCGCCAGCACGTGCTCGGCCTTGGGCAGCAGCAGGGTCAGTGGGCCGGGCCAACAGGTTGCCGCAAGTCGTGCCGCACTCGGTGGTATCTCACGCGCCCACTGGGGGAGTTGCTCAGCTGCCGCGATGTGAACGATCAGCGGATGATCAACGGGTCGCCCTTTGGCCTCGAATATGCGGGCTACGGCCCGCGCATTGCTCGCGTCGGCGGCGAGGCCGTACACCGTCTCGGTGGGGATCGCCACCAAGCCTCCGTTACGCAACACTTCCAATGCGCGATCGATTGGATTCATGCGGGCAAGAGCACCGAGGGCGTCACGGCGTCACGGTAGCGTTGAGCGGCCGTTATACAAGTCGTCAAGTGAACAGGGAGCTAACACGAGCGATGCGATTTCTAGGAAGCACGCCACCGTACGACCTGACCTACAGCGACGTGTTTATGGTGCCGAGCCTTAACGACGTTCGATCGCGCTTCGATGTCGATCTCAGCACTCCCGATGGGCTGGGCACCACTATTCCTGTGGTCGTTGCCAACATGACCGCCGTCGCAGGCCGACGTATGGCGGAAACCGTTGCTCGCCGCGGTGGTCTCACCGTGCTGCCGCAAGACATCCCGCTCGATGTGCTCGAAGGTGTAATCGAATACGTCAAGACGCGACACCTTGTGTACGACACGCCAATCACGCTGGCGGCGACGAACACAGTTGGCGATGCGCTTGGACTGATCCACAAGCGGGCGCACGGGGCTGTCATCATCGTCGACGAGAATGGTCGACCGGAAGGCATCTTCACCGAGCACGACGCAGCCGGCTTTGATCGATTCACGCAATTGAAGAACGTGATGAGTCGCGATCTTGTCGCGATGGAGGCTGGTACCGCGCCTGCGGAGGTTTACGAACGGCTGAGTGGACAACGGCTCTCGGTCGCACCTGTCGTCGACGACGATGGCCGACTGATCGGTTGCGCGACGCGCACTGGTGCGCTGCGCAGCACCATTTATCGCCCGGCGGTCGACGCACAGAACAGGCTCATGGTCGCGGCTGCCGTCGGCATCAGTGGCGATCCGGCGACCAAGGCGAAGGCACTGCTCGCTTTCGGAGCCGACGTGCTGGTCATCGACACGGCACACGGCCACCAAACCCGGACGCTGCGTGCAATCGAAGAAGTGCGGGCGACCGCCCCGGGCGTGCCGATCGTCGCGGGCAACGTCGTCACGCAAGAAGGGACGCGCGCGCTCATTAGCGCCGGCGCCGACATCATCAAGGTTGGTGTTGGTCCCGGCGCGATGTGCACGACGCGCATGATGACCGGAGTCGGGCGGCCGCAGTTCAGTGCTGTTCACGACTGCGCGACTGAAGCTGCCAAGCACGGCAAGGTGATCTGGGCCGATGGAGGCGTGCGCCACCCTCGCGACGTCGCGCTCGCGCTCGCCGCCGGTGCGGCCAACGTGATGTTTGGTTCGTGGTTGGCGGGCACCTATGAGAGCGCCGCCGACACGCTCCGAGCGCCAGATGGACGGCTGTACAAGGAGAGCTTCGGGATGGCGAGCAATCGCGCCGTAAAGAGCCGCAACCGCAGCGAAACCGCATTCGACCTCGCTCGCAAGGAGCTATTCGAGGAAGGCATCAGCACCTCGCGCATGTATCTCGATGCCGATCGTCCGGGCGTTGAGGACATCATCGACGACATCGTCTCCGGTGTTCGCTCCGCCTGCACCTATGCGGGCGCGGCGACAATCCCGCAGTTCGCCGAGCGCGCCGTCATCGGAGTGCAGAGTGCGGCCGGATACAGCGAAGGCCTGCCACAGGGAACGAGTTGGTAATGAGGGTGATTGCCATCGATGGCCCCGCAGGTGCGGGCAAGAGCACGATTGCTCGCGCGCTCGCGGCGCGACTGAAGTTGCACTACCTCGACACGGGTGCGATGTATCGCGCAGTGACGTGCGCGGCGGTGCAACGCCAGATTCCGGTTGACGATCGCGATCTGATCGCGGAACTCGCCCGCGAGGTGATCGTCGAGGTACAAGACGATGGAGTGTTTGTCGATGGCGAGGACGTCACCGCAGCGATCCGCACGCCGGAGATCACGGCGGCGGTGAGCGCGGTGGCCGCCAACAGCGGAGTGCGGGCCGAAATGCGCGCTCAGCAGAAGGCGTGGGCGGTCGAACGTGGGGGAGGAGTGATCGAAGGTCGCGACATCGGGTCCGTGGTGTTTCCGGACGCGGAGTTGAAGCTGTACCTCACCGCCTCGCCGCGAACCCGTGCGCAGCGGCGTGTCGCCGAGGCCGGCGGCGATGTCGACGAGATTGAGCGCGCGATTGCGGCTCGCGATCACTACGACAGCAATCGGGCAGATAGTCCGTTGACAACAGCCGACGGCTCAGTCGTGGTCGACACCACCGGTTTGAGCATCGACGAAGTGCTCGCCAAGATAGAAGCACTCATATGACAAAGATCTCAACGAAACTCACGGGCAAATCGTTGCTCGACAAGATCGCGTATCACACGGTACGAGGAATTCTCACTGTGTTCTGTCGCGTCTGGTGCCGCATGCAAATCAAAGGCCGCGAGAACTTTCCAACGAGCGAGCCATTCATCATGGCTCCAACGCACCGCAGCATCATCGACACTCCGGTGTCCTCGGGCGTGTACACCCGTCGAATGCGCTTCATGGGCGCCGACAAATGGTGGAGCAACAAACCGTTTGGAAAGTTGCTGACGGCCCTCGGTGGTTTCCCGGTCAGCCGCGGCACTGCTGATCGCGAGGCGCTCAAGCGCTGCATCGCGGTGCTTGAGGGCGGGGAACCATTAGTGATGTTTCCCGAGGGCGAGCGCAAGAGTGGTGCTGTCGTGCAGCCACTGTTCGAGGGCGCTGCGTACGTGGCGATGAAGACTGGTGTGCCGATCGTGCCGGTCGCGATTGGCGGCAGCGAACGAGTGATGCCCAAAGGCGCCAAGTTCATCTTTCCGCGCAAGCTGTATGTGATCGTGGGCAAGCCAATGCGAGTGCCGGTCGTGGACGACAGTGAGGGCTCGAAAGGCCAGCGCGTCGCGGCCAAGCAACTCACCACCGAATTACACGCCGAACTTCAGCGTCTGTTCGATCTCGCGCAAACCCGCTCGGGCAACTAGAACGCACCGACCAAATAGGTCGTCAGCGCCTGTTGCAGCCAGACGGGGTCCTTGGTGCCGCAAAGCTCGCGCGCCGAATGCATGCTGAGCTGCGGGACTCCGACGTCGACCGTTTCAATGCCCAGGCGGGTGGCCGTCATCGGGCCGATGGTGGTGCCGCACGGCATGTTGTTGCGGCTGACGAAGAGTTGCCACGGAACATTGGCGACCTCGAAGACTCGCTGCAACATCGCTGACCCTGCGGCGGTGGTCGCATAGCGCTGGTTGTGGTTGAGCTTGATCGCCGGTCCTTGATTCACCACAGGGCGATGCCCAGCCTCGTGACGCTCGGGGTAGTTGGGGTGCACGCTGTGCGCGTTGTCCGACGACACGCAGGTGCTCGCCGCCAACTGGGTTAGGTAGTCCGCGCGATTTGCTCCGCTGGCAAGCGCCAAGCGTTCGAGCACGTGTTCCAGAAGTGGCCCCGCAGCCCCGGCAGAACTCTCGGACCCGACCTCCTCGTGATCGAACAACGCGATGACGGCCGTGCCGTGCGCCGGCTCTGTGGAGGCGCATAGGGCGCTGGTAGCTGCCCAGCACGACAGCTGATTGTCGAGGCGGCCGGAGGCAAGCAGATCACCTTCTGCGCCGAGACGACTCGCGGGGCCGACATCGAACAGGCAGAGGTCCCAACCCGTGATATCGCCAGCCTTGATACCAACTTGGTGCGCGACCCACGCGTTGAACTCGCCGGCGACCGGCGAGCCCAGCCCCCACACCGGTGTGAGATGGCTGTGCTTGTCGAGGATCAGGCCGCGCTCGTTCACATCGCGATCAAGGTGGATGGCGAGTTGCGGTATTCGTGCCACTGCCGCGCGGACGGCCATGGGCACAGCCCCCTCGCGTGTGACGACCTGGCCAGCGACGCCGAGGTCGCGGTCGAGCCACGAATTCAGCAGCGCGCCGCCGTACACCTCGACCGACAGTTGCTTCCATCCATAACCGCCGACGTCGGCACGCGGCTTGACGCGCAGCCCGGGCGAGTCGGTATGCGCGCCGACGATGCGCACGGGCGAGCCAGCCTTCGCGTCTATGTCGCGAGCCCACGCAACGAGCGCGGCGCCGCGCATCACAAAGCCTTTGTCGGGAACAGCGGTCCATGCCTTATCGAGTTGCAATTCGCCGAAGCCCGCCGCGCGGAGTCGGGCCGCACTGGCGAGCGTCGCGTGCCAATGCGACGGCGACTCGTCGAGGTACGCCATCAGGTCAGCAAGCATCGTGTCGTTCATGTGTGCAGCAATCCGATCGGGAGTCCGGTGCCCCGTAGATGAAATGTCTCGTTGATGGTCATCACGCTGCGATGACCGCGCTGTGACGCCATGACGCGATTGATGCTCGTGTAGTTGGGGTAGAAGAACCCTTGCCCGACGGGCAGCCCAAGCACGTGCGCAAGGTACGCGTTGATCACGCCGCCATGGCAACTGATTGCGACGCGGTGACCGTCGTGCCGAGCAACCACACCCTCGACCGCTTGTACCACTCGATCGCGAAACTCTTCCATTGTGTCGCCGTCGACGTTCCACTCGCCGCGTACCATCGCTTGCCACCGAGGGTCGTTGGTGGCTTTCAGCTCTTCGACCGGAATGTAGAAGCTGGCGTTGCGATCCCACTCGGCGACGTCTTCGACGACCTCGACGCCCAAGCCCTTGTCGAGCGCGATCGGCTCCGCGGTCTGCAAGGCTCGCTGCTGCGGGCTGGAGTACAGTGCGTCAATCCGCTCGCTGCTGAGGTACTCGGCTAGATGCTTCGCCTGCTCGTGTCCGGCAGTTGATAGCTCGGGGTCGGCGATGCCCTCGCTCAACTCGCGTCGCACTGGTAGACCATGACGGATCAGCAACAACTCCATTCCAAGTAGATAAGCAGCTGGCGAGTGATCATGACTACCCGAGGCACGGAAATCCCCACCGCAACGGCCACCCCAACGACGATTGCCCACGACACGCGCACAAAGATCGTCGCGACGATCGGGCCGGCAAGCGAGAGTCCGGAGATGCTTGACGAGTTGTTGCGCGCTGGCGTGGACGTGGTGCGTCTGAATCTCAGCCACGGCACGCTCGAGTCGCACCTCGAACGAGTGAAGGCGGTTCGTGCTGCCGCGACGCGCGTCGGCCAGGTGGTCGCCGTGCTGGCCGACCTACCCGGCCCGAAGGTTCGCGCCGGACAGTTTCCTCAAGGTGGCTGCGATCTCGTCGGCGGAACGACTCTCACACTGGTGCCCGGCGACGGCCCTTCCCGCGCCGATTCGATCACCGTCGACTATCCAACAGTGCTCGACGACTTGCAACCAGGGGATCGCGTCGTGCTCGGCGATGGTGCCATCTCGTTCGGTGTCGACTCGCTCACCGTCGACGGAGCTGTGTGCACCGTGCTCACCGGTGGTCGCGTGCAGGGTCGGCCCGGTGTGCATCTGCCGTCGGAGCGCCTACGACTCTCAACGCCAACCGACGACGACCTAGTGCTGGCCCGGGCGATGGCGACAGCCGGCGTGGACTTCCTAGCTGTCTCGTTCGTGCGAGCGGCCAACGACCTACGCCTCGTGCGAGAAGCAATCGCACCGCACGAGACCAAGCTGGTGGCCAAGATCGAGACCATGCCCGCGGTCACTGCGTTGGAATCAATCGCTGCCGAGGCGGATGCCATCATGGTCGCTCGCGGCGACCTGGGTATTGAGTGCCCCTTGGAGGATGTGCCGCATCTACAGAAGCGCATTATTCGGCACTGTGTGGAAGTCGGCGTGCCCGTCATTACAGCCACGCAGATGATGGAGAGCATGATCACGTCGCCGTCGCCGACGCGCGCTGAGGTGAGCGATATCGCGAACGCAGTATTCGACGGCACTGATGCGCTGATGTTGTCGGGGGAGACCGCGATCGGCGCCGACCCACCCGCTGTGGTTCGCACGATGGTGCGCATCGCAGGTCGAGCCGAGGCCGAGGCCAGCTACGCGCAATGGGCCAGCCGCCTCGGTCGTGTGCAGCGCGATCACTGGCACGACGACACGATGTCGGTTGGCCAGGACAGGATCACCATGGCGATTACGCATGCAGCGGGCCAGGCTGCTGCCGACGCTGGAGCGCACGCAATCCTGTGTTGCACACGGACCGGCCGTACTACTCGAGCCATGGCGCGCTTCCGCCCGGCAGCCACACTGATCGGTTTGTCGCCCGACCCCGCGACCGTGCGCACGATGTCGTTGTCGTGGGGAGTGCGGGCGCTGGAGGTGGGCACCTACCACAGCACCGATGACCTGGTGTGGTTTGCGGTCGAGCGCGCGGTGCAAAGTGGCTTGGTGCAGCGCGGCGACACGGTGCTGGTGTTGGCCGGGGCGCCCGATCGGCCGAGTGGTGCCAGCACCGATGTGCTGCGCATCGTGAAAGTCGCGTGACGTGCCGTTGCAAGACGATATGCCGTTGGGGGATGTGCCGTTGGGGGAAGAGCCGTTGGGGGAAGAGGTGTGGTCGGCGGAGTCCGGCCATGCGCACCATCCGCTGATTGTGCTGGTGCACGGAGCGATGGATCGCTCGGCCAGCATGCTCAAGCTCAGTCGTCGCCTGGACGACGAGTATCGAGTCTTGCGCTACGACCGTCGTGGCTACGGGCACTCGGCTGCGCATCCTGGCCCGTTCGCGATGGCCGACCAAGTTGCCGATCTCGTTGGTCTGCTCGCGGGCCGCCGAGCCGTACTAGTCGGACACAGCTACGGCGGAAACGTGGCGATGGCCACAGCGGCACAGCACGGCAACCTCGTCGCCGGTGTCGCGATCTACGAGTCGCCATTGCCGTGGGAGCCCTTCTGGCCGCCGACATCGGTGAAGGCGTCGGCAGCGGGTGCGTCGGCTCCGACGATGGAACAAGCAGCCGACGCGGCGGAGGCGTTTATGCGTCGCCTGATTGGCCACGAGCGATGGCTCGCGCTTCCTGAGCGCACCCGCTTGAGTCGTCGCGCGGAGGGCATGGCACTGGTGAATGAGTTGAAGGATCTGCGCGAGCACAAACCATGGGATGGCAGCGACGTGAAGGTGCCGGTGATCGTGGGCGTCGGAAGCCGAGCTGGCGAGCGTTACCGGAGCGGGATGGCGCACGTGGCTGACTCGATAGCAGGCGCAAGCCTGGTGTGTTTGCAGGATCGGGACCACGATGCACCAACGGCGGCACCGGATCAGTTCCGCCGCGAGCTGATCGAACCTTTGCTGCAGCGCGTGGGTCCGCCCTGGCGCACCGCGAGCGACTAGAAGACCGAGACCTCGGTCCCGAAGAACTCGCACGTGATCGAGCCCTTATCAATGCCATTTTCAACCTTGGTCTTGGCGTTGTCTGCGCAATCCTGCAAGTTGGTGCGCTGTGTCCACACGCCGAGGCCGAGACCAACCAACAGCACGATCGAGATGATCTTCATCGTGATGTTCTTGATCACCCACGCTGAGATCACCGCGAATGCGAGGAAGGCGACGGCAATGACGATGGCTACGGTCTTGGCCGATTGCAATGAGAGGGCGGTCATGTGAGAAACCCTAATGTCAGCGGCCCGGCGTAAGGTGGCAGCGTGAGCGAACAACCGATCCAAATGGTGTCGCAAGGGCCCCCGCGTACGGTGCTGCCAGCAGAACCGACTGCCGTCCGCGACGCCGTGCAGCAAGTTCGTAACGCATCGTCTGGCGATCAGCGCGCGCTGGCTGCTGCGGCGGTCGCGCAGTTTCCGCGTTCGTTGATCGCGTGGTGCGCGCTTGGTGATGTCGCGACCGACACCGTCGAGCGCTACGCCGCCTACCGTGTTGGCTACCACCGCGGCCTCGACGCTCTGCGCGCGAACGGCTGGCGAGGTTCGGGATACGTGCGTTGGAGCGACGAGACCAATCGTGGCCTGCTCGGCTGCATGCGTGGCCTGGGCGCGATGGCGGCTGTGATTGGCGAGGACGACGAAGCGGAACGCCTCGCGCTGTTTCTGGCACAGCTCGACCCGACCGGCGGCAACGGCTGAGCCGCATCGCCGCTGCTGTGCTGTGCGGCGGCGCCAGCCGGCGCATGGGCCGCGACAAGGCGCTGTTGCCAGTCGCCGGTACCGCGATGGCCGTGCTGGTAGCGGATGCACTACGCGCGGGTGGCTGCGATCCCGTAGTCGCGATCGGGGGCGACCCCGACGCCCTCGGGCGCCTGGGACTCACGACGATCGCGGATCGCTGGCCCGGTGAAGGTCCACTCGGGGGAGTGATCACTGCACTGGAGCATTTCGACGATCTGGACGCTGTTGTCGTCGCCGCCTGTGACCTGCCCCGGCTCTCGTCCACGACCGTCGCCGCGCTGGTCAGCGCGCTCACGATCGGCACCGATGTGGCGATGGCCGTCACCGACCGCCAGCAGCCGTTGTGTGCGGCGTGGCGGCCCAGCGCGGCGGTGCATTTGTCGGCAATGTTCGCCGTCGGCGGTAGACGTCTGCTCGACGCCCTCGGCGATCTGCGAGTCGTTGATGTGAGTGTTGCGGAGTCACAGCTCATCAATGTCAACACCGCCGCCGATCTGCCCGGATAGCGTCGACCCATGCCAGTCGTAGAGGTCGAGGTCGCGCAGCTTCAAGTCGCGCTCGCAAACGGAGCGAAACTGATCGACGTTCGCGAACCACATGAATACGAAGAAGGCCATGTCGCCGGATCTGTCCTCATTCCGCTGAAGACTGTGCCGGATCGAGTTGACGAGTTTCGTGGGGCCGCCGCCACCTACCTGATCTGTCGCAGCGGCGCGCGCAGCTTGCGGGCTTGCGAGTACCTTGCTCAGCAGGGCATCGAAGCGATCAACGTTGCCGGTGGAATGCTCGCCTGGATCGATTCTGGTCAGCCGGTTCAGTGACGCACCGCTGGATCGCCTCCGACCGCGAGGTTGTCGAGTTCGTCGAACAGGCGAGCAAAGAACCCCGCTACGCGCTCGATACCGAGTTCCATCGCGAGCGCACCTACTTTCCCAAGCTCGCGCTGGTGCAGATTGCCACAGTCGGTGAGATCGTTCTGATCGATCCGCTGGGCTGCGATCTTTCGCCGTTGAAGACGCTGTTCGCTAGTGAATCGCTCTGCGTGGTTCATGCGGCACAGCAAGACCTGGATGTGCTCACGCACGCGGTCGGCGCGATTCCTCGCCGGTTGTACGACACGCAATTGGCGGCGGGCTTCCTCGGTTACAGCACGCCGTCGTTGGTGTCGTTGTTGCAGGGCGAGCTGCGCGTTACCGCGGCCAAGGGCGACCGACTCACGGACTGGCTGCGCCGTCCGCTCTCCGACGATCAATGCGCGTACGCCGCCAGCGACGTTGCGCACCTGCTGGAACTTCACGACACGCTGACGGCCAAGCTGGAAGCCGAAGGGCGCGTCCAGTGGGTTGCCGACGCATGCGAGGAATTGCGCACTCGGCCGGTCGGCGGCATCGACCCCGATCTGGCATTCACGAAGTTGAAGGACGTGCGCATTCTCAAGCCGCGTGCGCGCGGTGTCGCGCGTGCCGTTGCTGGCTGGCGCGAACGGCGAGCGATGTCGATCGACTCGCCGGTTCGCCAGGTGCTACCAGATCTCGCCATTTTGGGTATCGCTCAAAAACAGCCGCGGACGGTGCAAGAACTGGGTCAGGCGCGGGGTGTCGACGAGCGTCATACGCGGGGCAACATCGCGAAAGAGTTGCTGGCGGCTGTCGAACTCGGCCTCGCCGACGAGTCGCCGCCGGTCGCTACCGAAGTCGACGACCTCGATCGCGGCATGCGGCCAGCGGTGACGTTGGTGTCGGCGTGGGTCAGCGAGGTGGCGCGACAACAGCGCATCGATTCCGGGTTGCTCGCTACGCGCCACGATCTTGTCGCGCTCTTGCGCGGCGATGCCGACGCGCGATTGGCGAGTGGTTGGCGCGGCGAGTTGTTGGGCGAAGGCATCCGCCGACTGGTTGCTGGCGAGGCCGCGCTGACGTTCGACGGCCGCGGCGGGCTCAATCTGATTGACGTGCCATAACGCGGCGCAACTTGGCCCACAGCTGATCGAAGGCTTCTGACACGTCGGCGCTGCGCGCGCCGTAGCTGTGAATCGGCCGCCGCTCGCCGATGGCTTGGTTGACAATGACTCGCTGCGGGATCACTGGTTGCCAGACCGCCCGCTTGCCGACCGTGCGCGTCAGTTCGTCGTAACGCCGCTCGGCCTCGCTGCTCCACGCGGGAACCTTGTTGACGATGACACCGGCGAGTTCCAGCTCCCCGTTGAATGAGTCCCAAACCTCGTCGACGAGGTCGGCGACGGCGCCGATGCCGCGCAAACTGAGCGCGGAGGGTTCGACAACGATCACAGCGTGCTCGGCGGCGGTCAGTCCAGAGGTGGTGAGCGTGCCAAGCGATGGCGGACAATCGATCAGGATCACGTCGAACTGATCGGCCACCTCGGCAAGAGCTTCGCCAAGGCGCTCTGGGTTGCCGCCGTGGTCTTTCGCCATCAGGCGTGCCGAGGCTGGAAGGACGGACACGGCCTCACCCCACGCGGACTCGACGATCGCCTTCGTGGCGGAGGTTCGAGCCATCACCTCGGCGGTGGACGTTTCCACTTCAGCGGGGTCGAGACCGAGTACCCACGTGCTTGATGCCTGGGGATCGAGATCAACTACCAACACGCTGTGCCCGGCGGTACCAGCGGCGGAAGCGAGCCCAAGCGTGACTGTGGTCTTGCCGACACCGCCCTTCTGGTTGAGGACTGTGACGATGTTTCCCATGGCTACATCGTGCCACTGTTGTGTGCCACCCACGCAACGCCTGCCGGCATTTCAGCGCCCACCATTGTGCCTTCCAGGGCTTCGTCGGTGCAGACCACAATCGTTGCTCCCTGCATCGCGGCGCTGCACACCTGTGGCTCGTCGCTTGGGTTGATGTACGTGAACCAATGGGCGTCACCGTCTGAGCGTTCCCACGCAAGCAATCCGGGTGAGCCGTCGAACAGTCGGAACGAGTCGTTGTCGATGCCCGCCGCGTGGAGCGCTGGCGTCGCCCTGCGCAGCCGCAGCAGCCGTTGATAGAACGCGAGAATCGAGTTCGGGTGCTCGCGCTGGCGGGCAACTTCGTTCCACGGAATCGGTGCGCGGCAGCCGTCGCGTCCGCCGGGATCGATCATGTCGGCCGGTGCGATCTTCGCATCGACGAGTCCTAGCTCCTCGCCTTGATAGAGGAATGGTGTGCCCGGAAGCGTTAGCAGCATGATCGCTGCCATACGCGCGTGAAGTTCGTCGCCCCCATAACGCTGGCGGTGCCGCGGAACATCGTGGTTGGACAAGACCCATGTCGGCCATGCGCCGCCGTCGCGCAAGACCTCGATGGTGCGTGCGATGCGGCTGCGTAGCTCGTCGGCCTCGAACGGTGCCCACAGAAAGCGGAAGTTGAAGCACAAATGCAGTTCGTCGCCGGCGCCGTGGTAGGTCGTCATCGCCTGCTCGTCGAGTAGGTACACCTCGCCAACGGCGAGCGCCGAGTACTCATCCAGCAACGACCGGATCGTGCGCAGGTGCTGATGGGTGGTCGGCTGGTCGTTGTAGGGCACATGACCCCAGACTCGCTCCTCACAGATCGGTGGATCGTTGAGGTTCAGGTCCTTGCCCAGCAGGTGCACAACGTCCATTCGGAAGCCGTCCACGCCGCGGTCAAGCCAAAAGCGCAGCGTGTCGAGCATGGCCGCGACGACCTCGGGATTATCCCAGTTGAGATCAGGCTGCTCCTTCAAGAAGCAACGCAAGTAGTACTGGCCACGTTGCTCGTCGAACGCCCACGCCTTCTCGCCGCGCGGAAACGAGGCCAGCCAGTTGTTCGTTGGCTGATCGCGCCAGACGTACCAGTCCGCTTTCGCGTTGACTCGATCGCGACGGCTCTCGCGGAACCAGGGGTGCTGATCGCTGGTGTGATTCGGCACCCAGTCGAGCAGCAGGCGCATGCCGCGCGCGTGTACTTCCGAAAGCAGCGCATCGAAGTCGGCGAGGGTGCCGAACTGCGGATCGATCGCGCAATAGTCGGCGACGTCGTAGCCGCCGTCGGCCATCGGCGAAAGGAAGATCGGCGACAGCCACAACGCGTCGACGCCGAGCCATTGCAGATAGTCCAGCCGGCTCGAGATTCCGACGAGGGTGCCTTCGCTGAACGATCGCGGGTAAATCTGGTACACGGTGGCCGTGTGCCACCAGTCTCTAAGCGAAGCTGACGGTGCCACAGATTTTTAGGTCTAGCAGGTAAGCTGGCATTCAATGTCAAATCTCTAGATTCGGGAGCCCTACCGTGAAGAAGGGTCGTCACCGTCGCTTCGAAGAAGCGCGGAAACTCAAGCAAGCCGGTCCCAGTGCATTCGATCTGGGCTTCGGCGGTAGCGAACAACGTCAACCCAGTGAAGACGACGAGTACGCCGCGCTAGCGGAAAAGTACGGTGTCACCTTCGACGAGGACGACGAAGAGCTCGACGACTGATTCTTTGCGCGGGCCGCCGTGTCTGAGCCCGTTCGAGAACCCGGCTTCATGTCCCAGATCACGTCTTCGCCCAGTCCTGCCACTGCAAGTTCCATCAAGCTTCGTAACGTCGCGCTCGTCGCGCACGTCGACCACGGCAAGACCACCCTGGTCGATGCGTTGCTACGTGCCACGGGCACCTTTGCCGCCCATCAGGCCGTGGTCGATCGGGTGATGGACTCCAACGACCAAGAGCGCGAGCGTGGCATCACCATTCTCGCCAAGGCCGCTTCCATCACCTGGAAGGGCATCAAGATCAACTTGGTCGACACGCCCGGCCACGCCGACTTCGGTGGCGAAGTCGAGCGGGCGCTGACAATGGTCGACGGTGTGCTGCTGCTGGTCGACGCCGCCGAAGGCCCGTTGCCGCAAACCCGCTACGTGCTGCAGAAGGCGCTGTCGCTCGATCTGCCCGCCGTCGTGGTGATCAATAAGGTCGATCGTCAGGATGCTCGCGCCGAAGAAGTGCTGGACGAGATCTACCAGTTGTTCATCGACCTCGATGCCGGCGACCATCACATCGACTTCGAGATCGTTTCGGCTGTCGCCCGCGAGGGGCGCACGATGAAGGGCGTGGGCATGCCCGGCCCGACCGACGATCTTTCCGCGTTGCTTGACACGATCCTGGAAGCGATCCCCGCACCCACTGGCGATGTGACGGCTCCTCTGCAAGCGATGGTGACTCAGCTGGATGCCAGCGAGTACCTCGGTCGTCTCGCAATTGGTCGCGTCGTCAACGGTGTCATGCGTCGCGGCGAAACAGTCGCCCTGCTGGAGGAAGAGTTCGCTGAGGGCCAGCCGCCGTTGAAGCGCAAGCTTGCACAGCTGATGTCGTTCCACGGCGTCGGTCGCGACGAGGTCGACGAACTGAGCGCTGGCGACCTGTTCGTTGTTGCCGGTTTCCCGGAAGTTGAGATCGGCGACACGATTGCCTCGGTCGAGACCCCAATCGCGTTGAAGCGGCTGGTTGTCGACGAGCCGGTCTTGCGCATGACGTTCGGAGTCAACACCTCGCCGCTCGCCGGGCGCGATGGCAAGTTCCTTACCAGCCGTCACCTCATCGACCGCCTCAACAAGGAGATTCTCGGCAACGTCTCGATCAAGTTGTTCGAGACCGGCTCACCCGACGTGATCGAGGTCGCTGGTCGCGGCGAGTTGCAGCTGGCGGTTCTCATCGAAGCAATGCGCCGCGAGGGTTACGAGCTGCAGGTCAGTCGCCCGGAAGTCATCACCAAGGAAGTCAACGGCAAGCGTTTCGAGCCGCAAGAACGCGGCGTGTGCGATGTCCCCGACGAATACGTCGGCACCGTGACGCAAGAGCTCGCCCCGCGTAAGGGTCGCGTCACCGACTTGCGTGCCGGCGACTCTGGGCGCACGATCGTCACTTTCGAGTGCCCGAGCCGCGGCCTGATTGGTTTCCGATCGATGTTGATGACCGCTACTCGCGGCACGGCATTGCTGCACCAGCACCACGTTGGCTGGATGGCGTGGGCCGGCGAGATGCCCAGCCCGCGCGGTGGCGCGCTAGTGAGCGATCGCCTGGGTGTCACGACTGGCTATGCGCTCGACAAGCTGCAGCTCAGTGGTCAGTTCTTCGTCAATCCCGGCGAGCAGGTTTATGAGGGCATGGTCATCGGCGAATCTGCTCGCGATGACGAGCTCGTGATCAACGCCGTGCGTGCGAAAGAGAAGAACAACATTCGTACCCACAGCCACGACGATGCCGTCAAGCTGCCGGCGCCGCGAATCCACACTTTGGAAACCGCCATCGAGTGGATCGTCGACGACGAACTCGTCGAGGTCACACCCAAGGCGATCCGCGTCCGCAAGCGCCAACTCGGCCTGGAAGATCGCCGCAAGGCGAACAAGAAGGTCAGCGCGTAGGTCAGCTAACGAGCGGGCCGCGCTTGATCGCTGGGTGAGGTAGCGGCACCCACTCGTCGCGTTCGATCAGCTGCAGTAGTTGGGCGTAGACCTTGGCGCCCACCATCTCGATCAGCTCGTCCTTCAGGTATTGGTAGACGGGCACGCCACCGACGAATGCTTCGTCGGTCTCGGTGCACCACCAATGAAACTCCGCGCCACCTTCGCCCCAATCGCGACGCTTCCACTCGCGGACCGTGGTGGTGACCCAATCAAACTCGTCAGTCGAGTCCTCCAACCGCAACGGAAGTTGCCAGCACACGTCGGGCTTCCAGTCCAACGGTCGCTCGCCAGCTTCCAGCGCTGCGATGTGGAATGCACAACCAGCGCCGCCCTCAAAGCCGGGCCGATTGAGAAAGATGCACGCGCCGTCGACGACACGTGTTGTGGTGACGCCATCCTCTTTCGCGAGGAAGCCCTTGGGGCCCTCGCCCTTCTTCTTGAACTGCCAATGACGCTTCTTCAGCCGCGGGACGTACTCGAGGACCTTCTGTAGATCCTTCTTGTCGCCGAAGTGCGCTCCGTAGCTGCAGCATCCTTGCGACAACGCGGTTCCGTCCTCGTCGAGAACGCCTTTGCATCCGCTGCCAAAGATGCACGACCACTTGCTGCGCAAGAACGTGGCGTCGAAGACCCACGTGCGCTGCGTCTTGTCGTCTTCGAAGCTGATCCACTCATGGGTGTCGATAGGCACAAGCGGCGACGCTAGCAACCTGAAGCCGTTTTACACAGCGATGCCGCAACGGGTGATCGGTAGGCTGGCGCCGAATGACACCGCCGCAGACCGCCGATCAACTTCGTTCAGCCTTTATCGACTACTTCGTCGGCAAGGGGCACGCCGACGTCGCTTCGGCCAGCCTGATCCCGCACGACCCGACGATCTTGTTCACCGTCGCCGGCATGGTGCCGTTCAAGCCGTACTTCGTGGGCGACGAAGTGCCGCCCTACTCGCGTGCGGTGAGCTCGCAGAAGTGCGCCCGGGCTGGCGGCAAGCACAACGACCTCGACGACGTCGGGCGCACGAAGCGCCACCTGGTTTTCTTCGAGATGCTGGGCAACTTCAGCTTTGGCGACTACTTCAAGAAGGAAATCATTCCGTGGAGTTGGGAGCTGACAACCGAGACGTTTGGTCTCGACGGCGACCGCTTGTGGATCACGGTGCACGACAGCGACGACGAAGCAGAAGCAATCTGGCACGAAGAAGTCGGTGTGCCGATGAATCGCATTCAACGTCTCGGCGACAAAGACAACTTCTGGCAGATGGGCGATACGGGCCCCTGTGGGCCATGTAGCGAGATCCACATCGACCGCGGCCCAGCGTTCGGTCCCGATGGCGGCCCGCTCGGCGATCCGCATGGCGACCGATTCATGGAGTTCTGGAACCTCGTGTTCATGCAGTTCAACCAGAGCGCCGACGGCAGCCGTACGGCGCTGCCCAAGCCCAGCATCGATACCGGACTGGGCCTCGAGCGCATGTTGTGCCTGCTGCAAGGCGTCGACTCGGTGTGGGAGACCAACCTGATGCAGCCGCTGATCGATCAGGCGTGCTCGCTCACCGGGCGCCGCTACATCGCCGGCGACTACGACGACCGTGACAGTTTCTCGATGCGGGTTCTCGCCGAGCATGCGCGTTCGTCAGCGATGCTGGTCAGCGATGGCGTGTTCCCCAGCAACGAGGGTCGCGGCTACGTGCTGCGGCGCATCATTCGCCGCGCCGTGCGCTACGCGTACCTGCTCGGTACCGAGCATCTGGTGATGCCGACTCTTGTCGACACAGCGGTCAGCGTGATGGGCAACGCCTATCCCGACGTGGCGAAGAATCGTGACTTCATCGTCGGTGTGCTGACACGCGAGGAAGAACGTTTTCGTCAGACGCTGAAGACCGGTCTCTCCATTTTGGAAGACGAACTGAGTAGTCATACGGACACGCTTCCCGGCACGACAGCTTTCTTGCTGCACGACACGTACGGCTTTCCGCTCGAGCTCACCGAGGAGATCGCTGCTGAGCGCGGTGTCAAGATCGCCACGGCCGAGTTCGACTCGGAAATGAAGTCGCAGCGCGAGCGCGCCAAAGCGGGCCGCAAGGGTGCCGCTGCCGACAGCGATCGCGTCGACGGGTACCGCGAGGTGCTCGACCAGTTCGGCACGACCGAGTTCGTCGGCTACACCAGCGACGAGTCGTCGGGACGTGTGCTTGCCGTGCTAGCTGTCGCTGGCGAGTCGGACGACGAAACCGTCGAAGTGTTCCTAGACCGCACGCCGTTCTACGCGGAGAGCGGTGGGCAGGTCGGCGACACCGGCACGATTAGCACCGTTGCCCCCGATGGCACCGTCGGCGAGTTACAGGTCCTCGATACCACGTTCGCGCTACCCGGTCTTCGGCGGCATGTGGCGCGCGTCGTGAGCGGCACCGTGGCCGTTGGTGCCGCAGCAACGGCGCGCATCGACGTCACCCGCCGCGACGCCATCCGCCGCAATCACACGGCGACGCACATCCTTCATCACGCACTGCGGGTGGTGCTAGGCGAGCACGTGAAGCAGGCGGGTTCGCTGGTCGGCCCGGATCGCTTGCGCTTCGACTTCAGTCACTATGCCGCCGTCACGCCCGAGGAAGTCAATCGCATCGAGCAAATAGCGAACAGCGAAACACTCGCCAACTCGCCGGCTCGCGCGTTTGAGACAACCAAAGATGAAGCCACGGCTCTTGGTGCCATCGCCTTCTTCGGCGACAAGTACGGCGACGTGGTGCGCGTGCTCGAAGTCGGCAGCTCGATCGAGCTTTGCGGAGGCACACACGTTCGCGCGGCTGGCGATATCGGCGCCATCAAAGTCATCGGCGAGAGCAGCATCGGTAGCAACCTGCGTCGCATTGAGGCCACTACGGGTGAGAACACGGTGCGCCTGATGCAGCGCGAGGGCGCGGCCATTGCTGAGGTGGCGCGTCTCGTGGGCGCCAGTTCCGACGACCTCGTCGACGGCGTGCAGCGCCGACTCGACGAAATCAAGGCGCTCACCGACGAGCTCAAGATCGTGCGCGGCAAACTCGCCGCCGGGCGCGCAAGCGAGATCGCGGCGACCGGAACCGATGGTCGAGTCGTTGCACGCGTCGACGACCTGTCGCCGGCCGATCTCCGCGATTTAGCAATTGCGGTTCGTCAGCAACCGGGTGTCGACATCGTGGTGCTCGGTGGAATCAGCGATAGCGGGGGCGCATCACTTGTTGCGGCCGTGCGACCGGCCGATGGACGCGTCGCCAGCGACATGATCAAGGAAGCGGCGAAAGCCGTCGGTGGCGGTGGTGGCGGTAAGGGCGACATCGTTGCCGCGGGCGGTAAGAACCCAGGGGGCATCGATGAAGCTCTCGCGATTGCGCAGGCGGCGGCAACCGCGAGCAAATGAACCGGGTGCCCAACATACGAGCCCTCGGAATCGACCTCGGCTCGAAACGGATCGGCATCGCGATCAGCGATCCGTCAGGCACAATCGCTTCACCACTCACGATGGTTCCGCGCTCGGGGTCACCCCGTCGCGATCACGCCGCCATGGCCGCGTTGGCTGTCGAGGAAGACGTAACGATCATCGTCGTCGGCCTTCCGCTCAACATGAACGGGACGGTCGGTCCCGCCGCGCAGGCTGCCATCAAGGAAGCTGAGGCCTTAGCTACGGTGGTGAACATGCCGGTGGTCACCTTCGACGAGCGGCGCACAACTGTCACCGCCGATCGCGCGCTCATGGAAGGTGGCCTCGGAGCGCAGGCGCGACGCAAACTCGTCGACAAAGTGGCCGCGGCCGTGATGTTGCAGGCGTGGCTCGACTCAGGCGCCGCGCACCGCCCATGACCTACATCGACGATCGCAGCTGGCACGCCGACGGGTGGGACGACGTCGCCGCGATCGACACGGCGAGCGTAGAACGACCTCGTCAACAACGACCGCGGATGAAGTGGTTTGTGTGGGCGATGATGTATCTCGCAATGGCCGGCATCGTCGCTGGTGGTCTCACCGGTCTTTGGTACAGCGAACAGGTGAACCCAAAGGGCGACCCAGGCGATCCGATCAGCTTCACGGTGAACGAGGACGACACGCTCGAGACAATCGGCCTGCGACTACAAGCGGAAGGGCTGATTGACGACGCTGGCGTTTTTGATTGGTACGTCGACCACCACGGCGGGTTGGAGTTGACACCTGGTTACTACCAGTTGCGGCCCAACGATCACATGGGCAACATCATGCGCGTACTGCGCACGCCACCGTCAGAGACCTTCACCAAGGTGACGTTCCCAGAGGGGTTCACGATCGAGCGCATGGCATTACGGCTGGAGGACAAGGTCTCCAAGTTGTCAGCGATTGAATTCGAGAACGCCGCCGGCGACGGAGTTGTGCGCTCCGTGTATCAACCCGAGGGCGTGACCAGCCTGGAGGGGATGCTGTTTCCCGACACGTATCAGATTTCGAACGGCGAATCCGAGTCCGAGGTGGTTCGACGGATGGTGCGCCTGATGGAACGAGTTGGCACACAGCTGAACATCGAGGAACGCGCCGCTGCACTCGGTATGACGCCGTACCAGGTGTTGATCATCGCCAGCATCATCGAGCGCGAGGCGCGACTCTCCGAAGATCGCCCAAAGATCGCACGAGTGATCTACAACCGGCTGTTCATCGGAATGCCGCTGCAGATCGATGCCACCTTGCTGTATCAGCAGCCGCCCGACTCGTCGCCGACCGCGTTGCGCGACATCGACACGCCGTACAACACGTACATGCACATCGGGTTGCCGCCGACACCGATTGCGAACCCGGGCCGCGCCAGCATCGAGGCCGCGCTGAACCCGTCGCCCAATCCCTCACTCGGGGATCCGCTTTGTGTCGGGCTGCCGCCCGGCATCGGGTGCGTGTACCTCTACTACGTGTTAGCAACAGAAGAGGGGGGTCACGCGTTCGCCGCGACTCTCGAGCAGCACGAAGCCAACGTCGCCGCGGCACGCGAGAAGGGGCTGCTGCTGTGATCACGGCAGGCACGCGGGTGGCCGGGGTGATCGGCAGCCCTGTCGGGCACAGTCTTTCGCCGGTGTTGCACAACGCGGCGTTCGCGCAACTCGGGCTTGATTGGGTGTACCTCGCGTTTGAAGTCGCACCCGGTGAAGCGCGGGCGGCGCTTGATGCGATGCGCGTGCTCGGCCTAGCTGGGCTTTCGGTCACGATGCCGCACAAAGAAGCGGTTGCCGATGCCGTCGATGAGCTCGACGCCACAGCCCGTTCACTGCACAGCGTCAACACCGTGGTCGCGCGATCCGACGGCTCGTTGGTTGGCTACAGCACCGACGGCAACGGCCTGGTGGCATCGTTGGCCGCGGCGGGTGTCGCCGTTGCTGGTCGGACGACGTGCGTGCTTGGCGCTGGCGGCGCGGCCCGAGCGATTTGCCACGCTCTGGCGCAGGCAGGAGCGGCGAGTGTTGCGGTCGTGAACCGCACGGCAGCGGCGGCTGAGGTTGCGGCGGCGCTAGCGGTAGCCGGTGGAGTGGCTATCGGATCGGTGGGCACCGCGCGCGAGATCGCAGCTGCCGACATTGTGATCAACGCCACCTCGGTGGGCATGGGCACCAGCGACTTGCCGTTCGATCCGGCGCTACTACACGCGGGGCAAGTGGTCGCCGACATCGTGTATCACCCGCGCGAGACGGCGCTACTGCGCGCGGCACGGTCTGCCGGTGCGATCACCGTTGAAGGCCTTGGCATGCTCGTGCAGCAAGCTGCCCTACAGCAGCAGTTGTGGCACGGCGCAATGCCCGATGTGGCTGTGATGACCGCGGCAGTAGCCTGAATCGATGCTCCGTTACCTGACCGCTGGCGAATCACACGGTCGGGCGCTGGTCGTGATCCTTGAAGGCCTGCCCGCCGGATTACAGATCACGGTTGAGGAAATACAGGACGAGATGGCTCGTCGCCGGCTTGGTTACGGACGCGGGCCGCGCCAGCGTTTCGAGCAAGACGAGCTGACGCTGATCGGCGGCGTCCGCCACGGCCGTACCCTCGGGTCGCCATTGGCGATCGAAATCAAGAACAGCGAATGGTTTCGCGACGACAAGTGGCACGAAGAAATGTCGCCCGCGCCGGGGGCTACGAAGGATCCGCTGACCAAGGTGCGACCCGGTCACGCCGACTTAGTAGGTATGCAGAAGTACGGCTTTACTGATGCGCGCGACGTGCTCGAGCGGGCGAGTGCACGCGAGACCGCGGCACGCGTAGCCGCCGGCGCGGTAGCTAAGAAGCTGCTCGCGGAATTGGGCACGTCGGTGGTCTCGCATGTGGTCCAGCTCGGTTCGGCGCGAGCCCAAGTCGGCCGCCGTCCAACCGTCGGTGATTTGGCGATCGTCGATGAGTCGCCGGTGCGTTGCTTCGATCCGGTCGCCGAGGCAGCGATGATCGAAGAAGTGAAAGAAGCCTCGAAGGATGGCGACTCGCTCGGCGGCGTGGTCGAGGTTCTCGGCTATGGCGTGCCAGTGGGTCTGGGCAGCCACGTGCATTGGGATCGCAGGATCGATGCCGAGTTGGCGCGAGCTGTGATGAGCATTCAAGCCGTGAAGGGTGTTGAGATCGGCGACGGCTTCGAGATGGCCGGCCAGCGCGGCAGCGTGGCCCACGACGCGATTGTGTGGGACCCAAACGCCGGCGACGCTGGCGACTATCGACGAGAGACGACGCACGCCGGTGGTACCGAAGGCGGGATCACGACGGGTGAGTTGCTCGTGGTGCGTGCGGCGATGAAGCCACTGGCGACCCTGAACCGGCCGACCTTGAAGACGGTCGACGTCGTCACGAAGGAGCCGACGGTCAGCTTCAAGGAACGCACCGATGTAACAGCCGTGCCAGCAGCCGGTGTCGTGGCCGAGACGATGGTGGCACTGGTGCTGGCTACCGAGGCGCTGCGCAAGTTCGGCGGCGACAGCGTTGCCGAATTCACTCGCAACGCAGCGGCATTCCGGGCAACGCTCCCATGATCGGACCCGACCAGCACCTGGTGCTCGTCGGCATGATGGCTGTCGGCAAGACGACAGTTGCGCGGTTGGCGGCTGAACAGCTCGGACGGCCATTGTTCGACAGCGACGCGATGGTGGAGCAGCGAACGGGTCGCAAGGTTCGCGACATCTTCGCCGACGACGGCGAGCCCGCGTTCCGCGAGCTGGAGACCGAAATGCTCAACCTCGCGCTCGCGAGTGAGAACCCAGCGGTGATCGCGGCGGCAGGGGGAGTGGTGCTCAGTGCTGGCAATCGCTCGGCTCTCAACGTCGCCAACGCTTGGGTGGTGTGGCTGTGCGCCGATTCGGCGACGCTGCTCGCACGCATAGTCGGCGACGATCATCGTCCGCTGCTCGACGATGATCCAGCCGGTACGTTGCAGCGCATGCTGCACGAGCGTGAGGCGTTGTATCGCGAGGTCGCGGATGCGATCGTTGCCGTCGACCACCGTTCGATCGACCAGGTTGTGGCGGCGGTGCTGCAGTGATCACGATTCGCGTTCCCCTTGATGGTCGCTCGTACGACGTATTCGTCGGCCATGGTGCGCGGTCAGAGCTGAGCGCGATGCTGCCGAGCACTGCGCGGCGGGTCGCTGTTGTCACACAGAGCGGAATCCCACTGGAAGTTGATCCGGGGCTTCCATTCGAATGCTTCGAGATTGGTCATGGTGAAGAGCACAAGACACTGCACACCGTCGAGACTCTTTGTCGAGGTTTCGCCAGCATCGGCCTCACGCGCAACGACGTCGTCGTCAGCGTTGGCGGGGGAATGGTCAGCGATGTGGCCGGGTTTGCAGCCGCATCGTGGCACCGCGGGGTTGCGGTGGTGCACGTCAGCACGACGCTCTTGGGCATGGTCGACGCCGCGATCGGAGGCAAGACTGGGGTCAATCTGCCAGTTGCTGGCGTGGACGGGCTGGACAAACTGGGTGGCAAGAACCTGATTGGCGCTTACTGGCAGCCGAGCGGTGTGATCTGCGATCTCGACGCCCTCGCCACACTCCCGCCTCGCGAGTTGCGCTGCGGACGCGGCGAGATGGCGAAGTATCACTTCCTGACCGGCGACGACCTGCTGACAATGAGTGAGGCGGAACGGATCGCGCGTTGTGTGCAGATCAAGGCCGACATAGTCGCCGACGACGAGCGCGAGAGCGGAAGGCGTGCTTTGTTGAACTACGGCCACACGCTCGCCCACGCACTGGAGACCGAGACGGGCCACTCACTCGCTCACGGGGAAGCGGTTGCGATCGGCCTCGTTTACGCCGCTCATTTGGCACATCGTCTCGGTCGCATCAGTCGCGAACGCGTGCAACGCCACTACGACGTCGTTCGTGGGATCTACGAACTTGCAACTGATCTGCCGGAAGGTATCTCGCGCGAGCGACTGGTTCACCTCATGGGCTTCGACAAGAAGGTTCTCGGCGATGGCCTCACCTTTGTGCTCGACGGGCCTTCGGGGGTGGAAGTGGTTGCGGGGGTCTCAGCCGCAGACGCGTTCGCAGCGCTGCGGGAAATGCCGGCGTGACGCCGGAGATTAGAACTGACCGACTGCTGCTGCGCGGGTGGCGTGAAAGCGACAGAGCGCCTTACGCGTCGTTGAATGCCGACACGGAGGTCATGCGCCACTTTCCGTCGACGCTGACCAACGAGCAAAGCGACGAGATGGTCGATCGCATCATCGCCGCATGGTCCGCCCGCGGCTTCGGCCTATGGGCTGTTGAGCGCGAGGACAGCGGCGAGTTCATCGGTTTCGTCGGTCTCGCGGCACCGAGTTGGCACGCGGATTTCACGCCCTGTGTGGAGGTTGGTTGGCGACTGACGAGATCGCAATGGGGCAATGGGTTCGCGCCAGAGGCAGCCCACGCGGCGCTCGCGTTCGGCTTCGAGCACGTCGAACTCCCCAATGATGAGATCGTCAGCTTCACCACGAGGCAGAACGTCAAGTCGCAGCGCGTGATGCACAAGATTGGGCTGCGGCCTGATCCGTCGCGCGAGTTCGATCACCCGCTGACCCCCGGTTGGGCGGAACAGCGTCACGTGTTCTACGCGATAGAGCGAGCACGCTGGACAGCCGACGTGGCACGATAGAGCCGTGGCTTTGATCCTGCTGCTGCACGGCGCGAACTTGAACTTGCTTGGCGAGCGCGAGCCGGAGATTTACGGAACGGCCACTCTCGCCGACTACGTGGCGGCGACGAAGGCCGCGGCCGAAAAGAGTGGGCACACGCTGGAGGCCTTCCAAAGCAACCACGAGGGCGAACTGATCGATGCCATTCACGCTGCTCGCGGACGCGCAGCGGCAATCATCATCAACCCCGGAGCCTTCACCCACTACTCGTGGGCGATCCACGATGCGCTCGCCGCGTTCGCAGGCCCAGTGCTTGAAGTCCACATCTCAAATCCGAACTCACGCGAGCCGTGGCGCCATACGAGCGTCGTTGCCCCGGTAGCGATCGGCTCCATCGCCGGCCTCGGCATGCACGGCTACGAACTCGCGGTCGCCGCCGTGTCACGCGTGCTGTCGTCCAAGTGACAATGGTCCAAGTGACAATCGCCGATCGCTCTCAGCGTGTTCGGTCGCGTTTGGCAGCGACGGCCAAGGCCGATGCGCTCTTAGTGAGCGACATCACCAACATTCGGTGGCTGACAGGATTCACCGGGTCGAACGCCTGGGTGGTCCTCTACCCAGATGGGTTGACGCTCATCACCGACGGGCGCTACGGGCAGCAGGCGGCGCAGCAGATGGCGGCGGCCGGAGTGGAGGGCGAAGTCCTCGTCGGGGCGACGTCGCCTTTAGTGGTCGACCACATCGCGCAGTGCTGCGATCAGTTTGCTCGAGTTGCATTTGAAGCAACTCACGTCACTTACGCACAGCACGCCCAGTACGTGCAAGCGATCAAGAGCGAGCTAGTGCCCGCGACCGGCATCGTGGAGGCGGAGCGCCGGGTGAAGGATGCCCGCGAGATCGAGATGATGGCGCAGGCGTGCCGGATCGCTGATCAGGCACTCGCCGAGGTGGCCCCGACACTCGCTGACGGTCTGACGGAGGCGCAGGTCCGCAATCATCTGGAAACGCGCATGCGCGAGCTCGGCGCTATCGGGCCGAGTTACGAGACGATTGTGGCGACTGGCCCCATCAATGCCGCGCTGCCGCATCATCGGCCGACGTCGACGCTGATCGAGTCTGGCCATACGGTGATCATCGATGTCGGTGCCCTGGTCGACGGCTACCACAGCGACATGACTCGCACGTTCTTCATCGGAGAACCGACCGCGTTGCAGCGGGAGCTGTACGACGTCGTGCTTGCCGCCCAGCGTGCCGGTGTCGCGGCGGTGGCCGCAGGAATCAGCACGAAGGAACTCGACGGGGTATGTCGTCGAATCATCGAAGAGGCCGGTTACGGCGAGTGGTTTACGCATGGAACTGGTCACGGCGTAGGCCTCTTGATTCACGAGGACCCGTTCATCAACCGTGCCGGCGACACCATTTTGCAGGTCGGCGACGTGGTGACCGTCGAACCTGGCGTCTACCATGAAGGCTTCGGCGGCATTCGTATCGAAGATCTGGTGGTCGTCACCAGCGACGGATGCCGCGTACTGACAGCCTCTCCTAAGGATTCATCGTGCCTGCCATCACCACCAACGATCTAAAGAACGGGATCACCCTCGAACTCGACAAGGTCCTGTTTCAAGTGGTCGAGTTCCAGCACGTCAAGCCGGGCAAGGGTGGCGCGTTCGTGCGCACCAAGATTCGGAATCTGCGCACCGGTGCCGTCATTGATCGCACGTTCAACGCAGGTATTCGTGTCGAGCAAGCCGTGCTCGAAAAGAAGGACATGCAGTTTCTGTACCGCGACGGCGACGACTACGTCTTCATGGACATGGAGACGTACGACCAGCAGAACGTGGCGCCCGTGGCTCTTGGCGATGCTGCCGACTACATGGTGGAGAACTCAGTGGCGATCATTGCGTTTCACAACGGCGAGATCGTGACCGTCGAGATCCCCGCCGCTGTGGAACTGACGATCGCCGACACCGACCCCGGCATTCAGGGAGATCGCGTCAGCGGCGCTCGCAAGCCCGCCACGCTCGAGACCGACAAGGTGATTCAGGTGCCGCTGTTCATCAACCCCGGCGACAAAGTCAAGGTCGACACTCGCACCGGCGAATACATAACGCGGGTCTGATCTTGTCTCAGCGCGGCTCGTCCCAGCGCGGTCGCCGCGGTTCGCGCTCGGCAGCCAGCGTTCGACATCCCGACGACCGCACCGATGCACGCGAGCGCGCCCTCATCCTGCTGTACGAAGCCGAGTCGAAGGATGTATCACCGCGCGAGGTTCTCGCCCACCAGGTACTACCCACCGACGCGCTGACTCGGGCGTTGGTCGAGGGCGTCGAGGAACACCAAGCGCGCCTGGATGCCTCGATATCGGCACACGCAAAGGGATGGACGCTGGCACGTATGCCAGCGATCGATCGCAACGTGCTGCGTATCGCTGGCTTCGAGCTGCTCTGCCTACCCGAGGTGCCCGTCGCGGTAGTGCTCGATGAGGCCGTCGAACTCGCAAAGCGCTTTAGTACCGACGACTCCGGCCGATTTGTGAATGGTGTCCTGTCGGCTCTTGTGAGCGAGCTCAGAGTAGAACTGCAGCATGACTGAGGTTGTCGAGGTTGCCGTGACGGCATCTGAGAACCCGAAGCCCCCAAATTGGCTCGCGGCGCGTGGGCGGGCGCTCGCCGATCGCGTCAGCGACATGCATCCGGCGGCAGTGTTCGTAGCGCTCGCAGTTGTTGTGTTCGCGGTCGTGTTCGGCTCGCTGGGCGTCATGAACCAGCGCAACTTCGGCACCTGGTCGTACGACATGGGCATCTACGACCAGGGCTTCTGGCTGGTATCGCGCGGCGAGCAGTTCATGTCGGTGCGCGGCATGAACTTCTGGGGCCATCACTTCAACGTGATTGCGTTCGCTTTCGCACCTGCCTATTGGCTTGGTGCTGGCCCGGAGTTTCTGTACGTCGTGCAGGCCATAGCGCTGGCGCTCGGCGCGATACCGATCTACTTGATTGCCCGCGACAAGATGCGCAACCCGTGGTGGGGGCTGCTGTTTGCGGTCGTCTATCTCATGTACGCCCCGGTGCAGTGGATCAGTTGGGCGATGTTCCATCCTGAAGCGCTGGTCATCACGCCCTTCCTGTTTGCGTGGTGGTTCGCCACCAAGGAGCGTTGGGGTTGGTTCTTTGCGATGGTGCTGCTTGCGCTCAGCACTCGCGAGGACACGGCGCTGGCAGTGATCATGCTGGGGCTGGTGCTGGCGATCTACATGCGTGGCGCGCCCGACTACCGACGGGTGCTGCAGCGTTGCGGGGCCACCGTTGTGCTGGCTGTCGTGTGGTACGTCGTCGCGACCAAGCTGGTGCTGCCGTACTACAACGACGGCAAAGAGCCGTTCTACATCACCTACTTCTATGGCAACTACGGCAACGACACCGCCGAGATCGTGAAGACGATCATCACCCATCCAAATCGTGTGGTCAGCGATGCGGTGCAGCACGACCGCCTCGTCTTCTACAAGCAGATGTCGTGGCCAATGGGTTGGGTCTATCTCGCCAACCCGCTGGGGTTGTTGATGGCGCTGCCGCAGTTGCTTGCCAGCGTGATCGGGCTCAGCCCCTATGCGCGCATGATTCGCTACCAGTACACCTCGGTGATGATCGCGCCGATGATGATCGCGTCGATCCACGGTGCGCACACGCTGCTGCGTGTGAAGGCCTTGCGCGTGGTGTTGCCCATCTGGATGTTGTTGTGCAGCTTTACGTCCAACGTTGCGTGGGCGCCTTCTCCGCTTGGCGAGCAGGCCAACTACTACGTGTGGAGCCGCAACAACCCACGGCACGATTCGTTGCGCACGGCACTGACCTATATCCCGCCCGACGCGTCCGTGTCGGCGAGTTATCAACTGCTTCCGCACCTGTCGCATCGCCGCGAGGTGTACGACTGGCCGAATCCTTTCTGGGCGAGCGTGTGGGGTAACGACGACTGCGATCATTTGCCCGATCCGAAGACGGTCGAGTACGTCGCACTCGATCTCACGCAGGTGGGTTCCAACAACCAGCAACTGTTTGATGCGATGCGGGTCGACGGTGGTCCCTTTGAGACGGTGTTCGAGGACGAGAACGTGGTGGTGCTGCATCGCATCGGGACCAGCGCGGCCGTCGACGTAAAGCCGCAAGCGGAGTCGTGTGCGATCCTGGATGCCCGGCATGGCTAACGCCGACAGCTAATGTCCAGCTTCGACCGTGAAATGGGTCCCGTGAGGCCCGTACGGTCAGGACTGATGTCGATGTCTGAGCACGCACACGCACGAGGGCAGCTGCCCGCGAGACACGCCGCGCTGGTGCTCGCCGACGGCAGTGTGTTTGAGGGCGAACTGATCGGTGCCGATCTGCCGGCGACGGGTTTCGCGAGTGGCGAGGTCGTCTTTAACACCGTCATGTCGGGTTACCAGGAAGTCATCACCGATCCGAGCTATGCGGGCCAGATCGTGACCTTCACCTACCCGCACATCGGGAACTACGGCACCAACGAACTCGATCGCGAATCGGCCCGTCCGTTCTGCCGCGGGGTGATCGTGCGCGAGATGGCTCGTCGCCCAAGCAATCACAGATCCGAGTCATCGCTCGACCAGATGCTGTATCGCTTTGGGATCTGCGGAATTGCTGGTGTCGACACCCGCCGCCTTACCCGCATCCTGCGCGACACAGGGGCAATGCCTGGGGCCTTCGGAACTGCGAGTGAGGCCGAACTGCTAGCCGCGGCACGCGCCGAACCGGGCACCGACGGCATCGATCTGGTGGCGTCGGTGTCCACCGATCAGCGCTACACGGTGGCTGCTGCGAGGGACGCCCGCCAGCGCCGCATCGTGGCCTTCGACTTCGGAATCAAGTCGACGATGCTGCGTCAGCTCAGCGCGCTGGGAACGTTGGAAGTTGTGCCCGCCGCCACGACCGCAGCCGCGGTGCTCGAGTTGGCACCCGATGGAGTGTTCCTCAGCAACGGCCCGGGCGATCCCGCGATGGTGGGCTACGCCGTCGACACGATCCGCGAGCTGCTGGGCCAGGTACCGATCTTTGGCATCTGCCTTGGCCATCAGTTGTTGTGTCGCGCGCTCGGCGGAGAAACGTTCAAGCTGCCCTTCGGTCACCACGGCGGCAATCACCCGGTGCGTCACGAGGCGACGGGGCGCGTTGAGATCACGAGCCAGAACCACAACTTCTGCGTTGACCCGGCGAGTCTGCAAGGGGTGGTCGACGTGACGCATCGCAATCTGAACGACAACACCAACGAAGGAATCCGCGTGATCGATGCGCCTGCGTTTGGCGTGCAGTATCACCCCGAAGCCGGCCCCGGCCCTCACGACAGCCGGTACTTGTTCGGCGCCTTCGCCGAACTCATGGATGCGCACTGATGCCGCGGCGCACTGATCTGCACAGCATTCTGATCATCGGGTCTGGCCCGATCGTGATTGGGCAGGCGTGCGAGTTCGACTACTCGGGTACGCAGGCGTGCCGCGTGCTGAAAGAAGAAGGCTTCCGCGTCATCTTGGTGAACTCGAACCCGGCGACGATCATGACTGATCCCGACTTCGCGCATGCGACGTACGTCGAGCCGATCACTCCCGAAGTGGTGGCGCGGATCATCGAACGGGAACGACCTGATGCGGTGCTACCGACGTTGGGTGGTCAAACCGGCCTGAACACGGCGATGGCACTCTTCGAACGTGGCCTCATCGGCGTTCCGGGAACACCAGAGATGATTGGGGCCAATGCCGAGGCGATTTCCACAGCAGAGGATCGTGGCAAGTTCAAGCAGGCGATGCTCGAGATCGGTCTTGCGGTTCCGGCCAGCGGTATTGCGCACACGATGGAGCAAGCTCGCGCAGTCGTCGCCGACGTCGGCTTGCCATGCATTATCCGACCGGCCTACATCCTTGGTGGGCGCGGTACCGGAATCGCCAGCAGTGCCGAAGAGTTCGAATCGGCAGCGGCACACGGCATAGCGGCCAGTCCGATTGGCGAGATCCTGATCGAGCGCAGCATTGCAGGTTGGAAAGAGTACGAGTTGGAGGTCATGCGCGATCGAGCTGACAACTGCGTGATTATCTGCAGCATCGAGAACGTCGATCCGATGGGTGTGCACACTGGCGACAGCATCACGGTGGCGCCGGCACAGACGCTCAGCGATGTTGAGTATCAGCAGATGCGCGATGCCGCGTTCGCGTGCATTCGTCGCGTCGGAGTTGAAACCGGTGGCAGCAATGTGCAGTTTGCGGTCAATCCCGCAACCGGCGAACAGGTTGTGATCGAGATGAACCCGCGTGTGTCGCGGTCGAGTGCGCTCGCATCGAAAGCCACCGGGTTTCCCATCGCCAAGATCGCAGCGAAGCTGGCGGTCGGGTACACGCTCGACGAGATCACTAACGACATCACCGGCACGCCTGCAAGCTTCGAACCGGCGATCGACTACGTCGTCACCAAGATTCCGCGTTGGGCGTTCGAGAAGCTGCCCGGAACAACCGGGGTGCTCGGCACGCAGATGCAGTCAGTTGGCGAAGTAATGAGCATCGGTCGCACGTTCCCGGAGAGTTTGCAGAAAGCGTTGCGCTCGTTAGAGCTCGGCCGCAATGGGCTTGGGTGCGATGCAGCCGAGGCGCACCTCGCGGGAATGAGCGACTCCGAGCTGTTGGCTGCGATCGCGATTGCGACCCCGGAGCGCATCTTCCAGGTTGGGGAGCTTCTGCGCCGAGGTGTCGCGGCCGAGCTCGTCCATGCCGCTTGCCGCATCGATCACTGGTTCCTCGACCAGATGAGCCAGATCGTCGAGGAACGCGCCGTGCTCTCTGAGATCGGCTTCGACGCCATGACTCGTCGCGACTGGAAGCGGGCAAAGCAGTGTGGCTACAGCGACGCGCAGCTGGCATGGTTGTGGACGGTCGAAGAGAAGGTGATGCGCGCCGCGCGCGAGGCGGCCGGGGTGTTGCCCACGTACAAGACCGTCGACACCTGCGCCGCAGAGTTCGCCGCCCAAACGCCGTATCACTACAGCGCCTGGGAAGACGAGGATGAGGTTCGTCCCAGTGATCGGCCGCGAGTGATCATTCTGGGAAGTGGCCCCAATCGCATCGGGCAAGGCATCGAATTCGACTATTGCTGCGTCCATGCCTCGTTCGCCCTCCGCGAAGCGGGCTTCGAGACTGTGATGGTGAACTGCAATCCCGAGACGGTGTCTACCGACTACGACACCAGCGATCGGTTGTACTTCGAGCCGCTGACCACAGAGGACGTCCTCAACGTGATCGCAGCCGAGGCTGCAGCCGCTGGTGGCGTGGCACCAAAGGTGATCGTCTCACTCGGGGGGCAGACACCGCTGAAGCTGTCCGGTCAACTCCCGGCCGAGCTGATCGCCGGTACCTCATCCGCCTCGATCGACCTTGCCGAGGATCGCGAGAAGTGGAACGCACTGTGCGATGACCTACACATTCCGCAGCCGCCTGGTGGAACCGCCAGCGATCTCGCCGCGGCACTCGCCGTGGTGGACAACATCGGCTATCCGGTGTTGGTGCGACCGAGCTATGTGCTCGGCGGGCGGGCGATGCAGATTGTGCACGACGAGGACCATCTGGCCGCCGCCATGAAGGAGCTGGCGAGCTTCGGCAGTCTTGGCAAGGAAGGCGGTCTGTCCGCCGAGCGGCCGGTCTTGATCGATCGCTTTCTGGAAGACGCGATCGAGGTCGATGTGGATGCGATCCGCGATCGCACCGGCGAGGTGCTCATCGGCGGCGTGATGGAGCACGTCGAGGAAGCTGGCGTGCACAGTGGTGACTCCGCGTGTGCGATCCCGCCGCAGACGCTTCCCGGTTGGGTGGTGGAAGTGATCGAGCGTTACACCCGGGCGATCGCGAACTCGCTGGAGGTGTGCGGTCCTATCAACGTGCAGTTCGCTGTGTTGGGCACGACTGCGTTCGTCATCGAGGCCAACCCGCGAGCGAGTCGCACGGTTCCGTTCGTTGCGAAAGCCACCGGTGTCCCGCTGGCCAAGATCGCGAGCAGAGTGATGATGGGTTCGACGCTGGCTGAACTGCGCGCGGAGGGACTGGTGCGCCCCGCGAGCAATCATGGGCACGTTGCGGTGAAGGAGGCTGTCCTGCCGTTTAGCCGCTTCCCGGAGGTCGACACGGCGCTGGGGCCTGAGATGCGAAGTACCGGTGAGGTAATGGGCATCGATACCACGTTCGGGCGCGCGTTCTTCAAGGCACAACTGGCAGCAGGCACGTTGTTGCCCACGGAGGGCACGGTCTTTCTCTCGCTCGCCGATGGCGATAAGCCAGCGGGTTTGGTTGTGGCCCAAAGGCTGCGCGACTTGAAGCTGAACATCGCGACCACGAAGGGCACCGGGGAATACCTCGGTCGCTTTGGGATCACAGTCGATCAGGTCGTTGGCAAGATCTCCGACGGCCACGGCATCAACGCAGTCAAGTTGATCGAGAGTGGGCAGATCGTCTTTGTCATCAACACACCGCAGGGCCGTGGTGGACGCACTGACGGTGAGCAGATTCGTAAGACCGCGAACGCTCATCACGTCAGCTCCGTGACGACCGTCGAAGCCGCATTGGCGGCGGTGGGCGGCATGGCCGAGATGGCCGCTGCGGGTGCTGAGCTGACGGTGCGCAGTCTGCAGGAGTACCACTCACTCAACGGCTTGTCGTGATGAGTTGTCGTGACGGGTTTGTCGTGACGGGTTTGTCGTGACTGGATTGTCGTGACGGCATCGATGACCGCGGCGGCGAGGTCGCCAGAGGTGCGGGTCGGCTCCATCGGCCTGCGGTCACCGGTGATGACCGCAGCGGGTACCGCTGGTTACGGAGCCGAGTTGGCGGGTGTCGGTGATCTCGCGCAGCTGGGCGCTGTTGTGGTGAAGTCGCTCGCCGCGTTCGAGTGGGGCGGCAACCCGGCGCCGCGGCTGCATCCCGCTGGTGTTGGAATGTTGAATGCGGTCGGTCTCCAGGGGCCCGGTATCCAGCACTGGTTGCAACATGAGTTGCCCGCGCTCATCGCAACCGGCGCGACCGTCGTCGCGAGCATCTGGGGACGCACCGTCGCCGAATACCGTCAAGCGGCCGAACTGCTGGCCGACGCGCCGCCGCAAGTTGTCGCTGTGGAAGTCAACCTCTCGTGCCCGAATGTCGCGAATGACGCTTCCGGACACCGGGGAATATTCGCTCACGACGTCGACCTGTCGGCGCAGGTCGTGGCTGCGACAGCGGCGTGTGGGCGACCCCGCTGGGCGAAGCTGAGCCCAAACACCGATCGAGTCGTCGAGGTCGCCGCTGCCGTGCACGCGGCAGGGGCGGAGGCGGTGACGTTGATCAACACAGCGCTCGGCATGGTGCTGAGCGAAAGTTCCGGCCTCCCGGTGTTGGCCGCCGGTGGTGGCGGCTACAGCGGGCGACCGCTGCATGCGATCGCGGTGCGGACCGTGTTCGACGTGCGCGCTGCGTTACCCGATGTTGCGATCGTCGGCGTCGGGGGAGTGTGCAACGGTTGGGATGCCGCTGAACTGATGCTGGCGGGCGCCAGCGCCGTGCAGGTAGGGACCGCCACGTTCGCGGATCCGCGTGCGCCATGGAAGATTCAGCGAGAGCTGCTGGCCTGGTGTGCCGCTCGTCACCTCGCGGTCGGCGATCTCACCGGGCGGGCACATCATGGAGGATTGCCCGGGGGATTGCCGCCGACGAGATGACCGTCGGCGCTAACGTCCGAATATGGCAACACCCCCGCAACTCACTCCCGAACAGCGTGCCAATGCGCTCGCCAAGGCGGCCGAAGCACGTGTGGCCCGCGCAGAACTGAAGAACAAGTTGAAGATGGGCACCGTCACCCTGGCCGACGCGTTGAAGTCCACCAGCAATACTGTCGGCAAGTTGAAGGTTGTAGCGCTGCTGGAATCGCTGCCGGGTGTCGGCAAGGTGAAGGCCCGCAAGATCATGGACGACATCGGTATCGCCGACAATCGCCGGGTGCAGGGGCTCGGGCAGCAGCAGAAGATCTCGTTGCTCGATCAGCTCGGGAAGTGACGCCCGCTCACGCTGCTGGGCGCATCTTCATCGTCTCCGGCCCTGGTGGCGTTGGCAAGGGCACAATAGTGAGCGCGCTGGTCGACCGCGATCCGCGCCTGTGGCTGAGTAGATCATGGACGACACGGGCGCAGCGCCAAGGCGAGAGCAACGATGCTTACGTCTTCACTGATCGGGCCAGTTTCGAGTCGCGTATCGCGGCGGGTGGCTTTCTGGAGTGGACGGACTTCCTCGGTAACTACTACGGCACCCCGACCCCTGATCCAGTGGTCGACCACGATGTCGTGCTGGAAATTGAGGTCAACGGAGCGATGCAGGTAAAGAAGATCCACCCCGAGGCGGTGTTGATCTTCGTCTTGCCGCCGTCGCGCGACGAGCAGCAGCGGCGTTTGCGAGGTCGCGGCGACCCTGAAGATCGGGTGGCTGAACGCTTGCAGAAGGCCCTCGACGAGGAGCCGGTAGGACTGTCGTTAGCGAATCACGTGGTAGTCAACGATGATCTGGAGCGGACGGTCGACGAGATGATGCAGATCATCGGGCACCATCGCATGCTCGATTGACATCCGCCGGTAGGCTTGCCCGCTAGGTTTTCGCAGTTTTTCTCAGGAGATCTCCAATGACCACTCGCTCATTCGACACGATGATCAATCCGCAAATCGAAGAGCTGCTTGACCGCGTTGATTCCAAGTTCAGCCTGGTCACGCTCGCCGCTCGTCGGGCGCGCCAGATCAATAGCTACTTCAGTCAACTGGGCGATGGCCTCGGCCACATGGTGCCGCCACAGGTCAGCTCCGTTGCGCGCAAGCCGCTCAGCATCGCCTTCGAAGAGATCGCCGCCGACAAGATCATCCAGGTCGAGCAGGCTGCGCCGGTCGCTGAAGCCGAAAGTGGCGAGGACGCGGAACTGACCGAAGACGCTGCGGTCTGAGACGACACCGGCTGAGAACGCTCTTCTAGGACTCATGCAGTGCTGGCCGGCAAGCGAATTGTCCTAGGTGTCACTGGCGGCATCGCCGCCTACAAGGCTGTTGATCTGTGCCGTCGGCTTGTCGACGCAGGTGCGCACGTCGTGCCGGTGATGACCGAGGGTGCCGAGCACTTCGTCGGTCGTGCCACATTCTCCGCGCTGGCCAGCGAACCTGTGCAAACGTCGTTGTGGGACGAGGTGCACCCGATCCCGCACACGCATCTCGGTCAGTCCGCCGACCTCATCGTCGTTGCTCCAGCTACTGCTCGCTTGCTGTCGGCGTACGCATCTGGATTGAGCACCGACTTGCTCACCAATACGTTGCTCGCCACACGCGCACCTGTTGTCGTCTGTCCGGCGATGCACACAGAGATGTGGGAACACCCGGCAGTGCAAGCCAACATCGCCACGTTGCGAACCCGCGGCGTGCACATTGTGGAACCCGAGTCGGGTCGGCTGGCCGGTGGCGACGTCGGGGCTGGTCGCCTCGCCGCACCCGAAACAATCCTGGCTCTGATTGAGAGCGTGCTGGGCGCCAGCGGAGATCTCGTCGGCATGAAGGTTGTTGTGTCGGCGGGTGGCACGCGCGAACCAATCGACGCGGTGCGTGTGATCGCCAACCGCAGTAGCGGTAAGCAGGGCTACGCCATTGCCGGTGAGGCCGCAGCCCGCGGGGCGCGGGTGACGCTGGTTTCGACGGTCGACCTGCCGGTGCCGGCCGGCGTTGAAGTGTGCAGTGTTGAGACCGCGGCGCAGATGGGCGCTGCGCTCGCCCAGCTTGCGTCGGCGGCCAACGTCGTCATCATGGCGGCCGCCGTGGCCGACTTTCGTCCCGCGGGCGACGTGTCTGGCAAGAGCACGAAACTCAAGAAGTCGAACGGCATCCCCGAGGTCGTGCTCGAGCCCACGGCCGACATCCTCGCTGGCCTGGGCGCCGATAAGCCCTCCGGACAGGTGCTGGTCGGTTTCGCGGCCGAGACCGACGACCTGATCGCCAACGCCTCCGGCAAGATGCGCGCAAAAAACCTCGATCTTGTCGTCGCCAACGACGTCAGCCAGCCAGGGGTCGGGTTCCAGCACGACACCAACGCCGTGACGCTTGTGCGCTCCAACGGCACGACCACCTCTATTGCCCTCGCCGACAAGAAAGTAATCGCAAAGGCCGTTGTCGATACTGTTGTCGAGATACTCGCAACCAAGATCAAGTAAGTCCCAAGCACCCAGAAGAAGACAGAGAGGCACGACACCGTGAGCAGCTATACGTTCACCTCCGAGAGCGTTACCGAGGGTCACCCCGACAAGATGGCCGATCAGGTCAGCGATGCCGTCCTCGACGCCATCCTCGCCGAAGATCCCAACGGTCGGGTTGCATGCGAAACGTTGCTGACCACTGGGTTGTGCATCGTCGCTGGCGAGATCACGACATCGGCGTATGTCGACATCCCGAAGCTGGCGCGCGAGGTCATCAACGGCATTGGCTACGACAACGCGCTCTACGGCTTCGATGGCAACACCTGCGGCGTGATCGTCAGCATCGACGAGCAGAGCTCCGACATCGCGCAAGGCGTCGACAAGAGCGAAGAGGTGCGCACCGTTGGCAACGCTGAGGATCAACTCGAACTGCAGGGCGCCGGCGACCAGGGCATGATGTTCGGGTACGCCTGCGACGAGACCCCTGATCTCATGCCGATGCCGATCTGGTTGGCACACCGGTTGGCCGAGCGGCTCAGCGAGGTTCGTCGTGCTGGCGCCGTTCCGTATCTGCGCCCCGATGGCAAGACGCAAGTCACCGTCCATTACGAGAACGGTCGGCCGGTGAAACTCGGTGCGGTGCTCATCAGCACGCAGCATCAAGACGGTGTCGACCGCGACACTGTGATTCGTCCGGACCTCATCGAGCAGGTCATTCGTCCGGTTGTCCCCGAGCAATTCGCCAACGACGGCTACGACGTGTACATCAACCCAACCGGCAAGTTCGTGATCGGTGGCCCTCATGGCGACACCGGGCTCACCGGTCGCAAGATCATCGTCGATACGTACGGTGGCATGGGTCGTCACGGTGGCGGCGCGTTCAGCGGCAAGGACCCGAGCAAGGTCGACCGTTCAGCGGCATATGCCGCTCGTTGGGTCGCCAAGCATGTGGTGGCGTCCGGTGCAGCGGCGCGCTGCGAAGTGCAGGTGGCGTACGCCATTGGTATGGCGCACCCAATGAGCATTCTCGTCGAGACGTTCGGCACCGAGAAGGTCCCCAATGAGAAGATCGTCGAGGCCGTGAAGAGCGTGTTCGACCTGCGGCCCGGTGCCATTGTGCGCGATCTCGACCTGAAGCGCCCGATCTATCGCAAGACCGCGGCGTACGGTCACTTCGGCCGCAATCTGCCCGAGTTCACCTGGGAACAAGTCAGTCGCCTCGACGACTTCATGCGCGCCGTCGGCGTGTGATCATTCGCTCGTGCTCGTCGCGCGAGTAGTCCCGAACGTCACTGGTCTCGACAAGCAATTCGACTATCTAGTCCCAGAGTTGCTGCGCGACCAGGTGGCGGTCGGCTCGCTCGTGCGAGTGCCGCTGCATGGTCGCCGAGTGGGCGGTTGGGTTGTCGCCTTTGGCGCGCCCGATCCGGCATTGGCCGCCGACAAGCTGATGCCACTGGCCAAATGGTCGTCGATTGGGCCGTCCGCGGAGTTGGTGGACTTGGCGCGATGGGCCGCGCCGCGGTGGGGGACCGACCGCTTGCGTCCATTCCTTCTCGCTGCGTCGCCGCCAACGATGGTCTCGCGGCTGCCGGTCGCTCGGCGCACGGTGTCAGTCGGCGACGCTGGCGAGTCGGGCGTAACGCGTATTGGCCCCTTGGAAGATCCGTTGCCGTTCGTGCTTGCCGCGGCGCGCAAGGGACCGGCGTTGGTGCTGCACCCATCGCCGCCAGCCGTGCGGGCGCTCGCATCACGAGTGCGACGTGAGGGTTTGAGCGTCGCCGTCGTTCCCGACGAGTGGGCGTCGGCCGCCGGTGGAGTCGACGTTGTGGTCGGCACGCGGTCGGGTGCTTGGGCCCCTTGCGCAGGTGTGAAGACGATTGTGTTGCTCGACGAACACGACGAGTCGTATCAGGAGGAACGCACGCCGACGTGGCAGGCGCGTGACGTGGTGATCGAGCGTGCTGCTCGCGCTGGCGCAGCGTGCACGCTGCTGTCGCCGTGCCCGACAGTGACCGCTATGCGGTGGGCCGCGAGCCCGCCGCGCCACGGCTCGCATTCACCGCACTCAGCGCAATGGCCGCTGATCGAGATCGATGATCGCAGCGACGTAGAGCCCTGGAAACGAACGCTGGTTGGCACGTCGCTCATCCGCGCGTTGCGCGACCCCGGCAAGCGCGTTGTGTGTGTCTTGAACACCGTCGGTCGCGCGCGGTTGCTTGCATGTCGCGCTTGTCGCAATCTGCAACGGTGTGAAGTGTGTGCGGCCGCGGTGCGCCAGCGCGACGACGGAATGCTGGAGTGTCCGCGCTGCGACACGGTGCGACCGAAGGTGTGCCAAGTGTGCGGCGCCTCCGCGATGGCGTTGGTGAAGCCAGGCGTGTCGCGCCTGCGCGAAGAGTTAGAAGCCGCCGCAAACCGACCGGTGCTGTCGGTGACCGGGGACAGCGACGTGGAACTGCCCGCGGCTGATGTGTATGTAGGCACCGAAGCCGTACTGCATCGAGTTCGTAATGTGGATGTCGTCGCGTTCCTCGACTTCGATGCGGAGTTGCTGGCCCCCCGCTATCGCGCCGCCGAGCAGGCGATGGCATTGATAGTGCGTGCCGGCCGATTGGTTGGTGCCCGCAACCGCGGCGGCCGAGTCATCGTGCAGACCCATGTTCCTCAGCACGAGGTGCTGCTGGCCGCGCTGCTCGGCGACACCGGCCGACTGGTTGACGGCGAACTCGCGCGTCGTCGCCTGCTGGGGCTGCCGCCGTTCCGAGCGCTCGCCGCAATCGAAGGGGCCGATGCCGAGGCCATCGCTGCGGCAACCGGGCTTGAGTTCGCCGTCACTGCGAAGGCTGTCCTGGTGCGGGCCGACGATTGGCTGGCGCTGGGGTGTGCCCTCGCGGACGCGGCCGGTGCCAAGAACGCTCGCACTAAGGGTGCCCGACTGCGGATCGAGGTCGACCCGCCGCGCGTGTGAGTGTTCTACGCCTTTGCCGCTGCTTCCACGTCATTGAGCCGAGTCGATAACTCGGCGACGAGGACCTCAAGTCGGTGGATGCGCTCGTCGGTGTGAGCGGAGACCATCAACTCGACGGGGTTGGGGAGCGGGGCGTAGCCAAAAGCGGCGAGAACTGCACCACCGGCACGCAACGCGTCATCGAGACGTTGCGCGGTTGGGCGGCGCGGTTTGTACAAGTTGCGCTCCCACCCGCTGACTGCGGGCAGGGTCACGCCCACCTTCACGGCGAGGGCCATCTGCGACAACCCGGCGGCTGCCCGTTGCTGTTTGAGAGTTTCTCCTGCGTCAATACAGGACACTTTATCGGCCGAACACGCCCGATCTGGGATTCAGTACACTTTATAAGAGTAATAGGAGAGGACTAAAGACTCTCTTGAAATACCACTCATAGTAATCTAGGGTCGCTGGCAGTGACTCAGATTTCCGCTTCGAGCCCGATCAGGGTGTTGGCAATCACGGCAACACGGCTTGGCCCTGGCCATTCTCGACCTCATCTGCGCGGCTCTGTTCACGAAACCCACATGGTCCCCAGAAACTGCCAGATACCGCCCAAAGCCCCACTGTTGTGGCGTTCTTCGCTGTACCTGCTCAACCGAAAGGAACAGCGAGATGCTTCAAACAACGTCGAGTACTAAGGGGTACGGCAACAGATGGCGGACGCGGTGGCTGCTCGCCCTCGCGATGGCGCTCCCGATTGTGGGCACGACTACGCCGGCCTCGGTCGTCGACGCCGCAGGCGCATCCGTTGTCGTGTACGACGCAATCGGTTCCTCGGTCCCCGGCAACGTGCCGAGCCAGGCCTTCCAAGCGACACAGACCGTCGAGTTTGGCGACATGGTGTCGCTCGCGGCTGGGCCACGTGCCCTTGAGTCAGTGACCGTAGAAATGTCGAGCTGGGGCTGTGAGTCGCGTCCCGGGGGAATCTGCACCACGACGCCCGGTGCAACTTTCAGTCATCCGTTGACCCTGAATGTCTATGCCGTGACCGGTACTGACGCGGCTCCCGTGCTCGGCGCGCTGCTCGCGACAAAGACCCAAACGTTTGCGATCCCTTTCCGGCCGACGACTGACCCCACCTGCGCGGGTGGCACCGCTTGGAGAGAAACAGGGTCGGGTACTTGCTTTAACGGCTTGGCCACACCGGTGACGTTCGACTTCTCGGGTTCCACTGTGCTACCGAATCGAATCGTCTGGGCGGTTGCCTTCAACACAACCAGTTATGGCGCGTCGCCAATGGGTACTGGCGCAACGTGTTTTTCCACGGCTCAGGGCTGCGGCTACGACTCACTAAATGTTGGAGCTCAGTCACTCCCCGGCGCTCCCTTCGTCGGCACTGACGTTGTTGAAGAAGCAGCCTTCTTGAACACCGGCTATGCGCCGTTCTACTGCGACGGCGGACCGACAGTCGGCACTTTGCGCAACGACACGAACGGCTCGAACTGCTGGACCGGTTATCGGCCGCTCGCAAAGATCACGACCAAGACCGACACTGCCGCCAGTGTTGTGGTGAAGGCAGCAAATCTGCACGATTGGATTGTCGATACCACGGTGCTGGGCAACCCGGCCGTTCCGTTTGCTTTCAATGGTCCCGACGACACTGGTTCCGGCACGAGCAGTTTCCGGTTCGGTCCCATCGCCGCACCGAACGGGTCCAAGTTGGAGATGCAACCGCCGCTCATTAATTCGTTGGTGTCTGAGTTTGGTGGCATGCAATACGAGTTCCAGGTGATCACTCCAGTCGCGGGCACCTCGGCGAATCACTTCTATACAAATGTGTACGTCGACAGTGCAGCCAACGGAATTGGGCTGTTCGGCCCTAGCGCAGCGGCGACGGGCGATGGCTTCTATGACTGTCGCTATTCGTTCGTGCCGAGTTCGAGTGTCGCTGGATGGAACACGTTCAGTTTCGACAACTGGACCGTCGCGGTGAACCCCACGAACCGGATTCCGGGTTTCGCAGGAGGATGCGGTGCTACCACCATCGGCGGAGCCACGCTTGGAAGCAAGATCGAGTTCTTCCGCA
The DNA here is from genome assembly GCA_021414085.1 of Actinomycetes bacterium. Classification (GTDB taxonomy): domain Bacteria; phylum Actinomycetota; class Acidimicrobiia; order Acidimicrobiales; family Ilumatobacteraceae; genus UBA668. Next base: position 27,768 of record JAIOPC010000010.1, on the reverse strand, counting down.
TCAACGGTGGCGACACAAGCCCGAGCGATAACGGCCTTGAAGGTGCCTACGACCGTGTGGTCCTCAGGTCTGGCGGCGTCGCCACGACGTACGACTTCGAGGATCTGACGATCATCCACACCGACGTCGACAGCGCCAGAATCTTGGACACACGCAATCCCGGTGGACACACGGTGGACGGTTTGCACCAAGCGGTTGGCAAGTTGGCCGCGGGTCAGACCTACGTGCTGCCAGTTGCCGGCCGAGCAGGATTGTCGCCTACTACCGACACAGTTGTCTTGAACGTCACCGCCGTGTTGCCACGCGACGCCGGATTCATCACGGTGTTCGAGTGTGGGGAAGCGCGCCCAAATGCGTCGAACCTCAACTTCCTCGCGGGCGAGGTCGTCGCCAACTCGGTGTCGACTCAACTCGCCGGCGACGGCAGTATCTGCATCTTCTCGTCGGCACAGACGGACGTGCTGGTTGACGTCACCGGAGTCCTGCGGGCGCTGGAGCCGCTAGTCGAGGCAGCACGCGTGCTGGACACGCGGTCGCCCTTTGGTCAAACGGCCGACGGTTTGCATCAGGCAGTCGGTCGTGTGGCTGCCGGACAGACATACGAGCTGCCGGTCGCGGGACGTGTCGGGGTAGCTCCGGGAGCGGCGACAGTCTTACTGAACGTCGCCGCGTTGCTCCCGTCCGCCAACGGATTCATCACGGTCTTCCCCTGCGGGCAACCGCTACCGACCGCCTCGAACCTGAACTTTGTAGTTGGCGATCTGATCGCCAACTCGATGATGGCTCGCGTCGGCACCGGCGGCAAGGTCTGCATCTACAGCTCGGCAGCGACCGACCTGATCGTTGATGTCAACGGCTTCTTCACCGACTTTGTGTCGCTCGTTCAACTTGCGGCCCCCAGCCGTATGTTGGACACGCGTTCACCGGGTGCGCCGACCATCGACCACCTGCATCAGGGAGTCGGTCGCGTTGCGGCCGGTTCAACGTATGTGTTGCCGATCGCGGGACGCATTGGCATTCCGGCCAACGCCGAATCGGTGGTCTTGAATGTGACTGCCGTGCTGCCAAGCGACGCAGGGTTCATCACGGTGTTTGCCTGCGGCCAGCCCGTTCCGAACGCTTCCAACCTGAACTTCTTCCCCGGCGACGTGGTTCCAAACCTCGTGCTGGTCGGGGTCGGGACGGGCGGGAGTGTTTGTTTGTTCAGTTCAGCTGAGACCGACATTCTCGTCGACATCAGTGGCTACTTTGCCGCTCAGTAGGTAGTACACAGCAATAGAGGATTCTGGAGGTTGACCTTGGTGGTGCGCACGTGCCGCCAAGGTCAACTTTCGTTTTTCGGCTCAACGAGTGGAGCGCAGAATTCGATAGCCGCTGCCGCTTGCCAAGCGCGTCGTGGGGTAGCCCTGCGTCGTCAGCCAGGATTGCAGTGAGTCGCCGCCTAAGTGCTTGTGGACGACCATCACGGCTTCGCCGTCGGGTGTGAGCCGACCGAACCAGCGTGACAGCATCTCGTGTAGCGCGGGTTTGCCGATGCGAATCGCCGGATTGCTCCAGATCGTCGCGAAACGAGCGTCGTTGGGAACGTCGTCGGGCCCGCACACGCGCACGTTCGTGATCCCGTTGAGCTCGGCGTTTGCCCGACACAAGTCACGCGCTCGTTCGTTGACGTCGATGGCCCACACGATCGCTGCCGGAGCGCGGCGTGCCATCGTCAGTGCGATCGGTCCGGCACCGCAGCCGAGGTCGAGCAAATCGCTGGTCGCGGACGGCGGGGGCGCTTTCAGTAGCAACAGCTTCGTGCCCGCGTCGACACGGTTGTAGCCAAACACACCACGATCTGTGCGCAGCGTCAGGTTCATGTCGGGAAGCAGCAGCGAAACATCGCGCGGGGCCGACTCGGTAGTCGGTTTTTCATCGAAGTAGTGCGAACCGGGCGCAGTCATCGCTGGGTAGCCTTACATCTCGTGGCGTACGAGATCCGAACCTACGGCGACCCAGTGCTGAAATCGAAGGCGGCGCCGGTCACCGACATCAATGGCAAGGTCGCGCGCCTGGTCGACGACATGTTCGTTACGTTGCACGAAAGCGACTCTGGGTTGGCTCTCGCCGCCCCACAGATCGGCGTGCAAAAGCAAATCGTCGTGTGGGATATCGACGACGAGATGCGCACGATCATCAACCCGACGATCGTGGAGAGCGACGGCGAGTGGGTGTACAGCGAAGGGTGCCTCAGCATTCCCGAGCTCTACGTCGACATTTTGCGCCCCAACCGAGTGTTGGTGCGTGGCCTCGACCTCGATGGCAACGAGCTCGAGTTTGAAGTCGATGAGCTGATGGGTCGCATGTTCCAGCACGAGATCGATCACCTCAACGGCGTGCTGATGTTCGATCGCATGACTACGGATCAGCGCAAGCAAGCGCAGACCGCGTGGCGCGAACTGCAAGAGAGTTCAGACCCAGCGCAATCACGCCACGTACCATTGCTGTAACGGCATTCAGTGAGCACCCGATGAAGCTGGCGTTCCTGGGTACGCCAGCGATGGCCGTACCGTCGCTGCAAGCCCTTTTCGCGGCTGGCCACGACATCGCGGTGGTCGTCACAGGCGCCGACAAACGGCGCGGGCGGGGGAGCGAGGTCAGTCCGAGTCCGGTGAAGGCGGCCGCGAGAGAACTCGGTTTGGGCGTCAGTCACTCGGTCGACGATGTACTCGGTCACGACATCGAGCTCGGGGTTGTAGTTGCATTCGGCCAGCTCATTCGCCCGCATGTACTCGATGAAGTCCCGATGGTGAACTCGCACTTCTCTTTGCTGCCGCGCTGGCGTGGCGCGGCTCCGGTGGAACGCGCCCTGCTCGCCGGCGACGCCGAGACCGGCGTCTGCCTGATGCGATTGGAAGTCGGTCTCGACACAGGACCGATCTACGACACCGTGCGCGTTCCGATCGGTGCGACGACTACGGCGCAACAGTTGCGCGCCGCACTGATCGCTGTCGGCGCCGAGCAACTCGTCCGTTGTCTGGGTGCGCCACTCCCGACGCCGATCCCACAACAAGGCGAGCCCGTTTACGCGGCGAAGATTCACGCAGCTGATCTGCGCATCGATTGGTCGCGGCCAGCCACTGAAGTTGATCGCCTCGTTCGTGTGGGTGGCGCCTGGACGACTTTCCGGGGCAAGCGCGTGAAGGTCCTCGCCGCGACCCTTGAAGACAGCGGTTTGCGGCCGACACTGGTCCAGCCAGATGGCAAGGCGCCGATGCCGTTCGCGGACTTCAGTCGCGGCGCGCGACTGCAGCCGGGCGAGTTCTTCGAATGACGGCCCGGCTGGTCGCGTTTCGCTGCCTACAACGCATCGACCATCAAGGCGCCTACGCGAACTTGGTGTTGGCCTCGGAGCTGGATCGCAGCAAGCTCTCGGATCGCGACCGCCACTTCGTCACGGAGCTGGTCTATGGCACAACGCGTATGAGACGCGCGTGTGATGCGTTGGTTGACCGTTTCGTCTCAAAGTCGCCGTCGCCGGAAGTGCGCACCGTGCTGCGCCTTGGTGCGTACCAACTTCACTTCGCGCAGGTGCCCGCACACGCGGCGGTGGGGGAGACGGTCGAGCTGGCGCCGAAGGCCGCCCGTGGTTTCGTCAACGCTGTGCTGCGACGCGTTGCGGACACGCCGATGCAGTGGCCGAGCGACGCCGTGCGCCTGAGCTATCCCGATTGGCTCGTCGACCGCCTAATCGCCGAACTGGGTCACGACGATGCGATGGCCTCGCTGGCGATGATGAATGAGGCCCCGTCTGTGACCGAACGAGATGACGGCTACACGCAAGACCTCGGCTCGCAGTGGGTTGCGGCTGCCGTGCCCGCGATGGCAGGCGACACCGTGCTCGACGTGTGCGCCGCGCCCGGTGGCAAGTCGACGGCGATCGCCGCAAGAGGCGCATTCGTCGTTGCGGCCGACTTGCAGCCGCAACGGGTAGGACTGATCGCGGCCAACGTGAGTCGACTCGCCGCGACCGATGTCGCACCCATCGTCGCCGACGCGACGCGTCCACCGTTTGCGGTGCAGACGTTCGACCACGTGCTGATCGACGCACCTTGCAGCGGCCTGGGCTCGCTGCGGCGCCGAGCGGATGCCCGTTGGCGCATCACCGCTACCGACGTCGACGACTTGGCGGTCCTGCAGCAACAAATGATCAACGCGTGCGCTCCGCTAGTGAAGGTCGGCGGGTCAATGGTGTACAGCGTTTGCACCTTGTTGGCCGCTGAGTCCGTCGATCACACAATCCCTGAAGGCTTCGAGCCGATGATCGACTCGCCGGTCGGGCAGTGGCGAACCTACGGCGACGGGTGGCGGTTGTTGCCCCACGACGCGGGTACCGACGGCATGATCGTGCTTCGGTACCGTAGGACGCGATGAGCGCGCCACAACTGTTGCAGGCCAAGGTCCTCACCGTCAGCGATGGCGTCGTGGCTGGCACACGCGTCGACGCCAGCGGTGCCGCTCTGGTTGGGCTGCTCACCGAGAACGCCTTCGCAGTTGTCGAACAGGCAGTCGTCGCCGATGGCACCGAGTCGGTCGCCGCCGAACTGACTCGGCTGGCGGACAGCTTCAGTGGCCTGATTGTGACAACCGGCGGCACTGGCTTCGCGCCCCGCGATCAAACACCCGAAGGCACGCGCGCTGTGATTGAACGCGAGGCGCCGGGCTTAGCGGAGGCGATGCGACTTGTCAGCCCTCTTGGCCGCCTCTCGCGTGGCGTGGTTGGCATCCGCGGCCAGTCGATCATCTGTAATACACCCGGCTCGCCAAAGGGTTGCGTCGAACAACTCGCGGCGATCATCGACGTGTTGCCTCACGCACTACGCCTTCTCGCCGACGAGCCAACATCGCATGAGTGAGAACTTGAGCGGCGTCGTAGTTGCATTCGACGACTCGGCTGGACTTGGCGAAGTTGAACGCGATGATGGCGTCCGGTTTCCGTTCCACTGCATCGAGATTGCCGACGGCACTCGCGAGATCGCAGTGGGCACATGGGTCACATTCGAACTGCTGTGCAAGCTCGGTCGCTACGAGGCTGCACGCATTGCCCCCACGTGAAGGACGTGATGATGAACGGCCGGGACGAGCACATCATCGACGTGATCCGCGCGCTGCGCGAGGGAGAGGTGGTCACCTATGGCGACATCGCCGCCGACGCTGGCTACCCGAAGCTCAGCCGATTGGTCGGCCGCATCCTGGCTACAACCGACGAAGAGTTGCCCTGGTGGAGAGTGGTGAACTCCGTCGGCCGACTGGTCCCCGGCCACGAACGCGAACAGGCCGCGCTCCTGAGAGCAGAGCGTGTCACCGTTGGCGACGGCCGGGTTCGCCACGCCAGAGTGGGCAGATTCAGCCGGCCGAAGCGTTCTTGATCTGCACGAACGCCAATCGAATGTTTGAGAGCGCCGCCACGAGCGTGTCGGAATCCGGCCCCAGGCGAGAGCCCAAGCCCTCGACCAAGCAGCCAACAGCGTCGATCGCCAAGGCGGCCTCGCCCAGCGACGGAGGCTCGGCGCCCAGGTGGATTGCCGCCAACTCGTACAGGCCCATCACATGGTTGGAGACCACCAGCTCGGCAGGGATACCCATGAGCCGCTCGCGGGCCTCGTTGATCGCCTGCTGCGCCTCGTCGAGGGTGTCTGTCGTGGATTCATCCAAGTCGTCGCTAGTGGGAGTGTCGCTCACGGTTGGTAGCGTAACTGCCTTACAACTGAGGCGAAGTGGGGTTGCCGCTTGCGGCAGTTCCCACCCGGCCACCTCCCGCTGAAGCGAGTAGTTCAGCGAATAGTGCGTCCGGGTCACAAGCATTGCGTAGCATGCCGCTTGATGCGGTGCGCCCCGTGGGGTTCGGTGACTTCGCATCACCCAACACAGGAGGGGCAGCACCCATTCACAGGAGTAAGAAGTCATAGCACCGCCGACGACACCGGAACACCGGTACAACGAGCGCATCCGAGCCCGCGAGGTCCGATTGATCGGCCACGATGGCCAACAGTTGGGAATCAAGTCCCTCCCCGATGCGCTGACTCTGGCCCGCCAAGCTGATCTCGACCTCGTCGAGGTGGCACCAATGGCGACTCCGCCAGTGTGCCGGATTATGGACTACGGCAAATTCCGTTACGAGGAAAGCCAGAAGGCCAAGGAATCGCGCAAGAAGACCGTTCACGTCTCCATCAAGGAAGTGAAGTTCCGACCCAAGATTGGCAAGGGCGACTTCGACACCAAGGTGCGACACATGCACGATTTCCTCGAAGACGGGCACAAGGTCAAGGTCACCCTGCAATTCCGGGGGCGCGAAATGGCGCACCCCGAGCTCGGTTCCCGAATCCTCGATGCGGTGATTGAACAACTGGGTCCGACCGCCAAGGTCGAAACCATGGCACGGCTTGAAGGTCGCAACATGACATTGGTGCTTGCGCCCGACAAGAAAGCAGCGCCGAAGAAGTCAACTGAAGGCAAAGAGGCCAAAGCAGAAAAGATGGCCAAAGAAGTGCAGCCTGAACTGACGGAACCGGTCGCAGCCCCCGAGCCCGAGGCTGCAGCAGAACCAGCTGCTGCACCAGACCCCGCCTGACCCTCTTTACACATTCGATCAAGTCCGAACAGGGAAGACAATCATGCCCAAAATGAAGACCAGCAAGACCGCCGCGAAGCGGTTCAAGACGACAGGTACCGGCAAGCTGCGCCGTTTGCAGCAGAACCGTCAGCACCTTTTTGAGAAGAAGCCCTCCACGCGTACCCGCCGTCTCGACGGCACGGTCGGCGTGCACCCCGGCGATGCCAAGAAAATCAAGCGCATGCTCTGCAAGCGCTAAGCAACGTCGTCCCATTTCATTTATTGATCAGCGAGATCTGAAGAAGGAGAGTGCAACATGGCTCGTGTAAAGCGTGCCGTCGCCTCGAAGAAGCACCGCAAGCAGGTGCTCGAGCGCGCGAAGGGTTACTACGGAAACAAGAGCCGCTCGGTGCGAGCGGCAAACGAGCAAGTCATGCGCAGTGGCCAGTACGCGTTCCGCGACCGGCGCGCCAAGAAGGGCGAGTTCCGTCGTCTGTGGATCCAGCGCATCAACGCCGCCTGCCGTCTCAACGACATCAGCTACAGCCGCTTCATCGCTGGCCTCAACGCTGCTGGCATCGAAGTCGACCGCAAGATCCTCTCCGATCTGGCGATCACCGACGCGGCGGCGTTCAGCGCAGTGGTTCAGTCCGCGAAGGCTGCGCTCTGAGCTCTGCCCGCTCGGAAGGGCTGACCTTCTCGAATCCAAAGGTTCAACGACTGCGGCGCCTCTTGGGGCGCCGCAGTGCGCGTTCTGAAGAAGGTGTCTTTGTGGTTGAAGGCGCCAGCCTGATCGCGCAGGCGGCGGCCGCTGGCTGGCAGATCGAGGGCCAATATGTCGCCCCCGGTGCTGACGCCGTTCCGGGGGCGGGCGACGTCTTCGAGCTTGCACCAAACGTGATCGAGCGCGTCGCGAGCACGGAGGCGCCTCAGCCGGTGCTTGCCGTCGTGTGTCAGCGTGCCAGTGAATTGCCGGCTCGTCCGACGTTCGTGCTCGTGGCTGACCGGCTCGCTGACCCCGGCAATGCAGGCACGATCATCCGCTCCGGCGAAGCCGCTGGCGCCGACGCCGTGGTCTTCACTGCGGGCTCGGTCGATGTCTACAACCCGAAGGTCGTGCGCGCTTCGGCAGGGTCGCTGTTTCGCGTGCCGGTGCTTTCGCTCGAGCTTGCAGCGGTGCAGTCGGCCGGTCTGGCGCTGCTGGCGACCTCTTCGCACCGCGGCGACGCCTACACCGACACCGACCTGCGCCGACCCGTGGCCGTGATGGTAGGGAACGAGGCCCACGGCGTTGCCGACGACGCCGTCGTCGACGGCTGGATCACGATCCCGCACGCGGGCGCCGCCGAGAGCTTGAATGTGGCGATGGCGGCAACAGTTATTGCGTTTGAAGTCGCACGGCAGCGACGGCAAGGCTAGAGCGATGATTGACGACATTGTCGTGCAAGTAAAGGCTGCTCGCGACGGCGCGTTGGCGCGCTTGGTTGCGGCTGCAACCAGCGACGATGTGCGTGCCGTCGAGATCGACGTGCTCGGTAAAAAGGGTTCGCTCACCGATCTCAAGACTGGTCTCGGCAAGCTGGCGACGATTGAAGAGAAGAAGCAAGCGGGTAGCGCGCTCAACGAAGCGGCGTCAACTGTCGCCGAAGCGTTGGCTGCCCGGCTCAGCGAGTTGCGGCGCGCCGAGCGCGCCGTGCAACTGGAAGTCGAGCGCGTCGATCTCACGGAGATCATGCGGCAGCCACAGCGCGGTCACGCTCATGTGGTGACCCAGGCGTGGCAACGACTCGAGGATGTCTTCGTCGGACTTGGGTTCCAAGTGGCTGAGGGTCCTGAGGTTGAGACCGACTGGTACAACTTCGAGGCGCTCAACATGCCGGCCAATCACCCGGCGCGCAGCATGCACGACACGTTCTACGTCGACCACGGTGCGCCCGGTAGCACGGTGTTGCGCACGCATACGTCGCCGGTGCAGATGCGTGTGATGCAGACAGTCGCGCCGCCGATCTACATGATCATGCCCGGCCGCGTGTTCCGCAACGAGACCACCGACGCAACGCACCTGGCGGTTTTCCACCAGATCGAGGGCTTGGTCATCGATCGCGGCATCACTCTGGCCGACCTGGCTGGCACGATCGAGGCGTTCACCAAGTCGTTCTTCGGCCCCGGCTTCACCAGTCGTCTGCGCCCGAGCTACTTCCCCTTCACCGAGCCGTCGGCCGAGTTCGACATTCGCACGCCATCTGGGCAGTGGCTGGAACTCGGCGGCAGCGGCATGGTGCACCCCAACGTGTTGCGCGCCGGCGGGCTCGACCCGGAGGAGTGGAGCGGCTTTGCGTTCGGGTTCGGCATCGATCGCATGGCGAAGGAACGCCACGGCATCAACGACGTGCGCGAGATGTACAGCAACGACATTCGATTCTTGGAACAGTTCTGATGAAGATCGTCCATTCGTGGTTGAACGACTTAGTTCCAGTCGGCGACGACATCGACGCTGTCGCCGACCTCATCACCAACCTCGGTCTCGCGGTCGAAGATGTGGCGCACGTCGGCGGCTCGGTCGCAGGCGTGATCACTGCCAGGGTTTTACGCACCGAGCGTCACCCCGACGCGGCAAAAGTCCATCGCGTGTTCGTCGACGCTGGCGATGGTGTCGAGCGACACGTCTGGTGTGGCGCCTTCAACATGCAAGCTGGCGACATCATCCCACTCGCAACGCCTGGGACGGTGATGCCCGATGGCCGCGCCATCGAGCCAAAGCCGATCTTGGGCATCAGCAGCGACGGCATGCTGTGCAGCTCGCGCGAGCTCGGCTTAGGCGACGACCATTCGGGCATTCTGATCCTTCCCGGCGATGTACCGCTCGGTGTTCCGTATGGCGAGGCGCTCGGCCTCGGTGAAGAGATCGTGTACGACCTCGACGTGCTGCGTAACCGGCCAGACTGCTACGGCCACCTCGGTGTCGCCCGCGATGTCGCCGCCAAGCTGGGCGTAGAACTGACGCCGGCGCCGGCGCATGTCGATCCGGTTGAGCCTGCACGATCGGCGACCGTCAAGATCGTCGACGGCGATCGGTGCGCTCGTTTCACCACCGTCGTCATCAGTGGCATCGTCGTTGGCCCATCACCCGACTGGATGCGCCGACGCTTGAGCGCGGCCGGTATGCGGCCGCTCAACAATGTGGTCGATGTCAGCAACTACGTGATGTTGGAATGCAATCAGCCCAATCACCCCTACGACCTCGACACGCTGGGGGGTGGAGGCTTCATCGTCAGGCGTGCGAAGGAGGGCGAGGAGATCGTCACGCTCGACGACGTGACGCGCGCGATGAGCGCGGCCGATCTGTTGATCTGCGACGCCGACGATGTGCCGATCGGTATCGGCGGCATCATGGGCGCTAAGAACTCTGAGATTCGTGACTCGACAACAACCGTCGCGCTTGAGATGGCCTGGTTCGAACCAAACGCGATCATGGCCAGCGCGAACAAACTCGGCTTGCGCAGTGAAGCATCCGCACGCTTCGAGCGCGGGGTCGATCCGTTCGGTATGGGCCGCGCTGGTTCGCGGTTCGTTGAGCTGCTGCGCATCACGTGTCCCGACCTCGTGGTTCACGCTGGCGGAGTCGACGAGCGGTCGAGTGACCTGCCGCGGCCGAACGTCGTTGCTGTGCGGCCGGCTGCGGTCAGTGCGCTGCTCGGCACAAACTTCGATGTCGACGCAATTCGCGCCATCATCGAACCGATCGGGTTCTCATGCGAGCCGACCGCAGCTGGCGCCGTGACCGTTCTTACGCCGACGTGGCGACCCGATTGCACGATGGAAGTCGATCTCGTCGAGGAGGTTGCTCGGCACTACGGGTACGAGCGACTGGGCAAGACGGTTCCGAAGAGCACGATTCCTGGCGGTCTCACTGCGCTGCAGCATCGTCGGCGACGGTTGCGCGAGGTGTTGCTGGGCCTCGGTATCAGCGAAGCGATGCCACACCCGTTCCTTGCCGCCGACGATCTGGCGAAGGCTGGCTTGCCTGGCGAGGCTGTGCGTCTGACCAACCCACTGGCTGCCGGCGATGACGTGTTGCGCGCGTCGCTACGTCCGGGTCTGTTGAAGGCAATCGCATTCAACGAATCGCATCGCCAAGTCGGCGTCTCGTTGTTTGAGATTGGTCACGTGTATCCGCCCAGCGATGACGTGTTGCCCGCCGAGTACGAAGCGTTGGCCGTTGTGCTAGCCGGCGCGCAAGCGGCAGACGCGGTCGCCGTGTGGCGCGAGTTGGCGAGCGCGATGGGTTGGGGGGCGCGCCTCGATCAATCGAACGTACCTGCCGGCACGCATCCAGCGCGCTCTGCGACTCTGTCGCTGGGTCGCGATCCGGTTGGCGTGGTCGGCGAGATTCATCCCGATGTGGCCGATGCCTTCGAGGTGACCGAACGAGTTGCGATCCTCGAGCTGAACCTCAGCGTGTTGCTCGCCAACGAGCCGAGCGTGCCGCGATGGAAGCCGACCAGCCGCTTCCCGTCGAGCGATCTCGATCTCGCACTCGTGGTACCGGACTCCGTCACCGCTGAGAAGGTCGACAAGGCAATTCGCCAGTCAGCTGGCGCGTTGCTCGTCGACTTGCAACTATTCGATGTGTATCGCGGGGCAGCGGCAGGGGATGGTGCGCGCAGCTTGGCGTATCGCCTGCGCCTGCAGTCCGCCGACCGCACCCTCACCGACGACGACGTCGCCGCCGTGCGCACCAAGGTGGAAGCAGCTACTTCCAAGCTCGGCGCGACTCTTCGTTCGTGACCCATTCAGTGTTTGTACGCTCCTGCACGGATAGCGCGCGGCAGCGAACAAACGCGAGAGAACCTGCGGCTAGTTGGCGCTGAGGTCGTCGGGGGCGTTCGCTAGCCACGCCACGCGACCGCCTTGGCGGCGCAGCACGTCGCGCCACAGTTGCTCGGGGTGAGGGCCGAACACGTCCGCAGGCTCGGCGGGTAACACCATCCACGCGCCAGCCGCGAGCTCCTCGTCGAGCTGTTGCGGTCCCCAGCCGCTGTAACCCTGGAACACGCGCAGGGCGGTGACGTTGGCCGCAACCTCATCGGGGTCGAGCAACAGGTCGATGGAACCGAGGCCATCCGCGACCAGACTCCAGGCGCCGTCGATCGGGCCCGTGAGCTGGGCGAGGGCGATCAAGGCCGACTCGTCGACCGGTCCGCCGTGGTGCAGCGTTGCCGGTCGACTGAGCAGACGCTCCCACGGACCCAGTTGGTCGGGGATCGTTTCGTGCAGTGGGCGGTTCAAGACGACTCCGACCGCGCCATCATCGGTGTGTTCCAGCATGTACACGACCGTGCGGTCGAAGTTTGGGTCGGCCAGCGGCGGGGTAGCCACCAGCAGCCGACCCCTCGTTTGACCCACGGGCGGTAGAATTGGGCGAGTCACACCATCATTGTGGCGCGTCAGCGTCTCTGTGTGGTTTGTCAAGAAAGGTTCAAGATCCATGCTCATGAAGAATCAAAACAACCACCGCAGCCGTTTCGGCTCCCTCATCGTCGGCGCGCTCGTCATTGTCGGCCTTCTTGTTGCTGCCGTCACTGTCGGCATCAGCCTGTTTGGCACCCCCTTCAAGACCGAAAAGGTCGATCATTCGCCGCCGCCGATCCTGCTGGATCTGCGCGATCTGGCCGATTACCACGCCGCCCAAGCCCAATTCGAAGTCACGGTCGACGAGGAAGACGATGTGCAGTGGCTGCCGTCGTTCATCGCCGGTGAGCGCGTGCAGTTCGTTGCCATCGGAACCGTCGACGCCGTCGTCGACTTCACCAGCCTTCCCTCGACCGCGCTCGAACAGAGCGCCGATCGCACCACCGTGACCATCACGCTGCCTACGCCGACGATCATGGACCCGGTCATCGACACCGAGCAGAGCCACGTGATGAACCGCGATCGCGGGCTGTTCAACCGCATTGGCGGCTTCTTCAGCGACAACCCGACCAGCGAGGCCGATCTCTACAACACGGCCGCCGACAAGATGGCCGAAGCGGCTGTCGAGACCGATCTGCTGCAGCGCGCACAAGACAACACAAAGCTGATGCTGTACACGCTCTTGAAGGCGCTCGGCATCGAGCACGTCAACGTCGTCTTCGAGTAGCGGGATCGATGTCTCGGCGAGCGCTGGCGAGCAGGGCTGGACTAGTTCTGGCCGCTGTTGGCGTGGTGGCGTGCTCGGCTGACGGCGGTCAAACCACTGCCTCTACTGCGTCCACCGTGCCCGCAACCGGCGTGTGGTCAACTGAGCCGTCAACGCTGCGCGCGCGATCGGCTCACGCCGTCGTCGTCGCCGACGGTGCGATCTTCGCTCTCGCTGGCACCGACGAGGACGGTGATCCACTGCTCGACGTCGAACGCTTCGACGGCACGAATTGGTCGGTCGCGACGCAGCTGCCTGGCAAAGGAGTGAACGCTCCTTCGGTTGCGGCGGTCGACGGCCACATCTATCTCATCGGTGGGTTCGCGACGACTTCGAGTCGCCCGGTTGACGAGGTTCACGTCTACGAGCCAGCTACATCGACCTGGACAACGGCGGCACCACTGCCGACCGCCAGCGGCGGGCACGCAGCGGTGGTTCTCGACGGCCTAATCCACGTGGTCGGCGGCGGAACTTCGCAGTCGACGATTGCCGACCATGTTGTCTACGACCCGACCACCGACTCGTGGGCCACGGCCGCGCCGCTGCCTCAGCCGGAGGGGAGTCCGGCGCTGGCTGTGCTGGATGGACGCCTGTGGGCGATCGGCGGCAGGAGCGGGCGATCGGACTACGGCGACGTTTACATCTACGACCCCCAGACCGACGAGTGGACAGCTGGTCCAGCGATCAGCCCGCGTGGTACAGCCGGGGCAGTGACATTCTGCGACACGATCTTCCTTATCGGGGGCGAATCGCAGGCGGACAAGGCCGTCATCGGCGACACGCTGCGGCTCGATGGCGATCGCTGGATCGAGCAGGCGGCGCTGCCGACGCCGAGAAGCTTTGCCCGCACCGTGGTCTTTGACGATGCCATCTACGTCGTGGCCGGCAGCAGCACGTACGGCCTGAGCCATGCCTCTCCTGGCGGCACGTCCGTTGATCGCTTCGATCCGGTTTGCGACTGAGGCCGGCCTCGGCAGAGATTTTGCCCGTTGCATGATAATGCGAAAGCTCGTATGATCATGCGCTATGGCGGAAATCGGGATCATCGGGGCCTCCGGCTACACCGGAGCGGAGCTGCTGCGGTTGTGCGCGCAACATCCAACGTTCCGGGTCGCGTACGCAACCGGCGATACACAAGCGGGCAGTCGTGCGGCCGACGTGTACCCCAGCCTCGCCGCCCACTATCCAGCGCTGCAGTTTGAGGAGTTCCGTCCCGAGCGACTGACGGGCCTCGACGTGGTGTTCGTCGGCCTTCCACACGAGGCGAGCATGGCGCTGGTGCCGCAGCTCGTTGGCAAGGTGGGCCTCGTGGTCGACCTGTCGGCCGCGTTTCGCCTGAAGGACGCTTCGTTGTACCCGCGCTGGTACGGCTTCGCTCACGATCAACCCGCGCTGCTCGCCTCGGCGGTGTTCGGGTTGCCTGAGTTGCATCGCGACGAACTGCGCGGGGCGTCGCTGATCGCCACTCCGGGTTGCCACGTGACCGCCGCGACACTCGCGCTGGCCCCGCTCGTGCGCGCGGGTTTGATAGAGGCGACCGGTGTTGTGGTCGACAGCATTACCGGTATCAGCGGAGCTGGCCGCGCGTTGAAGAACGGTTCGATGTTCTGCGCCGCCGACAGCGACGTCACCGCCTATGGATTGCTCGACCACCGGCACACACCCGAGATCGAGCAAGAGGTTGGGGCGCAGGTGCTCTTCACGCCGCACCTTGCACCGTTGAGCCGCGGTCTGCTCGCCACCTGCTACGCGCAGCCGACCGGCAAGACGTCGACGGCGAAGCTGCTTGACTCGCTTGCCAGCTTCTACGACGGCGAGCCGTTCGTCGTTGTATCCGAAGCATCGCCATCCACAAAGGCGGTGCTTGGTAGCAACGTGGCGCACGTAAGCGTTCGCTTCGACGAGCGGACCAGCACAGTCGTTGCATTATGCGCGATCGACAACCTCACCAAGGGAGCGTCGGGTGGCGCGGTGCAATCGGCCAACGTGGCGCTCGGTCTCGCCGAGACCGACGGGCTGACCCAGGTCGGGTTGTACCCATGACCACCCGTCAGGGAGCGACCCCTTTTGAGTTTCCAACGGGCACGGCGATTCTGCTGGAGGCTCTTCCATACGTGCACCGCTTCGCCAACAAGGTGCTGGTCATCAAGTACGGCGGCAACGTGCTTGCGGGAGTCACAGACGACGATGCGGTGGCGCAGTTTGCGCACGACATTGCGCTGGTTCACCAAGCCGGGTTGCGCCCAGTTGTCGTGCACGGTGGCGGTCCGCAGATCAGCAAGATGATGGACCGTCTCGGCAAGGAACCTGAGTTTCGCCAAGGTTTGCGTGTCACAGATGCGGAGACCGTCGACATCGTGCGCTCGGTGTTGGTGGACCAGATCAATCCGCAACTCGTCGCGGCGATCAACGTTCACGGTCCGATTGCGGTTGGTGTCAGCGGCGAAACGTCCGGTCTCATTCGGGCCAGCGCGCGCAATCCCGAACTTGGCTTTGTTGGCGATGTTGCTGGTGTCGAACCTTCAATCCTCAACGAACTTTTAGGCAAGGGCATGATTCCCGTCGTCGCTCCGATCGGCGCCGACGAGGACGGGCAGGCCTACAACATCAATGCCGATACGGCCGCCGGTGCCATTGCGGAAGCGCTGCGCGCAGAGAAGCTGATGTACCTCACCGACATCGACGGACTTCGAAGGATCGTGACCGATCCGGCGAGCCTCATCCGTCAAACAACCGTCGATGAGTTGGACGCGATGATCGCCGACGGATCCATTGCGGACGGCATGATCCCGAAGGCGCAGAGCTGCGCCAAGGCGCTGCGCGGTGGGGTGCACCGAGCGCACATACTCGACGGACGGATCGCGCATGTGTTGCTGTTGGAACTATTCACCGACGAGGGAGTCGGGACGATGGTGCAATGACCGAATCGCCATTCATGCCCTTCCTCGCTCCGGCACCCGTGACGTTTGTGCGCGGGTCCGGAACCGATCTCTGGGACGCCAACGGTAAGCGCTACCTCGACTTCCTCGGTGGCCTGGCGGTTGTCGCGCTAGGCCACTCGCATCCGGCGGTGTCGGCAGCGATTGCGCATCAAGCCAACACACTCATGCACGTCAGCAATCTGTTCTCGAACAACCGTGGCTCCGATGCGGCGAAGCGAGTGAACGCACTTCTCGCGGAGGTCACTGGCCAGGCCGGTCAGGTCTTCTTCACCAACAGCGGAGCTGAGGCAAACGAGGCCGCGCTGAAGCTGGCGCGCAAGTTCGGTGGCCGCGGACGTCACGTGGTGGTCAGCGCCTACGGCAGCTTCCACGGCCGCACGCTCGCCACGCTGGCAGCGACCGGGCAGCCAGCCAAGCACGAAGCGTTTCAGCCGATTCCGGAAGGGTTTCGCTACGTCACCCTCAACGACATTGCCGCGTTGGACGCAGCGCTCGACCCATCGGTGGCGGCCGTCCTGCTGGAGCCCGTGCAGGGCGAAGGTGGTGTCATTCCGGCAGACCCGGACTACCTGCGCGCGGTACGCGCACTGTGCGACGAGCGCGGTGCGTTGCTGATGATGGACGAGATTCAAACAGGACTTGGGCGCACCGGTGAGTGGTTTGGTTTTCAGCACGCTGGCATCGCGCCCGACGTGGTGACGATGGCAAAGGCGCTGGGCAACGGATTTCCAGTCGGTGCCGTGTGGGCACGACGCGAGGTCGCTGCCGTGTTCGAACCTGGCGATCACGGCAGCACTTACAGCGGCAACGCTTTAGCGGCGGCGGTAGTGAGCGCCGTGCTTGACGAGCTGCGCCGAATCGGAGCGCCTGCTCTGGCAGCGTCGCGCGGCCGAGAGCTGGCGGCGAAGCTTGCGGCACTTCCCGGTGTCGCCAGCGTTCGCGGTCAGGGTTTGCTGTTGGGCGTCGAGCTCGTGAGGGGCGACGCCAAAGCTGTTCAGGCGGCGTCGCTCGCGGCCGGGCTGGTCACCAACGCGGTGACCGATACCGCTGTGCGGATGGCCCCGCCACTCACTGTCAGCTGCGCTGAGATCGACGAGGCCGTCGCCATCCTCAGCAATGTGTTGGAGGCGCGCACGTGATCCGTCACTTGCTTGACATCGCCGACTTCACTGCCGCGGAGTTGCAGTTGGTCGTGGATTTGGCGCAGCGCAGCGAACTGCCGCGCGTGCTCGATGGCCAGGGTGCCGCGCTCATCTTCGAGAAGCCTTCCAATCGCACCCGGCAGTCGATGGAGATGGCGGTCGTGCGGCTTGGCGGACACCCCGTCTACACGCGGCCGGAGGAGGTCGAGTTCGATGTTCGCGAGTCCGTGGAGGACATCACACGTGTGATGGCTGGCTATCACGCCATCTTGGGTGCTCGGACGTTCGCGCACGCAACGTTGCAGCGCATGGTCGCGGTCAGCGCGGTGCCGGTGGTCAACATGCTCAGCGACGAGTCGCATCCGTTGCAGGCGCTCGCCGATGTACTGACTATGCAGCAGGTGCACGGACCGCTCGACGGGCGCACGGTCGCCTACGTAGGTGACTACAACAACGTCTCACGCTCTCTCGCCGAGGCTTGCGTGCTGTTGGGCGCGAACTTCGTGCTCGGCTGCCCGGTCGGGTACCACGCCAGCGATGACGAGCTACAGCGGCTGAAGGCGCTCGGCGCGGGCACGGTCACCCAGGTGCACAACGCAAGAGACGCGGTGGGCGGTGCGATTGCAGTGCACACGGATAGTTGGACGTCGATGGGGCAGGAGGCCCAACGAGCGGAACGTGCGAAGGCCTTCACCGGTTTCACCGTCGACGCCGCACTGATGGCGGCCGCCGCGCCCGGCGCGGGCTTCTATCACTGTCTGCCCGCGCATCGCGGCGAGGAAGTGGCGTCAGAGGTCATCGACGGACCGCACAGCCACGTGTTCGCACAGGCTCACAATCGACTCAACGCGGCGTGCGGAGCGCTGGCGTTCTTGAAGGGGGTGCGTTGACCATGTCGAAGGTGCAACGGCAACAATCGATCGCGCGACTGATCAGCAAGACGGCGGTCACCAGTCAGCCGCAGTTGGTCGACTTGCTCGCTTCTGACGGCATCGCCGCGACACAAGCGACCGTTTCGCGCGATCTCGAAGACCTGGGAGCAGTGAAGGTGCGGGTGCCGAGCGGCGAGACGGTGTACGCCATTCCGGAGTACGAACCCGATCGCCTCGCGCCGCAGGATCAATTGCGGCGGGTGATGGGCGAGTGGGTGGCCGAGGTGAAGCGCTCGGGCGACATCGTCGTTCTGCGCACGCCACCGGGCTGCGCCCACGTGGTCGCCTCGGCGCTCGATCGCAGCGGGCTCGAAGGCATTCTCGGCACAGTCGCTGGCGACGATACGTTGCTGTGTGTGGCTGAGGAAGCGCTGGGTGGCAAGGCGTTGCAGTCGACTCTGCGCGAGCTTGCTGGCTTGTCGTGAGTGAACCGGTGAATGAACCGGTGAAGCCCGCCGGCAAGGCGCTCTGGCACGGCCGCTTCGCTGGCGGTCCAAGCGACGAATTGATGGCCTTCACGGAGAGCCTGTCGTTCGATCAGAAGCTGTGGGCCGACGACATCGCTGGATCACTGGCGCACGTGGCCGGCCTGGCGCACGCGGGAATCATCTCCGACCTTGAGCGCGATCTGATCGTCGAGGCGCTCCACGACGTCGCGGGCGAGATGGCCGCGGGCACGTTTGTGTTCGGGGCCGGTGACGAAGACATCCACACCGCGGTCGAACGGCGGGTCACCGAGATCGCGGGCCCGGCGGGTGCAAAGTTGCACACCGGCCGCAGTCGCAACGATCAATCAGCCACTGATGTCCGTCGTTGGATGAAACGCGAACTTGCCGTCGTCGCGGGTCGCATTGTCGATCTACAAGAGGTGCTCATCGCCCGCGCGGAACAAGCCGAGGGTGTGTACCTGCCGGGTTACACGCACCTGCAGCGTGCGCAGCCGGTGTTGCTCGCTCATCACCTCCTCGCGCACGGTTGGGCGTTGGGCCGAGACGTTGCGCGCATTCTCGACGCGCTCGTGCGCATCGATGTGTCGCCGCTGGGCGCGGGAGCGCTGGCGGGTTCGTCGCTGCCGCTCGATCCTGACTTCGTGGCGACGGAACTCGCCTTCGCTGCCCGGTTCGAGAACTCGATGGATGCGGTCGGCTCGCGCGATCACGTCGCCGAGGCGTTGTTCGCACTGACGATGGTGGCGATCAATCTGTCGCGCATCGGCGAAGAGTTCGTACTGTGGACGAGCGAAGAGTTCGGATTCGCGACGCTCGACGACGGCTACGCAACGGGCTCGTCGATGCTGCCGCAGAAAAAGAATCCCGACATCGCGGAGTTGGCGCGTGGCAAGGCTGGGCGAGCAATCGGCAACCTCACCGGCTTCCTCGCGACGATGAAGGGTCTGCCACTCAGCTACAACCGCGACTACCAAGAAGACAAAGAGCCGTTGTTCGACGCGGTCGAACAAGTCACCCTTGCTCTCGGCGCAGTAAGCGGCATGATCGCGACGGCAAAGTGGAACACCGAGCGCATGCAACAAGCGGCTGATGCAGAGGTCAACTCGGCGACGGATCTCGCCGAGTGGCTCGTGCAGCGCGGCACACCGTTTCGCGACGCCCATTCACTGGTTGGAAAGCTGGTGCGCCGACATGTGGCGGGTGAGGGTTCGCTGCGCTCACTCGTAGAAGCCGAAGCAGCGCTGGGCCCCGATGCAGCTGCGTTGGTCGCACCCGGAGTCGCGGTGCAGCGACGCACGACACCAGGCGGTGCAGGGCCGGCCGCAGTCGCAACGCAGATGCTCCGGTTCAAGAACAAGGTGCATGAGCTCCGTGAAGCGGTTGCCGCGTACGTTCGCTGAACGCGACGCCACGATCGTGGCACCAGATCTGCTGAACAAGCTGTTCGTGGTGAACGGTCGGTCGGCGCGCATCACAGAGGTCGAGGCCTACACGGCTGACGACGAAGCAAGTCACTCGTTTCGCGGGCCAACGAGGCGCAACGCAGCGATGTTCGGCCCCGCTGGCGTTTGGTACGTGTATCTGATCTACGGCATGCACTACTGCCTGACCTCGTGACCGGCCCCGAAGGCGACGGTCAAGCTGTGCTGATTCGTGCTGTTGGAGTCGAGGGAGTGCCGACGAAACGCAGCACAGGCCCGGGCCGTCTGACTCGCGAGCTAGGAATCGATCTTTCGCTAACCGGCACCAAAGCAGAC
Organism: Actinomycetes bacterium; assembly: GCA_021414085.1. Lineage (GTDB taxonomy): Bacteria > Actinomycetota > Acidimicrobiia > Acidimicrobiales > Ilumatobacteraceae > UBA668. Next base: position 7,773 of record JAIOPC010000010.1, on the reverse strand, counting down.
CTGTTCGATGATGGAACTCCACCTCCTAAGACGCCGTTGGTGACGCCGCGAATCGGAATCACCAAAGCGACTGAGCTACCTCGCCGCTGGTTGATTCAATGACCACTATGGAATCTCGATTCACCCTGAGTGAGACCAGTTGAAGGTCTTGCTGGGGCGTGATCTTCGCGACGGGGCAGGTGTTCAATCAGGACTCGCCGAGCATGGCGCTCTCTCTTGCCGCGGTGGCTGTGAATGTTGTGCTCACGCTGTTCCTGTGGCAGATCACGCGGCGCGACCACGCGAGAGACGGTTCGTTACGGGGTTGGTGACTCCCAGTTTAGCCATGAGCCGTGGGGGTGGGCCGTTGCTAACCGACGCACACTCCGCTCGCCGCTGCGCCAGGTCACGAGAGAGATGACGGTGATCTGCTCATCGCCTGGGATTGGCAGGCCGGGCGTCTGCGCCGGTGCCTCAGCGACTACCCAGGACAGATCATGTCGGGTCGCGGCGTCGTCGAGGGCTGCCACGAACGCGCGCTGCTGCTCTTCGGTGAGGTAGCTGAGAATCCAACTGGTCGTCACGAGCGGGTGGCCGAACGCGGACACTTCCTCGACCAAGGCGCCGACGTTGGCGACAGCGTCGCCTTGGCGAAGGTCGGGCGGCGACTTGCGCGCAATCTCGATCGCCGAGACCAATCGTTGGAACCTGCCTTCTTGGTCCGGCCACACACACGCCTCCAACCAACGGACTGCTTCGTCGTCGCGGACGTCGATGGGAGACATGTCGAGACCAATCGCGTGTGAGAGCTTCGGCATGGTTTGCGGGATCGGTGGTTCGCCGCGCGTCGAGCACGACAGTTCAACCGTCGAGCCTGCGCCGACCGAACGGCCGTCCTTATAGCGGTACGCGTACGACGGCCAGTAGAGGTTCAACCCCGCGCTGGCACCGACGTCGAGTTGCGCGAGCGGACCCACCTCGTCGGCGACAATCCCGAACACGGGCAGGAAGTACGCGCAGCGCCCAACCTCGTTGGTCTGCGTGTTGCGTGAGGCGATCGTCGCTTGCAACGCGCTCAGGTTGGCAAGTGCGACGCGCCGAAACACAGGAAACGGATCGCCATCGGGAACGGAGCTCGACAGGTTCGGATAGAACGCCGCCAACTCTGCACCGTCGCCGCGCAACAGCAGGTCGTGCATCGCGGCGAACAGCAACACGGGTATCTGCTGTTGCTCGGGCGCGGCGTGTAACAACGTCATCAGCTCCGGGTCGTCGGCGATAGAGAGCGCGAGGCGTCCGTACAACGGCGATGCCTTGCCGTTGAACTGGCTGAACAGTCGAAAGTCGCGTTCCAGTTTCTCCAGCTCTGCCATCGCTACGACGGTAGCCAACCCTTCGCGGTAGCGAGGGATTGGGGCGCTGAGATGGCAACATGGACCGCTATGGACCTGCTCGACGATCTCGCCGCTCGCGGCCTCGTACACGACACCACCGACCTCGCCGCGTTGCGCGCCCGGCTGGCGCAGGGGCCGATCGGGCTGTACATCGGGTTCGATCCGACTGCCGATTCGCTGCACGTCGGCCACCTCGTCGGCCAGTTGTTCATGCGCCGCTTCCAGCTCGCCGGCCACCGACCGTTCCCGTTGGCCGGCGGCGCGACTGGCATGATCGGCGACCCAGGAGGTCGCAGCGAAGAGCGCAACCTGCTCGAGGGCGACACGCTGCGCCACAACGTCGAGCGCATCAAAGTGCAGCTCAGCGCACTGCTCGACTTCGAGCCCGGCCCATGCCAGGCAACACTCGTTAACAACGCCGACTGGACCGCACCGGTCACGATGCTCGAATTTCTGCGTGACGTTGGCAAGCACTTCACCGTCAATCAGATGATGGCTAAGGATTCGGTGCGCAGCCGCATCGAGAGCGAACACGGCATCTCCTACACCGAGTTCAGCTACATGCTGTTGCAGGCCGACGACTTCCGTCACCTCTACGAAGCGCACGGCGTGGAGCTGCAGGCCGGTGCTAGCGACCAATGGGGCAACATCGTCGCCGGGGTCGAACTGATCCGTCGTCGCCTCAGTGCGCAGGCATTTGCAATGACACACCCGTTGATGCTGAAGAGCGACGGAAGCAAGTTCGGCAAATCGGTGGGCGGATCGGTGTGGCTCGACCCGCAACGCACTTCGCCGTACCAGTTTCGACAGTTCTGGATACAGACCGACGATGCGATGATCGCGACCTACATCAAGATGCTGTCGTTGCACCCGCTCGAGGAGATCGAAGCGCTGCTCGTTCAGCAGCAATCGGTACCCGAGAAGCGACTCGCGCAGCGCGCCCTCGCCGACGAGCTCACCAAACTCGTGCACGGTGATGGCGCCGCGGCGACAGCGGCCGACGCGGCCGACGTGCTGTTCGGCAGCGACCCAACAACAGCGTCGGCCGAGGTGCTCGCTGTCGTCGCCCAGGAAGCGCCCAGCGTCACGCTGCCGGCGGAACTCGATGGCCAGCGCGTGCACGAGCTGCTGATCGAGGGTGGCGTCGCCAAATCGATCAGCGACGTCAACCGCCTGCTCACCCAGGGCGCCGTCCGCGCCGGTAACCGGGTGCTGGAGGCCGACGGACTGCTCCGCGCCGCCGACCTGTTACCCGGCGGCTACCTGCTGTTGCGCAAAGGTAAGCGCGAATTTCTCGTCGGAAAAGTTTCCCCTACGGGTTGATGCCCGAGTTTTCGGGCGCTAGTGTTGCACTTCGCTCCTGACGGGCCTTCGGGCTGTCAAGAGCACCAGCACCACCTGCGGCCCACGGGTCGTTGCGTGCCGGCGAGCGAACTCGGGCAACCGAGTCTCGGCTCCTTGAAAACGGAAGAGAAGACTGAACGCCAATGCGGGCAGCAACGGACTCGACCCTCGGGCCGAGGCTGGATGCTGTCTGTCAATTCATAAAGTCCACGGGGGTCCTGCCCCTTTGGCAAATCAGTCAGATCTGAGTGCTAGCCCACAAGTTTTCCCTTGTGATGCACTCGGCTCTAACGAATCGGTCCGCCATTATTCTCTGGAAGCACCTTCGGGTTATTCCTTAGGAAACGGGTGGACATAGTTTTGTTGGAGAGTTTGATCCTGGCTCAGGACGAACGCTGGCGGCGTGCTTAACACATGCAAGTCGAACGAGGTCCACGGTGTAGCAATACACCTGAAGACCTAGTGGCGAACGGGTGCGTAACACGTGAGGAACTTGTCCCGGTCTCTGGGATAACAGTTGGAAACGACTGCTAATACCGGATGACGTCGGAGCATCGCATGGTGCGCTGACGAAAGGGTTACTGGATCGGGAGAGCCTCGCGGCCTATCAGCTTGTTGGTGGGGTAACGGCCCACCAAGGCATCGACGGGTAGCTGGTCTGAGAGGATGATCAGCCACACTGGGACTGAGACACGGCCCAGACTCCTACGGGAGGCAGCAGTGGGGAATCTTGCGCAATGGGCGAAAGCCTGACGCAGCAACGCCGCGTGCGGGATGAAGGCTCTCGGGTTGTAAACCGCTTTCAGCAGGAACGAAAATGACGGTACTTGCAGAAGAAGGTGCGGCCAACTATGTGCCAGCAGCCGCGGTGATACATAGGCACCAAGCGTTGTCCGGATTTATTGGGCGTAAAGAGCTCGTAGGTGGTTCGGTAAGTCGGGTGTGAAAACTTTGGGCTCAACCCAAAGCCTGCATCCGATACTGCTGTGACTAGAGTTCGGTAGGGGAGCGGGGAATTCCTAGTGTAGCGGTGAAATGCGCAGATATTAGGAGGAACACCGGTGGCGAAGGCGCCGCTCTGGGCCGATACTGACACTGAGGAGCGAAAGCGTGGGTAGCAAACAGGATTAGATACCCTGGTAGTCCACGCCGTAAACGTTGGGCACTAGGTGTGGGTTCCAACCAACGGAATCCGCGCCGTCGCTAACGCATTAAGTGCCCCGCCTGGGGAGTACGATCGCAAGATTAAAACTCAAAGGAATTGACGGGGGCCCGCACAAGCAGCGGAGCGTGTTGCTTAATTCGATGCAACGCGAAGAACCTTACCTGGGCTTGACATGTACGGAAAAGCCGTAGAGATACGGTGTCCTTCGGGGCCGTACACAGGTGGTGCATGGCTGTCGTCAGCTCGTGTCGTGAGATGTTGGGTTAAGTCCCGCAACGAGCGCAACCCTTATCCTATGTTGCCAGCGCGTAATGGCGGGGACTCGTAGGAGACTGCCGGGGTCAACTCGGAGGAAGGTGGGGACGACGTCAAGTCATCATGCCCCTTATGTCCAGGGCTGCAAACACGCTACAATGGCCGGTACAAAGGGCTGCAAACCCGTGAGGGTAAGCGAATCCCACAAAGCCGGTCTCAGTTCGGATTGGAGGCTGCAACTCGCCTCCATGAAGCTGGAGTTGCTAGTAATCCCGGATCAGCACGCCGGGGTGAATACGTTCCCGGGCCTTGTACACACCGCCCGTCACACCACGAAAGTCGGCAACACCCGAAGCCGGTGGCCTAACCGCAAGGAAGGAGCCGTCGAAGGTGGGGTCGGTGATTGGGGTGAAGTCGTAACAAGGTAGCCGTACCGGAAGGTGCGGCTGGATCACCTCCTTTCTAAGGAGCACTGTTCAATCGATGGTCAACGTTCGTTTGACCCGGTTCGAACCAGTTCCCAGTTGGTGCATTGGTGGGTTTGTCGGTCTGAAATCAAGTGTTGAAGGATTCGTCCTCCTCTCGATTTCAAATCAATAGATCTTGTCTTCTCTTCCGTTTTGAGGGAGTCGGCCCACGTGGGTCGCCCTTCTCGCCCGGCACGAGCTCTTGCTCCGCTGCCACGGCCCCCTCGAGTGAACGTGCTTTGCACGAACTCGACCGCCGGCGATGCCCTTTGAGAACTGCAGAGCAAGCACGAGCATCTTTGTTCTTCCAAGCTACAAAGAGCCAACGGTGGATGCCTTGGCGCCAAGAACCGATGAAGGACGTGAGTGACTGCGAAAAGCTGCGGGGAACTGTCTACTAAGTTTTGATCCGCAGATGTCCGAATGGGGAAACCCAGCACTCGTGATGGAGTGTTACTCCGGTCTGAATACATAGGACCGGTAGAGGGAACCGGGGGAATTGAAACATCTCAGTACCCCGAGGAAAGGAAAGCAACCGCGACTCCCTGAGTAGTGGCGAGCGAAACGGGAAGAGACCAAACCGTGTCAGTGTCAAGCCTGATGGCGTTGCTGACGCGGGGTTGTGGGACCATTAGATCGAGCATCAGATCGATCACGGAGTTACCAAGTTGCTGTGTAGAAGAACGGTTCTGGAAAGGCCGGCCGTAGTGGGTAATAGCCCCGTATTTGAAACACAAGCAGCCTCCGAATGTAATCCCAAGTAACGCGGGAACCGAGAAATCCCGCGTGAATCTGTGGAGACCACTCCATAAGTCTAAGTATTCCTTGGCGACCGATAGTGAACTAGTACCGTGAGGGAAAGGTGAAAAGCACCCCGGGAGGGGAGTGAAATAGTACCTGAAACCGTTGGTTTACAAACAGTCAAAGTGTCGTCCCCGTAAGGGGGCCACAATGGCGTGCCTTTTGAAGAATGAGCCTGCGAGTGACGGTATGTGGCAAGGTTAACCAGTGATGGGGAGCCGAAGCGAAAGCGAGTCTGAATAGGGCGGATGAGTCGCATGCTGTCGACCCGAAGCCAAGTGATCTATCCATGGTCAGGCTGAAGCGGGGGTAAGACCCCGTGGAGGGCCGAACACACGTCAGTTGAAAATGGCGGTGATGAACTGTGGATAGGGGTGAAAGGCCAAACAAACTTGGTGATAGCTGGTTCTCCTCGAAATGTATTTAGGTACAGCGTCTCGTGTTCAGTCCCGGAGGTAGAGCACTGGATGGGCTAGGGGGCCTACAAGCTTACCGAACCCAGCCAAACTCCGAATGCCGGGACTCCAGAACGGGGCAGTGAGACTACGGGGGATGAGCTTCGTTAGTCGAAAGGGAAACAGCCCAGACCATCAGCTAAGGCCCCAAATTCAGGACTAAGTGGAAAACGATGTGGGACTGCATAGACAGCCAGGAGGTTGGCTTAGAAGCAGCCACCCTTGAAAGAGTGCGTAACAGCTCACTGGTCGAGTGGTCCTGCGCGGACAATTTAACGGGGCTCAAGTCCTGAGCCGAAGCTATGGATTCATACGCAAGTATGAGTGGTAGAGGAGCGTCGATGGCGCAGCGAAGCGGCGGGATAACCCGACGTGGAGCGCCATCGAGTGAGAATGCAGGCATGAGTAGCGAGAGAGGGGTGAGAAACCCCTCCGCCGAAAGCCCAAGGGTTCCTGGGGAAGGCTAATCCTCCCAGGGTGAGTCGGGAGCTAAGGCGAGGCCGCAAGGCGTAGTCGATGCACAACTGGTTGATATTCCAGTACTGCCGTGTCCACGCCCAGTCCAAGAGTGACAACATCGGGGCTGCCTTCGGGCGAACCGGTCACGTTGCTGGCGGATAACTGGAGGGGGACGCAGAAGGGTAGATGAACCGGGGCGATGGTTGTCCCCGGGTAAGCGTGTAGGAGGGTTCCGATGAGAGTTGGGGCCGTAACTCTGAGACGTGATGCCGAGTCGTTATAGACGAAGTCATTGATCCCATACTGCCAAGAAAAGCCCAACAGTGAGTTGGCACGGCACCCGTACCCCAAACCGACACAGGTGGGCGGGTAGAGAATACCAAGGCGATCGGGAGAACTATGGTTAAGGAACTCGGCAAATTACATCCGTAACTTCGGGAGAAGGATGACCCAATTAGGGTGAAGAGATTTACTCTCTGAGCTCGAGTGGGTGACACAAACCAGGGGGTAGCGACTGTTTACCAAAAACACAGCAGCGTGCGAAGCCGCAAGGCGCTGTATACGCTGTGACGCCTGCCCAATGCTGGAAGGTCACGGGGAACGGTTAGTCGAAAGGCGAAGCTGTGAACCTAAGCCCCAGTGAATGGCGGCCGTAACTATAACGGTCCTAAGGTAGCGAAATTCCTTGTCGGGTAAGTTCCGACCTGCACGAATGGCGTAACGACTTCCCCACTGTCTCAACCATAGACCCGGCGAAATTGAAGTACGAGTAAAGATGCTCGTTAGCTGCGGAAGGACGGAAAGACCCCATGGACCTTTACTACAACTTGATATTGAGCTTTGTCCTGCGCTGTGTAGGATAGGTGGGAGACTTGGAAGCAGTGGCGCTAGCCATTGTGGAGTCAACGTTGAAATACCACCCTGTGTATGACGGGGCTCTAACCTGGGTCCATTATCTGGATCAGGAACAGTGTCAGGCGGGTAGTTTGACTGGGGCGGTCGCCTCCTAAAGTGTAACGGAGGCGCCCAAAGGTTCCCTCAGGCTGGTTGGCAATCAGCCGTCGAGTGCAATGACACAAGGGAGCTTGACTGCGAGACTGACAGGTCAAGCAGGTGCGAAAGCAGGGCATAGTGACCCGGCCATCACGTGTGGAAGTGTGGTCGCTCAACGGATAAAAGGTACCCTGGGGATAACAGGCTAATCTTCCCCAAGAGTCCATATCGACGGGAAGGTTTGGCACCTCGATGTCGGCTCATCGCATCCTGGGGCTGAAGCAGGTCCCAAGGGTTGGGCTGTTCGCCCATTAAAGCGGTACGCGAGCTGGGTTCAGAACGTCGTGAGACAGTTCGGTCCCTATCCTCCGCAGCCGAAGGTGTATTGAGGAAGGCTGTCCCTAGTACGAGAGGACCGGGACGGACGGAGCTCTGGTGTGTCTGTTGTCCTGCCAAGGGCA
>JAIOPC010000006.1 GCA_021414085.1 Actinomycetes bacterium | reverse complement strand
CCGGCACACCACCACGACCCAACACCGTCACATTCGTCACCGAGTTAGCACCCACCGCACCAGCACCCTCAAACAAATCATCAACCGTCGACCCACCAACACGCGTATCCATCAACCGCGCCGGCACCAAACCATGAAACGAGTCCCCCGGAGGCGGCGACGCCGAAACCCCACCACCCACCGGAACCACAACTACAAGAACGAACAAACCAACAGCGAGCGCGCGGAAACGAGACATGGCGAGAGACCTTAGTGCGTGACCTAAGCTGGTTTTCATGCCTGCCACCTCGCATCTCTCCAATGTGTGGTTCAAAGTCACCCCGCTGGAAGTCACGCACGGCCAGGGTTGCTGGGTCACCACAACCAGCGGCGAGGAGTACCTCGATTTCGCCGCCGGCATCGCTGTCAACTCCACCGGTCACGCACACCCCGCGGTCGCAAAGGCAATCGCCGATCAGGCGCAGCGCTTCATCCATGCCCAGGTCAACGTGTTCAATCACGACCTGCTGGAACCACTGGCCAGCAAGTTGAACGACATCACGCCGAGCACGATCGACACCTTCTTCTTTGCCAACTCTGGCGCCGAGATCACCGAGGCTGCCGTCAAGCTGGCGAAGCAAGCCACCAAGCGTCCGCACATCATCGTGTTCAGCGGCAGCTTCCACGGTCGCACCGCGATGACGATGGCGATGACCACCAGCAAGACTGGTTACCGGGCTGGCTATGCACCGCTGCCTTCGGGCGTGTTTGTGGCGCCATTCCCCGATCCGCTCGCCCCCGATCAAGACGCCGAGGTAGCCAAGGCACTGCAGGGCCTCGACCACATGCTGAAGGCGCTGACCGCACCGGAAGAAACCGCCGCCATGATTCTGGAGCCGGTGCTCGGCGAGGGTGGTTACATGCAAGCGCCAGCCGCGTTCATTGAGGGGCTCGCACAGCGTTGCAAGCAACACGGCATTCTGTTCATCGCCGACGAAGTGCAAAGTGGCATGGGTCGCACCGGCAAAATGTTCGCGGTCGATCACTACCCAGGTTTCCAGCCCGACATCATCTGCATGGCCAAGGGCATCGCCAGCGGCTTCCCCTTCTCGGCGCTGGGCACCCGCCGCGAGCTCGACGACAAGTGGCCCAAAGGTGCGCACGGCGGAACCTATGGCGGCAACGCGATGGGTTGCGCGGCTGCGCTCGCCACCATCGACATCCTCACCGCCAACGGCTTCATGGAGAACGTGAACGCGCGCGGCGAGCAGTTGCGTAAGGGACTGCGTGAGTTGCAGAAGGAACACTCAACGATGACGCAGGTCCGCGGGCCAGGCCTGATGGTCGGCACCGAGTTCGACGATCCGGCGCGGGTCGCGGCCGTTGCCAAGCACTGCCTCGAGGAAGGGCACCTGATCCTGATGAACGCCGGCACCTACGGCCGTTGCATTCGCTGGATGCCACCGCTGGTCGTCAGCGAGCGCGAAATCGACTTGGCGTTGGCGGCATTCGGCGCCGCACTCAAAGCCACCGCCTGAGCCGTGCCCCGTCTCGACGCCGAGCGCATCGAGCTCTGGCGCCAACTGTGCACGACATCGACAGTGCTGCAACGGCGCATCGAGCAGTCCCTGCACGACGAACACGACCTCACGCTCGCGTGGTACGACGCGCTCACCGCAATACGTCACGCCGGTGGCAGCATGCGCGTTCACGAGTTGTGCGCTGCCTTGTCCGAAGTACCGAGCAGCCTCTCGCGTCGACTCGACCGTTTGGAAGAGGAAGGCTTCGTGTGGCGCAAGTCGACACCGATGCCAGATGACCGGCGGGCGGTCACCGTCTCGCTGACCCGCGAGGGCCGCAATGCGTGGCGTGATGCGACCACGACCTACCGCAGCGTGGTGCAAACGCACTTTGCCCGCCACCTCACCGAATCCGACATCGCCGCTCTGCAACGGGTGTGGGCAAAGTTGGGCGAGTAGCGAGCACAACTTGGGTTGGCGGACTGGCTACGGGCAGACTGCACGCATGAACTCAGCAGTCATTGTCGACATCGTTCGCACTCCACTCGGTCGCCGTAACGGCAAATTGAAGGATTGGCACCCAGTCGATCTCTCCGCCGAAACCCTGAAGGCGCTGCAGCAGCGCACCGGTGTCGACCCCGGTTTGGTCGACGACGTGGTGATGGGCTGCGTGATGCAGGTCGGCGAGCAGGCGGTCAACGTCGGTCGTAACGCGGTGCTTGCCGCCGGTTGGCCGGAGCATGTGCCCGGCACCACGATCGACCGCCAGTGCGGCAGCAGCCAGCAGGCCGCGCACTTCGCGGCGCAAGGCGTGATGGCTGGGGCGTACGACATCGTCGTCGCCGCTGGCGTGGAAGTGATGACCCGCGTGCCGATGGGTGCCTCAATGGCCGACGGCAAGTTCGGGTTCCCGTTCGGTCCCGCCGTGAGTGCTCGCTATGCACCCGAGGGCGGCCTCGTTCCGCAAGGCATCTCGGCCGAGCTGATCGCCGACAAGTGGGGGCTCAGCCGCGACGACCTCGATGCGTTTGGCGCCCGCTCGCAGCAGTACGCACGACGCGCAACCGACGAGGGTCGCTTCCAGAACGAAATGATTCCGCTGCTCGGCACCGACGGGGTAATGGTCACGCAGGACGAAGGCTTACGCGACACGACGATCGAGTCGCTGGGCAAGTTGAAGCCGGCGTTCCGCACCGAGGAAGACGGTGGCCGCGTCACCGCCGGTAACTCGTCGCAGATCACCGACGGTGCCGCCGCGATGCTGATCATGAGCGAGGAGAAGGCTCGCCAGTTGAAGCTGACGCCGCGTGCCCGCTTCGTGAACTTCTCGCTCGCCGGCGACAACCCGCGCATGATGCTGACCGCACCGATTCCGGCGACGCACAAGGTCCTCGAGCGCGCCGGCCTGTCGATCGACGACATCGACCTCACCGAGATCAACGAGGCGTTCGCCTCCGTCGTGTTGGCATGGGAGAAGGAATTCCACCCCGACATGGAGAAGGTCAACGTCAATGGCGGTGCCATTGCGCTGGGCCACCCGCTGGGTGCTTCCGGCGCCCGCCTGACGGCGACCCTGCTGAACGAGCTCGAGCGCACCGGTGGCCGCTATGGCCTGCAGGTGATGTGCGAGGGTGGCGGCATGGCAAACGCGATGATCATCGAACGGTTGGGCTGAACTCTTGCGTCGGAGCTCGCGAGTTCTGGCGGTCGCCGTGCTCGTGACGCTTGCCGCGTGCGGCGACTCGGACAAGTCGAGCAACGGTGGCACCAAAAGCACGCCGTTGCCTGCCGAGTGCACCCCTCCCCCATACACCGTGGTCGCCGTGCGCGACGGCGTCGAGCCAGCCGGGTCAGCCACGTTTGAGGTGGTCGGCGCCGCGGCGGTGCAGATTCCCCTCGTTCCCGACAAGGCGCAGACGCTGACCCCCGAGCAGTCGACCGAATTGGGGCAGACCACCGACCTGATCGGCTACGGACTGCTGTTCGGCGACGAGGCGTTCGGCGTGAACGATGTTTCGCTGTTCGGCGGCTACGCGCCCGAGGCGCAGGGCAAGAGTCGCGGCGTGGTCAGCATCTACCCGAGCACACCGACGCCCTTGGCAGTCGGCGATGTCGTGACCTCACAGTCGATGGATGGCCTTGGCATGTTCACCACGCTCAGCAGCCTGGGCATGGATTTCAAGGCCGCGCCAGACGAGTTCTCGGCCTACCTCAACAGCATCACGGGCAGCGTCACGATCTTGGGACTCAACGACCAAGCCATCTGCCTCGATGTCGACCTGAGCTGGGAAGTCAGCGACTTCAGCAGCGATGCGACTGGCACCCTCACCATTCAGGGCATCTTCACAGCACCACTCGCCGAGCGCACATTGCCGTTGGGTTAAGGCGACGGACCGAATGCCAGCCCTCAGTACCATCATTTGGGTCGCGATTGGACTGCTCGTTGGCTATGTCCTGTGGAAAAGTGGCATTGGCATGCTGCGCAGCATGACAACGCCCATGCCGGAGCCGCCACCGGCCGGCGAAATGCGCAAGATCAACGTGAAGTACCGCTGCACGGTGTGCGGGTTGGAGATCAGGCTGACCCTTGCCCCCGACGAGGACCCGCCACCGCCCAAGCACTGCCTGGAAGAAATGACACTGATTGCGCCAATTGAGTAGCCCGATCCCCACAGGCTGTGGACAAACCTGGGTGTAATTACAAGACTGTCATTACGGGCTGATGACAGCTAGCGCCAGGCGGCTAGCGCCACTTGGTGGCAGTGAACAACCCAGCCATCATCAGCACGAGGCCAACCAACACCGGCGTGTTGGTGTTCTCGAACGACGGCACCACGTAGCGCGTGATGATCGAGATCACGCCCAGCCCGATGAACGTGAACATGAGGATCGGAATCCACTTCGGGCTCTCGTAGAACTCTTTCGGTGTCGGCGGTGTGTAGCGCGACGACTGGCCAACGGAGCTCTCATGGTGAGCGGCCTCGCGGGCCATCGCCCCTGCGTGCCCAGGCTTCGTACCCTTTGCCGTCACGCGGCCTGTCGTCTTACGTTTCGGAGGTGCCACGGGCGCAGAGTCTAGGGTCGCACTTCAATGTTGCGCGTATTGGTGATCGATAGCTACGACAGCTTCGTCTACAACCTCGTGCAATACCTGGGCGAACTTGGAGCCGAGCCGCAGGTCGTGCGCAACGATCAGGTCACCGTGCCCGAGGCACTGGCCACCAAACCGGACGCGGTGGTGTTGTCGCCTGGCCCCGGCCGACCGGAGGACGCGGGCATTTTGTGCGCGTCCATCACGGCCTTCGGCGAGGCGGGCGTGCCGGTGCTGGGAGTGTGTCTCGGCCATCAAGCGATCGGGCATGTGTTCGGCGCAACGGTGGTGCGCGCACCGCGGTTGATGCACGGCAAGACGTCCGCGATCGAGCACGAGGGGGAAGGCGTCTTCGCCGGGTTGCCGTCGCCGCTGAGGGCGACTCGCTACCACAGCCTGGTGATCGACCCGGCAACGGTGCCCGACTGTTTGCAAGTCACTGCTCGGACCGGCGATGAAGCGGATGGCTTGGTGATCATGGGGATCCGCCACCGCGAGTTACCGATCGAGGGCGTTCAGTTTCACCCAGAGAGCATTCTGTCCGAGTCGGGACACGACCTACTGCGCAACTTCCTCAACAGCGTCTAAGGGGCGGTTGTTGTTGTCGTCGTCGACGTCGTTGTTGTGCTCGTGCTGGAAGTTGTCGTCGGTGCTGGCAACGCCTTGCCGACGGTCAACTTGATCACCGTGTTGGGTGCGACGTCGGTGCCGCTAGAGATGTTCTGTGTCGTCACCTTGCCGTCGCTGGGATCGCCGAACGGCACATCGGCGGTGGTCACCTCGACGCCGAGCTTCAGCTGAATCAGCTTGGCGCGCGCCTGCGCCTCGGTCAGTCCAGTCAGCGTCGGCACCTTCACCAGTGCCGGGCCAGTCGAGACGTAGAGCGTCAGTGAGCCACCGACCGCCAACGGCTCACCTGCCGCGGGATCGGAGCGCGTGGCGCGACCAGCAGGAATCGTGTCGCTGGCTTCAGGCGTCACCGTGACCACAAAGTTGTAAGGCGCGCCTTGAAGTTCGGAGAGCGCGTTGGCTTGCGACAGGCCCTCCACCACCGGTATGGCTTCCTCGCCGGGAGCGGAGGAAACCACCAGCCGGACAGTGTCGCCTTGTTTGACTTCGCTGCCGCCGGGGGGTTCCGTGCGAATCACCCTGCCGACCTCGACGTTGGAGTTTTCCTCGGAGATCGTGTCGCCGAGCACCAGGCCGGCACTCGTCAGCAAGGTTTGCGCCTCGGCTTGCAGTTTGCCAGCCATCTGCTCGAGCACGAACGGAGTCTTCAGCGGGTTGTAGTAGATGGTCACCAGTTGGCCACGCTGCACGATGACACCAGCAACCGGATCGGTGCGGACGATGGCACCTTCTTCGAAATCGGGGTTCTCTTCGATGATCGGCGGGTTCAGTTCCAGCCCAGCATCTGTCAACTCTTTCGCGCCCTCGTCGAGCTGCAGCAACGTCACTTCCGGCATGGCGAACGAGCTCGGCTTGTCGTCCTTGGAGATCGCGTTGAACAACACGATGGCGCCGACGACCAACGCCACCAGCGCCATGAAGGCGACAATCGCGTAGAGCCCGCCGTTGGTTCCGCCGCGCGTGGGGATTTGGCCCATCGGCACTTGCCGCACCGAACCGGTGTGCCCCACCTGGCCGACGGTTGTCGTGCGCGGCATCGCCGTGGTGCTGCCGGTAGCTGGCAAGCGCGGCGCACCAGAGGTCGGCGGCGCAGCGCCCATCACGGCCGCCAACGCTTGCACGGGTTCGCCATTGCGGAAGCGGCGCAGATCGTCGCGAAGCGCTTCGGCGTTGGGATAGCGAATCTCGGGTCGCTTGGCGAGCAACTTGGCGACGATCGCCTCGAACGGTTTTGGTACGTCGACGACCCACTGATTCAGCGGGCGCGGCAATTCGTGGACCTGCTTGTACGCAATGGCCACGGGGTTCTCGCCACTGAACGGCGGTACACCAGCAACCATCTCGTAGAGCACGATGCCCAGCGAGTACAGATCACTGCGCGGGTCGGGCTGCGCGCCTTGCGCTTGCTCGGGCGAGAAGTAGGTGGCGGTACCCATCACCGAACCCGCCTGCGTGAGGTTGCTCTCCGTGCCCGCGTTCATCGCACGCGCGATACCGAAGTCGGCGACCTTCACCTGCCCGTTCGAGCCGACCAAGATGTTGGCGGGTTTGATGTCGCGGTGCACGACGCCGTTGCGGTGCGCGAAGCCAATTGCAGCCGCGACCTCGCCGGCAATTTCTGCTGCCTGCTGGCTGTTGATGCTGCCGTTGGCACGCAGAATGTCGGCGAGCGTGCGGCCCTGCACGTACTCCATCGCCATGAAATACGTGTTGCTGTATTGGCCCCAGTCGTAGACGCTGACGATGTTGGGATGGTTGAGGCCAGCGGCGCTTTGTGCTTCGCGCCGAAAGCGCTCGACGAAGTTGGGGTCGACAGCAAACTCCGGGAACAGCACCTTGATCGCGACGGGGCGATCCAGCAGCAGGTCGCGCGCGAGGAACACGTCGGCCATGCCGCCGCGCCCAATGCGCTGTTCAAGTTGGTAGCGATCGTTGAGAACGGTCGGCTCGGGGTGGTCGCTCACTGCGCTCTCTTCTGGACGAGTTCCTGCTGGAAATCGCTGCCTGAGCGTACCGACCTATGCGATCCAAGTTCATTCACACCGTACGTGAGCCGGTTCGGCCAGGAAGCTTGCAGTTTTGCGATCACTATTCGGTAGTTCATACTTCGGCTCACGGCTCGTGGCTGAAGAGGTAATCGAAAATGGTCTTGGCGATCGGGCCAGCCAGGCGACCGCCGGTGCTGGCGCTGATCTCGTCGTTGGTGCCCTTCAACATCACCGCTACGACATAGCGAGGTGCTTCGGCGGGTGCGAACCCAACAATCCATGCGTGCGAACGCTGCGGCTCGCCAGCGCTGTTCAGCTGCGCCGTACCAGTCTTCGCCGCCGCCTGGATGCCGTTGGCGAGTTGCATCGGCTTGCCGGTTCCCTGGTTGACGACGCCCACCATCAGGTCGGTCATCGTCGCAGCAGTCGCCGCCGAAATTGGTGTCTTCCACGCGTATGGCTCGGTGTGATCGAGCACGCGGCCGTCGTGATCCAGCGTCCGATCGACGACATAGGGCGCCATCATGCGGCCGCCATTGGCGACCGTCGCGGCCACCATGCACATGTGTAGCGGCACCATCGTGTCGTTGGCCTGGCCAAAACCGCCGATCGCGAGCAACGGCAGGTTCTGTGAGAAGTCGATGGGGTCGCTGCCAGCGTTTTCGAAGTTGCTGGCCGCCGCCGCCGGAAGATCGATCGGGATCTGCTCGCCGACACCCCATGCGCGCACACCGGCAACCATTCTTTCCGGGCCGAGTTCCACTGCCATCTGCGCGAACGGGATGTTGCAGCTGCGATAGAAGATCTCGGCCATCGATCCGCCGCACTCTTTGCCGCCGTAGTTCTGGATCGGGTCGTCGGTCTGCGGCGGCAGCCATTCCTTCTCGTCTGGCCAGCTGCGCTCGAGGTCGGTGACGCCAGCCTCCAAAGCGATTCCGGTGGTGATGATCTTGAAGCTCGACCCCGGCATGTAGCGCTCTTGATACGCGTTCGCGAGCAGCGGTTTGCTGTCGAGCGAGTTGTAGAACGCGAGCACGTCCTCGGCTTCTTTGGTGTTGTGCGTCGAGATCAAGTTGGAGTCAATACGCGGGAAGCTCACCATCGCGAGAATTGCGCCGGTGGTGGGATCCATCACCACCGCCGAGCCCTCACGCTCGCCCAGTGCATCGGCCGCCACGCGCTGCAGATCGGCGCGCATCGTCAACACGACGCTGCCGGTGCTGTCGCCACTGCCGAACACGCTGGCCACCTTCTGCGCCGCGGTATCACCCATCAGCACGTCGCTCTGGCGCCGTTCGAGCTGCGTGCTACCAAAGCCGTACGTGTAGTAGCCGGTGATGTTGCTGAAGATGTCGGCCTGCGGATACTCGCGCTGGTAGTCGAACTCGTCGCCCTCCAGCGTGGGCACACTCTGCGCGATCACGACACCATCAGCGGTGACGATCGGGCCGCGCGGGCGGTTGAAGTCGCGGATCGTTTGGCGGTTGTTGTTCGGGTTCTCGTCGAGCGCTTCCTTGCGCGCGACCTGAATGGTGTTCAGCGCGACGAACACCACCATGTACAACACGAGCAGCGCAGCAGCGAGTTTGCGGATTTGGCCGTTCATGGGCGAGCTGTCCGCTTCGCGGCGCGACGCAACTGATACGTCTCCCATCGTTCACCGAGTGAGAGTTCGTCGGGAACTTCGCCCAGTCGCTTCGCGCTGGAGTCACTGATGCGAATCAGTAGGGCCAACAGGATGTAGTTCGAGAGCAAGCTGCTGCCGCCGTAGCTGACGAACGGCAGCGTGATGCCGGTGAGCGGAATCACGCGCAACACACCGG
The DNA here is from genome assembly GCA_021414085.1 of Actinomycetes bacterium. GTDB lineage: Bacteria > Actinomycetota > Acidimicrobiia > Acidimicrobiales > Ilumatobacteraceae > UBA668. Next base: position 24,194 of record JAIOPC010000006.1, on the reverse strand, counting down.
CGGTGATGATGAACGCTTGCATGCCGATGATGGTGGTGAGGCCGGTGGCAAGCAGTTTCTCGAACGGCCGATCGGCGCGAATCGCAATGCGCAGCCCGGCGCCGATCATCAGCACGAATGCGATCAGCACCGCCGCGGCGCCGACCAAACCCATCTCTTCGCCGATCGCGGCGTAGATGTAGTCGGTGCTTGCCGCTGGAATCTTGTTCGGGCTACCCATGCCGAGCCCAGTGCCACCGGTGCCGCCGTTCGCGAACGCGAACATCGACTGCGCCGACTGATAACCCTTGCCCTCGTACTGCGACCACGGGTCGGTCCACACCTGCACGCGGGTCTGCACGACGCCAAACATCTTGTACGCCGTGAAAGCCGCGGCGGCAAAGAGCACGAAGCCCACAACCAGATAGATCGACCGCTCGGTGGCAACCCACATCATCACGGTGAACAGCGTGAAGAACAGCAGCGCCGAACCGAGATCCTTCTCCGCGACCATGACCACCACGGCGAAACCCCACGCGAGCGTGATCGGCAACAGGTAACGCAACTCGGGAATGCGCATCGGTCCGATGCGACGCGTGCCCGCCGCGATCAGCTCTCGGTTGTCAGCGAGGTAGGCCGCAAAGAACAACGCGAGTGCGATCTTGGCGAACTCGCCTGGCTGGATGCTGACTGGGCCGATTCTCACCCAGATGCGCGCACCGCCGACGCTGGTGCCAATGCCGGGGACAAGCGGAAGCACAAGCGAACCGGCGCCCACGAACAGAAAGGTCCATTTGTAGCGAGCGAGGTCGGGCGGGCGTTGCACCAACATCAACACCAACACGAAGGCAACGATCGCGATTAGCGACCAAGTGGTTTGCAAGGCCGCGCGCCGATCGCTGAGCCGGGCGATCATCACGTAACCGATGCCATGCATCAGCGCCGCCAAAGGGAGCAGCGTGCCGTCGGCGCCACGGGCGAAGTAGCGGGTAGCGACGTGAGCAGCCACGAGCATTCCCAGTAGCGCGAGCAGGAAGGGCACGACCGTTGCCGGCATCTCGGAGTTTTTGCCCAGCGACGCCAACACGTAGGCCGCGCCGGTGATGCAGGCGGCCATGACGACCAGACCCAGCTCGCCATTTCGGCGAGCGGCGGCGAGCGGCGAATTGCTCATCGGGTCACGGTCCGCCGAGAGTCGTGGTCGTTGCTGCGATCGAAGTGGTAGTCGACGCAGCCGTTGTCGTCGTGGTCGCCCGCGTTGTGGTTACGACGACCGTCGTGGCCGGAGTCGTCGGCACGGGAGTCGGATCGTCGCCCGCGTTGTGGCGCACCGCGAGAACAAGGGTGACGGCGCCGGTGATGATCGCCGCGATTCCGAACCAGAACAACAGCGTGCCAAACCCGAAACGCTTGCGCGGCGCCGACCCGAACGACTTCGTGATCGGGATTTCTTCGGTGATCTGCCGACCGCTGGCTGCTGGCTCGGCTGGCGCCGTCTGCTGAAACTGCAACGAGAGTTGATCCAACGGCAACTCGTCTTCCAACGGCAGTGCTTCCACCGGCTGCGGATTGGCGTCGGTTTGGATAGCGATCTCGCCGGTCTTCGGTTGATCGATCCACACCAAGTCGAGATCAAGATCGGCAGTGTCGTCGACCGTTACGTCGCCCTCGAGCACGTCGACGACAACAACCGTTGTGTTGTCGCGCCCGCCGTGTTGATTCGCGGCTTCGACCAACGCATCAGCGGCGCGCTGGGCATCGCTGTTGGCCGCCATGACCTCGGCGATCTCGCGATCGTCGACCTCGTCGACGAGTCCGTCGCTGCACAACAAAAAGCGGTCGCCCTTCACGAAGGGCATGACCCAACTGTCCACGCGCACGGTCGATTCGATACCCAGCGCACGAGTCACGATGTTGCGCCGCGGGTGGGTGCGGGCTTCGATCTCAGTGATGTGGCCGGTTGACACCAGTTCCTGCACGTAGCTGTGATCGACGGTGACGCGTCGCAAACGGCCACCGCGCAGCAGGTAGGTGCGACTGTCGCCCACGTTCAACAGCACGAAGCGGCGAACGGAATCGGCAGCCGCCTCCTCAGCGGCGAGCACAATCAGCGCCGTCAGGGTTGTACCCATGCCGCGCTGGTCAGAGTTGTCGCGGGCACCTTTGAAGATGGCGCTGTTGGCGGCGACCACCGCCGCCTCGGCGGCTTCAAGACTCGGCGCGCCCTGGCCAAGCCGATCGCGCACCATCTGCACGGCGATCGCGCTGGCCACTTCGCCAGCCTGATGGCCGCCCATGCCATCGGCGACACCCACTACCAACGGTTCGGCGATGAACGCGTCTTCGTTGCCGGTGCGCACGCGACCGACGTGTGTGGCGGCACCGATGGACAGTGCGGAACCGGCTGATCGCTTCTTCACTGGACCTCGAGAGTCATTGGGCCTCGAAAATGGTGCTACCGATTTGGACGCGATCGCCGACCGCGAGTTGTACGGGCATCGTGAGGCGCGCTCCATTGAGGTGCGTGCCGTTCGTGCTACCCAAGTCCTCTAACCACATCTCGCCGTTGCGCAGCTGCACGCGAGCGTGCAATTGCGAGGCGAACGTGTCGTCGGGAACGCCGATGTTGCACTGCGCACCACGGCCGACGGTGATCTCGCTGCCGATCGGGTACGCCGAGCCCTTGCGCACTTTCGGCTCGAGCACCGTCAGCCGCGATGGCGTGCCACGCCGACCGCGACCCGGATTGTGCGCAGCGGGTGTCGGTGCGCCAGGACGCGAGGCCGGCGCTGTGGCATCAGGTGCACCGCCACGCGCGTTCGCGGTCTGCGGTTTGTTGACGCCGGGGCGCGGCCCACGCACTTCGCTCCACACTGCCCACAGGACTCGCGCGAAGAACAGGTAGATCAGCGCGAGGAGCGCGTAGTTGAGAATGTTCAGCTGGACGTCGCTGAGATTCGCCATTACCGGTTCACGAGGCTTCGAAGCGCAGGTGCGTGATCCCTACGCTCACGATGTCGCCGTCGCGGAGTACGTGCTCGTTCTGAATGCGCACGCCGTTCACCTTCGACCCGTTGGTGCTGCCTAAGTCGACCAGCACGTACGACGAACCGGCGGGGCGGATCTCGGCGTGGCGACGGCTGACGTTGGCGTCGGGCACCGGAATGGTCTGATCAGGCAGGCGGCCGATGGTGATGACGGACTGGCCAAGCGTGATGCGCTCGCCGCTCGCGAGAACCAGCGAGCCAGCACCCAGGCCGCCACCGGTTTCGCGCATGCGGCTGGCGATGGCGAAGCGGCCGGGCTTGAGTTCGTTATCGATCGCCATCTCGACGGTGACTGCGCCCATGAAGTTGTAGCCCTCGGCACGGGCATACTCGCGGGCTGTCTCGCTGAGTTCCAGCATCAACGCCTCGTCGATGTCGGCGAAACTGGCGTGATCGCGTGGGCTGACGGTGATCGAGAACAGGTTGGGCACGATGCGGCGACCCTTGACGTCGACGCTGCGATGGTCGTCCATTTCGCGCAACAGACGGCGCCCAAGCTCGACCGGACGAATAGAAGAACGTGATCCGCGGGTAAACACGCCCTCGACCATACGCTCCAGACCGTGCTCAAACGACTGCAATCCCATATCAAAGTGCAGGATAGTGGCGACATGGCCGCAAGGGTTGGGCACCCCGCCGCCGGGGGCTAGCGTTGTGAATCCACTCGGGCGAGTGGCGAAATGGCAGACGCGCTAGCTTCAGGTGCTAGTACAGGCAACTGTGTGGGGGTTCAAGTCCCCCCTCGCCCACTGATTCCACGTGGTCTCCGGCTAGTGAGCGTGATCTCCGTGCGCCACCTCAGCGACTGGCACTCCCAAACGCTTCGATAGCCGCATGCTGAGGATGATTGCCGCCACGAGCATCGTCACGATGATGGCCAGCGAGACGTAGGTGTTCATGTGGTACCAGTGCGAGATGGCCATCTTGATGCCGACGAAGATCAGGATGCCGCCGAGCGCATGCGAGAGGTAATGGAACTTCTCTTTCGCGTTGGCGAGCAAGAAGTACATCGCCCGCAAGCCCAGGATGGCGAACGCGTTCGACGCGAACACTAGGTACGACTCGTTGGACACCGCCAGGATCGCGGGCACTGAGTCGACAGCGAAGATCACGTCGGTGATCTCGATCACGACCAGTGCCGCAAGAAGCGGCGTGGCGGCGCGCTTGGCGTTGACGCGGGTGAAGAACTTGTGCCCATCGAACTCGTCGGAGACAGGAATGAACTTGCGCAACAAGCCCAGACCACGAGTCGCTTCCTCTTTGCCTTCGTCGGCACGGTGACGAATGATCTTGGCGCCGGTGAAGATCAGGAACACACCGAACACCAGTAGTAGCCACCAGAACCGACTGATCAGCGCGCTACCGAGAACGATGAAGATTGCTCGCAATGCGAGCGCACCGAAGATGCCCCAGAACAGAACACGGTGCTGATACTTGACCGGTATGGCCAGCGTTGTGAACAACATCGACCAGACGAACACGTTGTCGATGCTGAGCGACTTCTCGATCAGGTAGCCGCTGATGTACTCGCCGAACGCACCGCTGCCGAACCCGATCGCAATCGCACCCGAGAAGGCAAGCCCGCACGCGACCCACACCAGCGACTCGATCAGCGCTTCCTTCGGCGTTGGCTCATGATCGTCGCGATGCCGATACAGGTCGACCGCCAACATGGCGAAAATCACGGCAATGAGCGCGCCCCACGCCCAGACGGGCACATCAAGGTCGACGAACTGCGAACGATCGGTAGCGGCAAACATGGAGAGAGGGTTCCCTTCGACTGTCTCGGACAAACGGACAGTCGAAAGTCTCGCTACCGCCTTATTGGCGGCCGGGGGGCCGGGCAGCAAGCTGCCGTACTGACGACCGATCCCGTAGGGCTACTCCCCTTCGACTGGTCCATTCTGCTTGATCGATCGCCGTCTGACAACGCCAGCTAGTTTCAATCCATGAAGAAACTTCTGCTCCCACTTCTCACGTTGACTGCTCTCACCGCAGCGTGCAGCGACGATGCAAAGACCACCGACGATGTAACTGCCGGCGAAGTAGCGGACTCGACGCCGGGTGACACGACCGGCGATACGACCGGCGACACGACCGCACCGGACCCAGGCGATGTGATCGACCCCGCAACGGTCAAGGTGTACACATCGGCCGAAGTCTGCACACTTGTCTCCCAGGAAATCGCAACCACGACGCTCGGCGTTGAGATCACCGACGTTGCGCCGTTCGACGCGTCGACCCCGCAGTGCTTCTACGACTTCACCACCGCCGACGGTGTCAGCAGCAACCTCACCCTCGCTGTGCAACGCCCGAACGAAGACCTCGGCGGCCGCGCCGGGCAAGCCGGTTTCGACTACACCACCTCGTTCGTACTCTTCGATACCGAGTACGAGCCGCTCGCCGGCTTGGGCGATCAGGCAGCCGTGTCGGCCGCTCCGACGTTCACCCAGATCGCCGTGCTCGCCAACAACCAGGTATTCACGGTCGCCACCTCCGCCAAGATCGATGTAGCCAACCTCGCTGCGTTCGCCAAGGCAGCGGCAGAAAACGTCTCTGGAAGCTGAGGACTCGCCATGCTGCAGACAGTTGTCGCGATCTTTGCCGCCGTGCTGGTTCTCGTCGGCATTCTTGGATTCGTTGTTCCCCCAGCGAAGGCGCTCACGAGCGGCGCGTCGCCGTACAACATCTTCCACATTTGCTTCGGCGTGCTCGGCGGAGCGATCGCGCTGTGGGGCAACGATGCCTCGATGCGTGCGTTCCTGATCGGCTTCGGCGCGATCGACCTCTATCAGTTCGCAGCCAGTCGGCTGAACTGGTTCCCGAAGGCGCAGTTCAAGTGGAAGCCCGCCGACGATGTGCTGCACGTCGTTGTTGGCATCGCACTCGTCGCCATCGGCATCGCTGGCTAGTGATCCGGAGTCGTTGCGGCGACGAATGATTGCTATGACCACCGCGACTCCGGCGACACCCACGATCATCAGCGTCAAGGACTTGCACGGCAAGACCGGCACGGAGCTCGATGCGCTCTTCGCCGGCGCTCCGGCTGGCGATCTGCCCACTGGGCTCGGCCGCGGCACCGCGCTGATTCTCACCAACACCTTCATGAGCCGCTTCCTTGCCGGCTGGGCTCGGCTTGGCGCCTGGAAGGGCAAACAGTTCGCCGATGACGGCTCGTCGCTGCGCAACTTGATCTCACCGTTCGGCATCAAGGCGATCAAGGCCGCCGTCTACATCGGCCCGAGCCGCATCGACGATCGCCCGTGCGTCGTGCTCGACTATTCACAAACATCGTTCGTCGCTCGCCCAATCCGCGACGAGATTCGCGAGATTGCGCCGGGGTTGTACCTGGGCATGGTCTTCTTCGGGAAGCACAAGTTGCCCGTGCGCTTCGCGCTGACGTTCCAGTAGTCCATTCGCGAGTAGCCCATTCCCGCGCGACGAGCGTGGCAGGATGGATCGATGAATTACTGCGGTAACTGCGGCAGCAAACTGCCAACCGGCGCTGCCTTCTGCGCGGAATGCGGCCGTGCCACCGGCGAGCCGTTCGCCAACGCGAGCGCGCGTGCCGTCGCACCCGACGCGCCGACGACCGTGCTGCCCAAGATCGTGCCGGCGACGCCATACACCACTCCTCCACCCGCGCAATACACCGCGCCGCCTGCCGCGCAATACGAAACGCAATACGAAGCGCAGCCGTACGTCAGCGCACCCAGCCAGCAAGGCCCGCAGCCCGGGCGCGGCGGGTTACTGATCTCGCTCGTGCTGCTGGGCATTTGCGCTGTCGGCCTTGGCGTCTACCTCGTCACCAAGTCGAACGACTCCTCAACAGCTGGGGCGTCGTCCACAATCGCTGGGCAAACCACGATCGTTGGCGACTCGACCAGCGCGACGACGGCGGCCAGCACAATTCCGGTCGACCCGATTGCTGCCGCCACCGAGCAACTCAGCGCACTCGTCGCGCAGGATCGGCCTACCGCCGACACGTTGGTTGGAAGCTGGGTCGTGCAATTGAGCGCGAAGCGAGTCGGGTTGAAAGCAGACGGCATCGAATACGGCCCGGTCGAGATCCTCGCCAATCACGAGCCGTTGCGCAGCACCTACGGCGCGATCCTCGTCGACGGTGGCGCATTTCAGTTTCAGTCGGGCGGCAATCCGATGACGGGTTGGTTCCTCACGATGGTGCCGCAGATCTACGCGTCCAAAGATGAAGCGCTGCAATTTTGCAAGGATCGTGGGCTGGCTTCGAATGTGTGCCTCGCCCGCGAGTTCAAGCCGCCGAACCCCTGATGCCGCGCACGCATCGCCGCGCTGCGCGCGGAGTAGCAGTTGCTGCTGCCGTGGCGTTGGTGGGCATTGCGTGTTCGAGTAGCAATCCGGCAAGCAGCCAGTCGGGTTCAGGCAGCACCGTCATCTCACCGAGCACAGCCGCGGCTTTCGCCGATCCGCTTGCCACCTGCCTTGCGACATGGCCGTTGCGCGATCGCATTGCGCTACTCGTCTGGCCCGGCGCGTACACCGACAACTGGGACGAGGTTGTCACGACTGTGCGCGATCTTCACGTCGGCGGCGTGTTGTTGATGAAGGTGGGCGACGCGTTTGTTGACGAACTCGGCCTCCATCTCGCGGCGCTCGAAGAACTGAGCGCGCATGGCCTACTGATCGCCACCGACGAAGAGGGTGGCGACGTGCAACGGCTACGTGCGCTCGATCCGATGCCGTCGCAAGAGCAGATGTCGCAAGAGTCGGCGGAGGATCGTGCCGCCATCCTTGATCGCCACGCGCAGGTGATCGCAGCCGCCGGAATCGACGTCGTGCTCGGTCCGATTGTCGACGTGCGCCCCGTCGTTGGCGACGACCCGTTGGGCGCCGGCCGTTTGTTCATCGGTGACCCACAACAGGTCGCCGCACTCGGAGCTGAATACGTTGCCGAGTGGCAGCGCGCCGGGATGCTGCCGGTGCTGAAGCACTTTCCGGGCCACGGTGGCGCTTCGGCCGACACGCACGCCGAACTCGCGACGACACCGCCGCTCGATGCAATACGCAGCTTCGACCTGGTGCCCTTTGCGCAGCTCGCCACCAGTGGTGCGGCCGTGATGGTCGGCCATCTCAACGTCCCAGGCCTCACCGACGGTCAGCCGGCCAGCATGAGTGCCGCGGCAATCGCACTCCTGCGTGAATTGGGTTACGGCGACGCGCTGGTAGTCAGCGATGCGCTCGGGATGGATGCAATCGGCATCCCGGTCGCCGACGCAGCAGTACTTTCGGTGCAAGCAGGAGTCGACGTTGTGATCTTCACCGGCATCAGCGACACGCTGGCCGTCATCGACGCGATTGAGTTGGCCCTGAACGACGGCCTGTTGACGACGGCCGAGATCGACGACTCCGCGCTACGCGTTGCTCGTTTGCTGGAAGCCGACGAACGACCGTGTGTCGCGGTCTAACGCGCGAGCGCTAGCCGGCCAGCGCGGCCTTCACCATCGCCGCGATCTTGCTGCCGTCGGCGGTGGCGCCTGCCTGTGCACGTACCGCAGCGACCACCTTGCCCATCGCTTTCATGCCTTCCAGGCCAGCGGCAGCGGCAGTCGCAATCTCCGCGTCGACAATGGCAGCCAACTCGTCGTCGCTCAGCGAGGCGGGCAGGTACGCCTCTAGCACCGCGGCTTCGGCCCGGGCGCGTTCCACGCGGTCGGCCCTGCCCGCAGTGACGAACGCGTCGGCTGTCTCGTGGTGCTTGCGCACCTCCACGACCAACACGGCAATGACTTGGTCGTCGGTCAACACCGTCACTTCATCGCCGGCCGTCTCTGCAACGGCTATCGCCGACAACGCCTGACGCAGCGCCGACAAAGCGACCTCATCGCGCGCCTTCATTCCGGCGGTCAACGCAGCCTGCAGTTGGCCCTTCAGAGAATTGTCATCCATGCGTGCAAGAGTAGGGCGATGTTGGGCGCGATCGGTGACCTGGTGGAAGACGTGGTCGTGCATCTGCACGAGTCGGTAAACGTCGCCAGCGATACCGCCGCGCTGATCGTGCATCGCCGTGGCGGTAGCGCCGCCAACGTGATTGCGGCTGCATGTTTGGCTGGCGGCTCGGCACGCTTCATCGGCCAGGTGGGCGACGATGCAACCGGCCGCAGTCTCACCGACGCGCTCGCAGCGACCGGCGCGGAAGTGATGGTGCGGCGTGCTGGCCGGTCGGGCACCGTGATCGCCATGCTCGACGTCGCCGGCGAGCGGACAATGCTGAGCGATCGGAGTGCATGCACCGAACTCGCTGACCCCGACTCGGCATGGCTCGATGGGCTACACACGTTGCACATCCCGTTCTATTCGCTGGTCGGCGAACCGTTGGCGACAACTGCAACGACGCTTGCTCGGTGGGCGGTCGAACGAAACATTGCGATCAGCATCGACACGTCGTCGTCCGCGGTGCTCGAGCAATTCGGCGCCACAGCGGCGATCGACATCATTCGCGCCTTGCGACCAACGGTCGTCTTGGCCAACGAGCTGGAAGCGGCGACGCTGGGCGCCGCACTCCACCCCGACAATCTCGATGGCGCCCTGTTGGTGATTAAGCAGGGCGCGTTACCAGCACTCGTGGTTCAGTCAGGGCAGCCGACTCGCGAGGTCGCGGCCAACGCGATTGGAAAAGTCACCGACACCACCGGCGCGGGCGATGCGTTTGCCGCCGGCTTTCTGCTGGCGTATGCAACCGACGGCGATCCGATAGCGGCCGCGCAACACGGCCATCAAGTCGCCGCAGCAGCGATTCAGCGCGCCAGCGCGTAGGTCGTCACACCCGCGATCGCGGCGATCACGACAAACGCGAACACCAACGAGCCAGTGTGCATCCGCTTCGCCGGGCGCAGTGCTGGGAGTGGCTGCTGGCTCAAGATGCGTTGCGTTGCGCGGCGACAATCAGTCCGGCGACACCGGCAAGGATCATCGCAACCACGCCGATGATGGTGACCGTGTGTGGCGCAAAGTCGAGCGCACCAGGGTTGCCACCCGCGTAGCTCAGCGGAATGTCGCCCGACTCGGTGGCAGCCGTAATCAATTGCCACGCTGCAACGCTGATCGCCCCGAGCGCCAAACCAAGACCCCAGCGACGATTGCGCGTGAAGCCGACCACGCCACCAACCGCGATGAGGATCAGCACCAACTGACGCAGCAGCAGCGTCGCGGGCGGAGTGAAGTCGTTGCTGAACTGATCGCCGAACGGCGCATCGTTCATCGGAATCATCGGACCGATGACAGCCATCGCGGTGCCTAACAAACCGAGCGCGCCGATCGCGGGACTAATCGGCGGATGCCCATCGTGGCCGGCTCCTTCAAATGACAGCACGAACGCGGCACCACCGAGCAACGCCGATACGACCGCCAGCCAGAAGCCGATGTCGCGCGTCGTCGTCAGAGTGAAAGAAGTACCGGTGCCGAGCAGCCCGAACTCGGTGCTGTCGAAGAGTTGCGTGACCTGACCAAGCATCATGCCCATCATTCCTGCGAGCGCGAGCCCAGCACCGCCAGCCAAACCAGTGCCAACGCGTCGACCGGTAGCGCCTAGCGAGGCACCGATCACCAGCAGCAACGCGGCGAGGATCGCACCGACCGTCAGGTTCGACGAGAAGTCGTTGAGCTTGAAGACCTGCTTGGTCGCGGCGAATCCCGACTGGTCGGTCACGTCGATGCCAGCAACGTCAACGAACGCGGAGGCGACGGCGAGCACGGCGGCCAACGATGCCGTCGCCACCAACGGTGTGATGCGAAACGGTTGCACCCCACCGACCACGGGTGCCATGCCGGTTGGTTCCCAGTCGCCGCCGGCTGCATCCCACGCAGGACCTTCGTAACCCGCCGCCGGGTATTGCCCCGTTACGACGGCAGCAGCCGGGCTGGCACCAGTCGTCGCGGCAAGAACAGTGGTTGCTGGTGCCGTTGCTGGTGACGACGTAGCAGGCGGTGGCGGCAGCGGTTGGCCCTGCGGAGGCGTTGGCGTGGCATCGTCGTGCGAGCTGGCAGGGGCGGGCGTGGCGGCGCCGGCGAGGGCGGACCCACACGACGTACAAAACTTTTGACCCGACTGAACGGCCGCACCACAGGAAGGACAAAACATGACCTGAGACTAGGTCAAGTCGTTGGTCTCCCACGTGGGTTGCTGATCGGCCAGGGCGTAGCGCTCGGCCAGTCGCGCAAGCAGGAAGTCTTCGAACTCACCCGCGGGCAATGCATGCGAGTACAGGTGACCCTGGTGACGCACGCAACCAAGCGCGATCAGCGCGTCGGCCTGCGCGCCAGTCTCCACTCCATCAGCCGTTACGGCCAGGCCGATCTCGCGCACGAGGGCGATGATCGAGCGCACGATCGCCCGGTCGTGAGGATGCGCCGTAATCGTGTCGATCGAGACCCGATCAATGCGCACCTCGTCGAGCGGAAGACGACGCAACAAACTGAGCGAAGACACTCCGCGGGCGAAGTCATCAAGGCATACGCGGCCGCCACCTGCGCGGAACGAAGCCAGCGTCGCGGCAGCATTGCTGGTGTCGCCATCGACCGCGGTTTCGCTGACGTCAACGGTCATCAACGAGGGCTCGATGCCCTTGACAATCTCGTGCAGCGGATCGTCGCGCCACGTGCGTTCGGTTGCCTCCGGCGCGACGTTGACTCGGAAACGAAATCCGGGCGGCAGCCCCAGCATCGCCAGGCGTCGGATATGCGGACGGGCGCTGCCGATCACCTTCTCGGTGATGCGATTGAGTAGCCCCGCCGAGGTGGCAGCCGCCATGAACTCGTGCGCGGGAACGACGCGGCCGACGCGCGGCACCCAACGGGCGAGCAACTCGGCGCCGACAACATCGCCGGTGGAGGCGTCGATCTCGGGCTGGAAGAAGGCAATGATTTCGTCGTCGTCGATGGCCCGCCGCAGTGCCTGTTCGCCCTCCAACCGATCGACTAGCGCTTTCTGCATCGACCCGTCAAACAACTCCACACGGTTACGTCCACCCGACTTCGCGCGATAGAGCGCGGCGTTCGCATGACGCAGCAACTCGCTCGCAGCGGTTCCGTGTTCGGGCGCGCAGGCAACGCCGATGCTCACCGACGACGGCATGTCGCGGCCCTCAGCATGCACCGGCTGCGCCAACACGCCGACAAGGCGACGCGCGATTGCCGCCGCGCCAGCCACATCGTGACCGGGCATGACCACCACAAACTCGTCACCGCCCATACGACCAGCGATCGAACCGGCATCAAGACTGCGCAGCAGTCGATCGGCGATGATGCTGATGAAACGATCACCACCGCGGTGCCCGAGCGCGTCGTTCACCGCTTTGAAACGATCGAGGTCGCAGAACAGCAGCCCAACGGGGCGCGCTGCGTCGGCACCGGCGAGCAACTGATCCAGCACCTCTAACGTGCCGCGCCGGTTGTAGAGCCCGGTCAGCGGATCGTGTGTCGCCTGATGCGCGAGCCGCTTGTTGATCGAAGCCAACTGGTCGTTGACGCCAGTCAACTCGCTTCGTTCGTGAGCGAGGTCGCGCAACAGTCGTTGACTGCGCCACTGCAGCCGGATGGCATCGAGCGCGTTGCGACTGACGGCGTGATGCAACATCAGCATCGTGAAGGCGTAGAACAGCGAGATGATGCCAAGCCCACGCAACAGGTGGTTGTCCTCGGTCAGCAACGTTCCCGCGGACAGGGCCGCCATCGGCAACAAGAATGCGATGTACAAATCGCGCCTGCCTGCGGCCACGATGCATCCCATCGTCGCGGCGATGCTGGGGAAGAGCGTGAAGGTCAGCACCAGTTCGACATCGCCGGGGGCGGCGACCCACGGGCACATCCCGAACATCGACCCGCCGCTGACCAAGCCGGCGGCGATGATCAACTTGGTCGTCCGTGTCACGGCCGACGGCGCGGATCGCGTGTAGTAGCGATACAACCCGAGAAACATCAGAGCCGTGCTGACCACCGCCACCAGCAGCCACCAACTCAGTCGCGAGGTCGACAAGTCGTCACGCATCAACGCCGCGATCAGCAACACAAACGGCAACATCACGAACGGTGTCGGGACGAGGTTCGTGACCACGGATGCCAGAGCTCGGTCGCGCACGAACGCGGCCGTTGCCTCGTCCGCCTCGATCGTTTCTTCGGGTGCCACCGCTTCCCCTCGCATCGCCGACGCCCGCTGCGCCAGCCTCTTTTCTTCGGCAAGTGGGGGGCGGCGCTTGATCAGGGATAACGGGATGGCCGGGATAGATGACCAGGAATAATGGGGCGATGCGTGGTCGATTTGCCCCTTCGCCCACGGGTTCGCTGCACCTCGGCAACCTGCGCACGGCCCTGGTGTCGTGGCTGCAGACGCGCACCGACGGTGGCGAGTGGTTGGTGCGTATGGAGGACCTCGACCGAGTCACGTCGTCGCCGCAGCACGAAGCCAGCCAGTTGGCCGACCTGGCCGCACTCGGGATGCACAGCGAGGCGCCGGTGGTTCGCCAATCCGAACGTTTCGCGCTGTACAACGACGCGATCGCAACCCTGCAGCGGCTGGGGCGGGTCTACGAGTGCTACTGCAGCCGCCGCGAAATCCGCGAAGCCGCCCAGGCGCCCCATGGCGACGAGGCCGATAGCGATGCGTATCCGGGGACATGTCGTGAGCTGACGGCGCAACGCCTCGCCGAGTTGCGGGCGGCTGGTCGGCCACCCGCGCTGCGCCTGCGTGCCAACGGCGAACGATTCGACATCGACGACCTGATCGCCGGACGCTACGAAGGCGCCGCCGACGACGTGGTTATCCGGCGCAACGACGGGATCCCGGCTTACAACCTGGCAGTGGTGGTCGACGATGCCGCGCAAGGGATCACCCACGTCACTCGCGGCGGCGACCTGCTGTCCAGCACGCCCCGCCAGCGACTGCTGCAGCAACTGCTGCGACTTCCACAACCGCGCTACGCCCACGTGCCGCTGGTGGTGGGCGCCGACGGAACAAGGCTGGCGAAACGGCACGGCGCGGTGACACTGGCCGAACTCGCAGCCAAGGGCGTTTCTGCCGCGAATGTCTTGGAACTGCTGATGGCGAGCCTGGGAGTTGCTGGCGGCGCAGCATTTCGCATCGAAGACGTCCCGCGAGAGCGCTGGGCCTGCGCCCCACATTTGCAAGATCTTGGCTAACCTTGCAGCCAATAGCGGACGATCCCAGAGGCACGAACTCTTCGATGAACGACCTTCACAAGCTTGTTGTAGCGCTGTGCTGCACCGGCGCGCTCGCTGTCAACTCCGCGTGTTCCACCACCACATCGGCGCAGGCGAACGACTCCACGACGCGCCCAGCCGTCACCGAACCAGCCGACACCACGCCCGCGCCAGACACCGCCACCCCCGACACGACCGCGCCGGTAACGACGGTCGCTGAAACTGTTCCCGACACCGCTCCTGAGACGACCGAACCGGCACCCACGACCACCGTGGTTTCCAACGTCGAACTCGTCGGCCCGTGGCCCGTGGCCATCGTCGCAGTCGGCAAGGAAAGTGGTCCCGACACCGCCGCGGCGCAGCTGCGGCTCACCCAGCTTGGGTTTTGGGCCGGCGACGGCGACGGCGAGTACGGCTTCGCCACCACGCAAGCCGTGATGGCCTTCCAGAAGTACATGGGCCTCGACCCAAGCGGCAAGATCGATCAAGACACCGCCAACTGGCTCACCGTGTTTCCCGAACGGGCGCACGGCCAGGCCGACGACGGCACGCTGGTGGAAGTCGACAAGACCAAGCAGCTGTTGTTCCTCATCGAAGACGGTAAGACGATCTGGGCGTTCAATACGTCGACCGGAAGCGGAATCGCGTACACGGCGCACAACCAGAACACCGGCGAGATCGAAACCGGCGACGCCGTCACGCCGAACGGATTGTGGAAGACGAACCGCGAACGGCCCAACGGCTGGTGGTCAGGCGACCTCGGCGACATCTATCGCCCGAAGTACTTCCGTGGTGGCGTAGCGATTCATGGCATGACCCGCGTGCCCAACACACCGGTCTCGCACGGCTGCGTCCGCCTCAGCACGATGGCGATGGACTTCCTCTGGGACAACGACCTCGTGCCGCTGGGCACCCCTGTGTGGGTGCACGAATAAGCGTTCTGGCCTAGCTGTCGGCGCGACGCACCCGCAGCCGATGATCGGCAGCGTTACGACAGGTACCGGTGGCGAGATCGAAACGCCATCCATGCATCGTGCAGACAAACTCGTCGCCGTCGATCTCGCCGAACACCTTGAGGTCGGCTTGCCGGTGCGGGCAGGTGCGTTCGATGATCCACCCGTCGACTTCGAATTCCTGATCGGCGAGCCCGCCGCGATCCGGATCGAGCTTGCGCAGCGCTTCCGCTTCGGCACGGCGCATGCGCTCGACGGACAGCGACTTGAAGAAGTTGTAGAGGTATTCGTTGAATGGTCCATCGCGCCACGCCGAAAAGCGACACGACAGGAAGAGCGCGTTGCTCCAATCGTTCGCGCGTTGCGCCGCGACCGTCTCGACTAGTTCGCGTTGAATCGTGAAACGAAACGAATGAGCCTCCCCCGGCGTTGCCACGCGCACCTTGCGCTTCGGGAAGTCGATCGCAATGGATAAGCCGTTGCTTGCAGAGTCGCCGGTGTTTAGTAGGCACACGGCACCGACGGCATCGCACACGGTGGGCGCCATCTCCATCAGCGGCTCCCACCATGCCTTCAGCGTCGCGAGCAGGTCGCTGGTCGGCGCGTGCCAGCCCTCTTTCATTCGTTGCAACCAGGGCAGCCAATCGGCTTGGTAGTCGCGTAGGTATTGCGCCTTGTTCTCGAAGATCGCGTCGACCTCGGCTTGCGGCTTCGGATGCGTGACGTTCAGTTGGCCGTCGGCAGCAATCTCAATTTCGGTGCCAGGGATCGCGAGAATGCCCTGGTGGCCCGCCGCTTCCAGGCGCGACAGGAAGCTGAGTTGATCAGGGAAGATGCTCAGCTCGTCGCCATTGATGACGTTGAACTGGAACAGATCCGGATCGAGAAACGCTGGTGGACCGGCGCTGGGCACGACGGCACGAGCACCAATCGTTTCGACGTAGCGCATGGCTCGCTGAAACTGGCTGGCCACCTTCGCGTCGACAAGAGTGCGCATTCGCTCTGGCGATTCCTCGTACACCATCGGATACCAGATGGCACCGCTGTACTGCAGCCAGTGCAAGTCGACCGGGCCGTGCGCTCCCAACGCATCGAGGTCGTTGGTTCGACAATCGTTCTGGTTGACCAGCCGACCGGTGCCGTCGCTGATCATGATGGCCGAGTCTCCACCAGGCCCGTCGGTCATGCTGGTCTCGCAGTGGATCGCGATCGTGAGGTTGGGCCCCAGCTTGACTTCCTCGCGATCGAACGTGCGCACGATGTTGTGAAAGCCAAGGCGCACCATGATGCGCTCGAGTTCGCGCGTGGGGTAGCCGGGTATCAGGACCGTTGTGTCCTTGTTCATGTTGGCCACAAGCCATTCTTCGTCGAGGTGATCGGCGTGAATGTGCGAGATGTACAGGTATGTCGGGTTGCAGATGCGCTGCATCAGCTCGGCCGACAACTGATCGTTGCGCGGAAAGACAAACCAAGAACCGAAGAACTGCGGAAGGAACCAGGGGTCGCAAGCGACCGAGCCGTCGAGCGTGTCGACGAGAATGCCCGCGTGACCGATTGAAGTGGCCCGCATAGGTTTCAGGCTACCGACCAGCGGTCAACAGCGGAAAGGGCCCAAAGTCCTACGCGGACGTTGAACTGCGCTGACGTTGAACTACGCGGTCGGCGAATCGGTGTACTGCTGGCCAGCGCGCGAGACGTGCTCGGTCCAGGCACTGCCATCCCAGTAGCGCAGGTCGAAGCGACCAGCCGGGTCGGCGTACCAACCGGCGGGAACTGCCGGCGTCGGCGCAGCCGCTGCGGCGGGCTGATACGCCGGTGTTGAGATCGGTGCCATCGTCGTGGTCGGGGTGGCGGCCGGTGCCGGCTCGGGGGCGATTGCCCAGCCAGCGGGCTCGGCCACCGGAGCGCTGCCCGCCAAAGGCGTGAAGCCAGAGGTGGACGTCGACGACGCTGCGGGGGTTGCCGCGGCTGGCGCCGAAGATGCCTCGCGGCTGAGAAAGGCGGTGACTTCGCTGGTGGTTGTCACAATGCTGACGACGCTCCACCCATCCGCCGACTTCTCGGTGAGGGCGGCGGCAAGAGCGGCCGGGTCTTTTGCGGATGCGCTGGCGGTGGAGAATTCCTGCATGTGTCGCAGAGTATCGCGGACTCAGCCCGCGCGCACCAGCTGATGTACGTCGGTGTCGCCAGGCGATCCGTCGTACACCAATTCGCCGTCGCGCAGCGCGAGAAGACGCTGCACGCGGTCGACGAAGGTGAGCTCGTGGGTAGCAACGATCAGCGTGCGACCATCGGCTGCGGCCTCATCAAGCAGCTCCAATAGCGACTGCTTCCCGGCCTCGTCGAGCCCCACGAACGGCTCGTCGACAAGCAGCACCTGAAACGGTCGCACGAGGGCTATCGCGATGGCGGCCTTCTGGCGCAGACCACGGCTGAACGTCGTCGGGATGTCGTCGCCGCGATTCTCCAACTGCAATCGGGAAAGGAGTTCCTCGGCGCGGACCGAACTGTCGCTCACTCCGTGCAGTTGGGCCACGTACTCGAGGTGCTCGCGCAGGGACAGATCGTCGTAGAACGTCGGAGTGTCGGACAACCAACTGAGCGCTGCACGCGCCGGAGTGCTGCCCGAAAGGTGACCACCGATGCGCGCGCTGCCGCCCGATGGGTCGAGCAAACCGGCGACCATGCGCAGCAACGTCGTCTTGCCGCTGCCGTTGTGCCCGACGAGTGCGACGTGCTGACCAAACGGGATCTGCAGGTCAATCGGCAACACGGCCGGCCGATCGCCGTAGTCCTTGCTGAGCTGCAATGTGCTCAGCGCCAATTCGCGAAGGGAAGTCATCGGGCTCCTAGAGCTTGTGTGCGACCTTCAGCCATGAAGGCCCTGAACTTGCGGCGGATTCGATCGCGCACCTTCACCCAATAGCCGACGACGACGGCCAAGAGCAGCGAGCCGACAGCGCCGCGGATGGCCGCACCGATGAGCGGCCCGTCGTTGTCGACGGCGACTCGCAGAATGAACACCATCGAGCATCCGAAGGCGCTCACGACGATCGGCCATAACAATCGGATGGTCGCACCGAAGCCAGCCATCTCCGGCGGCACGAACGATTGCTGCTTGTCGGCGCTGAACGGATCGGGGGCGTCGCGCACAATGCTGACGACGCCGCCGGCGGCACCAGCGATGAGGTTGGGGAGGGCAAAGATCGCTGCTGGCGCGATTGCGTCGATGCTGCCCAGCGTGATTACCGCCGCCGCTCCGGCGATGATCGCAAACGGCAAGAGGGCGATCGTTGGTGCGAGTAGGTGCCGAGCCAGGAGCTCGCCGCGGTCGACCGGGAAACTGTCGGTGCGATCTGGCTGATCGACCTCCTGCGACAACGGCTCCATCACCTCGAGGCCGATCACAAAGGCAACCAGCGCGCTGAGCAGCACTGCAGGTGTCGTGCCACGCACGACGGTTGCCTGCAACACGCCAAACGCGACCGAGAGCGCCGCCATGCGCGCCAGCCGCGTTGCCGGGAAGCGCAGCAGCCCGTGCCAGCCGCGACGAAACACCGAACGCGTCAGCGCGCGCGTACGAGTCCGCGGCTTTTGGTTGGTGATGCGCTGCAGGCGGCGCCACGGAGTGCGGCGGGTGCGCTCTTGATTGAGTTGCCGCCGCAACAAGATGACCGTGCGCAGATCTTGCATCGTCACCGCAAACCGCAGTTGCGCGACGAGCGCGCTACGACGAGCGAGTGCTTCCAGCGAGATACGGCTGAGCAGCAACAACCCGAGGATCACTGCCAGCAGGCCGACCGCTGTTGCAATCAGATCGGTCGAGTGCTGCCGCCAACCCCACAACGCCAAACTGCCGAAGGCATCCGCCGGGCCGGCAACTTTAGTTGATCCGCTGTCCATCGCGAAGTACACGGCGACCGATTGCCAGGCGACCAACGTCAAGCCGATCGCTGTCGCTGACCACCGCGGCACGCGAGAGCTGCGCGCGAGAACGGTGTGCGCGAGCAGCGCGCTGCCGACCCACAACATGGCGACGCTGGCACCAAACAGCGCACCACCACCCGCCCACGCGAGCAACGAACCCGGAAGTCTCCGACCGGCAAGCTGGCCACTGATCGCGCCAGCTATCGCACCGGTGAAGATCGCACCACGCACTCGCTGCAGCGCCGGACGCAGCAGTGCCCGCCGACGATCAACCGGCGCGAGCATCACGTGCATCACATCGGCTGCCTCCAGCGCCACCGGCCCTCCCTGTGCCCCGCCGCGCAATCCCACGAGCAATGCGAACGCTGCAAGCAAGCCAAGAATCGGTGGTGCGAACTCAGCAAAGTCGGCGGCAGATGCCGCGCTGACTGTGGCGTCGCGCACCGAGCTGCTGATCCAGAGGACACTGCCGCCGCCGAAGATGCCAACCAGATACGCGCGATACGCGGCGTCGAACCACTCGATGTTGCCGAGGCGATGCCGTTGGCGAGTGCGGCGCATCGCACGCAGCGCCTTGCTGTTAAGAGACACGGCGTTAAGAGACACGGTGCTCATACGTCACCGAGTTCTACCGGGCGCTCCGGATCGGCGGCCCACCCCGACCAACTACCGACGTAGAGGCGAGCAGGCGATAGCCCGGCGTGTTCCATGGCGATCACGTTCAAGCAGGCGCTGACACCCGAACCGCAGTACGCAACCGTGTTTGCGTCCGTGTCGGCGCCGAGGTGATGAAAGTGCGCCAGCAGCTCAGCGCGATCGAGCAGACGGCCATCGGGGCGATGCAGCGCGGCCCATGGCGCACTACGTGCACCGGGCATGTGGCCGGGACGCGGATCGATCAGCACTTGCTCGCCGGTGAATCGTTCGTGCGCGCGCGAGTCGAGCACTGCCCCACCGCGACTGGCGAAGTCGGCTGCTTCGTCGGCCGAAGCAAGTCGCTGCGCCGGCCATTCCGTGATCGTGAACTTCGCGGGCGCGATCGCCGCCGGCCCGGCACCAACTTCGGTTGCCCGTCCGTCGGCGATCCATGCACCCAGCCCGCCATCGAGCAGCGCCGCCGAACGGCCGAGCATGCGCAGCATCACGACCAAGCGACCGGCAGTGACGCCGCCCGTGTCGTCGTACGCGACCACGACGGTGTCGTCGCCGATGCCGAGCGCACTCATAGCGGCTGCGAAAGCAGCTGGCGTTGGTAATGGATGACGACCCTCGCTGGCTGGAAGATCGTGGCGGCTGAGATCTCGTTCAAGGTCGATCCAAACGGCGCCCGGCAAATGACCGGCCTCGTACGCGGCACGACCATCGCGACCGTCGAGATACCAACGAACGTCGATGAAGACGGCGTTATCGGGAAGCGAATCCGCAGCAACGACCGGAGCAATCACGTCCAGCATCATGGCAGCCAGGCAAGTCGTTCATGCTGTCCGCCTCGGCGTCCATCGGCCAGACTGTGGCCATGGCAATAGGGATGTCAGTCGACACTGTCCGTTTGGTGCACGATGTCGCGGCGGTGCTCGCCTTCATCGCACTTGGCGGCGCCGTGCTGATGGTGGCGGCGCGGATCATTCCGTCGGTGACATGCGTGCGTTTTCTGGCTGCGCTTCACCGAGTGCAGTTGCCCTTGGCCGCACTCGTGGCGACAACAGCGATGGCGGGCAGCTTGTGGTTCAGCGAATCGGGCAATCACTGGCAACCGTGCCGGTTCTGTTGGTTCCAACGCATCTTCATGTACAGCTCGGCGATCATCTTGATCGTCGCCGCTATCCGGCGCGACCGGCAGGCCAAGTGGTACGTCGTTCCGCTGGCCACGATTGGGATGGCCGTATCGATCTGGCATCACGTGATCCTCGAGCATTACGTCGTCACCGAATCGAAGGCTTGCGCCTCGGCGATCAGTTGCGCAGCGCCGAATTACGTGTCGTTCGGAACGCTGGAATTGGGCGCCGACGGCATCATCAGAAAAGGCTTCCCAATGACCCTGGCCGCGATGGCTTTGTGCGGTTTTGCTGCCATCCTTGCATTGCTACTTACACCCGAACCTTTGGAGATTGAAGATGGCGAACCGGCAGCGGGCTGAAGCTCGGCGCAAGGCACAGGCAAAGGCGGCCCGCCGCGGCCAGAGCGTTGACGGCGGCGAAGGCGGCAGCGCCGGCATCACGATCAACATCTGGGTGATCATCGTGGTGGTGCTCGCTTTGGTGACTGGTGGCGTGATCTGGGCAGCCACAAGTGGTGACGACAAAGCCGACAGCTCCGACGACACGGGCGTGGAGTTGGTCGGCCTCCCCGACAGCCAGCCAGTCACCGTCACCGGTGATGCGCTACCAACCTTCGACCCCGACCGCACGTCCAACATCGCTCCGGTTGGCGAGCTTCCCGATCTTGGTGTGGGTCTGCCGGCGCCGCTGCTGAGCGGCCTCGACTTCCAAGGCGACCCCATCACTGTCGATCCCGCTGCCAACGGTCCGTACATGCTCGTGTTCCTTGCGCATTGGTGCCCGCACTGCAACGCCGAAGTTCCGCGCTTGCTGGACTGGAAGGGCCAAGGCGCGGTGCCCAGCGAACTCACCGTGTTAGGTATCGCGACTGCGGTCTCGTCGTCGTCGGTGAACTATCCGCCGGCCGAGTGGTTTTCGAACAAGGGCTGGAGCTGGCCGGTGATGGTCGACCAATCGCAGGGCGATGGCGAAGCCGGTGTAGCTGCGTCGGCCTACGGCTCGTCCGGCTGGCCCTACTTCGTCATCATCGGGGCCGATGGTCTGGTGAAGGCTCGCGTGTCGGGTGAGGTTGCCGTCGCCGACCTACAGGTCATCGTCAACGACGCCCTCGCCGGTTAAAGCGCACTAGTCGTTCAGGGCTGGTCGTTTACGGCTGGTCGTTTACGGCTAGTCGTTCGGCCTGCGCGATCACTTCTCGCAGCGGCATACCCAATGCAGCCGCGGCTACTGCTGCGTCGTCGTGTTCGACCTTGGCGCGCCCAGCCGACAGCTTCACCCTGATCGGATGGCCGTGTAGCTGCACCGTTGCTTCTTCGCGGCGTTGTGGCCAACGCATCACCGTGCTGCCACGCAACCCGAGCGAACCGGTCTCGCGCAACAACACTTCTCCGATTGCACTGGCCGCTGCTGGGTCGCAGAGTGCATGCACCGTGTGTGCTGGTCGGCCCTTCTTCATGACGATCGGGGTCGCCCACGCGTCGAATGCACCGGCAGCGAGCAGTGCCGCGATCGTGTGCGCGATTACCTCGCCCGTGACATCGTCGACGTTTACCTCCAGCACTGTCGCTGGCTGACCCTGTGCCGGGAGCGCCGAGCCGACAAGCGGTGCGCCGACGACGACCTGCACAACGTTCGGTCGGCCTTCGATGTCGCTGGTGCCCGCTCCGTAGCCAACGCTGCTGATTGTCATGGCTGGCATAGGACCAAACTCGTCGGCCAACGCAACCATCAGCGCGACGCCGGTGGGTGTCGCAAGTTCGCGACCATCGGCGATACCGCGACTTGGCGCCGACCGAAGCGCAAGCAAGGCCATCACAGCGGGTGCCGGATTGGGCAGCTGGCCGTGAGCCGCTGTAACCGTGCCTTGGCCGACGGTGATTGGGCTGCACACGATGCGGTCGACACCTAGGACTTCGAGCGCCGCGCAGGTACCGACGATGTCGACAATTGCATCGACCGACCCGACTTCGTGGAACTCGACAACCTCCGGCTCGACCCCATGCATCGCGCCTTCCACCTCGGCGAGCACCTGAAACGTCTTCTGTGCGCGATCGCGCACGCGGTCGGGTAGATCGGCGGCTGCCAACATCTCGCGAATCGCCGCATACGCCCGGTGCCCGTCGTGATGGCCGTGGTCGTGGTCGTGATCGTGGTCGTGGTCGTGGTCGTGATGGTCGTGATCGTGATCGTGGTGATCGACAGCGACGATTGCACGTGTAGCCGCGAGGCCGCAGCGCATGGTGGGCTCGAAGCTGAGCGCGTAGTTGTCGACCGGCAGCCGCGCCACGATCTCGGCAATCGCCATTGGGTCGGCACCGGCGTGGACAAGCGATGCCAACGTCATGTCGCCAGCAGTGCCCGCGAAGCAGTGGAACCAGGCGGTGCGCGTCATCGGAACATCCTTGCAACCGCGCACGCGGCGCCGAAACCGTTGTCGATGCCGACGACAGTCACGCCACTGGCGCACGCAGCGTGCATTGCTAGCAAGGCGGTAATCCCGTTCAATCCGGCACCGTGACCAACGCTTGTTGGAACAGCTACTACCGGCGCAGCGGTCAGGCCAGCGACAACGCTCGCCAATGCGCCCTCCATGCCTGCCACCACAACAACGGCGTCGGCAGCGGTGATGCGATCGATGTGGGCCAGCAATCGATGCAGCCCGGCGACCCCAACGTCGGTGAGCCGGTTGGCTGCGAACCCGTAGGCACGCAACGTCAGCAGGCATTCGTCGACCACCGGCACATCGCTGGTGCCGGCGCTGACCACCAACACATTGGCGGTTCGATATGGCTCGCTCGGCGCGCGCCACAACACACACCCGGCGCTGACCTCGCCACCAGGATGCTGGGCAAGCACCGCCAATTCGATGTCGTTGCCAGCCCGGGTCAGCAACACCGGGCCGGAGGAATGTGCCAGCAACTCGCCAACGATCGCCACGCATTGCTCGGCCGACTTGCCCTCGCCGTAGATGGCCTCAGGCATGCCCTGGCGAATAGTGCGGTGGTGATCGACCAACGTGTCGCCCACCTCGGCGAAGGGCAACCGCCGCAACCGGGCGACCGCGTCGTCGGGCGCCACGGTGCCCGCGCGCACGCCGTCGATTAACTGCTGCAGTTCGCGCTCGTCCACCCGCCCCATTGTGTCGCCTGGCATGGCGCTTCCGTTCACGCCTCTCGCCGTCATGCCGCTCTCCGTTTGGGTGGGCCTGTGGTCGTGATGGTGTGGTCGGGGTAGGTGATGGTGAGTGTGCGGTTGGGGGCGAGGTGTAGTTCCCAGCCGCCGTGGTGTACCAGGGTGTGGTGTCGTACGCACAGGGGTAG
>JAIOPC010000007.1 GCA_021414085.1 Actinomycetes bacterium | reverse complement strand
TTACTTCGTGATCTTTGTGACGCGGCCGGCGCCGACGGTGCGGCCACCCTCGCGGATAGCGAAACGTAGACCTTCGTCCATCGCGATCGCCTTACCCAACTCGACGGAGATCGCCACGTTGTCGCCCGGCATCACCATCTCGGTACCAGCCGGCAACTGGATGGTGCCCGTCACGTCGGTCGTACGGAAAAAGAACTGCGGCCGATAGTTATTGAAGAACGGCTTATGCCGCCCACCCTCACCACTCGTGAGGACGTACACCTGGCCTTCGAAGTTGGTGTGCGGCGTAATG
This sequence comes from Actinomycetes bacterium, assembly GCA_021414085.1. GTDB lineage: Bacteria > Actinomycetota > Acidimicrobiia > Acidimicrobiales > Ilumatobacteraceae > UBA668. Next base: position 281,806 of record JAIOPC010000007.1, on the reverse strand, counting down.
CTGCCTGGCTTGCACAACACCTGGCCACGCTCCACATCTTCCTTCTTCGTACCGCGAAGCAGCGCACCGATGTTGTCGCCCGCCTGGCCCTCATCAAGCAACTTGCGGAACATCTCCACACCCGTGCACACCGTCTTCTGCGTGTCACGCAGACCAACGATTTCGATTTCGTCGCCAGTGTGGACCTTGCCCTGCTCCACCTTGCCGGTGACCACGGTGCCACGACCGGTGATCGTGAACACATCTTCGATCGGCATCAAGAACGGCTTATCAAGTTCACGGACCGGCTCGGGCACGCTGTTATCCACCGCGTCCATCAACTCCATGATCTTGTCCTGCCACTTCTCGTCACCCTCCAACGCCTTGAGGGCGCTGACACGAACCACCGGAGCGGTATCGCCAGGGAACTCGTACTCCGACAACAGTTCACGGACTTCGAGCTCGACCAACTCGAGGAGCTCTTCGTCTTCCACCATGTCGGACTTGTTCAGCGCGACCACGATGTAGGGCACGCCAACCTGGCGAGCCAACAACACATGCTCACGCGTCTGAGGCATCGGACCATCCGTCGCCGCCACCACCAAAATCGCACCGTCGACCTGCGCGGCGCCAGTGATCATGTTCTTGATGTAGTCCGCGTGACCCGGCATATCCACATGCGCATAGTGACGCTTCGCGGTCTCGTACTCGATGTGTGCGATCGAGATCGTGATACCACGAGCTTTTTCTTCGGGCGCCTTGTCGATCTGATCGAACGGCGTATACGTCGCCAACCCCTTACCCGCAAGTGTCTTAGAGATAGCGGCAGTCAACGTCGTCTTACCATGGTCAATATGACCCATAGTTCCGATATTGACGTGGGGCTTCGTACGCTCAAACTTGGCCTTGCTCATCTGTCTTTCCTCCTCAGTAGAACTGTGTCGTTCAGGTTTTCGTTGTAGCGGCGATCGGGATCGAACCGATGACCTTCCGATTATGAGCCGGATGCTCTGACCAACTGAGCTACGCCGCCCTAAGGTCGAGCCCTCTGTCGGAGTCGAACCGACGACCTACGCCTTACCATGGCGTTGCTCTACCGACTGAGCTAAGAGGGCCATGTCAAAAAAGGCCATATAGAAACGACAGGCACGCGGGAATACCACGAAACCGACTTGCCAGCATAGCGGTGGTGCCTGCCCGCTACCCTCCCCGAATGGGCCTGATCTCGCTGCGACTTGCTACCGCCGCCGACGCCGAACAGATCCGGGAGATCTACAACTACGAGGTACAGAACACCACCGCCACCTTCGACCTGGTGCCGCGCACCCTGGCCGACCAGCAGCAGTGGCTCGCCGAGCGATCGGGAGCGTTCGCCACCATTGTGGCGGTCGCTACGGACGCCCCGCCAGACACCCCAACCATCGTCGGGTTCGGCGCCTTGTCGCCGTACAAGGAGCGGGCCGCCTACCGAACCAGCGTCGAGAACTCGGTCTATGTACGCCGCGGGCGCCACGGCGAGGGGATCGGCCGACTGCTGCTTACCGAGTTGTTGGCCACGGCCTCCAGGTCGGGTTTTCACACGGTTTTCGCCCGCATCAACGCCGCCAGTGAAGCCAGCGTGGCACTTCATCGGGCGTGTGGGTACGAGCCGGTGGGCATCGAGCGTGAGGTCGGCCGCAAGTTCGGCCGCTGGCACGATGTCGCCCTGATGCAACGGTTGTTGTGAAGTCGGTGCGTCGGGCCGCCGCCGCGACGGTCATCCTTATTCATGGCGGGCGCGAGGTCGGCACCCGTCCGGTCAGGCGTTTCGACCTCCCTTTGGTGCGCATCGAACTGTTCCGACTCGCGATTCGGGGCAAGCTTCGGCGACGGGGCATAGCAGTTCGTCGACTTCGATTCAGCCAGCAGGGATGGAATCACGACGGCGCCTCGGCGATTGCCGATTTGCGTGCACTCGTCGAGGAACTCGCAGTTGGTTCCGGCGCGAACGTTGTGCTGGTCGGCCACTCGATGGGTGGTCGGACGGCCATCAGGTTGATCGACCACCCCACTGTGGCGGGCGTCGTCGGTCTGGCCCCATGGCTTCCGTTGGGCGAACCAATGGGGGACGTCGCGGGACGTTGGCTTCTCATCGCACACGGCGACTCCGATCGCACGACGTATCCGCAGGCATCGTTCGATTTCGTGCAGCGTGCACTGTCGGCCGGAGCATGCGCGAGACATGTGGTCGTGCCCGGCGAGGGCCACGCTCTGATGAACCACCCACGCTGGTGGAATCGATACATCATCGACTCGGTCGTCGAGATCCTGAGCTAGAGGTCCAGCCCACGATGTCGCCATGATGCAACGGCTTCTTTAAACTCGCACAGCGATGGCCCATACGCGTTCAACGCGACCGACTGCATGGTGGCTGGCCGCAGCTCTCTTGTCGATCGTGGTTGGGGGAACACCCCAGCTGGTCGCTGCGGCGCCGGTACCTGTGCCTGGGCCTGTGCCTCGACCGCCTCAGTTCCTGCTGCTCAGCTACGACAACGTCGGCAACTACCCCGTGGTCAATCAGTTGCGGAGCATGGCCGACCGTACCGGCGCCAAGCTGACCTTCTTTCTCTCAGGCGTCTTCCTTCTCGATGAAGCGCACAAGACCATCTACCGTCCACCGCGCCACGCACCGGGTGCGTCGTCGATCGGCTTCCAAGGCTCGTACGAGGGTCGCAGCTCGCAAGACTCTGTCCGCCAACTGGTGCTGTCGCTGCAGGATGCGCAGATGGAGGGACACGAAGTCGGGACTCACCTCGTCGGACACTTTTGTGGCTCCAGTGGTATTGCCAAGTGGACGAAAGCCCAGTTCGCCGCCGAGCTCGCTCAGTGGTCATCGCTCGCCGCCAACGTCGATCGCAACATGGGTCTGGACACCGGGGGAGTCATGCGCACGGCGCTGCGCGGCGGTCGCACCCCGTGCTTGCAAGGCAAGCTCGATCAGTACTTGCCAGCCTTCGCCGACGCGGGGTTGCGCTACGCCACGTACATTCGTCGACTCGACCAATGGCCCGAGCAAGTCAACGGAGTGTGGCTCTTTGGGGTGCCGCTGATCAAGCCGTACGACGGCGGCAACCAGTTGTTAGCCGCCGACTACAACTTCATGACGCGCTACGGCGACACTGGCGGACCAAAGCGGGTCGAACAGATCTATCGCACGTTACGTGCCGCGTTCGACCACGTGTATGCCGGCAACCGAGCACCACTCGAATTGGCGGGCCACACAACGGTATTGATGGATGGCGCCTGGTATGCGGCACAGGCGCGGTTGCTGGCCGAGGTGTGTCCCCTCCCCGACGTGCGTTGTTCCACGTATTCCGAGGCCGTCAGCTGGCTCGATGCGCATTCAGACCAGCTACCTGCGCTGAATGCCGGTTCGTTCTCCGACGACTCGTCGCCTGCGCCCAGGGCGCATGTTGACGCGGGCTCGGTGACGCGGGTGACGACGCCATTTGCCGGTAGCGCGGCGGCGCTGGTGAATGTGACGAGCGTTAACGGAGAACGCGTTGGTTACCTGACCGCCGATCGTTGCGATCGATTGTCTGCCGGTGCGCCAACCTTTTCCAACAACAACTATGTCGCCAACTTCGCGAGAGCCAATCTGTCGGTGGTGCCGTTAGCGCCCGACGGCGCCTTCTGTGTCTACAACAGCAGTCGCGCGGACCTCCTGGTCGATGTCTTCGGCAACGTCGCTCCCTCACCTGGCCCGAGCGCTTCAGCCGTGTTGGGGTTCGAACCGATCTTGCCGCTGCGTTTGGCCGACACGCGCGCCGGACCGCTGCTGGCGGCGGGAACGATTACGCGCGTCGCTACGAACATGCCCGGCACTCACGCGGCCCTTGTCAACCTGACCGCTCTGGACGGTGTCGGTGATGGCTACGTGAGCGCTGACAAGTGTTCGCGTCTGCAAGCAGGGCCACCTGCGTTCTCAAACGGGAACTACGGGATGATCGACGCGTTCGCCAACACGTCGATAGTGGAACTGGATGACGATGGCGCGTTCTGTGTCTACAACTCCACGCCCGTTCACCTGATTGTGGACTTTCAGGGCCAGTTCGACGAGGGTGCGCCACTTGGGCTTTCGTTGGTTGCACCGACACGGATTATGGACACGCGCTCCGGCATACGTGCCACCGGTGGCTCACTCACGCGAGTGTTTACTGGGTTGGTCGGCACCGAGGCGGCTTTGGTCAACCTCACCGCGGTGAGCGGCGCGTCATTCGGATACGTAACGGCCACCAAGTGCTCGCGCCTCACCAGCGGGCCGCAAGCTTTCTCAAATCTCAACTTCATCCCCGACTTCGCCGTGGCGAACCTCGCAGCCGTCGAGTTGGATCCGGACGGCAGCTTCTGCCTCTATACCTCGGCGGCGGTGCACCTGATCGTCGATCTGCAAGGCGGCTTCGACGACATCGCCACGCTGCGACTAACACCAGTCGCACCGCAGCGCGTCATTGATACGCGCGCGGGTTAAAGCCCCAGCCCGAGACGCTCCGCCTCAGCGGCTACCGCCAACCAGGCCTCCTCAGCAACGTCGACTGCCGCTTGTGCCGCGGCAACGCGCTCGCCGAGTGCGGCCAGCTCGCGATGGTCGAGGGCATCTCCCAACTCTGCGGCGAGACCATCGCGCCGCTTTGATGCCGTTGCCAACGCGCGTTCTGCTTCGCCGAGCTTGCGTCGAACCGTCGACGGAGTCATCGCAGGCGCTGCCTTGGCTTTCGTCGCGCCCAACTTCGCAACGGGCGGCATGCTCCTGACGGCTTGCACAGCTGCTGTCTGTTGATGGGCGGCGAGCCACGCACCTACTCCCCCGCGAACCCATTCGGCACCGCCACTGCCATCGAGCGCGAGTAACTCCTCGGTGACGCGATCGAGGAACGAGCGGTCGTGACTGACCGCGATCACAATGCCCGGCCAGTCGTCGAGGAAGTCCTCCAGAGCGCGCAACGTGTCGAGGTCGAGATCGTTGGTCGGCTCGTCGAGCAGCAGCACGTTCGGCTGCTCGATCAGCGTCAACAGCAATTGCAAGCGCCGGCGCTCGCCACCGCTCAGCGTGCCGATGGGAGCGAACTGCGCATCGCCATCGAACCAGAAGCGCCGCATCAGCGTGACGTCGGCCAACGACGGTTCGCCTTTGTCGCCAGCGACGGCCTCACGCACGCGTTTGGTCAGGTCGAGGCCGCGACCGAGTTGGTCGTAGTACCCGATCTGGACGGTCGCCCCCCGCTCGACGTCGCCGGCAGTTGGCACAAGGCGACCAGCGACAAGATCGAGCAATGTCGACTTCCCGACACCGTTCGGCCCGACGATGCCAATGCGATCGCCCGGCTCGAAAGCGACCGACACCCCGTCGAGCACCCGCGATCCGTCTGGCCAACTGAAGGCGACCGCCCGCACCTCGACTCCTTTGGAACCGAGCCGTTGCGTGCCCATCGACAGCGCGAGGTCGCCGCTGCGCGCCGCAGCTTGCGCCCGCGTGTTGACCAGGGCCGTCGCGGTGGCGATGCGCGCCTTTGGCTTGGCAGTGCGCGCAGGCGCACCGCGGCGCAACCATGCAAGCTCGCGGGCTGCCAAGTTGCGGCGCACTTGCTCGTCGACCTCTGCCCGTTCCTCGCGCTCGGCACGACCAGCGAGGTAGGCGGCATAACCCGAACCAGAATTGCGCCCGGCTGGAACATGAACAAAGGCCTTGCCGCGATCGATCTCGAGCACCCGCGTCGTGACGCGGTCGAGGACATGCCGATCGTGCGTGACCAACAACATTCCCCCACGGAACGCCGCCAGCCAATCTTCGAGGAAACGGATCGCATCAAGATCGAGGTGGTTCGTCGGCTCGTCGAGAATCAGCACTTCGTGCTCGCCCACCAACAGCCTCGCTAGGGCGACACGCTTCGCTTGACCACCGGATAGTTCAGTCGTCGCCGCGTCGGCAAGTGCGGCCATACCAAGCCGATCGAGCATGGCCTCGCCTTCCCAGCCGCCACCGACGGCGTCGCGCACCTTGCCCGCGGGCAGCAGTGGCTGCTGTGCAAGGAACCCAACGCGCACTCCACGACCCCACCGAACCTCACCTGCTTCTGGGGTGGACTCGCGCGCCAGCATGCGCAGCAGCGTGCTCTTGCCACAGCCGTTGATACCAACGACGCCCACGCGATCGCCGTCGCTGAGGGTCAGTGACAGATCCGCGAACAGCGGACGATTTGGGCGGGAAGCGGCGAGGCCGGCGGCATCGATGAGGATCATGGGAAGCGAGTTTCAGTAAAACGAGGGATCGCCAGGCCCAGTGGACCTGGCGATCTCGCCGCGTTTATTCAACGACTGTGTGGGCCGGGCAGGATTCGAACCTACGTAGGACGACGCCGGTTGATTTACAGTCAACTCCCTTTGGCCACTCGGGCACCGACCCATCAGCGGTGTTTGAGGTTATCGCGATAACTAACATGTCGTCATGTCCAGTTTTGACGTCGTTTCCGAAGTTGATCGCCAAGAGTTGAAGAACGCGGTCGACCAAGCCCAGCGCGAGATCGGCACACGCTTCGACTTCAAGAACACCGACTCGTCTATCGAGCACAAAGACCTCGTCCTCACACTGCGCACCGTCAGCGAAGACCGACTTGCTGCGCTGCGGCTAGTGGTTGAAGAGAAGCTCGTCAAGCGCGGCGTCTCCCTAAAGGGTGTCGAGTACGGCAAGATCGAAGAAGCGACACAAAACACGGTTCGACAGGTGGTCACCATCAAGGTCGGAATTGGCGCCGACAAGGCACGCGAGATCAACCGTTTGATCAAAGAGAAGGGCCCGAAAGGCATCTCCAGCCAGACGCAGGGCGACACGATCCGGGTCAACGGGAAGAAGCGCGACGATCTGCAGGCAGTGATTGCGCTCCTCAAAGGTGCCGATCTGGGAATCCCACTGCAGTTCGAGAACTTCCGCGACTAACTCGGCGTCAGACCGCCGCGCATTCGGGTCGAGTCGTGTCCGGTGCTGGATGCGCCGCCGGCACTGCCCAACCCTCGAGGCCATCGACGACTAGTCGTTCATCGCTGGCGGACACGGGGTCGGCGCCATACACCGCGCAAGCCGCCTGCGCCTTTGTGAGAGCTGGCTGGGTGATCAGCAACAACCGATACTGCTCGCTACGCAACGGCGCGCCACCAAGAGACAAGGGCAATTGGCCGTTGTTCGTCGGCGCCGCCAAGCCCACATCACACGCACTGACCGCAATGTGACCGACAGCATTGTCGAGTGAGGGAACGACAGTGGTCGCTGACTCAGCGGGCGCACCACTTGCCCAGACCGTGAACGCAGCGGTGGTGCCGTCGAGCGCTGCAGCAGACACGGTCAACGTGGCCGCAACGCAGTATCCCGTTGCACCGGGAGTGACGGCCACATCGTCGAACAGAATTGCTAACGCGTTGCTCCAGGCGGTTGCGGCATCCAATCGACTGGCCAGCACGTGGTACCAGAACAACATCCCCTGCGATCCAGAAGCCGGCGACGGTTCCTGACGCAAGGCGTCCTGCGGGTCGGCAGCACCGTTGACCAGGCGGCGAAGGTCGAGCGCTTGGCCGTCACTGATCGTCGCGTCGCGCAGCAGTCTGCCGCGCTCGGTTGGTGGATACGCCTCAACGAATGCCCGTAACGCAACACCTAACCGACCAGCGGCGGTGGTGGCGAATTGCGACGGCGTCGTCGGCACGCTGAAGAAGGTGTACAAGCCCGCGCGCTGCTCGAGCACCAGCGCACGATCGGAAGCAGTAATCATGCTCGACGCGGTAGCGAGTGCATCCGCCTCGTAGAGGGCCTGAGTGCCGCGAACGACAGCCGGTGCCGCATCATCGATACGGCCACCCCATCCGTACTTCTGATCGAGCAACGCAGTCGTCAAGGCGCGATACATCGCGAAGCGGTAGGTCTCCACCGGAAGTCCGGTGACCACGTAGATCTTCTCTTCGCCAGCGTCGTAGAAGGCTGGTGTTTCGGGTAACGCCGCCAATCCAATTGCGCGTAGATCGAGGGCACCACTCAGCAGACCTAACGCCCGTAGCTCGCTGCCGACCTTCTCTTGGTTGCCGCCGTGAATGTCGAGCGTGTAGCTCGCGATTCGCGTCGCGTAGACATCGGCCGCCACAGAGGTCACCTCGACGGCATGATCGAACTCGAGTCGCCGCGCAGCCTCGACGTCGTCGGCGAGAACCTTGACGTCCGGATCCCACTTGACATCGAGCAAGTAGTACTTCGCCGCGTACAAGCCGCCACCGAGTAGGCCGACAGTGAGAACGAGCGAGACCATTCGGCGGACAACGCCCTTCTTGGCACGACGTTTCTTCCCCCCGGCACCTTCGAAAGCGGCTTCGAACACAGCACGCTTCGCCGTCGGCATCGCAGGCGTCGTACGTGGGCTGTACATCTCGTGCTGACTCAGCACAGGAACACCGATGTCGCGCGGCTCGGCGTAGGCCATTGCGATCTCGGGCACTTCCACGCGCCCGACCGGCTCCTCTTGGTCGGGGAGGAAGGCCAGTCGGTTGAGTTCCTCCTCGATGAAGGACCGCTGCCCGTGGGCCGGAGTGATGTTCAACTCTGCGACGGGCAGCGGCATGATTGCTGGCGCGACTACTACAGCCTCCGCCTCGGCCGCAGGCTCTTCCGGTTGCGGCTCGGGCTCGGGTTCCGGCTCGGGTTCCGGCTGTGGCTGTGGCTCTGGCTGCGGCTCCGGCTCTGGCTGCGCCTCTGGCTCTGGCTCTGGCTCGGGTTCGGGTTGCTGCGCGAGCGCCGACGACGCCATCAGCTCACTGAATGACGCCAGCTTCGGTCGTGGTGGCAGCGCGACTGGTGCTGACTCAGGGACGGAAACGACAGGAACTTCGACTACTGGACCTTCGACTACTGGAAGCTCGAGTACTGGAACGACTGGAAGATCAGGAACGGGCAGCGGCAGCGGGACTTCGGCGTGATCGAAACTCAGCTCGCGCAAACGCGGCAACTGCATGGGTGTCGACAGACCCTGATCGCGATGAAACAGGGGCGCGTCCAACCGTGCGCGCAGATCTTCCATCGAGAATAAGGCGGCGCCGTCGGAATCCGGGTCCGCCTTCTTGGTTGCCACGCACTGATATCGGCCGCCTCAAACCAAGTCTTGAGCGAACGCTGAGCGTCAGTCCTCGGTCGGCGTCTCGACCGCGCGACGCTGCAGTTCGCTGACTACGCCGGCGTCGGCAAGGGTGGTCGTGTCGCCCAGGTTCCGACCCTCAGCGACGTCGCGAAGCAATCGGCGCATGATCTTTCCACTGCGCGTCTTTGGCAGATCGGGGGTGAAGTAGATCGTCTTCGGCTTCGCGATCGCACCAATTTCCTGTGCCACATGGTCGCGCAGCGACTGGATATCTACCTCAAGCCCGCCACGTAGCGTGACGTAGGCGATGATTGCCTGACCGGTAGTGGCGTCGTTCGCACCAACCACCGCCGCCTCCGCAACCGCAGGATGGCTGACCAGAGCGCTCTCGACCTCAGTAGTGCTGATGCGATGGCCTGACACGTTCATCACGTCGTCAACCCGGCCGAGCAGCCACACATAACCGTCGCTATCGAGCTTGCAACCATCGCCTGCGAAATAGCGACCAGGGAAGCGGCTCCAGTACGTATCGAAGTAGCGCTCCGGATCGCCCCAGATGCCGCGCAACATGCCCGGCCAGGGCTGTGTGAGCGTGAGATACCCACCGCCGTGGGTCACCAACTTGCCGTCGTCGTCGACGACTTCAGTGCCCACGCCCGGAAGCGGAAACGTCGCCGAGCCCGGCTTCGTGGTGGTACAGCCGGGCAATGGACTGATCATGATGCCGCCGGTCTCGGTTTGCCACCACGTGTCGACAACGGGGCAGCGGCTGTTGCCGATGACTTCGTGATACCACATCCAAGCTTCCGGGTTGATCGGCTCACCGACAGAGCCGATCAGCTTCAACGACGAAAGGTCGTGCTTCGCCGGTTCTTCTACGCCCCACTTCATGAACGTTCGAATCGCGGTGGGTGCGGTGTAGAACTTCGTGACGCGGTACTTCTCGATGATCGCCCACATGCGGTCGTTGCCGGGGAAGTTGGGCACTCCTTCGTACATCACCTGCGTGGCTCCGTTGGCCAACGGCCCGTACACGATGTAACTGTGGCCGGTTACCCAGCCCACGTCGGCGGTGCACCAGAACACGTCGGTCTCCGGATGTAGGTCGAAGACGAACTTGTGCGTGAAGGCGACCTGGGTGAGGTAGCCGCCACTCGTGTGCATGATGCCTTTTGGCTTGCCCGTCGTGCCGCTGGTGTACAGCAGGAACAGAAGTTGTTCGCTGTCCATCGGCTCGGCGGGGCACACCGGATCGGCAGTAGCCATCAGATCGTGATACCAGTGATCGCGGCCGTCGACCATCGACACTTCATTGCCGCCACGGCGCACAACCACCACATGCTCGATCGATGGTGTGGTCGCACATGCCTCGTCGGCCGCTGGCTTCAGCGGCATCACTTCTCCACGGCGATAACCGCCGTCGGCAGTGATCAGCACCTTGGCGGATGCATCGTTAATGCGATCGCTGAGACTCTGCGCACTAAAGCCGCCGAACACGACGCTGTGGGCAGCACCGATGCGTGCGCACGCCAACATGGCAACGGCGGCCTCAGGGATCATCGGTAGGTAGATGTTGACTCGGTCGCCTTTGGCAACGCCAAGACCCTTCAGCACGTTCGCGAAGCGTTGCACCTCGGCGAGCATGTCGGCGTAGGTAAGCGTGCGCGTGTCGCCGGGTTCGCCTTCCCAGTGAAACGCGACTCGCTCGCCGTTACCCGCGAGCACATGGCGATCAAGACAGTTGTAACTGACATTCAACTCGCCACCGACGAACCACTTCGAGTACGGCAGGTCCCATTCGCAAATGGTGTGCCATTCCTTGTTCCAATGCAGCAGGTCGGCAGAGTGTGCGGCCCAGAAGCCTTGGTAGTCGGCTTTGGCCTCGTCGTACAACGACTTGTCAGCGACAAGCGCATCGCGTTTGAACTCACGCGAAGGCACGAACGTGCGCTGCTCGTCGGCAAGCGCATCGATCGTGTCGTGAAACTCGGGGCCCGGATCGTCCGAGGACCGGTCGTCATTCTGGTTCATTTCAGATCTCCACTCGTGAGCCGACCTCAAAGACTTGCTCGTCAGGCAGGTTGAAAAACCGTACCGCGCTGTCCGCTCCCCGATTGAGCCAGACAAAGAGATGCTCGAAAGCCGGGTTCATCCCAGGTGCCTTGCCGGCAACCACAGATTCGCGCCCGATGAAGTAGGTCACGTCGTCCACATCGAAATGCAAGCCGCGAACCTCGATGGCGGCGAGTGCCGCCGGAACGTCGGGCTCCTCCATGAATCCGTAGTTGATCACGACCTGAAAGACACCCGGTTCTACCTTGGTGACCTGCGTTCGTTCGGTTTCCGGCACCCTCGGCTCCGCCGCTGTCTCCACGCTCACCAGCAAGGTCGTCATGTGCAGCACCTTGTTGTGGCGCAGGTTGTTGAGCAAGGCCGGCGGTGCCTTGCCGAGATCTTTGAACAGGAACACACCCGTGCCGCTGACCTTCTTGAGGTTGGTCGCCTCATCGAGAACTTCCGCAACAGAGCGCTCGCCGCGGCGAATGCGCGCCGCCACTAGTTGTCGACCCCGCCGCCAGGTGGCCATCTGCAGCATCAGGATTCCCCCGATACCAAGGGCGAACCAGCCGCCGTGGGGGATCTTCGGCAGGTTGGCACCGAGGAAGCCGAGTTCAATCAGCAGCATTGGCACACAGACGAGGAACGCCTTCCAGCGCGGCCATGCCCACCGATCGGTCAGAACGCGGAAGAAGATCAACGTCGTGATGGCCATCGTCATCGTGACGGCGAGACCGTACGCGGCAGCGAGCGCCGTCGACGTCTGAAAGCCGACGACGAGACCAACGCACGCGATCATCAGGATCCAGTTCACCAGTGGCACATAGATCTGCCCGGCGTGATCTCGCGACGTGTGTTCAATGCGAATACGCGGCATGTAGTCGAGCTGGACGGCCTGCTGCGTGAGCGAGAACACACCGGAGATCAGCGCCTGCGACGCGATGATCGTCGCCATCGTGGCGAGCACAACCAACGGCAGCTTCAGCCCTTCTGGAGCCATCAGGAAGAAGAACTTCTTCTCTACTGCTTCGGGATGGCGCAGCAGGAAGGCGCCCTGCCCAAAGTAGTTCAAGAGCAGTGCCGGCAACACCGCCGCGTACCAGCCGAAGAGAATCGGTTTGCGACCGAAATGGCCCATATCGGCGTAGAGCGCCTCGCCCCCAGTGACGACGAGAAAGATGGACCCGAGCGAGAGGAAAGCATTAGCGCTGTCGTCGCCGAAAAACCGAATCGCCCACACGGGGTTGATCGCCTGAATGATTTCGGTCCCGTGGAGAAGTTGGCGCAGGCCCAGGATTGCCAGCACGCTGAACCACACGATCATGATCGGACCAAACACTCTTCCGACCGCGCCAGTACCGCGCTTCTGCACGAGGAACAGTCCGATGATGATGACGATGGCGATCGGAACGATCCAATCGTGGAGTGAGGAATTCACTTCCTCAAGCCCTTCAACCGCACTCAGCACCGAGATCGCGGGAGTGATCATGCCGTCGCCGTAGAGCAGCGCAGTGCCGAACACGCCAAGACCGACGAGCAAGCCAGCCTTCGCAACTGTCTCTCGCCGCGGCATCACCAGACTGGTCAGGGCAAGAATTCCACCCTCGCCATGGTTGTCGGCTTTCATCACGAAGAAGAGATACTTCACCGAGATGATGAGAATGAGCGCCCAGAAGGCGAGAGAGCACACGCCGAAGACGTTGACGCGGTCGACCTGCAGAACATGCGTCTCTTCAGTAAACGCCTCCTTGAATGCGTAGAGCGGGCTGGTGCCAATATCGCCGTAGACGACACCAAGGGCACCGATCACCAATGCTCCACGCCGTGCCGCCATGTGTTGCTCGCTCATCGAGTCACGACGGTAGTCGACTGTCCGTCCACCAGAAGCGTCGTCCACTCAATGCGTCGTCCACTCGAGTGCGACGAACGCGCCGAGACCTGTCGGGTCACACAGGCTCTCCGCTTCACTGACGCGACTGCGCATACGCAACGAGGCCAGCGATGGTGCCGACGCTTCGGCGATCCACTGCGCTTTGCCTTCGGCGACGAGGTCGTCGATACCCCATCGCCCCAAGAACTGTGCCTGCGAGCGCGTGGCCGATGGCGTTGGGAGCTGATCAAGGCACACCTGCGTCGTGATGTCTTGCAACCCGAAGTTGCGCAGATAGTGCTCGCCGCGCTCGTGGCCGCTGTACGTGCGCAACCACTCGCGCCACGGCACCGCCGCCAATTGCGCGGTGAGCGCGGTGCAGTAGTCGAACGCCAGCAAGGTCCCCGCAACCTGCGACTGCATCGCCTTCACCCAGTCGCGTGCGCGCTGTTGTATCGGCAGCCGCGCCCCATGGGGCGCGCGGCTAGGGAGCCATGCCCAATCGTCAGGTGCCGCGACGAGTTGCTCGCTGAGTGAACCGTCGCGGGCAACCGCAACCATGGCTTCGCGCCAACCACCGTCGAACACCGCCAGCCGAAACGGCAGATTGTCGAGCAACTCGTTGGCGATCACGACACCACGAATCTGTCGATCATCAAGCGTGGCGACTGACTGCACGGTGTCGGGATGACTGGCGCGTTGCGCGGCAGACAGTTCCACCGCGACGTAGCGACCCGACCATTGCGGGGCGGCGTGCAGAATCGCGCGAGCCAACGTTCCCGGGCCAGCGCCAACCTCCACGACACAGAAGTCATCGGGTTGTCCGAGCCGATCGAATTCGGCATCAATCCAGCGTGCGAGCACGGCACCGAACAGCGGCCCGACTTCTGGCGAGGTGATGAAATCTCCGCGGCGACCGGCACGACCGGCAACCGAGTAGAAGCCCTTCTCGCCGTACAGCGCTTGGTCGAGATACTCGTCGAAGCGCAGCAGCTCGTTCAGGGAGCGATACCTGCCAGGTCCGTGATGGCGCCAACCTTGGCGATCAGGCCGGGCAGCACGCCCAATACGAGGGTGGATGCAGCGCAGATCACCAATGCCGCCTTCACGGAGCCGTGCACCTTGATGGGCGTGACGTCGCCATCGGGAGCTGGCTTCATCCACATCTCGCGCATGATGTTGATGTAGTACGCCGTCGCGATCACGGCGTTGACGGCGCCAACGATCGCGATCGTGTAGCCCCATCCGCCGGCCGCGTCGAGCACTGCCTTGAACGCACCGAACTTCGCGTACCAGCCGCCCAAGGGCGGGATGCCCGCGAGCGAGGCAAGGAAGAGCGTCATCAATACCGTCAGGCCCGGCGCGTACTGGAACAGACCACCGAAGCTGCTGATCTCGCCACTGCGTGTCTTACGCGACACCGCGATAACGACAGCGAACGCACCGAGGTTCGTCGCCGCGTAGATGATGAGGTACACAACAACGGCGCGCAACGACGCCTCTTGAGAACCATCGGTGAATGCCATCGCCAAAGGCATCAAAATGAATCCACCTTGGCTGACACTGGAGTAGGCCAGCATGCGCACGATGTTCGTCTGCTTCAGTGCGACGAGGTTGCCGATCGTCATCGTGAGAGCCGCCATCACCCATAGGAACGGGCGGTACACATCGCGAGCTTCCGGGAAGGCCAGGTAAACCATCAGCACCAGGCCGACGAAACCCGCTGCCTTAGAGCCGACGCTCAGGAACGCAGTCACGGGGGTCGGCGCACCTTCGTAGGTGTCGGGCGCCCACGTGTGGAATGGAACGGCACTCACCTTGAAGGCGAAACCCACGATCACAAACACAACGCCGAGAACCTGCACGCCGACCTTGTCGCCCTCGAGCGTGATCGACTTGCCGATGTCGGTGAGCAGCGTGCTGCCGGCAACGCCGTACAGCAAGCTCATGCCGTACAACATCACCGCGCTTGCGAACACGCCGAGCAGGTAGTACTTCACGCCGGCTTCGTTGCTCTTGCGATCGCGCTTCTTCCACGCGGCCATCATGTAGGCCGGGATCGAGAGGAACTCGAGAGCGATGAACACGCTGACCAGGTCGCGAGAACTGGCCATCATGACCATGCCAAGCACGCTGCTGAGCAGTAGTACGTAGAACTCGCCCTGGTAGTAGCCACCTTCTTCGATTTCGTGCGCACTCAACAGCACGACGACGTAACCGGCAAGCAGGAACAACGCTTTCAAGACCAAGGCAAAGTTGTCGACCACATAGCGACCGGTGATTCCGTCACCGCTCAAGGAACTGCGCACGTCGTCGCCAATCACTGCGAGCGTGACTACCGGCAGCAGTGCACCGAGCAGAAACAAACCGCTCAGCGTGCCGGTGATCCAGCGCCGATGGTCGGGCACGAACAGGTCGACAAGCAGCACGACGCAGATTCCAGCTGCGAGTACCAGTTCCGGTGCAAGCGCGTGGTAATCGATGACGGGCGACGAGAAGGCGAACACGTGCTAGTTCCCGCCCTTGAAGACTTTGGTGATGATCTGCACGCCGGGGTCACTGAGGTCGAGCAGCAGTTTCGGCACAACGCCCAACACCACGATGCCGATCAGCATCGGCACCCACGCAGCCCACTCGAAGGCGTTGACGTCGTGGATGTCGGACTCATGGTGATCGCCCGCAGCCTCAACTGCCGGCTCGCCCATCGCGGTGCGCTGGAACAGCCACAGCAGATACCCAGCGGCGAGCACCGTGCCGAGAGCGGCGATGATCGTTAGCACGCGGAACAGACCCTCGTGCCCGTTGCCGAGCAATACCTCGGCGGGGCTCCACGACGCGAGCAGCGCTGGGAACTCGCCCCAGAACCCGGCGAGGCCGGGCAGACCGAGCGAGGCCATCGCGCAGAAGCCGAAGATCCAGCCCAACTTGGGCATCGATTTCAGCATGCCCTTCAGCTTGCTGATCTGCAGGGTGTGGTAGCGCTCCTTCACCGAACCGGCGAGGAAGAAGAGCATGCCGGTGATCAAGCCGTGGGCGACCATGCCGAACAGTGCGGCGTTAATACCGAGGTCGGTGAGCGTGCTGATACCGAGCATGACGAAGCCCATGTGCGCCACTGACGAGAACGCGATGAGTCGCTTCATGTCGGTCTGCGCCAAGCAGCCGAGTGCGCCGTAGATGATGCCGATCACTGCAAGCACAGCGATCGCCGGCGCCCACTTCACTGCGGCTTGCGGCAGGAACGGAATTGCGATCCGTACAAAGCCGTAGGTACCGAGCTTCAGCAAGATCGCAGCCAGGATCACCGAACCTTGCGTTGGTGCCTCGGTATGCGCGTCGGGCAGCCATGTGTGGAACGGGAACATCGGCACCTTGACCGCGAAGCCGATGAACAAACCACCGAAGATCCAGATCGCCGTGTTCTTCGCGACGTCGGGACCGTTTTCGTTGAACCACTGGAAGCTGAAGTTGGCGGCAGCCGGATCGGCGGCGTTGTTCTTAGTGACGACGAACAGTGCGATGAATCCAACCAGCATCAGCGCCGAGCCAAACATCGTGTACAGGAAGAACTTCAGCGATGCGTACTGCCGGTTCTCGCCGCCCCACACACCGATCATGAAGTACATCGGCAGCAGCACCAGTTCGAAGAACACGAAGAACAAGATCAGGTCCTGCGCCATGAACGTGCCGGCCATTCCGGTCTGCAGCACGAGCATCAACATGAAGAACGCCTTCGCGTTGCCTGGGCTGGGCACGTGGTTCCAGCTGTAGATCATCACCAGCACGGTGATCAGCATCGACAGCAGGTACAACGGCAGGCTGATGCCGTCGACACCGATGGTGTACGTCGCGCTGATCGGTTTGATCCAGCTATGCGATGCAAAGAACTGCAGGTTCTCGCTCTGGCCGTAATCGAACTTGAGTGCAGTGACGACTCCGACGGCAAGCGTGGCCAGCGCAGTGCCGAGGGCGATCGTCTTGGCGGTGTCGACGTCCTTCTTGGGGACGAACAACATCAGCAGTACGCCCACCAGCGGCAGGAAGGTACCGAGGCTGAGCAGCCAATTGAGGTCTTGAAGCGGTTCCATAGCGTGTCCCTGTCGTTCCTACTAATAGTTAGGTATTCACGAGAACGAGTACGAGCCCACCGACTGCTGCGGCACCGAACAGCAACGCTCCGTACATGTTGACCTTGCCTGATTGCACCGGTTGCAACGCGCCACCGGCGCCGCGTGCGGTAGTACCACTGCCGTTGACCACGCCATCGACCAACGCTTGATCGATGTACTTGTACACCAGATCGCCCGTGCGACGGCCCCCCTTACCAACACCGTTCACGACACCGTCGATGATGTGTTGGTTCGTCCAGTAGGCAGCCTTACTGATGGGGTACGCAATGCCGTGCACGATGATCTTCTCGTACAGCGTGTCGAGGTAGTACTTGTTGACCAAGAACTTGTGGCCGGCCCCGAGCACTGGGTTGCGGGTGGTGAGCCCACGCAGCGGCGAGGTCTCGCTTCCGAACACCGCCTTGCACAACAGCAAGCTGATGGCAAACCCGGCGGCCACTAACGCCAAGCCGGGGGCCGCGGCCGCCCACGAGAATTCGGGCGGATGGGGAACAGCGAAGCTGCCTTCACCAAGCGGCAACCCGATCGAAGACTCCGTCCACTTCTCGAACCAGTGCCAGTGGAACGGCGCCGCGTTGAGGTAGCCAGAGAACAACGCGAGCACGCCGAGGATCACGAGCGGAACGGTGATTTGCCACGGCGAGTCCTTTGACTCCTTGTGGTCGTGGTGCAACTCGTGTTCGAAGTGCTCGGCGCCGCCACGCGACTTGCCGAAGAACGTGAGGTAGGTCGCACGCGTCATGTACGCAGTGGTCATGAAGGCGCCAACGATGCCGACGATATAGAAGACCTTGTAGTCGTTGTGCTTCGCCGAGTCGATGATCTCGTCCTTGGAGAAGAAGCCGCTCACGAACGGGATGCCGCACAACGCCACCGTGCTCACGATCCAGACACCGAAAGTGATCGGCATCTTCTTGCGCAACCCACCCATGTCCTTCTTCATGTCGAAGCTGTGATGGCTGCCGGTGTGCGCAACGGAGCCAGCGCACAAGAAGAGAGCGCACTTGAAGAAGGCGTGCGTGAAGATGTGGAACACCGCAGCGGTCCAGGCCCCGACGCCGAGACCCATCATCATGTAACCCAACTGGCTGACAGTGCTGTAAGCCAAGACCTTCTTGATGTCGTTCTGCACGAAGGCGAGACCCGCGGCGATGAGGACGGTGATGCCGCCGATCACCGCAATCAGGTTGAAGTGTTGGCCGGCAATGTTCATATCGAGCCCGATATGGAACACGGGGTACAGGCGAGCGACCAGGAACACACCGGCGACCACCATCGTGCTCGAGTGCAGCAGCGAGCTGACCGGAGTCGGACCAGCCATCGCATCGGGCAACCACGTGTGCAGCGGGAACTGACCGCTCTTGCCAATGCACGCGATGAACAGAGCGACTGCGGCCCACATCAGCAGCTTCTTGCTATCGAAATCGCCAGCGGCGGCAGCCTCGTTGATCTCGCCGATCTCGAGCGTATGGAAGATGGCGAGCAGCATGCCGATGCCGACCAGCAGACCCATGTCGCCGACGCGCACTGTCCAGAACGCCTTCAGCGCGGCTTCGCTGTTGGCTCGCTCTTCCCACCAGTGACCGATCAGCAGGAACGAACAGAGACCCATGATTTCCCAGCCGAGGAGCAGCTGCACCATGTTGGGCGCCAGCACCATCGTCAACATGCCGGCGGAGAAAAGGGTGATGCTCGCAAAGAAGTGCGTATAGCGACGATCGCCACGCACGTACTCCGTCGAGTAGATCTGCACGAGCGTCGAGATGAAGGCGACCAGCAGCAGCATGACAACGGCCAAACCGTCGATGTGTGCGCCGATCGAAACCTTCAGATCGCCGATGCGGAACCATTCCCACCGTGTCAGCACCGCGTGAGCTTCCTCGCCCTCGCTCGCGTTGACGTGGTCGATCCACTGGTACGCGGCGCCGGCGGCAAGCACAAGCGCAGCCAACATGCTGGCGATGCCGATCTCGCTGCCACCGCGGGGCATGCGCTTCCCAAACAAAATGATGAGCGCGAACGCGACCGCCGGGATTACCGGGATCAGCCATGCGTGTTCCAGGAACCAGCCCATCTCAGCCCTTCATTTCCGAAAGATCGTCGAGCGAGATTGTCTTGCGGTTGCGGAAGATCAAGAGCACCATCGCAAGGCCAACGCCCACCTCGGCCGCTGCGACCGCGATGATGTACAGCGCGAACACGGCACCGTCGTTGCTCCCGTGCAAGCGGTCGAACGCCAGCAAGTTGATGTTGACCGAGTTGAGGATCAGCTCAATGCTCATCAATACCAACACGGCGTTCTTGCGCGCGATCACTCCGTACACGCCGATGCAGAACAGCACCGCGCCGAGTACCAGGAACTCGTTGATCAACACGGCCTAATCCTTCCTGGCCAGCACGATGGCACCGATGACGGCGGCGAGTAGCACGAACGACAACGCCCAGAACGGCAGGGCGTAGGAAGAGAAGATGCGGTCGCTGAGCAGCACGTTGGCCGTGCTGCCAATCTTGCCGGCACCGCTGCCTGAGATGCGCGTGTCGTCGAAGCCGTCGATCAACACATAGACCATCACGCCGAGCAGCAACACGGAAATCGGCAGACCGAGAGCCCAACCCTTGTTGTTGTTGAGGTCGGTGTCTTTACCCAGTTTCGCTCGCGTAAGCATGACGCCGAACAGGAACAACACCATCACGGCCCCGATGTAGACCAGCACCTGCGTGACGGCAACAAACTCGGCCGCGAGCAGCAGATATTGCGCCGCGGCACCGGCCATCACCATCACGAGCGAGAGAGCAGCGTGCACCACGTTCTTGCTGAGCACGACATTGAGTGCGGCGGCCACCATCAGCGCGGCAATGATCCCGAAGCCGACGGTCTGTGCGACTTCAATGTCGGTAGCAAGGACACCGGAAGCGAGCAACATCACTTGCCCTTCTTCTTCTCGGCGCCAGCTTCCAGTTCAGGAGCCTCCGGCACCGTTTCCATCCATTCGCCGAGCTTGGTCTTGTCGTGCAAGAGGTCGGCAATCTTGGGTTCGCTGTATTCGTATTCGGGACTCCAGAACAGCGCATCGAACGGGCAGACATCCACGCAGATGCCGCAGTACATGCACAGCGCGTAGTCGATATCGAAACGATCGAGCTTGTTGACCTTGCGCGGTGCGCCACCAGCGCGACGCGGCGGTGCGAGCTCCTTGTGGCCCTCGATGTAGATGCACCAGTCCGGGCAACTGCGCGCACACAACATGCACGACGTGCAGTTGTCTTCGCGCAACGCAATAACGCCACGTGCTCGAACCGTGGGAGTTTCCTTCTCGCGCGGGTACTGCACGGTGGCGGCTCCGCCACCCAGCTTCTTCGGCTTCAGCGTTTGCGCCATCGTGCCGAACGTGACGCCGAGGCCCTTCAGCAAGCCCGGTATGCGTGGCTTCTGCATTAGAACGCCACCTTCAGGACTGCGGTGATCATGATGTTGACGAGCGACACGGGAATGAGCACCTTCCACGCGAAGCGTTGCAGTTGGTCCTCGCGGAACCGGGGATAGCTGAAGCGCACCCACATGATGATGCCGGTGAGCACCATCATCTTGGTGAGCATGATCAACGGTCCGCCGACGTTCATCCAGTTGTCGATCTCATGGCTGCCAGCTGGCGCCCAGCCGAACCACGAGAACGGGACGCCCCAGCCACCGAGGAACAAGATGCTGGCGATCAGCGCGAACACGCCGGCGGTCGCGAACTCGGCGATGAAGAAGATCAAGAAACGGAAGCCCGAGTATTCCGTCATGTAGCCCGACACGAGTTCCGACTCGGCGATCGGCATGTCGAACGGAGTCTGCGTCAGCTCCGCTTGCACGGCGATCATGAAGATGAGGAAGCCAATGCCTTGCGTGAGGATGTACGGAAAGCCGATCCCGTTCCATCCGAAGATCTCGTCGCTGTTCTGCTTCACGACGATTTGCTGCAGGTTCATCGTGCCGGCCTGAATGACAACACCGATCACCGACAACACCATCGGCAACTCGTACGCAATCAGCTGACCAGCTGCGCGCAAGCCGCCGAGCAACGAGTACTTGTTGGCGCTGCTCCAGCCGGCCATGAGGATGCCGAGGGTGCTGATGCTGCTGACGGCCAACATGTAGAACACGCCGGCGTCGAAGTCGGTGAAGTAGGCGTCGGGGCCGAACGGCACGACTGCCACCAGCAAGAACGTGCTCATCAGCACAACCAGCGGGGCGGCGCGGAAGACGCGCTTGTCGGCGCGGGTCGGTGAGATGTCTTCCTTCTGCAACCATTTGCCCACTTCGGCGAACAACTGCATGCTGCCGTAGGGGCCAGCTTCCATCGGGCCAAGACGACTCTGCATGAAGCTCATCATCTTGAACAGGAAGAGGTAGACGATGGTGCCGGCCGGCAGCAGCACAGCAACTGCACCACCGAGCACACGCAACAGCGACTGCGCCCAGTAGGGCAAATCGGCTCCAAAGATTGCTAGCGACGTCATCGGTCGATGTCTCCGAGGATGAAGTACAGCGACGCGAGAATCGAGATCACGTCGGGCACGTACACGCCGCGCAGAACCCACGGCACGATCGAGATGTTGTTGAAGCTGGCCGAGCGAATCTTGACGCGGAACGGGCCAAGGTCGCCCTTGCTGACCACGTAGTAGCCCATCTCACCAAGCGGGTTCTCGGTGCTGACCCAAGCTTCGCCCTCGGGCACCTTGATGATGCGTGGCACCTTGGCCATCACCGAGCCACTGGGAATGCCGTCGAGCAATTGGTCGACGATCTTTGTCGCTTCGCGCGTCTCCTGTAGCCGAATCCAGCAACGAGCAAAGCTGTCGCCGTCGGGGTGTGTCCACACCTTGAAGTCGACCTTGTCGTATGCCAGCGCGATCTTCTGATCGCGGCGGAGATCCCAGTCGACACCACTGGCGCGCAGGTTGGCGCCGCTGAGGCCGTACTGCTTGGCAACTTCGGCCGGGATCACACCGATGCCGCGCAAACGGCTCTGGAAGATCTCGTTACCGAACAACAGGTTCTCGATCTCGTCGCAGAAGTTGCGCAGCTTCTTCATCACTTGCTTGGTCTCGGTGATCCAACCAGCGGGCAGATCTTCCTTCAAGCCGCCGATGCGGTCGAAGTTCGGGTGGAAGCGACCACCGGTTGCGCTTTCGATCAGGTTCAGCACGTACTCGCGATCGCGGAACGCCATGAATACGGGCGTGATGGCGCCGAGCTGCACACCCAAGTCGCCGAGGAACAGCGAGACGTTGGCGATGCGGCTGAGTTCGAACAGAATGGTGCGAATCCACTGTGCGCGCGGTGGAGCTTCGACTTCCATCAACTTTTCGGCGGCGAGGATGAACGGCACCTCGTTGGCGAAGCTGCCCAGCCAGTCGATGCGGTTAACGAGCGCAGTCACTTGCGGGAACGTGCGCACCTCGGTGAGCTTCTCGTAACCACGGTGCATGTAACCGGCGCCGGGTTCGGCCCAGATGACCTGCTCGCCGTCGAGCCGCACGATGATGCGCAGCGTGCCGTGCGTGGCGGGGTGCTGCGGGCCGATGTTGAGGGTCATGCCCTCGGTCTCGAGTTCGACGTTCAGGCGCGCATCGGCGGCTTGCGCGGCGATGTAGCTCAGCTTCTGACGATCTACTAAGTCGGTCACTCGGACTCCGCATCATCAGCGTCGTCGCCGGGAAGCAGTTCCACGTCGACGATTCCTGGCCACGGCTTCACCATGCGGGCGAGCAACGGGAAGTCTTTGCGCAACGGGTAGCCCTCGAAGTCGGTGGGCAGATACATATTGCGTAGGTCGGGGTGGCCCTTGAAGTCGATGCCGAACATCTCGTGGCACTCGCGCTCGTGCCAGTTGGCGCCGGCGTACACGGTGACCCAACTCTCGATGCTCGGTTCCGTGTCGGCCACATCGGCCTTGATCGTGACGCCGAAATGCTGACGCAAGTTGGTGACGCGGGCGAACACCTGCATGCGCGTGTCGCCACCGGTGTAGCCCTGCTTGATTGTGCTGTCGCGTTCGGGCGCAGGCGCCGTGGGGTCGTCTTCGCCGCGGCCGTAGGGGCTGGGCAACCAGTCGATGGCGGAGAGGAAGCAGAAGTAGTCGCAACCGACCGTGTCGCGTAGAACGCGACCCGCTTGCTGCCACACGTCGGCGGACACGCGAACCCACACATCGTCGTTCGGCTTGATCAGGCTGTCGATCAGCCCTTCGCCGAGCGCGGCGCGCAGCGCGGTGACGACGCCCTCGCGGGTGGTGTCGTGAACCAACTCGGGCACTGGTGCGTCACTCAATTGGACCACCTCCGACCACGATCGGCTGGGTCGCCCTGTTGTGTGTGCCCTCGCCACGCCAGCGAGCGCCCATGTCTTCGTTCTTGATCCGTTGCTGCAACAGCACAACGCCCTCCAGCAGCGCTTCCGGGCGCGGCGGGCAACCAGGCACGTAGATGTCGACGGGAATGATCTGGTCGACACCTTTCGTGACGGAGTAGCTGTCCCAGTAAGGCCCGCCGCAGTTGGCGCACGAACCCATGCTGATGACGTACTTCGGCTCTGGCATCTGCTCGTACAACCGCTTGATGCTCGGCGCCATCTTGTCGGTGACAGTTCCTGAGATGACGACTAGGTCGGCTTGGCGCGGGCTGGCCGGCAGCGGGATGACGCCGAGGCGCATCACGTCGTAGCGCGGGGAACCAAAGGCCGCACCCATCTCGATTGCGCAACACGCGAGGCCCCACTGATACACCCACAGGCTGTACGAGCGGCCAAGGTTGAACAGCGTCGTCAGTGGTGTGGGCAGTCGCCCTCTATCAACCAAGCCCATGCAGTTACACCCAGCGCAAGACACCCTTGCGCCACGCGTACACGAGGCCAAGGAGTAGGACGAAGACGAAGATGCCCATTTCGACGAGACCGAACACGGCATACACCTCGAGGCGTGTCGCCCACGGGAAGATGAACACCGCTTCGACATCGAACACCACGAACAGCAGCGCAAAGATGTAGTAGCGAACCTGACTCTGCGACCAGCCGTCGCCAACCGGGTTGACGCCGCTCTCGTAAGCCATGTTCTTTTCGGCCGACGGCTTGTTGGGCCGTAAGACGGCCGAGACCCCGAGCAGAATGCTGGCGAGAACGATCGCGATAGCCGCGAACCACACCACGTTGAGGTAGTCGCGCAAGAAGTCAGACATCGCAGCCGACGTTACTACGCTGCGTGAATGGCATCACAAATGGTGCCCCGCTTGGCGTCGACCACGGACTCAACGCCGAAGGCTCCGATTCTCACCCGACGGCAGGCCTGTTCTCACCCAATTCCAAGGTCGCGGCCTTATCGTCTCGGCTCATGCAAAAACTCCCACTCGTCGCCGGCCTTGCACTGCTGTTGGTCGGCTGCGGCAACGACACCAATTCCGAGTCGCCTGTCGTGGTTGCAACAACCGCCGTCGAAGCCGCTACCACCGTTGCCGATGCTCCGTCGGGCGATGAGTCGGTCGGCTCCGATGCGTCCGACGGCTCAATAGTCAACAGTTGGGTGGGGCCAGCCGCCGACCTGACCGCTTTGCCGATCGGTACCTCCCTCGTCTCCACTGCCGGGCCAGCAGTTGGCGGTCTGTACGTGTGCGACGGCGGCAACCCGAACGGCGGCGGCGCCTTCGCTGTCGGACCGTGGATCGACGAGGCCGCGGGCACCTGGGATCTAACAGCCAAAGTGACAGTCAGCGGCGAGATCTCGTGGCCGACGGCCGAATACTCCGAGACCATCGACGGCACCAATCGACTGATCAGCAGCAACGGGCTGCCGGTCGACACGATCACTGGCGTCTTTCCGATTGCCGCCGACGACGCGGCCTACTCATACGACCGCAACCCCAACTCAATCAGCGAGAGCGCTATCTCGATCACGCTGCCGCTGACCCCGGTGGCAGCGGATGCTCCCTCGTGTCTTCCGAAGGGCACCATCGCCGTCTTCAAGAATGGCGTCGCCGGGTTTGCATCGGTTGACGCGCTCAACCGCGACGCCGTGGCGTACGAGACGCAAGACGACTGCGATGGTCATCCGGAGGTGAGCAGCACCTACCACTACCACAACATCCCCGTTTGCCTGCTGGACGCCACAGTCGGATCGTCCACCGTGGTGGGGTTCGCCTACGACGGCTTCCCGATCGTCGTCGAACGCGACGCCGCCGGCGACCTGCCCACCAACGCCGACCTCGACGAGTGCCACGGGCGAACCTCGCCAATCAACCTCGACGGCGCTGTCGTGGAGATGTACCACTACTCCGCCACTTACGAATTCCCCTACTTCATTGGCTGCTACCACGGAACGGCGATATGACCATCATGAGATCCAGGTTCTTGTTACTCGCGAGTGTCGGCTTGCTCGTCGGCTGCGGCGAGTCCTCATCGGGATCGGACACGGTCGACCCGACGACGACTACTTCAGCAACGACGACTGCTTCAGCGACGACGATCGATACCACTGAATCCGGCGACCTCACGTCGGGCTTCCAACAAGCATCGTGGGGGGCGAACGTCACCGTTACCTACGAGAACGGCGTGCTGCATTACATCTCTGATGGCATACCGAACCACGAGCGCGATGTGCAATACGCAGTTCCGACCGGCGGTGTGGTTGTCCCCGACGCGTCGACCGCGACAGCGACCGACGATCCGACGGTGGCGCAGACCTACGACTACTCAATCCCGCTGACGCCGACCAAGGCGGCCACCGTTACGTCCACCAGCCTCGGCGTGATCGGGTTGATGATTTCTGGTGCCTCGCTGTTCAACCCTTACGAAGGCGACGGCGCAACCGTCGCGACGCAGTCGAACTTTTCTGTGAAGGATGCCAGCGGTAACGACGTGTGGTTCCTCGATGATTGTGCAGGGCACCCGACACCGATGGGCCAATACCACTACCACGCACTCCCCAAGTGCGTCACCGCCACGGTTGATGAGACCAACGGCGCTTCACACATCATCGGCATCGCATTCGATGGCTACCCGATCTACGGCGACCGCGACATCAACGGCAACCAGCTGACCGCCGCCGATCTTGACGAGTGCAACGGCATCACCAGCCCAACCCCCGAATTCCCAGGCGGCGTTTACCACTACGTGTTGCTCGATGTTGCCGACTCCACCTCTTCGATCCGTTGCTTCAGCGGCGTCGTTGATGAATCAATCACCTCTATGGCAGCAATGCCAGGAATGGGCGCACCGTGAAAGGGCTACGCATCTTGAATCTTCGTCTCGCTTCCTCTATGGCACTTGCCGTTGTCGCTTTCGCGGCGTGTTCCGACGACAGTTCCACGACAGCCAACACCACTCCGACAACGGGTGCTGCTGACACGACGGCCGGCACGACTGCGGGTACGACCGCCGCAACAGTCGCTGGAAGCACATCGACCTTCACGGCTGAGGTGTGGGCCGACAACTGGTTCTCGCTATATGTCAACGGTGTGCTCGTCGGCGAAGACAGCGTGTCGATCACGACCGAGCGATCGTTCAACGCCGAAACCATCACGTTCACCGCGTCGTACCCGTTGACCATCGCGATGGTCACCAAGGACTTCAAGGAAACCGACAGCGGCCTCGAATACATCGGCACCGATCGTCAGCAGATGGGCGACGGCGGATTCATCGCGCAGATCACCGACACGACGACAGGTGCGGTTGTTGCCGCAACCAGCAGCGACTGGCGCGGACTCGTGATCCATCGCGCGCCGCTCAACACGGACTGTGTAACCAGCGCCGACCCCGACACTGATTGCCAGTTCGAGAGCACGGCGGAACCCGATGGTTGGGCCGATGCCGACTTCGACGACAGCGCGTGGGTGACCGCCAACACGTACTCCGAGGACGAGGTAGGCGCCAAGGATGGTTACACCGAGATCGCCTGGGATGCGAGCGCGGCGCTGATCTGGACGAGCGACCTGAAGGTGGACAACACGATCCTGTGGCGCTTCACCGCCACCGCCTGAATCAGGCGGGCGGCTGTTGTAGTGGGGGCAGGGCCTGTGTGGCGTCGAGCCACCACGCCATCCCCGATTCGATCTGCTCGCGGGTGACGTTGCCGGCGTAGAACGCCCCCGACTTGGCTGGCGTGCCCACGTTCTCACGAGCAAACTCGATGGCCAACGCGAGATCAGCCGCAAAGCGTTCGATCACGCCCGGCTGTGTATTCGGGCGGGTGACACAGAAGTGCACGGCTGACGGACGCTGAAGCCCGTTGAGCCGCCACCGGCGAGACGCGAGAAAGTCGTTGAGAAGAAAGATGTCGAGCCCGCTCTCGTCGGTCGTCGTGAACGCGACGTTGAAGAAGGAGTGTCCGAGTGGACGCAGCTCGGTGTGCACTTCGATCACGTTGCGCAGCTCGGCGGCAGTGCGAAAGATGTCGGCAGCGATCGCCAAGTAGCCCTCGCGACCGAGTGTGACCATCGCGGCCCACGCCGCCGCGATGACACCACCTGAACGCGACCCGCTCATGCCCGGCGAGGTGTACAGCCCACCCGTCCAGTCGGGCACGATGAAATACTGCAGGCGCCGCAGGTCGGTGTTGCGGTAAAGCAACACGCTCGAACCTTTCAACCCGAAACCATATTTATGAGTATCGGCGCTGATCGAGGTGACGCCTGGCAAGCGAAAGTCAAACACCGGTACCGGATGACCGAGGTCCTCGCCCCACGCGAGAATGAAGGCGCCAAGGCAGCCATCAACATGCAAGTTGATGCCACGTTCGACGGCGAGCGCGGAAAGCTCGTCGATCGGATCGATTGCTCCGTGTGGATACGAGCCAGCCGAACCAACTAGTGCAACCGTGTTGTCGTCGACCAGCGACCGAACGGAACCCATATCGGCGACGAATTGATCCGTGACCGCTGCTTTGCGAAGTTCGATGCCGAAGTAGTGCGCACCCTTGTCGAGCGCCGGATGAGCCGTGACCGGCATTACGACGTTCGGTTGTGTGATGCCACGAGCACGTCCCCACTCGCGATACACGAGCAGCGGGTTCATCAGGCTCTCGGTACCGCCACTGGTGAGCACTCCGCACGGCTCTGGAGAATGCAAGAGGTCGGCGGTCATCGCGATGATCTCGCCCTCAAAGCGAGTGGCGCTGGGATACATGTCGCGCTGCAGCACGTTGGCGTGGCTGTAGTGGCCGAACACTTCGTTGAGGAACGCGTAATGCGCTTCGTCGCCGCTGTAGATGCTGCCGCTGATCCGGCCCTCGTGATACGGCGAATCTTCCACCTCCGACATCGCTTCGATCTCGGACAGCACGGCCTCTCGCGGGCGGCCGCTCTGCGGGAACGAGCGGACGACTGGGAAACGTTCGGCGTATGGGTACAGGCTCACGTTCACACACTGTCAGAATGTGCCGCATGACCGAGACTGACATCGAGGCGTTGCTGCGACAGGTGCCGGGCTGGGAGCGCAGCCAGATCACGGTCGCACCGCTGCATGGGGGCATCACCAACACGAACTTCGTCGCCCGCATCGATGGCGAGCCGCGGGTCGTTCGCGTGCCGGGCGAGCGCACCGAGCTGCTCGGCATCGACCGGGCCAACGAAGCAGAGGCGGCGCTACGTGCCGCAGCGCTGGGCATCGGGCCGGCCGTCATCGCCACACTGCCTGAGATCGGCACGCTGATCACCGCGCTCGTCCCCGGTGGGCACCTCGACCCCGAGCCGTTTACGCAGCGCTTGGCGCAGGTCGTCGAGCTACTCCACACGTTTCACGACAGCGGCCCACTGGATGGCGCGTTCCCGATCCACCGTGTTGTCGAATGGCACGCTCGCGACGCGGTGGCGCAGGGCGGCACGTTGCCAGCCGCGTACGAACGGCTGCACACGCAGAGCGAGCGCATCGAGGCTGCTTTCGCGACGGCACCGATGCCGATGGCGCCCTGCCACAACGATCTGCTTCCCGGCAACGTTCTGTTTGAGGATGCTGGCCGCGCCTGGCTGCTCGACTTCGAGTACGCGGGTATGAACGACCGGTTCTTCGACCTCGGCAACCTGAGTGTGAACTGCGGGCTGGATGCCGCCGCCGATGAAGAGTTGCTGCGCCTCTACTTCGGCGGGTCGAGTCCATCGCGCTGGGCGCGCCTGCAACTGATGAAGATGATGAGCGAGTTTCGCGAGGGAATGTGGGCGGTCGTGCAGCAGGCCATCAGCACGCTCGACACCGACTTCGTGACGTACGCCAACGAGCGCCTTGGAAACTGCGAACATCTCGCCGCGCAACCCCAGTTCGAGCAGTGGCTCGCCGACGCCGCGTTGCCGGTCTAAATCACACGGCCCAGGGACCAACACCGCCGACGCGGTCGACAGTGATGTGCACGATTCGACCGGCAGGCGGATTGTCCATCGGCGGGAACTTCACACCCTCGCCGAGAAAGCGGGGTGCGAGCTGTTGCAGCAGTTCTGGCGCACCGCCGTCGGTGAGACGACCGTGGCCATGCAGCACGGCGTAGTTATGCAACCCGATGCCGTTCGCGCCGTCCATCGTGAACGACACAACGACGCGCGGATCGCGTTCGATGTTCGCAATCTTCTTGCCGTCGCCGAGGTGCGCGACGAGCACCTCATCGCCATCGCGACCTAACCAAACGATTGTCACCTGCGCAGATCCATCAGCGTTGAGCGTGACGAGGTGACCGTGCACGCCATGGTCGATGGCGGCTTGCAGTTCTGGGTGCAGCTTCATGATCGAACCGTAACGGCAAAGGGTCGGCCCCTCAACTTGAGGAGCCGACCCTTGCTGTTGAACGAATTGCTAGTGCTGAACTATTAGTCCTTCATGCCACTGCTGGCTTCGAGCTCGCGCTCGATGGCCATCAGTTCTTCCTTGGTGCCTTGCACCTTCGGGCCGGTGAACCACTTCTTACCGCTGAGCATCCAGTACAACCCGAAGGCGATCGCCGACAGGATGATGAGTGGGCCAGTGAAGTTGAAGTTGTTCACCTTGTAGAAGCTGTTGCCGGCACCGTCGTCGAAGATCAGGTTGTCGGAACCCCAGAACTTCCAGAACGGCCAGAACAGAGGAGCGAAGAACAGAACCGTGATGAAACCGACCCATGCCAGTGCCGTCCAACCGACGAGCTTGTGCTTGCCCTTCAGGTTCCAGGGCCCAACTTGGAAATCGGGGTTCGTCAGCCGCAGGTAGATCGGAATCGCGTATGCGATGTAGAGGCCGATCACGCAGATTCCGGTCATCGCGAAGAAGGCCGTCGAGTACCTACCCGCGCCCTCGCCCTTCACGTATAGCGAGCTGGCACCGAGAATCGCCGCAAGAGTCACACCGAGCCACACCGAGTTCGTTGGTGTGCGAGTCTTCGGATTGATCTTGTGCCAATACTTCGAGCCAGGCAGCGCACCGTCACGGCTGAAGGCGTAGATCATGCGGCTGTTGGCGGTGACCGATGCAAGGCCGCAGAAGAACTGAGCGACGATGCAGATGAACACCAGCAACTTGGCTGTGCCACTACCCACGGCTCCCGAGATCAGCCGGTTGGCGGCGTTGACCAGGAACGGGTCTTCGGCGGGGCCGTAGGCGATACCTGCGTAGATCGCGTCACCCTCGGCGCCCTTCTTGGGCAAGGCGGCAATCATCGACAGGTTCAGCACCAACGCGGCTATCGCCGAAACGTAGATCGCTCGAACGATGGCCTTAGGCGCCTCAGTGCGCGCGCCCTTGGTTTCCTCGCTGACGTGAGCCGACGCATCGAATCCGGTGATCGTGTATTGCGCAAGCAACAAGCCGAGCCCAAACAGGTAAATCGTGATGAACGTCCCACCGGTCCAACCCGTCAGTCCAGGCGGGGCCTTGTCGAAGGCGCCACCGATGCCACGGGTATTGCTGGGTGCGATGAACAACACGCCAGCAATCACGGCTACGCCGGCGATGTGCCACCAGACGCTGATATCACCCATGACTTTCACGATGTTGATGCTGAAGGTGTTGAGCAAACCATGCGCAATCAGCACCAGGATGAAGATCAGGAAGATTCCGTTTACCGTCAGCCGGTAGCTGTCGTCGAACATTCGGATGAAGTATCCGATGAAGATCGCAAGCGCGTAGTCGACGCTTGCGATGACACCAATCTGGCCGAGCAGGTTGAACCAACCTGTGAACCACGACCAGCGGGCGCCGTTCTTCTTGGCCAGCTTGGCGGACCAGTAGTAGAGGCCGCCGGCAGTTGGATACGCCGAACAAATCTCTCCCATCGCCATGCCGACGAGCAGTGCGAAGAAGCCGACGATGATCCAACCAAGTGTGATCACACGTGGCCCGCCGGAAACCATGCCGAGCCAGAATGCTGTCATGCCACCGGCCAAGATCGAGATGATCGAGAAGCTGATCGCGAAGTTGCTAAATGTTGACATCCCGCGATGCAGTTCCTGGGCGTAGCCCATGGAATGCAAATGGTCGCGGTCGTCATCCACGGTGTTGGCCATGGATCCCCTCCTGTGTCTGAGGCCCTGGTGTCCAGGGCGTGAGGTTCGGCCAACCGGCATAGCCCCACTTCACGGAGGACCGAACTAGCGAGTGTTTAGCACGTCCAAATACTCACTCTGCGCAACCGACTCGCAGAACCAATCAACGATCCGTTCCGCGTTCGGCCGACTCTCCTGCACGGCGGCGCGAGTGGTTGCTAACAACTCTTCAGAGCTGGAACCAATGCGTAGTAACTCTTCAGCACCGAAACCCGTGGCCCAGCGCCGCAGCATCGTCTCAGTCGCTTCCGGGTGGAACTGTGTGCTGAACATCCGGCCCAAACGCCACGCCTGCGGGCCGACCGCGCTTCGGGCCAACTCGGTTGCGTGGCCGGGCACGGTAACCACGTCGTAGTGCCACTGCATCCACGGCCCCTCGGCGATCACCATTGGCTCGTCGCTGACCACGTCCATCCAGCCGATCTCGGCCTCGCGCGCCTTCTCGACGGTGCCGCCAAGCGCGTGCGCCATCACCTGGTTGCCAAAGCAAATGCCGTAGACCGGCACGCCGCGGCGGGCCGCTTCGTGAATGACTGCCACCTCGGCTTGCACGCTGTCGGCGACGGCCGGCCAGTAGACGCTCCACTCGCTGCCCAGCAGCAGCACCAATTCGTGGCCTTCGAGGCTGGGCCACTCGCTCGGTGTCTCGCGATGACACTCGGTGAACGCATAACCATGCGAGCGAAATCGTTCGCCAACAAACCCAGGGTCCGCGTCGTTGGCGTTGGCGATGAGCAGGGCGCGCACGGTCCGGTACGGTAGTCGCGTGAAACCGCTAGTGCTGATTGTCGGTCGCTTAGCCACCGATGCGAAGGGCGTTCGTGGCGAACCCTTCGCCGCCGGGCGCCGCTACTTCGAAGCCATCGTTCAGGCGGGCGGGGTGCCCCTGATGTTGCCACCGATCACTGCGATGGTCGACGACATGCCCGCCCTGTTAGGCAAGATCGATGGCGTCGTGCTGCATGGTGGGGGCGATGTCGACCCCCGTCGCTACGGTCAGTCGCCCACTGCCGAGCAGCTGTACGGGATCGTGCAGGAACACGATGAAGTCGAACTCGCCGTGGTGAACGCGGCGATTGCGACCAACACGCCGATGCTCGCCATCTGCCGCGGCATGCAGGTGCTCAACGTCGCCCTTGGCGGAACGCTGCAGCAAGACATCGGCACCGAGTCGCATTGGTTCGCGCATCACTCGGTAACTCTCGATGCTGGCTCACGGCTCGCCAAGGCGGTTGGCCACGAGCTGGTCGCGAAGTGTCACTGCGTGCATCATCAGGCGCTCGATCGGGTCGCCGACGGGCTCACCGTGGTTGGACGCACCACTGATGGCATCGTGCACGCCTGCGAGCTCGACAGCGCTCAGTGGGTCGTCGCGACACAGTGGCACCCGGAAGACACCGCCGCCACCGACCCCGAGCAGCAAGCCCTCTTCCAAGGCCTAGTCGACAACTGCTAGCCGAGCGTCGCGGCAACCCGACCGTCGAACATGTGAACCTCCTCCGCGCCCAAGGGTGCGCCCGGTACTCGAATCTGCCTTCGCGGCGCACCCATGAGCGCGACGGAGAGTCAGAACGATCATCTCCTCGAATCGATATGTTGCGCCTTGGCTTCCCCGCTATTCGGATTTGGAGGAAGTCAAGATGCCCACGTGGAAGAACTCCTTCGACGATTGGCTACGCACACACAACGGCGTGATTGGAGCAACACAGCTGATCGGACTGGGATGCTCCAAGAGCACCTTGCAGCGCATGGTCGCTCGACAGGACCTACTTCGAATGCAATCTGGCGTGTATCGCGGTCGACAGTGGCCCGACGACGAACTCCAGCGAATGACCGCCATCTGTGTCCGAAATCCCGAAGCAGTCATCGCGTTCACGACGGCGGCCAGGCTGTGGGGCTTTCGCAACGTTGAGGATCGTGAGATTCACGTGTTGGTACCTCATGGCGCATCACCCGCTCTAGCCGGTGCGACCGTGCACCGCTGTCGGAGAATCGACGCCGTCGACATCGTGCAACGCCCCGACGGCATCCGCGTCACAAGTCCGCCTCGAACCCTCTTCGACGGCGCTTTCTATCTCGGTTTGGACTCGGCACGATCAGTGTTGGAACAGATGCTTCACGACAGAAGATGCACAATCGGGACGGTGGTCGACACCTTCGTGCGACTCGCGCATCCGCATCGCCTAGGCACGCGCACAATGATCGATGTCATCGCGTCTCGTCCGAAGTGGCGCAAGGCACTCCACTCAGACCTTGAGCAGCGGGTACTGGGTGAGATCGAGCGACAGAGTCTCCCGACGCCGGCGGCGCAGTGTCCAGTGGCCTTACCCGCGGGACAGACAATTCACCTCGACTTCGGCTGGCCAGAATGGAAGGTTGGATTGGAGGTCGATGATCCAACCTGGCACGAAGGGAGCCGCGAACGCCACCGCGACGCTCATCGTGATCGCAAAGCGACGACGCTCGGGTGGGCAATCGTGAGGATCTCGAAGATCGACGTCAATGGCGCGCTGGCCGACGCGATCTGTGATGTGGCGACCATCCTCGCGACGCGGCAAGCGGCGTGAACCGCTGAGGTGCCCATGGGTGCGCCGAGATGTCGCAATCGACGCAGTGGCGCACACTTGGGCGCGGGAGGGTGTCAGGAGCAGAACACAACACCGCCGATTGTGGACCTTTTCAGGGCGTGATGTTGATCAGCCAGCCGGGGAAGAAGCCGACCGCGAGGGTGAAGGCCACCGAGGCGCCGATGGCTACCCACAGCAGTGCGGGCACTCGCACCTCTTCGCGGGCAGCGTCGCTCGCTTCCTCGTCGGTGATCCACATGCTGACCATGATGCGTAGGTAGACGAACGCCGCAATCACGGCCGACACCATCGCCGCAATGGCGATCGCGTAGCTGTGCACGTCGACAGCAGCTGTGATGACTCCGAACTTGGCGATGAACCCGCTGGTCAGTGGAACACCGGCCTGTGCGAGCAACAGCACAGTCATCGCGAGAGCAAGCGTTGGCTTGTGCTTGGCAAGACCACGGAACCCAGCGAGGTCAGTGGCCGCGTCGCCGGTACGGCCGACCGCCGTCACGACAGCAAAAGTGCCGATGACGAGCACCGAGTAGATCATCAGGTACATGAGGACCGATGACACTCCGTCGCCACCCATCGGCGCACCCGGTCGATGCGCAGCAGCTTCGACACCGACGAGGATGAAACCAGCGTGACTGACACTGGAGAACGCAAGCATGCGTTTGACGTTCGTCTGCACGACGGCCATCACCGAACCGCCGACGAGGGTGAGTAGCGCGATCATCCATACCGCGGGCCGGTAGTCGTCGCTCCAATTCGGCAGCGCCTCTAGCAACACCCGCAGCATGGCGCCGAAGGCGGCCGCTTTGCCCGCCGACGCCATGAACGCGGTGACCGGAGTGGGTGCACCTTGGTAGACATCGGGCGTCCAGAAGTGGAACGGCACGGCGGCCACCTTGAAGGCGAGTCCCACCAGCAAGAGCGCGATACCCGCAAGCACCAACGCATCATTCGTGCGATCCGAGCCGGTCGTCGGTTCGAGCACGGCGACGATCTTGTTGAAGTTGGTACTGCCCGCCCCGCCGTAGATCAGTGCCACGCCGTAGAGAAAGAAGGCGGAGGAGAAGCCGCCGAGCACGAAGTACTTGATGCCGCTCTCCTGGCTCTCCGATCGTTTGCGATGACTGGCGGCCATCACGTAGAGAGCGATGGAGAGAATCTCTAACCCGAGGAACAGCACGATCAGGTCGTTGGCGGCGGCCATGACCACGCCGCCGACCGCGGCAAGCAAGTAGAGCGCATAGAGCTCGGGGCCGTCGATGCCTTCACGTCGCAGGTAGTCGTCGGTGACAAGCGCGCACAGGAAGACGGCGACACAGATCGTTATCGCGATCCAAACCGCCGGCTTGTCGAGCACTAGCGCGCCGCCAACCAGGGTCGTCGCGCCCTCCTTGTCGATCTGATGCCACAACAGCAGCGAGAGAACACCGGCACCAATCGCACACTTGGCGGCGAAGATCGCATACCACCGCTTCGGCCACGGCGGCGTGAGCGACGCAACCAACAACAGCACCAACGCGCCGCCCAACAGGACCAGCAACGGGCTCATCGCAAACCAGTCGACCGAAGGTCCCTGCAATGTGTCGGCGAACATCAGCCTTCACCTACTTCGAGGACGGGTTCAGAAGGTGCCGGCTGCTGGTAATCGCTGTGCTGCTCGACGTGTTCAATGAACGCCTTCACCGAAGGTTCGATGCGGTCGAGCATCGGCTTCGGATAGACGCCGGTGAAAACGATCAGCCCGATGATTGGCAAGAGCAACGACGCTTCCTTCCACTTCAACTCGGCGAAGTCCTTGTTTGCCTCGTCGGGTTCGCCGTGGAACACGCGCTGGTAGGCCCACAGCAGGTAGAGCGCGGCGAGAATCACACCTGCGGCAGCGACCGTCACCCACCAACGTGCCGTGGCGAACGAACCGATCAACACCATGAATTCGCCGACGAAGCCGTTGAGGCCGGGCACGCCGATGCTGGACAGCATCACGATCATGAACACGCCAGCGAAGATCGGTGCAACCTTTTGCAGACCCTTCAGCTCCGCGATCTGTCGGGTGTGACGCCGCTCGTAGATCATGCCGACCAGGATGAAGAGCGCTCCCGTGGACAGTCCGTGGTTGATGTTCTGCATCACGCCACCGGTCACGGCGGTGGTCGTGAGCGCGAATGTGCCGAGCACGATGAAGCCAAGGTGCGCCACCGACGAATAGGCGACGACCCGCTTGAGATCTTTCTGCATCGTTGCGGCGATCGCGCCCCAAAGGATGCCGACCGTCGCCAAGGTGAAGAACAGCGGCCGCGACCACACTGCCGCCTCGGGGAACAGGTAAATGCCGAAGCGCAGCAGACCGTAGGTGCCCATCTTCAGCAGCACTGCAGCCAAGATCACCGAGCCGCCAGTGGGCGCCTGCGTGTGCGCGTCGGGCAACCAGGTGTGCAACGGGAACAGCG
Source organism: Actinomycetes bacterium (assembly GCA_021414085.1). GTDB lineage: Bacteria > Actinomycetota > Acidimicrobiia > Acidimicrobiales > Ilumatobacteraceae > UBA668. The sequence goes on along the minus strand of JAIOPC010000007.1, from coordinate 245,059 downwards.
GCACCTTCACCGCGAACGCGATTGCGAAAGCAAAGAACAGCCACCTGCCGGTACTGGCCGCGAAATCGGCGTTCTCGGCGATCTTGATCAGATCGAACGTCACCCGCCCGTCGTCAGCCTTCGCCAAGATCGCAGTGGCGATGATGCCTACCAACATGAAGGCCGAGCCCACCATCGTGAACAGGAAGAACTTGGTCGCCGCGTACACGCGCTTCTCGTAGCCCCAGCCACCGATCAGGAAGTACATCGGAACTAGCACGATCTCGAAGAAGACGAAGAACAAGAAGAGGTCGAGGCTGATGAAGCTTCCCATCACGCCTGCTTCCAAGAGCAGCATCCACGAGAGATATCGCTTCTGATCCGCCATCGACTTCGAGTGCGAATCGATACCGACGATCACCAACGGAAAGAGAATGCCTGTGAGGACGACAAGGAACAGCGAGATGCCGTCGATACCGAGGTGCCACGAGATTCCCCACGGCCGAATCCATGCGTGCTGCGACGTGAATTGAAACCCAGCGTTGCCCTTCTCGAACGCGAACAGCACCCACAGCGAGAAGCCACCGGTGAGCACGCTCGAGCCGAGCGCAGTGATCTTGACGAGGTCGGGGTGGCGCTTCGATGCCAATGCCACCAGCGCAGCGCCGATCGCCGGTGTCAGCACCAGCAGCGTGAGAATCGGAAACTCGGTCACAGCAATCCCCGCCCGACGACGAACCACAACAGCAGCAGGACAACGCCGGCACTGATTGCCGCCGCGTAGTTGCGCACGTTGCCACTCTGCACCTTGCGGAACTGGCGCGCCGCGCCACTCACCAGCGAACCGGAACCGTTGACTGCGCCGTCGATGATGTTGGCGTCGGCCCAGGCAATCCCGTCAAAGGCTTGTCGGCCCGGGCCGCCCATTACCCAACTCACTGCACGGTCGTAGCCCCAGCCATCGGCGAGCAGTTGCGGCTCGATCGGCTTGGCCTTGTGTTTCGCGTAAATGAGGAAGGCGGCGGTGATGCCGGCGACCGCACATGCAATCGCGACGAGCGCGAGGATGCCGCTGAGATCGTGCGCGCTGGTCGTCAGCTCGTGCTCGTGCGCGTGCACGACCGGCTCCAACCAACTCTCCAATCGATGCGTGAGATCGTGTGGAATCCACGACCACGATGGCAGCTGGATGAGACCGCCGACAATCGACAGGCCGGCAAGCACTACCAACGGCAGCACCATTGTCGGGGGGCTCTCGTGCGGTGTGAGATCGCCGTGTGCGCTGTGTTCTTCGTGCGCGTCGTGCCAGCGCGCCTTTCCGAAGAACACCATGATCACCTGGCGCGTCATGTAGTAAGCGGTGAGCAAAGCGGTGACAAGTCCCACCGCGTACAGAATCGGACTCTTGTCGTAGGCGAACAGCAGGATCTCGTCCTTGCTCCAAAAGCCCGCGAACGGCGGCACGCCAGCGATCGCCAGCCAACCGACGATGAACGTGATCGCGGTGATCGGCATCAACTTGCGCAGCGCGCCCATGAAGCGCATGTCCTGCTGGTGATGCATACCGTGAATGACCGAACCAGCACCAAGGAACAGGAGCGCCTTGAAGAATGCATGCGTCACCATGTGGAAGATGGCAGCGACGTAAGCGCCGGAACCGACGGCGAGGAACATGTAGCCGAGTTGGCTAATCGTCGAGTACGCCAACACCTTCTTGATGTCGTTTTGCGCAACCGCAATTGTTGCCGCGAACAGAGCCGTCGCCGCGCCCACTATCGCAATGATCGTCGGCGCGTACGAATCGGCAGCGCCGAGCAGTGGGTTGATGCGTACCATGAGGTACACGCCGGCGGTCACCATCGTCGCAGCATGAATCAACGCCGAGACGGGCGTAGGGCCCTCCATTGCGTCGGGTAGCCAGAGATACAGCGGCAACTGCGCGCTCTTGCCACAGGCACCAACGAAACAGAACAACGCAATCGCCGTCGAGGTGGTGGTCGACATTCCGGCTGCGCCGCCATTCACCACCGAGTAGTCGAGCGACCCGACCGCCCAGAAGGCGATGAACATCGCCATCATGAAGCCCCAGTCGCCGACTCGGTTGGTGATGAACGCTTTCTTGCCAGCGGTTGCGGCGCTTTCCTTCTCGTGCCAAAAAGCAATCAGGAAGTAGCTGCAGGTTCCGACGCCCTCCCAACCAAGGAAGGTGACCAGCATGTTCGAGCCGAGCACCAGCATCAACATGCTGAACGCGAACAGGTTGAGGTAGAGGAAGAACTTGCTAAACCGCGGGTCGCCATGCATGTAACCCACCGCATAGAGATGGATGAGCGAGCCGATGCCAGTGACGAACAGGCACATCGTGAGGCTGAGCGGATCTGCCAGGAAGGCGAGGTCGACGTGCAGCGCGCCCGACGGAATCCAGGAGAACAGCCGCTGCACGTGGCCGCTGCGTTCCTCGGTCGTCAGCGACATCAGGTCGAAGTACACCCCGACTGTGACTGCGAACGAGAGAGCGACCATTGCGGTGGCGAAGTAACCCGAGCGCGGATCGCCGAGTTTGCGTCCGAACAGCAAGACGACAAGAAACCCGGTGAGCGGTAGCGCGGGGATGAGCCAAACAAGATCGAGCATCGGGTCAGCCCTTCAACTCGGCGAGGTCGTCGGTGGTGGCGCCCGGCTTGCGGCGCAAGATGGCAACGATGATGCCGAGGCCAACCACCACTTCGGCTGCGGCCACCACCATCACGAAGAACACGGTGCTCTGCCCGCCGATATCGCCGAGGCGGCGAGCGAGGGCGACAAAGGTGAGGTTCACCGCATTGAGCATGAGTTCGATGCACATAAACAGGATCAACGGGTTGCGCCGCACCATCACGCCCACAACACCGATCGCGAAGAGCATCGCGGCCAACAACAAGTACCAGGTTGTCGTGACGGTCACGGCGGTAATGAAGGAAGTCATGTCGTCTCGCCCTTGCGCGGCTTGCGCGCCAGCATGACGGTCGCGACCACGGCGATGACGAGCAGCACGGAGGTCAGTTCGAACGCCAACACGTGGTCGCTGAAGACGTCGCGCGCGATTGCACGAATGTTGTTGTCGTGCGAACCATCGAGAGCAGCTTGCACCGCATCGCTCGGCGTGACGGTGGGCGCGTTCGCATCGCGGGCCACGATGATCGCCATCGAAATCAGCGACAAGAGTCCGGCGCCGACCGCGACTGCCGCCGGGCGCTGAATCTTGAACGGCTCGATCTGCAGATCCTCGACCTTGTCGACGCCGAGCAGCATGATCACGAACAGGAACAGCACGACGATCGCGCCGGCATAGACAATGACCTGCACTGCCGCCAAGAAGTTCGCTTCTTGCGCGACGAAGAGCACCGAGACGCCAAACAGGGTGAGCACGAGACTGAGCGCGGCGTGCACGGGATGGCTGCGCAGTACGACGCCAACCGCACCGCCCAGCACCATGGCGGCCGCCACAACGAAGACGAACAGTTCCATTAGTCCGCCGGTCTTTCGGCCGCGCGAACGCCGTAACCAAGCTCGCCACTCCAGCCAACTTCACCGACGAAGGATGCGTCGCCTGCTGAAGCGGTCGCGCGCATCCAGCCACTGGTGAGTAGATCCTCGCCTTCGCGCCAGTCCTCCCACGGCATGTGCTGCGGTTTGCCGTCGTCGTCGACAACCAGTTCTGCCTTGGTGTACACAGCGTCGCGTCGATTGGTGAAGCTGAACTCGAACAACTTGCTTTCGGTGATCGCTTCGGTCGGGCACGCCTCAACGCACAGATCGCAGTGGATGCAGCGCAGGTAGTTGATCTCGTACACGAAGCCGAACCGCTCGCCGGGAGAGGTCGGGTTCTGCGGGTCGTTGTCGGCGCCACGCACGTGAATGCACTTCGCCGGGCACACGCCTGCGCAGAGTTCGCAGCCGATGCACTTCTCCATGCCGTCCTCGTAGCGGTTCAGTACATGGCGACCATGCAGCCGTTCCGGCTTCGCGATCTTCTCGTCGCGGCCGACAACATTCTTTCGCTTCCTAAAGACGCGACCGCCTGAGTACGAGGTGGTGACTTTGTCGCCGCCCAAGAAGCGGTGCTGGCGGAGCGTGACCAGGAATCCGTCGAGGTATCCCACTAGAACATCGCCCCCTCGCGCTCGCGGTTGCGGGCACTCACTTTGCCAGCGCGCTGAAGCAGCGATGAACCGAGGCCGATCACTGCGATGCCACCGGCCAGCACGTACCAACGACTCCAGCCCTCGTCTTTGCCGATGCGAAACGCGGCCAGCAACATGAACCACCCGAGCGACAACGGGATCATGATTCGCCAACCGAGGTTCATCAGCTGGTCGTAGCGCAGGCGCGGCAGCGTGGCACGGAACCACACGTAGATGTAGAGGAACACCAGCACCTTCAGCAGCAACCACACCGTGCCACTGAGCGGACCGAGGAACGACAAGACATTCTCATAGTTGCCGATCGGAAGTGGCTGCGGGCCACCGAAGAAGAGCGTGACGATGACGCCGCTCATGGTGATCGTGTTCATGAACTCGGCTAGGAAGAACAATGCGAAGCGAATACTGGAGTATTCAGTGTTGAAGCCGCCAACCAGTTCCTGTTCTGCCTCAACCAAGTCGAACGGTGGCCGATTGAGCTCGGCGGTGGCGGCCACCAGAAAGATGATGAACGGCAAGACACCGGTAGCCACCACGTGCCAGCGCGAGAAACTGGTCTGCGACGCAACAATGCCGCTGGTGCTGAGTGTTCCCGCAATCAGCACAACCGTCGCCAAGCTGAGGCCAAGCGCTGCTTCGTAGCTGACCATCTGCGCGGAGGCCCGGACGGACCCAAGCAGCGGATACTTCGAACCCGAACTCCACCCGGCGAGCATGATGCCGTAAACGGCGACGCTGCTGAGTGCCAGCAGCATCAGCACACCGACCGGCGGATCGGCAAGCTGCAGTTTCGTCGCGCGGCCCAGAATCTGAACGGTGCCGTCCTTACCGTTGGAGAAGTCGCCGCCCAGTGGGATGACCGACCAGACCAAGAATGCAGGCACAAACGCAAGGTACGGCGCGAGCTTGAACACGAAACGGTCACCCTTGTCGGGAACCAGGTCTTCCTTGAAGAACAACTTGATGCCATCCGCAAGCGTCTGCAGCAAACCCTTCGGGCCGGCTTTGTCGGGGCCGATCCGGTTCTGCATGAACGCGATCACCTTGCGCTCAAACCACACCATCAGCATCGTGCCGACGAGCCCGACAACGAAGATCACGAGCACCTTGATGATGATGATGAGGATCGCCCGGAAGGACAAGTCGTCGAGCAGCACGTCGAGCGCGAGCACTACAGATTCTCGATTCGAACGTCGTTGACCGCTGCGAAGCAGTCGATCAGCTCACCGGGGTTAGGACCAGGGTTGTTCCACGGCAACCACGCCGTGCCGCGCACCACCGAAGCGTCGGCGACGACGGGCAACACGATCGTCGCACGAGCGCTGCGCACCTTGACTTCCACGCCGTCGGCAGTCCCGACGCGAGCAAGATCCAACGGGTGCAAGTGGACTGCCGAGCCGCGGGGCAGATGCGCCAGCGAGGGGGAAGTCGCCGTGCCAACTGCCTGGTCGTAGAGCGTGCGGCTGATCACCAAGCGCAGGTCGTACGAGTTGCGCTCTGGTGCAGTTCCCTCAAGGAGCGTCACTGGCCAGATTGCGGTCGGAGTTCCGGACAGCACACCGTCGGCGCTCGCAGCCAGCGCGGCGGACGTGACGTGGTCGAAACCGGGCACGTTGATCGCGATGTCGAGCGTGATCTCGCCCACGTTGGCGTAACCGAGATCGCTACCCAGCGCTGTCGCCAATCCGGAGGCGATCATCCAGTCGGGTCGAGTATTGCCCGCGGGCGACACCTGGCGAACCACGTTGCTGACACGACCCTCAAGGTTGGTCGTCGTACCGTCCTTCTCACCAAACGCACACGCGGGCAGCACCACGTCGGCGCGCGCCGAGGAGCCAGTCAGGAATGTGTCGACGGCGATCGTGCGTCGCGCTCCCGCCAGCCCGCGACGAGCGAGCTCGGTGTCGGGGAAGTCGGCGAGTGGATCGGCGCCGACCAAGACCAGACAATCGATCTTCCCATCGGCGGCCGCCTGCAGTACTCCACGCGTATCAAGTCCGCCAGCCCCGGGGCGCAGGCCGACCTGCAATGCACCTACGGAGTTGCCCCGCCGAAACGCGGGCAAGAGCTTCGTTCCCGGTGCCGCGGCCAACAAGCGATGTAACGCCTGGACGCTGGCAGTGATGGTTTCGGCCAGATTGGCCCGGCCGAACACCACGACAACATCGCCCTTGGCCAACTGCGCCGCGATCTCCGCATCCGCGAGCGCCTCGTTGACAGCAGCGACTTGTGAGCCGGGTTCGTAACTGATCGATCGCCACGCGTGGCGCGTGAGGCCGGTCTGCTTCGGCGTGAACTCAATGATTCGACTGCGCTTCTTTTCTGCCGCTTCACGCAGACGCAGATAGAGGACCGGCAGCTCCTCTTTCAGGTCCGGTGCCAGCAACACGATCGTGGTCGCACTTGCGGTCTCGTCGATCGTGGCGCGGTCGAGCCGCAACAGATCGGCGGGTAAACCATCGCCCATCTGTGAGTACACGTTCGGAGTGCCGATCACCTCGTGCGCGAGGCGCGCCCACGCGTATGCGTCTTCGTTGGTTCCACGTGCTCCACCAATGACGGCGACACCGGCGGCACCGCCGGCCGCCTTCGCTTCCTCGATGATCGATGCTGCTGCGGCGAGTGCTTCGTTCCACGAAACCTCATGCAGTTCGTCGTGCTCGCGCACCAACGGTTGCAACACGCGATCGGCGCTCTTCGTCGACTCGAAGTTGAAGCGACCGCGATCGCACAACCAGCCATGGTTCACCGGTTCGCTGTCGACGCCCATGTAACGCAGCACTTCGTCGCGGCTGCTGTCGATAACAATTCGGCAACCGACTGAGCACGTGGTGCAAGTGCTCTCCTGCTGCGCCAGGTCCCACGGGCGCGCCTTGAAGCGATACGGCTTGGCAGTGAGCGCGCCGACGGGACAAATCTGCACCGTGTTGCCGCTGAAGTAGCTGCTAAACGGTTCGTCGGGGAAGGTCGTGATGTGCGTCTCGTTGCCGCGGCTCGTGAATGAAATCAGCGCGTCGCCCGCAACTTCGTCGGCGAAACGGGTGCAGCGATCGCACAGAATGCAACGCTCGCGATCGAGGTAGACGAGGTCGCTGATCGGAATCGGCTTTTCGAAATGGCGCTTCTCTTCGATGTAGCGACTCTCGCCAGGACCGTGGCTGAACGCTTGGTCCTGCAACGGACATTCGCCACCCTTGTCGCACACGGGGCAGTCCAGTGGATGGTTGGCGAGCAGCAGTTCCAAAATTCCCTGCTGCACGTTCTTGGTCATCTCGCTCTCGGTGTCGATCACCATGTTGGGAGCAACGGCCACCATGCACGTCGGAGTCAGCTGAGGACCGCGACCAGTATCGACCTCGCAGATGCACATGCGGCACATGCCAACCGAGCTCATCCGCTCGTGGTAGCAGAAGCGCGGGATGTACACGCCGTGACGCTGGGCGGCGGCGATGACCAGTTCGCCTTTTTGCGCTTCTATGGCGCGACCGTTGAGCGTGACCGACACGACATTCGGGTCGACGGGCACAGCTGCTTCAGGTTCAGTGCCTGATTTAGTGTCCGTCATCGGTCGCCCCTACTGAGACTGGAATGAGTTTGCGCTTGATCAACTTGGCTTCGAACTCGCTGCGGAACAGGGTGATCGCCGAGTGCACAGAGGTGTACGCGGAGGGGCCGACGAAGCAGATCGTGGTCATCTTGAATGGAAACGGAGCCGCCTCCAAGCCGAGCCGTTCACTGGCCGCATGCGGGAACGGCCCGGGACAAATCGTTTGGCCGATCTCCAACAACTGGGCGAGATCGCTCTCGGTGCCACGACCATCGGCCAGTCGCTCCATGATTCGTTCCAGCCACGTTCCGCCTTCGCGACAGGGCACACACTTCCCGCACGACTCATGTGCGTAAAAGCGCGTCAGCGTGTGGGCAGCCGTCGGGATGTCGGTTGTTTCGTCCATCACCATGACAGCACCCGAGCCGAGCATGCTGCCAGCAGCGCCCACCAACTTCGCTTCGAATGGAAGATCGAGTTGATCGGGCAGGAACCATGGAGCGGAACCGCCACCCGGTACGAACGCCTTCAACTCGTTACCGTCGCGAATGCCTTGGCAGAACTCGGCGCCGTACAACAAGTCGCGAAACGTCGTGGTGCCGTTAACGATCTCGAAGACGCCTGGGCGCTTCACATGACCCGAGACCGCCACCATGCGCGTGCCCGGCGACGTTGCGGTACCGATCGCGGTGTACTCGGCTGCGCTATGGGTGAGCAGCCACGGCAAGTTGGCGAGCGTCTCGACGTTGTTGACGATCGTCGGCTTGCCGTACAGGCCGATCGCCGCCGGAAAGAACGGCGGTTTCAAGCGCGGCATGCCGCGGTTGCCTTCCAACGATTCGATGAGAGCCGTTTCCTCGCCGACCACGTAGGCGCCGGCGCCCCAGTGCAACACGACATCAACGCTGAACTTGCTGCCCAGGATGTTGCGACCGATGTAGCCCGCTGCGTACGCATCGTTGAGCGCGGTGGCGACGCGTTCCTGTGCCAACGCCATCTCGCCGCGTATGTAGAGGAAGCATTGCGAAAGACCAGCCGCGTAGCAGGCGATCAGGCAGCCCTCGATCAGTTGATGCGGATCGCGTTCCATCAACAACCGGTCCTTGTATGTGCCCGGCTCGCTTTCGTCGCCGTTGACAACCAAGTAACGCGGCCACACTTCCACCGGCGTGAGGCCCCACTTGGTTCCCGCCGGGAAGCCAGCACCGCCGCGACCAAGCACAGTTGCGGCTTTCACTTCGTCATGAACTTGCACCGGCGTGCGCGCCAACGCCGCCTTCAAGCCCGCGTAACCACCGGTCGCGAGATAGCGCTCCAGCGTGTGGCCATCTTCGTATTGAAAGCGCGAGGTCACGATCTGCGGACGGTCGCCGTCGTCGATGAAGCCGGGAGCCCAGGTGTAGCTACTCATGACTTTTCACCTAACGACATCCAGGCTGGCGCCTCGTGCACTTCGTCGGGCGCTACCGCGCCTACTCCGCGATCGACAGGAATGCTCTGACGCACGCGGGCCACGACACCGTGCGGAGGAATCTCTGCATCGAGTCGCCCATCGGCGAGATCGTCGAGGAACTGATCAAGCTGTGCCGGTGTGACTCGGTAGCGGTAGCGGTAGTTGGCCTGCAGGCACGGCGCTTCGGTACAGGCCGCCTGACACTCGGCACGTTCGAGAGTGAACAGACCGTCGGGTGTGGTGCCACCGGCCTTAATGCCGAGATGTTGCTCGGCATGTTGCACCAACTGCTCGGCACCCAGCAACGCGCAGCTCATCGTCGTACAGATATTGATCAAGTACTTGCCGACGGGCTGCATCTTGAACATCTCGTAGAACGTGCACGTGCCTAACACCTCGGCCGAGGTGGCGCCGACGAGCTCGGCGATGTGCGCGATGGCTTCGTTGGTGATGTAGCCGTTCTGCTGTTGCGCGACATGCAACAACGGGATGGTGGCCGAGCGCGCCTTCGGGTAACGCCCGATGATCTCCTTGGCCAAGACTTCGTTGGCGTCGTTCAGTCGACTCATCGGTCGACCTCACCAAGAACGGGGTCGGTCGACGAGATGATGGCCACCGCGTCGGCGATGAGTCCGCCGCGCATCATGTGCGGCAGGCATTGGATGTTGACGAACGATGGCGCGCGCACGTGCATGCGATACGGCGTCGCGGAACCATCGCTGGCGATGTAGCAGCCGATCTCACCACGCGGACTCTCGATCGCGACGTACACCTCACCCTCGGGGACCTTGAAGCCTTCGGTGAACAGCTTGAAGTGATGAATCAACGCTTCCATGCTCTCGTTGATACGAGCACGTGGCGGTGGCGTCACCTTCTTGTTCTGGATGCGGTAGTCGCCGCCGGGCATGCGGTCGAGGATTTGGTGCACGATGCGCATGCTCTCGCGTACCTCGTTGAGGCGAATGCTGTAACGGTCGAACGCATCGCCGTACTCGCCAACGACGACGTCGAACTCGACCTGGTCGTAATGCAGGTACGGCTGATCGCGGCGAAGGTCCCACGCGACCCCGGTGGCGCGCAGAATCGGGCCAGTCGCGCCGAGGGCCATCGCCTCCTGCGCGGTGATGACGCCCACTCCCTGCAAACGTTCGCGCCAGATCGGCTGACCGGTCATCAGGGTGTCGTATTCGTCGAGTCGCGACGGAATCAGGTTGAGTAACCGCAGCACGTCGTCGCGCCATCCGTCGGGAAGATCGGCAGCGACGCCACCGGGACGAATGAAGTTGTGGTTCATGCGCAGCCCGGTGACCTTCTGGAAGAAGCGCAACACTTCCTCGCGTTCGCGCCAGCCGTAGATCATCATGCTGACGGCGCCAAGGTCCATACCGTTGGTTGCCAGGAACAACAGATGCGATGACATGCGGTTCAGTTCGCTGAGCAGCATGCGCATCCAGACCGCGCGCTCCGGAATGTCGTTCTCGATCCCGAGCAACTTCTCGGTTGCCATCGAGAACACGAGCTCGTTGTTCAGCGGGCTCACGTAGTCCATGCGGGTGACGTTGGTGCCACCTTGCATGTAGGTCAGCGCCTCACCGGTCTTCTCCATGCCGGTGTGCAAGTACCCGATCACAGGCTTGCAGCGCAACACGGTTTCGCCCTGCAGTTCGAGCATCAAGCGCAGCACACCATGGGTGCTTGGATGTTGCGGCCCCATGTTGATGATCATCGTCTGATCGTCGGATGGGTCGTCGGGCGCGTCGCCGAGCTTGGCGACCTCGGCCTCGCTCATGCGGAGCACCGCGCCGACCTCGCGCATCAACTCGCGCGCGGTCAGTTCGCTGCGCGGCTTGAGGCCCTGCTCAGCCTCGTTGCCACCTTCAATGGTCGCGAGAATGTCTGTCACGACTGGACCGCAAAGTCGCCGCTGAACTGCACCGGAATGCGACCTTGGTCGTAATCCTTGCGCAGCGGAAAGCCGTCCCAATCCTCGGGCATCAGAATGCGAGTGAGGTCTGGGTGATCAGTGAACACGATGCCGAACATGTCGTACACCTCGCGCTCCATCGCCTCGCTGCCGGGATACATGTCGAACAACGTTGCAATGGATGCGTCGTCGGCTGGCACCTGCACGCGCACCCGCGCTCGTTCGCGCTTCTCGATTGAAAGCAGGTTGACGACGACTTCGAAGCGCTCGGCGGCGACCCCGGTGGGCAACGACCGGTCGCCGGCGTAGGTCAGGTAGTCGACAGCGGTCAGGTCGACACACATCGAGAATGTGTCTGCGAGCAGTGCGCGAACGGTGGCGACGTACTCGGCGCGCGTGCAATGCACCACCCGTTGCTCGCGACTGAAATCGGTCGACACGCCTGGACCTGACACGACTATCGACGCCCCAGGATGACCGGCATCGGCCGCGCGCCCTGCGGAATCTCGGTGACGTGCATGTGGGCGCCGCCGCCGTTGGCGCTGCGTCGCTTCAGTAACTCGCCGTCCTCGATCTTCTGGTGCAACGTCTCGATCGCATGGATCAACGTCTCGGGGGTAGGCGGGCAACCCGGCGCGTACACGTCGACTGGTACAACCTGGTCGACGCCCTGCACGATCGCGTAGTTGTTGAACATGCCACCGCTGCTGGCGCACACACCCATGCTGATGACCCACTTCGGTTCCATCATCTGGTCGTAGACCTGCCGCAATACCGGTGCCATCTTCTGGCTGACGCGACCAGCGACGATCATGATGTCGGCCTGCCGCGGCGAGGCGCGAAACACTTCCATGCCAAAGCGACTGATGTCGTAATGCGCAGCGCCGGTGGCCATCATCTCGATGGCACAACAGGCGAGACCGAACGACGCCGGCCACGAACTGCGACTACGCGCCCACCCGACCAGGTCTTCCAACTTGGCGGTGATTGCGTTGTGTGGGATGCCACCGAAGCCGTCGGCTTGGATGTCTTTGATGAGGCTCATGCTGCCGTTTCAATGGACCGGTCAGCACGACCCTCAAGTCCGACGACACGAACCGATCCGGTCGGAGTGTGTTGATCCCTGGCGGCCTGCTGCAACTGACGATGCTGGGCAACCGGGCCCCAATCAAGAGCGCCACGCGCAACGACGTAAACGAAGGCTGCGAAGAACACCGCGCTGAACCCGATCATTTCCCACAGGGCGTAGGCACCGAGGAACTTGCGGTCGACTGCAAACGGGTAAATGAAGATCAGTTCGATATCGAACATGATGAAGAGCATCGCAACGACGTAGAACGTGACGGGAAAGCGATCTGGTGGCTCGCGGCTGGGCACGATGCCGCATTCATACGGGGCCGACTTCGCCGACGAGGGACGCCTTGGCGCCAACAAGCCCGATGCGAAAAAACTCAGCGCGCCAAAAAGCGTGGCCAGCACGAGCAGGCAGACGATGGGCAAGTACTGACCCATCGAGTCATACCCCCGCCGGCAGCGCCTTGGCCGACCGGTTCTCGCGTACGCGTTGGTCGCGAGTGTGTAGCAGCCAACAAGTCAGCAGCAAGATAACCAGTGATGAGATCGTGATGATCGCGGCGGGCACTCGCTTCGAGCCAAGGTCGCGAATCATGTACACGTACTCGTGCGGACGCGACGTGTCGATCACCGAGCGCGCCGGGGCACGACCCGGCTCGGTGCGCTGCGGAACCAACGGTGCGATTTCGACGAGCACGTAGTGCGGCTTGTGGAAGAAGGCAATGAAGTCGATCTTGCCGTCGAAGAGAATTGGGCTGCGCTCGCCACCGATGTCGAACACGTTGACAACCTGGAACTCGCCAGCTGCGAACGTCTCGGCTGCAATCACAACCTCAGTGCCAGCAGACGCCGCCTGCTGGAAAGACGGCAACGCAGAATCGAGCTTGGCCCAGTCCTGGTCGACGAGCAGCGCCTCAACGCTGTCGGCGTCGGCGGTGACATCGTCGGTTGCCGTGAACGGTGCGTCGAGCAATCCGAGTTCCGAGAGCGCCTCGTACTCGCGAATGATCGTCTTGCCAGCCACCGGTTTCCACGAAGGCTCGTCGCCGAGCAGACCTTTGCTATACGTCCACCACGTTGCGCCGAGGATGAACATCCAGCCAGCGAGCCCGGCCAACGCGACAAGTAAACCCAAGCGGGCACCAAGGTTGGTACCGAGGATGAGATACACGCTGCCGCACAACGTGCCGACCGCGATGATGACGATGATGATGCCGCGAAGTTCAGGTTCCCAGTTGATTGCCAACAACGCGTTCATCACAGCCCCCGCACATATTCGACAACGGCCTTGATTTGTTCGTCGGTCAGCACGTGACCAAAGCCGGGCATACGGCCACTGCCTTGGCTCTGCAGGCCATAGCGGGCGCCGTTCTTAGACCCAGCCTTCACAAATGCGATCATGTCTTCCTCGTTGGCGAAGTGCGAGTTGGTAGCGCCGCCGGTGAGGTTCCACCCGAACGCACCCTGCGCATCAACGCCGGGGTTTCCGTAGCTCCAGCCGGGCGTGTGGCAGCGAGCACAGCTGTAGGCGCCACTGGAAATGCTGAGGTTGAACAGCGCTTCGCCTTCGCTGGCACCAGGGTTGTCCGTCTGGTAGCGCTCTACCGCGGTTGCGATTTCGACCCGTGTCGCTTCCGGCAGTACACCGCCGTCGCACACAATCGGGTCGCCCTTGTCGCTGAACTCGTCGTTGGTGGTGCAACCTTCCGGCCGCAGCTGAATGCTCTCGAGATAGACGATCAGCGTCTCGATTTCCTGCTCGGTCATCGGGCCACCACCAGGCGCACCCCACGCCGGCATCGGCGAAAACGGGCGGCCGTAGTTGAGGATGAACCTGATCTCGTCGCGGCTGTAGCGATAGAAGATGGTGTTGAGCGCAGGAGCGTTCCATGACACGACCGTCACCTTGCCGGTGTTGTCGGTCAACGGATATGGCGCGGCACCACCGGCTGCCTTCATGCCACCGTGGCAACCGGCACAGTTGAACCCGCCGTCGGCAGTCGTGCGGAACAGGCCTTCGCCCCAACCGCGGAACTGTGCTTCCTTGGCGGCGACGGCACCCGCTTGGCGACCAGGCTCGAGCACCCAATAGAGCGGCAACCCGATCACCATGGTGATCAGCAGCAACACACCCAAGAACTGCATGCGCTCGAGGCGGGGACCTTCCAGCTTGTCGTCGTCGTAGTACGGCTTGCGGTTCGGCGCGACTTCGGCTTCGGAGCCCAACTCACTACGCGCAGCAGCCTTGCTCAGAAAGAAGTAGGTGATCCAGCCGATGGTGATGAACGCGAAGAGCACCCATCCGACGACAACGGTGGTAAGCCCGAGAGTAGGTGCCATCATCCGTGACCACCGCCGCCACTGAGGCAGTGCGGACCTTCAGCCTCTTGCCCGGTGGTATTCGTGCCAATCGGAGCGCCGGCGATCACCGTCGACGTGTCGACGATGACGTCGCCACCAGGTGTGACAGCAACCGCGAAGTGGGACATTCCCCGCGGGGCCGGCCCACCCTTCTTCTCGCCAACGCGGTTGTATTGCGAACCGTGGCAGGGGCATTCGAACCACTGGCTGCTGGGGCACTGCGGAACACGGCAACCCAGGTGCGGGCACTTCTGGTACAGCGCGACGACGCCGCTCTCCATGCCGCTGATGAGTTGCGTGTACTCCTTCACACCACGCGCCTTGGGCAACGCTTCTGATGGGTAGACGGTGACGTACGAGCGAGCGTTCGACGCATAGAAGAAGCCGCTGTTGCTTCGGATGCTCGACAAGATGTCGTCGAGCTTGCCGAGGTTGACCTTGCCACCGAAGATCGGTGCCGAGGTCGGCCAGAGGAAGGCGATGCATGCCAATCCGAACGTTGCCAAGCTCGTGCTCATCAACGTAACGCTGGCGCGATTGAGGAATTGGCGACGGTTGACACCGACTTCCTCCGCGTCGGGTGGTGTCCAGATCACCGGTGGGCCGCCAGCACTGGCGACCAGTGCGGAGTGGCGAGCCTCGACGGCAGCACGCTCGACTGCGCGGCCCGTGGGTGCGACCGGAAGATCGATGTCGGCGTCTTTGTCGCGACGAACCGTCTCGCGACTCAGCGCGCCAGCGCCACGTACGTC
Source organism: Actinomycetes bacterium (assembly GCA_021414085.1). Classification (GTDB taxonomy): domain Bacteria; phylum Actinomycetota; class Acidimicrobiia; order Acidimicrobiales; family Ilumatobacteraceae; genus UBA668. The sequence continues at coordinate 229,788 of JAIOPC010000007.1, read as the reverse complement.
GCTGCGCCGCGCGGCGGTGAGCATGACGACAGCCGCGAGAACGGTGACGGCGCCAACGGCGATTGCAATGGTGACAGCGGAACTCATGACAGCCTCACAATTCGAAGAACAGTCCGTCACGCCAGGGGAGCGTGAAGTTGAAGCCGGGGCCACGGAAGAACGAACCGATGATGACCAACACGGCCCAGAACATCAGGTGCACGGTCATCAGCGATATCGCGAACTTGCGATCTTCGGGCTTGTTGGAAGGGTTCTTGTCGATGTACGGGGCGAAGATCAGCGCGACCAGGCCAACGCCAGGAATCGTCACGCCCGCGATCATTGGGTGGAACATCGTGAGCAATTCCTGCAGGCCCAAGAAGTACCACGGTGCCTTCGACGGGTTCGGCGTCTTGTTGATGTTGGCCTGCTGCAGCAGCGGGGCGTTGACGAACACCGAGAAGAAGAACGTAAACGACATACAGGCGAGGGCGGCCACGAACTCGGCGGCGAGCAGGTGCGGCCAGGTGTGCACCTTGTCGACCGGCGACGCCTTGACGTCTTGGATGCTGCCGCTCTTGACAACCGTCAGCAGGCGCTGGGTGTTGCCCCCCGGGCCTGTACCAAGCGGCCCACTGCGAGCTGGTGCGGCCGAAACTGCGCTCGCAACTTTCTCCTTGACAGCTACGCCACCACCAGCGGGCGCGTCGGCGTCCGCAGGAGCATCCGAGGTCTGCGCGCGAGCTGCCTTTGCACGCTTCAGAAGGTGTTCGGGGATTTCGGTCATCAGAGAGGTCCTGAGATTCCGCCGTCTTTACGGACTCGCCAGAAGTGCACGGCCATAAAGATCACAATGACAAAGGGCAACATCAAAACGTGCAGCACATACCATCGGAGCAGGGTGTCGCCGCTGATCTCCTTGCCACCCAACAACACGAAGCGCACCTGATCGCCGATGACAGGGCTGTATCCCATCATGTTCGTACCGACCGTGACGGCCCACAGCGCAAGTTGGTCCCATGGCAACAGATAGCCGGTGAAGGAGAGCAACAGAGTGAGCATCAACAACACGACACCGATCACCCAGTTGAACTCGCGCGGCGGCTTGTAGGCACCGTGGTAGAACACGCGCGCCATATGCAAGAAGACGGTGAGCACCATGAGGTGCGCGCCCCATCGATGCATGTTGCGGACAAGTAACCCAAACGCGACCGAGGTCTGCAGGTTGGAGATGTCGTTCCACGCGCTGACATCGGTGGGTCGGTAGAAGAACATCAAGAAGATGCCGGTGACCGTGAGCAAGATGAAGAGGAAGAAGCTGAGCCCGCCGAGGCACAGCGTGTAACTCACCTTCACTGCGTGACGCTTCACCTTCACCGGGTGCAGGTGATACAGCACCGAGTTCATGACGACGTAGCTGCGGTTACGCGGGCTATCGGTGTAGCCCTTACGGAAGATGCTGCCCGGGCGGAAGATGCTGGCCCACGCCTGGCTGCCCTGCAGACCGTCGACCATCTTGGTCATGCGGTCCTTCAGGGTAGGGCGTGGTGTCTCGTCAAGAATTTTGGCCATAGTCGTTTCCCTTAAGGGTGTTTCCTCAGAACCTCAGGCCGTAGGCATAGCCATGGCTGTTCGTACGCACGTGCGAGTCGCCGGAGATTGTTGGCGCCCCAACCTTGCCCATGATGATCACACCGGTTGGACAACGATCGACGCACAACTGACAGCGCGTGCAGATGTCGTCGTCGATGATGAACACGACGCTATCGCTGGGGTCGAGCCCTGGTCGCTCGGTGCCGGTGGCCTCGGCGATCGCATCGGGCGACACCATGTGGATGCACTTCCACGGGCAGATATCGACACAGCCCTCACACAAGATGCATTCGGTCTGATCGATGTGGATGAACTGCTTCGGCTTGACAGCCTTGGACAGATACTCGGCATCGACCTCGACGAGTGAGTACTCGTCGGTGTACGGCATCATCGGAGGATTGGCGTCGGTCTTGGCCATCGTTAGCTCTTCTTCACCAACGGACGACCAAAGCTGCTGGTTGCCACTTCAGTTCCCGGCTTCGCGTCGCCGCGCCGCTGCCAGCGACCCCACAGTGAGATCATGAGGCCGAAGTACCACACGTGAATCGTGACAACGATGATGTCGCGAATCGCTTCGTACGACATCGTGAACGGAAACGGACCGCCAAGCGCCTTCGGCTTCAGCAGGTCGAATGGGCCGTAGATGATGAGGCTCTTGTTCCAGCCCAATTCCTTGTCGGCATGATCGATGAACTGGTGCGGCACAACGCCGAACGCCATGAACATGATTCCGAACACAAACACCGCGGCGAGCATCGCTTCGCCCCACGATGTCGGTGTGCCCTTCGGGCGCCGCTTCGCGTACGGAATGGCGAGCAGCGCGAGGCCGGAGGACAAAAAGAATGAGAACAAAAATGCGACATTGACACCAGGCCAGTGCAACACGTTGGTATCGAATGCAATCAACAACGCGCCTGTCCCTTCCTTGTCTCGTGAACCGCTGCACAAACTGTAGCCACCGCGGCACCTGTCGATGCCAGTTCGTTCATCGGTCTACCACGCGGGGTGATCTCGGCCCACCCGGTTGTGAACTCGTGCACCGCCCCGCCATACGAGGGGATTTACCTCTATTGCTGTCTCGCCGTCTATCGTTCCACGTGTGACTGAGATCCCCGAGCACCTGCTGAAGCGCAGCAAGGAACGGCGTGGCGCCGCGGGCGAGACACCCGGAACTGCCGTCGCCACCACCACACCAACCACACCCGCCGCGGCGGGTGCTGCGGTCGAACCAGCCGGCAAGGCCGTGCGCACCGAAAGTGCCGCACCGGTAGGCCCCCCGCCCGCCCAGCCAGACTCGCCAGTTGTCGCGGCCTACAAGGCGCGCAAGAAGATTCCCGTGTGGGCGATGCTCACACTCAGCATCTTGCCGGTGTGGGCATTCATGTACGTGCGCGCGCTGCAACCGGAAACCGTTGTCGCCACAGGTCCTCTTGGTGAGGGTGCCACCGTGTACAACCAGTGCGCGAGCTGCCACGGCGGCAGCGGCGAGGGTGGTGTCGGCTACTCGTTTCAAGCCGGATCGGTAATCGCCACCTTCCCGCACATCGAAGATCAACTGCGCTGGGTGAAGTTTGGATCCGAGGCGTACGTCGCCGCGGGCGTCACCATTGCCGGCGACCCGAACCGTGCAGGCGGCGCGCACATCGCCGGTGCAACCGGCGTCATGCCGGCGGCCGCGGCCGCGCTCGGTCTCAGCGATGTTGAGATTCTTGCGGTGGTGTGTCACGAACGCTTCGACCTCGCGGGCGTCGCGCACGAGGGAACCGAGTACGACACTTGGTGCAGTCCGACCAGCGCAATCTTCCTGGCGCTCGAAGCGGGCACGGCCACATTTGCGAATGTCCACGAGCAGTTCGAAGGTGTGTTGCAGATCGGCGAGGCTCCGCTGGCCGGCGCCTCTGCCAATGGCTGACACCGACGTACTTGTTATCGGCGGCGGTCCGGCAGGTGCCGCGGCCGCGTACTGGCTGGCCCGGCACGGACACGCCGTCACGATCGTCGAACGCAAGACGTTTCCGCGCGAGAAGACCTGTGGCGATGGGCTCACACCGCGAGCGGTGCACCAGCTCAACGAGATGGGTCTGAGCGAACAGCTCACGAAGTACCACCGTTACAACGGGCTGCGCGCCACTGGCATGGGCCGCGAGCTTGAACTTGAGTGGCCGAGCCACCCGGTGTACCCGCGGTACGGATATGTCGTGCGACGACGCGAACTCGATCAGATGGTGGCCGAGAATGCGCAACAGCAAGGCGCGACGTTGCTGCTCGGTCACGAAGCGGTGCAACCGATCGTTGAGCGCGGCTTCGTGCGCGGCGCAACAGTGCAGACGTACGGCGGCGAAACGAAGGACATCTACGCCAAGTACGTGGTCGTCGCCGACGGGGCGAACAGTCGCTTCGGTCGCGCACTGGGCACGTTCCGCACGCGCGAGTGGCCCTATGGCACCGCCATCCGCACGTACTGGACGACGCCGCGTCATGCCGAGCCATGGATCGAATCCGCGCTCGACGTAAAGGATCGCAACGGCAATCCGATGCCGGGTTACGGCTGGATCTTTCCGGTGGGCGATGGCACCGTCAACATCGGTGTTGGTTTGCTCAGCACGTTCCGCGATTTCAAGAGCGTCAACACCACCCACCTGCTCGACGCCTACGCACATCAGGTCGCCGAGCGCTGGGAGATCGACCCTGGCAACCCCGAACGCAAACCGACGAGCGGTCGCATCCCGATGGGCGGATCGGTGGGGCCGAAAGCGGGGCCGAGCTACTTAGTAGTTGGCGACGCTTCCGGCAGCGTCAATCCGTTCAACGGTGAGGGCATCGACTACGCCTACGAGACCGCGCGCATGGCCGCGCAGATCTTGCATGAAGCGCTCGTGACCGGCGACCCGACGCTGCTGCAGGGCTACACGAAGATGCTCGATGACGAGTACGGCGACTACTTCAAGGTCGCGCGACTGTTCGCGCGTGTGATCGGTAAGCCTGTGCTCATGCGTGAACTCACGCGTGCCGGCATGCACAGCCGCACGTTGATGGAATGGGTGCTGCGCATCATGGCCAACCTGTTGCGCCCCGACGAGCTTGGTCCGGCGGAGCTGGCGTACAAAGCCGCCGCCAAAATCGTCAAGCTCGCACCCAACGCCTGAACGAACCCGCTACTCGGACCCGCCACGTAGTCGAGCAAGTTCCTCGCGCAGCGCTGCACTCTCGGCTTCTGCCACCTCGGCTCGCGCCGCCATCTCGTCGGCTCGCGTTGCCATCTCGTCGGCTCGCCTGGCCTCTTCGGCGGGTGCCAGCCAACGACGGCCATCCGCACCGTGAACCACCAATTCGAGATCGTCGACTGACACGTGCACGCCGGTATTCGGGCTGGTCCAGCCCGACGCTGCATCGGCGATGACGAGGAAGTTGTCGCCTTCGCGCACGAACACTGCAAGTGCGCCACCCAACGGATCGAACATCCAGTACTCGGCCACACCATGGCGTCTATAGAACTCGAGCTTGCGGGCCATTTCCGACCAGGTGTTGCTGGGCGACAACACTTCGATCGCTACCAGCACTTGGCCACCGAAGACCCATTGTCGATAGCTGCCCATTGCGCGGATGTCGACTGGCTGCGGAAGGTCGGCGATGACGGTGACGTCGGGGGCAGTCACCGTCTTGTTGTCTCCCTCGATCGGATACCAGAAGAAGTCGCCGCCGACGAACACGTCGTCGCGGCCAGCGAAGTGGCGTTCGAATCCGCACACCAACGTGCGAATCACGAGGTGTTGCAACGGGTTCTCCGCCATGGGCTTGCCATCACCTTCCGGGTAGATGACATCGCCGTGCTCCGTGTCGGTTTCGATGACGGGCATGGACATCAGGCTACTCCTCTCAAAAATTACGTCCAGCGGGGAAGCCGTACCGCGAACGCTATTGAAGGGGTGTCGGATGGTTCGTAGGTCAGAGCGTCGCGAGGAGTGCCGACGGTGCGATTCGCATCGCTTCCGTCGCGGCCGACGCTGGCAGCAGGTGACAGGCGGCCTCCGCGCGATCGGCCCACTCGCGAGCGACCGTGATCGCAGCATCGATACCGCCGTTGGAGCGCACGATGCCAAGCGCCTTGTCTTGCTCGACCGCATCAAGCGGGCGACCCAGCAGCGAGAGCAGTTCGACGGCAGCGACGCCACCGGCCTGCAGCGTGCGCAACACCGGAAGCGTGTACACACCCTCAACCATGTCGTGGCCAGCGGGCTTGCCGAGCTGTTTGTCGGTGGCGGTGACATCCAGCACATCGTCGACGATCTGAAAGACCATCCCGAACGCTTCGCCGTAGTCCGTGAGCGCATCGATGAGCGAGCGATCGAGCTCCGCAACCAGGCCACCAATGCGCGCCGCCGTGGCGAACAGCGACGCTGTCTTGCCACTGATGCTGGAGAGGTAGCTGGCCTCGGGACGAGCTGCGTTGTAGGTGTGGCGCAGTTCCTCGATCTGACCTTCGCACAACCGGCCGATCGTGCGAGCCAGCAATCCAGCAACTTCAGTACCCAGCGACGCAGCGATTCCTGATGCGCGCGCAAGCAAGAAGTCGCCAGCAAGAATCGCTTGCAGGTTGCCCCACTTCGCATTCACCGTGTCGACGCCGCGCCGTGTGTGCGCTTCGTCCATCACGTCGTCGTGATACAGCGAACCTGTTTGCACGAGCTCGCAGGAGATGCCGCCTTGCACAGCCTTCTCGCGCAGTTCGTCGTCTGCTTCGCCAACGACCTGTGCGGCGACGACCGTCAGCACCGGCCGCAACCGCTTCCCACCAGCGACGATGAGATGCGATGCGATGTCTTGCAGGTAAGGGTCGGGAGTGTGCACCGATTCCTTCAGCGCGGCTTCGATACGCGCTACCGAAGCGGCGTGGCCGGGAAGTGCAAACAGTGGCGCGGGCGGCACGGCATCAGGCTACGTCACATACGTACAGGGTCGGTCAGCAAACCGCAGACGCGGCGTTGTGTTCGACAGCCACCGATACACTTTCACCATGTTTGAACGCTTCACCGATCGGGCTCGGCGGGTCGTGGTGTTGGCGCAGGAGGAAGCACGCCTGCTGAACCACAGCTACATCGGCACCGAACACATTCTGCTCGGCCTCATTCACGAGGGCGAAGGCGTCGCCGCCAAGGCGATGGAATCGCTGGGCATCTCTCTGGAAGCGGTGCGCAGCCAGGTCGAAGAAATCATTGGCCAGGGCGGCTCGTCACCGTCAGGCCACATCCCGTTTACCCCGCGTGCCAAGAAGGTGCTCGAGCTGTCACTGCGCGAGGCGTTGCAGTTGGGCCACAACTACATCGGCACCGAGCACATTCTGCTCGGCCTCATTCGCGAGGGCGAGGGCGTCGCCGCCCAAGTCCTGGTGAAGTTGGGTGCCGACCTCAGTCGCGTCCGCCAACAGGTGATTCAACTGCTGTCCGGGTACCAGGGCCAGGGCAAGGGCGAGCCGCAGGCAGCACCGGTTTCGGGTGCCGCCGCCAAGGATGAGCCATCCGACAAGGGCAACAGCCAGATCCTCGATCAATTCGGCCGCAACCTGACTCAGCTGGCTCGCGAGAACAAGCTCGATCCGGTGATTGGCCGCAGCCGCGAGATGGAACGCGTCATGCAGATCCTCAGCCGGCGCACCAAGAACAACCCCGTGCTGATCGGCGAGCCGGGCGTTGGCAAGACTGCCATCGTCGAGGGCCTTGCCCAGAAGATCACCAACAACGACGTGCCCGACACGTTGCGCAACAAGCAGCTGTACACGCTCGATCTCGGTGCACTCGTCGCCGGTAGCCGCTACCGCGGCGATTTCGAAGAGCGCCTCAAGAAGGTGCTGAAAGAAATTCGTTCACGCGGCGACATCATTTTGTTCATCGACGAGATTCACACGCTCGTCGGCGCCGGCGCAGCTGAAGGGGCGATCGACGCGGCCAGCATCCTCAAGCCGATGCTTGCCCGTGGCGAGCTGCAGACCATCGGTGCCACCACGCTCGACGAATACCGCAAGCACCTCGAGAAGGATGCTGCCCTCGAGCGCCGCTTCCAGCCAGTGCGCGTGGAAGAGCCGACGCTGGCACACACGATCGAGATTCTCCGCGGCGTGCGCGACAAGTACGAAGCACACCACCGCGTCACGATCACCGATCAGGCCATCGTCGCCGCAGCCAACCTTGCCGACCGCTACATCAGCGATCGCCACCTGCCCGACAAGGCAATCGACCTGATCGACGAAGCCGGTAGTCGCCTACGTATCAAGCGGATGGCAACTCCGCCCGATCTGCGCGAGATCGAGCAGAAGCTCACCGACGTGCAAGAGGCCAAGAAGCGCGCCGTTGAAGAGCAGCGCTTCGAAGAAGCTGGCCGCCTGCGCGATCAAGAGAAGTCGTTGCTGGAAGAGAAGGCAACCAAGGAAGCCGAAGTGAAGGCCAGCGGTGTCGACCTGTTCGACGAAGTCGACGAGGAAGCCATTGCCGAGGTGCTGTCCATCTGGACCGGCATCCCCGTGTTCAAGCTCACCGAAGAAGAGACGGCGAAGCTGCTCAACATGGAGGCCGAACTCCACAAGCGCATGATCGGCCAAGACAACGCCATCAAGGCCGTCAGCCAGAGTGTGCGCCGCACGCGCGCCGGGTTGAAGGACCCGAAGCGCCCGAGCGGTTCGTTCATCTTCCTCGGCCCAACCGGTGTCGGTAAGACCGAACTGGCCAAGACGCTCGCCGAGTTCTTGTTTGGCGACGAGAACAGCCTGATCGCGCTCGACATGTCCGAGTACATGGAGAAGCACACTGTGAGCCGCCTGGTCGGTTCGCCCCCCGGGTACGTCGGCTACGAAGAGGGTGGCCAGCTCACCGAGGCCGTGCGCCGCAAGCCGTTCAGCGTCGTGCTGTTCGACGAGATCGAGAAGGCACACCCCGACGTGTTCAACACGCTGTTGCAGATCTTGGAAGAAGGTCGCCTGACCGACAGCCAGGGTCGCACGGTCGACTTCCGCAACACGGTGCTGATCATGACCAGCAACCTTGGTACGCAAGATCTGCGCAAGGCCAACGTCGGCTTCACCAAGGCCGACTCGGCGCTGAGCTACGAGCGCATGCGCGACAAGGTCACCGACGCGCTGAAGGGCCACTTCCGCCCCGAGTTCCTCAACCGCATCGACGAGATCATCGTGTTCCACGAGTTGGCACGCGACGAAGTGATGCAGATGGTCGATCTGATGACCAAGCGTCTCGTCGGTCAGCTGGAGGGTCAGGGTCTCGGCATCGAGCTCACGCAAGGCGCGAAGGAGCTGCTGGCCGAGAAGGGCTACGACCCGCAACTGGGTGCTCGCCCGCTGCGCCGCGCGATCCAACGCATGATCGAAGACGTGCTCAGCGAGAAGATCCTCTACAAGGAGTTCCACGCTGGCGAGATCATCGTCGTCGAAACCGAAGACGACCCGGAACGGCCAGGCGAGAAGAAGCTGACCTTCCGAGCTGTCGAAGGCTTCCAGCCACCTGCCGTCGTCGAGCTTGCGGCGACGGGTGCGCCCGAGATCGCAGAGCCGCCGGTCGCCAGCGAGTGAGGCGGTTGCGGCGTACCGCGATTGCGGTGTGCGCGTTACTCGCGCTTGGTGCGTGCAAAGTCGACCTCACGGTCGACGTTCAGGTTGCTGCCGACGGTTCCGGCACGGTGACCCTTACCGCGATCGCCGACGCAGAAGTTGTCGCGCAGGCACCAGGCCTCGCCGAGGACCTGCGCTTCGACGACGCGTCCGCTGCTGGCTGGACGGTCGACGGTCCAACACCCACCGACGCCGGCGGCTTGCAAGTCGTATTGACGCACACGTTCGCAACGGTGGCGGAAGCAACTGCGCTCTTGCAGTCGATCAACGGAACCAGTGGTCCGTTGCAGGGCATCACCATCACGCAGACCGACACCGAATCGCAGCTCACAACATTCCTCGCCGGCAGCTTGCGAGTCGATGGCCAACTGCAGGCGTTCGCAGACTCCGACCTGCTCAGTGCAATCGGCGGCAGCCCGTACGAGCAGACCATCCGCGACCTGGGCCTCGCCCCGGCGGAGGCGGTTTCATTCACCCTTACCGCGGACCTGCCAGGCGATCCCGTGAACGATGGTTCGACGACGCAATGGGTCGCGCCGCTCGACGGCACCACCCTTGCTGTCTCAGCGACCACTGCGATTGCGCAAGGAAGCACCGGCATCTGGGGCACCGTATCGACAGTCGCACTTGTCGCGCTGGTCGCCTGGTGCCTCGTCGCCATCGCCTTCATCATGTTTGTGGCCAAGGCACGTCGCCGCCGTGCTCTCGCCGCGGCCAGCAAGTTTCGGCCGCGGCCGTTGACCCGCCGCTAGCTCGACCCGAACGACTCATTGAAGCTCCTATAGATGTCAATCGGTTTGTTGGAGCCAGTTGTGGACGCGTCGGGCGAGACCGGTGTCGTGGGTGAGTCCGCGTTCGAGCCGCGAGATTGTGATTTGGGCGGTGTCAAACTGTTTGCAGACGTCGGCGAGCGTGATCTTGCGTTCGTTGCGGAGTTCTCGGAGTTGGCGTCCGGTGGGAAGGTCGGCGGGCGGGTTGATGAGGGTGTTGTAGACCTCGCGTGCGACGTAGCGCTTGAGGCAGCGCATGATCTCTTTCTTGCTCATTCCCTCGGTGGTGCGCCGCTCGACGTAGGCGCGAGTGGTCGGATCGTGACGCATCCGAACCAGCACAATCGTGAACAGTGCGTTGTTCGCGCGACGGTCCCCGCCACGGTTGAGACGGTGCCGGTTGGTCTTGCCCGATGATGCTGACATCGGGCAGACCCCGCAGAGTTTCGCGAACGCCGCTTCGGACCGGATCCGCTGTGGGTTGTCGCCGGCGGCAGCGAGGAGCTGGGCTGCGGAGTGCGGTCCGACACCACACAGGCCGATCAGTGCCGGGCAGTGAGCGATAACGAGTTCACTGATCCTGGTTTCCAGTCGGGTGTTGTGGGCATCAAGGAACTCGATCCGGCGGGCGATCTCACGCAAGGCGAACCGTGTCTGTTGTTCGACTAGGTCCGGATGGTTATCCGTGAACCGACGAGCTCTAGCGAGCTGGTTCTTGAGCGACAAGCCGTCACGGAGTCGATGTCTCAATGCGGCGGGAGCTGCGACGATGATCGATCTGAACTGATTGATCGCTCGAGTGCGATCCTTGCTCGCGGCGTGATACACGATTTCCAACTGGCGGATCGCTTCAACGCTTCCGTCACGTGTTTTCGGAACACCGGTCGCTCGCCCAGCGATCACTGCACGAGCGGCTGCGACCGCGTCAACCGTGTCGGTCTTGCCGTCCAACCGGCGGGCCTTGCGGTCAGGGCGATCAACCTCGATCACCTCGACACCGGCAGCGCTCAGATGCCGGGTGAGACCAGCACCCCAACTGCCGGTCGATTCAACACCGACCTTGTCGAGTGTGCCGTGGTCGTTCATCCACACCAGCAGTTCGGCGTAACCGGCCGCTGTCGTTGAGAACGACGCCGTGCCAAGGGAGCGCGACGTGGTGCTGTCGCACACAGCGGCGACGTGAACGTCGTCGTGAGTGTCGACGCCGCCCGTGACGCGACGGTCAACAGATGTCATCATGATGGTTGGTCCTTCCAATTTTCTCTCTTGCAACGGGTGGGGTTGGGAGGGCCACGCTCAGCTCGGACAAGACAGCCAGGGGTCTGCGTCAACAGGTTCCTATTAGGTCACTTGCCGGGCGGGGCCGTCCGGGTGGTGGTCACGCACGATGGGCCGACAATTCACAGTCAAGACACGTCGGTCAGTCACACCCAGGGTCAAACCCAACAGCGAGACCACCACCCGGATCATGCCCCCAGGCGTCGACCCCGGGCGCCATCACATAATGGCTGTCGCACCCTCCTGGTACTACTTGCACCATGCCGCCCCGCCCGTTCATCGCACCCTTCACATCCGCTTGCGCTGGGTGCAACCAGCCGGGTCCGACGTTGTGTCGTACCTGTCGTTTCTCCCTCGCCAGCGCTGCCACGCAAGTCAGTGCCGACGGGGTGTTGGCGGCACTTCCGTTCGAGGGTGTGGCGCGCCAAGTGGTCCATGGCCTGAAGTACCGCAATCGGCGTGGCGTCGCCCGCCAGTTGGCGCAACTGATGGTGCGCCGCCTCCGTGTCGGCCCGGTCGATGTTGTGACCTGGGCGCCCACCAGCGGGGCGCGTGCACGGGCGCGCGGTTATGACCAATCCGAGCTGCTGGCTAGGGCCGTCGCCCACGAGCTGGGTGTGCCGTGTCGCCGCCTGCTCTATCGCACGCATGGCGAACAGCAAACCGGCCACACGCGCGCCGAGCGACTGCACGGTGTCTCGTTCCGGTCGCGTTCGCTGCGGCACTCGCTGCGGGTGCTACTCGTCGACGATGTCACCACGACCGGTGCGACGCTGGTCGCAGCGCGGGCAGCGCTGCAACGAGCCGGTGTGGCCGCGGTGGTGTGCGTTGCGGCGGCAGCGACATTGCCAGCGCTTCCGTCGGTGATCCTGAACGAGCAGTTGGCCAGGGCCAGCTAACCGTCGTTGCCAAGGCTGGCAACCGGCCCGCCGGTAGGCTCCATACCCGCATGGGCATCCTCGATCGCATCCTCCGAGCCGGTGAAGGCAAGAAACTCAAGGCCCTCGAAGGCCTCGTACCGGACATGAATGCGCTCTCCGCGCAGATGTCGGCGCTGTCCGACGACGCGTTGCAAGCAAAGACCCCCGAGTTCCGCGGTCGCATCGAGCGCGGCGAGAGCCTGGACGACCTGTTGCTGGAAGCGTTCGCGGTGGTCCGCGAGGCCGCAACGCGCACGATCGGTCAGCGCCACTTCGACGTACAGATGATGGGCGGCGCTGCATTGCACTTCGGCTGGGTCGCCGAAATGAAGACCGGCGAAGGCAAGACCCTGGTCAGCACCCTGCCGGCTTACCTCAACGGCCTGTCGGGCAAGGGCGTTCACCTCGTCACGGTCAACGATTATCTCGCTCGCTTCCACGCCGAGTGGATGGGTCGCATCCACAAGTGGATGGGCCTCGAAGTGGGCCTCATCATTCCCGGATTCAAAGAGAAGCCGGCCGAGAAGCGCGTCAACTATGCCGCCGACATCACCTACGGCACCAACAACGAATTCGGCTTCGACTACCTGCGCGACAACATGGCGGGCACGCTCGCCGACAAGGTGCAGCGCGGCCACAACTTTGCGATCGTCGACGAAGTCGACAGCATCCTCATCGACGAAGCGCGCACCCCGCTCATCATCTCAGGCCGCATCGCCGACGCGGCGAAGCTCTACTACCAGTTCGCCAGCATCGTGCGCTCGTTGCGCCGAGATGTCGATTACGAAGTCGAAGAAGACAAGCGCGTAGTGGTGCCGCTTGAAGCCGGTATCGACAAAGTCGAAGCAGCGCTCGGCATCGACAACCTGTACGACGAAGTGCAACAGAACCTGGTGCACCAAATGTCGGTGGCGCTGAAGGCGAAAGAGCTCTACAAGCGCGACAAGGACTACATCATCGCCAATGGCGAGGTGAAGATCGTCGACGAGTTCACCGGCCGCGTGCTGGAAGGTCGCCGCTGGAGCGAGGGCATCCACCAAGCGGTGGAGGCCAAAGAGGGCGTCAAGATCAAGGAAGAGAACCAAACGCTCGCCACGATCACGCTGCAGAACTACTTCCGGATGTACGACAAGCTCGCCGGCATGACCGGTACGGCATCGACCGAGGCCGCGGAACTGGCGAACACCTACGAGTTGCAGGTCGTTCCGATCCCCACCAACAAGACCGTCATTCGTGCCGACCAGCCTGATCAGATCTTCAAGAGCGAGGCCGCCAAGTTCCAATCCGTAGCCGACGACATCGCCGAGAAGTACGAGCGCGGCCAACCGGTGCTGGTGGGCACGATCAGCGTCGAAAAGAGCGAGCACCTTTCGCGCCTGTTGCAGAAGCGCGGTATCCCGCACGAGGTTCTCAACGCCAAGCAGCACACACGTGAGGCGCACATCGTCACGCAGGCAGGTCGTCTGAACTCGGTCACCGTCTCCACCAACATGGCTGGCCGCGGAGTCGACATTCTTCTCGGCGGTAACCCCGAGGGTCTTGCGCTCCACGAAACGCAAAAGGAAGGCCACGACCCGGCGGTCATGGTCGATCACTTCACGCTGCCGATGCCGCTCGACCAGATGCCCGAGGAATTCCAAGAGGCGCGCACGAAGGCGATGGCGCGCTACGACGAGCTGCTCGCGCAGTTGAAGGTCGAGTGCCAAATCGAGGGCGACAAGGTGCGCGAACTTGGCGGCCTTTACGTGCTTGGTACCGAGCGTCACGAAAGCCGCCGCATCGATAACCAGCTGCGTGGCCGTGGTGGTCGCCAGGGCGACCCGGGTGAGAGCCGCTTCTATCTCAGCCTCGACGACGAGCTGATGCGGTTGTTCGCAACCGGTGCGCTCAGCTGGGTGATGAATCGGGCGCTGCCCGACGACGAAGCCATCGAAGCAAAGATGGTGACGAAGGCGATCGAGCGCGCGCAATCGACGGTGGAACAACGCAACGCCGAGATTCGCAAGAACGTGCTGAAGTACGACGAAGTGATGAACCAGCAGCGCAAGGTCATCTATGCACGGCGCGATCAGATTCTTGAGGGTCTCGACCTCAAGTCGGCGGCCATGGAGTATTTGTCCGATGCTGTCGATGCCCTCATCGACACGCATTGCGTCAGCGAGGCCAACGACGAGTGGGATCTCGATGGCTTGGTGAAGGAACTGAAGACGTACTGGCCAAACGACATCGAAGTGGCCGCACTGGCGGACTTCGACGACGCCGACGACATCTTCGACCTTGTCACCGACAATGCCAAGGCGTACTACGAGCAGCGCGAGGCCGAGCTAACCCCGACCGTCATGCGCGATGTCGAGCGCCAAGTGATGCTGCGCATTATCGATCAGCGCTGGCGCGAGCACCTCGAAGAGATGGACTACCTGCAGGAGGGCATCAACCTGCGGGCGATGGGTCAGAAGGATCCGCTCACCGAGTGGCAGCGCGAGGGCTACGAGATGTTCGGCTCACTAATGAAGGGCATCGCGCAGGACTTCGTCAAGTACGTCATGCACGTGCAGGTCGTACGCAAGGATGCGCCGCAGCAGGTCGTGCAGAATGTGCAGCAGACCTCCAGCGACAATCAGCAGACCGATGGCATCGCGGCCGCGGCGCAGGCGGCAGGTGGTGCGGGCGCGATGCCGGGCGCTGGCGGCGCTGCGGCACCCGCTCGTCCGGCGCCGGCGAAGCAGCAAACCGTCGTCAAGGACGAGTTTGCCAAGACCCCGCGTAACGCTCCGTGCCCATGTGGCAGTGGCAAGAAGTTCAAGATGTGCCACGGCGCCACGCTGTGAGCCGCGTGTGCGACTGCCGTTATGCGTGATTTTGGTGACGACTTAAAGGATCTCCGGCGCCGTCTCGGCGAAGCGGAGGGTTACCTGAAGGTTGCCGCCGGGCGCTCTCGGCTTTCCGAGTTGGAGATGGAGGTTGCTCGCCCCGATCTGTGGGACGACCAAGAGTTGGCGAAGAAGGTCAACGCTGAGTACTCCAACGTGAAGGGCGACCTCGACACCTTCGACGCGCTGAGCGGAGAATTGGAAGACGTCGAACTGCTGCACGAGATGGCTCGCGAGGTCGACGACGAGTCACAGGAATCGGACATTCAAAACGCGATCGCATCGATTGGCACCCAGTTGCGTCAGCTCGATCTGCGCAGTCTTTTCACCGGCGAGCACGACGAGGCCGACTGCATCGTGCAGATCAATGCCAAAGACGGCGGTGTCGACGCGCAGGACTGGAGCGAGATCCTGCTGCGCATGTATTCGCGTTGGGCGGAACGGCGCAAGTTCTCGTTGGAGATCGACGAGATCAGTCAAGGTACGGAGGCCGGCATCATGTCGGCGGAATTCACCATCACCGGGCGCTACGCGTACGGGTTGATGACCGGCGAGCGCGGCACGCATCGCTTGGTGCGCATCAGTCCCTTCGACAATCAGGGCCGCCGACAGACGAGCTTCGCGGGCGTACAGGTGTGGCCGGTGATGGACGCGCCCGATGTCGAGATCAACGACAGCGACATCGATATGCAAGTGTTTCGGGCCAGCGGCGCCGGCGGTCAGCACATCAACAAGACGTCGTCGGCGGTGCGCCTGATCCATCGTCCGACGGGCATGGTGGCCAGCAGCCAAGAAGAGCGCAGTCAGCTGCAAAACCGTGAGAAGGCGCTCAATCGGCTGAAGGCGATGGTCGCCGCCAAAATCGAAGAAGACCACGAGGCCGAGCTCGCCTCCATCGCCGGTCGTCAGGCACAGGTGGGCTGGGGCAGCCAGATCCGCTCGTACGTTGTTCAGCCCTACCAAATGGTGAAAGACCTGCGTACGGAGGTCGAGACCAGCCAAATTGAAGCGGTACTCGACGGTGATCTCGACGATTTCATGGAGGGCTACTTGCGGTGGCGACGCCGTGAGGCCGAGTGACTGAGCTACCGTTTATCCGGCGGACGGATCGACTCACAGAAAAACGCGCATGATCAAACTCGAGAACGTCCACAAGATCTATTCCACCGAGGTCACCGCCCTGCGCGATGCCACCTTCGAGATCGCCAAGGGCGAGTTCGTCTTCTTGGTGGGTCCTTCGGGGTCCGGTAAGAGCACGCTGCTACGCCTGATGAACCGGCAAGAGCGCCCGGAGCGCGGTGCGGTGCTGGTCGCCGGCCGCAACATCAACGACATGCCCGATGCGAAGGTGCCGTACCTGCGCCGCAATCTGGGCAACATCTTTCAGGACTACAAGTTGCTCGCGAACAAGACGGTGTTCGAGAACATCGCCTTCGCTCTCGAAGTAATTGGTCGGCCTCGTCACGTGATCCGCCAGCAGGTGCCGGCGGTGCTCGACCTCGTGGGCCTCGGTGGCAAGCAGGAACGCTTCCCGCACCAGCTCTCCGGTGGCGAGCAGCAGCGCGTGTCGATCGCTCGTGCGTTCGTTAACCGGCCGCTAATTCTGTTGGCCGACGAGCCAACCGGCAACCTCGACCCAGCCACGGGCGAAGGCATCATGCGGTTGCTCGATCGCATCAACAAGACCGGCACCACTGTGGTGATGGCCACCCACGATCAACGCATCGTGAACATGATGCGCAAACGAGTAATTCAGCTGGACCGCGGCACGATCGTGCGCGACCAAGCACGCGGGGTGTACGAATGATCTCTCGCCTGCGTTACACGTTCCGAGAGATGTGGGCGAGCCTCTCGCGCAACCTCACGCTCACCTTTGCGGCGGTGATCACGTCAACCGTCTCGCTCTTTCTCTTTGGCATGACCTTGCTGATTCAAGAGGGGTTCGACAACCAGCTCAGCGAGTGGACGGGCGGAGTCGAGATGATCGTCTACGTCAAGCACGGCGCAACACCAGATCAGATCACGTACCTTGAAGGCGCGTTGCTCAGCCAGACAAGCGTGGTCCAGTCGGCGGAGTACTGCGACGAAGCCTGCTCGGCCGACCTCGCCACCACCCTGCTGGCAGGCGACCCAGGCGCACTCGAACAACTGCTGCCCGGCATTCCCTCGCTCTTCAAAGTGACGCCAATCGATCAGGGCAGTGGTGCCGTTCTGCGGTCACTGAAGGCAGAGTTCGAGTCGCTTCCGAACGTCGTCGATGTGAAGACCCCCGACGAAGCGGTCGAGACGCTCAGTCAGCTGAAGAGCTTCTTTGGTGTGCGCACACTGGTCATGTCGGTGGTGCTGCTGCTTGCATCGGCGTTGCTGATCTGGAACACGATTCGTACAGCGATGTTCGCGCGGCGGCGTGAAATCGAAGTGATGAAGCTGGTCGGTGCCACCAACTGGTTCATTCGATTGCCATTCATGCTCGAGGGCCTGCTGCAGGGAATCGCGGGTGCCACGCTCGGCAGTGCGTTCCTGCTCTTCGTCAACAACGATTGGACGAAGGGTGTCCGCGGCTTCCCAGATAACTCTGGGCTCGCCGGTTTCGTGGTGACGGACAGTTACCCGGTCTGGGTCTGTTTTGCGATGATCGTGCTCGGCGCGCTCGTCGGTGCCGTTGGTTCAGCAACCGCGGCTAGCCGCTTCCTCGACGTCTGACGCCGCCATCTAGCGTCCCTGGAATGGACTACACCCAAATCCTGTACGAGGTTGCGGACGGCATCGCCACTATCACGCTGAACCGGCCCGAGAAGCTCAACGCGAACACCAATCGGATGAATCACGAGCTGGTCGACGCCTTCGATGTCGTCGACGCCGACGACGACGTGCGTGTTGTCATCGTGACTGGTGCTGGCAGGGGATTCTGCGCCGGGGCCGACCTTTCCGGTGGAAGCCAAACGTTCAGCGCCGGCGGCAGCGACGTGATTGGGCCAGAGGGTGTTCCGCGCGACGGCGGTGGCATGGTGTCGCTGCGTATCTTCGAATGCAAGAAGCCGGTGATCGGGGCGATCAACGGCGCCGCCGTCGGCGTCGGAGTCACGATGACACTTCCGATGGACATTCGCCTAGCAAGCGAAACCGCCAAGTTCGGTTTCGTGTTCGCCAGGCGCGGCATTGTGCCCGAGGCGTGCAGCTCGTGGTTTCTGCCGCGGCTAGTTGGCATCAGCCAGGCGGCCGAATGGTGTTATTCCGGTCGCGTGTTTCCGGCGACGGAAGCTCTCGCCGGAGGACTGATCCGCTCGATTCACCCCGCCGACGAGCTGCTGCCCGCGGCACGGGCGATCGCGGCCGAGATTGTAGAGAACACCGCACCGGTCAGCGTCGCGCTCACTCGGCAGCTGTTGTGGCGCATGCTGGGCGCCAGTCACCCGATGGAAGCGCATCGGGCCGACTCTCGCGGAATTCTGCTGCAGGGTGCGAGCGCGGATGCCCGTGAAGGCATCACGAGTTTCCTCGAGAAGCGCCCACCCGTGTTTCCGGGCAAGGTCAGCACCGATTTGCCCGACATCTTTCCCTCTCAGGAAAGTCCCAAGTTTTCGTAAAGGTTGTCACCGTGCGTGCCGAATGAATAGGCATGGCAAGCACGATGACAGCAATCAAAGCAACGGTGACCGAAACCGCTGCCGTACCGCGAATCCGCACCGGCAATGTCGTCGAACTGGATGTTGAGGGTGTCGCGGTTTCCGCACTCGTTCTACTCGCCGCTGGCGACGCGGTCATCCTCGATATGTGCGATGGCAGTACACCCGTCGTAGTGCGCCTGGTCGACCTCGGCCCGGTGCGCGTCTTCGACCCTCGCTAAGCCCCGCCGTACACTTGAAGTGGTGGAAGCCACCTCGTTCTACGAAACCGCCGGCGGGATGCCGTTCTTCGAAGCGCTTGTCGATGCGTTTTATGAAGGCGTTGTGAGCGATGCGCTATTGCGGCCGCTCTATCCACCCGACGATCTTGCCGAGTCGCGCCGACATCTCGCCTTGTTCCTCGCGCAGTACTGGGGTGGCCCACAGACCTACTCCGAAGAGCGTGGCCATCCGCGACTGCGCCTGCGCCATATGCCCTTCCATGTCGGTCCTGCCGAGCGTGATCACTGGTTGCTGCACATGGCCGCCGCCGTTGAACGCACGACCGGCTCGCCATCGGTGCGAGCGACGTTGATGAACTACTTCGTGCCAGCGGCGGAACACTTGCGCAACGACACGGGCCTTCCGATCAGTACTGCCAGGGAAACGCGTCCCAATTAGGCGGGCGCTTGTCGACAAACGACGAGCGCCCTTCTTCGGCTTCGTCGCTCGCATAGGCGAGGCGAGTGGCCTCGCCAGCGAAAATCTGCTGGCCGACTAGCCCGTCGTCGATCATGTTGAACGCGAACTTCAACATTCGTTGCGCGGTCGGGCTCTTGCCGTTGATCTCCTTCGCCCACTGCAGCGCAGTGGCCTCAAGCTCCGCGTGTGGCACCGACGCGTTGACCATGCCCATACGGTGCGCATCATCGGCGCTGTACTCGCGACCGAGAAAGAAGATTTCGCGGGCGAACTTCTGACCGACCTGGCGAGCGAGGTAGGCGCTGCCGAAGCCGCCGTCGAAGCTGGCCACGTCCGCATCGGTCTGTTTGAAGCGTGCGTGCTCGCGACTGGCAAGCGTGAGGTCGCTGACCACATGGAGACTGTGCCCACCACCGGCGGCCCAACCTGGAACCACGCAGATGACCACCTTGGGCATGAAACGAATCAGGCGTTGCACCTCGAGAATGTGCAGGCGACCCGGTCGACCGGCCTCGATGGAATCGCGTTCGTCGCCAGCCGCGTACTTGTACCCATCGCGACCCCGGATGCGTTGGTCGCCACCGCTACAGAACGCCCACCCGCCATCCTTGGGTGAAGGACCATTGCCGGTGAGCAGCACGCAGCCCACGTCGGTGCTCATGCGCGCATGGTCGAGCGCGGTGTACAGCTGATCGACGGTGCGCGGACGGAACGCGTTGCGCACCTCGGGTCGATTGAACGCAACGCGCACGGTGCCGTGCTCGACTGAGCGATGGTACGTGATGTCGTCGAATTCGAACCCGGGGACCTCGCGCCAAGCGGCGGGGTCGAAGATTTCGGAGACCATGCCGCCACTCTAGGGACCGCCCAACCCACCCTCTGGTACCGTCAAGTTCATGCCCTTGGAGATCTTCGGAGTTACAGGTCTGCCCGAGATTGAGGCGGGCATTGATCTCGGTTCGGTCATCAGCACGGTGGCGGCGGCAAACGGCACACCGATCATTGATGGCGACATCGTTGTGGTTACATCGAAGATCGTCTCCAAAGCGGAAGGCCGCACCGTCGAGCTGGCCACCGTCGAGCCGTCGTCGTTTGCGCGCGAATGGTCGGCGCGCTGGGGTAAGGATGCCGCGATCACCGAAGTTGTGCTGCTCGAGGCCAAGCGCATCGTCCGCCAACTTGGCCCGATCCTGATCACAGAAACGCACCACGGATTTGTGTGTGCGAATAGCGGCGTCGACCAGTCGTCGTCAGGGGCGCATGGCCGTGCAGTGTTGCTGCCCGCCGACCCCGACGCCTCGGCCCGCGCAATTCGCTCGGCCCTCGCCGCGAAAGGGGCCAACGCGGCTGTCATCGTCTCCGACACGTTTGGACGGGCGTGGCGCGAGGGCCAGACCGACATCGCGATCGGAATTGCTGGCATGCAACCGATCCTCAGCTACATCGGCCAGGTCGACCCCCACGGTCACGAGTTCCAAGTGCAAGCGCTCTGCACGGCCGATGAGCTCGCTGGTGCCGCCGAGTTGGTGAAGGGCAACTTGTCGCGCGTGCCTGTAGCGGTGATCCGTGGCTACTCGTGGGAAGTCGATGAAAGTGCCACGATTGCCCCCGTGCTACGCGATCAGTCCCGCGATCTGTTCAGATAGGGCGATGAACATGACTGCTACAACCAAGGTCGCCACGGTCAGCGTGTCGCGAGTCATCGCCGCGACGCCCGAGCGTCTTTATGCACTGATCAGCGACCTGACTCGCATGGGGGAGTGGTCGCCCGAGAACCAAGGCGGTCGCTGGATGAATGGTGCCAGTGGACCGGCGATGAATGCGCGCTTCAAGGGCAGGAATCGAAATGGCTGGCGCCGATGGACCACCGTCGCCAAAGTGATCACCGCCGACCCGCCGCGCGAGTTCGTCTTTGTGGTCACGAGTCGCGGCTTTCCCGTCGCCAAGTGGGGCTACGTCCTCGAGCCGGTGGCCGGCGGTACCAAAGTCACCGAGACGTGGTACGACAACCGCTCCAGCCTGTTCGCCAAGCTCAGTAGCACGGCTGTTGGCGTGCACAACCGCGCCGAGTTCAATCGCGTTGGCATGGAACAAACGCTGGAACGGCTGGCCGCCGCGGCGGAGTAGCGCCTGCTACTTCGCGATGAAGTCTTGCAATGCCTTGACGGCTTGCTCCGGGAAGTTGATGTTCAATCCCGCAATGCCACTCTCGAGGAACGCGAGATACGAGTCGTAGTTCTCGAGGTCGCGATTGTTGGGCCACACCCAGATGACGTAGCCAGCCTCAGTCGCCTTCGCAATGAGTTCTGGCGTGATGACAACCAGGTCGCCGTACGACGGCGGAATCTGCAGGATGCGCATTCCATCGGGAAGAGCGACGCCGTTGAGCACCCAATCCGAGGTCGGCCCAAGACTTGGGGAGAGCTCGACATCGGGCAGCAGCTCGTGGAACGCGGCCACCGTCGCATCATCGAACGAGGTCACCACTGACGCGTCGGCGCGACCCAACTCGACCAACTCGTCGGCAAGTACTTGCGCCGCGGCGAGTGCCGGCTCGCCCTCGCCCTTGATCTCGATGTTCAACGGCAGGTCGGGAAAGCGCGTGACCAATTCGCGGAAGGTCGGAATCGCGAAGTCGTCGGCCGTGTAACCCTCGGGGGCTGGTTGCTCGCCGGTTCGAATGCCGCGGTAGATGTAGGCGTCGTCGGGCTGGTCAGTGCACACTCCACAATCCGCGGTGAACCAGTACGCATTGTCGAGTGCGGCGACTTCGTCGTAGGTCAGGTCGGCGAGTGCGCCCGTGCCACTCGTCGTGCGATCAACCGTGAGGTCGTGCTGGACGATGAGCACGCCGTCGGCAGTGAGCAGCACGTTCATATCCAACATGTCGGCACCATCGGCGACGCTCTCGGCGAACCCGAAGAGCGTGCTGCCCGGGTACTGATCCTCGCCAGCAGTATGCGCGAGCACGATCGGACGACCAAGCTCCAACAACTCGTCGATCGTTTGCGGTCGAGCAGGCGGTGCCGGGATAGTGGTCGTCGTGGTCGCTTCGACGGTGGTGGTGGGTTCGTCAGCAACCGTCGTCGAAGCGGTTGTCGCCTCCGGGCTCGACGTGGTGGATGCGTCACCGCTGTCGGAGCAGGCGGCGAGCAGTCCCAGAACGGTGAGTAAAGCGGCTCGTTTCATGCCTGCATCTTCGCGTATTCGACCGCGATCTGCGCAGCCGTGGCAGCGTTGTTGCGCACCAATGCCAGGTTGGCCGTCAGGCTGCGACCTTGGCTGCGTTCGACGATGCGCGCCAGGAGAAACGGTGTGACCTCCTGCCCGCTGATCCCACGTGCATCCAGCTCGGTCAGAGCCTCCTCGATCAAATCAGCGATCTCGGCGGCGGGAATCTCGTCGGCAACTGGAATTGGGTTGGCGATGCTGACGCCCGTCGTGAGCCCCAATTCGTTCCAGGTTGCGTGCAAGTAGCGAGCCAAGGCGCTGGCGCCATCTAGCCGGCGCGGCGCTGGAAGACCGCTCGCACGGCTATAGAAGGATGGGAATTCGTCGCTGCCGTTGACGACAACCGGCACGCCAAGTGTCTCGAGCCGCTCGAGCGTCAATCCAATGTCGAGAATGCTCTTGATGCCTGCGGAAACGACGGCCACCGGGGTGACGGCCAGTTCGGTGAGGTCGGCCGAGATGTCGAAGCTGGTGGCTGCGCCGCGGTGCACGCCGCCGACACCGCCGGTCGCGAACACTCGGATACCGCACAGCGCGGCGATGCGCATTGTCGCTGCGACGGTCGTGGCGCCCGTGGAAGCAGAGGCCATCAACCACGGCAGGTCGCGCGTGGTCGCCTTGTAGACGCCTGGTTCCTTCGCCAACCGCTCGAGCTGCGCTGGTTCGAGACCGACGCAGCACACGCCGTCGAGCACCGCAATTGTTGCCGGCGTCGCGCCGTGGTCGCGCACGATGGCTTCTACCTCGGTGGCCAGCGCCACGTTCTGCGGATACGGCATGCCGTGACTGATGATGGTGCTCTCCAGAGCGACCACTGGAGCTTTGTTGGCGAGAGCCTTTGATACGTCGTTGCTCAGTAACACGGTCACCGATCCCGTTGCTGTGCGAATGCGAGCGAAGCGTCGGTGAGCGTGCGCCGCAGCACCGACTCGATAAACGCAAACTCGGTCTCGCCAGCGATGAGTGGGGGCGACAATGTGATCACCGGTTCGCCGCGATCGTCGGCACGACAGATGAGACCCGCCTCGTACAACCGCGGTGACAAGTAATCACGGAGTAGCCAGTTTGATTGTTCGGGAGTAAAGACACCGCGGGAACCCTGTTCCGGCACGAGTTCGATGGCCAAGAAGTACCCAGCACCACGCACATCGCCGACGAGTGGAATGTCGCGTAGTCCGTCGATCAACTGCTTGAAGCGATCCTCGTTGGCCAACACGTGAGCGCAGAGCTCCTCGCGTTCGAGAATGTCGAGGTTGGCGTTGGCGACAGCGCACGAGACCGGATGCGCTCCAAATGTTTGGCCCTGCAAGAACGCTGGGGCGTCGCTGTCGTCGGAATCGAGAAACACCGACGCGATTCGATCACTCACCATCAGTCCACCGAGTGGCGAGTACCCGGAGGTCACACCCTTTGCGAAGGTGATCAGATCTGGCTGATAGCCGTAGCGCTCGCTGCCAAACATGTGCCCGAAGCGTCCGAACGCAGCAATGACTTCGTCACTGACCAACAGCACGTCGTACTCGTCGCAGATTTCACGCACACGCCGCCAATAACCATCGGGCGGAGTGAACGCGCCGCCGGTGTTCTGCACAGGCTCCATGAAGACGGCGGCGACGGACTCGGGGCCTTCCATCTCGATCCGCAGGGCGAGATCGTCGGCACAACGCAGGGTGCACGCATCGAGGTTCATGCAATCGCCGCAGCGGAAGCGGTAAGGCGTTTGCACCTTGATCGCCCCGGGCATCAAGGGCTCGAACGGTGTCTTGATCGAGGGCACCCCGGTGAGGCTGAGCGCGCCGATCGAGGTGCCGTGATAAGCGAGATAGCGCGAGATCACCTTGGTGCGACCGTGTTGACCACGCAGCTTCCAATACTGCCGCGACAGCTTGATGGCGGTCTCGACAGCGTCGCCGCCTGTTGGTGTGAAGAAGACCCGATTCAGGTCGCCGGGCGCGTACTCGGCAAGGCGGGTGGCGAGAGTGATCGCTGGTTCGTGAGCGAACCCCCATACGGGGAAGTAGGCGAGGGTCTCGGCTTGGTGGCGTGCCGCTTCGGCGAGCTCCGCTCGACCGTGCCCAACCTGAACAGTGAAGAGTCCCGAAAGGCCGTCGAGGTAACGCTTCCCATGCTCGTCGAACACGTAGCAGCCCTCGCCGCGGGAGATGATGGGCACCTCGCCGCTCGCGAAAGCATCGAGCCGCGTGAAATGCATCCACAGATGTCGTTGCGCGTCATCGGAGAGAGACATAAGCCGAACGCGTTAGTCGCCGCTGGTGTCGAGAGCGATGCCGCAGTTGGCAAGTGCGTAGTCGTCGACCGCTGCCATCGCATCCTGCGTCTCTGGCGCGTCCATCGCCGCCATATCGGCCTGGGCTTGCTCCGCCGCTGCATCGTCGCTCAGCAAGCGCAGGTAGTCGTACTCCACCTTTTGGAGCCCTAAATCGAATGCGGTGAAGCCGTTAACCACCAAGATCATGTCGTCGGCCAAGACCTCCGGTGCCGCGGCGGACATCTCGCTCAGACGACGTCGGAACGTGTCGAGAGACGTCTTCACCTCTGCTGGAGGCGGGGCCTCACCGCTGTTCAAGAGCGCAACGATGGCCTGCTGCGCGGTGGCCGTTTGCTCCACCACGGTGCAGAAGTCGGCCGCCTTCTTCTCGGCCGAATCGCCACAGGCAACCAATGTTGCCGAGGCGATGGACATGCCGACCAGGAACGTGAGCGCACGGTTCATGGGCCGAGCGTAGTTCAGAGGTCGTAGACCTCATGTGTCGTAAACGTCATGTGTCGTAAACGTCAGGGTGCTCGAGGGGGTGATGCAGCCACGACAGCATCTGGCGCAACTGGTGATACGCAGCGAGTCGCGCGTCATCATTTGCGGCGGCTTCCGCTTCGGTGCACACCGCGTGCAGTCGGCGGGTCATGGTTGGGCCTAGCTCAAGTAGACCGGACGCGCCCTCGCTAGCCCATTTGGCCAGCACATAACGCACGATCGCGCCTTCCGGCACGTCGATTGCCGAGGCGAGGTTGCGAATCGTGCGCATTGGGTTGGTGCGCGCGTACAACGCAACGTCGGCCTTGAAGTTGCCATCCTTGTCGTCGTCGGGCCACGGGCCCACATAGCGCGTCAGATGTACAACTGGCTCGTCGTTCGGATCGCCGTCTGCCGTCACGAGACGAGCGGGAGCACTTCGTTGCGGAAGCGATCCATCTGTTCGATGGCTTTCGTGTACGGATCGCCGATCAGGTGCGGAAAGATCACGAGGTTCTCGACACCAAGTTCGTCGTGGAAGAACTGCACGTGCTCGGCAACCTCCGCCGGTGAGCCGACCAAGATCGTGCGTTGCTTCATTGACTCCTCTAGCGAGGGGATCAGGCCAGGCTTCGCGGGTTTGCCATCGTCGCCCATGTAGCCCCGACTCCACCCGTAGGGGCCGAGAAACTTCCAGAACTCGTCGTGGCCGTTGCGCGCCGACTTCATCGCCAACTCGTGCGTGTCTTCCACGCGCACGCTGACAACCAGCATGCGCTTGTCGCCGCGGGCAAGGTTGCGATGATGGTGTTGTTCGTGCAACTCGCCATAGCGGTCCCACATCCGCTTGATGAAGCTGGGGTGCTGATTCCAGAACACGGCGCCGTGATCGACGACCGGCACGTACTCCACGGTTGGTGGACTGGTAACTGCTTGCCAGATCTCGTAAGGAAACACGGGGCGGGGCACCAGCGTGAGGTGCTGCACCGTGGTGCCGCGGTCGGGAATCCCCGGTACCGGAATTTCGAAGTACTTGCCGGAGAACGAGAATTTGTCGCTGCTCAGCGAGCGACGAACGATCTCCATCTGCTCCTCGAAGTACTCGCGATTCTTCGCATCATCGGCGGCTTGTTCCGGGTTGTCGTGTGAGCCCACCGAAACGTGGCGCTCGTTGAAGTGCTGTATCTCGCGCGGCACTGTGCCGCGGCCGACGCCGAGAATGCCGCGACCACCGCTGAGGTTGTGCATCGTCGCGAAATCTTCGGCAAGTCGCATCGGGTTCCACTGCGGAACAACATTGAACATCGTGCCCAGTCGCAGCTTGGTGGTGCGTGCCGCAATCCAGGTGTTGAGCAGCACGCCGTTCGGGATGACCTCGTACCCTTCGTACTGGAAGTGATGCTCGGTCGTCCAAAAGCTGTCGTAACCCAATCCGTCGGCCGCGATCGCGGCCTCTACGTACTTCAGAGTTGCGTCCCAGCACGCGGCGTTGTCGAATCGGCGGTCCATCGGGTTCGGCGGGCCAGCCCCAGCGTCGGTCATCTCGACACCACCGAAGAAGAACGCTCCAAGTCTCATGTCGCGACACCGTAGTCAAGTTTGGTGGCGTCGTCACTTGTAGCTTGAGTCGATGCTCTTAGGCATCGACACCGGCGGCACCTACACCGATGCCGTCATTTACGACGATGCCAGCCGCACGGTGATCGCAAAGGCGAAGGCCCCGACGACGCACCACGACCTCTCGATCGGGATCAGCGGCGCGATCGATGCCGTGTTGCGCGGCGCCGCCATCGCTCCGGCCGCGATCGAGTTGGTCTCACTGTCGACGACCTTGGCCACCAATGCACTCGTCGAAGGCAAAGGCCGCCCGGTGTGTGCCGTCATCGTCGGGTTCGATGGCGACGTCTTGGAACGTGCCGGGCTCGGCGAGGCGCTCGGCAACGACCCCGCGATCATCCTCGCCGGCGGTCACGATCCGCACGGCAACGAATTGTCTCCGCTTGATCGGCAGTTGCTGGCGACCCAGGTTTCTGCGGTCGACGCACAGGTGGAAGCGTTCGCGGTCACCGCCCAATTCAGCGTTCGTAACGCCGAGCACGAGCAGGCAGCCGCGGAAGTCATTCGTTCGATCACCGACAAACCGGTCACGCTCAGCCACCATCTCTCAGCCCGCCTCAACGGTCCTAAGCGCGCGGTAACAGCGGTACTCAACGCCCGGCTCATCTCGATCATCGACGGCCTCGTCCGCACGACAGAGCGCACATTGCTTGCTCACGACGTCAATGCGCCGCTGATGGTTGTGCGCGGCGACGGTTCGTTGGTGTCGGCAGCATTCGTGCGCGAGCGGCCGATCGAAACGATCCTCTCCGGGCCGGCCGCAAGTCTGGTCGGCGCGGCGCACCTCACCGGCGCGACCGATGCGATGGTCTCCGACATCGGAGGCACCACTACCGACATTGCGGTGTTGCGTTCCGGGCTGCCCATCATCAGCGCCGACGGTGCGTCGGTGGGTGGCCATCAAACGATGGTCGCGGCAGTCGCGATGCGAACGCACGGCTTGGGCGGCGACAGCCATGTGCGTCACGACGAGCGGGCTGCCGGCGCTGTTGTGCGCCTGGGCCCGCGCAAGGTCGTGCCGCTTTGCCAGCTGGCGGTCGAGCACGCACGGCTAGTGCACACGATGCTCGATCAGCAGTTGACTAATTCGCTGCCCGGCGAGCTCGACGGCATGGTCTTGATCGCGGAGAACTTCGACGACAGGGTCGCCACGCTCGACGGTGTCGAGCGAACGCTCTTGCAGGCGATGGGCGGGCGCGTTTGTGCGGCGGCAACAGCGCTCACCACGTTGCAGCTGCGGCGGGTGATGGAGCGGCTCGTGCAGCGTGGGATCTTGCAACTAGCCGCGTTCACACCAACCGATGCCGCACACGTGTTGGGCATGCAGGCGATGTACGACTCGGTGGCGGCAGGCAAGGCGGCCGAGCTATTCGCGCGCCGCCGCGACCGACTCGGCAAGCCGATCGCGGTGGACGCGGCCGCGATCGCGCAGACGGTAATCGACACTCTGGTTCGTCGCAGCGCCGAAGCGGTGTTAGCAGCGGCATTTGTCCACGACGGGTTGCCGCCCGAGACAGTTGAGCAGAAGGTTGTGCAGGTCGCGCTCAACCGCGGGTTCGGTGTTGCCAACGCAACTGTTGGGCTGCAATTGCCGTTGATTGGCCTTGGTGCTTCCGCGCCGGCGTACTACCCGCTCGTGGCGGCGCTACTCGACGCCGAGTCGCGAATCCCCGCCGATGCCGATGTCGCGAATGCCGTGGGGGCGGTCGTTGGTCGCGTGCGGCTGTCGCGCCAATGCGTGATCAGCGCGCCGCAGCAAGGTCAATACGTCGCACACCTCGATAGCGAACATCCGAAGATGTTCGTCAACCTCGACGACGCACGTTCTTTCGCGCGTGATCATCTCAGCGCTGGGTTGGCCACGGAGATGGTTGCCGCCGGAGCGCCCGTGTTTGAAACCAACGAGACCTGGTTCGAGAACGTGGTCGACCTCGGCGGACTGGAGATGTTCGTGGAGGGCGCCCTCACACTCACTGCCAGCGGCAGACCGCGTCGGTCACACTCCTAAGAGGTCGAGCGTTAATCGGTGTAGCGACGAACTGTCGGCTTCTTGCCTTTGATGGTTGTCTTCTTGAGTGCCGCGAGCACGGTGTCGACACTGCGATCCGGAACCCCGACGACAGCGAACTTCTCGGTGATTCTGATCGGTCCGATCTCGCGGCCCACGAGCTCGGTCTCGTTTGCAATCGCCCCAACCAGATCGCCGGGGCGGATGCCCGCCGCGCGACCGAGGCCGATGTACACAAAGCCGGTGGGAGCGCCTTTGTCGGGTCGCCCGCCAGTGCCGCGTGCACCCGAGCCCTGTCCGGGTTTGCCGGGGCGTGTGGAATCGCCGCCATCTGGCCGGCGGTCGACGCGATGGCTGATGTCGGGGATTTCGGTCTCGTCGACGACGTTGCCCGCGAGTTCGTGAAACAGGCGAATCGTGGCGAGCGCGATTCGCTGTGGATTGCCGTCGCCGGAGAGTGCGTTGAGCACCGGGTAGAAGTCGTCGAGGTCGTCGGCGGCCATCGATTCGCGGATCGAGCTGACCGTTTGTGCCATCTGCGCCGCGCGTAAGTCGGTGACCGAAGGAACCTTCTCGATCGTGATCGCTTGCTTCGTGAGGCGCTCGATGTTGGCGAGCAGTCGTTGCTCGCGCGGCTCGGCGAGGGTGATCGCTACGCCTTCGCGACCGGCACGACCTACGCGGCCAATCCGGTGAACATAACTATCGGGGGCGGATGGCACGTCGTAGTTGACGACGTGGGTCAACGTGTCGACGTCGAGCCCGCGTGCAGCCACATCGGTGGCCACGAGCAGCTCGGTGGTGCCTTCGCGCAAGCGCGCCATCACTCGGTCGCGCTGTAGCTGATCCATGCCACCATGCAATGCCTCGGCGCGGTAGCCGCGACCGTTCATCGTTTCGGTGAGTTGGTCGACTTCGACACGAGTTCGACAGAAGACGAGCGCGCCACCCGGAGACTCGATGTCGAGAATGCGACCGAGGGCTGCGGGCTTGTGGTTACGTTGCACGATGTACGCGCACTGCCGCACCTTGCCCTTGCTGGCGACTGTGTCGCCGCGCACCACGTTGATTCGCACCGGATCGGTTTGATAACGCTTGGCGATCGCGTTGATACGCGAAGGCATGGTTGCCGAGAACAGCACCGTTTGGTGCGGCTGCGAGATCGTTTGCAAAATGCTTTCGATGTCGTCGGCGAAACCCATATCCAGCATCTCGTCGGCCTCGTCGAGAACAACCAGGCGGATCGCATCGAGCTGCAGCGAGCCGCGACCAATGTGATCGATAATGCGGCCGGGCGTACCGACAACGATGTGCACGCCGCGGTCGAGCGCTTGCAACTGACGAAAGATTGGTTGGCCGCCGTAGACCGGCACGCACTTCGCGCCCAGGGTCTTGCCGTACCGAAAGAAGGCTTCGCTGACCTGCATCGCCAACTCACGTGTGGGAACGAGTACCAGCGCGATCGGCTTTGATGCGGAGCGACCGTCGATCAGTTGCAGCGCGGGCAGCGCGAATGCGGCAGTCTTGCCCGTGCCGGTGGCCGCCTGGCCCAGCAAGTCGCGCCCAGCCATCAGCAGCGGGATGGTCTCGCGCTGGATGGGCGTCGGCTCCTCGTAACCCAATTCCTCGAGCGCCGTCAGCAGTTCGGGGCGCAGGCCCAGCGCTGCGAACCCGCCTGCATGATCAGTTTGCTCTTCCACGTTGTTCAACGATACGGCGAGACCGCCGGTTACGTCTGATAGTGGGCGAATGAACGCTCGGCCCGCAGCCGCGCTCGGCGGTCGAGTTCGGGGTGCAATGCAGAGGCGGCTGCGCAGTACTTGCTGAAATTGAGCGGCCGGATGGAGTGCCGATGCAGGAGTCGCACGGTTGGGCAGCACCAGGCTGCGCTCTTCACCTCGATTACCACGGCATTGCCGACTGGGGAAGCAGTGCCCGAATCTGCCTGGGCGATTACGCCGCTGTCGATCGTCAGCCGGTCGCCGCTCATGGGGTTGAACATGGTCCGGCGCTCGTAGTTCAGCCCGAGCGTGTACTTCAACGCCGTGGCCGGACGGCGGCCGTAGGCGTCGAGCACGGTGTCGGAGAGCCACTGCCGTTCAGTGTTGGTGAGTTCGGTCCCGAATGCCACCGCGCGCTGAACGCGTCGCTTGTCGGTGCCACCGCGACCTGTCTTCAACTTCACTTCCAGCATTTCTTCTGGGTCGTTGCCGTAGCGACGGGTGCGCACCTTGTAGCGCAGACGGCGACCCTTCACGTGGTCGTGAAAGAGCCCGAAATCCGAATCGTCGTAGTACGACGATTGGTACGCCGTGGAACGCTTGCGATCGACCTCCAGCACCTGCCAGTGCGGATCGAGCGCTTGTAGTAGCTCGACGGTCACACCAACCGTCAGCACATACTTTGTGTCGTAACGCTCTTGCAGATCGCCAGCTGCTCGCAGAGTGTCGAGATCGGTTGTGGCTCGTCCGAGAAGAATCTCGTCGATCGTCGCGAACACGTTCTACGACTTCCGCGGACCGGTCTGCACGTCGAGGCGCATTGTTTCGCGCACGAAGTCGATCTCGCGCACCTGCGTTGCCAGGATCGGTCGGTTCAGTGTTTGCTCGAGGTGGAGCGCGAGCGCCTGGTCGTCGTGGATGACGCGATCAAGCTCGACGCGTACCTTCGTGTAGCGGCTTGCTTGGTCGAGCCGCTGGTTATCGACGAGGAACATCGTCGCGATCAGGAAGGCCGCGAAGATGCCCTTGAGCGGGAAGTCCATGCCGGGCAGCCCGGCCATCAACCCAAGTACCAGCGCAACCATCGTGTAGCCGATTTCGACCTGCGACGCTTCTTCCGAGCGCAGACGAACGATCGACAACACGGCGAAAAGGCCAAAGCCGACGCCGACGTTCACCGGGCCCGAAGCGCCGAGAGCAGCCGAAACGGTGAAGAGGCAGACGTTGAACGCGACGAGTCCGACGAGTTGATCCCAGCGGCGATGACGGCGGAAGTAGACGAGGTACACCAAGACGAACAACGCCCCAGCGTCGAGACCGACGTCGCGCAGCAGCTCGCGGACATTGAGACCAAGCATTTTCTTCCTCCCGGGCCGCGAGTCTAACTGTCGACCCTTGTGTTACCGTGCCCTGGCTTTTCGCCGAATTTGTAGTGAACGGCTTGTAGTGAACGGCTAGATAGTGAACGGCTCTGGGGAGAACCGATGCAGCGACCGACCACATCACGCGCACTGCTGGTGCTGGTCGGCCTATTCGCATCAGCGTGTTCCGGCAACGATGCGTCCACGGGAAACTCGAGTGGCAATTCGAGTGGCGGTATCGGTGGCACCGCCGCGTCGCCGACGCTCTCTCAAGACGAGCTGATTCAGGGCGCCGATGTTCGGTTCAGCGAGATCTACTACCACGCAGCAGGCGAAGCTGAAGCCGACGAGTTCGTTGAACTCGTCAACGTCGGCGATGAGCCTGCCCAATTGCAGGGCTGGTGCATTTCAGGTATCAAGTTCTGCTTCGTGGAGGCGTTCTCACTGGAGGCCGGAGCGTTTGTCGCGGTAGGGCAACCGGAGTACGAAGGTTCGCTGTCGAATAAGTCGGATCGGCTGCGCCTGATCGATCCGCTCGACCAGATTCGCGACGAGGTCACCTACGACGACGGTCCGCCCTGGCCGGAGTTCGCCGATGGCGCTGGCCAGTCGTTGCAACGAGTTGATTTGTTGGGCGATGCCGACGACCCTGCGTCGTGGATCGCGGCCGAACCCACTCCTGGCGCCTCGAATGAGGTGGTCGCGACCGAGCTTGCTGGCGAGATGGTGTTCACCGAGGTGCACTATCACGCGGCCGACGACAATCCAGCTGCTGCGTTTGTCGAGGTCATGAACACGACTACCGCCGAGATCGATCTCAACGGGTGGTGCGTCGAAGGAATCGAGTGGTGCTGGACAACTCCCACCCCTGTGGCGGCCGAAGGAATATTCGTTCTACAAGGCGTCTTCGACGACACGGATCTGTCGCACTCCAAGGATCGATTGCGATTGCTTGATGCTGCCGGCACTGTGCAGGACGTCATGCGCTTTGGCGATTCGGGTCAGTGGCCGGCGATGGCCGACGGCTTTGGGCAATCACTGCAACGACTTAGTTCGTCGCTGTCGGGGCTGGCTCCTGGTAACTGGATTTCGGCCGAGCCCAGCCCGGGCGCCTTCGTGCCGTCGACAGCCGACGCGCTGATGCCCACCTTTCATAAGGTCGATTTCGAGTTATCGCCAGCGGCTGACACCGATCTAGTGGTCACGGCGCGGGTCGAAGACGCTGAACGCGTTTCGCTCGCGTACGTGATTGGTTTTTCCGCTGAGCGTGTTGTGTCGGCGGACGTGACCGACGGAGAAGTGTTGGCGACCATTCCCGGTCAACCGGCGGGCACGTTGATTCGCTTTCGCCTGGTCGCCACCGGTCCCGGCGGCGAGGGAACTTGGCCCCGACAGGGCGATGGGTCGCAGTACGGCGGCACGGTGGTGCAAAGCGAGCCGGCCGAGGCATCGGTACTGCCGCGCTTCCAAATGTTCATGCCCGACGATGTGTACGCCCAAGCAAGCACCGACACTTCGCTGTTTGGCAACGAGGGATATCCGGTTGTGTTCGCATTTGAGGGCGAGGTGTTCGACAACGCCCTGATGCGCATCAAGGGAAATCAGGCGCGCTCCAACCCGAAGAAGAAGTGGCGGGTGATGCTGCCAGCGGGTCACGATTGGGATGCGGGCGGTCGCCTCACATCGCCGGTGGATCAGTTCGATCTGTTGTCGGCTGCGACCGACAAGTCGTATTCACGCGAGATCCTCACTGCCGACATGCAAGCACTGTCGGGCGGATATGCACAGCAGGTCTTCCCTATGCGAGTTGAACGTAACAACGCCTTCTTCGGGTTGTACATGTTCGGCGAGCCTGTCGATGGTGATTGGCGCAACCGATACGGATTCTCGGACGGCACGCTTGTCTACAAGGCCGAAGGGTTTGCGCAGCTGGAGGCAGGCGACCTTGCTCATGGTCAAGAGAACTTTCGCCGCCAGTACGAGCGCTACTCCTTGACCTATCTCGACGACAACGACCAACAGCTCCGCGATCTCATCACCACGCTTAAGACCTTGAAAGGCGACGAGCTCACCGCGTTCGCGTATCAGCACATCGACATTCCACAGGTCGTCGAGGCGCTGGCGACGATGAGGGTCGTGCAGCACAGCGAGTGGCAGCACAAGAACTACTTCTTGATGTACGACCCGCAGGACGAGAAGTGGCGGCTGATCCCGATCGATTTCGACCTCAACTTTGGTCGGCTGTTTCACTCGCCATGTGCCGCGCGTTGCGACGACGTGCAAGTTCTGTATTGGCCGAACTACCCGGATCACAATCAGCTACTTCGAGTGCTGCTGCGTAACGACGTGCTCCGCGAGATGGTGGATCGTCGCACCCGTACATTGGCCGATGCGTTCTTCGCTCCGGGACTTATCGAGTCACGATTGGACGAACTGTTGGCGATGATGGCGCCGGATGCGGCGCTCGATCGGGCGGCGTGGGGTCAGGTTGGCGACCAGCAGACCATGGCGGAAGCGCAGACGATCCTGTTGGAGAAGTACGTCGTTCCACAGCGCAACCGCTACTTCGAGCGCGAGTTCTTGCCGCCTGCTCAGGATGGAACTCCCGACATCGTTGCAACGGTGGAGTCGCTTGACGACTCTGGACGGGTGATTTCAGCAACGCTCACCAATCCCAATGCCGTGGCTGTCGATGTATCCGGGCGCACCTTCACCGAGATCGCTGCGCTGTTACCGGCCGGTGTGGTGATACCGGCGGGCGCGACGATCCACGTCGTCTTCGATCGTGTCCCCATCGGCGCCCAGTCGACGCCGACACTGGTGGTTCTCGCAACCAGGGTGGAACCGGTCTAGCTACATTTTGATGCGGGCGTTGCTCGGGTCGTACAACGGACGCAACGAAACACGCGCCGGGTAGTGCCGATCAGCGATCTCGACCGTCCACGTGCCCGACGCCAGCCAGTCGGCAGTCACCGGTGCGCCATCGTTCTTCACCATCGCGAGGCCAACCGCCCCACCAAGCGTGTGGCCGTACGACGCCGCCCGTAGGTATCCGACTGCCGTGCCATCGCGGCGCACGACCTCGGCATGGAACATCAGCGGTTCCGGGTCGAGCACGAGCACCTGCACCAATCGCTCGGTCAACGCTCCAGCGGCCTTGTGCGCGACAACGGCGTCGCGCCCGATGAAGCCGCCCGGTTTGTCGAGCGCCATTGCAAACCCAAAGCCGGCTTCCAGCGGGCCGTCGGTGTTGTCGATGTCGTGGCCGTAGTCGCGGTAGCCCTTCTCCATGCGCAAACTCGCCAAGGCCTTCAACCCAGCGTGGCGCAGATCGAGCGCGGCGCCAGCTTCGGTCAACCGGTCGTACACGTGCACCGCTTGCTCGCTCGCCACATACAACTCGTAGCCCAACTCGCCGAGATAGGTGATGCGAATGCACAACACCCGCGCGAATCCGATGTCGATCTCGCGTGCGGCTCGGAACGGAAAGGCTTCGTTGGACACGTCGACCGTCGTGAGCGACTGCAGCAGTTCGCGCGACCGCGGGCCTTGCACGTTGATCTGCGCATAGCCGCCGGTGACATCGGTGACGATTGCGTGCGCGTCGCCGAAATGCCGCCGCATCTGCGATTCCACGTGGCGATGCGCCGTGTCGGTGGCGACGACGAAGAAATCGTCGCCCGCCGGAGATGATGAAGGAAGTTTGGTGACCGTGAGGTCGGCTTCCAGCGTGCCGCGCTCGTTCAGCCATTGCGTGTAAGTGATTTCTCCAACCGCACCGTTGACAGAGTTGCCCGACAGCGAGTCGAGTAGTCGGCCAGCGTCGCGGCCTTGCACCCGGAACTTCGACATGAAGCTCATGTCCATCAAGATCACGCCTTCGCGGCATGCCTTGTGTTCTTGCTCCCACTGCTTCCAAAAGATCGGTCGCTCCCACGAGAGCGGGCCAGGATCGGCGACATCGCCGCGCCCGGCATACCAGTCGGCACCTTCCCAACCACTGACATCCTTGAAGTGCGCGCCCTGTTCGGCCAACCGATGGTGCAACGGCGAAATTTTTGCGTTGCGCGCGGTTTGCAACGAGCGGTCGGGGAAGTGTGTTTGGTACACCATGCCCAACGACTCGACGGTGCGCGTGCGCCGGTAGTCCGGGTTCGCCTGGTACGGGTGCAAGCGGGCCGGGTGCATGCCGGTGACATCCACGCCCGGGTCGTCGTCGACGATCCAGTGTGCAACCAGGCGACCGATGCCGCCGCCGGTGAGGATGCCGACCGAGTTCAATCCGGCGGCGATGAAGTAGTTACGCACTTCCGGCGCCGGGCCAACTATCGGGCTCAGATCGGGCGTGAAACTCTCCGGCCCACAAAAGAACGTGCGGATACCCGTCTCCAGTGATTTCGGCACGCGGCTCATCGCCGCTTCCACATACGGACCCATGCGATCCCAGTCGGGCTGCAACGTCGTGAACGACGTGTCGTGCGGAATGCCTTCGACCTTCCACGGTGCGCAAACTGTCTCGAACAACCCGATCATCAAGCCGCCAACCTCTTCGCGGTAGTAACCGAAGTTGGCAGGGTCTTCGATCACTGGCCACGACGCCTCGATGCCGTCCATGTGCTCGGTGATCAGGTAGTAGTGCTCGGCAGCTTGGAGTGGAATCGACACGCCGGACAACGCGCCCAGCTGGCGGGCCCACATGCCGGCAGCGTTGACTACGTATTCGCACTCGATCGTGCCGCTGTCGGTGACGACCGCGTGCACGGCACCGTCGCGCAGCTCGACACCCGTTGCGCTGACGCCTTGAACAATGGTGACACCAAGTTGGCGCGCACCGCGAGCCATCGACATCGTGACGTCGACCGGATTGACCCGCCCGTCCTCGGCGACGTAGAAGCCCGCAAGCAAGTCGTCGGTGCGGGCCAACGGAAACAGATCCGCGACCTCCCTCGGGGAGATCTCGTGCACGTCGACGCCGCAATAGCGGTTGAATGCGGCCGTCCGCCGAAACTCCTCCAGCCGCCCACGATCGGTTGCAAGCTCGATGAAGCCGTTGGCAACGAAACCGGTGGCCAGGCCAGTCTCGGCTTCCAGTCGTGCGTAGAGGTCGCGCGTGTACATCCGCAGCTCGGTGGAGGTTGCCGACATCGAGCCCAGCGTTTCCATCAGGCCGGCTGCGTGCCACGTGGTACCGGAGGTGAGTTGGTCGCGCTCGACGAGCACGGTGTCGGTCCAGCCCAAATGGCCGAGGTGATATGCAATCGACGCTCCGATCACACCGCCGCCGATGATGACGACGCGTGCTCGTGCCGGTAGGGGCTGACTCATAGCGCCCCATTGAACCATGAAGCTGAGTTGGGCGCCGCCCGGCTGACCCGTCTACGACTTTGGAATAGGGTGGCGGGATGAAGGAACTCATCTATCACCGCATGTTGTTGCCGGCCGTGGCTCAAAATGCCGATCGACCCTGCGCCACTAACTCGGGCACCGGTGTCACCACGACATTCGCCGAGCACCTTGATCGCGTCGGGCGCACGATTGGCGCGCTGCAAAGCCTCGGGGTTGGCCGTAGCGACCGATTCGCGATCATGACGCTGAACTCGCTGGAGTACCTAGAGCTGTATCACGCGGCGTTCCTCGGTGGCGGTGTGGTCAACCCACTGAACCTTCGCTTCGCACCGAAGGAGTTGGCGTATGTCCTGCGCGACTCGGGAACCAAAGTCTGCTTTGTCGATGCGTTTTTCGCCAAGCTGATCGACTCGGTGAAAGAGGAGGCTGGGTTAGAGCACGTGGTGCTGATCGGCGCGGGCGATGTGCCGCACACGGTGAATCACGCCGACCTGCTTGCCGCAGCTAAGCCGGTGATTCCAGATGAGGGCGAAGAAACCGATCCAGTCGTGCTGATGTACACCGGCGGCACTACCGGGCTACCGAAGGGAGTGCTGCTCGATCAGCGCGCCGAACTACTGAACGCCTACCACGTGATGATGCGCCTGCAATTCGATCGCAACTCGACCAACCTGATCCAGACTCCGATGTTCCACGCGGCGTCGATGTTCGCGGTGCTGGGCGGCCCGGCGCAGGGTGCGCACACGGTGATTCTGCCGCTGTTCGACCCGGCGGCGGTGATGAAAGTGGTGAAGGCGTATCAGCCGACCACAACGGTGATGGTGCCGACGATGATCGGTATGACGATGGCGCACCCCGACTTCACGCCGGAGGGGCTGGGGAGCTTTACCGACCTCGTGTACGGCGCGTCACCGATGCCGCAAGCACTGCTCGAGAAGTTGCTCGCGCTATATCCCGACACCGACATCTGGCAGGGCTACGGCATGACCGAGAGCTCCAGCGTGCTCGCTTTCCTCGGCCCCGACGAGCATCGCGCTGGCGGCAAGTACCTGCGTGCCGCGGGTCGACCGTTGCCGGGTGTTGTGCTGTCGATTCAGGACGAGGAAGGCAACATGTTGCCGCCTGGCGAGCCGGGCGAGGTGTGCGCGCGTGCGGGCAACTTCATGATCGAGTATTGGAACAAACCAGAGGCCACTGCCGAGGTGTTCCGCGACGGCTGGTACCACACCGGCGACGCGGGATACCTGGATGCCGACGGTTACCTCTATCTCGTTGATCGGGTCAAGGACATGATCGTCACCGGTGGCGAGAACGTGTATTCAACCGAGGTTGAAAACGCCGTTGCCTTGCACCCGGCCGTGCTGCAGGTAGCTGTCATCGGTATCCCCAGCGAACAATGGGGTGAGGCTGTGCTGGCGATTGTGGTCCTGAAGGAAGGCGCCACCGCCACGCAGGAGGAGATCATCGCTCACTGTCGCGAATGGATCGCTGGCTACAAGCTGCCCAAGAGCATCGAGTTCCGAGCCGAGCCGTTGCCCTTGTCGGGTGCGATGAAGGTATTGAAGAAGGACCTGCGGGCGCCATATTGGGAAGGCCACGAGCGCAAGGTCAACTGACCTAACTCGAACTTGGTTGGGCGCGATTTGGTGCCAGTAGCGCCCGCTTTCGCGCCCACGGGAGCGGTTCGGTGTCACGAGCGCCCGATTTCGCGCCCGTGGGCGCGGATAAGGTCCCGTCGGTGGGCGACGGAGTAAGGGAATGGCTGGTCGCTGCCGACGATCGCACCGGCGCGTTTGAGGTCGCCGCGTTGTTTGCACAGGTTGTTGGCCCGGTGACGGTGACGGTTGGTGCGGCACCCGATGGATCGGGAGTTGTCGATCTCGGGTCACGCGCATTGGTGGCGACTGAGGCGGCGCGCGTCGCAGCTGCGATTGACGCCACGCCGTCGACATGGGTAGCGCACAAGATGGACTCGACGTTGCGCGGCAATTGGGCAGCGGAATTGCGCTCGCGTCAACGCGCGACTCGTCGGCGCGTGGTCGTATTGCCCGGATGGCCGGAGCTGGGGCGAACCTGCGTCGGGGGAGTTGTGCTCGTCAACGGTGTCGCCGTTGGCAATGTGCTTGAGCACCTTGCCGATGCTGACTCACTCGCCGACGCTGCGGCAGTGCACAGATGGCTCGAAGGCGACGCCGCAATCGCGATTTGCGACATTCCAGACACTGAGGCGATGCACGTTGCTGCGCAGGTGCTCGCTGGTCACGATGTGCTCATCGCTGGCCCGGCTGGCCCGCTGGGTGCCGTTTTCGCGGCGAGTCATCGAGCCTCCACATCGGCCAGCCCCGCGGCGATCGCCGGACCTGTGCTGGTTGTATGTGGCAGCGCGAACCCGGTTGCTCATGATCAACTCAATCGGCTGCGCGCCGCCCGACCTGATGTCGAGGTTGTCGCGACCGACGTGCCTGATGGAGACTTGCACGCGAGAGCCGTTGAGGCCCTGACCGTTCGCGCACGCCCACTCATGGAGCAATCGCGAACGGTGGTGATCATCGGCGGCGACACGGTGGCCGCGTTGCTTGGGGACACGCTGCGTCTGATCGATGGCTTCGCTGCCGCTGGCATGCCGTTCATCCGCCCACAACGCGACGGACCGCTGGTGATTACGAAGGCTGGCGGCTTCGGTGGGCCAAATGCTCTGGTCGACCTGCTTGGTGGCGAGAATGGGTGACGTGGATCGGCCTCTGGCAATCACAATGGGCGATGCATCTGGCGTTGGACCGGAAATCGTGCTGCGCTCGTTCGCAGCCGGCGAACTCGGGGAAGGCGTCGTCGTGTACGGGGACGAAGCGATTCTGCACCACGGCGCGGAGCTGCTGAACCTGACCATCAACTGGGATCGACTGCCGATCGTTGACGTTGGATTGTTGAAGGCGAGTGATCACCGACCGGGCGTGCTCGATGCTGCCAGCGGTGCTGCGGCCCGCGCGTATGTCGAGCGCGCAACCCACGACGCGCTGAGTGGCACGGTCGCCGGTGTTGTCACTATGCCGATGAACAAGGAAGCGACTCAGCTCACCGATCCAGGCTTCGTCGGCCACACCGAGTTCATCGCCGCCCTTTGCGGTGCGACGAAAGTGACGATGATGCTGACCAACGGTCCGCTCGCCGTCACTCACGTCAGCACTCATTGTTCCCTCAGCGAGGCGATACGACGGGTGCGCGCCGATCGTGTGCTTGATGTCATTCACCTCACCAACGATGTGCTGTGTCGATTTCTTGAGCGACCGCGGATCGCAGTGTGCGGACTCAACCCGCATGCCGGCGAGCACGGCCTATTCGGTGACGAAGACATCGAACACATCGCGCCAGCCATCGAAGCTGCGGTAGCAGAGGGTGTCGACGCCACTGGTCCGCACCCTGCTGACACTGTGTTCCACCAAGCGGTCTATCGCGACCGCCACGACGCGATCGTGTGTATGTACCACGATCAGGGTCACGCCCCAATGAAGCTGCTGGCATTCGATAGTGCGGTCAACGTCACGCTCGGGCTGCCGATTGTGCGCACATCAGTCGATCACGGGACCGCGTTCGATATCGCGTGGACCGGCCAGGCATTCACCGACTCGGTGCAGCATGCTGTCGCTTACGCACGCAAGCTGGCCTCGTGACGGCCTAGCTGAAGCGAACGCCCTGGCGGTCGAGTTCCTTCTGCACCGCGGCGATGTCGACGTCGGCCAACTCGCTGCCATCGTGAATCGACCGAGCCGCCGCAATACCGGCACCCTGACCCAACACTGCGCAACACGACATATTGCGCGTTGCAGCGTGTGACACGCGATCGCCACCTGAACTACGGCCGGCGACGAGCAGGTTACGCACGCCCTTCGGTAGCAGGTTGCGGTAGGGGAGCTGGAAGTAGCGACCGGTGGTCGGCAGAATGAGAATGCCGTAGCCGTCGATGAACTCG
The DNA here is from genome assembly GCA_021414085.1 of Actinomycetes bacterium. Lineage (GTDB taxonomy): Bacteria > Actinomycetota > Acidimicrobiia > Acidimicrobiales > Ilumatobacteraceae > UBA668. The sequence goes on along the minus strand of JAIOPC010000007.1, from coordinate 188,456 downwards.
GGGTAAATGCCGATCGAGTCATCGAAGCGCGCCTGCTCGCGCACGTCGTGTTCGGTCATGTTGTACTGCGCGTCGATCTTGCGTGTGTCGCGAATACCAAGCGTCATTCCGAAGTTACGTAGCCGTGCGCCAGTGCAGCCCGCCGTGTAGGCGCGCAGCGCGTCCAGCGCGTACATCGCTTGGCGTCGACCCTCGATTTCGCCGCGAGTGAGATCGTCGGGGTCGGTGCCGTCGATGTTGGCGAGGTGCACCAGGTTCATGTAGGTCAGCTCACCGGTGTCGTGGACTGCGCCCCAGGTTCCGGCAAGCGTGCTGAGGTGTGCGGGGATCAGGCCGTCGTCGATGGCTTGCTGAAAGGGCTTGCGCAAGAACGGCGAGAACATGTCGTCCTCCTTGCCCCCGGTCTCGATGTTCCACTCACCGCCGCCGGCCCAATCCTTGTAGGTCTGCGGGTCGGCCTTGATGCCCTCGATGAAGGCGTGCTTGTCGACACCAGAGATATGGAACATGACCGAAGCGGCCATCATCTGTTCCCGAGGGGTGTGATGCGTCGGAGCGCCAGCGCGAAACGCGACATCGGCATCGCCCGATGCATCGATCACTCGCCGGGCGCGGATCGCCTCCCGACCAGCCTTCGACTCGGTGATGATGCCCACAACTGCGTCGCCGTCCATGATCGGGGCGACGAAGGTGCGGTGCAGCATCGCGCGCATGCCGGACTCTTCAACCATGCGATCGGCGACGACCTTGAATCCTTCGGCATCCAGCTCGTAGGACTGCGACTGGCTCTCCTGCACGGCGGCACCCATTTCGAATGCGCGTGTCTCGAACTCGCGGCCGATGCCATTGGCTTCGACCGTCTGCTCGTGGCGGTACCAGGCCATGCCCTCAACGCCGACGGCGGTGATGTTGCCGCCGAAGCAGCCGTAGCGCTCGACCATCGTGACGTCGACGCCAGCACGGGCGGCGGCGAGTGCGGCGGACAACCCGGCGGGGCCAGACCCGACGACTAGTACATCGGTCTCGTGAATCACGTCAACCGCACGCGCCGCCTCGGTGATAGTGCCCAGCGAGCGGCGGGCGTGTTGCTGAGTCGGATTGGTGAGCATGCGGTGTCCCAGTGTCGGCGACGAGGTCAGTCGTCGTCAACCTCGTCTCGCTCGTCTTCCCCAGACGTTCGCAAATGAATCCGGTCCTCAACTGTCTGTACGCCGCGAAGCGTGATGAGCGCCAGCACCGTGCCCGCAGCAGCAAGTAGTGGTGCCCCTGCGCCCGCCGCCATGCCGAGGCCAGCGACCAGCACAACGGTCGCGGCGCTCGTCAGGCCGTACGGCCCGCGAGCTCGCTTCTGCACATAGATCATGCCGCCGCCGATGAAACCAATTCCGGTGACGACCGCGTGCATCATGCGGGTGGGATCGCCGGTGCCGGCCTGGATGCGGACGAGTTCACCCAAACCCACGGCGAGCGCAGAGGCGGCGGCGACCAACATGTGTGTCCGGATGCCAGCACTCTTGCCCGCATTGCGACGCTCGAAACCGATCAACCCACCGAGGGCGGCAGCGAAGCTGACTCGCGCCACCATCCACGCCTGATCGGCGAGGGTGAAGGTCGAAAACCTCACTCTTCGGGCTCGCACACGGCGTGGGATCCGTTGACCCCGACGCCGATGCGATCACCAATCGTCAAGGAATCGGCGACGCCCTGACCGACATCGATGCTCACCAAACGGTCGATGACATCAAGACGCACACCTACAAGCGTGCTGGCACCCTGAAAGGTCACGGAAGTCACCGACCCGGGCATCCCGTTCGCGTCGATCGTCAAGTCCTCCGGGCGGACGAGCAGCTTGACCGACGAACCTTTGGCGAGGCCCTTGGCGGCCGGTGTGCTGAGACGGTTGTCCATCACGGTTACTTCGCTGGCACCACTGACGACTCCGGGTAACTCGTTCATGGTGCCCACGAAACGGGCCACAAATGCTGTTGCCGGCTTGCGATACACCTCCGTCGGGGAACCGATCTGCTCAATCTGACCCTGCGACATCACGCAAATGCGATCGCTGATCGCCAAGGCTTCTTCTTGGTCGTGGGTGACGAACAAGGTGGTGATGCCCACTTCGGTTTGGATGCGACGTATTTCGTCGCGCAGCGTTGTCCGCACTTTGGCATCAAGGGCGCTCAGCGGTTCGTCAAGCAGCAAGACGCTCGGTCGAACCGCCAATGCGCGAGCGAGGGCAACACGTTGTTGTTGCCCGCCTGACAGTTGGTGGGCGTAGCGCGCGCCGAGGGCTGTCAATTGCACGAGTTCGAGAACCTCAGCAACGCGTCGGTCGCGCTCGGGCTTGGCGATACGTCGTGTGCGCAGGCCGTACTCGACGTTGCCCGCCACGGTGAGGTTGGGAAACAAGCTGTAGCTCTGGAAGACCATTCCCATGTTGCGCTTATGGGGTGGCATCTTGCTGATGTCGGAACCTTCGATGAGAATCGCGCCGCTGTCGGCGCGCTCGAAGCCGGCGGCGACGCGTAGGGCTGTGGTCTTGCCACAACCACTTGGCCCGAGCAGCGTGACGAGCTCGCCCTGCTGCAGATTGAGGTCGAAGCCGTGCAGCGCGACGTTGGTACCGAACGTCTTGCGGACACCTGCGAATGTGAGTGCGCTCATCGGGATGACAATTCCAGTCGTTGAGGAACGGGGTTAGAAACGGGTCATGGTCGCGGCTTTACGACTCTTTGTGCGCGTCAGCAACGTCATCATGCCAAGCAACGCCGTCGTGGCGACCAGGGTGAGCAAGGCCAGCCCAACACCGCCTTGAGCGTCGCGACTGAAGTACTCGAAACTGAAAGTTGCGAACGTGTTCTTGGCCAGGCTGTTCGCGATCGTGAACTCGCCCAGCACAATTGTGGCGGTGAGGAATGCTGACGAAAGCAGGCTGGACGCCATATTCGGCAGCAACGCTTTGCGCAGGGTGGTGAACCAACTGCCACCCAAACTGCGCGATGCATCAACCAGCGTGCGAACGTCGATCGCTTTGATACCCGCGTCGATCGCGCGATACGTGAACGGCATCGCCATCACGACGTAGAACGGTGCCAACGCAAAGTCGCTATTCAAGAACCAGCGTGCGTTTGGTCGAAAGAACGCCGCGACGCCCGCGACGAGGGCGATTGGCGGAACGACGTACGGCAGAACGGTCAGGAATTCAACCAAGGCGCGAGCCCGGGGAAGCTTGAGATGTACGAACAGCGCCGTGGGAACGAGCAACAGCATGGTGATCAGAACCGTGATCACTGCCAACTTCAGGCTCAACGAAAGGGTCGTCCAGAAGTACTCCTCTTTGAACGCCCTGCGCAGCCCCTCCAGCGACCACTTCTGGAACCACGTGTGACGATTGAGCAGAATCGTCGGCACCTTGTGGAAGGCGGCGCGCGCCGTCGAAAGAATTGGCGCGATGAAGAACACTGCTGCTGCAAGCAACACCAGTGTCGGCCCGATGCGGCCCAGGTATGCCTTTACGCGGCCGCTGATTTTTGCCACCTTTCCGCTCGCTTGCGCAGCACTAGATAGCCGCCCATTGAGACAGCCATGAACAAGATCATCCAAGTAGCAAGCGCGAACGGCATCGGTGAACGGCCGGTGACATCACCGCGCAAGAAGAAGCTGATCTTCACCGGAACCAGGTTCGACTGCGTGTTCAACGCGTACGCCGTTGCATACGCGCTGTAGGCGTTGGCGAAAAGAAGCAGAAAACCACCGAGCATGGATGGCGCCAGAACTGGCACCCCGACGCGGCGCCAGTAGGTGAAGCTGGTGCCACCCAAGTTGGCGGATGCTTCCCGCCAAGAGGACTTCAACCCGTCGATGGCGGGCAGAGTGACGAGCACCATCAGGGGAATCTGGAAGTACATGTAGACAAGAACGACACCCGAGAAGTCGTTGATGCTGAACCACGACTTGTATGGGTCCCAGAAGTTGTCGGCGAGGATCTTCGTTCCGAGGCCTTGGCGGCCAAGCAACGTGAGGAACAGGAAGGCCAGGATGATGCCGCCCATGTTGGCGGCGACACCGCTGAACGCCGAGACCAGCGAGCGCAGCCACTTGGGGCGCTTGGCGGTCGCTGCGGCATATGCAAGGGCGGTGCCGAAGATGACGCCCAGAATCGCGGTGATGATTGAGATCTTGAATGAGTTCCAGAAGGCTGCGCCTTCGGTGGAGATGGCGTCGGTGAAACCCTTTGTCGTGTACGAGCTGTCGTTGGCCACGAACGCTTTGCGGATGAGTCCCACGGTCGGCAGCAACAAGAAAATGCTGAGGAACGCAAAAAACGGCAACAACCCGAGCCAGGTCCAGCCGAACCGCTTGCGCGGCGCGGCTGGACCGTTGGCACCATGGGGGCTCTCATCTTCTATGAGAGCCCCCATGGCAATCGGATCTCCAAACGAGTTGGACAATGCTTTGCTTTCAGCTCAGACGTCGGCGACCATCGGGCCCCAGTTGGCCGCGAGGACGTCGTTGGCTGCAGTGCTCTGCTCGGGGGTGAGGAAGATCACCTGGTCGAGCAGCTCAGCCGGCGGCAAGTTCGCCTTGTCGGCTTCGCTGATGGCGCCAGCAGCGTCGACAGCCGCATAGCGAGCCGGCATGCCACCACCCTGGAGGTATGCCAACGCACCCTCGTTCGACAAGATGTGCTCGATCCACAGCTTGGCGCAAGCCTGGTGCGGCGAGCCGGCGACAACGCCCTGAGCGTACGGCGCACCGTATGCAACGTCGGTCGGGAAGTTGACGTCGATTTCCAAGCCAGCGTCGGCAACCGCAGCTGCCAAGCCCGGATAGTTGTAGCTCCAGTCGATTGCAATCGGCGTCTCGCCCGAGAGAACCGTGGCCTGTGTGACCTCGGTCGGGATGAGGTTGCCGGCTGCCTTCAGGTCAGCGAAGAACTGAATGCCGGGCATGATGTCGTCGGCGGAACCGCCATTGGCGATTGAGGCAGCCATAACTGCGGCCAGCGCCGAACCCGAAGTACGTGGGTCGCCGTTGAGCGCAACCAAGCCCTCGTACTCTGGCTTCATCAGATCAGCAAAGCTGGTCGGAGCGTTGGGCACGATGGTGGTGATGGTGCCGATGGAGATGATGCCGTAATACGCCGACACCCAGTTGCCATCGGGGTCCTTCATGTTGTCCGGAACTTCGTCGATCAGTGTCGGCGAGTACGGCTCCCACAGACCGGTGTCGGCGGCAATAATGGCCTTCGCTGGGCTGACGTCGATGGCGTCGGGCATGTCGTCCTGGCCAGCCAGGTTCACGACTGCGTCGAGTTCTTCCTGCGAAGAACCGTTCGGGTTCTGCACGGGGTACTCGACACCGGGGTACTTCTCGCCGAATGAGGCGAGAACGCCCTTGTAGTTGGCCCATTCGTCCGGAAGGGCGATCAGGTTGACCTTGGCACCGTTATCGAGGCACTCCTGGTAGAGCGCCGCGAGCGGATCTTCTGCCGGAGCAGCTGTGGTGTCGGCACCAGCGGTGGTGGTGTCGACGGCGTCGGTTTCTGCCGGTGCGGTCGTTGACTCCGACTTCTCGTCGTCGCCACAAGCCACGAGCAACAAGGCCCCGACTACGACGGCACTAGCGAGCCGACGGCTCGATGAAAAACGCATTCTCATTAATGTCTCCCCATGTTGGTGTTTGATGTGGTTCGCAGATTACGCATCCCTGGATGGCTGGCGCGTGTCTATGAAACATACATCGTGTAAATCAACTGCTGAAACCCTGAACGAGAGACCGCCTGCCCGACGCCCACGCTGAGTCTGAGGCACCGCTAGTGGTAGGCATGCGATAGCGTCGCTCCTGCGCTGATTCGCTGTGCTCGAAGCGGCGCACGACCTAGTTTGCTGACGACCCTTGCGATGAACTACCAAGCCTTCTTCACCGACGCAGTTGATCAACTGCACGACGAGCGGCGTTACCGGGTGTTCGCCGATCTGGAACGCCACGCGGGGTGTTTCCCACACGCCACCTGGCATTCGGTTGATGGTCCTCGCAAAGTAGTCGTGTGGTGTTCCAACGATTACCTCGGCATGGGGCAACACCCAGATGTCATCGCGGCGATGGTGGCCACTGCTACCCGCATGGGCACTGGCGCCGGCGGCACACGCAATATCGCGGGCTCGCATCATCCGATGGTCGAGCTCGAGCAGGAGCTCGCCGACCTGCACGGCAAGGACGCAGCGCTGGTGTTCACCTCCGGCTACGTGTCGAACGAAACCGGAATCTCGACGCTCGTCAAGCTGATGCCGGGCTGCATTGTCTTCTGCGACGCGATGAACCACAACTCAATGATTGAGGGTGTTCGTCAGTCGGGCGCTACCAAGCACATTTTCCGCCACAACGATGTCGCGCATCTCGAAGAGTTGTTGGCCGCCGCCGATCCGAAGGCTCCCAAGCTGATCGTGTTCGAGACGCTGTACTCCATGGACGGCGACGTCGCTCCCGTCGGACAAATCTGCGACCTCGCTGATCGTTTCGACGCAATGACGTACGCCGATGAGGTTCACGCCGTCGGCTTGTACGGCCCGCGCGGCGCGGGCATGGCCGCGCAGCAGGGCGAGATGCACCGGGTCGATGTGATGGAGGGCACGCTTGCGAAGGCCTTCGGTTGCCTGGGCGGCTACATCGCCGCCGATACCAACATCATCGACGCCTTGCGCGGCTACGCGCCCGGGTTCATCTTCACCACGGCGCTACCTCCCGCGATTTGCGCGGCGGCCACCGCTGCCGTGCGCCACCTCAAGGCGTCAGACATGGAGCGCCATCGGCATCAGGACAGTGTCCGTCGCGTCAAGCAAGTGCTCGCTGCGGCAGGATTGCCGGTAATGCACAACGACACCCACATCGTTCCGGTGTTCGTCGGCGACCCCGACAAGTGCAAGGAAGCGACCGACTTGTTGCTCGAAGAACACGGCATCTACATCCAGCCGATCAACTACCCGACGGTGCGCAAAGGCACCGAGCGCCTGCGCATCACGCCGACGCCGCTGCACGACGACGAGCTGACCAGTGCGCTCGCCGACGCACTGGTCGATGTGTGGAAGCGACTCGAGCTTCCTCGCTAGCTCGTCATGCCGCCCAGGCCAACGAGGCCGCGGGCCAACTCGATCTCGCCCATGTGACGTAGCCCGTGTTGGTAGATCCAACACTCGGTCGCGTCGAGCAGCGTGATGCCTTCCGGCCCGGCGACTCGGGCGCTGTAGGTAGTGGCGATCTGCGGTGGAAATGGGCGGGGGATCACGACCCTCGTGAGTTCGGCTGGGTCCAGTTGATCAAGCCACGCCTCTGTGCGCTCGAAAACGGCGCGCATGTAATCCTGAAACGCCTCGTAATCGCCGATGCGCTGATACACCATCTCGTCGACCGTCTTGTGTTTGCCGTGATCGTTGATGGACATTCCAACGCGGGCCTGCCACTCGTCGTTCCAGATCGGCGCTGTGCCGGTCATCAGCATGAATGAAGCGTCGATCATGTTGGTGATGTGGAAGAGACAAAACGCGATCGGCACGACGCCTTCGCGTTCGAAATGGTTGACGTGCTCGATGTCCATCGTCGCCACCGCTTGGTGGTAGAGCGAATGCATTGCCCGCATCCGGCGCTGGAGTGAATCGAGGGTCTGGTTGTCTGTCGTTCTTTCCGAGGTCATTGCTACTCCCGTGCCAGTTCGGTGTTCGCTTGGGCCAGGACATCGGCGCGGTCGCGGCGGCTGTGGATCTCGAACGAAGCGCGCTCGATCGTGCCGGTGAACGCAAACGGCCCTTCGTAGTCGGACACCACTGTGGAAAGCGCATCGCGCCCAATGTCGAGCCCGGTGGAGCCGAGCATGCGCACCAGTTTGGGAATCGCGACTGAGCCAACGTCGGCGCCGTCGACCCCAATCACGACCGTTCCTGCTGACTTTTCGCGCTCGAAGCGGGCGGTGAGCGTGTGGTGGCCGATCGCGAGCGAGAGGGGAGCGGTCGCCCGGAAGTGTGTTCCCAGCGCGTTGTAATCGAATTGCAGCAAGTTGTCCTTGATGAAGAACGTTTGGCCAACGTTGTGACTGCCGCGGGCGTACAACACGCCTTCCACGTGAGGGCTCCCCACGGTCACAGAGATCGTGAGCGTCCAGGGGCGCCCGCCGAGTGGTGGGCAAACATCGGATGGAATGTGCGAGATCGGTGCGAGGTAGTCGTAGCGCGTGCGCGCCTGCGGCGTGCCTGGCCGGGGCGTGCCGCCAAACAATTCGATCGTGCGATCGTCGAGCGGTAAAACGCCCATCTCGCCGGCCTGGCTCCACCACAGGTCGATCATCTCGCGCAGCTTGTCGGGATGCGCGCTCGCCAGGTTGTGACACTCGGAGAAGTCGGCGTCGAGGTGAAACAACTCCCACTCCTCGTCGTCGTACGCATGACCAGGCTCGTGATAGGTGGTCGCCTTCCAACCATCGGCCCAGATGCCGCGGTGACCCATCTGCTCGAAGTACTGCACGGGTCGCTGTGCTGGCGCGGCGGCGTCGTCGAAGGTTGGTCGCAGTGAGCGGCCGTGCATGGGGATCTGTTCCACCCCGGCCACCACTCCCGGCGTCGGCGCACTGGTGATATCCAGCACAGTGGCCGCGAGATCGATGGCGTGACAGAACTGCGTGCGCACCTCGCCGCGGGCCGTGAACCCGGTTGGCCAATGCATCACCAACGGATCGCGGACACCGCCGCCATACGTGTTCTGCTTGTACCAACGCAGTGGGCTATTGCCGGCTTGCGCCCAACCCCACGGGTAGTTGCTGTGCGAGCGCTCGGTGCCGATGTCGTCGAGCCGATTCTCGACGAGCTCATCCACGTTCTCCCACAATCCGTTGAAGAAGCTGAACTCGTCCATGACTCCGAATGGTCCGCCCTCGCGGCTGGCCCCGTTGTCGCTGAGCACCATCAGCAGCGTGTTGTCGAGTTGCCCGGTGTTCTCCAGAAACGCGACGAGGCGTCCGATCTGGGCGTCGGTGTGCTCGAGCATCGCCGCGTACGCCTCCTGCAACCGACACGAGAAGCGCTTCTGATTCGGTGTCAGGTCGTCCCACGGCGGCACACCTGGATTGCGCGGCGCCATCGAGGTGCCCGCTGGAATGATGCCCAGCTGCAGTTGCCGCTGGAACCAGCGCTCACGCAGCACGTCGTAACCCTCATCAAAGCGGCCACGCCAGCGAGCGAGGTAGTCGTCGGGAGCCTGGTGTGGCGCGTGCATCGCGCCGAACGCGAGGTACAGGAAGAAGGGGCGGTCGGGCCGCACCGAGATGAGATCGCGAATCCAGCCGCAACTCTGATCGACGATGTCTTCGCTGACGTGATAGTCGTCGCGCGTTGGCGGATCGATGTGGTGGTTGTCGTGGGTCAGTTCGGGATGAAACTGATCGGTCTCGCCTTGCAAGAAGCCGTAGAAGCGGTCGAATCCCTTTTGCAGCGGCCAGTTGTGATGTGGCCCTGCCGCCGAGGTCTCCTCCATTGGCGCGAGGTGCCACTTGCCGGCCGCGTACGTCGCATAGCCATGAGTGCGCAACAACTCGGCGATCGTGGCCGCGCGCGGGCTGATGCCACCGCGCATGTTCGGATAGCCGGTGTTCCAGTTAGAAATAGCGCGCATCCCGACGGCGTGATGGTTGCGTCCGGACAGCAAGCACGCACGCGTCGGCGAACACAGCGCGGTCGTATGGAAGCCGGTGTAGCGCAATCCCCCCGCGGCGAGGCGATCGATGTTCGGTGTTTCCAATGTGCTGCCGTAGCAGTTGAAATGCGCGAAGCCGGTGTCGTCGAGCACGATCATCACGACGTTCGGTCCGCCGAGTCCGGCGGGCGGCGCGGGCCACGACGGTGTCGAGTCGTGGTGCGTGCGCCCGATTCGGCCCTGGAAGTCCGGTTCGCTCAGCATCAGGGCGCCTACGGTAGGACTTGTCAGAGTGACTGTCAACTGTTACGTTGCAGCGATGGTTGCTTCAGCGCCAACGACGGTCGACTTCCACTACGACGGTATGTGTCCTTGGGCGTACCAAACGTCGCTGTGGATGCGCGACGTGCGCGATCAGCTCGGCCTCACCGTCAACTGGTGCTTCTTTAGCCTTGAGGAAATCAATCGGCGCGAGGGCAAGAAGCACCCGTGGGAGCGCGAGTGGAGTTACGGCTGGTCGCTCATGCGCATCGGCGCGCTGCTGCGCCGCACCGACATGGCCTTGATCGACGCCTGGTATGCCCGCACGGGCAAGGCTCTGCATGTGGAGGGTCGTAAACCCCACGATCCGGTTGTGGCGCGCGAGTTGATGGCCGAGATCGGCCTCGACCCGGCACTCGTCGATGCCGCCATCGCCGACCCGACCACGCACGACGAAGTGCGCGCCGAGCACGACAAGGTTGTTGCTGCGGGCGGCTACGGCGTACCGACGTTGATCTTCGCCGACGGGCAGACATTGTTCGGTCCGGTATTGCTCGACCCACCGACGGGCGAGGCTGCGTTGCGGTTGTGGAACGCGGTGACCGCATGGCTGGAGTTCCCGCATCTTTACGAGATGCAGCGCCCAAAGGTTGCTGCCGACGAGCGCGCGATTGTCAGCGCGTTCACGCCATACATCGAAGGTCGCGACTGGGTCAGCGTCGACCGCGGCGAAGTGATCAACGTCGGTCGCTCGGGCGTGGAGCGCACGTGACGATCACTGCGGTGCGGCCGAGCGCGGCGAAGACGGCAGCGGGCGCTGCTGAGGATGGGCGCCACGCAATTCGGGAACGCAACCGGATGGCAGTCGTCGACGCGATGCTCACGCTGTACGCCAGCGGCAACCTCGATCCCTCAAGCGACCAGATCGCCGAACGCGCTGGCCTGTCACCCAGATCGTTGTTTCGGTACTTCGACGACATCGACGACCTCGTGCGGGTGGCGGTCGCTCGTCACCACCACCGGGTGGTTCCGCTTGCAGAGCTCGACACAGCTAGCGCGGCACCGATCGCCGAGCGCGTGCGGCGGCTCGTCGAACAACGCCTGCGGCTGTTCGACGCGATCGCGTCGGTCGGCACTGTTGCCCGGGTGCGAGCTCCGTTTCAGCCACTGATCGCTGCCGAGCTGGCGACGGCCCGTGCCTTCTGGCGCGAGCAACTCCGCCAGCTGTTCGCGCCCGAGTTGCGAGCGATGGGTAAGTCGACCGCCGCACATGTTGTTGCCAGCATCGATGTGCTCGCGTCGTATGAATCAGTGCAGTTGATGCGCGACGACCAAGGGCTGTCGGCGACGCAAATCGCGGCCGCCTTGGTGCACTCAATCACGGCATTGGTGAACGTGCCGGTTACGCCATGATGCGCATCACGCTGCTGGGAACAGGCAGTCCGCTGCCAGACCCGAACCGAGCCGGGCCGGCAACACTGGTCACCGCCGATGGGCTGACCGTGTTGGTCGATTGTGGCCGCGGCGTGCTGATGCGTTTGGCCGCGGCAGGGTTCCTGCCCCCGATGCTCGACGCGTTGCTCCTGACGCACTTGCACAGCGATCACATCAGCGACCTGGGTGATGTCATCACCACCCGTTGGGTGATGAGCCCGATGCCACGACCACTCACGATCTACGGGCCGGTCGGAACTCGCGAAGTCGTCGAGCTCACCCTGGCGTCGCTATCGCGCGATGTTCGCTACAGGATCGATCATCATGCAGACCTCACTGAAGGTCCCTCGGTTGCGGTCGACGAAGTGAGCGCCGCGGATGTGTTCAGCGTTGGTTCGGCGACCGTGCGGGTTGGCGCGACGGAGCACAAGCCGGTCGAGCCCACGATCGCCTTTCGTATCGAAGCTGGCGGAAGCGCCGCCGTGCTGGCGGGCGACGGCGTTCCGTGCGCGACGCTTGACGAGCTGTGCCTCGGCGCCGATGCGTATGTGCAAGCCGTCATTCGCGGCGACCTCGTGCAGAAGGTGCCGAGTGCCCGCCTGCAGGACATCCTCGACTACCACTCGACTGTCGAGCAGGCGGCGCAGACTGCGCACAGGGCTGGCGTAACAACTCTCGTACTGACCCACTACGTGCCTGCAATGCAACGCGGGCAGGAGAGCGAGTGGTCGGCGCTCGCTGCTGCCCACTTCGCCGGCAGTGTTGTGCTCGGCGACGATCTCACGAGCGTGCAGCTCTGATGTACGGCACGATTCGTCACGAGATCCGCATTGCGCGCCCGGCCGACGTGGTGTGGGCGCTGGCCGGCGACGCGACCAAGTTGCACACTTGGTTCCCGGGCATCGTCGAGTGCACGGTTGAGGGCAACATGCGCACGATCGTGACGGCCACCGGTATCCCCATGCCGGAAGAGATTCTCGTGTGCGACGACACCCAACGCCGCTTCCAGTACCGCATTACGACACCGATCTTCAAACACCACCGCGGCACGATCGATGTCATCGATCTTGGCGACGAAACATGTCTGGTTGTGTACTCCACGGAAGCCGACCCGCGCACGATGGCGATGGTTATCGGCGGCGGTACCGCGGCTGCGTGCCGGGAGCTGAAACGACAGATGGAGGCAAGCGTCTGATGGGCCGCAAGATTCTGTTCATCACTACCGATCAGCAGCGCTACGACACGCTGGGTTGCAACGGCGGAACTATTGCACGCACTCCAGTGATCGATGCCGTGGCAGCGCAAGGCATCCGCTACGAGCGTGCGCATCCGCAGAGCGTGGTGTGCATGCCCTCGCGCAGCACGATGCTGACCGGACAATGCCCGAGCACACATGGCGTGTGGATGAATGGGGTGCCGTTATCGGAGGACGCCCCTTCGGTCGCGGAAGTACTGGCCGACGCTGGTTATCGCACGGCCATCATTGGCAAGCCGCACTTCGAGCCCTTTCTCGATGCCTTTGCGCGCTTCCCGGAGAACGGGTTCTCTCGCGCTGCCACGTTTGGCCCGCACCGCGGTTTCGAACACTTTGAGTCGGCAACACACGGTGCCGCCGGTCCGTTGCATTACGCGCGTTGGTTGGCGGCCACCCACCCAGAAGTGGTCAACATGTTCTACCCGGTGCTCGATTCAGCGCTGGAGGTCAATGCCATGGGTGGCGGCGACACCGGCGCACCGCAAGCGTGGAAGAACAACATCCCGCGCGAGTGGTACCACACCGATTGGGTCGCCGATCGCACGATCGCTTGGCTCGATTCGCTTCCCATTGATGACGACTGGTTTTGCTGGATGAGTTTCCCTGATCCGCACCACCCATGGGATCCACCTGCCAGCGAGGTCGGTCGCATCGATTGGCGCGAGGTGCCGCTGCCGGCCGGTTACATCGCGGACGCCTCTGAACGAGAACGAGTGCTGGATGCCAAACCGCGCCACTGGCGTGCGTGGTACGACGGCCGCATGGTCAGCAACTACGAGGCACCGCTCGAGTGGAAACCGTCAACGCTGACGGCCGATCAGCTGCGCGAGGTCACGGCGTTGAATGCAGTGGAGTGCGAGTTGATCGACGAAGCGATCGGTCGAGTACTGGCGGCAATCGCTTCGCGTGGGTGGGACGACGATGTCGACATCATCTTCACCACCGATCACGGTGAACTTGGTGGCGACTTTGGTTTGATGTTCAAGGGTCCGTACCACGTCGACGGTCTCATGCGGCTACCGCTGATCTGGCGGCCGGCTGCATCGGCGGGTTCAACCGCAGCGACAGTTACTCGGCCGGTTGGACTGATCGACCTCGCTCCGACGTTCTGCGCGATCGCCGGATTGCCCGCCGCTCCCTGGATGGAAGGTAAGGCGCTGCCGCTCGACGATGGCGACGCCGATGCGCGCGGCTTCGAGCGAGTGCTGACCGAATGGGACAGCGAACTGTGGGGCGTCGGTGTGCACCTGCGCACAATCACCCGCGACGGGTGGGTGTGCTCGGCGTACCTGCCCGGCACCGCGCACGATGGCACCGAGGGCGAGTTGTACAACCTGGCCGACGATCCGCTGCAGCGCGAGAACCGCTGGGCCGACCCAGCGCTTGCCGCGCTACGCGGTGATTTGCTCGCCGACCTGTGGGATCACCAACCGGCGATGGCCTTGCCACTGCGCGCCGTCGAGGCGCCCGTCTAGTGCTCGCGTGCCAGCAATTCGTAGGTCGTCTTCTCGGGGAGTAGTTGTTCGTAGTTGCGGCCGGTGTGCGTCAGCCACCAGCGCTGCACCTTCTTTATCTTCAGCACCGTTGGCAGCAGTTTGCGATCGTTGTCGTACATCCACTGCGCTTTCTCCCTACTGAGGTTGATGCCCAACCGGGAGTTAATCGTGTTGATCGCAGGGTCGACCCACTGATCGAGGCCTTCCTTCATCATGTTGGCCACCATGTCGGCGAGCGCTCCCTCGGCGGAGGTGAACCGGCGCAGTAGCGACGTGAACTCCTTGCGCAAATACGGCCGCACGACCACGGGGTACTCCTGCAGAAACGTGTGCGTGTCGTACAGCAAGTCGTCGCGGCTCTCGGTCAGCGCGAAGGGCGACGTGAAATCGATCTGCGTGGCGGTGCTGCCGTCCCACAACCAGTTGGCCAACTGGCAATCGAATCCCAGCGTCCGAGTACAAACCCGCGCGGCGGCATCGACAATCGCGTCGAGCAGTGGATGAGAATCTGCCGGCGCTGCCGACCGCAGAACATTGCTGCCCAGTTGCGTGATGTCGGCGATCGGTTGCTGGTGGTACACGACGGCACGCCCATCGGGGCGCTCGTGGATGTGCAGCGTCGTCGGCCAAATGCCGACGTTGGCCGCGCGTAGCGTTGCGAAGAAGTCGTCGCAGACCGTGACGTACTGCTGCGCGCGTGCCAGGTCGCGAAACGGCGGCACGCGTTTGACGGCCGCGACCGGCGCGCCGGCCGGCCATGCCATCACGACGCTGATCTCGCCGTGGCCGAGCAGTTGCAGGTCGGCTGTGCTGCGTCGCCGGATCGCCTGCGCGACGGCCGCCTCAACCTGGGCGAAGTCGATTTGGCTCACACCGCCACCTCCAATCCGTTGATCGCGACGGTCACGAGCCCGGGTTCTTCGACACGCACGACAGCCATGAACACTTCGCTTTCGGCGAACGGTTGCGCCAGCTCGGCCGTCAACTCGACGCCCGTCGCAGTGCGGACCGTGACGGTACCGCCCTCGCCGGGTTGCGTGACAAAGACAAACATTCCTCCGGGCACCACCAATGTGTCGACTTGCGGCCGACTCCCAACACCGGTCGACGTGGCGGTGCTATCGGTGACGTTGCGCCGACCCGGCACGGTCCACCACCAAAGAAACTCGGTGCGACCGGCGCGTTCGGCGATTTGCGGTCCCGCGGCCCAGAATTCGCCACTGGTTGTAAACCCAGTCGCCAGCGTTTCGAAATCTCCCAGCGTGTAGTCGGGGCGCAGGCCGTACAGCATGCTCGACCATTCCTGCTCGGTGGCCGCTCGCACCGCACCGCGCAGCCTGATGACCTCGTCGAGTTCACCTGGCGCGACGAAGCTCAACAATCGACCCTCCTCCTCCCACACCACGATGATGTCGCCGGTGTCGGCCAATCGTCCGTACATCGAGTCGTAGAAGAACATCTGGGCGTCGATTGCCAAGTATCGGACGCCTGCGAGTCGGTTCGCGGAGATACCTGTTGCGCTGCGCAGCGTTGCGACTTCGCCATCGGCGGTGAGGTAGCGCACCGACGACTCGACGCGACCGAAGATCAGGTCGTCGAGCGACTCGGCTTCGAATGTTCGGCCGAGACCGAGTGCGTCCATCACCGCAGAGCCATCCGCTAACTCGCCATCGACTACTTGGATGCTGTGCACGATCTGGGCGACCTCGCTGTCTTCCAAGCGAGTGGCGCGAACAGCGACGGACCAGTTGTCATCGACTGCAAACTCGCTGATTGCCGTGTCGGGCTGCGCCGTTGGCCGCACAATCTCAATTCCGTCGACGAGATCGCGGGATGCCCCGACGATCCCATACGACTCGAAGCTGTGAGGGTGAAGCGCAATAATCACGATCGGGCCGACTGGCAATCCATTTGTCCAGACCTGAACCTGTTCGCCGTCGGCCGGCGGCGTGACGATGTCGGCCGAGTACGGGGTGAGCGACGGGTCGTCGATCAGGTAGTGGGTGGTCGGGCTTGCATTCGGTGTCGGGTCGAGGAGTGACCGCAGTGTTGTTGGGACGGCCAGCGTCGTCGTGCTGGCTGCCGAGTTGGAGTTCTCGTCGTCGCCGAGAGCGATGACGCCGACGATCGCCGCCAACAGAGCGACGGCGCTCGCGAGTGCGAAGCGGCGATACGACAGTGGTTGACCAGTAGACGCGTTGAACGGCTCGGAGCTCGCCGCTTCGGCACCCGTCCACAACGCCGCGTCGTCGGGAGCGAACACCTGGATCAGTTCGACATCGCCGGTTTGCTTGCGCACGGCCGCAGGCTATTCGGACCCGGCGCCGCAGTGAGCGCGCTGTTGGCGAGGGAGTTGCGCAATTAGTCAATCTGTAACTATTGTGCCGAGATGCGGCTAAGACTCGCTTTGTCGGTTCTGTTTGCCTCCCTGATGGGTGTTTTCGCCGTCGCTTGCGGCGACGACAACGACACAAAACCGTCAAGTGATGGTGCGGCGATCAGCGGCGAGGTCGTTGTATTCGCAGCCTCATCGTTGACCGAAGCGTTCACGGCTATTGGGGAAGCGTTCACTGAGGAGTACCCCGACGCGCACGTCACTTTCAACTTCGCCGGTTCTGGCGATCTTGTTACCCAGATCACACAGGGTGCGCCCGCCGACGTCTTCGCATCTGCTGATGATTCGAACATGACGAAGCTGATCGATGCCGGTGAAAACAACGGCGACCCCATCGTCATCGCCAAGAACACGTTTCAGATCATCGTCGAGCCCGGCAACCCGAAGGGCATCGCTGACCTCGCAGATCTCGCCGACCCCGACCTGATCGTCGTGCTGTGCGCGGACACGGTGCCGTGTGGCAAAGGAGCGTCAACGATTCTCGCAAACGCCGGCGTAACCGTGACGGCGAAGAGCTTCGAAGACAAGGTGAAAGGTGTCGTCACGAAAGTGACTGCGGGCGAGGCCGATGCTGGCATCGTGTTTGTGACCGACGTGATCGCCGCCGGCGACGCGGCCGAGGGAGTGGAGATACCGAGCGGTCTCAACGTGATCAGCAACTATCCGATGGTTGTGACCAAAGGGGCACCGAACGCTGCGGCAGCGCAAGCCTTCGTCGACTTCGTTGCCCGTGCGCAGGGGCAAGCAATTCTCGCCTTGTTCGGTTTTCTCGCACGGTGAACGCCCGTCGCTCTGGATCGACATTTCCCGCTCCGGCGAAGGCGCTTGCCGCCATCGCGGTTGCGTTCTTCTCGTTGCCACTGATCGGGTTGTTGTGGCGAGCACCGTGGTCGCATGCCGCGGAATACGTCACCGACGACGCGTCGTTGACCGCGTTGAAGTTGTCGCTGATCTGTTCGGTGTGGGCTACCGCTCTGTCGATCGTGTTCGGAGTGCCCCTCGCGTGGTTGCTGGCGCGGGTGAAGTTTCCCGGTCGCCGTTTCGTGCGCGCGCTGTGCACGCTGTCGATGGTGCTTCCACCTGTTGTCGGCGGCGTTGCGTTGTTCTTTGCGCTCGGCCGCCGCGGAATTGTCGGACAGTATCTCGATCGCTGGTTCGACTTTCGGTTGCCGTTCACCACGGCTGGAGTCGTCGTCGCACAGACCTTCGTCGCCATGCCGTTCCTCGTTGTGACGGTTGAAGCTGCATTGCGCCAACTCGACGGGCGCCTGGAGGATGCGTCGCGAACGCTCGGCGCCTCGTCGTGGTACACGTTCCGCCGCGTCACGCTGCCAGCCATTCGTCCCGCTCTCGCAGCTGGCGCAGTCCTGGCGTGGGCGCGGGCACTTGGCGAGTTCGGCGCGACAATCACGTTTGCGGGCAACTTTCCCGGCACCACACAGACACTGCCGCTTTCGGTGTACCTCGCGCTGGACACCAATCCTGAGCAAGCGATCGTGCTCGCGTTGGTTCTCATCGCGGTTTCCTTTGCGGTTCTCATCGGACTGCGCGACCGCTGGTTTGCCGGTGGCGAAGGCGAAGCGCCGCGGGTGTTGTTGTGAGCCTGCACGCGGAGATCACGCATCGGCTGGGCACACTCGACTTGCAGGTCGAGCTGGATGTGCAGCCGGGGGAAGTGGTTGCGCTTCTCGGCCCCAACGGCTCTGGCAAGACGACGTTGTTGCGTTGCCTGGCAGGCCTCTGCCCGATCGATGCTGGCCGCATCGAGCTGAATGGGGTGGCGCTCGACGAACCATCCTCGGGCACGTTGAGAGCGCCCGAAACACGAGAGATCGGGTTTGTGTTTCAGGACTACACGCTGTTCCGGCAGATGACAGTGCTCGAGAACGTGGCGTTCGGGCTGCGTGCGCGTGGCATGCGGGCGGCGGAGGCGCGTCGTATGGCGACAGCGTGGATCGATCGTGTCGGGCTGATGGACTACGCACGCCAGCGTCCGCCCGCGCTGTCTGGTGGCCAAGCGCAGCGCGTTGCACTGGCGCGAGCGCTTGTCACTTCGCCGAGCATGTTGCTGTTGGACGAGCCGCTCGCCGCGTTGGATGCCGGCACACGCGCAACGGTTCGCCGCGACTTGCGGCGGCATCTTGCAACGTTCGACGGGGTAGCACTACTGGTTACGCATGATCCGGTCGACGCCTACGCGCTCGCCGATCGCGTTGCAATTTTGGACGCTGGCCGGATTGTGCAGACAGGAACACTTGCCGACGTCACGGCCCATCCGCGCTCTAGATACGTGGCGGACCTGGTCGGTGTCAACCTTGTCGCTGGCGACGTTCTCGAGGGCGTGTTGACGACACCTGCGGGCGTGCGCGTAATTGTTGCCGACGCGCCAGCTGGACCGGCCTTTGCCGTCATTCGTCCGCACTCGATTGCCCTGAATCGCGACGTGGATGCCCATTCGAGCGTGCGCAACTCGTGGGTCGGCACGATCGCCGAGGTCGACCGCCTGGGCGATCGCGCGCGAGTTGGCATCGTCGGCACGCTCGCACTGACCGCGGAGATCACTACCGCGGCCCTTGATGCGTTGCACTTACAGCTTGGTGACGAGATCAATGCCACCGTGAAGGCCACCGACATCGACGTCTACCCCGCATGACGACCGCTGAGATGCGGCTGGGGGAGTGGGCGTGTCTTGGTCTGCTGTATCCGGCCCCAACGCACGGCTTCGCGATTGCGGCGCGGCTGAAGCCGGGTGGTGACGTCGGCCGGGTGTGGTCGCTGTCGCGTGCGTTGACCTATCGCGCGCTCGATCAGCTCGCCGCCCGCGGTTACGCCGTAGCGGTTGGAGAGGAGCCCGGGATCGCCGGCGGCAATCGCACCATCCTCGCGGCTACCCGTGATGGGCGAGCGCAACTGCGCCGCTGGCTGACGACGCCGGTCGAACATCTGCGCGACGTGCGCAGCGAGTTACTGCTGAAGTTGCTCATTGCATCCGAGTGCCGCATTGATGTCGCGCCGATGCTGGAGCGACAGCACGCTCAGATCAAACAAATTGCGACGACCCTCAGCGCGAAGGTGGCAGGCGCCGAGCAAACGGATGTCGTTGCGCTGTGGCGCATCGAGTCGTCACAGGCTGCACTGCGTTTCGTAGAGCGTTTACGCGAAGACGACTGACCGACTACTAAACGACGACCTGTGGCCGCTTCTTCCAGAACACGCCGCCGAGGATCAAACCAGTGCCGATCGCAAGCAGGACTCCGCCAGCGATGAAGGCCAATCTCGAAAGGCGCGCCAGCGCACCGTCGGTGTCGATGATGAATCGGTTGCCGGTCGTGCCGTCCGTCTCGCAAAACACCGACGTTGCGCCAGCGACCGCATCGAATGAGCCAACTGATTCCGTGTTGCCGACCTCGCTGCTGGTGGACTGCGAGCTGCCGTCAATCGAGAACGTGCGACCATCCGCAAGCGTCACTTCACACGCGAAATCTTCCGGGCTCCCGGCGGGTTCGCCGCGGCCAGTGACGAGCAAGATGTCGTACTCCTTGTTCTCGGCCGTGAAGGTCGCGGTTCCGGGCGTCCGGCTCTCGGCAACGGGATCGAGGGTCGACGAGGCGCGACTGACGAGCAGCATGATGCCGCCAGCAATGAGAGCAACGACGCCGACAGCGGCGCACACACTTCCGGCAATGATCCACCGCCGCCGCATCTGTGGCTTCGGCTCGGCAACTGGTGTGAACACAGGTGTAGGCATCATGTGGAGCTCCATTCGCGACCGAACCATCGTTGAATCCGAGATGAACCAAAGTCGACCTTGTCGGCAACGTAATCAATCGACGGGCCATCCATATCGCCCACCGGGGCCTGCCCGCTGAGAAACGTGACGTCGACGCGCGCAACTTGGTTGTCGCCGAACTCGAGATAACACATGCCGCGCCCGTCGTACCTCGTCGACGAGACGTCGTTGCGGATGATTGCCGAAAGCGCGTCGGCGACAACGATCGCCTGCCCTTCGGCGAAGACGCCAGCCTTCGGTGTTCCCACGCTGGTGACATCGCCGACCGCGTAAACGCCAGGGAATGAAGTCTGCAGCGTCGACGGATCAACGGGAATCCAACCATCGACCGCGAGCCCCGATGCGACCACGACGTCTGGGGCGCGGTGCACCGGCACTCCGAGGAATAGGTCGTATGGCATCTCGCTGCCGTCGGCGAGTAACGCGACCTTGCGACTTGCATCCAGCGACGCAACAAGTTGGTCAGGGTGCCAATCGATGCCGCGCTCGGCAAAAGCGGTGAGCAACGCCCGAGACGCTGCGGGCGACGGGGGAATCGGCACGCCCATCGGCATCACAAGAGCGATCGACGACTTGTCGCGCACGCCGCGAGATGTCAACAGGTCGTGCAGCAACAGGGCAGTCTCACTAGGTGCCGGCGGACATTTGAACGGGGTCGAGCAAACCGCCACGATCACGCGACCGCCGGGGAACTCGGCAAGCACATCGCGCAAGGCGAACGCGCCGGCCACTGTGTAGAACTCGTGGCCGCCTTCGACCAGCCCAGGGGTGGCGTTCGGGTGCAGATCGGCGCCGAGGGCAACGACCAGCAGGTCGGCATCGAATGTGCCGGCATCGGTTTCCACACGCTTGGCGGCGGGGTCGATCGAACGAATCGTCGTTTGCACGAACCGCACTCCGGGCTTGACGATGTCGGCGTACGAATGGCGCACATTTGTGGCGAGCGCCTTGCCGAACATCACATCGAGCTTGGAGAAGCCAAACACAAAGCCCTCGGCCTTATCGATCAACACGATGTCGACGTCGTCGCCGAATTCTTCAGAGAGTCTGCTGGTGACCTCTAATCCGCCGAAACCGGCACCCAAAACGAGGATTCGCATGCGGCGAGGCTAGGGGACGGGCAAAGGATCGAGTTTCACCCCCCAAGATTTCCCTACCTACTGGTCGGTAGGGAGAGTAAGGTGATCGCTGATGGACACCCTCACCCTCGCTCACCCGGTCACCGAATCGCTCAACGAAGTCCGTGGCGCAATCCCTGAGTCGTGCTATCGCCGGTCGCCCTCCAAAGCGATTGTGGCCCTCGTGCAGGCGTCCATCTTGTACGCCATTCCGGTTGCCGGGCTGCTGTTGACCAATACCTGGTGGATGTTGCTGATCCTGTGGCCGCTCGCCGGGTTGGCGGTGTCGGGACTGTTTGTGCTCGGCCACGATGCATCGCATGGTGCGTTGTTCGAGTCACGACGGATCAACCGACTCGTAGCTCGACTATGCATGGCTCCGAGCGCGCACGTTGAGGCAGCGTGGGATCTCGGCCACAACCGGATTCATCACGGCTACACCACCCGCCAGGATTTCGACTTTGTATGGCACCCCTCGACGGTCGAGCAATACAACGCATACGGCTTCCTAGCGCGCGTTCGGCATCGCCTTGAGTGGTCGTGTTTCGGTGCCGGCGCGTACTTCTTGCGCGTCGTGTGGTGGGAGAAGATGTGGCGCTTCAATGCGCCGGGCAAGCGCCATGGTGCCATCGTGCGCGACAAGCTCGCACTCTCGTCGGTGATGCTCGTCGCGATTGCAGGCACCGTCGTATTCGGCGCGTTCAACGGCGGCTTGCTGGCTGCGATCTGGGTGCCAATCAAGGTGCTGGTGATTCCGTTCCTGATCTTTGTGCAGGTCATCGGCTGGGCGGTCTACGTGCACCACATCGCGCCCGACATTCGTTGGTGGCCGCGCAAGGAGTGGTCGCAGTTCAAGGGCCAAATGGAATCGACAACGGTGATGCATCTGCCCGCAGTTGTGAATCGGCTGTGGTTCCACAACATCTTCGTGCACGTTGCGCACCACGTCGACACGCGCATTCCGTTTCACCAATTGCCCGCCGCATCGGCCGCTATCGAAGCGGCGTATCCGAACACCGTGCGTACGTCGCGGCTGTCGCTGCGCGGCTACCTCAAGATCACACGCGCCTGCAAGCTGTACGACTTCGAGGCTGGGCACTGGCTGACTTACGCGTCGGCGCGATCGTCCGCTGCTGTCAACTAGTCGCAGCCACCTCCAGTAGTAAGTCGCGCGCCGGACCAATGGGCGTCGCCTCGACACCGAGACCGATGGCTGTCGGCGACATCTTCTTCAACGTCTTGCGTACCGCGCCCGCAGTGGCGTCGCCGCCCAGTCGTTGCAAGAGCGCAACGTAGTCGGTTTCCAGAAACACGAGGCAAGCAACATCTTCGACTGCCTGCGCTTCCGGGTCGGCGCCAAGCCCGACGCGCTGGATGAGATCGACCGCTCTGTTCAGTGCAGCGGTCGCAACACCGAGCGGCGCGAGTGTGGTCACCAGCAACTCAGCGGATGCCGCCTTGCTGGCCTTGCGCCACCGTAGGTAGCCCGCGCGTCCGTCGGGGTAGCTCGCTCGGGCGATTTGCCAGCGCGCGAGATGATGAGCGCGGGCCGCGATCGACAGCGCACTCGATGGCATGTCGGCGACTCGCGGCAGCCACGTCGTCGCGCGCTGCCCTTGCAGAAGCGCCCGTGGCACCGACTGGCCGTGCCACTCCAGCACATTCGGATCGGCGGCATTCACCGCGTCGATCGCCTCGTACGCCGCCTGCAGATCTGCGTCGCTGCTCACGCACATTCCGACGCGCCGAGCGATACGCCGAACGGTGTCGATTCGTCCCAGTCGACGAACATGTCGGGCGCTTCCTCAGGTGTCGGGAAGAAGTCGAGCTCCTTCAACGTGGCAGCAATACCGCGAGCACCCCCCGAGCGTTCCATCCAACTGCGAAACGTTTCGCCAGCCGTGCGCTCGCCTGCGAAGCGACGCACCACGCGGATCACGGCTTCTGGACCGTTCTTCGCGGGCAGCCGCATCGCTTTGTCGCCAAACTCGATGCGTTCTTGGCCGACGTAGCCGCCGAGCAAGAGCTGATAGCCGGGGGCCGCCACACCGTGTGCGCGGCGCTCGGCACCCATGAAGCCGATGTCGGCGGTGTGATGGTGCCCGCACGAGTTCATACAGCCGGAGATGTTGATGCGCACGCCGCCGACATCCGCGAGGCCTTCCTCTTCCAGTCGCTCGCCGATTGCACGAGCGAGGCCACGCGATTGTGTGATCGAGAGGTTGCACGTGTCGGCGCCAGGGCACGAGACCACGTCGCGCACCAACTCTGCGCCGGGCTGCGCCATCCCGATCTCGTCGAGTCGGCTGTGTAGTGCACCCAGTTGGTCGTCGCGGAGGTCGCGGAAGACGATGTTCTGTCGGTTTGTCAGCCGAGCCGTCGCATTGAACTCACGCGCGATCGCGGCGAGCGCTCGAAACTGGACAGGTGTGATGTCACCGAGGTGCGCCCATGCATACGCCGACACGGTGCCGTTCGCTGTGCCACGCACCACATTCGAGTCGACCCATCGGTCGCGTGCGTTGCGCGGTGTGATCGACACCGGCACGCCGTTACCGTTCAGATTGACGGTGCGATCGAGGTTCTGGCCGATGGCACTCACCGGTCCATCGGCCGTGCGGCCGGCGGGCTTGTCGCCGAACTCGAGTACCTCAACAGGAATTCCTCCGGGCCAGGAGGAGGATGCGGGAAGCAGGCGACGTTGTGCGATCACGCGCCGTTTCACTTCGTCCCAGCCGAGTGTGTCGACGAGCCACTTCATGCGTGCGCGAATGCGATTGTCGCGGTTGCCGGTTTGCTCGAAGACACGCAGCGCAGACTCGATGGTCGGCAGCAAGTCTTCACGGGCGGTAAACGGTTCGAGTGCCAGGGCGGCATGCGGTGTGGCGCCGAGTCCGCCGGCAAGGAAGACCCGGAAACCCGCCTCGGTGCTGCCGTCGTCGAGTGTGCGCGTCACGGCGATCACGCCAACGTCGTTGAACATCGCTTGCCCACAATCGGTCTCGCAGCCCGAAAAGTTGATCTTGAACTTGCGCGGCAGTCGTTGTGAATACGGATGACGCAGCAAGTGTCGGAACGTCGCCTCCGCCCACTGTGTGATGTCGAGCTTCTCGTGCGGGCACGCGCCAGCGAGGTGGCAGCCTTGAATGTTGCGCACCGTGTCGCCGCACGCTTCACGGGTCGTCATGCCGACCGAACCAAGCTTGCGCAGCACGTTCGGAATGTCGTCGAGTTGCACGAAGTGAAACTGCACGTTCTGGCGCGTCGTGATGTGGCCCCACCCGCGCGAGTGCTGCTCGGCGATTTCGGCGAACATCTCGAGCTGTTCAGGCGTGATTGCTCCATATGGTGCTTTCACGCGCACCATCTGGTTGTTGCCGCCTTGGCGCTGGCCGTAGATGCCGTTGGCCAACCGGAACACGCGAAACACGTCCTCATCGAGTTCGCCGGCCTTGAACTTGGCCAGCATCATCTCGAACTTGCTGATATCGGCTTCGATCTCGGGGTCGATGACGTACGCCGTGTTAGGCGAGAGAGTTTGGCTCACGACATTGCCTCCAGGCGTGCGCTGGCGAACGAGCGCAGATCGAGCGATGCGACGGCACCTATGACGATGACCGACGGGTTGGCGACGGGCTCGACACCGAGTTCGCCGAGACGAAGCCGCGTCTCGCGCATCGTCGAGAGAGTGGCGTCGGTGATGATCGCAACAGGTGTGAGTGGGTCCATGCCGCCTGCGATCAGTCGATCCCGGAACGCAGCGGCGCGGGCGGCGCCCATCAAGATGACCAGCGTTGTGCCGAGCCGGGCGAGTGCCTCCCAATCGAGGCTGCGGTCGGTGGCGGGGTCTTGGTGGGCGGTGACGACGGTGAAGCCGCTTGCTGCGAGCCGAGTGGTCAAAGGAATCCCGACGGCCGCGGGAGCGGCGAGCGCCGACGAAATGCCCGGGACGACTTCGCACGCGATGCCCGCGTTGCCCAGCGCGATCAGTTCCTCGGCGGCGCGACCAAAGACGTGCGGATCGCCGCCCTTCAGGCGCACGACGCATTCGAAACGGGCGCCCAACTCAACGAGCACTTCGTTGATTCCGGCCTGTTGCACGCTTCCGCCGGGCCGTTTGCCGACATCCACCAACTCAGCCCATGGCGGCGCAAGCGCCAGAATCTCAGGCGACACCAGCCGGTCGTGCACGACAACATCGGCTCGCCGCAACAAGTTCGCCGCCTTGACAGTCAACAGGTCGGGCTCGCCCGGGCCGGCTCCAACTAGGAAGACCGTCACGACGCGACCGCGAGCCCGAGACGATCGCGCAACAGGTTGCGCGCCGCGGCGTGCTCTCCATTCGCGACGAGCTGTACGAAGCCCGCATCGAACGCATCGTGCCAGCCGAGGATCTCGGTCGATTGACCGGCCGCTTTCAGTTCTGCGCGCACGTCGGCCACTACATCTAGTGCCTCTCCAATCGCGTCGGGCAGCGACTCGGCAAGTTGATCGCGCAACCACGACGCCAACGCTGGGCTGCGGCCATTCGTCGATACCGCGAGTTGTACGTCGCCGCGACGAAGAATGGCGGGCAGGGTGAACGTGCACAGATGCGGCACGTCGGCGACGTTGATCGGAACCCCCGCGTCGACCGCATCGCGATAGATCTTCTCGTCGACCTTGCGCACGCCGGTCGCTGAGATCACCAAACGGTAGGCAGCTGCGTCGCCGAAGCGGTAGCGCCGCCGCCGCCAGTTGATGTCGTCGCGCCTCGCGAGGCCGTCCTCGACGCGCGGTGCGATGACCGTCACCTTGGCTCCGGATTCCAGCAAACCCTCAACCTTGCGCAGCGCGATGGGGCCGCCGCCGACGACCAGTACAGGCGCGCCAGCAAGCACCAGATTGACGGGATACGCCGGAGCGCTATAGGGGTTAAAGCCGATAGGAATAGTCGGGATTGTAGGAGGGATCAATCCCGACTTGCAAGCTCATCTTTACGACGCAGCGACTATTCGATGTGGAAGACGTGTTCCCAGGTGCCGTCGTCGTGGTGGATCGATTCGACCCAGCCGGACGCGCCGGCGTACTCGCCGGAACCGCCGATGAGCGAGCGAATCGTCGATGACGAAACCTTCAACGTGGCGCCTTCGCCGGGGTAGAGGGCAACTCCTTCAAGGATCAACTGGTCGCCCTCGTTGCCAAAGGAGAACACGCCCGTCGCAATGCGCGTCTGCACGCCGACCTCAGGCGTGTCGACCGCAGTAGTGATCATCACAAACTCAACGGTCACGGCGCTGCCGTCGTCGGCAGTCGCGTCGAGGTGAAAGACCCGCTGATCGCCGACCGATGGGCCTTCGTCGCCAAGGTCGAGCACCGTTGGGGGCTGTACCTCTGGGTGCGTGACGGTAACCGTACGAGCGGTATCGCTGCCCTCGTCGCCGTCATCGTCGGAACAACCGGCGGTGGCGACGAGTAGGCCGACCGCGGTAAAGGCCATGAGCTTGCGCATTTCAAATCTCCTCGGTGAAACGTGTTCGGTGGACAATACTTCGCGGGTGGCCGCGCTGGACAGCTTCGATGTGTTGCCGCTGAGGACGCAACTCGCGCGCCTGCGCACGGTGGCGATGCAAGCGATCGAGCGCTATCCGATCGACGTTGCGCATGTGCGCCAGGTTTCGCATGGCGAGAACACGACCTTTCGCGTGACTGCTGTCGATGGCGCGGACTACCTCTTGCGAGTTCACCGGCCGCAGCGGCACGGACGTGGTGTCGATTCCGCCGCTGCGATTCGCTCGGAGATGGATTGGCTTTCCGCTATAGCGCGCGAATCTCCCGTCAGTGCGCCGGTGCCTGTGTTGTCGGCTCGGGGCGAGTTAACAGAAGTGGTCGACCACAGCGCCGTTCCGGGACAAAGGGTGTGCTCGGTGTTGCGGTGGATGAATGGAACCCAACGCAAACACAGCGCCTTGCCTGTGCACCTGGCCCGCGTTGGGTGTGCGATGGCCGAACTGCACGATCACGCGCGGGGCTGGACGCGGCCGCCGGGCTTCGTTCGCATGAGGTGGGACTGGAACACGTTCTTCGGTGATGTGATGGTTTACGGCAAGGTCGGCGCCAAAGAGGCCTGGACGTTGTTGCCGTCGAATCTTCGGTCCAAGTTTGAACGCGTTGCCGATCATGTCGGCTCGGTGATGGCCGAGCTCGGCGACGGGCCGGATGCTGTCGGGCTAATTCACGCCGACATGCACATGGGCAACGTCGTGTTCCACCACGGTGAGGCGCGGCCGATCGATTTCGATGATTGCGGAGTCGGTTACTGGCTGTACGACATTGCCGTCGCACTGTGGGAGATGCGCCACAAAGACAACTATCCGGAGTGCCGCTCCGCCTTCCTCAGTGGCTACCGCGCCGTACGGCCAATCGCCGACGATGTACTGGGCCACCTCGATTCTTTCATCGCAGCTCGCGAGGTTGCGTTCGGGCTCTGGTTCGCGGGGATGTCGCAAACGAACGAATCGTTCAGGGCGAAGTTCGACAACGAGATGGCCTTCATCGAAGGCAGCCTGAAACGGGTCGTGCCCGCTATTGCGCGCTAAGCGATTCGGCTGGCAGGTCGAACCAGCGCAGATTCTCGAACGCGTCCGACAAGGTGCCGGTGTGGCGGGCAGTGTCGGTCCAGGCTGTGGCCGCTGTGAAACGTACGCGCGCGTCGTCCAGATAGCTGGCAAGCGCGGATTCGGGCGCTCGTACGAGATCGATGGGCGGGCGCACGAGTTCGCCTGTGTTTGGGTCGTAGGAGAGTTGCGCAAGGCGCAACGGCGGCTCCACGGCACCGGCTCGATGGTGCCACACACCGTTCGCCGCGTTGAACCGGTACTCGGGCAGCAACTTCCAGCCGTGCTCGCCGATCAGGTCGACCGCGTCGACAAGGTATTGGAACACGGTCTCGGAGATGAAGTAGTTGAAGCTGACGCGCGTCCAGCCCGGCTTGATGCCTTCGCAACCCTCGGTGATCTCATGCTCGAACTCGTGTGAACGTTCGATATCGATGCCGAGCAGGCGATGGCCGTACGGCCCGGCGCACGAGCAGCCCCCGCGCGATTGAATGCCAAACAGATCGCTCAGCAACGCAACCACGTAGTTGTGGTGCAAGTAGCGGCCGTTCGGTCGCTTTACGACGAACGAGAGGATCGACAGTCGATCGGAGTGAGTGTTGCCAAGCACCTGCAATGCCGGGTTCTTTGACCATGCAGCGACCGCCCGATGCCAATACGACTCTTCGCGTTCCTTGATGGTCGCGACACCGACCGCTTGCTTCAGCTGAAAGACCAGCCCGGCGCGGATCGATTCGACGATTGCCGGCGTTCCGCCTTCTTCGCGATGAATGGGGTCGTCCAGGAAACGGTGCTCCGTCGGGTTGACGTACGTCACGGTCCCGCCGCCCACGACGTCGGGCACGCGATTGTGCAGTAGGGCGCGGCGAGCAACCAGCACGCCCGGCGTGCCGGGGCCGCCGACGAACTTGTGTGGGCTGAGGAAGATGGCGTCTTTGTAGGCCAGCGGATGTTCGGCGCACTTCGGGTACATCTCGATGTCGACATACGGCCCGGCGGCGGCGAAGTCCCAGAACGACAGCGCGCCGTGCTGGTGCAGCATGTCGGCGATGGCGCAGGTGTTGGACACGATGCCGGTGACGTTGGACGCAGCAGAGAACGAACCGATCTTGATAGTGCGATCGGCATGTGCGATCAGCTCGCGTTCGAGCTGGGCGAGGTCGATGTGGCCGTCGGAGTCCTCGGGAATGGTGATTACATCGGCGATCGACTCGCGCCAGGGAAGCTCGTTGGAGTGATGCTCAAACGGTCCGACGAACACGATCGGCCGCTCATTCTGGGGGATGAGTTGCGAGAGGTGGTAGCGATCGTCGAGGTCGGCGGGAATTCGCAAGTTCATGATGCCGATGAGCTTGTCGATCGCGCCCGTCGCGCCGGAGCCGCAGAAGATCACGCACGATTCGTCGTCGCCGCCAACGGCGTCATGGATGATCTGGCGCGCATCCTCGCGCAGGCGAGTCGTTTGCAATCCTGTGCCGGACGATTCCGTGTGTGTGTTCGCGTAGCGCGGCAGCACTTCTTCGCGAATGAAGTCTTCGATGAACGTCAACGCTCGGCCTGATGCCGTGTAGTCGGCGTAGGTGATGCGGCGCGGGCCATACGGCCCATCCATCACCTGATCGTCGCCGATGACCGACTCGCGAATCTTGCGTAGCAGCGGCGTTTCCGCGGGGTCGACCACGCTCTCAAGCTACCTCAGCACCTCGTGCGGACTCGTCTGGCAACGCACGCACGACTACATGAGGCACTTGGTCAGGAATTGCATCAGCGGCGCGGTCATCACCTGGTCGTTGGCAGCGCCGATGTGATTGTTCACTTCGTTGTGCGTCAACGATCTGGCATCGATCATGACCGTCGTTACGCCGGCGGCGTCAAGCGTCGCGAGAAAGGCAGTCTCGATCCGTTGCCGACCGGCGCTTCCGCGGACGACGCCGATCATTGGTGGGATGCCGATGCCTGCGTCGATCAACATGGTGGCGGAGGTTTCTACGATGTAGTTCGGGTTGTTGCCGAGCGCGTTCTTCCATTGGGCGCGCTCGCCATCAGGATCGCTTGATCCGGCTTGTGCCTTGTCGAAGCCCTCGGTGTCCAGCGGGCCTGCACACTTGATCGCCGTCAGGTCGAGGCCGACCGCTTGCAGGTATTGCGGATTGGTGGCCACGTTCGACACGATGTCGGCGCCAGCAGAGTGGCCGAGCAGCGCGATGCGAGTCGGATTGCCGCCGTACTCGGTGATGTGGTTGTGAACCCACGCGAATGCGGCGGCGACATCGTTGTAGTGATCGGGGAATTGCGCCGAATTGTCTAGCCCCGGCGCGGTCAGCCAATAGTTCACGCTCACCAAGATCCAACCTGCACTGTTGAACAGGTTTGCCTTGTTCGTGATCTGGTTTGCCTTGTCGCCGACTGAGTAGCCACCGCCGTGAACCCACATGACGACCGGCGCATCGCATTCGGGTGTCTCGGGTTGATAAATGTCGAGGCTGGTGAGGTTCGGGTCGACGCCAGCAATCGTCGTGTACGCCACGGTGGTCGCGACTCCATCTTGTCGGCAGTCCGCGACGGTGGTGGTTGTGGTTGTTGTCGTGGTCGTGCTCGTGCTCGTGGTCGTGCTCGTGGTCGTGCTCGTACGCGCAACTGTTGTTGCGCCCGAGCACCCGGCAACTAGCGCAAGCGAGAGAACAAGGTTCCGCATGGCTGCAGCATGGCGCACAATTGTGAGCGGTATGTGAGGAAACCGCACTTTGCGGCGGTGTTCGGTGTGCAGCTCAACAACTAACGTGCGCACGTGGCGATGGCGACCGTTCCTGACCTGCTGTTCGGTTGCTGGCGCCGCGCCTGGATCAAGTTCGCCGATGGCACCGTCGACGACACAACATTGGTCGTTTGGTTGCAAACCGAGTCGGAGATGGTCGATGTTCGGATCAACGCCGATCCGCTGAACATTGCTCATCGATCCGGGCTGCACGATTGCACCATCGACGAACTGCATGCGCTCGCACTGAACGATGCAAGTAGCGGATTTACCGAATGTGGGCCGCCGGTCGCGGGAGCCGACGGTATTCGTGGCGCCACCGCCACCTGGAACTCCCGCGGGCACGGCGTCAACTTTCAACCGGTGTCGGCCTTCCCCGAACCCGGGCTGCTGACCTGGAATGCCGACGGAACCGTGATGATGGAACACGCGCCCAGCGGTGCCTACGTGGAGGAATGGCGTCTCGTTCCTGGAAGCCGCGAACCGCTCACCGTGACGCAGCACGAGTCGGGCGCCGTTTACAGATCGGGTGTCGTCGCGGTGTTCGTTCGCGATCGCGCGATTGAGATTCCGCGCCTCGCACGACTTTCCGAACTGGTGGACGAGTATTGGGAAGACCGCACGATGATTGAGGAGTTGCTTGATTGCGAGTTCAGTGTCGCCCAACCGGACGGCGACGACTGGAGAATCACTGCTTCGACGCTGCCGTGGCGACAAGGAGCGATTCTCGATGTCGAGTAGTAGCGCAATCTGGTCCGACCTCGCCGAACACGCGCGGCTTCCGTTTGAAGAAGCCCGCATGTTGCCGTCGGCCGCGTACACATCTACTGATGTGCTTGCCCGCGAGCACCAACACATTTTCGCCCAAGAATGGATCTGTGTCGGCCGCACCGCCGACTTACCCGAGCGCGGCGACTACCTCACTGCGCTGATTCCATCGGCCGATGGCGACCAGCGTTCGATCATTTTGCTGCGTGGCGATGATGGCGTCATCTGCGCCTTCGACAACATCTGCGTGCACCGCGGCTCGCCGTTGCTGCATGGTTGCGGCAACGAAGCTCGGATCACCTGCCCCTATCACGCGTGGGTGTATCGGCTCGACGGTCAATTGATCGGCGCCCCGTTTATGAATCGCACCGTCGACAGCGCCGGCAACTCGTTCGACCCTGTCGATCACCGCCTGACGTCGTTGCGCGTCGAACAGTGGGAAGGTTTCCTATTCGTCACGCAGAATCCTGATCCGCCAGATCTACAAGCGCGGCTTGCAGGACTCACCGAAGTGGTGGGCCGTTATCAGATGGCCGCCTATGTGCCGGTGTTTCGCCAAGTCGATGTGTGGGACACGAATTGGAAGTTGCTGTACGAGAACTTCATGGACGCGTACCACGTGTTCAAGGTGCACAAGAACAGCTTCGGCAAAGACGGCGACAGCACACTGGACACAACGATGTCTGCGGGCACTCATCACCACGCCCACCATGTTGTTGTTCACCAAGCCGATGCCGGTTCTGGGGTGGCCCACCCGTCCAACACGTCGCTGACCGACGATTGGCGGCGCACGATCGTGCTGGGTGCTGCCTTTCCCACCCACGTCATGCAACTGCAGCCTGATTGGTTGTGGTATCTGCAGCTCAGCCCGCTCGGCGTCGACAGGGTTCGCATTTGTTGGGACGTCTCGGTCGCGCCGGAAGTGCTCGCCGATCAAGCCGACCCGGATGCATATGTCGCCGACTTGCTCGACCTGCTGAACATGGTGAACTCCGAGGACCGGCCGATAGTGGAAGGTGTCTTCCGCGCTCTTCGGTCTGACATGATCCGCGGCCCGTTGTCGTATCTCGAACGCAACGTCTACGACTTCGACCGCTACATCGCCAAGACAATTGCCAATGAGTGATTGCTGGCGAGCGGCGGCGACGTTTCAAATCTCGAGTGATTGGTAACGTCCACCAGGTGCCAGCCGGCGGGGATTCCTCTACCCACGACAGTGGGCTCTATCTTCCTGGCCAGTCGACGGAGAACCCGTCCGCACCGCGCCAGTCCGCGTCGAATACGCGTGCTCAAACATGGGCAGATGTCCCGTGGCGAACAATTGTCGCGACCGTCGCTGTCGTCACGGCGACGTATCTGTCGCTTGTGGTCGTGTTGGCAGTCACAAGAATCATTACCTGGGTTGTTATCGCCGGCTTCTTCGCGGTCGTGCTTGCCCCACTCGTTGGCCGCGTCGAGGCCAAGGTGGGTGGCCGACGCACGCTTGCGACATCGCTGGTAGTCGCAACCACGTTGGCTGGACTCGTCGGCCTGACCTTGCTGTTCGTAATGCCCGTGAGGACACAACTCGTCAACATCATCACTGACCTCCCCGGAGCGGTCCACGACGCGGCGCAGGGCAAAGGACCGATTGGCAACCTCGTGCATCGGTTGCACATCGAGTCCTATGTGCAAGACAACGAGGCTGCGTTATCACGCGCCGCGAGTCGGCTCAGCGAGTCGCCGTTCGCAGCGGCTCAAGCAGTCTTTGAAGTTGTCTTTGGATTCATCACGATCACGCTGCTCACTTTCTTGTTCCTCAGTCAGGCGCAGGCAATCGGTGGCGCTACCCAGAGTCTGATTCCTGCGCGTCGCCGCGCCTCAGCCCGCCGCGTCGCGGCAGGTGCAGTCTCAGCGGTGAGCGGCTACGTCGTCGGCAACGTACTGATCAGTCTGATTGCTGGTACCGCAGCTTTCGTCTGCCTCGTCGCGCTCGGAGTGCCAAGCCCAGTTGTGCTCGCAATTTGGGTTGCATTCGCTGATCTCATCCCGCTTGTCGGCGCCACACTCGGTGCGGCAGCGTGCGTGATCGCTGCCTACTTACATTCGCCCACAGCCGGACTGCTCACGCTGATCTTCTTCGTGATCTACCAACAGATCGAGAACAGCGTGCTGTACCAGTGGATCATGTCGCGCCGAGTGAACGTCAACCCGCTGGGCATTCTGCTCAGCGTCCTGCTCGCCGTGGAACTGTTCGGTCTGCTGGGCGCGTTGTTGGCAGTGCCCGTGTCGGGGGCGTTGCAGTCGGTCGTATTGGCTGTGCGCCAAGAACACCTTCGAGAGCAATTCGTGTTGCCCGATGAAGTGGATGAGGCGCCAGATTTCCCTGACTAGGTTTGCACCATGACAACAGTGCTACTTGTGGCGTTGCCAGTGCTGGGTGTCGCGCTGATCTTCGGGGTTCTGTGGCTTGTGGTGTTGCGCCCAATGGTGCGCCGATCGAACGAATGGGTCACGACGTTCGACGATGAGGTTCGCTTAACGGGCGAGACCGTCATTAAGTCACCGGAGTCAGCCATCTATTGCGGCGGGACGAAGCCGCACAGCTCCGTGAAGGGCAATGGCCGGATCGCGCTCACCAACCGGCGACTGGTGTTTCGTAAGTTGACCGGCCCCGTTGAGGAGGTGTTGGTCGCCAGCATCATCGGATCTCGGCAGGCAGCATGGTTCCGCGGGGAACGCCGCGGCGGGCGATTGCACTTCGTGGTTGAAATGGTCGACGCTGGCGAGGTTGGGTTCTTCGTTCGAGACATCTCCGCTTGGGAACAAGCCGTCGCCGAAGCACGCGCTTCGGGATCAGGCTCGGCGCGAACGGCGCCGCTCGCCTAGCCAGCGGAGCAACGCCACGGCGAGCGCGACAGCGATGGCCTGAAGTACTCCGACAAGGATCACGACGATGGCGGTCGCGGAGGCGACGACAAACTCGCGTCGCTCTTGTCGCCACAGTCGGCGAAAAGCCGACACGTCGACTAGTCGAGCTATGGCGGCAATGACCACCGCGGCTAGCGCGGCGATTGGAACTAACTCGAGTGGGCGAGTGAGAGTGGTCAACACCACCAGCAACGCAAGTGCGGCGACGATGCTGGCGAGCGGAGTTCGTGCGCCGGTCGATTCGGCGACCGCGGTGCGGGCCGCGCTTGCGCTTGCAGGGATGCCGCCCGAGAGCCCCGACACGACATTGGCCGCGCCGAGCCCGGCAAGCTCCCGATTGGGATCGATTGAGTAGTCGCTACGCGCTGCAAACGCGCGCGCCGACGCCAGCGTGTCGGCAGAGGCCACCAACGCGATCGCGAGGGCGGCAGGGAGTAGGTCGATGAGATCACTCCAGCTGACTGAAGGCCATGCAAGTGGCGGGGCACCGGACGGAATCTCGCCGATGAGCTGCACTCCGTCGTTGACCCATCCTTGACTGACGATCAGCGACGCCACGACCAGCAGGCCGAACGCGGCAGGGATGTGGGGATGCCAACGGCGGGCGAAGACGACCGTCGCCAGAACGCCCGCGCCGATCACGAGCGAAGCAAAGTGTGTCTCGTCGAGAGACCGCAAGAGCCCTACGAATCGTTCGTTCGTGCTGTCACCGCGTGTGGGGACTCGCAGCAGGCGCGGAAGCTGGTTGACGATGACAGTCACCGCGAGACCTGCCTGGTACCCGAGCAGCGAGGCGGTCGACAAGAACTCGGCAATCGAGCCGAGCCGAAGGAACCCGGCGAGAAGGCAGACGATGCCAACCAGCAGTGCCAACATGTTGGCGAGCGTTACGTAGCGCTGCGGGTCGCTCGCGGCGAGAGGGCCAAGAGTGGCGGCGACCATCGCTGCGGTCGACGCGTCGAGCCCAAGCACGAGATGGCGAGACGATCCGAACGCGGCATAGGCGACGAGTGGAAAGACGCACGTGTAGAGCCCAACGACCGGAGCGACTCCCGCAACCTCTGCCATTCCGATGCTGAGTGGGATTGCGATCGTGACGATCAGCAACCCGGTGATGCCATCCGCCAGCAACCAAGCGCGTTGGTAATCGCGACACCATTCGAACGCCGGCGGCAAGCGCAACCATCGTCGCTTGCCGCCGGCATCCGTCGTTCTCACTGATTGAGACTAAACCAACCTGTGTGAGTCACACCGAAGTGTCTACGTACGCCTTCACACCCATCTCGTGCATGTCGAGACCTGCGGTTTCAATCTCTGCCTCCGGGCGGATGCCGCCCTTGGTGAACTTGTTCTGCAGCTTGAAGAACCCAAATGCGAGTCCGAAGATGACGGTCCAGATGACGGCCGCGCCAAGCGCCTGTGCCCCCAGCTGTCCGGCATCGCCGTAGAACAATCCCTTCACGCCTTCGGTCGGCGAGCCATTCCATCCGGCGCCGTAGCTGCCGTTGGCAACAAGGCCCACACACAGCACACCGAATGTGCCAGCAATGCCGTGCACACTGATCGCGCCCACCGGGTCGTCGATGCCTTTGCGCTCGAAGAACAGGCACGACTCGATGGCGATGATTGCGGCGACGCCACCGATCACTGCCGACCATGCTGGCGTTGTGAATGCACATGGTGCCGTGATGGCGACTAGGCCGGCGAGCATTCCGTTGACCATCATCCCCGGGTCGGGCTTTCCGAGACGCTTCTGCACGTAGAACATTCCGATGACGGCGCCGAAGGCGGCGGCGATCGCGGTGTTGGTGGCGACTGTCGCGAACTGCACATCGGCCACCGACAGTGTCGATGCCGCGTTGAATCCGAACCAACCGAACAGCAGGATGAACGTGCCGAGCTGCGCCATCGGAATGTTGTGACCGGCAATCGTGCGCGGCTTGCGGTCTGCGTCGTACTTGCCAATACGGGGCCCCAGCACGATCGCACCGGCGAGTGCGGCGACGCCGCCAACTGCGTGCACAACGCCGCTGCCGGCGAAGTCGACGTAACCGGCGCCGGCGCTGAGTGTGTCCCAGGTCTTGGCCAGCCAGCCGCCGCCCCAGGTCCATGCCGCAAAGATTGGGTAGTAGATCGCTCCACAGAACAATCCCCAGCCGACGAAGCTGTTCCACTTCCAGCGCTCGGCCATCGACCCGGTGGGAATGGTGGCAGTGGTGTCCATGAATGCCGCCATATAGAGGAAGAACGCGAGCAACGCCGGTGTCACACCCGAGCCAGACATCGCCCAGCCGCCGTCCCACAGAAACACCCAATTGCCGCTGCCGACAAGTGGCTTACCTATCGGCGTATCGAGGCCGAACGCGGCGTATGAGAACCCGCCGAACGCGAGCGGAAAGCCGATGAGAAAGAATCCAACAAACCCGAGGCCGAAGATCGCGAAGTTGGTGGAGAACACATGCGCTGCGTTCTTCGCCTGGCAGAACCCCGTTTCGACGAGCGCGAAGCCAGCTTGCATGAAGATGACGAGAACGGCGCCGAGCACAACCCACAGCAAGCTTGTCTGCTGCGAAAGTGCATCCACGGGGTCGAGGTCGGCGGCGAATGCCTGACCTGTGACCAACAGTGTCGACAACGTCGCGCCGACGACACCGCCGAGTGTGTACCTAACTGCCTTGTTGTTGCGCATTGCGCTCCTTTCGTGTGGTCGCCGGACCGTACCGAAGGGAGGTTTCAGGTCAGTTGCGCAAGTGTTTCGTGCGAGTGAAGGTCTTGTCCGTTCGCTTCAGCACCGCGCGAGTCCGATTCATCGCGGCGAGATCGAGCTTGCGTCCAAGCCGATCGGTGACGGTGAATCGATCCGACACCGCACCGTTGAGTGAGCCGATTCTCGCGGAGTGCACCACGACCTTGGTCGCCGCGAACGCTGCGCTGACTGCTTGCAACACTCCAGGCTCGTCGGGTCCATCGACAACGCACGCTGTGTGCCACGGCAGCGCCTCGTTGTCGAAGGTGAGCACGAGCTGTGGCTTCGGAGTTGGTCGCAGCGGCTTACGCAGTCGGGCTTCCATGCTTGTCGCCAGCTCGTTCGGGTCCGGCGGCACGCTGGAGCGAACGGTGAAGCTGTCGAGCACTGCGCCGTCCGGCCACGTCGCAATGTCGGCCGACACGATGTCGAAGCCGTGTGTCGTCAACACATCGGTCAAGCGTGCGAGTAACCCGTCGGCATCGCGGCACGCAATGTCGACCTTCCAATAGTCGGCTTTACATTGTGAACTGACTGCCACGCGAACAACGCCACCACGC
This sequence comes from Actinomycetes bacterium, assembly GCA_021414085.1. Lineage (GTDB taxonomy): Bacteria > Actinomycetota > Acidimicrobiia > Acidimicrobiales > Ilumatobacteraceae > UBA668. The sequence goes on along the minus strand of JAIOPC010000007.1, from coordinate 150,694 downwards.
GGTAGTGGCTCAACGAGCTGCGCCTGGCGCGCAATCTCTTCCGGCTCGTGCGTCAACAAGTACGACGCGGGTGCGAGCCGTAGACGATCGATGGCCGCGGCGTCGGTCAGCAGTCGTTGTGCTGCCACCCGGCGAACGCCGGCCAGGTTGGTCGCATTGGTTCCGGTGAGCTCCGGGTGATCGAGCGCCTCGCACACGAGGTCGTAACGCTGGTCAAGCGCACCGCGATGGTGCTTCGGAAGGTCACCGATGGCGAGCGCCAGCAGGTATGCGTCGCGAGCATGATCGGCGCCAGCGAGGTGAGTCGCCAGTTGCAAGATTTCAGTGTTGTCGAAGACCGGTGGTTCGCGAACGCCCGCGCGCAGGAGGTTGGCGTCCGCAATCAACGACACCACGAGCCGAGCATCTGCTTCGCGACATAGCCGCGAAGCGAGCGCGAGCGCCTCTTCGGTCCCACGCGAAACGTCGTGCACCATCGCTGCGAGCACCAATGCTTCGTGCGGTTCGTCGCTCTCAAAGGCGAAGTCCTGGGTGCCCGCAAGCTCGTGAAGACGATCAACGGTGGGGAAGCGCAGCGCACCAAGTGGGTCGAGGTCACTCATGTCGGAGCGACGGCGCGACATCGCATCGGCTACCTCCGGCAGCGCACGCTCGAGCACTCCGGTGACATCGAGGAAACGCCATGCTCGAACCTCGTCGGCGCGCAGCAGGTCGACCAGGGAAGGAGTTTCATCGGGATTCCATGTGAGCGCGTCGTGTCGACGGGCGCTGAACCAATTCAGCAGCGCCTCACCTGGCGTTGCCAGTGTTGCCATCGCCGCCGTGGTGAGCGCAAGGTGGACGATGGCGCTCAACGGCGGGTTGCCGTGTAACTCGATGACGCCGCTCTCGATCGTGATCCACCCTTCCGGAGGTTCCGCGGTTGGTGTTGATTGGTCCGCCAGCGTCCGCTTGGCGGTGACGCCCAGCCGCAGCCGTAGCAGCGGCGGTGTGACGATCGTGGTCAGCAGAACCACGAGCAGCAGCGCGCCGTAGAGATCTGCGTCGAGTACCCCACTGGCGAGGCCGATGGACGCGAAGATCAGGCCAACTTCCCCACGCGGAATCATCCCGATGCCGAGGAGCACCTTGTCGGCCCGCGTTCCGATCGCACCGGTGGCGGACAACAACTTGCCACCGATAGCGACCAACGTCATCACGCCAGCGAACGCCAGCACCGACGGCTTGGCCATCGCGGCGATGTCGGCGTTGAGGCCGATCTGCAGGAAGAAGACGGGAATGAAGACGTGGCCAACGCTTCCGAGGTCGCGCGAGATGCGCTCGCGGTGTTCGCTGCGTCCAATGGCCAAGCCAGCCATGAACGCGCCGATAATGAACGCGAGGTTGGAGACGTCGGCCAGCGCCGCGAAGGCGAGCGTGACCGCGAGTGCCGCAATCGTCAGAGTCGCGCTCGACTTGGCATAGCGATCGATCGCACGCAGCGCGGGCGGAACGACGACGAGCCCCACGACTCCGGTTGCCACCAGAAAGGCCAGCGCCAGCGCGAGGGTGCCAGCGATCACTCCGACGCCGATGCTTGCACCGGTGACCGCCTTGACCACGACGGTCAGAATCACGAGGCCAAGCACGTCGTCAGCAACGGCGGCACCGAGCACGATCCGCGCTTCAATCGAGGCGAGCGCGCGCAGGTCACCAAACACGCGCGCTGTAATGCCGACGCTGGTTGCGGTAAGCGCCGCGCCGAAGAAGATCGACGTGTTGGTCGATTCTCCAAACGCCAGCCCGGTCGCAACACCCGCCGCGAATGGCGCGGCCACACCAATAACGGCAACCAGGAGCGATGCTCGACCGACCTTTAACAGCTCGCCGAGGTCCATTTCCAAGCCGACCGACAGCAACAGCAACAGCACTCCGATTTCGGCGAGCAGCGAAATGGAGACGCCGCGGTTGCCCGTGGTCACGATCAAGCCGAACACAGAAGGTCCCAGCAGAATGCCGGCAGCGATCTCGCCAAGCACTGCTGCCACGCGTAGGCGTTCTGCCAACTCGGCCGCAACCTTCGCCGCGACAAGAACGATCAGCAGATCGAGGAGCAGTCGCCCGAGGTCGACGCTGTCGTTAGTTGCCAACACGGCTAACCGCTAGCACCATCAACCAGCATCCCCGCAATCAGCAGCTCGGTCGCCTGCGCGACGGCTTGAAGATTCAGCATCCAGCCGCGCGAGCGCACCGTGATGATCGCGTCAGTACCCAGGCGCTCGCGTAACTGCACCAGCACGTTGTCGCATCGTCGATCGTGCAGTTCAGCGAGCCCCGACTGTCGGGCGAGTTCGTGGCGACCAAGCACTCGGCCGCGGTTCGCCAACAAAGTCCTGAGCACTTCGCGCTCGCGAGCTGTCAGCGCGGTGGGAGCGGGCATCAACCGACTTTAGGAACTTAGTGTTTCGTGCTTGTGTGGACTTCGTGAACGGCGTGTGAAGTTGACAGCTCAGATCACGCAGACGTCGAACTGGGCGAACTCGAAGAGCAATTCCGCTGCGCTGTGCAGTGAATCCGGCGATGGCTCGATCAGCGGCGGGTCGTGTGGCCTGACGCCGTGGTTGCGGAAGCCGATCACTTTCACCCGCATTTCTGGATCGATGTCGGCGAGCCAAGCAGCAGTGCTCCGCAGCAGTGCAGGGTCGTCGTTGATGCCCGCCAAGAGCAGCAGCCTGACCTCATAGAGCAATCCCATTGCGTGCAGTTGATGGATACTCGCCAGCACCATGTCGTTGGGCTGCCCGGTCATCGTGCGATGGATCTCAGGATCGAGGCACTTGAGGTCGATCATTGCGCCGTCCATGGTGTCTGAGAGCGCAAGCCACGTGTCCGGCGCGGCGGCGCCGTTGGAGTCGACGAAGCACGTGAGCAAACACAATTCCTGGTCGGCTTTCACAGCTGAGAAGAGCGCGTGAACGAACTCGGTTTGCTGCGTGGCTTCGCCACCGGAAACCGTGATGCCGCTCAGGAACGGTGCCGCGCGTCGGATTTTGGCCACTAGGTCGGCCACCTCGGCGTAGCGCGCCTTCGGAGTCGAGTCGTACGGGCAGACGCTGATGCACGTGTCGCCACCCGTGCAGGCCGACTCGTTCCATTGCACGGCCCCGATTGCGTCGAGGGTGAGCGCGCCGGATGGACACGTGTCGACGCACTCCCCACAGTCGTTGCACACGTTGATCGTGTACGGGTTGTGGCACGCAACGCAGTTGAAGTTGCAACCCTGCAGGAACACGACGAAGCGGTTGCCCGGGCCGTCGACAGTGCTGAACGTGATGGTATTGGTGACGAGGCCCTTCACCGTGCCACCTTTCACCGTGGCTCACGCTCGTTGCAGCCAATGCGTTTCACCGCACGCTGCGTGAGGTGGAATTCGTCTTCTGACCCAGCCGCGAGGTAGTCACTTCCGTGCCGAACGCCGGTGTGCTCGGCGACCGCGGCAAGGTCGCTCTTGCGTACCAAGTAGCCAGTGATGCGCACGAACTCGTTGCTGTCGAGGTTGAAGGTGAAGTCGCGCATGCCACTGGTGAATGCGCCACGAATGATGTCGACGATCGCTTGTGGATTACGCAGGGCAGTTTCGTCGACATGAAAGATGTCGCTGACGCCGGAAGCAAAGTGACGGTGGTGCGGGGCACACGTCATGATGTGCTCAAGCATCGCTGGCTCGTCGCCAACCGGAATGCGGGTGCCGGCGGTGACACCCTTGTCGAGATCGATGCCGCTCTGCGAGTGCAGGTAGCAGCGCCCGGCTCCACCGTTGCAGTAAGGCATTGGCCTGGCGGCTACCAGCTCCGCGACGCGTTCAATGATTCGTCGACTGAGCGCGTCGGCTGTGGCGTCGTGTCCGTAGCGAGCGGTTTCATCGTGGCCCTCGTAGGACATCAGCAGGTTGACGCACTCGGCGAGGCCGAAGATTCCGAACATCGCCGAGAAGCGATCGATGTCGATCACGCCCTCGGCAGCGAGCCAATGCGTTTCGAAGAACCCCTGTTGTTCGACGAGCGATCGAATACGCGCCTCGATGAGTTCGGCCGTCAGCTCGACGAACGTTGGCAAGGTGGTGGCGAGGAACTCGTCGGCGCTGCCGGTGTGTCGCAGCGCAACTTCCTTCAGGTTGAGTCGCGCCAACGTGTGTGCCCCGCCGCCGATCTTGAGCGAGTTGTAACAACTGACGGCCGCGTAGCCCTCGCCGTGATCGGCCACCATCATGGGATGGTTGACGAAGTGTGGCTTGCCGGTCTCAAAGACTGTGCGCACCGCATCTTCAATCAGATCGTCGGGCGTCAGCACCGGGTCGACCTTCAACGTGATGTTGGGCACGGATTGGCGCAGCGAGCGTTCGACGCGCAGGATCGACCGCGCGATCCTGCTGTCGTTCGGGCCGATATCGAGATGGGCGAATGCGTCCGGGATCATGCGATCAATTCCGATCCAGAATCGGCGGAGTTTGCGATCAAGTTCCTCGTCGGAGGTTGCCGCGTCGACGAATGGACCGAGCACTTTGTCGAGATCGCCGAGGTACACCGGATAAGTGGTCACGCTCGGCACGTGGGCGTACATGATTTGCAGGAACGCGAGGGCGTCGTCCAGATCGGTGGGCGGCGGCAGTTCGAGGAAACTCAGACCCTGGCGAATTGCCTTCTCGTAGTCGGGCAGGATGTAGCGGGCGGTGTACGGGGCGTGCCCCTCGTACATGTCGCAGATCACGCGCTTGTCGAGTGCTTCGCGGCACGCTTCCGAAATCGCCGGGTAGGGCAAGACTTCCGTCGCCAGCACGGCGAGGCGACGCAGTCGCTGGTCGTAGCCGAGGTTTCTGTCCTGCACGAGCATTCGCGCGCGTTCTTGAAACTCGTTCATTTCCATGCCTGGACCGTATGGCTGGCCGTAGAGACTGGGTAGGGCCAAAGGTCGCTTTCTCGCCATCGATCTAGCGGTGACCAAACGTCCTCACAACGATCGAGCGAATTGCCAATACCGCAAGAGCGGCAAGGGTGAGGCCAGCCAGCTCGGTTCGCCCTGGGTCCCTCGCCGGATGCCACGTCACGTGGTCGCCCTTGATCACGTAAACACCCGCCGGGCTCGCCATCATGCCGAAGCCACCGCCGCCTCCGCTGCCGTCGCCGTCGGGAGCGCTGCCGCTGCCGCCCCCACCGCCCCCACCGCCGCGAACTCTGGCCACCGGAATCACCCGTACGTCGTTGTGATGGATCGGCTCACCGAAGACCCTTTTGACTGTCAACATGTCGCGCGCTGTCCCCACCAGCTGTGCGACATCAATGCGATCGTCCTTCTTCACGTGGTGATCTCCTCCGTGCATGAGTTTCAGTGCCTCCAACTTTGGAGGACTTGGTAGTAGTTCGCCCGCTCGTACACCTGTGGGTCGGGAACGTTTCGCTGCGAGACGCTGCCCTTCAGCTGTTCGATGCTGTCGTACTCGCGCTCCGTCATCCACGTGCGTATCCAGCTCAGCATTGTCTCGATGTGGCCGGGGCCGTGGCGTAGCAGTGCGCTCGTCGTCATGGCGACATCTGCGCCTGCAAGCAGCAACTTCAGCGCGTCGGCCCCATCGTGTACTCCCGTGGTGCCGGCGAGCGAGCACTTCGTGAAGCCACGCAGGATGCCGATCCAGTGCAGCGGAAGGCGCGCCTCGGCCGAGGTCGATAACTGCAAGCGCGGCTTCACGTCCAGAGTGTCGAGATCGATGTCGGGTTGATACAGGCGGTTGAAGAGCACGAGGCCGTCGGCGCCGGCGGCTTCGAGCGCGAGCGCGAAGTGGCCGAGCGAGCTGAACCAAGGTCCGAGCTTGACGGCGAGCGGGACCTTCACTTCTGCACGCACTTCCTCGACCAGTTCCACGTACGCGCGTTCCACGTCGGCTGAGCTGCGATGCGGATCGACGATCACGTCGTAGATGTTGAGCTCGATGGCCTGTGCGCCCGCGTCTTGCAAGTAGCCCGCGTACTTCACCCATCCGCCGGGCGATGTTCCGTTGAGGCTGGCGATGACAGGGATCGTCAGTCGCTGGCGAGCGAGTTCGACCAACGCAAGGTGCCGTGCCGGCCCGGTGTCGTAGTTCTCCATCTCCGGGAAGTAGCTGAGCGACTCGCTGAAGGCGTCGGTGCCAAAGTTGAGAGTGCTGTCGAGTGCGAAGGCGTCGTGCTCGATTTGCTCTTCGAACAGTGACGGCAGAACCAGCGCACCAGCGCCCGCTTGCTCGATGCGTTCCCACTGATCGGAGTCACCAGTGAGTGGACTGGCTGACGCCACAATCGGGCTACGAAGTTGCAACCCGAGGTACTTCGTCGACATGTCGGGGCTTGTCGTGTCGAGGGTCGTGCCGTTGTGGGTCATGGCTCGTCATCCGTTTCTGCGACGGTCGCGGCGCCGATGTGGCTGGGCGCGGTCCGCTCGACGCCGGCGAGTTGCTCGTAGTAGCGCCATCGTGCGGCCACATCCGCCTGCGCGAGTTCGATCAGTTCCCCAGCGCGTTCGGGACTGCTGCGCTGCAACATCGCGAACCTTGCTTCGCTGCCTGCAAAGTCCGCGTAGGGAACCGATGGTGCGGCGCTGTCCAACTGGAACGGCTTGGTCGCCTCGTCCTCGCCAGGGCGGTAGCGGTACAGCGGCCAGTGTCCGCTGTGCACGGCCACTTTCTGTTGTGTCATCGATTGCCGCATATCGAATCCGTGAGCGATGCACGTGCTGTAGGCGATAACGAGCGACACTCCCGGCCACGCCTCGGCCTCGAGCATTGCCTTCACCGTTTGTATGTCGCTGGCACCGAGTGCAACCTGCGCGACGTAGACATCGCCGAACGACATCGCTTCCAGTCCGAGGTCCTTCTTGGCGATGCCCTTGCCGGCGGAAGCGAACTTGGCGACTGCGCCGCGCGGCGTTGCCTTCGATGCTTGACCACCGGTGTTGGAGTAGACCTCGGTGTCGAGCACCAGGATGTTCACGTTGCGTCCGCTACCGAGTATGTGGTCCAGCCCGCCGGCACCGATGTCGTATGCCCAGCCATCACCGCCGACGATCCATACGGTCTTGCGCACAAGCGTGCCGGATAGATCGAGCAGCTGCTTCGCTGCTGGGTCGTCGATGCCTTTCAGCGCGGCTCGCAACAGCTCGACCCGCTCGCGTTGTTCGCGAATCGGAATGTCGCCACTGTCGTGAACACTCTCAACGATCGCCGCTGCGAGGGCGGGGTCGATCGATGGTCGGCTGCCGCCAGAGAGTTGCGCGAGTAACCCGAGAGCGCCCTGTTGCTGAGCATCGACGCCAAGCCTGATTCCCAGTCCGAACTCGGCGTTGTCCTCGAACAGACTGTTGCTCCACGCCGGGCCACGGCCGTCGTCGTTCGTGCAGTACGGGGTCGTGGGCAGGTTGCCGCCATAGATGCTGCTGCAGCCGGTCGCGTTGGCGATCAACAGGTGGTCGCCGAAGAGTTGTGTGAGCAGTTTGAGGTACGGGGTTTCTCCGCACCCGAGGCAAGCACCGCTGAATTCGAACAGCGGTTCACGCAACTGGCTCGTCTTTACCGATGCGGGATCCCACAGCTCTTGGTTCGCTTCGTTGAGGTTACGGAATGCGTCCCATGCAACGCGTTCGACCTCAAGGTGTTCTCCGATCGGCTGCAGGTTGATGCTCTTGCGTTTGACCTCGCTCTTGTCGTGCGCGGGACATGCCGTCACACAAAGGCCGCAGCCGGTGCAATCGTCGGGTGCTACCTGCACGGTCAGTGACATACCGGGAACTTCGCGGCTGCGAAATGACTTGGTCTTCAACACGTCGGCGCCGCCGACCGCCAATTGAGCAGGGTCGTACACCTTCATGCGGATCGCGGCATGTGGGCAGACAATCGCGCACTTGCCGCAATCGATGCACAGGTCTGCTTCCCAGATCGGAATCTCAGTTGCGATCGTGCGCTTCTCAAACCGCGATGTTCCTGTTGGGAATGTTCCATCGGGTGGGAGTGCGCTCACCGGCAGTAGGTCGCCCTCACCCGCAAGCATTCGGGCGGTCACGCGCTGCACGAAATCGGTGGCGTCCCCGTTCAAAGTCGGACGTCGATGCTTGGTTGCGGTGACCGTGTCGCCGACCGGCACGGGGAACAGTTGCGCCAGTGTGGTGTCGACCGCCGCGATGTTGCGCTGCACGACGACATCGCCGCGCTTTCCGTAGGACGTTGTGATTGCATGCTTGAGCTCGGCGATGGCTTGCTCGGTGGGCAGCACGTTGGAAAGTGCGAAGAAGCACGTCTGCATCACGGTGTTGACCCGGCCCTGTAGACCCGCTGCTTTAGCGACTGCACCAGCATCGATCGTGTGCAGTTGCAGATTGCGCTCGATGATCGCTTGCTGCACTTCGATCGTCAGGCGATCCCAAATCTCGTTTGCGGGAAACGGGCTATTGATCAACACGGTTGCGCCCGGCGCCGCCACCTTGAGGACGTCCATGCGCTCAAGGAAGTCCCACTGGTGCACGCCCACGAAGGTCGCTCGATCAATCAGGTAGGTACTGGTGATCGGGTTCGGGTCGAAACGAAGGTGGCTCACTGTCATCGAGCCCGACTTCTTCGAGTCGTACACGAAGTATGCCTGCACCGCGAGATCCGTGTTGCCGCCGACAATCTTGGTGGTGTTCTTGTTCGCTCCAACCGTGCCATCCGCGCCAAGGCCGAAGAAGACGGCGCGCACGCGAGCGTGATCGGTCGTGAATGTCGGGTCGTACGTCAGGCTGTTGTGCGTCACGTCGTCGATGATTCCGACGGTGAAGCCATTGCGTGGTTGGGGTTTGGCGCCTTCGTCGAAGACGGCCTTCACCATTGCCGGCGTGAATTCCTTGCTGCTCAGCCCGTAGCGACCGCCGATCACGCGCGGGGTGCGGCCATCTGCCCACGACTCAGTCGGGCTGTGCCACAGCGCGCTCAGCACGTCGAGATGCAGTGGCTCGAAGGGTGCGCCCGGCTCTTTGGTCCGATCAAGCACGATGACGGTTTGCGTGCTTGGCGGCAACGCCGCCAGCAACGCTTCGGTGGGGAACGGGCGGAACAGGCGCACGACAGCTACGCCGACGCGTTCGCCGGTTGTTGCGAGTTCCGCGACCGTCTCCCGAGCGGCACCGGCGCCTGAGCCCATCAGCACAATGACGCGGTCGGCGTCGGGGGCGCCGTAGTAGTCGACGAGGTGATACTGCCGCGAGGTAAGCGTGGCAAGACGATCCATTGTCGACTGGACGGCATCGGGAACGTTCGCGTGGAAGGAGTTGCAGGCTTCGCGCGCCTGGAAGAACACGTCGGGGTTCTGCGCGCTGCCGCGCAGCACGGGTTGGTCCGGGTCGAGGCCCCGCGCGCGGTGAGCGGCAATCGCTGCCGGGTCGATCAGTGCCGCTAAGTCCTGTTCGGTGGGTGCCTCAATCGTGGCGACCTCGTGACTCGTGCGAAAGCCGTCGAAGAAGTGCAGGAAGGGAATGCGCGTGTCGAGCGTTGTTGCATGTGCAACGGCGGCAAAGTCGGCTGCCTCCTGCACGTTGCTCGCGCACAACATCGCGAATCCGGTCGTGCGCGCCGCCATCACATCGCTGTGGTCGCCGAAGATGCTGAGCGCGTGGGTGGCGACGGTTCTCGCTGCGACGTGAATGACGGTGGGCGTGAGTTCGCCAGCGATCTTGAACATGTTCGGCAACATCAGCAGCAGGCCCTGGCTGGAGGTGAAGGTAGTGCCGAGCGCACCGCGCGTGATCGCTCCATGCAGCGTTCCCGCGGCGCCAGCCTCGCTCTGCATTTCGATCACTTGGGGCACGGCACCCCAGAGGTTGGCGTGCCCCTTCGAGCTCAGATCGTCGGCGAGCTCGCCCATCGGCGAAGCCGGGGTGATCGGATAGATAGCGATGACCTCGGATGCGAGGTGGGCGATCCGCGCGGCGGCCTCGTTGCCATCGACAACGGAGCGCACTCGAACATCAGCGTGCGTGTGAGCAGTGGCCATGGGCTCACGGTATGGCGATCACCTAGACAGACCTAGGGCCTTTCGACCATCGTTGTGGTCAATCGTGCCCTCAGTCGTTGTCGAGCTTGTCGATCACGTGGTGAGCAGCATCGGCCAACTTGCCTTTGATGCCGCCTTCCTCGGCGATCTCCTCAAGCCTTGCGTCAACCAGTCCGAGGCGCGCGCGTTCAGACTCAACCATTGAGATCTTGCCGTCGCCGTCGAGGTCGTAGGCATCAAGCTCGACGTCGTGCGCCGACTGAGCGTTGGGCTGGTCTTGCTGTGGGTCTTTCGGTTGGTCTGTCATATGGCCAGTATGCCCAAGACATTCGTCGTGAAACCTCAGACGAAGGCGGGCACCTGGCTCTGGATCCACTCCTCAAGGTGCGGGGTGGATTCAACGCAGGTGATCAGCGCATAGCGCGGCTTGTTGCCGCGATGGACGACGACATGCCACAGGCGCTGGGTGTCGACGACAAAGCGCGAGTTCTTCGGCAGTGGTACTCGACGCTCGGTGCTGGCGATCGGCAACCGGTTCTCGTCGATGTCCATGAGCAGCATGTAGCTGTCGGAGTCGTCGGTGAGCTCGATCCACGTGCGCAACACCCAGCCGCTGCCCTCGGGATTGAGGCGATTGTTGTCGTCGCGGTGGAAGCTCTTCATGGCTTCTTCGTGTGTTGCCGGCTGGAGCTTGATGATGCGCACTCGCCCGAAGTTGGCGCCGATGCTCTCGACGTACTTCTTCAGCGTCGGCGCTTTGTCGGCGTTGACCGTCCAGATGGCGTCTTTGTCTGGCTTGCCTTTGTCCCAGAAACCACGGCATTCCAGTTCGCCGTCGGCGGAGGCCAGCGGTGCGAAGTTGGTGTCGCCACCGCTCTTCCAATCGAAGTATTCGAGGCTTTCCCACTCTTCGGGCGGAATTTCGCCCTCAAATGGTGTCAGAAGTACGAAACCGTCCTGCTCCAGCGACGGCGCGATGTAGTGATTGGTGCGGACGGGGAGATCCACACTCCAGTGTTCTTTGGTTGGCCAGAAGCTCATGACAACAACCGTAACATTTGGGCCCGCGCGATAGTTAGGGACCAAAGTACCTAGTTGGGCCGCCTCCCCAGTGAGTGCGACCCTCTTTTTTAGGGGGTGATGACGACCTTGAGTGCACCGGTGTCGGCAGCGCGGGCGGAGGTGTCGTAGGCCGCCAGCATGTCGTTCATTTTGAACTGGTGGGTGACGAACTGCGCAGCGTCAAGCTGACCGCCGGTGGTCAAACGCAACAGCGTGGGTGTGGAGTAGGTATCGACCAGGCCAGTGGTGATCGTGACGTCTCGGATCCACAGTTTCTCGAGGTGCAAGGTCGCTGGCTTGCCGTGCACGCCGATGTTGGCAATGTGCCCGCACGGTCGGATGAGGCTGGCCGCAAGTTCGAAGGTCGCAGGCATCCCGACCGCTTCGATTGCGACATCAGCGCCGAGACCGCCGGTGAATTCCATCACCTTGGCGAGTGCGTCTTCACGGCCGTTGTTGATGGTCACGTCGGCCCCGAATCGCTTGGCGGCATCGAGGCGGCTGTCGGCGAGGTCGATCGCAATGATGTGGCTGGGGCTGAACAACTTTGCGCCAACTATGGCGGAGAGGCCGATCGGGCCGGCACCGACAATGGCGACGACATCACCAGGTTTCACGTGCCCATTGAGCACTCCGATTTCGTAGCCGGTGGGGAGGATGTCGGCGAGCATCAAGATGTCCTCGTCCGCCGCGCTGGCGGGCACCGGATAGGTAGAGGTGTCGGCGAAGGGAACGCGCACAAACTCGGCTTGCGTACCGTCGATGAGATGCCCGAGGATCCAGCCGCCGCCACCGAGGCACTGGCCGTAGCGCGACTCGCGACAGAAACGACAAGTGCCGCATGAGGTGATACACGACACCAAGACGCGGTCGCCCACCTTCACGTTCTTAACGCCGGCGCCGACGGATTCGACAGTGCCAACGGCCTCGTGACCGAGGATGCGCCCGTCGGTGACTGCCGGGACGTCGCCCTTCAGAATGTGCAGATCAGAGCCGCAGATGGTGGTGGCGTCGACTCGGACGATCGCGTCGGTGTCATCGATGAGTGTCGGCTTGGGGACTTCTTCCCACGCCTTATTGTTGGGACCGTGGTAGACGAGTGCATACATGACGGGTGCGTACCCGTTTGCCGCGTCTACAAACCCTTGCCGTTCAGCTTGGCGAGGTCGCGTTCCGCGAATCCGCGGTGTTCCCATTCTTCAGTGAGCACGATGATGAGGCAGTTCTTGAAGGCGAAGTCCTGAATCTGTGGCCAGCCGGGCTCGGTGCGCGACACGACGGATGCGAGTTGCTCCTCGGTCAGTGAGTCGATGACACGGCTCATCGTCGCTTGCCGCTCGTGGCGAACGTTGAGTACTTCGTCCAGGGTTGGGCGCGCGTCGCGGTCCCAAGGGATGCCATCCCAGCCGGGCGCTTCATCCCATGGCAAATCAAGTGGGTGCCAGGGCGACAGGTTGCCGACAAGCATGCGGTCGATCCACGCCGCGCTCGCAAAGTTGAGATGGCGCAGCGTTTGTATGAACGACCACTCGCCATTGACGCTGGTATGCAGCGCCTCGCTGGGCAAGGTCTTTGCGTTTTCGATCGTTGCGTCCCACAGCCGCCGAATGATTGCCCACGCTTCCTTGAACCCGGCGACCGTTTCAGGCCGCATCTTTGCTCGATCGGGTTCGCGTCGGTTCAGTTCTTGCTCGACCAAGGGGGCAATGTCGACGCCGTTGACGACGACGTTGTGGAGATCGCCGGAAATCTCAACGTCGGACAACTCGACCCCCGTCATGCGCGTTCCGCGAAGAAGAGCGCCGCGAATGTCGACACCGCTGAAGTCGACCTTCTCCATGGTGGCGTCGTTGAGATACACCTGCTTGAAGCTGGCGTTGCGCAAGCTCATGCGTTCGAAACGAGCGCCGCTGAGGTCTTGTTCGACGAATTCAGTCATTGCGCCAGCGTAGAACTGCTGTCAACCGATGCCGTGAGACGAGCGCCGAGAGCGCGCGCAGCTTGCTGCAGTTCTGGGCAGCCGATGATTCTGAATGGAACCGCGATGTGGACAAGTTGTTCGACGTACCACGCCGGGTTGCTGGTGGTACCAACTAAACGAGTGGTTGCTTCGTCGAGTTGCTCGAGTCGGCCCACGGATCGTGGGGCGAAGCGCGCTGCTACGTCGATGGGCGCATCGATGACGATGTCGACTTCGTACTCCCAACCGACCGCGAGGTGTTCCTCCAGCATCGCGACTGCGTCGAACTCGCCAGGTGGTGCGCCCGGCGGAATGAAGGTGTGATCAAGCTCTTCTACTTCGCGAATGCGATCGACGCGATACGTCCGGCTGGCATCGTGGGCGGGGGAGTAACACAACAGGTACCACCGGCCATGGCGCACGACGACTGCCCACGGGTCGACCTCGGTCGCCCAGTCGTTGCCGGCTTCCGAGCGATAGGCGAGGCGCACTCGTCGCTGACGTGAACACGCTTGAACGAGTGCGGCCGTCGTCGCGGGGTCGGGTCGCGCGGCGGCACGATCGGGGGCGGCCGCAGTGGTGCGGCGAACCGACTCGGCTTGCGCGGCGACGGCCTCTGGAAGTGCGCGCACCACCTTGCCGAGCGCACTGCCCACCGGGTTGGTGGGATCACTTGCGTTGTGGTGTCCGTCGAGCACGGCCATCACTAACCCGAGTGCCTCGTCGGCGCTGAACAACAGTGGTGGCAGTCGCAGACCGCGGCCAACGCGGTAACCGCCGTACGGTCCGCTGACCGAATCGATCGGCATGCCCACCTCGCGCAGAATGCCGACGTATCGGCGAGTGGCGCGCTCGGAGACACCGAGCTGGTCGGCCAATCGGTCGGCGGTGATGCCTGGATTGCTTTGGATGAGTTCGAGGGCCAGGAAAGCTCTGGCAGTGGGGCTGACGTCGGTTTTCAAAGAATTCTGCTTTCCGGAAGTAGAACGTCCGGAATTCAGTTTACGTTGACCCACATGAACCAAATCAACAACACGCTCGACACCACCATCAACGAGCCATCAATGACGGCCGGCGAGGTTGAGATGCTGCTCTTCGGCCTCGACCGATCACGGGCGACTTTTGCCTGGAAGGTCGGCGGGCTCGACTCGGCGGCGCTCAATCGACCGTTCCCGCCGTCGACGATGACCATCGGCGGGCTGATCAAACACCTCGCACTGTGCGAGGACAGCAAGGTCGCCGACTTCGTGACCGGCGAGCCGATCGTCGCGCCGTGGGCCGGTCACGACGATCCGTGGGAATGGGGCTGGGAGACTGCCCCCACCGACACACCCGAACAGCTCTACTCGCTGTGGTCTGGCTCGGTAGCGCGTGCCCGCGCAGCATGGGCGAAGGCGATCGCGAACGGCGGCGTCGAGCAACCGTCAGCTTTCAAGTCCGAGAGTGGTTGGTCGCCGAACCTGCGGCGCATCCTCGTCGACTTGCACGACGAATATGCACGTCACGTCGGTCACGTCGACCTCATGCGCGAGGCCATCGACGGCTTAGTGGGAGAAGACCCGCCGCAGCCCGAGTGAAGGCGACAAGATGACGCTATGTCGAAGCGCGGGTATCTGTGTTTGGTGTTGACCGTTGCCGGGTGTGCCGGCAGCGGCCAAACTGACTCAACAACAGGTTCGACGACTTCGACGATCGTCGCCGCGGTCACAGCTGTTGAGTCGACGACGACCAGTACTCCGCGACCGGCTGGGCTCTCAGCGGAGATATCGACCGAAGTCGTTGGCGGCAACGGCGTCTTCATCGCCGAACCGCGCACCGTCGACCTGGACGCGGCGGGCTACGTCGAGCACGAGTATTTCGCGGAGGGCTCGGCGACGTCGTATGCCGCCGTGGGCGAGTTGGGCAGCGACGGACGATGGTCGCTCGCGCCCGAGGAAGAAGCCGCGTATCGGACGCGCATTCTTGTGCGCGTACCTGAGGATGCCGACGACTTCAGCGGGACTGTCGTGCTCGAGTGGTTCAACGTCAGTGGTGGTCTCGACGCCGACCCTGAATGGATGGCGGTGCACGAGGAGATCACGCGCCGCGGTGATGCTTGGGTTGGCGTGTCGGCCCAGTTGATTGGAGTGATGGGCGGACCCGTTGTTGTGCCGGTCGATGTCGCGGGCTCTAGCGTTGCGGGCGCCGGCATCGTCGCTATCGACCCGGCGCGTTACGGGTCGCTGCAACATCCCGGCGATGGATTCTCGTTCGACATGTACACGCAGATCGCGCGCGCCATTCGTTCGGGTGCTGGCATGTCGGGCTTACAACCGCAACGGCTGATCGCAGCCGGAGAGTCGCAGTCTGCGTTCGCTCTCGTCACCTACTACAACGGTGTGCAGCCGCTTACCGAGGCGTTCGACGGCTTCTTCGTACACAGTCGCGGCAAAACGTTCTTACCTCTCGTCGATGCCGGCGAATCGGCGGGAATCATCGACGCGCTCTCGGGAACGCCGACCGTCTTTCGCGCCGATCAAAGTACGCCGGTGCTCAACCTGCAGACCGAAACCGACGTGACCGGCATCTTCAGTTCCGTGCTTGCGCGCCAGCCCGACGACGAACGCTTCCGCCTGTGGGAAGTGGCCGGCGCTGCTCACTTTGACGAGTATCTCCTCGGTGATGCTGCCGTCGCCATCGATTGCGGCGGACGCCTCAACAGCGGAGCGCTGCACGTGGTTGCCAAGGCGGCGCTGCGAGCATTGACGACTTGGGTCGAGACTGGCGCCGCGCCCGCAATGGCACCGCGGTTGGAGGTGACCGACGAAGCGGCTCCGCAGATTCTGCGCGACGCTGACGGAATCGCACTCGGCGGAATCCGCACGCCGCCGGTCGACGTGCCGATTGCCACGTTGTCTGGCGCGCCGGCCACAACGGAGTCGGTGATTTGTCTGTTGCTGGGCTCAACCGTGCCGTTCACTGGCGAACGGATTAGTCAGCTGTACGCGTCGTCGACGGATTACATGCAGCGATTTGAGGCCGCTGCCGACGCCGCGATCGAGGCCGGCTTCGTGTTGGCCGATGATCGTGCCGCGTTGCTCGCGTTTGCGCAGCCCGACGTGATTGGTGTGTGACTACGCGAGATCGAAGCGATCCGCGTTCATCACTTTGGTCCACGCGGCCACGAAGTCGGTCACGAACTTTTGGTGAGCGTCGTTCGAGGCATAGACCTCGGAGATGGCGCGCAGTTGTGAGTTCGATCCGAAGACGAGATCGCAGCGAGTGCCGGTCCACTTCTTTTCGCCGGTCTTGCGATCGCGGCCCTCGAAGAGTTCCTCGGACTTATCCGTTGCGTGCCACTCAGTATGAAGGTCGAGCAGATTGACGAAGAAGTCGTTGGTGAGCGCGCCCAGTCGCGAAGTGAGGACACCGTGTTCGGTTGCTTTGTGGTTCGCCCCCAGCACGCGCATGCCGCCGATGAGCACCGTCATCTCCGGCGCGGTCAACGTCAGCAACTGTGCGCGGTCCACCATCAATTCCTCTGCGGACAGGACGTGCCCCTTGCCGAGATAGTTGCGGAACGCGTCGGCGGTCGGTTCAAGCACGGCGAACGCTTCGACGTCGGTCTGCGCTTGCGATGCGTCGGTGCGACCCGGCGCGAACGGCACCGTGATGCTCTGACCCGCAGCCTTGGCGGCCGCTTCGATTGCGGCACATCCGCCGAGCACGATCGTGTCGGCCATCGACGCCGTCTTGCCTGACTTGCTGAAGTCTGCGCGCACTTCTTCCAGTGCCTTCAAAACTCGGCGCAGTTCTGCCGGGTTGTTGACTGCCCAATCGTTCTGCGGTGCCAGACGAATCCGTGCTCCGTTAGCACCACCGCGCTTGTCGCTATCGCGGAACGTGGACGCCGATGCCCATGCGGTCGACACCAGATCGGAGATGCTGAGTCCCGACTTGAGGATGCTGGCCTTTAGGGCGGCAATGTCGTCATTGCCGATGAGCGTGCCGTCGGCTGCGGGTACCGGATCCTGCCAAATCAACTCTTCGGTCGGGACCTCGGGGCCGAGGTAACGCGCAATCGGACCCATATCGCGGTGCGTCAGTTTGAACCATGCGCGTGCGAACGCATCGGCGAACTCGGTGGGGTTCTGATGGAAGCGTCGCGAGATTGGTTCGTATATCGGGTCCATCCGCAATGCCATATCCGCTGTCGACATCATCGGTGCATGTCGACGCTTCGGGTCGTGTGCGTCGGGCACTGTGCCTTGCGCCTCGGGATTCTTTGGAGTCCACTGCTGTGCCCCAGCGGGACTGTGCGTGAGTTCCCACTCGTAACCGAAGAGCACATCGAAGTAGGTGTTGTCCCAGGTGATCGGTGTGGGTGTCCACGCACCCTCGAGGCCGCTTGAGGTGGTGTCGACTCCCTTGCCCGAACCAAAGCTGTTCTTCCAGCCGAAACCGAGTTGCTCCATCGGTGCGCCCTCGGGTTCCGGGCCGACCAGTTTGGGATCGCCAGCTCCGTGGGCCTTTCCGAACGTGTGGCCGCCCGCGATCAACGCAACGGTCTCTTCATCGTTCATTGCCATGCGCGCGAAGGTCTCGCGAATGTCGCGCGCCGATGCGAGCGGGTCGGGCACGCCGTTCGGCCCCTCCGGGTTCACGTAGATCAGGCCCATCTGCACTGCGCCGAGCGGGTTCATCAGTTCGCGATCGCCGCTGTAACGCTCGTCGCCGAGCCACGTTGTCTCGGGGCCCCAGTAGATGTCGTCTTCCGGCGCCCACACATCTTCGCGACCGCCAGCGAAGCCGAACGTCTTGAAACCCATCGACTCCAATGCGACGTTGCCGGTGAGCACCATCAGGTCGGCCCACGAGATCTTGCGTCCGTACTTCTGCTTGATCGGAAGTAGCAACGCGCGCGCCTTATCGAGGTTCACGTTGTCGGGCCAACTGTTGAGTGGCGCGAAACGCTGAGTGCCACTGGCGGCCCCGCCGCGACCGTCCTTAACGCGATAGGTGCCAGCGCTGTGCCACGCCATGCGGATGAAGAAGGGACCGTAGTGGCCATAGTCGGCCGGCCACCAGTCTTGCGAGTCGGTCATCAGCGCGGTGAGGTCGCGCTTCAGTGCTGCGAGGTCGAGTGATTCGAACTCCTTCGCGTAATCGAAGTCGCCGCCCATGGGATTTGCGGCTGGCGAGTTCTGGTGCAGCATTCGGATGCTCAGCTGATTCGGCCACCAGTGTTGGTTCGCCGTTGCGCCGACGGCGGTGTGGCCCGCGTGGGGGCCGGCCATTACGGGACACGTCTGCACGCTGTCGTTGACGTCGAGAGCTTTCTGCTCAGCCATTGCTGCTCCTTGGGTTGGTGGGGGTGGATTTTCCATTTCGGCAGGAGGCGCAAAGCCCCCAGTAGATGACTTCGGCTTCGTCGATCTCGAAACCGTGATCGTCGTCGGCGGTCAGGCAGGGCACGTCGCCAACGGCGCAGTTGATATCGACCGTGGTGCCGCAACCGCGACAAATGAGGTGATGGTGGTTATCGCCAACACGATCCTCGTAGCGAGCCGCGGAGCCGGCTGGCTGGATGCGGCGGATCAGGTTCTTGTCGACCAGCACGCCGAGCGCGTCGTACACCGCCTGGCGCGAGATTGATCCGATGCTGGCGCGAGCCTCGTCGGCCACTTCGTCGGCCGTTGCGTGCGGGCGTGCCGAGACGGCTCGCATGATCGCCAATCGCTGGGCCGTCACCTGCAGTCCGTGCAGGCGGAGCAGCCGGTCCGCTGTTTCGGTTGCGTTCGTCACACCTGCACTCTATCCACCATTCTGGACTAAGTCCAATTACGGATTTACTCCGGATCGAAGGGGAGGCTTTCGGCGAAGGCCGGTGCATAGCTAGCTTCGCGGCATGACGACCGGCCGCTGCCTCGCCGCCGCCGACCGCTGCGCGACTCTGCGGTACAACCTCTAGGCGTCGTCGAGCTCGCATGAGTACCGATCGCATTTTCGAAGACACGACGATTCCGGTGCTGCTCTGCGTGGACGTAGAACCAGACGAGCGCGAAGTCGATCTCCACTCGCAGCCCGACTGGATCGGTTTTGAGGGTGCTGTCGAACTTGTCGCTCAGCTGCGCCCGACGATTCAGGAGGCGACTGGGCGTCTCGTCCACATGACCTGGTTCTTGCGGATGGATCCGCAGATCAGTCGGGTGTACGGCGACGCTGGTTGGGCGGCAACCCGATATCGCCAACAGTTCGACGCGCTACTTGGCGAGGGCGACGAGATGGGGATTCACCTGCACCCCTGGCAATGGGACTCGGCGCGTTCGTCGTGGATGCAGAACTTCGCTGATCAAGAGTGGGTGACGCACTGCGTCGAGACCGCGTTCTTGACGTTTGAGAGTGCCTTTGGCACGACCTGTCGCGCGTTTCGTTTCGGTGATCGGTGGATGAACGACGAGACCATGCAACTGATCGAACGTCTAGGTGCTTCGAGCGATTCGACCATCGAGCCTGGACGAGTCGGCACCGAGACGCCCGACGTGTACATCGGCACGTTTCCGGACTACGCACCAGTTCAGCAGGTTCCGTATCGGCCGTCGCGGCACGACTTCAGGTCACCGGGGCCCGAGCCCGTACTCGATCTGTTTGTCATTCCAATCAACAGTGCACCCGCAGCGTGGGCGAGCACCCCACCCGTCGGCGGGACGGTGCTGTCGGCGAGTGGCGCAGACTACGAAGGCACGCTCGATGCGACGTCGATGATCGAGATCGCGGGCTGGGTTTGGGATCGCAACAACCCCGGTTTGGTGTTTGATGTCGAAGTCATTTGCGATGGTGAGCTGCTAGCCACCGTTGGCGCGACACGACACCGAGAAGATCTCTCTGCGGCGACGAAGGGCGATGGCAAGCACGCCTTTCGACTGGCGACGCCGAGCCATCTCAAGGACGGGCGCCCACACACCATCAGTGCGCGTATCGCGGGATCACAGTTCGGCCTCAACGGGTCTCCGCGCATACTTGAAGGCACAGCTGATGCCGATTCGAACACGGTGACGGTCTATCTCGATCATCACCCGTTCACCTTTGGGTTGCTCATCGACCGGATTCTCGCCGAACCGACCACTTCGCTCTTAACGCTCAAGGTACGCAGCGACTTCGGTAGCGACCCCTCGCGAAGCGCGAATGTCCGCAACAACATTGAGCATCTCATTGCTCACCCGTTGGCAAGAAGTCTCGATTTCATGACGCTCACCGAGTTTGTGCATCGCTTGTCGCGCAACAAGGTCGGTCTAGTGTCTTCATGAGCAACGACAGCGGCACAAGCTGGCTTCGGTGGGCGTCGATCGACGTCGATGAGCGGAACGAGGAACGGCAATGTGCTTTTCTGCCCAGGCCGATGTTGTCGGCGGAGTTGTGGTGAGCGCGATTGGAGTCGACGTGCTGCGTCATATCCGCGGCCGGCGCCGACACGTCGCGTTGGCGGCACTGCCACTGATGCTCGGGTTACACCAACTCGACGAGGCGTTTGTCTGGTGGGGACTGCAGGGCCATGTCAGCGAGGGCGTTGGTCGGGTCGCGACCTGGCTCTACTTGTTGTTTGCTTTCGTTGTCCTTCCGATCTTTGTTCCCGCCGCCGTAATGCTTCTCGAACCGAAGGGCCGTCGTCGCCAGGCGATGGGCGGTCTCGTTGTCCTTGGCATTGGGGTCTCGGGTGTTTTGTTGGCAGCCATGATTCGCGGCCCCGTCACGGCCACGCTGAACAACCACAACATCGCGTATGAAACCGACCTGAAGGCGGGAGTTCTCGTCGTGATGGCATACGTGGTCGCGACCTGCGGCTCGCTACTGCTATCGAGCCACATTGAGTTCGCGATCTTCGGCATCGTCAACCTCGTCGCGGTCGCGGTGTTTGCCAAGCTCACGATCGACGGCTTCGCGTCACTGTGGTGCGCTTGGGCGGCAATTGCGAGCGCCGCGCTCGCAATCCACATGCGTTACGGCCGAACGCCGACGTCGCGTAGGTGGGATGTCGCGACCGGAGGGTACGGTGCGACATGAGCAATGATCCGCAAGATGTTGCAGAGAGTCTCGACGACGACGCGATCGGCGCAGATGCAGTGACCAGCGATCAAGTCGCCACCGAATTTCCGGAGGATCGCCCGCATGGTGTTCAGTTCGCCGACGCCGATGTCACCGACGAATCGTTCGCCGAGCGGTCGCTACAAGAAGAAGCCGAGTTGACGGCGGCCGACATTGACGAGCGCGACGCCGACCGATAGTTCGACGACCGCGGGCACTGGGCTCACCAGCACCGAAGCGGCCCATCGCTTAGCGCTGGGCGGCCCGAATCAGATTGGCGCAGATCGCCATGCTGGCGACCTGAAGTTGCTGGTCCGCCAGTTCGCCAACCCGATCGTCCTCCTGCTCGTCGCAGCGTCTGTTCTCTCGCTCTTTCTCGGCGACACGATCGATGCGGGAATCATCCTCGCCATCATCGTCGCGAGTGCTGCCCTGGGCTTCACGCAGGAACGGGGAGCGGTGCACGCAATCCGGGCACTGCTTGCGTCGGTACAGATCCACGCCGACGTGATACGCGACGGTGTCGAAACCGAAGTGCCAATCGAGGGCGTGGTCATTGGCGACATCGTGGTTCTGCGAGCTGGCGACGTCGTTCCGGCAGATGCGCAACTACTGACTGCGGATGATCTGCACGTTGACGAATCCGCTCTCACCGGCGAGAGCTATCCCGCGCGCAAGCAGATCGGGGAACGCGACGCAGGCGTGGATGAGCCGAGCCGACGCAGCTCGGTCTTCCTCGGCACCCACGTGGTCAGCGGCTACGCACGCGCTGAGGTGACAGCTACTGGCGCAGCAACTCGGCTGGGCAAGATCGGGACCGAACTTAGCCAGACCGAACCTCCCACAACGTTTGAGCGCGGGCTTCGTTCGTTCGGGTATCTGCTGATGAGGGTGGGCGCTCTCCTCGTGGTCGCGGTCTTTGTCATCAACCTCGCCTTCGATCGGCCGGTGCTGGATTCCATGCTCTTCTCGATGGCGCTCGCAATCGGCATCACGCCGCAGTTGCTGCCAGCGATCGTCACGCTCACCCTGTCGCGCGGCGCTCGACAGATGGCTCGAGAGCGAGTGATTATCAAGCGGCTCTCCTCGATCGAAGACTTTGGCAGCATCGACGTGTTGTGCGTCGACAAGACAGGAACGCTGACCGTTGGTTCGGTGCGAATGGAAGCAGCGCTCGGCGTGACTGGTGAACCAGATCCGCGCGTTGCCCAGCTCGCTTGGCAGAACGCTCATCATCAGAACGGATTCAGCAATCCGATCGATCAGGCGATCTTGGCCAGCGTTGAAGAAGAACCGCAGCAGTTGGGAAGCAAGATCGCCGAGGTTCCCTACGACTTCATCCGGAAGCGGCTGAGTGTCGCGGTGCGGACCGACGGCGGCGCCACTCTCGTAACGAAAGGCGCCCTTACGTCTGTGCGCAGCGTGTGCTCGAGCGCTCGGCTCGCCGACGGAACCGTCGTCCCGCTGGCGCACGTGGGCGCTGACCTCGACGCAATGCTGGAGAAGTTCAGTAGCCACGGACTGCGAACGCTTGGGGTTGCGACGAGGTCTCTGCCGCCAAGCACGACCACATGCGCAATCGATGACGAGACCGAGATGGTGCTTGTTGGCCTCGTCACGTTCGCTGATCCACCGAAGGCGGGCGCCGAGGCAACACTCGAGCGCCTCGCAGCAGCTGGGGTCGCGGTGAAGATGATCACTGGTGACAACCGCTTCGCTGCGCAGCATGTTGCGGATGCAGTGGGTTTGGGTACTGGTGCCGTGGTGACCGGACGCGACATCGACCAACTCGATGACATCGGCTTGGAGAGTTGCGTTGCGACGACCACGGTGTTCGCCGAGACTGAGCCGCCGCACAAAGAGCGAATCGTCCGCGCGCTCAGCCGATCAGGTCACAGCGTGGGGTTCCTGGGAGATGGGATCAACGACGCCTTGGCGATCCGAGCGGCAGACGTCGGCATTTCCGTCGACACCGCGGTCGACGTTGCGAAGGAATCTGCCGCGGTGGTGCTGCTCGACAAGGATCTCGATGTCCTGCTCGCGGGTATACGCCGCGGCCGCCAAAGCTTCGCCAACACCCTCAAGTACGTCTTCGTCACCACTAGCGCCAACTTCGGCAACATGGTGTCGATGGCGGGCGCAACGCTCATGCTGCCCTTCCTGCCTTTGTTGCCACGGCAGATCCTGCTGCTGAATTTCGTATCGGACATTCCAGCTTCGACGATTGCCAGCGATGCGGTCGACGAGGAACAGCTCACTCGCCCGACTCATTGGGACATCCACTTCGTTCGTAACTTCATGCTGGTGTTTGGCTTGGTCAGTTCGTGCTTTGACTATCTCACGTTCGCTGTTCTGCGCCTCGCCTTCCCGGACAGCTCCACCTTGTTTCGAACCGGCTGGTTCATCGTCTCGGTCACCACCGAGCTGCTGGTGATGTTGATCCTTCGCACACGGCGTTCGTTCATCCGCAGCCGACCGAGTACTGCCCTGCTGGCATCGTCGGCAACCGTGGCAATTTTGACGCTGATCATCCCGTTTACCTTCGCGGCCCACGACTTGGGGTTCGAGCGTCCACCGGCGCGGATGTTGGCCGCGCTTGCAGCGGTGCTGATTGGCTACGTGGCGGCGACTGAGGCCGCGAAGCGAGTCTTCTATCGGAGGATCACAACTTCTCGCTGATATCCAGCGACAACACGTCGGGCCGCGAGTAGTGGCCGGTCGGGTCGAACATGCGTCGACCGGCCGCGATGCGAGCGAGGTCGAGCGTCGCGGTGACTACTCCGGTTTCGCCGATCAACGGGCCGGCGATGACTTCGCCTCCAGGTGCGACGATCGTGGTGTTACCGCGCGACATGAAGTCTTCGTCTCCGCCGTAGAGCTCCTCAGCGTCGGGAAGATCGCGTGGCACATCGCTGCCGCGCAAGAACGCCGTCACGCCGACGACGAAGATCTGACCCTCCTTCGCGATGTGGCGCAACGTCGGCACCCACTCGTCGCTGTTGTCCCATGTTGGTGCGAGCAGCACGTCGATGCCGCGCTCGTACATCGCCATGCGGGCGAGCGGCATGTAGTTCTCCCAGCAGATCAACGAGCCGACGCGCACGCCGTGAATCTCGACGACCGTGAGCAGATGATCGTTGCCGTTGCCCCACACCAAACGCTCGGCTCCGGTTGGTACAAGCTTGCGATGCCGGCCAGCGATCGCGCCCTTGTCGTCGATGTAGACAACCGTGTTGTAGAGCGTGTCGGATTCGGATCGCTCGGTGATACCGAGCGCGACCCACGCGCCCGCGTCGCGCGCGGCGTCGCGCAACGGATCAAGGTCGGCGCTGTCGACCCGCACGGAGTTGGCGACAAAGCGCGCGTACCACTCGCCATCGCTCATCGGTGGTCGCCGCCACACCCAGTCAGGGTAGCCGGGCACAAACGACTCGGGGAACACGACGAGCTCGCTGTTCGCTTTCCCGACATGGCCGGCCGCAACCGCAAGAGTTGCGTCGCGATCAAGGAACACGGGTGTGGCCTGCACGGCCGCCACCGTCAGAGTTCGGCTGATCTGGTCAGACTTCACGGTACGTCTGGGTCATCGGGCGCCTTCTGTATCGGGTGCACCTCGACCTCGCTGCCCTCTGGCAGCCAACCGTCGACGGGCTCCAACAGGGTTGCCGCGGCCAACACTTTTGCCCCATCAAGGAAACGCGTGCCGTCAGCGTCGGCTGGCTGCAGCAGGTCTTCGGTGACGGGCACGCTGACGTAGCCCTCCTGAACAACGGTGCGGCGCAGTCGTACGGAGATCGATTGTGTGGGTTCCGACATTTCCGCAAGCTACAGCGCGGGTCAGATTGGGTCCAGCACGACCACTGGAATCTCGCGTGACGTCTTTTCCTCGTAACCCGCGAAGCCTGGGTAATCCTTCTTCTGCTTGGTCCAGATGGTTTCGCGTTCGTCGCCCTTCGCGGTGCGAGCGTTGAAGGATCGGGTCGACGTTCCGATTTCGGCAGTCACCGCAGGATTGGCGTTGATGTTGCGGTACCAGTCCGGGTCGGTATCGGCGCCAGCTTTGGAGGCGAACACAGCGATCGGTCCGCCGAGGTCTTGATACATGATCGGGTTGATGCGCTCCGTGCCGGTGCGTGCGCCGGTGGTGTGGAGCAACAGCAGTGGGGCACCCTCAAACTGGCCACCAACTTTGCCGCCGTTGGCACGGAACTCTTCGATGATCTTGCTGTTCCAGTCGTTGACGTCGCTCATGTGTTCCATTGTTACCGGAGAAGTCCGGCCTTACGACCCGGTGGTTAGGCGGCCACCATTGTGGCGACGAGGAACGCGGCGGATGCAGGAACGAGCCCAGCTGCGACTCGCCAGCCGAACCGGCGTCCTCCGGCGACGAAGGCGAGTATGCACTTGACGCCGCTGTTGGCCGTGACAGCTACGGCGACGCCGAGCAAGGCGATGGAGGTGCTGATCTGGTCTTGCCGATGCAGTGTGGCCGCGGTGAGCGCGCCGGCGTGGGCATCGGCGAGGCCGGCCGCGCCCGTCGCAAGGAGCGTTGCTCGCGGTCCGGCGACATCGACAATCCAGCGGCCGAGCAGCAGTGCGATGGTCAACACGCCTGCCAGCACGAGGGCGGGTTTCAGAGCGAACGGGCGGGGAGCTGCGTCGTCGGGCGGGGCGCTCACGTTGGCAGCCTCGTTGCTGTCCAACTTCGCCGGTCGAATCGTCATTGCACCTGCGACGCCAGCCAGCACGAGTGCACCGACGACGAGCGCCGGCCAGAGGCGCGGCATCAGGGTGCGGTCGCCGACGGTGACGATGAACGCGAGTTGGACGAAGGTTGCGATGCTGGCGATGTACGCCCCCGCGACAGCCGGACGCAGCTGGCTGTCGGTTCGTGAGAGTCGCCCCATCGAAGCAGTCGTCGCGCTGGCCGAGATGAATCCGCCCGCGAGTCCGGCGATCAGTGGTCCCCGCCTCGGTCCGAGGGCGCGCGTTGCGAGGTATCCGACCCAAGAGATTCCCGAGAGCGCGAGCACCAGTTGCCAAATTCGTTCGGGATTGAACGCCCCGTACGGACCGACGTCGCGATTCGGAAGCAGCGGCAGCACGACGAACGCCATCACGAGGAACTTGACCGCGTCGTCGACCTCGCGGTCAGTGACAACGTCTCTCGCGAACGAATGGATCCGAGTCTTCGACATCAGCAGCACGAGCACTGTGATGCCGAGCGCCGCGGCGACGGCGGTCTGATGCCATGCGAGCGCGCCGAGCAGAAACGTGGACAGCGCGGCGACTTCCGTTGTCGCCCCCGGGTCGCGGCGGCTCGTCCCCAGGTAACCGATGACTAGCAGCGCCGCCGCGGCGCAGAGCCCGGCGACGACCACCCACGGGTCAATGGTCGCGGCGAGTGTTCCCGATAGAGCAAGCAGCGCGAAGGTGCGTGGCCCGGCAGATTGATGAACGTCGGCAGGATGGCTCCGTTCGCGCTCAAGTCCGATCAGCATCCCGATTGCGATCGAACTCAGAAACGGGAAGAGGTCGTGGACTGTCATGTGAGTTCCACGATGGCGGGTCGCCGAACCGAAACAAAGGGCCTTCGGACATCACTTGCGGCACTTCGCGCGAGCGTCGCGGTCGGCGGAGATGTCCGCGCGGAAAAAGTGGAGCTGGGGGGAATCGAACCCCCGTCCATCAGGCATTGAACGTACGTGCTACGACCGTTCCCGACTCTCTTCCTAACGCAGGAAGACCGGCGGGTCGGCTGACCATCGGTTGCCCGGTGGCCCGCGAATCGTCTTTCCGAATCGTCATCGGTCTTTCCCGACGCCAGTGGTCTTTCCCACTGTCATTCCCCGCTTCTGGTGCCAGGCTGCGGTGAATCGGCCCCGTGCGCCATTTCTGGTCACGATGTCTCTTCACTACCTAACTAATTAGGCGGCGAGAGCGAACTGCTCGTTGGCAATTCATTTTTGTGCCCCGTTTAGCGAGTCTGAGCAACTCGGGTCGCACGCCCGCCCAGTGAATCTGACGTCGAAACCTGTCAGCCCCATTGGTTGGGATAGCAACACCAACTTATCGCTACTTGGATGAGACCGCGCTCTCGCGCATCCGTCCCAGTTCCTTGCGCATCGCAAGACTGATGATCTTGGACGTGAGGTTTGGTGCCATTGCACCGAAGCGGGCCAGGAGGCGAGCGCGGCCAGGCGCGACGACGACTCGACGCGTGCCGATGGATCGCACAACAGCAGTAGCGACCTTGCTCGGTGGAAGCGCCGGTCCGGCGGCGTCGGTGAGATAGCGGCGGGCATCGAAACCGCCCGTCACACTCGTGAACTCTTGGCCGGCATCAAGCATCGGGGTCTCGACCGGCCCGGGGCAAACGGCTGTGACTCCGACTCCGTGACGTCGAGCCTCCGGCGCGAGGCTGCGTGCCAGTCCGACGCTCCTCCCAGCAACAGAGCGGCACCAGCGGTCGCAAGCGATCGCTTTCCCACTCACAATGGCTTTCTGAGGTTCACGTTTTCTCCTTCAGTTGGGCGACCGGGCAGAGAGCGTTCGTGCCTGGTCGGTTGATCACTGAAAGACGTTCGTGACGAGAGCCGCGACGGATGGGACAGATCTACGAAGTCGAGTTGCCAGCCGTCTACTTCGGCAGTTGCTTCTCGAACCAGTGGCGGGCGTAAGGGTTGTCGTTGTAGCGCTCTATCGCGCGGTAGCCGGCACCTTCGTACATCGCGATCGCTTCTGTCAGCGCACTGTTGGTGTCGAGCCGAACGACGCTGAACCCCAGTCGCGCCGCGTGTGATTCCAGGTTCGCCAGCAGCCCCTTGCCCAACCCCAGCCCACGCCACTCCGGGTCGACCCACATGCGCTTGATCTCGGCTGAGCGATCGTCCATGCGAATCACGCCGCCGCAACCGATAGCAGCACCATCACTACGTGCGACGACAAACGCACCAGCTGGCGCTGTCATTGAAGCGGCATCAACGGTGAGTGTGTCGCCGGGTTCGAAGCCGCCGTCGAAGCGTGAGTCGAGTTCCGTGAAGTAGCGGGTCATCGCGTAGATCGCATCGACGTGCGACGCCGGCACAACATCGAACGTGACGGTGGTCAGGCTTTTCACCAATAGTCCGCCATCAATTCAGTCGCCCACGCGGGCTCGCGCCGCTCACCTCGGGCCGCGAAGCCGTCCATCAGCGGCTTGATGTCGAGCACGGGCGTGCCGTCGATGGCATCGAGCCCGGACACTTCAATGCGCAGGCCGTCGACGCGCAACACGCGACACGTAGTGAGGCCAATGCGGTTCGGCCGATCCTTGGCGCGTTGAGCGAGGATGCCCACTCGGGGCCACGCGCTGTTGCCGCGGGGATGGCGCGAGTCGCGGCACACCTTGCCGGGATCAACTTGGTCGAATAGGAACACGACCTCGATGTGCGAGAACGTGTCGAGACCCTGCGTCGCGTCGGGCTGCACTTGCGAGGCATCGAGCTCGATGACCGCGGTCACCGCATCCCAATCGTCGTCAATCGCCGCGTCGCGACTGGAGCGCACGAAACCGATGGGTTCGACTGTGTAGGTGGACATGCCCCGAACGTAATGTCACTCGGATGGCTGAGAACACCACCAACGAAGTCCGTTATGGCAAGGTCGACCGCGAATATGGCAAGCGGTTAGCGACCACCCCGCCTGACGAGGACGGACCTGTGTGGATGGTGAACCTGATGAGCTATCGCGATCGTGCTGAGTACACCGACGGGCGCGAGGGGGAGATCACGGGCCGCGAGGCCGACGATCGCTATTCGCCCGTTGGCCCATTGAAGGCGGTGGGCGCTCGCATCGTGTTCATGGCCGACGTCGACACCCAGTTCTTCAACGACACGCCGCGATGGGATCGCATCGCAGTAGCGAAGTATCCGACTCGTCGCTCGTTCATCGAAATGCAAACGCGCAAAGACTTCACCGACCTGCATCCTCACAAGGACGCCGGAATGGCGGCGACGATCATCGCCGGTTGCCAGCCAATGCCGGTTCCAGCGCTGCCTGCGGATGCACCTGATTGGGCCGATGTTCCGCATCCGCCGACGGACGACGACCCGCCCGTTGTTGTGTTGCACGTGTTGAAGTTCCACGATCCGGCGGCGCGCAACGAGATGGCCACTTACACGGATCACGCAGCGAAGATTGCCGTGCCCCATGGCGTGCACATCGACGCGTGGTTCGCAGTGGAGGGCACGATCGTCGGCGACGGACGCCAGTGGGATCAGATTCGTTTCAACGCATTCCCCAGCAAGGCCGCGTTCATGGCAGTCGCGCTCGACCCCGAGCGGCTAAAGGCGCAAGCTAATCATCGCGAGGTCGCCTTGGCCGATACGTACACGATGATCTTGCGCCCAACGCGCAACCAGCTCAACGAACCCCTCACCTGACCTCCTGCGTTTGCACACTTTCGGGCGGATAGCGCCCGAAAGTGTTCAAACGGTGGGGGTGGTTGGGGCTTCGCGGAGGCGGACGCTTAAGCAGGTCACGCAGCCCTCGAGCTTGATGTACTCGCTGATGTCGACGAGCACCGGTTCGTAGCCACGGGCACGAATCAGCGCGGCGCTTTGCGGAGCGTCGGATGACATGAGCACGTGAGTGTCGTCGAGCAACACGACGTGTGCTCCTGGCTCTTCGGGCATCGCGAGGAACGTCGGAAACAGCGAGGCGTCGTCGACGACGGGTTCCCAGCCGATGATGGTGCCATCAGGTAACGCTGTCACCGCCGACTTGAGGTGCAGCACCTTGCTGAGCGGCACGGTAACAACGGTCGCGCCAAGTGGTTCAAACGCGGCTGCGAGTTGCGCAATGCCTTCGGGATTGGTGCGCCCACCGTGGCCGACATAGATAGTGGTGCCGACCTTCAACACATCGCCGCCGTCGAGCGTGCCGGGAGCTTCGATCGCAACCGTGCGGTATCCCAGCGCGCGAATCGCGTCGGCCGCGGCCGCGACTTCGGGCTTGCGCTCGTCGGCCCCCGGGCGCGCCAGCGCCGCCACGTCGCGGAACACCACCATCGTGTCTTCCACGAACGCCGAGTCGGGGCAGTCGGGTGCGGCCGGCACTTCATAAGTGGTCCAGCCGTGTTCGTTCAGCGCGGCGACGTACCCGACCCACTGTCGCATTGCGAGTGCCACGTCGACTGGCGAACGATCGATGTGCGTGACGATGCCCTCAGCCAAGCGCGGGCTGGGCGGGCGAACAAGTGCGAGTTTGGTCATGACAACTTTCCGATGAAGGTGCGGGCGAATAGATACGCGTCGCCCGGCCAGCGCGCCGACACGTAGTTGCCGTCGTCGACAACGAACGCGGGTTTGTCGTTGGTGGCGGTGCCGCGTTTCGACGCAACGCGCGGGCCGCGCACGAACTGCTTGGGCGAATCGAGCGCCGCGCGCACTTCGGCTTCGACGTAAGTGGGGTACGTGCGGTAATAGCGACCGCGCCGCCATGCGGTGAGGAAGAAGGCAGACCGCTCGAGGTACTTCGGCAAGCAAGTGGTGCGCTTGTCGTGCAGCACCGAGCGACCGTCGGCACCCTTCGCGCGTGCGAGCACGAGCACGCCGTGGCAGATCGCCGCGACCGGTCGTCCCAGCGCCCAGAAGGCTGCGACCTTGGCTTGCAACTCGGTGCTGCCGAGGTACTGACGCATCCCCGGCGCGTGCCCACCGGGCAGCAGCAGGCCGTCGTAGTCGCCCGGATCGAGTGACGACCACAGCACGGGCCGCTGGAACTCGCGGGTCTGCGTCATCTCCGCATACCACTCTGCTGCCTCATCGGCCGCGCCCAGGCGGCCGAACACAACGCCGGTCAGCAACAGCGGATCCGCCGCGGGTGCTGTGCCGGCAGCGCCGCGTTCGGTCGCGAACACGACATCGTGCCCCGCATCGCGCAACAACTTCCATGGCACTGCAACCTCGGTGACGTCGAAGTCGCGGTCGGGGAGTGGCAACAACACACGCGCCACTAGTCGCGGCCCTTGGCTTTGTGCACCATCGCTCGCGCCATCTCGCGCTTCGAGTCGCGCTCGGCCATCGCCTGGCGCTTGTCGCCCTTCTTGCGGCCACGGCCGAGGCCGAGCTCGACCTTCACTCGCCCGTCCTTGAAGTACATCGAGAGCAGGATCAGTGCGAGGTGTTCGATCGCGATCGTGTGCGACAGCTTGTCGATCTCGCGGCGGTGCATCAGCAGCTTGCGCTCGCGATCCGGGTCGTGGGCGCCGATGCCGTGCGCGTTCTGGTAGGGCGGAATGTGCACGCCATCAAGCCAGACCTGGCCGTTCATCACGCGGGCGTACGAGTCGGCGACTTGCGCGTGGCCCTCACGCAACGACTTGACCTCACTACCGCTCAGCACGATGCCGGTCTCGTAGGTCTCGATGATGTCGTAATCACGACGGGCGCGGCGATTACTGGCGATCAGCTTGCGGGCCTGGTCGCGCCCGTTCAAGTTCTTGCGATCACTGGAAGTCACCATGCGAGCCATCAGGGTAGCGGTACCCTTCCGAGCCAATGCCCGCCGTTTCGCCTCTCACGTTTTCCGCGTCCACCTACGCACGGATGATTGGTGCTGCCTACGACGGCTACCCGCTCGAGGCGTGCGGATTGCTGGTGGGGAAGGGCACGCGAGTTCACCGCTACGTTGCGTGCACGAACGAGGCCGCATCGGCCCGGGTGTACACCGTGCCGGGCAAGGAGCTGTTGCGCGCGGAACGCGAGGCCGAAGCTGACGGCCTCGAAATCATCGGTGTGTTCCACAGCCACACCCACAGCGAGCCGTACCCAAGCCCCACCGATGTCGCACAAGCGCCCGACCCGACGTGGCTATACGTGATCGTCAGCTTGAAGCGGGAAGCGCCCGAGGCGCGCTGCTATCGCCTGGTCGATGGCGCGATCAGCGAAGTGCCCATCGCTGCGGGCTGATGGTAGATTGCCGACCGAATTGATCGGAATTAGGAAAAGGCACCTCGCCAGAAGGACGTTGCGATGATCAACGACAGCGTGCTCGACCTGATTGGCAA
The DNA here is from genome assembly GCA_021414085.1 of Actinomycetes bacterium. Lineage (GTDB taxonomy): Bacteria > Actinomycetota > Acidimicrobiia > Acidimicrobiales > Ilumatobacteraceae > UBA668. The sequence continues at coordinate 118,536 of JAIOPC010000007.1, read as the reverse complement.
CACGCCGATGGTCGATGTCAGTCGCCTTTCACCGAATCCGAGTGTGCGCATCATCGCCAAGCTTGAAAGCCAGAACCCCTTCGGCTCGGTGAAGGATCGCATCGCGAAGCAGATGATCGAGCAGGCCGAGAAAGACGGCACGCTGAAGCCGGGGCAACGCCTGCTCGAACCATCGTCGGGCAACACCGGTATCGCGTTGGCCGCGATTGCGCAGATGAAGGGCTATCCGATCACGATCCTGATGCCCGACAGCGTGTCGATCGAACGGCGACAGATGCTGCTGGTGTTCGGTGCAGAACTGATCCTCACGCCGGGCGAAGAGGGCAGTAATGGTGCGGTGAAGCGCGCGCAGGCAATGGCCGCTGAGCATCCCGAGTGGTGCTTCCTCTACCAGTACGGCAACGAGAACAATCCGATGGCGCACTACGAGGGCACAGGCCCCGAGATCTGGCGCGACTGCCCCGAGATCACGCACTTTGTCGCCGGTCTGGGCACCAGCGGCACGCTGATGGGCACCGGTCGCTACTTGAAAGAGCAGAACAAAGCGATTCAAGTAGTCGCGATCGAGCCACCGCTGGGCGAGAAGGTGGAGGGACTGCGCAACCTCGACGAGGGTTACATCCCGCCACTGTTCGAGAGTTGGCACGGCATCGACCTGCTCGATCGCAAGCGCGTGGTGCGCCCGCGCGAAAGCCTGGAGTGGACGCGCCGACTGGTCGCCGAGTGTGGCGTGTTCGCCGGCATCTCGTCTGGTGCAGCGCTGGCCGGCGCGGCGAAGGTGGCTTCCGAGCTCGAGTCTGGCTGCATCGTGTTCATCGTGTGCGACGGCGGCTGGAAGTACCTCAGCACCGGCGCCTACACCGACGATCTCGATGCCGCCGAAGCCGCAGCCGAGAAGATCATCTACTTCTGAAGCCCGCCGCGTCATAGCGGGCGCGCTTCTTGCGTCATAGTGAGGGGTGCCGAATGGCGGTACTCGCTGTGCCCAGTTCAAGTGACCCTCACCCGCTTGGAGCCCGAATGCGACGCAAGACGACTCTCGTTGTTGCCGGCGTGCTGTTTCTTGCCGCCTGCGATTCGGGGGAGGGTTCGCAACTCGACACGATCGCGCCCAGTTCTGAGTCGCTGAGCCCGCTGCCGACGTTGCCCGCGACCACAGCGGCAGCGACGACGGTGGCTACGACAACCGAGGCGACGCTGCCTGAAGGAGTTGTAGGGCTCAGTGCCGACGGTCCGTGGAAGCTGGTCGACTCGGCGCCGGGCATCACGACACCCGGCTTGGTCTACGAGCTGATGCCCGGGCTGTGGGTCTACCTGCCAGTGGTGGAAGACATCGCCAACGGAATCACCTGGACCCTCAACGAAGAAGACCGCCCCATCATCGAGGGCTACCTGCAAGCGACGCTGGTGTATTACGCGGCCGTCACTTCGAACCCAATGGACTTCTCCAGTGAGGGTTGGACGACGTACTACGTCGACGGTGGTGAGCGACTCAAGGGAGTGATGGAGCCGAGAGGTGCGGCCGGTCAGGTCGTGAGTTTGGAAGCGGGCGTCGTGCTGCGGCCGACGGTCTTGGGTGACGGCCGGAGTGAAGTAGATGCCATCGTGGCCGACTGCTCGCTGGACGGTGCAGTGCGAAGGAATGCTGATGGGTCGATTGCGGAGGGCAGCACTCCCGGCGTTGTCGAGACGGAAGTCGGTGCCACGATGCGGATGAGTGATGGCCGATGGAAGCTCGATCGAGTTACCGAGTTAGCTGGCGCATGCGTCTGAGCTTCAACATCGCTATGGCAGCCGGCTTACTTGCTTGCGTCGCGCCGACACCAGTGAGCGCAGGGGACGATCGTGAAGATGACAGTCCGCCGATCAGTGCTACTGGCGCTGACGTTGTGGACATTCGCAATACCTCCGGTGGGCTTACTCGTTACACCACTATCCCTGGCTCTTCGATCTTCCGCACGCGCCCGCGAGGTCCGTGCGGCTTCACTGCTTCGACCGCGGGCCGAACATACGACGGGCAGGACTACGCCGCGGGCCAACAAGTCAGCTCGACGCGCTGGTTGTTCATCGAGGCCAAGTTTCAGCACAGCATCAACTCCGATCGCCCCGACGCAGCGAGCGAGAGCTTCGGCGCACTCTCGCAAGTCGGCCGCGTGTTCGAGGTCTACTGCGACACCACCGACCATCACATCGACACCATCATCGTCTACCCGTCCGATCCGATGCTCGACCCGCGCGTGCGCGTCACCAATCTGTACAACCAACTGCAGCTCATCCAGCCGACCGTGTACCGCAACCCGGTGGTCGATCGTTGGGGCGGATTGATCACGCGCTACCCGGCGTGGCTTGCGATCCAACCGGCCGCGTGGGCCGAGCAGGTCTCGACCGCCGACTACTACCGCGGCTGGACGTTGTACCTCTATCTACGTCCCACCGCGCTGTCGTTCCAGGTCGTGTTCACACCCAAGCCGGAACAACCGTCGCCCGAGTTCAACGGCATCGTCGAGTGCGTCACCGATCCGAGCGAAGTCACCGCCGACACGATCGCCTTCCCCGCCGTGCCCGTGCTGCCGGATCAATCCGAACCAGGCGTCAACGGCAACTGCATGTGGACTCCGCCGGGACCAGGCACAGTCACGATCCAAGCACGCATCACCTACGACGTGACCTTCTGGGCGAACGGCTACACCGAAGCATTGCCCGACTACACCTGGACCAGCGAGGCCGCGACATTCGCCACCGGCGAACTATCCGCCGTCAACACCAACAACTAGCGGCCGATTACCAGCACGATCAGGCCGCATAGCACTACGACTGCGGCGCTGATGCGTCGCCGATGGTCGCCCTCGCCGAGCAAACGCCAACCCGCCAACGCGGCGAGCACCACACTCGATTCGCGCAATGCGGTCACGTAACCGATCGGCGCGTGCCGAAACGCAACCAACACCATGCCGTAGGTCACGATGGTGGCGAGACCGGTGACAAACGCTCGTCGCCAGTTGGCGCGGAACATTGCCGACATCGCGGCGGGGCGGCGCAGTAACAGCACCGCCGTGGTGTTGGTGATTCCTCCGGCGGCCATCGTCGCGAGCACGAAGGCAATCGTGTCGGAGTTCGACCGCACGCCCTTGCCGTCGATCGTCGAATACAAGCCGATCGAAACTGCTGCCAGCAACGCCATCCCCAGGCTTCTGCCGTGTGCGCCGTACGCAAGCAGCACGAGACCGCACACCACGATCGCGATTCCCGCAATCGCTAACGGCGGCAGATGATCGTGCAGCACGATCACGCCGCCAATCGCGGCTAACGCTGCTCCACCGCCGCGCGCAATCGGATAGCTGATCGAGAAGTCGCCGTAGTTATAGGCATGCGCCAATAGGTACATGTATGGCACGTGTACACAGCCGCTGATCGCGGCCCACATGTAACCCTGCCACGGCATTCCCCAAATGAGCTGGTAACCGATCAGCAACGGCAGCGTCATCAACCCGGCAGCGAAGAACTGCGCCCACAGCACTAGGTAGCGGTCGCCCTCGGCCCGTTTGGCGACAAGGTTCCATCCCGCGTGCAAGACCGCGGCCGCGAGCGCGAGAACGGTGGCGAGCAGCAAGAGTCAGCTCAGGAACGGATTGCGCGCGGTTTGCGGACCCACTGTCGTCCGAACAGAAAGATCACCGGCAGCGTCAACAACAACGGTCCGATAAACGCGAACGGTCGCGTTAACCACCATCCGAGTGTTGGCTCGCGCAGCTCGTTGCGACCGGCGATCACGTATCGCACGCCCAGGTACAAGGCCAGTCCGGTGGTGTGAAACAGAAACAGTGGCATCGAGAATCGGTTGATGGTGTCGCTCGCTCGCTGCCAGCGCGGGCGTTGAAGGCGCACTTCCATCCCCGGCCGAATTACTTCCGCGAAACCTGCTTGGAAGAGGACTAACGCGACGATGCACAACGTCGGCGGTGCCATGTTGGATCTCTCGCCAGGCACACCCACCATCGAGCCCGGATAGATGCCACTCGCGACGAGACCGGCGAGCGCTGCGAGGCCAGCCCACAGCAACGTCAAGTCGGTGCGACGCGCCGCCGCGACGAGACGGTCGTAGAAGAAACCGAGCTGATGACAAAGGCCCCACACGAAGATCATGTTGACGAGGCCAAGCCATTCGCCCCAGTCGTATCGAAAACGCAAGATGTCGACGGTGCCGGCGGCAGCAACAAGGAAGACGAGCACGATCGAATCCCAGCGTTCGTGCAACCAAAGGAACAGCGGCAACATCGCGATCAGCATGAGGTACACGCCCATGAACCACAGCGGGCTGACGACCAAGAGCACGCCACGGCTGATCCACTTGAGGTCGAAGATCGCGCCCAGCGCGATGCCAAGAGCGATCCACACGAACACCAATGCCAACGCCGGAATTGCCAGACGACGGAGGCGTCGCCACACGAAGCTCCAAATGTGTTCTCCGCCAGCTCGCGCCTTCTGCCAGGCGACAGAATGCGAGTAGCCGCCGACGTAGAAGAACAACGGCATCACCTGCAGCAGCCACGTCGCCATCCATAGGCCGGTCGTGAAGCCAATTGGGCTAGTGGCGTGCGGACCATCGTCTTGCCACAACACGATCGTGAACACCCAGTGCCACGCGACGACGACCAGCAAACTGAACGCGCGCAAGAAGTCGATGTAATAGTTGCGCGTGGACGGTGAACTCGAGCTGTCTGCCACAGCTACCCTCGGTACCGTGACCAGCGACGCGATTGAAGCACCCTTCGATCGTAGGCGCTGGCGCGATGTCACAGCGGGTGTCGGCGTCATCCTGGTCGTTGCCAACCTGATGTCGAATCGCGTGCTGCCGGCCTGGGCGTACATGCCGTGGAACGCGGCGGTCGCGGTCGCCATTGTCGTGCTGGCCCTGAAGGCTGCTTCGCGTGAGCAGCTCGGCTTCACGGCATGGCGACGCGGTGCTGCGTGGGGGACGGTGCTGCTCGTGCTCACCGTGGGGGTGCTGGCGCTCGGCATCATCATGCCCGCGTTCAACGAGCTCTATCACGATCGCCGTGTGTCGTCGGGAACGGGAACGTGGCTGTATCAAGCGTTCATTCGCATTCCGATCGGGACGGTGTTGCTGGAGGAGGTCGCGTTCCGAGCGGTGTTGCCCGGGTTGTTCATGCTGCGCTGGGGTGTACTGCGCGGCTGCATCGCGGCTTCGATCTGCTTCGGGTTGTGGCACGTGCTGCCCGCGCTGACGTTGAATGAGGTCAATCCTGTGGCGACCCGATTCTTCGGCACGGGTGCTGGCGGAGTGGCAATCGCTGTTGTGTTCGCTGTGTGCAGCACGGCCATCGTTGGCATGTGGTTCTGTTGGATCCGGCTGCGCTCGCGCAGCGTGTTGGCAACGATGATGGCGCATATGGCCTCCAATTCCGGTGCGTACACGATTGCGTGGCTGTTGACGCGATAACCGCACCGTTAGCCTTGTGCGCAATGGAACGGCCGATCGGAATGTTCGACAGCGGGTTTGGCGGACTCACCGTCGCCCGCGCCCTGATCGACCTGTTGCCCGATGAAGACCTCGTCTACGTCGGCGACACTGGCCGTTACCCTTACGGTCCGCGCCCGCAATCCGAGGTGCGTGAGTTCGCTCGCCAATTGGCATGGGGCCTCGTCAAAGAGCACGACGTCAAGGCGTTGATCGTCGCCTGCAACACGGCGTCGGCCGCCGCGCTCGACTTGCTCGAAGCCGAGATTCCGGTGCTCGTCATCGACGTCATCGCCCCCGGCGCCCGCGCGTTGGTGCGGGCAACGCGCACCGGCAAGGTTGGCGTGATCGGCACCGTCGGCACGATTGGCTCCGGCGCCTACGACCGTGCGGTCGCGGCGACTGGGGCCGATGTGCAACTCACTTCCGCGGCCTGCCCTGGCTTCGTCGAGTTCGTCGAGCGTGGGCAGACGAGCGGCGAGGAAGTCACGATTCTCGCCGAGCGACTACTCGCACCGATCCGACAAGCGGGCGTCGACACGCTGTTGCTCGGGTGCACTCACTATCCGTACCTCGCCGACGTGATCGGTGCCGTGATGGGTCCCGACGTCACGTTGGTGAACAGCGCAGATGCGACGGCGCGCGCCGCGCACGCCGAACTCACCGCGGCCGGACTTCTTCGCACGCCGGGGTCGGAGCCCGCCGTGCATCGCTTCATGTCCAGCGGCGACATTTCGTGGTTTGCCGATCTCGGTGGCCGCCTGCTTGGCCCCGAGTTGCGCGATGCCGAACAATGGCACCACGAGTAATCGAGATCTTGAACGACTTGTATCACCTACAGAGGAGAACCTGATGCCCCGTCCCGATGGCCGCGCCGACGACGAACTGCGCACGATCACCTTCGAGCGCGACTACACCGAGATGGCGGCCGGCAGCGTGCTGGTCACGTTCGGCAAGACGCGTGTGCTGTGCACGGCCTCGATCGATGAAGACGTGCCGCGCTGGATGCGCGGAAGCGGCAAGGGGTGGGTGACCGCGGAGTACTCGATGCTGCCCGGTGCATCTCCCGAGCGCATCGATCGCGAAGCAGCGAAGGGCAAGCAGAGTGGGCGCACCGTCGAGATCCAACGGCTCATCGGTCGCGCGCTGCGCGCATCGTGCGACATGCAGTTGCTCGGCGAGCGGCAAGTCATTGTCGACTGCGACGTGTTGCAAGCCGATGGTGGCACTCGTACCGCCAGTATCTGCGGCGGCTACCTGGCGTTGCACGACGCACTGGCCCGACTGGTGCAGAACAAGGCGATCAAACAGCATCCGCTGCACTCGTACTGCGCGGCGATCAGCGTCGGCATTGTTGGTGGCATACCGGTTCTTGATCTGCCGTATGTCGAGGACTCAACGGCGGAGGTCGACATGAACGTGGTCGTGCTTGGCCAACTTGGTGCCGAGCCGACGTTCGTCGAAGTGCAGGGCACCGCCGAGGGCAAGGCGTTCAGCCGCAGCGAACTCGATTCGCTGCTCGGTCTCGCCACCAAGGGTCTTGCAGAGATCATCGACCTGCAAGCGCTGCTCGTCACCGACCCGCCGTCGCCGCGTCCGATCAAGTGAGCGAGTTGCCGCGGTTGGTGTGCGCGACGGCGAACCCGCACAAGGTCGCCGAGATCGCCGACATCCTGAACGGTCTCGTCGAGTTGCTGCCGCGGCCAGCCGACGTGCCCGACGTGGTGGAAGACGCCGGAACGCTGGAAGGCAACGCGCGATTGAAAGCCACTGCGGTGTGTGCGGCCACCGGAATGGCGGCGGTCAGTGACGACACGGGACTATTCGTCGACGCGCTCGACGGCGCGCCGGGTGTCGACACCGCGTACTACGCCGGTCCCGAGGCAACGTACGCCGAGAATCGCAGCAAGATGCTCGCCGCGCTCGATGGCAACAGCGAACGATCTGCTTCCTTCCGAACCGTCGTGATGGTTGTCTGGCCCGACGGCAACGAGGTAGTTGCGACGGGTGTATGCCATGGAACGATTGCGACCGCCGAGATGGGAACCCGCGGTTTCGGTTACGACCCGATCTTTATCCCAAACGATGGTGACGGCAGATCGTTCAGCGAGATGACCGACGCGGAGAAGAATGCGATCTCACACCGCGGCCGTGCGTTCGCGGCGCTCGTCACGGCTCTGGGCGGTCGGTGAAACCGAAGTCGACGCGGTAGCCCTTGTGGTCGCTGCCGGGCACTTCGAAGTCGTCGATGCCAGTTGGCGTCAGTCCGTTGCGAAACAGCGCGTGATCGATGCGCACGAACTGCGGCGGTAGCCAGCCCTCGTCCATTGGCCAGCTGACGCTCCACCCGTGGCCCAGCACTTCGTGTGCGTCTTGCCAGCCGCGGTCGAGTAGTCGCCGGAACGACGGATGCCATCGCGATCCGTTGAAGTCGCCGATCAATACCGTTGGCGTGTCTGATGTCGCGGCCGCGTCGCCGATCGCTTGCAACTGCGCCTGCCATCCGGGCGCGTTGAACGTTGGCGGATAGGGGTGCACCCCGACAATGCGAACCTCGCTGCCGTCGACATCGAGCAGCGCATCAATCGCCGGTCGGTCCCCGATCTCCGCCAAACCACCGCTGATGATCGGATGCCGACTCCACAACTCGATCGACTCTGAACCACGCCCAGTCGTGCCAATGCGATACGGGTAGTCGGCAGTGCCACCGTCGGCGAGTGCAGCGACCAACGCATCGTGCAGCCGAGCCGTGACTTCGACCAGCAACAACACGTCGGCGTCAGACGCGATCATTCGCGCAGCAGCCGCGTCAGGCGTGCTGTTGTAATAGAGCAAGTTGGAGTAGGCGATCGACAAGCGCGGCGAGTTCTCTGCAACCGCGGGCGGATCGGCGTGGAACGCAATTGGGAAGCTCAGCGCCAACAACGTCACCAGTGGCACGAGCGCAGCGATGGCCAGTGCGTGTTGCCGGCCCCGACAAGCTGCGAGCGCTATCGGTGCGGCGCAGAGCAAAATGAACGGCGTCAGCGCTTGCAACGCAACGAAAGTTCGGCGGCCGTCGACACCGAACCACTGGGTTGCGCACAAGGCGAGCATCGGCACCAGCGCTACCCAGCCGAGCACGTGAAGGGTTCGAGAGGTCGAGCTTGGCATTACGTCTATCCGATCACACAAAATCAGGCCGGTCCGAGCGCGGCCGCATCGTACGGTTGCGGCTCGTGAAGATTGACTGCCCACCGGGCTACACCAGCAGAGGCTATGGAGGCCCGAAGGATCACGCGGCGATGGCCGTTGTGCTGACCGCATTCCACCTTTCGTCGGGTGATGGCGAACTTGTGACCACCGAACAGATCGATCTCAGCTACTCGGTCATTCCGGCCGAAGACTTGGCGAGCAACTTCGTCATCATCGAGCACGACGTTGATGGCGTCGTTGGCTATGGGCGCACTGGCAGCGATGACACCCCCGAAGGTCACGTGCACTATTGGATCGCGCCTATCTACGACACCCATCTGAAACAACCGTTGTTCACCGCGTTAATCAGCGGGCTTGAGCGTCGAGCGGTCGAGCGGGCCGTCGAGCATGCGGTCAATAGTGCGAACGAAACGCAATTGATTCGCTGTTGGATGCCGCACCCAGGCCCGGGACAGCCGGTTGACGGCACCACGGTCGCTTGGTTAGAGGCGATGGGCTATGGCGTTTCACGATTTGCCGCTTCGATGGTCCGCCCTACCCTCGACGACATTCTCGACCTTCCGCTTCCCGACGGGGTGGAGGTGCGTCCAGTGTCGACAGATCAGCTGCGCACCATCTGGGAGGCCGAGATCGCCGCCTTCGCCGGCAGCTTCGGCGAGCAGCAGCCGACCGAGGAGCATTGGGTGCAGTTTCGCGACGAACCGATCTCAGACCCGACGCTGTGGAAGATCGCATGGGTTGGTGATCGCATCGTGGGATCGATCCGCAGCTTCATCAACCACGAGGAGAACGAAACGCTCGGTCGGTTGCGCGGCTACACCGAGCACATCTCCACTCACGCAGATTGGCGCGGCCGCGGTCTCGCGAGCGCACTGCTGGCGCTCAGCTTGCGCGAGGTTCGCGATCGCGGCATGACCGAGGCAGCGCTGGGGGTCGATACGGAAAATCCGGCCAACGCTTTTGCGATCTATGAGCGGCTCGGCTTCCAGCGCACTGGGTACGAGGCGGTTATGGACAAGCCGGTTGTTCTGTAACGTCGCGGTCGTGGGCAACGGCATCTATCACGACGGCAATCGTCGCTTGCAGGATCAGTTCGACAGTCGTCGCATCGCGGACCGCCTGCAACAGGTCACGCTGCACGACCAGTTCTGGGCCGGCGATGTCACGTTCATCGAGGAAGCCGACATGTTCTTCCTCGCCACCGCCGACGCCGACGGTTGGCCCGACGTCTCGTACAAAGGTGGTCTACCCGGGTTCGTGCGGGTGACGAGCGACAACGAGCTGGCGTTCCCCTCGTACGACGGTAACGGCATGTTCAAGAGCTTGGGCAACGCGCTGGTGAACCCGAAGGTCGGGCTGCTGTTCATCAACTTCGCGAATCCGAACCGGATGCGCATCCAAGGCATCGCTTCGGTGAGCGCTGACGATCCGCTGCTGCAGTCGTTTCCGGGCGCTCAACTGATTGTGCGCGTGAAGGCCGAGCGCATCTTCCCCAATTGTCCGCGCTACATCCACGAGATGGAATTGGTCGAGCGGTCGGTCTACGCCCCGCGACCGGACTACGAGCCGCCAGAGCCCGAGTGGAAGAGCATGGAACTCTTCAGCGACGCGTTGCCGCGGAACGATCAAGCGGACCCAACCGAGTGATGATCAACCGGTCGAGGTTCAATTCCTGCGCTTTGTCGTGCGCTGCCTGATCCGTTGCGTGCGCCCAACCGGTGGTCTCGAAGCTTCGATCTCCGGCGGCGGCCCGAGCCGCACCGATCTGTTCGGCAGCACGACTGCTGCTCAGCCGCACGTTCACTCCATCGGCGTGAGTGCCCGCGATCGTCGCAAGAGCGATGCTGTTGACGCCGACAAGGATCGGTATCGGCTGGGTTGCGGAACTCGACAACGCGCGCACTGCTTCAATTTGGCGAAGTACTGCTGCGTGTCGCTGCGCAAGGTCCGAAGAAAGTTCAATTCCTCTTTCCTTGTGCTCGCGCGCCCATGGGCTGTCGGGCGCGCCGCCGGCACCGATGCCAAGCAGCAGCCGGCCATTGCTGATCCGCTGCACTGTCTGTGCAGCAGCAGCAAGCACGGCCGCGTGACGATTGGCGACGTTGGCGACCATCGACCCGACCCTGATCGTGCTGGTCGCGGCCGCCAACGCTCCGAGCAGCGTGAAGCACTCCATCACTGGGCGATCGCCGCCCAGCAGGGTGCCGTCGAAGTGATCGAAGACCCACACCGCGTTGTGGCCATCGGCCTCGGCCTGCAGCACGGCGTCGCGCAGAGCGGGCCATTCGTTGGCAGCAGAACTGAATTGAACATCGACGAGCACGTGCGGGCGGAGGGACTTGAACCCACACTCCTTGCGGAACAGGGACCTAAACCCTGCGCGTCTGCCAGTTTCGCCACGCCCGCGGCGATGTAACCAGCCTAAGCGTTGTCGGTTGCAACAACGCCTGGAGTTAGTGACACCCGCGTCCAATCCATGTACCAGTTCCAGTCCCACGTCGCGCCGCCGTCTCTTGAACTGGACTGATGCCAACGACAGGTCGTGGCGGTGATGCGGTCCCACACGCCGCGGTACTTCCAAGCCACACCGTCGACGATCTCGTCGCTGATGAACACGCCTTCGCCGTCGATGAACTGACCCAACTGCGGCTCGTTGACGACGCCGTCGTAACTGCCGGTCCAATGATCGGTCCACACGTTTTCCTTGGGCCGCCAGACGCGCACGCCCAGGCCCCGGTAGTTGTCGGCGGGAATGCGAAGCTCTTCGATGCTCGCTTGGCCTCCCATCAGCGCGTACACGCTGGCGGCACCCGGGAACTCCTCCCAGACGTCGTCGCTGCCGTCTTTCAGTCGGCGGTTGTGGATCGTCCATTCGCCCGTAAGAAAGTCGAAATCGCCCGCGCCCATAAAACTCCCTTTCGCCGTGGATCGGAGACTGGAACCGTAAGGACCGATACCTGACATCGAGTGTCAGTCATTAGGGTCTCGTCAGGATGCGCGCCAGCCGACTGCTCTCGATTCTCATCATGCTGCAGCTGAAAGGACGGGTGACGGCGGAAGCCCTCGCCCAGGAGTTCGAAGTCTCGGTGCGCACCATCTACCGCGACATGGATCAGCTGAGCGCGGCGGGCGTGCCCGTGTACGCCGACCGTGGCCCGGGCGGTGGGTTTGCGCTGCTCGCCGGTTACCGCACGCAGCTCACGGGACTCGACGGTGGGCAAGCCGAGGCCATGTTCCTGATCGGGATGCCGGGCCCTGCGCAAGCATTGGGGCTCGGCACGGCTGCTGCGCAGGCCGGCCAAAAGTTGCTGGCGGCTCTTCCGCCCGGGGCCAGCGCAGAGGCAGGGCGGATCGGCGCGCGCTTCCATCTTGATCCGGTCGACTGGTACCACGATGCAGAGCCGACACCCGATCTGCCGGTGATTGCGCGAGCGGTACTGGATGGCCAGCGCCTTGCCATGACGTACGACAGTTGGACGGCTGTCCGCTCGTGGACCGTCGACCCATTGGGTCTCGTTCTCAAAGCCGGGCTGTGGTACTTGGTTGCGCACGGAGCGGAGAAGACCCGCATCTTTCGCGTCTCGAATATGCGAGACGTACGCGTGGAGGACTCGCGGTTTGATCGTCCGGCTGACTTCGATCTGTCGGCGTTCTGGTCGGCGGAGCTCACGCGCTTTGAAGGAAGTCTTCGACAGCAGACAGCTGTGTTGCGGGTGTCTGCGCTTGGGCTCAAACGGCTCGCCGCGCTCGGTGCCTACGCACGCGAAGCCGTGGCGTCGGCGACAGCAGCTGACGCGATGGGCTGGGCAGAGCTGCAGTTTCCTTACGAGAACGCCGACCAGCTCGCGCTCGCGCTACTCGGTATAGGTGCCGAAGTCGAAGTGATCGAACCACTAGAGGTGCGCGAGGGTTTGAAGACGCTTGCATCCGGTGTCGTCGCCCTAGCTGCAACGGCTCAGCGACGGAAGCGAAGCTCGCTGCAGTCGGTGAAACCTTTGACGTGATACGCGCGATTCGGAATCCACTGCTTGCGTTTCGTTCGATGCCGAACCTCACTGCCGCTGGAGACCTCGATCGACCCAGTCACAAACTGTTCGACACGGAACGTAACCCCGACCGAAGAGGCCGCGGCCCACGCGATCGGCGACGAGACGTTGATGGGTGCGACGGCAGCCGGCCAACGGCCGAGCGTTAGCCAGTCCATTACGTGTTCCGCCACTGCGCGCCCATCGAGCGCGCACACGTCGGCGGTCTCGGCCGGATGCACCAGGTTGCCGATCGCGAACACGCCGCTCTGCTCGGTATGCCAACCGTCGTCGATGATCGGGCTCTTGGCGATCGACAGCATCGGTAAGCCAGCGCTGCGCGCCAGTTCGTGGTCGGGGATCCAGTCGCCGGTGAAAACAATGGTGTCGCACTCGATCCGGCGACCGTCGGTGAGCACGACTGCTTCGACACGGCTGCGGCCGACGATCTCGGCCACCGTCACGCCGGTGTGAATCGGTACGCGATGCCGGCCAGCAGTTGCGATGCGCAACGGTGCATAGGTCTGATGGCGGGGGAGCGCGGTCACCATCGCCGCGACTTTGCAGCCCGCGTGCGCAAGCGTGAGCACGGCGGAGAAGCTGACATGCTCGGCACCCACGACGACTGCTCGGGTGCCGACCCGTTGGTGATGAAGCGTCGTGAACTGTTGCAGCGAACCGGTCGTGAGCACGCCTGCGGGGCGATCGCCCGGCACCAGCCGTGCCGCGCGTGGCCGCTCGCGCACGCCGGTCGCAAGTACTACCGCGTGAGCTTGTATCTGTGATTGTCCGCTAGCGCCGGTGGTGAATAGTTGGCCGCCGACGAACGACTGCACGCTGCGGCCAAGTTGGATCTCCACGCCCGCCTTTTCGGCGCGGCGTGTGAGCAGCGCCGCGTAGCGCGGACCGGTTGTCATTCGATGTAGGTCGCGCGCGCCGTAGCCAAGATGTGCGGTGTGGCGTGGAATGCCACCCGCGACTTGTTCGCGTTCGAGCACGACGACTCGTCCGACACCGCGGCGGCGCAGCTCGATCGCGGCCGAAAGTCCGGCAGGGCCGGCGCCGACTATCGCCACATCCACGTCGGGCGTCATTGAAGGCCCATCCACTCGCTCATTGCCCGTCCATCCGACTGCGCTGCAAGCGCGCACACGTTGGCTGCGCAGTAGAACCCCTGGCAGCGACCGGCGAGAACTCGCGTGCGGCGACGCAATCCGTCGACGTCGTTGGCGGGAACAGTCGAGGTAATTGCAGCGTCGATTTCGCCGGCCGTGACGCGCTCGCACTGACAGACCACGGCACCGCCGCGCTGGTACGGACGCTCGTCGGCTTCACCGAGCGGTGTCATGCGAGCGCTCAGCCATTCATCGGCCTCCCGCATCGTTGTCGTCAGTCCGATCGAGGCAAGTAGCGCGACTGTTTGCTCTGCCAATGCCATCGACGATGTCAGGCCAGTCGACCGAATGCCGCCGAGGCACACGTAGCGACTTTCGGCGTGCGCGCTCAATTGGTAGTCGCTGTGCTCGGTAGCAGCGCGCAGTCCGGCGTACACGGCGGTCACTTCCTCGTGCATCAAGGCTGGAAGGATGCGATGCCCCTTCGCGAGCAGAGTGTCGATGCCCGTCCGTGTGCTGCCGGTCGCCCCCCGATCCTCGATCTCGTCGGCCGTCGGGCCGAGCATGATGTTGCCGAACACGGTTGGCGCAACCAACACGCCTTTCGTGTGCGCTGTTGGCACCGGCAGAATCGTGCGCTGCAGCAGCGGGCGAGCGAGCTTGTCGAACACGATGAGCTCACCTCGCCGTGGCCGGATGGTGAAGCCGGCGTGGCCAAACAGGTGGTGCAGCGTGTCGCCGTACAACCCGGCCGCGTTGACGACGTAGCGCGTTTGAACTTTGCGGCCGTCAGTTGCGGTGAGGACGGTGCTCTCCGACCCGACGGCGCAACGAGCCACGTCGAATCGTGTTAACAGTTCGCAACCGTTGAGCACGGCTTCCGTGGCAAAGGCGATCGGCGTTGTCCACGGGTCGATGAGGTATTCGCCCGGCACGACCATGCCACCGGTGACGCCGTCACCCAAGTTCGGCTCAAGCTGGCGCACCGCGTGGGCGTCGATCACTTCAGCGTCCATGTACTCGTTCGCCACGGCTTTCTCGGCCAGCGCTGGCAGGTTGGCAGCTTGTTCGTCGTCCCAGGCGACCAACACAGCACCGGTTGCTTCCACCGAGATGCCAGCAGCGGGCGCGTACGCGCTCAGCAACCCGTATCCGCGGGCGACCAACCGCGCTTCTGTCGAGCCCGGCACCGCGTCGAAGCCGGTATGCAAGATGGCGGTGTTGGCCTTGCTAGTACCGGCGCCGACGTCGTTGCGCGCTTCCAGCAGGGCAACCGTGAGCCGATGGCGAGTGAGCTCACGGGCCACGGCGCAGCCGACGACGCCGCCACCGACAACGGCGACGTCGAACATCAGAGGTCCATCGTCGCGTCGGCGACCGCTTGCCAACGAGCGAGTCGCTCAGCAGCCTCTGCGGCGCTGATCGATGGCTCGACCACGGCACTCGGTTGCCACTCGATCTGCTCGGTCGCTTGACCAGAACCGATTGCGGCGAACGCGGCGACGCCCAACGCAGTGGCGTGTGGCGACGGATAAACCTCCACCGGGCACTGCAACAAGTCGGCTTGCACTTGCAACAAGGTGGTGCTGCGCGTGAGGCCACCGTCGACGCGCAGACGCGTGATCGGCGAACCGAGGTCTCGACCAGCAGCGTGTGCGAGCAACGCGACCTGCGCGGCAATGCCATCGATCGCGGCGCGCACGAGATGGGCGCGCTCGGTGCTCAACGACATACCGGTGAAGGCAGCGTGCGCGTGCGGCTTCCAGTACGGAGCGGCGAGGCCTGCCAGTGCGGGCACGAACGTGACACTTCCAGCGTCGTCGACGACGCCGCCGAGGCGGTCGAGGTCGCTCGGCTCGTTCATGATGCCCATCGCTGTCAACCACGTCACCGCGGCACCGACGGTGTACACCTGCCCGTCAAGACACCACGTCAACGCGTCGCCCAGTTGCCACGCCGGGCACCCGACCAATCCGTTGGATGATCGGGTCGGCGTCGAGCCGGTGCACGCCAGCATGAACGCGCCGGTGCCGTACGTGCACTTTGCTTCGCCGGCTGTATGGCAAGCCTCGGCGAAGAGTGCCGCCTGCTGATCTACGCAAGCACCGGTGACTGGCACGTTGCCACCGAACTCGCTGCACTGTCCGAGCGCGAGTGCATTGCCGACGACCGCTGGCAAGGTCGCAGGGTCGATGTCGAAGATGGCGCAGGCTTCGGCGCTCCACCCACCCGACTCGAGGTCGAGCAGCAATGTGCGGCCGGCGGTCGCAACGTCGGTGACGAAGGCGCCGCAGAGGCGATGTAGCAACCACGTGTCAGATGTCGTCACGACGAGCTCGCTCGCGATGCGATCGCGTAGCCACACCATCTTCGGTGCGACGAAGTATGGGTCGAGTTCCAGCCCGGTGAGTTGCGCCAAGCGTGGGCCATGTTCGGCCAACCGATCGCACACCACGCTTGATCGGCGGTCCTGCCACACGATTGCCGGGCCGTGCGCTCGACCAGTTTGGCGATCCCACGCCACGACGGTCTCGCCCTGATTTCCCAACCCGATAGCGGTAAGCGTGGGGCCGCCCGCGGCCGTGATCGCCTGCCTACCGGCCGCCACCACGCTGGCCCACAGCGCCTCCGGGTCGACCTCGACGCCGCCGTCGCTGGTTGCGTGCACCGCAACAGGGACCTCGGCAAGCCCGAGCACCGAGCCGTCGGTGTCGACCACAACTGCCTTCGTTGCCGACGTTCCCTGATCGATCGCCAGCACAGCCACGGGTGCACATTATGCGAGGTGAATAGGATGCGGCTTCATGGCGTTCAGCGGATTTCCGGATGAGGCGTTTGCGTTCTACGAGCGCCTTGGCGTCGACAACTCGCGCACGTTCTGGCAGGCGAACAAGGCGACCTACGAACGCCTGGTGCGCGATCCGATGCTGGCGCTGCTCGACGAGCTCGCGGAGTTTGGGCCGTTCAACGTGTTCCGTCCGTACCGCGATGTGCGTTTCGCGAAGGACAAGACGCCCTACAAGGATCACATCGGCGCCTATGGCGAATCCGATGGTGGGGCAGGTCATTACATCCACTTGAGCGCAACAGGAATGTTTGCCGGGTCGGGCTACTACGACATGGCGTCGGATCAGCTGGAGCGATTCCGCACCGCGGTTGACCGAAGGGCGACTGGCGAGAAGCTTGTCGCGCTGTGCACTGATGCGGAGAAGCGTGGACTG
This sequence comes from Actinomycetes bacterium, assembly GCA_021414085.1. Lineage (GTDB taxonomy): Bacteria > Actinomycetota > Acidimicrobiia > Acidimicrobiales > Ilumatobacteraceae > UBA668. The sequence goes on along the minus strand of JAIOPC010000007.1, from coordinate 101,501 downwards.
AAGTTGGGCGCGATGAGCGAGCTGAAGACGGCGCCACGTGGGTATCCGAAGGACCACCCGCGGATCGCGATCCTGCGTCGTAAGGGCCTTGTGGCATCGAAGGACTGGCCGCTGGCGAAATGGATGCACACGAAACAGGTTGTTGAACGTGTGCGCGATGCCTGGCTTGCAGCAGCCGACCTCAACAAGTGGCTCAACAAACACGTCGGGCCGTCCACGCTGCCACCGGCCGATTCGATGGATACCTAAGCGACCCCTGGAACCTCGACGAAGCGACAGCGCACACCAGGTGCCGCCATGAGACGCGTGTCGAGCGTAAGAAGTGGAACGTCGATCAACTCGGCAAGAGCGACGTACGCCGCGTCGTACGCGGTCAGGTTGTTGCGGAGTTGCCAGATTCGATTGGCGAGATCGGCGAACTCGAACACTTGACCACGAAACCCCGCGGCCTCACCCAAAGCTGTCTGTGCGAGCCGTTGATCGATCACGTTGTTCAGGCACAGGCGTCGCAGAACGTGCGCCACTTCGAATGGCATCAACGACGGATAGGCGATCTCGTGAGTTTCGATTGTGGCGGACAGGAATTCGCCGACGCGACCGTTGTCGACGATGAAGGCGACTGCGGCACTCGCATCAACGACGATCACCGTCGGTCAGCGTCGCGGGCGGCCAGGATTTCCTCGACCGTGACGGTTTGACCGGCCGGGATCCTTGACCGCACCTGCGCAATCCACGCGGCGCGGTCGGGCCGATGGCTGAGCTCGATCAGCTCGTGCAGCAGGAATTCCTGCAGCGACCAACCCTTCTGCGCCGCACGCGACGCGAGTTCGTTGCGAACTTCGTCGGGGACGTGACGGATGGTGACGGCGACAGGCATGCCTGCACTTTAGCTGCGCTGCATGCATTATGCAGCTAGTTAGGCGACAGGTATCCAGACGAGTGAGAGCTGCGTGACCTTCACGTCGCTCTTCTCCAGAGTGATCGGCATCATCTCCGATTGCGTGGCAACCGCCGCCCATTTGGCGTCGATGTCGGTGACCTCCTTGGCCAACTCGGCCTCCAGGTCCTCCAGCTGCTCGTGCAGCAACTGGATCTTGTTCTCGGCTGCCTCCACGCGCCGACTGGCAGCAGATGTGCGACCCCTACGACCAGCCGCGCTGCCGGCCTTTCCGAGGACCGAGTCCAACATGCCGCCGCGTGACTTACTGCCACCGAGCAGGCCGCCCAGGATCGAACCCGCCGTCGACAGAATCTCGGAGTTGCGGTTGCCCTTGCGTTGCTCCTCAAGCACCTCAGCGCGATCCTCGGCCGTCTGCAGCTGCGACTTGAGTGTCGTGACTTTCGACTGATACTTGTCGCGCAGTTTCGCGGTCTCGGCGTCGGCCTGCGTATCAGCTGCTTGCGCGCAACGCTGCACGAACGCTTCGGCCGTTTCGCCCGGTCGGCTGTACAGCTTCAACTCCCGGTTGAACTGCAGCTCGACCTTGCGGCTGCGCACCAGATGATCGGTGAGGCCACGCTCGACGCTGGTCCAGAACTTCTTGCTCTTGATCGGCGCTGGCGACAGTTGATACGCGGCGGACTCCGGTGTGTCCTCGCGCAGGTCGCGGTCGTCGTAGTCGACGCCGATCACGCGCGACGCGTCGACCTGTTCGGTCAGCGGAAACAGAACGGCCTCGTATTCCTCGTCGTGCATGAGATCGGCCTTGTCGTCGTCGTAGCGCAGCGCGACGCGCGCGACGACGGAAGGCTCGTAACGAGTTCCGCGCGGGTCGCCTCCGATTGTCGGCAGCCACGGGGCAGCAATGTCGACCCAACGCACTGCTACGCCATCGGCGACCTCGGGAATCAATGGCGATTCGTCCGACTCGACAGCGGCCTTCTGTGCGGCGGGCTTGCCCTCGGCGGCCTTCACTGACTCGGCCTGCGACGCTTCCTTCTGATCTTTCATTAGCACGGCGATCTGGTCGCGGGTGAGTGGACCGCGCAGGTAGCTCATTGCCCAACGGGTGGTGAATACCTCCGGCTTGTCCTTGCCCGCGCGGCGCAACACGAACTCGCGCTTGGCGAGCCCGCTGATGGTGTCGCCAACCGCGCCGACGTCGACGCCACCGGCGGCGGCGCTCATTCCGTCGAGGAGTCGCTGCTTATCGCGATCTGTTTGCAGGCGACCGATCATCCATGTGCCCGCATTCGACAGCGCCTTGTAGTCGACGTCGACCGGGTTCTGCGTTGCCAGCACAACGCCAACACCAAACGCGCGCGCTTGCTTCATCATCGTCATGATCGGCTTCTTGGTTGGCGGCATCGCCGTTGGAGGCAAGTAGCCGGCCACTTCGTCCATGTACAACAGCGCACGTAGGTCGGTGGTGCCGCTCTGCTTGCGCATCCATGTCACCAACTTGCTGAGAACGAGCGTCGTGACGAACTGGCGCTCTTGATCGCTGAGGTGCGCGGTCGTGATGATCGCGCAGCGCGGCTTGCCGTCGGCGGTGCGCAACAGCTTCTCGATATCGAGCGGAGGGCCTTCCATCCACGCGCCGAACGACGGTGAGGCGAGCAGGCCGTTCAGCCGCATCGCGAACGCGGTGCGATCCTTCGGCGGGAAGAACTCGTCGAGTTCGAACACACCCAACTTGCGGATCGGTGGCTTGGTCACCATGCCGACCAGTGAAGGCAGGTCGAAGCTGCGGCCCGCGCTCCACTCGTTGAGGATCAGGTTGCTGAGCAGAATGTGTTCGCGACTGCTCAACGGGTCGGCCTCGATGTCGACGAGGCTGAGTAGACCGCTGACGAAGCCTTCGATCTCGTCGCCAATGATTTCTGGGTCGAGCCCATCGGAGGGCGCTTGCATGGAGCCGACGATGTTCAGCCCGACGCCGGCGCTGGAGCCTGGCGTGTAGATCGTGAAGGTCGCCTTGGCGCGCAGTTGCGCAATTCGGTCGGCGCTGACTTTCCAGCCCCCCAGCCCTTCTGCCCACGTCTTTGCTTGTGCGGCCGCGTACTCGGCTACCGACTGGCCAGCCTTGCTGGCATCGCCCTCGTTCACCCACGGCTCGAAGTCGCCCGCCGCAAGATTCGGGAAGGTGAGGCACAGGTTGGTGAGGTCGCCCTTCGGGTCGATCAGCAACGTCGGTATTCCTGCCGACAACGCTTCTTCGATCAGCACGATGCCAAGACCGGTCTTGCCGGACCCCGTCATGCCGACGATGACGCCGTGGGTTGTGAAGTCGCCACTGGGCAGCACGACGTCTTTGTCGGTGCGTTCGTGTTTGGCGGGGTCGATCAACCCGCCGAGAAAGAGGTCAGCCATGGCGTGCCACGGTAGCGGCCCGTCCGCTATGCGAGGGTCACGCGATAGGCGCAGCGTTGGCCGCCATCGAGCAAGTGTTGCTCGCGAGCGACGACCACATCCGTGCCTAACGCACGCTGAAACAGATCCAACTCTGCGCTGCACAGCCCGGCGCAGCTGTCGGCAGCATCGCGAATCGGGCAATGGTGTTCGACGAGCGTGATGTCGTCGCCCGACTCGACGGCTTCGGCGAGGTAACCCTCAGCCGTGCGCAGGCGTGCAATGCGTTGCACTCGGTCAGCAACTGATGCTGAACCCTTCAGCGCCGAGCGATATGTCGCCAACTGGCGAGCCGCTCGCTCGCGCACGACCTGTCCGAGGGCATCTTCGCCCAGCGCGCTGCGGATCGACGCGATCAACTCCACGCTGAGGTCGCCGTGGCGATCAGCGAAGAGGCTGCTGGCCGATGGAGCCAGCCGCCAGTGCACCGGCGGGCGGCCACGGCCGGCGCTGGGCGCGTTGACCCGCTCGACTAACTCGGCGCTCTCCAACGCTTCCAGATGCTGTCGAATCGCGGTGTCGGTGAGGCCAAACTCGGCTGCCAACTCGGGGGCAGTCGTGCTCTCCGCGCGCTTCAAGCGCTCGATGATGCGGCGCTTGGCACCGGAGAGGTCGCTGCTGAGATCACTAATGCCGGGCAGTCTAACGGCGGTTTCACAAGTGCAGGCTTGAGGAAATCGCAAGTCGCGGGTAGCGAGTGAAGGCGGCCAACCGCAGGTACTCAGCCAGAATGGGCCGATGGCGCTCGACGACACCCCTGTCGTGATTGACGCGGGGATTGACGCGGCGATTGACGCCGGAGTGATTGACGGCGGAGTGAAGACGGTGGCAGCGGAGACTGGCGGCCTATCGCGGTCGGCCGCCACCGCGGCCAGCGCCAAGGCTCCGCGGCTAGCACTCGATTTCCGTGGCGACATTGAGGGACTGCGCGCGATTGCTGTCGTGATCGTTGTGTTGTTCCACGCGCGCGTCGGGCCATTTGAAGGTGGCTTCATCGGCGTCGACGTGTTCTTCGTCGTCTCTGGCTTCTTGATCACGTCGCTATTGCTGCGCGAAGCCGAGGCCGAGGGCAAGGTCTCACTCGCCGCATTCTGGGCGCGACGAGCGCGCCGGCTACTTCCTGCCTCGTTGGTGGTGATTGTCGCCACGTTGATCGCCGCGCGGATTCTGCTGAACCCGCTCGATCAGCGCGACATCACCGACGATGCGTTCGCTGCCACGTTCTTCGCGGTCAACTTCGTGTTCGGGTTCTTGCGCGTTGGGTACTTCGCGTCGCAGCAGTCGCCTTCACCTTTGCTGCACTACTGGTCGCTCGCGGTCGAAGAGCAGTACTACTTCGTGTGGCCAGTCGTCGTCGCGTTGCTCGTTCATCGTGGTCGCAGAGTCTTCGGCGACCCGGCGTCGATGCGTCGCCGCATCGGAATCGTGCTCGCCATCGTGTGGGTTCCGTCGTTCATCGCCTGTGTGACGTACAGCAACGACACCGAGTGGGCCTTCTACATGTTGCCGACGCGGGCATGGGAGTTGGCGACCGGCGCGTTGGTCGCGGTCGCGCTGCCGCGCCTGCGCAGGATTTCAAAACAGGTGCGCGCGATCTTCGGCTGGTTGGCGCTGATCGGGCTAGCCGCGGCGACGATGGGCATCGATCAGGTGATGACCATTGGCGGCAAGGTGATGAGCTACCCGAGCGCGATTGCGTTGGCGCCGGTACTGACGACGGCGGTGTTGCTGGCGTTCGGCGATGTGCGGCGCAACGTTGGGCCAAGTCGGTTGCTCGCGCTGCCGCCGCTGCAATGGATAGGCGGTCGGTCGTACGCCATCTACCTGTGGCATTGGCCGCTGCTGGTGATCGGGGAGGTGCGTTGGGGGCCGCTGAGTGCTGGCGCTCGCGGCGGGCTCGCGCTCGCTTCCGTTGCGCTTGCGGCTGTTTCGTACGTGATCGTGGAGAATCCGATTCGCCATAACCCGCGCTTGGTCGCGAGCCCGTCGCTCGGGTTGCGCGTTGGCGGCGCGATGCTCGTTGTCGCTGGGCTCGCGTCGATCGTGTCGGTTGCGTTTCCCGAGTCGGTGACCGGCAAGGGAACGGCGGCAGCACCAACGCTGGCAACAGTTCCAGCGACAGTGGCGACGGGTTCGACCGTTGCGACGGAGTCGACAACCGCGCCGACAACGCCTGTGCCCGCAAATGACACCGTCTCGGGCTCCACGAACGAGGGCGTGCTCGCGCTACGCGCGGCCAACTACGCCGTCCTTGAAGAAGCGCTGAGCGTCGAGCAAGTGCCAGCCAACATCGACCCGCCGTTGTTCGATGCGCAGGCACAAGAGCCAGAGATCTACTCCAACGGTTGCCACCTACCGGTCGAGGTCCTCGTGCCCCGCGAGTGTGTGTACGGCGACCCGAACTCCACGACGTCGATTGTGCTGTTCGGCGACTCGCATGCCGCGCAGTGGTTTCCCGCGATTCGCGAACTTGCTGACGAACACGGTTGGCGACTTGATGTGATCACCAAGAGCGGTTGTCCGACGGCGTTGATCAGCCAGGACAACCAATTGCGCGACGGACGTTGCGATGGTTGGCGCGAGAACGTCGTCGATTGGGTGAAGCAGCGCCAGCCCGACTTGGTGATCATGGTTGCCCGTGCGTACACCTACTTGCGCGGCGATGTGTGGGAGGAAGGGCTCACCGACACGGTCTCCAAGATGCGGCCGTCGGTCGGCCAGATACTGATCGTGGGCGACACTCCCGACCAGCACGAGATCGTTCCGGATTGCCTCGCCGAGCACCTGTCGAGCGCGACGGATTGCCTGACCACGCGGGAGGACGGGGTGAACCTCGACGTGCTGGAGGCCGAGCGCAGCGTGGCTGCCGCTTTCAATGCCCACTTCGAACCAACCACGGATTGGGTCTGCACGCTGGATGGCTGCCCGGTGATCGTCGGCAACCTGCTGGTGTATCGCGACGACAATCACCTCACTACTAATGCGGTCATGTTGCTGAAGCCGTATCTCAACGAGGTGATCAGCGCCGCGCTGGCTGACGTGGGATGACGCCGCGGGTCGTCATAATGGCAACATGACGTCGAGCTCAGTTGCAGACCCGATAGCCCACGCGCTGGAAAACCAGTTCGGACTGGCCGACCGCGTTGTCGACGCCAAGACGCTGGCCAACAGCGTCGAGAGGTTTCGCGAGCGCAAGATTTCGTTGCCAACGTTCGGCCAGTTGGCCGACCCGTCGACGTTCGATGCCGCCGTCGTCGCCGATGCCGACAAGAACGGGCCCGATGCGCGCAACCTATGGCGGGTCCATTGGTACAACGATGTCGCCGGCAAGCGCGTGGCGGTGCCTGACCACGTGGTGTTGCCGAGCAGCCTGACCGGGGTGGAGAGCCCGATCATCGTCGTCTTCGGCGATCGCTTTCCGATGATTACGGCGCACAAGGTGCTCGCCGCCTATGCGTGCTTGGCGCCGCGTGTCGTGACCGGCCAGTTCGACCCAACACGTCACCGCGCCATCTGGCCAAGTACCGGCAACTACGCGCGCGGCGGCATCGCGATCAGTCGCATCATGGCGTCGCGCGGTGTGGCGATCTTGCCCGCCGGCATGAGCCAGGAGCGTTTCGATTGGCTCGATCAGTGGTGCGAGAACCCCAAGGACGACGTCATCCGCACGGTCGGCACCGAGAGCAACGTGAAAGAGATATACGACGCATGCAACGAGTTGGCGAAGGATCCGGGCAACTTCATCCTCAACCAGTTCTGCGAATTCGGTAACCATCTCGGCCACTACGAAGTCACCGGTCGAGCGCTGGGTCACGTGTTCGAGACGGTGCGCGCCGCGTCGGGCCGCCATCTTCGGTTGGCCGCGTTCACCAGCGCTACCGGTTCAGCCGGCACGATCGCCGCCGGCGACCGGTTGAAAGAGGAATACGGCACGCGCATCGTCGCGGTCGAAGCGCTGGAGTGTCCGACGATGCTCGAGAACGGGTTTGGCGAGCACAACATTCAGGGCATCGGCGACAAGCACATTCCACTGATCCACAACGTGATGAACACCGACGTGGTCGTCGCGGTCAGCGATCGGGCAACCGATCAGCTGTACGCGATGTTCAACAGCGAGGACGGGCTCGGCCATCTCGCCGATCGTCGGCACGTGCCGCGGCAGGTGCTCGACACGCTGACGCACTTCGGGCTGTCCAGCGTTGCCAACGTGTTGGCCGCGATCTCCACGGCGAAGGTGCTCGGCCTTGGCGCCGACGATGCGATCGTCACCGTCGCCACCGATGGCTCGGCGATGTACCCGAGCGAGTACACGAAGATCACGGCTCGCGACTTTGGTAACGGCTTCACGAACCTCGATGCCGCGCAGGTGTGGGGCGAGCATCTTGCCGATGTGCCAACGGCGCACACGCTTGAACTGACCGCCCGCGAACGCAATCGCATCTTCAACCTCGGTTACTACACGTGGGTCGAGCAGCAGGGCACGCCGTTCGAGCTGTTCGAGGCGCGACGCCATCAGTCGTTCTGGAAGGGCTTGCGACGCCTGCTTCCGGTGTGGGACGAGATGATCACCGACTTCAACGCCCGCGTCGCCGGATGATCACTGGATGGCGCTGCGCGGTGTGCGGCGCGTCGGTCGATATCGCGCAACCGTTCACCTGGCGCTGCGCACATAGCTCGGAGGCGGATCGTCATCACGCGCCGCAGTTGGTGCAGACGATCGAGCCGCTGCGGTCGAGCGGGGAGAGCAATCCGTTCCTCGGCTTCCGCCGCTACTTGGCCGTCGACACCTTCATGGAGCGCGCTGGTATCACGGATGAACGGCGAGCAGCCCTCATTGGTGACCTGGGCCAAGGCTTCGTCACCACGCCGTTTGAGCGTGCCGACGCGCTGAGCGACGAGCTCGGGTTTACGACGGATGGTGGCGTGTGGGTGAAGGACGAGACGCACAACGTCGGTGGTAGTCACAAGGCGCGTCACCTCTTTCCGATTCTGGTTCACCTACTCGCCGCGGAGGAGAGCGGGCTTGCGGCGTGGAGTGGGCGTCCGCCGTTGGCAATTGCTTCGTGTGGCAACGCTGCGATCGCGGCCGCGACTCTGGCGGCGAAGGTTTCGTGGCCATTGCACGTATTCGTACCGCAGTGGGCGAGCGCCAGCGTGACGACGACGCTGCGCGGACTTGGTGCGCAACTCATCGAGTGCCCTCGACGCGCCGCGGATCCGCCGGGCGATCCGTGCGTGCATCGCTTTCGCGAAGCCGTAGCGGCGGGCGCGATTCCGTTCAGCGTGCAGGGCACCGAGAACGCGTGGTGTCTCGATGGTGGGCGCACGATCGGTTGGGAGATGGCGCGCCACATGGAGGAGCGCATCGATGGTTCGCCGTTCGACCGACTGTTCGTGCAGGTCGGCGGGGGAGCGTTTGCCGCGTGTGTCGCGGCTGGCTTTCGGATGAGTGGCATCTCACCAAAATTGCACGCCGTGCAGACCGAAGCGTGTGCGCCATTGGCGCGTGCGTGGGAGCGCGCACAATCGCTGGGCGGACCAAAGTCGGCCGCAGAACATTGGGTCGAGTGCATGTGGCCGTGGGAATCGGTCGGGTCGACCGCAGCTGATGGCATTCTCGACGACGAGACCTACGACTGGTTGCCGGTGCTCGCCGCAATGGCCGACAGCAAGGGATCGCCGGTAGTTGTCGCCGAGTCGTTCGTGGCGCGGGCCAACGAGGTCGGGTGTCGCGCGACCGGCATCGACGCCAGCCACACGGGCACGGCAGGACTCGCCGGCCTCCTGGCGATTCGCGACCAAGTGCAATCCGACGAACGAGTCGCGGTGATCTTCAGCGGGGTGCGCAGGTGACGGACAAGTCGAACGATGGTCGCAAGCCGCCCGGCGCGAGTTGGGAGAGTTGGATCGACCAGCAGATCCGCCAGGGAATGGCGCGTGGCGAGTTCGACAATCTGTCCGGTAAGGGCAAGGCGATCGAAGGGATCGACGGCCACCACGATGACGATTGGTGGCTGAAGGCGAAGTTGCGTGAAGAGCGGCTGAGCTACCTGCCACCGACGCTGGCGGTGCGCAAGGAGTTGGAGGAGGCGCGCGAAGCGATCGCCGTAGCGAAGCGTGAGGATGCCGTGCGGCGCATCATCACTGACATCAACCAGCGCATCCGCGACGTCAACCGACGTGGCGCCGAGGGTCCGCCGAGCACCGTGATGCCGCTTGATGAGGAAGCTGTCGTCGCCAAGTGGCGTGCCAGTCGGCAATGATCGACTGACTCCGGCTTCGCCTGCGATCCGTGACCGGCGTCAGGTCGCCGCGTTGTCGCAGCGCCGGATCGCAGAGGCGAGCGCAACCCTCAAAGCCGCGGCAGGCTGCCTACTCACACCTCATGGAGTCGGCCGTCGGCTACGTCGTAGACGAAACCGCGAATGTGATCCTTGTGCTTCACGAACGGACTCTGCTGTAAGCGATTGATGCTCTCGCGGGTGTCGGCGAACGGATCGGTGAACGACTCGAGCGCCCAGGAGGGCTTGATGCCCAACTCCGCGACCAGCTCGGCCTTGAACTCATCCTCAGTGATCGCCTGCAGTCCGCAGTTGGTGTGATGCAACAGAATGATCTCGCGGGTGTCGAGCAGACGTTGCGACAACACGAGCGAGCGGATCACGTCGTCAGTCACCACGCCGCCGGCATTGCGGATGACGTGCGCGTCGCCGTGGGCAAGCCCGAGCATCTGGAATATGTCCATGCGGCTGTCCATGCAGGCAACGATTGCGAGTTGCCGACGCGGGCGCAACGACAAGTTCTGGTCGGCGAACTCGGCGATATGCGCCTCGTTGTTCGCCAGCAATTCGTCGGCGTTGGGTCGGAAAGATGGGTCGATCGGGTGGTCGGTCATGGTGAGCAACACGCACGGTAGCGTTGTGGCATGAGCGAAATCACCCGTCCCATGGGTCTCGAAACTGGCACCGATCCACGTCTCGACGTGTTCAACCGATTGCTCCACAACCGAGTCGTGATGCTGGGCACCGACGTCAACGACGACATCGCCAACCAAATCTGCGCCCAATTGCTCTACCTCGAGGGCGAAGACGACAAGGCCGACATCTGGCTGTACATCAACAGCCCGGGTGGCTCCGTCACCGCCGGCATGGCGATCTACGACACGATGCAGTTCGTCGGCTGCGACGTGGCCACCGTGTGCATGGGCATGGCCGCCAGCATGGGCCAGTTCCTGCTCACCTCCGGTGCCGCCGGCAAGCGCTACACGTTGCCCAACGCGCGCATCATGATGCACCAACCGCTGGCCGGTTTGCGTGGCCAGGCAACCGACATCGCCATCCAGGCCGAGCAGTTGGCCTACACCAAGCGCCGCATGGCCGAGCTCACCGCCCAGCACTCCGGCCAGACGCTCGAGAAGATTCAGGCCGACAGCGAGCGCGATCGCTGGTTCACCGCCGACGAAGCCAAGGCCTACGGCCTGGTCGACAAGGTGATCGTTCGCCGCGGCGAGATCAGCTAGTCCCCGGTTCGGGGGGTTTCCTGCACGCCGGGGGGTTTCGTGCCTGGAATCCGGCACGTAAACCCCCGGTGAAGCCATGGGTGCAGCAAACCCCCCGCAACGGGGTCTTTAGGGCGCGACGCCGATCGTCAGCCCGCAGCGTTCTTGGGTGTAACTGACCACTCGTTTCGCGGCCGGTTCGGACTCGCGGGCGGTGTCGGCGACCTTCTGCATCGACTCGGGGTCTTCGGTGTCGACAGTGACTGCCGTCTCCATCGCGTCGACCATCGTGGTCCATTCGGGCTCGATCGCGATCGGCGCCGCGTTGGCGACGCTGCGCCAGGCCGCGAGTACGCGGCCGACGTCGAGTGATGTGTCGATCACGGGCGAGTTGAGATCTTCCAGATGCTCAGCGATCTGGCCGCAATACGCGGACTCGCTGCGTGGGTCGTCGGCGTCGCACCCGCCGACCGAAGCAAGCGCTGCGGCAACGACAACAAGATGGCGCACGACCCGCATCGCCTAATTCTCGCATGTTGGAGTGTCACAGGGCGGTCGGCGCGCGAGCGCACTCACAACTGACTCTTACCTCCCTCGGTGCCTTTCGTAACAGTGGTCGTTCATTGTCGTCGGCATGACCGAAACGACGAACTCCGATCACGACCAGACCAAACCAGTCCTCGCTCGGCGAAAGTTTCTCGCCGGTCTCGGCGGCGCTGCCGCATCAACGGTGGCGTTCCCTCACCTCGTGGCCGCAGAGTCGGCCCGGCCACTGACGGCCGACATCGCGGTCGATCTCGACCTTGATGAGATTCAAGGAAATGTCCTGCCCGGATTCAACAACCATCACCAAGCACTCATTCTCGTCGGCTTCCCCTCTTCCAGCGATGGGCGGGCGTGGCTAGCGGCAGTGAGAAGCAGCGTCGCATCCGCCAGGGAGGTGACGGCTCGCAGTGGCCTCAGTAACACCTCGTGGGTCAACATCGCGCTGAGTCATCCTGGGTTGATCGCGCTCGGTCGGCCACGTTCGGAACTCTCCACCTTCCCGGTTGAGTTTCGTGCGGGCCTGGTAAAGCGAGCGAACACCGTGGGCGATCTCGGCGTGAACGCCGTGAAGAACTGGCCAGCTCCATTGCAGCAGGTCTTTCACGCTGTCGTGATTGTGGCGGCCGATCAAGCAGACGATCGACAGTCGTTGGTGCAACAGCATCAACAACTCGCCGCACAACATGGCGTCGAGGTGCGCCACGTTGAGTACGGCGACGCGCGAGTCGACGAGCCTGGCCATGAACACTTCGGTTTCCGCGATGGCATCTCGCAACCTGGTGTGCGTGGCTTCACGGTGCCCGCGAATCCCGACGACGCCGAGCAGGGTGCGCCCGGCCAAGACTTGTTGTGGCCGGGCGAGTTCGTGCTCGGGTACCCGTCGCAGGCGGGGCCGGGTGCCGATGTGGAAGTACAGGGGCCGATCGCAACTTCGGGCCCCGACTGGACGAAGAACGGTTCGTACTTGGTGTTCCGCAGATTGCGTCAGGATGTCGCTGGCTTTCGCGCCTTCATTCGATCGGTCGCGAAGGACCAGGGACTCAGCGAAGACCTCGCCGGAGCGAAGATCGTCGGTCGCTACAAGAGCGGTGCGCCGCTCGCGCTCACCGGCGAGCAAGACACAGACCCTGGTCTCACCAATCCGGCGTTGCTCAGCGACGAGCAAATCAACGACTTCGAGTTTGTTGACGACGGCGACCTCAACGGCGACCTTGTTCCGCTTGCCGCGCACATCCGCAAGACCTACCCACGCGATCATCCGACCGACGACGGTGGTGAGGCAGACACCCAACGACATCGTGTGCTGCGGCGTGGAATTCCATTTGGTGCTTCGCTCGCAGCCGACGCGACTCCCGACAGTGCTGCTGCCCTCGCTGAGTTTCCGAACGATCGCGGCTTGCTCTTTCTCTGCTACCAGACTTCGATCGCTCGCCAGTTCGAACACGTGCAGCAGCAATGGGTGAACGACCCAACATTCCCTGAACCCAATGCGGGCCAAGACGCAATCATCGCAACGGCGCCCAAGACCGGCGAGTTCTCGCTGCCCGGTGGCCGCACCGGGCACGTCGCGCTCATGCAACGTTTCGTCACCACGACGGGCGGCGGCTACTTCTTTCAACCGTCGCTGTCTGCATTGGCGACGCTGAGCGCGGCACCGCCGGCCGATGTGCCGACGACACCCCGTCCGCCGCGTCCGAACGGATCGGGTCGGCGACCACGGCCAGGCCGCCCTTCACGTGGACGAGGCGGGAATGGCGGCGACGGCGAAGGTACGCCGTAGATCAAGTCCGGCAGCGACAGTTGTGGGGGTTCGGTTTAGGCGGGGTAGTAGCCGTTGACGTCGACGATGAGGTCGGTGGCGGCGGATGTGTAGAGGCAGATTTTGCCGGCGGTGCCGACTGGGATGATGACCAGGTTGGGGATCGTGTCACCGGCGACGAAGTTGAGGTTGGAGGTGTTGGGTGGTGTCGCTCCGCAGGGGTAGACGGTGGTGAATCCGTTGCCGGTGGCGCGGGTAGCAGTGACGTTTAACACGACGGCTTTCGTGTCGGCGGGGATACCGGAGCGACCGCTGATCTGTAGCTCGGTGGTTGATCCGGCGGCGCGTGCCCCGGTTGCTTGGAACTGTCCATCGACCGTCGAGGCACCCAGGCGTGTATCCATCAACCGGCCAGCCGTGGTCGGTGTGTAGTCGGAACCGGCGGGGTAGTAGCCGTTGACGTCGACGATGAGGTCGGTGGCGGCGGAGGTGTAGACGCAGATTTTGCCGGCGATGCCGACTGGGACGATGACCAGGTTGGGGATCGTGTCACCAGCGACGAAGTTGAGGTTGGAGGTGTTGGGTGGTGTCGCTCCGCAGGGGTAGACGGTGATGAACCCGTTGCCGGTGGCGCGGGTAGCGGTGACGTTTAACACGACGGCTTTCGTGTCGGCGGGGATACCGGAGCGGCCGCTGATCTGTAGCTCGGTGGTTGATCCGGCGGCGCGTGCCCCGGTTGCTTGGAACTGTCCATCGACCGTCGAGCCACCCAGGCGTGTATCCATCAAGCGAGTCGGCACGAACGGCATGTACCCGACCGGCTCACCTGCCAGTTTGGAAACGAACCCATCGATGAAGCCGATCGACGTCAGGTTGAGGACGCCCACACCAGGATCGAAATCTGCCGTCCCGGAGAAACGGCCGGTGGTGTAGACGTTGCTGTCAGCATCCACCGCCACCGAATAGCCCTCGTCGACGTCGGTGCCGCCGAGTTGGTGGACCCACACGAAATCGCCGTTGGTGTCCAGTTTGGAAACGAACACATCGTTGTCGCCGGCCGACGTCAGGTTGTCGACGCCTGCCCCAGGATCGAAATCGGCCGTTCCGCTGAAGAGGCCGGTGGTGTACACGTTGCCGTCAGCATCCACCGCCCCCGAAACGCCAAAATCGCCGTTGGTGCCGCCGATGTGGCGGGCCCACACGAAATCGCCGTTGGTGTCCAGTTTGGAAACGAACACGTCGACGATGCCGGCCGACGTCAGGTTGAAGACGCCTGCCCCAGGATCGAAATCTGCCGTTTCGGCGAAGTAGCCGGTGGTGTAGACGTTGCCGTCAGCATCCACCGCCACCGAACGGCCAATATCGCTGGAGGTGCTGCCGATTTGGCGGGCCCACACGAAATCGCCGTTGGTGTCCAGTTTGGAAACGAACACATCAAAGATGCCGGCCGACGTCAGGTTGAAGACGCCTGCCCCAGGATCGAAATCTGCCGTTCCGGCGAAGAGGCCGGTGGTGTAGACGTTGCCGTCAGCATCCACCGCCACCGAATAGCCAACATCACTCTGGGCGGTGCCGAATTGGCGTGCCCAAACGAAATCGCCGTCAGCATCCAGTTTGGAAATGAACACATCGGTGCTGGCGACCGACGTCAGGTTGAAGACGCCTGCCCCAGGATCGAAATCTGTCGTTCCGGAGAACCAGCCGGTGGTGTAGACGTTGCCGTCAGCATCCACCGCCACCGAATAGCCCTCGTCGCCGTTGGTGCCGCCGATTTGACGGGCCCAAACGAAATCGCCGTCAGCATCCAGTTTGGAAACGAACACATCGTTGTTGCCGGCCGACGTCAGGTTGTCGACGCCTGCCCCAGGATCGAAATCTGCCGTTCCGTTGAAGGTGCCGGTGGTGTAGACGTTGCTGTCGGCATCCACCGCCACCGAACGGCTAAGTGCGGCGCCGGTCGCGCCGCCGAGTTGGACGGCCCACACGAAATCGCCGTCAGCAGCGTCGGCGGTGGGTGCTGTTACCCAACCGCCGATCAGCAACACAAGCAACGCGCTCGACCACCCGCTGCGTCGGGATACTGCACTACGACCTCTGCGGGTGCTCAACGCGACTCCTGGGTGGCTCATGCGGTCCTTTCTACTGCGCGGGCGGCGACTCAGACGATATTGGAACCAGGTGGCGACTGGAAAGGTGAAGGCCTGCACCTTCCCGTACCGTCACACGTCCATTCGACGCGCGTGTTGTGGATCGGCGCGTTGCCGTCCACCGGACTGCCGGGCTTCTTGATCGTGGGCCTCCCCGATGCCGCGTGTCGCGAGTCCCGAGATCGCGTGCGAGCCGCGCTGCTTTCGTGCGGACTCCAATGGCCCAACTGCAAGATCGTCGTCAACCTTGCGCCGTCGAGTCTGACTAGATAAAGGGCGGTTCGTTTCAGGTCCGTCAGTCCCAGTCTTGCTAAGAACCTGGATCTCCGTCGGCGAGGCCGAGCATCGGAGAGTTTCGATGACATTGTCGTCGAGGGAGCAGAGTCGCCCGCACCACCCGGGTTGCGCGCTTCTGCCCGGGCGGTCGGGTTAGTTCGGCGTGGACCACCGAGTGGCGAAAGAGCGGTTGTGAATCCTGATAGTAGTTTTGTGATAGAAGGTGGGTTACAAAGCTGCCCGGTTGGACGGATCGGGCTCAGTGATCTGGGGGGATCGCCATCATGGATCGTTGTGAGTCTCGGGTGTCTGTTGGTTCGAGTGCCGGCAAAGCCAGTGGTCGCCGTTCACGAGGTGACGTAGGCCTTGTTGTCGTGTTGTTGGCGGCAGTTGTCGGTTTCACGTCGTCGTGGTCCGGTGAGGTGTCGGCAGCCGCGGGGACGATTACGACTGTGGCCACGCAGATTTCGCCGATTGGGCAACCGTTGACGGCGCTGCAAGCAGATTTCAACAACCTCTACATCGGTCACGACAGCTCAGATGCGTTGTATGTCAACCTCTACGAATTCGGTATCGGCAAGGCTGCGGTGGGCGCCAATATCAGCTCAATTCTTGCAGCGCCGGACCAGTATTCGGCGATCAATGTTCGACCGGATGGATCGATCACCTTCAGTTACGATGGGTGCCAGATCCTCTTGGCTCTAGCCGACGGTTCGGGCAGCAGTTCAATTGCGGGTACCGGGGTTTGTGGTTCTTCTGGTGATGGAGGCGCTGCTACAGCCGCACAGATTTCGGCGTACGATGGCGTCGCAGCGGCGGGTGGTGTCGGGTTTATTGCCGAGTACGGCCGAATTAGAAAGATCGCCAGTGGAACGATAACGACCGTGGCCGGTAACGGAACCCTGGGCGACACCGGAGATACTGGGCTCGCCACGGCAGCGCAGGTTGACGCTCACGATCTTGATGTTGACGGTTCCGGTCGATTGGTATTCATCAACTACCAGGGAGACCCGGCGAGTGAGCCCTCGGGCACCATTCGCCGGTTGGAGTCCGATAACACAATCACCACCCGCTATACACCGACGGCCGGTCGGTATGTCACCAGTCTGGCGGCCGCTTCAGATGGCTCGATCTATTTCACCGAGGAAGAAGTATTTGGTTCGCCGCTGTACGTGGTGAAGAAGATTGCTCCTGGTGGAACGGTAACGACGGTCGCCGGGACGGGCGTTGGCGGTGAGATCGGTGACGGTGACGGCGGTGCTGCGTTGGCCGCCAAGTTAGGGGAGTTCGGGGTAACCGTCGTCGGGGTGTTATCTGACGGTTCCGTTCTAACCAGCGAGCAGAGCTTCGACAGTGAAGGCCTTTACCGCAGTGTGATGCGCCGGTTCACGGTCGGGGGCACCATTGACACCGTGCTGGGCGGCGGAGCTCTTCAAAGTGCCCCATCGGCGCCACCGCTGGCAGTGGCCGGGTCTTCTCGTCTACTGACTCCACCGTGGATGCAATTATCGGGGAGTCCCGGCCTGACACTCGACACGCGAGGCGAATACACAATGGCTCGTACGCCCGCGGGAGACGTCGATGTGTATGGCAACTTCACGGGTAGTCATACGTTGATCACTGGGTCAGGTTCAGCGACAACCTCGTCGATTGGATATTACCCGGAGAGTCCGGTGTATGACCGCCTTGGGAACCTCTACTACTTCGACGGCTTCAATTATCCTGATTGTAAGATCTATAAGCGGACACCTGGCGGAGTCGAATCGGTGTTCTATGGTGGGACCTGCGCGGGTGCAAACGCCCCTCAGTGGGAAGGCCAGTTGGCGGTGGCACCGGACGGTTCACTCTACAACTCTGTCGATAACGGCTTTGGCGACAGCGGTATCATCAAGATTCCTGTGGGTGGCGGTGCCCCAGTGCGCATCGCTGGCAAAACAGGCTGTCCTGGGGGCGATTCATCTGGCGACGGCGGGCCAGCCGCAAACGCCTGTCTCAACCTCATCGGTGACCTTTTGACTGATAAGGCAGGCAATTTGTTCTTCTCCGACTCCATCCGAGTCCGACGAATCAACACCTTTGGAATAGTGACGACCGTCGCCGGTGACGGGTTTGTTGAAAACGATGGCGATGGCGGTCCGGCGACCAGCGCTTCTCTCAACGAGCCATACCAACTTGCGTTCGATGCTGCCGGAAATCTGTATATCTCAACGATAGGGGCGATTCGTAAGGTCGAGTCGGTAGGTGTGATGCAGCCGGCGTTGGTGCCATTGGGGGCACCCGGTCGGGTATTGGACACCCGCAACCCGGGCGGCACAACAGTTGATGGATTGCATCAGGCGGTGGGTCGGATCGCAGCCGGCGCTACCTATGAGTTACCTGTTGCCGGTCGTTCCGGTGTGCCATCGAACGCTGCGTCGGTGGTGTTGAACGTCACCGTCGTGTCACCCTCAGACGGCGGATTCGTCACCGTCTATCCCTGTGGCGAGCCGTTACCGAACGCGTCGAACCTCAACTTCGCGGCCGGTCAAACGATCCCCAACTCGGTACTGACTCGTGTCGGAGCAGGCGGCAAGGTTTGTTTGTTCAGTTCGGCTGCCACCGATCTCCTCGTGGATGTTGCCGCCTTCTTTTTGACGAGTGATGCGTTGGTGCCGTTGGGGGCACCGGGTCGGGTGTTGGACAGCCGTAATCCTGGTGGCACCACCATTGATGGGTTGCATCAGGCTGTGGGTCGAATCGCGGCCGGTGGAACCTACGAGTTGCCCGTTGCTGGTCGTGCCGGTGTGCCCGCGAATGCGGCGTCGGTGGTGTTGAACGTCACCGTGGTGTCACCGTCCGAGGCCGGGTTTGTGAGTGTCTATCCCTGTGGCGAGCCGTTGCCGAACGCGTCGAATCTCAACTTCGCGGATGGCCAAACAATCCCCAACTCGGTCATCGCCCGTGGCGGTGCTGGCGGCAAGGTTTGTTTGTTCAGTTCGGCTGCCACCGATCTCCTGGTCGATGTCGCTGGCTACTTCTTGACCAGCGACTTCTTTGTCCCGTTAGCGGCACCCGGACGGCTGATGGATACCCGATTCCCGGGCGGAACCACCATCGACGGGTTCTTCCAAGCGGTCGGTCGAATCACGGCTGGTGGAACCTATCAATTGCCGGTCGCTGGCCGTGCCGGTGTGCCCTCGAACGCTGCGTCGGTGGTCTTGAACGTCACCGTCGTGTCACCTTCAGAAGGCGGGTTCGTGACGGTGTATCCGTGTGGGGAGCCGTTACCGAACGCGTCCAACCTCAACTTCGCGGCTGGCCAAACAATCCCCAACTCGGTCATCGCCCGAGTCGGCACCGGCGGCAAGATTTGCCTGTTCAGTTCCGAGGCCGCTGACCTACTGGTCGACGTCTCCGGCTACTTCCAAGGCTCCTAGCGACGCGCAGCCGGGCACGCCCGGGCCGAATCCGTGACGACTGAGGAGTGCCGGGTGTGTGAGAGAGGTTGATGAGCCATCCAGACTTAGGAAGTAGGGAGCGACAATGAGCGGCCGGGAGGGGCGTCGTCTGACTGGTGGGGCAGCAATCAATGGAATTGTCGCTGTCTTGACACTTTTCGGAGCGCTGCTAGCTGGCGTGGAATCTGTGACACCTGCGTTTGCGGCTGTTGGGGCGCCCCGCACGACGATCTCCGCAGGCGGCTACCACAGTCTGGTTCTGAAATCCGATGGCACGATGTGGTCTTTCGGCCTGAATTCGTCTGGGCAGTTGGGCACGCTTACTAACAGCGGCACCTTCACTCCGAATCCAACACCGGCCGAAGTGATGACCGAAGTAGCCACGGTCGCGGCCGGAAGCCATCATAGTTTGGTGTTGAAGACGGATGGCACATTGTGGACTTTCGGCCACAACTATGACGGACAGTTGGGGAAGGACAACATTCACAGCAGCGGCACTCTGAATCCGACACCGACCCAAGTGATGAGCGAAGTGGCCGTAGTCGCCGTCGGCACCCTTCACAGTTTGGTGTTGAAGACCGATGGCACACTATGGACCTTCGGGCAAGAGCGGTATGGGAAGTTGGGTAGGGACATCATCACGGCGGCGAATCCGACACCGACCCAAGTGATGAGCGGAGTAGCTGCAATCGCAGGCGGCGATGACCACAGTTTGGTGTTGAAGACGGATGGCACATTGTGGACCTTCGGCTCCAACCAGTACGGGCAGTTGGGGAGGGACTGGGGCATCCCAGGGGGGAACCCCAATCCGACACCGACCCAAGTGATGAGCGAAGTAGCTGCAATCGCCGCTGGCGACGACCACAGTTTGGTGTTGAAGTCCGATGGCACATTGTGGACCTTCGGCGTGAACTCCTTCGGGCAGTTGGGCACGGTCGCCAACCTCGGCACGTACGTAAGGAATCCGACACCGACCCAAGTGATGAGCGACGTAGCTGCGATTGCCGCTGGCGGCGATCACAGTTTGGTGTTGAAGTCCGATGGCACATTGTGGAGTTTCGGCAACAACCATTCCGGAGAGTTGGGCACGGTCACCAACAGCGGCACCTACACCACGAATCCGACACCGACCCAAGTGATGAGCGAAGTAGCCGCGATCGCCGCTGGTAGCGACCATAGCTTGGTGTTGAAGACGGACGGCACATTGTGGACTTTCGGCCTCAACTCGTATGGGCAGTTAGGGAGGGTCACCTACAACTACAACGGCGCCGGCACCGCGCACCCGACACCGACGCAAGTGATGACCGGGGTTATGTTGCCGGGTGCTGTGGAGCTTTGTGATTCTGACGGTGACGGGCTTCCTGACGACTGGGAGGTCAGCGGGGTTGACTTTGACTCGGATGGCACTATCGATCTTGATCTTCCGGGGCTCGGGGCTGATCCGAATCACAAGGACCTGTTTGTGGAGGTTGACTGGATGCCTGGTCATGAGCCACAGCGCCTGGCGATGGACCGGGTTGTCAAGGCGTTTGCCGATGCGCCGGTGGCGAACCCCGATGGTTCATCGGGTATCAGACTGCATCTCGATGCTGGAGCTGACTACATACGAGACCTTCGGACGAACGAAACGTGGGGTGACACGTCAGGGGCGAATCAGGTTCCTTTCGACGACGTTCTCGGGGTTTGGCTTGGACCGGGGCAATACAGTTGGGGCGAGTTCGACACCCTAAAGGCAGCGCATTTTGATCCTGCGCGTCGTGACGTGTTCCGATACTCGCTTTTCAGTAACCGTTTCGGATCGCCCACAGGCGTCGCACGGGGTGCTGACTTCATGGTTGCGGACTTCCCCAGCACTTCTACGCCGACAGGGGAGTCGGGCACGTTCATGCACGAGCTCGGGCACACCCTCGGATTGGCTCACGGTGGCGCGGATGGCATCACCTGGAAGCCGAACTACCTCAGCGTGATGAATTACACGTTTCAACTGACCGGTCTGTTGCAGAGTTCAAATCGACCGCTTGACTACTCGCGCGAGAAGCTCACATCGCTGGATGAAGCGTCTTTATCTGAGATCGACGGATTGACACCTCAACAAAGTGGCTTCTACACGGGTTACTTCTGCGGCGGCGAGGAGCACCGCATTCAACTGGTCGCAGCGGCAGGCGCTATTGATTGGAACTGCAACGGTTCAATCGACGCGGGAAGAATCGGGGCTACGATCAAGCAGTCAAGCAGCCAACCGGGTAATACGCCTACTCGCGCGTTGCTGGTTGGTCATGATGATTGGGCTCATCTGGTTTTCGCTGGCGGTGGGATTGGCGCATTGGGCGATCAAACCCAACCCGCAGTTACGTACGTTGATGAACTCACGACCGAGATGGCAGAGGCGGCCGGTCTCTTGACGGTCGATTCGTTGGTGCCGTTGGGTGCGCCTGGTCGGGTGTTGGACTCACGGTCGCCGGGCGGCGCGACGGTGGATGGGTTGCATCAGGCGGTGGGTCGTCTCGCGGCTGGTGGCACGTATGAGTTGCCGGTTGCTGGTCGTGCGGGTGTCCCCGCGAATGCTGCGTCGGTCGTGTTGAACGTGACCGTTGTGTCACCCTCAGACGGCGGGTTCGTCACCGTCTACCCCTGTGGCGAACCGTTACCAAACGCCTCCAACCTCAACTACGCAGCCGGTCAAACAATCCCCAACTCGGTCATCACCCGCGTCGGCGCTAACGGCAAAATCTGCCTCTTCAGCCACGCCGCCACCGACCTACTCGTCGACGTCTCCGGCTACTTCTCAACGGTCGATTCGTACGCACCATTGGGAGCGCCAGGTCGCGTGTTGGACACCCGCAATCCTGGCGGCACAACCGTCGACGGGTTGCACCAAGCAGTGGGCCGGATCGCGACTGGCGGCACGTATGAGTTACCGGTTGCCGGTCGTGCGGGTGTCCCCGCCACCGCGGCGTCGGTGGTGTTGAACGTGACGGTCGTGTCGCCGTTAGATGGCGGCTTCGTCACGGTCTATCCGTGCGGGGAGCCGTTGCCGAATGCGTCGAGTCTCAACTACGCGGCTGGCCAAACGATCCCCAACTCGGTCATCTCCCGTGTCGGTGCCGGCGGCAAGGTCTGCCTGTTCAGTTTCGCGGCCACCGACCTGCTGGTCGACGTCTCGGGTTACTTCCAAGGGACATAACGACGCCCAGTCGGGCACGCCCGGGCCGAATTCGTGACGACTGAGGTTGCGTGCCGTTGACGCGCCTGTATGTTGCGTCCACCGGACTGCCGGGCTTCTTGATCGTGGGCCTCCCCGATGCCGCGTGTCGCGAGTCCCGAGATCGCGTGCGAGCCGCGCTGCTTTCGTGCGGACTCCAATGGCCCAACTGCAAGATCGTCGTCAACCTTGCGCCGTCCAGCCAACGCAAGGGTGGGTCAGGGCTCGACCTCGCGATCGCGGTTGGGTTGCTGGCGGCGAACGGACAGCTGCCGGTCGAGCAGTTGGAAGGCTTCGGGTTCCTTGCTGAGCTGGGGCTCGATGGCAGCCTGCGCGCGGTCTCCGGGGTGGCACCAATGGTTGCCGCGATGCCAGACGTAGTCGCCGTGGTGCCCGTCGCGAGTTTCCGCGAAGCACAGGGTGTGAACGGCGAACGTGTTCGCGTTGCCGGCAGTTTGCGCGAAGTGGTCGATGCACTCAACGCGGAGGCACCGTGGCCGCGGCCGCCCGCGGGCGAGTTCGTCGACGATGAACCACCGCCGCCCGACCTGGCCGATGTGCGCGGGCAGGCAGCGGCGCGCCTTGGGCTTGAGGTTGCGGCCGCGGGTGCTCATCACCTTCTGCTCGTTGGCCCGCCCGGCTCCGGCAAGACGATGTTGGCGCAACGCATTCCCGGGTTGCTGCCGCAACTCACTCCCGAGGTCTCGTTGGCGGCGACGATGATTCACTCGGCCGCAGGTGTGCGCTTGCCCTTGGGTGGCATGGTGCGCCGCGCGCCGTTTCGAGCGCCACATCACAGCAGCTCGATGGTTGCGCTCGTCGGTGGTGGCAGCGTGGGTTTGCGCCCGGGCGAGATTTCGCTCGCCCATGGTGGCGTGCTGTTTCTCGATGAACTTGGCGAGTTCGGCCCAGTGGTGCTCGATGGCATGCGGCAACCGTTGGAAGAGGGCGTCATTCGCCTCGCACGCGCACGGGCGTCGGCCGCGCTGCCGGCCAAGTTCCTACTCGTCGCCGCGACAAATCCGTGCCCATGCGGTGGTGGCCCACCCGGAACGTGCGAATGCGACGAGGTTGCTCGGTTGCGCTACCTGCGCAGATTGTCGGGCCCGTTGCTCGATCGCTTCGATTTGCGCGTCGGTGTCGCACGACCCGACGTCGACGACTTGCTGGCGAGCGGCGGCGGCGAACCGACCGTGCTGGTTGCCGCGCGCGTTGCGAATGCCCGCGCGCTTGCAATGGATCGAGCAGGAACACTGAACGCGAACATCCCGCCTGATCGTCTCGACGAACTCGCGCCGCTGCATCCGGCCGCGCGTGCTCGGCTGCGCACTCAACTGGAGCGCGACCTGCTCACCGGCCGCGGCTACCACCGCATTCGCCGCGTCGCGCGCACCATTGCTGATCTGCAGGGTGAACACGACTTGGTGCTCGATGAACACGTTGTCGTTGCGCTGAACCTGCGAGTGCGGCTCAGTGTGTCGTCGCGTGAGCGTGTGGCATGACAGATCTGCCACCGCATGCGTACGTCGCCGCGCTCGCTGGCTTCCGCAACATGAACATCCACCGCTTGTCCGCGCTGCTGCGCCACCACGAGCCGGAAGAAGCGTGGGCAGTGGTGCTGGGGGAACACCCGGCAGTCGGTTTGATCGCCCAGGTGCTGGCCGCAAACCCGCCGGTTCGCGCGAGTTGGCGGCGCTGCGCGGCCGAGCGGCCGCCCGAACGCGTTTGGCAGCAGTGCGGCGACCTTGGGTTAGAGGTGCTGGTGCTGGGCCATCCGCGCTACCCGGCTGGTCTGCTCGACGATCGCCTACCGCCGCCGGTGTTGTTTGCGCGTGGCGATCTCGCGCTGCTGGAGGGTCGCCGAGTGGGCATTGTCGGCACGCGCAACGCGACGGCAGCGGGCCGGGCTACTGCCCGGTTGCTCGGCCACGGGCTTGCCGCCGCTGGCGTCCACGTGCTGTCCGGACTCGCGCGCGGTGTTGACGGCTACGCCCATCGCGGCGTGCTCGCGGCGGCCACCGACAGCGACAGCGTGGGCAGACCGATTGCCATCGTTGCCAGCGGGCACGACGTGATCTACCCCCGCGAGCATGCGGATCTCTGGGCAGCGGTGGGCGAGTCGGGTCTGCTGCTCAGCGAATCGCCGCCCGGCACCCCGCCCGAAGCTCATCGCTTTCCGTTGCGCAACCGCATCGTGGCCGCACTTTCGGAGTTGGTGATCGTTGTCGAATCACGCGAGCGCGGTGGTTCGCTGATCACCGCCAGCGAAGCGATCGATCGCTCAATCCCGGTGATGGCAGTGCCGGGACCTGTCGATCGGCGGTCGTCCGCTGGCACCAACCGGCTGATTTGCGACGGCGCAACGCCGGTCTTGGGCGTCGACGACGTTCTGATCGCGCTCTCGTACCAAAACGACCGCTCCGCTGTGATGGCCGCCGACCTACGTCCGCGCCCGCGGGGCGTCGATCTCGCCGTGTACCGAGTCATCGCCGACGATGCGCGAACGATTGATGGCGTTGCTCTGTTGGCAGGTCTCAGCTTGGTCGACGCAGCCATGTGCTTGGCGCGGTTGGAGGCAAACGGCTGGGTTGCACAGGCCGACGGATGGTTCGAGCGGACGGGTTCCCCGTTCCGATGACGTTTACCGAATACCCTGTGGGCCGATGCCGACGCACCCGTCTTTCTCCGCGACCCCGGATGTGGTCGAGTCGTGGCATCTCGATGGCTTCGTCGCGTCGCTTACCAACAGCGCCGACAACACCGTGGCCGCGTACCGCAGCGACGTTGAGGGCTTCATCAGCTGGCTCGACGAGCTGGCGGCTGCCGATTCGTCATCGGCGATCCTGCCCGCTCAGGTTGATCGCACTGTGCTGCGCCGTTACGTGGCGATGCTCACCACTCGCAAGTTCGCGAAGCGCAGCGTTGCTCGCAAGGTGTCGACGTT
The DNA here is from genome assembly GCA_021414085.1 of Actinomycetes bacterium. Lineage (GTDB taxonomy): Bacteria > Actinomycetota > Acidimicrobiia > Acidimicrobiales > Ilumatobacteraceae > UBA668. The sequence continues at coordinate 76,340 of JAIOPC010000007.1, read as the reverse complement.
GCGTCGCTACTTTGGGTATCTGCGTCGCGAGGGTGTGCTGGCGGTCGACCCGAGCACAGCGCTTCGTTCGCCCAATGGCGACGGTCGGCTGCCAAGGGTGCTCGACCACACCGATATCTCCGTGCTGCTCGATGGCGCAAGCCCCGACGGCGAGCCGCATTGGCGCCGTTTGCGCGACGATGCCGCGTTGGAAGTTCTCTACGGCAGCGGTGTTCGCGTGGGCGAGTTGTGCGGCCTGGATCTCGACTCGCTTGACCTTGCTGGCGGTGCCGTGTCGGTGTGGGGCAAGGGTTCGAAAGAACGTCGCGTACCGCTCAGCGCTCCTGCCGTCGCCGCGTTACGCGCGTGGCTTGCAGTTCGTACGGAAGTCGTCTCGGTGGAGGCTGGTGCGGCGTTGTTCGGCAACGAACGTGGTGCGCGCCTTTCGCCGCGCGACGTGCGCCGCATCATCGATCGTCGTTCCGCGCGTCCCACGCATCCGCACGCGCTGCGTCACAGCTTCGCGACCCACCTGCTCGACGGTGGTGCCGACCTTCGCGCTGTGCAGGAGCTGCTGGGCCACGCCGACGTGGCCACCACACAGCGCTACACGCACATCAGCAACCATCGCCTCCGCGAGGTTTACGCAGAAGCGCACCCTCGAGCATGAGACGCGAACTCGACCTCGATCATTGCTGGCAAAGCTGGTTCGACAGCAAGGATCCGATCGCGCGCGATCGCCTCATCGTGCACTACTCGCCGTTGGTGAAGTTCGTCGCTGGCCGTGTTGGCGCCGGCCTTCCCAACAGCGTCGATCCGGGCGACTTGGTCAGTGCCGGCGTGTTCGGTCTCATCGACGCCGTCGAGCGCTTCGACCCAGAGCGCGGCGTCAAGTTCGAAACGTTCGCGGTGCCGCGCATTCGTGGCGCAGTGTTCGATGGTTTGCGGTCGCTCGACTGGGTGCCGCGCTCGGTTCGCAGCCGCGCCCGCGAAGTGGAATCTGCATTTCAGGAACTCGAAGGTCGGCACGGCCGCGCGCCTACCGACGAGGAACTGTCGACGCACCTCAAGTTGTCGCCAGCAGAGTTCCAAAAGTGGTTGGCCGCGATCGCCTCCACCACGGTTGGCCCGCTCGATCGTGCGTTGGTCGCAGGTGCCGAGCCGCGCGCGCTGACAGGCGACGTGCCCGACTCGCCCGCGATGCAGGTCGAAGATGGCGAAGTGCGCCGACTGGTGAAGGGCGAGGTTCGTCGGTTGCCAGATCGCGAGAAGTTGGTGCTTTCGCTGTATTACGACGAGAGCCTCACGCTCGCCGAAATTGGCACGGTCTTGGGTGTCACCGAAAGTCGCGTTTCGCAGATTCACACCAAAGCTGTGCTGCATCTGCGTGCGCGCCTGTCCGCTGCCGGGGTCACCTAACCAGGCACGTTCGCGAGCGGGTCGGCGCATGATCGCCAGCCTCTTGGTGGCGGCCGCGTGCTTCACGCCGCCGGTTGATGTCCCAATCGCTATCGGGTTCGCGCGTCCTGAATGCGACTACTGCCCGGGTCATCGCGGCGTGGAGTATCACCCGCCGGTCGCCGTCGCGGTGCACGCCGTAGTCGGAGGGGTGGTGTCGTTCGCTGGCCGGGTCGCGGGCACGCTCTACGTGGTGGTTGCGCAAGGCGATGGGTCGCGTGCCACGTACGGAATGCTGCTGACCCGCTCGGTCGGCATGGGCGATCGGGTCGCCGCTGGCCAGGTAGTGGGCTACTCCTCAGCGCGGCTCTACTTCGGGCTGCGCGATCCGGAGGGCCAACCGATCGATCCAACGGGCTTGCTCGGCCACTGGGTCGGCCGACCTCGCCTGATCCCGGTCGACGGAACTCCCACCCGCGCCGGGCCACCACCGACGCTGACCTGCCCTGCAGCGCAAGACGACGAATGACGTTTTGGAGGTTTCTTGGAGTCGCTGCATCCAACGGGCGACGGTCGGCGTAGTACCGGGTGTTCCCCCAAGAATCCAAGGAGACCCCCAACATGAAGAAGTCCCGTAAGTCCCTGAGTTTCGTCGGCGGCCTGGTGGCCCTCGGCATGCTCGCCACCGCGTGCGGCGACGACAAGTCGAGCACCGCTACCACCGAGGCGGCCGACACAACCGCCGCTTCTACCACGGAAGTAGCGGCCACGATGGACATCGTCGACACAGCAGTCGCTGCTGGAGACTTCACTGTCCTTGCCGAGGCACTTGGTGCCGCTGGCCTCGTCGACGCCCTGAAGGCCGAAGGCCCGTTCACAGTGTTCGCGCCCACCGATGAAGCCTTCGTCGCTGCGCTTGATGCGCTGGGCATGACCAAAGAGGAGCTCTTCGCCGACACTGAACTGCTCACCTCGGTGCTCACTTATCACGTGATCGCCGGCAAGGTGCTTGCTGCTGACGCGATTGCTCTCGACGGTCAGTCGGCCGCGACGCTCAACGGCGCCGAGATCGCGATCACGGTCGTGGATGGTTCGGTCAAGCTGAACGGCGACACCACGGTCGTGTCAGCCGACATCCTTGCCAGCAATGGCGTCATCCATGTGATCGACAAAGTGCTGCTCCCGCCCGCGTCCGACGAGGGCGCGATGGGTGCGATGGACATCGTCGACACGGCTGTTGCCGCTGGCAACTTCACCATCCTCGCTGAGGCACTTGGTGCCGCTGGCCTCGTCGACGCGTTGAAGGCCGAAGGCCCGTTCACGGTGTTCGCTCCCACCGACGATGCGTTCGTCGCGGCGCTGACGGCGTTGGGCATCACCAAGGAGGCACTGTTCGCCGATACGGCACTGCTCACTTCGATCCTCACCTATCACGTGATCGATGGCAAGGTGCTTGCCGCCGACGCAGTCGCACTCGACGGTCAGTCAGCCGCAACGCTGAACGGCGCTGAGATCGCGATCACGGTTGTGGATGGCTCGGTCAAGCTGAATGGCGACACCACGGTCGTCACGGCGGACATCATCGCCAGCAACGGTGTGATCCACGTGATCGACAAGGTTCTGCTGCCGCCGTCACAATGAGCCGTTTCGGCCGCCAAGCTGTAACCGTGAGCGACGTATACGCAGTTGAGGATCTCGAGGCGAGTTTTGTCTCGGGCGAAGCCGACGCCTTGCGCCGCGCCTACGACGCTCACGGTGCGCTGGTCTACACCCTCTGCCGCCGAAGCCTCGGGGCCGACGTGGCGGGTGACATCTCCCAGGAGGTGTTCGCCTCGGCATGGTTCGCCCGAGGGCAGTACGACCCCAGCCGGGGCACTCTCGCTGGCTGGCTGGTGGGGATCACCCGCAACAAGATCCTCGACCACATTCGTGCCAGCGGCCGGCGTCCGCAGCTTGTGCAGCCGAACCTCAGCTCGCAAATTCCCCCCAACTCTTCTTCGGTCGGCGCCACACCACTGGCGCCGACCGAGGTCGAGCACCTCGCCGATCGGCTGCTGCTGGTTGATGCGATGGCGCAACTGCCCACCCGTTCGAAGAAGTTGATCGAGCTCGCCTTCTTTGAGGACCTGACCCACCCAGAGATAGCCGAACGCTGTGACTTGCCGATCGGTACTGTCAAGAGTGATATCCGCCGAGGACTCGCTCGCCTGCGTCGCCAACTGGAGGGAGCAGCATGAACGATGACATGACCGACGAATTCGCTCCCGGCGCAGCGGAACTCGCAGCTCTCGCACGCACCCTTTCGGTCAGCGATACGCACTTCGACGAACCACCCGCCGGACTGTGGGCTGGCATCGAGGCGTTAGTCGCTGCCGGCGATCCGGCGTTGCGTGTGGAAAGCAAGCCCTCCGGCTCGGTGGCGTTCCTGCGTCGCCGGTGGCCTGTCGTGGTCGGCGCCGCCGCTTCACTGCTGATCGCGGTGGGCGTCTGGTCGGTCGCCCGAGATACCGGCGGGGCCGATCAACTGGCTCAGATACCGCTCAGCAATAGTGGTTTGGCGGCGGAGGGCGTGGCCAGCCATGGCGATGCCACGCTCGTGCGCCTCGCCGATGGCCACTTCGCGCTCGACGTCGACGTGGCCGACCTGCCGCCCACCGAAGACGGGTTTCTCGAACTCTGGATCATCGACACCAATGTCGACAGCATGTATTCGCTCGGGCCACTCCATGGCAGCGGGCGCTACCCGTTGCCCGACCACGTCAACCCCGCCGCCTTTCCGGTGGTCGACATTTCCATCGAACCCACCGACGGTGAGCCGACCCACTCCGGCCGCAGCATCCTGCGCGGACAACTGACGCTCTGACGGCATACGGCCGATAGCATCTGACGACGGTCAGCCACACCGGTAGGCCCGAAAAATCCACTACACACGCAAGTGCCCTCCTGCGGTCGCCTCGGCGCCGGGTGCCTGCGCCACTTAACCGCAGGGGAGGAGACAAACACCATGGCTGTCGTCACGATGCGCCAAATGCTGGAAGCCGGCGTTCACTTCGGGCACCAGACCCGAAAGTGGAACCCAAAGATGAAGCGTTTCATCTTCGGCGAGCGCAACGGCATCTACATCATCGACCTCGATCAGACGCTGCAGCGCGTCGAGGCCGCCTACAACTTCATTCGCGATCTCTCCGCCAAGGGCGGCTCGGTGCTGTTCATCGGCACCAAGAAGCAGGCGCAAGACCCAGTGCGCGAGTACGCCGACAAGAGCGGCCAGCCGTACATCAACGAGCGTTGGCTCGGCGGCATGCTCACCAACTTCGAAACCATCGGCAAGCGCGTCGCCAAGATGCAGGAATACGAGCGCATGCGCACCACGGGCGAGTTCGAGGCAATGCCGAAGAAGGAAGCACTGCTGCTGTCGCGCGAGCTCGAGAAGCTGCAGCGCAACCTCGGTGGCATCCGCGGTATGGCAAAGCGCCCCGACGCAGTCTTCATTCTCGACACGAAGAAGGAACACATCGCGGTCACGGAAGCGAACAAGCTGCACATCCCCGTGATTGCAGTGGTCGACACCAACGTCGACCCCGATGTCATTCAGTACCCGATCCCGGGCAACGACGATGCCATCCGCGCGAACGCGTTGATGTGCCACGTCGTCGCCGAGGCTGTGCTCGAAGGTCGCTACATCGCCAACAAGCGCAACCCGCAGGCGGCGCCCGCCGCGAAGGCAGCGACGCGCAGCGCTGAGGAAGAGGCGTCGTTCGCGGCGTCGCAGTCCGACGCGCGCCGCCAGGCTGCTGCCGATCAGGCCAAGCGCGATGCGCGCGTGGTTGCTGCAGAAGTAGCTGCCGATGTCGCCGACGTCCAGCCAGCCGCCGCGGAAGCGGCAGACACTGAAAACACGGAGAGCTGATCAGGAATGGCATTTACCGCCAAGGACGTACAAACACTGCGCCAATCAACCGGCGCGGGAATGATGGATGCAAAGAAGGCTCTCGAGGCCAACGACGGTGACTTCGAAGCCGCCAAGCAGTGGCTGCGCGAGAAGGGCCTTGCCGCTAGCTCGAATCGTGGCGATCGCGAGAACACTCAGGGAGTGGTCGCGTTGGTCGTGAACGGCAACGTCGGTGCCATCGTCAAGCTGAAGTCGGAAACCGACTTCGTCGCCGGCAGCGATCAGTTCAAGCAAGAGGCCGCGACCCTTGCCGAGTTGGTCGCCGCGAAGGGCGAAGCAGCGGTCGCAGAGCGCGCATCGATCCTCGACGACTTGAAGATCGTCCTCAAGGAGAACATCGAGCTCGGCACCGTTGCACGCATCGAAGCGGCGCCGGGCAACGTGATCGGCAGTTACCTGCACATCCAGGGCGGTCGCGGCGTCAACGCGGTGCTGGTGGAAATGTCCGGCGCAAGCGACGAACTTGCCCACGACGTCGCCGTCCACATCGGCTTCGCCCGTCCGAAGTACCTCAGCCGCGACAAAGTGCCGGCCGATGTGCTCGATCGCGAACGTGCGACGCTGGAAGCACTCAGCCGCAACGAAGGCAAGCCGGAAGCAGCGCTGCCCAAGATCGTGGAGGGTCGCATCAACGGCTTCTTCAAGGATGTCGCACTGCTCGAGCAGCCCTACGCCAAGGACGACAAGCAGTCGGTGAAACAGATCATCGGCTCGGCGACGATTGTGAACTACGCACAGGTCGAGATCGGCTGACCTGAATGGCGACACCGTCGATGCAGCCCCGATGGAAGCGAATTGTCTTCAAACCATCGGGTGAGGCATTGGCCGGTGCATCCGGGCAGGGCCTCGACGGTGAGACGCTCGATGCCACGGCACGCGAAATCATTGCCGTGCGCGAGATGGGCGTCGATGTCATCGTCGTCGTTGGTGGTGGCAACTTCTGGCGCGGGCGCCAGGGCGCGATGGCTGGCATGGATGCCACCCAGAGCGACCACATCGGAATGTTGGGCACGGTCATGAACTCGTTGGCGCTGCAAGACGCGCTCGAGCGTGCGGGCCAGACCACCAGAGTGCAAACCGCGATCGAGATGCCACGCATCGCCGAGCCGTACATTCGGCGCCGGGCCATGCGGCATCTGGAAAAGGGTCGCGTCGTCATCTTCGCGGCCGGTACTGGCAACCCGTTCTTCACCACCGATACGGCCGCTGCGTTGCGGGCCGCGGAGATGGACGCCAACGCGATGCTGAAGGGCACCCATGCGGGGGTCGATGGCGTGTACGACGCCGATCCGCGCAAGGTTCCGACGGCGAAGAAGTACGACGAAGTCAGCTACATCGAAGTGATGACCAAGGATCTCAAGGTCATCGACGCAACTGCCATCGCCTTCTGCCGCGACAACAAGATCCCGATCGTTGTGTTCGACATGTCGGCCCCCGGTGCCCTGCAGGCGATTTTGCGCGGCGATCCGGTCGGCACGATCATCTGCGACCCTTCCTGAGCGCCAGCACGATCGCAGGGGTGCCGGGCACTGGTGCGCCACGGCTGGCGCCTATGTTCACTACGCTGGCATCGTGACCGAAGAAACGATTCTTGACGCGCTCGAAAAGATGAACAAGGCCGTCGAGCACGTCCAAAGCCAGTTCACGACGGTCCGTACCGGCCGGGCAACTCCCGTTTTGGTTGAAAAGCTGCTCGTTGAGTACTACGGCGCGACGATGCCACTGCAGCAGTTGGCTTCCATCCAAGTACCCGAAGCGCGTCAGCTCATCGTCAAACCGCACGACGTCGGGGCGCTTGCCGCTGTCGAACGAGCAATCCGCGATAGCGACTTAGGGGTGAACCCGAGCAACGACGGCGTTGTCATCCGTATCAACTTTCCGCCGCTCACCGAAGATCGGCGCAAAGAGTATGTGAAAGTCGTCAAGCACATGGCTGAGGAAGGGCGCATCGCGGTGCGCAACATTCGACGTGACGCTCGTAAACACCTGGAGGCCGCCGAGAAGGCCACCCAGATCTCAGCGAACGAGCTGGAGCGTGCAGAAAAAGAGATGGACAAGATGACCCACGATCATGTGGAAGTGATCGACAAAGCAGTTGGGCGCAAAGAACAAGAGCTACTCGAGGTCTGAGCGGGCCATAGGTATGGAGGCAACTCAATGAGCGATGATCAGTGGCGCCGGCGCCCAGAGGACGAAGACGATTTTGGTGGACCGCTTTTCGGCGACGAGCCTTCCAGCGGGGCGGTCCGACGGATACCGGCACCGAAGAAGGAGCCCAAACGCGATTTGGCTCGACACGACACGGAAGCCATTTCGTTCGGAGACGACACAGGGCCGTTGCAGCACTGGAGCGAACCGCCGACCGGTGAGGTGCCCAGCTTTCTCGCGACGACAGCGTCACCCGACGCCAACGAAGATCTCGACGTCTGGTCGTCATTCTCCGGCAATGCGCCGAAGTGGCCAGCCGCGAGTCCCGCCGCCGATCTTGGTGGCGGTTTCGCCGACGACACCGACGACATCACCGGGTTGCATCCAGTGTTTGAAGAAGAGGCAGTGGCGTTCGACGATTCGACGCCCGTAGGTCGCGATGTGGCGCCGGTGCGGCGCGAGCAGGGGCGTATCACGATCGGTACCGACCCGACCGATGGGCTGTCAACACGCTCGTCGTCAACGTCGTCGCCGCCGTCGCGACGTACTCGGCCCGAGTCCGCCGCCCGGGGTCCGCAACCGCGCGGTCAAGGGCCGCGCCCGCGGCCATCCTCCAGCGCTGGTGGCCGGCCCGGAGCAAAGCCGGCCGCCGGAACGGCTGGCCGCGACATGCCAACCGCTATCGCTGTCGGCCTGGTGCTGGCTGCTGTGTTCGTCGGTGCCGTCAAGTTCAAGCCATGGGCAGTCGCGGCGATCGTGGTTGTCGTGCTGGCAATGGCCGCTATCGAGTACTTCGATCGCGTACGCGAGAAAGGTTATGAGCCCGCCTACATCCCAGGCATCGTCGCCTGTTTCACCGCACCTATCGCGGTGTATCACTACGGCATCGGCTCGTTGCCGTTGGTGATGTTCCTCGCACTCGCCGCGTGTGCCGTCACCTTCATCGGTGCGCCCAACATTCAGTCGAACCCGATGCCGAACATGGCCATCACGGTGCTGGCCATCGGGTGGATTGGCATCCTCGGCTCGTTCGGCGCGGCGATCTTGAACTTTGGCAACTTCGGGTGGTTCACCGCCGATGGCTTCAGCAGTCGCGTCGGCACCGACACGTTGTGCCTGATGGCGATTGCGGTGGTTGCTAACGATGTCGGCGCGCTCTTCGTTGGCAGCGCAGTGGGTAAGACACCGTTGCGCGAGTGGATCAGCCCGAACAAGAGCGTTGAAGGTTTCGTTGGCGGCACCGTGATGACGCTCGGCGCCATGTTCTTGGTGGGAGTGTGGGGCAAGTCGACCAGCTGGAATAGCACCGGCGATCTGCTGGCACTCGGTGGAGTCGTTGCGTTGATGGCGCCGATCGGCGATCTGACGGAGAGCATGTTCAAGCGCAATCTCGACGTGAAGGACTTCGGCACGATCGTCAAGGGCCACGGTGGTGTGCTTGATCGCTTCGACGGCTTCTTGTTCGTGATGCCGGCGGTCTACTACCTGCTGATTCACCTGCAGCCCTGGGTTACCAAATAGTCACTCGCGTCGCTATCGCCGGTTCTTCCGGATCAGTCGGTGAGCAGACCCTCGATGTCGTGCGCGCCGAAGGCGATCGCTATCAGGTCGTTGCGCTCGGTGTCGGTAGCTCTGTCGACGCGCTCGTGCGCCAGGCGCAAGAGTTTCGTCCGCAGGTCGTGGCAATCGCAGATGCCGCGCGTCGCGCAGAGGTCGCGGCTGCGCTGCCATTCGTGCAAGTCGTCGACGATCTTGCCGATCTCGTCGAGCCTGCCGATGTAGTGGTGAACGGCGTAGTCGGTTTCGCGGGGCTGCCCGTGACGATGCGCACGCTGCAACTCGGCAGGCGTCTGGCATTGGCGAACAAGGAGAGCCTGATCGCCGGTGCGCCGATCGTGCAACCGCTGCGCGCAACTCCTGGTGCCGAGCTGGTGCCGGTGGATAGCGAGCACTGCGCCGTGCACCAGTGTCTGCGATCGTCGGCGTTCGCCGATCGCGAGGTCGCGCGCATCGTGCTCACTGCCAGCGGAGGCCCGTTCCGTGGCCGCACCTCCGCGCAGCTCGCCGACGTGGGTGTGGAGCAAGCCCTTGCGCATCCGACGTGGAAGATGGGGCCGAAGATCACCATCGATTCCAGCACGTTGATGAACAAGGGCCTCGAAGTGATCGAGGCGCACGAGTTGTTCGACGTCGACTACGACCGCATTGAAGTAGTCGTGCATCCGCAAAGCGTCGTGCACTCGATGGCCGAGTTCACCGACGGCAGCACGCTGGCGCAGCTCAGCCTTCCCGACATGCGGCTACCGATCGGGTACGCGTTGGCGTATCCGGCGCGCATCGGCACGCCCTTTGGTCGCATTGATTGGGCGCAGCTCGGACGGCTCGACTTTGAGGCGCCCGACATCGCGACCTTCCGGTGCCTCGCGCTGGCTTATGCCGCTGGGCGCCAGGGTGGCACGGCGCCAGCGTGGTTGAGCGCTGCCAACGAGGTGGCGGTGGATGCGTTCTTACAGGGTGGCATTCGTTGGCATCAGATCGCGGAAGTCAACGACGAGGCATTGCAGCGCTACGCGCCGACACCGCAGTCGACCGTGGCCGACATCATTGATGCCGACGCGGCTGCTCGGCGCTGTGCGGCCGCGATCATTGGCAAGGTTCGTTCATCGTGAGGCGGCTGCCGTCGCCTCGCAAGGATCAGCGGGTACCGTCTCTGCAATGAGCACCGACACGCGGCCCAGTCGTCTCGAGCGCATGAAGGTCGAAGTCGTCTCCGGCGGCACGCAATCCGCGGCGGCGCCAGAGAAGGCCGATCGCGAGACGATGATTATCGGATTGCTCGCATGGGTCGGGCTCTTCACTTTCCTGGCGTTCAATAGTCCGTGGTCGCTTGTGTTCGTCGTTGGCCTGATCATCTCCATCATGTTGCACGAGCTCGGTCACTTCTGGACGGCCCGGCGTAGTGGAATGAAAGCAACGCAGTTCTTCCTCGGTTTCGGGCCGCGTGTGTGGAGTGTTCACCGCGGTGGCGTCGAGTACGGATTGCGCGCGATCCCGTTGGGTGGCTTCGTGAAGATCATCGGCATGACCAACGTCGACGAGGTTGCTGCCGAGGACGAGCCCTTCACGTATCGACAGGGAACGTACGCCCGGCGCATGTGGGTGATTACGGCGGGATCGGCGATGCACATGATCATCGCGCTGGCGATGGTGGTCGGGTTGTATGCGACGTTCGGCCGGGTTGAAGAAGTGGGCAAGGTCACCCTCTTCTCCGTGGGTGCCGATACGCCGGCACAGCTTGCCGGTTTGCGCGAGGACGATGAGGTGCGCACCGTCGATGGCGAGCCCGTTGTCTCGGCCGATGGTCTCCGTGAGCTGTTGGCTGGCTCGGCACCCGGAACAACGCTGACGTTTGGTATTGAACGCGACGGACAACCGCTCGTGATCACGGCCACCCTGATTCAGAATCCGAACCGCACCGAAGAGACCGGCTTTCTTGGTGTCACGCCCAACTCTCGCGATTACGTGCCACAAGGGATCGTGGACTCACTGACCGAAGGTCCGAGGGATCTACTTACCGGTGTCGGCCAAGCGATCGTCGGGGTAGCCAAGGTCATCAACCCGGTGAACGTGCTGGGCCACCTCACTGGCTCCAACGACGATGTGAGCTCGCGGCCGGGAACCATTGTCGGGGCCACGCGCATCAGCGACGACATCGGCAGATTCGACGGCTGGGCGGGAATGCTGTATTTGGTCGCCGTCGTCAACATCTCAGTTGGCGTGTTCAACATGTTCCCGCTGCTGCCGCTCGATGGTGGCCATGCGGCGATCGCTACGTACGAGCGCATCCGATCGCGCCGCGGCAAGCGCTACTACGCCGACGTCAACAAGCTGATGCCCGTTGCCGCGATCTGTATCGCTCTGCTCGCGTTCATGTTCCTTACCGGGCTGTACCTCGACACTGTCAAACTAAAGGGATGAGCTTCGAGCGCCGTGTGACGCGGCAGATCAACGTCGGCAAGGTGCCCGTGGGTGGTGGCGCACCTGTCACGGTGCAGTCGATGACGATCACCAAGACGGCCGACGTCGAAGGCACGCTGCAACAGATCTACGCGCTCGCCGCCGCCGGCTGCGACATCGTGCGCTGCACGTGCAACGAAACCGAGGCCGCCGAAGGGCTGGCGCAGATTGTGCCTCGCTCGCCAATCCCAGTGATCGCCGACATCCACCATCAGTACAAGATGGCGCTCGCGGCGATGGAAGCCGGTGTACATGGCTTGCGCCTCAACCCGGGCAACATCCGCAAGCCGGAACACATCAAGGCGGTTGCGGCCGAAGCGAAGGATCGTGGTCTGTCGATTCGTATCGGCGTGAACGGCGGCTCGCTCGATCCGTCGCTGTATGAGAAGTACGGCGGCATCACGCCCGACGCGATGGTCGAGTCCGCTCTGCAAGAGATCGCGTACTTCGACGAGGTCGGCTTCACTGATTACAAGATCAGCGTCAAGGCCTCGAACGTTCCGTTGATGGTGCAGGCTTATCGCCAACTCAGCGAAGCGACCGACGCGCCCTTGCACCTCGGGGTCACCGAGGCTGGTCCGCCGCCGGCCGGCCTGGTGAAGGCCACCGCCGGCATCGCCACGTTGTTGATGGAAGGCATCGGCGACACCATCCGCTACAGCCTCACCGCCGACCCGGTGGAAGAGGCGCGCGCCGGTCGGCAACTGCTCGAGGCGCTGGGCTTGCGCGAGCGCAAGAACGTCGACCTCATCGCGTGCCCTTCGTGCGGCCGCGCCGAGATCGACGTGATCGATGTCGCCAACCGCGCGATGAAGGCATTTGGCGATCGCAAGATCCCATTGCAAGTGGCAGTGATGGGTTGCGTGGTCAACGGCCCCGGCGAAGCGCGCGAGGCCGACATCGGCATTGCTGCTGGCAACAAGCGCGGTCACTTGTTTGTGAAGGGCCGCAATGTCGCGGTCGTTCCTGAGAGTGAAATGGTCGAAGCGTTAGTCGAGTGGGCCGAGTACATCCACGAGCACGGCACGGATGCCGCGATCGCCCGTGTCGACACCGCGCTGGCGGAACGCGAGGCTGCGAAGGATCGCAAGAAGTTGATGGGCGACCAAGGCGACGACGCGAACCACGCGCAAGAGAAGATCGTCGAGATCCGCCGCACGGTCAGCGCCGACTGACTCCCTCGTTCCGTGACCGAGCACCCGTCGCCGCTGTTTGAGTTTGATCCGTCGCCGGATGCGGTGATCAATCCGTCGATTAATCGCGCCATTCTCGGCTTTCCGCGACATGCGGTGATGTGTTGGTTCGGAAGCGTCGTGAGCGATCGCACTGCCGGGTCGACTCCAGTGCACATGATTGCGTTCGAGCACGGCGATCATCCGGTGTGCGTCATTGAGCATCGGGGAACGCCGGTCGCGCTGGTTAGCCCCGGCGTCGGTGCGCCGGCGGCCGTGTCGTCGCTGGAGGTCACCATCGCCCTCGGCGCAACGCACATCATCGGGTGTGGCGGAGCGGGCATCGTGAAGCCCGGGTTCGACGTCGGGCACGTCATCGTTCCGACCGGTGCAATTCGCGACGAGGGCACCAGCTATCACTACGCCCCGCACGACGCGATCGTGAAGCCGCACCCGCGTGCATTGGCGGCTATCGACGATGTACTCACCGAGGCGGGTGTGCCCCACGATCGTGGCCTGACGTGGACAACCGACGCAATCTTCCGCGAGACCGCTGGCAAAGTCGCACGTCGTCGCGAGCAGGGTTGCCTATCGGTCGAGATGGAAGCCGCGGCGATGTTCGCGTGTGCCGCCTTCCGCGGAGTCGTCTACGGCCAACTCTTGTATGCCGGCGACGACGTGAGTGCGGCCGAGTGGGACCATCGCCACTGGGACAAGCGGGAGAGCGTTCGCGATCGGTTACTCGATCTGGCGCTCGATGTGGTGGTTCGGCTCTAGCTGTCGGTCACGCAGAAGACAGTGCTGCGGCCGGTGAGCGTGATCGTGTCGCCCGGGGCCAGATAGGCCGCTGCGCCACGATGCAGCGCACCGCTGTCGCCGTCGGTGCACAGCAGCAGCTCGCGTCCAGTTGCCGTGTGCGTCATTGTGTCGGCGATATCGAAGCGCCACAGTTCGAACGGCGCATCGGGTGTCGGGTAGCGCCACTGGCCCGGTTGGCTCAAGACCGGCGCCAAAACCGGATCGGCGAGTTCTTCAAAGCGCAAGATGCTGAGCAACTCGTCGACGTCGACAGCCTTGGTCGTGAGGCCACCGCGAATCACGTTGTCGCTGGCGCCCATTACTTCCACGCCGACACCACTGAGATACGCGTGCAAGTTGCCTGGCCCGAGGAACAGTGCCTCACCAGGTTGCAGCTGCACTCGATTGAGCAGCAACGTGACGGCAACGCTGGGGTCGTCGGGGTAGCGCTGCGCGAGCCGAGTCACCAACTGCGCCTCAGGCGTGTGTTGACCGCGACAAAGCTCGCTGGCCGCCCGGTGATCGATTTCACCCCGGTACAGCGCCGTGACAGTTGACCGCAAGCCTTGGCCGTGCAGGGTCGTTGCTAGCTCGTCGAGCCCGAGGTCGCGCAGCAGTGCGACGGTTGCGGGAATCGGGCGAAACCCGCACAGTGCGTCAAATGGCGAGAGGGCGCACAGCATTTCTGGCTTCGCGTTCGGATCGGTGTAGGCGCCACGCGCGAATCCTTCCGCAGCCTGTTGGGCGTCAGGGTGCGTCTGCAATGACAGCGCTTGCGCGGCTGCGAGCAACTTCAGCAGGTACGGCAGTGGACCGCTCGCACCGGCCAGTGGTGAGCCGTCGGAGAGGGTGGAAGCGCCGGCTGGATGGGTGCCCAACCACCACTCGGCCCACGGCTGCCCATCCGCGGCTCGGCCGAGAATCTCGGGAATCGCATGTGGATCACCCCATGCATAGTGCTGAGCAAAGCCTTCGATCGTGCGCACGGGACCAGCTAAGCAGACGTCGTTCTAGAAAAGCGTGAGGTCGTCGGGCCGCATGCCACGCAGTTCGTCGTAGTTGACTTCGACGACACGGAAGCCTCGCGCTTCGGCCAATACCTTGGCCTGCGGTTTCACGCTTTGCGCGACGAACACGCCGCGCACGACGCCGAGCGACGAATCGAGGTGCAACCGTTCGATGTAGCGCGCCAGCTGCTCGACGCCGTCGATCTCGCCGCGCCGCTTCACCTCAATGGCCACCACTTGGCCAGACGCATCGCGACAGACCAAGTCGATCGGACCAATTGCCGTCGGGTACTCGCGGCGCACCAACGTAAGCCCGTCTTCGATTGCATGCGGTGAGGCCGCGAGCAACACCTGTAGGTGTGCCTCGACGCCGTCCTTCTGTAGCCCAGGGTCGTCGCCAAACTCGTGGTTGGTTTCGCTGAACACTTCTAAGAGCGTGATCGTCAACGCTTCGCCCTTGGGGTTCGTCACCACCCAATGATCACCGTTGTCGACGAGGGTATTGGGCGCGTTCATCCAGTTCAGCGGCTTGTACGCGCCGCCGTCGGCGTGGATGGCGACGCAGCCGTCGGCCTTCACCATGATCAAGCGCACGGCCTCCGGCAGATGGGCATCAAGCCGACCGCGGTAGTCGACAGTGCAGCGGGCAACGACAAGACGCACGGCGAGCGAGGCTAGACGGCGGCTATCAGTGCGTGTGGTTCTGGCACATGTCGACGCGCTGATCGTCGGGCACCGCTGCCTGGCCAGCACCCTGACCTTCCAGTGCTGCGAACGGCCCACATTGGTGGGCGACGATCCACACGTGCACCATTGGAACTTCGCCGCCGGCGTTGAACCCACGCACACACGTCCCCGTTGTCTCGTTGAGCACCCCGACCACATTGAGCTTGCCGTTCTCCAGATCCCAGCAAAGGTTGCCGTGGTTGTGCCACGTCATCAGCGGCCCAGCCCAGTCGGTGAGCGATGGGTCGTCGGTGGGGCGCGGGCTGGCGATGAACATGACGCCGGCAAGCACGCGCTGGTCGCCCACGACGTTGTAGACGAGCGATTCGGGCTGCGTCGGGTCGAGCATGACACCGTCGTTGATGAGTGAGCCCTTGATGTAGTGCTCGCTGCCGGTACCTGCGTCGCCGATGCTGATGTAGCCCTCGGCGACTGCATCGGCGGTGTCGGCCCAGCGCGGCAGCACTTGCAAGGTTTCGTCGATCAATGCCTGCGCTCGGTCTTGTTGCTCGGCGGAGACGCCCGGAACGCCGCTGAGATCGATCCCGACAGCCGGATCCCAGGGACGCGGCCAGAGGGCCGCGTCGCTGGCGACGGTGTCGTCGGGCGCGGCGCTTGCGGTATCGGATGTGCTGTCGGCGATGGTGCTGGGCGTGGTGTTTGTGACGACGGCGTCGTGCGAATGGCCATCGCTAGAGCTTGCACCCGCGGAGTGCGAGTGAACGTGCGTGCCGCCCATCCACATTGCCGGTACTGCAAGAGCCGCAACGGCAATCGAAGGAAGCGAAATGCGTCCTGTCAGAGACGGCCGCCAACCGACCAACGTGCCAGCGAAGGCCGCTCCGGCCGCAACCGCGCCGAGCAAGGCGCACGCGCTATCGGCGAACTGTGCCGCCTCGCGCACCTCAAGGCCTTCGATCCACGACACACCCGTAATCCGCGTGACCAGCCAGCCCGCGACCGCGATGACGTTGACGAAGCCAACGGCCCATGCGCCATTGCGTGACGGTCGGAGCAGTGCCCACAATCCGGCGCCGAGTTGGGCGGCTGCGAGCACAACGAACAGACGGGCAAGTTCGGGATGCTCGGCGTGTACGCCGGTTGCAGCGGCGTGCACCGCCCCGGCGCCGATGGAGCTCAGCGCGGCGACGGCGAGGCCGGGGAGGCGCGTAGGAGGAGTGACCGGAGGGGAGGGTTGCACGCCGGACAGTGTAGGTGTGAGCTATTCCCCCCACAGTGCGCGTAGAACAGCGTCGGCGAGTTCGCGGCGGCAGATCAGTAGGTCGGGAAGCCACGCGTCGCGCTCGTTGAACACCATCGGCGAGCCGTCGATGCGGCTGACGTGCAGCCCCGCGGCCAATGCGACTGCTGCCGGTGCGGCGCTGTCCCACTGATACATGCCGCCGTCGTGCACGTAGATGTCCGCCTCGCCAAGCACGACGGCCATTGCTTTGGCGCCAGCCGAGCCGAGCCGCACGGCGTCGGCGCCGAGCGCATTGGCCACGATCACGGCGGAGTATGGGTTGCGGTTGCGGCTGGTGATCAAGCGAGGTCGTTCGCGTTGTTGTGGCACCAACGTCGGTGGTGGATCGGTGGCGAATACAAGGTTGAGCGCCGGCAGGCTGACCGCACCGGCGATGAACCGGTCGCCTGACCACAGTGCTACGTGCACCGCCCAATCGGTTCGCCCGCGCTCGCCGTATTCGTTGGTGCCGTCGAGGGGGTCGACGATCCATACGCGATCGGCGGTGAAGCGTCGCGGATCCTCCAACCCTTCCTCCGAGAGCACAGCGTCGTCGGGACGGCAGCGCGCCAACTCGTCGACCAGAAAGCGATGGCTCGCCAGGTCGCCGGAATCCATCAGCTGCCACGAAGCGGCACCTGCGGCCGTGAGTTCGGCGCGAACTGTCACGAGCAGTTGCCCGGCCTCGACGGCCAAGCGTGTCGCCAGTTGCGCGTCGCCTTCGGCGCTCACTGCTGGCCGAGTCGACGCGTCTCGCGCACTAAGGCGCGCACCGCCGATTCGTCGGCACCGTCGGCCACCAGTTCCATCACCAAGCGCTCCAGCTTTTCTGCTGCGGCGTCGTCGAATGCCTCGATACGTCGCGTCGCGTCGACGGCGGTCGCCGTCAGCAGTGCAACAGCAGCGAGAACGATCACCAAACCGATCGACAGAATGACGCCAGCGTTGTTGCCGTTGATCGTTGCGACGATGATGCCGGCGACGCCCGCGACGAAGACCGCGGTGCACACGCGGGGGATCCAGCGCCGCGCCATCGGTCAGCGCGCGAGTGGCTTGTACTTGATGCGATGCGGCTGCTCGGCCGACGTGCCCAGCTCCTTGCGCCGCCACGCCTCGTACTCGCTGAAGTTGCCCTCGAACCAGCGCACTTGGCTATCACCCTCGAATGCCAACACATGAGTGGCGATGCGGTCGAGGAACCAACGGTCGTGACTAATCACGACTGCGCAACCAGGGAAGTTGTCGAGCGCCGTCTCGAGCGCGCGCAACGTATCGACATCGAGATCGTTGGTTGGCTCGTCGAGGAGCAACACGTTGCCGCCCGACTTCAACACCTTGGCGAGGTGCACTCGGTTGCGTTCGCCACCGGAGAGATCGCCAACCAGTTTCTGTTGATCGCTGCCCTTGAAGTTGAAGCTCGCGCAATAAGCGCGGCCGTGGATTTCGCGGTTGCCGACCTTCATATGCTCGACCCCGCCGGTGATCTCCTCGAACACACTTGCCTTCGGGTCGAGCGAGTCGCGGTCCTGGTCGACATACGCGAGCTCAACGGTGTCGCCGACTGTGATCGAGCCGCTGTCAGGTTCGGCTGCGCCAGTGAGCATCTTGAACAACGTGGTCTTGCCAGCGCCGTTTGGCCCGATGATGCCAACGATTCCAGCGCGGGGGAGCGAGAACGACAGATCCTCGATCAGCAGCCGCTCGCCGAATGCCTTGCGCAGGTGCTCGACCTCGATCACCGTGTCGCCCAAGCGCTTGCCGACGGGGATCGTGATCTCCAAACGGTCGGGGCCGCGCTCGGCTGCCTCGGCATCTTGCTGCAACTTGTCGTATGCCGTCAGACGCGCCTTGCCCTTCGCCTGGCGCGCCTTGGGGGACATGCGCACCCACTCGAGCTCGCGTTCCAGCGTGCGCTTGCGTGCATCGCTGGCCTTCTCCTCGCGCGCCAAGCGCTCTTGTTTCTGCTCGAGCCAGCTGGAGTAGTTGCCCGAGAACGGCATGCCGCGGCCACGATCGAGTTCCAGAATCCATTTCGCGACGTTGTCGAGGAAGTAGCGGTCGTGAGTAATGGCGACGACTGTGCCGTGGTACTCCTGCAAGAAGCGCTCGAGCCAGTCGACGCTCTCGGCATCGAGGTGGTTCGTCGGCTCGTCGAGCAGCAGCAGATCAGGTCGGCTGAGCAGCAGTCGGCAGAGCGCCACTCGTCGTCGCTCGCCGCCCGACAGCTTCGTAACATCGGCATCATCGGGCGGGCAGCGCAGCGCGTCCATCGCGATCTCGACGTTGCGTTCCAGGCTCCACGCGTCGGCGGCGGCAATTTTGTCCTCCAGCTCGGCCTGCTTCGCGCCAACCTTCTCGTAGTCCGCATCGGGGTCGGCCCACATGGCCATGACGTCGTTGTAGCTGTCGATCAGGCCCTGCACGGCCGCGACGCCTTCCATCACGTTGCCCTTCACGTCTTTGGCGGGGTCGAGCTGCGGCTCTTGCGCGAGGTAACCGACGCTGAAGCCGGGAGTCAGGCGCGCATCGCCGGTGTAACCATCGTCGAGGCCAGCCATGATGCGCAGCAGGCTGCTCTTGCCGGCGCCGTTGGCACCGAGCACGCCGATCTTCGCGCCGGGATAGAACGACAGCGAGATGTTCTCGAGCACCGTGCGATCGGGCGGGTAGTGGCGGGCGAGTTTGTGGCAGGTGTAAATGAATTCGTGAGCCATGGCGGATGGCAGGCTAGTGGCGAGTAGTCACAGGGGCGCGGCGGTGGCGGTGCTACATTCGCCCTCAGTCGCAGTTCTACAGTCGTTCACAATCGGAGGGTTTCAGAATGCTCGCAGTTGATGGTTTCTTTAGCCGGTTCAGTCTCGGCCAGTTCGGATTCCGGTGGTTGCACATCCTCGCCGGCATCACCTGGATCGGCCTGCTGTACTACTTCAACTTCGTGCAGGTTGGGGCTTTTGCCGCATTCGAGAACGAGCCGCACAAAGAGATCGGCGGCAAGGCACGCCTCATCGCGCTCGACAAGGTGACGCGCAAGGCCTTGTGGTGGTTCCGCTGGGCGGCCGTCGCGACGTTCTTGACCGGCATCATGATCACGGGCATCACCGAGGGTTACTTCGACAGCATTGGCGAAACGAGTTGGGGCAAGTTCGCCGGCAACATCGGTATCAGCACCGGCATGTTGCTGGGCACCATCATGCTGTGCAACGTGTGGGGCGTCATCTGGCGCAATCAGAAAGTCGTGCTCGCCAACGCGGCCAACGTGCTCGCCGGCGGCGAAGCCAACCCCGCTGCCGCAGCGGCCGGCCGCAAGGCACTGATGGCCAGTCGGCAGAACACGATCTTCTCGATCACCATGTTGTTCTTCATGGTGTTCAAGTCGCACAGCACGCTGTCGGGCAACGTGCTCGAGAGCAGCGACATGATGACCTACTGGATCATTGCGCTCGTTCTGATCGTCGTGCTCGAAGTCAACGCACTTGGTCTGCTGCCGTGGAAGACAGCGCCGAACAAAGGCCTCAACAAGCTGTACGACGGCCCCGGCGTTCGCAACACACTGATCGCCGCCTTCGGATTGTGGGCTGCGTTCCTCGTGCTGACCGAGGTCTTCTTCAAGTAACAGCCGTTACTTAAGGACCGGTTACTTAACGACCAGCTTCGAGTCCATGTTGTTGTGGCCGGCGATCTTGCAGACGATGCGGTATTCGCCGGGGGCCAGTTCGTAGACCAACGCACCGTCGCTACCACGGCGGGGCAGATCGATGAAGTCACCGACGACGGTGTCGCCTTCCAGCGCGTACATGTTGTGTGCGAGACCCGAGTCGTTGACCGCGTAGATCTTGACCTTGCCATCGACGGCGGTGGCGGTGTACTCGTCTTGGTCCCACGCGATGCCGTCAACCGCGCGCACGACGACGTCGGCGTCGGCGGGCACGGTGTTCGATGAGCTACTGCCACCTCCGCCACAGGCGCCCAGCGCGAGAAGGCCAGCAGCAACGAACGGTGTGATGAGTCGGTTCATGCGCGGCATTGTATAAGCCGTGACTTCGGAAAAGCAACAGGAGTCGATTGACCGACCCACAAGTACCATCGCGACGATGACGACCGCCGAGCAACCCCCCACCGCCATCGGCGCCAACACGTGGCTCGTCGACGAGATGTACGCACAGTTCGTGACCGACCCCGATTCGGTCAGTCCGACATGGCGCGAGTACCTCGCCGACTACAAGCCATCCACGATGGCGCCATCAGCGGCGACGACTCCGGCGGCAGCAGTGCCGACCACGGCCACGACCTCCACCGCGGCCACGACCACGACAAACGGCGCGGTCACGGCTGAAGAAGCAGTTGGTGAGCCGATTCGTGGCGCCGGCGCAGCGATCGCCAGCAATATGGAGCGCAGTCTCACCGTTCCGACCGCCACAGGTTTTCGCAATGTTCCCGCGAAGTTGTTGGAAGTCAACCGCTCGGTGATCAACGGCTATCGCGTTCGTAGCGGGCAGGGCAAAGTCAGCTTCACGCACCTGATCGGCTTCGCCGTCGTGCGTGCGATCGCGGACGCCGCGCCCAACATGAACAACACGTTCGTGGCCGGTGCCGACGGCAAGCCGCGCTTGCTGCGCAATCCGCACATCAACATGGGTCTCGCGGTCGACGTCGACAAGGGCGATGGCACGCGCACGCTGATCGTGCCCGTCTTGCGCGACGCGGAGACGCTGGACTTCGCTGGCTTCCTTGCCGCCTACGAAGAACTGATTCGCAAGGTTAAGACCAACAAGTTGGCCGTCAGCGACTTCCAAGGCGCAACGATCTCGCTCACCAACCCCGGCACGATCGGCACCGTGCAAAGCGTGCCGCGGCTGATGCCGGGCCAAGGCGTCATCGTCGGTGTCGGCAGCATCGACTATCCGGCCGAGTACCAGGGTGCCGATCAGCGCACGCTCAGCTCGCTCGGTGTCAGCAAGGTCGTTACGGTCACGAGCACTTACGACCACCGCATCATCCAGGGCGCGGAGAGCGGGTTGTTCCTGAAGCGAGTGCACGAATTGCTGCTCGGCGAACACGGTTTCTACGACGACGTCTTCCGCAGTTTGGGCGTGCCGTACGAAGCAGTGCAGTGGCGCGTCGATCAGAACCCGCTGAACAGCGAAGAAGCGATGATGCACAAGCAGATGCAGGTCGCGACACTGATTCGCGTGCACCGCGTGCGCGGTCATCTGATCGCCGATCTCGATCCGCTGCGCTGGAAGTCACCCGAGATGCCGCACGAACTCGATCCCGCGACCTACGGCTTAACGATCTGGGATCTTGATCGCGAGTTCCTCACCGGTGGAGTCGGCGGCACCGACAAGCTGACGCTGGGGGAGTTGCTGCATGTGCTGCGCGACGCATACTGCCGAACGATCGGCGTGGAGTACATGCACATTCAAGACTTCGCCGAGCAGCGCTGGATTCAGAGCAAGCTCGAAGGCGCTGAATGGTCGCTGTCCAAGGAGCGCAAGCACCGCGTGGTCGAGCGCTTGAATGCTGCTGAAGCATTCGAGAAGTTTCTCGCGACCAAGTACGTCGGCACCAAGCGCTTCGGACTAGAAGGTGCCGAGAGCGCGATTCCCGTTCTCGACCAGATCCTCACAATGGCCGCTGCCGGTGGCCTTGACTCAACAGTCATTGGTATGGCGCACCGCGGTCGCCTCAGTGTGCTCGCCAACATCATGGGCAAGAACTACGACCAGATCTTCAAAGAGTTCGAAGGCCACGTCGACCCGGGCTCTGTGCAGGGTTCGGGCGACGTGAAGTATCACCTCGGTGCGACTGGCAAGTACTCGGGGCCCAATGGCGAGTCCATTCGCCTCGAACTGGCGGCGAACCCAAGCCACCTCGAAACAGTCGACCCGATCGTGCTCGGCATCGTGCGCGCGATACAAGACAGCATCGATCCGCCTGGTTCGTTCCCGTCCCTGGCGTTGTTGATCCATGGCGACGCCGCGTTCGCCGGCCAAGGCGTGGTTGCTGAGTGCCTGGCGATGAGCGATATCGCTGGCTACCGCGTGGGCGGCACGATCCACCTGATCATCAACAACCAGATCGGTTTCACAACTAGTCCGCAACATTCGCGCAGCTCGCTGTATTGCAGCGATGTTGCCAAGACGGTTCAGGCACCGATCTTCCACGTCAACGGCGACGATCCCGAGGCGTGCGTGCGTGTCGCCGAGTTGGCATTCGAGTATCGCCAGCGCTTCCACAAGGACGTCGTCATCGATCTGGTGTGTTATCGCCGTCATGGCCACAACGAGGGCGACGACCCGAGCTATACGCAACCACTGATGTACAAGGCGATTGCCGAACGGCGCAGTGTTCGTAAGTTGTACGTCGAATCGCTGGTCAAGCGAGGGGAGCTGTCAGTCGACGAAGCCGAGAGTGCGCTCGCCGATTTCAACAGCAAGTTGCAGGTGTCGCTCGACGAGACGCGTTCACAGGCTCCAGGCGAAGTCTCGGTTGCGAAGCCACCCAAACCAATGGGCGTGCGTCCGCACATCGAGACCGGCGTTGCGCGGGCGACCCTCGACACGATCTTCGATCACCTGACCGCATATCCCGAGGGCTTCACGCCACACCCGAAGTTGGTGCGTCAGTTCGAAACGCGCGCAGCTATGTACCGCGACGCCGGAGAACTGGAGTGGTCGACGGCTGAGGCGCTGGCAATCGGTTCGCTGGTGCTGGAGGGGATCCCCGTTCGCTTGGCTGGTGAGGACACCCGCCGCGGCACGTTCAGTCAGCGCCACGACGCGCTCATCGATTACGAGAACGAAGAGCCGTGGGTACCTCTCGACACCCTCCCGGGCAAGCAGGCCAGGTTCTGGGTGTACGACAGCTTGCTCAGCGAATACGCCGCACTCGGGTTCGAGTACGGCTACGCGTATCAGAACAAGGACGCGCTCGTGATGTGGGAAGCCCAGTTCGGCGACTTCGTCAACGGCGCGCAGATCATCATCGATCAATACATCGTCGCCGCGGAAGACAAGTGGGGTCAGGCCAACGGGCTGATGTTGCTGCTGCCGCACGGCTTTGAGGGCCAGGGCCCCGAGCACAGTTCGGCCCGCATCGAACGTTTCCTTACGCTCTGCGCCGACGACAACATTCAGGTGTGCAACGCAACAACTGCCGCGCAGTACTTCCACTTGCTGCGCCGCCAGGTGCTGCGCGACGTTCGCAAACCGTTGGTTCTCTTCACGCCCAAAGCGCCCCTACGAATGAAGGAGAGCCGCTCCAAGATCGAAGATCTGACTGCCGGTTCATTCGAAGAGGTGCTCGACGATCCTTTTGTCGCTGATCCGACGGCGGTTCGACGCGTTGTGTTCTGCAGCGGCAAGGTTGTGTGGGACGCAATGGCGGCGCGCGACAAGCGTGGTGCTGCGGCAGCGATTGTGCGAGTCGAGCAGTTGTATCCATTCCCTGCCGAGCAAATGAGCGCGACGCTCGATCGCTATCCGAACGCAGCCGAGGTGGTGTGGCTGCAAGAGGAACCCGACAACATGGGGCCGTGGCATTTCGTTGAGGCGCGGTTCCATCGCGTGCGCGAAACCGGCTCTGCGCTGCGCTTGGTCAGTCGCATCGGTAGTGGCAGTCCTGCAACTGGTACCAAGGCGATTCACGATCATGAGCTAGCCGAGATGATGGACGACACCTTCCGCGACATGTAACTGCGGTTACAGGTTGTCGCAGGTCGGCGACCACTCGAAGCCGCCAAACATGCTGTCGATCAGCGCGAACAGGTGCGGGTCGTAGTCCGCCAGTTCGGAACGTGTATTGACCTCATTGTGTATGCCGTCCGAGGGCGACCTCTCGATGTTGGTGTCGAAGTAGCTCTGCACCCCTTCCGCCCAGTATTCCTTTGCGTTGTTGGCGGCATAGGTGTTGGCCCACAGTCCGGCGCTCATCGCTGCGGCGTAGGCATCGGCGAGTTGTCCGTCGAACGACGTGTCGACGAAGTCCATGCCGTCGTCGATCGTGTGCGCGAACTCGTGCAAGGCGATGCTTTCGCCGAGGTACGGGTCGTCGGGGTAACACATCAGGTTCTCTTCGGCACCGCTTGAAAACGGATAGCCGCCAAGCCCGCGAGCGCGCTCGTCCCAGTTCGTAACGGGGTCGTCGGCTAGGTACCGATACTCGGGGATGTCGGTAGTGACTTCCGACTGGGCCATCACAGCGAAGTACTGCCCGGCATCAGCGAGCGCCCGTTGCACATCGGGCAGCGGTGCGAGCAGGTTGGTGATGATGTTCCAGGCGCGACCAAGGGCTTCGTCGGGAACCGCTGACGACGAGATGATTGGAATTCCCGCAGCATCGCAGTACTTGGAATAGAACGGATCGAGTTCTAATTCGGCTGGAGGAGTGGTGACGACGCAGCCGTCGTGACCAACAATGGGGGACGCTGCGGGCGCAAGCGTTGTGGTAGTTGAACTTGCCGCTGGCGCTGTCGTTGATGTACTGGAAATTGCAACAACAGCGGTCGACGCTGCGGTTGTGGCTGGTTCGGTGTTCGAGCCTCCCGCGCACGCCGCGGTCAGTAAGACGACTACAGCGAGGTAGCCAATCTTCAAGTTGGCCACAGAAGGGCGGTGAGATCGATGATCGCTTGCTGCGCCGAGATGACCTTGACGGTGGTCATTCCCATTTGTGATGCCGGCTTGAGGTTGATGCCCAGGTCGTCGAGGAAGATGCACTCGTCGGGTGTGACTCCGAGTCGTTCGCAGGCGATCTCGTAGAAGCGCTTCTCGGGTTTGCGCACGCCGACCTTGCTGCTCTCCACGATGTCGTCGAAACGCGCCATCACCTCAGCCAGCGCCGCAGCGCGCTGCGGAGTGCGACCGGCGGCAGATTCGGAACCGACCACGTTGTTGGTGAGGCACGCCACTTTGTAACCGGCAGCTTTGACGCGGTCGAGCAACGCAACCATCTCGGGCCGGATCTCGCCCGAGAGCAGAGCAAGGATGTCGCCGCCCGGAACTCGGTGGCCGAGCGCCGCCGCTTCGTCGGCGAACTGCTGGTCGAACTCGGCGGCACTGATCTCGCCGCGCTCCAACTTGGCCCATGCATTGTCGTGAGGATTCATTGCATTGACAGATCGGACGAAGTCGGGCGGCAACCCGTGGTCGGCTTCGTATCGGTTAAAGGCCTCGAAGGGACTGGAGAGGATGACTCCTCCGAAATCCCATAGGACGGCTTTCTTCATCGGCGCATCGTAGGCTGACCGGGCTATGTCACAACATGTCGTCGTCGACGGGTCGAATCTTGCGACGGAAGGCCGTACACACCCGAGCCTCGCGCAACTGAACGATGCCGTGCTGGCGTACATCGCCGAGCATCCCGACGCGTTGATCACGGTTGTCGTTGATGCAACGTTCGGTCACCGCATTGATCCGAAGGAAGTCGCCGAATTCGACGAGGGTGTCAGCAACAACGAGTTGGTCGCCCCGCCCGCCGGAGCTATCGGTCGTGGTGACGCCTTCGTGCTCAGCATCGCCGACAAGGTGCATGCGACCATCATCTCTAACGACAGCTATCAGGAGTTCCACGGTCAGTACCCGTGGTTGTTCGATGAGGGTCGCCTCGTCGGCGGCAAGCCGGTGCCGCACATCGGGTGGGTCTTCGTTAACCGTCTGCCGGTGCGCGGTCCCCTCAGTCGCAAGAGCGTCGCGGAAGGCAAGCGCAAGGCAGCTGGCGGCAAAGCAACTTCGCCAGCGACCGTGCGTGTCGGCAGTCCCGAAGCAAGTCAACCGATGCCGGTTCCAAAGGGCCCGCCCCCTGGCCCAGCGCCAGCTAAGACGCGCGCCAAGGCCGCGAAGGCCGCGCCTAAGACAGACGCGGGAGAAGTAGTCGCGAAGTCCACCGTCAACGATTTGCTTTCGTTCCTGACATTCGTCGAGCGTCATCCAGTTGGTACCAGCGTGAATGCGATCGTCGACCATTACTCGTCGCACGGTGCGTACGTGCGTATCGATACGGTCGTCGGCTACGTGCCTCTGCGGCTGATGGCCGATCCGCCACCGCGTAGTGCGCGCGAGTTCATGAAAGTCGGCGAGTCAGTGACGCTGGTCGTCGACAGCTTCCGCCCGGCCAAGCGCAGCGTCGATCTTGCGATACCCGGCCTCGGATCCGCGGCCGTTGTCGTTGCCGAAGAGGTGAAGGCGAAGCCAGCAAAGACGGCAAAGTCGGCAAAGTCGGCAAAACGAACGAAGGAGGCTCCCGTGAAGAAGGAGGCTCCCGTGAAGAAGGCAGCCAAGGCCGCGGCGAAGAAGCCTGCCCGGGCACCCAAGAAGGCGGTCCCCGTCGCAGAAGCGAAGGCGATCACTGCCGCGCCTGCCGTCGCGGCAGCGCCCGCCAAGGCAGTGGCAGCAAAGAAGGCCGCACCAAAGAAGCCGGCTGGCACGTTGGCGAAACTGGGCTTGCGCCGTCGCCGTACGCCCGAGTGATTGGCTACGGTCCACGCCGTGCGTCTTGCCACCTGGAACGTCAACTCATTGAAGGTCCGCTTGCCTCGTGTGGAGGAGTGGCTTGCTGATGTGCAGCCCGATGTGCTGTGCGTGCAGGAAACGAAACTGTCCGACGATGCGTTCCCGGCGCAGACGTTCGCGGCGCTTGGTTACGAGTCGGCGCACTACGGCCAGGGGCAATGGAACGGTGTTGCCATCCTGTCGCGTGTTGGCCTCTCCGAGGTGGTGACCAACTTTGCCGGTGGCGGCGACCCCGACCCCGATGCGCGCATCATCACCGCCCTGTGCGGTGGAGTACGAGTGACCTGCGTGTACGTGCCTAATGGCCGCTCGCTCGACGACGACCACTACCAGTACAAGTTGCGCTGGCTCGCGCAATTGCGCAGCCATGTGGCGGCGCTCAGCAAACCGACCGACCAGGTAGTGGTCACTGGCGATTTCAATATTGCGCCAACGGATCTGGATGTGTACGACCCCGGCAAGTTCGTTGGCGCCACACACGTCAGTCCGGCCGAACGCGCCGAGCTACAAGGGTTGTGTGATTGGGGCATGACCGACCTCTTCCGTCAGCACCACGCTGACGCCAAGCTCTACAGCTGGTGGGACTATCGCGCGGGCGACTTCCACCAGGGTCGCGGGCTACGCATCGATCTCGTGCTTGGCACTTCGCCTGTCGCGAGCCGCTGCGAGTTCGCCGTCATCGATCGCAACGCACGCAAAGGGCAGTTGCCCAGCGATCACGCACCAGTAATCGTCGACCTCGCCTAGCCAGCAAGTTGCGGGAGGGGCCGCAGCGCGGCAGCAGCAGTTTCGGATATGCCGAGGCGTGCGGCCAATTCTCTGGTGTCGGCGGGCGGTGTCTCCGCCAGCCGCCGCAGCACCCGATCGCTGCAAACAGCGAGCTCGCTTTGGCCACCGACGCGTGCGATCGCGGCGCGCCATGCCCGGAAGGGCTCGAGTGGGTCGGCGGCGCGCCGCTCGCGCGGTGGCGGTGCAACGGGTTCGTCGATCGTGCCGGTTTCGACGACCGCCTGCAGCCAGCGACTGGGCGTTGTTGACTTGCGTTGGCGCGTGACGCAGTGGGTGATCAGCAGATCGTGAGCGGCGCGCGTGATCGCTACATAGAACAGGCGAGCCTCCTCGGCCAACTGCAGCGCCGAGACCGCGGAACCGTGTGGCACGAGCCCTTCTTCGGCGCCGGTGATGACAACACCGTGCCACTCGCGGCCTTTGGCTGCGTGGAATGTGATGAGTGCCACAGCGTCGCCATCGTGAGTTGGCTCGAGATCGTCGAAGGCGGTGCGTGCCTCGACCCACGCGCGGAACGTTCCGGCCTCGCCCGACGACAGAAAGCGGTCGGCCTCGGTCGCCACGCGGCGAGTGACTTCGTCGGTGTCGACGAGACCTGCCTCGACCCAGGTCGCCAACAACTCGCGCGTCGAGCAGCGGTACGCGGTGCGCAGCACGGTCTCCAAGGGTGACTTGCCGACACTGCGTTCGGTCTCGATGCCGTGCTCGTCGAATGCGGCTTGCAGCACCGTGAGTTGCTCGTTGGTTCGGGCCAACACCGCCAGCTCGCGCCCGCGACGCTGATGCATCAGGCCACGCACGTGGCGTGCAACTGCTTCTGCCTCGGCGCGCTCGTCCTCGTGGCTCTGCACGCGCACCGCCGGGCCGCTGGGTAGCTCGCTGTGTGACGAGTCGTGTTGCCCGCTGGCCTCTAAAGCGGCGGCCCCTGCGCGCAAGACCTGCGGTGAGCAGCGATAGTTCGAAGTGAGCGCAAGCACGGTGACGCGCGGGTAGTGCAGCTCGACCTCGGCCAGCGTGCTGGGGTCGGCGCCGTTCCAGCCGTAGATGGCCTGTCGCGGATCGCCGACTAGGCAGATGTCGGGTCGCCCGCCGCGAATGCCTTCGAGCACCGCGTGCTGCAATGGGTTGAGATCTTGCGCCTCGTCGACGAAGAGGTGGCGGTAGCGCCAGCGCACGCCCTCGGCCCACGCCGGATCGGTGCGCAACGCGTTAAGTGTCTGGGTCAGTAGGTCGTCGAAGTCGATCACGCCGCGTCGACGCTTCAGTCGCTCGTACGCGTCGACGAATGCCCCGTACTGCGCGCCCGGCAGCCCGCTGCGACGACGAGCCAGTCGACTCGCTGCCTCGTAGCGCTCGGTGGACACCATTCGTGCTCGCGCCCAGTCGAGGTCGGCGAGCGCCAGGTACGGCTCGGCTTTCAACTTCAACTCAGTGACAACTTCGCGCGCCAGGCGTATGCGATCGTTGGCGACCTGCGGCGGAGCCTGATGGGCCGCCAGCGCCCGATCGCGCAACAGCCGCAGCGCCATGCCGTGGAAGGTGGCAGCCTCGATCGGTTCGCGAATGTCGAGCCGACGTAGGCGACGCTTCAGCTCGGCTGCGGCGTCGCGCGTGAAGGTGAGCGCCAGCACGTGTCGCGCTTGCGCAGTGCCGTTGGCCACCCGGAAGGCAATGCGGCGGGTCAGCACGGTGGTCTTGCCGGACCCTGCCGCGGCAACGATGGCGAGCGGGGCCGCCTCGCTGACGACCGCCGCGCGCTGTTCGGCGTCGAGGCCGAACAGCACTGGATCAACGCTCATCGAGCACACGATAGAGGGTGGGTGTCGCAGTGGTCTTGTGGTCGGGCCAGGTGTCGCCGCACTACAGTGGCGTGCATGCCGTACCCGAAGAAGAACCTCAACGCCAACGAGACCATTGCCCTCGACATGCACCCGCACTGGTGGTATTTCGCCGAGCCGGTGGGCGCGCTGGTTGTGGTGATCGTTCTAGCGATCGTGCAGGCCATGAAGGGTCCCGACGGGAAGACGGGCGATGTTCTCAAGCTGGCGCTGATCGGGCTGCTCATCCTGACTGCATTGTGGGTAGTCGGGCGCTACCTGAAATGGATCACCACCAATTTCGTGATGACGTCGCAGCGGCTGATTTTCCGCCAGGGTGTGATCGCCAAGAGCGGCATCGAGATTCCGCTCGACCGCGTCAACAACGTCAACTTCAATCAGAGCATCTTCGAGCGCATCCTTGGCGCCGGCGACCTGCTGATCGAGTCTGGCGGCGAGGACGGGCAGCAGCGCTTCACCGACATTCGCAATCCCGAGAAGGTGCAGAACTTGCTGCACGCTCAGGTCGAGGTCACTCGCGGCCGTGGTCCGGAACGTGGCTCATCGCGCGGTGGCGACACTGCCGAGCAGCTCGAGCGTTTGGAGGGCATGCTGCAGCGCGGCACGCTTACGCAAGCCGAGTTCGATTCGCAGAAGCGCAAGCTGCTCGACTGAGCTGCCCGCCCGGGCGGCTACGGCGAGCCGGCGTGCCCGACCGAAACGCGGGTCGTCAGAATTGCGCCCGCACGATTGTTGCTCGCTGCGGCGGAGTGTGAGTCGTCAGCGATCAACATGAACAAGGTCTTGCCGTCGTCGCCGCCCAACATGCATGCATAGCAGTTTCGTTCGGTGGGAATTTCGGCAAGAACCGTTCCTCCGGCAGCGACGCGGATGCAGCGCGGCGACACCGCATCGGCCACCCACACAGCGCCCTCCGCGTCCAGGCAGATGCCATCAGGCGAAACCCTGGGAAGTGCAGCCCACACCCGCTGATTGTGCAGCGTCCCGTCGTAGCTCACGTCGAAGGCAGTCAGCCGGGCGCCGAGTGTTTCAGCAATGATCATCGTGTTGCCGTCGGGAGTGATGACAGTCCCGTTCGGGAAACGCAGGGCTGTCGCCGCAATGTGCACGCTGCCGTCGGCGTCGACGCGTGCCAAGGTCGCTCCCTTGTACGCCTTCAGTGCTCCGACGAAGTCGCTTGACCGGAGGGCAGCGTCGAGGTCGAACCCAAAGTTGCCCACGTAAGCCCGTCCGGCCGAGTCGACCACCATGTCGTTGCAGTGGAACTCGGCGATAGAAGAGAGATCCGCGTGCACTACTAGCTGGTCGTCGTCGAGACGCAGCAACTGGCGATCGAGCATCGACACGACGAGCAGGTTTCCATCGGGGAGCCAGCCAAGCCCGCTCGGCTGCCCGGGTAGTTCCAGCATGGTCGCCACGTTTCCCAGGGTGTCGACAGTTTTCACCGCGTGGTCGTAGAAATCGCTGAACCACAACTTGCCGTCGTGCCAACGCGGGCCTTCGGCAAAGTGCAGGCCATCACATAGCTGCTCAACTGTCACGGCTTCATTCTTCCTCTCTCGCGGGTTCACCATCGAATGCGCTCGCACCGTCAACGGCCCGAACCACCCAACCGTCGGTCACTGCACCAGGCTCGGCCAGAGCGACCACGCATCCGCCGAAACCTCCACCGGTCATACGCGCGCCGTGGACCCCGGGCAGCCGCACCAACGCCTCCACGGCCGCATCCATCGCGGCTGTCGAGGTTTGGTACATGTCGCGCAAGCTGTTGTGGCTGGCAACCATCAGGGCGCCGGCATCACTCACACTGCCGGCGGCGAGTGCTGCGACGAACTGCACGACCCGCTCGTTCTCGCCGATCACGTGCAGCGCGCGAGCCCGTACCACCGGATCGTCGATCGCCCGCGCTTGCGCGGTTGTTGCCCGGCGGAGGGGCCCGATGACCCGCTCGGCGGCAGCGCACTCGGCGACGCGGTCGGCGTAGGGGCTGCCAACCAGTTTGCGATGCGCGATGAACTGCACAACGATCTCGACCCCAGCGGGTAACGCAATCGGGGCGACGGACAAGGTGGTGCAGTCGATCAGCAACGCGTGTTCGGCGACGCCAGCGGCGATCGCCAGTTGATCCATGATGCCGCTCGGCAAGCCGGTCGCTCGGTTCTCGGCGCGTTGGCACAGTTGTGCGAGTTCGAGCGGCGAGCCGACGAAGCCCAAGGCCATCGCAACAGCGACCTCCAACGCCGCACTGCTGGAAAGGCCAGCACCGATCGGGATACTCGTTGCGACCGTGCCCTGGAAGCCCCCGCGTGGCGACATCTCGGCGATGACGCCCGCCGCATACTTCGCCCAGGCAGGGGTCGCGTCTTGAGGGCGATCGAGGGTCAGCGGCAGGTCGACAGGCTCGTCTTCATCACTCGATGTCAATCGCACGCGAGTGCCGCCGACGCGTCCGAGGATCTCGGTGTAGCGATCGATGGCCATCGGCAGTACCAAACCGCCGGTGTAGTCGGTGTGATCGCCGATCAGGTTGACGCGACCCGGAGCCACGACGCGTCGGTTCATTTGCTCACGCCAGGTGCAACAACTCGCTGAGTCGCTGAAGCGCATCGAGGTCGAACGGCGCGCGCAACGCGATGTTCACTTGATCGGCGCCAGCCTCCACGTAGAGGCCAATGGCTTCGATGATCTTGTCGTCGCTGCCAGTGAGCACGCCGGGCCGCACGAAGTCGCTGATCTTGCCGAACTGCTGCTGAAGGCTCTCTTCGGAGAATGCGAGACCGACGTTGATCGCCCGCTTGATCGCCTTTGGGTCGCGGCCGACATTGGCGCAGTGTTCGTTGAGCACTGCGTTCTTGTGTGCGAATTGGTCGGGCGAGATGAACGGCACATTCCACCCGTCCGCGTAGCGAGCGGCGATTTTGAGGGTGCGCTTTTCGCCGCCACCACCGACCCAAATTGGTAGGTGCGTTTGAATTGGGCGCGGCTCGTTACGAGCGTTGATGAGCGTGAAGTAGTCGCCGTCGAAGTCGCTGACATCTTCGTGCAGCAATCCACGCAAGCACTGGATTCCTTCCTCCAGCTGGTCGAGGCGGACCTTTGCCGACGGAAAGGCGATTCCGTAGGCGTTGTACTCCACCTGCGCCCAGCCAGAACCGATGCCCATTTCCGCGCGCCCGCCACTGAGTTGATCAATTGCGGTGATGGCCTTCGCGAGGACGGCAGGGTGGCGATACCCGATGGAGTAGACGAGCGAACCGCAACGCACCTTCGTCGTGCTGCATGCGAGAGCGGCGTGCATCGCGACAGCTTCCAGGCAGGCGGCATCGTCGGGCTTGCCGGTGGCACCGTAGAAGTGATCCCACACGCTGATCCAGCCGAAGCCCAGGTCTTCAATACGACGCCAAACTCCGCGCAATTCGTCGGCGGTCGTGTGCTGCAACCCAACGTGCGCCCCAAAAAGTGTCACCAGCTGAAGGTAGTCTGCGTGGATGCCTCGCGCGCTTGTTGCAACCGGAATGGAACTGGAATACGACACCTTCGGCTCGCCCGCCGATCCGGCGTTGCTGCTCATCATGGGTTTGACCGCTCAGATGACCGCATGGGACGAACGGCTGTGCCAGCAGCTCGCCGACGCTGGCCGCTTCGTTATCCGCTTCGACAACCGCGACTGCGGGCTGTCCACCAAGCTCGATGGTCAAGTGCCGGATCTTGCCGGCGCGATGACCGCCGCATTCGCCGATCAACCTCCGCCGCCGTTGCCCTACACGCTCTCCGACATGGCTGCTGATGCAATCGGCTTGCTTGATCACCTTGGCATCGAAAAAGCGCACGTCGTTGGCGCGTCGTTGGGTGGAATGATCGCACAGGTCTTGGCGGTCGAGAATCCTGAACGCGTTCTGACGCTCACGTCGATGATGAGCCAGCCTGGCGATACAGAGGCCGGTCAGCCCACACCAGAAGCGGCGATAGCGATCTTCACCCCGCCGCCCAACACCCGCGAGGAATACATCGAGTCTGCTTCGCGCTGGATGGTGTGGCAGTCGAAGAAGTACGGCGATCTTGAGCGCTTGCGCGACCTTGCGGGTCGCGAGTTTGATCGCTCGTTCTATCCGGAGGGCGGTCCGCGTCAGGTCGCGGCGATCTATGGCAGTGGTCGGCGCACCGAAGCGTTAAAGAACGTGCGCGTGCCCACGCTGGTGATTCACGGTCGCGACGACACGCTGATAACTCCTGGCGGCGGGTTTCTCACTGCCGAGTTGATTCCTGGCGCCCACATGCTCTACCTCGCCGACATGGGCCACGACATGCCCGAGCCGTTGTGGCCGATGCTTGTCAACGCGATCGTTACTCACACCGCAATCGCCACGCCGGTGGACGCCTCGGCACTCGCAAGCCGATGACATCCGGCTCGGGACCGCTGAGCGGCTTTCGCATCATCGAACTTGCAGGTATCGGACCGGCGCCGTTCGCCGGAATGATGTTGGCCGACATGGGCGCGGAGGTGATCCGCGTCGACCGGGCGCAGTCCGTCAAGGGTGAAGTACCGAACACTCCCAACTGGGATGTGCTGCAGCGCGGACGTCGCAACATCGCGCTCGATCTGAAGCACGCCGACGGAGTTGCGACATTGCTCGAGCTCGTCGCGAAGGCCGACGGTCTCATCGAAGGCTTTCGCCCGGGTGTGATGGAACGGCTTGGCGTCGGCCCAGATGTGTGCCTGGCCCGCAACCCGCGTCTCGTGTTCGGTCGTATGACCGGTTGGGGGCAGGAAGGCCCCTACGCGAACGCTGCCGGTCACGACATCAACTACATCGCTCTCGCTGGCGCGCTGGCGCACTTCGGCCGCGCGGGCGAGGCACCGGTGCCGCCGCTCAACATGGTCGGCGACTTTGGCGGTGGCGGGATGTTCCTGGCATTCGGAATGGTCTGCGGGCTGCTCGAGACGCAGCGCAGTGGTCAGGGCCAAGTAGTCGACGCCGCGATGGTTGATGGTGTTGCGGCGTTGATGAGCATGTTCTGGTCGTTCAGAAAGGTCGGATTCTTCGACGAGACGCAACGCGGCACCAATCTGCTCGACACCGGCGCTCACTTCTACGACGTCTACGAGTGTTCCGATGGCGGGTATGTGTCGTTGGGTTCGATCGAGCCGCAGTTCTACGCCGAGTTGCTGCGTCGCACCGGTCTCGACGCCGACCCCGAGTTCGCACAGCAAATGAACAAAGAGCAGTGGCCCAGATTGAAGGAACGTTTGGCGGAAGTGATCCGTACCCGAACTCGCGACGAATGGTGCGCGGAGATGGAATACACCGACGTCTGCTTCGCTCCGGTGCTCACGATGACCGAAGCAGCGGCACACCCGCACAACGTTGCCCGCGGCACGTTCATCGATGTTGGCGGCATACAGCAACCAGGCCCGGCGCCGCGTTTCTCGCGCACGGTGGCCCACGTCGACTCGCCGTCCGCGCACCCCGGCCAGCACAGCTGCGACGTCCTCGCCAGCTTTGGTTTCGCGCCGGAACGCATTGCCGAACTCATTGCGTCGGGTGCAGTCGCCGCGACCGACACGCCGAGCAAGTGAAAGGAACCACCTGATGGGCACGCTCGTTTGTTTCCACGCGCATCCTGACGACGAGAGCATGACCACTGGGGGCAGCATGGCGCGGGCGGTTGCCGAAGGCCATCGTGTCGTCCTCGTGGTGGCCACCAACGGCGAGTACGGGGAAGTGCCCGCGGACTTGGCAGATGGCGAGACGCTGCTTGATCGTCGTCGTTCCGAGTCGGAGGCATCCGCCGCCGCACTCGGCGTTCATCGTTTGGTGTGGCTTGGCTACAAAGACAGTGGGATGACCGGTTGGAAGCAGAACGAAGACCTCGAGTCGTTCTGGCAAGCACCTGTCGATGAAGCCGGGGAACGACTGGCCGCGATCTTGCGTGAGGAAGACGCCGACGTACTGACTGTGTACGACTGGCACGGCAACTACGGGCACCCCGACCACATCAAGGTGCACTCCGTGGGCCACCGCGCCGCCGAGCTGGCTGGCACCCCGCGCGTCTTTGAGACGACGATGAACCGCGACGCGATGAAGCGCTTCTTCGCGATCGCGCGCGAGATGGGTGAGGCAACCGGGCCCGACGGCGAGGACTGGGATCCCGATGGCCCGGCCGACGACGGCAATCCGTTTGGAACACCGGAAAGCGAACTGACCCACGCGGTCGACGTCGGCGCGTACATCGCAAAGAAGCGGGCGTCGATTTCGTGCCACAAGAGTCAGGTCACCGATGCGGGGTTCTTTATGACGATGCCCGACGAAGCCTTCACGATGGCGTTCAGCACGGAATGGTTCATGCAAAAAGGAACCGATCACCCGTTGCGCGAGGGCTGGCTCTTCGAATGACCCGGCTGTATCTGGTGCGTCACGGGCGCGCCGCGGCTGGCTGGAACACCGATCCGGACCCTGGGCTGGATGCACGGGGTCGCGAGCAGGCCGCCATGATGGCGGCGCGCCTTGTGCCCCTTGGCCCGATGGATGTGGTGAGCAGCCCGTTGTTGCGCTGCCAGCAGACTGCGGCGGCGTTGGCTGCCGAGTGGAACGTCGTTGCGCGGATCGAGCCCGGTGTGGCCGAGATTCCGTCGCCGGAAGGTGTGCCGATGGCTGACCGGACCGAGTGGTTGCGCGTGGCGATGGCGGGGACCTGGACGCAGCTCGGCGAGCGGTACGTCGCGTTCCGCGACGGCGTGATGGAAGCGCTCACCAACATCGCGATCAGTGGTCGCGACGCCGTGGTGACAAGTCATTTCGTTGCGATCAACGCAGCAATCGGGGCGATCCTGGGGGACGATCGGCTGTTGTTGCGCAGCCTTGATAACTGTTCGGTGACGATCGTTACCTTTGATCGCGGATTGTTTCAGTTAGTTGAAACTGGTGAAGAAGCCGACACCTTGATCCGCTGAACGGGTGTTGCGCTGGCAGACTGCGCGAATGAAAGTTCGTCGTGTCTTCCTGGTCCCGTTGTTTCTGGGTGCAGCGCTGGTGTCGTGCAGCGACAGCCGCATTAGCGGCGGCAACAGCACAACCTCCGCAGTCACAACTACGTCGGCGGCGGCGCCGACTACGAGCACGCAACCGCCCGACACGACTTCAACTTCAACGACGGTCGCCGAGTCGACTACCAGCACGTCGTCCACTATTCCAGTTGTTGCGGGTCTTGATCTCTCCGCCGATGGTCTTGGCGAGGAATCCTTCGGCGCCGAAGCGACTGGTGTGATCGGCTATGTGCAATCGATTCTCGGCTCGCCAACGCACGACACGGGGTGGATCGGTACGGGCGGAATCGTTTGTAGCGGCACCGAGTACCGCTACGTGACGTGGGGTGACCTGTCGCTGTTTCTCACCGACGACTCGCCGTATGCAACCGGCCTCCGTCACTTTGCGGGATACACCTACGGTCCCGCCGGAGGAGCGTTCATTGACCCGTTTGGTCTCAGTATCGACGGCGGTGTCGCGGTGGGCGACACGGTTGACGAACTGTTGGCGATTTACCCAAGCGCTCTCGTCACCACCGACGAAGAACTCGGCGGGGCGTTGTTTCGCATCGTCGACGCTTTGAGTGGGTCCCTGACCGGCACCGGTGGGGGCGACACCATTACGAGCTTCGCGGGCGGTTTTGCGTGCGGCGGGTAGATTGCCGAGCATGTTCGCAAGCAGCCTGACGACCACGCGCGCTCTGCATGAAGGTTGGGCATGGGTAGTCATTATCGGCAACGGCCTGGCCGGTTGCTGGGCGCTCGCCGCGCATCGTGTGCACTCGTTGCGCACGAGGGCGCTGTGGTGGTTCATCGGCTTCGCCGAGCTCACCGTCTTCGTGCAAGTCATCCTTGGCGCGTTGCTGGTTGGCCGCGAGAAAGTCCCGCTACCTGAGTTCCACGCGTTCTACGGCTTCGTTGCCATCATCGCGATCGCCATCATCTACAGCTATCGGTTCCAGCTGAAGCATCGTCTGTACGTGCTGTACGGCTTCGGCAGTCTGTTCGTGATGGGCCTTGGCATCCGAGCAATGCTCGTGGCCGCTGCCTGACCCTGCGCTGCGTTACAGCGCGGCGATGAGGTCGTGCAGCTGCGCGGTGAGTTCGGTGGGCAGGCTGTCGCCGAACTGGGCGTAGTGCGCTTCGATCTCGGGGATCGCTGCGCTCCAGCCCGCCGAGTCGACCGACAGCAGCACCTTCAGATCGTCGGCATTCACGTCGAGTCCGCTCACATCGAGAGCATCGACGGGAGGCAGATAGCCGATCGGTGTGCGCACGGCTTCGCTGCCACCACTCACTCGCTCGAACACCCACTTCAGAACGCGGCTGTTCTCGCCGTAGCCCGGCCACAAGAAGCGGCCGTCCTCGTCCCGACGGAACCAGTTGACGAAGAAAATCTGTGGCAGGTTCTCGGGCTTCGTCGCGGCTCCGACCTTCAGCCAGTGACCGAAGTAGTCGGCCATGTTGTAGCCGCAGAACGGCAGCATGGCCATCGGGTCGAAGCGCAGCTTGCCGACGGCGCCTTGCTGGGCAGCGGTTGTTTCGCTGGCCATGATCGAGCCGAGGAAGACACCGTGCTGCCAGTCGAACGCTTGCGTCACCAGCGGCACAGTGGTGCGCCGGCGCCCGCCGAACAAGATGGCGCTGATCGGTACACCCTCAGGCGATTCCCACTCGGGTGCAATCGATGGGCATTGCGACGCGGGAGCGGTGAAGCGAGCGTTCGGATGCGCTGCAGGCGTTTCGGTCTCCGGAGTCCAGGGGTTGCCGCGCCAGTCGGTGGCTCGCCCGGGCTTGCTGTCGGACATGCCTTCCCACCACACATCGCCATCGCTAGTCAGCGCTGTGTTAGTGAAGATGCTGTTTGCTGACAGCGTGTGCATCGCGTTGGCGTTGGTATCGAAACCGGTGCCCGGCGCGACGCCGAAGAAGCCGGCCTCGGGGTTGATCGCATAGAGCCGACCATCGGCGCCAAACTTCATCCAACAGATGTCGTCGCCAACCGTTTCGGCCTTCCAGCCCGGAATCGTGGGTACGAGCATCGCCAAGTTCGTTTTGCCGCACGCGCTTGGGAAGGCCGCCGCGATGTACTTCGACTCGCCCTGCGGGTTGATGAGCTTCAAGATCAGCATGTGCTCGGCCAACCAGCCGTCGTCGCGAGCCATCACCGACGCGATCCGCAACGCAAAGCACTTCTTGCCGAGCAAGGCATTGCCGCCGTAGCCGGAACCGAAGCTGATGATCTCGCGCGTCTCGGGGAAGTGGGCGATGTACTTGTTGTCGGGGTTGCACGGCCACGGCACATCGGTTTCACCGGGCTTCAGTGGCGCGCCGACCGAGTGCAAGCAGGGCACCCATTCGCCGTCGCCCAGCACATCGAGTGCGCCTTGGCCCATGCGGGTCATGATGCGCATGTTGGTCGCCACGTACGCGCTGTCGGTGAGCTGCACTCCGATATGTGCGATCGGCGAGCCGATGGGGCCCATGCTGAACGGGACGACGTACATCGTGCGACCCTTCATCGAGCCCGTGCACAGCGAGATCAACTCGGCGCGCATCAGGACTGGATCGCGCCAGTTGTTGTTGGGGCCAGCATCCTCGGGCTCGGCCGAACAGATGAAGGTGCGATCCTCTACGCGGGCGACGTCGCCCGGGTCGGAGTGTGCCCAATAGCTGTTCGGGCGCTTGGCCTGATCGAGGCGGGTGAACGTGCCGCTCTCAACGAGTGCGTGGCACAGTCGGTCGTACTCCTCGGCGGAGCCGTCGCACCAGTAGATGTCGTCTGGCTGGAAGATTGCAGCCCAGTCGGTGACCCATTGCTTCAGTCGCGCATTTTCAGTGGTTCCGCTCATGTCGCGGCCAGTATTACAAACCCCTAGCCGGACGTGAAAACCCGCTGACTAGTGACCGGGGGTTTCCATGTCGACTTCGCTGCCCAAGCGCAGGCGAGTTGCCCGGCCATCGGCATCGAGATCGAAAACAACTCGCTGGCCCTGGCGCAACATGCGGAAGATCGAGCCTTCCAGCGCATCGCTGGCCAAGTCGAGTTCGGCCAGATCGGTGTCGCGCAACAGCGTGCCGTCGCCGGAGGTTGGGTCGTAGCTCTTAATCACGCCTTGCACGGCGGTAGACCTCAGCCGGCCTTGGCGACTTTGCCGCTCTTGATGCACCCGGTGCAGACATACAGCCGCTTAGGGGCACCCTTGACCAGCGCACGGACGCGCTGAATATTCGGGTTCCAGCGACGCTTGGTGCGCCGGTGCGAGTGCGACACATTCATGCCCCACGAAGGGCCTTTGCCACACACTTCACATACAGCTGCCATGACGTACTTCTTCCGTATTGAAGACCCCCGCACAAAGTGCGGGCGGCGGATTGAAGACCCCCGCACAAAACCGCGGGCGGACCGATTGAAACGAGCGCAGGGATGATACCAGCGTCGGTAGTGTTGCGGCGTGGCGACCCTGGAACGATTCAGCCCCGACGCGCTGCGCAACACGGTCATCGCCTTCCGAGATGCCATGAAAGCGCACGCGCCTGGCATCAACCGACTGAATGTGTACCCGGTCCCCGACGGCGATACGGGCACCAATATGGCTCGCACGCTCGATGCGGTGGTCGCCGAGCTCGATGGTGCCGAGCGTGGGCTCGAGCCGACCTGCAACGCCATCAGCCACGGCAGCCTGATGGGCGCCCGCGGCAACAGCGGCGTCATCCTCAGCCAGATTCTGCGCGGCCTGGTCGGCACGTTGAAGACCGCCAGCGAGGGAACGGCCCTCAAGGTGGCCGAGGCGTTGAAGGCGGCGTCGGCCGCGGCCTACCTGTCGGTGCTGAAGCCCATTGAGGGCACCATCCTCACCGTCGTTCGAGAAGCGGCCGATGCGGCTCACGTCGCTGCCGAGGAGGGCGCCACGCTCGCTGGTGTGCTGCGCGCAGCTCGCCAGGCGGGCAAGTCGGCGCTCGACCGCACGCCGGAAATGTTGGCGGTGCTGAAGGACGCCGGCGTGGTCGATGCAGGTGGCGCCGGGTTCATGCTGCTGCTCGACGCGGCGCTCAACGTGGTCGACGGCGTCCCGATGCCCGAGCCGGAGGAGTTCGAAGGGCCGACCGAGCAGCAGTTGGAAGCGGCAGCGCACCGGCATTCGGAGGGCGGGGTCGACGTCAGCGAGTTGCAGTACGAGGTGATGTACTTCATGGATCTCGATGACGCGCAGATCCAACCGTTCAAGGAAGGTTGGGGCGAAATCGGCGACAGCATCGTGGTCGTCGGCGGCGAGGGCATTTGGAACTGCCATGTGCACACCAACGATGTCGGCGCCGCGATTGAAGTGGCGCTCGACCTTGGTGGTCGACCGAAGAAGATTCGCGTCACCGATCTTTTCGCGGAAGTTGCCGAGCTTGGCGAAGTGGCTCACGCCCGCCGCGAAGCGACGCTGGCTGATCACGGACACGACCACTCGGCGC
The DNA here is from genome assembly GCA_021414085.1 of Actinomycetes bacterium. Lineage (GTDB taxonomy): Bacteria > Actinomycetota > Acidimicrobiia > Acidimicrobiales > Ilumatobacteraceae > UBA668. The sequence continues at coordinate 35,277 of JAIOPC010000007.1, read as the reverse complement.
GTGCTGGTGGCGGGCTGCCGCCGGTGAACTGCGCGATCGTCGCGGTGTCGAGCGGCGATGGACTGTCGGAGTTGTTCGGGCAACTCGGGGTACAGGGCGTCGTCTCCGGCGGGCAGACGCTCAATCCTTCGACTGCCGAGCTGCTCTCTGCGGTCGAAGCGGTCAACGCGCAGCAGGTGATTGTGCTGCCCAACAACAAGAACATCATCCCCGTCGCCGAACAGCTCAACGAGTTGTCGTCGAAGACGATCGTTGTCGTGCCAACCAAGACGATGCCAGAGGGCTTGGCTGCGCTTGTGGTGTACGACCCGGAAGCCGACGCGGCAGTCAACGCGAAGGCGATGGGGCAGGCCTCGGCATCCGTTGTGACCGGCGAGGTCACCCAGGCGGTACGCGCGACGAAGAGCGACGTCGGCCCGATCGACCAGGGCGACTGGATCGGAATTGCGCGCGGCGAGGGCATCGTCGCCGTCGCCGGCACGCTCGACGGTGCGACGGTCGCGTTGCTCGAGCGACTGGTGGAGCCCGGCTGCGAGATTGTCACCATCGTGGAGGGACTGGATGCAACGGCCGGTCACACCGATGTGGTGCAGGCCTGGCTCGACGAAAATCATCCCGACGTGCAGGTCGAAGTACACCGCGGCGGGCAACCGCTGTATCCGTATCTCTTCGGCGTGGAATGAGTGCGCTCACACCTTTGACACCACTCACGTTGCGCGAGTTGTCCGCGATCGGGGTCGATCGGTTGAAGGGTGTTGGCGAGAAGAAGCTGGCATCGCTGCGCGAGGTCGGTATCGCGTCAGTGCTCGACCTGCTGACGACGTACCCGCGGCGGTGGGTTGATCGCACGAACGAATGTCGTGTCAGCGACCTGCAGGCCGGCGTCGAGTCGTTAGTTCTCGTCACGGTGCGTAGCGCCACTAAACGCGTCGGGCGCAACCGACGCACGATCGTCGAGGCGCTGGTTGGCGATGGCAGTGGCCGCGTGCATGTCGTGTTCTTCAATCAGCCGTGGCGCGAGCGGCAACTACAAGAGGGTTTGCAAGTTGCGTTGTTTGGAAAGCCCGACGTCTACCGCGGTGGCCTACAGATGACGAACCCGATCGTTGATCTGATTGGCGACCGCACCGGGCGGATCGTGCCGATCTACCCGCAGAGCGAGAAGGCGGCGCTGAACACGTGGGAGATCGCCGGCTGGGTTGAGGACGCGCTGAAGCGATGCGATGTGCGCGGAGTGGCTGATCCTGTCGAGCAGTCGGTGCTGCGACGCCTCGGGCTCACCGATCGCCATCAGGCGCTGAAGAGCATTCACCTGCCAGAGACGATGGCCGAGAAGAACGAGGCTCGTCGACGCCTGGCGTTCGACGAGTTGTTGCGCGTGCAGACCGTGCTGGTCATGCGCAAGCGGGCGCTGGAGCGCGAGTCACGCGGCATTCGCCACACTGTCAACGGCGAGCTGACTGCACGGTTGCGCGATGCGTTGCCGTATGAGTTGACCGGCGCACAGACCCGTGTGATCGGTGAGATCGAGGCCGACCTGGCTGGGCCGCACCCGATGCATCGGCTGCTGCAAGGCGACGTTGGTTCCGGCAAGACACTCGTTGCGGTCAGCGCGATGCTGACTGCTGTGCAAGGCGGCCATCAGGGCGCGCTGATGGCGCCGACGGAGGTGTTGGCCGAGCAACATGCGACCAGCGTGCGGCGCTTGCTTGATGGCGTGACTGTCCCAGATCCGCGCAGCTTGTTCGGCGACCGCCCGTTGCGCGTGAATCTGCTGACCAATCGGGTCACCGGCAGCGAACGGCGCGAGGTGCTGGCGGGCCTTGCTGATGGAACCGTCGACATCGCGATCGGAACTCACGCGCTGATCCAAGAGGGTGTCGAGTTCCACAGCCTCGGTGTGGTTGTCGTCGATGAGCAGCATCGCTTCGGTGTCGAGCAACGGGCCGCCTTGCGCGCCAAGGGCGACGGCGACTTCGTGCCCGACGTGTTGGTGATGACCGCGACGCCGATTCCACGCACGGCGGCAATGACGGTGTACGGCGATCTCGACGTGAGTGTGCTCGACGAGATGCCGCCTGGCCGCACGCCGATCAAGACGCACTCAGCCGAGGGGCCGCTGATGGAACAGGCGGCATGGGCAACAGTGCGCGAGGAAGTCGCAGCGGGCCGTCAGGCCTACGTCGTGTGCCCGTTGATCGAAGAGAGCGAGAAGCTCGAGGTCGCGAGCGCGCAGGAGACCTACGACCGTTTGTCGCACGACGAGTTGAAGGGTTTGCGGCTCGCGCTGTTGCACGGCCGTATGCCGTCCGCGGAGAAGGAAGCGACGATGGATCGGTTCCGCCGGGGTGAGATCGACGTGTTGGTTGCGACAACGGTGATTGAGGTGGGCGTGGATGTGCCGAATGCGACCGTGATGGTGGTGCTCGATGCCGACCGTTTCGGCATTGCGCAGTTGCACCAGCTTCGCGGGCGCGTCGGTCGCGGCGAACACGCCTCGCAGTGCTGGCTGCTAACGCAGCAAGCAGCGCAGCCAGTGGCTGGTCAGGCAGCTGGCAATCCGCGGATCGACGCGCTTGTTGCCACCACCGACGGGTTCGAGTTGGCCGAGGTCGACCTCGAATTGCGCGGCGAAGGCACCTTGATGAACACCGCCCAGAAGGGACGCAGCGATCTGCGGTTGGCGTCGTTGCGACGCGACCGCGAGCTGGTTGTGCAAGCGCGTGAGACTGCCTTCGGGATCGTCGACGCTGATCCGCTGCTGGATGCGAACCCGATCCTGCTCGACGAGCTGCGGTTGTTGTTCACCGCCGACGATGAAGCTTTTCTGTTCAAGAACTAACCTGCCGGAATGCGCCGTCTTCCCATTGCTTTCGCCGTCTCGCTGCTCGTCGTATCGGGATGTTCCGACGACACGAAGTCATCCGACACCACAACCGGCTCGACGGGAACCACGCTTGCTGTGGGTGAACCCGAAGGCACCGTGACCTACACCGATCTCGACCGCAGCCACGTGGACACGCCGGTTGATTACCCGCAAACGCCGCCTGTCGGGGGCGCGCACAACCCCGTGTGGCAGACCTGCCAGTTCTACGACGTCGAGTTCCCCAAGGAGCGCGGCGTGCACTCGATGGAACACGGCGCCGTGTGGATCACGTTCGATCCCGTCTTGGCAGCACCCGACGTTGCGGTGCTCGCGCAGTTTGCTGAGAACGGCAACGAGGTGCTGGTAAGTCCATTCACTGGGCTGCCGTCTCCGATCGTTGCCAGCGCTTGGGGCAAGCAACTGCTGATCGAGTCGGTGACTGATCCCCGGCTCGCGGAGTTCGTCACCTACTTCGACGACGGCCCGCAAACGCCAGAGACGAACACGCCCTGTGCTCAGGGAACAACCGAGACGAGCTAGGAGAACTCGGCTTCGGGCTCGTCGGGCTCGTCGTCGGGAAGCACCAAGTCCCAGCGATCGCGGCAGTCTTCGCAGCGGTAAGCGACGATGTCGCCCGGGTACCAGGGTCCCTCGATGGTCAATAGGTGGCAACGCCCGCCGCAGTCAACACACACAATGTTGGGCTCCGGCGTCAGCACGGCCGTAGTCTGCCCGCAATGCGAGTGATTGCGGGTGAGTTCGCAGGACGCAAGCTGGTGGCACCGGAGGGCACCACCACGCGACCGACGACCGACAAGGTGCGCCAGGCGCTGTTCAACTCCCTCACCAGCATGGGTGTGCTGGATGGCGCAGTCGTCGCCGATCTGTATGCGGGTTCCGGCGCTCTCGGTATTGAGGCGATCTCCCGGGGAGCGGATCGGTGCGTGTTCGTTGAACGCGACCGCGCCGCGCTGGCGGCGTTGCGACAGAACATTTCGTCCCTTGGCCTCGACGACCGCTGCAAGGTCACTTCCTCTGATGTCATGGCGTGGGTGCCGGCGATGCGCAATGTCGACATCGCCTTCATCGACCCGCCTTACGCGTTCGATGCGTGGCCAGCCCTGCTTGCGATCGTTGATGTCGGACTGGTCGTCGCAGAAGCGGACGACCCAATCGATGCTCCGGAGGGTTGGGAGCAGCTGCGTAGTCGGCGATACGGGCGCACCTGGGTCACTACCTTGCAACGGCTAGCGTGAAGGCCGCGATGGCGACGGTTCTCTACCCTGGCAGCTTCGATCCGCTGCACCTTGGGCATATCGATGTGATCGAGCAGTCGGTGGCCTTGTTCGGCAAGGTCATCGTTGGCGTGATGCACAACCCGTCCAAGCCGAGCGGCATGTTCAGCCTCGAAGAGCGCATCGACATGATCGTCGCCAGCATCTCGTACCTGCCCTCGGTCAAGGTGGTCGGCTTCGAGGGCTTGGCCGTCGATGCCGTTAAGCAGGTGAAGGCGGCCTTCATTGTGAAGGGCTTGCGTACTGGCGGCGACTTCGAGGTCGAACAACAGATGGCGCACACCAACCACGCCGTCAGTGGGGTGCGGACGGTCTACCTGCCGTGCAAGCCGGCGCTGGTGTCGATTAGTAGTCGTTTCATCCGCGAGATCGCACAGTACGGTGGGGATGTCACGTCGCTGGTGCCGGCGCCCGTTGCCAGCGGACTGGCCAAGTTGTTCCCCAAGAGTAAGTGAAGACTGATCCATGAGCTACGACGACGGATACGACGACGAGGAATACGACGACGAGCCTGAGGCCGCGGACTCCGACGCGTATGTTCGCGGCACGAATGGCTACGTAGGCGATGCCGAGGCGCTGCTGCGCCGAGCCGTCGATGTGATTGCCACCGCGCCGACGATGCCGCTGTCGTCGTCGCCACGTATCGATCGCGACGAGATCATCGAATTGCTCGAGGAAGCTCTCGCCCGTTTGCCAGACGAGATGCGCCAAGCGCGCTGGATGATCAAAGAACGCCAAGAGTTCGTCGCCAAGACCCGTCGCGAGGCCGACGAGTTGCTCGAGTCTGCTCGCGTGCAGGCCGAGCGTATGGTGCAGCGCACCGAGGTGGTGCGCGCCGCCGAGCAACGCGCACGTGGAATCAGCGAGGCGTCGGAGAGCGATGCCCGGCGGCTGCGCCATGAGACTGAGGACTTTCTCGACCAGCGCCTCGGCAGCTTCGAGATTCTGCTCGACAAGCTCACCAAGACCGTGCAGGCAGGCCGTTCGCGGCTGGCGATTGGCGAGCATCGCGATGTCGAAGAGGTCGACGACGACGACCCCACCAAGGCCTTCTTCGACCAAGACCGGTAGCGGCTGATGAATCCGCTGTTAGTCAACGCTGCCGAACTGTTGCGGCGTCCAGGCACCGATCGCGCGATCGAGTTGTCGGTACCGCTCATCGATCTCGACGTCGTGGACGCAACGCGTTTCAGCGATGGTGCCGAAGTTGGAGTGCACCTGCGGCTCGATTCGCTCAGCGACGGCATCGTCGTCGATGGAGTTCTGCGCACACCGTGGATCGGCGTATGCCGCCGGTGTCTAGTCGATACTTCAGGCGTGGCTGAAAGCGACGTGCACGAGCTGTATCAGAAGATCGTGACCGCGACGGACGCGTTCGAGATCGTCGGCGAGCAACTCGATCTGCGCCCGCTCGTCCGCGAGTTGGTGTTGCTCGACGCTCCGTTGACACCGCTTTGCCGCCCCGACTGTGCCGGGCTGTGCCCAACATGCGGAGTCGACCGCAACAAGGAGACGTGTGCGTGCGAGCCGCCACCAGTAGACCCAAGGTGGTCAGCGCTAGACGCGTTGAAGGGCTCGGTCGAGTCACCCGACTGACCGTTGCCCGGTTGGAGTGTCGGTGAGGTTTCTGGGGCCACTTCGTAGCAGCACCCATGGGCGCCAGCGGGTGTCACGGGCTGTCGAGTTGGGTAGGGGCAGGTTTCAAGCACCCTTGATCGGCCGCTAACCTCGTCAGAGCACCTTTTCGGCCCATCGGTCGGGAAGCGTCCCGAGTCTCGGAGTCATCATGGCCGTTCCTAAGAAGAAGAAGTCGAAGTCCAAGACGCGCAGCCACCGTGCTGGCGCGTGGCGACTGGCAATCCCGGCACGCAGCATCTGCCCGCGTTGCTCGGCGGCCAAGGTTCCCCACACCGTGTGCCCGAGCTGCGGTTGGTACAAGGACCGCGTCGCCGTCGAAGTTGGCTGAGCCAGCCCTCATGTCGTCCACCACCATGTTGCCGGTGGCAGTCGATGCAATGGGCGGCGACCGCGCCCCTGGCGACATCCTTGCCGGTGCCCACGCTGCTGCAGCGCTCGGAATTCCCGTTGTCCTCGTTGGCCCAGAGGGGCTTGCGGACTGCCGCGACCTGCCACTGATCCACGCGTCGGAAGTCATCGAGATGGACGACGACCCCGCGCAAGGTGTGCGGCGCAAGAAGGATTCGACCCTCGTACGCGCCGCCGAAGCTGTGCGCGACGGCAAGGCAAGCGCGATGGTCTCCGCCGGCAACACCGGCGCAACGATGGCGTCCGCCCTGTTTCGCATGGGTCGCATTAGCGGCGTCACCCGTCCGGCGATCGCAACGCCGATTCCTGTTCCTGGCGATCGGCCGAACATCTTGCTCGACGCTGGTGCCAACGCCGAGGTGCAAGCCGAGTGGCTCGTTCAGTTCGCGCAGATGGGCGCCATCTATGCGCGTCATCGTTTCGGGATCGCCGCGCCGACAGTCGGGCTGCTGTCCATCGGCGAGGAGCCGGGCAAGGGCGACACGCTGCGCAAAGAGGCGTACGAACTGTTGAGCAGTGCGAGTGGCATCGACTTCGTCGGCAACGTCGAGGGTCGCGACCTGATGCGCAAAACGGCCGACGTGATCGTCACCGACGGTTTCACCGGCAACGTTGCGCTGAAGACGCTTGAAGGTGGACTGAAGGTCCTGTTCCACGCGCTGTTCACCGCGTTCGGTAGTTCGCCCGAATACAAACCGGCCGCCGATGCGCTGCTTCCCGCGATGCTGCCGTTGCTCACCGAGGTCAACCCCGACACGCATGGGGGAGCGGTGCTGTTAGGCGTCGATGGCATTTGCATCATCAGCCACGGTTCGTCTGGCGAGACAGCGATGCTGAACGCGATCAAGCTCGCCGAGGAAATGGTGCAGGGCGGCTTGGTCGCCGAAATCACAGCTGCGTTCGCTGGTTAGCAGACCCCCGCAACGAGTGCGGGCGGTCGCTAACCTGAACGCATGAGTTCAACTGACGCCCCTCTCGACCGCACCGCAGTCTTCGAGATTGTCCGCGCCAACCTGGCCGACATTCTGGAGATCGATCCGGCAACAATTAGTGAGGGCCAGTCGTTCGTCGACGATCTCGACGCCGATTCGCTGGCGCTGATCGAGCTTGTCGAAGGGCTTGAGGAAGATCTCAGCGAGCGTTCCGTCGGCTTCCGCATCGAAGACGAAGACCTCGTCGATCTGAAGACCGTTCGCGATGCCGTCGATTACGTGTACGGCCGTGTCCAGGGCGGCTGAGCTACCTGTTAACCGACACCGCGCTCACTGACCTTCAGCACCGCCTCGATCATCACTTCGCCGATCCCGCGTTGCTGCGCCGTGCGCTCGCACACCGCAGTTGGTGCGCAGAAGTTGGCGGCGAGCCGCATGAACGGCCGAGCAACGAACGCCTCGAGTTTCTTGGCGACGCAGTGCTCGGCTGGGCGGTGGCGGCCATGGCCTATCGCGATTACACGGAACTTGCCGAGGGGAAACTGACCGATCTGCGCAAGAGCGTTGTCAATGCGACGACACTCGCGCAGGTAGCGCAAGAGATCGAGCTCGGGCCGTGCTTGTTGCTTGGTCGTGGAGAGGCCGCAGCGGGCGGTCGCACGAAACCGTCGATTCTCAGCGATGCGCTCGAGGCAGTGTTCGGCGCCGTGTACCTCGATGGTGGCAACGAGGCCGCGCGTACCTTGATCGAGCGACTACTCGGCCCACGCATGAAGGCGGCCGCCGACCGACTCGATCGACTCGACTACAAGACCGTTTTGCAGGAACTCACAGCTCGATTGTTCGAGACGGCCCCGGTGTACGTAATCAGCGAGACCGGCCCTGATCATCAGAAGAACTTCACGGCGACCGTGATTGTGTCGGGCAAGGCCGCAGGAGTCGGCGAAGGTCGATCGAAGAAGTTGGCTGAACAGGCGGCCGCGGAACAGGCGTGGCACGCGCTGTCGCAGCCGGCATCCGAATCAAGCGCGGGGTAGTCGTGCCCGAGCTGCCCGAAGTCGAAACGGTGCGCCGTGGTCTCACCGCGCAGGTGGTTGGCCGGCGAATCACCAAGGTTGAGGTTGGCCGCGAACGAACGGTGCGACGTACATCGGCGCGCAGCGTGATCGACGGGCTGACCGGCGCCACGATCACGGCTGTGAATCGCCGCGGCAAGTACCTGCTGTGCCCACTCGATTCCGGAGACGAGCTGATGATGCACCTGCGCATGAGCGGTCGCATACTCATTTCGCCGGCGGGCGCCGAGCGACCGCCGCACACTCATGTCGTGATGCACTTGGCGGGTAAGCCGGCCCAAGAACTGTGGTTCGTCGACCCTCGTACGTTCGGGGAAGTCGTGGTGTTCGATCCCACGAATGTCGCCGTCGAACTTCCCGAGGTCGCGAAAATGGGCGTCGACCCGATCGCCGACGGGCTGAGCCGTCAACAGTTCGCCGACATCCTTCGTCGACGCTCGCGCCAAATCAAAGCGCTGCTGCTCGATCAGCACGTGATTGCAGGCATCGGCAACATCTACTGCGATGAGAGCTTGCACCTGGCGGGCGTGCGCTGGGATCGCCCTTCGGATGCGGTCAAGCCGCGCGAAATCACCAAGCTGCACGCCGCCATCATGCGTGTGCTCGGCGAGGCAATCGAGGCCGGCGGCAGCACGCTGGCCGATACGCAGTACGTCGGCGTCGATGGTGAAGGCGGCTGGTTTCAACTGCACCACCGGGTCTACGACCGGGCTGGTCAACGCTGTCTGACCTGCGCAAAAGCCGACATAGTGCGGGTTGCGGTCGCCGGTCGCGGTACCCATTTCTGCCCCCGTTGTCAGCACTAAAGCGAGAGACTGCGGGTTGTTCCACTAGCGTCGCCCCCGCTGTGTTCTTGAAATCCCTCACCCTCAAAGGATTCAAGTCGTTCGCCGACTCCACCACGCTGAACCTCGAACCGGGGGTCACGGTGGTGGTCGGCCCGAATGGTTCCGGTAAATCAAACGTCGTCGACGCGGTCGCGTGGGTGCTTGGCGCCCAGGCGCCGACTGCCATGCGTAGCCAGAAGATGGACGATGTCATCTTCTCTGGCACTGCCAGTCGGCCCGCGCTCGGCCGCGCCGAGGTGTCGCTCACGCTCGACAACTCGTCGGGCTTGCTGCCGATCGAGTTCAGCGAAGTCACCGTCTCGCGCACACTGTTCCGCACCGGCGACAGCGAGTACGCAATCAACGGCGTCGCCTGTCGCTTGCTCGATGTGCAAGAGCTGCTCAGCGACGCTGGTGTCGGCCGGCAACAGCACGTGATCGTCAGCCAAGGCCAGATCGATGCAGTGCTGAACTCGCGCCCGGAAGAGCGGCGCGCGATCCTCGAAGAAGCGGCTGGGGTTCTCAAGTACCGCAAGCGCAAAGAGAAAGCCGAGCGTCGTCTCGATTCCACCGAGGCCAGCCTGCTGCGCGTGCAAGACCTGTTGCGCGAAGTTCGTCGGCAGTTGCGTCCGCTCGAGCGCCAGGCTGACGCCGCGCGCCGCTACGGCGACCTAGTTGCCGAGTTGAACGCGTTGAAGATCTTCGTTGCAGGCCGCGACATTGCCGCCCAGCGCGCGCGACTGACAGCGCTCGCGAGCGAGACGGTCAGTCGTCAGGCACAGGACTCGGCACTGCGTGCCGAACTCGCATCGCTCGACACCGGCGTGATGGCCGCCGAAGCCGAGCTGACCGCGCGCGGCGACGCCGACCTCAGCGACGAGATGGTGCGCGTCGAGCAACTTCGTGAACGCGCACGCGGCATTGCAGCAGTGCTTGTCGAGCGGCGGCGTTCGATGGAGCGCGATCGCGGCCAGTTGATGGACTCCGGCGTCGTCGCCAACCTGGAGGCTGATGCGCAAGAACTGCGCGACGAGTTGACCTCGGTTGAGGCGGAGCTTGGCGGTCTGGGTGCCGAGGAAGCCTTGCGTATTGAGGAAGAGGAAGCGTTCGACAATCAACGTCGCGAAACGATTGCGTCGATCGATGGCGTCGTGTCCAGCACCTCCGCCGCGAGTGCCGCCGCCGAAGTTCGCGGCGAGTTGCGCTCGATGCGTTCCAGTCTTGAGCGCGCCGAAGTCGAGCTGCGTCGCCAGCGCACACGTCTGGAGACGCTGCAGCAGCGCGCTCAGCGGCTCGAAACAGAATCCGAGCGGCTGCGCATCGAATGCGATGCTGCCCAGGAAACCGAGACAGCGCTCGTTGAGGATGTCGCTGCCGCCGAGGCGCGTCGCTTGTCGGCCGACGCCGCACACGAGTCGGCAGTCGCGGGTCGTCAAGATGCGGCGCACGAAGCCTCCCGGTGGAAGGCGCGCGCTGAGGCACTGCATCTAGCGCTTGAGGGCGCCCGCGCTCGTGCGGGTGCCGAACACTTGGCGAGCGTCGACGGTGTGTTGGGCACGCTGCTCGATTTGGTCGAGATCGACGCGGGCTGGGAGGCCAGTGTTGAGGCAGCCCTTGGCGAAGCACTTGAGGCGGTTGTTGTCGCGACTCCGGATGCAGGCCGTCGCGCGCTGCAGTCGTTGCAGGCCAACAATGTTCACGGTGCGGTCCTCGCTGTCGGCCCGCGCACGAAGAATGCCACTTCGACCAACGCCGACGACGGGGGCGACGCAGTTCGCCCGCACGTGCACAGTCGGCACTCGGGAGTTCCCGAGTTGCTCGATGCCGTGTTGGGTGGCGCCGTCAGAGTGGATCGTTGGCAAGACGCGCTCGACCTTGTCATCGGCAACCCCAACGCCGTCGTAGTTACAGCGGGCGGCGACCGTTTCGGCCCGAGCGGCTGGCGCATCGGTGCCGGTGGCAGCGGTGCCACCGCCGCCGCGCTCAAAGAAGCGACTGAGCGTTCGGCACAGGCCGACGCCGAACTCGCTCACCGCGACACGGAGTTGGCGACTGCCAAATTCGAACTGGATTCGGCTCGCCAACAGGAGACGGATCTCACGCGTCGTCTTGATTCACACGATGCGGGCTTTTCCGCGAACAGCGAAGCATTGGCGAGGGCGCAAGCCGAGAGTCGCGAAGTGCAAGCCGAGATCGACACCGTCGAGCGTGGCCTCGGCGACGCCGACGAGCGCACCGACCGCGAGCGCGCCCGCATCGCCGAGCTTGAAGAACTGGTGCCGGCGCTGGAAGCCGATGAGGCGGCAGAGGCGCAAGCGGCAAAGGCGCGTGGCGAGGCGCGGGCGCAGTTGGAAGCGCAAGGGGCATTGCTCGTCGGCAAGCGCCAAGACCTCGAAGTACGCAGCGCCAGCCTTCACGAACGGCAGGGTTTCTTGCAGCGGCGCCTCGGCGAGACCGAGCGGCGACTGACCGCCGACGCTGCAGCGCGCGCAGAAGCCGCGCAACGTCGAGTCGCGGTCGAGCGCAGCATGCAAGCAGTCGAGAGGCTGGCCGGCCTCGTCGATGGCCACCGACGCGTGATCGAAGTTCGCCACAACGAGTTGCTCGAGATTCGGCGTCGGCAGAGCGACGAGGTGCGTGCGGCGTCAGAACGATTGGAAGGTTTGCGCCGCCGCCGGGCACAAGCAGAAACCGAATTGGAAGCGACGCGCGAACGCAGTCGTCGACTTGAGGTTGAAGACGCTGAGATCAAGGTCCGTCTGGAGAGCGCGCTGGAATCGCTGCGCCGCGAACACGACCTCGAGCCGGAAGTCGCCGAAGCGGCACCGATGCCAGAGCTGCCGGAGGGCACTAACCCCTCAGCTCGGGTTCGCGATCTTGAGCGCGAACTGCGCCTGATGGGTCCAATCAACCCGCTGGCGCTGGAAGAGTTCAACGGACTGCAGGAACGCCATCAATTCCTGGAAGCGCAACTCGAAGACGTGCGCGCGACCCGCCGCGACCTGATGCGCGTCGTGAAGGCGGTTGATCTCGAGATTCAAACGGTGTTCTCGGCAGCCTTCGCCGATGTCAGCACCCACTTCACGGCGTTGTTCGCCACGTTGTTCCCAGGCGGCGCGGGCAAGTTGATGCTGACCAACCCCGACGATCTGCTGAACACGGGCGTCGAGGTCGAGGCGAAGCCGGGTGGCAAGAACGTAAAGAAGCTCTCGCTGCTTTCCGGTGGCGAGCGCAGCCTCACGGCCCTCGCGTTCTTGTTTGCAGTGTTCCGCAGTCGGCCATCGCCCTTCTATGTGATGGACGAAGTCGAGGCCGCGCTCGACGATGTGAACCTGCACCGATTCCTTGGACTGATCAACGAGTTCCGCCAGGAAGCGCAGCTGCTCATCGTCAGCCACCAGAAGCGCACGATGGAAGCTGGCGACAGTTTGCTGGGTATCAGCATGCAGCCAGGTGGTTCGTCCAAGGTCGTCGTCGAACGGGTGAGCAGCTCAGCCTGAGTCGCCGCCGCGACTAACCTCGCGGACTTCACCTCTATGTCGACCACCCCTACTCCCGCCATCCAGCTCGTCGGCCTGCACAAGGCTTTTGGCAGCGGCGAGCACGAAGTAGTTGCTGTCGAATCGGTCGACCTCAGCATTGAAGCGGGCGAGTTCTTCTCCCTGCTCGGTCCGTCCGGCAGCGGCAAGACGACGGTGTTGCGGATGATTGCCGGCTTCGAGACGCCCACCTCCGGCGCCGTCTTGTTAGCCGGTCGCGACGTCACGCACAGCGCCCCCTACGACCGCGATGTCAACACGGTCTTTCAGGACTACGCGCTGTTTCCACATATGACCGTGCTGCAGAACGTCGAGTACGGGCTGAAGGTCAAGCGCGTCAGCAAGGCGCAGCGACGCCAACGCGCGATCGAGGCGCTCGAGAACGTGCGGCTTGCGGAGTACGGCCGCCGCAAGCCGAGCCAGCTCAGCGGCGGGCAACGGCAACGGGTCGCTCTTGCGCGAGCGCTGGTGAACCGGCCCAAGGTGTTGTTGCTCGACGAGCCGCTCGGTGCGCTCGATCTCAAGTTGCGCGAGGAAATGCAGGTCGAGTTGAAGGCCATCCAACGCGACGTCGGCATCACGTTTGTCTTCGTCACGCACGATCAGGGCGAAGCGCTCAGCATGAGCAATCGCGTTGCCGTCTTCAATCACGGCCGAATCGAGCAGGTCGGAACACCGCGTGAGATCTACGACCATCCGACCACGGGGTTCGTTGCCGGCTTCGTCGGTACCAGCAACGTGCTATCGGCCGAGCTCTCTGCTGAACTGCTCGGAGCGGCCAAGGCGCACAGTCTTCGTCCGGAACGAATTCGAATCGTCGACAAACCGGCAACTGGCGAGATCTCGGTGGCCGGCATCGTTAGCGACGTGCAGTACCTGGGCGCCGACAGCCGGGTGCGCGTCGACCTCGCCGACGGCTCACACCTTCTCGCCAACGTGCCGAGCGACGGGCTCGTCGGCGTCGCCATCGGTGGTTCGGTCCGCCTGGCGTGGTCGCGAGCAGCGGCCTCCACAGTCGCCGAGTCAGAACCAGATTCAGAAGATCCAAACCAAATAGGGGGAAACCAATAATGAGGAAGGCACAAGTAGCAATGGCGCTGCTGGCGTCGCTCTCGATCTTTGCCGCATCTTGTGGCGACGACGAGAAGAGCGATTCCACTGCTGCGCCAACAACGGTCGCAGAAGCGCCCGATGAAACCACTGGCGACACGACAGCCGACACAAGTGCTCCGGATACCACACCGGGCGAAGTCGACTACATGTGGACCCCGAACGCCGACCTTTTGGCCGGAGCAGAGGGCCAGGTCAACATCGTTGCCTGGGCTGGGTACATCGAGGATGGCTCAACAGATCCGGCATACGACTGGGTCACACCATTCACCGAAATGACGGGTTGCGCTGTCAACACGAAGCTGGGTAACTCCAGCGACGAGATGGTGCAGCTGATGCAGAGCGGCGAGTACGACGGCGTTTCGGCGTCGGGTGACGCAACGCAGCGCCTGATCAGCGGTGGCGAAGTCGCCGAGATCGATGTTGCTGAGTACAGCAGCTACGAGAACATCTTCGAGCAGCTGAAGCTGCAGCCGTGGAACTCGGTCGACGGCGTGCCGTTCGGCATTCCTCACGGTCGCGGTGCCAACCTGTTGGTGTACAACACCGAGGCCTTCGCCGACAGTGCTCCGGACTCTTGGAGCGCGATGTTCGAAGCCGGTGGCCCAGCCGATGGTGCTGTCAGCGTGTACGACAGCCCGATCTACATCGCCGATGCGGCGCTGTACCTGATGGCGCACAATCCGGAGCTCGGTATCACGAACCCGTACGCCCTCGATCAGACACAGTTCGACGCCGCGGTCGCGTTGCTCGAGCAGCAAGCTGCGCTCACCAGTCAGTACTGGGCGCTGTACACCGATCAGCAAGCCTCGCTCGAGGATGGCTCCGTACTCGCCGGAACAACCTGGCAGGTCATCGTCAACCTCGCGCAGGGCAACGGTGCGCTCATCGATGCGGTGAAGCCTGTTGAGGGTGCCACCGGATGGAGCGACACCTGGATGCTCGCTTCCAACGCCGCCAACCCCAACTGCATGAAGTTGTGGATGGACTGGATTGCATCGCCGTGGGCTAACGCCCAGGTGGCGGTGTGGTTCGGCGAGGCTCCGAGCAACGCCCTCGCGTGCACGCTCGCCGACATGGCCGATCACTGCGCCACATTCCACGCCGAGGAAGACGACTACTGGTCGGATGTTTGGTACTGGACGACGGCAACCGAGCAGTGCCTCGATGGCCGTAACGACGTGACGTGTGTCGGCTACACCGAATGGGTGAACGCTTGGACCGCTCTGCGGGCATAGCCGAACCCGGCACCACACAGATTTCCGCGACGGGTGGGAGGGCTTCCGGGCCCTCCCACCCGGTGCGCGCTATCAACCGCGTGTTTCACGGCCGGCGTCGTCTCGGCGCCGGTTCATTGCTCGGCGCACCGCTGGGCTGGATGATGTTTGTGTATGTCGGGTCGTTGTTGCTGCTCGTTGTGAGCGCGCTCTATCGCCTTGATCCGAAGACACAAAAACCAACGCACGACCTGACAACCGACAACCTTGTCGCTGCGTTCAAGTTCTGGGACCCGGATGTGTGGCCCGCCGTCTGGGTTTTCTTCCGCACCGCTGCGGTCGCCATGTTGGTGACGGCGATCTGCTTTGTGATCGCGCTGCCGGTTGCGTTCTTCGTTGCCAAGGTGGCGCCGCGGTGGATTCGCCGTGGGCTGATTGTCGCGATGCTGATGCCGCTGTGGGCTGGCTATCTCGTGAAGGGTTACGCCTGGCGCGCGATGGTCTCGCCTGCCGGTGGACGGTTCGCGGCGGCCGGGCAGGGCGAGGGCGGCTTTCTCGAGTCCGTGTTCGGCTGGTCGCCGGGTTTCGGGCGTACCGCGATCGTCGTCGCGCTCGTCTACTTGTGGCTGCCGTTCATGGTCCTGCCGATCTACGCGGGGCTTGATCGATTGCCGCCGTCGTTGCTCGATGCGGCCAGCGACCTTGGCGCCAAACCGTTTCGAACATTTCGGTCGGTCATTCTCCCGATGCTGTTGCCATCCGTCGCGGCGGGCAGCATCTTCACCTTCTCGCTCACGCTTGGGGATTACATCGTCCCGCAGATCGTCAACAACGGCCAAGAGCGGTTCATGTTCGGCACGATCATCAACGCAACACTCGGCGCGCCGAATCAGCCGCTGGCAGCTGCGTACACGTTGTGGCCGCTCGTCATCATCATCCTGTACCTCGTGGCCATGAAGCGCGCCGGCGCTTTCGACAACCTATGAAACTTTCGCTACCTGCTCGCCTTGCACTCGGCGGCTTCACGCTGTTGACGCTGGTGTTTCTGTACTTGCCCCTTGCTGTTGTGCTGCGCCTGTCGTTCAACCCGGCAAAGTCTGTGTCGTGGCCCGGCTTCAACGGCTACACGCTCGATTGGTGGCGCAAGGCGTGGGAGTCCGATGGGCCGAAGGATGCACTCATCAATTCCTGCAAGGTCGCCTTCGTTGCGATGGTGCTCGCGCTGATTCTTGGAACGCTGGCAGCGATGGCGATGGCGCGATTCCAGTTCTTCGGCAAGAACGCCGTTTCGTTTCTGATGGTGTTGCCGATTGCCCTGCCCGGCATCGTGACCGGCATCGCGCTGCAGAACACGTTCTCGCGCACCTTCGACTTGGGATTGTTCTCATTTCGAGTCGGCTTCGGATTCCACTCGTTGGTCATTGCCCACGCAACGTTCTGCGTTGTCGTTGCCTACAACAACGTGATTGCTCGCTTGCGCCGCTCGTCGCCCAACCTGCTTGAGGCGTCGGCCGATCTCGGTGCGCACGGCACGCAAACGTTTCGCTACATCACGTTCCCGTTGATGCGGTCGGCGTTGTTGGCTGGCGGAATCCTCGCGTTCGCGCTGAGCTTCGACGAGATCGTTGTCACGACCTTTACGGCCGGTTCTGGCTTCGAGACGCTGCCGCAATGGATCCTGGCGAACTTCAGTCGCCCGCAAAACGTCCCATTGGTCAACGTGATGGCTACGTTTGTGATGGTGGTCAGCATTCCGCTCGCGTATCTCGCGCAACGCCTCAGCGACAGTGGGACTGATTGAACTTGATCTACATCGTTCTTGCTGTTGTCGTGCTGGTCTTCGGTTGCGGCGTCGTCCTCTGGAATCGTCGGAGCGCGAAGCCATCGTCGGCGACGTCGCCTGTCGCCCCGTCGGACAGCGGCTCATCGCCCGCGTTGCGCAGCCGCATGTCGAAAGCGCGCAGCGCGTTCACCGGCGCGTTGGTGCGCATCAGCACCCGCACCGGAATCACGTCCGAGACATGGGTAGAACTGGAAGAGGCTTTGCTGCTCGCGGATGTCGGAGTGCGCGTGGCCGACGAACTCCTCGCTGGATTGCGTGCCGGGGTGAAGGCGAAAGAGATCGTCGATCCGATGCAGTTGGTCACCGCGCTGCAGTCGGAGATGACCGCTCGACTTGCTGGTGCCGACCGCTCGCTGCATCTCGTCGCCGGCGACGCCGACAGTCCCAACGTGTGGCTCTTTGTGGGCGTCAACGGAGTCGGCAAGACAACAACAATCGGCAAGGTGGCAGCCCAGCAACGCGCCGAGGGTCGCACCGTGTTGCTTGCCGCCGGCGACACGTTCCGAGCCGCCGCTGCCGAGCAATTGGCGACCTGGGCGGAACGCAGCGGCTCTGAGATTGTGCGCGGCAGCGATGGGGGAGACCCCAGCGCCGTCATCTTCGATGCGATCGAGCGTGCGAGCGCGCGCCGGATTGATCTGGTGCTCGCCGACACTGCTGGCCGCTTGCACACCAAGAGCAATCTGATGGAGGAACTGCGCAAGGTGCGTCGGGTCGCGGCCAAGGGCAAGGGCCGCGTCACCGAGGTTTTGCTCGTGATCGATGCCACGACCGGGCAGAACGGTCTTGCGCAGGCGCGCGAGTTCGGCGCCGCGACCATGACGGATGGCACCGGAGTCACCGGCGTCGTGCTGACGAAGCTGGATGGGTCGGCCAAGGGTGGCATCGTGTTTGCGATCGAGACCGAACTCGGCCTGCCCGTCAAACTGGTTGGTGTCGGTGAGACAATCGGCGATCTGGTGCCGTTCGATCCGGCCGAATTTGTCGACGCCCTGGTTCAAATCTCCTGAATGTTGTCGCAGGTGATTGGAATTGCACGGTTAGATCGCCAATGATGTACCAGTGAGTTCAGAGGATTCGATCGCCGAGACGGGCGCGCCCGTGGAGCCCAAGCCCCAAAAGGTAGTCCGCCGCGGTTACCTGCCGTGCCTTGCTGCAACGTTGTGCTCGGTCGTCATTCCCGGCACGGGCCACCTCGCTATTCGGGCGCCGTTCCGCCGCCGGGTGATCGCCGCAACCGTGCTGAACGTGGTCGCGTTCGTTGCGCTCATCGCAATAGTTCCGCCCGGCAGCAGCCGTAGCGATCTCGTCGACATCATCGAGAGCCGCATCGTCTTCGTCGGTCTCGGGGTCGTGTTGCTGATACTTGCGTCGACGCGCTTGTGGGCCGCCATCGACTCGGGTTGGCAAGCGCGACCCACGCAGGGCAAGCCGGTCAAGATCGCTGCTCTGCTGACGGCCACCGTGGTGATCATCGGCGGAGTCGGTCCGCTGGTGGTCGGCGCCGACTACATCATCGAAACCGATCGCGCGGTCGAGAAGGTGTTCGGCTCGGAAGACGCCGAAACAGCTCGGCCAACAGAGTTGACGACCACGACTACTGCAACGGGAACCGACACGGGTGGTTCCACGACTGTCCCGCGCGCCACACCAACGACCGAAGCTACGACCACCACCGTCGCGCCCTTCGCTGAGACCGAGCGCGTCAACGTCTTGCTGATGGGCGGCGACGCTGGCCCGGGTCGTTACAGCTTGCGCACCGACACCATGGTCGTCATCTCGATCGACCCGGTCACGGGCGACACCGCGATGATCTCGATTCCGCGCAACCTGTGGGGCTTGCCCTTTCCTCCTGGCACGATTCTCAACGACACGTATCCCAAGGGCTTCAAGGGACTGGCCAACGCGGTGTACCCGACCGTTGCCGCGCACCCCGACGACTTCGGCGGTGGCGATCCCAACGAGGTGGCTTCGCAAGCTGTCAAGCAGGGGATCGCGCAGTTCCTCGGCATCCCGATCCACTACTACGTGCTCGTCGACATGCTCGGCTTCGTCCGCGTCGTCGATGCGCTGGGTGGTGTCGACATCTACCTGCCCGAGCGCATTCACACTGCGCGCAGCCCCACTACACAGCTGCACCCGGTTCCGAAGTACTTCGAGGCTGGCCAACATCACTTCGATGGCACCGAAGCGTTGTCGTACTCGCGCACGCGATATTCCGATAGCGACTACGGCCGCATGGGTCGTCAGCGTTGCATGCTCGGCGCGATCGCCGCTGCGGCCACCCCAACTGCGCTAGCCACTGGGTTGACCGACTTGGTATCCGCGTTTGGTGACGCCGTTCGCACGGATATTCCGCGCAATCGACTGGGCGAGATGGCGCAGTTGGTCGACCGCTATGTCGCCGCCGGCGGATTTGAGGAAGTGCGCACCCTGCACCTGGCGCCACCCACAATCCCTGCTTCGCAGTGGGATCCGGTCGAGGTGCGTGCACTGGTCGCCGACGTGCTCGCTGGTAACGAGAACAAGGACTCGAAGTCCACTTCCGATCAGTGCGGAACGCCCTAGTCGTTTTGGAGATGCCGCGTGTTTGACTCACTTTCTTCGCGCCTTGAAGGCATCGTCAAGAAGCTGCGTGGCCGCGGCCGTCTAACCGAGGCCGATGTCGACGAGATGCTCGTCGAGATCCGAACTGCGTTGCTCGAAGCCGACGTCAACGTCGGTGTCGTGCGCAACGTGATCGCACGGATTCGCGAGCAGGCGATTGGTGCTCGCCTCAGCGAGGCGCTCGATCCCGGCCAGCAAGTCATCAAGATCGTCAACCAAGAGCTGACTGCCATGCTCGGTGGCGAGACGCTGAAGATCAGCTACGCCAGTCGGCCGCCAACGGTCGTGTTGATGGCGGGTTTGCAGGGCTCGGGTAAGACGACAAGCGCGGCGAAGTTGGCGCGCTGGTTCAAGAGCCAAGGACGCCAGCCGCTGCTCGTCGGCGCCGACCTACAGCGGCCGGCGGCTGTCGAGCAGTTGCGCACCCTCGGTCGTCAGATCGATGTGCCGGTGTTCAGTGAACCCGGCGATCCGGTGAAGACCGCCAAGCGCGGCCTCGCGGAAGCACGGCGACTTGGCCGCGACGTGCTCATTGTCGACACCGCCGGCCGTCTCTCGATCGACGCCGAGATGATGGAACAAGTTCGACAAATCTCGAAAGTGGTCGAGCCGAACTACACCTTCCTCGTCATCGACGCGATGACAGGTCAAGACGCGGTCGGCGTCGCCGAAGCGTTCCACTCCACCTTGGCAATCGACGGTGTCATCCTCTCCAAGCTCGATGGCGATGCTCGCGGTGGTGCCGCTCTGAGCGTCAAGGAAGTCATCGGGCGTCCGATCGCGTTCGCCAGCACCGGCGAGAAGTTGAACGAGTTCGAGCAGTTTCACCCGGATCGCATGGCCGGGCGCATTCTGGGCATGGGCGACGTGTTGAGCCTGATCGAGAGTGCCGAGCAGGCATTCGATCAGGACCAGGCGCAGAAGGCCGCCGAAAGGATGCTCGACGGCGAGTTCACGCTCGACGACTTCCTTGATCAGATGCAGGCGCTGAAGAAGATGGGTCCGCTGAGCAATGTGCTCGGCATGATGCCGGGAATGCCCAAGGAGATGAAGGGCGCCGAGATCGGCGACGACGCGCTGAAGCCGGTGGAAGCGATCATCCGCAGCATGACGGCTCTCGAACGGCGCAAACCAGAACTGCTCAACGGCAGTCGCCGTGCGCGTATCGCCAATGGCAGCGGCACGTCGGTCGGCGAGGTGAACCGACTAGTGAAGCAGTTCCAAGAGATGCAGAAGATGATGAAGCGCATGGGTGGCGCCAGCCGTGGTGGCAAGAAGGGCAAACGCGGACTCGCCGGATTGGCTGGCATGCAAGGGCTTCCGGGCCAGGGTTTGCCCGGCATGCCGGGAATGCCGGGAATGCCAGGGCAAGGGATGCCCGGTGGCTTCCCGCAGTTCAATTGATAGCCTTATCCAGTTCGCAAACCGTGTTGCGTGACGTTCTTTTGTAGGGAGCACTAAATCCATGGCAGTGAAGCTGCGCCTCACCCGAGTCGGCAAAACCAAGCAGCCGCATTACCGCATTGTCGCGGCCGACAGCCGTTCGCCGCGCGACGGTCGTTTCATCCAGATCTTGGGCACTTACAACCCGCGTGGTGAGCCTTCGGTGTTGAAGGTCGATAACAGCAAGGCCGTGAAGTGGCTGCTCGACGGCGCACAGCCGACCGAGCGCGTGAAGAAGTTGCTCGAGATTTCGGGTGCTTGGGCCGAGTTCGGCACCGCTCGCGCGGCCAAGTAACTCCCCATGACCGACCTCGACCCGAACCAGATCCCCGCCCCAACGGCAACGGCAGTGCTGACGCACGTCGTGCGCTCGATTGTCGACGACCCCGAGGCCGTCAAAGTCGATGCCAAGGAAAGTCGTGGCCGCATTCGGCTGGAAGTTCGCGTTGGCCCTGGCGACCTTGGCCGCGTGATCGGCCGTCGCGGTCGCACTGCGCAGAGCATTCGCACCCTCGTGCGTGCCGCTGCCACCCGCGACGACGTCGAAGTCGACGTCGACTTCGCCGACTAATCAACCCTGCTGATTAACGACCTTGACCAATCAGTTACTTGAAGTAGGTCGCATCGGCCGCGCGCACGGAGTGCGCGGCCAGGTCTACGTCGATCTGCTGACGGATCGCCACGAACGGTTAGCGGTTGGTGCTCGACTACGAGCTGGCGAGCGGTGGCTGACCGTTGTGAGCGCCCGACCTGCTGGCTCTCGATGGTTGGTGCAGTTTGAGGGGTGCGCCGATCGCAACGCTGCGGAACTTCTGGTCAGCACGGCACTGTTCGCCGAGCCGCTCGCGGATGACGCCGATGGTCTGTATGTCCACCAACTCATCGGAGCCGAGGTCGTCGGTTCGGACGGCCGCTCCTATGGACGCTGCGTGGCGGTTGTCGCCAATCCGGCTCACGACCTGCTGGAACTGGAGGACGGCTCGCTCGTTCCCACGGTGTTCATCACCGCTTCCAGCGATGGCCAACTCCTGATAGATCCGCCGGAAGGTCTTTTCGATCTCGGGGAATGACTAGCTCCGATTGATTGTTTGATCGTGGTTCGGTTGCGTCAAGAGTTCGTCAAATCTGCTTGCCAGGCCGACAGGGAGAGAAGTTCATGAGTTACGTTCGCTCTCGCGGATCAACGGTCTCGCGGTGGGAGAAGACAGTGGGCGATCACTTGAAAAGCAGCAAGCTCAAAGTGATATTGATCACCGGCGACGCGTTCGCGTTCGCGCTCGGGTATGTGCTGATTCTCAACTTCGCTGATTTCCCGACCACTCATGGCTGGCCACGATCCGTGGCAGTGGTGGCGGCAGCGGTCGCGATCGGCCTGCTCGCGGTGCGCTCGCAGGGCTTGTTTCTCGCTCGGGTCAGTGCCGTTCGAATTGTCGAACTCACCCGCAGCACCCGTGCCATCGGTATCGCAATTGCTGGGCTGATCATCTTCGATCGCATCACCAAGATCGGGTTCCGAATTCGATACATCATCGGCGGCGCCCTTCTGGCTTGGCTGTTCTTCGTTGTCCTGCGCTCTGTGTTTCGCGGGTGGGTTGCGACCAAGCGAGCCAAGGGCTTGCACCAGCGCCAGGTCATCGTCATTGGTGCCGACGACGAGGCGGCACGACTCATTGAACTCTTTGCCACGCACGCCGATCTGGGCATGGCTGTGGTCGGAATCGTAGGTAACCGCGGCGAAGCGGTGCGTCACAACATGGGTGCTTTGTGGCTGGGGGAGGTCGATCGTGCCGAGGAGTTGGTCGCCACCCACCGTGTTTCCGGAGTCGTGGTTTCGCCAACGGCCCTCGGACCGACTCGCCTGCACGAACTCATCCGAAATCTTCAGCGATTGGATCTGCACGTGCACTTGGCAACGGGCGTCTCCGGCATCGACGCCCGCCGTCTGCGCCGCCTGTCGCTTTCGCACGAACCTCTGCTCTATGTCGAGGCGCCGCCGCTCTCGCGAATTCAGTTGGCACTGAAGCGCGGCTTCGATGTCGTGGCAGCCGCCGTTCTGCTAGTCGCAGCGGCGCCGCTGTTGGGCATCATCGCACTCGCGATCCACCTCGGCGACAAGGGCCCGATCGTGTTTCGCCAGCAGCGGGTTGGCCGCGGTGGGGCAACGTTCGACGTGTTGAAGTTTCGCACGATGTCGGTCGATGCTGAGGCGCGTCTCGCTGCCCTCAAGGCCAACAACGAGCGCAACGGTCCGCTGTTCAAGATGGAGCACGACCCGCGCGTCACACGCGTGGGTCGCTTGTTGCGCGAGACGAGCCTCGACGAGCTGCCGCAGTTGGTCAACGTGCTGCGCGGCGAGATGAGCTTGGTTGGCCCCCGCCCGGCGTTGCCGTCGGAGGTAGCGACCTTCGCTCCGGAACTCCGCGAGCGCGAGCAGGTGCGGCCGGGCATCACCGGGCTGTGGCAGACCGAAGCACGCGACAACCCGTCGTTCGAGACCTACCGCCGTCTCGACCTGTTCTATGTCGAGAACTGGTCGGTCACTCTCGATCTCATGATCTTGCTCGGCACAATCGAGCACCTCGCCGTTCGCTTCTTTGGGGCGTTTCGCCGCCGGCCCGAGAAGCAAGTGCGCGCCGAGGTCCAGCCGGGCGCGTTGGCAGTGGAACCAAAGCGGGTGGCGTTGGCGGAGAGCGCAGCATGAGCCGCCGTCGGTTAGCCCTCGTTGGTGCCGGGCAGATGGGTTCGAGCCACGCACGCATCATCGCCGAATCGCCGCTCACTGAGTTGGCGGTCGTCATCGACTGCGATGCCGAAGTCGCCAAGCGGGTAGCGGCCACCTTCGACAGTGTGCCGTCGACCAATCTCGCCGACGCGATTGACTGCGACGGCGTGATCATTGCGGGCAGCACTGCCGCTCGCATGGAGTGTGTGTTGCCGCTGCTTGAGGCTGGTGTTCCGATGCTGGTCGAAAAGCCATTCGCACCGACACTGGCGGAACTCGACCAACTGCTCGCAATTGCCGAGACGCGCGAGATTCCGGTGATGTGCGGCTTCGTCGAGCGTTTCAACGCGGCGTTCCGCACGGCGTTGCAGATTCTCGATGGACCGGCGACGCACCTCCTCGCGATTCGCCACTCGCCGTCAGCTACTCGCATTACTTCGAGTGTTGTGAACGATCTGATGTTGCACGACCTTGATGTTGCTCAGCAGTTGTTCGGCGCAGTTGAAGGCGTGGTCGTCGGCTCGGCCTGTGTGCGTCCGCCCACTTCGCAGTGGAACGAGATTGCCGACTGCACGCTCTCGTTCCCGTCGACTGGACAACCGCAGGGCATCGCGACGTTGTCGGCCAACCGAATGGGTCAGCGCAAGGTTCGTACGCTCACGATTTACACCGCAACGAAACTGGTCGAAGTCGACCTACTGCGCCAGGACGTCACGGTGTACCGCAACGTCAGCCAGGAGATGCTGCACTCGGCGGGTGGCGTGGGCTACCGGTCGTCGACGGAAGTCGAGTTGCCGTTCGTGCGCCACCATGGGGAGCCGTTGGCATTGCAACTCGCACACTTCCTCGACCTGATCGATGGCGTTGCCGATCCGGCGGAAGAGCGTCGTCAGCTGCGACCGGCCCACGTGTTCGCCGAGCAAATCGAAACAGCGGCGCTGAGCAGGTAGTTCGGTCCTTCTGGGCGGGCGACCGTTCGGCTCTCGCCTCAACCGGCGAAGGCAGCTCGACAACAACTTCCAAGTTGTCGACACCATTGCCGATAGCGACGGTAACGAGTCGGACTAGGCCCGGGCACTCAGCTCGTCAATCGCCTGAACGACTTTCTCGGCGGCGTGGTCGCCGTATGGGTAGGGCAAGGCCGCGAGTTGCTCGTGTACCGCCGGAAGGCGCTCGAGTAGCTCGCGGACCTTGTCGCCGATCGCCGAACCGGCCGCCACGAGATGTGCAAACGTGCCCAGAATCTCGGGACGTTCCGTCGAGTTGCGCACGATCACGACCGGTCGCTTCACGATGCACGCCTCTTCCTGCACACCGCCCGAGTCGCTGACCAGCAACGCGGCTTCGCTGGCCAGACTGATGAACTCGCGATAACCGATCGGCTCGCACACCTGCAGGGCCGCGAGCTCGTCGTCCAGTCCGAACTCGAGTGCGCGTCCACGCGTCCGCGGGTGCAGCGGCAACACCACCGGTAGCGGAATGGCCGCCAGTTCGCGCAAGATGGCGCCGAGGTTGGCGTCGCTATCAGCGTTTTCGGCGCGGTGAATCGTGGCGAGTACGAAACGATTCGTCTCGACACCGCGGGCTGCGATGAGTTCGGTCCGTTCAGTCGGCGTCGGCATGATGATGTCGATCGCGTCGCGCAGGGTGCTGCCCGTCACGCGAATGCGTGACTCGGCGATTCCTTCGTGGCGGAGAGCTGCGGCGTTCGTTTCGTGAGGCACGAGGCACATGTCGGCGAGCACGTCGATGAGTACTCGGTTGTGTTCCTCGGGCATTGCTCGGTCGTACGAACGCATCCCGGCCTCGACATGCACGAGTGGTATGCGGGCACTGTTGGCGGCAAGCGCACCGGCGACACCGGAGTTGGTGTCGCCTTGCACGACGATCGCTGCCGGTTGGGCGTCGAGAAGGAAGGCCTCGATTGCCTGCGTGGCCATGCCAATCTGCGCGCCGCGCGTTTCGCCGCCGATGGCTAGGTGCAGATCCGGCTGACCCAGGCGCAACTGATCGAGGAACGACCGGCTCATGTTGTCGTCGAAGTGTTGCCCGGTGTGCACCACCAGTGCGCGCCCACCAAGACTGTGGATGACGGGCGCCAGCTTGATGATCTCGGGCCGCGTCCCGACTACGACAGCGACTCGTTCGCTCTTCACGCCAGTACCGCAGCGTGAACGGCAGCGACAATCTGATCGCGCTCTGGCTCGGTGAGGTGCTGATGCACGGGCAGGCTGACGACCTCCGTCGCTACCTTGGCGGCGATTGCGTGACCGTCGCCGATGACAACGCGGGGGTGGTTGCGATAGCAGTCGTAGTCGTATACGGCGCGCGGGTAGTACACGCCGGCGCCGACGCCTGCTTCGTTGAGTCGGCGCACGACCTCGTCGCGCGTGGTCAGGCAGTCAGGCGTGATGCGCAGTGTGTACTGATGCCATGCGTGTGTTCGATCCGGGCGGGTGACTGGAGTGACCACACCCGCGAGACCGGCGAGATGCTGCGAGAAATAGGCGGCGTTGGCGGCGCGAGCGGAGGTGATGCCTGCGAGCTGGGCAAACTGCGGAATTGCTACGGCTGCGGCGAGTTCTGTGAGGCGGTAGTTGTGGCCGGGCAACTCGTATTGATAGCGCGCCTTCATCCCGTGATTGCGCAACAGTCGTAGGCGGTCGGCAAGTGCGTCGTCGTCGGTGGTGACGACACCACCCTCGCCACTCTGCAGATTCTTTGTGGCATAGAAGCTGAATGTTGCTTGGCCACTCGTGGTGCCGACTCGCGTGCCGCCGTACGTCGCGCCGTGTGCTTGCGCAGCGTCTTCGATGATCGCCAAGTTGCGCGCCTGCGCGATCTTGGTGACCGCGGCGAGATCGCATGGCTGTCCGAAGAGGTGAACCGGCAGCAACACGCGTGTGCGATCGCCGACCAAGTCGGCCGCGGTGGCGACATTGAGGTTGAAGTCGTCGGCGTCGATGTCGGCAAAACGTGCTGTGGCGCCGGATTCGAGAATTGCGTTCAGTGTGGCGACGAACGTGAAGGCACTAGTGATGACTTCGTCGCCAGGCTTCAGCTGTAGCGCTTCGAGTGCGACCACCAAAGCGGTGGTGCCGTTGTTCACCGCGATTGCGTGACGCGCGCCGGTCATCTCGCAGCACAGCGCCTCGAAGCGTTGCACCATCGCGCCCTGCGTCAACGCCCCCGAGCGCAGCACCTGCAGCACAAGTTCTTCCGCTTCCGCGCTGTTCTTCACCACTGAGATCGGGATCAAGCGGGCGCCACCTGGCATTGGCCACAATCGAATGATGGCGGTGGCGCTACGTCGTGGGAGACGACGCGACCGCACTGGCACACCCAGCCGGCTGGGCGAGCGGGGGAGCCGACTACCAGTTGGTGAGCGGCGACGTCGTGCGTGACGACGGCCCCAGCACCAATCGCCGACCACTCGCCGAGTGTGACGCCACACACAATCGTCGCGTTGGCTCCGACCGATGCCCCGCGCTGCACGACGGTGGGCACGACCTGGAAGTCGGCGCCCGAGGCCCGCGGATAACGGTCGTTGGTGAACACGCAGGACGGGCCAAGAAAGACGTCGTCGGCGATCGTGACGCCGTGATAGACGCTGACGTTGTTCTGAATCTTGACGCGCGACCCAATCGTGACCTCGGCATCCACGTACACGTTCTTGCCGAGCGACGTGTTCTCGCCAATCGTCGCGCCGGCACGCACATGCGCGTGATGCCAAATGCGGGTGCCTTCGCCAATGTGTGACCCCGGTTCCACAATCGCCGTGGGGTCGGCGGACCATGCCGTGACCTTGTTCGCAGGACGCGGCCGCATCAGCCCAGCCTAATGACGCCGTCCGTATGCTGGTCGGATGCCCGAGCCGATCGATTCGTCGCAGCGCTGGGCCGTGGTCGGTGCGGGTGCACTCGGACTCACGCTTGCGCTTCGCCTCGCGCGCCTCGGCCACCGGGTCACTGTTTACGAAGCCGGCGACGTGCTCGGCGGTCTCGCGTCACCCTGGCAGGTTGGCGACATCACGTGGGATCGGCACTACCACGTCACCCTGCTGTCAGATGCGCGCACGCGTGCGATGTACCGCGACGCTGGCATCGCCGACGACGAACTGCGCTGGGTTGAGACCAAGACGGGTTACTACGGCACTGACCATGTGCTCCGTTCAGTCTCGAATGCTCTTGAGTTTCTGAAGCTACCGGGCCTGTCGGTGATCGATAAGGGTCGATTGGCTGCGACGATTGCGATCGGCTCGAAGATTCGCAACGGTCGTCGGATGGAAAAACTGACGGTCGAGCGTTGGCTGCGCCGGTGGAGCGGCAACTCCGCCTTCGACACGTTCTGGAAGCCACTGCTGCGCGCGAAACTCGGTGATGCGTATCCGAAGGTGTCGGCTGCGTTCATTTGGGCGACGATCCAACGCTTGTACGCGGCACGACGGACTGGCTTGAAGAAGGAGATGTTCGGCTACGTGTCGGGCGGCTACTCGCGTGTGTTCAAGGCGTTCGCCGAGACGCTCGCGGCCGCAGGTGTCGAGGTTCGGCTCTCCACGGCGGTGCAAAAGGTTCAGCGCAGTGGCGATCACCTCGACGTGGTGACAGCGGGAGGCACTGACACGTTCGATCGAGTGGTCCTCACTACTAACGCATCGCTCGCTGCCCGACTGTGCCCTGATCTCGTGGTCGGTGAGCGCGAGCGCTTGCAGCGCGTGGAATACCTGGGGATCGTGTGTGTGTCGCTGCTGCTCGAGCAGCCGCTGTCGCCGTACTACCTGACGTACATCACCGAACCCGCCACACCGTTCACTGCGGTCGTCGAGATGACCGCATTCATCGATCCGGCTGAGGTCGGGGGCAAGTCGCTCGTGTACCTGCCGAAGTATGCGCCGGCTTCGGATCCGTTGTTCGATGCAGAGGACTCCGAGGTGATCGCAACCTTCCTGCCGTTTCTGCAGCAGATGTATCCAGCATTCGACCCGGCGCAGGTGGTGGCTGCCCGCGTTTCGAAGGTGCCGCAGGTATTCGCGGTGCCCGCACTCGCGTACAGCGACGACGCGCCTTCGACCGCGACATCGGTGCCCGGTCTGTTTCTCGCAGGGTCGGCACACTTGCCGTTCTCGACTCTGAACGTCAACGACACCTTGTCGTTGGTCGATGAAGTGCTCACAGTTGCCGGGATGTCGGCCGACTAACGTTCACATCCGTGAGCTCGGCGAACTCAATGGCCTCGTTGTCGCTGGACGCCGACAACCTGTGGGCGTATCAGATGACCCATGGCGACCCAGGCTGGGACACGTATCCGACGTACCTTGATGCGCTTGCCGATGTCGTGTTGCCGATGCTCGACGATCTGAAGCTGAAGATCACGTTCTTCACGGTGGGACAGGATGCCGCGCTGGAGAAGAACCATCGCGCCGTGGCCGCTCTGGCAGCCGCGGGCCACGAGATCGGCAATCACAGTTTTCGCCATCAGCCGTGGCTGCACCGCTACTCGTTGGATGAGATTCACACCGAGCTAGCTCGCACCGAGGAAGCGCTGCACGCTGTCACCGGCCAGCGACCCGTCGGCTTCCGCGGTCCCGGTTACAGCCTTAGTCCCGATGTGTTACGTGCGCTGATGGACCGCGGCTACGAGTACGACGCCAGCACGCTGCCGACGGTGATCGGTCCGCTGGCCCGGCGTTACTACTTCCGTTCGGCGAAGCTGACCGAGCAGCAACGATCGGAGCGTGCGCACCTGTTCGGTAGCGCACGCGACGGGCTGCAGTCGCTGAAGCCGTACCGCTGGGTGGCGGGTCCGCAGTCGCTGGTGGAGATTCCGGTCACCACGATGCCGCTCACTCGCGTGCCGATTCATATGTCATACGTGCTGTATCTCGCCGGTCCGTCGCCGGCGGCGGCATATCGCTACTTCGCTGGTGCACTGCGCTTGTGTTCGCTGCGGCGCGTGCAGCCGAGCATTCTGCTGCACCCACTGGACTTCCTCGGCGCCGACGATGTCGACTCGCTGCAGTTCTTCCCCGGGATGAGCCTGACGGGTGCCCGCAAACGCGAGACGGTGGTGCGCTGCTTGCGGATGTTCACAGAACGATTCGATGTCGTTCCTCTGCGCGATCACGCGCGTGCGTTGGCGGCCAGTGGCTCGTTGCCCACGCGATCGCTGTGGCAGGTTCATTCACCGGCATCGTCGCTTGTCCCTGCAGGCGCATCGCGATGACCGCTGAACGAAAGCTGGTCACGCTGCTGGTGCCCGCCTACAACGAGGCGCTGAAGATCATGGCATCGCTCACCGCGATGTACGACTACATGGGTCGCTTGCCCGATCGCTACCGATTCGAACTGCTGGTGGTCGACGACGGCTCGACCGACGAGACCGCCGCGATTGTCACCGCGTTTGCGAGCAAGCGGCGCGAGGTACGACTACTGCAGCAGCCAGCGAACATGCGTCTCGGTCAGGCGCTGCGCGATGGGTTCGCCGAGTCGAAGGGCGACATCATTGTTGTGTTCGACTCCGATTTGTCGTACTCCGTCGAACACATCGGCCAGATGCTCGAGACGATGGAGCGCGAGCAGGTTGCCATGGTGGTCGCGTCGCCGTACATGAAGGGCGGCAAAACAACGGCGGTGCCGTGGAACCGTGCGCAGATGAGCAAGCAGGTCAACCGCCTGCTGTCGGCTGGTAGTCAATACGACCTGCACACGGTGACCAGCATGGTGCGCGCCTACGACGGCGACTTCATTCGCGGGCTGTCGCTGAAGTCGATGGGGCCCGAAATCAACACCGAGATTCTCTATAAGGCGCAGATCATGCGTGCGCGTGTGGCGGAAGTGCCTGCGCACCTTGATTGGAGCGATCAGGCCGAACGCATCGCCACCCGCAAGGTGTCGCTGAAGTTCACGACCACATCGAAGCTGCTTGTGTTCGCCAGCTTCCTGTACCGACCGATTGTGTTCTTCATGATTCCCGGTCTGTTCCTGCTGCTGATCTCTTTCTGGTCGGGCGGGTCGCTTGCTTGGACCGTATGGCGCGAAGCTGGACACCTCGGCGGTGGATGGGACGCGCGCATCACCAACGGCTTCGCGGAGGCGTGGAAGCTGCGACCACAAACGTTCATCATCGCTGGCTTCACGTTCGTGGTCGCAGTACAGCTGATCTCGCTAGGGCTGTTGGCGGCGCAAGCCAAGCGCTACTTCGAAGAACTGTTCTACGCCGCCACCCGCCGCGGCGACTAGGCACGAAGCTGAATTACCTCGCATGCACTGCGGGTGCGTGTCTCGTCAGTATGGTGGTCCCGCCGACTAAACGCTAGACGGCCCGCTCGACGGGGCGTTGTTGAATCGGGGGACAAGACTTGGATACAGCATTGGACACTAAGAGAATTGGGCGGATCTTTGGCTGGTTCTTCATTGCCACTTTCGTCACGAGTATTCCCGCTCGACTCCTGTTCGTGGATGGAGTTGGCGCTTCCTGGAGCGACATGCGTTTCGTTGCTGGGGCCGGTTCCGACACGAGCCTGAAGATTGGCGCACTCTTGGAGTTCTCGCTCATCCTGGCCAACATCGCAACGGCAGTCGTTCTCTACCCGCTAGTGAAACGACAAAGCCAAATCCTCTCGCTCGGCTACGTCACCGCTCGCGTCATGGAAACCGTGTTCATCGCGATCGGCCTGATCAGCATCGTCTCGGTGCTGAGTGTGAATGACGCTTTGCGTGGGGCCAGTGCCGCCGACGCCGCAGCACTCGCGGTACAGGGCAACACGCTCGTCTCGGTCTACGACTGGGCCTTCCGCTTTGGGCCGGGACTCGTGGTCGGCTTCGGCAACGGCTTGATGCTCGGCTACCTGATGTATCGCTCAGGTCTCGTGCCTCGCCGCCTAGCGATGGTGGGTCTCATCGGTGGTCCTCTGCTGATCCTCGCGTTTGTGCTGGTCCTGTTCGGCGCCTTCGACGTCGGATCGTCGCCGCAAGCCCTGCTGACGCTGCCGGAAGCCGCTTGGGAATTGTTGCTCGGTATTTACGCCGCGTGGAAGGGCTTCAAGCACAGCCCAACCGTCGAATCTCAGCGGGCCATCGCATAGTCAACCTAGGGCGGCACTTTCCAGCCGCCGCTCATCAACTCAAGAGAGATTGCGCAGGCATGGGGGTCTCCGCGTCGCGCGCAACACAGCACCTACGAAGCGCGCTGACGAGGACCAGCAACCTGCTCAACTCCTAGTAGCTCCCCTGCGAGTGAATCATCGGGCGTCGGCCGGGGTGCATTGTGGTTATTGCTGCGGCCGCGCCAGACTCACAGAATGGGCATAGCGACAACGATCCGGTGTGTTGCCCTTGCCACAACAGTCGCGATGGCTGTTGGTTGCAGCGAGTCGGACGAGAGCTCGGCAAAGATTAATGCCGCTTGTTTCGTGCTGAACGGAGACTGGGAGGCCATCGGAGCTTTGCAAGCCCAGTTTGTCGTAGGCGACTCGTATCTTCCGGGCGCACGAGGTTTTGAGTTGCATCTCAGTCCTGATTACCTCGAACTGCTTTTGGTGGACGGAGTTGATGCACTTTCGTGGATTGAAGGGCTGCCGTCTCGAATTCTGGATGATCCTGTTGTCGAGCAAGTGTTCCCCGTAGCCGAGGGCGACTGCGCTAGAGGGCGCGCTTGACGCGATAGCACCGGTCAGGCCCGACATGGGGCGTAGGCGGAGCCGGCCAGCGAGCGTGGAGCGAACGACCTCTTGGTGCCAACAAACGCCACCAACCTGATCGACTCTTAATAGCCCGCTCGCGTCAGTTCATCCGACCTCAGGAGCGGAGCGCCTCACGGCCCGTTCCGGATAGCGGCCGCAGCGGCGCTCAGGAGGGCGACCGTCCCGTCACGGTCGAACAGCGGCTTTGCGTCGCGCCAGAAATTCTCGAAGTCGTCTCGATTCGCTCTCCAGAAGGCGACGGTGTCCGCCGCGTTGTTTCGGAAGACTTCGAACTCAACGCCGTCGAGCCGCGTCACGGTCTGGCGAAACGCGTCGGCGGCAATCACTAACAGGTCGATGTCGCTGTCGGGTCGGTCGTCGCCTCTCGCGTGAGAGCCGAACAGGAACACAGCGACGACCTCGGGATCAGCACGAAGGTCACCTAAGAAGACCTCAAGCGCGCGCCGCTTGCCATCGTCGGGCATCGGGGCGTCCATCTGCCGAAGTGTACGAGCACGCCTCAACCCCGCGAATGACGACGTGCAACCTGATCTACTCCTAAGAGCGCCCCTCCCGCGGAGTGTGGGGTTGCGGTGAAGGCGGCGCGTCAGCTCTGGCGAGCATTGACTGGAGCAGGCTGCGGTGGTCGAGCATCCACGCCGCTGCCCGCGCTCGCCAGACAACGGCCCACAGAAGCGGGAAGCCGTTCGGTGACGGACTGGACGTGTCGGGGCCGACGTGAGATAAGACCGCCTCATCGCGAGTAGACCGGACTGCGAACTCGATCATTTTGTCGACGAAACCCTCGCGGTCTTCGCGAGATAGGCCGTACCCGTCGAGGATGAGTGCTGCCTGCCGTGCCCGATCCGTAGGTCCCGGAAGCTCGTTGAGCGCAGCAACGTCGTCGTCATGTAGTTGGGCATTGAGCCACACAACTTGCGCAAGTTCCCATGCCGCGTCCACCGGCCCGGCGTTGTCCCAATCGATGAACGCGACCGGTAGTCCGTCCCTCGCGATGATGTTCCACGGGCCGAGGTCACCGTGCCCGATGACTGGCATCGAACCGGGCAGGGAGCGAGCAAACCACGGCCGCCACTGTGGATGTTGAGGCTTGAACGTCTTCGTTGCTTGGTGGAGTCCCGCGAGTTGTTTCCCGATGAGCCACAGCGCTTCGTTCGACCAAGCCAACGGGTGAGGACTTGCGCCGCCGATGAACGACAGTTGCTCGCGGCCGTCAGCGTCGAACCCGCTACCCACCGGCCGCGGCGCCGCGTCGAAGCCCTCGGCCGAGAGGTGCGCGAGAAGCGCGATCACCGTCGAGGACTGTGGCCCCGGCTTCCGCAGGACTATGCCTCCGCGACGCGTCACCTCGGTCTGCCAGCCGCCGTCCAACCGCTCCTCGTCAGAACTCACGCCGACAGGCTGACACATGCTGCGAACGAACCTGGCTGGAGATTTCTCCAACCTCACCCGCATCACCAACCTGATGCGTTCTCACGACCCATTGTTGGGCTCAATACGACACGTCGGTAGCGGCACTTGTGTCGCGCACACGTACCACGCATAAGGGGCGCGTGCTCTCTAGGCGTACTCCGCCAACTCCGCGTCAGTTGGCGGTTCGAAAATTCTCGCCCATTCTTCGACCTCTTCACGTCGGATCGCGCGCGATCCCCGGACCGCCTCAAGATCGCGCTGCTCGATTCGCCTCCAAAGTTCGTCGACACTCGCGGTCACGTAACGCAACTCGACTGACGACCCGACCGCCGCCGCCGCATGACGAATCGCGTCGCGTTCACCGCGAGTCCACAGGCCCCACTCGATGACGACATGGCAGCCTGAGCGCAGCAAGTCAAGCGCCACCGTGAGTTGACAGGCTTCGATCTGGTTTCGTGCTCGCTCGTTCCAAAGATCGATGCCGGATGCCACCATCCAGTCGTCGGGACACATGCGGCTCGCTGGCATTGAGTCGGCAAGTTCTCTCGCCAGCGTGGTCTTACCGCTGCCAGGCAAGCCGACGATCAGGGTGAGACGTCCAGGCGTTTCGGTGGTGACCATCGACAGATGTTCGCATATCCAACCTGGTGGTGACGCAGCGCCGCTCTCATCGCCGAATGGCCGTCATGGTGTCTCGACTCGATGCCAACCGGCAGCGACAACTTGGTCCACGCTTAGTACGACCCTGCCGTGTGGGTCGACAGTGGGCTGCATCGTTCCACAGCCCCCACAAGATGATCTGTGGATCAGCCAGGTGGTGCAGAGATCTCGCCGACTGGAGCGAAGCCCCAACCAATTTGAGCCAACATCTCGACGAAGTTCGACCCGAGCCACTGATCAATGATCTGCCCGTCGTCGTCGAACCGGAAGGCCAGCATGAACGCAGTCGCAACCGACCGCCCGGTTGGCTGACCGACGAACAGCCACGGGCCGCGATGCGTCCCGTGAACATCGTGGAACACGACAACCATGTCGCCTTCGGCGACGACCCACTTGACCTCTGCTCGCAGGTCAGGAAAGCCGCTTAGTAGACCCTTGGCTGAACCGAGCACGGCAGGGTTAGTCGTGAATTCGTTGAGCGCGTCGAGGTCGTGTCCGTTCAGTACGCGCTCAATGAGTTCCAGCGCCCGCGCTTTGTTTCGTTCAATCGACATCCGCCAACCATCGCATGACAGCGTCGGACCGTCCAAATAGCGAAACGACTTCAGCAACCTGATCCCGGTCTGACCTTGTCAACGGAATGGGCTTCTTGGATATCTATGTGAGACCCCTTGCGTACTGTTGTTCTTATGGACGTGACGGCTTTGCGGCCCCTGATTTCGGCCACAACGTTGACCGATGTTGTGGTGTGTCGGGCCGAGTTGGTGGCGATCGGTGTCGTGCGCGGGTTGTTGGACGCTCGCGAGGTTGAAGTGGTCCGTCGTCTCGATGAGCTTGCTGAGACCGACGCCGGGTTGTTCCCGCAAGCCGTCGTGGCCGACGCGTCGAAGTCGTCGTTGATGGCTGCCGAACGGTTACGTGATCGTGCCGGGACGTGTGCTGCGATCCCCGAACTGGGTGCCGCGTTGGCTGATGGTTCG
>JAIOPC010000003.1 GCA_021414085.1 Actinomycetes bacterium | reverse complement strand
CCGTCTGAAGTGGTTCACCGATAGCGACGGCATGTGGTGCCTGAACGGCCGCTTCGACCCAGCCACCGGCGCACGGCTGGAAGGCACCCTACGCAACGCCGTCGAGCGCCAATTCGCGAACGCGACACCCGACACCTGCCCCACCGATCCGATCGAGAAACAACAACACCTCGCCGCACTCGCGCTCGCCGCCATGCTGCTCGGCGACGACACCGGCTCGGCCTCAGGTACACCCGACGTCACCGTGCTCATCGACGCCGAAACCCTGCTCACCGGTCACGCGCACGAGCACACGCGCTACGACATCGCACTCGGCCGCTTCGGACTCCCCATCGAAACAATCCGCCGCTGGGCCTGCATCGGCTCAGTCAGCCCCGTCGTCGTCGCCGCCGATGGTGTGCGCATCATGCTCGGCCGCGAAACCCGAATCGCTAACCGCCACCAACGCCGCGCCCTACGCGCCCTCTACCGCAGCTGCGCACTCTGCGAAGTGCCCTTCGATCACTGCCAAATCCACCACGTCACCTGGTACAGCCTCGGCGGCCTCACCGACATCAACCAACTCATCCCAATCTGCAACAAACACCACCACCTCGTCCACGAAGGCGGCTGGCACCTCCACCTCGCATCCAACCGCACACTCACCGTCACCCAACCCGACGGAGCAATCCGCACCATCGGACCACCAACAATCCGCGCCGCATGAACCGGTGCCAACCCCAGGTGCGCAAGCGCCTCGCTAGCGGATCGTCGCGATTGCTAGCCAGTTTCCGCCTGTGTCGGTGATTGTTCCGTGCACAGTCATTCCGGGATTTGGCATCTCCGCGGCGAAGTTGCTTGCGTCGACCGTGAGCCGGACCTCCAGCGGACCGACAATCTCGCCGCCGAGGTCGCTCCACGCTTTGTAGGCGGCTTCCTTCATCACGAAAGCGGCCAACGCATCAATGTCGGGATCGTCGGTGCGCAACACGGCTTCGCGCAGTTCGTCGTCGTCGCCTGCGCCGTGGGGCTCGATGTCGATGCCGATCGCCCGGTACTCCGCTGCCGACGCGACGACCGCTACCGCTTGCGTGCGATCGTGGGCCAGCGAGCCAACCACTCCCTTCGGCCACGCTGGTGCTCCGTTGGTAGCGCGCACGATCGGCGCCGCCGTGTCGAGCATGTCGTGCAGCAACGCACGACCGCTCGCGAACTCGGCCAGCCGTTCAGCGCGCGCTGTCGCAACAAGGGCGAATTCTTCTGCGTGTAACGCCGCGATGTGCAGCGGGTCGATTGCAAGCGCGGCGACCCTCATTGCTCTGCCGCCTCGATCGCGTGACGGATCGCCTCGGCCAGCACGCGCACGTGCGGCTCGAGCACCATCGAGTCGTGGTCGCCAGGAACGTTGACTACTTCGACGTGCGCGCAGTGGCGGCGCCATCCGTTGTCGTCCTGAACGAAGTCGCGGCGCACGTCGATGCCGCGGTGGCCGGGCAAGCGATACTCGATGCGGTGTGGAGGGCGATACAGAGTGATGTCGCCGTCGTAGCGCCCGACGTCGTAGCTGGCGAGAGCGCGCAGGAAGGCTGCCTCGATGTCCACGCTGTGTTGCATGCCGAGCTCAGGCGCGGGGACTTGCTGACGCTCGGCGACCTCGCGCCTCCAATCCTGGCGGCTGCGCCACCAACGCCCGACGTAGCCGAACTTGTGGCGCGCAATGTTCTGTAACAGAATCGCGATCTTGTCGGCGGCGGTGAGCGGTTGGCGCATCGACGGTGCGGGCGTGTCGAGCATCGCCAGTAACGAGACGTGTTCGCCGGCGGCACGCAGCTGGCGAGCCATTTCCAACGCGGTGATTCCGCCGCCAGAGAAACCACCCAACAGGTACGGGCCGTGCGGCTGAACATCGCGCACTTCCTGCAGATAGGCGGCTGCCATCTCCTCGAAGGTCTCGTGCGGTTTGTCGCCGCCAAACAGTCCACGCGCCTGCAGGCCATAGAACGGCCGGTCGGTGCCGATCTGGTTGCTGAGGTGACGCAGGTTGAGCACGTTTCCGAACATCCCCGCGACCAAGAAGAAGGGCGTGGTGCCGCGCTCGGCGCGCGAGTGCATTGGCACGAGGTATGTGTACTGACTCGGGAGCGTCGTCGGCTTCGCGCCCGCAGAATCTGTTGTGGGCAGCATCGATCGAATGAGCGCGGCGCCAGCCTCGACCGTGTCGGCAGTGAACAGGGCGGAGATCGGGAGATCGACGGTGAACAGCTTGCGGATGCGCGCGAACAAGCGCACCGCAATCAGGCTGTGGCCGCCAAGGTCGAAGAAGCTGTCGTGTAACCCCACCTCATCGATTCCGAGGAGCTCTTGCCACAGCTCGGTCAACGTTCGTTCGAGAGCGTCGCGCGGCGCGACGTAAGCGCTGTTCAGTCGCGGTCGGGCGAACGTCACGCCCGAATCGACGCCGCTATGCAACGCGCTGCTGCTGATGCGATCCGTCTGCGCCGCCAACGCCAGCGGATCAAGTGCGCTGATGACGAGTTGGGAGCCCGAGTATCGCGTCAACGCGAGCTCGAATGCTGCCGCACCTTCGTCGGCGCGGATGCCCTGTGACACGTTGTGGCGCAAAGCGTCTTCGGCCGCGGTTGCCGGCCGCCGATGCGCCGCGCTCGATTCGGCCACCGTTTCGTTGGGGAGCGGACTGAGGTTGAGGCGACCCGCCAAACGCTTCATCGTGAAGCCGGTGACGGTGAGTGCGACGCGTCCAGCGGCATCGACGAACACGACGTCGAAGGTCGCGAACCCGGCTGCCTCGCTGCTGCCCGGCCTGATCGTCGCCAGCACTGTCGCGCGGCGCAGCTGGTCGGCGGGGCCATCGGGGTCGTGCACGACGATTGATTGCGCGCTGATCGGCACCCAGAGTGCATCGCCCGTGTATCCGGGCACCTGCTCGATCGCGAAGCACAGTCCGATGTCCACCAACGCTGGATGCAATGGAAACCCATCCAGATCGCTGACGTACTCGGCTGGAATCTCCAGGACCGCGACGGATTGTTGCGGACCACTCTGCATCGATTGCGCGACGTTCCATCGTGGCCCAAGGCGTAGATGATCCTGCTGGCGTATGCGAATTGCACCGCGGTTCGGTGTCTGTGAAAGCGCAAGGCTCACGTCGACGGCAGGGCCGATGGCAGGGGAGCGCAGCACGACTTGCGCTTGAGCGGTCGTTGCCCACTTCGGCTCGTCGACCACGTTCACATCTGCAGCGACCATTCGGCGCACTTGCAACGAGTAGCCGTAGTCGGTAGGGCTGAGTGTCGCCTCTACTCGTGTCGGGCCAGTGGTGGCGGCCGCAAGGGGGGCGATCATGACGAGCTCGCGTAGCTCGAACGGCCGATGAACTCCTGCCTCACGCAGCGCCTGGCGGGCAAGCTCGACATAGCCGGCTCCGGGGAACATCGCGGCGCCACCCGCGGCGCGATGCTCGTTCAGAAACCACGCGTCGCTCGACCACGATGCACTCAGCGTCACTTCGCCTGCCGCGTCGGTGACGCAAGTACAGAACAGTGGGCCGACGCAGGGCTGCGCCCGCTGATGACCGTCGTCGAGAAGGCGGTGGATTGATTCGACTGCCATGCCGACCTCAGACCACGCACCCCACGCGATTGAGGTAACGCGGCCCGGCCGCGCTTGTGCGAAGGCATCGAGAAATGCGTTGGCGGCGACATAGTCGAGCTGGCCAGCTGGACCAGTTATCGCACTCGTGGACGAGAAGACAACAAAGTGATCCAACGGTTCGTTGCCTGTCAGCTCATCAAGAACGAGCGTGCCGTAGACCTTGGCCGCAAGCACGCGCTCGATGTCGACGTGCTCTTTCTCAAGTAGTGGTCGGTCGTCGACGACGCCTGCCGCATGCACCACTCCGTGTAGCCCGCCGCGTGTTGCGCGGATCTTGGCGATGGCGTCGCTCATCTGTGCGATGTTCGTCACGTCGGCCTGCACCACGGTGACGTCGGCGCCAGCTGCGCGCAGCGCTTGCAGTCCGGTGATCCGAGCCAGCAGCGGGTGGTCGGCGGCGAGGGTGCGTGTGAGCTCGGGCCACTGTTCCTCGGGAGGCAGCGTTGTGCGCGTCGCGAGCACAAGCCGCGCGTTGTGCGCCTCGTGCAGCTGACGCGCGATGGTCAGCCCGATGCCGCCGAGGCCACCCGTAATCAACACAACACCGCCGCGTCGAAGCGGGAACGGTCGTGCGGTGCCGACTGTTGCGCGCTGATAGGTGCGCACCAAACGAGCCCCGTTGCGCCAGGCGGCAACCTCAGTGGCAGCGACCCCCGCCTGCGGGGCCTCAGCCTCAACGACAAGCGCGTCGACAACGCTCGCATAATCGGGCTTCGATCGCCGCTTGGGTGTTGGTAGCGAAAGGTCGACGGCGACGCAGGTCAGGTCGGGCAACTCGTGAGGCAGCACCAACAACGGTCCGAGCACAGTTGCTTGCTCTGGCCACGTCACGGTGTCGCCGGCGGCCGCTTTCTGCGCGTGAGCAGTGGCGACGACGAGGTGTAGCGGTCGGCGCAGGCCCTCGGCCGCCCATGCCTGCATGAAGAACACAAGGTTGTAGAAGCCGAGCTCCTGATTGCGATGAAAGAAGCTGTGCCCAGGCCGGAAGTCCGGTCGCACGGCCAACAGCGCCAAGTTCAGCACGCGGTCGGGCACGTAGCCGGTGCGGACGAGATCGGCGAGGAGCTGCTCGTAGCCGCTGCGTCCGTGCTCGGCCGCAAGCAAGTAGTCGTCGGCGCGAATCATGCGATACGAGTCGCCCGCCCGCACCACGGCCACGCGATGTCCTGCCGCCCGAAGTCGTGCCACCACATTGTCGGCAATGCCAACGACATCGGCAAACACGAGGTACGTCATGGCGTCGCCCGTCGGTTCAGCAACGGAGTGTGCTCGCCACACTGGTTCCCAGAACCACTGATCCGCGGGCGCGCGCTCGAGGCCGGCTGCCTCCGACGAATCGCTGCGGTCGTCAGACCGCGCTTCGATGAAGTAGCGCTGTTCTTGAAACGCGTAGGTCGGCAAGCTGAGACGGTGTCTTGTACCGGCCCCGTACGCATGCGCGGTCGGATACTCCGTGCCATAGGCCCACAAGCGACCGAGTGCGGTGAGCAGCATCGTCGAGTCGTCGACGGCTTCGTCTGCCTGGCGCATCGTGTGCACGGTGCCGTGGCGGGCACCGACCGCCGGGTTCAGTCGCGCCAGCGAGCACAACGTCGTGCCAGGCCCAACCTCCACGAAGAGGGCGTCGGTGTGCTCGTGTGCGACAGCCGCGATGTTGGCAGCAAAGTCGACGGTGCTGCGCAATTGGCGCACCCAGTACTCGGGGTCGGTGGCTTCCGCTGGAGTGACCCACGTCCCGGTCTGATTCGACACCCAAGCGATGTTCGGCGCCGAGAGCGTGATGGTCTTCAGATACGCGCGGAACTCTTCGAGTACGGGGTCGAGTAAGCGACTGTGCGCCGCGATGTTGATGCGCACGCGACTGAACTCGACACCGAGTTGCTCGAGCCGCCCCTCAAGCGCGACGAGGCCGGCCTCTGTGCCGGATGCGACGCACAAGTCGGGAGCGTTGATGACTCCGAGGTCAAGACCGCACTCGTCGAGAATCGGCTTCAATTCTCCGGCCGACATGCGCACCGACAGCATCCCCCCACGTGTGCGATCCATCAACTTGCCGCGCAGCACGATCAGACCGAGGCAGTCCGCGAACGTCATCGTGCCCGCAATGCACGCGGCGACACACTCGCCAACACTGTGACCGGCGAGCGCCGCCGGGACCACGCCCCGACTGATCAGCAGTTGCGCGAGAGCGTGTTCGATGATGAGCAGCGCCGGGAGTTGTAGCGATGGATCGTGCAACGCAACGGCACCGTCTGCGTTCTCATCGTGATCGGCGAGCAGAAGTGGTCGAAGATCGACTCCGTGAAGTTCTTGCGCGAGACGCAAGCCGTCGTCGACGTGCCGTCGGAAGGTCGGCTGGCTGGCGTACAACTGGGCGCCCATCTGCGGGTACTGCGTTCCACCGCCGGGAAACAGAAAGATCACCGGTGGGCGTCGTGATCCGGCGCTGTGGGTGAACACCCGTCGCGGATCGCCGCTGCGGAGCAACCGCGCTGCCTCTGCGACCGACGATGCGGCGACGACTCGTCGCTCCGCAAACTGATGGCGACCAGCGTGCAGCGTGTATGCAACATCGGCCAGGTTGAGATCGGGGTGCTCGTCGAGGTGGCGAGCAAGACGCTCGCTGGCGTCGTCGAGCGCGGCTCGGTTACGCGCGGAGAGCACCAACAGTTGCGCCCCGACCGCCGCAGTACTCGCGGCTCGGGCCGGTGCTTCCTCTAGTACGGCAAAGGCATTGGTGCCGCCGACGCCAAGCGAGTTGACCCCGGCGCGTCGCGGTGCATTTGCGGCAGGCCACGTCGTGAGCTCAGTGGCTACCCGAAACGCGCTGCCCTCCAGAACGCTGTTGGGGCTGGGGCGTTGGAAGTGCAGGCTCGGCGGAATTGCCTGGTGATGCAATGCCAGGCTCGCCTTGATCAGGCTGGCGGCTCCGGCCGCAGTGTCGAGATGACCGATGTTGGTCTTCACGCTGCCGATCTGGCAGTAGGGCACCCCATCGGTCGGTCGACCAAATGCTTGATCGAGCGCTGCGATCTCGATTGGGTCGCCCATCGCGGTGCCGGTGCCGTGGCACTCCACGAGCTGCACGCTCGTTGCCGCGACATCCGCCACCGCAAGCGCTTCCGCGATGCAGGCCGCCTGACCGTCGATCGATGGAGCGAGGTAGCCCACCTTGCGCGCACCGTCGTTGTTGATCGCAGTGCCACGAACGACCGCGTAGATATGGTCGCCATCGGCCACGGCCTCCGAGAGTCGACGCAACACGACGACACCGACACCACTCCCGAACACGGTTCCGGCGGCATCGGCATCGAATGCGCGACAGTGGCCGTCGGGCGAGAGGATTTCGCCCGACTGATATTGATATCCGCGGCCATGTGGAATCTCGATCGTCACCCCACCAGCCAGCGCAAGATCGCACTCGCCGCTCAGCAGGTTCTGCACGGCAAGGTGAGTAGCGACCAGCGAAGTCGAACACGCCGTCTGCACGTTGACGGCTGGTCCCTGCAGGTCGAGCAGGTAACTGGCGCGGGTGACGAGAAAGTCCTTGTCGTTTCCGGTGTGGCGCAACAGGAACATTCCCACTTCGTCAACAAGCTGGCGATTGCTCAGCAGGTTGAACGCGAAGTATGAGCCCATGCCGCAGCCGGCGAAGACGCCGATCGAGCCGTCGAACGTGGATGGCGGGTGCGCAGCATCTTCCAACGCTTCCCAGCACGCGCCGAGGAACTGGCGATGCTGTGGGTCCATGATCGCCGCGTCTTTCGGCGAGAAGCCGAAGAACTCCGCATCGAACCATTCCATTCGATCAAGGGTTGCGGCTCGTCGGACGTATCCCGGCCGCTGCATCGCCTCGCGAGAGACACCCGCAACCGCGAGTTGTTCGTCGCTCAGCGTGACGATGCTTTCGACGCCCGCAGCGAGGTTGTTCCAAAAGGCGTTGGGCGTGGCCGCGCCCGGCACACGTAGCGACATGCCGACGATCGCAATGGACTCGCTCATGGTCGACCCTGCGTGCTGGCGCGTCGACGCGCGGCGCGATCGAGCGCAGTCCCGATCGCTGGGGAGGGCGCGTTGCTTGCGAGGGAGGCGGCGAACGTTCGCACCGTCGGGAAGCGGTAGAGGTCGGTGAGTGGAATCGTTCGCCCAAGCGTCTGCTGTAGCTGTCGGTGCAGGCGCACGACGAGCAAAGAGTGCCCGCCGGCGTCGAAGAAGTTGTCGTCGATGCCGATCGCGTTCGTTGCTAGGACGTCGTGCCAGTCGGCGAGCACTTGTCCCTCGACATCGGTGGTGGGCTGCGCCACGTCGATCGCCGCTTCCGCTGCTTGCGCAGGTAATGCGCGGCGGTCGAGCTTGCCGTTCGGCGTGCGCGGTAGCGCCGACAGCACAACAACCTGGTTGGGCACCATCACTTCCGGAAGTCGGGTGCGCAGCTGTTCGCGCATGGCGGTGGTGTCGAAGGTCCGCGCCATGCCGGTAGCGACGTAAGCCACCAACTGTTGGTCTGCTCGATCATCCGAGCGGTCGAGCACGATCACCGCGCAATCCTCGACGTCGGCGATCCGGCAGATCGCCGACTCGATTTCGCCAAGCTCGATGCGATGACCGCGCAGCTTGACCTGTTCGTCGGCTCGCCCGATGAATTCGAGGGTGGCGCAGCCGTCGGGCCCTGCGCGCCAGCGTGCAAGGTCGCCCGTGCGATACATGCGACCGTGTTCGCGAAACGGGTTTGGTCGGAAGCGTTCCGCCGTCAGCTCAGCCCGTTGGTGGTAGCCGCGGGCGACGCCGTCACCACCGATCCACAGGTGACCCGCGACTCCCGGAGGCGTCGGCTGCCCGACGTGGTCAAGCACATAGATCTGTGTGTTCGCGATCGGGTTTCCGATTGGCGTCCAGTCGCAGTCCGACTGCAGCGGCCAGGAACTTGACCACACTGTTGTTTCAGTAGGGCCGTACATGTTGGTGACGGCGCCGCCGACTAGTGACTGCAATTCGTGCGCCAGGTCGGTTGGCAGCGCCTCGCCGCCCACGAGCAGTTGTTGCACGCCACCGAGCGCTGTTCGCATGGCTGGGTCGTGAGTCAGCATTCGTGCCATCGACGGCGTGCACTGCATGTGCGTTGTTGACGAGGTGGCAATCAGTTCGGCGAGTGATGCGTCGCTCGCGTCATCAGGGTTTGTTGTCGACTGCTTGGCGACCACTTCGCGAACGCGGGCGAGATGCGGAAGGTTGCGAAGGACAGTGTCGGGCGCGACACCGAAGTCGACTAGGCAGGCGATCTCGTCGACACCGATTTGATGAAGTTTTGCGACGCGTGGCAGCACTTGGTCGGGTGTGCCGAACAGCCCGCTGTTCTCGTAGTAGCGCTCAGCCGCAAAGTCGAGGACTGCGTCGAGATCGTCG
The DNA here is from genome assembly GCA_021414085.1 of Actinomycetes bacterium. Lineage (GTDB taxonomy): Bacteria > Actinomycetota > Acidimicrobiia > Acidimicrobiales > Ilumatobacteraceae > UBA668. The sequence continues at coordinate 30,862 of JAIOPC010000003.1, read as the reverse complement.
CCAGCAAGGTTGGCCATGTCGTCGTCGACGAGATCGTCGGGGTTGGTGACTGGTGCGCCGTCGTGACGGCGGAACGTGGGGAACGACCAGGCATGTTCGCGCAGCACGTTGTATGAGGTGTTGAGATACCTGCGCAGCGGCTCGCGTACCGTCGCCCGAACAGTGGCGTCGTCGTCGCCGACAAATGTGTGCAACATCAGGGTGACTACGCCGGTCGTTGGGTCGTAGCCAGCGGCGGCGCGGGCCGTGCGGTAAGCCCCAATCTTGGAGGCCAGTTGATCGATTGACTGGCCGACAAGGTGGGTCAACAGGTTCGCTCCTGCGGTCCCGGCAGCGGCAAAACTTGCCGGGTCGCCAGCCGTGGTGATCCATGTCGGAAGTTCCGCCTGCACTGGTCGCGGCAATGTCGCCACCGCGACAGGTTTGCCGTTAGGACCCTCGAAGCTCACCGACTCGCCGCGCCATAGCCGACGAATCTGCTCGATGCCTTCGAACATTGCTTCCTTCGCATGCGCGAAATTCTGCGGGCGAAGCACGAAGTCGTTGGGTTGCCAGCCGCTGGCAAAGGCAACGCCTGCCCGGCCGTTGGAGAGATTGTCGATCATGCTCCAGGCTTCGGCGATCTCCACCGGGTGATGCAAGGGCAACACCACTGATCCAGCCCGAATGCTGACTCGTTTGGTGATGGTGGCGATTGCTGCCGCGGTCACCGCCGGGTTCGGGTACAGCCCACCGAACGCGTGGAAGTGACGTTCCGGAGTCCACACCGCGCAGAACCCATTGGCGTCCGCGAACCGTGCGCCGTCGAGCAGCAACTGATACTTCCCTCCGTCGGTTGCGTGGGCCTCGTCGGCGGAGAAGTAGAACAGCGAGAAGTCCATCGGTCGGCGGGCAGCGACCAGTTGATAGGTGTCGGGCACGTACAGCGCGATACGCATGCCGCGGGCAAGCGTGTACAGCAGTTCGAGGATAGAGATATCGAAGGACAAGCTGGTCACCGCGCACCACGTGTCGCTGTCGGTGCGTTTGATGATGTGGTCCATCGCCGCAAACAGGTTGGCCACATTGCGATGCTCGACCAACACGCCCTTTGGTGTGCCCGAACTTCCTGACGTGTAGATGCAATACGCAATGTCGTCGGGCTTCGCCTGGTGAGTCGGCAACGCGCCGTCGGCGCGCGGTGCGTCGACAGCAACGATCGTTCGGTCGACGGCGTCGATTGGCAATGGCAGCTTGGCGCGATCCTTGTCGGGGCACACGATGACGCGCGCCCCGCTGTCGGCGATCATGTGTCGCACGCGGTCCGTCGGATAGGCGGGGTCGAGGGGAACGTACGCGCCACCGGCCTGCAGCACCGCCAACACCGCCACCACGAGGTCGATGCTCCGTTCGACGTACACGCCAACAAGCGACCCCGGGCCGACGCCGAGCTGCTGCAGGTGCGCGGCGAGACGATTCGATCGTTGCCCGAGCTCGGCGTAGGTCAGCGAAGCGGCGCCGCAAACGATGGCCTGCCGTTGCGGAGTGGCAGCGATCTGTCGGGCGATCAGATCGTGGATGCACGCGGATTCGTACACCGCGTCAGTCGCATTCCACTCGTGAACGACGCGTTCGTAGGTTTCGGCCGACAGCAGCGGGACATCAGCGGGGGACCGGTCGTGGCTGTCGAACGCCGCAATGGTGAGGGCAAGGCAGCGCGCGAACTCGTTGACGTCGGCTTCGTTGACCCGACCTGCGTCGTACTCGAGCTCCCAGCCGTTGTCGGCATCCGACGGTTGCAGCACAACAACTGGCTGAGGAAGCGGCGTGTCGTTGCGCGAGACGCGAATCCCGATGGGCAGATCAAGCCCGCTCGCCAACTCAGGGCGAGCGGCGAGCGAAGGTGCCCGCGCGACCAGGTCGCGAAACCAACTGGAAGTGCGAGTTCCGTCGAGGGTCTGCGTCGCGAGACTGAACACGGTCTCACTGCTCATCAGCGATTGTGCGAAGTCCGGAACCGGTGGACCGGCAAGCACGACGTCGGAGCCGCCCTCAGGGCTCAGCCGCGTCAGCAAGACAGCGAGCGCACTGACAACTCGTGCCGGTTCGCAGGCGAGCGTCAGCGGAACGTTCGCGACGGCGCGTGCGGAGCCGCGCACCTGCTGCGCGTCGTGTGGCCAAGGAAACATCGCAGGTGCGATCTCGCCAAGCCGTGCGACGAGCGTGGCCTCGTCGGGCTGACTCGCGTGTGCGCAGCTGGTGAGCCATTGGCGCTGATCGATGCCGAGCGGTGGCAGGACGTCGCCAGCCTTCGCGCCTGTTACCGCCAAGAACTGCGTGGCGCTGCATGGTGTGCCATCGAGCCCGTGCAAGTCTCCGAGCACAACCGCGCCAGTCGAACAGGCAACGGTAAGCGTCCCGACCCCGACGGCGAGCAAAGTGCCGGGCGCGCTGGGGCTATCGATATCGACGATGTCGGATGATCCGACCACGATCGCGGCAAGTGGGTGCCACACGACCGACGCGGCGACTGGATTCGGGTGCGGGCCGAAGTGGAGTGCGCGCACGACTCGGTCGACTTCGACGGCCGTCTGGCTGAAGTCCAGCACGCCGTCGGGTCGGTCGGCGCGTCGGAAGACTGCCCTGGGCGCATTTGCGCCCTGCGGCAGTGCGGTGACCTGACCGGCTTCCAACATGTTGAGGAGGTCGTTGAAGCTGTCGATCGCTTCTTCGAAGTTGCGCGTGTTCAGCGACAGCGATGTCTCGCGCTCGGCAATGGCGAATCGGCGTTGCGCGATCACGTCGCCCGTGTCGACACCCTCATCGATGCGATGCCATGTCACCCCCCACTCGCGCTCGCCGCGCAGGATGCCCCACGCCGGAGTGTTGAGCCCCGCGTACTCGGGAAGCGGCCCGTCGTGGAAGTTGATCGCCATGCGGTTGGCCGCGGCGACAACCGATGCAGGTAGCAACTCGAGGTGCGTGATGGCAAAGAGATAGTCGACCGAGTGTCGGCGCAGATCCTCGGCCCACTCATCGAGCTGTTCGATCTCGTGTACCGATACCCCAGCGTGGATTGCCCACGCTGCGACCCTCGCGCTGCCCGCCGCGACGGAGACGATGTCATGGCCGCGTTCGCGCAGAATCTGCCCGCACTCGATCAGGAGTGTGTCGGCTCCGATGAGAGCGCAGCGCAACGGTGTCATCCCGTCGCTCCGATCGGGTCGCCTTGTGCGAATCCAGTGCCGCTGAATGCGATGTACACGCGACCTGGCACGTCGGGATCGCCGCTGATGGCGTTGATGTCGGTGTAGGACCCGGCAGGGAACGAAGTGATCAGTCGCCACGTAGTGCCGTCGTCGTCGCTGCGATAAAGGCCGGCTTTGGCGTCGCCGTTCGCGCGGCCGTACACAAAGACCGTGGCGGCTCCACCCGCGATCATCGGCGCACCGAAGCCCAGCGCACGCACTTCGTCGACACCCGTCAGTTTGCTCCATGGGGTGCGCCCCGCATCGTCGGTGCGATACAGACCGTCGATGCCGACGCCCGCCCACAACCGCTCGGCGCGATCGGGCTGTGCAAGAAGTTGACCGAGCACATGACATGCGTTCGCGTCGAGGCAAGGCGGTGCGTTGGCAGCTTCTTGCCACGTGGCCGCACCGTCGCTACTGGTGAAGAAGCGACCCTCATCGGACATCAGATAGAAGCTGCCGTTTACCCGATCGGCCGCCAACGCTCGCCGGTTGAACCACCACAGGAAGCGATGGAACGAGTCGATGCCAGCGACTGAATCGGTGTGCGTCCACGACTGACCCCCGTCGTGGCTGTAGTACACGCCGACCGGGCTGCGCAGATATTCCCAGGGGTCGCTGAAGTGAGTCGGGAGCCACACCAACACGTCGGGATCAACCGCCGACACCGCTACCTCGCCACCGAACATCTCCGGAGTAGTGCCGCTGAACTGTTGCCACGTGATGCCGCCGTCGGTCGAGAGTGCGCCACGGGCCCGGCGCTCTTCGGAGTAGTAGATGTGGTACTCGGCACCGACCCACGCGACGACCTCCGGGTTCCCGCCGCTGTAGTCCAGGCCGGTTCCGCCAACGAAGGTGTCGTCGATCAGCGTTCGCTCCGGATACCGCGCCGTGTCGTCGAAGCGAAAGCCCTGTCGATCGGCGATTGCTCCGATGGGTACACCACCCGGCGCGGCCATCACGGCCGATGCAACCGTTTCCTCGATGCCGCGCGCGACAGAGGTAAAGGTGATGGTTGCGGCCTGCGGATCGGTGCTGTGCCAAACGGCCATTCCTTCCGCGAACCACAGCGAGCCGTCAACAGGGTCGAACATCAGGCGTCCGGTGCTCATGAAGTCATCGAGGTCTGTGTTCGCTAACCACGGAATTTGCGGCGACGCAATGTCGATGTCGTGCGCCGACCAACTCTGCCCGCCGTCAGTTGATGTCCAGATGTGGCCATTGCGCACCGCTTCGTCTGCAAGTGCAACGCGCGACGCGTCGGTCGGGTCGACCGCGAACACGGCGACTAGCGAGGTCGACGGTATGGGAAGGTCGGTCCACGACGCGGCGTCCAAATCGAACACTGACAAGTCGGCGGGCAGGCCGTCGGTCCGATTGATCGCCAACCACAGGTCGCCAGCGACCTCGATAGCGCCGGCACCGTATTGCGCGGCATCGAACGGTCGCACCATCGTCCACGACGCGCCGTTGTCGCTGCTCATGTACATGCCACTGCCAGCGACGGCCGCGAACATTGTCGTGCCCACAAATGCGACCGCGGACACTCCCGGTTGGTCGCTGGCTGGATCGTCGATGATGCCAGCGGGCACCATCGACGTCGGTATCGGCGCCCAGGTCGCACCAGCATCGAACGATTGGAACAGGCCTTCGCGCGAACTGCCGAACAACACGTGATCGGGATTGGCGGGGTCAACAACGAGTCGTTCGCTCCCCGCGCGGAAGCGTTGATTGCCGCTGATGAACCAGCGTTGGTCAGCGGCACGCCACGTTGCGCCGCTGTCGTCGCTCACCAGTATCCGACCGGCACCTGCAACGGGAGTGTCCGGCGCGGGATTCTCGTCGTTACCGAGTGCGAGGTAGACCCGTGATCCAAGTGACGGTGCCACCGCAATGCTGTCGACGCTGAGCACGTCGCCAGGTCGTGCACCGGGAAGCGATGTCGCGTCGAGTAACTGCGTCCACTGTTGCGAGGCCGGCTCCCACCGGTAGGCGCCGCCGACATCGGTGCGTGCATACATCGCGGCCGGTGACGCTGCAGTTGCAACGATCCCGGTCACATACCCTCCCGCCCCAACTGGCATCGCGCGCCAGATATAGGTGCCCTGGACGACTGGCGCGACGTCGATGTCGGCCTGCGGGCCGGCCGTCACGGGCGGATCAGACCCATCAACCCCCTCCAGCGTTGTGTCGGACCCAGATTCGGAAAGGCTGCACGAGCTGGCGACGACGCTGCCGAACAGGGAGCTGATCGTGATCGCCAACCCCACAAGCGGACGCGACGAAACACGACCAACGACGCGTGTCATTGGCGCGAGAGGGTAACAACGGTCGGGGGATCGGAGGTTCAGAACAGCTGAGTATCGGCCGATAGCCTTTACGGCTGAATCTCGATTCTCAAGGCGGTGTGTGGTGGAACTCTCGTTCGTCGTAAGCGCGGTCAAGCGCTACTGGTGGCTGGCCGTCGGTGGCCTGCTGATTGGTAGCGCTGTCGGCGTGACGCTGCGCGGCGATACCGAGACGGTGTATCAATCACGAGCCTTGCTCTATATCGCCCCGCCGAGCGTGTCTCCCGAGACCGGCGGCCTGAGCTCAGACCGGTATGTCGCCGGGCAATTGCTCGTCCTCGGGTCGCACAGCTCCGCCGATGCGGTTGCTCAGGTGATTGGCGATGGGGCGACCGCGGAGAGCATTCTTGGCACACTCTCCGTCGTACAGGCGCAGAACACCGACATCGTCGAGCTCACCGTCTCGACTGCCGATGCTCAGCTCTCGCAGACGATCGCCAAGATCTACGTGCAGCAGTACTTCGCCAATCTGCAGACGCAGGTCGATGCAACGCGTACCTCCAGCCTGGCGGGGGTCGATGCCAAGCTGGTCGCGCTGCAAGAACAACTGACCGCCATCGACGCAGAGATCGCGGCAGCGATGGCACCGTATCTTCCCGCAGCCGGCACCGTGTGCACCACCACCTGCCCGCCGATCCCGCCTATCGAGCAGGTCGTGCCCAGCCTTGTGTCGCAGAAGCAAGCAGTGCTTTCGCAGTTCCAGGGTGTCAGTGCCACCAAGAACGAACTTGAGCTCGGCGAGCAAGTTCGCGTGTCGAGCCAGGTCGTGCAAGCCGCGACGCTTCCGACGACACCACTCGTCTCATCGAATCGCAAGATCCTCGCCGCCGGCGTGCTGGGTGGTTTGGTGTTCGGGCTCGTCCTGGCCGTTGTCGCCGCCAGGATCTCGCGCAAGGTGTTGGACAACGAGGAAGCCTCCGAGATCCTCCAGGTGCCTGTCGTCGGTTCGGTGCCGACTTATCGCATCTCCAATGATCGCCGCGCGGTTGTTGAGTATCTGCCTGCGAACGCAACGCCGTTCATCGATCACCTGCGCGTGCGAACCGACGCGCTCGATCGTCAGCATCACGCACTCGTCGTGCTCGTTACTGGCACCGACGTTGGCGTAGGTACCACCAGCCTCGCGGGCGCTTTGGCCAACCGCTTTGCTCTCAATGGGGCAGAGGTCGTCGTCGTTGATGCCGACCCGCTACACCCCGAGCTCTCGCAATTGTTCGAACTACAGCCTGCCGGCTTGCCCGCATACAGCGGTGGTCCACCACGCGCCCCCGGTACGGCCACACTGCTGCGCCCAACGCGCGTACCCGCCCTGCAAGTGGTTGCTGCGGCCGACATGATGGACAACGGCGCCGTGCTTCGTCGCGAAGATGTGCCCAAACTGCTCGCTCGCCTCGACCCGCTGGCCGACGTCGTCATCGTCGATGGTGGCCCGTTCTTGGGTGCGGCGTCGACCGTCCAGTTCGCTCACATCGCCGATGCCGTGGTACTCGCCATTCCGACCGGTCGTCAACAGAAGCAAGCGCTGGCCCTGATCGGGCGTGAGCTGCGCGAACAACAGCCCAACGTGTTGGCGGTTACCACCCCGAGCGCGCCGCTTCGTCGTCGCTAACGCGATGGACACCGCGGTTGTCATACCGGTGGGGTCCATCGATGCCGTATTCGGCGAGCAGGTTGCGCGCGTGCTGTCACAGTCGGGTGTCTCGCTGAGCGAAGTCGTGCTCTCGGTGAACTCCGCAGATCCGGCTGTCGTCAGCGAAGTTCGATCCGTTGCGGCGGCCAGTGGCGATCCTCGTCTGCGTATCGTCGATTCCAGCGACCACAAGGGCGCTGCTCACGCACGGAACGTCGGCGCCGCCGCGACCAACTGTGCCGCGATCGGGTTCTGCGACGCCGACGACTTGGTGCACGAGGGCTGGTTGTCGGGGCTGGTCAACGGGCTTGATGAGTTCGACGCGGTTTCTGGCGACGTCGTCGACGTGTTTGCGGACGAACGGATGCGCCATTGGTACCCAGCGCCCACACGGGGCGAGCTGAATAGCTTTCTCGGCAAGCCCTATCTGCTCACCGGCAACCTGGCGATTCGTCGGGAAGCATTCGAGGCTGTTGGCGGTTTCGACGAAACCCTCACCCGCTGCGAAGACATCGCAATCAGTTGGTCGTTAGTGCGTGCCGGTTACACAATCGGTCACGTCGGGGGCGCGGTCATCGACTACCGCCACCGCGCCGGTGTGCTTGCGATGTTGCGCCAGCACTACTCGTACGGTCGCGGCATGAGCGAGGTGCTGCGAACGTTCGGAACGCCGGGAACCGAAGGCGGGGTCGCGGCATCGCGGTTCGGCATGCTTCGGCCCAACGGGCAACGCACCGCGCGTCGCTCGGCAACCAGCGTCTGCCGCCGCACCGCGATCGCTGCCGGTCGACTTCGGGGTCTGCTGCGATGAGCGCCGACACCAGCAGCCCAGATACGGCATCGCGAGCAACAACGTTGCCAAGTGCGGCAAACCCGCTGGCGCATCAACCGATGGGGCACTTGCCGGTGCTCGATGGTCTTCGCGGCGTTGCCATCGCAACGGTGTTTCTCGTTCACCTCTACTCACCGGTGTTTCCCGGCGGCGGCTCCGGGGTCATGTTGTTCTTCGTGTTGTCGGGCTTCCTGATTACGAAGCTGGCGCTGGAAGAGGCCGACCGCACGGGTGGGCTGTCGCTGTCCCAGTTCTACCTTCGTCGACTGTTTCGGATCTTCCCGCCGCTGTTCGTGATGCTGGCCTTCCTGCTGGTCGCGTCGTTCACGTTCATGAGCGGTGTGGGCGAGCCGTTGCGGCGCGAGATCGCTCTCGCTGGCGGGTCAATGGGAAATCTGTGGCCGGTGTTCTACGGCTTCGAGCCACGCGGCGCCCTAGGGCACACGTGGTCGCTCGGAATTGAGGAGCAGTTCTACCTCGTGTGGCCGATCGTGCTCTGCGTGGTGCCGATGGCCTTTCGCGCCACCCGGCGCTTTGCGATGTGGTTCGCCGCCGTTGCGCTGATCAGTGTGGTGCTCGGGCGCGTGCTCGTCGCCGGCGTGCTGGACTATCCGCACTGGTTGGCGATTCCCTTCCTCGACTTCGAGGGTCTCGCCCTCGGATGTCTACTGGCGGCGATGCTGCACACCGACGACGCCGGGCGGTGGCGGGTGCCGCGGTGGCTGTTCGCGTTGGCGTGTGCTGGCGTGACGTTCGATTTGTTCGCCGCCGACTGGTATCTACCGCACGATACGTACGACATTCGCGGGGTGGCGCTGAGTGCGTGCTTCGTCGTCGTCCTCGCGGAACTCGTCACCAACCAAAAGAACATCTTCGCCGCGCCGTTGCAGACATCGCTGATGCGCTGGCTCGGGCGCCTCTCGTACTCGCTGTACCTGTGGCACGCGACGATCTTCACGATCCTCAGCGAAGAGCGCTACCCGGATGTGCCCCGCGCATTGTTGGTGACGTCCAAGGTAGTGCTGTCGTTCGCGGCCGCGTGGCTGTCGTATCGGTTGATCGAGCGTCCGGCGATCGAGTTCGGTCGACGTGTTCGACAGCGAGCCCGTCATGCTTGACGCACGACCAGCTGGTGTCTGGGCCGACGAGACAGCTATGCGCGGGCCGAGGCCGGCCTTGTGGCGCCAGCTCGCACTCGTCAGCCTGACGTTCGCGTTCGTCGACGGTTTCGGCGCGTACACACTTCTGTTTGCTCTGACGCCGATGAAGTACATCGGGGTGCAGGCGATGCTGTTGTTGGCAACCCTCATCGTCTCGCCACCGCGATCGCTGACGAAGGTGTTCCTGCCCATTATCAGCTTGGTCTACCTGGCGTGGTGGGTGGCTTCGTACAACTGGGACACCAACCGCGCAGGGTGGATCAGCGCGTCAAGCCGCGATCTGGCAACGATCATCACGATCGTCGTAGTCGCACAGGTGCTCGGGCGTGACGACTTTGTGCGTTGCCTGCTGCGCAGTGGGTACATCGCCATTGGCCTCATCTTCTTTGCGTTGGCGGTGCAGCCAGGCAGCGCCTATTCAGTTGGCGGTCCGGTTCCCGGATTGCACGGCGGCTTCATCCACAAGAACACCATGGCCCCTTGTCTGCTGTTGACGGCATCGGCCGTGCTGTGTTTTCACCCCAACCGAACGTTTCGCCGGTGGTTCATGGTGTTCGTTGCCGGACTACTCATCCTTGGTGATACGACAACAGGGCTGGCCACGCTGGTGATGCTGTTGATCGTTAACTGGATGTTGGGCGGCTACAAGGGTGTCGTGCAGCGCCTGGGGCGTTCGGCGGGTTCTTTGCTGATGGCAGCGGCGCTGGTCGCGACGTTGGTCGCTGCGGAGATGTTTGCTTCGGTGGTCATGCTCAGTGGTAAAGACCTCACCTTCTCAAGCCGAACAGTGATTTGGGAAGGGGTGACCAACGCGATTAGTCACCGCTTCTGGCAGGGCTACGGCTACGGCGTGTGGGAGAACATCTGGGCCGAGCCGATTCGTTCGATCAACATCCACAACGGCTTCCTGGTGGCCCACGCACACAACGCCGCGCTCGATCTGATGTTGCGCCTTGGCGCAATCGGGCTGGCGTTGTATGTGCTGCAACTCCTCAGCACCGTTCGTTCCGGGTGGCGGGGGCTATTGCGCGACGACGCGTTCGGCCGCCTGACGTTGCTGTTCTGCGCAATCGTGATGTCGTTCGGATTCTCGGAGGCACTGCCCGCGTACGGGGTGTGGCCAGCGTTGCTCATCGTGTTCGCCACCTTGTCGCGGGCCAAGACGTGACGACGCCCGACCCGAACGCGCGGCGCGGCGCGCTGGCGGCGGTCACATCGCGTTTCGGTGTGGGGCGTCAAGCCCTCAGCGACGGTGCCTCTGGTCTCGTGCTCGAGGTTTGCCAGTTGGTGGGAACGTTCGTGTTCTTTGCGCTCGTTGGCCGTGGGTTGGGCCCCACCGACTACGGGTCGTTCGCCGCGATGTACAGCCTGATCGGTGTTTCACTGGCGTTGGCTCACATCGGCCCCGGGCTCGCGTTCCTGCAATCGGCAATGGGTTCCTCCGCGCGAACGGTGAGCGCGCACTTCTTCTCGATCTACGCAGTCTTCATCGGGATCTCAGTCGTGATCGTCCTGGCGACATCGCAGTTTCTGTTGCCTCGCTTGTCGATCTGGACCGTGGTGCTGTTCATGGTCGCCGAGTTGTTTGGAACGACGCTCGTACAGATCGCAAGAACGTTGCGCCTGATCGTCAACGGGTTCCGGGCGACCGTCGTGCTGCAGCTCAGTCTTGTTGTCGTGAAGACAGTTGCGGTCGTCGCTCTGTACTTCACAGACTCGCTCACCTTGCGCTCCTACGGCATCGTCTACTCAATCTGCTGTGTGGTGATCGGTGCGGTTGCCTTCTGGAAGGTCACCGCATCGGTCGACGTGCCGCGACGACTTGGGCGGCTGCGACGCAAGCACGTTGCGACAACGCTGACGATGTCGTCGACCTTGCTGGTGTTCAACCTGCACAACGACGGCGACAAGTTGACGATGTCGGCGAACGGTCTCGGCGCCGACCTTGGTCTCTACGCAGCTGCCTATCGCATGGTGCTGCTCGCGGTGATTCCGATCAATGCGCTGGTGGCCTCGAGCCACCGGACATTCGTTGACCCGAAAGTTGGGAATCAGATGCGGCGCGCGGCCAAGTACACGATGGCCACGACGGCGTACACCACTGTTGCCGCGCTGGGCCTGCTGCTTGCCGCGCCGATTGCGCTGCCGCTTGTCGTCGGTGACGGATTCTCCGGAGCAATCTCGATCACGCGTTGGCTGGCACCGCTGATGATCGTGCGTGGCTTTACGCACTTTCCCCTCAACGCGCTGATGGGCCTGGGGCATACCGTCGCCCGGCTGTGGTGCATCGTGGCGTCGGCGGTAGTCGCGATGGTGTTGTACATCACGCTCGTGCCCAGCATTAGTTGGAAGGGAGCCGTGATTGGCTCCTATGCCGGCGACGCCGTGCTGGCAATCGCTGCCTGGGTGATGTTGTGGCGTCTGGGAGACAAACCGCGGCCAACGGATGGCGACGCGTCAGAAGCTGCGATGGCGCAGGTGGACGCCAGCTACCCCGACGAGTAGCCCGACACCGCTGCCGGTGAGCGCCACCGCCCACCGCCACTGCGGTGCTTGGCGTCGCAGCAGTCGGCGCAAAGGATGTGTTGCTCCGGCAAGGATGCGCTTTGAGGCGCGGGCGGCGAGCCGCAGGCGCGTGACGTGGTGGGTCATCGCGTTGATGACGGCCTCGTTGTTGCCAAGCCAGAACTGTCGCCACAGCTGATAGCGAAGCGTCGCTCGTTTGCCGCCGCACGGCTCGTCGCAGATCGAGTTGGCAGCGAAGCGAATGTTGGCTCCGGCGTTGGCAGCGTCGGAGAAGAAGACCATGTCTTCACCGCCGGCTGTGCCCATCTCAGAACGAAAGCGAACTCGCGACGACTGCAGCCACGACGAGCGCACGAGCATGTTGGCCGTGTTGCCATGCGTCGGCACGCTGCCGTCGACGTAGTGCAGGTTCTCGGCAAGGAAGGGTTGTTCGCTCAGCCATCGAGGTGCGTTGGGGGCCGCCACGAACTGGCGATGGCCCACGACCACGTCGGCCGTGTTCGCGTCGGCGATGCGCAACAACTCGCGCAACCAACCCGGGTTGGGCACGCAATCGTCGTCGAGGCACGCCAGGAAGTCGCTGGCCACGGCACCCAGTTGCAGCGCGTGATTGCGTGCGATCGAGATGTCGGCCGCCGCCGATGCGAAGTAGTCGAGCGTGATCGCGACGTTGTGACGCAGGTTGTCGACAACCTCCGCGGCCCCGCTCTCAGGGCTGTCGTCGACGATGAGTAATCGCACCGCGCCATCGGGCACCTCGTTTGCTGCGAGAGCAGCAACTGTTTGCACGAGTGAGGTGAGCAGGTCGTTTCGCCGAAACGTGCATACGGCCACCGTCACTGCGTACTGCGACGGCTCGGCACCCGTCACGGCTTCTCGTTGCGGGTTCGGATCGCGGCACGGGGCCCGACGACAGTGCTGCCCGCTGGCACATTCTCGAGGACGACTGCATTCGAGCCGATCGACACGTCGTCGCCGATCGTGATTGCGCCCAGGATCACTGCGCCAGAGCCGATGTTGACGCGGCTGCCGATCACTGGCGCATCGTCGGGACGATCAAGGTGGCGGTTACCAATCGTGACCCCTTGGCGCAGAATGACATCGTCGCCAATGACGGCGCTGCCGTGCACGACGATGCCGCTCTGGTGTTCAATCCGCAAGCGTCGACCAATCACCACCGAATGTGGAATCTCGATCCCGTAACGATTCCGAGCACGCCGGTACAAGCGGCGGTAGAGGATCGTGAGGGGGGCGCGCAGGATGCGCGGGCGAACCCGCAAGCGCCACACACCAAAGCGATGGAACGCCAGTGCACGAAATCCGGGAAGCGTGGAGTCGCGGCCGTGCGTCGCGTAGTCCTCGCGCCACAGCGTCCATAGCGAAGGGTTGCTGCTCACGATGCGCCCTCGCCGTGCTGGCGAAACAGTTGCGCGAGCAGCTGCGCGTTCTGCGCGATGTCGTGCTGTTGCCGCACGGCAGCACCCGCCGCCGTCACCATGCGGTGACGCAAGGCATCGTCGCTCAGCACCTCGGTGAGCGCGTCGGCTAGGAGATCGCCGCGTGCTGCGGGCACGACAAGAGCCGTCGTATGGTCGACGGCCAACTCGGGGATACCGGCGATGTAGGTGGTGACCACTGGGACCCCGCGTGCCATGGCCTCCATGATGACGACTGGCAGCCCCTCTGCAAACGTCGGCAGACAAAACACGTTCGCCTGTGCAAGCACGCCCGCCACGCCGTCGGGGGGAAGCGCACCGTGCCAAACGAGCGCGTCGGAGATTCCAGCTGTTTCGGCCTGGCTGCGAACGTGTGCGCCAACTTCGTCGACCTCTGGACCCACGACATCGACGATCACGTCGAGGCCGCGCCGGTGCATGGTTGCGACGGCATCGACGAGCACCGAGTGGCCTTTCTCGGCCGACACCCGCGCCACGATCGCGATACGTGGGCGAGGATTCGATGGTTCATCGCTGCGCGCCGAGAAGCGTGTGAGGTCGACACCGCACCGGACCACGTGGATCTTGTCACGGTGCTGAGTGTCGGCGATACGAAACAGTTGTGAACGAGTGAAGTCGCTGACCGCGACCACAAAGCTGGCGTCGGCGACCTTCTCGCGCAGCCGTGCTTCGCGTTCGTTAGCGAACTCGTGCCAGCCATGGATCGTCATGCTCCATGTGTTGGTGCGACCGGTGCGGTGACGGTGCGCGACTTGTGTCGTCAACCAAGCCACTGTCGCGGGCGCCTGGCCAAAGTGCGCGTGCAAGTGGTGGCTGCCCGATCGACGCATGACGCGGTAGGTCATGATCGCCTCGGCAAGTTGGAAGTAGCTCCACAGGGTCGCCCTAACGCCTCGCGCGCCTGTCCGCAGCGGGATCGCTAACAGGGACGGGTGCCGCAGCAGGGTGGCCGCGACGGTTGCGAGTACTCGCCACTTGGGCAGCGACTTGAGGTAAGTGGTGGTGGCGCGTCGCTGTTTGCTATCGGCAGCCGCGTCGGCGTCGCCAACCGAGTTGATCGAGACCGTCGCGACGTCCACGCCGAGCTGCTCGAGCGCGTCGATCTCGTCGGCGATGAACGTGTGCGAGACCGCCGGGTAGTGCGTCGCGAGATAGGTGATCGGCCGTGGCATGTCGTGCCCACGGTAACCTCGCCGCAGGTCCGTCGGGAGGGTTCCTTGTACCAGCGCTACATGCACCTGACGGGAGTTCCGGCCTTCGTCACCGGCGCTTCGCCGCAGGGCGTGGTCTACCTCGATGCGTTAGCGGCGCGTGATCTCAGTCGTCACACCTATATCGCGCGCGCGGTGCGGGTGGTCTGCCCGATCATGGAGGTTGCCGAGCCGCCACCCGGCACAGTGGCGTTCAAGCAGGAAGGCTTTGAGTTTGTGGCGTTGCCACACGCCACCAGCCTGCTGCGTTATCTAGTGGGCGGCGGGTGGCTGCGAGCAGTGTGGACCATGTGGCGGCAACTCGGGTGGGCGGATGTTGCGTTCATGGGATGCGTCGAGTATCCGATTCCCTACGGCTGGACGGGTGTGCCGTTCGCGGCGTTACGCCGGGTGCCGTGGTACACGTTCATTGAGTCGACGCCCTGGCGCACCCCCAGCGGCGTTGACCCGAATTGGCGACAGCGGCTGCGCGCCACAGTCGCGGAGCGAATCAACCGGGTGCTCTTTCGACGCACGCGCTTTGCCTTTGTGTCGCACGCCGCGTACGCCGAGTTCCTGAGACCCGGGTGCCCCTATCTCGTGTCGCCGGCCGCGTGGTTCCTGCGCACCGAGATCGCCACACCGGATCAGATCACGGCCGCGCGCGCCGAGGCCGCCGGGCACGTGCCGCACCTGATGTACATCGGTCGGCTCGATCCGGCCAAGGGAGTCCGCACCCTGTTGTCGGCCCTCGCGATCGTCGACCAGTCGGGGGTCGAGCTGAAGTGCACGGTGATGGGCGTCGGCCAACTGCAAGCGGTAGTCGAACACGCGGCGGCTTCGTTGCACCATGTTCGGCTGGCCGTGGCGACGCCGCTGCGGTATGGACCCGAGTTCTTTCACGCGCTACGAGGCGTCGACGCGTTGATCGTGCCAAACCTCGGCGACGAGCAGTCACGCAACGTGTTCGATGCCTTCTCCCAAGGCGTGCCCGTGCTTGCTTCCAACACCCCTGGGTTGCGCTCAGTCGTGACCGACGGAGTGGAAGGGCGTCTCATTCCGCCTGGCGATGTTGGTGCGCTTTCACGCGCAATCGCAGAGTTTGCCGATCCCACCGAACGAGCAAGATGGATTGCGTACGGCGACGCCGGCTACCAGAGGGTCAAGACGTACGACCACGACGCGATGCACGCGCAGCGCGCGGAGTTCATCGCCGCGCTCGGCGACTCCGCCACTCTCGCCACACCATAGGGAAGAATTCCATGTCGTCGACGAGGTAACGCTTCGCTAGTCGACGCGGGTCGCGGACCAGTCGATAGAACCATTCCAGCCCCGTCCGCTGCACCCACTTCGGTGCACGCTGTTGCTGCCCGAAGTAGAACTCGGCAGACGCGCCGAGCAGCAGCACCAGTGGTGCCTGCGAGCGGGGTGGGGCGGCCGCGGTGAGGCTGGCCGCGATCAGGTGACTCTTCGCCGTTGAAAGTCCGAGAACGACAGCGTCGGCGGGTTCGGCCTCGAGTTCCGCGAGTACGTCGGCGACGATCGACGAAACTCGCGTCGGGTCGTCGTCCGCGAACATTGGCGGCACGATGCAGCGACAGCGCGGGTTGTCGTGCGTCAGCTCGCGCGCGAGCTGCTCGTTGCTCGCCACGATGACGACCGGACGTTGTGCCGCGACGATCCTCTTCCACCAGGCGGCGAACAGATCGCTACCCGCCAGTCGTTGATCGATCGGCGACTTGAGCAGTCGGCTGGCCCACACGATCGGCGCGCCGTCGGGTAGCACCATGTATGCCGACTCTGCCACCTGGCGCTGCGTTGGCGACTTCCGATAGCGGATGAGGTGATCGACGTTGGGAGTGACCACGACACGCCAACTCGATTCCGAAGTTTGTCCGTCGTGCTCTAGCGAGTTGGCGAGTTCCTCGATGCTGGAATTGACGACGAAGTCGAGCCCGAAGAGCGGTGTTGTTCGCATCGCTAACTGACCGCATCCCACATGGTCGCGAGGCGATCGCGGTAGCGAGCGGGGTCGATGCCGTCCTTGGAGTGGATCATGACGGCCACCGTCGCCGGATCGAGTTCGGCGAAGAAGTCGTTTAAGGCGTGTTCGTCGCCGAGGTCGAGTCCCCACGATGCCTTCACCAACGGCAGCGTGGACGGGTGCTGCCCGGCATATTCGTGGCCCAGCACGGCGCGCGTGTGCGCTCCGTAGAGGATGTACTCCGAGAACGTGGGCAAGCGCATCAATGCAGTGCGCCAATCGGTGCCGGCCACATTCTCGATCCGCTCGATCATCGACACCACATTGTCGCGACGCCAGCAGATCAGGTTGCCGACGTGACCGCGCGGCGACAAGGTGTCGGGAGCGATACCAAGCAGGCGACCCGCAACGTCGGTCCACTCACGAACCTCGTCGTTGACGAACTCAACATCAAGCAATGCCACCGAGTCGCCACGAAGGAGCGAGCGAGTCGGATTGAACTCCCGCACAAACGCGACGTCGCTATCGCAGAAGATTGAGACATCGGCCGCGACTTGCGATGCCGCCGTGATCTTCAGGATCTGCTGCACGATCCAACCGCGGTTCGGTCGCGAGCGCAGGCTGAGCCATAGCGAGCGACGTCCCGGCAATCGGTGAATCCACCAGGGCAGCAGATCGTCCGAACAGATGATGGTCGCGCGGTCGCTCAAGTGCCGAAAGTGCGGGAGATCGCGGTGATCCACGATCAGGTGGTGCGCGAGGCCAGGGCAGCAGCGCTGCACCGACTCCACCAGCAGCTCCGCGCGAGCTAGATCTGGCAAATAGGTCGGGGTGATGAGCGTGAACTCCATGGCGTTGTCGCGCTCAGCGGTCGAGGCAGGAAGCTTGGTCGGCGGTGGTGATTGCAGATCGGCGCACCGTCAGCCACCAGTCCTGCTGTGTCGTCGGAATCAGTGCTGAGGAGCTGATCGGCCCGATCACCAGCCACGCATCGTTGTTGCCAGGGTTCGCGCGGGTCAGCACGGCGTCGCGTTGCATTGCGGGGAAAGTCGACCAGTCGTGCGTGATTGGCAGGCCGTCGTTCACCAGGTCGCCGCGGTAGACAGATGCGATGCCCGTGTAGTACTTGCCATCCCAGCTAAAGGTCGCATCGAGATGTTCGGGGGCGATGCCGAGGCAGGACGTGATAGCTGCCGCTTCCTTGATGGCTTCGGTGGGTGTCAGCGAGTGATCGAGTTCCCAGTACGAAGCCAGCAGCACCGCAATGGTGATCGCCAGAGCAGCGGCGCTTCGTTGGAGGGGCCGAGCCAACAGCACAACAATGGTGGCGACTGCCATGAACAGCGAGTAGCGCGTCCAGTACGCGCCCGTAGCAACAACCACGGTGGCCTCGACTGCGATCGCAAGCAGCGCAACGGCCGCCAGGGGATGACGCAATGGTGACTCGGCGCTGAGGTGTACACCACGATCACGCCATTCGACGCACGCGCGCGCGGTCCAGACCCAGCCGGTAGTTGCCGCAGCGAGAATGGCGATCAGTGCGACCGCGCCGCCATCAAGGCCGTACTGCTCTTGAATTCCGGAAACCAACGGATGAGCCGGCACAACTTGCGACCAGCCGCCGGCCATGGCGGCGAACTCGGCCAGCGCGATGCACCCGACGATTGCAGCTCCGCGCTTGGTGACGGGGTGCAAGCCGTGCACCCAGAGCAAGGTGGCAAACAACAGCAGACCTTGCGCGACGAACATTGCTTCAGCACCCGCAGCCATGCCGCGCATGTGCAAGTCGAACTCGATCTTCCCTCCGTGCTCGAGGCCCGATCGCCATAGGTAAACAGGAACCGATACGGCAGCGAACGTCGCGGCGAAGAGTGCGGCGCGCACGACTCGGTCGCGCGCGAACGGCCGCCGGCCCAACAGCAGCCAGGCGGCAGCGAGAGCGGCAACAGCCATCTGCTGGCGGACGAGGAATCCGAACGACGCCGCCAGCGCGGCGCCGATCACTGCCGCAACGTTCGCCCACCGCGGCCATTCGCGATCACGCGGATGTGTAACCCGGCACGCAAGCGCAACGGCCCACACCGCGCCAGCGATTGCAAAGCTGTCGGACAGGTACGTGCCGGCGATGCCAACGAACCCGCTGAAGCCAGCAAACAGCAGCAGCGCAGGAATCCGCCGGGCGACGCCGAACGTAATCAGCAGCGAACGAAAACCGAGCAACGCGCACGCACACATCACGGAGCCGAGCAGATGAAGTTGATGGTGGCCGTACCCAACGATCGCGACCCACAGCGACGTCACCGGGATCACTCCGACCAACGTGATGTCGTTCCATCCGACTAAACGGAGATGTCCCGTGGCGTGGTACGTATCGAAGATGCGCTCGTAGGCCCACGCATCGCCCGCTGGCAAGTCGCCAGCGTCCGCGAGCAGTCGCCAGAAGAATGGCAGCAACGCAAGAACGACAATCAAGCCGAACTCGAAAAGTCGTGCCGAGTATTCGGCGCGTGTTCTAAGGCCGCCCCGCAAGAATCCTCAGCGTATCCGCTCGGCTTGTACCACAGCCGTGATTGGTATCGGCCCGTACACATGTGGGAACGACTCCGGCGCGTCGCCGAGTTGTTCGTAGACCAAGGGCGCGTCGAGCTGGCTCTCGTCGACGTGCAATAGCAGCAGCTCGGTGGCGTCGGCGTAGAAGCGTTCGACCACGCCAGGCCATTGCTCGGCGGTGCTGCAGTGGATGTATCCCTCCTGCGCAAGCTCGACACCGCGGGTGGAACCTGTGTGCAGGCCCTCCGCAAGCGACTGCTGCCAGCGGGCAGGTTCGGTCAGGTGAAAGATCATCGTCGTAGGCTTACAGATTGTGCGCGTCGATGTGTTCACCATCTTTCCTGGGCTGATCGATTCGTTCTGCGCAGAGAGCATGTTGGGCAAGGCCCGCACCGCGGGGCTGCTCGATCTGCGGCTGCACGACCCACGCGATCACACCGCCGACGTTCACCGCACCGTCGACGACGCGCCATTCGGTGGTGGCGCGGGCATGGTGATGAAGCCCGAGCCGTTGTTCGACGCGGTCGCGGCAGCGCAGCCGCCGCGACCCTTGTTCCTGCTCGGTCCCGGTGGGCGCCGCTTCGACCAAGCGCTCGCTCACGAACTCGCGGCTGGGGCTGGCTTCTCGCTGATCGCGGGCCGCTATGAGGGCGTCGACCATCGGGTGCGCGAGCACCTAGTAGATGGTGAACTCAGCGTCGGCGATGTTGTTCTGAACGGTGGGGAAGTGGCCGCCTGCCTCGTCATTGAGGCAGTTGTGCGGCTGCTACCAGGGGCGATGGGTAATGAGGTCAGCCCGGTCAATGAGAGCTTTGGCGCCACCGGACTGCTGGAGGAGCCCCATTTCACGCGCCCGGCCGACTTCCGGGGCTGGGCCGTACCCGAGGTTTTGCGTGGCGGCGACCACGCCCGTATCGCCCGCTGGCGCCACGCCCAGGCGCTACACCGCACGTTGCGCGATCGCCCCGACCTGATCGAAGCCCGTGGCGGCTTGGATGAAACCGAGCAGCGGCTGTTGGAAGAGTTCCCTGCCGTCACCTATCCTTGATCGTTCGTTCCAGTCGTTTGACTATTTAGCCGACAGAGAGTTGCCCCCATGAAGTCCACCGATTTTGTCGATTCCCAGTCCATGCGCACCGATATCCCCGACTTCGGTCCCGGCGATGAAGTCAAAGTGCACGTGAAGGTGGTCGAGGGCAACAAAGAGCGCATCCAGGTCTTTCAGGGCAACGTCATCGCCCGCCAGGGCAGCGGCGTGCAAGAGACCTACACCGTGCGCAAGATCAGCTCGGGCGTTGGTGTCGAGCGCACCTTCCCGGTGCATGCCCCGACGGTTGCCAAGCTGGAAGTTCTCAAGAAGGGCGACGTGCGTCGCGCCAAGCTGTATTACGTTCGCGATCGTGTCGGTAAGGCAGCTCGCATCAAGGAAAAGCGCGACGCCTGATAGGCGTTGCCATCGGTGTCTGTGTCCTTCTAAGAGACTGCACCCACGTTGAGCTCTGACGATCTCGAAAATTTCGAGGCCGAGCGCGAACTCCAACTCGCTCAGGAATACCAAGACATCGCGGGCATGTTCCGTTTTGCCGTGGAAACCGAGCGCCGTTTCTACCTGGCCAACGATGTCAAGCTCACCGTTAACGGTGAAGGCGCCCGCCAGGCGATCGAGGTGGAGTTGGTCGACGCATGGGTGTGGGACATGTACCGCAAGACCCGCTTCGTCCCGAAGGTACGCGTGCTGACCTTCAAGGACGTCAACGTGGAGGAGCTACCCCCGCCCGAGTTGGGCCTGTAGCAAAGACTGCGCCACAAAGATCGCTTGCCGCTCAGGCGCGCGGACGATTTGGTGAGGATGAAGCGCTGCGGTGGTACACGCAACGCGGCTACGCGCTCGTTGCTCGCAACTGGCGCTGCCAGGCAGGCGAGGTGGATCTCATTCTGAGTGGTCCGGCTGTACTCGTGTTTTGCGAAGTGAAAGCACGCGCCACCGAACAGTTCGGAGGCCCGCAAGCCGCGGTCGGTTGGCAGAAGCAACAACGTGTTCGCCGGTTGGCCGCGATTTGGCTTGCCGAGTTTCGACCGACTGGCCACTTCGAGATCCGCTTCGATGTGGCCGCGGTGGTCGGCACTCAGGTCACAGTGATCGAGTCTGCGTTCTGACGTCTGGTATCGAGGTAAGTCACCACCAAGACGGCGACCACGACGTGGAAGATGATGCGCGCCGACAACGCAAAGAAGTCGATCGCGACCACATCGGTGATTGCCGTGCGCACGGCGTTGAACCCGTAGAGCCATCCAGGCACCACTAACCCGATCGTAAGTGGGATGGCTCGGCGCATTGGCCACACGAGGACGGTGATACACAGCAATGCAAGCAACGGGAGGCTGTCGTACGTGTGGTGATAGGTGCCGATGGTGACTAACCCGATGCCCATCACAAGGCGCTCGCGCAGATCGGAGCGCGACGTCTGCCACATTCGATGCAGCAACACCAGGCCGCCAGCAACAGCGACTAGTGCGATCAGGTCGAGCAGCGCCGATGGGTGGATCAGTGACAGCAAGTCGAGTCGATCGCCGTCCATGCGGTTCACGGGTACCTCGCTGAGGATCGTGCTGGTCTCGCGCATCGATCGCAGAATCGTTCCGAGGCCTGCGCCAGAGCGCACAACGATCGCAATGAAGTTGGCCAGACCGACGGCGACCGCCGCGGCGAGGAAGCGAACGAAAATTCGTGCGGATCGCTCGTATGCAAGGTTGGCCGCCAGAAAAGTGAGTGCGAACGTCGGCTTGGCGAACAAGAACAGGATCGTTGCGCCGTAGGTCCATTTCTCGACGTGGTGCCACCAGCTCGGCTGTTGCCGAGCTCGAATCGCGAAGAAGGCCACCGCCGCAACCAAACCGGCTCCGGTCTGCCCGAGGGCTAGGTCGTACAGGTGCGTCGGTGAGAGCGCGATCAACGACGCAACCAGCAGTGCCCGTTGCCGCGACAGACCGAGTGATCGCGCGATGCGTGCGCAACCAATGGCGACCAGCAGTATCGAACAACACATGAACAGCGTCAGCCCGGTCGTGTAGTCAACGCGATCAAGTAGTGGATACGCGATGTAGCTCACTGGCCAGATCGGCGGAGCCGGAAACGAACCGAAGCGCGGCACTGACGCGTCGGGGTCCCACGGGTTGCTGTGCTCGGAGACCAGGATGTTCGGTCCGTAAACGGTCGCCCGGTAATCTGTGCCGATGCCAGTCGCAGGAGCATCGCGGCTATCGGCGAGCAGCGGCTGCATTCTGTACGCGGCAAGCCCTGCGATCAGAGTGACGAGAACCCACAAGAGTGCGGTACGTCGTGCGCTCATTGCGGCGCAAGGTATCACGGGCGACCAATGACGCGACATTGCTTGGCCGTTGTGTTGCATTGCCCAGTGGTGTCGTCACGCGATGGCATCGTGGAAGTCAGCGCCAAGTTTCTCGAAGAGGTCGAGCGTTACGCGAAGTTCTGGCCCGGCACCGTGCGCTTGATCGCCTACGAGGATTCGAACTGGGGGACCAGTTTCGGCACGGTGAAACGCGAGATTGCTTCGTTGCCGTTCGAACTGGTGATTCGGTCGCACGACGAGCTTGATGCAGGGGTTTTCGCCGACGACGTTGCGGCTTTGTTGTGTGGTGTCGGGCATCGGTACAACCATCTGGCGGCGATTGGGCGCGATCTGGGTGTTCCGGTTGTGTACGTCGCCGAGTGGAGCCGACGCACTCAGAACGTCATCACCGCCATCGACTCACCAAACAACTTTGTGAAGGCAAGGCGGCTGTTCTGGTTGTGGCGCCAGCGACGCAGCATTCACAAGTCGCTGGCTGCCGCGGCGGCGCTGCAGTGCAACGGAACGCCGACGTTCGACGAGTACGCCAAGGTGAACCAACATCGGTTGCTGTACTTCGACAACCGCATCACCGACGATCTCTTGATCGACCCTTCAGCGCTCGATGTTCGGCTCGCGAAGCTTGCCGCTGCGACCGATCCACTGCAGCTTGTCTTTACGGGTCGACTGACACCAACGAAGGGCGTGCTTGATCTCCTTCAGGTCGTCAAGGAGTTACGTAAGGCAGACGTCGGCTTCGAGTTGTCGATCGTCGGCGCTGGCGATCTTGCCGACGCGTTGCACGCGCAGGTTGTCAGCAACGGCCTCGACCACTTCGTGAAGGTGCTCGCACCTAAAGAATTTCGGACCGAACTGATTCCGTTTGTACAGCAGATGGACCTATTTGTGTGTCCGCACCCACAGGGCGACCCATCGTGCACCTACATCGAGACGCTGGCGTGTGGTGTGCCGATCGTCGGGTACGCGAACGAAGCACTGGAAGGCGTGGTGCGTCACTCGCACGCTGGGTGGCATGTGCCGCTGGGCAGGCCCAACGCCTTGGCAGCCGAGATTGTTCGGCTGGCCCACCATCGTGGCGAACTCGCCGCGGCCAGTGTGCAGGCCCTTGAGTTCGCAAGCCGGCACACGTTCGACCTGACCTATGGCCGCCGTGTAGATCAGCTTCGGGAACTCGCCGGCGTCTGAAGCAGCGTCAGCCGAGGATCGTCCACAGAACCAACGCCACGCAGGCCGCGACTGCGGCCGCGACGAACACGATGTCGCTGCGGCGGGCGACCCGCTTGCGATGTGGATTGAATCCGATGCGTTCAGTATGGCCGGTGCGCCACCTGCTGACACCCGCCCAAGCACCGTGCTCAGTAGCGTGACGCGAATGCGAATCGTGCGGTGGGCGGGCCTCTGTTTCGTTGCAGGTTTGCTGTGGATGTTGGCAAGCGCGCCAGCGCACGCCACGGTGCCGCCCGACGACAGCACCACGACGACTCTCGTCACCGATCCGACCGTGCCGGTCGCACCGCCAGCGGCGGCCGGCCCACTGATCTTGTCGCCGCCAGGGTGCATCGTTCCGGAACCAGCGCTTGCGGTCTTTCGCGGGCGCGTGATCAATGTCGACGACCCGGCGACAACGGCGCAGTTCCGGGTGCTGTCGATGTTGGCGGGCACCCTCGAAGGCCACGCCCCGATCAATCGCGTGCTCATCTTCTACGGCCAGGAGGCGAGCTTTCTGGAAATCGGCGTCGAGTACATCGTTGGTGTGCGCCTCGACCTCGATACCAATCGACTGGTCAGCAAGATCCTGCGACCGGCGCCACTGTTTGGTGGCGATGCAGTCATCGGTGTCGACGACAGCGACCTGGAGTGTCCGCGGATCGAGGACCCGATCAGCACGCTGCTGGCCGATGGGTCGTCGGTCGATTCGGGTGTGCTGACGCCGCTGCAAGACAGTGGTTCGAGTTTGGTGAACGCGATCGTGCAGCCGCTCGCAATCGCACTCGCCGTTCTCGTCGCGCTGGTGCTGGTGAAGAACCTGATCGTGTCGATGGTGAGGTCGCTACGCGAGACGACCGGATCGCCGGTACCTGTCGCGCGTGTGCGCCATCACTCAGACGCCGAACTCTCAAACGCCAGCAAGCAGCGATTGCCGTAGCGCTTCGGTGCGGTCGGCCCAATCGGCGATCGGCACCTGAACTGCGTCGCCCTCGGCGCGGCACATCACCAGCACGCCACCAGCGACCGGTTCGCCCAACACCCGTTGCAGTGCCAGCCCGTACGCCGCCAACTGGGTTCCGTACCGCGCGAGTCGCGCGGTGCGTTCGTCGCCCTCTGGAATCTGGTCGGTCTTGTAGTCGACGATCGTCAGGCCGCGCTGTGGATGGCGCACGAGCAGGTCGATGTAGCCCTCGACGATTGTTCCTTCAACCTCAGCCGCAACGAAGAGTTCGCGCCAGTGTTCGAACTCGATCCCTTCGGCGACGATGGGTGCCGCGAGCGCCGAGCGAGCAAGGCGCGCGATGGTCTGCTCGTGATCTGGCACACCTTCGGCTGCAGCTTGCGCTGCCGCGAGTGCTGCGATGTTGTCGCCCGAACGCAGATCGGCGAACTGCAGCACCGCATGCACGGCGCGGCCGACCGCGGTGCCATAGCGACCGCGTTGCCACGGTGGCAGGTCGAGATCGATCGGGTCTTTCAGCAGTCCCTCGTCGGTGTCGGCTTCTGGGTCTTGGGTCGGTGTCGCGGGCACGACCTCGTCGCCAGCGTGCGCCAGCGCCGTTGCGCTCATCGCGGCGGGTCGGCTGGCTGCGGCCAGATCGCGCT
The DNA here is from genome assembly GCA_021414085.1 of Actinomycetes bacterium. Taxonomy (GTDB): domain Bacteria; phylum Actinomycetota; class Acidimicrobiia; order Acidimicrobiales; family Ilumatobacteraceae; genus UBA668. The sequence continues at coordinate 5,770 of JAIOPC010000003.1, read as the reverse complement.
GCCACGTCTGCCACCATTCGGCTTCGTCGGCCCACGCCAGCTCACTTGCCGGTGCCTCGGGCGCGCTCAGTGCACCTTCGTAACCCGTGAACTCGTTGTGCACCGCCTCGCCTGCTGCGTCGGCGATGATCCGGGCCGACGTGCGCGTGTTCTTGTCGGTGCGGTGCAGCGACACGACGAGGTGATCCATCGCCCGCGTGCACGCGACGTACAAGAGGCGGATGCGCTCGGCGTCGCTCATTTGCTCGTCGATTGGCTGGAACTGCTGATACGTCGGGTCGTCGGGGTCCGACAGAGTCCATGTCGACTCGGGCCACACCACTCGCCGACCGCGATTGCTCACTGGACTGCTGCTGAGGCCAGACACGATCGTGATGGGGAACTGCAAACCCTTGGCCGCGTGAACAGTCATGATGCGCACCGCGTCGTGATCGGTTTCCGGCAGCACTGTCTCGGCGACGAAGCGACCTTCGTCGCCTTGCAAGCGCGTCCACAGCAGGTAACGGCGCACGCCGTGCCCGCCTGCCTCGCTCCACGCGCGCGCCTGATCGATCACGAACCGCACTCGGCGCCACACGTCGCGGTGGTCGCGACCGGCCAACGCCAGTTCCATCACGCAGCGGTCTTGCACCAACCAAGCCAACAGTTGCGAAGGGGTGCTGTACTGCACGCGAGCTTCCAGTTCGCGCATGCAGCGCAACCCGACTGCCACGGGGTGCTCAAAAAGCTCGGATGTCTCGTCGGGGAGGTGGCGCCAGTTCCATGCTTGGCCATGTGTGACCTTCCACTCGTACAGGTGACGATCACTGCAACCGAACAGCGGAGTGCGCAACGCCGACACCAGCGCAAGCTCGTCGGTGGGGTCGTCGGCTGCGCGCAAAGCCAACATCAGCGCGCGTACCTCGCTGGCTGCGTACACCAGCGAACTGTTCTCGGCGCGGCATGGGATGTCGCGAGCGGCGAGTGCCACTTGCAACGCGACCAGCGACAGTCGTGACGGCAACAGAATCGCGATGTCGCCTGGCCGGCAGGCGTGCAGCTTGCCGTCGCGCCAAATCTGCCACTGCTCGGTCAATGCTTGCACCACCACGCCAGCGACGTCGTCGGCTTCGCGCTCGCGCAACGCCTCAGCAGCGGCGCGGCCAAGGTCCTCGTGCTGTTGCGCCCCCAACACGGTCACGGAACCGTGATCGTGGCCGCCCAGTCGGGCAGCCATCAGCGGTTCGTATGCCGGCTGCACGTCGGGCTCGAACTTGATGAGCGCGCCCATAGTGGTGTTCACCCAATCGATGATCGGCGATGGGCTGCGGAAGTTGGCGCTGAGAGTTGCGCGCTGCGCGCCGATCTGGTCGCTGGCACGCAGGAACTGCGCGATGTCGGCACGCCGGAAGCGATAGATGCTCTGCTTCGGATCGCCGACGACGGTGAGCCGCCCGGCGATTGGCTGCAACTGTCGCCAGTCGGCGGGTTGATCGTTGGGGTCGGCAGTGATGCGCACGGCCAACTCAAGCTGGATGGGGTCGGTGTCTTGAAACTCGTCGAGCAGCACGCGGGTGTATCGCTGATGAAGTTGTCGCCGCACGTCGGGGTTATTGGCGACCAGCCGGCGAGCCAGCACCAGCAGATCGTGAAACTCGAGCTCGCCGTTGAGTTCGCGATCGCGAACCGATTGCAACGTGAACTCTCGCAACAACGCACCGAGCGTCAGCCGCCGTTCCTCGTTGCACAACAGCAATGTGGCTTTGCCGAGCTCGCGCGCCGTCGCGACGGCTGCGCGGTAGGCGAGCACGACATCGGGTGACCCGTGGAATTTGTTCCACTTGTCGGTCGCGCCTTTGCCGGAATACGGAATCTTCTCGAGCAGCTCGTGGATGAGCCGCAGCAGTTCGCCCATCGGCAAGGGCGCCGCCATTTGCTGGCCAATGCGCCCGAACGCGGTGATCACGTTCTCTTGCGTGTCGCCCTCCGGCGCCACGAAGGCGGCGACGGCGGCGCACGCGGAAGCAAGACCTCGTTGGGCTGCAGCATCGTCGAAGCGTGTTGGCAGCGCGGCCGAAACCCGATCCTCCACGAGGTCCCAGTTCGCCTGAAAGTCGGCTGCCATGCGGCGGGCACCGTTTTCGATGCCGAAGTTGTCGTGTTGGCAAAGCTCGACCAAGCGCACCGAGTCGGGGTCGTCGAGCAGCCCTTCGAGGAAGTCGGTGAATCGCTCGTGGAACGCACTTGCACTCTGCACTTCGTCGAGCACATCGAAACGAGGTGGCAGTTGCGCTTCGATCGGAAACTCGTTGAGCACGCGCCGAGCGAACGCGTGCAGGGTGCCGACCGGCGCCAGATCCAGCTCGGCGATCGCACCGGATGCCAGCCCAACCTGTGTGTCGTCGCTGGTGGCGGCCACAGCTTCCAGTCGCACCCGCACGCGGTGGCGCAGTTCGGAAGCCGCCTTCTCGGTGAACGTGATCGCCGCAATCGAGCCCATCGGCACGCCAGCGAGCACGAGGTTGGCGACGCGGGTGACCAGCGCCTCGGTCTTGCCACTACCTGCGCCAGCCTCAACGAAGAGCGTGACATCGAGGTTGTTCGTCACCAGCGCGCGGTCAGCAGCGTCGGGTGTCGCTGCGGCCTGTGCGGCGCCGAACAGGTTGAGTTGCTCGGTCACGGAGCCAGCTCCGTTGCGTCGTCGGCGCCAAGGATCCGAAGCACGGGCACGAGGCTCGGATCGAGTTGCTTGCGTTCGAACTCGGCCCACAGTTCGGCTGTGCCCAGGTGATCGGGATCGCAGTACTCGCAGGTCACGTAGCCTGGCCGACGGAATTGCGACTTTTCGGGAAGCGCGATGAACAGGCCGCTTTGGATCCCCTGCGCGATCCCTTGCAGCACCTCGCCAACGCCTTGCCAGGTTGGCGCGTTGAACTCGGCGCCGATGCGGCCGTACTGGCCCTTCGCAAGAAAGCCGTACTCGGCGTGCACGGGCGAGCCGGGTGCCAGGCCGCCAAGAGCGAGCGCGGCGGCGCCGTAGGCGGGCAGCTGCAGCTTGCTGCCGCCAGCGGTTGGGTCGTCGTCGGAGACATCTTTGAACGGATCTGACTTGCCGGTCTTGTGGTCGGTGACGACCAGCGTGCCGTCGGCGCGGCGATCGATGCGATCAACCATTCCGCGCAGGCGCAGCGCGCTTCCGTCGGGGAGTGCGATCACGACCGGTAGCTCGTCGCTGCCGAAGCGTTGCTCGGATGCCACTAGCTGCGAACCGCGTTCCGCGATCAGCGCACTGTCGGCGCGCAGCCACTCGTGCAGCTCGTGTCGTTGGTTGCTCTGTTCGGCGTGCCAAAACGCGGTGCGGCCAACCATTCCGTTTGCGGCCATCAGCTGCGCTTCGAACTCAAAGGCGGCGAGCAGCCCGGCGAAGTGAGTGGGCCCCCAACCCTGGGCGCTGGGCTGCGGCAATTCGCCGGCAAGCACGCGTTGATGAAAACGGTCGAGTGCACGATGAACAAGGTTTCCTCGGTCGCGCGGCGTGATCCTCAACTGTTCGTCGGGCTGCTCGACCGGATCGACATTCAACACGTATTGCATGAACCATGCGTGCGGGCATGCGACCCACGCCTCGAGTCTGGTCGGCGACACAGCTCGGTCGCCGAAGGCCTCGATCGGCAATCCCGCGAGGTTTCCGTCGTACTCGGTGAACTGGGGCGCGGCGCGTGCCGTGAGCATTGCGCTGCCAGCGCGCAGCGCGGCAACCGATTTCACCAACGGATCGTCGACGAACTTCACGCCGCTGCGGCGCGCATGCACCAGCGCACGCACGCGATGTTGCGCCTGCGTTGCCGGAAACGTGGTGTCGGCGAGACCCGCGGCGAACGACGGCACGCTGCGTGTGCTCGTTGGCACGGTCGCGGCCAGTTCGCCGATCCACCGCGACGGTTGGCGCAGGGCAGTGGCGCGCAGATCGCCGCGTGGTGCCACCAGCACAACGCGGGCGGCACCGGCGATCGCCGCCCACAGTTGCCCGCGTTGCTCGTCGGCGCTGTCGGCGTTCAGCGCGAGCGCACCATCGGTGAGCTGGCGGTCGCTGTCGCCGAGCAGCGCCTCCGGCGGAGGTGGCGCAGGCAGTAGTCCATCGGCGGCGCCCACAACAACGAGCAAGTCGAACGGTTGCCCAACGGCGAACGACAGCGGGCCGACGTGCACGCCGACACCGATGCGCCCGACTCTGCCCGGCGCGGATTCCAGTTCGGCATCGAGCGTGCTGGCGAAAACCGCGCGAGTGCACGGCTCGGCGAGACTGTCGAGCCGTTCCAATCGGTCGAGCGAAGCCTGCACCGCGATCAGCGCCTCGGTCTCTTCCGGTGGCAGCGACGACTCGCCGTGCAGGCCGCCGAGCCAGCGGTGCAACAGCGTGCGTGCGACTCGTGCCCAGTGCTGCCAGGGCCTCGCCTGATCGCGCGCGCCCAGCTGGGCGCGCAAGTCGTCGACGAACGCAAGCAGTTGCTCGGCGGCCGCAGCATCGAGTTCGTTGTCGTACGCGCGCTGCATCGCTGCGTAGGCCGTCAACCGAGTCGTCCAATCGGCGTCGCCGGCAAGCCCCGCGTCGCGCGAGATCCGCTCCCACCGCTGTCGTGGCACCCGCTTCCTGTCGCTTGTGCGCGCAGGCACACTGGCAAGTAGGGCGAACAAATCAGCACGGCGAATGCCTCGCCGATCGAGTTGCAGCACATCCAGCACTAGGCGGGCGGCGAGTCGTTCGTGCAGGGCAACGCCCGGCCGACCATTCCACGCAATGCCGGCTTGCTGCAAGTGTTCGCCGACGAGACGCGCATACGGTTCGTGGCGCGGCCAGACGATGCCGATGCGGTGCAACGCGATGCCGTCGTGAACGGCGTTGACGGCGACGCGAACTGCTTCGCGTGCTTCCTCGTCGGCATCGGATGCATCGACGACTTCCAGCGCAAGATCGCTGGGCAGCTGGTGGGTACCTTCGAGCACGACCACTTCGCCGTGTGCGCCGAGGGCATCGATCAGCGCTGCCTCGGTTGCGCGCAGGCGCTGGGGAAGGAACACGATCGTGCGCGGGGGAGCGATCGCCGCTGCGGTGCATGCGGCGTGGAGCAGATCGGCTTCGTCGTACCACTCGCCCGTGAGGCGGCCGTGGATTGCGCGATGAAGGCGAACAACTTCGCGAGCTCGCACAGACCCGTTGGTGGCAAGGCGAGTGATCGCCGCGTCGGGCAGATGGCGCAACTCTTTGTACGTGTTGCGCACAGCGGTGATGGTGGCTTGATGGTGTGCGATCGGTTGGAAGACCCCGGCGGAACTGGCCAGCACCTGGCGCACCGCGACATCGACGACGGGCGTGCTGACGGGTCGCTTTCCGGCGCCGGCGAGCGCGGCGCCGCCCAGCAACTCGGCGAAGCGAAACGCGGTAAGGAACTGTGCCGCAGCGATGCCACCGTTTGCCGCCAGCCAGCGGCGCGCCGAGACGCCAACCGCGTTGGAGTGCACAAGAACGGTGACTGCGGCCAGCGGATCGCCCGCCTGCACCTGATCGATCGCCGTCCGCAAGGCGCGTAACGACTGGCCCCCGTAAGGAGTGGTCAATCGCTGGATCGGCATCGGCAGCACTCTACGGACTGGGTGTGACAGCCATTATGTGATGGCGCCCGGGGTCGACGCCTGGGGGCATGATCCGGGTGGTGGTCTCGCTGTTGGGTTTGACCCTGGGTGTGACTGACCGACGTGTCTTGACTGTGAATTGTCGGCCCATCGTGCGTGA
>JAIOPC010000012.1 GCA_021414085.1 Actinomycetes bacterium | reverse complement strand
CGCCCAGTGACCAGCGGCCTCTAGGCGGCGGGTGGCGAGTGCCAAGACTGCTGCTTGTTGTTCGTGTTCGGCGAGCGCTGCGAGCAGTTCTGCAGGGCTGAGCACGATCTGCTCGGCGAGATCGACCACCGTAGTCATGTGACATAGAGTACACGTGTTCGTGCATCAAAACAACCCCTGACCAGGGATTTCTTAGAGTTTCGGCAGATATCGAGGGCCACAGCTATCGCCAAGAGTGATAGCGGGCGAACGGCCTCAGGCAGGTGGCAGCAGGGTGAACGGCACGAGGTGCCACGGGCCGCGATCGACGCGGCAGTGGGCGAAGATTTGGCCGTAGTCGGCGAACTCGAGCTCGCCCTTGACGAGGCGATAGGTGAACTTGCCGGGCTCGACGGTGAACGGGCTGACGTTGCGCGCCATCTCCTCGTCGTTCTCGTTCATGCCCCGCCGGAAGACGACTTCGAACACTCCACTTCCCGAGCCATCCGATGGGCAGAAGATGAGCGCGACCAGGTGGGGCGAGATCGTGACCGGCGCCGCCGTAGGAGCGGCCATCGAGAACATCGCACCGGTGATATCGATGCGGGTCGACGGCCCAGGTGCTTGACGCAACTCGAAGTTCTCGACGAAGAGAGCGGAGACAATATGCATCCGGGCAGGGTATCGGCCGAGGCATTTGCCATGGAAGCCCTCAACCGGCTGGGGACTCATAGGCTGTGCGTCCATGGCTGATCACGAAGGTGAGGTACTCACCACACGTGAACTGATCATCGCCGAGGCCATGCGTTGCTTCGCCGACAGCGGGTACGAAGGCACTTCGCTGAACGACATCGCGGCCGGGGTCGGCATTCGCCGACCAAGCCTGCTGCATCACTTCCCGTCCAAGGAGGCGCTGTATCACGAAGTGTTCGAGGTGTTGCTGAGCGACTGGTTTGAACGGCTCGAAGCCGCGGTGGCCGCGCCGCAAACGGGCGAGGTCAAAATGGAGCTGGTCATTCAGGCTGGCTTTGATCTCTTCGCCGACAACCCCGACTACGTCCGCCTAATGCGTCGCGAAGCGCTTGATGGCGGCGTGCACCTTGGCATCGATCTTGCGGCCGTGTTGCGACCGATGTTCGATCGCGCCGTTGCGTTCTTCGAGCGCGAGATGGCCGCTGGCGTGTTCCGCCGACAGGACCCAGAGCATCTGCTGATCACGGGTTACGGCGCACTGCTCAGCTACTTCAGCGATGCTCCGTTTCTCGGCGGCTTACTCGATGGCGACGCGTTGTCACCGGAACAGATCGCGGCACATCGCAAGCACATCACCTCGTTCTTCGTTGCCGCACTCAAGCCGTAGCCAGCTGTCGCCGGGCGCTACCTTCTTCGGGTGGCAGTGATGCAGATCGACGGCCAGACGGTCGGGTACGAGTTAGCGGGCGACGACGGTCCGCCGGTGTTGCTGATGCACGGCACCACGATGAACCACAAGTCGTTCGATGGTGTGCGAGCTGCTCTGCCTGCGGATGCCGCGTACAGCTTCGTGATGATGGACCTGCCTGGCTCTGGCGAGTCCACCTTGCCCGACGAGCCGTTGGTAATCGAGAACGTCGCCGCGCAGGCTCACGCGCTCATGCGCCAGCTCGATCACGATCGGTATCACGTAGTCGGGTTCTCGATCGGTGCTGTGGTGGCAGCGGCGCTAGCCGCGTTGCAACCGCGTGCGGTACGCAGCGCAACCTTGATCGCCGGATGGATCGCGGCCGACGCGCGCATGAAGGCAACGTTCGAGCTCTGGCGAAACCTGATTGCGACCGACCCGAAGTTGTTCACCCGTTACGCGCTGGTCGACGGATTCACTGCTGCATGGCATGAGCAGATGGCGCCGATGATGGAGATGGCCGTCGACCTCAGTGCGGCGACGCTCGCACCGGGGTCGGCCGCCCACATCGATCTCGACGTCACCGTCGACCTCACGTCGCGCGTAGGTCAAATCGTTGCGCCGACGCTGATCATCGGCGGCGCCGAGGATCGGTGGGTCGACGTCGCGCATAGTCACGCGCTCGGGCGGGCGATCGCCGGCTCACGCGTTGAGGTGCTCGCGGCAGGCCACATGATGATGGCGGAGCAACCCGCCCAAGTAGCGGCGCTACTGCACCCGTTCCTCGCTGCGCACTGACTGTCCGGGCTTCACGACGGGCCGGTCGCTACGGTGGCGGGGATGAGTAACGGCGGGCGGACCCTTTCGGAAGCGGATTCCAAGGCGCTGCTGCGCGAGTTCGGCGTGCCGCTGGCCGACGAGCGGCAGGTCGCAGATGCGGCCGGTGCTGCCGCCGCTGCGACCGAACTGGGCTATCCGGTGGCGGTGAAGCTGTGCGGTGATGCGATTGCGCACAAGACCGAGCGCGGGTTGGTGCGACTGAACGTCGCCGATGCGGCTTCTGCCAAGGTCGCGGCCGACGAACTGTTGGCCAAGGCGACCAAGGCCGACGGTGCCGTATCCCTACTGGTTGCGCCGATGGTCGGCGGCAGCCGCAACCTGATCGCCGGTGTTGTGCACGACCCGCAGTTCGGTGCCAACGTGATGCTCGGTATCGGCGGTGTCTTCGCCGAGGCGATTGCCGATGTCGTGTTTCGGCCGGTGCCGATCACTGCGATCGATGCCGACGAAATGATCGACGGACTCGCAACCCAGAAGATGCTCGGAGCGTTTCGTGGCGAGGCCGCTGTTGACCGCGCTGCATTGGCTGCTGTGCTGCTCGGGCTGTCGGCACTCGCGTCCGCACGGCCCGATGTCGCGAGCGTCGATGTCAACCCGCTGATCGTGCGCGCCGACGGCACGCTGGTGGCGGTTGATGCGTTGGTGGAAGTCGCCGAGCCAACGTCGCCGTCGGCGAGTGCTCGCCGCAGGCGACCGACCGACGAACAGTTCCGGGCGCTGTTCGAACCGCGCGGTGTCCTCATCGCTGGCGCGAGTAGTCACCCGGGCAAGTTCGGATTCGTCAGCCTGCACAACCTGTTGGCAAGCGGCTACAAAGGCAAGGTCTTCGCGACCAACTTGCAGGGCGAGCACGTGCTCGGCATCGACACCGTCGCCGATATCGATCAGTTGCCCGAAGGCGCGATCGACCTCGTCTTTGTCTGCACGCCCGCCAGCGCGAACGAGCAGGTGTTGCGCGCGTGTGCCGCCAAGGGTGTGAAGGCCGCGTTCCTGACGTCGGCCGGTTACGGCGAGGCGGGCGACGATGGGCGCGCAGCCGAGGCCGCGCTCGTGACGCTCGCCGACGAGTTGGGCATTCTGCTCGCTGGCCCCAACGGGCAGGGTCTCGTCAGCACCCCCGCGTCGCTGTGCGCAATGATCGTCGCTCCCTACCCGCCAGCGGGCCGCATCGCCGTCGCCAGCCAGAGCGGCAATCTGGTGAGTGCGTTTCTGAACTACGCACGCCAAAGCGGCGTCGGCATCAGCCGCGCTGTTTCGGCGGGCAACGCGGCGGCCGTTGGCCCCGCTGACTATCTCGACTGGTACGCCGACGACGCGGCGACGGCGGCCTCGGTCGCGTACCTCGAAGGCATCGTCGACGGTCGAGGGCTACTCGAACGCCTCACGTCGATCGCCGCCCGCAAGCCGCTCGTGGTCGTGAAGGGTGGCGCCAGCGAAAGCGGTGCCCGCGCCGCGGCCAGCCACACCGGCGCATTGGCCGCTGACGACAAGGTGTTCGACGGTGCATGCCGACAAGCAGGCGTCACGCGTGCGGTCACGGTCGACGAGGCGTTCGATGCGGCGGCCACCTTCGCCACGCAACCGCTACCTAAGGGCCCGAACACGGTGGTGCTGACGACTGCTGGCGGTTGGGGAGTCGTCACTTGCGACGCCCTCGCCCGCGACGGGCGACTGCATCTGCTGGCCCTTCCCGACGATTTGAAGGCGCAAATCGACGAGAAACTGCCGCCGCGCTGGAGCCGCAGTAACCCGGTCGACTGCGCTGGCGGCGAGACCCGTGACACAATCCCTGAGGTAATGGAGATGATCGCGGCACATCCGGCGGTCGACGCCATCGTGTATCTCGGCGTCGGCATCCAGAGCAACCAGGCGCGCCTCATGCGCGAAGGTCGCTTCTATCCCGACCACGGGCTGGAGCGGATCGTCGCCTACCACGAACGCCAGGACGAGCGCTTCGCCGAAGCGGCGCACGAATTGTCGTTGCGCTACAACAAGCCAATTCTCACCGCCACCGAACTCGCAGTCGCCGACCCGGACAACGCTGGCCCGCGCACGGTGCGCGCAACCGGTCGGCTGTGTTACGCCAGCGGCAACCGTGCGGTTACCGCACTCGGCCACCTGTGGCAGTACGCGCAGTTCCGCAATCGACGGGGGCTCAACTAGTGGCTCGACGGCGCAATCCGTATCCCGCGCTCATCATCGCCGCGCTGATACCCGCAGTTGCGCTCGGCGGGCTGTGGCAGTTCGCCGACGGCCAGAAACCAGACGCAGTAAGTGCCTCGGTTACGGCGCCGACCGTCGACTCGTCGCTTCCGCCCACAGTGCAGGTGTTGGTCACTCCGATTCTCTCCGTGCGCCGCGCGCCATCGGTGCTGGCGCGTCAGGTCAACGACGCAGCGTTCAAAGCTGCGCTGCAACCATTTGCCGACAGCATCAACAACACATCGTGCTTCGCGGTCTCGGTCGACGGTGAGCCCGTCGTGAGTGTGAACGAAACGGAAGCACTGCGCCCTGCCAGCAACGTGAAGCTGATCACGGCCGCGGTTGCGCTGGAAGTGTTGGGTGCAGAGTTCAAGTACACGACGACCATCAAGGGCGTCGTTGGCGCGGGCGGCGTGATCACCGGCAACCTGTACTTCGTCGGCGGTGGCGACCCAGTGCTGAACAGCGCGTGGTGGAACGGGCCGAACAAGAACTACCCGCCGTTCAACAGCACGTCAATCGAAGCGCTCGCCGATGCGATCAAGGCCGCCGGTGTTACGTCGATCACCGGCTCCGTCGTCGGTGATGCCACTCGTTACGACGGTGAGCAGTACCCGCCGAGTTGGGCCAACGACGTGCGGTTCACTGACGGCGGTCCGGTATCGGCGCTGCTTGTCAACGATTCGCGCGAGAGCGCCACGGTGGCGTCGTCGGATCCCGTTGTCGGCGCCGCGACTGTGCTCACAACCCTGTTGACCGAGCGCGGCATCACTGTCGGCACACCACCGGTGGCCGGTGGCGCGCCGGCGGACGCACCAATCATCACGACGATCGATTCATTGCCCCTGCCGGCAATCCTCGCCGAGATGCTGAGTACCAGCGACAACAGCACGGCCGAAATGGTGTTGAAAGAGATCGGGTTCGCCTCTAGTGGTGCCGGAACACGCGCCGCCGGCTTGGCGGTGCTGATGTCGACCATGCAGGCGTGGGGCGTCCCGACTGAGGGCATTTCGCTGGTCGACGGTTCCGGTCTGTCCGACGACGACCGCATGACCTGCGCGGCGTTGCTGGCAGTACTGCAACACGGGTCGGTCGCCGACGCGGTCGGTCAGGGGCTCGCGGTCGGCGGCGCGCCGGGCACCACGCTGTACGACGCGTTCCTCACCGGTGAACCGTTGTCTGGAGTGATCCGCGCGAAGACCGGCACCCTGAACAATCTCGCCGACGGCACGACGCCCGATGGCAAGCCCGCGGCGAAAGCGCTTTCCGGGTTTGTGCCGACCGAAGGCGGGGGAGTAATCGAGTTCTCGCTGCTGCTCAATGGGCAAACGATCTCCGACCCATCGCAGTACAAGCCGATCTGGCTGGCGATGGCCGAGATCTTCGCCGATTACCCAAGTGGGCCAACAGCAGCTGATCTCGGCCCGCGGTAGCTGCGTGCTCACGCTGCCGATGTTCCCGTTGGGCAGTGTGCTGCTCCCCGGTGGTGCGTTGCCGTTGCACGTGTTCGAACCGCGCTACCAGGCTCTGGTGCGCGACTGCATCGAGGCACCCGACCATGAGTTCGGGGTAGTGCTCATTGACCGCGGCAGAGAAGTGGGCGGTGGCGAGGCGCGTCGCGACGTGGGCGTAGTCGCGCGCATGGTGCAAGTGGCGCAACTGGCGGATGATCGATTCGCGGTAGTGGCGATCGGCACTCGCCGCATCCGGGTGATCGAATGGCTGCCCGACGATCCGTATCCGAGAGCAGTGGTCGAGGATTGGCCCGACGGTGCAGCCGACGAGCCCGATTGGGAACTGGTCGCCGACGTCACACGTCGCGCGCAACAGTTCGCCGATGAAGAATCGCCCACTGAACACGACGGGGGAGCGTTCGCCATCGCTGATCTGGTCCCGCTCGGCGCGGCCGACCGCTACGCCGTCTTGTGCGCAGCCGATGCCGCCGAGCGCTGGCGAGTGCTCGACCAAGCGCTCGCCGACGTGGAAGCAGCAATCGAGTTCCGCCTCGGTCAGTAACCAGCCTTCTCAAGCATCATCGCGGCGTGCTACACATGGTGCGTGGCGAAGAAGAAGAGCGAGGCGAAAAAGGTTGTGCCGGTCGGGGATATCCCCGAGACCGTGCAGCTGCTCAAGGACTACGTCCGCCAGGAGACGCTCGGCCCGCTGAAGGGCGCCGGTCGTTGGATTGCGCTCGGTGTCGCCGGTGCACTACTCATCGGAACTGGCACGGCGTTCCTGGCGCTCGGCTCGCTGCGCATGATCCAGTCGGAATGGCCGGGAACGTTCGCCGGCCGATGGATGAGCCTGGTGCCCTACGCCAGCGCGCTCGTGTTCTGCTTCTTCGTGGCGGGTATGGCGTTGATGCGCATTAACAAGCAACCGTTGAACAAGGAGAAGAGCTGACCATGGCGCAGGCGCAACAGAAGATCACCCGCGACGACCTCGAGGCCAAGTTCCGCGAGACGCAGAGCAGCTTCCAAGGCAAGCTCGAGGACAAGAAGCAGACTCTCATCACCGCCGCCGCGGTGGGTGGGATCGTGTTGCTGCTGCTGTTCTTCGTGCTCGGCAAGCGCTCGGGCAAGAAGAAGACCACGTTCGTCGACATCCGGCGGGTGTAGTCGCGTATGGCCCGCAAGTCGAGCCTGTTCGCGCCCAGCGCGGTGCTGCGCCAGCGATCGCTACAGCGGGGACTGTTCGGTGGCCACAAGGGCTGGATGGCCGTCGGTGTTCTTGTGTGGATGCCGCGGGTGCTGAAGCGCCTGGGCGGACGCAAGGAGGAGCTGATCGCTACGGAGCGACTGCGACCCGGCCAAACGATTCAGCTGACAGCGGTGGCACCGCCGACTCGGCGTGAGCTGAAGGCTGCCAAGCGAGCCGCAGCTAACTGACCGTTCCCGGCGTGCCAGCGGGCACAATGGGTTGATGAAGGTGCTGCTGCGCAACCCTGCGCGCGAGATCGAGCTGGCTGGTCGCCGCAATGTCAACGCGCTGCTCGCCGAGCTGGCGCTGCCGCGGGAATCGCACCTCGTGATTCGCAACGGCACGTTGGTGCCTGGCGATGCCGAACTTGCCGCCGACGACGTGATCGAGATCCGCCCCGTCATCTCCGGTGGCAGCTAGTGGTCGCGGCCGCGTCAAAGTGCCGCGTCTGTCGCGGTCCAGCGATCATCGACTTGCCGCGCCACAACGCGCACTTCTGCGCCGAGCACTTCCTCGATCTGTGCCGTCGCCAGGTGATGAAAGCGATCGACAAGTTCGACATGCTCACGACCGCCGATCGCGTGCTGGTCGCGGTCTCAGGTGGCAAGGACAGCCTGGCGGTGTGGGATCTGCTGATCGATCTCGGCTATCAAGCCGACGGCCTGTACGTGGGCCTCGGCATCGGCGACTACAGCGACACATCTGCGGACTACGCCCGCCGGTTTGCGAGCGAGCGTGGCCTCAAGCTGATCGAGATCTCCTTGCGCGGCGAGTACGGCTACGACGTGCCCACTGCGGCGAGAGCGACCAAGCGTGTGCCGTGCAGCGCGTGTGGGATCAGCAAGCGCCACCTGTTCGACAAGGCCGCGCTCGATGGCGGTTACACCGTGCTCGTCACCGGCCACAATCTCGACGACGAAGCCGCCGTGCTGTTTGGCAACACGTTGCGGTGGGATGTGGAATACCTCGCGCGGCAACTACCCGTGCTGCCCGCCCGCAACGGTTTCCCGAAGAAGGTCAAGCCGCTGATTCGCCTCACCGAGCGCGAGATGGCGGCGTGGTGCATTGTGCGAGGCATCGACTACATCGTCGACGAGTGCCCGATGGCGGCTGGCAACAAGCACCTTGCCTACAAAGCCGCGCTCAACGCGATTGAAACCGAGTCGCCCGGCAGCAAGGCCGCGTTCTATCTCAACTTCCTGGAGAACATGGCGCCCGTACTTGCAGCCGCCACGGTTGCGGGCACGTCGGCGTCTGGCAGCGAAGCACTGCACGCGTGCAGTTCGTGCGGCGCACCAACCACTGGCGATATCTGCGCGTTCTGCAACATCGTCAACAAGGCGTCCGCACACGAACCCGTGCCCGTCGAACTCGTCATGGCAAACGGCAGGAGCAAACGATGAACCGACCGTTGGCCTACGGCGACAAGGTGCTGCTGCTCGACAACAAGCAGCGTCGCTACCTCATCACGCTCGCAGAGGGCGCGGAGTTCCACACGCACGCGGGACTAGTGCCACACGCCGATTTCGTCGGCCAGCCCGAGGGGGTGGTGCTGAAGAGCACGAAGGGCGCTAACTACACGGCGTTGCGCCCGACGCTCGAAGACTTCGTGCTGGAGATGCCGCGGGGCGCTCAAGTCATCTATCCCAAAGACCTGGCACCGATCTGCATGATCGCCGACATCGGGCCCGGTGTGCGGGTGCTGGAGAGTGGCGTCGGTTCCGGCGCGCTCAGCATGACGATGCTGCGCTACGGCGCGGAGATCATCGGCTACGAGATTCGCGAAGACTTCCTGAATCGCGCGCACAACAACGTGCGCAGCTTTCTCGGCGACGAAGTCCTCGACCGCTACCAACTGCACCTACGTGACTGCTACGAAGGCATCGAAGAGCGCGACCTCGATCGGGTGGTGCTCGACCTGCCGGAGCCTTGGCAAGTGGTGCCGCACGCAATGGAGGCGTTGCGACCGGGCGGCATCCTCGTGGCCTACACGCCATCCATTACGCAAGCAGTCCAGACGCGCGAAGCGATGGCGAGCAAGGCATGGAACGGAACGCGCACGTTGGAAGTGCTGCATCGTGGCTGGCACATCGAAGGAATGGCCGTGCGCCCAGACCACCGCATGGTGGCCCACACCGGCTTTTTAACCGTCGGCCGCTACATCGGCTGACGAGGGGAACTCGAGACCGCTTACGGCTCGATGAAGATGCACTCGCCGGGGCATTCCTCGGCGGATTCGATCACGGCGTCGAGACGGCTATCGGCGAAGCCGGCCATGCCGTCGGCGCCCTGCGCGTTGCCCTTGGCGGTGGCATAGATCGTGTCGCCTTCGCGCACGTAAGCCAAGCCGTCGTCGAGCAGCGTGAACACGTCGGGGGCAATTTCCTCGCACAGTCCGTCGCCCGTGCACAGATCCTGGTCGATCCACACCTTCATCGCTCTTAGCTCCTCTATTAAGCCCTCCCGCATTGAAGGGCCGAACGTTGCGATCATACCTGCGGGCACCCCTGCGAACACGGTTTCGATGCCCGGTGCGCCTTCTGTCACGTACCCGGTCGGTGTAGCTTCCAGACATGAGCCCTGGTGATCAAGGCAGCGAACAAGACGAGTCGGTGGCGGTCCTGCAAGCGCAGGCCATCGTGCTCGCCGAAGAGATCGAACAGCTGCGCCAGAAGCTGGCCGATGGCCCCAAGCGCCAGCGCGCGCTCGAAGAGCGGCTGCTGGAAACCAAGGGGCAGTTGGCCCACGCCGTCTCACAAAACGAGAAGCTCAGCTACACCCTGCGCGAGGCCCGCGATCACATCGCCGCGCTGCGCGAGGAAGTCGAGAAGCTCACACAGCCACCCTCGGCGTACGGCGTGATCGTCGGCAAGAACGACGATGGCACGGTCGACGTGCTCACCAGCGGTCGCAAGATGCGCGTGTCGTTGCACCCCGACATCGACCACGACGAAGTCGATCGCGGCTCGGAAGTCGTGCTGAACGAGAGCTTCAACGTGGTGCAGGCTCGCCGCCCTGAGATCACCGGCGAAGTCGTGACGATCAAAGAGTTGCTCGACGACGGCGTGCGCGCGCTGGTTGTCGGTCGTGCCGACGAAGAGCGCGTGTGCGAACTGGCCGACGCGTTGCGTGGCGTGCACCTGCGCAGCGGCGACAGCATGCGCCTCGACACGCGCAGCAACATGCTGCTCGAGAAGCTCGAACGCCCCGAGGTCGAAGACCTACTGCTTGAAGAAGTGCCCGACATTTCCTACGCCGACATCGGCGGCCTCGACGATCAGATCGAGCAGATCGCCGACGCGGTCGAGTTGCCGTTCTTGTACGCCGACCTTTTCGCCGAACATCAACTGCCGGCACCGAAGGGCATCCTGCTCTACGGCCCACCCGGTTGTGGCAAGACGCTGATCGCGAAGGCGGTCGCCAACTCGCTCGCGAAAAAGGTTGCCGAGAAGACCGGTGGCGAGAAGGGTCGCAGCTACTTCATCAACATCAAAGGTCCCGAACTGCTGAACAAATACGTCGGCGAAACCGAGCGCCAGATCCGGCTCGTGTTTCAGCGTGCACGTGAGAAGAGCGAAGAGGGTTGGCCGGTCATCGTCTTCTTCGACGAGATGGATTCCATGTTCCGCACGCGTGGTTCTGGCATCTCGTCAGATATGGAGAGCACGATTGTGCCGCAGCTGCTCGCCGAGATCGACGGCGTCGAAGGTTTGCGCAACGTGATCGTGATTGGCGCGACCAACCGCGAAGACCTGATCGACCCGGCGATCCTGCGCCCTGGCCGACTCGACGTGAAGATCAAGATCGAACGCCCCAACGACGTGGCTGCCAAGCAGATCTTCGCGCAGTACCTCACCGACGAGATTCCGATCGCGGCCGGCGCCAACGTGCCGAAGATGATCGAGGAAACCGTCGAAGCGATGTATCGCACCGACGCGGCCAATCAGTTCCTCGAAGTCACGTACCAGAACGGCGACAAGGAGACCCTGTACTACAAGGACTTCTCGTCGGGCGCGATGATCGAAAACATCGTGCGCCGCGCCAAGAAGCTGGCGATCAAGCGCGTGATCGCGGGCGGCGAGCGCGGCGTTGGGCTGCAAGACCTCCTCGACAGCATCCGCCAGGAGTACAAGGAACACGAAGACCTGCCCAACACCACCAATCCCGACGACTGGGCGAAGATCAGCGGCAAGAAGGGTGAGCGCATCGTGTTCATCCGCACGCTCACCAAGGGCCAGGAACAACAGAGTCGCGAGGGTGGCCGTGCGATCGAGCGCGTGGGGACTGGTCAGTACCTCTAGCGCGGTACCTTAACCAGCATGGCGATTCCGAAGGTCTGCGGCATCGAGACCGAGTACGGCATCTTCGTGCGCGGGCCGGTCAGCGATGCGGTGAGCAACCCGGTCGCCGCATCGTCCATGCTGATCAACGCCTACCTGTCCGCGAACAATCGCAAGGTTGGCTGGGACTTCGAAGACGAACACCCTGGTATGGATGCGCGCGGGTTCAGCGTCGACGATTTGCTGGCGCCCGAGATCGAGACGCATCTCGTCAACGCGGTACTTACCAACGGCGCGCGTTACTACGTCGACCACGCGCACCCCGAGATCAGCACGCCGGAGTGTCTTACAGCGCGTGAAGCGCTGGTGTTCGACCGGGCGGCCGAGGAGATCGTGCGCGCCAGCATGGCTGCCGCAGCCGCGATCCTGCCTGCCGGTGCCGAGATCCTGTGCCACAAGAACAACTCCGACGGCAAGGGCAACAGCTACGGCTGTCACGAGAACTACTGCACCAGCCGCAGCGACGAGCTGAGCCACTACGCAGAGGTGCTCATCCCGTTCCTCGTCAGCCGGCAGATCTTCACCGGCGCCGGCAAGGTGCTGCAGACGGCACGCGGGCCGCTGTTCTCGATGGCCCAACGCGCCGAGCACATCTGGGAGGGCGTCTCCAGCGCCACCACCCGGTCGCGGCCGATCATCAACACCCGCGACGAGCCGCACGCCGACGCCGAGAAATACCGCCGGCTGCACGTGATCGT
>JAIOPC010000004.1 GCA_021414085.1 Actinomycetes bacterium | reverse complement strand
AAGACATTGAAATCACAGTGCCATCTCTTGCCGAGCAACAGATGCTTCAATCCGAGTTTGATGAAATTCGGCATAAAAATGAAAAAATTAAAATATATAAGACCAGAGAACAAGACGCCATTCGGAGATTTATTCCGGGTGCTGACTGTTGAAGTATTGAATCATATATATTACATATTAAATGCGTTACCAGACCACATCATCTTCAATGCCAAATTCTCTGTTCCAATTTGTGTAATCTTCATACATGTCGCCGGGATTTGCGGGCAATGTTAAAATGTTTTTTTGCTTATTTTTATATTCCATCCAGGACGCAATTCCTTCATTATTACATGCGCGAACCCACTCTTGCTTCGTTTGTGGAAACGCGGTTGTGTCAACGCCTAGAAAGTGATACCATGATACCCAATTGTCTTTGAAATATGATTTGGGGTCTTCAATGAACTTGGAATGTTCGGACGCTCTTGTTTTGTATTCGTCCTTTGTGGTGAGCCCTAGTTCCTTATTTAATGCACGAACCATTTGATACTTTTCCTTAGGTGCAGCGTGTTCATATTCTTTGCGCAAATACATGCATTGCATGCGTTCAATCGTTTCTTCAATGGAGTATTCTTTGCAGAACCGCAATGGAACCAAGAATTGGACAACAAATTCGCGAATTTTTTGTTTGGTTTTTACATCCGAAGCTGAAGCTGACAACATAAAATTTGCAAACTCAAGAAGTATGCTTGTCAGAACATCTTCGGGTGCATCGGCGTCGTCTTGTCCGCGTGTTTTCACTATGACGCACCAACCTTCTTTATTCTCATATCCAACATCATTACGAAGAGCGCGACCCATAATTTGAACAAACACATTTGCAGCAATAGTTGAATTGAATAACACCATGGTCATCTCAATTCCTTTAATGTCTGAACCTTGGCGGTATCGTTGGCATGCAAATAATATGCGCAACGTTTCATCGGCTTCATCATTGATGAACTCAGTGTCACTCTTTGCGCCATCCACAATGCTGTCTGATTCATCATTTGAATCATGTTCATTCGCACCTTTTACCGCCATGTAAATTGTTGCAGTTCTGTTAAAATGATGAAGCGCGCAATAAACAGCGTGTTGCACATCTGCAATTGTATCTAAATACACGATGACTTTACCATATTTCCATTTTCCATCCGCTCTTTTTTGCGCAACACTATGTGAAATTATTCCAATGAACTCTTGAATGCGTGTATCACGCTCAACGATGTTAGCACTGATTTTGGGGCTTGCAATCCAACCCTCCTTTACGGCTTCATTCATTTCACATTGATGCAATACAGACAATGGGGTTCCAAAAAGTTGGTGAAGTCGCGCGTGTTGGTCGGAGTTGCAAGTTTTTGGTGTGGCAGATGTTCCTGTGAAATATGCAAATTTGGGTATCCATTCTGTGAGAAGGCCAAAGAACTGCAAACCGGTGCTTTGATGAACCTCGTCGTAATGGCAATGATGGATTTCTGGAAGCATGTCCCATTTTTTTCGGTCAGTCAGGGACGCGTGCGTCGTTATTATCAATAGATGTTTGTCGGTTGGGCAGTTGCGTATTGCATCCATAAACTGGGCATCATGTCCTGAAATAACAATAATACCCCATTTTTCTAGTTTTTTAATCGGTTCAATGATCGTATTTAAAATGTCATTTTGAGGGGCAATTAACAAACCTCTCCATATTTTGCCTTGAGACGAATGGCGCAGGAATGAAATGAAGAACAATGAAAGCATGCCGACAGTTTTGCCGACTGCAGTTGGCCATTGCACAATACCCTTGTATGTATCCAATGTGGCTGTTTTTTCCCAAAAGGCATTGAATAATTCTGTTTGAATACGACGAGGAATTTGTCCTAATTTGAGCATGTGGTTGAAGTAGTCATCCTGTGGATTGTATTTGGGTTCTGGTTCTTGTTCTTGTTCTTGTTCTTGTTCTCAAAGCTCGCATATCTCGGATCGTAGCTCCGGTTTTATCCGGTAGCGATTTATCCAACATTCGCGCAACGTTGCTACGTGCCCCGCCGACCAACGAACCGAGCATTAGCGGAGTCGCTCGGACAGCGACTCAGGAACGCTCGTCTTGCCGCGGGACTTTCACAGGAACGTCTTGCCGAACTTGCCTCGATCAACCGCACCTACGTCGGCGACATCGAGCATGGCCGCGTGAGCATTACGGTCGACATGCTTTTGTCGGTCACTCGAGCGCTGGGAACGACTATGGCCACCCTCGTTGAAGGGCTCGATCGAAACACGGCATCGAAAACCCGCAGATGACGGTGCCATTCAACTCGCGTAGCAGCTGCCCACTAGAGCACTTGAGCGCGAACTGAGCCTGAGAACGCAACGCAGAAGCCCCTTATCGGAACTAGTTCGGACGAACCACCGCGGAAATTTCTGTCGCGATCTCTACGAGTGTCATGACGCTGGTGCTCAGGGCCTTCAAGTCAGCGAGTGTCGGACTGAATGCCAGGACCTCATCCTTCGTGACTCGGTGCCAGATTGGCAACACCACTTTGCCGCCAGTCGCGCGTTGCTTAGCGACCAGTCCATCTAATTCTGCTTGCGGCCACTCCTTTCGGAAGAAGTCCGGCGACAGAACCACCACGCCAAAACGCGACGAGGCGAGACCGCGATCAATGCTTCGCCGCAGGCTGTCTCCCACGGTCAATGAGAACTCGTCGTACCAGACGTTAAGTCCCTCGACCGTGAGGAGATCGGCGAGTGGTCGCGCAACATTCTCTTTGTCTTCGGATGCATGAGAGATGAATACATCGTGTGAGCTCGCGGGCGGACCTCCGACCAGTGACGCGGACGGCATCGGTTGAGGGTGGGTGAGGTTCCGGAACTGGGTCTCAGCCATGAGGGCTCGGTCATTGAGCCTCCTCATCGCCTTGTCCTGTTCGGCAGACTGCTCCTTCGACCTTCTTGCCTCTGCCTGAAACAGAGACTTCTGCTTCGCAGCGAGTTGGCCTTCTAATTGAGCTCGGCGCTTTTCCGCGTCGATCGCCGACTTACTCTCCCTCTCAGCCTCGCGGAGTCGACTCGACTTAGTTGATGTCGAGGACGAGTTGGCCGCGGACTGACGAGCTCGGGCTTCTCGCTCCCGTGCGTGCGCGACCTTGCCTGACTCGGCGGCAACCTTCGACTGCAGGGCCTGCAAGTCACTTCTGTACCGGTGAATGTCCGACTCTGCACTCACTCGTCTCTGCTCCACGTCACCTGTCGTTACTCGGTGCTGCCGAGATGATCTGAGTGAATGGGGTAGAACAGCGAGCGATCGGCCTGAACCAGGTTTCTCCTCGGCCCGTACTTGCACCAGCGCACCCCTGCGTCGTCGTCGAACTCGATCACTAGGTGCCACGAGAGTGCGTCGCCGGACTTCGTGTACACACTCTTAGACGACGTTCCCTGAGGCACGACGGGGATACTCTCGAGCTGGATCCATCCTCGAGAGCCGCTCAAGTCATCAACCTCACGCACGAAACCCGTAACACAGCGGATCGGAAGAGGACTCGCGTTTGTGACGGTCATCGTGAGTGGATGACGACCCGCAACACCTCCCGGATGCCAGTCGATGTGCGCCCCGATCATGCGGGCTTGGGCCTGTTCGAGATCGGCGCGGCGATTGCGCTGTTCGATGAACAACAGCCCTAAGGCCGCCAAGAACGCGAGGATAGTTCCAATTGCAGCGAGCCAGTCGGGCAGTGTTCCGAGTTCTACCTTGAAGCTGGAAGCTGAGGCTTCACCACTGATCCGCATCCGTCGGATAGTAGATAATGGTCAGCCCATTTGCGGTTCAAAGACAGATCCCGGACGAGCGATCCCTCAACGACCGATCCAACGCGTAGACAGCGGCAAGGAACTGTCGGCCGCTCACCTCAATGAGCCAGCGCTATTCGGTGACCCGCTCCCGACGAGTTCTGTGGCTTCCGCTGCCAGTGATCCAGCAAATGTCGACGAGCCTATTGACATCCAGGAGAAATTGGACCAAAAACTCCCCTTGGCATGAATCGTATACAGAACGATGTTAGGATGACGCCCAGATGGACGACCCGCGGAGACACCGAACATGGCTATGACGAGCGACGAAATAGCAGGTTTGGTGTTTGCCGCGTTTCCTAAGCAATATCGGCGAAAGCTTCTGCAGGGATCGTTTGCTGGACATCGAGACGCCGACCGCCTCGCCTACGCGACGTTTGCTGACACGGAGGCCGAGAATGTCGTTGGGACGATTCGCCGAGGGTACGTAGAGAGCAATATGCGTGGTGCGGCAGAGCTGGTATCCGGCTTGACGACTCATGTTCAGCGAATTCCGGGCACCGGCTGGAA
The DNA here is from genome assembly GCA_021414085.1 of Actinomycetes bacterium. Lineage (GTDB taxonomy): Bacteria > Actinomycetota > Acidimicrobiia > Acidimicrobiales > Ilumatobacteraceae > UBA668. Next base: position 164,239 of record JAIOPC010000004.1, on the reverse strand, counting down.
CTACTCAGAGGTGCGCTCGGAGCGAGCGGTAATGGTCGCCAAGTCGGTGGCAACGCCCGGCGGAATGATCGACAAGGCGGACTACCGAGACACCCTCGCGCAATCGAACCAGCTTGGCTTCTGGGAAGAGGAGCCATCGGCTGCCGGGCTTTTCGTTGTTTTGGTTCACAGCCGATACGCAGCCGTCGTGGAGCGTTACGCGAGCGATGAGCGCGGCCTTCTCGGTTCCGCGTACTTGGTATGCCCGACGCCAGGATGCGACCACTACGTCTGGGAATGGAATCTGGGCAAGGAGTTCCCGGAAGTGGTCCGTGCCAGCGTCCCCAACACCTGGGACGAAGAAGCGGTGCTGCGATATGAGCGTGTGTCTGAAAGCGCCCTATACCGCCACGCATCATGAGGCTGCCAACGCCTGGCTTCAAGTCGTCGCGCCTCCGCGAGGCTCGGGAAGCGCGCGGACTCACGGGCGTGAGTTTGGAGGACATTTCGGGCGTGAGTGCGAGGCTTATCTCGAACTACGAACGCGACCGAGTCTCCCCAAGCCCCGAGACCTTGGCAGTTCTGGCATCGGCTCTGCGAATGCCGATCGACTTCTTTCTGATGCCCGACCGCACGCTGGAGCGCGGCACAATCTTCAATCGATCCTTGGCCGCCACAACCAAGCGCGCCCGACTTCGCAGCGACCATCGGCTCACCTGGCTTCGTGACATAGCTGACTATCTTTCCAACTACGTCATCTTCCCCGAGTTCAACCTGCCTCAGCTCGATGTGCCGGCGGATCCCCTGCTACTAACGAATGATGACATCGAGATGGCGGCCGCAGACCTGCGTGAGTCGTGGAACCTTCGCCGCGGACCGATCGCCAACCTCGTGCTGCTACTTGAGAACCATGGCGTCATCGTCGCGCGAGACCAACTTGGTGCCCAAGATCTGGAAGGCAAGTCCGAACTTCCGGCACGTGGTCGCGCATTCGTGTTTGTTGGAACGGATCGCGGCACGCCAGCGAGGTGGCGCTTCGATGCGGCCCATGAGCTCGGCCACCTTGTTCTTCATTCGCACGTGAGTGAGGCAATCGTTCGCCGCCCGGAGAATTTCTCCCTCATTGAATCCCAGGCGCACCGCTTCGCCGCAGCTTTCATGCTTCCCGCCGTGGAGTTCGGCGAGGAGTTGTTCGCCGCCAACCTTGACGCTCTACGTGCTCTAAAACCCCGATGGAAAACATCCATCGCGATGATGATCACCCGGATGAGCGATCTCGGCTTCATCGACGAGGAGACGAAGAGGAAGCTATGGATTAGCTACAGCAAGCGAAAGTGGCGGCGACACGAACCCTTTGACGACACCATGGAGCCTGAGATTCCCAGGCTGCTCGCTCGGAGTTTCGAGATGACTTTGCAAGAAGGATTGCAGACAGCCGATGACGTTAAGACTGCGCTGGCGCTTGAGTTCGATGACATTGAGCGCCTTAGTTCCCTTCCTTCTGGCTTTTTCAAGGCCTACGCACCTGTGCGAACGCTTCGTTCTGTCGAACAGAGGACCAATGCGGACCGCGTCGATGCGCCCGCGGAAGTCGTGCAGCTCCGGCGTCGCTAGCCGTGAAGCGATCGATTCACTATGCCGACGTGCTGACAACGGTCGACGACGCAGGGGACGAGGCGTGCAACTGGCCGACGGTTGTGCTGCCCTCGCGCCTTGAAACTGAGCGGCGGTAGGCGACGTGGCGCGGGAACTCTTGGATACCTTGCTGTCGGCAGCCTCCCAGACCGATCCAGCGTGGGATCATCTCAACCGGCTTGTGTGTCGCGCAGCCGACGCCACCGGTCGCTCCAACAATCCGCCCTCATCTGACGGGCGTCCCTGGACCGCGAGAGGCGTCGAAGATCTAGCGCAGGACTTCTGGGCCACGGGTCGAGCCAACAAGGTGATTCTCGCAGCCAAGGACGACGATCACCTACGTGCTCTGGTTCAAACGGAGCTGCGGAACCTGGCGATCGGTCAACTCCGAAAGAGCGGGCGCGCGGCGCTGCATGATCGACTTATCGACGTATTGGCAAAGGGCGCCTTCGTGAAGGACGGAGCTGCTTGGAGGCTCGAGGGCCACGCCTCGGGCGAGACCTATCAGGGTCCCCGCAGGACGCTGCTTGAGGCAGCATTTGAGGTAACCGTAAACAGGCTGTACGTCAAAGAGACATCGAAGCGAGAAAGCTCGTTCGCAACGCGCGAGCAATTTGAATCGATGCTTCAAAACGTGCTCGATCGCGCCGGCGCGGCGGTGTCATTTGCGGAGCTGAAAGAAGTGGCACAGCGCTGGCTGAACCTGAGTCCGCCGTTCTCAGACATTTCAATCGAAGACGAGTTCGCATCGACGGACGAAGCACCTGATGTGGGCAGCGCCATCGCCGACCAAGTCGACAGAATATGGGACCGGATCGGCGAAAACGGACGCGAACTCTTGCTGTACATGGATCCGGAGAAGAACACCTCGCGCGACACGTCGTTGGTGGTCGGATATGGACACGACAAGGTTTCTCGCATCATCAAGGCCACCAAGGCGATCCTGGCCGAAGAGCTACAGGGGCTGCCTCGCGACGAACAGACCGCGATAGTGCGCCGCTTGAAGGATCGACAGCGACGTCAGCTGCTCCAGCAGACAGCCGATGCCGATAGCGCGTTGAATGAACTGGAGATACATGACCATGCATCCGACTGAACTCGATCTCCTTGACTTCGCCACCGGTGAAGCGTTCGATGGTCAGGTCAACGTGGCCGAGCACGTTGGCTCATGCGCGCGGTGTGCGGCACTGGTTGAGACATTTACGTCGACTGGCGCGCTAGTCGGCGAGGAGCTGCCCAACATCGAAGTCGAGCGGTCAGATTCTCTCGTGCAAGCGATCACCGAGCCACCGCCCAACCCAGCACCGGGACAACTGTGGCGAGCCGAATGGGATGGAACCGTCCAGTTGTTGCTCATTGTTTCGGCAACTGATGCCACGATGGAGGCCGTTCCGCTCATCGACGCGGAAGCCCTCGACGAAGCAAGTGTCTCCATAGGCATGACACTGGGATGGAACTCAGCTGTTGTCGCCGCCGACCTTGCGACTCTTCCAATTCGGGTGCTCGACCGCTACCTCGGAACACTTAGCACAGGCGTTGTCGACCGCGTTCGCAGCGTTGCGCGCGGCGAGCCCGGCGACGGCGATCCGATTGTTAGCAAGTTCGATGAACGGTGGGCCTCGCGAGTCCAAACCAGTGAGCAGATTGCGATGCTGGCGGACGCGACGTGGGTGCCGCAGAACGCCGAGCCCGACATTCCGAGTCTTCTTCACGCTCTATGGAGCCGCCCGCAACTCCTCGCAAATGACCTTGGTGTCAGACCGGGACAGGCAACTCAGATCCTCGTCGGGAATCGACTCTTGAATGACGATCAGCGTCGAGTGGTGGAACAGAGACTCGGCCGCGAGATCGGCCCAGCTGCTCCAGCGGCGGATGTTGTCTGGGCGTTCGATCATCCGAGCCTGCGCATGAGCTGGCGGGCGAAGGCGCGCCGAGCGGGCACGCATGACAGTCCAACGTTCCGATGGGACACCTACTTGAACAGCAGCTTCGCCCTCGCGGCGCGGACTACAGGTGGGCTCAGTGCCCGAGAGCGGATACTTGCCATGGTGAAACAGGTTCTCGATGACGGCGCCTGATCCTTTGGCCATAATCGGACGAGCTCGAGCTCTCGCAGACCGATATGACGACGACACCCGCGAGTTAATGGCCTACGACCCGGTCAGCATCATCGGGAGTATCGAGGGCATCACGATCCGATACGTCGCGCGGAGCGGAAGTCGCTGTGAACTCGACGCCAGCTATGACAGCGATACAGGCGTCATCACACTCGACTCCACCGCTTCTGAGAGTCGGCTTCGCTTCTCAAGTCTGCACGAGCTCTGCCACCGAGAGATTGATCTTGATGGTGACATCTCGGACTGGCTGTACTCACTAGGCGCTCATCGAGCGGTCACTACTGAGGAGCTCTGCGACGGCTTCGCTGCGGAGATCTTGATTCCGACCTCAACTATCGGTGATCGCCTACCGCGAAACTTCGGCGCTCGACATGTCGCCCGACTCTTCGCAGACTCGCCCGCGAGTCGCGAAGCCTGTGTCGTACGTGCAGCCCAGCGGCTTGCAACACGAGGGCTGGTTATCCTTGCGGACCAATACGGGCAGGTCCGTTTCTCGAGTTCTCACAGCCTCCCAATGCGACTCGGTCGGGGTGTGCAACAGGCGAATTCGAACGTCATCTCAAGAGCGGGTTCGTCCGAGTACGCGACAGTCGCTGGCCGCGAAACATTTACGCTTCGCAGCGGCAAACAGACGTACACCGAATTCATCGGCGACGCCGTCTGTACAGACGACGGCTACGTGTTCGGAGTGTTCCGCGACGCCGGCGCCGATGTCGACATACGTGGGATCTCCTTCGAGTCGAAGAAGACCTGGACTTGCAACGGCTGTGGCGAAAACATTTACGACGAAAACTGGTGCAACCTTTGTCGACAGAAGGTCTGCCAGACGTGCGGATGTCGATGTGGGCCATTTCGCGCGAAGCGGAAACCTCGCATCTGCCCCCATGGGCTGGAGATTCCACTAGCGCTGAGCGAATGCGAGTGCGGCTAGCGGTCAGACAGAATTCGGCGATGGCGCGTTGAACGGGGTGAAGGAGACACCTTCACGTTCGAGCCCCAAAGGAGCCCGCCATCATGAACACCGATGACACCGCCACAGCGGAACCCAACCCAGACCATGCGGACAAAGCAAGCCACGCACGCCACGACTTCAAGATTGTGGTCAATCTTCGCGAGGTTCGCGTCGACCACGATGTCCTGACATTCGAGGAAGTCGTTGCGCTTGCGCCGAACCTTCCCGACGGACAGGACGTGACATTCACTGTCACGTACACCGACGCCAAAGAGCCCCGCCAGAGCGGCACGCTCACGCCCGGTCACACTGTCCGCATCAAGAACGGGACGACGTTCAATGTCCGCGCCACTCGCAAGTCCTGAGCCGTCGGGCGACGATCTGGCCCGACTCCGTGCCGCTGGCTACGCCACCGTTGTCATTGCCGGTCACCTCGTTATCGACGACATCCCGTACGTCACTACCACCAAAGCCGTCCGACGAGGTCGACTCGTGAGCACTCTGCAACTCCACAACGACGTCGTGCAACCCCCCGACACCCACGTCGTAATGTTTGCCGGAGAAACTCCGTGTGACGAACACGGGACACCGCTTACGAAGATCATCAACGCGTCCGGCCGCCAACAGCTCGCCGAACGCCTCTTCATCGATCACACGTTGTCGAGTAAGCCGAACGAGGGTTACCCGAACTACTTCGCGAAGATGACGGCCTACATCGAAATGATCAGCGGACCTGCCGCCGCCATCGACCCCGCCGCAACCCCGCGAACGTTCTCCCTTCACCCGAGCGGGGACACGGATAACGAGGTATTCAAGTACCTCGACACAGCGTCGAGCCGGGCCGGCATCCGCGCGGTCGCCGACCGTCTCGCGCTGAAGAAGGTAGTGATCATCGGACTCGGAGGCACAGGTGCCCACGTCCTCGACCTGCTCGCGAAGACACACATCCGCGAGATTCATCTCTACGACGCGGACTACTTTGGCCAGCACAACGCGTTCCGTGCTCCGGGACCCATCAGCCCCACCGAACTTGAGCTACAGCTCACGAAGGTGGAGTTGTACGCACGTCGATACGGAGCAATGCGCGACGGAATCGTGGCCCACCCCTATCACGTCGACGCAGGCACCGTGGGCGAGTTGAGCGATGCCGACTTTGTGTTCATCTGTATCGACAGCGGCCCGTCACGCCGTCTCATCGTCGAAGCGCTCGAGACGTACGATCGCTCCTTCATCGACGTCGGTATGGGACTCGAATCCTTCGATGGCCGTATCGACGGCATGCTTCGAATCACCGCCAGCACTCCAGCTCGACGAGAGCACGTGCGAGATCGTCACCGGATTCCCTTCGACGATGGCGCGGACGACGAGTACGCCCACAACATTCAGATCGTCGACCTAAATGCGCTCAACGCCAATTTGGCCGTCATCCGCTTCAAACAGATCGTCGGCTTCTACCACGACTCCGCCGACCATCACTTCAGTGTCTTCACAGTCAACGACCTCAACCTGATCAACGAGGACGGTCCGACGTGAGCCGACCGCGAACCCGCCTCGCAGTCGAGTTCGTCGACCTCTTGCCGGAAATCCTTCAGGACGGTGTTGTCTACGTGTCGATTAGACACACCACTGTGGTCCACCGATGTGCGTGCGGTTGTGGGTTAGAGGTTGTGACCCCGCTCGCACCCAACGGCTGGAAGCTCACCTACGATGGCAACTCAATCAGCCTGCGCCCCTCAATCGGGAATGTTGACTTTCCGTGCCGCTCGCATTACTGGCTCACGGACGGACGCGCCGAATGGCTACCGAACTTCGGTGCACAGGTTCGGCGCGAGCGCCGAACGATCCTCGACTGGCTGGCCGCCGTAGTTCAACGAGTGTTCAGGGTGGTGTCGCGCTGACGCCAGGTGTGTTGCGTATCGATGATGGTCCTCATGTGGAGTTCACCGGCATCGTCGATCGCGACTTCGACCCCGCATAAGCAGTAGGCGCGGCCACAAGCGGTCGCCATGAGCTGATCGGGGCTGCGTCTGAGCGAGGTTTCGCAATGGAACCGTGCCACTAAAGGTTTTTAGGAAAAGGCACTGTCAAACATGCACTTTGGGCTTGCAAGGTAAGGAGATCTCCTTCGGTCTCCCATTCCAGAAGGGCTCAACAATGTCGTCAACCGAAGAACAGAGTGTGGCTGCGGACCTAGGCTCTTCGCCACCAGCTCAAGCGTTGTTGAATCGGGTGGCGACCGATGTGTCCGAGCGCGATTCGATTCTGGGCGGCAACACGCCTGCGCCAACGCCTGCCGTTCCGAGCCCAACCACCGCGAACGAACATCCGACGGTCGATCGATTGCCATCCGATGTCGGATTCGGTGCCGCAGTCGGAGCGGACATCTTGGCTGAGCTTGGCGTCGATGATGATCAAGCACTCCAGAACGAAGATGGATCCATCTTGAGCGAGCAACAAGCGCGGGCCAGGGCGCGAGACGAGGTTCTGATTGCAGCGTTAGCGAGCGGGGCCGCGTATTCAGAGGCAGCTCGGCAGGGTGGTTGTGGTGTGCGGACAGTTGCTCGCCGCATGCGGGACGACGGTTTCCGGCGGTCTGTGGCGGAAGCTCGTGATCTGTGGGTCACACAAACTGCTGGTTCGCTGACGGCTCTTGGGCCTGACGCGGTCGCGGTGTTAGCGGAGGTGATGCAGGATGAGACAACCCGGTATCGGTTGGCGGCTGCACAGACGGTTCTCACTCAGGGATTGAGAACCAGACAGCATCACGAGTTGGAAGCCGAAGTGCGCGAGATCAGAGCGGAACTGGATCGTCTTCGCAATGGGGTTCAGTCCTGACGAACATTCGAATCGAGATTGAGCGCGTCAGGCGGGATCTGGAAGCTCTGCGAGCAACGGGCATGCGCTCGGTGCCGACGGATCTGTTTTCTAGATCGGTGACCGCGATCGAGTTCGCGACCGACGCCCGCTATTTGGGGTTGCGGTTGTTTCCGGTGCAGGGGTTTCTGTTGAAGCTCATTGCGGCCCAACCGCAAACGTTCACGGATTACGACTGGGACTTGCTGGCTGAGTTCACCCAAGGTTGGACCGCAGTCGACAAGGACGGTCAACGCCGCTACTCGGGCTGCTTAGGTATCTCCCCTGACGTGGTGGAACGGGTTCAGTGGCTAACCGATCACGGCGCGCCCGGATTCGCTCAAGTGGTCATCGCTGCCGGACGTCGGTTCGGTAAGTCGATGATCGCTGCCACGTCCGCGTTGTATCGGCTCTGGCAGCTTCTGCAACTCGACGACGTGCACACGGTGTTTGAGATCGACCCCGGCAAGCTTCTCACTATCCCGGTGTTGTCGGGCTCCTACGCGCGGGCGCGACGCGACCAGTTCGGGGATCTGCGCTCGCAACTGCTGCGCGCGCCGTGCTTTTATCGCCTCATCGTCAGCTCGTCGAGCAGCGAGGTCGTGCTGACCACCCCGGCCGCGCTTGCGCGGGCGGGTGGTGCACCACTGCCCAGGCTGGTGTCGGTGGTCGCACTTGAGACCACCGCTCTCGCGACGCGGGGGCCGGCGATCCCGATTGTCATCTTCGACGAGGTCGCGCACTTGGTCGGCGCTGGCTCGACCGCGGACTTTGCCGAGTTGTACACCAGCACCCTTCCTGCGAACGCGCAGTTTGGGCAACATTCGCTGGTGTGGATGGGCTCGTCACCGAGCACGCAAGAAGGCAAATTTTTCGAGCGATACTGCCGTGGCCTGGCGATCGATGCCGGTGGCAATCCGTTGGAACCAGATGTGTTGGTCGTGCAACTCGAGTCATGGACCGCGTACCGCGACTGGCAGGAGGCACACAACATCCCCATGTGGCCAGAGGGTCCTTGTTACCCGCAACGACGACGCCCGATCCTCGACTACAACGATCTGAGACAAGAGGAGCACGACAACCCCGAATCCTTCAACGTCGAATACAGGGCACAGTGGCGGACTGTTCTGGATGCTTACCTGCCCTCCCAGTTCGTTACCGACATGTTCGGACCATGGAGCAATCGACAGCTGCAAAACAACGCCGCACCGGGACGCCACCAGTATGTGGCTCACGCCGACCCTTCCTTGTCGCAGGCCGGCTTTGGCTTCGCGTTAGGCCACGGCGAAACAACCGACGGGGTCGAACACTTCGTGTTTGATGTGCTCCACGCCTGGGACCCGCGGACGTTTCCCGGCGGACAGATCGACTATCAAGCGATCGAGAACGAACTGTTTGAGATCGGTCGCAACTACCGCCTGCGTGAACTGACCTTTGATCAATACGATTCCGCGCAAATTTCCCAGAATCTGGCCCGGCGCTTCAAAGCCGAAGGTCTCAACACCCGGGTACACGTCGTCCATGAGAACAGCCGCAGCAACTGGCAACACGCCGAAGCGTTCAAAACCGTCGCCGGTGCGCGCACCGTTCACGCTCCTCCCCATGCACTCGCGGAAGCAGAGCTGCGCGGCCTGCAAGTCAGCGGACTGCAACGAGTCGGACCACCCAGATCCGGGCCTACCACCACCTGCGACATCGCCGACTGCATGATCGCCGTCGTCGCCATGCTGCAAAGCAAAAAGACCGCCAACGATGTCGCCAACCTCTTCAGCGCCGTCCGCCCTGTATTTTCGCGCATGGACGGCAGCCCACCGGTTCGCCGCGACCAGCACGGGTTCAACTTCAGCTGCGAGCAACGAACGTACGGATGATGAATCCGCCCGCAGCAGTGCCGATCACTGCCAAACAGTGCCACCAGTGGCGACGTTCCCAGGTTCGACAAAAGCGTTCCCGAGCACTCTTTGACAAGCATCCTTGCCAGGGGCGACGCGGTTTCGCGCCACTCCCAGAGGAGCGGGACCGGATGAAAAGGTGGGGGAAACCCCACAAACTCGCGCCGGAACCTTCGGACGAAAGCGTATCGGTTCTGATTCGCGTGACTCGTGGCCTAAAGACGTCGGCGTGACGGTCAGAAGTCGAGCAGAGACGCGACGGATTCGAACGTTCGGCGCGCGATGAGCGTTAGGCCGCGACTGGTGGCGCGTGGCGTTGACACGCCATCGACTGCGACGGTGTCGAAGGCGCGGACGCGTGTTTCCGGCCCGTGGGTGGCAGACGCGGACACGGTCCCGGCGCCGAGGACGGTGGCGAGCGCGACGAGCAGCAGCAGCGGCGAAAGAAGAAGCCGGCGGATGCTCATGGGGGTCAGTCTCGCAGTCGATGACGGGCCGAGACGGCCAGTCGTGGCGGACGGGTGCGTGGTTGTTGTTGTGGCCATCACGAACTGACAGCGGAGGCGACGCGGAGCCGCGATCCCGCCACGCCTGTCAATCGCAGAGACCGGCGGCCGCCGCGCGAAGACGAGCGAAGCGACCTCGTCGAATCTCGTCGTTGATCGGCGCTGACACGGCCTCCGCCTCGGCGAGCAACTCACAGCCGACGGGGTCGCGATCGACGATCGCCAAACCCGCCGCCGTGAACAGCTTCAGCCGGAACGCTGCCGGGATCACGAAGGCTCGTCGATCGGTTTCGTCGCGGTTCTCCATCAGGTATTCCCGCAACGCTCGCCGTGTGCTCAACGGCTCCATCCACACGGTGACCACCCCGACGTCCTCACGAACACCGGCAGCGATCCGTTCCGCCTCCGTCTCCAACGACACGGCACTGAAGGATTGAGCTTGAGCGGGGTGACGAATCGATGACGGCGTGCCGGTCACAATCGACTGCCCGACGTCGAACGGCTTGTACGGCACAGCCCACATCACGTCCACCAACTCCGGACACACGATGCCCCACTGCACGGTAAACGAGTCGCTGCGCTTCCACACCGCGATCATCTGGCACAAGCCGCCGATCTCGCGGACCCATGTTCGCCGATCACGGCTCGCCGTGAAGCCCAGCGGCACCAACGGCCCCGCGAACCCAACGTCGAGCACGTGACGCAGACCGGTCGACTGAGCGCTCACCTGACCATCACCTGCCCCATCCGGAACGAGCCGTCCTTGCCGTACAGCACCAAGTAGCCAGTATCGCTATCAAAGGCGTTCATGTAGCGCGTGAGTTGCGACTGACCGGCACGAATACCCGAAGGTGTATCCGGCTTCAACTCAATCGGCTGGCCATCGAAGAAACCGTCAGGGCGATTCGGGCCCGACTTCAGGCCAGGCTGGAACCTCGGATCAACCTCGCTGAGATTCCGCAACTGCTGATCAAACTCGGTATGCATCTGCCGCCCGGTAGCAGCCGCCGCCGACTCACCACCCCGTGCCGCCCCTCCTGCTGCTTCTGTGGCAACACTTCGGAGGTGGGGGGTCGTAGATGGGCCTCGATCCGCTGAAGATGGCGAGGCGGACCCCTCTCGCGCCCTGAAGAGCGGCGCGGCCACGACTGAGACGGCTTCGAACGAGGGGGCCTCAATGCGCGCAATCGCTGGCCCGTCGTAGGTGTACGTCGCTGCGCCGACGGTCGTCGTAGCCCCAAACAGCGACCAAACCAACGCAAGAAGAACGATCCATCGACGCGCCATCGAACGGCTACTCCACTTCGCCGATCAGCAGCGGGCCAACGAGCACCAGGCCACCAGTGTCCAACACCCAAGTGTCGAAGGTCGCGTCGCTGAAGAGCTCCAGCTGCCCCCCCGATGACAGCTCGAAGCACGGATCGACACCCAACGCGAGCGGTCCGCGCCACGTGACCCGGACGATCGTCTCTCCAACCAAGTCCCAGATCCGGTCCTCTGCTCCAGCAGCGTCGCCGCTGACCACGGCACGGTCAGCGGTGATCCATCGCCAGCAGCAGATTGCGCTGAGTGACCATCCAACCCCACCCACGAGCAGGTTCGGGTCGTTGAACTCGGCCCGGTCAATCCGTGTTGGTAGGTGAGCATCGAAGGCGTGAGTTGGACTGGTCACGGCGTTTGCTCCACGTGAGTGTTGAGCCGAACCCATTCCTTCATCGACACTCCGGGTGGTGCCGGGGGCTGGACGGGCTTTCCTGTGAATGGGTTGACGTAGCCATCGTTGGCGTTCGTGAACGACGCTCGTCGAGGTGCCTGCGAAGTGGGCTCCATCAGACGGACCTTCGATCCGTCAGGCAACGTGTAGCTCGTCCCAGGCGATGCCGTGGGAGTGCTGGGAAACCCAGCGTCATCGAAGCCCGCCGCCATCCGGCTCTGACTCACAGGGACCGGCGGCTGGCTACCGATCGGGCCGGCCACGAAGTCCGGACCTCTGTTTGTGGCCTCACCGACAAGATCGGTTATGACTCCATCGCCGTCAGCCACGAAGCGCGCCGCGGTCGGGTTTGCGGGAATATGCTCCGTGACATTCGCGATCTCGGCGACTTCGTCCAGGTTGTCTATGAGTCGAGTGGCCTGGCGGACTTCGGAGACGTACTTGAATACCGTTGTAACTAGTTTGGCAGTTCCGAGCGAGAGCGCGGCGCCGCCGAGGATCGCACCCGCACAGTACGATTTATCGTTCAAGCATTCCTCGATGAACGCGCCCGGATTCTTCGCCATCTCCACAAACCCGCGACCAACCTGCTTCGCCGTTTCGAAGCATCCGTGTTCCTCAGGACCAGCGGCGCACAGGACGAGGTCCATGTAAGCCCTCCATGCAAGGCGTACCGGCGCTGTGATTGCATCGACCGCACCCTGCTTGAACCTTGAAAGCGACCATCCCGTCTTGGGTGGCGGCGGGCCGACAGGCGCCCAAGTGGTTGTGGGCGTGTTCGACCACACCAAGGCCTTTGTTGATCCATCGTCACGGGGTTCCGCCTCATACCCGGATGGATCCCATCGAGACAGAGGGTTCCCTTCGGCATACGCGTAACGGTTGAGACTCCCGGGCTCGGACGGTCGGCCGGCAAAGGAATCGCGAGAAACGAAACCCGCTCGCGTTGGATCGAACCAGCGCGCGCCCATCCATACCGTTCCGGAGCCGCCATCGGTCAGGTCACCCTGGAATCCGAGACTCGACGTGAGCCCGGCCGACGATGACCGAACCCCAAAGGGATCGAACTCGACCGAACCCACCAATGCGCCATCGTCGTCGACGCCTACGGTTGCATCGCCGTGTGCGTCCGAAGACCACCAGGTCCAATCTGATCCGGCGTTGGTGCCGATCAAGTCGTTGTTGGGTCCGCGTACGAAATCCTCGCTGCCGTGGACCGAGGGCTCCGCGGCCATCCCGGCAGCACCTTGCGCTGCCGGTGGCGCAGCGGCGGACCCGACCATGACTGCCGCCGCAACGACGCTGGCGAGACCGATCACCGTAGGGAGCTTCAACCAAGTGGAGCGTGGGGACGACATGTGTTGACCTCCGTGGGACGGCTGCGGGTGTCAAGAGCTTTTCGACCCTCAAAGCCTGATAGCTGCTTAGTCGAACCAGTGCCAGAGGAGCGCTGGGCCGTGAGCGTATCGGTCCGCATCGCGTGACCGATGAGGATCGCCACCGCTCCCGAAAAGGGGGCCGAATCGGTAGGTGTAGCGTTCGGGCACACCAACGGAGATCGAGGGGACACCGAAATGGACGACGCGCAGAATGTTGATCTCGCCGCTGAGCTGAGCGACCTACGCCGACGGTTCGCAGAGTTGGAAGCCAAGGTCGCACACCAAGCACCGCAAGAGGAGCGCTCGACGCGCCGCGGGATGTTGCGCCTGGCCGGTGCCGCTGTCGTCGGCGGCGCCGCCGCATCGCTGCTCGGCGCGCAACCAGCGGCCGCCGCCGGCGCAATGAACTTCGGTGCCATCAACAACGCTGGAAGCGACCAGACGATACTGAACTCGGTCGCTAGCAGCTTCACGTTACAAGTCACCAACACCGCTCCTGATGCAGCCATCGAGGGAACGTCGACCGGCAGCGGCACGGGGCTCCACGGAAAAATGACGACTCCCGCCTCGAACGCGTATGGCGTGTGGGGTCACGTTGTGGGATCGCTCGGCTTCGGAGTGGTGGCTGAAGGTGGCGCGGCACAATTGCGTCTATACCCGGTCTCGGGCAACACGGCGCCCAGTGCTGGCAACCATGTCGTCGGCGAAGTCGTGGCCAACGACTCCGGCGCCTATTACTGCGTGGCCATGGGCTCTCCGGGAACGTGGCGCAAGATCGCCGGCACCGCCTCGGCTGGAACGTTTCACGCGATTACACCAACACGTGTCTACGACTCGCGCGCCGCCGCTCCGACTCCGGGGTTGCTTGCCACCGGTTCCAACCGCACCGTCTCGGTTGCCGACGGCCGCAACTCAGCTGGCGCAGTTGTCACATCCAACATCGTTCCCGCCGGCGCGACCGCTGTAATGGCGAACGTCACCGTGACCGGCACAGTTGGCGGCTTCGGCTACCTCGCCATCAACCCCGGCGGCAACGTCGTCGAAGGAGCCTCGACGATCAACTGGTTCGGCGAGGGTCAAACACTTGCCAATGGCGTCGGGCTGACACTCAACACCAACCGCCAAATCACCGTCATCTGCAACGGCGGCGGCAGCACCCACTTCATCGTCGACATCGCCGGCTACTACCTCTAGCGAAGCTCGGTTGCTTCGCTAACTCACTAGATCCGGCAGCGGGGTACGGGATCGGCCCGTCGAGAACCGGGTACCGTGCTCTTGTGCTGAACCCAGTGAAGTCATGGCGTCACGTTGTTGTTGGTGCTTCGGTGTTGGCGGCGCCGGGGCTTGTCGCAGTTGGTCTCCTTGGCGGTGGCATTTACGACGAGCGCTACGAGGCGAAACAGATCGTCGTCATGCCGGTCGGCGACGACGGAGTGCGCATCACCGAGATCGTCGATGACGACTTTGGCACCACCGAACGCCACGGGTACGAGCGACTGATTCCGAACGATTTCGGGCAACCGCAAGACATCGTCGTGCGAGCTCCCCATGCCGAGGACGACGTGTATGTCACCTCCATCGGCGACTATCAGACGCGCATCCGGATTGGCGATCCCAACATCACCTACATCGGCCAGCATCGCTACGAACTGACGTACACGCTGCCGAACGCGCGTATCTCGAGCGGCCAGTTGGCACTCGATCTCTCCGACGGCGAGACGGATCTGGAGACGGGGCGCTTTGAGATAGTTGTCACCGGCTTCGAGCTGACTGACCCGCTGTGCAACACCGGTGCATACGGCGACGTGGGTGGCTGCGAGTTAGTTCGCGATGGCGACGTGTATCGCGCGGTGATCGAGCCTCTCGGGCCGCATCAGTACGTCACGATCGGTGGCACTATCACTGGCCTCACCGAACCGGTAGAGGTCGCGGCACCGGCGCTGCCCAAGCGTCGCCCAGACAACTCAACAGCGTGGGCCATCGGGCTCGGCGCACTCGGTGCACTTGCCGCTGGCGGCGGTTTCACAATGGCGCGTCGCTTGGGTCGCAACGAAGTTGCCGGCTCAAATGCCGCCGATGCCGCGTACGCGGCTGGTTCGGCTCACCTCGTGTCGGATGCCGAACTCGAGGCGATGGCCACCACCGAGTTCGAGGCACCGCGCGGCATTCGGCCGTGGCAGGGCAACATGCTGCTCACCGAGAAGGTCGGCACGGACACGGTGTCGGCTTGGTTCTCCGACATGATTGCGAAGGAGTACCTCACGCTCAGCGGCGATTCTCCGCAGGTGTTGTCACGCGGCCCGAAGGCCGACGACGCTCCGCCCGAGTTGCACGACGACATCACCAAGTTGTTCGAAGTCAAGGGTGAACTGGAGATGGGCAAGTACCAGCCCAAGTTGGGCAGCCTCTGGAACAGAGTGTTGAAGGATCAGCAGAAAGAGGCGACGGCCTCGGGCTGGTGGACGAAGTTCCCGCCGGGCACGCGACCGATGTTTCCAAAGTGGATCGGCGTGCTAGTCCTGTTTGCTTCCGGGGTGGTCGCTATCTCCGCCTGGCAGCAATGGCTGCGCGCATGGCCCATTGCGATCCTTGCCGCGTTCGCAATTCCCGCGGCGTTTGCGGGTATCGCATATCGACCACTACTTCCAGTGCGCAGTGCCGAGGGCAGCGCTCTTGCCTTGCGCGCCGAGTCGTTCCGTCGTTTCCTCGAAGCAAGTGAAGGCAAACACGTCGACTGGGCATGGAAGCACGATCTGCTGCGCGAGTACTCCGCGTGGGCCGTCGCTCTCGGCGCCGCCGATGCGTGGGGTCGCGCCATCGCGGGCAGCACCGTCCCACCACAGCAAGCGGCACTGCAGTCAATGCCGCTCATCGTGCACACGAATCGCGGCGAGTGGAATCAAGCGCACACGAAGCCAGCGCCGCCCAGCAGTTCCAGCAGCCACAGCAGCGGCGGGTTCTCGGGTGGCTTCTCCGGCGGTGGTGGCGGCGGCGGCAGTTCCGGCAACTGGTAACGCGACTCGCGTTACTGCAAGTTGCGCGTTGCGCCACCGTCGACGGGAAGCGCGGTGCCGGTCACGAACTTCGCCGAGTCGCTGCACAAGAACGCGGCTATGCGACCAAAGTCGCCAGCATCGCCAAGCGTTCCGGTTGGTGTTGCCTTTGCAACCGCAGTGAGATCGCCGCCGTACAACTTGGCAAGACGATCGGTTTGATGACTGCCCGGCTGCAACGAGTTGACGGTCACGCCATCGCCAGCAACTTCGCTCGCAAGCGTCTTCAGGAATCCAGTCAGCCCAGCGCGCGCGGTGTTTGAAAGAATCAGGTTGCCGATCGGCTCACGCACCGACGTGGACGTGATCGCAATCACGCGACCCCAACCGCGCGACTGCATTGCCGGTACGCACGCCTGACACATCGCAATGGTGGCGAGCAGGTTCGTGCGGATGGCTTCGTCGTACTGCGCCATCGTGATGCTCGCGAAGTTCCCTGCAGGTGGACCGCCGGCATTCGCGATGAGGATGTCGATGCCGCCCATCGCCTTCTCTGCCTGCGCCACTATTCGCGCAATTCCGTCTAGGTCGCTCAGGTCGCCAACCTGCGTATGGGTCAACTCGCGGATTGTGGCCGCGGCCTTGATCAGACGTTCTTCCGAGCGTGCCACCATCGTGACGATCGCACCCTCAGCCGCTAGGGCTTGCGCACAACCAAGCCCGAGCCCGCTCGACGCGCCTGTGACCAGCGCACGTTTGCCAACCAGTGATAGGTCCATAGGGCAAATCTAGGATGCGACGCGTGGAACCGTTGTGGACGCCGACGGCCGAGCGAGTCGCCGCCACCCAAATGGATGCTTTTCAGCGACGCGTCACGGCTCGCTATCCGGAAGTGACCGACGCGGCGTCGCTGCATGCGTGGTCAGTGAGCGAGCTCGCCGAGTTCTGGCAGCGCATCTGGGACGACTGCGGAGTGATCGGCGATGCGGGAAACACCGTGTTTGAGCCTGGAGATCTACGCACGGCGCGCTTCTTCCCGAACTCGTCGGTGTCGTACGCGGAGAACGTCTTGGCCGAGCGGCCGGGCGCGAACTCGGAAGCACTCATCGCACTCACCGAGGATGGTGAGCGACGCACATACACCTGGAAGGAATTGCGCTCCGAAGTGGCGGCGTTGGCGGCGGCACTCACTGCCGATGGCATGCGCGCCGGGGATCGCATCGCTGCGTACATGCCGCACGTTGCGGAGACGATGATCACATTCCTAGCGGCTAACGCGATCGGCGCTACCTTCACCTCCACCTCCAGCGACTTCGGCGTCGCCGGCGTCGTCGACAGGTTCGGTCAGACACAGCCGACGGTTCTCGTCGCGGCCGACGGCTATCGCTACGGCGGCAAATCGTTCGACTGTCTTGATCGCATCGCCGATGTCGCCGCGCAGCTGCCGACGCTGCGACGCACGATCGTGGTCGGCGTGCTGGCCGATGCTCCCGATGTCGACCACATTCCACACGGCGTTCGGTGGCGCGACTACACGGCTCCCCACGCCGATACGCCGCTGACATTCCTACGGTTGCCCGGCGATCACCCCGTCTACATCCTCTACTCGTCGGGCACGACCGGAAAGCCAAAGTGCATTACGCATCGCGCGCTCGGCGTGCTGCTGATGCACCTCAAGGAACACCAACTGCACTGCGACATCCGCGGCGGCGACCGCGTGATGTACTTCACGACATGTGGCTGGATGATGTGGAACTGGCTCGTATCGGTGATGGCTTCCGGTGCCACCGCCGTGTTGTTCGACGGCAGCCCGTTCCACCCCTCGCCGACCGCGCTCTTCGATGTGGCCGAGCGCGAGCGGTTGACATTGCTGGGCCTTTCCGCGAAGTACATCGACTCGGTGAACAAGGCGGGTGTTCGCCCGGCCGACACGCACGACCTTTCGGCATTGCGCACGGTGTGCAGCACGGGTTCACCGCTCAGCGAGGAGGGTTTCCGCTGGATCTACGAATCGATGAAGCCCGATCTTCACCTGGCGTCAATCAGTGGCGGCACAGATCTGTGCGGCTGCTTCGTCGGTGGTGATCCCACGCGGCCGGTGTACGCGGGCGAGATTCAGGGAGCCGCGTTGGGTATGGCCGTCGAGATTTTCGACAGCGAAGGCCACCCGGTGCGCGAGCCAGGAGTGAAGGGTGAACTGGTCTGCACGCAACCGTTCCCCAGCGTGCCGGTCGGCTTCTGGGGCGACGATGCCAGCCATCGCAAGTTTCGCGCCGCGTACTTCGAGCGCTTTCCCGGTGTGTGGGCACACGGCGACTTCGCCTCGTGGACTGACCATGAGGGTGTCGTCATTCACGGTCGCAGCGACGCGACGCTGAATGCCGGCGGCGTGCGCATTGGCACCGCCGAGATCTACGCGCAAGTCGAGCACTTACCGCACGTGGTGGAATGCGTGGCCGTTGGGCAAGAGTGGGACGGCGACACGCGCATCGTGCTGTTCGTCAAACTCGCCGATGATCACCAGCTGACCGACGAACTACAGGCGGAGATGCGAGCGCTGCTGCGTGCGAATGCGTCGCCACGTCATGTTCCGGCGCGTATCGCACAAGTGACTGAAGTACCGCGAACGCGCAGCAACAAGATCAGCGAGCTAGCGGTGGCCGACGTCGTCAATGGTCGCGAGGTACGGAACACGGAGGCTCTCGCAAATCCTGAATCGCTGCTGCAGTACAAAGACCGGCCGGAACTGGCGAGCTAGTCCTTCAACGACTTAGACGAGCGCGAAGCCGCGATAGCCGTCGGCGGCGACTTGCTTGCATTGCTCCTCGTACGGTGCAAAGCCGAGCAACGGCATGAACACGCGTGGCTTGCCCGGCACGTTGGCACCGAGGTACCACGAGTTGCAGGTCGGAAACAGCGTCATGTCGGCGACCATGTTGACGTAGTCGACCCACTCGTCTTGCGCCTGCTCCGTCGCCTCAATGCGGTGCAGGCCTTTGTCGCGCATCGCGACGACGCAGTCTCGAATCCATTCGACGTGCTGCTCGATGGAGGTGATCATGTTGGTCAGCACCGATGGGCTGCCCGGACCACTGATGGTGAACATATTGGGCAAGCCGTGGACCGACAAACCGAGATACGTACGTGGCCCTGCTTCCCATGCCTGCTGCAGTGAAATCTCTGGTCCGTTGGCGTTGATCTTCAGCAGGCTGCCGGTCATCGCATCGAAGCCGGTCGCGTACACAATGCAGTCGACCTCGTAGTCGACGCCCGCCACGCGCACGCCTCGCGGCGTGATCTCTTCAATCGGTTGCTGACTGACATCGACCAGCGACACGTTCGGCCGATTGAACGTCGCGTAGTACCCGGTATCGACGCACAGTCGCTTGCAGCCCACCACATTGGTCGGCGTCAGCAACTCGGCGACCGCGGGATCGTTCACCGTCGCGCGGATCTGGCGACGAATGAACTCGGCCGCCGTTTCGTTGGAGTCCTTGTTCAACAGCAGGTCGGCGTAGCCCCCGAGGTACGACAGCCCGCCGGCGGCCCAGCGACGTTCATACTCAGCCTCAAGCTCGGCGGGGCTTGCATCACTGGCGTTGGTCTCGCCACGTGGGCTGCGTGCTCCATAGCCAACCATCGTCAATCGATTGGCGGCGCGCAGCTCGCGGTAGTGCGCCTTCACCTCGGCGACCTCGGCTGCGGCAAGCGGCCGGTTGTGCGCCGGCACCGCGTAGGTCGGCGTGCGCTGAAAGACGGTGACGTGTTGCGCTTGTTGAGCAATGATCGGAATCGATTGCACGGCAGACGAGCCAGTGCCGATGACTGCGACACGTTTGCCGGTGAAGTCGACCCCCTCGTGCGGCCAGGTGCCGGTGTGATAGCTGGCGCCGGCGAACGTGTCGCGCCCAGGGAAGTTCGGAAGGTTGGTGCTACTGAGGCAACCGACGGCCATGATCAGGAACTGGGCGCTGGTGCGACTGCCATCATCAGTGGCCACCGTCCAGCGCGTCGTGGTGTCGTCGAAGTCGGCCGATTGCACTCGCGTGTTGAAGCGAATGTCGCGGCGCAGATCGAAGCGATCGGCAACGTGTTGCGCATAGCGCAGGATTTCCGGTTGGGTCGCGTAGCGCTCGGTCCACTCCCACTCTTGCTCGAGCTCGGGGCTAAACGAGTAGCTGTACTCCAGGCTCTCAACATCGCAACGCGCGCCGGGATAACGGTTCCAGTACCACGTGCCACCGACGTCGTCGGCTACCTCGAACACCTGGGCAGTGAAGCCCTGCTCGCGCAGTGCATGCAGCATGTACATGCCAGCAAATCCCGCACCAATGATGACGGCATCGACTGACTGCCGCGGCTCGCTCATCGTGCCTGCGCGATCGCGGACACTCCATCGAA
This sequence comes from Actinomycetes bacterium, assembly GCA_021414085.1. GTDB lineage: Bacteria > Actinomycetota > Acidimicrobiia > Acidimicrobiales > Ilumatobacteraceae > UBA668. Next base: position 143,818 of record JAIOPC010000004.1, on the reverse strand, counting down.
GACATCGACGAATCGGGTCGTGAGGGGTGAACAACCAGCGCGCACGATGTTGGGCTCGCGGAAATCGAAGATCACGTTGCGCGCCGACAACTCGCGCACGACAGCCTTCGCATCAGAGTGCTCGATGGCGACATGGTTGCCGCGTTGGGCAGGGTCGCGTGGCGTTGGCGTGGTGAACCCGAACTGATCGCACAGTTCGATCGCCAGCTGCGTGAGCTTGCGTCCCTTTGCCTGAATCGCAGCCATGCCAGCCTCGGCGGACAAGCTGATGCCGCATTCGGCCGCGACGAGCGCAAGGATCGAAGGCGTTCCCAGCATCATGCGCGCAATGTCGGCCCGTGGCTGAAAGGTGGGGCCCATCGCGAATTGATCCTTGGTGGCGAACCAACCCCAGATTGGCTGCCGAATCGTGTCGTGCAATTCGCGCGCAACAAACGTCCACGCCGGAGCGCCCGGCCCGCCGTTGAGGTACTTGTAGGTGCACCCGATCGCCAACTGCGCGCCGCACTTGCGCAGGTCGATCTCGATGGCGCCGGCAGCATGCGACAGATCCCACACCACCATCGCGCCCGCCGCGTGAGCGCGGGCAGTCTCGCTCGCAACGTCGACGAGCGCAGCCGTGCGGTAGTCGATCACCGAACGCACCATCACGGCGACATCGTCGAGCCGGTCGAAGCCGTGGCGCACGGTGTGGCCGGTGGCGGCAGCAATGCCGTCGACCACGTAACGATCGGTCGGGAAGTCGTCGGGGCTGATCGCGATGACGCGGCGATCGGGTCGCAACGCGATCGCGCCGTGCACCGCTTGATACACGTTGAGCGTCGTGTTGTCGTGCAACACCACTTCGCCCGGCGCCGCACCAATCAGAGGCGCCAACGCGTTGCCGACTCGTTGCGGCAGGTCGACCCAGTGATCCCAACTGCGAATCAGATCGGTCGCCCAGTCCTTCTCGTACACCTCTGTCAACCGTTCCAGCGTGCGCTTGGGTGGCATGCCCAGCGAGTTGCCGTCGAGATAGATCACGCCCGCGTCGGGAATGTGGAACCGATCGCGAAAGGCGGCCAACGGATCGGCAGCATCGAGTGCAACGGCGGCGGCGCGGTCGATCATGGCGCCACTCTAGAGAAGCGCACCGATAGGAAAGACAGCCGACGATCAGATCAGTTCGAGGAAGCTGGCGTGGCGCACGTAACCCTCGTTGGTGAATTCGGCAATCTCGATCAACGCCCGCATCTCCGGCCGTACCCACGTTGCGTCGCCGGTATGCGAGCGCGGTGGCGTCGTCGCGAACGGGCAATCCGGCACCACACGTGAGCGCAACTCCTTGAGCAACGACTCCAAACGGGCTTGCGTGAAGCCGGTGCCGACACCGCCCGTGTACGTCAACGTTCCATCGGCTGCGGGAATGCCGACGAGCAATGCGCCGAAAGTTGAGGCGCGATTGCCGGTGCCGGTGTTGAAGCCACCGATCACGACCTCAATCTGCGTTCGGTTTTTTACCTTGCGCCAATTCGGCGAGCGCTTGCCGGGCACATAGGGCGAACCAAGCCGTTTCGCCATCACACCCTCCAACCCCTGCTCGGCACTCGCCGCCAGCAAGGCGGCACCGTCGCCGATGCGATGAGTCGGCACAGACCAATTCGCGCCCGGCTCGAGCAACTCGGTCAGCAGTGCGCGCCGCTGTTCGTACGGCAGCGCGATCGTGTCGACGTCGTTGATCTGCAGCACATCGAACGCATAGAACGCGACCTCGGTGGAGTGCTGTTGCATCAGTGAGAAGCTCGGGCGACCATCGGCATCAAGCGCTACCAGTTCACCATCGATGATCGCCGACTCCGCGTTCACCGCCGACGCGAGCGCGGTGAGCTCCGGATACTTGGCAGTGACATCGATGCTGTTGCTGCTTTGCAAGCGCACGGCGCCGTTGGCGATGAACGCCAGAGTGCGATAGCCATCCCACTTGATCTCGTAGGCCCACTCGTCGTCCTGCACTGCTGGCGGCAACGCGCCCATCGCGGCTTTCATCGGCACGACGGGAAAGCGCAACGGCATCGACAGTGTGACGCAATCTCTCAGGTTGCCGGCGCGAGGTGACGTAGAGCCATCGCCGAATAGACAGCAATGCCGTTCACCATCGCCGCCTCATCGAAGAGCACGCGGTTCGAGTGATTCGGTGCTGCGGTGTTCGGATCGCGGTCAGGGCCGGTGCCACCGAGGAACAGCATTGCCCCCGGAATCTGATTGAGGACGTAGCTGAAATCCTCCGCACCCATCACCGGGTTTGGAAGGCGCACGGTCTGCTTGGCACCGATGACATCCTTCACCACACCGAGCGCAAAATCGGCGGCGCCAGCGTTGTTGGACGTGACTGGATAACCGTCAAGGAACTCGACGGTCACCTGTGCGCCATGAGCCGCGCCAATGCCGTCGGCAACGCGGCGAATACCATCGGTCACCTTCTTGCGTGTTGCTTCGCTGATTGCCCGAATGGTGCCTTCGATGACGGCCGTCTCGGGGATGACGTTGTTGGTTGTACCCGCGGTGATGCGCCCGACCGTGACCACCGAAGGATCGAACACGTCGATCGTGCGCGTCACCATCATCTGCAGTGCCTGCACGATCTCGCACGCGATCGGAATCGGGTCGAGTGCGTGATGCGGCTGGCTGGCGTGGCCACCGCGCCCGGTCACCGTGATCAACATGGTGTCGGCGGAGGCCATGATGCTGCCGCCTTTGCTTGCAATCCACCCGGTCGGCAAGTTGCTGGTGATGTGCAGCGCGTATGCACCGGTGACGGGCGAGTCGCTGCCGTCGGCGGCCGGGCCCGGATCGAGTAGCCCCTCATCAATCATGAACTGCGCGCCGCCGTGGCCTTCTTCGCCGGGCTGGAACATGAACAACACGCGTCCGGGAATATCTGCACGACGCGCGCTCAGCAGCTTTGCGGCGCCGACCAACATCGCGGTGTGCGTGTCGTGACCACACGCGTGCATCTGCCCCTCGGTGGCGCTCTCGAAATCGAGGCCGGTGTCTTCCTTCAATGGCAGCGCATCCATATCGCCACGCAGCAACACCGTCGGCCCGGGCTTGCCGCCATCAAGCAACGCCGCGATTCCACTTGTCGTCTCGTGCAGCGTGACGTTGAGCGGCAACCCGTCGAGCGCGCCCAGCACCGTCTCGCGCGTCACCGGCAGGTCGTTGCCCAGCTCGGGCCAACGATGCAATGTGCGACGCAGCGCCTTCGTCTCGTCGAGCAAGTCATGGGCTTCATCGCGCAGTGTGTCGAGTTCCATGCTCGGCATGCTATTCATGCAACCGTGGCACGGCGAACCGAGTGGGTCGATGTTGTCGACGACTACGACCGCGTCGTCGCGACCGTGACACGGGCTCAGATGCGAGCCGAAAACCTGCACCATCGTGCCGTGTCGATCGCAGTGCTTGGCTCCGACGGTCGGCTGCTCGTTCACCGTCGTGCGCCGACCAAAGATGTGTGGCCGGGGATGTGGGACATCGCCGCCGGCGGCGTCGTCGCGGCGGGCGAGAGCTACGAGGACGCGGCACGACGCGAGCTCGCCGAAGAGTTGGGGGTGCTCGCCAAGAGCTGGGAACTGCTTGGTGACGGAACATTCGTTGACGACTCGGTGTCGATGATCGGGCGCGGCTACCTCGTTGTACACGACGGTCCGTTTCGCTTCACCGACGGCGAGATCGCAGAGGTGCGCTGGGTTGATCGACACGAACTGGCCGCGCTGTTAGCGAGCGAGTCGTTCGTGCCCGACAACTTGGCGCTGCTGTTGCCGCTGCTGCTGGTTCGCTGCCCTCAGTTTGAGTGAACCGTCGTCTGAACGGCAATGGAGGCACCAACAATGTCTATGTATGGCGCAAACCCCGAACAACTGGCCGCACTCGGCCGTTCGCTGAAGCAACAGATCACCAGCATCGAAGGCGTGATGAGCGCCGTCACATCCGCACTCAGCGGCACCACTTGGGTCGGCCCGGCGCGAGATCAGTTCGAGGGCGACTGGAACACATCGTTTCGCACCGCGCTCAGCAAACTGAACCAGGCATTCGACGCGGCCGGCGGCGACTGCATCGCCCGCAGCAGCGATCTGCAAAGAGTGATGGGCGCCCGCTGAGGTCGGTGAAGCTCGACTGAGGGGTGGATGCTCAAGCCAGTCGGCCCTACCATCAGAGACGTGCTGTTGCTGGAGTTCACGATCGAGCCCTTCACCGAAGGCAACCCGGGGCCGCACGTCCGCGCTGCGGTTGCGGCGGCCGAGGCGCTTGGTGTGTCGGTCGAGTTCGGGCCGTTCGGTTCGTCGTGCACGGTCACGCAAGAACAGGTCGCCGAAGTGTCGGGCGCGATCGTGGCGCAAGCCTTCGCAAACGGCGCTACTCACGTCAGCTTGCACGCCGAGCGGATCACATGAACAAGCTGCCCCGTCACCCGTTGGTCCTGGCGGTGAAACCGATCGTGGAACAACTCGGCGCATCGCTGGTTGCGATCGAAGATCGCGAAGCAGGCGACCTGCCACTGCGCTGGGAAGGCGCGGTGATAGCGGCCGTGCGGCCAGCACCGCTGCACGGCGCACTCGACCGCATGATCGAGGCGGTGGAACGCGAGATGGGCGCTCCTCTGCAGTCGATGAGCCGCGAAGGCAAACAGCGGGCGATCAGGTTGCTCGACGAGCGCGGTGCGTTCATCTTGCGCCGCGCGGTGGAAGACATCGCCGACGCGATCGGCGTTAGCCGGATCACCGTCTACAACTACCTCAACGCATTGCACCGCTGAGCAACGGGTACCGATGAAGTTCGACGTCATTGCCTTCGATGCCGACGACACGTTGTGGCATAGCGAGGATGCGTTCCACGCCAACGAGCAACGGTTCGTCGAGCTGGTCACGCCATTCGCTGCCGACGGCGTCGACGTACAGGCGGCGCTCACCGCCGTCGAACGCAAGAACCTGGCAGCGTTCGGTTACGGCGTGAAGGCGTTCGGATTGTCCGCAGTCGAAGCCGCTATCACCATCAGCGAGGGTCGCGTGACAACCGCAGTTCTCGGCGAGTTGGTGGAGTTGATCCGTACCCAGCTCACCGAACCGGTGCGGCTACTCCCGCATGTCGCCGAGGTACTCGCGCATATCGGTCGGCATCACCGGATGGTGCTGATCACCAAGGGCGATCTCATTCACCAGACACACAAGGTGGAGACCAGCGGCTTGGCGCACCACTTCAGCGATATCGAAATCTTGCTCGAGAAGGACATCGGCACGTACGACCGCATCTTTCGCAAGCTGGGCATCGCCGCTGATCGTGTGTGCATGATCGGCAACAGCATGCGCAGCGACATCTTGCCGGTGCTGTCGCTCGGCGGAACCGCCGTCCATATTCCTTACCCACTGCTCTTCGAGTTAGAGCGCATCGATCCCGTCGACCTGTCCGCTCACGGGAGCTTCGCCGAGCTCGGTTCAATCAGCGAGCTTCCCCGCTGGCTGGAACTCCCGAGTTAGGGCACCCAGATTTGGTGTGCGTCGACGATGGCTCCGTCGCGCACGGTGATCAGAAACGGATACGGCACGTAGTGGTAGTCGGCCGGTGCATCGGCGCTTGGTTGGTTACCACCAATCAGCGACGCCAGCTCGGCACCAGGAACCGCGTAGTTCTGTCGGCTTTCGGCGACAACGGTGACCGACTGCAAGTCGTCCCACAGCACCGTCATGGTGCCATGCGGTTCACCGATCACGGCGTACTCATCGGCGCACGCCTCGGCGCCAAGTTCGTCGATGCACGTTTGTGCAAAGACCGCCTGCGCCAGATCGAACATGATGAACGGACGCCCGGAACCGACCGCAGTTGCTTCCGCCCAGTAGTCACCATCGTCGAGGCTCGCGGCTAACGAGCCGTCGGCTTGGACCGAGCTGCTATCGATTGGCGCGGTTCGATCGGGAACGAACGGCACGGGTGCCCGGTCGTACGGTTGCACGGTGCGCACGCCATCGTCGCCGCAGGCAACGAGCGACACGAGTACCAGCGCCACCGCAACGGCGTAACGCTTCATAGCCGACGCAACTTCATGCTGGTCACACGGTGATCGCGGCCCTTGAACAGCAGCAGGCCGGCGCGCGTCTTGGTCGGAGCGATGTTCTCGCGCAGGTTCTTGCCGTTGATCTCGCGCCAGATGACTCGCGCCGTCTCGGCGGCCTCATCGCGCGTGAGGTGTGCATAGTGCTGGAAGAAGCTGTCGGGTTCTTGGAACACTGTTTCGCAGAGAGTCAGGAAGCGTTGCACGTAGAACTCTTCAATGTCTCGCTCGTCGGCATCGATGTAGATGGAGAAATCGAAGTAGTCGCTCACGAACTCTGTCGGCGCCACACCTTCGGCAGCACCGCCGACCTGCAAGACATTCAGGCCCTCGATGATCAAGATGTCGGGCTGACGCACGACCACCGACTCGTTGGGCACGATGTCGTACACGACGTGGCTGTACACCGGCGCTGTTACGGTCGCCGCCCCACTCTTCAGGTCGCGCAAGAACTGCAGCAAACGGCGAGTGTCGTAACTCTCGGGGAAGCCTTTGCGGTTCATGATGCCGCGCTCTTCCAACACCTGGTTGGGGTGCAGGAAGCCGTCGGTAGTGACAAGGTCGACCTTCGGATGATCAGGCCAATGAGCGAGTAGCGCCTGCAGGATGCGAGCGAACGTGCTCTTACCGACAGCGACGCTGCCAGCGACGCCGATCACGTAGGGCACGCGTGGCGCTTTCGTTCCGAGAAACGCTGCCGAAGCAGTGTGCAGGTTCTGTGTCGCGGCAACGTAGAGGTTGATCAATCGCGTGAGCGGTAGGTACACGGTCGCGACCTCGTCGAGATCGATGCGTTCGTTGATGCCACGCAATAACTCGAGATCCCGTTCGCTGAGTGTCAACGGTGTTGCGGCGCGCAATTCCGACCACTGCTCCCGGGTGAACGTCAGGTAACGATCGGCCAGCACGACTGAACCCTACGCTGGCTTTGTGCACCAACCCGAACGCGCCGACGCAGCGCGTAGAACACGCAAACAGCTAGGGGCTTGGTACACGCCGCCCGAATTGGTCGACGCGATCGTTCGTGAAGTGACTTTCGATGGTGCGGTCACGGTGCTCGATCCGGCGTGCGGCGACGGGCGGTTTCTGCGGGCGACGGGATTGCCAACGCAGGTCGGTGTCGATGTCGACCCGGCGACCTCCTACATCCACGACGACGCACTCTCGCGCGATTGGGGCGCCGAGCAGTTCGACATCGTGGTCGGCAATCCACCATTCCTCAATCAACTTGCGGCATCGACCACCCGAGGTGGCCGATCGCGATTCGGTGGCGGACCATACGCCGACACGGCGGCAGAGTTCTTGGCACTTGCAATTCGCCTATGCCGCCCCGGTGGCCGCGTCGGGTTGGTGCTGCCGCAGTCGTTGTTATCGACCCGCGACACGGCAGCGATTCGCGATGCTGTCGACGCGCAGGCAGCGCTGCGCTGGATGTGGTGGTCGGATACTCAGATGTTCGACGCCAATGTGCGCGTGTGGGCTGGGGTGTGGGAAGTCGGTGGCGTGCAGCGCGAGGTGCAGCGGGCGTTCGGCCCACACTTCGCCCCGCTGCCCGCTCGTCCACGGCCGACGACTTGGGCCGGGTTACTCACCGACGCATCACCAGCAGCGCACGCTGGCCCGGTGCTCGGCGACATCGCCACGTTCAGCGTCGACTTTCGCGAGCAGTACTACGGATTGGTTGGCGCAGTCAGCGACGAAGTTGAAGGGCCGCCCCTCATCACCAGCGGATTGATCGAGCCCGGTCGCTGCCTGTGGGGTGAACGCCCGGTGCGCTTCGCGAAGCAACGCTACGCAGCACCGCGCGTTGCGATCGATCGTTTGTCGCCACGGTTGCAACGGTGGGCCGCGACGCGGTCGGTTCCGAAGATCCTCATCGCCAACCAAACGAAGGTGATCGAAGCCGTGCACGATCCCGCTGGCGAGTGGTTACCCAGCGTGCCGGTGATCACCTGCGTGTCGGACGACTGCGACACGGTGTTGCAGGTGCTCAACTCAAACGCCGCCAACGAGTGGGTGCACCATCATGCCGCCGGCAGCGGATTGGGTGCGGGAACGGTACGGCTCAACCCAAAGCTGCTCGCCGGGATTCCGCTGCGCTGAAGTGGTTCTTGGATAGTCGGCTCCAACGCCGCGAGTTGACCGTCGCACGCATCGACATCCACATCAACTGCGCGCCCCACAACCCGGCGAGCCCAAGTCGTGGCCACAGCAACGTCGCGCCGGCCAACGGAAAGAACGCAACGAGATTGAAAATGGCTTGGCGACCGAGCCACGTCATGTCCTGCGCACCAATCAACGCACCGTCGAGTGCGAACGCAATCGCACCGGGGATCTGCATGACGGCCAGCACCAACAGCGTTCCCATCAAACGCGAACGAACAGCTGGGTCGGAAGTGAACAGACTGGGCAGAAACGGCGACGCCGCAACCAGCAGTGCGCCGAGGGCGAACGAGCACCACAGCGAAAGACGCACGCTGGCGCGACCAATTGCCGCCGCGCCAGCATGGTTGCCGGAACCGAGTTCACCTGCGACAAGCGAGTGCAACGGCACTGCGAGCGCATCGAGCATCAGCGCAAGGAAGATGAAGAGCTGCAGCACCACCTGATTGGCGGCGAGCGTCGGCGCGTCGAGATAGGCGGCGATGAGCGTCGACAAGTTCCACACCGTGTACATCGCGATCGATCGGATAGCGAGGTGTCGTCCCTGGCGCAGCAACGGGCGCGCACGCGCCCACGACGGTCGGGCGCGAGCAAGGTGTCGATGCATCGAGATCAGAAACACCGCAGCCGCGATCACCTGTGTGATGACGGTGCTCCACGCCGAGCCGGCAACACCAAGGTCGAGCATGTAAACAGCGACGACTTCCAGGATGAGGTTGACGATGTTGGCCACTACCACGATCCGCAACGGTGTGCGCAGGTCGTTGTAGCCGCGCAACACGCCATGGCCAAGGAATGCGAACAGCACAAACGGGATGCCACAGGCGCTGATCGATAGGTAAGTGGTTGCGTGATCCAGCACTTCGCCGCGCCCGCCGAGTAGCCAACACACCGGCCGGGCGAGGACAAACAGAGTCATCGACGACGGCACGCCGATGGCCAGCGATAGCCACAGCCCACTCGTCGCAACCTGTCGTGCGTCTTCCAGGCGGCCAGCCCCAACAGCGAAGGCGATGTCGGGGGTTACGTACTCCAGAAACGAGAGCACTGAAATCACGTTGAGTAAGACGATCGACGCGATCGCAAGGCCTGCCAACTGCGGAGTTCCCAGCCGCCCCACAATGGCCGTGTCGACCAGGATGTACAGCGGTTCGACGGCCAGCGTGCCCAGCGCCGGGATCGCCAACCGCACAATCTTGCGGTCGAGATCGTCGCGCAAGATCGGCACGCCGCATGTTGCCACTAAGTGAACGACACTCGTGAACGGCAATGCTCCCCTGTTCAAGGATCGGGTATGTCCACTATCGTTCTGCGCGCGGGGGTGGGCAATGCCGGACTTAGCGGAACCTTTTATGCCGTTCGTCGACATGACGGCAGCGGACACAACCACAGATCGACGCGCTGGCGATTCATCGCTGCCGTTCCCAGAGCAACGCCCCGATGGTTACGTGTCGTACGCCCCAACCCGTGCGTTCATGCCCGACCGCTACTTCTTCGCGCTGGCTGTCATTCACGCCATGCGCTGCGCATCGTCGGCCGTGGCATTGCTTGCCGCCGCTGAAGCCGGCAACGGGTTCGCGATCTTGGCGCTTTCGGCAACGCTGGCTGCATCGCACGCGGCGCTGGTCGTCGGCTGCCACTTGCAGCGCCGATGGGCGAAGGTGGGAAGCATCCTGCTCGACGTGCAGGCCAGTTTCATGACGATCATCGTGCTCGTCGCACTTTCGGACTTCGATCTGAGCTGGTCGGCGATGGTCCGACAGGTCGTCGGTCCGTCAATCACGATCTGGCTGGCAATCAAAGCTCGCGTCGAACGGCGCCGCCGAGTGACAACAACCGCGACGGGGCTGGCCCTTAACAGTTAGCGATTCCAGGGCGCCGACGGGCTGACGGCGCCGGGCGCGGTCAGCACCTGCACGCCGTCGTCGGTGACCAGGCATGTGTGCTCGAACTGCGCGGTGCGCTTGCCGTCGGCGGTGACAGCGGTCCAGTCGTCGTCGAACACCATGCGGTGCTGCCAACTGCCGATGGTGATCATCGGTTCGATCGTGAAGGTCATGCCTGGGCGCATGATCATGGTCGCCCGCTCGTCGTAGTAGTGCAGCACTTGCACATCGGTGTGGAACTGCTCGCCGATGCCATGGCCGATGAAAGCGCGCACCACACCGAGCTGGTTCTTCTTCGCATGGTTTTCGATGGCGCGGCCGACGTCGCTGAGTGGGCGGCCGGGCACGACGGCCTCGATGCCGTGCCACATGCATTCCTCGGTCACCTTCACGAGCTGGCGGCTGGCGGCATCGACATCGCCGACAAAGAACGTGGCGTTGGTATCGCCGTGCACACCACCGATGTAGGCGGTGACGTCGATGTTGATGATGTCGCCGTCGACCAACGCACGACTATCGGGGATGCCGTGGCAGATCACTTCGTTGACGCTGGTGCACACGCTCTTGGGGTAGTGGCTGTAGTTGAGCGGGCTGGGATACGCACCACGCTCGATCGTGGCTTCGTGCACGAACACGTCGATTTCGTCGGTGGTGATGCCCGGACGCACCATCTCGCCTGTCAACCGAAGGATCTCGGCGGCGACTGCGCCGGCGTGCCGCATGCGCTCGATGATCTCGGGCGACTTCACGCGATCTTCCGCCCACCGATCAACACGGCCGGTCGCCGCATACGGGGGACGCTCGATGTGATCGGGTACAGAACGCATTGGGCTGACGACGCCCTGCAGGACGCGACCTTCCAGCGGCTTATGGCAACGCTTGTACTTTCGGCCGCTGCCGCACCAGCACGATTCGTTCGCCTGCGGCAGCAGGGCGGGGGGCTCGGTCATCAGCACCCCCGCAGTGTACAAAGCGCCCGCCAGCGATGAAATGCGGGAAAGATTGTGACGTTGGTCCCCCACCGCTGGCGCTTGCGCACCTGGTAGACGACAATGGGACAGTGGACGAACCTTCAGCAACGCCAATCAATGTGTTTCTGCTTGACGACCACGAGATCGTCCGGCGCGGTGTGCGCGAGTTATTGGAAGCCGAACCCGACATTGTCGTGGTCGGTGAAGCGTCCACCGCCGCCGAAGCCGTCCAACGCATTCCGGCAACGCGACCTGATGTCGCAGTTCTCGACGTTCGCCTGCCCGATGGCAGTGGCGTTGAGGTGTGCCGGGAGGTCCGCAGCCAGCAGCCGGAGCTCGCGTGCCTGATGCTCACGTCCTTCAGCGACGACGACGCTCTGTTTGAGGCGATCATGGCCGGCGCTTCTGGGTATGTGTTGAAGCAGATTCGAGGCAACGATCTGGTGTCAGCAATCCGACGCGTCGCCAGCGGCGAGTCCCTGCTCGACCCAACCGTTACGTCCAAGGTGCTGCATCGTTTACGAAACCCCGACATCGAGGACGAGCGGCTAGCGAAGCTCACTCCGCAAGAGCGCCGAATCCTCGATCTCATCGCCGAGGGCGCCACCAACCGCCAAATCGGCAACACGTTGCACCTCGCCGAGAAGACCGTCAAGAACTACGTGTCGAACATGCTGACGAAGTTGGGAATGAACCGGCGCACGGAAGCCGCAGTGTTCGCGGTAAAGGCCGGGCTGAATCGCGACACCGCGACGCCCTAATACCTACGGGCCGACCGGAATCGTCCACCGCACGGTGGTGCCGGTCTGATCGTTCGACGACACGGTGCAAGAACCACCTAGACGTGCGGCCCGATCGTGCATATTCAGCAGACCACTGCCCAGCTGATGGCTTTGCGGAATGCCGACCCCATCGTCGGTAATGGTGACAAAGAGTGTTTCGTCGGCATGTCGCAGCGTCACGTCGACTTTGCGCGCGTGGGCGTGCCGAGCAATGTTGCTGAGCGCTTCGCGCGTCACCGCCGCCACCTCTGCCGTGACGACGGCATCGATGCCGTCGAGCACGCCTTGGAAGTGCAGCGCCGGTCGAAACCCCAGAACCCGCGACGCGTCGTCGACAAGTTGATTCACGACCACCCTGATTGTGAGACCAGCGCTGCGTTTGCTGCTGAGGCCGAAGATCGCGGTGCGTAGCTCTCGGATTGCATTGTCCTGGGTATCGAGAATGGACTCGATCTTTGCGCGTGCCTGTTCGGGCACCATCGGGAGCACGCTTTGTAGCGAAAGCCCAGCAGCAAACAATCGTTGAATCACGGTGTCGTGCAGGTCGCGAGCAATGCGTTCGTGGTCTTCAGCCAGCATCACTCGTTGGCGAGCAGCTTGTAACTCAGCGTCGGTGCTGCGGTTGGCAGTGACGTCGCGCACGGTAGCGATGACGACTCGGTCGCCATCCAGCTCGGCTGGCGCGAGCGCGATTTCGACGGGGAAGACGCTGCCGTCTTGGCGTTGCGCAGCCAAATCGAGACCGAGACCCATCGAACGTCGGAATGGTGCGTGCACGAAGTCTTCGCGATTCGTGACGTGCCCGTCGCGGAGTTGAACTGGAATCAACATCTCGATTGCTTGACCCAACATCTGCTCGCGGTCATAGCCCACCAGCCGTTCCATCTCACGATTAACCAACACGATGAGCCCGTCACGGTTGACAATGACGACTCCATCAGGAATCGCCTCGACGACTTCGAGAAGTCGGTGATCGGTCATTGCATTCATCGGGCAGCCCCTTCGTAGGCAGCAGCGACGCGCAATAGATCAACGTCGCCCGCTGGTCGACCGATCAATTGCATTCCCATCGCTAAGCCCCGCTCGTCGACACCGACTGGCACGCTGATTGCCGGCAACCCGGCGAATGTCGCATAAGTGGTCGCTTCCATCCACCGGTGATACGTGTCCATCTCGCGGTCGCCGATGCGGGTGGGCCACCGTTCTTCGATCTTGAACGGCCATACCTGCGCGGTTGGAATCGCAAGCACATCGAAACGGTCTAACAGACGCATGATCGCCCGGTTGAACGCGGTGCGTTCGACTGCAGCGTGCGTGATCTGTGGGGCCGTCAACGCAAGGCCGCGATCCAGTTCCCACAACGCTTCCGGCTTCACGAAGCCGCGTTTCGGCTCGTCGGTGATCAGCGGAGCAAGCGACGCAGCGACGAGAAGGTTGCGCCACACCAGCCATGCATCCCAGACGCGCTCGGGTTCCATTTCGAACATGGTCGGTTCAACGGAACAGCCAAGACTCGCCAAGGTGCGCAGCCCGGTTTCGCAGAGTTCAAGGATCCCAGGCTCGAACGCTAGGTAGCCGCGCAGATCGCCAAGCCAACCGATGCGCACATCGCACGCATCGCTGCTCAGCGCCGCGGCTGCTGAGGTGATCGTGGCGAACTCGTCGAGCTTGCCTTGCAACGAAAGCGGCGAGCGTGCGTCGTATCCGGCTTGCGTACCCAACAACATTGCGATGTCGAGGACGTTGCGCGCCATCGGCCCCTCGGTCGACATGTTCGAGAGGTACACATCGCGCTCGGGCCATGCGGGCACACGGCCTTGGCTCGGACGAAACCCGTAGATGCCATTCCACGCAGCAGGGTTGCGCAATGAGCCCATGTAGTCGCTGCCGTCGGCGACAGGAACCATGTTCGTCGCCAGCGCAACCGCCGCACCGCCACTGCTGCCGCCCGCCGATCGAGAATGGTCGAGCGCATTGCGAGTTGTACCGAACACATCGTTGAACGTGTGCGAGCCGAGCCCGAACTCGGGCACGTTGGTCTTGCCGATCACAATGCACCCGGCGGCCTTCATGCGCGCCACCACCAAGCAGTCGTACTGCGGCACGAAGTCGGCGAGGAGTCGCGACCCGCTAGTGGTGCGTAAGCCCTTCGTCTCGGCAAGATCCTTCACCGCGTGCGGCATGCCGTGCATCCATCCGCGCGAAAGGCCGTGCGCCAACTCTTCATCGCACGCTGCAGCTTCTGTTAACAGCTCGTCGGGGTCGCGCAGGCTGACGATGGCATTCACCGCAGGGTTGCGCTGCTCGATTTGGGCGAGGTACGCCGACATCACCTCGCGACACGACATGTCGCGCGCATGAATCGCGGTCGACAGTTGCGTCGCTGAGAGGTCGGTAATGCTCACCCACCGTCGAGGGTAGCTTGACTGTTCTCATGAGCGAACCCGACGAGTTCACGACCAACCCTCTACTCGAGCAGGTGTGGATTGCGGTTGGTGTGCCCGGCTTTGCTGGCGCCGAGAAGGCGCGTCGCCAACAGCTACTCGACCAGCGTTTTGGCGCCAACGGCTGGCGATATGGCCATTACGTGCGCGGCGAGATTGTGTCGCCCGCCGTCGCGATCCTTGAGTACGAGGAGTCGTATCGCCGGTTCCTCCGTCGTAACCCACAGTTAGTCGAGTTCTTGGTCACCGTATGCGGCAACGTCTACGACTGGGGCGTCGCCAACGTGCACGACGACACGTACGAGCAACCGCACACCGAGATGAACCACTACCAAGACATTTCGGTTCGGCGCGTGATCGCGGAGTTGGTTGATGACCCGACGTGGCCGACAGTGACGACGACGACGGCCGAAGATGTCGACTTGCACGACCTCGGAACCGGTGAGTCGCACCGGGTGCCGCGGGCACACGGGTTTCGCGGCAACGGTCTGCTGCAGATCCGCGATTCGATGTCGCCCGGCTACTGCCTGAACCCGGCAGTTGTGCCAGCGCACGATCCAGCGTTGTTGGTCAGCGCACCAGGGCACGAAGGCTGGTTTCTTGAAGAAGGTTGTTCGCACTTGTCGGTCGAAGCGTTCTGGCAGATGAGCAAGGTGATTGAGGTGCGCTACGACAGATTCCTGGCGTTGGGTGACGATCGCGCACGGCCGTTGGAAGGCCTGTGACCGTCGACAATCTTCTGCTCGGTCCGGCGAGCCTCGATCGCTACATCCAGCAGGGCGTGGTGCTGCCCGGCGGTGGCGCGCTGAACATGGCGTATCACTGGAGTCAGCGTGACTTGCCGTTTCAGTTCCTCACCCGCATCGGCGACGACATGCCGATGGTGTTCACCGACTTCTTCCAACGCCATGGCATCGCGCACTCATCGTCGTTAATCGCGCACGGGCAATCGGCCTCGATCGACATCGCGATCCGCGCCGATCGCCAGCCCTACATGGACAACTTCGTCGAGGGCGTGTGGACCGACTTTCGGTTGACGGCCGGCGAGGAAGCGATGCTCGGCTCGGCTCGGCGCCTGCACATGGTGCTGGCCGATCCAGTGGTGACCGAGTTGGATCGCTTAGGCGCTGCCGGAGCGGTGGATCATCTCGATGCCAGCGGCGACTTCCTGGACTTTCGCCACTACAGCGTTGCGCGCTTCGAGGACACGATGCGTTGGCTGAAGACGGCGTTCATCGGCTGGCCCGGCGCGCTCGACGACACGACCCTCGAGGGCGTGCGCGAGGTTGTGCGCCGCACCGGGAAGTTGGCTGTGATCACGATGGGTTCGCGCGGCGTGCAGGTCATCGACTGCCGCGGCGCGTCGGCGAACGAGCGGTTCATCCCGGTGAACGCCGTCGAAGTGAAGGGCACAACCGTCGGTTGCGGCGACGCGTTCATCGCCGCTTTCTTGGACTATTGGTGGCAGAGCGAGCAATCGGCAAAGGACGTTGACGCCGCAGTCGCAGCCGGAGCTGAGTTAGGTGCTGCCGCGACGGCGTGGCCGCGCCCGTTGCCCGACGAGGCCTACGGCTGAAGTCGCGTCAACGACGAAAGACGGGCTCGCCGCCGACCCACGTTTCGTCGACGACTGCGTCGGGCACTTCATCGCCGGCGATCGCTGTGATGTCGCGATCAAGCACCACCAGGTCGGCTCGCGCACCAACGCGCAGCGCGCCGGCATCGTCGTCGAACGCCTGGTAAGCGCTGCCAGCCGTGTACGCCCGAATCGCCTCCAGGATCGACATTCGTTCTTCCGGCAACCAGCCATCGATCGGTTCGCCGCGACTATTGCGACGCGTGACGGCGACGGCCAACCCATCGAGTGGGCGATGCGACGAGACCGGCCAGTCGCTACCAAAGCTGATCGGCGCACCGGTGGCAGCGAGCGAGGCGATCGGATACTGCAGCGCACTGCGATCAGGACCAATGCGAGGAATGGTGAGATCGAGCTGCGATTCATCGAGTTGCGCCCACAGCGGTTCGAAGTTGGCGACTACGCCCAGGGGCGCGAAGCGGCTGCGATCGGCTGGGTGCACGAGCTGCGTGTGCGCGATCACGGGGCGGCGGTCGCGCGCGCCGTTCATTTGCGCGGCGTGCTCGATGGCATCAAGAGCCATGCGCACGCCTGCATCACCGATTGCATGAATGTGAATCTGGAATCCGTCGGCGTCGAAAGCCCGCACCGCCTCCTTTAACCCTTCCGCCGTCCAGTTCGGTAGGCCGCAGGTATGAGGTGCATCCTCGTAAGGCTCGAGCAAGAACCCAGTGCCCGCCTCGATCACCCCATCGGCGAAGAACTTCACCGTGCGCGCACCCACCCAAGCCGATGCCACCGCGTCGAGCGCAAGCGCGTCGCGCGCGCCAGCGAAGGTGGGCCGCTGAGTAGTCCACAACAAGGGGTCGGCACGAAACGCGTTGTTGATACGACAGGTCATCGCGCCAGCGCGCGCTCCTTCAACGTAGGCCTCAAACTCCTCCATGCCCACCGATGCGTCTTGCGCCCAGACGATGCCTTCCATGCTCAGGCAACTCATTGCCTCTGTGAGGCCGCGAGCAAAGGTTGCGCTCGACGTGGCGGGCATGCGGAGTTGCACCAAGTCCATCGCACCGAACTCCAGCAACATGCCAACCGGGCTTCCATCGGGGTCGCGGGCGATTTCGCCGAGCGGCGGGTTCGGTGTTTCCGCGGTCACGCCGCCAAGCGCGAGCGCAGCACTGTTGGCCCACATTGCGTGATAGTCGGTGGGATACAGCACCACTGGCCGGTCGGCACACACTTTGTCGAGCCACTCGCGTCGGCCGATGCCACCAGGAAGCAACGGAGGCGAATAGCAGTGGCCGACAATCCACGGATCGTCGGGGTGAGTTCGTGCCCATTCGCCGACGCGGCGCAACACTTCATCAAGCGTGCTGACGCCCGTGAGATCGAGGGCGTTGCGATTGATGCCCGCGTGTATCGGATGCGCGTGCCCATCACGGAACGCAGGAAGTAGCGGACGTCCGGCGAGCTGCACAACCTCGTCAAATGTCGCGAATGCTTCGCGTGCGTGGTCGCCAATGGCCACGATGCGGTCGTTGTCGATCGCCAGCGCCGTTGCAGGAGCGCCCTCGAACGTGACGATCGGTCCGCCGGTGAAGAGCACGCGCGACATGGGTCAGCCGAGCGTTGGGCGGATGAGGAACTTCTCGCCGGTTGCTTGACGCGCGTACTTGCGCACGATGTCGGGATCGATCGCGTCGGCAAGCGAAACGTTGTCGGTGTAGTGGCTCGCGAAGGTGGTGGTGAGCTCATCGATCACTCGTTGGCGCAGGCGCAGCATCACTTCCAATCCGGCCTTCTGCAGGAACGGCGTCAGCAGGAACCCACTAATGCTCCATGAGAAGCCGAAGTTGCGGATGAGCTCCGTCGGGCCACGATCAAGCGAGCCATAGATATAGGCCTGCTTGTGCACGCTGCTGCCGTAACGGCTGTATTCGGTCGCGTTCGCGCTGGCTGCCGCTTCCATGCAGCCAAGAATCTGGCTGACGAGTTTGCCGCCGCCAATCGCATCGAACGCGATAGTGGCACCAGTCGCGGTGAGAGCAGCGGTCAGGTCCTGCGTGAACGTCGGCTGACTCGTGTCGCAGATAATCAACGCACCTTGCTCGCGCAAGATCGCAGCTTGCTCGGGACGGCGAACGATGTTGACCAACTGCACGCCGTCGGCGAGACAGATGCGATTCAACATCTGACCCAGGTTGGAAGCGGCAGCTGTGTGCACAAGCGCGGTGTGGCCCTCCATGCGCATCGTCTCCACCATCGCCAGCGCCGTCAGAGGGTTGACGAAGCACGAAGCGCCCTGCTCGGCAGTCGTGCCGTCGGGCAAATCCATCAAGAACATCGTGCTCACGGTTCGATACTCGGCGTAGGTGGCGCCACCAACAAGCGAGACCAGATGACCGAGCAGCGCCTGTGCGTCGGGAGTATCGCCAGCGGCGACAACGATGCCGCAGCCCTCGTTGCCGACCGGCATCGATTCGCCAACGCGGGCGGTCAAGCCTCCCATCGTCGCCGGTGGAATCGGCGCGGTCACAGTGTCGCCGTCGCGTTTGGCCTTGCTGACGTCGGCCGTAGCAATCAGCAGCCCGAGATCCGACGGGTTGATCGGTGCCGCCTCCATGCGCACCAACACCTCGCCCGGCCCGGGTACCGGCGTCGGCACGGTTTCGATCGAGAGCCGCAGCTCGCCGTCGGCGGTTACGAGCGAACGCAGTTGCCGCATCTGCTTGGGAACATCAGTCATGGCTTGACGTTAGAGGGAAGTGGCGCTGCCGCGCCGCCGATCTAAGGCTGCGGGCCCGGGATATCATCGGCCCATGGCACGCCCAGCCAAACTCCCTGCAAGCCACCCGATCGACATAGTCGACGATGGCCTAACTGACGCGGAGATTGCGGACAGGGTGGCCACATGGCTCTCCGACCTGCGTAGCTCGCAGGCAATTGAGCTGCCAGTTTCAGCGGCAGAGGAACTGGCGGCTGCGCGTCGCGACGGAGACCTGTGAGCGATCTCGTACTCGATGCCTCGGCTGGCATCGAGATGATCGCCAGAACAACCTTCGGCATCGAACTTGCAGCACTGGTGCCGGATAAGTCGACGCTTTGGGTGCCAGACGGACTCTTCGACGTAGAGGTACTCGCGGTTCTACGGCGATGGGACCTGAACGCAATCCTCACAAACCTCGAGGTCGAGTCAGCCAAGCTGCGATTCGCGGATCTACGTCTAAGACGCGCGACCGTTGCAAGCATTACCGACCGAGCGTGGCAACTACGGGCGAACATCACCTTCTCCGATGCTTGTTACGTCGCTCTCGCCGAGGCGCTGCAGTGTCCACTGCTTACGGCTGACCAACGACTCGCCGCCGCCCCCAATCTGCCGGTACCAACTCTTCACCGGTGACGGGCGGCCGTAAGGCCAGGGTTGTGGCCTTGCGTCGGGTGAGTGCTTACAGAAGCTTTGAGCTTGAAGTATCTCGCGTTCGGCGCGACACTCTCCATATGAAGGTGCTGTGTTTGGGGGGCGGGCCTGCCGGGTTGTACTTCGCGATCTCGATGAAGTTGCGCGATCCATCCCACGAGGTGACAGTGATGGAACGCAACCGCGCTGGCGACACGTTCGGTTGGGGCGTCGTTCTCTCCGACGATGCGCTGGGGAACATGGAGCGCAACGACCCCAAGAGCACAGCCGCGATTCGCGAGAACTTCGCCTACTGGGACGACATCGCCGTGATTCACCGCGGCGTGCGCACCGTTTCGGGTGGGCACGGGTTCGCCGGCATCGGTCGCATGAAGATGCTGTTGCTGTTGCAGGATCGCGCTCGCGAGTTGGGTGTGGAGCTGCGCTTCGAGACGACCTTCGCATCGGCCGAGGAATACCGCCACGAATACGACCTGGTCGTGGCTTGTGATGGGATCAACTCGCTGGTGCGCGCCGAGTACGCCGATGTGTTCCGCCCCGACATCGACATGCGGTTGTGCAAGTTCATCTGGCTCGGCACGCATCAGAAGTTCGACGACGCATTCACGTTCATCTTCGAGCAAACCGAGCACGGCTGGATGTGGATTCACGCCTATCAGTTCGACGCCGACACCGCGACAGTGATCGTCGAGTGCACACAGCAGACATGGGACGCGTGGGGCTTCGAGCAGATGTCGAAGGAAGAGACGATCGCCACGTGCGAGCAGGTGTTCGCGCAACACCTCGACGGCAATGCGCTGATCTCGAACGCCAATCACCTGCGCGGCTCAGCCGTGTGGATGAACTTCCCGCGCGTGATCTGCGAGCGCTGGTACCACGAGAACGTGGTGCTGATGGGCGACGCCGCCGCGACCGGCCACTTCTCGATCGGATCGGGCTCGCGCCTCGCCTTCGACAGTGCGATCGCGTTGGCCGAGTTCCTACACAGCGAACCAACGATGGTGGCCGCGTTCGAGCGTTACCAAGACGAGCGGCGCGTGGAAGTGCTGCGGTTGCAGTCGGCCGCGCGCAACAGTCTCGAGTGGTTCGAGCAAGCCGAGCGCTACCTCGACCTCGATCCAGTGCAGTTCGCGTACTCGCTGCTCACCCGCTCGCAGCGCATCTCGCACGAGAACCTGCGCCTGCGCGACGCCGCGTGGTTGCGCTCCGCCGAGGACTGGTTTCAAGCGAACGCGGATGGCAAGCCGGGCCGGGCACCAATGTTCGCGCCCTTTCAGTTGCGCGACATGAAGTTGGTGAACCGTGTCGTCGTCTCACCGATGGCGCAGTACAAAGCCGTCGAGGGTTGCCCGACCGACTGGCACTTCGTTCATTATGCCGAACGCGCGAAAGGCGGTGCCGGGCTGGTGTACACGGAGATGACGTGCGTGTCGCCCGCGGGCCGCATCACGCCCGGTTGCACGGGCTTGTATGCACCCGAGCACGAGGAGGCATGGGCGCGATTGGTGCGCTTCGTTCACACCGAGACCAGCGCCAAGTTGTGTTGCCAGATCGGTCACTCCGGTCGCAAGGGTGGCACGCAGTTGGGTTGGGAAGAGATCGACGCACCGGTCGAGGCGCTGAATGGCACGTGGCCGGTGATGTCTGCCTCGGCGATTCCGTGGACGCCACGCAACCCGGTGCCCAAGGCGATGGATCGCGCCGACATGGATGCGGTGACGGCGCAGTTCGTGAGCGCCACACAGATGGCGGAACGCGCCGGGTTCGACATGATCGAACTGCACGCGGCACACGGCTACCTGATCTCGTCGTTCATCTCGCCGACTTCGAACACGCGCACCGACGAGTACGGCGGCAGCCTCGCGAACCGAATGCGCTATCCGCTGGAGGTGTTCGCCGCAATGCGCGCCGCGTGGCCGGCCGCGAAGCCGATGTCGGTGCGCATCTCGGCCAACGACTGGGTAGGCGGCAGCGGCGTGACACCGGATGAAGCGGTGGAGATCGCCAAGATGTTTTCGTCAGCCGGTGCCGACATCATCGACGTGTCGGCCGGTCAAACCT
This sequence comes from Actinomycetes bacterium, assembly GCA_021414085.1. Taxonomy (GTDB): domain Bacteria; phylum Actinomycetota; class Acidimicrobiia; order Acidimicrobiales; family Ilumatobacteraceae; genus UBA668. The sequence continues at coordinate 122,432 of JAIOPC010000004.1, read as the reverse complement.
CCACCGATGCCAAGCCGATCTACGGCCGGATGTTCCAGACACCGTTCTCCGATCGCATACGCAACGAGGCAAACATCGCGACGATGGCCGTCGGCAACATCTACGAACCCGATCACGTCAACTCGATCCTCATGGCTGGCCGAGCGGATCTTGTGTGCCTGGCGCGCCCGCACCTCGCCGATCCGTACTGGACGCTGCACGCGGCGATCGCCCTCGGCGACAGCGACACGCAGTGGCCATTGCCATACCTACCGGGACGCGATCAAGCGGTGCGGTTGGCCGAACGAGCACAGGAGGCGATTCGGGCATGAGCGATTTGTCGGGCAAGCGGATGTTGGTAACCGGTGGTGGCACCGGCAGCGGCGCCGATCTCGCACGCGGTTTCGCGGCAGCGGGCGCCGAAGTAGTGATCACGGGTCGCCGGCGCGAGCAGCTCGATGTCGTGGCTGCCAGCGCGCCGCGCATTCGAGCAGTGACTGGCGACGTGACCAGTGAGGCCGACGTGATCCGCATGTTTGCCGAAGCCGGGCCGGTCGACATCGTGATCGCCAACGCGGGTGTCGCCGCGAGCGCACCACTAGTGCGCACGAGCCTGGATCTGTGGCACGAGATGATCGACACCAACCTCACCGGTGCGTTCCTCACGCTACGCGAGGGCTTGCGGCAGTTAGAGGGGCGGGGTTGGGGACGACTGCTCGTGATCTCTTCCATCACCGGCTTGAAGGGCTACCCCTACGTCTCGGCGTACGGGGCGAGCAAGCACGGCGTGATCGGCCTGATGCGCATGGTTGCACAAGAGGTCGCTGGCACTGGCGTCACATCGAACGCGCTGTGCCCCAGCTACATCAACACCGAGATGACCGAGCGGACAATCGTCAACATCATGGAGAAGACCGGCCGCACTCGCGAGGCAGCGCTCCAATCGATCACCAAGATGAGTCCGATGGGGCGACTGGTTGAGCCGGCCGAGGTCACCGCCGCTGCGCTGTGGTTGTGCGGCGCGGGCTCCGATGCGGTCAACGGGCAATCGATTGGTATCGCAGGCGGTGAAGTGTGAGCGAGTCGCCGTGACCGACACCTTGGCAAAGCGCCGCCTGCGTTTGTGGATCCGCTTGCTGCGCATCACGCGCGTGACCGAGTCTCAACTGCGCGAGTTTCTGCGCGCACACGAATCGACGATGCCGCGCTTCGATGTTCTGGCCGCGCTGCACCGCGCCGACGGTGAGCTAACAATGACCGAGCTTTCGCGGCGATTACTCGTCTCGAACGGCAACACGACCACCGTCATCGACCGTTTGGAAAGCGACGGACTGGTGCAACGCACCCCTTCGACTGCCGACCGGCGCATCAACAACGTTGCACTGACCGCCGCTGGTCGGCGCCAGTTCACACGTCTCGCAGCCGAGCACGAGGCGCAGGTCGACGAGATCTTCAGTGATGTGTCGGCCGCCGATCTCGACGCCTTGGAAGACCTTCTACGACGAATCGAACCGTTCAAGAAAGTTGGAGCCCATGGCCTTGATGGCTGATCTCAAACCACAACACTTCCTGTGGGAGGTGGTCGACGGTGTTGCCACGGTGCGCTTGAATCGCCCCGAACGCAAGAACCCGCTGACCTTCGAGAGTTACGCCGAGTTGCGCGACACGTTCCGCGCGCTCGTCGACGCCGACGATGTGAGCGTCGTTGTGTTCGCTCCGAATGGTGGCAACTTCTGCTCGGGTGGCGATGTGCACGAGATCATCGGGCCACTCGTCGGCATGGATATGAAGCAATTGCTGCGGTTCACGCGCATGACCGGCGATCTCGTGAAGGCAATGATCGGGTGCGGCAAGCCGATCATCTCAGCGGTCGACGGAGTGTGCGTCGGCGCCGGTGCCATCATCGCAATGGCCTCCGACCTGCGGATCGCGACGCCGGAGGCATCAACGGCGTTCTTGTTCACGCGTGTCGGCCTCGCCGGCTGCGACATGGGTGCCTGCGCCATGCTGCCGCGCATCATCGGCCAGGGGCGTGCGGCAGAGTTGTTGTACACCGGGCGCTCGATGAGCGCGACCGAAGGTGAGCGCTGGGGTTTCTACAACGCACTGCACCCTGCGGCCGAGCTGGAGACGGCAGCGCTAGCAATGGCGCGTCGCATTGCCGGTGGGCCGACGTTCGCCCACGGGATCACCAAGACCCAACTCAACCAAGAGTGGAACATGGGGCTCGAGCAGGCCATCGAAGCCGAGGCGCAGGCGCAAGCGATTTGCATGCAGACCGCCGACTTCGAGCGTGCTTACCACGCGTTCGTCGCGCACGAGAAGCCAAAGTTTGAGGGCGACTAATGCACGAGTTGTTGCACCCGCAATCTTGGAAGCCGGCACGCGGTTATGCGAACGGGGTCGCGGCGAGCGGGCGGATGGTATTCGTCGGCGGCATGATCGGCTGGAACGCGCAGCAGGAGTTCGAAACCGACGACTTCATCGAGCAGGTCGCGCAAGCGCTGCGCAACGTGGTGGCGGTGTTGGCAGAAGCAGGGGCGACACCGGAACATCTCGTGCGCCTGACCTGGTACGTGACCAATCGCGACGAGTACGTCGCACGATTGAAGGAGTTAGGGCCTGTGTATCGAGAAGTCCTCGGCAAGAACTTTCCGGCAATGGCGCTCGTGCAGGTAGTTGCACTCGTCGAGCAAAGAGCCAAAGTTGAGATCGAAGCGACGGCGGTAGTGCCGTGACGTTGGGACCGACAGCACACGTCGACACGTTCGCGCGCGACAACCTGCCGCCGTTTGAGGAGTGGCCGGAAATCTTGCTCGACGGTTACGAGTACCCCGAATTCATCAACGCCGCGGTGGAGTTGACCGATCGGATGGTCGAGCAGGGCTTTGGTGATCACGTGGCGCTGATCGGCAATGGCCGTCGGCGCACGTACAAGGAGCTCACCGATTGGACCAATCGATTGGCGCACGCACTCACCGATCACTACGGCGTGAAGCCCGGCAACCGCGTGTTGATTCGTTCGGCAAACAACCCAGCGATGGTCGCGTGCTGGCTAGCCGCTACCAAGGCCGGCGCTGTCGTGGTGAACACGATGCCGATGCTGCGCGCCGGCGAGTTGGCGCAGATCGTCGATAAGGCCAAGGTCACGATCGCACTGTGCGACACGCGCCTGATGGACGAGCTGGTGACGTGTGCGAAGGAGAGCCGCTTCCTGCAGCAGGTCATCGGGTTCGACGGGACCGCCAACCACGACGCGGAGCTCGACCGCATCGCGCTCGACAAGCCGGTGCGTTACGACGCGGTGCGTACCGGCCGCGACGACGTGGCGCTGCTTGGCTTCACCTCCGGCACGACTGGTCAGCCGAAAGCAACGATGCACTTCCATCGCGACCTGCTGATCATCGCCGACGGTTATGCGAAGGAAGTTCTCAACGTGACACCGGAAGATGTGTTCGTTGGCTCGCCACCGCTCGCCTTCACGTTCGGCCTCGGCGGCTTGGCCGTGTTCCCCCTGCGCTTCGGTGCGGCCGCGACGCTGTTGGAGAACGCCTCGCCGCCGAACCTGATCGAGATCATTCAGACCTACAAGGCGACAGTGTGCTTCACCGCGCCGACCGCATACCGGGCGATGTTGGCCGCCATGGATGCAGGCGCCGACCTGTCGTCGCTACGCGCCGCGGTGTCTGCTGGCGAAACGTTGCCAGCACCTGTGTACGAAGCGTGGATGGCCAAGACCGGTAAGCCAATGCTCGATGGCATCGGCGCCACCGAGATGTTGCACATCTTCATCTCCAATCGCTTCGGCGATTCGCATCCGGCGTGTACCGGCAAACCGGTGCGTGGGTACCAGGCGAGGATCGTCGACGACGACATGAACGAGTTGCCGCGTAACACCGTTGGCAAGCTGGCGGTGAAAGGACCGACCGGCTGTCGCTATCTGGCCGACAAGCGTCAGCACGTGTACGTGCGCGACGGATGGAACCTGACCGGCGATTCGTTCGAGCAGGACGACGATGGCTACTTCCACTTCGCGGCCCGATCCGACGACATGATCATCTCCTCGGGCTACAACATCGCCGGCCCGGAGGTCGAAGCTGCCTTGCTGGCGCATGCCGACGTTGCCGAGTGCGCAGTGATCGGTATCGCCGACGAAGCTCGCGGGCAAATCGTGCAGGCACACGTCGTGCTCGTAGCGGGCGTCAACGCGTCGGATGCGGTCGTGATTCGGTTGCAAGAACACGTGAAGGCAACGATCGCACCGTTCAAGTACCCGCGCTCAGTCGTGTTCGTCGAAGCGCTTCCTAAGACTGCGACGGGGAAGATTCAGCGCTTTCGGCTCCGCCAGCCGGACTAGCCGGACTAGCCGTTCACGTCGGAGCGATGAGCAATGCGAATGACAGCGACGATTCGCACAACATCATCCACCTCGTAAAGGATTCGATACGGCCCGACGCGCGTCGAGTAGAGACCCTCCAGCTCGTGCCGCAACGGTTTGCCAACCTTTTGTGGATTTTCGGCAAGCGGCCCAGAAATGAAGGCGACGACGGCGGCGAACGCCTTCGCTGGAAGTTTGTTCAGCGAGCGCTGGGCGGGTGATCGAAGCTCGATCGGGTAGGTCATGCCGTCGGCGTGGAACGCGCGGCGAGGTACTGGTCGAGTGGCACACCCCGCTGCGCGCGGGCTTCACGAATGTCCTCGGCTATGTCGGGAACCGATCTCCAGAACGCCGTGTCTTCGATTGCTTCCCATTCGTCAGCCGAGATGATGACGGCGGTCGGCCGGCCGTTCTTGGTGATGAGAACGTGCTCGTCAAAGTTCTCAACCTCAGCGATCAGGGCACTGAGCGATTGCCGGGCCTCGGCCACGGACACGGACTTCATGTACAGAACTATAGGTACATCTCAATTCGAGGATCGGAAGGCAACCAAACCCAAAGAGACCTTTCGGCGTGTCTCAGACGTACTCACCAATGAGCACCCCCCAAGGAGCAGAGACATGAGCATTAGGCAGCGTTTAGGTAGTCGAGCCGCGGTTGTCGTGGCCGCAACAGTCGGCTTTGTTGTTGGTGGGATGGGACTTGTCGCCGCCAGCCAGTCGTCGAGTCTCTTCAGTGACGACACCAAAACGTCGACCGAGGTCAGCACCCCCGACTCGGTCGACGACACCGTCAACTCGACACCCAACTCTGTCGACGACGACAGCAACAGCTCGGTGCCCGATAACAGCACCCCAGGTCAGCCGTTGCCGGCTCCCTTCACCGAGACCTACACCTCTGCTGGTGGATCGATCACGGTGACATGGAACGGAACAGCGTTCACCCTCGATTCCGTGAACGCGGCAACTGGGTTTACAGCCGAAATCCATGACCAGCGATCGGATCGGATTCGTGTCGACTTCGAAGGTAACGACGGCGATGCCCGCATCGAAGTCCGAATCAGCGATGACGACAACAGCCTCCGCGTACGGATCGACTAACTCCCACATAGCGCTGAGCGCGGTCCTCGCAACTCGCGAGGGCCGCGTTTGCGCGTTCAGGTATCCGCGTCTAGCCGCCGCACGATCAGGAAGAGCGTGGCGAACCCTGCGAGAAAGAACATCGTGGTCTGGCCGTTGAACAACGCAATCACGCTGACGTGATCGACGAGCGCACCGGCGGCAATCGTTCCGATTCCTGCGCCGATGGCTCCCGCTGCTGACATCACGCCCGACAGCCGCCCACGAATCTCGGGCGGACACCAACGCTGCGCCGTCGCTTGCGCGCCGATCTGTGAGGTCGCGTTCGGCACGCCAGTGAGAGCGAAGAGGACTAGGTAGACGCCGAGCGCCGTAGTTACAAACGTGGCGTTGATGAACGTCCACCCCACGAGCGCGAAGCCGAAGTAGCCCCACATCATCAAGAGGGCGGGGTTGGCTCGTTGAGCGGCCCGAGTGATCAACACCGACGCAACAAGTCCACCGAATGCAGCACACCCACGGATGACACCGATCTCGGTACCACCGCCTCCAAGTTCCACGATCACGAACTTGATGAACACGAGCGGAAACATCGCGAACGCAAGTTGCGCCAACGACTGCGCGACCAGGTAGCCGACTAGCACGGGCTGGGTTCGGATCACTCGCCAACCAGCGATGACACCGGCGTCATCTGCTTCGTTCTCATCTGGTGACTTCTGAATCGGGGCGGTCGGCGCGCGGAGGAACACCAACGCAATGGCAATGCTGAGGAACGTGGCTGCATCTACCCACACCACGGTGGTCAAGCCACCAGTTGCGATCAGGATTCCGCCAAGCGGCGCACCGACCAGCCGAGCGATCGACCCACCAGCAGAGAAGCCCGCATTGGCTTGCACCAACTGTTCCTCAGTGACCACGCGAGGCACCAATGCCCACGAAGCTGGGTTGTTCACGACGATCAGCAAGGCCTGCAGTGCGGCCACGATGAAGACAATCCAAATTCGGTCGTGATTGACCGCCAACAACGGCATCAACGTGAGCGCCTGCAGCACGTTGGTGACGATGATGGTTCGTCGCAGATCCCAGCGATCAACAAGCGCACCAGCCATTGGCCCACAGGCGACACCCACGAGCAGTTCGATCAGCAACACCAAGGCGGTGTCGCGTCCCGACCCGGTCTCGGTGAAGACGAAAATCGGCAACGCCAGCGACAGCATCCAGTCGCCAATGTCGTTGACCACGCCACCAAACATCACCAAGCGGAAGTCGCGGCTGCGCCACACGGACGGAACGGGCGTTGGCATTAGTTGTTTGACCTGAGAACGCTGTCCAACAACTCAACGACACCAAGCTCGACAGCCCATCGGCGGAGGTATTCAGTGTCGAGTCGATCACCCTGCACAGCGACGATGCCGCGTGCGTCATCAATCTGACGAGAAGAACCTGAGGCCAGCGACCACTCCAGCTTTGTCAGCAGAACGTCTTCGGCGGACGCCACCATTGCTGCGGTGCCCAAAACCTCACGCCGCGATCGTCTGGCGAACTCCACGCTGCTGAATGGGAGTGCCTTGCGCACCACCAGGTCGGCCTTCCATCCACTGTGCGTATCCAACAGGTTGTACATCCGGCCAGCCGCCACCACCTGGCCGCTCGGAGGTTCGTCGACGTAGATGCGCGCACGATCGAACCCGGCAAAGAGGGATGCCAACGACTCGGGGGACACGTCGATCACAATGTCGACGTCACGTGTTGTTCTCGGCTCGCCGTAGATCGAACTCGCTACCGAGCCCCCGATCATGTAGTCGATCGATGCCGCTTCCAGCCTGCCGACGACATCGGCCACGAATTCAGCGAGCGTCATGGGCGCAAGTGCGCGAAGTCAGGCCACGCTTTGTCGGCCAGGGCATCGCCCACCAAGAGTCGATGAAGTGCGTGCTCGACCTCGTCAGGCGAGTACCCAGGATGACGCTCGCGGATCCCGCAACGCGCCAATTCCCGTGACTCCTCAGACATCTGCGCCACCATCGCCGACTTCTCGCCAGAAGACATGCTGCGAAACAAGGCGACTCTCATCTGAGTGACCGCCAATGACGTATCGGAGGCGGCCATGCCTCCGAGCGTAGCGAGTACCACAAATCCTCGGGTGAGCAATTCCGGGTACTCTTCCGATCAGTCACCCGGTCGACGGGTCGAAGAAGAAGGCGGGTTGATGGCCAGTTCCGGCCTGATCACCATTCTGTTCACCGACCTCGTTGGCTCGACCGCGCTCGCGCAGCAATTGGGAGACACGGCCGCCGACAAGCTACGTCGCGACCACTTCGATCAATTGCGCCGCGCGGTATCGACCACTGGCGGCACCGAGGTGAAGACAATCGGCGACGCGATGATGGTGTCGTACAGTTCGGCCACCGACGCGATCGCGGGTGCCGTTGCGATGCAGCAGCGGGTGCATGCCAACAATGGCGAGGGTGGCTCGCCCGCAGTGCAGATGCGCATCGGTGTCAGTGCCGGCGATGCCACGTTTGAGGAAGGCGACTGGTTCGGAACGCCGGTCGTTGAAGCGTCGCGGTTGTGCGACGCGGCAACTGGTGGCCAGATTCTCGTTACCGACATCGTGCGCGTACTCGCCGGTTCGCGCGCGGGCCACGAGATGGTGCCCGTCGCCGACATTGAAGGCAAGGGTCTCGCAACGCCGATGAAGGCGTGCGAGGTCGCGTGGTCGCCCGTCGCCAGCGCGCTCGGCGATCGGATTGAACTCGCGCTTCCGCCACAGGTGACACAAGACGATGTGTTCGGCTTCGTCGGTCGCAACGAACAACGCGACGCGCTGCTCGGTGCGTGGAAGACCACGATGGTTTCCGGACGCCTCGCGGTCTTCGTCGGTGGCGAACCAGGTATCGGTAAGACCCGGTTGGTGAAGGAGCTGTGTCGCACCGCGCACCGCGAGGGTGGAACGGTTTTGTGGGGCGCGTGCGATGAAGAATTGGCGCTCCCCTACCAACCGTTCCTCGAAGCGTTCCGCTGGCTGGCCGACGCGACACCACCAGATGTGTTGCGCGAGTTGGTTGGTGCGTTGGGCAGTGAGCTCATCCCGCTGATCCCCGATCTTGGGCAGCGGATCCCGGACCTTGAGGCACGCTTGAGTGACGATCCGGAAACCGAACGCCATCGCTTGTTCGAGGCTGCGACCGAGTTGCTGCATCAGTTGTCGACGCGCAGCCCGGTGGTGCTAGTGCTCGACGACCTCCACTGGGCACGCAAGCCGACGTTGTTGTTGCTCCGCCACCTACTGAAGTCGTCGCTGCCGATGCAGCTGCTGATTGTGTCGACCTATCGAGACACCGACCTCGACCGAACTCATCCGTTGTCGGAGATGTTGGCCGACATGCGCCGTCAGACCGGAGTTGAGCGCCTGATGCTGCACGGCCTCGACGAGGACGGAGTGCAACAGTTTCTCGAGGGTGTCGCTGGTCATGCCATGGATCAACGTGGTCAGGATCTCGCGCGCGTGATCGCACGCGAAACGGAGGGCAACCCGTTCTTCATCGGCGAGGTGCTGCGCCACCTCGGCGAGTCGGGCGCGTTGGTGTTCCGCGATGGCCGCTGGGATTCCGACAAGACCATCGACGACATCGGCATCCCTGAAGGCGTGCGCGAGGTAATCGGCCGTCGCCTCTCCAATCTCGACGCCACGACGAACGAGGTACTGGCCAGCGCCGCGGTCATTGGTCGCGAGTTCGAGTTGCGCACACTCAGTGCGGTGGCGGGCGGCACCGACCGCGTGCTCGATGCTGTCGGCGCCGCCGAGACCGCCAGCCTGGTGGAGGCCGTCAACGGAAGGCCAGGTGTGTACCGCTTCGCGCATGCGCTCGTCCGCTCTGCGCTGTACGACGAACTGCCAACCAGTCGTCGTCTGCGCTTGCACCGCGACATCGGCCACGCGCTCGAACAACTCAGCGACGGAACGACACACCTGACCGAGCTTGCACGCCACTTCACCGAGGCGGCGGCGCTGGGCGAAGTCGACAAAGCAGTGATGTACAGCCGCCGCGCCGGAGAAGCGGCGATCAGCGATGTTGCCTACGAGGAAGCAGCCGCGCACTTTGAGCGGGCACTCGAGGCGCTCGAACTGCAGGAGCCGATCGACGAGCCGCTGCGTTGTCACCTCCTGATGGCTGCCGGCGACGCGCTGCACCAGATCGCCGACCCGCGCGGATTGACACTGCTGCGCGCTGCCGAAGCCTCCGGGCGTGAGCGCAACGACATGGAACTGTTGGCCAACGTGTTCAACGCCTTGGGAACCTCGATCTTTGTTCGTGGAACCGCCGAAGTCGATCCCCACAACGTCGCGCTGGCCGACTTCCTACTGGCCCGCGCAGACCAACTGACACCCGCACTTCACGCCCGAGTGCTGGCCACGTATGCGCTCGAGTTGTTCTGGACCGATGCGCAGCACCGACGGGTCGAACTCTGCGATCAGGCGCTTGCCATCGCACGCGAACTCGGGGATCGGCGCGTTCTCGCCTACGTTCTGCACAGCAGCAGTTACGCAGCTGATGTCACGCAGATCGATCGCCTCGATCGGGCGATGGAAGAAGCGACCGAGATCATCAATGTCGCGGCCGGAATCGACGATGCGCTCGTATGCAATGGGCTGTGCGTACGGGCCATCTCGTCCGTCTGCACCGGCGACACTGCGGCCGGCGAACGCGATCTCCACGACGCAGCACTGCTGGCCGAGCGCTTGCGAATTCCGCAGTTGATCGCACGGACCAAGATCTTGCGTGCTTCGCACGCCCTACTGCTGGGACAGCTTGATGATTGCGACGTGTTGCTGGCCGATTGGGAGGCGTACAACGCGCGTGAGGGAGTCAGCAACGGCGCTGCTGCAGCTGGCATTCGTTATCGCTTGCAGTACGAACGCGGCGACCTCGCCGATCTTGAGTCGCTGTTGACCGACATCATTGCCGCGCAGCCGCTCGTACCAGTTTGGCGAATGGCGCTTTGCGGGGTGTACCTGCAGACCGGGCGCGCCGAGTTGGCTCGGCCGCATGTCGAAGCTGTCACGGCCGACGACTTCGCGATGGTGCAGCGCAACGGTGCCTTCTTGGTGACATGTTCGGCCGCGGCTCGAGTCGCGGGCATGGTCGGCGCGCTGGAGGCTGCCGAGACCGCCTACAACTACGCCGCTCCGTTCGACAAGACCTTTCCGTTTTCTGGAGTTGGCTACGAGTACCCGGTTGGCATCGGAGTCGGTTGTGCCGCCACTGCACTTGGGTGGTACGACAAGGCCGAGCAGCACTTCGCCAACTCGCGCGCGCTGTGCGAACGGGCTGGGGCGATCACCTACCTTGCTGCCACGGACCTTCATTGGGCGGAGATGTTGGTGAAGCGCAACGAAGTGGGCGACGCGGCACGTGCGCGCGAGTTTGCGGAGTCGGCCCTCGCAATTGCTGATCGACTTGGTCTGAAGTACATCAAGGCGCGCGCCGAACACGTTCTCAGTAGCTAGCCAAGTAGTCAACGACACATGCTGCCCGTCATCGGCGAACTGCACCCGTGGACAGATCCATCGCTGCTGGAACTGCATCGCCTGCCGATGCACGTTCCATTGCCGCTCAGCGACGACGCTCGCATCGCGCTCGACGGACAATGGCATTTCCGACTGTTCGACACGCCAGATTCGGTGCCGCCTTCCGCGGTGCGCGGCGAGACGCCTGCCCGCGGCCGCACGGTTGCGGTGCCTGGCAACTGGACCCTGCAAGACACCGGCGACTTCCCCGCGTACACGAACGTGCAAATGCCGTTCCCTGGCCCGCCGCCGAAGCTGCCCGACCGCAACCCAACGGGCGTGTATCGGCGCAGCTTCACCATCGGGCGCGGTTGGAAGAGCCATCAGGTGGTGCTGCACATCGGCGGCGCCGAGAGCGTGCATGCCGTGTACCTCAACGATCAATTCGTCGGATACGGCACCGACAGTCGATTGCCGAGCGAGTACGACATCACGTCGCACTTGGTTGCCGGACGCAATCACCTCGCCATCGTCGTCGTGCGTTGGAGTGCGCAGAGCTACGTGGAAGATCAAGACCAGTGGTGGATGGCTGGGCTACATCGCAGCGTGTTCATCGAAGCGCGTTCGATGGTGCACGTCGCCGATGTGCGCTGCCGCGCCGACCTGCGCCTGAAGGATGGTGCGGGCTTGCTCTCGGTGCGCACCGAGGTCGGGTTTGTGCGCGCGCCAGCGAACGGATGGCAGGTGCACACGTGGGCAGAGAACGCGGCCGGCAAACGAGTCGGCGCCGTGCGGACTGCGCCTGTCCCCCACGCGTTCGACGTGCCGTACTTGTTCAACGGCTACCACGTCGATGCAGCGTGGGAGTTGCCGAAGCTTGCGCCGTGGAGCGCCGAGTCACCGACTCGCTATCGCGTGCAAATCGAACTGATTCGTCCCGATGGAAAGGTCGCGCAGGCAACCTCGCAGATGGTCGGCTTCCGTCACGTCGAGGTGCGCGATCGCCAACTGCTGGTCAACGGGCAACCGATCTGGATCTTCGGCGTCAACCGTCACGACCATCATCCCGACCGCGGCAAGGCCGTCACCATCGACGACATGCGCGCCGACTTGCTGCTGATGCGTCGCCACAACATCACCGCCGTGCGCACCGCTCACTATCCGAACGATTCCGCGTTCTACGACCTGTGCGACGAACTGGGCGTGTATGTGATCGACGAAGCCAACATCGAGAGCCACGCCTACAACACCAGCCTGTGCAGCGACGCGCGGTTTCAAGCCACGTGGCTGGCGCGCGGGTCGCGCATGGTGCAGCGCGATCGCAATCACCCGAGCGTGATCGTGTGGAGCTTGGGCAACGAGAGCGGCTACGGCGTGAACCACGACGCGCTCGCCGGATGGATTCGGCGCGACGACCCGACGCGCCCATTGCACTACGAAGGCGCGGTGTTCCACAAAGGCTGGGTGGATGGTTTGCACGCGACCGATCTGGTGTGCCCGATGTACTCGCCGATCGACACAATCGTCGCCTACGGCCGTTCCGGCAAGGGCACGCGACCGCTGATCTTGTGCGAGTACAGCCACGCAATGGGCAACAGCAACGGATCACTCGCGGACTATTGGGCGGCGATCACTTCCACTCCGGGTCTGCAGGGCGGCTTCCTTTGGGAGTGGAAGGACCACGGGTTGCGCCAGACGCTGCCCGACGGTTCGACGCGTCTCGCATACGGAGGCCAGTTCGGCGAGAGCCCGCACGACGGCAACTTCGTTGCCGACGGATTGATGTCGTCGGATCTCGAGCCGCACCCAGCGATGCACGAGGTCGCGTGGGTTTACCGCCCGGTTACGGTGCAGGCCGGTCGCAGCAAGGGCACGCTGCGCGTTTCTAACCGTCAATCGTTCAACGATCTACGCGCGTTCGACGCGCGTTGGAGTCTGCTGGTCGACGGCGTCGAGGTGCGCAGCGGTCGCTGGCGGCTACCGGCTGTCGCACCGCACTCGTCGGTCGACGTGCCATTGCCGTGCGCGGCGCCGGCTGGCAACGGCGAGGTGCACCTATCGGTGTGCTTCACCCAGCGCAGCTCGACCGAATACGCACCAGCGGGACACCTGGTGGCATGGGACCAAGTCACGCTGCGCAAGTCGACGCGTCGAGCGAAGACAACCGACCCGAGCGGCAACGTCGACGACGTACTGCTCGAGCAACCGCAACTGACGGTGTTCCGCGCGCCGGTGGACAACGACGGGTTCAAGTTGATGCCCGACCTGTCGCGCCGCATCGGCGTGGGCGGCAAAGCGCTCGCCCGTTGGCAAGACATCGGCGCTGATCGCCTCCCGGCCGAGCGTTTGGTGCAACACACTTCGCGTCGCGTGATCACCGCAGCCGGTATCGAGTTTCACCACCACGTCGTCGTACCCGAGAAGTGCGACGACCTCGCCCGAGTCGGCGTCACGTTCAGCTTGCCAGCCGGCTTCAGGCAGTTGCGCTGGTTCGGTCGTGGGCCGTTCGAGAACTATCCCGACCGCAACGCGGCAGCGATGCTTGGGATCTGGCACGGCGAGCCCGACGCTCCGCCGTACCTCGTCCCCCAGGAGTTCGGACTGCGCACCGACTGCCGCTGGTTCGAGTTCAGCGACCCGACCACCGGACGGACGGTGCGACTCGACGTGCTGGCACCGCGCGCGCTGCACATCTCGGCCACGCACTTCACCACCGACGACCTGTACCGGGCGAGCACCGAAACCGAGTTGCGGCCGCGACCGGAACTGATCGTGCACGCCGACGTCGCCCATCGCGGATTGGGTACCGCCAGTTGCGGCCCCGACGTGTTGCCGCAATACCGGATCAAGCCGGGCACGTACCGGTTCGCATACCGCTTGTCCGTCACGGAGAAACTGTGAATAGTTTTTCAGCCGCCGCGATAACTTGAAACTCAACGAAGTACTACAAAGGAGATGAGCCGTGCAGACCACATTGGTCGTACTGCTAGTGAGTTTGGGAGTTGTCCTACTCGCCCTCTTGATTGTTGCGAAGTCCTTTCACAGCATCGGGCCAGCGTCGATCGGACTCGTCAATAAGCGCTTAGCGCGCAAGAGTCTCAGTCAGGGCAACCCGGTTGCGTTGCGCGGCGAGGCAGGTTTCCAAGGGACCTTGTTGATGCCGGGCCTGCGCTTCAAGCTGTGGCCGATTTTCGCGGTGAGCAAGCACCCGTGGGTGCAAGTTCCCGCCGGTGAAATTGGTGTCGTCATCGCGCAGGTCGGCCAACCGATCAAGATCGGCGCGAAGAGCGGCGAGTACAAAGCCGAGTTCGGCAACTTTTCGGACCTCGAAGCATTCCTCGCGAACGGTGGGCAAAAGGGTGTGCAGCGGCCTGTGCTGCCTCCGGGCACGCTGGTGCCGATTCATCCGGCTGCGTTCCTCGTCATCACCGCGAGCCGCGTGTACGGCACACCCGTGTCGCACGAGTTGCGCAGCATGGCGGCAGGTCGCGGTGGGCTCACCCCGACTGCATTTGGGCTCACGCCTGCGCAACTGCAGGTGACCGTGATTTCGCCGCAAGGCGCGATCGACATGGTGGGCATCGTGACGGCGCTCGACGGCGACCCGTTGCCCTCTGGTGACATCGCGAGTCGCCTGGGCGGCTTCGAAGACGTCGTCAAGATGCACTCTGCTGAGGTCAGCGACGCCGAGATCATCGACACGTTGCTCGGCCGCAAGAACGAGTTGCACAACAACTACCAAGACTTCCAACAGTTCGTCACCATGGGTGGGCGCATTGGTCTGCAGCACGACCCGTTGCTGTACGGCGCGTACTTGCTGAATCCGTTTCTGATCAGCGTCGAGATGGTGCCGATGCTGGTGGTGCGTCAGGGCGAAGTTGCTGTCATCAAGAGCTTCGTCGGACTACCGACGCTCGACACCAGCGGTAGTGAGTTCAAGTTCGGCTCGATCGTGCGGCCCGGGCGACGCGGCATTTGGCAAGAACCGCTACGCACCGGTAAGTACCCGCTCAACCCGCGCATCTACGCGTCGGAGATTGTGCCCACCAGCATCCTCACCCTCAACTGGGCGAGTGCGGTGAGTCAGGCACACAACCTCGACCACGCGCTGAGCCCAATCGAAGGTAAGAGCCGCGAAGGTTTCGTGTTCAAGATCGACCTGCAGGTGCAGATTCATGTCAGCGACACGAAGGCACCGAAAGTGATTTCGATGGTTGGCACGATGCAGAACCTGGTGAACGAAGTGTTGCAGTCAGCGGTGGGCAACCACTTCCGCAACACATTGCAGCGCCTAGAAGCGATTCGATTCATCGAGACGCGCGACGAAGTGCAGTCGGCCGCCCTGGAAGCGATAACCGAGTACCTCACCGGCTACGACGTGGAGACGCGCGGCGTGTACATCCAAGACGTCGTGTTCCCGGAAGAGCTGGTGAAGGTCTTGACCGAGCGGGAAATCGCACGGCAAGAGAAGGCCACCTTCCACGAGCAGCAGGAAGCGCAGCACGCGCGCATCGAGGTGGAACGCGCACGTGGTACCGCCGACATGCAAGGTCAGCTGGCGAGCTCGCAGGTGAGCATCGAGATCAACTCCAACACAGCTGAAGCGCGCGCCGCCGAGGCGCGTGGTCAGGCCGCATACGTCGAAACGACTGCTCGCGCCGAAGCGACGAGGGTGGAAGTCATTGGTAAGGCCGACGCCAGCCGCATTCAAGCCGTCGGTGCCGCCGAGGCATCGAAGGTGCAAGCGGTGGGTGCTGCAGAAGCGACGCGAGCCGAAGCCGTTGGTCTTGCGGAAGCGAAGGCGGCCGAGGCGCTCGGTCTCGCACGCGCGGAGGGCTTCGAAGCGCAGAAGCGCGCTCTCGGGCCGCAGGCGACAGCGATCGTTGCTGCCATCAACGCAATCGCCGAAGGTGGCGTCAACGTGGTGCCCGACGTGTTGGTCACCGGTGGTGGTGGCGGCATCGAAGGTTTGGCCGCGACGCTGATCAAGCGGCTAGGGGCCGGGGGCACTGTCACTGCTGCCGACCTGAGCGACTCAAAATCTGCCGAGGAGACGCCCGCTAGTTAGCCAAGTCCGACGCAGTCCAGAAGCCGGACTGCGGGCTATCGGTGAACCCGCCCTTCGCGTAACGCCGCAAGCGATCAAGACCGTCGGCCGACAACATGTCGATCACGTCGAAGAACGCATCGCGGCCAGCAGCGCGGAGGGCGGTGTCGCCTTCGCTCGGTTGTTTGGGCAGGTGACTGCTGAGGACGACGAGCGGAGTGCTGGCTCGTGCCTTCTTGATCGCAAACGCGCGGCCAAGTGTCTTCCACACCATCTCGCTACGCAACAGGCCACCGCGATAGGTAGTGAACGCGCCGGCGACATCGAAGAACCACGTGGCGCCGTCCGCATCGGTGGCGACGAAGTTGATGGTGACGCCGGTCTTGCGGATGCGTTTGTCGCGCTCGGTGATGGTGAAGCCAGCGTCTTCGAGAACTTGCTCAGCAAGCTTCTGCGCAGGCCGGCCATCTTCCACTGCGAGAACTTCCGTTGGTTGCGCTTCCAGTTCGGCTGCGACGCGTTGGCGGGCGATCTCGATGTAGTTCGCGTCTAGGTCGTAGCCGATGTAGCGGCGACCGAGGCGCGCGGCTGCAACCAGCGACGAACCGCTGCCCATGAACGGATCGAGAATCAGATCGTCTTTGAACGTGTACAGACGGATCAGCTGCTCGGGTAGTTCGACAGGGAATGGCGCTGGGTGACCAACGCGTTGCGCGCTCTCCGGTGGCATCGACCACACGTCGAGCGTGCTGGCCATGAAGTCTTCGGTCATGACGGTGCTCTCGTGCGGCAGACCGTCGGTAGCGCGTTGCTTCACTGAGAGCGCACGATCGAAGCGACCCTTGCTGGCAACGACGACGCGTTCGCTGATGTCGCGCAGCACTGGGTTGGCCGCGCTGCGGAACGACCCCCATGCGCACGAACTGCTGGCGCCCTCACCCTTCTGCCAGATCAGTTCGCCGCGCAACAGCAGGCCAAGGTCGTGTTCCAGAATGCGAATCACGTCGGCCGACAGGCTGCGATACGGGCGACGACCGAGGTTGGCGACGTTGACCGCGATACGTCCGCCTGGCTCCAGCTTGCGCACGCACTCGGCGAACACGTCGGTGAGCATGGCGAGGTACTCGAGGTACGACGCCGGAACGCCCTCGCGCTCCAACTCTTCTTCGTACTGCTTGCCAGCGAAGTAAGGCGGCGACGTGACAACGAGTGCGACCGAACCATCGGCCACGCTGTCCATGTGGCGAGCATCGCCGTGCACGAACGGCTGATCAACCGGCGTCGGCGACGGCACCGTGTTGTCGTCGGAGAGTTCGGGCGGTCGAAAGCGGTCGTAGAACGGCTTCGAGTCGTGACTTTCGCGAGCGCCGACACCGAAGTTGGAGGTAGTCGTCGGTCGTCGCTGTTTCATCACCCCTCCAAGCTCAAGGTGAAGCGAAGCCTACGCGAGCGTGTCGCGCGCCCGCGCGTTGCCCATCCGAACAGTGCTGAAGTCCCAAGGCCCTCGGTGTGCGAGCTCGCGCAACGGCCACAGGTTGTCGACGACGCGCAGTTCGATTCCCGCGTCGCGGTGTAAGGCAAGAAGGTCGCCAATCGGCGCGACGGCAAGCGGCTCGATCTCGTGGTCGCAGACCCATTGCCCGCCCGCGTCGTTCCAAGGCACGAAGTCGGCGGCGTCGAGCTCGTAGCGATACACAGTGGTAGTGCTCATGCGCTCAAGCCAGCCGGTCTCGATCGCGTGCACGCGGTGAGCGTCGGTAGCAAGGGCCGCGCGAAACGCGGCAGCCTCGTCAGGCGTGCGTGGCCAGGCCGTCACTCGGGGACAGTCCCGAGGAAACCAGTAGAGCGGCGAGTGCAGTTCATCAATCGCCCACACGGCGGGAGAATGCTCAGGGTTAGTACGAGAAACATGCGGAATGAACCGAGTGATCGTTGGATCTTCACTGAAGTGATAGAGGAACGCCGAAGTCACCGCTCAAGTTTGGCGCGACACAAATGCTCTCGCGGCAAACTGGTGACGAGCAACACCTTCTGGAGGAACGATGCAGCGTCCGGCGATGCGCATTACTGGTCCGGCACTTGATGCCGCCGACCCGATTGGACTGGCCCGCTTCTACGAGCGACTACTTGGGTGGGAGATGGTCGAGATCGAAGGGCCTCGACCCGGTTACCCCGCGGAGGATGGATGGGCGAAGCTGCGCTCGTCGAGCCGCGACATGAAGATCGAGTTCCAGTACGAGCAGCACTATGTGCCACCGACGTGGCCGGCAGTTGCGGGTAAGCAACAGATGATGATGCACCTCGACATCGGTGTCGAAGATCTCGAAGACGGAATCGCGTGGGCGCTCGCGGCGGGAGCGACGATCGCCGCACACCAACCGCAGCGAGACGTACGAGTGATGCTCGATCCGGCTGGCCACCCGTTCTGTCTCTTCGCGATGAAGGTCTAACGCCTACCAACCCTGCGTGCCGGGCGCGCCTTTGAACGGGCCAACGACGTCGTTGGTAACCCAGCCGCCGTAGAAGCCACCCGGCTGTGGACGAACCAACTCGTCGTCGAGGTGACACTCGAACATTGCTGGATAGAACGCGACGTGATCGGCAAGCTCGGCGAAAGCTGGCGTCGGATTGGGATACGACCACGCACCAGCCTCAACGCGTATGTCGCCGACCTGCACCGTCCAGTACGTCGCCAATCCCTTCCACTCGCACACCGTTCCGCGGGCGGTTGCGGGCTGAACTAGATCCCACACCACATCGTCGGGGTTCACGTAGTACGTCGGCGGATGCGACGTCTCCAGCACGCGGAATGCGCGCACGCTGTCGGCGATCGACACTCCATCGAGAGCGACACGCACGCGACGTTTCGATAACTCAAGCCGCGGTGGGCGCGGGTAATCCCACACTGACTCCTGGCCTGGCCCTGCGACTTCGCGATTGCGATCGAACGCACTCATGAGGACAGTGCTGGCTCGATGCTTGCGGTGCGCGCAACCCAATCCCATAACTCGGAGCGACGCTCGGGGGTATCCGACTTCTTTGTCGAGGGCAGCTTGTGGATCGAGCGCTGGCGCCGGTCGAGCCAGAACTTTCCGTTCGATGCAAGCGGCGCGTCGTCGGCCGCCAACCACACGAGCGTGTCGGCGCCTTGGGCGGGCGTGCGAAGCAACGGACCCATCAGCTTCGAGAACGTGGGCAGTGAGGCATCTACACCGGGCGTGTCGGCCCAGCCCGGGTGCATTGCGTGGAAGCGAATACCTGACTCGCCGAACCGATCCGCCCACATCTCGTTCAGCGTGACCTGCGCCCGCTTGGCGAGCGCGTACTGCTTGGTGCCGTTGTAGTTCTCGGGAGTCATCTGCAGTTGCGACACGGTGAGCCCGGCGGCGTACATACCACCCGACGACATCGTGATCACGCGCGCCGGAGCTGACGTGGCGAGCCGATCGAGTAGCAACGCAGTGAGCAGAAACGGGCCCACGACCTGACTTGCAACCGTTGCCTCCGTGCCGTCGGATGCGAGTTGACGTTTGGGACTGAGCGCACCCGCGTTGTGCACCAACACGTCGAGCCGATCGTGTTCGGCAAGCAGTCGTGCGGCGAGATCGCGTACGTGCTGATAGTCACCCATGTCGGCAGGAATCTGTGTGATCGACTTGTTGCTGGTCGCTGCAATCAGTTCGCTGACAACTCGTTGGTTGCGCTCCGCGCCACGACCGACCAGGACGAGCGTCGCTCCGTTCTTCGCGAACTGTTGCGCGGCCGTGAAGCCAAGGCCCGACGTCGCGCCGGTAACGACGACAACCTTTCCGGTCAAGTCGTAGTCGTCGAGCGATGACCAGCCTTCCAGTCGCTGGCGCGCCGCGTAGCCAATCTTGGTGAAGCTGGTGAAGATCGGCGCCTCAATCAGCGCGTCCGCAATTGCACGCCCGTTCATCGAGCGGTTTCCGGAACGCGCTCACCCGCGAGAGCAGCCACCAGGCCAACACCGGCGCGGTCGCCGATCTTGTTGAAGCTGCGACGCAGCAACGCATCGGCGAGGACGAGCGGCCCCTTCAGCTTCAGCACCGCGTCGTACGTAACGATCGAACCCGACCCAGCATCATCCGCCTTCACGGTGATGGTGTCGCGCGAGGTCAACAGGCTGCTCTCGGCGAAGGCCACAACAGTGGTCGGCGCGTCGTAGGTGATGGTGTCGTAGCGCAGCGTCAGCGAGCGGCCGAACGTCTTCACGTCGACATCGAACGCGGCGCCCGGGCCGCCACCCTCGCCCTTCACCTGTACGACGCGGTCGACACCGGGATCCCACTTCGCAAAGTTGTTGAGGTCGGCCATATAGGCGAACGCCTCGGCGGGTGACTTAGGGGTGCGCACGTGCATCAGGTAACGGGCCATGCAGGGTGGAACGCCAGGCCCATCCTGAGTATTTCGATCCTGCTCGGTCGTGTGTCACACGTCGATCGCCGATAGCAAGTATCGGTATGTCGCAACGCTCGATCATGTGGTTCCGGCGCGACCTGCGACTGAGCGACCATCCGGCGCTGGCAGAAGCGTGTGGCGCTGGCGCGGTGCTGCCGCTGTTCGTGCTTGATCCCACGTTCGCCGACTGTGGGGCGCCGCGCGCGCAGATGTTGCGCGCTTGCCTCGGGCGGCTCAACGCGGCGACAGGCGGTGCGCTTGTTGTTCGGAGCGGCGATCCAGTCGACATCGTTCCCGCGCTCGCCGCGACCGTGGATGCATCGACCGTGTTCGTGACGAAAGACTTTGCACCATACGGACGTGCTCGCGACGCCCGGGTTGCCGATGCATTGCGAGCCGGCGGCCGACGATTGCGCGGCGTCGGTTCCAACTACGTGGCCGAACCCGGAACGGTGTTGAAGGACGATGGGACTTCGTACTCGGTGTTCACTCCATTCTCGCGTCGCTGGCTGAGCCACGGGATTCCGGCACCGATCGCTCCGCCAACTGCGGTCGACTGGATCGAGGCACCCTCGGACCCACACCCAATCGCGCCCGACTCGGCCGCGCTTACCGCCGTCGAGCGTTGGGACGAGTTCCGCCGAGCCGGGCTCGCTGACTACGCAACGCAGCGCGATCTTCCGGCAGTCGACGGGACCAGTCGACTATCGGCCGCGCTGAAGTTCGGCGTGGTGCACCCGCGCCAGTTACTCGCCGACGTCGACGAGTCGATCGACGGCCATCGCGTGTTTCGCAGCGAGCTGGCCTGGCGCGACTTCTACGCCGATGTGTTGTCGCGCTTCCCGCGATCGGCGTGGGAAAACCTCGATCAGCGCTTCGACCGACTGCATGTCGATACCGATGCCGCAGCCCACGCTCGCTTCGAGGTGTGGTGTCGCGGTGCGACCGGCTTCCCCATCGTCGACGCAGGCATGCGCCAACTCGCGGCCACCGGTTGGATGCACAACCGCGTGCGGATGATCACGGCCAGCTTCCTGGTGAAGGATCTGCACCTGCCGTGGCAATGGGGCGCTCGGTTCTTCATGCAGCATCTCGTCGACGGCGATCTCGCATCGAACAACCACGGCTGGCAATGGGCAGCAGGTAGTGGCACCGAC
Source organism: Actinomycetes bacterium (assembly GCA_021414085.1). GTDB lineage: Bacteria > Actinomycetota > Acidimicrobiia > Acidimicrobiales > Ilumatobacteraceae > UBA668. Next base: position 100,861 of record JAIOPC010000004.1, on the reverse strand, counting down.
GCGGCGCCGTTCTTTCGCGTGTTCAACCCGACGGCGCAACAAGAGCGCTGGGACCCAACTGGCGAGTACATGCACCGATGGATTCCGGAGCTCGACACCAGCGAGTACCCAGCGCCGATGGTCGATCACAAGGTCGAGCGCGCAGAAGCGCTGGCGCGCTACGAGGCGATCAAGCGCCACTAGTTACGCGACGCAGAACTCGTTGCCTTCGGGGTCGAGCATCACCACGTGGCCGAGGTCCTCGTCGTAGTTCTCTTCACGCACGATCGTGCCGCCAGCAGATGCAAGCACAGCGACCTTCGCGCGGATCAGCGCCGCTCGCTCGACCATGTTCCATGGCGGCTCACCCGCGACGCGAACGTCGATGTGCATACGATTCTTCGAGGTCTTGCCTTCGGGCACCTTCAAGAAACCGATGGCCGGTCCGACACTGTCGGGGTCGATGATGGACGCGCCGTCTGGATCGTCAAAGCCCGGCTCAGCGATGTACCCAAGCGCAAGTGCCCAAAACTCCGCGACACGGTGCGGATCGTTCGCGTCGCAACCGAGCGTCCAGTGCGTTGCCATCGCCGAACCCTACTTGCGCGTTCGGTAGAGATCTCGAAGAAGCGCCGCTTCGGCGAGATGATGAATCGCTTCGCGGTTCACCCAACGCACGATGCCGATGAACGGCAGCTCCGGATCGAGTCCTTGCGGGTACTGACCAAACCCGATCATGTCGAGTTGCTCATCTGTCAACTTCTCGACGGCAGCACCCCAGCGATCGATCTCGGCCCACAACCGAGTCATCATCTCCTCGGCGCTCGTCGAGAACTCGACGATCTGCTTCGGGTCGATACTGCGCGAACCGAACGTCCACTCGTAGCGACCGGCGAAACCCGACAGCAGATGTCCAACGCGCCACGCAATCGTCGTCAACGGACCAGGCGCGAACGGATCGCCGCTGCGGTCGAAGTCGATCACGTACTCGCCCGGCCCGGACGCGTCCGGAGTTGTCGCATCCGCTCGCCGGCGAATCGACCACATCGCTGGCGCCGGTTCCCAGCAGAACTCGTCGTCGGTCATGCCATCGAGTCGCTCGCGGCTGAACATCGCGGACTCCGTAAGTTGCTCGACGAGCAACCCAACCCTGTCAGTTCTGATCTCCATCTGACCCACAGTAGGCATCGGGCCAACTGCACTTGCTCCCAAGTACGGACGGGAGTCGGACCATCCAGGTGAGAAGGCTCACTGTCAAAACCTGGCCTTATGCTCGCTGCACTACGGCCCGATAACTGATGCGTATACTGCAACTTAGGTGCAATCTCCTGCCGTGCTCACCTACCGACGAAGGACCCATGCCTCTAAATCTGCCCGAACCGATGCGGGACCGGCTTCCCCGCGCCCAACTTGACCTTGTCGTGTGCCAAGTTCGCCATGAACGGAACTTCGCCTCGATCGACCCAAAACGTGCGCTTAGCGTCCACAGCACGCTGGCCTCGCGATATCCATCAATCGAGGACATGTCTGCACAAGAGATCGGCTTCGTCGTCTCAGGGCCGACCGGCGTGGGGCCTGTGTCGTCCGAAACAAGTCGAGGTTGGCGATTTCGCAGCCCAGACGAGAAGTGGATCGTGGTGATTATGCCGGACTTCTTCTCTCTCGAGACCACCGAGTACTCGACATGGGAGGAATTTAAGGAGAGACTCACGGAGTTGACGGCCGCCATTCACGATCAGCTGAGTCCGTCTATTGAGACCCGCCTCGGGCTCCGATACATCGACCGGCTTACGAAGCCTCATGCTGAGTCCGCGAGAGATTGGGCCCCTTTCATTGACCCCAGTCTGATCGGTCCGATTCTTCATCCGACCTTGGGGGACTCCCTCACGCAACTCCAGCAGGTCGTTCGGTTAGACACCGACGACGGAAGGCAGGTCATCCTCCGTCACGGCTGTTCAACGGAAGACGGCGGCGGGTGGACGTACCTCTTGGACTATGACTGTTCGACCGCGAGATCTCAGCCGTTTGAAGCCGAGGCCGTGCTCACCGGAATTGAGGACCTGCATACAATTGCACTCCAGGTGTTTCAAGCGTCAGTGACCCCGGCCTTGATGGCCTACCTCCGGGAAGAGGTATAGATGCCTGGGGTAATGGCCTCCTTGTCGCATCTGTCCGCAACCCCGCACTCAGTTTCGACGTGGTCTGGATTTGAGTCGACTCCTCTGATCGGCTTCGGTGGTGCGCAGGGCACAATCAATCAACCTTTGAAGGACGCCCTGGCGTCGTACGACGACCTCGATCAGAGCATTCTCAGCTGTCGGAGTGCCAGACCAACCTGGAACAGTCCCGCGAAGCTGCGAATGTCGTGTGGCGATCAGGACTTTTGGGAAGAGGCGCGTTTGTTGCGACATGCCACCCCTATTAGTGGAACCGGGCTCATCTTTTACGCTTTGGAGCACATCCTCGGAATACTGCTGATCACTCCGACGGGGGGGCCTACGACGGTTATTGAGCCAACCCACCGACCCCCGCACTGGGCCCAAACCTCGAGCCGCGCAGCGCTTGAACCACTTCCACCACTTCAGCCGAGAGCATCGATGGCGCTCAAGGCCATCGCCGACATCCAGGAGTGGCTGACCGTGTCTCGAGATGTGGTCTCGGGCGCGGCAGGGCTGGCGAAGCGAACGATCGCATATTGGCAATCGGGCGAAACTGAGCCTCACGCCTCGTCCACCCGGCGTCTTATGGAGCTACACGGATTGGTCGGCTCAGTCGTACGACGCCTTGGCGAGGACAGAGGGCGCGCCTGGTTCTTGGAACAAGACGACTCTGGCGAGACACGCCTTGACCAGCTCAACGCGGCTGACGGGATCCTTCGACTAAGTCGAGCAGCGAGAACAGTGCTGTTCGCTAAACCAGAGCTCCCTCGCCATCCATCCGACCTCGATGATGAAGTTCCGGATTTCGAGTTCGATCCGACGTCGGCGCAGACACCACCGAATCGTCCTCGCCGAATCATTTAGGACCTCCCCGTCATGATCAACGAGGGCGTGCCCCCAGCAGATGCGTGGCCCGCGGGATTGGCGGCTCGACTTGCATCCTTTCGTCAGGGATCGGTCGTGCCATCGCCGTCGATGTTCTACTACGCGGATCCGGCTTTCCCAGTTTGGAACCACACCCGCGCCTATACCGAGTCCTCAACAGGCCCGGAGTTGATTGAGGTCGCGCCCGGCTCGGGGCCGCCGTTCGGCCTGATCACGACCCAAACATGCGATATCACGGAGGAGAACAGTACCAAGCCACTGCGTCCGTGGGTCCAGATCGCACCCGTCTTTGACGGGGTAAAACACCTGGATTCCGGTTGGCGGAAGAAACTCGAGCGACACCGCGGGCCCAACTATTGGATGCACCTTCCCGCGCTGGACGGCTTCCAAGTCGTTGACCTACGAATTGAGATGCCGGTTGAGAAAGGGTGGCTGGCCAATCAAATTCCGCTACCCGCCTTCGAGAACGAAGAAGGCTTCCGAATCTTGGCATCGCGTCTCGCGTTCCTGCGAGAGCGACCGGCGATACCTGACGTCATTGTGCGTTTGGTTCAGCGGTCGCTCGCATCCGCGCTTGGATCTCTCAACGAAGTAGATCTGGAATTCCACACGCGGATAGATAACGAGGTCACGGAAATCGGGATCGCGGCAGATGACTGGTCCGAACCCACTTCTGTACAGCTAGCTGTGCTTTTCGAGGAGACCGTGTCACCCGAGGTATGGGAATGGCTGTCAAATTGGCACGATGGCGTGATGGTCGCGTGTTTGAGTGAGGGCGTCACGCTCATGGCTCTCGACTTCCAGAGCTACGGCGAACTCTCAGCCGCCGACTACCGCAAAATGATCAGGGTGCCGTTAGCCGGTTAGATCACAATCGCCGCATATCAAAGCGTTTCAACTCGCCGACCTAGCCTCGCAACGTGACGACGGTTCACCGCCTCTCTCGACGCGACGCCCGACGAATCGCGATACGCGCGCAATTGCTCGACAAGTCGCGGCCGACCGACATGATGAAAACCATCCGTCACCTGACGATGGTGCAACTCGACGGCACTAGCGCTGTCGCGCCAAGCGCAGACCTGGTGTTGTGGAGTCGCATCGGATCGTCGTACTCACCGGCTGCGCTACGCACAGCGCTCGAGAAGCACACCGTCATCGACCTGCGCGGCATGATCCGGCCGAGCGAAGACATCGCGCTCTACACCGCCGACATGGCGCAATGGCCGGGCACCGGCGAGCTGCGCAGCTACAAGAAGGCGCAACGCGACTGGGTCGAGGCCAACGACATGTGTCGTCGCGACATCCTGCGCCGCTTGCGGGCATCTGGCCCACTCACTGCACGAGAGTTGCCGGATACGTGCAGGAGGCCGTGGGCGTCTTCGGGGTGGAACAACAACAAGAACGTCACGATGCTGCTGGACTTGATGGTGCTGCGCGGCGAGGTTGCAGGTGCTGGTCGCGAGGGTCGCGAACGGTTATGGGATCTCGCTGAGCGCATCTACCCCAATAAGCCAGCAGTACCCGCCGAGAAGGCTGAGCGAAAGCGCAGTGAGAAGCGGCTGAGCGCTCTCGGCATCGCTCGCGCACGCGGGCCTGAGTGTCCGATTGAACCGGGCGACGTTGGCGAGGTTGGCGAAGCAGCGGTGATCGAAGGCGTCGCTGGTGAATGGCGCGTCGACCCCGCGCAGCTCGGTCTGCCGTTCGCCGGCCGCGCCGCGCTGCTGTCGCCGCTCGACCGACTGCTGTTCGAGCGCCGCCGCATGGTCGACCTCTTCGAGTTCGAGTACGCGTTGGAGATGTACAAGCCGGCACCACAACGCAAGTGGGGCTACTACGCGCTGCCGATCCTCTATGGCGATCGACTGGTCGGCAAACTCGATGCCACCTTCAACCGCAAGTCGGGCGAATTGCGCGTCGACGCAGTGCATGAGGACGAACCGTTCAGCAAGGCAATCGCGGCTGCGGTAGACGCCGAGATCGCCGACCTAGCGAAGTGGCTGAAAGCCGAGTTCACCGACGCACGGTGATTGAGGCATCAACTCCTCACGAAGAGCCGTCCCACCAGGCGAGCACGCGCATCGCGCGCAGGGTTGACCAGCGACTCGGGCCGCGCTCTTCCAGCGGGAACCATTGCCGACCGGGGTACGGCGCGAACCACGGCCACGTTCCGTCGGGTCGGCGCGCGCTGCGTACCTCCTCGATCGCATCGCCGAGACGCTCGTCGCGATCCGCGCCGACCGCACGGAAGTGTTCGAGGCCGCGAACAATGTCGAAGTGCCATTGCGGAGGGAACGGGAACTTAGTGAAGACCGGATCAACAACCTTTCCGGTGCGATGCGAGCGGTAGAGACGGTGAGCGAGGAAGAACTGCTGGCCCTTTGCCATGGCGGCGGACACGGGGACTTTCCCCCCGGCTTGCTGGTACGCGAACAGCGCTTCCAAGGCTGTGATCGACGTATGGAACGATCCATGCGTCGAACCGCATCGAAGCGACTGGCAATTCCAGCCGCCGTCCGCCAATTGCTGACCCAACAACCACTCAACCGTCGGGTCCAGGCGTGGTTCAACAAGGCCGAACCGTGCGGCCAGTAGCACCAACATCCCGGTGATGCATGTCTCGGCCTGGCGAATGCTCTTCGCGAACGTGAGACCGCCGTCGAACCACGTCGCCCCGTCCCACAGGCGACGACAACCGGCAAGCGCGCGGTCGTTGCCGTGCTGCAACCCCAATCGTTCCAGCAGCAGCAGCGAGTACGTCGTGGAAGTCCACTTCGGGCTGTACAACGCGCGAGCCCAACATCCGTCGGCATCCTGTGCGGCCAAGAGCTGGCCACCCCAGCCTTCGTCGGCAACTCGCCGGCGTTCAGCAGTCACCTTCTGCTTCGAATCACCCAGCAGGTCACGCATGACCTGCCAGCGCACCGACGGATCACCCTGCAGTAACCAGTCGACAATCTCTCGCTCACGATGATCAAAGTCGGAAAGTGCTTGCTGTTTCACGTGAACCATCTTGTCGCAGCGTGACCGGGCAGAAGCGCGGCTCGGCGAACCAGCACGTTGATGAGCTCTAGGTTGTGGCCGTGACGTCGTGGACCCGAGAAGCATTGACCCACGAGACAATGGTTCGCCAGGGCCTGTCGTCGCGCCGACCCGTAGGGGTCGTCGACGCCGTGCGATCCGCGCTGGCGCTGCAGGCCCAGGAACCGGCGGCGCTGTATCTGTCGCTGTGGAATCGCATGGACAACTTCGATCCGAGCGATCTCGACCGGGCGTTGGCCGACGGTGCGATCGTGAAGGCGTCACTGCTTCGATTCACACTGCACGCCGTCGACGCGAACGACATCCCATGGGTGAGGGCCGCGATGCAGAGTCGGGTGCGCGACGCCGGATATCGCAACGTCCTCGACGACACCGGACTCACGCCGAAACGGGTCGACCAGCTCCTCAAACGGCTGTCGAAGGTGATGGCCACGCCGCACGACAACACCGACATGGAACAGCTGCTCGCCGAGCTCGTTCCCGAGAGCGACGACCCTGCCAGGCTCTGGTCGGCTCTCCGCGTCGTTGCCTTCCGGCACGCACCGACGACCGACCCCTGGTCGTTCGGCCGACGCCCGGCCTTTCTGCCGTGCACGGTTGCAACCGATGACGAAGCAGCCGCAACTGCAGAACTCGTGCGTCGCTACCTCACAGCGTTCGGGCCGGCGACGGTCGCTGACATGGCGCAGTTCACGATCCTCAAACGTTCCGCCCTCCGGGAGGCCATTGCTTCGATGGCCGATGTCGTCGCCGTTTCCGGGCCGGACGGATCGCAGCTCCTCGATGTGGACGGCGGCGATCCTCGACCAGATACCGAGATGACAACCCTTCCGCCGCGACTGCTGGGGATGTGGGACAGCGTGCTGCTCGCCTACGAGGATCGCTCCCGCGTGATTCCCGACGAGCACCGTCCGCACGTCATCAGGCGCAACGGCGACGTCCTCCCGACCGTGCTGGTCGACGGTGTCGTCCGGGGTGTCTGGCGGGCCTCGGCCGACGCGATCGAGGTCCGAGCGTTGAACGCGCTCGACGATGCCACCCTGGACGATCTGGACCACGAAGCGCGGCAGCTGCGACGCCTGCTGGCCGACCGAGAGCCCGCCGTGTTCTCCCGATTCGGTGGATGGTGGGATCGCCTACCCGACGGTCCGACGATCGCGATCGGGTCCTGACCGCGGACATGCAGTCAGAAACCACTGAGCGGAACGGGAGGGATTTGAACCCCCGGGGCTTTGACACCCTCGCGCTTTCAAGGCGCGCGCATTTGGCCACTCTGCCACCGTTCCGCCCACGAATCTACCGTGGCCGAAAACGGGAACAGCCCGGACCGCTCGGGTCCGGGCTGTTTGCAGACTGCTAGCTGGTTACGGCGTCCAGACCTGCTCGAACTTTGTGATCTTGCCGTTCTCCACCGTCATCAGGAACGGGAACGGAACGAACACGCCGTCGGGCGCATTGTCGACCGATGGGCTGCTGGCCCGGATGGTGCGCAGTTCATCGGGCGTGATCCAGTAGCTCAGTTGCGTGTCCGAAGCGGCAATCGTCAGGTGTACACCGTCGGCAAACGGCAAGTCGGCGATGTCGCGGCTGGGCGAGTCGAGCACGAAGATGTCGTTGAGACACTCGTCGCCCGCGGCTGTGGCTTGATCGATGCACTCCTGGCCGAAGAACGCTTGGTACACGGTGATGTCGGGAGTGAACGTCTCGCCACCGTTGTACTGCACCCAATACACGCCATTGCCGAGCACGCCCGACGAAGCGAACGGGTCGGTGTGGCCGCCGGGCACGTTCGGTGATTCGACCTGGTCGTACAGGTTGCGGGTCGGGGCCGGCGGATTGGTGGCCGGCGGCTGAGTCTCGGGCGGATTCGTCGCCGGCGGATTGGTAGCGGCCGGAGGCGGGGTCGTCTGCGTTGATGACACGACGTCGGGCGTCGTGCTGCCAGTCACTGAAGTGCTGCCGGCTGCTGTGTTCTTGGCGGTGCTGCTGCAGGCGGTGAGACCGGCTGCGGCGAGCACCAGACTTGCAATGGCAATCCTTTGGAATTTCATGGTGGGTTCTCCTTTGGGTTGCCCGACAAGAGTCGCTCCCGACTCATGTCTGACACTTTTCGGACTGAATTCTTGCACGGGCTCCGTCAGCGAATATTGGCGCGCAACTGCTGCACCCAATCGTCCGCATCGCGCCAACGAGTGTCGGCATGTTCGCGCGCCGTGTGCACGTGCGCCCCGGCGGCCGGATAGCTGCCCAAGAACTTCACACGTCCTTGCTTCGAATGCAGCGAGCGCATCGTGTCGGCTACCAACTCGTCAGCCACATGCCCATCGGCGTAGATCACGAAGCAGTAGTCGCCGAGGCCGCCGTCTTTAGTCGGGCGCGACAACAAGTTGCTGAGGTTGATGCGCCGCGCCGCGAACTCCTGCAGGATCGAGATCAAGCTGCCCGGCTCGTCGGCGCGCTGGTAGATAACGAGTGCTGTGATGTCGTGCCCGGTCGGCGCGGGAATGCCTTCCTTGGCGACCAGCACGAACCGCGTTTGGTTGCCGGGATGATCGGCAATGTCGGCGGCCAAGATTTCCAGCCCGTACAACGCGGCGCTCGCGCGCGGTGCGATCGCGGCAGTGCCCGGCCCAAGTTCCTCGGCCACCATCTGCGCCGCTTCCGCGGTGGAGTTCGACGCGCGCAACTCGGCCTGGCCGACCTGCGTGCGTAGGTAGGTGTGGCACTGCGCGCTCGCGATCGGAATCGACAGGACGACCTTCACGTCGGCGAGCGCCGTACCCGGCTTCGCCATCAAGCAGTGCTCGATGTTCAGCACGACCTCGCGCTGGATCAGCAGATTGTGATTAAAGGCGAGTTCGTCTTGCGTGAGGTTGACGGTGCCTTCGATCGAGTTCTCGATGGCGACGAACCCCAGATCAACGGCGCCCGACTCGACGGCATCGAGCACATCGGGCATCGTGCGAAACAGCACGTGCTCGGCCGCGGCCAAGTCGGGCTGCGTCAGCAACGCCTGCTCGGTAAACGTTCCCAGCGGCCCAAGAAACCCAACACGCTGGCGGCCAGAACTCATCGGCTCAGGCTAATTCCACGAAGACGATTGCGTTTGTACGGTTTTGCACGCATACCGTGCGGCAGCGTACAAACGCGGCCTTGAATGCCGGGTCAGGCTCGGAGTTCGGCGAACCAGCGGGCTAGGTAGGTGAGGATGATGTCGGCGCCGGCGCGGCGGATGGCGGTCAGGCTCTCCAGCGCTACGGCATCGTGATCGATCCAGCCGTTAGCGGAAGCGGCCTTGAGCATCGCGTACTCGCCGCTGACGTGATACGCGGCGACCGGCACGTTCACGGCCGCCTTCACCGCGGCGATGATGTCGAGGTACGGAAGCGCCGGCTTGACCATCACCATGTCGGCGCCTTGCGCGATATCGGCCTGCACCTCGGCGATTGCCTCGCGGGCATTGCGCCAATCCTGCTGATACGCCTTGCGATTACCGCCACCAACGATCGCGCAATCGACCGCATCGCGGAACGGGCCGTACAGGCCACTCGCATACTTGGCCGAATAGGCAAGGATCGCCACGTTCTGGTGCCCGGCCCCATCCAGCGCGGCGCGGATGGCACCGACCTGGCCATCCATCATCCCGCTGGGCGCCACCACCTGGGCACCAGCATCGGCTTGGGCGACAGCGATGCGGGCGTAAACCTCCAGCGTGGCGTCGTTGTCGACCGACGTGTTCGGGTCGCCCGCAGGGCCGTCGAGCACCCCGCAATGGCCGTGATCGGTGTATTCGTCGACACATAGATCGGCCATCAGGACCACAGAATCGCCCAGGTCAGCGGTCAAATCGCGCAACGTGTGCTGCACGATTCCCTCAGGGTCGAAGGCTTGCGAGCCGATACCGTCCTTGATGGCTGGGACTCCGAAGAGGATCACCGAACGCACGCCCAGGTCGGCGAGCGCCCGTACTTCCTCGCGCACCGATGCACGCGTGTGCTGCACAACACCCGGCAACGACACGATTGGTTGCGGCTCGCTAATGCCTTCGCGCACAAACAGCGGTGCCACCAATTGGCGAACATCCAGCGAGGTCTCCGCGACCAAATCGCGCATAGCGGCCGAACTGCGCAGCCGCCTCGGGCGGGCGGCGGGAAATGAACCGGTCACGGCACGGCATCGTATTCAACCCGCCGGGGTATTCCGCCGTGGCTGATCTGCGAGCTGTCGAACTCGACCAGTCACTGACGCTGGAACAAAACGCCATCCATGCGCGCCAGTCCGGCTCGTTTGAGCTCGCGGCCGAGTTGTTCTGCAAGGCCGCCGAGGTGGAAGACGATCTTCGCAAGGAACTCGACCTGCAGATCCGACAGGCATGCTGCATGTTGGCGGTCGAACGCCACGAGGAAGCGGCTGCATTGGCAGAGATCGTCGCCAAGCGGGCGCGAACTGAAGGCTTTCTTGCCGAACTCGCCGACGCGCTCGGCCTCATCGTGGATCATCACATGCGGTCGGATCGGTTGGCCGAGGCATCCAACGTGCTTGCCGAGGCCATGTACACACTCGATCAACTGCCCAACGAGTCGCGCCATTATCAGGTCGTCCACAACATGGCGGCTACCTACGCGACCTGCGGCTTCGTGAAGGCAGCCCTCGATCTTTACGACCGCGCCCTTCATCTGGCCGACAACGACGGCGACCGGCAGTACACGTACGGCAGCATGGCCAGCGCCTACCACTACGCCGCGCAGCGCGAGCAAGATCCCAACGAGCGCCAGCGCCTCATTCACGCTGGCCTCTACGCGGCGACGGCTGCTCTCGAACGGGTAGCCGATGTCGAGTTGTTGGCGATGGGCGGAGCTCTAGCGCACCGAGCGATGATGCTCGCCGAGATCGGGCACTTCGAGTCTGCGCTCGACGATGCGCGCCTTGCTCGGCGCATGACGCTCGAACACGGGATACGTGAGGAGCAGATCGTCGCGATGGCAGCCGAAGCCATCGCGCGATGGGGCTCGACAAGAGATCCAAACGTGCTCGAGTTGATCGACAAGACACTCGACCTTGCCCGCGAGATCGGCTACTACGACTTCCTCGCACCACTCCTCAAGACCGAGATCGAAGCGCTGTGGAGCATCGGTCGGCTCGAAGAGGCACGCATTGTGATGGAGCGTCAGCTCCGCGAAGCTGGGCAGCAGTTGTATGACGAACGAGCGGCGCGTTGGGAACACGTGCGCCTCGGAGTCGAGCATCGGCGCGTCGAGGCGATCAGCGAGAGCGACCCACTGACAGGGTTACCCAACCGGCGCTATCTCAACAAGGTGCTGCCGAACGTGCTCGATCACAACGCACCCGTGTGCATCGGCGTCATCGACCTCGACGGCTTCAAGCACATCAACGATGAATACGGCTACATGCAAGGCGACACCGTGCTGCAAGAGGTGGCGGTGCTGCTCGAGCGCGTGTGCCGGCGCGGCGATTCGGTTGCTCGCCTCGGCGGCGACGAGTTCGTGATGCTGCTGGGCAACACCTCGCCGGGTGACGCGCTGATGGTGTTCGAGCGGGTACGCACCTTGATCGCGCAACGTGTGTGGCACGGCGTTCCGGCCGGTTTGCGGCTGACCGCATCGATCGGTGTCACCGTCGGCGGCGATTCGGCCAACCGCGAACACTTGCTGACCGAAGCAGTCACGGCGCTGCAAGTGGCGAAGCGCACAGGCCGCGACCGCATCTCGTTTCGCTGACCTGCCACATTCCTTCGCGGCATGGCCGGTAACGTCGCTGCGATGGCAGCGCAAGCGTGGTTCTCTCAAGATCAGGTCGATGTCGCGCCTGGAACGACCGTCGTACTGCAGATGACGGTGGTGAACCTGGCCGATACCACCGATGCGTTCGTCCTCACTCCGTCAGGGCTGGCCGCTGCGTGGACCACGATTGAACCGGCGACACTGACGCTGTTCGGCGGAACCCAACAAGTCGTGGCGGTGGAAGTTCGTCCGCCAATGCTGCCCAGCACTACTGCGGGACCGACGCTGCTGCCGGTGCGGATTGTGCCGCACAGCGACCCCGACGACGTTCGTGGCGCCGAGACCACCATCGTCATCGGTAGCAGCCAAAGTCGCCGCCTCGACGTCTTGCAACCAGCACAACGCGGTCGCCGTGGCGCAACGTTCGAGATGATGCTGGAAAACCGCGGCAACACACCCGCCAGCTGCCGACTTCGCGTCATCGATCCAAGCGGACGCGTCGAAGGCGAGTTCGATCCGCCAGCTGCCGGGGTCGAGCCCGGCGCGAGCACGCTGATTCGGCTGAAGCTGCGCACCAAAGGCATGCAGTGGGAACGACGCGCACGCACGTTGCCGTTCCGTATCGACGCCGATCAGACGGGAAGCCCCACCGCAACCGCAGAAGCCACCTTTGTGCAGGTGCCAATCGTGCCCGAACGCATGGTCGGCCGCTTGGTGGCAGCCGCTGGTGCGCTCGCCCTCATCGCGGCGTGCTGGTTTACCGTCGTCAAGCCTGCGATTCGCGATGCGGCCGACGAGGCCGTCAAAGACGCACAACCGACCGCAGCCACGACGCCGAACACCAATCCAGACAACACGGGACAAACCAACCAGACGGTGGCCTCGACGCTGGTGCCGATCGTTAACGACGGCCAACCCACGGCGATTCCGTTCTCGCCAATCGCGGCCCAGGGAGAAACGATCGAGCAGCGCTATTCGGTGCCGGCCGGGCAGGTCTTGCAAGTCACGGATCTCATCGTGCAAAACCCCAACGCCGATCAAGGAACCCTGACGATTCAACGCAACGAAGTCGTGCTGTTCACCTACCGACTCGACAACATCTTCAGCGACGTGGGTGTGCCGCTCGTGACGCCAATCGAGTTCCTCACTGGGCAGGACTTAGTCGTGGTCGTGAGCTGCGTCGGTGTTGGCGATCAGACGGTGGGAACGTGCGCACCGAAGGTCACCGCCAGCGGCGTATTACTCACCGGCTGAGCAAGAGCGCTTCCGCCACTCACGCACCGGGCCAGGCGGGCGAGCTCGGGCCGCGGTTGTTGCCCGGCGCCAAGATCAACACGTCGACCGTCGCCACCTGGTCGGCGCCCTGATCAACACCCTGCGCCACGAGTGTGCGCTGGCCAGTGCGATCAGTTGCCCGCACCACGAGTTGGGTACTGAGGCCGCCAGCCGCATCGGTCACCGCAGTCGCAGAGCCACCGCTGCCATCGGCCCAAGAAACAGTGACCGGCGAGTTGGGTGCAAAGCCCGAACCGGTGACAGTCAGTCGACTGCCGGCCGGAAGTGTCGACCTGTCGACAGCCAACAGCGGATCGTAGAACGCGTCACCGCTGAGCAGGATGGTTGCGTAGCCGCCATCGCCAGTCGTCACGACAACCTGCGCAGATCGTCGGCCACCCGCCGTCGGAGTGAAGACCACCTGCAGATCACATGAAGTCGCGCCCGGCGCAAGCTTCGTTCCCGAGCAGGTATCAGTCGTGACGGCGAAGTCGCCGGGGTTGGCACCCTCGACAGCAATCGACTTCACGTTGACCCGGCCAAACGAAACGTTGGCCATCTCAAACGAAAGCGGCTCGATGCTGGACGACCCAACCAAAACCGAACCGGCGTAGCCGCCAGCGGGCGTCGGCGCCAGCGACGGCGCACCACCGCGGCCGGTGAGCTGGGCGGAGATCGAAACGGCGTTGAAGCCTTCCTCGCTAACCGTCAGAGTGGCCTTGCGTTCGCCAGCAACGGTGGGCAGCAACATCAGCTTGATAGTGCACGTCGCGCCCGGCGCAACAGCAGCAGCTTGTTCGAGGCAGCTGCCACCGCTGATCAGGAAGTCTTCGTTGTCCACCGTGGCCGTCACGGGCAAGAAGGAGGAAGGACCGTTGTTCGCCAACACCAAGAACCACTCGGGACCGGGGAACCAGACCTCAACGGTGCCGACATCGAGATCGGAGAGCACCAGGCTCGGTGAATGGTCGACGACCGCGACCTGGCGGCCGACCTGCGGCGTGCCGTAGACAGCACCCGCCAGAGTGTCGAACACGATGACACGACCGACGGCCGACAAACGCGGGTGCGCATTGGCGGCAGGGGCGGGCGTGATGCCATCGGCCAGCACCGACACGCGATCAACTGTGCCCAGCGCGGGAAGCGCCAACACAATGTCGCCGTCGTTGGCGTCGCCAACACTCTGACTGCGCGTGGGGAACAGATTGTTGCTACGGCTAACAAACAACAGTTCCTCGCCGCCGTAGTTCAGCGCCGGTTGCGTCGCGCCACCATCGGCAGCAATCGGCGGCGATGCGGGATCACCCGGCTCACGACTCGCGAGGCTCAACGAGTTACCAACGCGATCGAACAGATACACCTGCGGCAAACACACCTCGCCGCACGGCGGCAGTGTTGCGCCGGGAATCAAGTTGTTCGCAGTGGAGACGAACGCAACAAAGCGACCGTTGCCCGACAGTGCTGGGCTCGTGGCGTCGCCTGTCGCACCAGCGGTAACCGTCGAGATGGCGACGATGGTGTCCGCAGCCGGTGTGGGCGCTGCAACTTGCGTAGCGAGAGGATCAAGCGCGGGATCAAGCGCCGCATCAACTGCGGGAGGCGTGCGATCCCACACGTAAACATTCGAGACGGCGAACCCGCCTTCGACCAGCCCGACACCCCACTCGGGCACCGGCGCATCCGAAACAGCATCGGACGTGAAGGCCAACACATTGCCATCGGCGCTGATTGCTGGCTCGCGCTGACCGCGATAGCGATACGTGGAATTGGGTGCACCTTCCGGTGTGCCGGCGACTGCGAGCGAACGCCCGGGCTCGCCAATCGCGATCGTGAGATCGACGACAGTTACGCCCAAGACATCGGCGACGAGCGGATCGAACTCATGCGTGTACGCCACGCGGTTGCCGTCGGCAGACACAGCGGGCGGATACAACGGGCTGGCATTGTCGCCGGCGGTGACATCGAACCCAGATCCGTCAGTGGCCGACACCAACTCCCAATCGCCCGGTTCGCCGTCGCAATGCGGAAGCAACAGGCGATACACGTCCCATCGGTTGCCGAGGTCGTCGTCTCGGAACAGATCGAGCGCCAACTCGGTGATCACCGTCAGCGTGCAACCGTCGCCACTGATCACCGGCCACACGGTTCGACCAAGGCGCAGCGAGGCGCTGCTGGGCGTGAGATCGATCAGGACGTCGTTCTCGCGATCCTTCAACCAGATCGTGTCTTCCTGTTTCTCGTCGACTTCCGTGGTTGCAACGGATTCGGCAGCGCGCAGCGCCCGTACTCCGGCGTAGGCAACCCAGCGGCCATCGGCCGACACGGTGGGCGTGTGCGACAAGACCGACTCGACGACGGTCCTGGGCAACTGCTGCAACGGTTGGGTTGGGGCGCGCCGATCAGCGGCTACCTGGGTGACTCCCAGTGCCGTCAGCAACACTCCAAGACCCAGAAGGAGGGCCCGGCGGCGAGGTTTCGACGAGCGATGCATGATCGTTGGTGCAGTATCCGTTGCCTAGTCGGTGTGCGAGCTTAACTCTGGCTTAACAATTGGCGTTCTAGGGCCTGCAGCATTCCAGGCAGTGAATGATCGGCAGCGACGGCGGTGACCTTAAGCCCAGCATTCGTGGCCGCGGCCGCGGTTTGGGGCCCAATTGCCACCACCACCGGTGGTGTCGAGTCACCGAAAACGTCGGCCCACGCTCGCGCCGCCGAGCCACTCGCAAAGAGCACCGCATCGGCCGACAGCGCGGCTAACTGCTGGGCGGCAGTCACCCGGGCGGCGACCGTGCGATACGGCGCGACGATCGTCACGGCTGCGCCTTGCAGACGCAAACCCTCCGCCAACGTCGGTTCAGCGTTGGCTGCTTGCACGAGCAGCACCCTGCTCGCCTGGGGAAAGTCAGCCAGCAAGCCGACTGCCGATTGCACCGCGGGAACGAACGCCACCGCGAAGCCACCGGCCCGCAACGCATCAGCCGTCGCAGTACCGATCGCTGCGACCTGGGTAGCTGCTGGAAGAACTGCCGCGGCCTCGATCAAACAATGGGCGCCATTGGGAGAGGTAACGATCAGCCAGTCGAAGTCGTTCCCGACTTCTTCGGCGAGTTGTGCCATTTCCGTGGGCGTACTGACGATCTCAATCAGCGGAATCACCACTGGCACCGCCCCGTGATGCTGGAGCAATGCGGCTAGCTCGTCGGCTTGCTCGACAGCGCGGGTGACCACAATTCGCCGACCGGCCAGCACCGAGCCCATTAGCTGTGCGGGTCCTCGTGCAACTCCGCGTGCAGTTGTCGGGCGAGGCTGGCGGCGGCGTTGAAGCGGTGAGGACCCGCCGGCAGCTGAACACTGCGGATCAGCACACGACCCGTCTCGGGACGTGCCAGAAAGCCAATCAACTCATCGCCGTCGACAAACGCGCCGACTGGCAACGAGCAGCCAGTGCCGAGTTCGGCGAGAAACGCGCGCTCGGCTTCGACGGCGGCGCGGCTTGGGGCGTCGTCGATTCCTGCCAAGAGCTCGGCGACCCAGTCGTCGCTAGCGCGGCACTCCACCGCAACACACCCTTGTCCGGGCGATGGCACGAACGGATCCACGGGCAAGTACTCGGCGATGCGATCGGTGAGTTCGAGGATCTCTAGCGCGGCGACGGCCATCACCAATGCACCGCCGGCCGGCACCTTGCCGAGGCGCGTGTGGATATTGCCGCGCAACTCGGTGAACTGCAGGTCGGGACGCACGTGTGCAAGTTGCGCGCTGCGTCGCACCGAGCCAGTGGCCACCGTTGCGCCCGGTTGCAAATCGGACAACGCTGCGCCGACGAGTGCATCGCGCGGATCGCGGCGCTTGTAAAACGCAGCGAGTTGGAGACGCTCGACGTCGACCGATCCATCAATGACGGACGCGACTGCGGAGGACGGCAAGTCTTTCGCGCTGTGGACCGCCACGTCAGCGTCGCCGTTGAGTAGCGCTCGCTGCACTTCCTTCACGAACACGCCTTGGCCGCCCATCGTGTGCAACGGCACATTGGCGCGCTTATCGCCAAGCGTTTCGACCAGTACCAGTTCGACGTCGAGCCCGGGGTGCCGTTGCCCCAAAGCCACGGCCACTTCGCCAGCCTGAGCCTTTGCCTGCGCGCTGCCACGTGTGGCGATGCGCAGCACCGCAGGTCGATTCATTTGTTACGACGCGCTTGCGGATCGCGCGCGCGCCGTTGGCGCCGCGCCACCGGTGCGCCGTTGCTCGTAGTAACTCAAGATCTGCAACTCGACCGCAAGATCGACCTTGCGCACTTCAATCCCGGCCGGCACCGTGAGAACGATCGGAGCGAAGTTCAGGATGCTGGTAACGCCGGCAGCCACCAAACGATCGGCCGCATCTTGCGCAGCACTGGCCGGTGTCGCAACAACTCCGATGTTGATCCGCTTGCTGCGCACAATCTGCGGCAGCTCATCAACTGGGCGCACACGCGTGCCGCCCAAGACCGAGCCAACCTTCGACGCATCGACATCGACGATCGCCGCGACCGGAAACCCGCGCTCGCCAAAGCCGCCATACCCTGCCAACGCCTGGCCCAGGTTGCCAGCGCCGACGATGACGACCGGCCAATCGTGGGTTAGCCCCAACTCGCGTTGAATCTGAAAGATGAGGTACTCGACTTCGTAGCCGACCCCGCGGGTGCCATAGCTGCCGAGATAGCTGAGGTCCTTGCGCACTTTGGGGGCATTGACGCCACCGAGTTCGGCCAAGCGATCCGACGAAATGCTGTCGACGCCAAGATCGCGCTGCTCGCCCAGGATCCGCAGATACACCGGCAACCGCGAAACAGTTGCATCGGGAATTGGGCGACGGTTGCGATCAGGGGACATACCGCCGTTCACGTTAGGCACTCGTGCACGCGTTCACAAAGCTCGCCTCACCCCGCTACTCTCCCGCCGATGAACGCCGCGCTTGCAGCCGCCGCCACCCTGGTGGCCAGCGCATTCGCGCTCAGCACGCTCGATCGTTGGTTGCGGCGGCGGCGACCGCACGACTTGGCATGGACCGTCTCGCTCGCCCTGTTTGCATTCGGAGCGGGTGCGTTGTGGTGGGCGGAGTCGGTCGGTTGGGGGCTCGGCGTGTTCCGCGTGTTCTACCTCGCTGGCGCGATTCTCAACGTTCCGTGGCTCGCCTTGGGAACCGTGTATCTGCTCGCCGATCGGTTGCCATTTGGCAAGCGCTTCGCCGACCGCGTACGCGGCTGGCTGATCTTGATCTCGGGCTTTGCCGTTGGCGTGGTGCTGTTCGCGCCAACCAGGGCGACCGTGACCGGCGATGAGCTGCCCACCGGCAAAGAAGTGTTCGGTGTCGCGCCGCGCGTGCTCGCGGCCGTTGGCTCCGGCCTTGCAGCGTTGATCATCGTCGCTGGCGCGGTGTGGAGCGTGTGGCGTCCTCGGCGAGGGGGCAGTCGGCTGACGATCGGCAACGTGTTGATCGCCGCGGGCACGTTGGTGCTGAGCGCCAGTGGCACTCTCGCCGGCCGACTCGGTAAGGACCGCGCGTTCGCAGTCACGCTGCTCATCGGGATCTGCGTGCTCTTCGCAGGTTTCCTGGTTGCGACGAGTACCCGACCAGTTCGAGCGCTAGATCAGACTCCGACGCAGGAGCTTGCCGCTGACGTTGCGCGGTAGCTCGTCGACGAAGATGATCTTCGACGGGCACTTGTAACGCGCCAGGTTGTCGAGACACCACGACACCAGCGAATCCTCGTGTGCCCGGGCACCTTGCTTCAGCACCACAAACGCCTTGACTGCTTCACCGGTGTGCGGGTGTGGCACACCGATCACACCGCACTCCGCGACGTCGGCGTGGTCGAGCAGGATCTCTTCCACTTCCGCCGGGTACACGTTGAAGCCACTGACGATGATCAGGTCCTTCGCGCGATCCACCAAGTAGAGGTAGCCGTCGTCGTCGACGATGGCGATATCGCCAGTGCGTAGCCAGCCATCGGCCGTGAGAACGCGAGCAGTGGCTTCGGGCTCGTTGAGGTAACCCTTGAAGACGTTCGGCCCTTTCACCCAAACTTCGCCGGCGTCGCCCCGCAAGGCATCGTCGCCGTTCTCGTCGACGAGGCGAACCTGAATGCCGTCGAGCACTTTGCCAACGGACCCGACCTTCACGTCCATTCCTGCCGAGCTGGTAACAACCGGCGACGCCTCGGTGAGGCCGTAACCCTCGAGCAGCGTCAGACCGAAGCGTTCCTTCAGTCGCCGCATCGCTTCTTCGGGCATCTTCGCCGCCCCGGTCAGCGCCAAGCGCACGGTGGCGAAGCTGTCGGCCGGGAAAGCACTCATGTCGTCCATGTGACTGAACGCCAGCCATAGCGGCGGCGCACCCGGAATGATCGTGACCTTGCGATCGCGAATCGTCTCGAGCGCAGTGAACGGATCAAAACGTTGCACCATTACCAACGTGGCACCGCGCGCCAGGCCGAGCCCGATGACCACATTGAGGCCGAAGATGTGGAAGAGCGGCAGCACGCCGTACACCACGTCACTGGCTTTGATGCCGTCGGTGCTGCTGCTTTGATCGAGGTTGCTCTGCAGGTTGCCGTGGCTCAGCATCGCGGCGCGCGGCGAGCCGGCGGTTCCACTGGTGAAGATCAGCGCCGCAAGATCGTCGGGGTCGACATCGATGGCGGCTACCGACTCGCCCGCCAGCAGTTCGTCGAACGAGCTGTCGGCGCCGGCAACTGTTCCGGGCTCGGTGCAGACCACATGCTCGACCGCTGACACCGAATCGCTGTTGAGCTGCGACCACGCGTGCGCGGCCACAGGCTCGACGACGACGATCTTGGGTTCGACAGTGCGCAACTCGCGTTCAATCTCGGGTGCCGGGCTGCCAGGGTTGAGGGGCACCGTGACCGCGCCGAGGCCGAGGGCAGCTAGGTACAGGTCGACGAAGTAGCGACCGTTGCCGCACAGCAGTGCGATGCGATCGCCCTTGCCAACGCCGAGAGCCTGCAGACCGCCACGCACATGCGCTACCTGGTCGCGTAGTTGGCCGTAGGTGGTTTCACGCCCGCGACTGATGAGGGCCACACGATCCGCCGGATGGGCGTCGATGATGTGCGCCAGGTTCATGGGCGTTCCCAGTTCATAGGCGTACGAGCGAAATGACGCTGGCGACGAGGATCGCTACCAACAACAAACCGAGTGTGAGCGTGGTGGCCGGGCGCATGGATGCAACGCTAGCGGCGCAGGTTGATCGGCACCGAGACCGCGCCGTTGCCGCTTTCGGTGCCGGGCTGAACGGTGACCTGGTCCGCCGCGGCGAGCGACAGTTCGTCGGCGGCTGAGCGACGATCAAGTACCAGCGTCAGCAATCCGGAACCATCGACCAGCACGCCAATTGCTCCGGGGCCAAGCGCTGCCGCGCTACTCACGCGCAACACCGACCGCGTCTGATCGCCAGCAGTCACCTGCAACAGCGTTCCTTCCGCCACTCCCCAGGGCGCGACGTCGTCGAGCCCGATGTTCAGCTGACAATTGCCCAGGTGGTCGATCCACAACACCTCGGCGTGGACACCGATTCCCTCGTCGGTGCTGCCAACCCCGCTGAAGTCACGGGCGAGCGGAACGACTCCGGGCAGGATCGTCGCGGCATCAACGATGGTGCCGAGCTCTTCAAGATCTGTGCCATTGCACAGATGCGCCGCCACCGGAGCGAACACGTCGCGCGAGGCAAGCGTGCCCCCAGGACTGACGAGGTGAAACTCCTCGCGGTCCAGCACTACCGCGCGCTCGGCGCCGCCGACCATGGCGACGGCCGAAGCCAGTAGCCCGTTATCAGGCCCGAGCAGCACCCCCTTGCCACCGGCAACTTCGACAGCGACTGGCCGCCGATCGCCAACATCGACGAGCGCGAGAACGACTCCCGACGGCAGATACGTAACGGCTCGCGCCAGCGCCAAGCTTCCAGCGCGCACGTCGTAGGGCGCGATGTGATGCGTGAGATCGATCACCTGCACGTGCGGTGCCATGTCGCGCACGACCGACTTCACGACACCGACGTGTTCATCGACCACGCCAAGATCACTCAGAAACGAGATCGTGTCGAACTGTCGGCCCATGGGCGGCCAACGCTAGCGACATCGACAAAGTGCACCAGAAAAACGAAGAGGGCCGATGCCAACCCCCCGATGGCACCAGCCCTCTGCGGCGCAGCCCTTGCGGGGCGCGACACCCGTGTGACGAATCACTCGGCGGTCTTGCGACCGGGTGAACAATAGGCACACATTTGGTGATGAGAAAAGCGTCACACCCCGATTTCTTACCGCAGTCAGGGCTTGCCTAATTCAATGCTGCGTGCCTTTGCCGCGAGCACGGCATCACCGAAGGCATCGCGGACTCCGCGCTCATCGAGCACGCGGAGTCCAGCGGCGGTTGTTCCGCCCGGCGAAGTCACCATCTTGCGCAGCTCGGCGGGTTCGCCGCGTTCCTTCAGCAGCGCGGAGGAGCCGACGAACAACTGCGTCACCAACGCCTCACTGTTTGCTTGGCTCAGACCCGCCGCGACGCCGGCAGCGATCAGCGATTCGGCGACGAGGAACAAGTACGCCGGTCCGCTACCTGCCAAACCAGTGACCGCGTCGAGTTCCGATTCGGGAACGCGCACGACAGTTCCGACCGCGCCGAGAATTTCCTCCGCCCACGCCATGTCGGTGTCGTCTGCCGCGCTGCCAGCACTGATCGCGGCGGCACCTTGCCCGACGAGCGCCGGAGTATTTGGCATTGCGCGCACTACCGCGACCGTCGGACCAGCGGCCGCCTGCAAAGTCACCAGCGGAATCCCGGCCGCGATGCTGAGCAGTCGCGTCGCTCCCGCGGCCGCAGCAGCGGTGCATGCGGCGGCGACATCGGGAGGCTTCACCGCGATGACCGCCGCGGCGCACGCGGGAATGGCGTCGGTCACGCCCACACCGGGGAACATCTCGCGTAGTTGATCGGCGCGGCTCGCCAGCACCTCCACGATCGCCAGATCGCCCGCCGCCCAACCGGAATTCAGCAGCCCGCCCACCAGCGCGGCACCCATGTTCCCCCCGCCAACAACAGCCAACCGATACGTCATCGCGCCGACCCTAGAGGGAAGTGACGCGTCAGATGCGAACGAGTCGAAGCGTCGGGTCGAGGCGCGCGAGGTCATCGAGGTCCGATGTGGCCACCGCCTGCTGAGCGCGTTGCGCACAGAGGACGACGTGGGCATCGATCACGTCGGCAGCTCCTGACCGAGCCAACATTCGGCCAATGGCAACGGCATCGCGGTGGTTGAGTGCGACCACATCGGTCGTTGGCTGTCGCAAAAGGCGGGCGAGGCGGGCCTGTCGCTGAGGCTGTCTGATCGACTGCGCTAGTGCGCCAGCCGGAATGGTCACACGATCACCGACCGCCAACGCTCGGGCAAGTAGTCGCAGCACCAGCCGGCTATCGCGGTCGAGAGCAATCAATGCTCCCGCATCGAGGGTGAGCCCACTCATGGTTCGCGCCGGGAATGCCCGAGAATCTCGTCGGCCCAGGCGATTTCTTCCTCCGTCAGAGGGCCCCCGGTCCTTTCGAGGGCCGCATCTAGCTCCATCCGCCAAAGTTCGACCTCGTTGAGTGCTGTGTTGACCGCATGATGGACAAATCCGGAGATCGAGTCGGCCTGGCCCAGCGCCACGAGATCGCGCATGGCTGCGACCTGCTCTTCGGGCAAAGTGATCGTGACCTTCTTGGTCGCCATACTTATCACCATACTCACCTCCAAGCGGCTCCAAACGGCGAAAAACCGGGTGAGTGGTCGACTTCCCCGAGGAGCCACTCACCCGGCACCCGTACTGGGCACCGGCCGATGGCGGCGGCGGCAAGGCTCTACTGGAACTTGCTTGCGAACGCGAGGCGGATCATCGCTGGGAACGATTGCTCGACGTACGTGTACAGCGAGCCGACGATGCGATCGAGCTCGGCCTCGTTGAGTGACGTGAGTGGTAACTCGCCGCGCAAGAAGATCGCGTCCTCTACGCCGATGGCGAAGTGGGCGCCAACCAACTTGTCGTTGCGCCGCAGCGCCAACTCGTAGACGGCCGCCGCGTTTTCTTGCGGCGCTGGCAGCACGTAGACCTCGAAACGCAGCGTGCGTTGGCCGAGCGTGAACCACAGCGTGATGTGTTCTTTCTCTTCGCCACGCAAGCGCACGTACCAGCGCGGCTCGGGCTCGTCCGGCTCGCCGCGATCGATGGCCTCGAACAGTTCGTTGCCGGCCGCGAACCCACGCAGCCACTCGTCGATCGATGCTTCGCACTCCTGCAGCGAGGGCGGCAGGTAGTAGTCACTCACTCGCAGGCAACCAACTCGCGTACAGCGAGGTCGTTGTAGGTGCGTCGCAGACGGGCAGCTGCAAAGCCCCACGTGTACGCCTTCGCCCGCTCGGCGCCGCGCGCACCGAGGGCTGCCGCGTGCGCCGGATGATCGATGATCTCGCGCAAGTAGTGCGAGAACATCGCTGGGTCGCGATCGTGAACCAGATAGCCGTTCTCGCCGTGATCAATCAGCGTCAGCAGCCCGCCGACGCCCGACGCCACAACCGGAATGCCACACGCCGACGCCTCAAGCGCGACAAGGCCGAAGCTCTCGCTGCGACTGGGCACGACGACGGCGTCGGCGGCGCGGTAGTACGTGCTGAGGATGTGGTGCGGTTGCGGTGCCACGAAGCAAACCTGGCCCGCAAGACCCAGTTCGTCGACCAGCAGATTCAGGCGAGCCATTTCGCTCTCTCCCTCTTGCCCGCTGGCACCACCGACGATCAACAGCAACGCATCGCTGCGATTCAGACCCGCCAGCGCCTTGATCGCAAGGTCGGGTGCCTTCAGCGGCTGAATGCGTCCGACGAACAAGAGCACCGGTACATCCGCTGGCAGATCGAGCGCGCGGCGAGCGCCACCGCGGTCGCCGGGCGCGAAGAACGCGTGCTCGACGCCAGGAGCAACAATCTCGATGCGGCCCCGCGGGTCGCCATAGAGGCGGCGGAACTGACGTTCCTCTTCGGTGCAGCTGACCAGGATCGCATCCGCACAGCTGATGATCTCGTGTTCGGCGCGGTCGCGCCACTCCGGTTCCAGGTCGCCACCTTCCGCCTTCACTCGGGCAAGCGTGTGAAAGGTGCTGACGAACGGAATATCGAGCTCGTGCTTCAGCCGGTGCGCAACGAGCCCGCTGAGGAAATAGTTGGCGTGCAGCACGTCGGCCGGCGAATCGTTCTTGATGTGGTGCATCACCACATCGCCGAACTCCTGCAGCACGCCCGGCAACTGTTCCTTGGAGAGGTCGAACGGCCCAGCTTCCACGTGCACGACGCGGTGCCCGGGCTCGACCTGCACAACTTCGGCCTGCTCGCGGCTGGTGCGACGTGTGTACGTCGTGCAATCGACACCGGCCTGCGAGAGCGCCGACACCAACTCGCGGACGTACACATTCATGCCACCACTGTCGCCCGAGCCCGGTTGGGCCAGCGGCGAGGTGTGGAGCGAAAGCACTGCGACCCGTTGCACGAGAGTTGAAACACTATCTCGCCGGTCGACATTCCGCGGCTGGGAGCGAGGGGCCGAAAATGCCGTGGTTTCGCGGGATTTATCGCTGTCCGACGAAGCTTTGGTACACGTTCAGTAGCGCCTGTTGCTGCTCGGGAGTGAGCAGCGGATCGGCCGCAATTGCGGCGCGCACACCGCGAGCCTGCGCATCTGGGGCCAAGAACCCGGCGCGCTCGTACAGGGTCTCAGCACTGATCTCTAGCGCCTTCGCAATCTGTTGCAGGATCTCGGCCGAGGGCTTCCGCAAGCCGCGCTCGATTTGCGACAGATACGGATTACTCACGCCAGCGACTTCGGCCAAGCGGCGCACGCTCATGCGCGCGACTTCGCGTTGTGTGCGTATGAAGTCGCCGACGTCAGCTAGCCGCTTATCCAACTCGCCGCGAATGGCCATTACGGGTCAGTCGACGAGCAGGCCGTCGACGTTCGCCTCGCCGTCGCGATAGCGACGAACTAGCTCGGCGCTCAGCGCGTCGATGCGGGCGAACAATTCGCGGCGCTCGTTCGAACGCAGTTGCTCGAACTCGTACAGGCGGCTGGCATACGCCCCCAATTCTTCGTGACTCATCGCGGGCAGGTCGGTGCTGCACGCCTCGTCGCAGAGAACCTCAAGCTGCAGCGCAAGCGGGTGACCGCTGAAATCTTCGGCCGGCCGCGGCGGCCGCGGCGCGCCACCCGTTAGGTGCGAACCGAGGATGTTGGGAATCTCGTCGCTGATGTCGCGGTCGGAACCCTCGGCGCGGTTGCGCATCTCGGCGCGCACGAAGTCGAGCCGTGCTTGCGCGAGCCGGCGCACGTAGCTGACGGCGTCGTCCTGGTGCTGCAACTCGGCACGCATGGCACGCAGGTCGTCGAGTGCGAGCGAGCCGGCGTCGACTCCGTGTTCTGTCTGGTCGTTGGCGCTCATAGCGATCCTCCACTCACGGGCGGGAGTACCGCCACCTCATCGGCAGTTCCGACAACAGTCGTCGGCTCGGCGGGATCGCCATTCACCCACACCTTGCAATTGGGTAGTACTGCAACGAACGACGGGCCGAAGCTCGCGCTTGCCGCGGCCAACACATCGCTCACGGTTGCACCTTCGAACTGCGCGCTACCCGTGCCCGCGGATTCGCGAGCGGAGGCGAAAAGTCGAAGTGTTGCCACATCGTCAGGTTAGTGGGACCGCTATGAGTGGCGACGATACCCTCGCGCTCATGGCGACCTACCCCGCATCCGGCCGCACGAGTGTGCTTGCGATTCGTCACGGGGAGAGCGAATGGAACGCAGTTGGCCGCTGGCAAGGGCAGGCAGATCCGCCGCTGACCGACGCGGGCATGCTGCAAGCAGTTGCTGCCGCCGCGGTGTTGGGCACATTCGACGGCATCTACGCCAGCAGCTTGCAACGCGCCGCCAACACCGCAGCGATCATCGCGGAAGCGATCGGCATTGGCCCGGTGCAGTTGCTGGACGACTTGATGGAGAATGCGTTCGGCCCGTGGCAGGGTCTCACGATCGCCGAAATAGAGGAAGGTTGGCCGGGTTACCTCGCGGAGCATCGTCGACCCGAGGGCGCCGAGCCCACCGCAGATGTCTTGGCTCGCGGTCTGCGTGCGCTGCGCACTATCGCCATCGAACACCCCGGACAACAGGCGCTCGTCATTACACACGCGGGACTCATGCGGACACTTCATCGGGAGTTACTCGTCAACAATGGGCGTGGGCTAAAGGGTGGCGATGATCAAGCTTCCTTGAGATTTGCCAACCTTGGAGGTTGCTGGTTCCATGTCGCAGCCGATGGCGAGGTGGAAGTTGGTGAGGTCGTCAGCCTCATCGACCCGCAATCATTCGGCGACGCGCTGTGAGTGAGAGTGCGCCGTTCAGTGTTGAGGTGTCGAAGTCGAAGCGACGCAAACGCAGTGTCGGCGCCCAACTGATCGACGATGTGTTGCACATCAGTGTTCCGTCATGGATGAGTCGCGCGGAGACTGCCGAGTGGGTAGAGAAGATGTCAGCGAGCTACCGCCGTCAACTTTCCACCGACCGCATCAATCTGCGACAACGCGCGCTGGCGTTGTCACGACGTCATTCGTTGCCGCGACCGAAAGTGATTCGGTGGGACGACACCATGACCGGACGTTGGGGCACCTGCACGATCGACACCGGTGAGATTCGTTTGAGTACTCGCCTCGTGGCGTTTCCCGACTGGGTGCTCGATTACGTGATCGTGCACGAGTTGTGCCACATGGAAGTCGACGGACACACACCCGAGTTCTGGAGCCTCGTCAATCGGTATCCGAAAGCCGAGCGCGCGATCGGCTACCTAATTGCCAAGTCGGGCGAGAGAGACGACGACGAGTTCTCTGGCTCGGACCTCAGCGCCTGAGATCCCGTGATGAGCGCGAGTAGCAGGCTGGCAGCAATTCCGATCGCCAACGAAACGACCACCGGCACCAACCATGTCGTGTTCGGCTTCGTTGCGTCGAAGCGCGAGACGGCGCTGGCAACCGCACCAGCCAACGCAACTATCGACAAGAAGCACAACATGCCTTTGCCAATAAACGCTTCGTCGTCTTGTGATTCGCGCGCGTAGTTGATTCGGCGGGCCTCGGTGACCGAGGTCGCGGGCATCACGCCCAGTCGCGCCCACGTTGGCTCGACAGTGCAGTACTCGACGAGCGCATTCACAACGCTGTCGTCGATGGCGCCGTCCTCAGCGTCGCTGAACTTCACGCCGATACGCCAGCACTTGCCGTCGATTGCGACCGCGCTGTGCACCACGCAGGGCACTTGCAGCTCATTGATACCCGACGTGGTGGTGATCGTCGACACCAGCAAGACACGCTCGCCAACGGCGTTGGCTGTTTGACTCAGCAAGCCGGCACCGTTGGGGGTGAGGTCGATGATCTTCGCCGAGCGGTCACCCAGGATCGCGGGCAGCAACGTAGAGACTCGAATGCTGCCTCGCCGACGCGTGCGCGGAGTCAGCAAACGAACATGGTCAAGCGACATCGCAAGCGTCCACAACGCAACGATGATCAGCCCCATCAACGTGTCTTGTGGCAGGCGGCCCAACGTGTGCGTGAACTGATCGCTAATGCCGCGCAACAGCAACACGACGGTCACTGCCGTCATCGCCACAACCAGACCCATGCTGTTTCGTATCGGCTCCAGTGAGACCAACGACCACCGAGCACGATCGCCAGGCCGCAGCCGCCATCCACTGAGCAGACCGAGTCCCACTGATGTGGCGATCAACGCGGTCGACCACACGGCAAGCACTATCGACAACGACGCCCCGACTGGCAAGGCGAGCGGTGCCGACCCCGCGTACAGCGCGAGAACCAGCACAGCGATGAACGCTGACCTACGCAGTCCGGAGAGTGGCCGCACACACCACGCCAAGATCGACATTCGCTGTCGCCACGAGAACCCGCCTCGGCAGCGCCGGACCAACGCCCGAGCGGCGCGCACGCGGGCACGTCGATCCTCGTGAACAACCGATTCGATTGACTCAACGCGCAGCCCAACCACGGCTACATCGGCCGGTGCAACGATGCGCCATCCCGCCGCGAGCATCTCGGCCGACAGAGCCCATTGCGTCGCCAGTGGTGAGTCGCCGACAACGCCACGCGCTATTGCTTCGCGCAACGCGTCAACAGACACCAACGATCCACTGCCGGTCCAGATCGCGCAACCGCGTGAACCAAGTGCCGGGTTCAGGGCACCACGTTCAAAGGTGAAGTCGTGACGTCCGTGAGGGCCGTGCTCGATCGAGTCTTCCGCAAACGAAACGCCAAGGCCCTGCACGACCGCGACGCGCTCGTCGACAAACGCCCGCGCCAGCCGCGTCACGATGTCAGCAGTGGGCACATCACCCGCGTCCAGCAGCAGCACACGCGACGTACCGGCCGCTGCAACCGCATCCGCGAATCCGCCGTGGACGACGATGACCTCCCGCACGGCTGCTACGGAACGGAGCGCGATCAGGGTGGCGCGCAACTCGTGAGCGCCCTGATGAGCAACCCGCACGAGCACGTCCACCGGTGACACATCAGCGACCAGCTCGTCGCTGGGCGTCGCGTCAGGGACAGACCCCGGATGCGGCCAGAGTGCCCAGGCCAACAGGGCACTCCCAACAAATCCAGCGATCTCGACAAGGATTGCGGGAACCGACAACCACAGATCGGTACCGGCGAGCGTGTACAGGGCGCGCCACGACAGGTAACCAAGGCTGGCCAGCAGACCAGCGACAACGATCGCTCGAGCGATGCTGTGTTCCGTTCGCCGCATCGTTTTCAGCATCGGCGCTCGACGCAGCGGTCTTAAGAAATCCTTGATTCGTTCACCAGCTCGTTAGCTGCGGGAAGGTGCTGCCGCGGGGTCGTCCGCTAGCCTCCACTCTTCGTGGCTACCACCAAACGTGAACGACAGAAGGCCAACCGCCAGCTGCGACTGCAAGAGATGGCCAAGCAGGCGCGCAAGACCAAGCGCAAGCGGCGCGGTGTCTGGATTGGCGTCCTGGTGGCGACGGTTGTCGCAATCGCCGGCATCACCGCGCTGCTCAGCAGCGACGACAAAAAGCCGGTCACGGTTGCCGATCTGGTGATCACTGATGTGGAAGTCGGCACTGGCGACGCTGCCGTCGTAGGCGACACGCTCGCTGTGCATTACGTCGGCACGCTGCTGGACGGCGGCACCGAGTTCGACAGCAACCAAGATCCCGACGAGCCCTATTCATTCGTGTTGGGCGCCGGCAACGTCATCCAAGGCTGGGATCAAGGCCTCGTCGGCGTCCAGGCTGGCGGTACCCGTCAGCTCGATATCCCCGCGTCGCTCGGGTACGGCGAGACGGGCTCCGGCGACATCATCAAGCCCGGCGACTCGCTGCGCTTCGTGATCGAGGTCGTGAGCATCACCCCGGCTCCTGTACCCGTCCCGGCGCCGACACCGTGCCCAGAAGCCGACGGCTCTTCGGCACGCGAGACCGCCTTCGAAGAGGCGCCGCCGATGTGCATCGACGAGACCAAGACATACACGGCCACCATCGTCACCAATTTGGGCGAACTCACCGTCACGCTCGATGCGGCGAAGGCGCCGCTGACGGTCAACAACTTCGTGGTGCTCAGCCGCTATCACTTCTACGACGGTCTCAACTGCCATCGCATCCCGCTCGATTTCGTCGCCCAATGCGGAGATCCAGCCGGCAACGGAAACGGTGGCCCCGGCTACGAGTTTGCCGACGAACTACCTGCCGACGGTGAATACAAGATCGGTTCCATCGTGATGGCCAACAGTGGCCCCGACACCAACGGCAGTCAGTTCTTCATCGTGACCGGCAATCGTGGAATCACGCTGCCGCCGAACTACTCGCTGTTCGGCGAGGTCACCGAAGGCATCGAGACGACGCTCAACGCCATCGCGCTCACCGCCGACGAGACCAACACCAGCGAAGCGCCAACAACGCCGGTCATCATCGAAAGCATCACGATCACCGAATCGTGAGCTAGCGGCTCAGGTCGTTCAGATCGCTCAGATCGCGGGCAATTCGCCGTGTAGTTCGACGTCGCCAACCGACTCCCAACCTGTCGCGCGGCGCACCAGCGCACCACCGGTGCGCAATTCGGCCAACGTTGTGTTTGCCAATTCGCGGGTGCGATGGCGACGTTCCGGCGACCACAACTCGGCTTCGGTGACCAGTGCCAGATTGGGGACCAGCGCGAGGCCAAGGGTGAAGGCTCCACCGCGCGGATCGACCATCGGATCGCAGAGAGCGGCAGCGCTGCCTGCGACGCCGACTACCAACCCACCGCCGGCGAGAACCTGCAACACCGCGTCCCACAGCGGAGTGTCCTTCAGCACCGAACGCAGGTGCAGCGGTTGGTCGCCAACGAAGTAGACCGCGCGTGCGGCGCGCACGACATCGGCCGGGCCTGGTTCCATCGCCTCACCGCGACGCAATACCATCAGCGCCTCGATCTCGATGTCGAGTCGTTCTCCCCACGCCATCGCGGCTGCGACCAACCGCTCGGGGTGCTCGAACGCATCGGCCGTCGGCAACACCAACGCCTTCGTCGCACCAACCTCGGCGAGTAAGCGCCGATCGAGTTCGTCGTTGGCTACGAACGGTCCGCCGCCCTGCAGTGAGATGATTCCGGCATTCATCGCGATCACCTCAGCCGACGAAGACTTCGTCGATGGCGGCACGTGTGGTTGCGACGATTTGCTCGATTTCCGCATCGCTGACAACGAACGGCGGTGCGACCAGCACAGCATCGGCCACCGGGCCAGAACCTGCCGGGTAAATCCACAGATCGCGCTCCAGAGCAGCCATCACGACCGCATCGCGACTGCAGCGCAGTTCGAGGCCGTAGAACATGCCGCGCCCACGCACTTCGGTGACTGCCGGGTGATCGTCGAACTCGGCGTGCAAGCGTTTGCCCAACACTGCGCCTTGCGAGGCCGCGCGAGCCACCAAGTTCTCGCGGCGCATGATTTCGAGCACCTTCGAGCCTGCTGCACAGGCGGCATCGTTGCCGGTGAAGGTGAAATACATGAAGCCGGAACCGACCAACGCCTGTGCGACTTCGTCGCTGGCCGCAACAGCGCCGAGCGGTACGTAACCACCACCCAAGCCCTTGCCGCCAACGATCACGTCGGGCTGGAACGGGAAGTGTTGATGGCCGAAATTCAATCCCGTGCGGCCATAGCCCGTCATCACCTCGTCGGCAATCAGCAAGATGTCGTGCTCGTGGCACGCATCGGTGACCACTTGCCAGTACTCGTCGCTAGCGGTGAGGCACGCGCCCGCAGCGCCGGTGATGGGTTCGGCGATGAAGCCAGCAATCGTGGCCGGGTCTTCTTGCTCGATCACCTTCAGCACCATCTCCGGGTCGTCCCACGGCACCTTCGGGAACGGCAACAGCAGTGGCTCGTAACCCTTCTGGCGACCGAGGTGACTGGCGACGGCCATCGTGCCGGTGGTCATGCCGTGGTAACTCGGGTGCCGACCAATCACCTTCCACCGATCCTCGCGACCCTTGCCCACCTGATAGGCGCGGGCAAGACGGATCGCCGAATCGGTGCTCTCGCTGCCACCGCTGGTGAAGAACACGTGATTGAAACCCGCGGGCAACCAATGCTGAATCAGTTCGTCCTGCAGCGCTAGCCGACTGGGAGTCGGCCACAGCGGGATCACGTAACCAATCGGCATCACCGCGGCTGCGGCTTGCGCGACCTCGGTGCGACCCCAACCGATGTTGCCGACGATCGCGCCGGCTGCGCCATCGAGAATGCGACGACCATCCGATGCGATCATCCAGCAGCCTTCAGCGGACACGATGGTGGGATAGGGCGCCGAACCCGGAACGAACGCGTAGCGGTCGGTGTCGGAGGCGGTGGTTCGGGTCGTCGATTCGCTGGGCATCGACCCAAGTATTGCGCCTAGTGCGCCGCGGAGTTATACGTACCTGAAGCGGGCGGCTGCCAATCGGCCAGATTGTGCCGGAACATGATGCTGAGGCGCGGCCCAACGGCGGTCGCCGTTTTCGGCACGCAGTGCTCCCATTGGTGCTGGCAGGAGCCACCCATCACGAAGAGGTCGCCTAAGCCGAGCTGCCAACGCTGCGATTGGCCGCCACCGATCGGGCGCATTTGAAACGCACGCGGCGCGCCTGTGCTGACAATCGCCACCACCGGATCTTCGTGGTAGTGGCGCTCGCGGTCGGCGTGCCACGCCACCGAATCGCGCCCGTCGCGGTAGAGGTTGAAACCGATCGAATCGAACGGCCGCCCGTACTGGCGGGTCAGCATCGTCCGCGCACTTTCCAGAACCGGCAGCGGTTCCGGCGGACCGGCAAGCGAGCTCCACCAGCTGGTGAGCCGCGGCTCGGTAACACGCTTGTCGTACATGGTGACCTCGCGCTGCTTCCAGGCCAGTTTCGCCACAAGTTCGGCGAACACCAGGTCGGCGCCGCCCAACCAATGCGGCACATAGTCGACCCACGAGGTCTCATCCAGCCAAGTGCGGGTAACGCCACTGAAGTCGGTCGCCACCTGTGGCTCTTCGAACGCAAACAAGCACTGTTGCCAGATGAGTTCAGCGTCGGTAACCGTCGCAGGCGAGTTCATAACTTCAGTATGTCGAACCGAACATCTGTTCGCAACCCCCTCCGGAAATGCATCCGGGTTCCGAGGATTACCACTTCTTACGACCAAATCCGTGCCGATAGTGAATTCGAACGAATGGACGGCGGCTCGTGAAGAATCTGGCTGACAACGGCGACAGGGTGAAGGCGACGGCCACCTCGCCTCGCGGCGCGCCCACTGTTGAGGCCGAGCACGGTCCCTTGATCGGCGATCGACGACTGCAGCGTGCGCTGCCGTTCGCGGCCACCGCCATCATTGCGATGGCAATTGCAGTGCCAACGGCCTCGTGGACCCAGCCTGACATGGCTGTGTTCGGCTTGGTTCTCGTCGCCGTCACACTCGCCGGGTCCGCGGTGCTGCCATGGCACCGCGTGCCGCGACAAGCACAGCTCGCGCCCCCGTTCCTGTTGCTCATCGGAGCCCTGCTACTCGCTTCGTCTACAGGCAGTGGCATCGGATCTCCGTTCATCACGCTCTCCGTCCTGCCGCTGATGTGGTTGGCCATCTATGAGAACCAGGCTGCTGTACTCATCGCCGCTGCAGTAGCGGGGGTTGTCCTCTGGTTGGGGGCGCATGGTCACAACTCTGCACCTGCGACTGGTGGCGTTGCGCCGACCGCTGTTCTCATCGTCTGCTGCGCGGGTATGGGAATGACGCTGCACGGCTTGGTCGCTCGTTCGCGCAAACTCACTAGTGAGGTGGCTGTCAACCAAGTCTCGCTTGAGCGCAGCGCGACCGTGCTCAACGCGCTTCCCGAACTCGTTAACCGTTACCGCATGTCGGATCATGTCATCACGTACTGCAACGCGGCATGGGCGGCGCAGTACGAAGTCACACAGGAGGCAGCGGTCGGCCGTCGACTGGACGACTTCCTATCTGAGGATGAGAAGGACGGTCTCCGTTCCCAACTAGCGATACTGGGACCCGACAACCCAATTCTGGTCGACCATGTTGCGCGTGTCGCGGGCCATGACTCGGGTGAAAAGTGGTTGGAGTGGATGGATCGCTACATCACCGGTGTTGATGGTCCGGAAGTGCTGTCCATCGGTCGCGATGTCACCCGCCGCAAAGTGGCTGAGATGGAGCTCGCCCAAAGCGAAACCAGGTTCCGCCAGCTCGCCGATAAGTCCGCTGATGTCGTGTGGCGCTTCACGACCCAACCGACGCCACATTTCGAGTACATGAGCCCGTCAGTGGAGAACATCCTCGGCTATCCGCCTTCGTACTTCCTCGAGGACTTCTCTCGGATGATGGACATCCTCGATGACGTGGGCCGCACGGCCATTGCGCGCGCGTTGAACGGAGAGCAGATCCTTGACCGCTTCGACTTCCGATTTCGTCACGCAGACGGCTCAACGGTTGTTGGTGAGACCCGAACCTCACCGATCCGCGATGGCCTGCAGGGTGTCAGCCGCGACGTGACTGAGTTGCGCAACTTGCAGGACAACATGGCAGCGCTCGCGTTGCGTGACTCGCTCACCGGCCTAGCTAATCGCCGACTCTTCAGCGAACTCCTCGACGCGGCCTTGGCAAGAACCAAACGCTCCGGACGGCCGCTTGCTCTCGCGTTCCTTGACCTCGACGGCTTCAAGACCGTGAACGACGTCCACGGTCACGACGTTGGCGACCGGGTGTTGTGTGAAACGGCCGACCGGTTGCTGCGGGTGGTCCGCGGTGCCGACACCATCGCTCGGCTGGGCGGCGACGAGTTCGTGATCGTCTACGAGCCAAATGACGCCAACTCGCATCAGCTGATCGAACGGATCGAGCATGCGTTGTCGCGACCGATCCTGATCGAGCCCAACATCGAAGTCGTCTGCCCAGCGAGCATCGGTGTCGCCAACACAGACGCCGTTGGGTACGACGGCACCGCGCTGCTCGCCGCCGCCGACGAGGCGATGTACGAAGAGAAACGTGCGCGACATGCCCTGCGCAGCGCTGGAGACTCGACAGTAGAGACGAGGGAGTCGAGTCTCAGCGCATAGCGCACCGACGTCGCGGGTCACGGCGGACACCTGGAATCGAACCGCTGAACACCTACCCTGTCCGGATGCTGATCAAGAGCCAATCCGGTCCGTCACTGTTGATTGCGGGCGCGGCGTTGCTGTTGTTCGGCGCCTGCGGTTCCTCGTCCGAGAAAGAGGACGGCGCATCGTTGAAGCTGAGCGTGCTGTGCACCGTGGAAGAAACGTGGTGTGCCGCGCAGACCGCTGCGTTCCAACAGGCAACCGGAGTTGCAACCACATTCGTGCGTATGAGTTCGGGGGACGCCGCCACGGCCCTGCGCGACGGTAAGGACGACCCGCAGTTCAGTGTCTGGTGGGGTGGTTCGGCGGACGGCTATGTGGCGGCGCAGGCTGATGGTCTGCTCGAGGCGTACGTTTCGCCGAACGCGGCCGCGGTCCCAACGCAATCCAAGGACGCCGACGGATTCTGGACAGGCATCTACGTTGGGGCACTCGGCTTTTGCTCGAACACCGAGGCGCTCGACACGGCTGGCCTTGAGGCCCCGCACTCGTGGGACGACCTGCTTGATCCAGCGCTCCTCGGGTTGGTATCGATGGCTCATCCAGCCAGCTCCGGAACCGCCTACACCGCGCTGTGGACGGTGATGACGCTGAACGATCTCGATGAAGACGCGACGTTCAGCTATTTCGAACAACTTGACGCCAACATCGTCGACTACACCAAGAGCGGATCGGCGCCAGTGCAAGTCGTCGCCGATAGCGAAGCGGCTGTTGGAATCGTTTTCGCGCACGACTGCACCGCGGCGATTGCCAAAGGAGCGACGAATTTGCAACTCACGTTCCCTGAGCAGGGCACGGGTTTCGAGACCGGAGCGATGGCCATGATCAACGGTGGGCCCGACGCCGAGGCAGCCCGGCTGTGGATCGATTGGGCACTCACCGCCCAAGCTCAAGAAGTCGGTGCGCAGGCATTCGCCTTTCAGCTACCGATGAACCCAGATGCGAAGGTGTCGGAGTTGTCGGTCGATCTGGACAGCATCAAGCTCGTTGCGTACGACTCGGCAGCGGCCGGTGAGCAACGGGATGCCCTGTCGGCACGATTTGAGGCACAGTTCGGACCCAAGCCCGAGTCGTGAAGGTCCGGTGATGGCTGGTAATCCGCGAGTGGAGACGAGGGGAATCGAACCCCTGACATCTACCTTGCAAAGGTAGCGCTCTGCCAACTGAGCTACGTCCCCGTTGTGGCGGCTGCCAGGCTATCGGCCGCTACTCACCTCGTACCCGTGAGATTTCAGCATCTGCTGAAAAGCGTGCAGGCCTTGATCGAAGGCGAGGCGTTCCTCGCGCACCGCTTCTTCAGGCGCGAGCGTGTCGCCCACCAAGTAACGGTGCGGATCGTCCCACTCGAAACAGGGCGTGTCCGGCAACGCGTCCGCAGCGCACTTCAGCGGCGCCGTGTAGCTCCACACGTTCTCGTAACAGAAGCGGCGTACGCCGGCCGCGTACAAGCGATCGGTGGTCTCGCCAACGGGCAGGCGCCCGCTGCCGAACGGAACGCCCTGCACGACCGGGCCGTCGGGGCCGCGCAGCAGCACATGATCCTTGGCGTGCACGCGTTCGATGAACGGCGCCATCGCGGCCAGCGCGTCGAGTGGGTCCTCCCCCACCATCTGGCTGTTGCCGTAGTCGTAGAGCGCTCGCACGCTGGTGTGATCGACGGCGCCGAGGATCTGCGCGAGCACCGGACCGGTGAAGTCCTCATGGTTCTCGAGTACGACCAGCACACCCAGATCCGCTGCCAACGACGCGACCGTGCGTAGATCGCGAATCGTCCACTCGATCACATCGGCCAACGGAGCCGAGTACTTCGTGTAGGTGCGCAACGTGTCGGCACCGCACGCGGCGGCCACGTGCAGCATCGTGGTCATGTTCTCCACGCGCGTGTCGCTGGTATCGAGCTCCAGCTTCATACCGCGCTCGGCGACCGCTGAGCGCACGGCCGCAAAGTGTTCGGGCGACGTTCCACACAGATCGCGATAACCGGCGCCATTGGCAGAGACGTTGACGCCTGTGAACCCGAGTTGCGCCATTTCGGCGATGTACGAGAACACGTCGTAGCCGGTGCGTTCGCGGTAACGGAGGTGATGGCGCAGCGAGAAGCTGTGCACGTGGAACTCGATCTGCTTCACCGTTTCTCCCTCACGACAACTCCTGCAGTAGTGCGATCTCGGCCATCAGCGCGCGCCGATAGCGGGCCGCGATATCGGGTAGTCGGCGGGCCAGCCGATCGGCGCGCCACACGCAGTAGCCGCCGATGCGGTAGTGCCAGGCCGCCGCGTCGCGGCGATAGCGCGCAACCGCGCTGCGACCGTGCGTTGTGTCTTCGTACACCTCGAGAAACTGCTCGACAGCGCGAGCGGTGTGCGGCTGTTGCTCGTACAGGATCATCATCGCCGGCGAGAGGAAGCAGGCAATGTCTTCCACCGGATCACCGAGGCCGGGACACTGCCAATCGATCAACAGCAAGCCATGACGCGATCGCACCAGATTGCCCGGTCCACAATCGGTGTGCACCAACGCTGCGCGACGGACGGCAAGCGTCGACCCAACCTTCGGTCGCACAGCCACCAACTCCGATGCCGCTTTGCGTGGCACCCCCGCGACCATCTCGTCGCCGTGATCCCGCGCTTGCGCCGCCGATTCACAGAGGCGACGCAAACCACGAGGAACTGGCACGGAATGGATAGCCGACAGCAACGTCGCCACGTCGGCGACCCCACTGCGCCACATCGTGCCCGGCACGAACCGATACGTCACCGCGCCCGGCTCGTGGCCCACTAACTCTGGTGCCAGCCCACGCGGCCCCAACGCGGCGAGTGCCAGCGCCTCATGATCGGGCAGGTTCGGATACATCGGGTTCGCTTCGCCCGGATCTTCCACGTAACGCTTCTCGATCAACCAACCGCGACCGGAGCGCACCTTCCAAACCTCGTTGCGGTATCCGCCCGGCAATCGCGTTCGCGCTGGACCCGACACAGCCCCGACAGTATCCCTAGTGTCGCGACCGTGACCCGCACACAGTTCGGTGCCTTTCTCGCCCCTCACCACCCAACGGGTGAGAGCGCGACACTGCAGTTCCAGCGCGACCTGGAATTGGCGGCGCATCTCGATCGGCTCGGCTACGACGAACTGTGGGTCGGCGAGCACCACAGCACCGGCTGGGAAACCATCGCCAGCCCAGAGATGTTTCTCGCTGCCGCTGGCATGAACACGCACACCATCCGCTTGGGCACCGGAGTGATCTCGCTGCCCTATCACCACCCGTTCAATGTTGCGCAACGGATGGTGCAGCTCGATCACATGACGCGTGGGCGGGCGATGTTCGGCAGCGGCCCGGGCGCCTTACCCAGCGATGCGCGCACGCTGAACATCGACCCAATGGTGCAGCGCGATCGCCAGGACGAAGCCCTCGGCGTCATCATCCGTTTACTCAGCGGCGCGGAACGTTTCGACTACGACTGCGATTGGTTCTCGCTGCGCGATGCGGCGCTGCACATCCTGCCGCGGCAAGAGCACATGCCGATGGTCACCGCGAGCAGCATCTCGCCGTCGGGGATGCATTTGGCCGGCAAGTACGGGATCGGCGTGCTCAGCATCGCCAGCAACTCGTCCGAAGGTCTGCAGGCGCTTCCCACGCAATGGGGTTTCGCCGAGGAGTCCGCGGCCACGCACGGCCAAACAGTCGATCGCCGCAACTGGCGGGTGATGATGGCGTGGCACATCGCCGAGACGCGCGAGCAGGCGCGAGCGGAGGCGGTGCATGGGCTGCACCGCTGGCACAACGACTACAACGTCGCAGTGCTCGGTCGGCCGGGCGCGATCCACGTAGACGATCCGTTTGAGTTGATGGAACAGGTCGCTGAACGCGGAGCGGATGGTGGTGGTGCAGCCGTCATCGGAACCCCCGACGATCTCATCGAGGCAATTCGCAAGCTGCAGCACGTCACCGGTGGATTTGGTGTTGTGCTCGGGTTCGCGCACGACTGGGCGAACATCGAAGCCACGCGCCGCAGCTGGGACTTGGTTGCGCGTTATGTCGTGCCCGCGGTGAACGGAACGATCGCGCCACAAATCGCGAGCGCTCAGTATGTGGCCGCGAACAAGGGCGAGTTGATCGCCGGCGCTACGGCAGCGGTGATGAACAAGATCATGACTCACCAGGGCGCCGCCGCGGCTTTGGCGACGACGATGGCGCAAATGGCCGAGCGTGCCGCCAAGAACGAGAACGACCCTGCGTTTCGGCCAGGCACAGGGCCAGCCGCCGGCTAGTCGTCCTTTAGCGCGACCGCGTTTGGGGTCACGTTCATCTTCGGCACGTACTCGGCCACCTCGACATCGCGGCCGACGGTCAAGAACTTCGCTCGCAGAGCAACACGACACGGCTCGCAAGGACCGTAGAAGCGTTGGCTCGTCGATGCTCCACAGCGAGGGCAATCAAAAGGTGCAGTGGCGGCGACATCCAACATCATCATCGCAGTGTGGCACGCCGCCCGACTGGCGTAGCGTTTGGTGCATGACGAATCCAAACATCCGCATGGGCCTGCAGGTCCCCTCGTTCACCTACCCCGATGTCGCGCCGCAACAACTCTTCGAACGCGTTTCGGACATTGCGGTGGCGGCGGAGGACAACGGATTCGACAGCGTGTTCGTGATGGATCACTTCTACCAACTGCCATTGATTGGACGACCCGACGACAACATGTTCGAGGCCTACACGCTGCTCTCGGCGCTGGCTGCTTGCACGCACACGGTTCGGCTCGGCTGCATGGTCGGCGGTATGACGTATCGCAATCCCGCGTTGCTGGCCAAGACGGTGACCTGCCTCGACGTGATCTCAAAGGGCCGTGCGATTTGGGGAATCGGCGCGGGATGGTTCGAGAAGGAGCACGACGAATACGGCTTCGAGTTCGGGACCTTCAGCGACCGCTTCGAGAAGTTGGAAGAAGGTCTGCAGATCGCCAAGAGCATGTTCGTCAACGACACCACTACGTTCGACGGCAAGTGGTTCCAGGTGAAGAATGCGCTGAATGTTCCCAAGCCGATCCAGGCTGGTGGCCCGCCGGTCCTCATCGGTGGCAGCGGCGAGCGCAAGACGCTGCGCATGGTGGCGCAGTACGGCGATGCGTGCAACGTGTTCGGCGATGCCACCCAGGTGCGCCACCTGATGAGCGTGCTCGACGAGCACTGCGATCGCATCGGCCGCAACAAGGCCGACATCTGCCGCACGCGCCTAGCCACGTTGATCGTCGGTCGCACGATGGAAGAAGCCCAGAAGAAGTTGAGTGCTCGCCTCGGCGGTGCCGCCGTCGACAGCCTGCCCGCTGATGTGCAGGCACGCGTGAAGGGCATGTTCATCGTTGGCGACGCCGACGCAGTGGGCGGCCAGGTGCAAGCGTTGCTCGATGCTGGCCTCGATGGCATCGTTTGCAACATGCCCGACGCTTACGACCTCGACGCAGTCGCCTTCGCGGGCAGCGTGCTCAAGAAGGTC
Source organism: Actinomycetes bacterium (assembly GCA_021414085.1). Lineage (GTDB taxonomy): Bacteria > Actinomycetota > Acidimicrobiia > Acidimicrobiales > Ilumatobacteraceae > UBA668. Next base: position 60,533 of record JAIOPC010000004.1, on the reverse strand, counting down.
TTTGCATGAGCACGACCGCCGCGACGCATGTCGTCAACGGAACGTGTCATCACGACTGTCCCGACAGCTGTGGGTGGCAGGCGACGGTCACCGATGGCGTCGCCGTGCAGTTGCGCGGCAACCCGGCGCACCCCTACAGCAAGGGCGAGTTGTGCCCGAAGGTGAACAAGTTCCTCGATCGCACGTACAGCAGCGATCGCGTGCTGCATCCGCTTCGGCGCGTTGGGGCCAAAGGTGCCGGCGAGTTCAAGCAAATCACGTGGGATGAGGCGCTCACCGAAATGGCCGACCGCTTCCACAAGATCATCGACGAACACGGTGCCGGCGCGATCCTTCCGATCGTCAGCGCAGGCAACCAGAGCGTCTTGGCGCTCTCCTTCGGCGATCGCTTCTGGAATCACGTAGCGGCAGCCAAGACCACCGGTTCGTTGTGCGGGGCTGTCGCCGGCGCGGGCACCATCACCACCAACGGCACCGGCATGGGCATCGACCCCAGCGATCTCGTGCACAGCCAACTCATCATCTTGTGGGGCACCAACACGCGGCTCACCAATCGCCATTTGTGGCCCTTCATCGAATCGGCACGAGCGAAGGGTGCGCAGGTGGTCGTGATCGATCCATTGCGCACGATGACGGCTGAGTCCGCCGACTGGTTCCTGCAGCCGCTGCCTGGCACCGACGTTGCGTTGATGCTGGCGATGATGCATGTGCTGATCCGCGACAACCTGGTCGACAGCGAATGGGTCGCGGCGCACACCATTGGCTTCGACGACCTCGCCGCGCATGTTGCCGACTGGACCCCCGCTCGTGCAGCCGACGTGTGTGGTCTCGCCGAAGCCGACATCGAACGCTTGGCGCAGATGTACGGCACGATTCGGCCGGCGGCGATTCGCACGCTCGTTGGTGCCGAGCATCACGAACACGGTGCCATGTTCTTCCGCACGCTCACCTGCCTGCCCGCGCTGGTCGGCGCATGGCGCGATCAAGGGGGCGGCTACGCCCGCAGCGTCGCCATCTGGAACGAGCAGATTGTCGACCAATCAGCGCTCTCGCGACCCGACCTGCGCGGGGGCCGCACCCGGCGGGGTATCCCCATGGGTCAGGTCGGCCGCGCGTTGAACAACGACGACGAACCACTCAAAGCAGTCGTGATGATCGGCGTCAACGCACTGGTGTCGTTCCCGAGCACTGAACTGCTCCGCAAGGGACTGCTGCGCGACGACCTGTTCACGGTCGTGCACGAGCAGTTCATCACCGATACTGCGCGCTACGCCGACATCGTGTTGCCGGCGACTACACATCTGGAAGCGGTCGACGTCGTTCTGTCGTGGGGAAGCTTGTACACCGGCTGGAACGAGCCAGCGATTGCACCCTTGGGCGAGTCGGTCAGCAACAGCGAGCTGCATCGACGGCTCGCGCGAGCGATGGGTTTCAACGAGCCATCGCTGTTCGACGACGACATCACCGCACTGCGCGCCTCCTTTCCCACGATCGATCTCGATCAACTGCGAGCAGACGGTTGGGTGAAGGTGCCGTACCCCGAAGATGGTCGTCCATGGGCGAATGGCGGCTTCCCGACTGCATCAGGCAAGGTGGAACTGCGCTGTGATGCGCTGCCGGCGCAGGGTCACCCGGCACTGCCGACATATACGCCGGCGAGCGAATGGGCTGGCGCCGATCGTTTCCCGTACATGCTGCTGACACCCAAGCAACACGGTCGTTTCTTGAACAGCAGTTACTCGCATCTCCCCAAGCACGGTCCTTTGGAGGGCACCCCCACCGTTGAGTTGCACCCCGACGATGCGGCAGCACTCGACCTGGCCGAGGGTCGCCGCGTGCGCGTGTGGAACGACCGCGGTTCAGTCGAGGTGCCAGTGAAGCTCAGCCAACGAGTGCGGCCGGGCGTGGTATCGATCCCGTGGGGTTGGTGGTCCGCCCAGCACGGGAGCGGTCAGGTAGCCAACTCGCTCACTAGCGACGCGCAGACGGACTGGGGTGGCGGCGTCGCCTACTACGACACGATGGTCGCGCTTTCACCGGTGTAACCCGACCCCGGCTGTAGAGAGCCACGGGTAGCCTTGCCTGATGGCAGGCGACCTGATCTATGCATCTCGAATCATGCGCCTTCCGCTGCTAGATGCTGGCGGTGCGGCGATCGGACGCCTCAACGACATCGTTGTCATCCCTGGTGCGCGAGGTGGCAAGCCGCGTGTCTTGGGGTTCGTGGCGAGCAGCCAGCGTCGGCGCATTTTCGTCAATGCCGGCCGCATCGCCTCGCTCGACATCGACGGCGCCCGCCTGCGCAGTTGGGACGTCGATCTCAATCCGTTCAAGCCGCGCGCCGGCGAACTGCTCGTCGGCCGCGACGTCATCGATCGTAAAGTTGGCGACGAATCGGTAAGCGATGTTGCCCTCACCGAGGCCACCGACGGCCGGCAGAGTTGGTGGGAGCCTGCCAAAGTGCGCCTGGCTACTCGGCAGGCGCTTGGTCGGCGAGCGGCCTATCGCCTCATCGATATTGCTCAGCAGCCGTCCCTATTCCAGTCTGGCGACGCCACTCCGATGTCGGCCGAAGCAGCACGGTTGCGCGACATGCACCCCAGCGATGTCGCTGGCGTCGTGCGCGCGCTACCGATGCAACAGCGCAAGCAGTTGGCAGAAGCGATGGACGACGAACGGCTCGCCGACTTGTTGGAAGAGCTGCCCGAAGCAGAGCAGTTGCGCATCATCGAGGGGCTCGACATCGAGCGCGTCGTCAGCGTGTTGGAAGAAATGGAATACGACGACCTTGCCGACTTGCTCGTCGAGATGCCAGGCGAACAACGCACGCGTGTGCTCGACGCGATGGACGCGGAAGATGCCGATGTCATGCGTCGCCTGTTGGCCTACGAAGAAGGCACTGCCGGTGCGTTGATGACGCCCGACATCGTGATTCTTGGCGCCAACGCGACGGTTGCCGAGGCGCTCGCCGAGATTCGCGATGCCGAGTGGCTGGCCACCATCGCCGCCCAGGTCTTCGTGGTGCGGCCGCCGTACAAGCCACCGACGGGCCGCTACCTCGGCGTCGTCCACTTCCAGCGACTGCTACGCGAGCCACCATCGACCGAGCTGGGCCAGTGCATCGCCAACGAGCCAACGATTACTCCCGAGATCCTCGAGCGCGAGGTTGCCGAGCGGTTGGCGAGCTACAACCTGCTATCTGTCGGCGTGTGCGACGAAGCAGGGCGTCTGCTCGGCGCAATCACTGTCGACGACGTGCTCGACCGCACACTTCCCACCGGTTGGCGCCAGCGCAGGCGGGTGAATGCAGCGACGGTGTCTCAATGAAGCGCAAAGAGGACCTCACCACGCCGCGCCAGCGTCGCCGTATCGGAGTGCACTACGACCCCGATGCGTTCGGCCAATTCAGCGAGAGCATCGCCCGCTTCATGGGCACAGCACGCTTTCTTGTGTACCAAAGCGTGTTCTGTGTCGCGTGGGTCGCATGGAACTTCCTCGGGCCGAAGGCATGGCAGTTCGACGAGTGGCAGTTCGTTGGCCTGACGCTGCTGCTGTCGCTACAGGCGTCGTACGCGGCGCCGCTGATCCTGCTTGCGCAAACACGGCAAGAGCAGCGCGACCGCGCGACCATCGACATCGATCGCCGAGTCGCAGAGCGGACCCAGGCCGACACCGAGTTTCTCGCACGCGAGATCGCGAGCGTGCGCTTGTCGCTCGCCGACGTGCCAACTAGCGCCGACCTCGGCGATCAACTGGAGCGCCTGGCCCAAGCAGTCGAGCGCATGAATGCGCGTCTTGACGAGATGGAGGCGCAGCGCGCCAAGGGCGATTAGCTGGTAACGCTGCGTACCGACTCGACTGCCGCCTTCGCGAACGCGTCGGGCGAAGTCCACGCGGCTAGGTGATCGTCGGGAAGTTCGATAACGAACGCGTTCAGTGCGTCGGCAAGCGCGCGCTGTTTGCGCGGCCGCACCAGTCGATCACGCGTCATCACAACGCTGGCCGCTGGCTTACCCAATGATGCCGCCCACTCGCGGGCGTCGTAGTGGCTGAGCGATTGACCGGCTTGCACCATGTTGAACGAGTCGTTGCGCCGCAGTTCGCTGGCCAGCCACGGGATGTACTGCGCTGTTGGATGGTTGTGCCCGAGGAGACGCTTGATCCCCCATCGCATGGACCGCGGATACACGTGCGAGCGCAAGTAGGGACCGAGTAAATGGACGGTCTTCCAGCGCGCTCGTTCAAACCACGCTGACTTCCATTCGAGGGCAGTCGCCTGCACCACCAATCCACGTACCAACTCAGGGTGGCTACGCGCGAGCAACATGCTGATTGGCCCACCCATCGAGTAACCGACGGTGATCACCGGCCCGACGGCAAGGTGCTGCACCAGTAGCGCAGCATCCTCGGCGGCGTCGGCGATATCGAACTTGTCGCCAGTGCGCATTCCCCGCCCATGACCTCGATGATCGATTGCGATAAACGAATAGTGCTCGGCCAAGGCCTCGTAGGCACTGAAGAATTGCAAGTCGGCGCTTGCCGTCCAGCCGTGCAACAGCAACACCGTTGGCGCCGACGCATCGGCGTGACGATGGTGGCGATAGAACACCTCGCCGCGGCCGACAAGACAATGGGTGTGGCCGGGTGGCAGCCACGGCGTGATCATTTGTTCAAGTTACCAACTGGTAGCTCTTGCGACTCCGGTGAACTCCTGCACGCGTACGCCGAAGTCGGTTGCCAGGCGCAACAACTCGAGTGGTTCCAGCGCAGCGTCGGCCGTGCCGTAGACACCAACGGCAGGCCGATGATCCACGAGTGTGAGCGCGACGGCGACTGCAACCGCCGCCGCCAACTCGGCGGTTGGCGCCGACGCCCCGGCAATCACCGTCTCGCGCCCGCCAGTGGCATTGGCGCCGCGCGCTTCCACGCGCACCGCACCGAGGTCGCCCGACGCGTGCGGCGGCAGCAACATCGGCAAGCGGGCGGTCAACCGGTCGCGACGAGTTGCGGAAACTCGTGCCGAGATCCGCGCCGCCGTCGAAAACGCGCGCTGCAGCAGCAGTGGGTCGGCGAGCGCGGCGCGGTAGCAGTCGTGAGCGGCGATCGGTTCCGGGAACCACACAAGATCGCGACCACTACCTCCCGGCGGTTCAATCCATTCGTTGTCGTGCCAACCCAAAGCACCGTCGCCGAGCGCCTTGTGGTGCTGGCGAGCGCACTCGGGCCCAGCTGTTCCGTGGATCGCGACGTGCAACTCGTCGAGTGAGTGCAGTTGCGCGGCGAGATAGCGCGCCAGTAGGCCCGACAACCCTGGCGCAACCCCGCAGCCAACCACCAGCACCGCGTCGTTGACTTCGGCCTCGGTTTGCAAGGTGAGGAGTTCTCGGACGTCGTCTAGGTCGTCACTGATCGACACCACTGACGCGCCTGACCGCAGTAACCGTTTCGCGAGTGACGCATGCGGCGCGGGGTGCGCCAGCACCACCACATCACACACTGCGAGATCGGTTGCGTCGTCAACACGCACGACGCCGCTAGGAAGACTGACCGGCAACGGATCGTAAGCAGCGACACGACGCCCGACCCCCGCCAGGTTGCTGACGACGCGACTACCGGTGACTCCGCAACCGACAACGCCGACGATGTCTGCCTGGGCCTTGCCGTTGCCGCCTTGAGTTCGACGGGTCACTTCGGCGGCACGCTGACTTCGCGCCAGCCACCTTCTTGCGGCGGTACGCCGCCCTTTCCGCGCATACGCAACACGCTGGCGATGGTGCCAGCCAACGACAGGGCGACGAGGAATCGGCGCAACGTCTTCATGGTGCGCGAGCGTACCCTGGGTTAATGGAACTGCGTATTGTCCGCTTCACCACGCGCTTCGATGCGGCGTGCCACTTCTACGGCGATCTGCTCGATTGGCCGATCACCCATCAGTGGCCCGCTGGCGAAGGCGGCGGACGAGGCTGCCTGTTCGGCTACGGCGACGCGGCCCGCCTCGAGTTCGTCGAGCGTGAGGACGACGAGCCAGTCAACGGCATCTTCGTCTCGGTGGAGCACCTCGACGTGGTGGCGGTTCACGATCGCCTGGCTGCTGCCGGTGTGCCCATCTTGCGCAGCCTGGCGGACATGACGTGGGGGCACCGTTCGTTCGCCGTGCACGACCCCACCGGCATCGAACTGGTGCATTTTCAGCGGATCTCGTGACGGGCTAGCGGTTCAGTGATGGCTCGAGTCGACGATGCAAAACCGGTTGCCTTCTGTATCCGCCAAGACAACGAAGTCTGGGTTCTCCGGGTACTCCCACGTAACGCGTGAGGCACCGAGCCGCAACAGCCGGTCGATCTCTGATTCTTGCTCTGCTGCACTATCGACAATCAAGTCGAGGTGAACGCGAGGCTCCTGCTGCACAGGCACGGCGGACCGATGCACCGCGATGCGGGTTCCGACGCGATCCGGGGGGACGAGAATTGTGAAGTCATCGGCGTCGTCGGGGAACTTGACGACTTCGTAGCCAAACACAGCAGCCCAAAAAGCGGAGGCGCGATCGGCATCCTCGGCACCCATGACGACTGTTCCAAGACGCAGCACGAGGCAAGTTTCGCACAGCGCTACGACCGGCTACTGGGAGAAACGCGGTGGGGCTAACAAGAATCGAACTTGTGACCTCATCCTTATCAGGGATGCGCTCTAACCAACTGAGCTATAGCCCCAGTAGCGGTAGGCAAGGCTAGCGGGCACGGCCCGAAACCCTCAATCGATTGGCGGCTCGGCCGGGGGTTGGGGCCGCGGGCGGCGATATGGCTGGCCTCCTGGCGGTGTCGCTGGCCGAATCAGGCGCGGCCAAGTCACGACGCGCTGCTCGCGGGCGACGACTTCTTCCTCCAGCACCGTGATGCGTACGCCCCCGACCAGGTCGGTAATCAGGTTGAACATCGTCGCGGCCAGCACCGCCAGACCGGTAAGACCAACCACCCCGAACAGACCAACAATCCAGGCATTGTGATAAATCTCGCCACCCTTCAACTCGAAGGTCTGCCAGCCAAAGCTCTCGAAGAAGCGCTCGATGTTCTCGATCGTGCCGGTGTTCAGCGCCACACGCCACAACATCGCGCCAGCCGTCAGGCACACGGCGTACAGGAAGATGTTGAACAGCACCGCGATCTTGAACACACTCCATGTGTCGATGTGGCGCACCACGCGCGTGACTCGCCGAACCCGTGGCCGGTGCCGTGGAAGCACGACCGGTTCCAAGGAACGCCGCAGTTGTTTGGTGACCCCACGGAATTGCGGCCGGTACTTGAGAAGCGACGCAACCTTCGCGGAGATCGACTCAACCTCTCGCTCGCGTTCTGGTTCTGGTTCTGGTTCGCCGGGAATGATCTTGGGCAGTACGTACCGCTCAACGACCGGCGGCTCGGCGACCAGTGATTCAACGACAGGCGGCTCGGCGACAGCCGGTTCGGCGAAGAAGTCGTCGATGACCTTCAGTTCTGCAGTCGGCGGATCTGGCGCGACGACATCAGTGACAACGTCAGAGACGACCGGCGCTGGCTTACGAGCAGGCGGACGACGACGAACAGGCTTTGCCTCTGCCCCCGCTTCTGCTTTTGCGGCCGCGGCTTGATCGAGCGCGGCCGACGAAGCCGCCAACAGTGGGTCGATGTGATCCGCGACTGCAACATCGCCCTCAGTTTCCGTCGCAACAGTGCCCGCCGGCTTTCGCGGCCGCGGGGGCGACTTGCGTCGTTCACCTGTGGCAGGCGGGTTGCCATTCGATGAAGCCGATCGCGACCTCGGGGCAGCGCGGCGCTCGACCTGCCGCTTAACCGGCGCTACAACCTCATCTTCGGTCTGGTCTGCGACCGGAGGTACGCCGTTGTCCACGAAGCGAGTGTAGGCAAGCCCCTGCCGTCAGGGGGCGCGAGTGGCACGGGCCCGCGCCGACTCGTCGCCGACTCGAACGACAACCAGCACCTCGTCGCCGGTGACCACAAAGTCGGTGAGCACAGCGTCGTTCGCTGTTGCCAAACGGTCGGCAGCAACTCGACCACCCACCACGCCAGCGAGCGCAGCAGCATCGGCAGCCAGCTGCGCCTGCTGCTTGTCGATCAGGCGAGCGCTGAAGTGGCCCATCGCCACTGCGCACACCACGACGACGACCACAACAGCCAATAACAACACAATCGCTTGCCCGCGATCACGATCGCGGGTCGGAACGTCGACCATCACATTCTCCGTCGGGACCGGCCCTGACGGGCCACGCGAACGCTGGCGCCAGATGGCGCGATGGTTTATTCCTCGTCGGTTGCGAGGATCGGTGCCACCGAGGCAACGGAGTGTCCGCTGTCGAGGTGCATCACGCGCACGCCCGTGGCCGCACGGCCCTGCGAGCTGATGTCGCGCACTGGCATGCGGATGGTGACACCACCGCTGGAAACGGCGACGATTTCGTCGTCGAGACCGACCATGAACGCGGCGACCACATGGCCCTTCTTGCCGGTGAGCTTGATACCGATCACGCCCATGCCGCCACGGCCCTGCACGTTGAAGTGCTCGAGTTGCGTGCGTTTGCCGTAACCAGATTCGGTGACGATGAGAATGGCGGTGTCGTCGCGAGCAACATCGACCGACACGACCTCGTCGCCGGCCTTCAGCTTGATACCGATCACGCCAGAGGCATTGCGGCCCATCGCACGTACGGCCTTCTCGTGGAAGCGAATGTTCATGCCCTTGCGGGTCACGATGAAGATGTCGTCGCTGCCGCTGGTCTCGATGACCTTCACCAGCTCGTCGCCCTTGCGCAGGTTGATCGCAATCAAACCATCGCGACGGCCACTGTCGTACTCGTTGAAGGCCGTCTTCTTCACCACACCCTTGCGCGTGGCGAAGAACAGGTAACGCTCGCTGGCGAAGTCGCGTGTGTCGATGATCGCTTGGATCGATTCGCCCGGTTGCAACGGCAACAGGTTGACGATCGGCATGCCCTTGGCCGTGCGCTCGCGCTCGGGTAGATCGAGCGCTCGCAGGCGGTAGACCTTGCCGCGGTTGCTGAAGAACAACAGATAGGCGTGCGCAGTGGTGAAGATGACGTGACGCACGATGTCTTCGCTCTTCAGTTTGGCGCCGCTAACACCACGGCCACCTCGGCCCTGCGTCTTGAACGAGCTTGCAGGCACCGACTTCACGTATTGCGCCTCGGTCATCACGACGACGAGTTCCTTGTCGTCGACCAGATCGGTCATCGACATCTCGCCAGAGTCGAAGGTGATGGGGCACACGCGCGGTGTCGCGAAGCCTTCCTTGATCGCGGTCATCTCGGTCTTGATGACGGTGCGCAACTTCTTCGGACTGTCGAGAATGCTTTGCAGTTCGACAATGCGAGCTTTGACATCGGTGAGTTCGGTCTCAAGATCGATGCGGCTGAGGCGAGTGAGCTGTGAAAGCCGCATTTCCAGAATGTCGATCGCTTGAATCTCGCTGAACTTGAACGGCTTCTTCATCAAGCCGTCCTTGGCCGCACTGGCATCGTCGCTGGCACGAATCAGCGCGATGACTTGGTCGAGCACGTCGAGCGCCTTGATCCGGCCTTCGAGCTTGTGCTCGCGCTCCTTCGCGCGCTTCAAACGGAACTCGCTACGGCGAGTGATGACCTCCACCTGATGGCGGATGTAGCCCTCGAGTGCCTGCGTCAGGTTCAGCGTGCGCGGCACGCCATCGACGAGCGCCACCATGTTGACCGGGAAGCTGGTTTGCAGCTGGGTGAGCTTGAACAGGTTGTTCAGCACCACGTTCGCGTTGGCATCGCGCTTCAGCGTGATGACCAGGTTGGTCTTCGCTGCCGCGGACGCGTCGTTGACATCGGCGATGCCATCGAGATCGCCAGCATCGACCAGCTCTTGAATGCGACTGGCAATGGCGTTACAGCTGGTCTGGTACGGCAACTCGGTGACCAGGATGTGCATCTGGCCGCGCTTGCCTTCTTCGATTGTGGCTGTCGCGCGCATCTTGATGCTGCCGCGGCCGGTGCGATACGCGTCGATGATGCCCGCACGACCGAGGATGGTGCCGCCGGTTGGGAAGTCGGGACCCTTGACGAACTGCATGAGGTCGTCGGGCGTTGCGGTTGGATTGTCGATCAGATGGATCGCCGCGTCGATCACCTCGCCCAAGTTGTGTGGCGGGATGCTGGTGGCCATACCCACCGCGATGCCCTGGCTGCCGTTGACCAGCAAGTTCGGGAAACGCGACGGCAAAACAGCTGGCTCTTCAGTCGTGTTGTCGTAGTTGGGCAACATGTCGACGGTGTCTTCATCGATGTCGGCCAGCATCTGCATCGCCAACGGGTGCAAACGGCACTCTGTGTACCGTTCCGCAGCTGCTCCGAAGTCGGGGCTTCCATAGTTTCCGTGGAAGTCGATCAGCGGGTGGCGCAGGCTGAACGGCTGCGCCATTCGCACAAGAGCGTCGTAGATCGCGCTGTTGCCGTGCGGGTGGTACTTGGCCATCGTGTCGCCGGTGACGCGCGCCGACTTGACGTGTGCGCGGTTCGGGCGAAAGCCCTGTTGCTCCATGTCCCAGATGATGCGGCGATGCACCGGCTTGAGCCCGTCGCGCACATCGGGAAGAGCGCGCGACATGATGACCGACATCGCATAGTCGAGGAAGCTGCGCTCCATCTCGTCTTGCAACTGAATCGGTTCGACCTCGTCGTTGCCGGGGCCGCCAGCGGCCGGCGGTTCCGAGGGCGGTGGTGGCGTGGGTGGTTTCTTAGTTGCCATGTCAGAAGTCCAGGTTCCTCACGTCGCGGGCGTTGGTGGTGATGAACTGTTTGCGCAGGTCGACGTCGTCGCCCATCAGCGTGCTGGTGATGTCGTCGGCCAGCGCCGCGTCGACGACGTTGATGCGCAGCAGCGTGCGGGTGCTGAGATCCATCGTCGTCGGCTTCAACTCTTGCCAGTCCATCTCGCCGAGACCCTTCAGCCGGTTGAAGTCGTTCTTGTGGTTGGGGTGCATTTCGAGAAACACGTTCTTGGCGTGTTCGTCCTTCAGGTACACCTTCTCTTTGCCGACCAGCGTGGAGAACAGGGGCGGCTGCGCGATGTAGACGAAGCCGGCCTCGACCAACGTGCGCATCTGCCGGTAGAAGAATGTGAGCAGCAAGGTGCGGATGTGGCTGCCATCGACATCGGCGTCGCACAGGATGATCACCTTGTGATAGCGCGCCTTGGCCGCATCGAACTCGGCGCCGACACCGCCACCAATCGCCGTGATGAGCGCCTGGATCTCGTTGTTCTTGAGCATCTTGTCGAGGCGAGCGCGTTCGACGTTGAGGATCTTGCCGCGAATCGGCAACAGCGCTTGTGTGCGCGGATCGCGCGCGTTGAGTGCGGAACCGCCAGCCGAGTCGCCCTCGACGATGAACAACTCGCTCTCGTCGGGGTTGCCGCTGCTGCAGTCCTTGAGCTTGTCGGGCATGCCAGCACCGGCCAGCGCGGTCTTGCGCCGAATCGCATTACGCGCGTTCTTGGCGGCGACGCGAGCTTGCGCAGCAGAAACAGCCTTCTTGACCAACTTGTTGGCCTCAGTGGGATTCTCTTCCAGCCACTCGGCAAGGCGCTCGTTGGTTGCCTTCTGCACAAAGCTGCGCATGGGCACGTTGCCCAACTTGGCCTTGGTCTGGCCTTCGAACTGCGGATCCCGCAACTTCACCGCGATGATGGCGGTGATGCCCTCGCGAATGTCTTCGCCGAGCAGGTTGTCTTCCTTCTCTTTCAGCAAGTTCTTGGCGCGGGCGTACTTGTTGACGACGCTGGTGAGCGCTGTCTTGAACCCCTCGACGTGCATGCCACCCTCGATAGTGGAGATGCCGTTGGCATAGCCGTGAATGCCCTCGTAGTAACCGGTGTTCCACTGAATCGCGATGTCGAGCGTTTGGCCACCTTCATCGTCTTCGTCTTCGTAATGGGCGACCTTGCTGAACAACGCCTCTTTAGAAGTGTTGAGATGCTTCACGAAATCGACGATGCCGCCGCGGTATTGGTACGTGACCTCTTGTTCCTTGTCGGACCGCAGATCTTTAAAGACAATCTCGAGGCCCTTGTTGAGGAACGCCATCGTCTGCAAGCGCTCGAGCACGGTGCGCGCAACGAACTCGGTGCCCTCGGCGACGAACACCGTCGGGTCGGGCCAGAACGAAACGGTGCTGCCGCTCTTGCGACCCTTCGCCGGCGTCGGGCCGACCTTCGCGAGCTTGCCTTGCGGCTTGCCGCCCTTCGCGTATTCCTGTTGGTAGCGCGTTCCGTTCTTATCGATCTCGACGACGAGGCGCTCGCTGAGTGCGTTGACGACGCTGACGCCAACACCGTGCAAGCCGCCCGACACTTTGTAGCCGCCGCCGCCAAACTTGCCGCCAGCGTGCAACACGGTGAGCACAACCTCGGTGGCGCTCTTGCCCTTGTGCGGGCCAGAAGGGTACGGATCGACTGGAATGCCGCGACCGTTGTCTTCGACACGGCAGCCACCGTCGGCCAGCAGTGTGACGTTGATGCGAGTGCAGAAGCCCGCCATCGCTTCGTCGACTGCGTTATCGACGACTTCCCAAATGAGGTGATGCAGACCAGCCAAACCGGTGGAACCGATGTACATTCCGGGCCGTTTGCGAACCGGATCGAGCCCTTCCAAAACCTGAATGTCTTTCGCGCCGTAGTCGGCACTGGGCTGCTTGTCCTTAGGCGGCACTCTTACCTCGTTCGCTCGGAAAAAACAGGCCGTGACCTGCGATGATGTTGGCGACTTCTGAGCTGGCGCCCTGCCCGGCAGCCATCGTCGCGACGAGCGCACAGCCTACCCGAGGGGTGTTCGCAAGAGGTGTAATTCGCGGCGTGTTTTGCGTGTCGCGCGGTCAGTAAATCGTTTGCCGAACGCGCTCGGGATACGCGTCGTCGTGGGCCTTACCGTCGAAGGCACCGTCGGTGATTGCCTCCATGATTTGGCCAACGGTCGGCAAATCGGCGGGATCGCGATGCTGGGTCGCGTCCCACAATCGCGAGCGAATCAGCGCCTTCGGACATTGCGTGTACACCGAGGTGATGGTCACGACGATGACTGTCGTTGGCAGCTTGTCGCCCATTGCAAACGACTCGCGCAAGGCCTGATCCGTGGAGAGTTGCGCGGTGCCGTTGACGCGCAACGTCACACCGACGCCTGGGACGAGGAACAGCAGCCCAATTCGCGGGTCGGCCACCAAGTTGCGCAACGTGTCCAGCCGGTTATTGCCACGTCGGTCAGGAATCAGCAGCGTTCGTTCGTCAAGAACGCGAACGAAACCAGCCGGGTCGCCGCGAGGTGAACAATCCAATCCACCCGGACCCGATGTGGCGACAACGACGAACGGAGCCGCCGCGACATATTCGCGATGCAGTTCGATGAGGTGATCGACCTCTTTGGTGAGTGACGTCGGCACCGGCGCCTCATACAACGCCTCCAGTTCCGCGAGCGTGCGAATGGTTGCCATATGGCGAGCTTATGGGAGACCCGCAGAGCGTCAGCGGTCCGGGTATTTGTCCTTCGGAAGCGGATTGTTCAACGCTTCGGCAACGAGCTCGAAGATCCAGTTGCCACTCACGTACACCTGGTTCGCATCGTCGGCGTCGGGCGTCGGGTTGCCATCGACTGCCGCCGACCCGTCGTCTTTGACCAAGTAGACACCGAACAGGTCGTTCTGCTTGTCGATCCACGGTCGAAAGCCGAGTGAACCATCGCTGGACAGCACCAGGGCCGACCCATCAGGGTTGGTCCAGTCGAGCCACTCGCCAAGTCCGTATGGAGACTCGTCCTTCACCCGGAACGGCGCCGCGTTGCCATAACGCGCCTCGGTGATCTGGTTGGTCTGCATCTCGGCGATGGTCGCCGACTGGAGCAGTCGCGTGCCGTCCGGGGCGACACCGCCGTGCGTAATCATCTCGAGAAAGCGCCCGTAGTCGCCGAGCGTTGTCACGGCAGCAGCTGCTGGCTTCGTGTTGGTGACATCGGTGTAACGGCTGCCATCGACTTGCACGAAAAAGGTCTTGGCCATTCCCAGTGGCTCGGCGATGCGCTGACGAAAGAGTTCCGCGTAGGGAACTCCGGTGACGACCTCGGCGATCGCACCGGCGACGTAAAGGTGCTGGCCGCCGTACCGAAACACTTCGCCGGGCTCATGAACCAACGGCAACGAAGCCAATGTTGTCGCACACTCCACCAATGTGCTGGTGGGATCGCTGACGCATGGCACGTCGTCTTCGCTGACGAGGCCAGACGTGAACGACAACAGTTGCCGCATCGTGATCCCACCGGCGCGACTGCCAACTGCGCCCGGTATGTACGTCGAGATCGGTTCATCGAGCGCGATCAATCCTTCGTCGACCAACGTCATGATCGTTGCCGCGGTGAGCCACTTGCTGGCCGAGGCAATCGGTACCACAGTGTCGAGCGTGTAGTCCAGCCACGCCTCTTGCTCGATCAACTCGCCGTGTTGCACCACCAGCAAAGACGCCCCGGGCAAGCCCGTTTGGTTGATCAGGCCGGTGATCTGCTCCTCGAACGCGTCGAAGTCGGCGTTGTCGACCACCGCGTCGGTGATCGCTGACTGATACGCGCCCTGTGTCGTTGCTGGCGATGAGTCTGCGGAGTCGGTCAAAGCGGTTCCAGCGGTCGTCGCCTGCGAGGCGTTCGTCCCGCCGTCGCCCTTGCTGTTCGAACCGCGACCACCACAGCCGGCGAGCGAAAGCACAGCGACTAACAAACAGGCAATCGTGGACCGACGAGGCAACATGGCGGTGCAGAATACATTGCCCCGTCAGCGTGCTCGGCGAGCGAAACGCGTCAGGCGTTGACTGGCTCTTGCTGCATAGTCGCCATCGGTGCTTCAGACAGCGCCGCCGCTTCTGTGTTGAGTGCCTCGAGCTCCGCTAGGCGGCGTTGCTCGATACGAATGTGCCGGCGTACCAACGCTCGGATAATCACCGTGAACAAACCGACGATCGCCGCCAGAGACCCGATCATCAGTAGCAGCGGTCTGTGTTCAACACGGTCCTGCACATACACGGTGGGGCCGGCACCGGACACAGCGGCGCGCCACAGCAAGGTGCCGAAGACAGGAGCCTTGACCACTGCGCGCACGGTCTGCGTCCATGTCTGGCCCGGCGGCAGCGCTTCGGGCACATCGAAGGCGATGTCGCTGAGATAATCGTTCTCGTCGTGGCCCACCGCCGCCGACACACGGAGGTTGTACATCGTGGTCGTCGTTAAATTCTTCACCGACACCGTCACGTCGTACGGCGTCGGGCCACCGAGCTCCGGTCGGATGTGCCCCCACAGGCTCTTCTGAGCTTCCTCGGCTTGAATCTTCACCGCAACCAGATCGCCGAACGTCGGTGGGTCGACAACCGGTCCAACCGGATGGCCCGTGATAGTGATCGGAGCCGCGGCGATCTCGTCGCTGCCGTCCGACGTGACACGAACGATGCACGGACACGTGACATCCGGCTCGTTGATGACCAGGGCGATGCCGCTCGGTTTGCCGGCGGTGAGTCCCATCCCCTGACTCTGGGGCATATTGCAGTCCGCCGACCCACGGCGGGCTTCGTTGCCACAAATCGAGATGGTGATGAGATGCGCCTCGAATCCGGCAACTGTGATCATCGCTCGCTCGCCCGGCTTCACGACGTTCGGCTCGACGATGACGCTCGGCCCGGTCACTGTCGGTGCCCCAGGTGTTGCAACCACCACTTCCGCGACCGTGTCCGTTGGATCAGTCGGCTCGTCGACCGGAAGCAACGTCGGAGTTGTATCGGTCACCGATGAGGCCGCCTCATCGCGATCAGCGGACGAGCACGCGGTGGCACCGCAGAGTGCCAGCGCGATCCCTGCAACCAACAGCAAGCGCTTCATCAGCTACGCGACAACGCGTTCTCGGGTTCGTTGGACTGATCGCCGTCGGACTGCGCATCCGCACGGCGCTGTCGTCGAGAGCGCAACCACAGCCAGAGGGCGACGAGTAACGCAAGTACGACGAGCAGCGTGATCGGAGGCGCAAACATCGACGACTCGCCGCGCACTGGGTCGACGGATTCGTTTTCTGTCGCACCAACCGCTGTGATCTCGACTGAGACCGAGTCGATGAACCATGCACCTACATCGTCGAAGTCCACCGACAAGTCGGCGGTCTCGCCCGGGAGTAGATCGACGAGCGGTGGCAGGTCGATCGATTGCTCACCGAAACCGAATGGGCCCGACACGGTCACGACTGGCGAACCGCCCAGGCGGACGTCGCCGCGGTTTTCGATTCGGAAGCTGACCTTCGCGCCCCCACCGAGCGGGTTGAGAGCGTGGGAGTAATCGCCGTTGAGTTGCGTGACAGCCAATTCGGCGTGCAGCGTGCCCGTGACCCGAATGTAGAGCTTGGCACCGACGCGGCGATCGACCGTGATGATCTGGCCGGTGTCGTTCTTACCTTCGATCGGACTTGAGGCGACGATGCCGCCAACATGGTCGCCTGGGCTCGCATCGGCTGGCACCGTGATGGTGATCGGGATGAGTGCTTGCTTGCCCGCAGGGATCGTGAGGTCCTGCGCGTCGAACGTCACCCAACTGCCGACATCGGTCGGGAGTTCGTCACCGGTCAGCAAGTCGAAAGTTCCGTCGGTCTGGTTGAAGCCGTCAGTGGAGTACACGTGGAACGGCAGTGCCACGTTGCCGACGTTGTACACGGTGACGGAGTCGTGGATCACGACGCCGGGCGCGGCGTCGTAGGAGAAATTGACGCGGTCGCCGGGCTGGCTCGGATCCAGCGAACCAGTCGGACCAATGGAGAAGCTCTCGACGATCACATTCTCGGGGGGCACGGCCGTGTCGTCGGTAGGTGTAGGAGCTGGCGTCGGCTCAGTCGTGGGCGGCGCCGCGTCCTCCGCGTACGCAAACGGCGCAATCATGGCCCCCGACAGCAACAGCATGGCGAGGACGGCGGAGACGGGCTTGACGCGAAGGTTCATTTGTTGGGGGCTTTCAGTTGAGGCGGAAAAACGGCGAAGCGGTGTGGGGGCCGGAGCCCCCACACCACAACGCTCGGGATACAAGAACTACAACTAATCAGGCTCCGTTAAGGGCCGAGAACGTGAGCGTGCCGTGGTACGTACCGCTCTTGATCTGGGTCGGAATGAGGAGCTTCAGACGGGCATCGAGTTGCGTGATGCCAAGGCTCTGGGTCGCAGGCGAAGTGGCGAGCACGTCGCCATTCGACAAACCACCAGCAGTGCCCTGCGTCGTACCCGTGCCAGCCGTTACAGCCATGGTGTAGTTCGCACCAAGGCCATCGTTCTGCGGGGGCGTGATGTAGCTGCGCTTCGGTGTCCAACCCAGGTAGTCAGCGCTGAACGACGTGTTGGCGCCGGTCTGCAACGTGTTCTGGAAGTTCGACATCGTGCCCGTCACGTGCCAGCCAGCGTCGTTGTCTTGTGTGTTGACAACCGTGACCTGGTCGATCTGACCAGAGACGACGAAGTACTGACCAGCGTTGGCGCCGGTGGTTACCAGACTGGCGTTGCCCAAGTTAATGGTGCAGCGTGTCGGATAAGCCGGAGCTTGCGGCGTGCCATCGGTGTTCTGCGGGTATGGGTAACCCGAGAGCAACGAAATGTTCGCAGTGAATGTGCCATCTGGCGGAGTCGTGGCGAACGGAACGTTCGACGCTGCCGGAGCAACACCATTGTCACCAGGGCCGCCGGGGATAGAAGCGGTCGAGGTGGCCGAAGTTGCGGGAATACCGGTCGGGAACCCGATTTGGGCACCCTCAGCCGGGATCGACCCGTTGATCGTCTGGCCAACACCCGGCGAGGTCGAAACGCAACGCTGGGTCATGACGAGCAGACCGTTGGGGCGATTCACCGAGATGTCCTGGTAGATGATCGTGTTCGGGGTGGTGGTGAAGCTTGCCGACGGGGCAGCAGCAACCGGGTTTGCCTGGCTGTACTGCGCGGTCACCGTGACCGAGTAGGCAGTCTCTGCCGTCAGGCCGCTGAGCGGTGTCGACGTCGTGGCCACAGTGAACGGTGCCGGAGCGCCGCTGCCCGTGACGGTGACGGTGACGAGGTAACCGGTCGGAACCTGACCGCCACCGTTGGCTGCCGGAGCAGACCACGAAACCGTTGCTGAAGTGGCGGCCACGTTGGTGACCGTCAAGCCGCTGATGTTGTTCAGCGTCGACAGCGACGGCGTCAGGGTGACGTTGGCAGTGCTGGCAGGAGCGACACCGTTGCTCGCAGTGAGCGTAAAGGTGTAGGCCGTGCCGTTGGTGAGGCTGCCAACGTTGAGACCGGTGTGGACACCGGGGGTCAGCTGGCCACCGGCCAGGGTGATGGTGGTCGGGCCCGAGCCATACGTGATCGTGGCGCTGGTGATTGCCGGCGTCGATGTCGGGATGGTGTAGTCGAGCGTGACCTGCGCGTCACCGGCGGAACCGCTGATTGCGGCGCCCGTCGGTGCCGAGCCGAACTGCCAGCTGAACTGTGTCGCCGTCTGGGCGCTGATCGTGACGACCGTGTCCCAGAAGTTGGCACCGTCAACGGTGTTGGTGGCCGTGTTCACACAGGCGATGCCCAAGTGATACGCACCAGCCGTGATGGCCGGCTTGTTCACCATGCGGTACAGCGACAACTGCGGGAGGCCGGTCACCAAGAACGGCGCCGACGAGCCGGGGTTGACGGAGAACGCGGCACCCGACACGTTCGGCTGCGTCGACACGAAGGTCGAACCGCTTCCCGTGCCGGACTGCGGCAACGGCAATCCTGTAGCTCCGAAGTTGACCGACGAAAGCGTTACGCCGGAACCAATGAAGTAGCTGCGGACCACGTAACCGCCGGCAGCGTTACCGCTGCAGTGCGCACCCGGTGTCAACGACAGGTTGAAGCCTGTGTCCAGGGCAATGTCGCGCAGACCGCCGCCGTCGATGGCCGCGGTGCCCGACAGCGGACTCAGCGTTGCTGTATCCGCTTGGGCGGCGGGGACGGCGCCGAAGGAGATCGCGAGGATCGCCGCCAGCACACCTCCCGCACGCTTGATTGAGGGTTTCATGAATCGTTGTCCTTTCGAGACGTTGTGATTGAAAGTGAGTTGGGGGAAAATTTGAGAGCCGAAAGACTCGGCATCAGCTCAGCGTGCTGTTCGGGGCCGTCCAGCCGCCGGTGGCTCCGATGGAACCGCAGGTGGTCGTACCCGAGCCGGTGCCTGCTGCCAGGTTCAAGTAACCGAACGTCGAGATGATCGACGTGCCCAGGCAGATCGGCGAGGTTGGCCCGAAGAACAGCGAGCGCAGCACGACGTCGGTCGAGTCGCCAGCCAACGCGGTCATGACCGAGCTGGGCAGCACGTTGTACACCTTGCGACCGAAGACAGCGTCGGTGGTGTAGAACGTCGAGTTTGCGCTGTACACGGGACCAGCGACGGAATACGGGGCGCCGAGGTTGACGCCGCCGGTGCCGGTGAGGCTGTTGTCGCTGATGGAGGTGAGGCCGTAGTCGCCGGACGCCGGCAGCAGAGCGGCGGAGATTGCGCCGTTCTTCTGCGCGATGAACCCAGCAGCCGAGTGGCCCACGATCAACTGGAAGTTGGTGTAGTTGACCGAGTTGAACACGATGCCGGTCGGGTTAGCAGCGGCCAACGCGTTGGCGCGGGCGGCCACGGGAGCGAGGGTGTTCTCCTGGAACACCGAGTTGCAGATGCCATTGGCGTCGGTCGGCACGGCGGCCGGCAACGCAGCAGGAACGCTGCCCGACATCAGGGTGTTCTGCACCGCAGTACCCCAGAACTTGCGGGTACCCGAGAGCACGTTGAGGTCACAAGCCATCAAGAGGACCGGCTGGCCACCGCTGACGATTGCCTTCGGACCAGTGTTGTAGATGTCGATCAGGTCCTTGCGGGTGACCGTCGTAACCGCGGCACCGGCCGGGCCAGTGATGTTCTTGAACACGTAGCCGGCGCTGATGCCGTCCTGCGCGAACGGCACCCAGGTGAGGCCGGAACCCGCAACCGGGCCGCTCGACGAGCGGGCGAACGCAACCTGACCGGCGATGTTCACCGAGTTCGCAATCGCGATTGCTGGCGTGTTGTTCGGAGCAACGAAGGCGGCCTGGCCGCAGATTGCGTTGGCGAAAACGTTGTTGTTGCCGAGCCACCTGGTCGGGTTGCCAACAGCGCCCTGACCGTTGGCTGCGGCGAGTGCCTTTTGGCCGGCACCGGAACCGTTCGGACGGGTGAATGCGACACCGTTGAAGGTGGTCGTGATGCACGGGTCGGTCGAGCCGGGGGTTGCGATGTCTGCGTCGTAGCTCTCGATGACCGCGCCCTGGGAGATGGCACGGGGATAAGCGATCCCGTTGGCCTGGCCGGAGAAGGCGTCCATGACAGCCTGGGTGGTGTCGGAGCCGACACCGGAGTACGACAGGCCGAGCGATGCCGGCGGATCTGCTTGTACGACGGACGATCCGCCGCTGAATGCGCCGGTGGCCATGGTGATTGCCACCAAGCCGAGCGCAATTCGCTTCTTAGATGAGATTCGCATGATGAGTTGACGATTCCTTTCAAGGAGTGTGGAAGTGCACCGACAGGAGAATGCCCGTACTTCGTAAGGGTCTCACTCCCGTCTGACCATCAACTGAAGGCAAGATGAACGCTCAATGGCTACTGGCGGAAGTCATTGCTCACCCTTAGTGCACGACTTGCGTAGCGTCAGCCGAACCGGCCGTTGACGTAATCGTTCGTGCGTGGATCCTGGGGCACGGAGAACAACGCGTCGGTCGGGCCGTGCTCGACGATGTAACCGGGGGTGCCCTGCTCGGCGAGAAAGAAGGCACAAAGGTCCGACACACGTGCGGCCTGCTGCATGTTGTGGGTCACGATCACGATCGTGAGGTCGGCCGCCAATTGCCCGATCGTTTCCTCGATGCGCCGCGTCGATGTGGGGTCGAGCGCCGAGCACGGCTCGTCCATCAGCAACACCTTGGGCTTGATCGCCAAGGCGCGGGCGATGCACAGCCGTTGCTGTTGACCACCCGAAAGGCCACCGCCAGGCTGCTGTAGGCGATCGCGTACTTCTTTCCACAGACCTGCCTTGGTCAGGCACTGTTCGACGACTTCGTCCTTCGTCGCCGACGACGCCTTGAACCCGGTCAGGCGGAAGCTGGCAATGACGTTGTCGTAGATCGACATGGCGGGGAACGGATTGGGCTTCTGAAAGACCATGCCGATGTGCCGCCGGGCATCCGTCAGCTTCTTCTCCGGGTCGTAGATGTCGTCACCATCAAGACGTACCTCGCCGGCAAGGCTGGCCGAAGGAATCATCTCGTGCATTCGGTTGAGGATGCGGAGGAACGTGGACTTGCCGCAGCCCGAGGGACCGATCAGGGCGGTCACCTTGCCGGCCGGCATAGCGAGCGAGACCCGATCTAATACCTGGTGGTTTCCGAACCACGCGGAGATGTCGGTAGCCACCAGGTCGCTCGGCCCGCCCATCGGTGCGCCTATCGGTGCGCTGGTGGGCAGGATTTCGGTGCGCATGGTTAACGGCGGGACGGGAATCGGTTCCGGCCGAAGGGGGCTGGGTTCCAGACGCGGCATCTGCAGCAGCGGCAAAGCAGGTGCCGTTGACAACGGCTGATTGGCGGCGGGCGCGGGTCGCAGCGCGGCGCCGCGACCATCGACCAGTCGACGGAACTCGGCCACCCGCGCAGGGGGGACCGCGACGCCGAAATCCTCAACCCCGGGCACCGCCAAGATGCTCCATGGCTCGTCGGCCCCATGGACAACCCGCTCCAGTTCCGCGAACGACCACGACCAAGCACCGCCACCGTCGCTCGCCTCGATTCCTCTCGCGGTGACAGTCACCACTGCTCCCTGGAGTTCGGCGACGATGGGGCGCGAAAAGTTGTCGCCCTCGGCAATGAGTTGCACAACAGCCGAGCCCGGGAACGACACCGGTGAGGCGTCACTCTCAGCCGCGACTTGCAAGAGCGGATCGTTCATCACAGCAGGTTTGGAAGCAGCCGCGCTGCTTCTCCCGAAACGGCCAGGCCAACGAACAACAGGGTGGGGAAGAACACGATCCAGGCCTGAATGTGACCCCAGCGATGCCACGCCCAGATCGCGGCGAGCGCAAACAACAACAACACCTGCAGCCAAAATGCCAATACCCAGAGCGTCGATGTGTCGTTGTGCATCACCCGTTCCCTGGCGGGGAGATTCGAGGACCGAAACGGTGGTGTCACTCCGACAACCGGCGTGCCAACCAAATTGGCGTCGACGCGCAACACGCCGTTGGGCACGAACGCGGAGCCGCCAGCCGTGGCGAGAATCAGGCGCGCGGAACCTGCGGGGACTGCGGGAATTACATCGCCTTCACGCCGAACTCCGACGACCTCATACACAAAGGTGCCCTGAGCAGTCGTGAAGTTCAAGTCGTCACCGGCTTTCAGTGAACCGATATCTGAGAACGCGCCTCCGAACCCTGCGCGGCGACCCATGATCACGCTGGTGCCGAACTGTCCCGGAAACACTGTGTCGCGTTCGTGCCCCGGCCCGTCGAGCAAGACCCCGGCGGTTGTGCCCTCGCCGATGATCTGCTTCAGCCCGAGCGCGGGAATCTCGAGGAGTGCGATCGGCGTACCGAGAGCGAGCAGATGCCCTTCCTCGTCGGCTCCCGATGTGGGGGCGGTGCCGAACGCGAGCCGCTCGCGAAAGCGGTCGAACGCCTGACGCTGCGCGGCGCGCGCCTGGAAGGAACCGATCACGGTGAGCTGCAGGAAGAACGCTCCCGAAAGAACACAGACAACGATCGCGACGACGCGTGCTGTTTCCTTGCGCGGCGACAGCGGTGGGATGTCGCGCTCGCGACGACGGCGCCCCGAGCTGACTGGCAACGAGTCGTTCGTCGCAAAGTCATCAAATGGGTTCGCCGCGTCGCCGCGCATGAGTGCGAATGCGGTCATCGTCATGATGGCGGCAGGACCCGCACCGGTCGAGAAACGAGCAAGACCACGCGACCGATCAGCAGCGTCAGGAGGGCGAGGGCGAGGAACGGCGTCGAGGACGAACCCCCTGTGCGCGGGATGGTGCCCGTCGGAATCGTGGTCGAGGTCGTGGTTGGCCGCGTGGTCGATGTCGTCGAACCGCCCGCCACCGTCGAGGTCGTCGACGTCGTCGTGGTCGACGAACCACCCACCGTTGTCGTGGTGGTAGTTGAGGTGGAGGTCGTCGATGTCGTAGTCGTCGTTGTGGTCGTCGCCGTGTCGAGCGCCCAACCCATGCTGGTCGCCGACTGGCCGCTGATCACGATCGCGGTGTCCCAGAAGTTGGCACCATCAACGTGATTAGTCGAATCCACACAAGCAATGCCCATGTGATACGTGCCGTTCGGGATGGCGACCTTGTTCACCATCCGATACAGCGACAACTGCGGCAAGCCTGTCACCAGGAACGGTGCCGACGTACCGGGGTTGAGGGTGAATGCCGAACCAGAGAAGTTCGGCAGCGTCGAGATGAACGTCGTGCCACTGCCCGTGCCGGACTGCGGCAACGGCAAACCGAGCGGCCCGAAGTCGACCGACGACAAGGTGACACCGGAACCAATGAAGTAGCTGCGAACTTGGTAACCGCCGGCGGCGTTACCAGTGCAGTGCGCTCCTGGGGCCAAGGTCAGGTTGAAGGCGGTGTCCAACGCGGTGTCGCGCAGACCACTGCCGTCGATCGCCGACGTACCCGAAGCAGGTGCGAGGGTCGCCGTATCGGCGGAAACGATGGACGCAAAACCGAAGCACGCGGCAAGGACCAGCGTGATCAGCGAGACGGCGCGTCGATGGATGAGCGACATGATGGGTTACTTGCCCTTTCGGAGACGGAGGATGACAAAGCCAATTGCCGCGGCGCCAACGACGACTGCGACAACAAGGAGGGTGGTAGATGACGAGTCCGAAGACTCGGGAGCGGGGGCGGCCACTTCGACGGTCCATGAGAGCTCGGTGCTCTTCAGATCGGTCGGCCGAGTGATCGTGACGATCGCCGTCCAGTAATCGCCCAGTTGGGTCCCGTCGAACACGCAGGCAATACCGAGTTGATAGCGCCCACCGGCCAAGCCCAGCGTCGCCACCTGCTGAAAACTGAGCGTCGGGATCGCAGGAATGCGCGCCGGTTTGCCGGCGACATCGTTGAGCGGAAGATTCGCGAGGCCGACCGGAGATCGCTCCACGCGGTACAGCGCGAGGCGACGCGTGACATCGTCGATGTAGCGCTCGACCGGACCCAATGCGGTGTAGATCTGCGTGGCGGGGTCCTCTTCTTCAGGGAGGATGAACCCAGCGAGTTGCCACCCGTCGTGCCGCGTGTCGCCCGGGCAGCTAGCCCCATCGGGAGGCCGCACCACGAACTGCGTGTTCTCGTCGCCGTCGGTGATTGCCTGCGACGCGTCACTGGGGTTCACGATGGCGAGGCTCGCCGTCGGAACCGACGGAGCAGCTTGCGCGACAACAGACGGGACTCCGGCAGCAACCAACACCAACAACGCACCCGTGACCCGGTTCATGGCGCGCCACGCTTCGGGAGACGCCGACGCGGGCGTTTGGTGATCTCCAGCGCGCCGACTGCAGAGAGCACAGTGAGCCCGCCAGCGAATGGGACCACCAAGCGCGACTTCCCATCCGCTGTCGACGGGGTGACGGACGCCGCGACGGTCGTCGATGAAGCCGTCGGCGGCGAGGTGCTCTCTGGTAGTTCCACGACAACCACGACCGAAATTGGCGCAGAGGTTTCCGAAACTTCCGGGGTCGCGCTGGGCTGAGCAGCCGGCACCCCACCCGACGTTCGCGGTTTGGGCGTTGTCGCCACCGTGGGCACCGTGGCGGGAACTGTCGTCGTGGGCACCGTCGTGGTGGTAGTCGTCGGCGGGGCTTCGAGGTGCAGGATGCTGTCAATGCTGCTCGCCGCCTGCTGCTGCAGGCTCTGTGGCAGCGGAAGGTAGCCACGGGGCAACTGACCGAAGTCCAGCCCTGGCGTCTGACCAGTCGTCGTCGCGAACTGCAGGAACGCTGCATATTGCGTACGAGCCGTGCTGTCCAGCGCCAGCGGCTTGGTCATCGCGTACGCCACCGTCGTCAGCGGATACGCGCCAGCGGCCGTCACCGATGGTGTTGGTTCCAGCACCGTCGACACACTTGCGGGCCGCATCGCGGCGAGGCCGGCTGCGAGACCCACGCTGTTCGGTTCAACAAACACTCGATTAGCGCCGTTGTCGCCGGCGCGGCTGAGGCTGGCGGTTTGCAAACCGAACAAGGCGGCGTTGGGAGTATCGGTCAACACCAACATCGTGTGACGCCCGAGCGATTGCGGCGCTGCCTTGGACCAAGTGTCGACGGTCGAGATCGGAAATGGGTTTTGAATGACTTTGGCACCATCGTTGGCCGAGCGGCCGACCTGCGCCGTCACGGCGAAATTGCGCTGATACGGATTCCAGTCCGTTGAACACAGCGCGGGCGGCGTGATCCCTTCTCCGGTACCAACGGCTGGTGCCTGATAGCAGTAAGGGTCGCTCTTGGGGAACGACGTGGGAGTCGGATCGTTGAACGCCGTGCCGTTCGGGTTGACGGACGCGTTCGTCGAGTACACCGGGTTCACGCTCATGCCCCATGGATCGTCCTCGCCGTCGAGCCACGCCTTCGCCTCCGGGTCCGCGAAGATCCACTCCCACACAGTTTGTGCGGCATCCGATGTTCCAGCCGGAACGCTCAGCCCGCTGAAGGCTCGTGTGTCGAAGACGGTGAGGTTCACGAACTCGGGGTTGAACTGCAAGAAGTCGGGATCCTTGGTGAGATCCAAGGGGTTGCCCGGCACCCACGAGTACGTCGGTAGCTCGTACATCGTGACTGCCGCCCGATACGACTGCGTGAGCAGCTTCGCCACAAGTCGCGGTGTCAGATAGATATCCGCAACACGGATCGCGGCGAACTGCGCTTCGGCGGGGTCTGGATTCGGAGCAAGGATGCGATCGATGTTGAAACCGATGGTGATACCCGAGACGGTGAGCGGCGAATACACCACGGGGTTCGCGGCATCGACGAACTCGGGGTTCTGTGGACGCTGCACAACCACCATGCCGGGTGCGCCGGACAAGCCCGTCAGTTGTTGGCGAGCCTGCGCGTCGCCGACCGGTGCGAACGAGTAGGGAACCTGCGACCCGGTCGTGCAGAGCTGCGGCTGCCAACTGGCGATCGCCGGAAACGCCAACTCGGTGCCCGACAGGCGCCGCTCGTTCTGGCCCAACTTGCAGGGCGAATCGAGTGGGTTGAACTCAAGCGGGAACGCGATTCGGTTCTCCCAAACTCCGGGCATCAGCGGCGAGGTGACGACA
The DNA here is from genome assembly GCA_021414085.1 of Actinomycetes bacterium. GTDB lineage: Bacteria > Actinomycetota > Acidimicrobiia > Acidimicrobiales > Ilumatobacteraceae > UBA668. Next base: position 34,108 of record JAIOPC010000004.1, on the reverse strand, counting down.
CCGTTCACGTCGGCGTCGGCGCCGCCGTAGGAGGTATTCGCGTTCTCGTCGCTGCCCATCCCGCGCGGCACGACGACCAGCCAGCACTTCGGGACCTTCGTGGTGCCATCGGGCAACGGCTGCACCTTCTGACCGCAGCCGAGCCCTGACGCCTCAAGCCCAGTGTTGACCTGGAACAACTCGGCACCCGTGCCGTCGGGGCGTGTTGCCGCAGCCGCGATCTCGTTGGTCGTGATCTGGTTGTAGTACGGGTTCATCCAGTAGCTGCCGGTTTTGAAGGGCCGCCAAGTTGGATCTTCCTGAATCGGGATGGTCGTGCCATCGACCGCCTTGAACGGCAACCACACGAATCCGCTGCCCGTGTCGTATGTTCCCGCGTCGGGGTCGAAGTTGTCCCACAGGTTCTGGTAGATGATCCGGCCGATCGAGTAGCGCCCGGGGTACGAACTGTCGCTGAACTGATAGCTGCCACCAACGGCACCTTGCTGGCACTGCGTCGGCGGCGGGCCTGGATTGTCTGGGTTCGTGCCGTCGTCGTCTCCCCAGCACTGAAAGATCTGCAGGAAGTTGTTGCCGAACCGGCCCGACGCGCCTTCCTGTGTCGGATCAGCGCCGGTCCACGTCAGGGACAACGCTTGGTTGGTCAGACTCTCCGTCTGATTGACGGTCACCTCCAGGTCCGCGAAGCGACCTCGCCCCGCGAGGGTCACTGCCGAGTCCGTCAGCGGCAGTGACGTGTCTGTCCCCTGCACCCCGACGGTGCCGTCGGCTGCGACCTCGGTAGTCGCAACAAAGTTGGTGGTGAGCAGCGAAGTGCCGACCACACCCACCACGAACGAAACGACAAACCGGCGCCTCACGAGCGACGCTCCGTGAAGTAGCGCCATGCGATTGCGGGACCAAGAACCATGCCGAGAGTGAGGAACACGACGAGCAACTCCAGTCCGAGCGTGCCGGTGCTGGACGAATCAGCAATCATTGTGGCGACAGCAGGCGCCGCCGTGAGGGCACCTTGTGGTGTTGCCACACCATCGGGTGACGTGGCACCGCAGGCACTCGGGTCGATGCAAGTCACGGTTCCAACGCCTTCGATCACGACCGGCGAACCATCGGGCAGCGTCACGTTGGGGTCGGTCACGCCGTTCGGGTTGTTCGGATCAACGACGGTGGTGCCGGTCGCACCGCCAGCACCGGGTGCCGTCGTGGTCTTGGTGGCACCGCCCGACGCGACCGTGGTCGGGGTTGCACCGCCACTCGCCGGAACTGTGGCCGTTGGGGCTTGCGCACTCGGGTTGATCGCAGTCGGAACGTTGGCCATACCGGCGGTGCCGTCCGGGCATTGGGTAGGGCCTTGTTGATCGCACGACTTCGGGGCCGCAGCGTTCTGCGCCAACGTGTTCGTTCCGTCGGCCGAGAACGTTGGGTTCTGGCACTGCGCGATGTTGACGTTCTCCACGACCACACCCGGAATCTTCCTGATCTGGTCGAAGCTCGCTTCCACGAGGTTCACCGGCATCGGCGAGTACCCGAGCGATGCCGATTGTTGCTGTGCTTCACACATCGCGTAGTACGCAAATGCTCCGAGTGTCTTGCCCTTCTCCAGGTTGAACTGGCCTTGCACAATCGTCGGAACGATCAGATACGAGTACGAGGAGAGTTGATAGTTACGAGGATCGGTGTCCGCGTAGACCCCATCGAGATTTTGGGTGAGGTACAACGATGGATTGCTCGCGTCGGTGTTGATCTGCGCCTTCAGCAACGAAACGGCGACCTTCTCGGGTGTCGGCTCGGTGTAGTAGCCGGCCGCATTCAGCAGCTTTACAACAGGAAACTGGGACCCGAGCGCGTACGAATAGTTGACATAGCCGATCGCACCCTCGGCGAAGTTTTGAGAGACGTAGCCCGCGACACCCAAGTCGCCCTGCTGGGCGATCATGCCTTGAACGGTCGGATAGAAGGAGGTGAATCCGCACGCTGGAGCGCGACCGGAGCGTTGGCAGAAATTGTTCCAGACCGGCTCGTGCGTCTTGATCATCCACGCTGTGAACTGCGCGCTGGAACCGGAACCGTCGGAGCGCACGACCGGCACGACGGTACGCGCGGGCAGGGTGAGGCCGGGATTGTCGGCCACGATCGCGGGATCGTTCCACATCGTGATCGCGCCGGTGAAGATCTTGGCGACGTTCTCGCCAGAGAGCCGCAGGTTGGTGACCCGCTTGCCGTTGATCTTCAGGTTGTACATAAACGCGGTGCCGCCGGCCGTCACAGGGATGTAGGCGTAACTCCCCGCCGCGGGATTCTCGGGAGCCGAACCATCCTCCGGGTTGAACTGAAACGGGATGTCGGAGGCGGCGAAGTCGACCACGCCGTTGAGGTAGTCCTTGCGGCCAGCAGTCGAGCCATTGGGGTTGAAGTCGACGGTGATACCGAACTGCTTCACGTTCACACGCATGGCATCGATCGCGTTGGCCGCCCACGACGAGCCTGAGCCGCTGATGCGTTGGTAAGTATCCGCCTGAACGCGCGGGGGCGCCGCCAGCGAGCCAGTAGCAGCGACGAGAACCGCAGCACACGCGAGTTGGACAAGGCGCAACTTCATGACCCGTGGACTCCTTGCAACTTGTGGCGACCTTCAATGCGTTCGAGATCGTGACGCGACTGCACCAAGCGGCGCTTGGACTGTCGTTGCGACAGTTGGCCGGGCTGCCGTCCGCCGAGGATGCGGGCGAGGAAGAACAGGATCAGCACCAGCACCATCAACGTTGCCGCGGCGCCAAAGCCTCGAGCGATCTGATCCGGTTGCGGCGACTTCACCAACTCGAACGCCGCAAGCGGAAGGTTGACCATCGGATTCTCAAACGGGTTGGTGTTCATCGCCGCCGTATAGCCCGCCGTCAACAGCACCGGCGCCGTCTCGCCAATGCCGCGTGCAACACCGAGGATGACGGAAGTCATGATTCCGGAACGAGCGGTCGGCAACACGACGTGCCACACGGTGCGCCACCGCGGCGCGCCGAGCGCCGCTGCGGCCTCACGCAAACCGCCAGGCACTAGCCGCAGCACGACGTCGGCCGAACGAATGATGATCGGCAGCATCATGATGCTGACCGCGATTGACGCGGCAAGGCCCGAGCGTTGAAAGTCGAAAACCAGGATCCACACGACGAAGACGAACAAGCCAGCAAGAATCGACGGGAGGGCCGTCATTGCGGTGACAACCGTGCGTACCAGTTGGGCTGAACGACTCTTCGACTCGTTGAGGAACACGGCGCAGACGACCGCCAGTGGCACGGTGAACACGAGCGACAGCGCGGTGATAATGAGCGTGCCCACGATCGCGTGCGAAATGCCGCCTTGCGTCAGCGGATCGAGGGGGCCAGTGGTGCTGAGATCCTCCGTGTAAAAGTTGGAGTGCTTCAACGCCGGCCAGCCGCGGATGATCACGAAGATGATCACGGTCGCGAGGGCGAAGAGCGCGATGACTGCAGACGAGGTCAGCAGCACGTTCATCACCTTGTCGACAACTGTCGGCCGCGACTCGGTGACGGAGGCAATCACCGCGTAGATCACGATGTACAGCACAAACGCGACGATCAGGAACCCAAATGTTCCCGACATCGGGGTGAGCCGGCCGAACAAGAGCATCGTCGTGCTGATGGCACTCACACCGGCGCCACCCATCATCAGTAGGTCGTGCCGCGCCAACTTGCCGGTGACGCGTCGCTGCTGCGGGACGTCGAGCGGCTCCGGAGTCGGTGGCAGCGTGGTCAGCCCAGTGAGCCTGGAAGCAACAGCGGTACTCATGCGTCGCTACTCGCTCCGCTGCGGGACCGTGCGATGAACCACGACGCGGTGAAGTTGACCACCAATGTCACGGCGAACAACGCCAAGCCCGCCGCCATCAGGGCGGACAACCCGAACCCGTTCGACTCGTTGTAGCGACCGGCGATCAGTGCGGACACCGAGTTGCCGCCAGCCTCGAGAATGTGGAAGTTCATGTCGAAACGGGGCGAGATGATGAGCAGCACCGCGATGGTTTCGCCGAGCGCGCGGCCGAGGCCAAGCATCGATCCGCCAATAATGCCGCCGCGGCCAAACGGCAGTGCGACGACGCGGATCATTCCCCACCTGGTGGAGCCGAGTGCATAGGCACCTTCGCGTTCACCGGGCGGAACCTGCGAGAACACCTCGCGCATGACAACGCACTGAATGGGCATCACCATCATCGCGACCACCAGACCAGCGATGAAGGTCGACGCCGTGTACACGCTCGCGGAGGAAAGCGGACTGCTGGGGTCGGCACCCTTCACAGAGAAGATCGGGATCCACCCGAGCCAACGATTGATCCAGCGCGAGATGCCAATCACGTTGCCCTGCAGCAACTTGGCCCCCCACAACCCGTACACGACGCTAGGAACGGCGGCCATCAGATCAACAAGCGCGACGAGCGTCGCACGCAGCCAGCGTGGTGCAACCTCGGTGATGAACAGCGCGGTTCCCATCGAGATAGGCAACGCGGCGGCAACCGCCACCGCCGCGATCAGCACGGTGCCGAGCATCACGGCCGCTATGCCGAACTGGCCGCGATCGGGCTGCCACTCCGCAGTAGTGAGGAATGAGAAGCCGGTGCGGCGTAGCGCGGGCATCGCTTGCACGGCCAAGAAGACACCAACCGCGACCATGATGCTCAACACCAACAGTCCGCTCGTTCCGGTCAAGGCATCGAACATGCGATCACCGCGGCCGCCGCGCTGGAACAACTTGCGCGGCGAAGCAGGTGTGCCATCGCGCTCGGACTCCCTCAGCACCGTGGTCGCAGTCATCCGAAAGCTTCCTGACTCAGCTCATCCACGACACGACAACGACCAAGCAAAAGACCATGATCAGCCCGACGATCACAACATCGGTATGAAAGAGGTGCTTCCAGAACGATGGCTTCTTGGGTTCCGGTGCCGGAAGCAGGCGTTCCAGTCGTTCGTCGAGCAACTTGCCGGCGACCGACGTGAACAGCGTCGCCATCGCCGCCGGGTCAAGGCCCGCTGTTGCTTCCGGCAGTGCCGGCACTGCCGGCACTGCCGGCACTGCCGACGCCCACGCAAGTTCGTACGTTTCGGTGCTTTTCTCCGCGGCCTGGCGACGCGTATCGGCGACGAGTGCGGCGGCCTCGGCTTGCTCGGCGACAAGCGCTTGCTGCAACACGCGCCGCCGATCTTCCAGCATTGGGTTCAGTCGCTCGCGCAACTGGAGTCGCGCCGCTTCGGCATCGACCGCCGCCTCGGCCTCTTCAGCGGCGTCCGCGTCGCGGGTCGCGGCGCGTAACTGCAACGTGAGGCGGGCAGTCACTGCACGCGCTGGCAGCTCCGTGGCAGCGGGCATTGGCGTGCCTGAGTCACCAGACGATGGCTGTTCAACGAGCATCATCGACGTTCCCTTGCGGGTCGGTAGCGAGAATCTGCTCGACTTCGAGCTGCGCCGCCCGACGAACCTCCGCGATAGCCAGCGCGTGCTCGTGCTCGATTGCAGCGAGCGCATCACGTCCGATGGTGAGCTCTTCGTTCAACGCAACCTGAACTGCAGCTTCTTTGATCAAGGTGCGCTCGCGTGCTGCCGCGGCCCGAGCCAGAGTTGCGTCGATCTGGGCTTGCAGTTCCTGGTGAGCGCCCGACTGTTGGTCAGTCATCAAATCCGTAACCGCCGGCGCAGGTGCCAACAGAGCGGCGGCCTCACGATGCGCGTTGGACACGTGCGCGGCGGCCTCCTCGCGCGCGACGCGGAGCGCTTCCTCAAGAACAGCTCGTCGTTCCGCCATGAGCGGATCGAGTCGCGCTCGTAACTCGGCGCGTGCGGTCTCCTCATTGGCGCCAGCAACGATGGCCTCAGCGTCGGCGGCCTCTTGCAGTGAGGCGCGCAGCTGCAACGTCAGGCGCGCGATGCTGACATGCGGCGGCAACACCGGTGCCTGTTGAGTAGCAAGGCTGGGGGCGGAAAGCGACGGTTCCGAGTCCCCTGTCGAGAGCGTCTCACTCAGCATCAGATCGACCCCCGACTGGCAACTCGACTGCCTTCGATCGCGCCTCGGCGAGAATTCGATCCACCTCGAGGCGGGCTTCTTCGCGGATGCTCGTGATGGTCGTTTCGTACTCAAGCTCCATCGCGGCGAGTGCAGCGCGCGACGCGTCCAGTTCGGCGCGCAACGCCGCGCGCATGTCGGCGTCGCGAAGCGTCGCCAACTGCCGGGCAGTGGCCACTCGTGCCTGGGCGGCGGCGATTTCTGCCTCCAAGAGGGCTTGCTGCTCATTCGGCGCGGGCGTACCGTTCACCAGCGTCCCGCTCAACCCTGCACCGTTTAGTTCGGCCACGACGTCACGCGGTCCAGCGATTCGACGAAGCGTTCGGAAACGGCCCTTGCTCCCAGAACCGACGGAATGGATCGTCGGGGTCGGCGACCGGCAACTGCAACTCGGTCGAACGATCGACGTCGATCGCTGGCGCGACCGCCAAAACGGGCAGCGTTGGTCGAGCCGCTGTTGGTTCCTCCAATGACGCAGCCAGCTCGGCAAACAAGGTGGCGAGGTCGGAGGTGTCGGCGTTGTTGGTGAGGTCGACGACGCTGTGTGGCAGTTGAGCGATTGGCCGAGCCGTGACCGCGAGACCTGTCGGGGGGACTCCGGTGGGCTTTGGTTCAGGCACCTGGCCGGCCCGGGCTACACGCGCGTTCTCAAAGATCTCGCCGGCTTCGATGGTGCCAACGTGTCGACGCACCGCGGCCCGAGCATTGGCGTCGTCGATCACTGCACCACCTTCTTGAACCTCGACCGCCCACCATTCGTCGAGCAGGGCGGCAAGTTGCCGCTCGGCGACGGCACCGTCGGGTTCGCGAGATTCGAAGGCGTCGTTGATGACCGACGCCAACACGTCTGCTTCTTCCATTGTGTGCAGGGCAGACACGCCGAGCGAGGCGATCTTCTGCTGGTCACACAGCTCGCCGTCGGCAGGAATGACGGGGACCACACCCGAGATAGGCGCGCTGATGCGCTGGTCGCCTGCGGGCGGAATCAGACCGGCGGCCACCTGTGCGCGGGCGCTTTCAACGAGAGCCAAAGAATGCTCGGCTGCCGCCGCAACGATTGCCGCCACCTCCGCGTCGACATCCGCACGACGCAGCATGATGCCGCGCTGTGCATCGAAGAACTGTCGGGTGAGACGGCCCTGGATCGCGGTGACGTGCGCGAGTTGCCCCGATTCGCTGCCCAGCAGCGATCGAGCGTGGCCGAACGTCTGCAGATATCGAGCCTGCTCGCGACACAGCTTGGCGAAGAACGCATCGACCCGCGCATCACCGGCGTCGGCGGGACCCTCGTCTTGAAACCCGGCGCTGGTGTCCATGGACGCGGAATCGTAAAAGTCACGGGTGAAGCCAAGATGAATGGAACATGAGCGCAGGGCAGCGCCAAGATGAATTAGGCCAAGTCGGCCTTGAGGTCCGGGCGGTTGCCGCCGATATCGGCGGTTCGCCTCGCCGATCGATCAGCGAGCGACGCGGACCTCGATGCGCTCGATCGTTGCACCGGCGATCTCTGCCAGCCGTTGCTTCAACGTGGACTCGAGGAACTTCAGCTGGGTCGCCCACGCCGGATCGTCGACCTGCACGACCAACGTCGTGCCGTCGAGTTTCACCGGTTGCACATGGGCAGCGAGTGCATCGCCGACGGCTTCATCCCAGCGGCCGAACACGCCACCTAGTGCGCTCGCCGAGGCATTGCTGCCACCGGCAATCCCGTTGCTACTGGGGTTGCCGTCGGGACGCAGCGAACGAACCACATCGTGCAGGCTCTCGCCCAAACGCACTGGCTCGTCGTCGCGCACCAGACCACTCTGCCACCCATCGCCCCACTTTGTGTGGAGGTTTCAGGTGTCACTACGCAAAGAGGCGCTCTGCCTGAACCTCAACGATTGCGTCGAAGAGGGCTCCCGGTGTGTCGACCACGTTGTGCAGATGACCAAACAACTCGAGGCTGATCGCGCCCATCAAGTTGGCCCAGGCGACCATGCCGCGCATCAGCATCGCATCGTTGGCCGGTACCGCCAGTCGTTGTCTGAGTGCTGCAAAGTCGCGGCGCAGTGCGGCGGGGACGACCTCGCTGGCAGTGTGTCCGGCGGCCTCCATGTCGAGCACCAAACCGACGAGAACGTTGGTGTAGCGAGAAGCGGGGCCGATTGTGTCCTGCGGCGCGGCGTAGCCGGGAACTGGGGTTCCAAAGAGCAGTGTGTACTCAGCTGGGCTCTCCAGCGCCCAGTTACGGATCGAATGGCTCATAGCTCGCCACCTCCCACGGAAGTCGTCACGCGAGGAAAGTGCACTGTCGGCCGCCTCAACAATCGCGCCTAAACGATCGTAAGAATCGATGATCAGCCTGGTGAGCAGTTCGTCGCGACTGGCGAAGTATCTGTAGATGGCCGAGCTCACCATTCCGAGATCGCGGGCGACTTCGCGCAGCGAGAGGTTGCCGGCTCCGTCACGTTCGACCTGTGCGCGAGCGAGGCGCAGAATTTCGGCGGTGTTCTCCGCCCGCACGCGCTCCCGTTTTCCGGCCATCGCCACACCGTAGCGGATGTCACACCGAAACGAGAGCAGTGCTCTTGCTTTTATCGCCGGGTGCTTGCAAACTGAGAGCACTGCTCACTAAGAGCGGATGAGACCTCTATTGAACGCACAGGAGAAGACGATGAACCAGCAAGTAGTAATCGGGGCCGGCCCGGTCGGTTCCGGGATTGCATGCACGCTCGCCGAGCGCGGTGAAGCCGTCACGGTTGTTACCCGCAGTGGTTCCGGCCCGGAACATCCACTGATCACAAAAGCCAGAGCAGACGCGGGTGACAGCGACCAACTCGCGCAACTGGCACAAGGCGCCGTTGCCATTTACAACTGTGCCAATCCGCCCTATCACCGGTGGGACACCGACTGGCCGCCCATCCACAGCGCCCTGATGGCTGCTGCGGAAAAGACCGGGGCCGTGCTGGTGATGATGGACAATCTGTACGGCTTCGGTCGCGGCACGGCGATGCCGATGCACGAACTCGACCCGACCAACACCACGGGTGTGAAAGGTGCCGTGCGCGCCGCAATGGAAAAGGACCTGCTGGAGGCTCACGCTGCTGGCACTTTGCGGGCGACCTTTGCCCGGGCCAGCGATTTCTACGGCCCTGGGGTTCGTGACGCGGGCCTCGGAGAACGAGTGTGGAACAAGTTGTTGGCCGGCAAGAAGGTCTCTGTGCTCGGTGAACTCGATACCCCGCACAGCATCAGCTACATGCCGGATGTCGTGCAGACCATGATCACTATCGCTGGCGATGAACGCGCCTGGGGCAAGCCGTGGCACGTTCCGAACGCGCCAGCGTGCACACAACGGGAAGTCATCAATGCGTTCGCTGTAGCGGCCGGCACGACCGCCAAGGTCGGTGCCGTACCGAAGTCGATTCTTCGGGCATTGGGTGTGTTTAGCCCGTTGTTAAAGGCCCTACGCGAGACCGAGTATCAGTTCAGCGAACCTTGGATCACCGACAGTTCGTTGACCGAGCAGACCTTCGGGCTGCGCGCCACATCGCTCGCCGACGCCGCCTCAGCAACTGCGGCGTGGTGGCGCGCAGAGTCCACAAAGCCAGGGGCGACGAAATGACAATCACCGAGACAGCAGTCTTTTCGCAGCTCACTCTGGTGCAGCTGCTGCGCCGCAACGCCGTTGTCATTCAAGTCGTGTTCGCGGTGCTGTGGTCGCTTCGCTTTGTTGCTGCCGTCGACGAGGCATGGGGATTCGTTGTGGTCGGTGGTGCGATCGCCCTAGGGCTCCGTCACGCGCGCAAAGTTTGGCTGGCGGTCGATGGACCAAGAGCTCGTGATGCGTTTCGTAGCCCCGAGGGCCGCCGCTTCTTGCGGCCGGTGACGCGACTGACGCTCTGGCAAATCGCAGCGAGTGTTGTTCTGCCTGTAGTAGCCACGCTGATTGGCGCGGATCAGTGGCAGATCCCGATCGTTGCCACGACGATCGGTGTCTTCCTCGTCGGCTTTGGCCGGCCGTTGCAGATCCAGAAGGTCAGCATCATCGGTGTCGCGGCGACTGTCGCTTCCCTTGCGCTCCCGGTGCTGATGACGGGGGAGGCGCTCCTCGCGACTGTCGCCATCGCGATGGTCGTGTCGTTGCTTGCCTCGGCCTGGTCCTGCGCTGTTGCCGTAACCGCCAACTAGGCAACTAGGCGACCAGGCGACCTACGACTCCGGAACTTGGCCGCCGCGAGAAATGCGGATCGTTGCGTCAGGGTGTGCTGCGTCCGGCAGCACACCCGCGGTCGTCAGCACGACCTGACCGGGTGGCAAGTGATGCAACAGCGCCGCGCAACGTGTTGGGTCGAGTTCGCTCAGCACATCGTCGAGCACCAGCACCGGCGAACTATCGGCGAGCTGCGCTACTAACCGATGGGCAGCCAGGCGCAGCGCGAGCGCGAGCGTTCGTTGCTCGCCTTGCGATGCGTGAGTGCGTGCTGGCAATCCCCCGATAAGGAGATCGACATCATCGCGATGCGGGCCGACCGTGCTGACTCCGCGACGCACATCGTTCGCGCGCGCGGCGGCCAACGCTGCGGCCAAACCGGGCTCGCGCCACTGCGGCGCATAACACAACTCGATTTGGCTCGGGCGATCAGCGAGTTGTTCATACGCCTCGCTGACTATCGGCAGCAACCGCGTCGCCAACTCTGCACGGGCGCGCCCAAATTGGTCACCAACGTCGGCAAGTTTCGCGTCCCACACATCGAGCGTTGTCTCCAGGTCGGCGTTCAAGCGACCATTCGCCTGCTTCAACAACGTGTTGCGCTGCTTGACGATGCGATCCAGTTCCAGACGCATCGCGTCGTACTTCAGCGCCGTGGAGACGAGCGTGTCGTCCATGAAACGACGGCGATCGTTGGGCCCGCCCTTCACCAACTCCAGGTCGTCGGGCGAGAACACGGTGACGCGCATGACGCCGAGTAGGTCGCGGGCACGACCGAGCTTGTTGCCATTCACCTGCGCACGATTGCGACCGTGGCGATTGATCTCAAGTTCAACCAAAACGTCGCGGCCGTCGGGGTGATTGACCGTCGCCCGCACAATCGCGGTGTCGCTTCCAACACGAATCAGTGCCTCGACTGGCGCGCCGCGAAAGCTGTCGAGTGAGGCGAGATACGCGAGCGCTTCGGCGAGGTTGGTCTTGCCCTGGCCGTTGAGCCCAACTACTGCAGTAGTGCCCGGATGAAACTCAAACGTCGCATTCGTGTAGTTGCGAAAGTCAGTCAGCTCCAGCCGCGAAACAATCACGGCGATTCCCTTACGGGACGCGAACGGGCATCAGCAGGTAGAGGTAGTCGTCGTGCCCGACGCCACGCACTACCGCTGGCTTCAAGGCGTCAAGCGTAAACAGCGTGATCGAAGTGCCGTTGCACGCTTCTACGCCGGCGGCCAAGTAGTCGGGGTTGAACGCAACCGTCAGCTCGCTGCCTTTGAACTCCGCATCAAGTTCCTCGGTGGCGTTGCCCACATCTTGCGTAATCGCCGTGAGCCGCAATGTGTCGCCGCCCATCTGCAGACGAACCGGTGTGGCATCTTTCGCCAAGATCTTCACGCGCCGGATGGCTTCCAGCAGCGGCTCGCGCTCGACGGTGAGCGAGTTCGGGTGCGATGCCGGAATCAGTTGGCGATAGTTCGGGAACTCGCCTTCGATCAGACGTGTCGTCAGCCGCGTCGAGCCGACCTCGAACGTCGCGTCGCGATCGCCGAGCCGCATCGTGACGTCGTCGCCACCGCTGACCAAGCGCTGCAACTCGGTGAGGGCACGGCCAGGCACCAGCACTTTCTGATCTGCCGATAGGACTTGCTGGCCGACAAGGTCGCGGACCGCCAACCGATACGAGTCGGTGGCAACCATGCGCAAGCCATCGCCCTCGGCGGTCATCATCACGCCAGTGAGAATCGGGCGTGCTTCGTCGGTGCTCGCCGCACGCACAACCTGACGCAACGCATCGCCAAACTGCGTGGCAGGCAGCGTGACTGAACTCGCGGCCGGCGAAGCCAGCTTCGGGTAGTCCTCGAAGTTCAACGGTCGCACGACGAAGTTGGAGCGCCCATTGCTGATGCTGACTTCTTCGCCTTCGACTGCGACTTCGACCTTGCCCTGGCCCAGCGAACGAACAATGTCGGCCGACAAACGTGCCGGAAGGACGACACCACCATCGCGATCGCCACCGACTTCGATGGACAGTTGGATTGTGAGATCGAGATCCGTGCCAGTGACGGTGAGCTTGTTGCCCTTTTGCTCGAGCTTCAGACCCGACAGCACTGGAAGTGCACCTGTACGACCTGTGGCCGCGCGACCAGCAGTGGCAAGCGCGTCGGCGAGTACTTCACGTTCACAGCGGAACTTCACAGCGTTCCCTTTCCCAGGTTTGGATCTGGATTGTCATTGAGTGGCATGTGTGCGGAGAAAACCTAATAGGACTAATAAGGGCTGTGGATTGTGGACAAGTGAGTCTTTGCCCAGCGTAGGTGGCGAAAGTCTGTGCACACGGGTTTCCACACGCGCGCACAGCCAAGAAATGCCATGTGTGTGATTCGGTGTACAAGACGAGGTTGTCCCCCGCGTGAGCGGTTTGCTCCCCAGCTACCCCACAAGGTATCGGTCACGCTTAGGCCGCCTTCTTGAGGCGTTGCACCAGGTCGGTGACTTGGTCGTAGATCTGCTTGCGTTCCTTCATGAGGCGCTGGATCTTGTCGACGGCATGAATGACGGTGGTGTGATCACGACCGCCGAAGAGGCGGGCGATCGCTGGATAGCTGAGGTCGGTGAGCTCACGGAACACATACATCGCCATCTGGCGGGCGGTGACGAGTGGGCGCTGTCGGCTCTTACCGCGCAAGGCATCGACACTGTGGCCAAGGATGATCGCGATCTCGCTGAGCATTTCATCATCGGTGCGTGGCTTGACGTACGAGTCGGTCATTAGGTCGCCGAGCAAACCCTCTGCCATGTGCATGCTGATGGGCACGTGGTTGAGGCTGGCGTAGGCGGTGACGCGGATGAGAGCGCCTTCGAGTTCACGAATGTTGGTGGTGATTCGCGAAGCGATGAACTCGAGCGTGTCGGCTGGCACCGGGCTGTGGTCGCGCTCGGCCTTGTTGCGCAAGATAGCCAGGCGGGTTTCGAGGTCGGGGGGCTGAATATCGGTGATCAGGCCCCACTTGAAGCGGCCGCGCAGTCGTTCCTCAAGCGTTGGGATCGCGTCGGGCATGCGGTCGCTGGAGATCACGACCTGTTTGTTGGATCCGTGCAGCGCGTTGAAGGTATGGAAGAACTCCTCCTGGAGGCCCTCTTTGCCTTCCATGAACTGGATGTCGTCGATGAGCAGCACGTCGATGTCGCGGTAGCGACGTTTGAAGTTGGCCGTCGTGTTCGTACGGATGGCGTCGACGTACTCGTTGAGGAATGTCTCAGTGGTGACGTACCGGACGACGTCGTGCTGGTAGTGGTTGTGCACGTAGTGCCCGATGGCGTGCAGTAGGTGGGTTTTGCCCAAACCTGCGGAGCCATAGATAAACAGCGGGTTGTAGCTCCGTCCGGGCGTTTCGGCGACCCGTAATGCAGCCGCCAGCGCAAACTGGTTGCTGGCACCCTTCACGAACGCCTCGAACGTGTAACGCGGGTTCATGCCGCCGGTATCGACCCGGCTGCTGCTTGATCCCGACGCCGGCTCGGTGGCGGCGACCGAGTCGCGCTCGGGTGATTCCGCTACCCATTCCTGGGGCTCGACCTGATCAGCGACTTGCACCTCGATGACGAACTGAACGCCGGCGGCACCGATTTCTTCGAGAGCGTCGCGAACCAACGGCAGGTAGCGGGACAGGATTCGATCGCGTGCGTGCGCATTGGGTGCGCTGACGCGCAGCATCGATGAGTCGCTGTCGAGTGCGACGACGTCTTGAAAGGTGGAGAACCACACCGCCTCGGAGACCTGTGCGCGCAGCAATTGGGCAACGGCTGTCCACAGCTGTTCATGGTCGCTCACCAGCATCTCCTTCCCAATCGACCCGCATTGTCCACATGCTTGTCCACACGATGTGGACAAGTCACGTTGGGGCGAGAAGGGCGCACGCTAGCAGGGTTCATCGACCCCTAAAAACGGGGACGTGGTAACGAGAGAAATCGCGAATTACCACCCGCGCGCCCGTAGTCTTGTTTAGTCGTGAACTAAGCAGTGTGACGAGTGGCCAATCTGTGTGGCGCAAGTTGCCGAAAACCTGAGATCTACTGAACCGCCACCGAACGTGGCTGGAGGAGGGGTGGCGTGAAGCGCACCTACCAACCAAACAACCGACGTCGTGCCAAGAAGCACGGCTTCCGCAACCGCATGAGCACCCGCGCCGGCCGGGCAGTGTTGAAGGCCCGCCGTGCCAAGGGTCGGCACCGACTGTCGGCTTGATCTGGCGCATCCGAGAGCGCAGCGCCTTCACGCGCATCGCGTCCGATGGTCGGCGCGCTCGGGCCGGAGTGCTGTGGTGCACCTACTTCCTCGATCCTCTAGACAGCGCAACGCCGCCGCGGGTGGCGTTCGCGTTCGGTCGCGCGTTCGGACCCGCCGTCGTTCGCAATCGTGTTCGGCGCCAGTTGCGGGTCATGCTGCGCTCGGCGGCTTCCGGCGGCCAATTACAGCCGGGCGACTACCTGTTCGGCGGGCAGGCAAGTGCGGCAGGACGATCGTTCAGCGAACTGCAGTTCGATCTGAAACTTTTGTTGGCCAAGATTACGTCCAAAACTCCCGTCTGATCCGCCTGATCAACGCCTACCAAAGGGCGCTGGAAGGTAAGCCGTCGCCGTGTCGGTTCACACCCTCGTGCAGCTCGTACGCCAAAGAGGCGTTGCAAGTGCATGGCACTTGGCGTGGCTTGCGGCTGTCGCTGCGTCGGATTCTGCGCTGTCGGCCCTTTGGCCCCTCCGGCTGGGACCCAGTGCCGCTCCCCCATCGTCATACTTCACATGCAACAGATAAGGGCTTGCACACATGATTGCCATTCAGTTCTTCGAACAGCCAGCAAAGTTGCTGAACTGGTTCTACAGCCTGACCCACGACTACATCTTGTCGATCGCCATGATCGCCCTCGTGGTGATGCTGGTCACCGCTCCCCTGGTGCTGAAGAGCACCAAGGGGATGCTCGAGATGCAGAAACTGCAGCCCGAGATGCGCAAGCTGCAGAACCTGTACCGCGGCGACCGCCAGAAGCTCAACGAAGAAATGATGAAGCTGTATCAGCAGCACAAGGTGAACCCGCTCGCCTCCTGCCTGCCGTTGCTGTTGCAAATGCCGGTGTTCTTGATCATGTTCCGGGTGCTCTACGGCCTCACCAGCAAGGGAGCCGACGGCACGTTTGTGCCGAAGTATCTCAACACCGACACCGAGCTCTATCAGTCGCTGGTGGGCAAGACGCAGATGAAGTCGTGGTTCCTCGACTTGGCCGTTCGGCCCTACCAAGTCGTGGGCGATTCGTTCGCCAAAGGCTTGATTTATACGGGTTTGGTGGCCCTGCTGTGCGTGTTGTACTTCGCTCAGCAGCGCATGATTGCCAGCCGCAACACGGCTTCGCCCTCCATGTCGCCGACCATGCAGAAGGTCATGCAGTACCTGCCGGTGATGTTCGGCGTGTTCTCGTTCTTCTACCTCACCGGCTTGGCCGTGTACTACGCGGCACAAGCGGTGTTCCGTATCGGATTGAACTACTACATCACGTTCCGCTTCTATAAGGGCGACCACTCCCTGGGCCGCGTCGCCCAGCGTGCGGGCGAGGAAGCCCGCGAACTCGCCAAGAAAGATGGCGGTGGTGGCGGCATGTTTGCCCAGGCCAAGCGTGAATTGGCTGCGAGCAAGCAAGGGCAGAAGCCGCCCGCCAGTAAGTCAACGGCAGGCACGACGAGTGGGCGGTTTACGCCGCCGAAGAACAAACCAACCCCCAGCGCCGGCCAAAGCAAGGGACGTCCAGCCTCGAGCGGCAAGTTCGCTCGTCCTGATGGTTCCGGCCGCGCTCCCAAGAAGAAATAGCAGGTCAGACGTATGGAATGGGTAGAAACCACGGGTAAGACGCTGGCCGAAGCCAAGGACGCAGCGCTCGATCAACTTGGTGTGCACGAAGAAGACGCCGAATTCGACGTTCTTGAAGAGCCACAACTCGGCTTGTTTGGCCGTGTTCGTGGCGAGGCTCGGGTACGTGCCCGGGTGCGCCCGGCGCAGGCTCGCCAAAAAGTCGATCGTCGTGATCGCAAACGCGCCGAACGTGCGGAAAAGACGGACAAAGGCGAGACCACTCGCACGGTGTCGGACAAACCGTCCGCGGCACAGTCTCGTCCGGCGAAGAGCGCCGCAAAAGCGCCGCGGAGCGCAGGAAGCGGTTCCGGTGCAGCCGCGAAGTCGAGCCCAGCTCGAGAATCCAAGAATTCAGCGAAGTCTTCAGAGGGAGAGAACACCGTGGATCCAGTTCAAGTGGGCGAGGAAGCCCGCCGTTTTGTCGACGAATTGGTCGCCGCCTTCCGACTCACCGGAACGACCGAACTGATCTCCGACGGTGACGACCTGGAGATTCGCGTCCACGGCCAAGAGCTTGGTTTGTTGGTCGGCCCCCGGGGCACGACGCTGCAAGCCGTACAAGACCTCACGCGAGTGGCGTCGCAGCGACGCCTGGGCGACCACGACACACGCCTACGGGTCGACGTTGGCGGTTACCGCGAGCGTCGTCGCGCCGCACTCGGCACGTTTGCGACGCAAATGGCCGACGAAGTCAAGGCGTCCGGCGTGGCGCGGGTGCTGGAACCGATGTCGTCGGCCGACCGCAAGGTCATCCACGACACGTTGGCGACCATCGAGGAGATCTCGACTCGTTCGGAAGGCGACGACCCCTACCGCAGGGTTGTTATCGCCCCGGCGAATGGCTGACGGGCCGCAACTCAACGACAGCACACTGCTGGCGGCGCTTGCCGATATTCAGCGGCGCGGGGCGATTGGTGAGGGCTCGCTGACCGCGGCGGTGGCCCATGCCGATCAATTTGTTACGGCTATTCCGGCGCAGGCGCAACGATTGGTTGATCTCGGGTCCGGTGGCGGACTCCCCGGCCTGGTGATCGCCGTCAGGCGTCCAGCCCTTGCGATCACCCTGGTGGAGCGTCGGCGCAGCAGGGCAGATTTGCTGGAACGAGCGGTTCGGGCGCTGCGTTTGGATCACGTGACCGTGCACAGCGGCGACGTACGTGAGGTGGCGGCTGTGCAACCACACAGCTTCGATGTCGTGACAGCCCGTAGCTTTGCGGCTCCGGAAGTGACCGCCCGTTGGGCCGGGGAATTGCTGGTCCCCGACGGAATGTTGCTGGTCAGCGAACCTCCACAGCCGACGGCTCAACGATGGCCGGCATCGGTGCTGAGGTCTGCGGGCCTCGCTGATCGCGGGCCGCTTGGCGGCATCAGGCAGTTTCAGAAGTCGGTCGCTGTCTGAACTCGGACGGATTGTTCCACGTGGAACAATCCGCGCAACAGGTTTGCCCGATCACGGGAATGTTCCACGTGGAACCGCTATCCTTCGCCAAATCCACCCCCGCCAAGTCGCCTGATGCCGTTGACCATCAGCGAGCAGGAGTCGTAATTCGATGGCTGTAGCTTCCTCTCGCCGTGCATTGCCACGAGTGATCGCAATTGCCAACCAGAAAGGCGGCGTGGGTAAGACCACAACCACCGTCAATCTGGGTGCTTGCCTTGCCGAACTCGGTTACCGGACGCTGATTGTCGACCTGGACCCGCAAGGGAACGCTTCCACCGGTCTCGGTATCGACAATCGGGGCCTGGAAACGTCGATGTACAACGTGATCATGAATGAGTTGCCGCTCGAGAACTGCGTAGAACCAGCGGCGGTCAAGAATCTGTTCGTGGCCCCGGCCAGCCTTGATCTAGCCGGAGCGGAGATCGAGTTGGTTCCGGCGTTCGGTCGTGAGAGCCGCCTCAAGCGGGCCATCGAGGGCGTCGTGGCCGACTACGACTACGTGCTCATCGATTGTCCACCGTCGCTCGGCTTGTTGACGGTCAACGGCCTCAACGCGGCGGCGGAAGTGCTAGTTCCCATCCAATGCGAGTACTACGCATTGGAGGGTTTGGGGCAATTGCTGCGCAACGTCGACCTGGTGAAGCGCAACCTGAACCCGCAGTTGGAGGTCAGCACGATTGTGTGTGTGATGTACGACGGCCGCACAAAGCTGGCTGATCAGGTGGTTGCCGAGGTTCGTGAGCACTTCGGTGACAAGGTCTGCAAGACGGTTGTGCCCCGTACGGTGCGCCTGTCGGAGGCTCCGTCTTTTGGTCAGTCGATCATTACGTTCGATCCAACCTCGCGCGGTGCGGTTTCGTACCGAGCAGTTGCCAAGGAGGTGAGTGGTGGCCCGGCTGAGCGGACTCGGTAAGGGTTTGGGGGCGCTGATTCCCAGCGACTCAACTGCTGCATTTGGTGCGTCAGCGGCGCCAGGCGATCAGCCGCGGCTGGAGGAGATTGCTGTCTCGGCAATCGAGCCCAATCCGCTGCAGCCACGCCTGCACTTCGACGAGGAGGCGTTGGGCGAACTCGCCGAATCGGTGCGCGAGATCGGTGTGCTGCAACCAGTGCTGGTGCGCCCATTGGGCGATGGCACCTACCAACTGATTGCTGGCGAGCGCCGGTGGCGGGCAGCCACCCGGGCGGGTTTGGCAGTGATTCCAGCGATCATTCGCGACACCGACGACCTGGGTTCCATCGAGCGGGCATTGATCGAAAACCTGCATCGCCAGGATCTGACACCGTTGGAGGAAGCCGCTGCCTATCAGCAGCTGATTGAGGACTTCTCGCTGACCCACGAGCAGGTAGCAACCCGGGTGGGCAAGAGTCGCTCGGCGGTTACCAACACCCTGCGGCTGATGTCGCTGCCGCCTTCGATTCAGGCATTGCTCGCCGACGGGCGTCTGAGCGCCGGCCATGCCAAAGCATTGCTGGGCACACCCGATCGAGCGTTCCAAGAGCAGTTGGCGCGCCGGGCTGTGAACGAACAGTGGTCGGTGCGCATGCTGGAAGATGCCGTGCGTGATCGTGGGGGAGCGTCTGACGCCAGCAAGGATGAAAAGGCGATCGGTTCCGGTGCTCGGGTTGCCGACGGCGCTGGCCTCACCGACGCCACCCGCCTTCGTCCGCCAGGACTCTTGGAACTCGAGGGCCTACTGGCCGAACACTTGTCCACACGCGTGAGCATTACCATGGGCGCAGGCAAAGGCAAGGTCGTGATCAACTTTGCCGATCTTGAGGATCTCGAGAGGATCTATCACCAAATGACCTCTGCGAGTGGTAAATAGCACCAGCTTGTAGACGCAGAGTGGTATTCTGCGCGGAACCTTTGCTTGAGCCTTACGCACACCGGTGGACAACGCTGTGGAAAAAGTCTCAACCTGTTCGTAATGTCCACAGCTCGATTGCGTGCAGCACCGCCGTCGCTATCTGCGACGTTGCGTCGGTCGCGGCTCTCACCGGGCCGACCTGCAACAGCACTGCGGGCATCCGGGTCTCGCGCAACACCGGCAAACGCCGCCCGCGTGCGGTCGGAACGAGACCGGCAACCCCGGCGAGCACTTGCTGTTCGTTGAGCTGATCAACAATCAGCTCAGCAAGCGCGCGCCCGCCAGCGGATTCGTAGGTCGGCACTTGGTAGAAGTATGCGACCGCCGACGCCTCAGCCCTGGCCTCGAAACCGACGTAGGCATGAGCGTTGAAGTGATTGGCAACGACAGCCTGGGCAACGGCCTCGGGCTCATCGAGCGACATCACCGTGGCGCCCCGCTGGCGCAGCTCGCCGGCCAACGAACGGGTGAGACCGCTCAGCCCACCGAACTGACCGACCACGACCCGACAATGGGCAACTGAGGCCAAACCGATGCGCAACTGCTCGCGGTCGCGCACGGCCCCCACTCCAGGGCCGTCGCCCGATTGGGAGCTGACCAACATGATGGCGCGCACCGTCTTGGGCCCGCAGACGCCATCGCTTCGGATACCGCAGTTGGATTGAAAGTCGACCAGGGCGCGGTTGGTGCGCGGTCCGAAGATGCCATCGACTCGGCCACAGTCGAAGCCGAGGCGGGCGAGCCGAGATTGCAGCTCGGCGATGTCGTCGCCGCGCATGTTCGGGGCGGTCAGGATCAGTTGGCGATCACCGAATTTCCATGAGGCCTCGACCAAGGCGGTCCAGGTGGCCTGATCGCAGATGCCGGTCTCGGGGAGCCCGCGGGTGTGCTGGAAGGCGCGCACCGCTGCCTCAGTGGCGGCACAGAACACCCCCGCCTCGGCCGAGCTCGCGGCAGAATCCGCCGACAGCAACCCGGCGGCACCGAGGCGGCGTTGAAGATCGCGAATGGCCTCGCCGCGCTGACCGGGTGTCAGCGGGAGGTAGGCAGGAATTCGTTCAGCTCCTGAAGGAGTTGGCTCTTGCCTTTCGCACCGACGATGCGCTTGCGCACCTCACCCTTGTCGAAGATCAGCAGGGTGGGAATGCTCATCACGTTGAAACGCATGGCGAGATCGGGGTTTTCGTCGACGTTGAGCTTGGCGATGGTGACGCCCGGCTGCTCGGTGGCGATTTCGGCGAGGATGGGGGCGATCATCTTGCACGGACCGCACCATTCGGCCCAGAAGTCGACCACTACGGGCTTGTCGCTACCGGTGACCTGTTCGTCGAAGTTGGAAGTTGTGAGGGTGACGATGCCGTCGGCCATCTTGGGGTCCTTTCGGTCGGGATCGTGATGCTATCTCTGTGCAACCGGCGCAGCGGAGCAAGCATTCCAGCCTCGTAACCGATTCAGCCGTGTGCCGCTTCCAACCAGCGCTCGGTGTCGATCGCCGCCATGCACCCCGAGCCGGCGGCGGTGACGGCCTGGCGGTAGGTGTGGTCTTGCACGTCGCCACAGGCGAAAACGCCCTCAACATTGGTGTACGTGCTTCCGGGCTGCGTGACCAGATAGCCGTTGTCCTCCATCTGCAGCACGCCCTTGAACAAATCGGTGTTCGGGCGGTGACCGATGGCAACGAAGAGTCCCGTGACCGGCAGCGTGGTGACAGCGCCGGTCGCCAGGTTGCGCACAACTGCGCCTTCCAACTTGTCGGTACCGAGCAGGTCGTCGACCACGGTGTTCCAGACGATCTCGATCTTGGGGTTGTTGAGCGCCCGCTGCTGCATGATCTTGCTGGCCCGCAACTCGTCGCGGCGCACCAGCAGCAAGACCTTGGTGGCGAATTTGGTGAGGAAGGTCGCTTCTTCAATCGCACTGTCGCCGCCGCCGACAACCGCGATTTCTTGACCGCGGAAGAAGAAACCATCGCAGGTTGCACACGTGGAAACGCCGTGTCCGAGCAGGCGACTCTCGTTTTCGAGACCGAGCATCAGGCTTTGGGCACCCGTGCTGACGATGATGGCGTCGGCGGTGTACAGCTCGTCGCGCACCCAGACCTTGAACGGGCGCTCACTGAAATCGACGGCCGTCACCTTGGCGGTGAGGAACTCGGTGCCGAAGCGGGCGGCCTGATCGCGGCACTGCAGCATCAACTCGGGGCCCATGATGCCCGTAGGAAAGCCTGGAAAGTTCTCGACTTCGGTGGTCAACATCAACTGGCCGCCCGGCTGATCGCTGGTGCTGGAGGGCTCGCCCTCGATGACCAAGGGGGCCAGGTTGGCGCGAGCCGTGTAGATCGCGGCCGTCAGCCCGGCCGGGCCAGAACCGATGATGATGACATGGTGGTGGCTCAAGGGGTGGTGGCTCACTTGCCGGTCTCGTCATTCACCTTTTTGGGGTGGCGCTTGGCGAGGGCGAAGAAGCCGGCGAGCATCAGCAAGCCACCAGTGATCAGATACGAAAGCCAGACCGTGGTGGCGTGATCGGTCCGCGTGACGCGGCTGAGCACAATCTGGGCGAAGCGGGTGAAGACGATGACCCCCAGCGGTGCGGCGACGAGCAGTGCCATCAGGCCAAGGATTCCGAAGACGATGCCGCGCGACGCCTTCACCGCGTTGTCGGTGGCGACGCTGCGCACCTTGCCGACCATGCGCTCGACGCTGTCGGCGAGGTCGGGGGCCCATTTGCTATCAGTCAACGGATTACCCGGCATGGGGCCGAGCCTACCTATCAGGTCACGAAGGCCAAAGGCCCGCTACCAAAGACTGAGGGCCAGCGCGGCGATTGCGCCGTGATAGGTGACCATCACCGCAACGGAATGCCAGCGCGAATCATTGTCGCTCTCGCGAGCAAAGCGACCCCAGCCGAGCAGGGTGTCGCTGATGACGAAGAGCGTGGTACCAGCGATGACCCAGCCACGGCCTGTTGCCCAACCGCACACGGTCATGGTGCAGATCACCAGCAGGTACGCGACGACGGGTATCCGCATTGCGGGGTCCTTACGCGCGGCACCGCGCACGATCACGCGTCCGGCCGTCGCCGCCAGGACGACAGCGCCACCGATTGCGATGGCGCCCAGTCCGCGGTGGGGCATGCCGTAGCGCGCAAACAAGACGATGAAAGCCAAGTGCCCGAGCAAGAACGATGCAAGACCGACGATGAACTTGTCGACGGCCGGCATCAGCGCGATATCGCCTTCCAGGCACAACACGAGCGCGACGACGGCAATGCCGGAGTACTTGATCTCCGCATCGTTGGCGATGGCCAACCCGATGACCAGCATGGTGGTCAACGGCTTCACCCATGTCTCGAGCCGTTCATCGTCGCGCCAACGCGCGAACCAGTTGGTGATGGCGGCAAGTGCCGTGGCGGTGAGCAGTGTGACCTGCATGGTCGCCGCTACGAGTTGACGCGGGCGAGCACTCGGCAGTTGCTGTCGATCGCCTCGGTCACGCCGGTGACCGTATCGCGTACGGCGATCGCGAGCATGCCTCGGTACGAGATGTCGGCAAGGAAGACCTGGGTGTCGGTCATGCATGCGAGAGCGTCGACGTTGTACGAGTCGAGTCGTTCTGCCGAGGTCGCCGTTTCCGCCGCGATGCCGGTTGTGTCGGCGACCGGCGCTGTGTCGGCGTAGGGCGCCGGGGGTGCGAGCGTGAGCAGATCTTGTGGGTCGTCGATCTCAAGCGTGGCGACGGACGACTGCAAGATGACCTCGTCGGCGCCGCCTGTCGGCTGCGCACCGGCGACTGCGCCGTCGGCCACGCCGGTATCGGATCGTTTGGTCGCTTCGTCGTCGGTTGCCAGCGCGGCGGACTCCGACTTGTGGTCGCTGGTGTCGCGCAACACGCTGATTCCCACCACGCCAACCAGGACGACGGCCGCAGCGGCGGTGAGAACAGCGGCTGGCCACCGCCGATGGCTATCGAGCGAGATCACGTTGCTCGTGCTGTTGAGATTGCCGTTGGTGCGGGTATCGAACTCGGCGAGCGCGGCGGCGAGCGCGGCCTCGCGGCCGGCATCTGGGGGCGGGGTGACGGCCGCAATCAACGAGACGGCATGGCGCATCGATGCGACCAAAGCCAGTAACTCCGGCGATCCATCAACACGGGCGCGTTCCGCGGCGGTCACGTCGCCGTCCAGATAGGCGCTCGCGAGTGCTTGCTCGGGGGTTGGGTGTGGCTTCATGTCGAGTTACCAGGTGTTGGACGATCAGGATCCTGTACTTGGTTCCCATTACCCCTGGAAATCGCGTCGGCCACCTGCGCCCGACCGCGAGCGATGCGGCTCTTGACGGTGCCGATCGGCACGTTGAGCACTTCGGCAATCTCCGCGTAATCGAGGTCGGCGACATCGCGCAGCACCACCGGGACGCGAAAGTCCTCCGGCAGGTCAGCCAACGCGGCATCGAGTTGGAAGCGATCCGCCATGTGGTCGATACGCAGCTCGCCGTCGTGATCGATCGGCTCCTGAAACTCCTCGCGATCGCGGCCTGCCAGCTGAGGTCGGCGCCGACGCCGACGCAACTCGTCGAGGCTGGCGTTGGTGGCAATGCGGTAGACCCAGGTTCCGAACGCAGATCGTCCGTCGAAGCGAGCAAGCCCGCGCACGACGGCGATCATTGCCTCCTGTGCTGCATCCGCTGCGTCGGCCTCGTTGCCGGTAATTCGTCGGCAAACCGCGTGCATGCGGTCGTAGTGGCGACGCAGCAACTGATCGAGAGCTCCGCGATCACCGGCTTGTGCTGCGGTCACCAGCGATTGGTCGTCGAGTGGTGCAGCGATGTGGCGAGATTAGGCGATGTACATCTCTTGGATGCTGCCGCGGAAGTCGTTGTCGTTGGTGCACCCAGCGTCGGTACCGAGTTCGTTGAATGAAACGAGCACGAAGCGAGCCGGGGTCGTCAACTCGACGGAGACCGTTTGCGCCTCTAGCCCGTTGAATTCGCCGATCGGTGTGCCCCACCCGCCAAACGTCCCCGGTGCGGTGCCCTGTGCGCTCGCGAAGACCTTTACTTGATACGGGGCACTGCCGAGCACAACGGTGAAGGTGCCGCTGCGGGCGCTGCCCAAATCAGCGACCAGACCGACGCCGGTCTTGCCGCTCATGAAACGGTTCTCGTAACACAGCGTGGTCCACGCCGTTGCCACGTTGCCGTCGGTGGCATTCGCAATCAAGTCGTCGCGCTCTTCAGGGTCGGTGCCCTCGGGGTCGAAGGTCTGGACGCTCACAATGTCGGCCGCGCCCGACCCGGTAAGAGCGGTGAGGGCGGTCGAGTCGCCAGGAACCACCGAGTCGGATCCGGGGTTCGAACCTGGGTCGTCGCGCCCGATAGTGACCCAGAGGACCACGGCAACAATGAATGCGGTGACCAGCAACACGCCGACGACGATCGACGATGGCCCGGCGCGGTGTTCGAACTTGCGGTTCGGTTGCTGACGTGGACGAACGGTGGAAGGCGGTGTGCGGTCGGCGCGAACGGCGGCGCCAGCAGGTCGGCCCGGGCGTGGTTGGTAGCCGCCGACGGGTGTCGGCGCGCGACCTCCGTGCACGGGCGTGCCGCGGCGGGCGGCGCCGGGCCCGGTTGCACTGGGCAGCGTGGTGGCGCCACTGAGCGCTGGGCCGGCGGGTCGGCCGCGCGAAGGCGTGCCGCGTGAGACATCGCGGCTGGTGTCGTTGCCGTAGTCCTGCTTGGGCTGACCGGCGATGCGCTGCAGTTCGGTGCGCAGCTCGGCACCTGTCGCGTAACGGTCGCTCGGGCGCAAGGCGAGCAGCCGATGGATCAGTGCTGCCAACCCCTGGGGGAGCGTCGGCCGCAGACGAGTGATGTCGGTTGGATCGCGGTTCAGCCTCGCCAACGCTGTGTCGGCATCGGTCTCGCCCAAGAACGGAACGCGGCCGGCAAGGCACTCGTACAGCACGAGGCCGAGTGAGTACAGATCGGCGCGACCATCGAGCTTGCGGCCCCGTACCTGCTCGGGTGAGAGGTACTTGGCGGTGCCCATCATCACGTTCGGGCTGGTGAGGTCGTCGTCGCCGCCATCGAGGCCCTTGGCGATGCCGAAGTCGGTAAGTAGTACCCGCCCATCCAAGGTGATCAGGATGTTGCCCGGCTTGATGTCGCGATGCACGAGGTTGGCCCGGTGCGCGCAGTCGAGTGCCGCGCCGACACAGATGCCGATGTGCATCGTCAGTTCCGGGCTCAGCCGGTTCTGTTCGTCAAGCAACTGACGCAGGCTCTTGCCGTCAACCAGTTGCATCACCACCGCTTGGCGCCTGGCACCGCCGATGACATCGTCGATCGCGTCGTAGACGGCGACGATGTTCGGATGGCTCAATTGTGCGACCGCAATTGCCTCTCGGCGAAAGCGTTCGGCCACGATTGGGTCGGCCGCGAGATTCGACTTCAGCAGCTTCACCGCCACATGTCGCGTCAGCGACAGGTCGGTGCCGAGCCACACTTCGGCCATGCCTCCTTGCGCGAGTTTTCGTTCCAGCCGATAGCGCTGGCCGAGAATTGCAGGGGGCAACGACGCGGGATTCGCGCCGGGAAGGGTGGCTGACATGTCCGCCACACGACGATAGTGGCGAGCGCGTACCGATATCGGGCAATCGCTTGCCGTTAACTCAGTACGCAGCTCACAACTTGGAGTAGGCGATACCGATCGTGCCGCGTCCGGCGTGTGTGCCAACGACGGGTCCGATGTCGCCGACGACGATCGTGCCGTCGTAATGCGGCCGCAGCATTTCGACAAAAGCGTCGACGTCGCTGCAATCGGCGTGCATGACCATCAGGTTTTCAACTGCGCCGGCCTCGATGAGAGTCTCGACCAGGAACGCGAGTGCCTTGCTGCGGGTGCGTTGCTTGCCGCCCTGTTCCACCTTGCCGTCGCGCACCTCGATGATCGGCTTGATCGCCAACGCCGAGGCGAGCATGGCCTTGGCGCCACCGATGCGGCCGCCCTTCTTGAGGTTCTCGAGGGTGTCGAGCGCACCCCACACCTTTGTGCGTGTGGCCAGATCGGCGGCGCGGAGCACGACCTCGTCGTGGCTTGCACCACTTCGCGCGAGTCGGGCACAGTCGGTAACGATCGAGCCGAGGCCCAGCGTCGCCGAGCAGCTATCGACCACGCTCACCTTTACTTTGCTGGAGGGATCGGCGTTGAAGTCGCGGGCGGCCAACTCGGCCGACTGCATCGTTGCCGACAACCCTGAGCTGAGGTTGATCACCACGATGCTGCCCGCGCCTTCGGCGGCGAGCTTGCGATAGGTGGCCTCGAAGAGACCCGGTGCCGGGGCCGCGGTCTCAGGCAAGGCCGCAGAGGTCGAGCACTTCGCCCAAAACTCGGCAGGAGTTAGGTCGGCGCGATCGACGTACTCGTGGCCATCAATACGGATGGTGAGTGGAACGATGGAGATTCCCCACTCGTCGGCGACGGACTGTGGGAGATCGCACGCTGAATCGGTGACAATGCGAACGCTGTTGTTGCTCACAAGCGGGGCAGGTTAGCCGTCATCTACGGTGTCGCCAGAAAGAGGATCGCCGTCGGAACCGCGTAGTGGGTGATTCAGCGACGCTTTCTGCGCAGCGCGGCGACGACGGTTCTGTCGGACATGTCGCGCCCACCACGTGATCACCACCAACAAGAACGCGCCGGTGATCAAGTTGGCGAGCCCACTAATCGCGGTCACGCGGGCGGTCAAAGGAACGGGTGGCGCGATGTGGATGTCGTCGCCGGCGGGCGTGAAGACCTCCAGCGTCACCGGAAAGCGTCCGTTGCTGCGCATTTCGATTGGGATCTCGACATCGAAGAACGCCTGCGCTGGCAGCGTCACGGTCTGATCCCCATCTGGAAACAGCAACTTCGACGAGGTCATGCGCACGCGCACGGTGAGGGGAGTGTCGCTGGTGTTATGCAGCTTGATGCGCACCGGTGTGCGTCGGCCAGTGAGGGTGAACGAATAGCCGGTGGGAACCTCTACTGCGCTGCGAATCGCAAGGAACTGCTGTTGCAGGTCGGCGATGATCAGCGTCACCTGCGCATCGGTGAGCGCGCTCGTTGGCAGCAGGTCGATCATTCGCTGCCATTCGGCGGGTCGCGGGTCACTGATCGGCAGCATGCTGGCGGTCGCCACCTCTTCGTCCTCGAGACTCTTCGTTGGCGTCAGGCGAAGAGCGAGTGAACCGTCGACTGTCGCGGGCAAACCGACGATCACCAAATCACCATCGTCGGTCAACTCATCGGTGCGCAATGCGAGTTCGTCGAGCGTGGTTGCAACGAGGCCCGGCGTGGCGGCGAGCAACGATGCGATCGCGTCCAATGTGGCCGTTGCCGGCAGCGAGAGATCCGGCGTCGCGAGCGTGATGCCTCTGCGGCTTGGTAACTCGTCGTTGTCGATTAACTCCTGACGCGCGGCGAGCAGGTCGGCGACGAGCAGGATTGCCGTGTGTGCGGGATCCGTGGTGGCTGCCAACAGTGCAGATGCGCGACGATCAGGAACAGTCGCATCCAGGCGCACATCGGTTGCCAGTTCGACTGTCAAGAGCCGACTCGTGTCGGCGCGCGTGCCAAGTGAGCCCGGCAGTCCGTCGTAGAGGTCGCTCGTTACAACCAGCAAACGACTGCCGAGGTCGCGATGTAACGCGGCACCACCCTCGTCGAGCGGCGTGTCGATGAACGTGACCGTCCGCACCGAGGGCTTGGCTACGGCAGCCGCGAGGATGTCGTCGCCGTCGCGCAGCCAGTCGGTGTACAACGCTTGTTGCCCGGCATCGGCAGCCTGCGACGCATCGAGCGGCAGTCGCGGGGCAGACAACAGCTCGTGACGTGCGAGCCCGGCCGCGAGCCGATCGGCGAGTCGGGTTTGCCCGTTGGTGGCGAGCGCCTCCAACCATGCTGGTGGCACGCTGATCGTTGCGGGCACTTCGGTCGGCGCGAGCACATCGAGTAGGTCGGCCAGTTGCGTCAATTCGGTGATCACGTCGTCGTCGACGATCACTTCCCCGGCGCCGGTGAGCCGTACGGGCGTTGTCGGACGCATTGCCAATGCGACGCGCAGGTCGTCAGCGGAGTCGCTGTCAGCAGCATCCGGCACTCGGTACACGAAGGTGATCAGCTCAGCGATCACTTCGTTACCGTCGCGTACTTCCAATGTCACGGGGTACAGCCCTGGCAGCGACAACTGCAGCTTTTCGGGTGTCCGTGTCGTCGACTCCAGTTGCACGAAGCCCTGCACAGAGTCGGCCGCCGTGCGCGGCAATTGCGCGAGGGGCAGGTCGATGCTGTCTGCGCTGCGCGGCAACGTGCCGTTGAGCGCGTCGGTGACGGCTTCGCGGGTAGCGATCGCACGGTAAGCGGTGACGACCAGCGTTGCATTGGGCAATCCGTCGAGCGCGAGGTCGTCGGGAAAGTCGACGATGAATCGAAACGTGCCGTCCTTGATCAGATTGAAGTCCTGTGAGACCAACGTCAGCTCACCGGCGGCACCTGCGGTTGGCGTGGGCGCGATCGCAACAAGACCAACACTTAGCCCAAGAGCCACCGCGGCAGCGAGCTTGTTCACGTGTCTATTCACGGCAATGTCCGCTCGTAAACGCGCAGACGCTCACCGATGCGACGAAATCCCAAGCCTTGATACAACGCGAGAGCGGCGTGATTGTCGAACGCCGTATTCACTAGCACGCGCTGTACGCGCCAGCGCGTCATCCACTCCAACGAATCGAGAACCAACGCCCGGCCGAGCCCTTGGCGTTGTCGCGCCGACGACACCGACAGTCGTTGTAAGAAGCCTTGCCGTCCGTCGCGGCCACTGATCGCAAAGGCTGCGAGTGGCTCGCCCGCGCCACGCAGACGATGACGTGGAGTCGCGGCACAAACATCGGCAACGGCCGTCTCCGAGAGGCCCCAGCCGGTGCCGAACGCGTCGACATCGATCGCGCTGATGTCGGGAATCTGTTCGGGGCCGACATGGTTCGTGGTGAGCCGTTCACCAGACTGAGTAATTGCCGAATTCAGGGCGGCGCGCGGTGAGTTCAACTCCAGAAGCACCAACTCTTGCAGCACGGTGTAGCCGGCACATTCCATCTGGCGACTCGTCCCGCGACTCAGCGCGTTAGTGCGCACGATGCTGTAGCCAAGTTCGTGGACCCGCTCGGTCCAGTGCCGAATGTCGGAGAGTGATGGGACCGGTTGCTGGTGGTTCACTACGAGATGTGCGATGTGCGGTTGGAACGACCACGGTTGAACGCGGCAGCCATTGTTGTTACTCGGGCGGCCACGACGATCAGTGGTTTTCAATTCAATTGGCGAGCGTTGTACATCGCGGCCCGGCGCGGTGGCCGCACCGGGTGCGGAATCGCGTCGTTCGCTGCTCATTGGCCCGACGGTAGCGTCTCGTTTCGTGACTGTCCTGTTCGCCACCCATGCCGCGTACCTCGACCATTTGGCTGGGCCGCGCCATCCCGAGCGACCCGAGCGTTTGCAGGCGGTGCTCGACGGCGTGCAGTTGGCAGGGCTTGGCGACGCGATGGAACCTTTGGTGCCCGTCGCGGCCTCGCGCGGCGATCTCGAACGTGTGCATCCGGTGGCGTATCTCGATCGCATTGAGGGGATTTGTGCGGCCGGGGGCGGTCGTCTCGACCCCGACACCTACGCCAGTTCCGGTTCATGGCACGCGGCAACCTTGGCGGCCGGGGCGGGCCTCGCCGCCGTTCGGGCAATGCAGGATGGTCGTGCCGATGCCGCGTTCTGCGCGGTGCGGCCTCCCGGTCACCACGCAACGAAACACGAGTCGATGGGCTTCTGTTTCGTCAACAACGTGGCTGTGGCAGCGGCAGCGCTGGCCGCGCAGGGCGAACGCGTCCTCATCTTCGACTACGACGCGCATCACGGCAATGGCACGCAAGACGTGTTTTACGACGATCCGCGGGTCTTGTTTGTCAGCCTTCATCAATGGCCGCTCTACCCGGGCACCGGCCACTACAGCGAGGTTGGCGAGGGCGAGGGCCGCGGGCACACCCTCAACATTCCTTTGCCACCCGGGGCCACCGGCGACGTGTATCTACACGCGTTCGATCAACTGGTAGCGCCGCTGGCGGCCAAGTTCGAGCCGACATGGGTGATCATCTCGGCCGGCTTCGACGCGCATCGCAACGACCCGATCACTGAACTCGGGCTCGCCGCCGGCGACTATGCGCCACTCACGCGGCGAGTGCTGTCGTTGGTTCCGGCCGGTCGGCGATTGATCATGCTGGAAGGCGGCTACGACCTGGAAGCGCTGACGTTCTCTTCGGCCACCGTGCTACGCGAGTTGGCCGATGTCGCCGGGGCGCCGATCGAGCACGCCACTTCTGGCGGCCCAGGTATGGCTTCTGTGCAGCAGGTCGTCGACCATTGGGTACGCGACGGCTTGCTGTGATCCCCGCTCGTTTCCAACCAGTTCTCGCGGAGTTAGCGCCACTCAGCGATCGTTTTCGCGCGGCCGGTCACCGGTTGTACCTCGTCGGCGGCTCGGTGCGCGAGTTGCTCGGTGGCGAAGCGTTGCCTGGCTCGGGGGAGATCGACGACTTCGACGCGACTACCGACGCGAAGCCCGATGAGGTGAAGGCTTTGTTGCACGGATGGGCCGATGCCATCTGGACGCAAGGCGAGCGCTTCGGAACGATCGGGGCCAAGAAGCAGGGTCCCCACGGCGAACGCATCTACGAGATCACGACCCATCGGGCGGAGGCGTACACCGACGATTCGCGTAAGCCGGTCGTGGAGTTCAGCCGCGACATCAACCTCGATCTGTCGCGTCGCGACTTCACGATCAACGCCATGGCGTTGGAACTCACCAGCGACTCGCCAACGCTGGTCGACCCATACAACGGTGCGGTCGATCTGGCGACGCGCACGCTGCGCACACCACTAGCGCCGGAAGTCAGCTTCGGCGACGACCCGCTGCGCATGCTGCGCGCAGCGCGCTTCATCGCACGCCTCGCCGTTGTCCCCGTGCCCGAACTGGTGGCGGCAGTGCGCGAGATGTCGGGGCGATTGGCGATCGTTTCTGCCGAACGTGTTCGCGACGAACTCGACAAGCTGCTGACGGTGCCAAGCCCGTCGGCAGGTTTGTGGTTCACGATCGAGACCGGACTGTGCGATCACTTCCTGCCCGAGTTGCCAGCGATGCGGTTGGAACAGGATCCGATTCATCGGCATAAGGACGTTCTCACACACACGCTTGCTGTTGTCGAGAACGTGCGCCCCGACGCGCAGGCCGATTTCGACTTTCGGCGCACACGCTTGGCTGCGCTGTTCCACGATGTTGGCAAGCCGCGCACACGCGGCTACCTAAAGGGCAAGGGCGTCACCTTTCATCACCACGATGCGGTCGGCGCGCGCATGACACGCAAGCGACTCGAGGCACTGCGCTATAGCAACGACGACGTCGAGGCGATCACCGAGTTAGTCGCCCTGCACTTGCGTTTCCACACGTATGCGATGGGCTGGACCGACTCGGCCGTGCGCCGTTACGTGCGTGATGCAGGGCCGTTGCTGCGCGAGTTGAACGTATTGACGCGGTGCGACTGCACGACCCGCAACGAGAAGAAGGCGCAGATCTTGTCGGATCGGATGGACGACCTGGAGGCCCGCATCGCAGTGTTGGCCGAGAAGGAGGAGTTGGCGGCAATTCGACCCGAGCTCGACGGCAGCCAGGTGATGGAACAGCTCGGTATCGCGCCCGGCCGGATGGTTGGCAAGGCACTCGCTTACTTGCTCGAGATTCGTCTTGACGAAGGAATGCTGGGCGAGCCCGAGATCCGGAGGCGTCTCGACGATTGGGCGAAGTCGCAGTCTTAGCGTCGACTAGACGCCTTGCTTGCGCGTCCGCATTACCAAGACCGTCGGCGACAAGGGGTCGCGGGCGCGGCTGTCGTTCAGTTCGTGGATCGCGTCGAGATGAAAGTTGCTGCGCTCGATCGCCATATACAGCTCGCTGAACGAATGACCACTCGCGCCATACGCACCGGTCGCGGTCGTTGCTGCCGAGCGATCGCCGAACATCGCGTACACCGGGTGTAACCCAGCGATGACGAATGCAGCGTTCGGCTTGAGCACGCGATGCACTTGCCGCAGTACACGCGGCAGGTCGTCGACCGAGCTCAGCGAGTTCACCGCTACCACAAGATCAACCGACGCGCTGGTGGCGAAGCCGAGATCGGCGAGATCGCCGTGGTGGCATTGCACGATCACCTCCGCCTTCTCGGCGGCACCACGCAGCGTGGCGATCCGGTGAGCGTCGGGATCGACGGCCATTGCCTTCGCACCTTCGGTGGCCATCACAATCGAGTTCGGGTTCTTGGCAATGCCGAGCTCAATCACCCGTTTGCCGGCGACATCGCCACATAAGCGCAACTCATCGTCATCGGCCACATTCTGGCCGTACCAAATACGCACGCGCTCAGTCTGTCGCGCTCGTGCCGCCCGTTGATGGATGCGTATATCCTTCGCGGCCATGACGTTCGCGATCAGCGCGCTACGTGGAGCAGGCGGCGTAGTCGATCATCGGCTCGCCCGCCGCCACCTGATCAACGAGTTTCGCCGCGGTCGCTTGCGCCAAGATCAAGTCTGCGATGCCCACCCGGAACTGATTCGCGCGGCGAAGAACCTCGGCAATGAAGCAACCAGTGCGTGTCCGATTTGTGCGGAGCCCGGTTTGCGATTGGTGACATATGTGTTTGGGCCGCGCCTGCCAGCGCACGGTCGTTGTGTCAGCACCGCGAAGGAACTGAACACGCTCAACGCGCGCACCGAAGAGCTGACCGCGTACGTGGTTGAGGCGTGCATCCAGTGTCGTTGGCACCACCTGTTGCGCGTGCTGCCAGTTGGTCGCGGCAAGCCGCGGCGCGTCGCCGCCAGCTCGTGACGGAATCGTCCGCCACGATTCGGCATCTGTTCGTTTACGGAACGCTGCAGCCGGGTGAATCGCGTTGGCATGAACTCGCCAAGTTCGTGCAGGGCGAGGGTGTGCGCACGACGGTGCCAGGAACGGTTTACGACACAGGTCTCGACTATCCGGCCGCGAAGTTTTCGGCTATTGATTCTGACGGCGTGATTCCCAACGTGATTCAGGGCCGCGTCTACGAGTTCGACGAAGCGCAGCGCGAAGCAGCGCTTGCGCGGCTCGACGAGGTAGAAGGCGCGGTACGCGGTTTGTATCACCGGGTCGTTGTTCGCACGGCGGCTGGTCCGGAAGCGTGGGCGTACGAATGCGGCGACGATCAACTGCTTGTGCGTCGACTACCCGAGGGTGACTGGCTGCTGCGCTAGTAGTTAACGGCCGAGTAGTTAACGGATTAGGCCGCGGCCGCGCGCCATCCGATTTCGGTGTGGTCGGGTCGGTAGTGGTGCCATTGGCCGTTGGGGTCGCGCCGGGTTCGGTAGCCGCGGGTTTTCCATCGGTTGTGATGTCCGCAGGCGGGGCCACCGTTGTGTGCTGCGGTGGGGCCGGCGTGGGAGAACGGGAGCAGGTGGTCGGCTTCGCATTGGGATGCGGGCCGGTAGCAGCCGGGCCAGATACATCGGTGGCTGAGCAGCATCACCGCGTCGCGCAG
>JAIOPC010000001.1 GCA_021414085.1 Actinomycetes bacterium | reverse complement strand
CGCCCAGTGACCAGCGGCCTCTAGGCGGCGGGTGGCGAGTGCCAAGACTGCTGCTTGTTGTTCGTGTTCGGCGAGCGCTGCGAGCAGTTCTGCAGGGCTGAGCACGATCTGCTCGGCGAGATCGACCACCGTAGTCATGTGTCATAGAGTACACGTGTTCGTGCATCAAAACAACCCCTGACCAGGGGTTTCTCGAAAGTTGTTGCTGATATTCATGCCCGCTCGTATCGCCGAAAGCGATAGCGGGACCTTCGGGGAGTACCCTGATTGCCAATGTTCGATGGAAAGTTCCGCGTACCGGTCGATAGGGCCGTC
This sequence comes from Actinomycetes bacterium, assembly GCA_021414085.1. GTDB lineage: Bacteria > Actinomycetota > Acidimicrobiia > Acidimicrobiales > Ilumatobacteraceae > UBA668. The sequence continues at coordinate 53,056 of JAIOPC010000001.1, read as the reverse complement.
AAGCCGCTCGGCAACGGGTTGCGCCGCACGGGGCTGACACCTGACCACCTCACCGCCATCGGATTGCTGGTGGCGATGGGCGCTGCGACCGCGATTGGGTTCGGCTATCTGAAGCTCGGCCTGCTGCTGGTCGTGCTGGCCGCGTTGCCCGACTTGCTTGACGGCGCGCTGGCAAAGGCATCCAACACATCTAGCCAGCGCGGCGCATTCTTCGATTCCACGATCGATCGCTTCGCCGACGCGCTGCTGTTCGGCGGCGTCGCGTGGCACTTCTCGATTCGCAACGAGCCGACCTACATCGTGATGCTGCCGTTCGCGATCATGGCGCTCAGCTCGGTCATCAGTTACATGCGCGCCAAAGCCGAGTCGCTCGGCCTCGACGCCAAGGGTGGGCTGATGGAGCGCGCCGAGCGCATCATCGCGCTGTGCCTCGGCTTGCTGTTTGAGCCGTTGCTGATCGCAATCCTGTGGGCGATGCTGGCGCTGACATTCGTCACCGCGGTGCAGCGCTTCGTCAAGGTTTGGAAGCAGGCTGCCGTGGCGCCGATCACGGCGGCGAAGATCGAAATGCGGCGCAGTCGTCGCCAGAGTCGCCGGGTCGTGCGCACCGAGCGACGGCGCATGCGCATCAGTCGCACCACCGGTCGCATCTCGACACGCCGTGACTGAACCGGACGCGCCGCGTCGGCGCATCGCAGACGCGGCGACAGTTGGTGGCTATCGCCTCGGGTCGCTCGCGGCGCGGATGATGCCGGGCCCGGTGGCGTCGGCCGCCGCAGCCTCGTTGGGCTTCGGTGCCAGCTTCTCCAGCCCCGCCAAACGGGCGATGATCGAGCGGCACCTCAAGCGAGTGAATCCGAAACTGCGCACTGCGTCTCTGCGGGTCGCGGCGCAGCAAGCTTTCGATAGCTACGCCCGGTACTACATGGAGAGCTTTCGTTTGCCGACACTGAGCAAGCGCACCGTCGAACGAGGTTTCACGATCGACGGCTACGAGCACATCACCGCCGCGCTCGCACAAGGCAACGGTTGCATCCTGGCGCTGCCTCACCTGGGTGGTTGGGAATGGGCTGGCCGTTGGATCACCGATAAGGGTCTGAAGATGACGGTGGTCGTCGAAGCTCTTGAGCCCAAGGAGCTATTCGATTGGTTCGCCGACCTGCGCAAGAACTTGGGCATGACCGTCGTTTCGACAGGCCCGCAAGCAGGCGTGGCTGTGCTGAAGGCGTTGCGTGCCAACGAGATCGTGTGCCTGTTGTGCGATCGCGATCTCGAGCGCAACGGGATAGAGGTCGACTTCTTCGGCGAGCGCACGACCCTGCCGGCTGGCCCGGCGATGATGGGGCTGCGTGCCGGTGCCCCAATTCTGCCGACTGGCGCCTACTTCACCTCGGCGTACCAGGGCCATCACGCGATCGTTCGCCCACCGCTGCCGATGCAACGGCTCGGCCGTGTGCGCGACGACGTGGCGCGGGTCACGCAGCTACTCGCCTACGAGCTTGAATTCCTGATCCGTCGGGCGCCCGAGCAATGGCACATGTTTCAACCCAACTGGCCCAGCGACCCTGGTTATTAGCGCGGGCGAGGGCCTCGGTCGGAGGCCTGTTTGGGGCCAGGTAGGCTTGCCAGTCATGCCTGTTGAGCAACGCGATGGATACCGCCTCTGGGAGGGCGGACCGGTCCCCAAAGGGCTCGACGGCATCACGATTGGCTCACTGGTGATCGTCCGCCCCGGCAAAGCATCGGCTTACCGGCTGCGCCGCGAGCTGGTGCACGTTCGTCAGTGGCGTCGGTATGGGCGAGTCGGGTTCGCTGGCCGCTACCTCGCCAGCTACGCCGTGTGGCGAGTGCGGCGCAAGGGGCACCGCGGCGCCTTTCTGCGCATCCCGCTGGAGATTGAGGCCGATTGGGTGGCTCGTCGGCAGTTAGCCACCGCGGTTCGCGACGAACTTTCCGAGAGCGTGGCGTTGTAGCAATCGGCCCGGCCGATATGTTCGGCCTCGGCTTCCTCCAGTCGATCGAATCGAGCGTGCGCGCTCGCATCGCGAACGGAGCCACCGGTGATGGATTTACCGGATCGTCCCGCGCCACCGCGCTCGCTCTTCGAACGCGTGCGCACGTGGGTGCAATGGGTCGGCCCTGGTCGTCTCGCGGCCTCGGCTCTCGCGGTGCTGATCGTGCTTGGTGGTGGCTACTGGCTGGTGAAGCCTCCGGAGGCGACGACTGAATCGAAGTTGCCTTACGCCGGTTCAGCGACCACCGTGTCGGCGACCAGCGCCACGACGGCCGTGGGTGCAGTCGTCACCACGACAACCATTGCGAATGCGTTTCTAGTTGTGCACGTTGCGGGCGCAGTGAGCGCGCCCGGCGTTTATCAAGTGGTCGCCGGTTCGCGAGTGATCGATGCCGTGCAAGCCGCGGGCGGCCTGGCCGTCGATGCCAATCCCGACGCCGTGAATCTCGCGGCCTTGGTCGCCGATGGCGAGCGCGTGTACATCCCGGCTGTCGGCGAGCTGCTGACGCCCGTGGCGGCGGCGGGCAACGGCAGCGGTTCGCCCACGGAGGTAGGGCCGATCAACATCAACTCTGCCGACTCCGCACGGCTCGAGGACCTACCCGGCGTTGGGCCGGCGACGGCGGCAGCGATCATCGCGTACCGCGATCAGCACGGAGCGTTCGCGTCGGTCGAGCAACTGGCCGACGTGCGCGGCATCGGCCCAGCCAAGCTCGATGCGATTCGCCAACTGGTGACCGTGTGAGGGCCACCGCTACAAGAACGCGCCGCCGAGTATCAGGTTGGCCGCGATTAGTGCGACGACGATGCCGATCCACACGCCACCCGCGAGCCACAAGTACTCGCGCCAGTAGTCGCGCCAAGTGGCCACCGGCGTTCGGGTCGCCATGCGTGCGGCGATTGTTCCGAGCAGCACCCACAGCGCGGCGCTGCCCAGCAAGGCCAAGTTGTACGAGTGGCCGGTGGTCAGCGGCACACCGGTCACCAGCAACACCGGCGCGGCGACAATCGACAGCAAGAAGCCGCCGATTCCGCGCCACGTTGCCGTGTTGTTGCGCAGCATCAGCAGCCCGAGCAAGCCGATCAGCGCGGGAGGCAACAGCCCGGCGAGCGGTCCTCGCTGGCGGACCTGCCGGCGGTACGCCTTGGGCCCGCGCGGCACCGACGCAACCGGGGTCGGCGCGGCGGGCGGCGGTGTCGCTTCCATGACGCGAGCGTACGAGGTGGCGTCGCCGAGGATCGGGCATCGCCGCGACCCTGACCCACAACCCGTGCGCGACGGCGTCGTAGTGCTGATCGCCGCGGTGTTGGTGGTGGGCATTTGGGTCGGCGCGTGGTGGGCGTTGCTCGGCGTACCCGTTGCACTGTTGCGCCGCGCCAACAGCGCGACAGTTGTGCTCTGCCTTGCGGTGGCGCTGCTGGGCGGGTGGCTGGGCACAAATGCTTGGCGGGCGGCGCACCCAAGGCACCTCGGCGACTACAGCGGGTGGGCCGAGCTTGTTGCGGATCCGGCGCCGTTTGGCCCGGGTCTGCGCGCGACGTTCGAGATCGAGGGCGAACGCTTCGATGCATGGGTGTACGGCGGCCAGCGTCGCAAACTCGCTGATCGGCAGGCAGGGGAGTACGTGTGGGTGCAGGGTCGACGCAGTGAGTTGACCTCGGGTGCTCGCCGGGCCGCGACTCGCCATGTCGTCGGCCGTTTCACGCCGACCGTGTTGGCCGATGTGGTCGCGGGCTCGGCGCTCGATCAGGCAAGCAATCGGGTGCGCCGATCACTGCGCCGCGTCGCCGAGTCGACGATGGGGCCCGACGATGCAGCGTTGTTCACCGGTCTCGTCATCGGCGACGATGCGCGCCAGCGGCCAGAAGTCATCGAGGCATTTCGCGGCGCGGGCCTGTCGCACCTCACTGCGGTGTCCGGGCAGAACGTCGCCTTCGTCCTCGCGGCCGCACTGCCGTTGCTGCGTCGGTTGCGGCCATGGTGGCGGTGGGCCGCAACTGTCGGGCTCGTCGCTTGGTTCATGGCGCTCACACGCTTCGAGCCATCGGTACTGCGCGCGGGTGTGATGGCGATCCTGGCGGCGACGGCCTTCGTGCGCGGTGCACAAGCATCGCCTGTTCGACTGCTGGCGCTGGCGATCATCGCGCTGGTGATCTTGGATCCGTTGCTGGTGTGGTCGGTGGGGTTCTGGTTGTCGGTGGGCGCGACTGCTGGTGTGTGCGTACTTGGCCCGTTCTTGCGTGATCGTCTGCCCGGCCCGCAGTGGTTGCGGATCCCGATGGCGGTCACGCTCGGTGCGCAGTTGGGCGTTGCCTTGCCAAGCGTGTTGGTGTTTCACCGACTGCCAGTCGTGTCGCTTCCCGCCAACCTGTTGGCGGTGCCGGTCGCCGGCTTTGTGATGCTGTACGGACTACCCGCGGGGATTGTCGGCGCGGCGCTTCCCAATGTGCTGGCGCAACTGGTGATGCTGCCCGCCGAGTGGGGCACGCATTGGGTGTCGTTGGTGGCGCAACTCGGCTTCGCCGTCGAGCCACCTCCGTTGTGGAGTGCGGCTTGCTGGTTGATGGCGCTGGCGGTGTGGCTGTGTTGGTGGCGCTTTCGGTCGCACCTCACCCGTGTGCCAATCTGATGCCACCATGGCGACTTACCTGATCACCGGCGACGACGAGTCGTTGGTGCTGTCGGCGATTGGTGATCTCGTCAAAGAGTTGGTCGGCGATGGCGATCGCTCGCTGATGGTCGACGACTTCGATGGCGAAGAGTTCGAGCTGCGCTCGGTTGTCGACGCTGCGCAGACCGCGCCGTTCCTCACCGACCAGCGCGTCGTGGTGGCGCGGGGGATCGGTCGCTTCGCTGCTGCCGACGTCGCGCCACTCGTCGCCTATCTCGCCGATCCGTTGCCGTCGACTGCACTCGTGCTGGTCGGTGGTGGCGGTCGGTTGCCCAAGGCGCTGCTCGACGCACTGAAGCAGGCGAAGGCGAACATCATCGAAACCGCCCCGCCAGCGCGCGCACGCGAACGATCGGGATGGTTCGAAGAGCACATCACCGCCGCGGGGTTACGCCTCGATGCCCAGGCTGTGCAGTTGTTGGCCGGATGGCTGGGCGAAGACGTCGGTCGCCTACAGGGTGTGATCGACACGCTGCTCGCAACGTACGGCGGCGAGACGCTGCTACGCAGCAACGACATCGAACCGTTCCTCGGCGAAGCCGGTGGCATCCCGCCATGGGATCTCACCGACGCGATCGATTCCGGCGACACCACCAAGTCGTTGCGCTCGCTGCACCGCATGATCGGCGCTGGTGATCGCCATCCGTTGCAGGTGATGTCGATCCTGCACGGCCACTACGTGAAGCTGCTCGCGCTCGATGGCAGTGGTGCCCGCGACGAAACATCGGCCGCGGCCGCGATGGGAATCAAGCCGGGCTTTCCGGCGAAGAAAGCGCTCGATCAGTACCGCAAGATGGGCGGAGCGCAGGTGAACCGAGCAATCAGTCTGTTGGCCCAGGCCGACCTCGACCTGCGTGGCGCCAAAGAGTGGCCCGACGAGTTGGTGATGGAAGTACTGGTGGCGCGACTATCGCGCCTGGTCAGCCAGCGGCGTTGAGCTTCTTCATCAGGCGGCTCTTGCGGCGAGCGGCCTGATTCTTGTGAATGACCTTCTTGGCGGCAGCCATGTCGAGGCGCTTGACCGCAAGACGCAAAGCCTCTTCGCTCTGCTCGGTGCCGGCGGCGGTCGTTGCATTCTTGACGCGGGTCTTCAGCTCGCTCTTGACGCCCTTGTTGCGTTCGGCAGCCTTGGCGTTGGTGAGAATGCGCTTCTTTTGACTCTTGATGTTTGCCACTGAACGACTCGCTGACTGGTAGGACTTCTAAGGGAAATCGGCCTGGGAAGGCTACCCGCGGCTCACGGGCGACGGCAACGCCTCGCCGATAGCATCTAGCGCAAAGACCCCCGCACCACTGAGTGCGGGCGGCGACTGGCCCATGGATCTCGCCCGCATTCGCAACTTCTCGATCATTGCCCACATCGACCACGGCAAGAGCACGCTGAGCGACCGCATCCTCGAACTCACCGGCGCCGTCGAGATGCGCGACATGCGCTCGCAGTACCTCGACTCGATGGATCTCGAGCGCGAGCGCGGGATCACGATCAAGGCGCAGAACGTGCGGGTCGATTGGAAGGGTTTCACGCTGCACCTGATCGACACGCCCGGCCACGTCGACTTCGGTTACGAGGTCAGCCGCAGCCTCGCTGCCTGCGAAGGCGTGGTGCTGGTGGTCGACGCGGCGCAGGGGATCGAAGCGCAGACGCTGGCCAACTGTTATCTCGCGCTGGAACACGACCTCGAGATCGTCGCGGCGCTGAACAAGATCGATCTACCGGCGGCCGACCCCGATCGCTACGCGATGGAAATCGAGACGGTGCTGGGCATTCGTGCCGAAGACATCCTTCGCATCTCGGCCAAGACGGGCGATGGCGTACCCGAGTTGCTCGATGCGATCTGCGAGCGGATACCTGCCCCGAAAGGCGACGCCGACGCGCCGCTGCAGGCACTGATCTTCGATAGCCAGTACGACCAGTACCGGGGTGTGGTCAGCAGCGTGCGTGTGATGAATGGTCGGCTGGCCGCTAACTCGAAGCTGCTGTTCATGCAAGCGGGCACGCCGCAGGAAGCGATCGAGGTTGGCGCTCGTCGCCCGGCGCCGACACCCGTACCCGAACTTGGGCCCGGCGAAGTCGGCTACCTCATTGCCGGCATCAAAGATGTCGGTCAGGCACGAAGCGGCGAGACCGTTACGACCTTCCATCACGGTGCCACCGAGGCGCTCGATGGTTACCGCGACCCGAAGCCGATGGTGTTCTGCGGTCTGTTCCCGATCGACGGCGACGATTTCGAGCTGCTGCGCGAGAGTCTCGAGAAGCTGAAGCTCAACGATGCGAGCATCAGCTACTCGCCCGAGTCGTCGGGCGCGTTGGGTTTCGGCTTCCGCTGCGGCTTCCTGGGCCTGCTGCACATGGAGATCGTGAAGGAGCGCTTGGAGCGCGAGTTCAATCTCGCGCTGATCGCGACGGCACCGAGCGTGGAGTACCGCGTGCACAAGACGAACGGCGAGGTCGAGCTGTGCGACAACCCGGCCGACCTGCCGCAGCCGCAAAGCATCGACTACATCGAAGAGCCGTACTTCCGCGTCAGCATCATCACGCCGAAGGACTACACCGGCACGCTGATGGATCTGTGCCAGACCCGTCGCGGCGAGATGAGCAAGATGGAGTACCTGTCGCCAGAGCGCGTCGAACTGCACTACCTCATCCCGCTCGCCGAGGTCGTCGTCGACTTCTTCGATCAGATGAAGAGCCGCACGCAGGGCTACGCCAGCCTCGACTACGAGCTCAGCGGCTATCAGCGCAGCAACCTGGCCAAAGTCGACCTGCTGCTCAACGGCATTCCCGCCGACGCGTTCAGCACGATCGTGCACCGCGACAAAGCGTTCGCCTACGGGGCGCGCATGTGCGAGAAGTTGAAGGAACTGATTCCGCGGCAGATGTTCGACGTCCCGATCCAGGCGGCGATCGGTGGCAAGGTGATCGCCCGCGAAACGGTGAAGGCCAAGCGCAAGGACGTGCTGGCGAAGTGCTATGGCGGCGACATCACCCGCAAGCGCAAACTGCTCGAGAAGCAGAAAGAGGGCAAGAAGAAGATGAAGTCGATCGGCCGCGTGGAAATCCCCGGCGACGTCTTCATCTCCGCTCTAAAACTCGACGACTAAAGCGTCAGCCCTTGGCGTCGGCCCAGCTGCGCACTACCGAGACGTCGGCGATGAAGCGCACGCCGGCACCGCGTTGCCAGCGATGGGCTGCTTCCGCGAGACAATCGTGCAACAACGTGACCGCAGCGTCAGCGTTGCCCTCGGGCACGTGTAGCAGCAACTCGTCGTGTAGGCACAGCACGATGCGCGCATCGATGCTTGCGCCGCGAGCGCGGACCGTCACGGCCCACACTTTGAACAGCTCTGCCGCTGCACCCTGCACCATTGCGTTGCGGGCGTACCGTCCGCGCGCGGCAGCGACTGTGAGGTAGTCGGCATCGTCCGCGATTTGCCACATGCGAATCAGGCGGCCACCAAACGTCCGTAGGTCGCGATTCTCGACGCCTGCTTGTGCTGCATCGGCGAGGTACTTGATCGCGACGGGGAACGCAGATTCCATCCCGCGCAGTGCCTGGCCGGCAGTGCCGCTCGTCTGGCCGTACATCGCCGCTAGCACCGCCACCTTCGCAATCGCGCGCTCGACACCCAGTCGTTTGGCGACCGGCGCGTAGAGGTCGTCGTCGAGCGCAGCGGCGCGCAGTGCCTCGTCGCCCGACACGACTGCCAGCACGCGCGGCTCGATCTGGCCGAGGTCGGCGCGCACGAACACATGCCCCTGCTCGGCCACGACCATTGGGCGCAGTTCAGCGGGCAGGTTGTGCAAGCCGGCCCCTGCTGTCATGCGTCCTGCTGCACCGTCGCTGCCGGACCACTCGCCGCGCAGCCGGTCATCGTCGCCGACATTCGCGTCGATCCATCCGTATCCGAATGTCGTTGCAATGCGCTCGGCCTTCCGCCACTGCAACAGATCGGGGATGATCGGCGGAGGATCCTTCAACGCTTCCAACGTGTGAGCGCGGGTATCAGGCACATCGAGGCCCAGCCGACGCAACATCGACTTCACGTCGGCCGGGCTGCGCAAGTCGATGCCGCTGCCCGGCGGCAGGTGTCGCAGTACAACCTGATCGCGCGTGGCGCGTTGGGATTGCGCCGCCGCCTCGATTGTCGGCCGTTCGCCAATCAGTGAGCGCAGCAACGATTCGGCGACAGCGCGATCGATGGGCAAGCCGTCGGCCATCAGCTCCGCGCACAGCAACTCGGCGGTCGACTCGCTGCGCGCGATGGCTTCCCGGTCACCATCGCCCGGCAGCGCAGCGAGTTGCTGGCGCTGCCAGGTCGCGACCTGCACCGTGGCTGCCGCCCACGCAGCCAGGCGCGTTGGCGACTGCGCCCAACCGCCTGCAACCCACTCGGGCCGAAGATGTCCGTCGGGCTGTTCGGGATTCTCGGGGTCGCCGCCATCGCCGCCACCCACGCCGAGCAGATTGAGTTGGCCAAGAGCCGGTGCGTCTTCGTGGTCCAGTCCGCGCATCGCACACCACACGCGCACCGCGTCGGCTCGCCACACGCCGGCGAGCAGTCGATGCACTGCGGCGAGATCCCAGCACGTTGCGAGGCGTGTGCCCGCTGCGAGCAGTGTCGACGCGGTTGCGTTCGACCACAGCACCCACCGCGGCCGCAACTCGAGGTCGATCTGCGCGATCACGTGCGCCGCCTCCGCGTCGTCGATCGTGAACGTTGTGCTTGGTGTCGCGAGTCCTGCGGTTCGGCCGCCACCAACGGCCAGCCCGACGAAGGAGCCCGTAGTTACTTCGGCAACGCGTAGTTCGTCTATGGCTTGCTTGAAACTACGAATCTCGACACCCACGCCGCCATCCTTGCCGCTGCGGGCTAGAAAGGATTGCAGTATGTCGTCACCCGCTGCTCCGTCGCTGATGTTTCGGTCACTGCGGCATCGCAATGCTCGGCGGTTCTTCTTCGGGCTGTTGCTCAGCACCGTCGGCACATGGATCCAAGCGACGGCCATGTCGCTGTTGATTTACGACCTCACCGGTAGCGCGACCAGCGTGGGAATCTCGCTGCTCTGTCAGTTTCTGCCGATGTTGCTGCTGGGCGTTTGGGCCGGCGCGGTCACGGATCGACACGACAATCGTCGCATCACGTTGATCACGCAGACGTTGCTGGCCGTGCAGGCCGCCTTGCTCGGGGCACTGTTCATGCTGGATGTCTTGTCGCTGCCGATTGTGTATTTGCTGTCGGTTGGCTTGGGAGTCGTCGCCGCGTTCGACGTGCCGGCACGGCGCGGGTTCGTCATCGAACTCGTGGAGCCCTCGGAAATCTCCAACGCGCTGTCGTTGAACACAGCCGTCATCACAGGCGCGCGGATAGTCGGCCCGGCGCTGGCGGCGCTGCTGAAAGGTCCTCTCGGTGTCGGATGGTTGTTTCTGATGAACGCCGCAACATTCACCGCAATCTTGTGGCCGCTGCTCGCCATCGACCGTGCGCAACTGCATCCTGCGGCGCGGGCCACGCGCGGCGGCACTCCAGTGCGCGATGCCGTGCGCTTCGTCGTGCGTGATCGCCGTCTGCTGGTGGTGTTCGTCGTGTTCGCAGTCGTGTGCACGTTTGCCTTCAACTACCCGGTGTCGCTGCTGAAGGTTGCCGACTCCCGATTCGGCAGCGAGACACTGTTCGGCCTGCTGATGGCGGCGACCGGCGTCGGCAGTCTCGTCGGGTCCCTTGTCTCCGCGGCGCGGCCGCGGATGACGACCTGGTGGTTCTTCGGCAACGGTGCGTTGTTGGGTTTGAGCGGGCTGGCTCTCGCGTGGTCGCCGACAGCATGGGCAGCGATGTTGTTGAGCATGCCGCTGGGCTTCGGCGCCGCTGGCTTCGTCGCCGCGCAGAACGGGATCGTGCAGCAAGAAGCACCATCGGACATGCGCGGCCGACTGCTGGCGCTTGGAGCGGTCGCCTTCTTGGGTACCACCCCGATCGGCGCTCCAATCACTGGTTGGGTTGCCGACAAGGTGTCTGCCGAATGGAGCCTGGCGTATGGCAGCATCATCGCGATGGTGGGAGTGGCCGTGGGATTTGCGCTGCGCTGGCGATCAACTCGCCCGCAGGTTGCAACCAATCAGCATTCGACGCCGGCGATGCTCGCGGAGCTTGGCGAATGAGCTCGCCGCGAGCACCGTCGAAGATGTTTCGCTCACTGCGGCATCGAAACGCTCGGCTGTTCTTCTTCGGGTTGTTGGTCAGCACCATCGGAACCTGGATGCAGATGACGGCGATGTCGTTGCTGGTCTACGAGCTCACGGGCAGTGCCACCAGCGTCGGCGTGACCTTCCTCTGCCAATTCCTGCCCATGCTGCTGCTGGGCGTGTGGGCGGGCGCTGTCACCGATCGACACGACAAGCGTCGCATCGCATTGCTCACGCAGACGTTGCTCGCGGTGCAGGCCGCATCGCTCGGAGTGCTGTACCTGCTGGATGTCTTGACCTTGCCGATCGTGTATCTGCTTGCGGTCGTGCTCGGAATCGTCACTGCGTTCGATAACCCGGCGCGCCGCGGCTTCGTGATCGAACTCGTCGAGCCGCACGAGATCACCAACGCACTGTCGTTGAACACCGCGGTGATGACAGGGTCACGCATCTTCGGCCCGGCCATCGCGGCTGCGTTGAAGGGCCCGCTCGGCGCCGGCTGGTTGTTCATCATCAATGCGGTCACGTTCGCCGCAATCCTGTGGCCACTGTTGGCAATGGACCGTGAGACTCTGCATCCGGCTGCGCGGGCAGTGCGTGGGGGCACGCCGGTGCGCGATGCGTTGCGTTTCATTACTCGCGATCGACGCCTGTTGGTTGTGTTCGTCGTGTTCACCCTTGTCGGCATGTTCGCCTTCAACTATCCGGTGTCGCTTCTGAAGATCTCCGTGGCGCGCTTCGGTAGCGAGTCGCTCTTTGGCATCTTGCTCGCTGCAACAGGATTGGGGGCGATGGTCGGATCGCTGATCACCGGCGCGCGTCAGCGCATCACCACGTGGTGGTTTTTCGGCAACGGCGCCGTGCTCGGCCTGAGCGGGCTCGCCCTTGCGTGGGCGCCAACAAACTGGGCCGCTGTCCTGCTTGCCATTCCGGTTGGCGTTGGCGGTGCCGCCTTCGTCGCCGGGCAGAACGCGATCGTGCAACAGGAGTCTCCGCCGGACATGCGCGGTCGACTGCTCGCGCTTGGTGCCGTCGCCTTCTTGGGCACCACGCCGATTGGAGCACCGCTTACGGGATGGATCGCCGACCACGTCGGAGCCGAGTGGAGCTTGGCCTACGGCAGCATCCTCACGCTCGTGGCAGTTTCTGTTGGCTTCTTGCTGCGCTGGCGCTCAACTCGCCCGCAGGTTCCAACCGATCATCACCATGCGGCCGCGATGGTCGTGGATCACGCCGATAGTGGCGGTGTCGTTCCACAGTGACGCGCCTGCGCTCGCAGGCAGGTCGAGAAAGCGCGCCGTCAGAATGCGGCTGAGGTGGCCGTGCGTAAACGCCACAACGGCGCGCCCCGCGCCGACGCGTTCGATCTTGGCGCGAAACGCATCGCAGCGGGCCGTGACCTGCAGCACGCTCTCGCCAGCCGGGCACCCGCCCTCAAACAGATCCCACGTCGGGTCGCGCAGCAGAATTTCGGTGCTGGTGAGACCTTCGTATTCGCCGTAGTCGTATTCCATAAGCGCGGGCACCGGTTCTGGAACCGACAGGGGCAGTGCGAGCTCGGCAGTGCGCACGGCGCGCTCTAGCGGACTGGTGAACACCAACGGGTCGCGCCCGTCAAGCAACCGTTCGAGCAGGGGAGCGAGTGCCAGCGACTGCTGCTCGCCAAGGTCGGTCAGCGGCAAGTCGGTGCGACCGGTATGACGGCCGACCACGGACCACTCGGTGGCTCCGTGGCGCACAACCAGCAACAGCGCCGGGATCGACGGGGCTGCTGTTCGGTCACTCGTCACGCTGTGAGGGTAAGCGTTGCGCCCGCTAGCACTCGGTAGCCTGGAGTGCCAATGCTTGATGAACGCAAGACGGCCATCCTGCGAGCAGTAGTGCAGGAATACATCACCACCGCTTCGCCGGTGGGGTCGACGCACATCGCCAACGCGCCGGGCGTCAAGGTCAGTTCCGCAACCGTGCGCAACGAGATGGCAGTGCTCGAACAAGAGGGCTACCTCGCGCAGCCCCACACGTCTGCCGGCCGGGTTCCCACCGACCGGGGCTATCGGTTCTTCGTCGACCACCTGGCCGCACCTGGTCCGCTCGACTTGCAGGCGTCACAACAGGTCGGCGCCTTCTTCGACTCCGCGCACGGCCGCCTTGAAGAGTTGCTGCACCAGACGACGAACTTGCTTGCGCAGGTCACCCATCACGCTGCCGTTGTCGTTGGGCCACGCGCCGAGACGGCGGTCGTGCGTTCCGTGCAGGTGGTCGGCCTAGGCGGCCGGACTGCAACTGTCGTCGCAGTGCTCTCTAACGGCACCGTCGAGAACGAGCAGGTCGAGCTGCCGGTCGAGATGTCCGAGCTGCGCCTATCGGCGGTATCGGCGCATCTGCAAAAGCACCTTCCCGGCTCGACGCTCGATGCTCCTCGTGACTTGCCGGCCACGGGCGACAGCGACTTCGACGCGGTGTGCGCCGCTGCGATGCAATCGCTGGCCACAACCGCCGCGGCAGAACCGGTGTTTGTCGGTGGTGCTGCTTCGATGGCGCGGGCGTTCGATGCCGTCGACACCGTCCGCGAAGTTCTCAACACGCTCGAGCAACAGTTCGTGCTGGTGTCACTGGTGCGCGATGTGCTCAACCGCGGTCTGTCGGTGGCCATCGGCGCCGAACACGGCGTCGCGCCGCTCGTCGCGTGTTCCGTCATCGTCAAGCCCGTATTCGTCGATGGCGAACAGGTCGGCACCGTCGGCGTGCTCGGTCCGACGCGAATGGATTATCCGCAGGCGCTAGCTACCGTCGAGGTTGTGAGCGAACGACTTGGCCGTCGACTGAGCGACGGCAGCAACTAGCGATGGCAGACTTCTACGAGTTGCTCGGCGTCGCGCGCGATGCGTCGAGCGACGAACTGAAGAAGGCCTATCGCAAGCTCGCGCGCGAGCTGCACCCAGATGCCAATCCCGGCGATGCCGCGGCTGAAGAACGTTTCAAGCAAGTGGCGCACGCCTACGAGGTGCTGGGCGATCCCGAAGCACGTGCTCGTTACGACCGCTTCGGCGAACGGGGTGTCGGCGGCACCGGGTCTGGTGCCGGCGATGGCTTCGGTGGCGGCGGGCTCGGCGACCTGTTCGACGCGTTCTTCGGCGGTAGCGGTGGTCCCTTCGGTGGTGGCGCACGCGGTCCGGCTGGCCCGCCGCGCGGTCAAGACCTGGAAGTGATTGCCGACGTTGCGTTCGAACAAGCGGTGTTCGGCGCAACGGTTCCGGTCACCGTGCGCACCGCGCTGCGTTGCGACGACTGCAGCGGCACGGGCGCTGGTTCGGGCACGAAGCCGGTGACTTGCAGCGAGTGCAACGGCCGTGGCCAGGTGCAGCGCGTGCGCCAAAGTCTGCTGGGTCAGATGGTGACGTCGTCGGCGTGCACCAAGTGTGGTGGCTTTGGCAAGGTCATCGTGACGCCGTGCGCGACCTGCAATGGCGATGGTCGCGTTATCACCGAGAAGACCTACCAAGTCGACGTGCCAGCGGGCGTCGACACGGGCTCAACCTTGCGGCTCACCGGGCGGGGCGCGGCGGGGCCACGCGGTGGAGGCGTTGGCGACCTGTACGTGCACGTGCGCGTGGGTGAACACGAGCGCTACCGGCGCGAGCAAGACGACCTCGTGACAGACCTGCCGGTGTCGATTGCGCAGGCGTCGCTTGGTGCGCGCTTCACGCTGCCGACGCTGGACGGCGATGAAGAAATGGTGGTGCCGCCGGGCACGCAACCTGGTCGCGAGTTCGTGCTGCGTCAGCGCGGTGTGCCGCGACTGAAGGGCCGCGGTCGCGGCGATCTGCGCGTGCGTGTGAAGGTGACGGTGCCTACAAAGCTCACCGACTTCGAGACCGAGTTGCTGAAGAAGCTGGCCGAATCGCGCGGCGAGGAAGTGCACGCCGACCACGGTCTGCTATCGCGCTTTAAGTCGGCGTTCCAGTGAACCCGGCGCTGCGCGCCAGCGCGGCGCACATATTCGTCGATTCGTTGGAGTCGATCGAGTTGTCGCAGGACGACGCACATCACCTGCTGCGAGTGCTTCGCTTGCGCGATGGCGAGTCGGTCACCGTCAGCGACGGGCAGGGGAGTTGGCGAGCGTGCGCAGTCGCTGCTGACGCGCTGCGGCCGGTCGGCGATGTCGTTTTCGAGCCTGCTAACGCGCGACTGACAATCGCTAGCGCGATCCCGAAGGGCGATCGGCTGGAGTGGATGGTGCAGAAGCTCACTGAGCTGGGTGTGGACGAAATCGTGTTGCTGCACTGCGAGCGCAGCGTCGTACGTTGGAAGGGCGATCGCGGCGCACAGCAGCTCACCCGTCTGACCAGGGTCGCTCGCGAGGCCGCGATGCAGAGTCGCCGGGTGTGGCTGCCGACCGTGCGTGGACCGGTCGACTTCGCCGAAGCGGCGGCGCTGCCTGGCACAGTGGTTGCGGACCCAGATGGTGCCGCGCTCACGATGGCCAGTGTTGTCCTGATTGGGCCCGAGGGTGGGTTGACCGAGGCCGAGCGGGAACTCTGCGCGCAGTCGGTGAACCTGGGGCGCAACATCCTGCGAGTCGAAACGGCTGCGGTAGCGGCGGCGGCGATTCTGGGTTGTGGTGGCCGCTGAGCGTGGCCGGGTAGTCTGGAGACCACGGTCAGTAGTTTCTGTTCATGATTTGTTGCTGATCGGTCGATAACGATCGAGAACATGGAAAGCAGGTTCTGATGCACGATTTCGACGACGACGGGGCATCCTCGCCCTACAGTCGCAAGGTCGGCGACCGCCTGCGTGTGATCCGCAAGCAGAAGCGACTGTCGCTGCAAGAGGTGGAGGCGACCTCCACTGAGGAATTCAAAGCCTCGGTGCTGGGAGCCTACGAGCGCGGCGAGCGCGCGATTTCCGTGCCGCGGCTCGAGCGGCTTGCCAAGTTCTACAGCGTGCCGGTCGACCAACTGCTGCCGCGCGAAGACATCAGCGAGCCCGAATCCGATGCGGCGGGCGCACCGGCCAAGAAGCTGGGCATCGACCTGATCAAGCTGAACCAGCTCAGTGGTCAGCCGTTCGAAATGCTGTCGCGGTTCTTGAAGATGATTCAGGTGCAGCGCCAGGACTTCAACGGCAAGGTGATGACGGTGCGTGGCATCGATACGCGAGCAATCGCGGCCATGCTCGATGTTCCGGTCGATCAAGTCGGTGCTCGCCTCGACGCGCTCGACTTGCTCTTCCACCCGTAAGTGCAGCCGTTCGGCGTCTACCTACATATTCCGTTTTGCGCGAAGCGTTGCGACTATTGCGCTTTTGCGACCTGGACTGATCGCGGCCACCTGCAGACCGAGTACATGCGCGCGCTGCGCGCCGATATCGTCGCCGCTGACCTGCCGCCGGTGAGCAGTGTGTTCGTCGGTGGTGGCACGCCGACACTGGTAGATCCGGCACAACTCGCCGATGTGCTGAGTGCGATTCCGACGACGGCCGACGCGGAAGTGACCGTTGAGTGCAACCCCGACGACGTGACCGCCGACATGCTGCGCACATATCGCGCTGCGGGCGTCAACCGTGTGAGCATCGGCGTGCAATCGATGGTCGGTCATGTGCTTGCGTCCCTCGGGCGCACGCATGTTCCGGCCAATGTTGAACAAGCAGTTGCCGCTGTTCGTGAGGCTGGCATCCCGACCTTCAACGTCGACCTGATCTACGGCGCAGCGGGCGAGTCGCTCGCCGACTGGCGCGCCACGCTCGAAGGCGCGATCGCGCTGAAACCGACGCACATCTCGGCGTATGCACTGACGATCGAGGCTGGCACGCCGCTGGCCGAGCAACCGCAGCGCCACCCCGACGACGACGATCTAGCCGACAAGTACGAATTGGCCGACGAGCTACTCGCCGCTGCCGGGCTGGCCAACTACGAAGTCAGCAACTGGGCGCAGCCCGGACACGAGTGCAAGCACAACATGCTCTATTGGCAGCAGGGCAACTACCGCGGCTTCGGAGGTGCGGCGCACAGCCATAGCGACGGTCGCCGGTGGTGGAACGTGCGCACCCCCGAGCGCTACATCGCTGCCGTAACGGCGGGCGAAACCACCGAGGCCGCGGGTGAAACGCTGAGTGAGGGCACCCGACGCACCGAAGGTCTGCAGCTAGCGATTCGAATGCGCGACGGCGTGCCGGCGGAGGCGCTATCGATGGACGCGATGGCGGCCGAAGGCTTAGAGGACCTTGTGGAGTCCGATGGCGTACGAGTTCGGTTAACGCAGCGTGGCCGTTTGCTCGCTAACGAGGTGTCGTTGCGGTTGCGTTGACTGATAGATTCCTGCTCGTTACACGGGCGTGTAGCTCAGTCGGTAGAGCGCCACTATGACATGGTGGATGTCGCAGGTTCGATCCCTGTCGCGCCCACACCGGACATGAATACTTCAGCCCTCGACGCAACCTCGATTGCCCCGTTGCAGCACAAGCCAGCGATGCGGTTGCTGCAGCACGAACTGCAGCGAACCGTCGATTTGCTCGGAGCCTTAACTCCAGCCCAGTGGTCTGCTGCCACGGTTTGTCCGGGTTGGGATGTGCGACGGATGTACCTCCATGTTCTCGGCGCGTGTGCCGGCAGCGCCTCGATGCGGGAAGGCCTGCACCAAATGCGAGCCGCCAACCGGCGACGCAAAAGCAGTGGTGGACCGTTGGAAGCGAACCTGTCGGCCGTGCAAATAGACGAGCGCGAATTGATGGTGCCGCAACAGATCGTCGAACAACTCAAGGCGATCGCGCCGAAGACCGTGAAGGCGCGCGCGAGGTTGCCGCGCCCGATGCGGCAGTTGGCGAAGATCAAGGTCGACGGTCCGGTCGTCGAAACCTGGTCGCTTGGGTATCTCGTCGACACCATCTACCTGCGCGATCTGTGGATGCATCGACTTGATGCATCCGACGCCACGAATCGCGAGATGGTGCTGAGCGCAGAACATGACGGTTGCATCGTGGCTGACATCGTCGGGGAATGGGCGCGGCGTCACGGTCAGCCGTTCACGCTTGAACTGACCGGCGCCGCCGGTGGCCAATTCTTCGTCGGCACAGGGGGCGAGCAGATCGTTCTCGACGGGCTGGAGTTCTGCCGTGCGCTTTCCGGCCGGTCGTCGGCCGCCGGGCTGCTCACTACCGTCGTCCCGTTCTGAGCCGAGTCGCTCATGCCCGTTCTGCTCGCGCTTGGCTCTGCCTTGGTCTACGGCGTGGGCGACTACTTCGGTGGCCGGGCAAGTCGAACGCAGCCCAGCGTTGCGGTCGCCGCCATCGGGCAGATCATCAGCTTGGTCTTGGTTGCCGCCGCGGTTCTGGTGATGGGAACGTCGGCGCCCGATGCGGCGACGTGGTGGTGGAGCGCCGGTGGCGGCGTGGTCGGTGCGCTCGGAATCGCCGGGCTGTATCACGGCTTTGCCCACGGCGACGTGTCGGTGGTTGCTCCGACGAGCGCTGTTGTCGGTGCGGCGCTGCCTGTGATCGTCGGCCTCAGCATCGGCGAACGACCGACAATCCTTGCGCTGGTCGGCATCGTCGTCGCGGTTGCTGCAGTAGCCCTTGTCAGCGGGGCAATTGGCCCGCACCAGCACAACACACCACCGCGGATCGTGGCACTGGCGGTGGCGGTCGGTGCGTGCTTTGGTCTGCTCTACGTGGCGTTTGATCAGACGGACCCTGACTCGGGGTTGTGGCCGCTGATGATCGCTCGCTTCGCGTCCGTTCCGATGTTGTTGATCGTCGGGGCAGCTGCGCGCGTTCGCCCGGTGCGCGACCGTTCGTCGCTGCAGTTATCGGTGGTGTCGGGTGTCTTCGACATGGGCGCCAACGTGCTGTTCCTGGTTGCCGTTCGCGGAGGGATGCTGGCAATCGTGTCGGCTGTGGCTGCGCTGTACCCGGCATCGACAGTGGCGTTGGCATTTGGGATCGACAAGGAACGAATCAGCAAATGGCAGGGGATTGGACTGCTCGCAGCTGGGGCCGCCCTTGTTCTCGTCAGCCTCAGTCGGAGTTAGCGACTCGGTCGACGACCGTCTGGCTCTCGCGTGCAGCGGCGGCGAAGATCCCCTTGCTCATCAGGCTCGGCTCGGTCTTGCGCCGAGCGAGATAGATCGCGGCGCGGCCCGCGTGAATAGTGGCGTCGTCGGGCGCTGCCCACGCAGCGAAGTCGGCCAAGTGGCACGCCAGCCGCAGATCGTTCTCGATCGCTGCTTGCTCGGCACGGCGCAGCAGCACATCGGCGCCGCCAGCGAGTTGCGCCAACGCTTCGGCGACGTGCGCATCGGGGGACGGCTTCAACCGCGAGGCGGCACCATCCCACCAGCCACCGAAGAGCCGCCACACGTTGTGCACCACGAACTCGGGCTCGTCGTAGAACGGGCGCAGGTAGGGCTTCGCCAACGTGTCGTCGGGAACACGCACGGTGTGAATGATGGTGTCGAGCGTCGCGCCCGCGTTCATCATCGCGATCACCTGCGCCACCAACTCCTCTAGCGCCGTAGCGACCTCGCCGAGTACCAGCGCGATACGCGCCTTGCCCTCGATCGGCAACCCGTGTGCTGGCAACAGCAGTTCGGCCCCCATCGCCGCCATCTCGCGCAACGCAGCTGCCCACTCGATCGGATAGCGCTGCACCTTCTGCGGGTTGCCCGCGTTGGGAAAGTTCCAGATCAGGAAGTCGCCGGTGACGAGCGCCTTGCGATCCGGCAGCCACGCCCACAGGTGATCGTCGGTCTCACCCCGCGCGTGACGCATCTCGATGCGCTCGCCGCCGACGGTGATCGCGTGCGTGTGCTCGAACGTTTCATCAGGACGCATGACGGTGGACGGCAGGAAGCGGCGCGCATTCGGATTGCTGCCCACCGCAACACCGTCGGCCGATCCGTCGCCGATGTTCAGGTTCAGGTCGCCGCTGATGCCGCCGAACTGGCGGGCGTTGATGCGCAAGTTCCATTCGCCCGTTGCCGCGTAACGGTCGAAGCGCGAGGCGACGTTGGCGTGACCGACGACGCGCGGTTGATCGTCGCGAAAGAACGTGCTGCCGCCGACGTGGTCGGCGTGGCCATGCGTGTAGACCAAGTGACTGACCTTCGCCGACCGCCACCCACCGAGCGCAGCGCGAACGGCTTCGCCGGTGTGCACGCCCGATGCATCGAAGCACACCAATCCATCGCCGGTGTCGAGCGCGACGCAGTGGCTGAAGCTCTCGACCATCGCGATTCCGTCAGCGATCTCGCTGAGTTCGTTGGTGACTCGGTTCACCGGCTGGTCGGCGTGTCCGCTGTCGATGATCCGAGACGAGAGTGCGAGTAGGTCGGCCATGTCAGCGCGGCAGGCCGAGCACGCGTTCGCCGAGGATGTTGCGCATCACGTTGGATGTGCCGCCCATGATGGTGTAACCCGGCGCGTAACACAGCCCACGGGTGACGTCGTCCCACAGCGTTGCCTCCGGGCCGAGCGTGCGTGACACGAAATCAGCAACACGCATCTCGTGTTCCGTGCAGAAGCACTTCGTTGCCGCACTGAATCCTGCGGGCGCCTGCTTCAGCGTTTCGCGGATCACAAGGATGCGGCCGATGCGATACCCGATCTCGAGCGCGGCGATCTCGTCGCGCGTGACGGAGTTGGTGGTGTCGGCGCGTTCACGCGCCATGAGGTACAGCGCGTAGTTGCTGACCAACCGGTCGATGCCGCCACGCTCGTGTTCCAGTTGGCGCATCGTCTGCTTGAACGCGCCACCCTCGGCGCCGACCAGGTTGGCGACCGACACTCGAACATCGGTGAAGAACACTTCGCAGAAGTGGCGATTGGTCGTCATGTCTTTGATCGGCCGCACCTCGATGCCCGGGCTGTCCATCGGCACGATGACTTCACTGATGCCAGCGTGCGGCGGCCCCTCTTGCGACGTGCGACAGATCAGGTAACAGAAGTCGGCAGTGGCGGCAAAGCTGGTCCAGATCTTTTGACCGTTGATGACGAAGGTGTCGCCCTTGCGCTCGGCCGTGGTCTTCAAGCTGGCGAGGTCGCTGCCCGCGTTGGGCTCGCTCATGCCGATGCACCACGTGGTCTCGCCAGCAACGATGTCCGGCAGGAATGCAGCTTGCTGGTCGGGCGTGCCGTACGTCAGCAGCGACGGACCCATCTGGCGATCGGCAAACCACGATGCAGCAATCGGCGCGCCAGCCTTTATCATCTCCTCGCCGACGATCAGGCGATCGATTGCAGGCGCTGCTGGCCCGCTATAGGGGTTGTCGGGCCACGTCATGCCGATCCAGCCGTGCGTGGCGAGCTCGCGTGAGAAGTCCTTGGAGTAACCGTTGATCCACGAATCGTTCGAGCGACCGAACCGCGCAACCGCGTCGGCAGCGACGCTGGCGGCCTTGGCCCGCAACGCCTGCTGTTCAGCCGTCCACGAGAAGTCCATCGCCGCCGATGCTAGGGGAGCGCTACGGGTTACGGGCTAGCCTGATACAAGTCCGATACAAGTGGGAGCCCGCGCATGAAGAAGATCAAGGTCACGACGCCGATCGTTGAGATGGACGGCGACGAGATGACGCGCATCATCTGGCAGTTCATCAAGGACAAGCTGATCTTGCCGTATCTCGATGTGGAGCTCGATTACTACGACCTCGGCATCGAGCATCGCGATGCCACCGACGATCAGGTCACCATCGATTCTGCGAACGCGACCAAGCGTCACGGCGTCGCGGTGAAGTGCGCCACCATCACGCCCGACGAAGACCGCGTGAAGGAGTTCGGCCTGAAGAAGATGTGGAAGAGCCCGAACGGCACGATCCGCAACATTCTCGGTGGCGTCATCTTCCGCGAGCCGATCGTGATCTCCAACATCCCGCGCCTGGTGCCGGGGTGGACGAAGCCGATTGTGATCGGCCGTCATGCGCACGGCGATCAGTACAAGGCCACCGACTACAAGGTGCCGGGTGCCGGCAAGGTGCTGATGACGTATGTGCCAGCCGATGGCAGCGCGCCGGTGGAAATGACGATCGCCGACTTCGGTGCTGATGGCGGTGTGGCGATGGGGATGTACAACTTCAACGACAGCATTCGCGACTTTGCCCGCGCGTCGCTGCGTTACGGCCTCAACCGCAACTACCCGGTGTACCTGTCGACGAAGAACACGATCCTCAAGGCGTACGACGGGCAGTTCAAGGATCTCTTTCAAGAGGTCTACGAGACCGAGTTCCAAACGCAGATGGACGCCGCCGGCCTGACCTACGAGCATCGCCTGATCGACGACATGGTTGCTTGCGCGATGAAGTGGGAAGGTGGCTACGTGTGGGCGTGTAAGAACTACGACGGCGACGTGCAAAGCGACACCGTCGCGCAGGGCTTCGGTTCGCTCGGATTGATGACGAGCGTGCTGATGACACCCGATGGCAAGACGGTGGAGGCCGAGGCTGCGCACGGCACGGTCACCCGCCACTACCGCGAGCATCAGAAGGGCAACAAGACGTCGACCAACCCGATCGCGTCGATCTACGCCTGGACGCAGGGCTTGACCTACCGCGGCAAGATGGATTCCACTCCCGAGGTCGTGGCCTTCGCGCAGGCGCTCGAGCAGGTGTGCGTGGAGACCGTAGAAGCGGGCGAGATGACCAAGGACTTGGCAGTGCTGATCGGCAAGGACGCTCCGTACCTGCAGACGGAAGACTTCCTCGACGCGCTCGACCGTCGCCTGCAAGCACGCATGAGCTAATAGCTACACCAGTAGTTCAACGACTCATGCGCCTGGCCGACTTCGATTACGAACTGCCGGCCGACCGCATTGCGCAACACCCAATCGAACCCCGCGATGCAGCACGCTTGTTGGTCGATCAAGGCTCGGCGGCTCCGCTGCATCGCCGCGTTCGTGACCTCGGCGAGTTTGTGCGCGATGGCGACTTGCTGGTGGTCAACGACACGAAGGTGATCCCAGCTCGCTTGCGGTTGACGCGCGCCACCGGGGGAGCAGCCGAGGCGTTGTTGCTCGAGCCGCTCGACACGGACCGTCGTACTTGGGACGCAATGGTGCGGCCAGCGCGCAAGTTGAAGGTGGGCGATGAGCTATTCGTTGGCGAGCGCCCGGTGGCGCGCGTGCTCGGGCGCAGCGAGGCGGGCGACACGATGCGAGTGGAGCTGCTGGGGGAGGGCGACCCAATGCTGCTGCTGCAGGAGTACGGCGAAATGCCCTTGCCGCCGTACATCGGCGAGCGCCTCGCGACCCCAGGCCGCTACCAGACGGTGTATGCCGACCAACCTGCGTCTTCGGCCGCGCCAACCGCTGGGCTGCACTTCACCGACGCGCTGCTGGACTCGCTGACTGCGCGTGGGATTGAAGTCGCCCGCGTGGAGCTGGTGGTCGGGCTCGACACGTTCAAGCCGGTGACGGAGGGCGATCCGCGGGACCACCTGATCCACAGCGAGCGCTTTCGAGTCTCTGCCGACGTGCTGGCGCAGTGCGCGGCGGCGAAGCGGGTGGTGGCGGTCGGCACCACCAGCGTGCGCGCATTGGAAAGCGCGGCGACGCTGGGCATCGGGAGCGGACGTACTCGATTGTTCATCCACCGCCCATACGATTGGAAAGTCGTCGACGTGCTGATGACCAACTTTCATATGCCACACACGACGCTGCTGATGATGGTCGACGCCTTCATCGGCGCGCGCTGGCGAACGTTGTACGAGGAAGCGTTGCGCGAGAACTACCGCATGCTCAGCTTCGGCGACGCAATGCTGCTCGATCGAAGTCTGAACTAGAGCGGCGGCCGTATCGTGAGGCCGATGACCTCATCGAGTAGTTCCGATGCCGCTCAGTCCGACGGACTGCCTGCGGGCGATTTCTCCGAGTGGGTCTCGCAGATGCAGGACGCGATCCGCGGCGAGCGCGATTCCGACGTGCCCTGCAATGGCTGCACAGCATGTTGCACCGCATCTCAATTCATACACATCGCTCCGGACGAAACGGACACTTTGGCGCACGTTCCGCCTCAGCTGTTGTTCCCAGCACCGAGAATGCCTGCCGGTCACGTGTTGATGGGATACGACCAGAGCGGCCAATGCCCGATGCTAAAGAACGGCAAATGCTCGATCTATAACCATCGACCCCGCACGTGTCGCACTTACGACTGCCGGGTCTTTCCGGCAGTCGGAATCGAACCTGACGATCAGAACGCGATCGCCGATCGCGCGCGTCGCTGGCAATTCAGCTACCCGTCGGAGATTGATCGCGCCCAGCATGCGGCCGTTCGTGCGGCGGCCGCCCGTTACAAGGAACATTCGGAGCTGAACGGGGCAAGCGCTATGCGGGCAACTGAACTGGCGGTGCTTGCGATCGAACGTCACGATGCGTTCTCCGGCGACGGATCTACGCGAAACCCATGAACCCTGTTCGATTCGAACTCGACAGTCAGGACGGCGCGGCACGCGCTGGCGTCGCGCACACTGCCAACGGCAGCTATCGCACTCCGTGTTTCATGCCAGTGGGCACGCGTGGTGCGATCAAGTACCTCAGCGCAGCGGACTACGAGCAGCTCGGTGCCGAGATCGTGCTCGGCAACACGTACCACCTGATGTTGCGTCCCGGTGCCGAGACGATCGCCAGCTTGGGTGGGCTTGGCAAGTTCGCGGGATGGCGTGGGCTGACGCTCACCGACTCGGGTGGCTTTCAGGTCTTCTCGTTGGAACCGAAGGTCGACGACGACGGTGTCACGTTCAAGAGCACGTACGACGGCTCACTGCATCGCTTTACGCCCGAGATAGCAGTGCACACGCAGGAACTGCTCGGCGCCGACATTCAGATGGTGCTCGACGTTTGTCCGCCACTGCCGTCTCCGCCAGATGTCGTGCGCAAGGCCGTCGAACGAACTGCTGCCTGGGCTGCGCGCGCGAAGGTTGCGCACCAGCGCACTGATCAGGCGTTGTTCGGAATCGTGCAGGGCGGAGTCGACAACGAATTGCGCAGGGAGAGTGCGCAGCGCACGGTCGCGATCGGGTTCGATGGCTACGGCATCGGCGGCCTCAGCGTGGGCGAGACACGTGAGGAGATGCTGCCCGCGCTGGCGGCCGCGCTGGAGCACCTCCCAGCCGATCGCCCGCGGTACCTCATGGGTGTTGGCGACCCGGCCAGCTTGGTGGAGGCGGTCGCGCTCGGTGTTGATCAGTTCGACTGCGTGATGCAAACGCGCATCGGACGTCACGGCACAGCCCTCACTTCGGCTGGCAAACTGCACATCAAGAACGCGCAATATGCGCTCTCCGACGAGCCGCTCGATGCCACCTGCGCGTGCGATGTCTGTGCGCGGCATAGCCGTGGTTACATCCGCCACCTCTTCCAGGTTGGCGAACCAACCGCATCCCGGCTGGTCAGCCTGCACAACATCGCTTGGACGCTGCAGCTGATGGCGGCCATGCGGTCGGCGATCGAGGCTGGCAGTTTCGACCAAATGCGCCAGCGGGTGCTGACTGTCTGGGGCTGACCTGTCGCCGCTAGGATTCGCCGTCGGTCAACGAGGGTCTTCCTCGCTTCTTGAACAGTTGGTTGCACCATGAATTCGATCTCGCTCGTCGCCGCGGAACAGTCAGGCGGTTCAGGAGTCTTCTCGCTGCTGATCCTGATGCTCATCCCATTGGCGATGTACTTCTTGTTGATTCGGCCGCAGAAGCGCCGCCAGCGCGACGCATTGGCGTTGCAAAAGGCGATCGAGGTCGGCGACGAGGTCATGACGACCTCTGGCATCTACGGCTTTGTCACCGGCTTCGACGGCGACGTGGCGTGGTTGGAGATCGACGACAACGTCCAAATTCGCATTGCCCGCCAGGGAATTCAGCGCAGGGTCGACACCGCAACCGGCGACACCGCGATTCCGAATGACGGTCAACCCGGCGGCTCGAAGTCGCGGCACACCAAGATCGGCGATGTCATCGTGGGCGACGACGCCGAAAACAAGACGGACTGATTCACTCGATGCGTAGAAGGCTGATTCTCTCGCTCGTCGGCATCTTGGTCGTTGCCTACGGCTCGTTGACCGCAATGCTTGTCACCGACACGAAGCCGGCGCTTGGTCTCGACCTGCAGGGCGGCATCTCTGTCACGCAGCGCGCCAAACCCGGAACCGAGTTCAGCGACGAGAGCATGGATCTCGCGGTCGAGAAGCTGCGCGAGCGCGTCGACTCGCTCGGCGTCGCCGAGCCCGAGATCCTGCGCCAGGGCGACACCATCGTCGTCAACCTTCCGGGCGTCAAGAACCAGCGCCAGGCAGAGCAGCTCGTGCAGATCACCGGGCAGGTCTATTTGCGGCCGGTGCTCGGCTGCCAGGAACTGGCTGCCCCCGACGACTCGTCGACCAGCTCGTCAACGGCAGCCACCGCCGTCGACGGCGCCACCACGACAGCGGGCGAAAGCACAACGTCGGGCGAACCAACAACGACTGCGGCTGGTGGCCCGTCGCGACCGGCAGGCGCGTCCAACAGCACAACGACCTCGACACCGGAATCAACGACGTCGACCAGCGGCACGTCGACAACGTCTACAACACCTGGTCCCACCACGACTGCCGCACCTGTTCCGCTGGACGAGCACGGCTTTCCCGTGCAAGCGAGCGATCCAACGACCTCCCAATTCCTTCCGCTGAAGGGCGATGCCGCGGTCTATTGCCAGGTTGGCCCGGCGCAGGGAACGGGCGAAGTGTTTAGCGACTCCGCTGGCGCGCATGTCATCGGTGCCGGCTGGGGCGTCACAGTTGAACTGCGCGCTGGCGCCGACGGCCTCGACGTGTGGAACTCCATCGCCTCGCAGTGTTTCAACAAGACGGAGGCTTGCCCGACTGGGCAGCTCGGCATCGAGTTGGACGGCACAATTCAGTCGGCTCCGGTGATGAACCAATCCAGTTTCACCTCTGGTGTTGAGATCACTGGCGACTTCAGCGAGAGCGACGCGCGCAACTTGGCCCGCGTGCTCAACTCGGGTGCCATCCCAGTTCAGCTGCAACTGGAATCGGTCGAGAACGTGTCTCCCACGCTCGGCAAGGACTCCCTGCGTGCTGCCTGGATTTCGGGTCTCGTCGGTGTTGGCCTCGTGCTGCTGTTCATGATGCTCTACTACCGACTGCTCGGGGTCATCGTTGCGGTCGGCATCACAGTTTCGGGCTCGTTGCTGTGGAGCACGATCTCCCTGCTCTCCAAGACGCAGGGGCTCGCACTCTCGCTTTCGGGAATCGCGGGCATCATCGTTTCCGTCGGCGTGACAATCGATAGTTACGTCGTCTTCTTCGAACGCCTCAAGGACGAAGTGCGCTCCGGCAAGACGCTGCGCAACAGCGCTCAGCGCGGCTTTACGGGTGCATGGCGCACGATCGTCATCGCCGACCTCGTCTCGCTGATCGGTGCGTTCGTTCTCTGGTATCTCACGGTCGGCGCGGTGCGCGGCTTCGCGTTCTTCCTCGGGCTCTCCACGCTGCTCGACTTGTTCGTGGCGTACTTCTTTACGCGGCCGGTCGTGTTGCTGCTGGCACGCACGAAGTGGATGGAGCGGCGCAAGGTCATGGGAATTGCAGTCACACAACCGGCGGTCGCACAATGACCGAGCTGATGGACACTGAGCGCGAAGTCGACACCGAGACGGACAGCGACGATTCGATCGCGCTGCCGCACGAGCGTCGCGGTGCGTTCGGACGGCTGTACCACGGTGAGACGGCGATCGACTTCTACGGTCGTCGCTGGTGGGGCCTTGGATTGTCAGCACTGCTCTTGCTCGTCAGCGCTGGCTCGCTGATCACCAGCGGATTGAACCTCAGCCTCGACTTCAAGGGTGGCGTCGTGTGGGATGTCCCCTCCGCCGACATGACCGAGGAACAAGCGCGTACGGTGCTCGACGACAACGGTCTCGATGGTTCCAGCGCCCGCGTAACGATCCAGACCAACCAAGACACCGGTGGCCGTACGGTCTCGGTCGAGGTGGGCGATCAGCCCGACACCGTGCGCCAAGCAGTACAGGACGCGTTTGCGACTGAAGTGGGCGTCACCGCCGACGACATCAGCACCAGCTCGACGAGTTCAACGTGGGGCAAGAGCATCACCGAGAAGGCGCTACGAGCACTCGTTGTCTTCCTCGTGTTGGTGGCTGGCTTCATTGCCTGGCGGCTCGAATGGCGCATGGCCGCTGCCGCCATCGCGGCGATGTTGCACGACGTGCTGTTGAGTGTCGGTGTCTACTCGCTCATTGGGTTTGAGGTCACGCCTGCGACGGTGGTTGCGTTCCTCACCATCTTGGGCTTTTCGCTGTACGACACGATCGTCGTGTTCGACAAAGTGCAGGAGAACCAGCGGCGCTACACCGCCGCGCGGATTCCGTACGGCGACGTGATCAACGTGTCGATGAACCAGGTGCTGATGCGCTCGATCAACACCAGCGTCGCTGCCGTGCTGCCGGTGTTGTCGCTGCTCGTTCTGGGTGCCGGGATCCTGGGCGCCACAACGTTGCGCGAGTTCGCGCTCGCCCTGCTGGTCGGTCTTATCACGGGTTCGTATTCATCGATCTTCGTCGCCGCACCCCTCGTGGCAATTGCCAAGGAGCGCGAACCGAGGTATCGCACCATGCGCAAGCAACACGCGACCGGTGCCGAACTGGAGCGATTGGTACTCGGCGGCACGCCGAGCGGCCGTCGGGAACAGCGTGGGCGTCAGTCGTCCACAGTCGCCACGCCGCAGCCAACCGGAGCCCCGACAGCCGAGGCCCTGCTCACGCACACGCCGCGACCGCGGAAGAAGAAGCGGCGCGTCTAGTTCCGGCAGTACCCTGTAGGACATGGCTCCGAACAGTCACTGGATTAAGAGTCTTGTTCGCGATATTCCCGACTTCCCTTCCAAGGGCGTCACGTTCCGCGACATCACTCCGTTGCTCGGCGACGCTGAG
Source organism: Actinomycetes bacterium (assembly GCA_021414085.1). Classification (GTDB taxonomy): domain Bacteria; phylum Actinomycetota; class Acidimicrobiia; order Acidimicrobiales; family Ilumatobacteraceae; genus UBA668. The sequence continues at coordinate 24,274 of JAIOPC010000001.1, read as the reverse complement.
GGTTTCACGAAGTCGATCACCGAACTGGTGCACCGGTTCGAGAACGTCGCCGTCGATCGCGTGCTGGGCATGGAGGCTCGCGGTTTCATCATCGCCGCCCCGGTTGCCTACCGCATTGGAGCCGGGTTCATTCCGGTGCGCAAGGCCGGCAAGCTGCCCTGGGCGGTCGTGCGCGAGGAATACCAACTCGAGTACGGCCGCGACAAGCTGGAGATCCACCGCGACGCGATCCATCCCGGCGAACGCATTCTGGTAATCGACGACGTGCTGGCAACCGGCGGTACCGCGTTGGCGACGTGCAAGCTGGTCGAAGCTCTCGGCGGCAAGGTTGTTGGGCTCGGCTTCCTCATCGAACTGGAAGAGCTCGGTGGTCGTGAGCGGCTCGCCGGCCAGCTGGTTGAGAGCCTGGCTATCTACTGATGGCAGCGGTCGATCGTGTTCTGCCTTGGCGCCGCCAGCAGAACGCGGCGGCCGAGGAGCTGACGCCGCTGCTTACCGCGTACCGGCGGCGGCACCCGAAAGGTTCTGTCGCGCTGATCAACCGCGCGTACGCGATGGCGAAGGAAGCACATCGTTTTCAACATCGCAGTAGCGGCGAGAGCTACATCAATCACCCACTTGCGGTGGCGCGCATCGTCGCCGACCTTGGCCTTGACGACATCTCGCTGGCTGCGGCTCTGCTGCACGACGCGGTGGAAGATACGGAGATCACCCTCGCCGACGTGGAGGCTGGCTTCGGGCCTGAGGTCGCGCAGATCGTCGACGGTGTTACCAAGCTCGAGCGACTGCAGTTCGACTCGAAGGAGGCACAGCAGGCAGCCACGATGCGCAAGATGCTGGTCGCGATGGCGCGCGACTTGCGGGTGTTGATCATCAAGCTGGCCGATCGATTGCACAACATGCGCACGATCGCGGCGATGCCGATCGACAAGCAGCAACGCATCGCTCACGAGACGCTCGAGATCTACGCCCCGCTCGCGCATCGTCTCGGCATCCAAGAGCTAAAGCAGCATCTGGAGGACTTGTCGTTCGCGGCGCTGTACCCGAAGCGCTTCGCCGAACTCGATCATCTGGTGGCGACTCGTTCGCCTGAGCGCGAGACCTATCTGGCCAAGGCGATCGCCGAGTTGCAGGCACGGCTTCATGAGCTCGGCATCCAGGCCGAGATCACCGGCCGCGGGAAACACCTGTGGAGCATCTACGAGAAGATGGTGCAGAAGGGCGGCGACTTCGACGCCATCTTCGATCTGATCGCGGTGCGAGTCATCGTCGAGTCGGTGAAGGACTGCTACGGGGCGCTCGGTTGTATCCACGGCCGCTACAAGCCAGTGGTGGGTCGCTTCAAGGACTACATCGCGATGCCCAAGTTCAACCTCTATCAGAGCTTGCACACGACGGTCATTGGTCCGGGTGGCAAGGTCGTCGAGATGCAGATTCGAACACGTGAAATGCACGCACGAGCAGAGTGGGGAGTGGCGGCGCATTGGGCGTACAAGGACGATGCCGCAAGCCCTGATATCGACTGGCTGAACCGCATTATCGACTGGCAAGCCGATGTCAGCGATCCGGCCGCCTTCATGGAGAACTTGAAGACCGACCTCGAGCAGGACGAAGTGTTCGTCTTCACTCCAAAGGGCAACGTTGTCACGTTGCCGATCGGCGCGACTGCGGTCGATTTCGCATACGCCGTACACACCGAGGTTGGGCATCGGTGCATGGGCGCAAAGGTGAATGGTCGTCTGGTGCCATTGCATCAGACGATGAAGAGCGGCGACACGTGCGAGATCTTCACCAATAAGGCAGAGACCGCTGGGCCATCGCGCGACTGGTTGCAGTTTGTGCAGTCGCAGCGAGCACGGAACAAGATCAAGCACTGGTTCTCGCGCGAGCGACGCGACGACATGATCGAGACTGGTCGCGACATCTTGGCGAAGGAGTTCCGCCGCGTCCGGTTACCAGCGCAGCGAATCTGGACCAGCGATGCGTTGAAGGACGAGATGGAGGCGGCGTCGTACTCGGATCTCGACTCGCTGCTGGCGGCGATCGGGGAAGGCCATGTCGCGGCGCGCTCGATCGCACAGAAGGTGGCCCGCAGCTTCCGTTCCGGCGACGACGCCGAGCAACTCCCCGCCACCGTGCTCGACTACGACCGCACCACGGGCCCGCGTCGGCCGCGCAACGCCGCGGGTGTCCACGTGGAAGGGCTCGACGATGTGTTGGTGCGACTGTCGCGTTGCTGCACGCCCGTCCCTGGCGACGACATCGTTGGCTTTGTCACACGCGGTCGCGGTGTATCGGTGCATCGCACGGACTGCGCCAATGCCGAGGACTTGATGAACGAGCAGGCGGCCCGTCTGCTCGATGTCGAGTGGGATGGCGGCCAGTCGAAGGCGGTCTTCCGGGTCAACGTCGAGGTGGTTGCCTTTGACAGGCCGGGACTGCTGCGCGACGTTGCCAAGTCGCTGAGCGAGCAACACGTCAACATCGTGTCGAGCAGCACCAAGACGGGCACCGACCGAGTTGCCAAGATGCGCTTCGAGTTCGAATTCGCCGATCCGAGCCATCTCGACTCGCTACTGCGCGCAGCTAAGCAGATCGATTCCGTGTACGACGCCTACCGCTTGGTGCCTGGCAAAGGCGGCTGACCGTTGGCGGCGCGCCGGTAGCCTGGATTGCCGTGCCCGAGTTTCAGACCAGCCCCGGAATGCGCGACATCCTTGCGCCGGAATCGGCTCGGTGGCGCGCCTTTGTCGAGCTCTTTGCCGGTGTTGCCGAGTCGGCCGGCTACCGACAGATCATGTCGCCGCTGCTCGAGGACCTTGGGGTGTTTCAGCGCATCGGCGATGCCACCGACATCGTCACCAAGGAGATGTACGACTTCGTCGACAAGGGCGGTCGGCATGTCGCACTGCGGCCAGAACTGACGGCTTCGATCTGCCGCGCCTACGTGCAGCACCGACCGGCGACTCCGTGGAAGGTGTGGTCGGCCGGCTCGCAGTTTCGGTACGAACGGCCCCAGCGCGGGCGCTACCGCCAGTTCGATCAGGTCGACATCGAGGTGCTCGGCAGCAACGACCCGTTCGTCGACGTCGAGATCATCGCTTTGGGCTGGGAGTTCTTCCGTGCACTCGGGTTGCGCCAGGTGACTTTGCTCGTCAATTCGCTTGGTGAGCCCGAGGATCGTGCTCGCTACGTCGAGGCCCTACGGGTTTACTTCGAGGCCAACCTCGGATCGCTGAGCCCCGAGTCGGCGACCACGCTGCAGAAGAACGCCTTGCGCGTGCTCGACTCGAAGCGCCCGGAGGATGCGGCGCTGATCGCATCCGCCCCGCGCATTGCGGACTTCTACAGCGCGGAGGCTGCGGCGTTCTTCGAATCGGTTCAGAGCGGTCTCACCGCGCTGGGCATTCCGTTCCGCGTCGATTCATCGCTTGTGCGTGGGCTCGATTACTACCGGCACACGACCTTCGAATTCCAGGGCGGCACGCTCGGCTCGGCGCAGAACGCGCTCGGCGGGGGCGGTCGTTACGACGGGCTCGTGGAAGCGCTCGGTGGGCCAGCGACTCCGGGTGTCGGGTTCGCTCTCGGCCTTGATCGCACACTGCTTGCATGCGACGACGAGGGTGTCTTTGCGGCGCCATCGGTCGACGTTGATGTGTTCGTGGTCGACACGACGGGTGGCCTCGAGGCCTTGCGTATCACGGCCGAACTGCGCGCCGCAGGGATCAGCTCCGATCGCAGTTTTGAGCAGCGCAGCATGAAGAGCCAGATGAAGGCCGCCGATCGCAGCGGTGCGAAGTTCGGCGTCATCATCGGCACCGACGAGCTTGATGCATCGGCAGTTGTTGTCCGCCCCTTGCGCGCCGACGATCGCTCGGGCACGCAATCCACCATCCCCCGAACAGACCTGATCTCCTATTTGAAGAAGGCGTTGTCATGACATCAACATCTATGCGCACCCACCAATGCGGCGAACTGCGTCCCGAACACATTGGGCAGCGCGCGACGCTCACCGGTTGGGTTGCCAGCCGTCGCGAACACGGTGAGAAGCTTGCGTTCGTCGACTTGCGCGACCACACCGGCGTCACGCAATGCGTGGTCGACAACGCGGTTGATGTGCGGCCCGAGTACGTGCTGCGCATTACTGGTGTAGTCGCCGAGCGACCCGCCGAGAGTCGCAACGACCGTTTGGCAACTGGTGGCATCGAATTGCAGGACTGCGTCGTCGAGATTCTCAACGTCGCCGAGCCGCCGCCGTTCCCAGTGAGCGAGCGCGCCGATCAGGTGGCGGAGAACACGCGCCTACAACATCGCTACATCGACATTCGTCGCGAGCGCATGCAGCGCAACTTGCGGTTGCGCGCATCCGTGAACTCCGCGATTCGAAGCGCGATGGAGTCACAGGGCTTTGTCGAGGTCGAGACCCCGATGTTGGTGCCGTCGACACCCGAGGGTGCGCGCGAGTTCATCGTCCCCAGTCGTCAGCAGCCGGGTTCGTTTTATGCGCTGCCGCAGAGTCCGCAGCTGTTCAAGCAATTGCTGATGGTCGCTGGCATCGATCGGTACTACCAGTTGGCGCGCTGCTTGCGCGATGAAGACCTGCGGGCTGATCGGCAATACGAATTCATGCAGCTTGATGCGGAGATGAGCTTCGTCGACCAGAACGACGTGCATCGCGCCATTGGTGCCGCGGTGCTCGCTGCAGCTGCCGCTGCCGGCCAACCCGAAGCAGCGATCGAAACGATGACATGGCACGACGCGATGAACCGCTTCGGCGTCGACAAGCCCGACCTGCGCTTCGGTATGGAGTTGGTTGATCTCACCGAAGTGTTTGGTGCAACCGAGTTCAAGGCGTTCGCCGGCGCAGCGACCATCAAGGGCATCAACGCGACGGGCAAGGCAGACGAGATGGGCCGCAACAAGCTCGACGGACTGACCGACAAGGCGAAGAAGATTGGCGCCAAGGGTTTGGTGTGGCTGAAGGTTGCGGCCGATGGTTCGCTGGAGTCACCGGTGGCGAAGTTCCTCAGCGATACCGAGCAGGGTGCGCTGAAGTCAGCGTTGTCGGCGGCGCCCGGCGACTTGCTGCTGATTGTCGCCGACGAGTGGTCGATGACGTGTGAAGTGCTCGGCACGCTGCGCAACGATCTCGGTCGTCCGCCGGTACACGAGGGGCCATATCGCTACTTGTGGGTCGTCGACTTTCCGATGTTCATCGGGGTCGACGAGGTCACTGGTCGTCCGAAGCCGGGGCATCATCCGTTCACGCAGCCACACCCCGACGACGTGGAGATGCTGGAGACGGATCCGCTCAAGGTCCGCAGTCAGGCGTACGACTTGGTGCTCAACGGCTGGGAGCTGGGCTCCGGTTCGATTCGTATTCACCAGCCCGAGTTGCAGGCTCGTGTGTTCCGTCTGCTTGGCATCAGCGACGAGGAAGCGCAGAAGCGATTCGGGTTCTTCCTCAACCCGTTCAAGTACGGCGCGCCGCCGCACGGCGGCTTCGGCCTCGGCATCGATCGCTTGGTCGCGATCTTCGCTGGCGAGGAGAACATTCGCGAGGTGATCGCCTTCCCGAAGACGCAGTCGGGCATGGATCCGATGACCAACGCGCCAACGCCAGTCGCGCAGAAGCAGTTGGACGACCTCGGCATCCGGGTCCTACCGCCGAAGGCCTAGCCGCCAGTACGATCCAGCCGCGCTTCCCCCAAAACCAAACCGCGTTTGAACGCTGCCGCACGCTATGCGTGCGCCAGCGAACAAACGCTGAGTGGATCGGAGGGTGCGATGCGACCCGAAGACTGGGCAGAACGTCACGATGGCCTGCTGACTAATGAGGTTGCTTCTGAGGCCGGTGTCACCCGCGGGCAGATGGCGCGGCGCCGTGAGGCTGGTCGTTATCGAGCGTTGCGCAGGGAGGTGGTCGTCGTCGCAGGGGCGCCACCGACGTGGAAGCAGCAAGTGCGGGCGGTAGCTCTCACGTGTGGACCGATGGTTGCGATCGCGCACGCAACTGCAGCACGACTACTCGGCGCCGATGTAGCTGACGACGGATCGATTCACGTGATCGGACCGATCTCACGCATGGTGCGACTCGATGGCGTGACGTGCCATCGATCGACGACGCTCGAGCCAGACGATCTCGTGCAACGCGACGGGATCCAGTTAACGTCGCCGTTGAAGACGATCGTCGATTGCAGCGGCTTCATGACGATCGATGCCCTGGGCAAGTTGATCGACTAGTTCCTGCGCACCCGACAGATCGAGCTCGAGGATGTACGCGAGCGCGTGGCTCGATCGCGTCCTGCACCTGGGCGTTCGATCAAGAAGCTTCGGATAGTGCTCGCCGCTCGGATTCCCGGATACGACCCCGGTGAGAGCGAGTTGGAGGGACGCATCGCCCGCATCATCGACCGTTGTGGCATCGCGCGACCCAGTCAGCAACATCGGGTGCAAGTCGACGGCCATCGCTACCGCATCGACTTTGCGTGGCCGGACCGAAAGCTTTACCTAGAGGGCAACGGGTTTGGCTTCCATCGGCTGAGCTCCGATCTCGACAGCGACGCCCGCCGACAGAACACCCTCGTGCTGGACGGCTGGACGCCAATCGAGATCACGTGGCGCATGTCCGACGCCCATATCGCCGACACGATCCGCCGCTTTCTGTCTCGCGTCTGAACGCTGGTGCATGCATAGCGTGCGGCAGCGAACAAACCTGGTTGTGCGGCCGACCCGTTTGTTCGCTCGTGCACGCATATCGTGCGCGAGCGTACAAACGCGATTGGGGTTGGTTGGCTACGGTGCAGGGATGGCGAGCGCGCAGTTTCGGGCCGGGGTCGTGATGGCGGTTTGCCACCCCGACATGCAGCAGATCCTTGCGTTTGAGCGCGCCGACTCAACGGGCAGCTGGCAGCTGCCGCAGGGCGGCCTGAATGCGGGTGAGCTGCCCATCGACGGCGCGTGGCGCGAGTTGTTCGAGGAGACGGGGCTTACTCCGGAGCACGTGGCACTTCGCGCCGAGCACCCCGAGTGGTTGGCCTACGAGTGGCCGCCGGAAGTCCGGGCGCGCAAGTCGAGTCCCCGCGATCGGCTCGGCCAGACACAGAAGTGGTTTCTCTTCGATGCGCTTTCGGCCGACATCCAACCGATACCCGATGGCAGGGAGTTCGTCGCCTGGAAGTGGGTTCAGCCGCGGTGGCTGATCGACCATGTCGTCGACTGGCGGCGGGGACCATACGAACGCGTCCTCGGCGCCCTCGAGGGTCGGCCGTCCCGCTACCGTCGCAGGCGTGCCCGATCTCTTTAGTGCTGCCGCGGAGAACCTGCTGCGCAGTCAGGCGCCGTTAGCGGCCCGACTGCGACCGCGCACGCTCGATGATGTCGTCGGCCAGACGCACCTCGTTGGTGAGGGAAAGCCGTTGCGACGACTGGTTGAGCAAGATCGGCTGACTAGCGCCATCTTCTGGGGTCCACCGGGCACGGGTAAGACCACGCTCGCGCTCGCAGTTGCGGGCAGCACGAAGCGTGCGTTCGAGCAGATGAGCGCCGTCAGCGCGGGTGTGAAGGACGTGCGGGAAGTGATCGAGCGCGCTCGCCAGCGGCTGGGTGAGCTGGGCCGCGGCACGATTCTGTTTCTCGACGAGATCCATCGCTTCTCGAAAGCGCAGCAAGACGCGCTGCTACCGGCAGTTGAAGACGGCACGCTCACGCTCATCGGTGCAACTACGGAGAATCCGTTCTTCGAGGTCAATGCGCCGCTGCGTAGTCGCAGCACGTTGTTTCGGCTGGAGCCACTCGCCAAGCCGGACATCGAGATTCTGATTGCACGCGGACTGCAGGCCGAGGGCCGCACCGCGACTCCGGAAGCCGTCGCACACCTTGCCGACCGTGCGGGCGGCGATGGGCGACAGGTGCTGACAGCGCTGGAAGTGGCAGTTGCGCTGGCAAACCCGAACGAGGTGACGCTGGAGCACGTCGAGCAGGCGTTAGGCACCAGCGCGCTGCGCTATGGCCGCGACGATCACTACGACGTGGTCAGCGCGTTCATCAAGAGCATGCGCGGCAGCGATCCACAGGCCGCCGTCTACTACCTCGCCCGCATGCTCGAGGCTGGTGAGGACGCGCGCTTCATCGCTCGACGAATGATCATCTTCGCGAGCGAAGATGTGGGCATGGCCGACCCGACAGCGCTGCAGGTTGCAGTCGCTGCCGCGCACGCGTTGGAACACGTCGGCTTACCGGAGGCGCAGCTCAACCTCAGCCAGACCGCGATCCATCTCGCGACCGCCCCGAAGAGCAACCGGGCGGCGCTCGCCATCTGGAACGCTCGCTCCGACGTGCAAGCGGGTGCCGTTGGCGAAGTGCCCGCTCACCTGCGCGATGCTCACTATCAAGGGGCGAAGAGCCTCGGCCACGGCGTCGATTACGACTACCCTCACGATCATCCCGACGGTTGGATTGAGCAGCAATACCTTCCTACCGAGCAGGCCGACAAGCGCTACTACGAGCCGACACAACACGGTGCCGAGGCCGCGGTAGCCGAGCGAATGGAGAAGCGTCAACCATGATGAAGCGACTGACGTGGTTCATGGGTGGAGCAGCTGCCGGCGTCGTCGGTGCCAGCGTGGCGAAGAAGAAGGTGAAGGCCGCAGCCGCGGAACTGTCGCCGGCGAACCTGGCGCATAAGGCAGCCGATCGCGTCCGCGAGACGGCCCACGACGCCAAGCTGACGATCAAGGCCAAGCAGATCGAACTGCGCGCACGCATTACCGGCACGCCAAGCCGCGCGGCATCCCTCGCCGACGAGTTGCAAGATGGCGACGCGGTGTTCGTCGACGGCCAACCCGTTGAACCCGGCCAAGTGATCGTGCTGCGCCAGGTGCGCGAGCGCAACGAGGCCGCTGGCCGCCGCCGTCGGGCATGATCGCCGCGCTCGTTGACGAGCTGCGGGCGGCCATCACTCCCGAGCGAGTGCGAATAGGTAGTACCGAGTTAGGGCTCTACGGACGCGACGCATCAAACATCGGTGGGTCAGCGGGGGCGGTGTGCTTCCCGACATCGACGGCCGAAGTGCAAGCGTGCGTTGCGGCGGCGCACCGTCACGGTGTGCCGTTCGTCGCGCGTGGTTCTGGTACGGGACTGGCTGGCGGTGCTACGCCGTTGGATCACGCGCTCGTCATCGTGCTGACGAAGATGAACCGAGTGCTGTCGGTAGATCCGATCAACCGGCTGGCGTGGGTCGAGCCCGGGGTGTTGAACCTGGATCTCACTCGCCACGTCGCGCATCTCGGGCTGCACTTTGCTCCGGACCCAAGCAGTCAACAGAGCTGCAGCATCGGCGGCAATGTCGCCAACAACTCAGGCGGGCCGCATTGCCTCAGCGATGGCGTTACCGCCGCGCACATCCTTGGCTTGGAAGTCGTGCTCAGTGACGGCTCGCTGGTACAGCTCGGTGCTACCGAGGCTGAACCGGTGGGGCTCGACCTGCGCGGCGCGTTTGTCGGCAGCGAAGGGATGTTCGGCGTGGCCACGAAGGTGTGCGTGCGTCTGACGCAGAACGCGCCTTCGGTACGCACGATGTTGATGGATTTCAACAGTGTGGAAGACGGTGCACAAACCGTGAGCGCAATCATCGCGGCAGGCATGGTCCCAGCCGCACTGGAGATGATGGATCAGCTGTGTGTGCAAGCCGTCGAGGCCTACATACACGCTGGCCTGCCAGTCGACGCGGCCGCGGTCTTGTTGGTGGAGGTAGCAGGGCTCGCGCACGGCGTGGAAGCGGACGTGGCGCGCATCATAGAAATCGCGCAGGCTCATGGCGCGGGCGGCGTGCGTATCGCGCAAGACGAAGCCGAGAGAGCTCTGTTGTGGAAAGGCCGTAAGTCGGCGTTTGGCGCGATCGCGCGCATCAAGCCCAACTACTACCTCCACGACACGGTTGTGCCGCGGCGCATGCTTCCGCAGGTCCTGCGCCAGGTATACGAGATCACAGCGCGCTATCAACTGCAGGTGCTCAACGTGTTCCATGCGGGCGACGGCAACTTGCATCCGCTGCTGGTGTTCGACAAGCGCGAGCCGGGTGTGATGGAACGGGTGCTTGCCGCGGGCGAGGAAATCGTGCGCGCCTCGGTTGCTGCCGGGGGAGTGCTGAGTGGTGAGCACGGCATCGGCCTGGAGAAGCGCGACTTCATGCCGCTGATGTTCGGCCCCGCCGACCTGGCAGCGCAGGCCGCCATGCGCCGCGCTTTCGACCCGGCTGGACTTGCGAATCCGTTCAAGGTGCTGCCGTCGCCCGCGGCGTGCGGTGATGTGCAGCACGTCCCGGAAGGGGCGTGGGTGTGATCGAGCTCGCGGCGTTCGCGGAAGCGGTGGGCAGCGCAGGCCCGGTGACGATCGCTGGGCTTCGTACGCGTGGCGGCTCGGTCGCTGATGTGCGCTGCGTCAGCGCGCCAGTCGGCATCGATTGGGTGCAACCAGACGAGATGACGGCGTGCTGTGGTGCCGGCACGCCGGTTGCGGAGCTCAACGCTGCATTGGCCGAGCACGGCCAGCGCGTGGCGCTGCCGTCATCGGGAACTGTCGGCGGCGCACTGGCGGTCGGGCACAGCGGTGTTCGTCGACTGGGCGACGGCCCCGTTCGCGACGTGCTGTTGCAGGCGCGCTACGTGTCTGCCGCGGGCGAGGTGGTGAAGGCCGGAGGCCCGACGGTGAAGAACGTGAGCGGCTTCGACCTGTGCCGTCTACTGGTTGGCTCATGCGGCACTCTCGGCTTCGTGGGCGATGTCATCGTGCGCACGCGGCCCATTGCCGCGCATTCGCAATGGTTCAGCGCGGAAGCAACAGATCCGCACGAGTGCTTCGCGCGTCTTTATCGACCGGTCAGCGTGTTGTGGGATGGGTCCACCGTGTGGGCGCTGTTGGAAGGGCACGCTGCTGATGTCAGCGAGCAAGCGACCAACGCCGGCCTACGAGCGTGCGATGGACCGCCCTCGCTGCCGACTGGCAGTCGCCGAGTCGTGCCGCCGGCTGACGTCGCAAGTCTCACAGGAACGTTCGTCGCCGAGGTCGGCGTCGGCATCGTGCACCACGCGGACACCTGGACACCGCCGATTGGTGACCCGCGGGCGATGGAACTAGAGAGCGCGCTGAAGCGCGAGTTCGATCCGACCGGGCGACTCAATCCGGGCGTGCCGTTCGGTTGATCGTCAGTTCGGCTGGCAGGTCGGGCAGAAGTAGCACGCCCGCCCGCCAAGCTTGACGATCTGAACCGCGGTCCCGCACTTCAAACAGATCTCGCGGTGATACACGTACGTTGTGTCGCCGCGGCGCACCTTGCCGGGCGGGATCGGCACTTTGCGGCGATCGACGGTAACGATGCGATCGTCTTTCACGCCCTGCTTCAGCATCGCCGTGATCGTGTCCCACACCGCGCGAAGTTCCTCAGGCGTACAGCTGTTGGTGACGCGCTGCGGGTGAATGCCGTTAACGAATAGCGCCTCTGCCCGAAACACGTTGCCAACTCCAGCCAGCACCTTTTGATCGAGCAGCACCGCGCCGATCGGCAGCTTGCTGCGCTTCATCCGCTCCAGCGCCACGTCGGCTTTGGCATCGCGGCGCAGGGGGTCTGGCCCTAGGCGGGCGATGATGGCGTCGCGATCGTCGGCACTACCGATGCTGCAGTCGGTCGGTCCGGCGAGGTCAACGGTGCCCGCCTCGGTGGAAAGCCGCATGCGCACTTGCCCCTCAATCGGGAATGGCCCCTGACCGCGGGCAACCCGAAACTTTCCGAACAGTCCGAGATGCACGTGTCCGACGAGCCCGTTCTCCCACCAATAGAACAGATGCTTGCCGTACGGTTCGATGCGCTGCAGCACGGCTCCGTCGACAAGTGCTGCGCTCTCGGCGAAGCGCCCCTGCGGCGAGGAAACGGCGACGGGACCACCGACCAGCAGCGGCGAGTGGTCCTTCGCGATTCGATGAATGGTGTGGCCTTCGGGCATAGGTGCAGGCAACGGTACCGCTGGACCCGAACTGATGGGTGTTCGGACGCCCGCCCAAACGTGCGAGTAGGCGGGCGTCCAAGCCCCGTGTGAGTGACTCGGCGAGTCGGTTTACGGGGCCGTGTACGCCCAGGTGAACCGGAAGAACTGATCCGTGCCGAGTGCTGTGGTCGGATTGGCGATGATACGGAAGTACCGACTCGTGAATGCTGGCTCGATGGCGTTGAAGCCCCTGAAGGTGTTGAGGCCCGAAAAGCTGCTCAGGTAGATGCACACCTTTCCAGCGGGGGCTGTTGGAGCGCCAATGCTCCCGGTGCAGGTAGCGTCGCCGTCGCCTGCGCTTGCATTGGTGGCGAAGTTAACGGTGGCATCGGTGAGCGCGACTGGTGCAAGTGCGGGAAGCTCCACTGAGATTTGGATGTCGTCGGTTGCTCCGGAAGACACGGTGTCCCATAGCCCGAACCCGGTCACAGTCTTGCCGGAGGGCACGCGCGCAGTGCCGAGCGCTTCGGCGGTCGTGAATCCGACGACATCGATCAGAATCTCAGTGGTCGGACCGGCGGCGCCGAAAGCGTCATAGGTGATTTCGATCTTGCCGGCATTCGCTCCCGACGTCGGCAACGCGACCAATACCGCATTGGGCACAACAGAACCAGCGGTGAAGTTCAACGATGATGTCGACGGTGTGCCCGTCGCGTCGCCGGGCCGGATCGAGATGAACCCGGCAGCGGTCGGGACCACCGCCGTGACGTTCAACAGCACCCCAGATGCGCCGGCAGGAACCACTGACTGGTTACCAGTGTTCGTCGGTATTGTGCCAGTGACCTGCAGCTTTTGGGAGACGGCCGACACGAACGGGCCGGCGAGACCGACGTCGGCCGGGTCGCGGGTGTCAAGGATGCGCACTGGGTTGATCAGCACGGTGTTGCTCTCTGGGCTATCGGCGGCGTCTACGAGTAGCAGTCCGCCTCCACCCAAACTGACTGCCACCGCCGCCCCGATCGCCGCCCAACGCGATCTCACCAGTCGTGACTCACAAAACTCTGAGTGCCTCTTCATCAGAATCCCCCAACTCATCTCTCATCGCTCACGCCCCAAAAGCGCGAATGTATGGCACAGCTTGGCAGAGAGCCGGACATCGCTTTTCAACGCTGGGTAGCCTGCCCCGATGGATCCTCAACTCACCAAGCTGCGCAAACTGAACGTGATCGCTGGCTGCCTGCACCTCGTATCGTTCATCGCGATTCTGCTGCTCTCCAACGATGCGTCGCTTCCCGTGAGCGCCACGTATCTCACCGACGCTCCGGGTCGGGGCAACTTCTCGCCACCGGTGAACCTGTTCAATCTCAACATCAGCTACATGGTCGCAGCGTTCATGGCGCTGTCAGCCTTGTTCCACTTCTTCGTCAGCTCGCCGAAGGTGTTCCCGAAGTACACGGCTGGCTTGGCCAAGCACATCAACGTCTATCGCTGGGTTGAGTACTCGCTGTCGTCATCGCTGATGATCATCGTCATCCTGCAGTTGAACGGCAGTGCCGACTACATCGCTCTGCTGGCCATCTTCGGAGTCAACGTCTGCATGATTCTGTTCGGTTGGCTGCAGGAGCGGTACACCACGCCGGGCAGTGGCGACATGCTTCCGTTCTGGTTCGGATGCTTCGCTGGCGCGATCCCGTGGATTGCAGTCGTTGTCAACCTTTGGTCACCGAAGGGGCCAGCGGCTTCGAATGTCCCCGGCTTCGTATACGGAATCGTGATCTCGCTGTTCGTGTTCTTCAACTGCTTCGCGCTCGTGCAGTGGAAGCAGTACCAGGCGAAGGGCAAGTGGGCCGACTACCTCTACGGCGAGCGCCGCTACATCGTGCTCAGCTTCGTTGCCAAGTCGCTACTCGCGTGGCAGGTGTTCTCCGGCGCGCTTGCGTCGTAGCGCTGGGCGCCGGCCCGGCGTCACAAGTCCTTGATCGGGATGATCGTTCCCATGTTCATGATGTGGTTGGGGTCGAACGCGTTCTTGAGCGCGGTCAGCATCGGGAACGACGTTCCGTACTCCTCCTTCACCCAGCGAGCACGTGCCTTGCCGATGCCATGGTGGTGCACGATCGACCCGCCCAGGCGGAGGGTCTCTTCGCAGATGATGGCGATGATCGGGAAGTAGTACTTGTCGTTCTCTTCCTCAGGCTCGCAGTCGATGAGGTCGTAGAAGTAGTTGAAGTACATGTTGGTGCCGTTGATGTAGCTGTGCGACGAATGCCCGCCCAGCAGCGTGATGCCGCGGACTTCGGCACGGATGCGGGGGAGTACCGCCTCGTAGATGTCGTTGATCGTGCTCCAGTCGGCCGAGATTTCGGTCGTACGGTTCACGTTGCGCGTGCGGCGGATGCGATCGTCCTCGCGGGTCACCTTGCCGGCATCCCACACCAGGTCGTCGAACCATGCCGCGATCAACTTGCTGTCGACCGGCTTGCACTCGGGGTGGCGGGCAACGATCTCGGCGATGCCTTCGGCGGTCGCCTTGCTGATCCCGGCGTTGCCTTCGGCCATGAACAACAGCACGCAATCGTCCTTCGCCGCAAACTCGGAGAAGTGCAGTTGGCCATCCTCCGGGTCGTACAGGCGAGCGACGGAGGGCTTGTAGCCAGCGACCATCACTTCGCGAAGCGCGGCGAAGCCCGTCTTCATGTTCTTCAATGTCCAGCCCAAGAAGATGTTGTTCTCGGGCATGTACGGAAACAGCTTGACGGTGACTTCGGTGATGAAACAGAGAGCGCCTTCGTTGCCGATGACGATGTGGCGAATGTCGGGCCCAGCTGCACGCCGGGGCACGTTCTTGATGCGCGCGACTTCGCCACCAGGAAACACGACTTCGCAACCGACGACCATGTCTTCGATGCCGCCATAGAGCGTCGAGAACTGACCGATGCTGCGCGTCGCGACCAGCCCACCCATGCTGGCAATCGGCTTCGACTGCGGCGAATGCCCGGTGGTCAGCCCGAGCTCGCGCACGTTGTCCTCCAACAGTTGCAGCGGCACGCCGCATTGCGCGGTGGCCTGCATGTTGTAGGCGTCGATCTTGATGATCTTGTTCATCAGACCGCCATCGATCACGACCGAGTTCTCGACGGGAGTCTCCAGCCCGCCTTCAGTTGCGGTGCCCCCGGTGCGTGCAACGACGTTGACCTTCTGTTGCTCTGCGAATGCGAGCACGCGTGAAACCTCATCGGTATTGCTGACCATCGCCACTGCGGCGGGCGGCGGCATCGTGAACACGCCGAAGATGCTCTGCAGCTTGCGGAAGTTGTCGATGCTGCGCTGTTGCAGGGTGTGCTCGTCGGTGACGACCCGATCCTTGCCCAGGATCTTCTGCAACTGTTCGACGATTTCGGCTCGGGTGAGCGACATGGCGGGTGCTCCTCTAGTGGAAGATTGGGTAGGCACGCTCGAACAGAGCGTCGGTGTGTTGGCGAATGTCGTGGTACACAGTGTCGCTGATCCGTTGATAGATGTTGCTGTTGTCTGCATTGGGGGCGAACGACTCGCGTCCGGGGGCCATCTTTGCCGACGCAGTCTCGATGTCGGCAAACACCCCGGTTGCAGCGGCAGCACACATGGCGGCGCCGAGGCTGGCCCCTCCAAGTGCGACACATCGCGACGACGGAATACCGAAGACATCGGCGAAGATCTGCATCATCAGCGGGCTGTTGGAGCCGCCGCCGGAGATCACTATCTCCTCGAGTGTGATGCCCAACTCCGCGCACATCGCGTCGACGTGATGCTTCATCGTGAGGGCGATGGCCTCCAGAATCGACCGATACAGGTGGCCGCGCGAATGGCGGGCATCGAAACCGAGCATGATCCCTTTGCGGAATGGCTTGTCGGTGGTGGCGAGCCAGTCGAGCACCGTCATCAAACCCTCACAGCCAGCCGGAACGAGTGCGGCCTCGCGTTCGATGTACTGCTCGCGCGAGAGCCCCGACGCACTTGCACGCTCGGCGACTTCCGGGCCAAGCAAGTCGAGGAACCAGCTCAGCGTCCACATCCCGCGGCGCACTCCACTGCTCTCGTAAAGGTAGCGATTTGGGATGCTGGCGAAGTTGGTCCAGAAGTGGGCTGCCTGCTTGTGATTCTCTTTGCCGGGCGCCATGGCGGTGATGTAAGTGCCCAGTGACACCAGCGCGGTGGCGTCGCCGAGCGCTCCGATGCCCAGCATCTCCACCGCCTTGTCGTTGGCCGTAGCGATCACCGGGATGCCGGCGGGCAGGCCGATAGCTGCAGCCGCTTCCGCCGTCAGGCTTCCGATCACATCGCCCGGCATCTGCAGTTCGAACAACATCTCGCGCTTGATGCCATAGCGCTCGATCACGGCCGGGTCGGTGCTCCACTGCCATGTGTCGGTGTCGATCGGCCACTGCGCGGCAATGTTGTTGGCCGCAGTGTCTTTGAACTCGCCCGTGAAGCGGTGCGCGAGATAGCCCGACGAGGTTGTCGCCCACTTCACCGCCGGGTCGGTGGGCACGTACGACCGATAGGCGCGGTCGTCCATCCAACTCATCAGCGGCTCGGCCAATGATCCGTCGGCTTTCAAGAAGGCCTTACAGCAACGAATCGGGCACAAGCCGACGCCGACGATCGAGCTCAGTTCGCCACTGAAACTGCTGAGCGCGGCGCGGCCAGCGGCGACGATCGAATCCCACAGGTCGTCGCCCGGGTGCACGGCCACGCCGTGTTGCGGTCGGCTCATTGGTGCCAACGGGTGCTGGCCGCTGGCGACGGCTTTGCCGAGCGTGTCGTACACCACGACCTTGGCGCTTTGCGTGCCGCAGTCGATGCCGATTACGTATTGACGATCAGTCGGTATGGCCATCAGTCCCTGGTCCTAGCGGACGAGGTAGCCGCCGTCGACGGCGAGGATGTGCCCGTTCACGTAGTCGGATGCGCGGCTGGCCAGAAACACAACTGTTCCCATCAAATCGGCAGGCTCACCCCACCGTTCGGTCGGGATGTGATCGAGCACCCGTTGGTTTGTCTCCGGATTGCCGCGCGTCTGGGCGGTGATCGCCGTTGCGTAGTAGCCGGGAGCGATGCCATTCACCTGGATGTTGTACTGCGCGAGTTCGTCGCAGTAGGCCTTGGTGAGGCCAGCGATGCCGTGCTTGGTGGCCGCATAGGCCGATGAGAACCGCCCGCCGAGGAACGAAAACATCGAACAGATGTTGATGATCTTGCCGCTGCGCTGCGGCACCATCCGCTGCGCCACCTCGTAGCTCATCTCGAATGCAGCCGTCAGGTTGACCTGCACCGTTGCATCCCACTGCGGCCGACCGAACTCGAGCACTTCGGCCATCGGGCAAATGCCAGCGCTGTTGATGAGGATGTCGACCGACCCAAGCCGTTCGACGCAGGCATCGACGATGCGGCGCGGAGTGCCCGCCTCGGTGATGTCGGCTTTCATGAACTCGTAGCGCACGCCCTCACCCTCGACCAGATTGCGCGTGCTTGTCGGTTCCGCGGCATCGTCGATGATGCTGGGAACGAACACATTGGCACCACCCTTGGCGAGCGCGAGCGTGAAGGCTTGGCCGAGCCCCGTGTTGCCGCCCGTAACGATCGCGTTCTTGCCACCAAGGTGGAAGAAGCTCATAGCGAAATCCGTGATGTCCAACGCGCGCACCCCTTACAGAGCCGATTAGGGGCCGAATGCTACCGCTAGATGCGGCTGAGCTCAGCTAGTAACCCATCGTTCATCTTGTTGTACTGGCCGATGCTGCGGTTGCTGTCGAGTTGGAATGTTGAGCCGTCGCCACAGTGGAACGTGATGCGAGTAGCAACCGTGCCCGGTTCGACGGTGATGCTGAGGCCGGCCCGCGGAACTGCGCGCACGAGCCCTTTCAGCTTGATCGACATCATCTTCGGCTTGAACGCGAAGAACAACACGTGAGTAGGGGTGGCCGCGGCGACGACGTTCAACGGCAGGTCTGCCGAGGCCGTCTTGCCCGACTTGTTCTTGGCCAACGCTGCCAGACCACTGACCTGGGTGAGCAACACCGTGCCGATGCTGCCCGGTCGGCTGAGCACGCCGACTACGAGCACCGGTTCGGCCGGCACTTCTTTTTGCACGATCTCGCGATACGCGGCGGCGTACTCTTCAACAGATTTCATGTATGCGACAATATACGCACCGTGAAGTTCGCCCTCGATGACGCTGAACTCGGGACATGTGTCAGCTGTGGCCTCTGTTTGCCGCACTGCCCGACCTTTCGGGTAACCGGTGAGGAGGCGCTATCGCCACGCGGCCGCATCGCCGCGATCCGGGCGGTGCACATCGACGACGCGCCGGTGACCGATGAGTTCATCTCGTTCATGGAGACGTGCGTGCAATGTCGGGGCTGCGAGCCAGCGTGCCCGTCGGGCGTTCCCTATGGCCATTTGCAGGAAGGCGTGCGCGAAACGCTCGCTGCGCAACATCGCATCACCCCACGCTGGCAACGGCGCGCATTTGCGGTGCTGCCTCGTCACAGGTTGTTGCTCGCCGGTTCGACGTTGCTCGCAATCGCGCAGCGAGCGCATCTCGTTCCGAAGCGACTGGGAATACCGAGGCTGCCATTGCGACGCGCGACAGCCGTTGTGGCCACGGGCAGCGACGTGTGGCTGTTCACCGGTTGCGTGATGGACGCTTGGCAGCGCGGCACTCACAGCAACACTGCCAAGGTGCTAACCGCGATCGATGTCACCTTCGCCCTGCCCTCGACCGGCGGCGGATGTTGCGGCGCATTGCAGACGCATGCCGGCCTTACAGACACGGCGCGCCGTCTTGCCGCCGACGTGATGGCCTCGATGCCCGGGACAGCGCCGGTCGTCGTCAACTCGGCAGGGTGCGGGGCGGCGCTGAAGGAGTACGGGCATCTGCTGGGCACGCCGGCCGCTGCCGAGTTCAGTTCACGCGTCGTGGATGTCAACGAGTTTGTCGCACAGTACGTCGATCGACTGCAACCCCAGCGCCACCTCGGGCGCGTGATCGTGCAAGATCCCTGCCACTTGCGCCACGTGCAACGCAACCACGCCGCCGTACGCGCGGTGCTTGGCGCTGTGGCCGACATCGTGGAGCTTGACGACGATGGGTTGTGCTGCGGTGCTGGCGGTGCCTACTCGGCGACGCAACCGCAGCTCGCCGGCATGATGCGCGATAGCAAGGTCGCCGCGATCGAGCGCGCAGGCGGGGGAGTGGTGGCCAGCGCCAATCCAGGATGCTCGCTGCACCTCGCTGGCGCCGGCATGAAAGTGCGTCACCCGATCGACCTACTCGCGGAGGCGCTATGAGCGACCGTTCACCGAACGACTACAGGTACCTCGCCGATCGGCTTGATGCAATCGCGGAAGAGCTTGATGAGCTGATGTTCGACCAACTACGAGAAGCCGCGGCCGAGAAGCGTGGCCGCCCGGCCGACGACAAGCGGCTGACCCAAGCTCGGCGCGCGATCGAGAAGGCCTCACGTTCGCTGCGCGGCGACTCGGACCCTCACAGCGAGTTGCAGTAGTCGATCAGTTCACGCAAGTCGCCATAGCCGTGCTTGGCGAACGCGAACGAGATGCGGGCGAGATCGAGCCGATCGTTCTCTCGCTTCTCGGGTTCGAACGGTTCGCTGGCCACGATGGTGCCCGACTTACACAGACGCCCGAACTGCTCGTTGATCGCCACCAGCTGCTCCACTGACGGTGCACGCTTCAAGCGAATGATGATCTGATCGCCGACATAGCGCAGCGAGTCGTAGTTGCGATAGAAGCCGACGATTTCGTTGACGGCGACCTCGCACGAGTCCGTGATGAGGTAGAGGTTCGTGTCGGCGGCCGATACCAAACCGCGGTCGACCAACTGTTCGCGAATGAACTCGTCGACAGTCTCCCAGTAGGGATCGCCGGGTGTGTCGAGCAGCACGATCGGTACCGGCAGGCCCTTGCCGGTTTGGGTGAGCGTGATCAGCTCGAACGTCTCGTCGAGCGTGCCGAAACCTCCGGGCAAGCAGACGAAACCTTTGCTCTCCTTCACCAACATCAGCTTGCGCGTGAAGAAGTACTTCATGCTCACGTACTTCGTGTCGCCGGCGATCACCGAGTTGGCGCCCTGCTCGAACGGCAGCCGAATCGACACGCCGATCGAGTTCTCGCGCCCCGCGCCCTCCATGCCCGCCTGCATGATCCCTGGGCCGGCCCCGGTGATGACCATCCAACCCTGGGCAGCCAACTGGTGGGCAACGTCGCGGGCCGCGGCATACAGCGGGTCTTCCGGCTTCGTGCGTGCCGAGCCGAAGATCGTCACCTTCGGCACGCCGTGCGACGAGACGAACATTGCGAACGCATCGCCCATCTCCTCCAACGCCGCAGCCGCGATCTTGAGATCGAGTGTCTGTGGGCGCTGACGCACGATGTCGACCGCGGCGCGCAGCAGTTGCTGCGAGTAACGCCGGTTCGCCCCAGGGGCTAGATCAGCGAGTAGAGCGGTGATCAGCTCGTCGGCGGGATCGGCAGTCGTCACGACCGCAGTGTCTCGGCCTTCTCGGCGAGCGCCGCGAGGAGGTCGTCGAAGCTCTTCGTGAAGCTGGCAACGCCTTCGCGCTCGAGCTTGGCGGCTACATCTTCCATGTCGACGCCAACCTCGCCGAGTTCGCGCCACACGGCCTCGGCGTGCGCTACACCGTCGTCGATCGTGCGCTCGAGCGTGCCGTGATCGTTGAACGCATCTATGGTCGCGTCGGGGAGCGTGTTCACCGTGTCGGGGCCAATCAGCTGATCGACGTACAACGTGTCGGGGTACGCGGGATTCTTGGTGGACGTGCTGGCCCACAACGGGCGCTGCACGACCGCACCGCGATCGGCGAGTGCTTGCCAACGCGGGCCACTGAACGTGCGCCGAAAGGCTTGATAGGCCAGCTTGCCCTGCGCCACGGCAGCCTTTCCACGCAACGCGAGGGCCGCCGGCGTGCCGATTGCGTCGAGCCGGGCATCGACCTCTGAGTCGACGCGACTGATGAAGAAGCTGGCGACACTCGCGACACCGGCGAGGTCGGGGTTCTTCGTCGCCGCGTAAGTCTCGAGCCCATCGACGTAGGCATCCATCACGCGCTGGTACGCATCAAGGCTAAAGATCAACGTGATGTTGATGCTGCGTCCCTCGGCGATCATCTGACGAATCGCGCCGATGCCTTCGGTTGTGCCGGGAATCTTGACCATCAGGTTCGGTCGTGCGATCTGCTCGTGCAGTGATCGTGCAGCCAACGCGGTCCCGGCCTCGTCGTGCGCGAGCGCGGGCTCGACTTCCACACTGACGAACCCGTCGCCACGGTTGCTGTCGCGATAGAGATCGGCGAACTCGTCGAGCGCGCCGTTGATATCCGACAACACGAGCGCCCAGTACTGCTCGCTGACGCTCGCGCCAGCACGGACAAGCTCTCGCTGTTGCTCGTCGTAGTCGGCAGAACCCTGAATCGCCTTCTGGAAGATGGTGGGGTTGCTGGTGAGCCCGCGAATGCCCGACTTCACCAGCGCACGCAATGTGCCGCCGGTGAGGTAGCTGCGCTTCAGGTTGTCGAGCCACGGGCTCTGCCCTTGCTCGGCGTACAGGTTCTTGATACGGCTCATGTCACTTCTTCTTTCCGGCCAGCGCCGTAGCGCGAGCCACGACGTTGGCAACGTTGATTCCCAGTTTCTCCAACACCACGTTGCCCGGTGCACTGGCACCGAAGCGATCAATGCCGACGCTCTCGTCTGCCCAGCGCGCCCAACCGAATGTGGTTGCTGCTTCCACAGACAACGTTGGCACGCCTTCGGGAAACACCTTCGCCTGCGCTGCCGAGGACTGGGCGGCGAAGCGATCCCATGAGGGCATGCTGACGACTCGGGCTGCAATGCCTGCCGTAGCGAGTTGCGCGGCGGCGTCGACACAGACGGCAACTTCGCTGCCGGTACCGATCAGCACGACTTGCGGCTTGGCGCTGTCGACAACGATGCCTGCGCCGGCCGCGACCGCCGATCCATCGGTGCACACCGGAATCGCCTGACGCGACAGCACGAGTGCAGTCGGGCCGTTGTGCGCCACCGCTGCCTTCCACGCCTCGACGGTTTCGTTGGCGTCGGCTGGGCGAATGACCTGCAGGTCGGGGATGGCGCGCAGCGTGGCAAGTTGTTCGACCGGTTGGTGCGTCGGCCCGTCTTCGCCCACGCCGACTGAATCGTGGGTAAACACGAACAGCACCTTGGCGTGACTGAGGGCGGCGAGTCGCACGGCAGGGCGCATGTAGTCGAGGAATACGAAGAAGGTGCCACCAGCTGGCAACACGCCTCCGTGCAGCGCCATGCCGACCATGGCTGCACCCATCGCGTGCTCGCGTACGCCGTAGTACAGCTGGCGTCCCTGCGGTGAGGTGGGTGTGTTGGCGACTTGGCCGGCCAGCTTGGTGCCGGTGTTGCCAGTCAGGTCGGCGGCGCCGGCAACGAGGCCGGGCACGCCGTCGAGTGTCGCGTTGAATGCCTTCTCGATCGCGACACGCGTTGCGATCTTCTCGCCGTGCTCGAACGTCGGCAGCGTTGCTTCCCAAGCGTCGATGCCGCCGCCCGCCCAGCATGCGTCCCACTTCGCGCGATCGACCTTGCTGGCGTCGAAGCGGTCTTGCCACTCGTCGCTCGCTGTTGCTCCGCGCGTTGCGCAGTGCGTGCGGTAGGTCTCGACAATTTCACCAGGCGCCCAGAACGGTTCGTCGGGAATGCCCATGACCGCTTTGGTGCGTGTGACCTGTTCGGCGGTGAACGGGTTGCCGTGTGCTTCGTGATGATCGGTGAGGTCGGGGCTGGGCGCCGCAATGTGGCTGCGCAGGATCAGCAGCGTCGGACGATCGGTGATTGCGACAGCGGCGTGCAGCGCGGCCTCGAGCGCGTCGCAATCGTCGGCGATCTCGCCGAGGTGTTCGACGTGCCAGCCGTAGGCCTCGAAGCGCTTGCCGACATCGTCGCTGTAGGCGAGCGCGGTGTCGCCATCGATAGTGATGTGGTTGTCGTCGTAGATGCAGATCAAGTTGCCCAGCCGTTGGTGGCCGGCGAGTGAAGCGGCTTCGTGGCTGACACCTTCCATGAAGCAACCGTCGCCGGCGATCACGAACGTGTTGTGGTTCATCACGTCGTCACCAAAGGTGCCCCGCAGATGTCGCTCGGCGAGCGCCATGCCAACCGCGTTGGCGAAACCTTGGCCGAGCGGACCAGTAGTCACTTCGACGCCAGCGGTGTGGCCAACTTCAGGGTGACCGGGCGTGGCGGACTCCCACTGGCGGAACTGCTTCAGGTCTTCCAGCTCGAGGCCGTAGCCAGCGAGGAACAGCAGCGAGTACTGCAGGATCGAGGCATGCCCGTTGGAGAGGATGAAGCGATCGCGGTCTGGCCAGTGCGGATTGCACGGGTCGTGGCGCATCACCCTGCTGTACAGCACGTGGGCCAGGGGAGCGAGCGCCATCGCCGTTCCCTGGTGGCCGCTCTTTGCGTGCAGCGGCGCATCCATCGCCATCCCGCGAATGAGCGCGATTGCTTGCTGATCCATTTCAGGAGCGAGGGTGCCAGACACGCAGTGGACTGTACCCGGACGCCCGACTTTGAACCCTTCAAACGCGTGGCGGCGCCCCGCGGGGTTGGCTAGATCGGTGTCGGCCATCGCGCCAGGTGACGTCGAGTTGTCCACTGGGCAAAAGTTTGAGGTGGAGGCGTTGTTGGTGGACTAGGTGGTGGTGGCGGCTGCATAACAGCACAAGGTTCCAGTATTCAGTTTCGCCACCGTCGCGCCAGTAGATGATGTGGTGGGCGTCGCTGTGGCGGACGTGGCGGTTGCAGCCGGGGAAGCGGCAGCCGCCGTCGCGGGCGGCGATCTGGCGGAACAGTTTGCGTGGCACGGTGTAGCGGGCGCGTCCGAAGCCGACGGGTGCGCTGTTGGCGTCGCGCAAGATGCTGTGGATGATGCAGTCGCACAGATACGTGTCGGTGCACGACGGTGACACTGCTTGTTGGTCGTCGTCGTTGATTGCTTGGGGCACACCAGCAGTGACGGTTGATGCGTCGGCGGAGAGGCTGATGTGGGGGAGGTGGCGGGGTGTGCCGTCGCTGTCGTGGTTCTTGTTGTAGAAGGCGGCGATATCGAACAGTGCGTCGCCTTGGGCCTCTGGTCGGGTGCGTGTGTCGCTGTTGCCGTCCCAGGTGATGGCGTTGCGGACTGCTTTTTCGAACTCGGTAGCGGCGGCGTCGTCGAG
>JAIOPC010000018.1 GCA_021414085.1 Actinomycetes bacterium | reverse complement strand
TCGCCGACGTCTGCAAACAGTTTGACACCGCCCAAATCACAATCTCGCGGCTCGAACGCGGACTCACCCACGACACCGGTCTCGCCCGACGCGTCCACAACTGGCTCCAACAAACCGATTGACATCTATAGGAGCTTCACGCCCTTCCGCCCAAAAGGCGACATTGTGCGAAAGTGAATAAAAGTTTCTGTAATGATTGGCGGGTTGCCGGACACTTGCATATGTCGGATTAATCGTTTCGGGGGTGGCGTTCATGGCTCAGTCGGCTCGGGGTGTGGCACGGCGAGTGGTTTGTCTCGCCTTGGCGTTTTCGCTGGGGGTAGTCGGTTTGACCCTCGACGTCACCAATGCGGCGGCGCGGTACTCGCCGCGTTCAGCGCGGGTCGGTGCCGCCGGTGAGGTGTCGCAGTCGGTTGTAGACGCGCACGCGGCCGATGTTGCCGCGGCGCGCGGTTTGGAGAGTTCGCGCATCGTTGCCGGCGACGACTTGGGGCCAGTTCCGTTGCCAGTGGATGGCGGGGTGTTCACGGTGGCCGGCGATGGTCCGGTGTTCCAGCCGACCGCTGATGCCTTGCCGATAGAGCAGGGGGAGTCTGGGCCCGACGACGTGTTGTCGCCGCCGGTTTCTAAGCGCAAAGGCGGTGGGTTCGATCCGGAGACTTCGGTGAAGCTGCGCGATCAAAGCGACAGGTTTTCCACCACGTATCAGAACGCAGATGGGACGCTTGCGGTTTGGGTTTCGTCGATTCCTGTCAACTTCGAAGATGGGCTTGGAGGTTGGAAGGCGATCGACAATCGGATCGTTCCCGACGACAACGGGGTGTTGACCAACGCGGCGAACGACTGGCAAGTGACGTTTGGCGTGATGGAGCCGGGTGCGGGTGTCTCTATCGCGACATCGGAGGGTGATCTCAGTTTCGTGGCCGACGGAGCTCGCGCGGTAAAGCCAGTGGTAGAGCCCGATGGCGTCAGTGTTCGGTACGCCGATGTGTTCCCCGAGACGGATCTGGTGTACGTGGTAACCGGCGGCGGTATTGAGGAGCTGTTGGTCGTGAAGTCGGCCAAGGGCACGGCGGCGGTGACGTTCACGGTTGATGGCGCGCAGTTCGACGCGACTGAAGCCGGCATGAGCAGTCGCGAAGATGGCGCCGGCGCGCGGGTCATGATTTCGGCGCCGGAGACGTTCGATGCGAAGGGTCGGCCCGTCGCAGTTGAGCACCAGGTGTTGACCAGTCGCGATGATGGGCGCGATGGGTCGAAGGTGTCGGTGGGAGTGACCGACGAGTTCTTGAGGTCGCTGTCCGCCGACTCGTTTCCGTTAACGGTTGATCCGAGCGTGTCGGTGTGGTTGGGGACCTCGTGGTTGCATTCGTGGGCGAACTACACATCGAACGGCAATTACTACTCGTCCTACAACGATGGGTATGCGCGGATTGGTAATCCGTACCTGTCGCCGACATCGTCGGTGCGTTGGCGCACGACGGGCTTCTTTGATTATCACCCGTACATGGGGGCCAGTGTCGTCGACGCAGCGTTGTACACGACGGTGGTGGGTGGCACTTCGTCGGCCCAGCCTTTCAACACGTATTGGGCGAATCAGGATGGGTTCCACTGGGGTGACACGCCACGTTGGATTGCGCAGTCCGTGCCCCCGTCGGCGGCTTACGTGTTGGCGGACGTTCCATATGTCAACACAACGATGACGACTGGTGCTCAGTGGCACAACGGGTATTGGTTTCCGACGTTGTACAACAACTGGACGCGTACCGGTTCCGTAAATGGCACGTTGTTGTTCAAGGGAAATGAGGGCGCCGGGAACACGTACAAGAAGTTCGCCGTGTCGGTGTTGTTGGTGATTAACCGCTGGCCGGGCGCGCCGTCAGCGTCGGTGTCGCGCAGTGGTCAGACCTTCAGTTTCAGCGGTGCGAACGCTTACGACCCAGATGGCGACCCACTGTTGTACTACTACCGCGTATTCAAGGACGTGAATGGCAACGGCTCCGGACCAGACGCGGGTGAGTCGTACGTTGATTCGCCGCTTGCCTGGACGGCCTCGACGAGCGCCTCTGTGAAGGTGCCGCCGTCGTGGGCAGGCCTCAGCAACTTGAGGACCGCACTCTACGCTTACGATCAATTGGCCCCCGCGGGCGAATCACATGTCAGTGTTTCGTTCCCGTACGTCTCGCCGATTACGAACACGATGCCGCCGGCGCCGGTGCTGTTGTCACCCGGTTCTGGCGCGGCGGTGCAATCGCTGACGCCAACGTTGAGCATCGCCCCGGTCACCGACCCGAATGGCGACGACGTGTTGTACCAGTTCTGGGCGTGCCCAGGGTTTGTGTTGCCTTATCCGACGGTTCCGCCGTCGTGTCGCACATCGGCGATGTCGAGTTCGACTTCGTGGACGGTGCCGTCGAACTTCTTGGTATGGAACGAGCCGTACAACTGGGGTGCCGTCGCCACCGATGATGGTGTTAGCGCCAACGTCCCGAATGGCCGTACATTCACGCCGTCGTACTCCGCAGCGCAGGTGGCAGCGATCGGTGCTGGCTACAACCCTTACTCTGGCGATGCCGGTGGCGTCGACCCGGCCAACGGCAACTTTCGGATCACCCGCACCGACGTGACAGTCCCGGGCGTTGGCGCCGATCTGTCGATTGCGCGCACGTTGGACACAATGCTGATGGCCGATCCGTTGACCGTTTTCAACGGTGCGTTCGGTAAGGGCTGGGCCTTCTCGTTGGACATGAGTGTTCGCACCGACGGCGCGGGGCACGCGTTCATACGAATGCCCGATGGCAGTGAACAGTTCTTCGCCAACAACGGGAACGGCACGTATTCGCGCACACTGGGCTCCGGTAACGCGCTCACAAAGGATGCGACCGAGTGGCACCTCGCAGATGTCTCGAACACCGTCTACGACTTCTCCGTAGCGACCGGCAAGTTGTTGCGCGTGACCGACGATGCTGGTCGGTTGGTGCAGTCGAACTGGTCCGTCGGCAACACGGTTCAAGAATTCAAGGATGTGGCCAGCGGCCGCACACTGACGCTTACGTACACCACGCCGCCGGGGGCAGCACGCTCGCATGTCACCGAAGTCGCGACTGGCTCGGTCGCTGCGCATGGTGGATCCTTGGTGTGGAAGTACTACTACCAGGGCGACCTGCTCACCAAGGTGTGCGACCCGCGCGACAACAGCCAGACTGGAAAGTGCGAAACCTACGGCCACGACGGCAGTAACCGCCTCACCACGATCACGGCGGTCGCCGGCAACGTGCACACGACGCTGACGTACGACAGTTCGCATCGAGTGGTGTCGCTCAAGGACGCCTACAACAACACGTGGACGTATGACTGGACGATTGCTAATCCGACGGTGACTCCGCCGCCACCGAGTGCGCCGTTTAGCGTCCGGCGAACCAAGGCCACCGACCCACGTGGCAACTATGTGTTCTACGACTTTGATCCCATGCAACGGTTGGTGCATCGGGTCGATCAATTCGGCAAGCAACGCTGGTACACCTACGACGGCAACGGATATCTCTCGCAAACGATCAATGAACTCGGCGAGATCGAGCAGTTCGTGGTCGACGAGCGCGGCAACGTCACCCGCCGCACCGACGCGCTCGGCCAGTTCTGGGATTCGACGTTCGACACTCAGGGTCACATGACAATGACCGAAGACCCCTACGACCATGGTCCGACGTTTACCTACAACGCGACCACCGGGCTGAAGCTCACCGAAACCACCGAGCTTGGCCGCACCACAACCTGGGCTTACACCACTGGCAGCGAAGCCGCCTATGGCTCAACCGGCACGATGCCGGCCGGATTGCTGCGCACCATCACCGATCCGCTCGGTCACGTCACCACGACTAACGACTACAACAAGGCTGGCGACCTGACTCGCACGACCGACGCGGCGGGCAAGCAGACGATCAATACCTACGACGAGATCGGACGTTTGGTGTCGACGTCGACGGTTTGGGTCGACGGCACGAGTGCCACGGTCACCACCACAACCACGACGACGTACGACGTGATGTCGCGGCCGCTAACGGTCACCGAGCCTGTCGTTGTCAACCCGGTCAGCAATGTCTCTCATCAGCAACGAACCACCAATGTGTTCGATGACAACGGCAACCTCACGCAGTCCACGGTGTCGGACACGTTGGCCAACGACACGCCACGGCTCACTCAGTACGCCTACGACTTGGCCGACCGCCAGTGGCGAATCACTGATGCGGAGGGCGGGATCACGTCGCGGCAGTTCGATGCGAACGGCAACGTCACCCACGTGATCGACCCGCTCGGGCGCGACATCGAGACCACCTACGACTTGGCCAACCGGCCAGTCGATGTGATTCTTCACGGCTACGTCGACCCGGCAGCGCCTGCGTCGCCGAGGAACATCACGATGTCGCACACCACCTACGACGACCTTGGCCGTGTCAAGACTTCTACGGATGCGATTGGCAACGTCACCGAGTTCAGCTACGACTCGCGTGGCAATCAAACGTCAGCCAAACTCAAGAACTTCGCACCGGTTAGCGGTGCCGCCTATGACTTCGTTTTGTGGCAAAAGTCGTTCGACTACGCCAACCGGGTTGTGTGGGAGGAGTCGGCGCATGGCGTGCAACGTGTGGATCACGCGTACGACAATGACAACCGCCTCACTGTCGACACGGTGAAGAACGGACCTGTCTCGGGTTTCACGCTTCCCGACAAGACGATCACCACGACGTACGACGCGGCGAGCAACATCACGGAGGTCGCGATCGCTGATGGCATTCACAACAGCGAGTCACGGCGCGTGGTCTACGACACCGCCAACAGGCCGATCCAGACGATCGTTGAGAATGGTGCGACGGATCTGATCTCGTACACGAGCTACGACCAGTTGGGAAACCCGGTTCGTCAGGTCGATGCCCGCGGCTCTGGCCCCACCGATGCGGCGTTCATGACCACGAACTTCTACGACAACGTCGGTGTGTTGTACAAGACCGAGTTGCCAGCTGTCACTGTCGAAACGGTCGGCGGTACCTCGGTGATGCATCCATCGGTGATTACTGGTCGTAACACGTTTGGTGATGCGACGCATACGGTCGATGCCAACGGCGCGACCACGGCCTCCACTTACGATCGACTTGGTCGTCAAACAGTGATCACTGCAGCGAGCTATACGCCACCGGGTCCCGCACCGGCGACGTTGCAACCAACCGAGACGCGGGTTTTCGACGCGGTCGGCAACCTACGGTTCAACACCGATCGCCGTGGCAATACGACTGAGTATCAGTACGACTCGTTGAATCGGGCGACCAAGCAGATTGATCCGCCTGCGACTATTGGTGCGACGCCGGGTGTGTCGACCGTCGCTTTCGGGGACACGGGGTTGACGATGGCGACGACGACGCCGCAGGGCGTGGTCACGAATTTCACCTACGACAAACTGGGTCGTACGCGCACTGTTGTTGAGCATGTGACAGACAACGGTGTCGTGCAGAACTTGACGACCAGCAACGACTACGACGGTGCTGGCAAGTTGATCTCGACGACTGATCCGGCGGGGGCGGTGACGACGGCGGTGTATTCGCGTACTGGTCAGTTGTTGAAGTCGACTGATCCGCTGGGTTATGTGACGAGTTACGTGTACGACACGGCGGGTCGCACGATCAAGACGGTGAGCCCATCGGGCGTGTATCAGACAACGACGTACGATCTGGCAGGTCGCGCGACAGGAACGGCGACGTTCACTGCGGCGGGGGTAAGCACGTTGTCGGCGAGCGCGACATACGACAAGGTCAACAACCTGTTAACCAACACCGACGCTGCGGGCACGGTGACGAGCTACACGTACGACGCGTCGAACACGTTGTTGTCGGTGACGCAGCCGGTTTCGGCGATGGTGAATGCGGTGACTTCGTACGGGTATGACGCGAATGGGAACAACACTCGTGTCACTGACGGTAACGGTCATGTGTGGCAGACGACGTATAACAGTTGGGGGCTTGTCGAGTCGCGTATCGAACCGGCAACTACCGCCTATCCGAACGTGTCGGATCGGTCCTTTACGACGCGTTATGACGGTGGCGGGTTGCCGATTCTTGAGTTGCAGCCGGGTGTGAATGTGACGCGTACGTTTGACAATTTGGGTCGTTTGACGGGTGAGTCGACGCCTGATGGTTCGAGTCGTGGGTTTGTGTATGACTTGGCGAATCGTCCGACGGTGGTGACTTCGGGTGTCACGTCGATCAGTTTGGGTTATAACGAGCGTTCGCAGTTGGTGTCCGCGACCGGTTCGGCAGGTGCGTCGAGCTTCCGCTACGACCAAGCAGGTCGGCCAACGCAACGTATAGATGCAGCCGGGACGACGAGTTATTCGTGGCGTCAGAACGGGCAGCTCAATCAGATCGGCGACCCAGTCACCGGGCAGACCAGCACCTACAACTGGGCGGCACCCCTGTCCGCGCACGCCGGACAACTCGCCTCGGTGACCTCTTCATCAACGACTCGCACATACGGTTACGACGGCATCGACCGCGTCACTTCCGATGCGACGACTGCGGGCGCGAGCACGGTGTGGTCGGCCGGTTATCACTACGACGGTGCCGGGCGTGTCGATACGAAGACGATCGGGCCGGTGGGTGTTGCGGGTGCCGGTGCGAACAGCTACGGGTACAACTTGGCGGGGCAGTTGACGAGTTGGACTGATCCGGCGGCTGTTTCGACGGCGTACGGTTATGACTTGGCTGGTAATCGCACGAGCAATGGTGCCACGGCGATTGTGTTTGATGAACGGAACCGGGTCGTGTCGGAGGGCTCTAAGACGTATGGGTGGAGTGCGCGTGGGACGCTCGACACGATCACCGATGGTGCGTCCACGACCAACTATGCGTTCGATGGGTTGGGTCGGATGACCGCGGTTGGTGGTGTGAGTTATAGCTATGACGGGTTTGATCGGATCATCGATCGTGGTGGCACGACGTTCACCTATTCGGGTGTGCATAACCAGCCGACCTCTGATGGGACCACGGTGTTGTCGCGTACACCCGATGGGAGTCCGTTGGCGATCGCGGAGGGTGCGACGCGGTTGATGTTGTTGGCTGATCGTCATGGTGATGTAGTTGCGTCGATGACGTCTGCGGGTGTGTTGGTGGACAGTGTTGCGTTCAGTCCGTGGGGTGAACCCGCCACCCGCCAAGGCGCCACCGCACTCACTGTCGGTTTCCAGTCGTCGTATACGGACCCGACGACAGGGTTGATCGACATGGGCGCCCGCTGGTATCAGACATCAACCGGCACGTTCACCAACCGTGACAGCTACAACGGTGTGTTGTCGACACCGATCAGCCTGAACCGGTACACGTACGCGAACAACAACCCGTTGAGCTACTTCGACCCAGACGGAAGAATGTCCGCCGACGCCGCCGAAAAATATGCGGCCAAGGGATATGGCTGCTCCGGAGGCGCGCACGGTCCGGACTGTAAGAAGCCCGTCCCGAAGAAACCGACGCTGGCGGCCACGCCGGTCACCCAAACCGCCGACCACGTCGAGCAAATCGCAATCGCCGCGGCAGCCCACGAGCAAGTCGAATTGGACCAACGACCAGGAATATTCGTGATCGTCGACCCAGCCACGACGGTGGGCGACTCATCTGCTGGTTCCGTTGGCTGCTCAGGCTGGGTGGACGTTGGCGACGCGCGTGAGAAGTGCACAAGGTATGCGATCGCCCATGAGAATGCAGTTCCCGCCGGATCGGGTGGGCCAGGTTCGAATGGAAAGCCTGAGCCGAAGTACCTCGCCACGACGGATGGGGAAGGCAATGTGTCCGTTGGGGGTAAACGCGTTGACGTGAGCGCTGATAACGCTGGTCTACTCAATGTCTTGCTCAAGATTGCCTACGATTCGCACGACTTCATCACGAATGAGATGTCGACTACAGGCGCATGTGCATCTGGCGAAGTTGGCCTATTCGGGGTCGGGTTTGGAGTCCAAATGTGTAGATTCAGTTCGCCCGCTGGGCCGGGCAGTTCCACGTCTGTGTTCGCTTCGATCGGATTGATTGGCCCTTCGCTCAGTGCCACTGGAACTGTGATGACCTCAAATGCGCGAAATGCAGACCAGTTCGACGGTGACTTTGCCTGCTTGACCGGCGCCTATGGAGGAGCGGCAGCAGTCTGCGCTGGCCTGGACTCCGATGGATCCGCGAACGGCATCTTTCAGGTCTTTGCTGGCTGGAGCGCTGGGCTCGGAGTTCCTGCATCGCTCTCTCTGCAATTTGGGTATACGCGGGCATCAGAAGACGAGATTCGTCAAAAGCCCGTCAGGACCCACGACCCAACGATCGAACTTACGCCGGAGATGTGCGGCCCGTGTGGGGGAGTCAATGGGTAGGCGCTTGGTTGGCCAAGGGATGGTTCGTCGTGTGCTCCTGTCGGTATGGGCCATCGCTATCCCGCTCGAAGCGTGCTCGAGTTCCGCCCCGTCAACCCGATCTGGTGATTTGCTGCGGTTTCGTGTTGATGGTGAATGGGTCGATTCGGATGCTCAGGTTTCCCGCAACTTTGGTGGCAGTAACCGCCCGCCCGACGAAACAATGTTCGCGGCGTCGTGCCACAACGTCACCGATTGGCTGAATGACGTTTCGCTTGATAACGACGTTGCTGTTAGTCAGTCTGACCGCTTCCTCCGAGTGGCGGAGCTGCTAGCCAACGCTCAGGTGTCTGCGACGTTGGCCACGGTGATCGAGCAACAGGTCTGGAACGGTTTGGCGCCTCGACTAAATCAGCAATTGAAGGACGCCGGGTTCACCGACGCGGATGTGGCCGATTACGTTCAGTCTCTCACGGAGCCACCTTCCGCCGACGCGAAAGCGCGTTTTGTGACCTACGCGGTGTTGAGACACGTGGATCTCTTGGAGATCGTTGTGTTCGACGTCAGCTCTCAGGGCGACGAGAACTTCGCTCGCCGGGCGACGATGACCGTTCATTTGTTCGACGAGCAAGGTGGCCAAACGGAAGTCACTGTCCCGGACGAGGCGTGTGAGACCTAGGGTGTCCTTGTGCCGCTGGCAAGACCCTCCCGCGCGACCACCGGTTAATCAGACACCTTAGACCCGCAGGAACGTATGTATAGATCGCCGGTGATAACTGCGCGCACGATCGCCGTGCTTGTCGTCATCGCGCTGGCCTCGGCCCTGCTCTTTCGTTGCAGGACGGAGCCTGAGCCGGGGGGATCCAGGCACGATCACCGTGGCCGTCACGAAACTCGTCGAAATCGATGACGAAAGCAACACGGTCACTCTTACTTCAGACGAGAGCGGTCGCCTGATCCGTGCGGTGTCGTCGAGTTTGACGATCGAGTTGGAACCGGGCACCGCAGTCTTCGCCGGCGTAGCAGTTGAGGGCGACGGAACCTCCCGAATCGGTGTTCCGTTTGACCTCTTGCCTGCTGAAGTTGCGGCTGCGCTCACATCTGACATGGCGGAAACGTTCGATCGTTCGATGCGTGATTGCAGCCGACTATCCGACGATGAGGAGGTGATTCTTCGCTTGTTCGTTGATGATCCGGCGCAGGTGGCAAGTCGGCGTGCCCAAGTGTGTGGATTCGGTATCTACTTTGAAGGCGATTGGCCACGATTTCGGGCCGAAACCACCATCGCCGCCCTAGTGCCTGCCGATCTTCTTAGGTTCACGAGTTTCCGGGACCTGGCCGTAGACAGCCAAGCCCAATTCGTTGCCTGGATTGACGAGCGACTGGAATCCTGAACAGACCGAGCGCACGGGATCTTGCGGGTTACGCGCACAATCAAGTCCGGCAGAGCATGCCACCGCTGCGATGAGCAGATCGACTGCGCTAGCGCCGCTTGGCTTCGGCGATAGCCGGCCGAGCGTCATAGATGTCGGTTGAGGTCAGTGGGCCTCGGCACGCGCTCGCAAGTCGGCGACTGCGTGGGCCAGGCCCTTCTTCTCGCGATATAGGGCGCTGCCTGCGACCAGCACGTTGGCCCCCGCCTTGACCGCGCCGGCGATGGTGTCGGGGCCGATGCCGCCATCAACCTCGACATCAACGTCGGTGCGGCCAGCGGCGTCGAGCATGGCGCGCACTTCGGTGATCTTGGCTTCCATGGTGGCGATGTACTTCTGGCCGCCGAAGCCGGGGTTCACCGTCATCACCAGCACAAGGTCGACAAGGTCGAGCACGTGTGCGACGGCGCTGGCGGGCGTTGCCGGGTTCAGCGCCACGCCGGCTGTTGCGCCGAGCGATGCGATGTTGGCGAGTGTGCGGTGCAGGTGAGTACATGCCTCGGCATGCACGATCAGCCGCTGGCAACCTGCCTGTACGTACTCGGCGGCCATCTGGTCGGGCGTCAGCACCATCAGGTGCGCCTCGAAGGGAACCGTCGCGTGTGGGCGAGCGGACGCGATGACATCGGGGCCGAACGTCAGGTTGGGCACGAACTGCCCATCCATCACGTCCCACTGAATGCGGTCGACGCCAGCTGCCTGCAGCGCCGCAACCTCTTCACCGAGACGTGAGAAGTCGGCGGGTAGCACGCTTGGCGCAATCTCGATTCGAGGCATCGACTTGAGGGTAGCGGCCGGTCTGTCGTGCGTGTGACAGGCTCGCAGTCGATGGCTGCCAAGTCGAACGTCACCGAAACGGTTCGTACGGAGAAGCTGGTGGCTGGCGGCGACGCATTGGCGCATCTTGCCGACGGGCGAGTGGTGTTCGTGCAGGGGGCCTTGCCGGGCGAGTCGGCGGTCGTCAATGTTCACACCAGCAAGCGCGACTTTGCGCGGGGGACCGCGACTGCGATCCTCGAGGCCTCGCCGTCGCGCGTCGATGCACCGTGCCCGCGACTCGCTGAGGGTTGCGGTGGCTGCAGTTGGCAGCACTCGCTTCCGGAGGCGCAGTTGCAATGGAAGACCGAGATCGTCGCGGAGGCACTCCAGCGCATCGCCAAGTTGCCCGATCCTGCGGTGCGCGCGGGCGCAGCGGTTGAGCCTTGGCATTACCGAACCACACTGCGCCTCGCCGTTGCCGACGATGGAACCGTCGGATTGCGCGCTGCAGCAAGCCATCGTGTAGTCGCGATCGCCGACTGTTTGGTCGCGCACCCAGAGATCGTCGAGTTGCTTGGCAAGCTGCGCGTGCGCGGTGCCGACGAGATTTCACTGCGCGTCAGTGTCGCGACTGGCGAGATGACGGCGTTCGCCGACAAGGCGGGCGCCCAGGCGCTGGGGCTTCCGCAACACGTGCGTGTCGGCGCCGATGCCACGCTGCACGAAGAAGTGGCGGGGGTGGCACTGCGAGTCAGCGCGGCCTCGTTCTTTCAATCCGGTCCGCAGGCGGCCGAGCTCTTGGTCACTCACGTGCGAGAGGCGTGTGGTGATCTGTTGACGGGCGATAGCGGTCCACTGTTAGACGCTTACGGCGGCGTCGGCTTGTTCTCCGCGACGTTGGCGCTTCCGGCGGGGATGAGCTCGATCGTGGTCGAATCGTCGGAGTCTGCGTGTCGCGACGCGGCAGTGAACCTGGGTGCGGCCGCCGAAGTCGTGTGCTCTCGGTTCGAGGATTGGACTCCGCAACCGGTGCGACTGGCCATCGCCGATCCCGCACGTGCCGGGCTCGGCCGCGAAGGAGTCGCAGCGCTCGCCGCGACCGAAGCGGAGCGCATCGTGCTCGTCAGCTGCGACGCGGCATCCCTGGCCCGCGACGCGGTTCTCCTCGCCGACGCCGGCTATCACCACGCAGGCTCGACTGTGCTCGACCTCTTCCCGCACACGCCTCACGTAGAAGTAGTCACCCGCTTCAACCGCACCTGATCCTTCAGCGTTTGCACACTTTCGGGCGGTATGCGCCCAAAAGTGTGCAAACGCGCTTATGCGGCCGCTCATCGTGGATGGGAATCTGTATGATGGTGTCATGCAGATTGCTGTAGTGGTTCCGGATGAGGTAGTCGGTGAAATCGACAAGCTCGTCCCGAGCCCGTATCGCAGTCGCGCCGAGGTTGTGCGTGTGGCCCTCGACGATCTGCTGCGCGACCATCGCCGTCGGTTGATCGACGATCAATACCTGGCCGCGCTCGAAGCCACTGATGGCAACGTCGCCGTTGGTGCGCTGCGCGCCGGCGACGCGGAGCCCGTTGCGTGGGCTGACATCCCTTGGTAGCGCGGGGCGAGGTTCGCTGGCTCGCGCTCGACAAGACGCGGCCAGTTGTGCTGCTGAATCGCGCCGCCGTGATTGATCGTCTGAGCGCCGTACTCGTTGCTCCCTGTACCACCCGGATCCGTGGCCTGCCGACAGAGGTGGCGCTCGACGAAAGTGATGGAATGCCCGAGCCGTGCGTCGTCAGCCTCGACAACGTCACTTTGGTCGAGCGGTCGCTGCTCGGATCGGTGATCGCCACTTTGACTGCCGAACGAATGGCTGAGGTGTGCACCGCGCTCGCCGTCGCAGTTGGGTGCGACGAGTAGCCCCAGCTCAGCGCAGCGATCGCAGCTTGCGCTCCACTCGCTGCAGGAACTGCGCTCGATCTTTGTCCGACGCTCGATCGATGCCGTAGAGCGCGATCCAGGTTGTTCGTGCCCGCCAGTGGCACAGCACCCGCAACGCCCGGCTGACGACTCGTTTGCCGCCTTCGCCTTGCAACGCGTTGATCCACTTCGACGAGCCGTGGCTGGTGACCACGACCAGGCGACGGATGTTGCCGAGTAGCGGTCGAATGCGATTGGCGCCGGGCGGCAACTCGTAGACGACTCCGGCAACCCACACGCGGTCGATCCAACCCTTCAACATCGCCGGCTGTCCGCTCCACCAGGTTGGGTAGATGAACACGAGCGTGTCGCACCAGCGCAGGTTCGCCGCGTACTCGGCGATCTCCGGCTTCGTCTCCGGCGCATCGAGGTGATGCGTTCGTTCCCACGCCGACAGTTCCGGACGAAAGCGCTCGGCGTACAAGTCGGTGACGCGCACTTCATGTTTCGATAACCCTGCCAACGCGCGATCGCGGGCGGCGGAGATGAACGAGCCTTCCAATGGATGGCAGTAGACGACGTAGACCCTCACAGCGACCGCATCCGCTTGTCGACCTTCACCAGAAACGCGGCGAGGGTGGCGGCAGACGCCGTGTCGGTCTTGTACAAGCCAAGCCAGCGACAGCGCGTGCGTAGGCCGCACGACATGCGCAGCGCACGCGTCAACGTGCGGCGACCGTTGTCGTTCATCAAACGCACATAACGCCAGGGTGATCCGTACGTGCTGATGCCGACGATGCGCCGAACGTGCGTGAGGCCGGGCCGCACCTTGCCGGCATCGTCGAACACGAACCCAACACCCGGCACCATGACCCGCTCGAGCCAACCCTTGAGGATCGCGGGCAGCGAGCTCCACCACGTCGGGTAGATGAACACCAGCGCTTCGGCCTTGCGCACCAATGCGATGTGACCAGCGATCATCGGATCGAGCACCGGCTGATCGCTGTGATACGCGGTGCGTTCTTCGGCACTCATCGCCGCCTTGCACCCGAGCGCGTACAAGTCGAGCAGTTGCGCTTCGTGGCCCGCCGCAGTCAACGACTTCATCGCGGTAGCCGCGATGGCGTGGTTGAAGCTGGCGGCGTTGGGGTGCGCGAGCACGACCAACACGTTCATGTTCAGCGACCGCCCGTGACATCGATGAATGTTCCCGTGACGTAGCTCGCCGCATCAGATGCCAGCCACAGCACCGCCGGCGCCACCTCGTCGGTGGTGCCTGATCGTTGCATCGGAATGATTGGTGCCATCCGCTCCACGCGACCGGGCGGTGCGTGCAAGTGGAAGTCACTCTCGATCAGGCCGGGGCGCACGCCGTTGACGCGCACGCCGACTGCCGCCAGCTCCTTGGAGAGACCGATCGTCATCGTGTCGAGCGCCCCTTTCGAGGCTGCGTAGTACACCCACTCGCCGGAACCGCCCAGCACCGCCGCCTTCGACGAGATGTTGACGATGCTGCCGCCGAGCCCACCGCGATCGGTGCGCATGCGCGCCGCTGCTTCGCGGGCGCAAATGAACGCGCCAGTGATGTTGACCGCCCACAGGCGCGCCAGCATCTCGCCGTTGACGACATCGAGCGTGCCGTACCCGCCAGCAATCCCCGCATTGTTCACCAACACGTCGAGTCGGCCGAACGACGTGTCGAGCTGGTCGAACATCGCGAGCACTTGCGCCTCGTCGCCGACGTCGGCCTGCACGGGTTCGGCACGGCAACCCATGGCGCCCAGTTCGTCGGCGAGCCGATGGGCCGCCTCGCTGGACGCCGCGTAGTCCAGCAGCACGTCGTATGTCGGCGCTGCGGCGCGGGCGACCGCGGCGCCAATTCCGCGCGACGCTCCGGTGATCAACATGACGGGTCGGTTTGTCATGCGCGTGTCGAACCATCGAGCTTCTGGCGTAACCGATCGCGAACAGCGGGCCACTCGTGGTCGGTGATCGAGAACATGGCCGAGTCTCGCGCCTCGCCTGGCGTACCGAGGTAGCCGGCGCTCGGCCGATGCCGGCGCAGGATGCCCTCGAAGCTGGCACCGATCCGCTCGATCGCATCGCGGCTGCGTGTGTTGGCGGCATCGGTGCACAGCGCCACCCGGAACACTCGCCAAGTTTCGAACGCCTGCGTCAGCAGTAACAGCTTGGCTTCGGTGTTGATCGGCGAGCGCTGGGCATCGGCGGCCAGCCAGGTGCCACCGATTTCCACTTCGGCAGGCCTGTCGCGCCCGGGCCACCAGATCACGTTCATGAAGCGGGTGCACCCAACGGGGGATTGGTCGCTCGCCCGCAACTGCACAAACGGCACGACCGTGTCGCGCTCAGCGTCGTGTAGCAGCCCGTCGATGTAAGCCTCCATCGCCGCCAGGTCCGCAGGCACGATCGTGTGGCCGTAGGTCGATCGATCCCGGTCGGCCGCGGATTGCAGCGCCGGGGCGTGTGCGGCCGCCAGGGGCGCGAGCTCCACATGGTGACCGCTGAGTGTGAACCGTTCCATCCGCACTTCGTCAGCTTTGCATCTGGCTTTACCAGAACTTGCCGAAAATGGCCCTAGAAATCTGCTGAGCGTGGCTCAAAAAACGCTGAAAGTTCTCAAGTCCGTCTCGACACTGGACGAAACCTCATTTCGAGTATTCAGCGACCGTTGAGTACCCAGGAATCCAGAAAGGAATTTCATATCATGCGCCTCCCAAAGACGCCCTTCATTGCGGTGCTCGCCGGCGTGTCAATCGCTGGAGTCGTGGGTGCTTCGGCAGCCACCCTCGGCGGACTCAGCTCCACAGGGCTCGGCTCCGACAACACCGTCATCGCAGCATGCGACAGCGACGGCATTTCGATTGCCTACACAACGGCATACAACGCCACCGCGCAGGAATACCAAGTGTCGGCGGTCAACTTCACCAACGTCAACGCTCTCTGCAACGGCAAGGCAGCATCGGTCTCGGTGCGTAACGGCACGACCAACCTCGGCACCACCAACGCGGGAACCATCACCGTGACCGCCGGTGCCTTCTCGATCACGCTGGCTAGCCCGGTTTCGGCTACCTCAGCGAACGGCGTCTCCCTGCTCATTTCGGGCTGATCGTCTCGACTACTCGCTATGTCACCCCGATGGATTGTCGCTTTCGCCGCGTGGGCGAGCGTGCTGACCATCGGGGTGGCAAACGCTTCAGTACTCGGCGGGCTGACTCCGCAAACGCTTGAAGCGTGGAATCAGGCGGGCGGCCCCGGCACGCCAACAATCTTGACGTGCGACAACTTCGCCCTGCCGGCGGCGACCGGCGCGGCACTTGCAAGTCGACCAGTGCAGCTGCCCGCGAAGTGCGGAAGCTTCACGTGGACCAGTCACCTCGGCACCTGGACGATCACGACAGGTCAGCTACGAGCGACGACGGCGAACGCCACGGCATCGATCAATGCCGGCACGACTGATGTCAGTGCCGAGGCAACCGTGCTCAACGCCAACGGTGCGAGCCGCATCGCGGGCATCGCAATCAACCACACCGGCGCGACGCGCATCTATCTCGCCGCTGCGTTGTCGGGGCCGAACACTGTTCAACTCCGCCTCGTCAACGGCGCAACCATCACAACACTCGCGTCTGCGACAGTCACCATCGGTGCCAGCGCCGTCGTGCGCATCACGCGCATCGGTACGACGGTGACGGTGTCGGTGAACGGCACGTTGGCCCTCACTCGGGTGCTCACGGCGGGGCAAGTCACCACGCTGTCGGGCGGCACCAGAGTGGGCTTGTACTGGAACTCGGGCACAACCATCCGCTTCACCAACATGGTGGCGACGACGGCGGCAAGCCCATGAGCGCCAAGCGGAAGGTGTCGGTGATGCGCCACGTCGCCGACGTGCTCATCCTCGGCGTGACGGCTGCCGCCGCCTGGTTCCTGTGGCCGGCCTTTCTGGGTGGGACAAGTCGGATGATCACCGTGCAGGGGCACTCGATGGAGCCGACCTATGTGACCGGCGATCTGGTCGTTCTCGACGCGGGAGCCACCCCAGCGATCGGCAAGATCATCGTCTTCAAGATCCCCGACGACGAACCCGGCGCCGGGCTACTTGTCGTTCACCGAGTCATCGGTATACGCGAGGACGGCACATACATCACCCAGGGCGACAACACCCAGAGCGCCGACACGTTTCTGGTGACGCGTTCGGACATTCTCGGCTCGCCGCGGTTTTCGATTCCGCATGGCGGGCAAGCGATAGGGCTCGTGAGTTCGCCGATCGGCCTTGCCCTTGCCACGGGCAGTCTGTGCACGGCACTGCTCTGGCCGCGCAAGCGCGACGAAGATGCGGACGCGAGCGAGGAGTCGGAGTCGGCCGGGGAGCCACTGGAGCTTGTCGGTCCGGACGACTCATTCGACGCACCGAGCAGCGTCGCGTTTGCCGACGAATCAAGCGCACCGCAGGTCGATGAGATCGACTTTGTGGCCGAAGCTGAAGCCTGGCTGCGCAACGAGCTTGCGCTGCTCGGCCGTTCGATCGACTAACACAAGTTTCGAGTGCGCCTGTTTAGCCTCGGTTGATGGGTGACGGACCGGTTTCGGTTGATTGGTGTCACTCGTTGTTCGAATTGTTGCTCATCCAGCGGTGATGGATGCTCGTTTCTTGCGGACTTCTCCGGGGTTGGTTCGTTGTTCGGTTCTGAG
>JAIOPC010000017.1 GCA_021414085.1 Actinomycetes bacterium | reverse complement strand
TCGCCGACGTCTGCAAACAGTTTGACACCGCCCAAATCACAATCTCGCGGCTCGAACGCGGACTCACCCACGACACCGGTCTCGCCCGACGCGTCCACAACTGGCTCCAACAAACCGATTGACATCTATAGGAGCTTCACGGTTCCCGGTAGCTTCCCGGGGTGCTGTCGCGTCTGTTTGTGCCACTTCCCGCCGACCGCTTTGTTCAGCGCCTTGCTCGCTGCATCGCCGGGCTGGCCATGTTTGGGCTCGGCATCAGCATGTTTCTGGCCTCAGACCTGGGCGTGCCGGCCTGGGATGTGTTCCATCAGGGCATCTCCCGCAAGACCGACATTCCGATCGGACTCATCATCGAGATCAGCTCCGCATTTGTACTGCTGCTCTGGATTCCGCTGCGGCAACGGTTGGGTTTGGGCACGCTGCTCAACGCGATCGAAATTGGCTTGGTCGTGTTTCTAATCGGCGATCACCTACCGCACAGCGAGCGCATCGTGTGGCGACTGGCATACATCGCCGGCGCAATGTTCGTGGTCGCAATTGGCTCGGGCCTCTACATCGGTGCCGGCCTCGGCTCTGGACCGCGCGACGGCTTGATGTTGGGCCTCGCGCAGCGCGGCATCAGCATTCGAGTCGCGCGCACCGGTGTTGAGCTGACCGTGCTTGCTGCAGGCTTAGCGCTCGGCGGCAGCGTTGGAATCGCCACCGTCGTGTTCACGTTCGGGATTGGTCCGCTCTGTCAGATCTTCCTGCCACGACTACGAATGCGCGGCGACAAGACCGTCCTCGCCACCGCGCACTGACAAACCAACCGTTTGTACGCTGCCGCACGCATATCGCGCGGCAGCGTTCAAACGCGAAGGGTTAGTAGCGGTAGTGAGCTGGCTTGAACGGGCCGCCCGGCTCGACGCCCAGGTACTCGGCTTGTTCGTCGGTGAGCTTGCTCAGCTTGACGCCCAGCGCTTCGAGGTGCAGCGAGGCGACCTTCTCGTCGAGCTTCTTCGGCAGCACGTACACGCCCAGCGGATACTGATCGGTATTGGCGTATAGCTCCATCTGGGCGATGACCTGGTTGCTGAACGAGCAGCTCATTACGAAGCTCGGGTGGCCAGTGGCGCAGCCGAGGTTCACCAGTCGGCCTTCGGCCAACACGATGATCGCGTGTGCGTCACCCTTCTTGGTTGACGGGAAGGTCCACAGATCGGTGCCCGGCTTGAGCTCGTCTTTGGTGGCACCGCTGCGCGCGAGACCAGCCATGTCGATCTCGCTGTCGAAGTGGCCGATGTTGCACACGATTGCGTTGTGCTTCATACGGTGCATGTGATCGACGGTGATGATGTGGTCGTTGCCGGTCGCCGACACGAAGATGTCGGCCTGCTCGACAATGTCGTCGAGTGTCGTGACTTGGTAGCCCTCCATCGCGGCTTGCAGTGCGTTGATCGGGTCGATCTCGGTGACGATGACCCGAGCACCCTGGCCGGTGAGCGCCTGCGCGCAACCCTTGCCCACGTCGCCGTAACCGCAGACGACTGCGACCTTGCCAGCGATCATCACG
Source organism: Actinomycetes bacterium (assembly GCA_021414085.1). Classification (GTDB taxonomy): domain Bacteria; phylum Actinomycetota; class Acidimicrobiia; order Acidimicrobiales; family Ilumatobacteraceae; genus UBA668. Next base: position 256,490 of record JAIOPC010000017.1, on the reverse strand, counting down.
TCGGTCGCACGACAGATCGCGTCGATCAGCGAGTGGCGGCAGCCGTAGAGGTTGTCGAACTTGCTCTTGGTAACGGAGTCGTTGACGTTGATCGCTGGGAACATCAATTCGCCGCGCTCGTGCATCTTGTAAAGACGCATGACGCCAGTTGTTGTCTCTTCGGTGACACCGCGAACGTCCTTGGCGATTTGCGTCCACTTGCCCGGGTGGCTCTTCATCGAGCGCTGCAATAGACCCAGCACGATCGCGAACTCGGCGTTCGAGGCAGTCGTCGGATCCGGCACTTCGCCGCTCTTTTCGAACTCGACGCCCTTGTGCAGCAGCATCGTGGCGTCGCCGCCATCGTCGAGAATCATGTTGGCGCCCATCGGCTCGCCGTTCGGGCCGGGGGGCCACGTCATCATCTGGTCGGTGCACCACCAGTACTCCTCCAGCGTCTCGCCCTTCCACGCGAACACGGGGACGCCTTGGGGGTCTTCCGGAGTGCCGTTGGGGCCGACAGCGACTGCAGCGGCGGCGTGATCCTGGGTCGAGAAGATGTTGCAGCTCGCCCAGCGCACTTCAGCGCCCAGCTCGACCAGCGTTTCAATGAGCACGGCGGTCTGGACGGTCATGTGCAGGCTGCCCGAGATGCGAGCACCCTTCAGAGGCTTCGATGGCCCGAACTCCTTGCGCAGTGCGCGCAGGCCGGGCATTTCGTGTTCGGCGAGATGAATCTCTTTGCGGCCGTAGAGGGCGAGGGAGAGATCGGCGACGCGGTAGTCGCGGCGCGCTGCAAGTGATGCGGTGGTTGACATGGTGGTTCCCTCCTGGGAACGAGAAGCGGGTTCGGGTTGATTACCGGGCCGGTGCCAACTGGCAGCTCTCTGATCAGCCCGAACAGCTGACCATTGTAGTGGAGAGCAGTGAAAACAGCTGGGAACTAATCGCCGGCCACCAGCGACCCGTCTGGATATGCGAAACCGACTGATTGTTCCAATCATTGCCAGTGCCCTATTGCTCGCCGCCTGTGGCGACGACAAGTCGTCGGCAGACACCACACCAGCCGCACCCGACACCAGCGACGCGCCCGACACCTCGGTTGCGTCGACCGAAATGGCGCACGGCAGTGAGGACGCCACCGAGTATCCCCTCACCATCACCAACTGTGGCCGTGAGCTCACATTTGAAAAGCCGCCGGAGCGAGTGCTCATCCTCAACGGCACGTCTGTGGCCGAGGTTGAGACCTTCATTGCGCTCGGCCTGGAGGATCACATCATCGCCAACAGCCAGTCATATGGGGTGAGCGACGTTGATGGCATGGTCGAGAAGATCGCGGCACTGCCGACGGGTGGGCTCGAGCTCAACGAAAACTTCGAAGTGCCGAAGGAGCAAACGCTGGCATTGAACCCCGACTTCGTGATCAGTACGTGGGCCGGCGGTTTCACTGAAGCGATGGGCTCCGTCACCCGTGACGAGCTCGACTCGCTCGGCATCAACAGCTACGTCACTCCTGTGAACTGCGCTTACGGTGCGGAGAACCCCAGCCCAGAGGATCAGGCTGCGAACGAGAACCAGACGTACGAGGCCTCGTTCCAACTGCTTGAGGAGATCGCCACAATCTTCGATGTACAGCACGAGGCCGAGCACTTCTTGGAGCACGCTCGCGAAGACATCGCTGCCATTGAAGTGCCCGCTGGCGACCCAGTCCACGTACTCGTCGCATACCCCGGTATGTCGATGATGGGCCCCAACGGTGTGCCCGCGGTGTTCGCGGGTCCGTTGAGCGACAGCATCATCGAAGCTGCCGGCGGCGTGAACTCGTTCGACGGCATGGCGACGTTTGCCGAGTCGGCGAATATCAACGCCGAGGCTCTGGCCGCAGCCGATGTCGACGTTCTCATCGTCGGCATCTTCATGCCTGGAGAGAACGTCGACGATTACGCCGCACAGATCTTCGCTCAGTACCCACAATGGGATGCAGCCAAGAACAACCGCTATGCCTCAATCGCCGAGACCTTCTACCTCGGGCCGTATAACGCGGTTGGCATCCAGAAGATCGCTGAAGCGATCGCTGCTGTTGGCTGAGCCCTCGCTCACAGATCGAGGTTCGACGTCGGCGATGCCCGGCTTTGCAGTACTTCTCGGAGTGCTCATCGCCGTGCTCGCCGTGTCGATGGTGATTGCTATCAGCATCGGCACGGTCACTGTGCCGCTCAGCGAGGTGTGGACCGTTCTTGGCTCACACCTGGGCTGGAACAACTCGATCATTGATCCAATCCGCAATCAGATCATTTGGGAGTTTCGTGCGTCCCGCGTTGTTCTGGCAGCAGTGATTGGTGCTGCGCTCGCGGTTGCGGGCGCGTGCCTCCAAGTGCTCGCTCGCAATGGACTCGCCGACCCTTATGTCCTAGGCGTGTCTTCCGGAGCGGGCCTTGGTGCAGTGCTCGCGATCTCACTCGGTTCGGCAGCTGTCGGTGGCCTCGGCGCGACAGGTGCGGCCTTCGTGATGAGCATGGTGACTCTCGCGTTGGTCTTTGTCTTTGCGCAACGAGGAGGTCGCGTAGGACCGACGCGACTGGTGTTGGCCGGTGTTGCGGTGAGCTATCTCGCGAGCGCCTTGACCAGCCTGATGCAGTTGTACGGTGACCCGCTCGCCCTGCGCGGGACGATGTTTTGGTTGCTCGGCTCATTACAAAACGCGCGCTGGGACGACTTTGGGCTGATTGCCACAACGATCGTTCTTTGCATGATCTGGTTACTCGGACGAGCTCGTTCGATGAACGTGCTCGCATCCGGTGACGATACGGCCAGCGCCCTCGGCGTGGATGTGAACAGGTTGCGAATCGAGTTGCTAGTGATCACGTCATTGTTGACGGCAACTGCTGTCAGCGTGGCAGGCGGCATAGGTTTCGTTGGCTTGATGGTCCCGCATGGCGCGCGCTTCGTGGTCGGCCCGGACCACCGGCGCTTGTTGCCCGTCTCGCTGCTAGCTGGCGCCACGTTTATGGTCTCGGTGGACTTGCTCAGCCGCGTGATTGACCGACCGAACGAGCTTCCCGTGGGCATCTTCACAGCGTTACTCGGCGCACCATTCTTCCTGCTGTTGATGCGCCGCAGCGCTCGAGCACACGGATGAGGGCGAGCGTGCACGGCGTGACCGTGACGATCGACAGCCATCAGATACTGGAGGATGTCGCTCTGGAAGCGGCGAGCGGACAGTTTCACGGCGTAATCGGCCCTAACGGCTCGGGCAAGAGCACGCTGCTCCGCTGCATCTACCGATCGCTGCGCCCAAAACTGGGCACAGTCAGATTGGGCGACGACGATGTCTGGCGTGACCTCTCGGCCCGTCAAGCCGCGCGGCGACGAGCAGTAGTTGCGCAAGACTCCGCCTTGGACTTCGACTTCACCGTTGCCGACGTTGTGGCCATGGGTCGATCACCACACAAGTCACTCTTCGAACGCGACACGACCCGAGATCGCGATCTCATTCAGTCGGCGCTCTCCGACGTCGATATGGCATGGGCAAGCCGCCGACTCATCGCGACGCTGTCGGGTGGTGAACGCCAGCGCGTGTTTCTCGCGCGGGCAATTGCCCAGCAGGCGCAGGTACTCGTGCTCGATGAACCCACCAATCACCTCGATGTGAGGGCGCAACTCGAGCTGTTGCAGCTGGTCAAGTCGTTAGGAGTCACCACCATCGCTGCGCTGCACGATCTCGATCAAGCCGCTTCGATCTGCGATGGCGTCACTGTCATGCGCACTGGCAAAGCCATCGCGAGTGGACCGCCTGCACAAGTCCTCACGACCGACCTGATTGAGTCTGTCTTCGGGGTACGTGCCCACTTCGGGACTCATCCGCTCACCGGCCGCCCACATGTCACGTTCGCCACGTTGGAACGGACCTCCACATCCACTAAGGACACGAAGACACCATGAGAATCGCAATGCTCCTGTATCCCGGCTTCACCGCGCTTGATGCCATCGGTCCGTACCAAGCGTTAGCTGGCGCACCTGGCTACGAGTTCACGTTTGTCGCAGAAAGAAGGGGGCTTGTCGGCAACGGCGGCTCGTTCACGATGGAGGCACCGATGAGCATCGATGAGCTTGATCAGGTCGCTGTGCTCGTCGTTCCGGGCGGGGTTGCTGCGATCGAACTCGCGCACAAGGGCGGCCCGCTGATCGAGTGGATCCGAGCAATGCACGCGAACACGCAGTGGACTACCTCGGTTTGCACCGGCGCCCTCATGCTTGGCGCCGCCGGAATCTTGACCGATGTGCCCGCCACCACTCACTGGTATTGCATGGACGACCTCCGCACGTACGGTGCGGTCCCCGTGAACGAGCGTGTCGTCGAGCATGGCAAGATCATCACAGCAGCCGGCGTGTCGGCAGGTATCGACATGGGCTTGTTGCTCTTGGAACATCTTGCGGGCACGGATTACGCGCAGGCGGTCCAGCTCGACATGGAATACGACCCTGCGCCTCCCTTTCAAAGTGGTCACCCGCGCAGCGCTCCGCCTCACATCACGGCGCACGTCAAGGGCATGTACGACCAGATGCTCGGCAGGGCCTAGCGGCTGGCGCGGCGAGAGCGAGACGCTTTGGTGTTCTAGTCGCGCCCGACTCGCGCCGCTGAGTCGTGGGGTTCATCGGGTTGGATTGATCGCAGCGCTGCTCGGTTCGGGGTCAACCGACGCAAGTGACGTCGCGGCGCAGGAACCGCGAGCAGCCAGATCAAAACAACACTGATCAGCTCGGGCAGATGTGTCGCCTCGTTAACGAAAGGTATGCGACCCTGCGCAATATCAATGATGGCAGTGACCGTCAGCGCCCCCGCCAACACCGTCGCCACGGGCAAGATTGCGCGAGCGCGCGCCGGCCGTATAACGACGACCAGCAATCCGATCCCATAAGCAAACGAGAACGCACCGAGGTGTCGAGCGGTGTGGGTCGACGCAGCGGTCGAGTCACCGACGATGAGCATCTTCAGCGAGAAGCCGATCACTTCGATCGCCACGACCGCCAACATCGCCCGAAAGACACTCCAGCTCGCGGCTCGGTCGGCGATGGCATTGGTCTTGACCACGCGTCGCGACAGGTCCGGCATCAATGGTGCTGGCTGAATTCGCGCGGAACGTCGCGTCGATTCTGCCACCGCCCGAAACTCTCGACACGCGGCACAGCGAGCCAAGTGCGCCTCAAGCGCGCTCGCCTCGACGGACGACTCTTCACCATCAAGGCGAGCCGAAATCGCCACTTGCCAGAGGTCACAGTTCACATCGGGTCCAGTCGCTCAACACAGACTCGCGGTTCCGGAGCGAATTGACCGGCGCGGTCATCAGCCGTCATAGTGTCGGCAATGCGGGCGCACGACAACCTCGAGCACTACGTCGCGGCCGCACTCGAAGGAGACGATGTCGCCGTTGCGCACCTGGTACGCGCCACGCAACCGGTGGTCTGGCGGCTCTGTAGCGCGCTCGGCACTCGCGGGACAGAGGAAGACCTCGTGCAAGAGACCTACCTCCGTGCGTTTGGGTCACTCACCTCCTTCCGCGGCGACAGTCCGTTTCAGGGATGGCTGCTTTCCATAGCTCGCAGGGTGTGTGCCGACGATGTAAGGCGCCGCATCCGCTCACGGCGTCTTGAGGACCGGCTGGCGCGCTTTCCACAGGATCCGACGGCCCCCGCATCTGAGTCGGTGAACCACCTCATCTCCACTCTCGACGACGACCGACGAGAAGCCTTCGTGATGACACAAGTAATGGGCCTCAGCTACGACGAGGCAGCCCAGCTACTCGATTGCCCCGTCGGCACCGTGCGCTCGCGGGTCTCACGGGCACGTGCTCAGCTCGCCGCGACCGTGCGCCAGGCTCGCGCTCAATAGGCGTTGCGGTGCCCCATTCGGCGGCCGAAGGTCAGGGCGTGAACGTGGGCGGTATCACGCCGGCGGCAATTTTGCCGTCGAGCCGTTCGGCGTCCTCTGCCGACACGGGCTGCGCTTCGTCGACCAGCATCACCGGAATGCCTTCGCGGACTAAATACTTGATCTTCAGGCGCGGGTTGTACAGGCCGTTGTCATCACCGAGGTAGTACAGCGGGCCCTTGTCCTGCGGACAGGCAAGGACAGCGAGCAAACGAGGGTCGAGTGGCACGGAATGAACCCTAGTCGTAAGGGAAGGGTTTACAGGCTGGTGATGAGGCCAAGCAGTTCAGCCACGCGCTGATCACACTCGTCGCGGTTGGGGGCTTCCAGGTTCAAGCGCAGCAGCGGCTCGGTGTTGGACGGTCGCAGGTTGAACCACCACGGCCCACAGTCGACGGTCAGACCATCGAGACGGTCCTGCTCGAACTTGCCGAACTGCTTGGCAACGAGTTCGATCACGGCTTGTGCGTCGGTGACCTGCGTGTTGATCTCGCCGCTCGACGAGTAGCGCTCGAACGGCTTGCGGACGACCGACAAGTCGGTGTCGGCGAGGCTGACCTCGTTGAGTACGAGCATGGTCGCAATCAAACCGCTGTCGGCGCGGAAGTTGCGCAGGAAGTAGTAGTGGGCCGAGTGTTCGCCGCCGAACACCGCGCCGGTCTCGGCCATGCGTTGCTTGATGAAGCTGTGGCCGACCTTGGTGCGCACAGGAACACCACCGTGTTCGCGAATCACTTCCGGCACCGCGCGCGAACAAATCAGGTTGTGCAGGATCGTGGCGCCAGGGTTCGAGCGCAAGACGCCCGCCGCGAGAAGCGCTGTTGTGGTGCTGCCGCTGAGGCCACGGCCGGTTTCGTCGACAACGAAGACGCGGTCGGCGTCGCCATCGAAAGCAAGTCCGATGTCGAACCCGCCTGCCACGACGCGCGTCTGCAGGTCGAGTTGGTTGGCGGTTTGCAGCGGGTCGGCGGGATGGTTGGGGAACGTGCCATCGAGTTCGCCGTACATCACCTCGAGAGTGATCTGCGGCAAGCGCTCGAACACGGCGGGCAAGACGAGCCCGCCCATCCCGTTGGCGGTGTCGGCGACAACGCGCAAGGGGCGGATGGATGCGACATCGACGAACGAGACCACATGATCGGCGAACGCCTGCAGTAGGTCGCGCGTGGTCAACGAGCCGGCGCGAGCGGAGGGCTTGGGGCCGTTACCGCGCAGAACGTCGGCAGCGACAGCCTTGACCTTGTCGAGGCCGGTATCGATGCCCACGGCGCGGGCGCCGCTGAGGCACAACTTGACCCCGTTGTACTGCGCCGGGTTGTGCGAGGCGGTGAACATGGCCCCGGGTGCATCCAGCGTGCCGGAGGCGAAGTAGACGAGATCGGTGCTGGCTAGGCCGACGTCGACGACGTTGAGGCCCTGTTCCATGACGCCGCGGGCAAAGGCTTCGACCAGCTCCGGCCCGGACGAGCGCATGTCGCGCCCAACGATGATTCGATCAACGACTGGGCGATCGGTGGTGCCGCCGGCTTGGCAGAAGCGGGCGAAACCAACGCCGAGCGCATACGCGACTTCCGGGTTGATTTGGTCGGGCACGGTACCCCGGACGTCGTACGCCTTGACGACCTCGTCGAGCACCGCTGGATCAGTGGCGAACATGCGGCTCTAGAGGGTAGCGGAGGGTGCGTCAGGTGCCTCTGAAACAGGTTTCTCGTCGGATTCCTCTTGCACTGCAACAGCTACGAGGTCGTCGTCGTCATCCCACTCATCCCAGTCGTCGCTGTCGTTGACGAGGAACGGGTGCGTGTTGCGGTGCTTGGCATCGCCCCTGATGCGCCAAAAGATCAGCCACCCGAAGCCCAAGAACGTGAGTGCATACGAGACCTGATCGGTGGTCGAGGCCTCGTAGTGCAGGCGCACGTGCTTGCTCGTCGGGATGACCACCATCATGTTGGAACCGATGCGATAAGGCCCGTCGGCACCGTCGACTTCCCAGTTGGGGAAGTAACTCACCTTCACCAGCACCGGCACACCTATTTGAGAGACGTCGAACGTGAGATCTTGCTCGCCAAGGTGATAGTTGGTGACTTCGATCTCTGGAAGTTCGACGACTTTGATCTTGTCGGCTGGAACGACGATGTCGACACGGCGGCCCGGGTCCATCGGCTTCTCGCCAACCCGTCGGCTGAAGTCGATCATCGCGTCGATGCGCTGCCACTCGGCAGGCCCGTCGACCGCCGGCATGGCGGCCCACTCACTGTCGTTCTGGAACCAGCTAGTGCCAAGCTCCAGGTTGCGCTCGCGTTGGTCGCCACTGCGCTCGTTGACGACGACCGGTTGCACGGTCAGTGGCACGACTACGTCGCTGTCGGCGACGCGGTAGATCTCCCACGGGCCGCTGGTCGCGACCAGTTCCAGATCGTCACGCCCATCGGCCTCGTCCTTGGCGAGTTGCGTGAACAGCATCACGTACTTGATGCCCAGCTTCTGCAGCATGGGCACACCGACGTCGGCGTCGTTATCCGTATAACGCAGTTCGCGAACTGGGTTCGAACTGTTCTGGCTCATCGCCGCCACCGACAAGAAGTGATACGGCGTGGTGGCCGACGCTTCGAAGAAAACACCCTCCTGACTGGTGATGCAGCCGTCGGTCCAGTGCGGCAGCAACATCAGCGCCATCGTGGTGCCGTACTGACCAGTCTCGCCGTTGTTCTCCCACACGGCGCGACCGCAGCCCAGGTTCTCGTCGGTGTCCTCGCCGAGTGCAGCCATCGCGTCGACCAGCGACTTGTACTCGTGGTATGCGGGCCGACCTTCGTAGCCGTTGAAGTTGTAACTGGTCCAGCCGTCGGCAAGCGCATCGCGCGAGGTGGAGGTGAGCGAGATCGGGCCCCAGGCGTCAATGAAGAACGAGTAGCGACACGACTGCGATTGCACGTAGCACGTCGTGCCGTCGCGCTCTTTCAATTCAGCGCCCGGGAAGTTGCGGAACAGGAAAAGTTCCATCGACATGATCAACACACCAACGACTGTTGCGGTGGCAGCACCCGTCAACCAGATCTCGGTGACGTTCAGTGAACGACCCTTCAGCGAACGGGTCACGAAGTAGACGAGGTCGACGATGCCCACCATCATCAGCAGCAGTCGCAGCAGGTAGAGGAACGGCAGGATGCGGGGGTTCCACAGCAAGCCGACGCCAGGCAGGCTGTCGCGCGCAAGGAACGTTGCAGCCATCAACGCGATGCACATGATGCCCAGCCAGGCACCGTTGAGGTTGCGCCGAATCACGCTGCTGATGAAGCCCAAAAGCGCGAGGCCACTGACGACAACGTCGAGGAACCCCGACCATGGGAAGAACATGTCCCAGAAGCTGTCGTTGACGCCGTCGGGACGGAAGCCGTACTTCATGTCGGTCATGTAGTCGGTGCTCGAAACAAAGGGCAGCACCCAGAACGACACCAGCAATCCAACGCCAACGAAGACGGTGATGCCGTACCAGAAGCGCGTCTTGTCCATCCACACCAGCCACATCAGGGCAACCGCGAGCATTACGAAGAGCAAGACGATGCCGTGCGAGAGCATCGCCAGCGCGAGGACAATTGCGGCCCAACTGCGGTACTTACCGTTTTCCAGACCGCGTGCGAACAACCCGAGACCCAGCATCGCGAAGGACAGAGCGATCGAGAACGAGAACTCGCCGGCCATCGTGCTCTTCACGTTGCCGCCGTAGATGCTGAAGCTCTCGTCGAACAGAAACACCAACGACGCGAGTGCCATCAGTTCTGGCACTGGGTAACGGAAGCGAGCGAGGCGACCGAACGCCCAACAGCAGAACGGCAGCGTTACCAATCCGAGGCAGACCACGATCTTGAACGCGATGCCGTAGGGGAAGATCACGTTGAGCGCAACCATCATCAGCGCTGGGATCACCATGTAGAAGCGGTAGATCGGGAAGCCGTTGTACCAGTAGTTGCTCCAGCCGGTGAGTTGGCCGTGCGGCAGAAGATGATCGCGCAGGTACGCAGGCGCCATGACGTGTGCGCCCATGTCGCCACCGGTAGGCGTGTTGTTGGTGAACACCAAGTTGAGGTGGACAACCTGCAAGACGGCGAAGATGCAGCCACCAACCACCACTAGGGCGGTGAGGTACTGCACGACGCGTTCGATTGGCCACGGCGAGTTGAGCCAGTTGGATGGACGGCGGACGATGCGCCGACCGACGCGACGAGCGAGCACTGCCGCGCGACCCGCGGCCGGAGCGTTGTGATCTCTCTCGATCTCGGCGTCGTCGGTTTCAGGGGTCGATTGGTCGGTCATACCGGGTGGCATCTTTCCATGCCACCGACAGTTCGGGGCGTCACGATCGGGCTACTAGCACGAGCGCGGTGGCGTTGAACGCAGCGTGGGTGACGATGCCCAGCCCTAGACGGCCGGTTCGGAGCGCGCATACGCCGAGCACCAACCCGATTAAGAACAGGCCTGGGTACTCGACGGGCGAGAAGTGCACGAGGGCGAACAGCGCGGCGACCAACACCAACGCAAGCCACCCCCGCCACTGCGTCAGCGTGCGACCCAGGGCCCCCTGGAGCAGACCGCGGTACAGAAGTTCTTCGACAAGTGGCGCGCCCACGACGGCGACGAGGATCAACAGCGCGAGACCGAGAGTCGAAGGATTGCCATACAACTCGCGCGCTCGCTTTTCGATGTCGTCGTCACCGAACGTTGCCGGCCACATCCGTTCCAACGGCACGTACAGCAACGGAACGAGCGCAACTTGAGTAACGACACCAATCGGGATACCGACGAGATCGATCGGGCGAAACGAAAGTCCGTAATCGGTGGCGAAACTGCCCGTGCCCGCTCGCCGACCGACCAACCAAAGTGCGACCAAGATCGGCAACCACTGCGCAAGGCTGATGCCGAGCAGCCAGCCGTGACCTGCCTCGGCGACCGAGTCCTTGCCGCTCGCAGAAAGAACCGCACCAGCAGCCAGATTGCCGACGAACCATGCCCCCAGATACGCGAGGCCGGCGCCGCGAATCGAGATCTGAGCTCGGTTGCTGTTCATAGAAGTCGTGGAGGCTAACGCTGGATCTCAGCCGTACTGGCGAGGACCACCGGCGTAGACGAGTTCGCGAGGTGAACGCCGATCCTCCAGCCGCCAACCGTTTGGAACCGTCAGCCGAGCCGAGTGTCGCTGGCAGAGGTCGTAGCTGTGCGGATCGCGAGCGGTGAGCAGATCGTCGAGCCACACGACCGCGCGCGCGTATTGGTACGACAGCGTGACGGTGGCCGGCGCTGCACAACCGGTACGCGAACATTGTCTCCCCATGCAGCCCACGCTAAATGGCCGCGCAGCCCGAATGGTGGATCTAGAAGGTGTCGCAACGACCGCGCGAAAAGGCGCATGACGACTCCATGACAGGCGGCGCGACGGTTCGCGACGCCGTTCGCGCCCCTAGCATTGATGCATGAGCAACCTTCCACCGCCGCCTCCCCCACCGCCCGCTGGGCGTGGCCAGCAGCAGGGGCCACCGCCTCCGCCAGGCGGAAAGAAGCCAATGGGCGTCGGGTTCCCTCGCTGGGCTTTGCCAGTTCTGCTCGCGGTGCTGGTCGGCACTCTGCTGCTCAACCAGGTGTGGCCATCCGACGAGGGCGAGAAGCTCTCCTACAGCGAGTTCATCACCGCCGTCGAGAAGGACGAGGTGGTCAAGTTCACGGTCACCGACGGCTCGAACTCGATCTCGGGCGAGCTCGACGATGGCACCAAGTTCACAACCACGGCCCGCGACAACTTCCCGCTCGAGAGCGAAAAGGAACTGTTCGCCGCGCACAACGTCGAAGTGACGTACAAGGCACCCGACAGCAACTGGTTGCTCAGCTCCATCGGGCTGTTGTTGCCGTTCTTGCTGATCATCGGGTTCTTGGTGTGGATGAACAAGCGCGCTCAGGGCCAGATGGGCAACGTGATGTCGATCGGTCGCAGTCGTGCCAAGACCTACTCGGCCGACAAGCCGTCCACCACGTTTGCCGACATCGCCGGCTACGAGGGCGTCAAGCAGGAGATCACCGAGGTTGTCGACTTCCTGCGCATGCCGGAACGGTTTAAGGAGATCGGCGCCCGCGTACCCAAGGGCATGCTCCTCGTCGGTCCTCCCGGTACCGGCAAGACACTGTTCGCTCGTGCTGTTGCCGGCGAGGCCGGCGTTGGTTTTCTTTCGGTCACCGGTTCTGACTTCATGGAGATGTTCGTAGGTGTCGGCGCCAGCCGCGTTCGCGACCTATTCCAGCAGGCACGCAAGTTGGGGCGAGCAATCATCTTCATCGACGAGATCGATTCGATTGGGCGTAAGCGCGGTGCTGGCCTCGGTGGTGGCCACGACGAGCGCGAGCAAACGCTGAACCAAATGCTCGCCGAGATGGATGGCTTCGAAACCAGCGAGGGCATCGTGATTCTCGCCGCAACCAACCGACCCGACATCCTCGACCCCGCCTTGCTGCGCCCCGGTCGCTTCGACCGCCAGATCGTCGTGCCGTTGCCCGAGAACGACGAGCGATTCGAGATTCTCAAGGTGCACAGCCGCGACAAGCGGATGGGCCCCGACGCCGACCTAGAAGTGATGGCGAAGGCAACGCCGGGTATGAGCGGCGCCGATCTGGCCAACCTGGTGAACGAGGCGGCCTTGTTCGCGGTGCGGCGCAATAGCAAGCAGATCGAGCGCATCGACTTCGAGAATGCCCGCGACCGAATTGTGCTGGGTGCTCGCCGCGAGAGCCTGGTGATGTCGGCCGACGAGAAGCGCGCCACCGCAATTCATGAGGGTGGTCACGCCATCCTCACCGTGTTGATGGAGCACTCCGACAAGCTGCACAAGGTGACGATCCTGCCGCGCGGTATGGCGTTGGGTGTCACGTGGAGCCTTCCCGAAGAGCGCCACACGTACTCGAAGGAATACTTCGAGGATCGCATTTGTATTGCGATGGGTGGCCGTGCTGCCGAGAAGATCGTGTTCGGAAATCTCAACTCGGGTGCCGCCAACGACCTCGAGCAAGCCACCAGCATCGCCCGCCGCATGGTGCGCGAGTGGGGCATGAGCGATGCCGTCGGGCCGATGGCGTGGAGTGGCCACCAGCAGGTGTTCCTGGGCGAGGACCTGATGACGCAAGGTCGCGAGTACAGCGACGACACCGCCAAGATGATCGACACCGAGATCTCCGGTCTGCTACATCGACAGGAGCAACGGGCGCTCGACGTGCTCGGCAAGCACCGCAAGGCACTCGATGCCGTCGCTCTGGCACTACTCGAACACGAGACCGTTGACGGCGCCGAAATCGCACGCTTGGTGCACGAGAGCCTCGGGTCGCCCGCGGTGGAGCCTGCCGCCGTCGACTAGTCGGCGACTACTTCGATCCACGCGTCGCCGCTGCCAGTGGCGCGTTCGAGGTGGATGTGCCAACAACCCGGCTCGTCGAAGTTGAAACCTGTACCCCATTCCTGGCCTGGACGGTCGTAGCCACTGCCGCCGTGGGCCTCGGGACCGAATACGAGCTCACCCGGGCGACCGTCAGGTGACCAATACCTAACCGTCAGGTCTCCCTCGCCTGTTGCGCGCCATACGACCTTGAGTTCGCCGACTTTGACCGGTAGCGGCGAGTTCCCAGTCTGAACGAGTGCACAAAGGGCCTCTACTGCTTCTCGCGCACGTCTGCGAGCGCGCCCCACAAGTCCTCCGCGGTCACCGGCCCAGCGAAACCCGCACACACGACACCCTCGCGGTCTGCAATCGCCACCATCGGCACGACCTGGATGTCGTACTTACGATGGAGATCGCGAGCGGCGCTGTACTCGACTTCGATCACTCCGACCGACTCCGATCGCAGCACCTCCGCCTTGCGCGCAACAGCCGCACACGTGTCGCACGTCGCCGACGAGAAAACGACGACCAGCCATTCGGTCGTCGGCGCAAAGTCGGCGCGATCGAGTTGGGCGGGAACCGCACGTGAAGGTTGCGTAGGCGCTGCCACGCGCTGGCGTTTGCGCAACACCAATCCAAGACCGACAGCGCCCACGACGACCACCATGGCGACGACTACCTGCGGCACAACGGCTAACCCCGACTCAGCCCGGCATCGCCATTGACCCAGACCGACCGCTGAGCGTCGCGCTGCGCGGCAACGAACGTTCAACAATGATTGGCTGGTTGCCCACAACAATCAATGGCTGCCCAAGTGCGGTATCCGGAAGCGCGATCGTGGCCACGCCCAACGCTGGCACCAGCACTGACTCGAGCCCGGCGATGTCGACCTCGCCACCGGGACCCAACGCCTTCACTGCGACCGCAGCTGCGTCGGCCCCAAGGTTCAGTACCACCAGCACACCGTCGAGTGGTTGATCACTACCGATCGCCATGCTCCAGCGCGTCGTGCCGACCTCAACGAAGTAGGCCGGCACGCCAAGCACCACCGTCGTCGCAACCCCGGCACCCGCACGTCGTGTTATCGCCCGCTCCACCACGATCGGCACGTCGTTCATTGAGATGAACTGCGACCCGTGCCGTCCGGTCGGTAATCCAGGCACATCGGTGATGCTGAACGAAACGACCCGGTGTGCGGGCACCGTTAACTCGTCGACGAAGCCGGCTGTGTTACTGGTGAGTCCGTAGAAGTCGGGCTGCACTACGGCGTCGCGATCCGAAGGGTTATAGATGCTGAATCGCTCGAAGTATGCCTCGGCCGGATTTTCTCCATCAGCGAACCACCAGCCGGTAGAACCCGATGGCGCGCCGAGACTCAGCGTGAAGCCCTGGCGCTCGACCAAGTAGTGCTGGGCCCGCCCGACCACCACTCGCCCACGCGACGCAACGACCGAGAGCGCGAACACAATCTCGTCTTTCGACAATTGCGACTGATCCACCACGTACACCGAGTTGCCCGGGACAGGCACGCCCTGCAGCAAACCGGGCTCGCGTGTGCCGTCACTACTGACGAACTGGAAGTTGACGATCGCATCGTCGGGAAATGGATTGGTGATGATGAGGTCTTCGCGACTGTCATTCAACGTGTAGTTGTCGGCGAAGTGCCACTCGCTCGACGTGCTGTTTGAGCAAGGACTCACAGCGTTGCCATCGGGAGTATCGGCGCGCTGTTCGACAAAGCCGCCGCCGCCATTGATCTCGACCATCGCGGACAAATACGTGCCCTGGTTCTGCACGCCGACCAGATTGAGCTCGAGCGTTTCGCGAGCGGTCACCTCGAAGTTGAACTCGGTCGGCCCGACTCCATCGGCATCGGTGAAGACCGTGAGGCGGCCGACGAGCGGTTGGTCGGCGGGATTCGCAATCACGACAGCTCCCCCGCTGCCTTGACCATTGGGCACTCCCGGGCAAAACCATGTCGCCGTGATGAACGACTGACCGGGCACGAACGGCGTCGTCGGCAGACCCAGCGAGGCAAACCGCGCTGTCGCCCGCGCCGGCGCCTTCCACACGAACATGGCTCCAATCAGCAGCGCCACCGGCAGCACCAACAGCACCAGCAGCGACAACGCACGGCGGCTCACGCTCCAACTCACAGGTCGCCCTCGCTCGCTGACTCGCTGCTAGGTAGCTGCATCGGCGCCGTGAGATCGGCCACGGGTGTGCGATCGATCACTTCGCCGGTCGCCGCCCGCCGCCGCAGCAGCATCGACGGCCGGAAGCGAGTCGCGGCCAACACCAGCGCAAGCCAAACCACCAACTGCCCGGTCAACCACAGCGATCGGCTGGAATCCGTCTCATACACCAGCGTCGCTCGCCCACCAGTGGTTACGTCGAAAGCCAACGTTGAGCCGAACGCTCGTCGACCGACAACACGCTGCCCGTCGACCGTCAACTGCCAATGCGTGTCGTATGGCACCGCGACGTGCAGCGTGCCCGCCGTGATATCGCCGACAGCCTCGCCCCGGTCGGGCGAACCGACAGCGAAGGGAACCGAATCCCGCAGATCGGCCTGCGCGAGTACCTCGCCACCGGCTTGCTGACTTGCTACGGCGCCCTCCGGCGACAGCACTGATCGAGTCGGCGTGTATGCAGTGTTCTCGTACACGACGTAGTTCGGCGGTTTCGTGAGCGGCGCGGCAAGGTCGAGTTGATCATCAAGCACATCGATGAGTCCTTCCGGCGCCGCTAGCGGCGAGTCGATGGTTCCGTTCGCTCCGTCGGCGATCGGCACGATCACGTATCGAATTCCGAAGGGTGCCAGCAGGCGACCGCCACGCAGGGTCAGCCCGTCGGCAATGTTGCGTAGCGCCTCGGCCACATCGGTCTCGACCCCCGTCGGCGAGCCCGCCCAATAGTCCTCAATCGACAAGAGGTCGTCGTCGGTGATCGCGTAGCCGATCCCAATCGTGTACGTGTACGCGCCCACCGGGATTGCACGCGGATCACCCAACCACAACACCCGATAGTCACCCTCGGCCGGATTGACCGGCAGCTGACCAAGCACCGACACGAGCGTGCGCTCAGGCATCTCCCACCGACCGTTGAAGACCGAGAGTGTGCCCGGAACCAGTCCGATGACAATCGCGAAAGCGCTGATCAGCCCAAGCGGTTGTCGCCATCCGAACGAGCCACTGAGCACGTCCTCTCGCAGCGCTGACACGGTGACCGCCGCTGCGAGCGCGACACCAATCGCAACGGGCACCAGGAGCACGCCAGGCTCTGGCATGCGCCACGGGAGCTTGTCGCGATCGTCCATCACGAGGAGGATGCCGAAGCCGGCGACCATCGCGATCGCACGCATCGCCCAAGCGAAGCGCCACGCACGGGCGATCAACGGCGCTGCGATCACCGGCAGGAAACCAACGAGCGATAAGACGCCGAGGCCTCCGCTGTCGTCAAGAAAGCGCGCCAGTCGGCCGACGCCCAGCGAGCGCGCAGAAGCGCCGGGCACGCCGACGATCGCCGTCCAGCCATCGCTACCGGTGAGCGACGCGGCCCAGGGCAGATTGGCCACCACCGCCACCCCCACAGCGGCGACCGCCGAAATGGCCAGCGTGGCAGCGGCACGCACATGTCCTCCGCGCCCGCCACCGTCTGCACTCTCTCCGCCCACGATCAGCGTGGAAACGGCGAGCACGACGCCGACACCAATCAGCACCACCGCGAAGGAAGGGGCGAACGCAAACGCAACGGCGGTGACGAGCGACAGTTGCGCAAACCAACGCACGAGCTTGCGCGTTGCCGGGTGCGAGTAATGCTCGGCTGATAGGTCGTTAGTGGCGCTGTACGAGCTGGAGGATTCGATTCCCGCCAGTCGACGCAGGAGGTGGACCGCCCACGGAGTCGCTGCGTAGCACGCCAGCGCGCCCCATCGGCCGCCGGCCAGCAGTTGACTCGGCAACGGCACGGCCGCGTACACAACAAGAGCCGCGACACGAGCGCGTGCCGTCGGGAACAACGACGACAGCCGCCATATGCCCAGATAGCCAGCGAACAGCAACCCGATCACGCACAACGTGTGCAGCGCACCCATGTGAAACACCGTCGCGACTGCACCCAGGGCAATCAATGCCAGTCCGGTGGGTGCCGCCGACGTGCTGCCCAGTCCATGCCCCGACCATCCGGAGAGATAGTTGGAGAGCAGATCGGCGGGACTCGCAGGGAATGCCAGGAATTGCCCGAACCGCGGGACACCGCCGGTGATGAGCGAGCGGCTACCAAGCAACGCCAACAGCGTCACCGACAGCCACGCCAGCGCCGGCGCGCTGCCCGCGGTTTGGCGCCAACGACGCTCGGTAGTGAAGTCGGCGTCCATCGTGCGCGCGTCGCGTGAGCGCATGTAGGTCGCGAAACGCGCACTGCCGCGCAACTGCAAGCCCGCAATCTCGCGATCGGGCACATTGCGCAGCGCTGCCAGCGACCGGCGACGAGAGAGATACGACGGGAAGCGCGGAGCAATACCCAACAGCGACCCCATCGACGCCAACATCAGTCGCACGCGACCTGTGAGGGCAAACACGATCGACTCGGTGAGAGTCATCACGATCAGTTGCAACAACAGCAGCGGCAACCGCTGACCACCCGTCAGTGTCAACACCGTTCGCATACGTGTGCGAGTCGCCCGGCTGACGCTGACGGCATCGGGTCGACGATCGGCCAGCTGTTCGCGGTGGCGAGCGCGGGCCGCGGGCACCACCAGCACTCGCGCCCCACCGAGATGCGCGCGCCAGCACAGGTCGATGTCGTCGCCGCAGTACTCGATCGCTGTGTCGAAGCCGCCGATCGCCCGAAAGAGATCCGCGCGAACCATCATGCAAGCCGTCGGAACAGCGAACACATCGCGCACGGCGTCGTGTTGTTCCTGGTCCAGCTCGCCAGGTTCGACCATCGCATCGACCTCACCGAAGCGGTCGACAGCCAAGCCGACGTGTTGCAGAACTCGCGGGTTGGCCCACTCGACGAGCTTCGGTCCGACGATGCCACCGTTCGAGCGGTAGACCTCCTCTACCAGCAATCGAATGGTGCCGGGATCGAGCGCAACATCGTCGTGCACGAAACAGAAGAAGCCGTTCTCGCCCTCTACTAGTCGCAGCACTTCATTGGCTGCCGTGCCGAAGCCGGGGTTGCCATCGACAGCGCGGACGAACGCGTTGGGGACCGATGCTCGAATGATTGCCGGCAAGTCGCCCGAGTCTCCGACCAGCAGGAAGAGCGACTTGAGGTTGCTGTAGTCCTGGGCCGCGATGCCATCGAGAAATGTCTGGAACCAGTCGCCCGGCTCGTAGACCACCATGACGACCACGACGGGAGGGGCGAGCGATCCAGTCGGTTCCACGAACTGATGAGGCTAGCTGCGAGCACTGCGCGGCGACCGGTCATGTGCTTGCAATAGTTAGCACTGTGCGGTACAGTGTTACTCGTACCCACCACTGTCGGAATCCCCACCGACACTCACAAAGGACTACCACCATGGTGACCATGCCAAATCTCGACAACCTGCTGACCAAGGTCAACGACAAGGTCAAGCTGGCAACGTTTCCTTCCGTCGACATCTCTGGGCTCGACGTGTCCCGCCTGGCCGACACCAACGAGAAGCTGGTTGCCGCCGTGCGCGATGCCGCCTACGTAACCGTCGGTTTCGGCGTGCTGGCCGTACAGCAGGCGCAAGTTCGCCGCCGCGAAATGGTGCGCAATATCGCCACCCGCTTCGGAACCAGCAAGGCGCAAGTTGAGCAAATGCTGGGCAAGTTTGAGACCCAGTTCGCCAAGCTCGACACACGCGTCGTCGCAATGGAGACCAAGATCGACGCCGCAGTGGAGAAGTTCGAGGACCGTCTTCCGCATCAGGCAGCCGCCGTTGTAGGTCAGGCCCACGGTTTGGTGAAGGCCGCACGCAAGCAAGTGCGCGACCTCGTCGGTGTCGCCCCGGCCACCGCCGCAACCGCCTAAGCGACAACTCGCTTTTCGAAACCAATACTCAGCGACGGGCCGAACGGCGTGAGCCGTTCGGCCCTCTCGCGGATAGATTCGACCCCCTGGTGGCAGCCTCCGACGATTCGTCCTCTTCTTCTCGCGTCCCGCTGCCAGAGGGCACGGTGCCGGTCGGGATCGGCCTGCTGATTGCGGGCCTGGCCAGCTACCTGTTTTTGAAGGTCGGCAAAGAAGCCCTCGGCAGCGATGAAGCGCTGCAGCCGATCACCAGCCTGTGGGTTGCCACTTTCGCATTAGCTCCCGGCGTGTTCCTACCGGTCGAGCAAGAACTCGCTCGCGCGCTCGCCCATCGTCGGGCAACCGGCGTCGGCGGCAAGCCCGTACTGCGCAAGGTCATCGTCCTCGGCTCGATACTCGCTGGCATCGTCGCCGTCGGCATTGTCGGCGCCGGTTCGGCCATTTCGTCCGCATTCTTCAACGACGACTGGGTACTGGTACTCGCGTTGCTGATCGGCTTCGTTGCCTACACGCCGGCACACATCGCACGCGGTGTCGCCAGCGGGCACGGCCGCTTCCGCGCTTACGCCGTTGTGATGGCCTCCGACGGCGTGATGCGAATTGTCGCCTGCCTTGTGCTCGCGATCGCGGGCGTGACATCGGTGGGCCCGTACGGTCTTGCGATCGCGTTCGCCCCGCTGCCCGGCGTGCTGTTCGTGTGGGCTCGCGGCCACCTGCGCGCCGACGACGGCCCCGCTGCCGAATGGGGCGAAGTCACGCAGAATCTCGGTTGGTTGCTGGTCGGTTCGATCTTCGCGGCCGGTCTCGTAAACGCCGGGCCGCTGGCGGCAACAATCTTGGCGGAGCCCGATCAAAAGCATCTCGTCACCCGCTTCACCTATGGCGTGTTGTTGGCCCGAATTCCGCTGTTTCTGTTTCAGGCTGTGCAGGCAGCGTTGCTGCCCCGCTTGTCGCGGCTGGCGGCGCGCAACGAGATTGCCGAGTTTCGCGACGGCCTTCGGCGACTGCTCAAGCTGGTGCTTGCGGCCGCCGTGCTCGGAACTGCTGGCGCTTTCTTGCTCGGGCCGGTGATCATCGAGAAGTTCTACGACTCGAAGCTATCCGGCAGCACTCTCGCCATCTTGGCGCTCGGCAGCGCTATCTACATGCTGGCGCTGGCATTGGCGCAGGCCGTGATTGCACTGCGCGGGCACAAGCTGGTGGCGATGGGCTGGGGCTGCGCCGGCATCACGTTCTTCCTGGTCACCTGGTTGAACCACGAGCCGTTGTTCCGCCGTGTCGAACTCGGTTTGCTGGCGTCCTCAACGATGGGGCTGGTCGCATTCGCTATTGCCCTGCGCTACAAGCTGCGCACCGGTGTTGTGCCCACCGGCGATTCGGTGATCGACGCGATCACCGACATGCCGTTTGAGTCCTGACGCCAATCGGCCCTAGCTGCTTAGCGGATCTTGTCGCTCTCGAACTTCAAGTCGTGGGCGACCATCATCTTGATGAGGGTCGGGAAGTCGACTTCCGGCTTCCAGCCCAGTTCGGTACGCGCCTTGGTGGAGTCGCCGATCAGTAGGTCGACCTCGGCGGGGCGGAAGAACTTCGGATCCTGGCGCACATAATCGCGCCAGTTCTCGATTCCCACCTCGGCGAACGCGAACTTCACTAGTTCCTCGATGCTGTATGTCTCGCCAGTCGCGATGACGTAGTCGTCGGGCTGGTCGCGCTGCAGCATCAGCCACATCGCCTTCACGTAGTCGCCGGCATAGCCCCAGTCGCGCTTGCTATCGAGGTTGCCGAGCACGATCTCTTTCTGCAGGCCGAGCTTGATGCGTGCGACTGAGTTGGTGACCTTGCGGGTGACGAACTCGAGACCGCGGCGCGGGCCCTCGTGATTGAACAGAATGCCGCTGCAAGCAAACAGGTTGTAGCTCTCGCGGTAGTTGACGACGATGTCGTGCCCAAACACCTTCGCGCAGCCATATGGCGACCGGGGGTGAAATGGAGTGCGTTCCGTCTGCGGGGTCTCGCGCACCTTGCCAAACATCTCGCTACTGCTCGCCTGATAGAGGCGCATCGAGTTCTCGCTCGCTCCGCCCACCATCCGGATCGCTTCCAGCATGCGCAGCACGCCGAGGCCAGTGATGTTGGCGGTGAGCTCTGCCTGATTGAAGCTCATCGCCACGAACGAGATAGCGCCGAGGTTGTAGACCTCGTCGGGTTGTGCGTACTCAAGAGCCTTGACGAGCGACGGCAAATCCGCCAGATCGCCTGGCACCGGCTGGACGTACGGGAACTCGTCGCGCATCTGCACCATGCGTGGGTTGTTCTGGCCTTTGACGAGGCCGAACACCTCGTAGCCCTTGCCATGCAGGAATTCGGCGAGGTGTTGGCCATCCTGGCCGGTGACTCCGGTGATAAACGCGCGGGGCATGGGAGTTCCTTGTAGACGAAGCGGCGGGCAGAGACGCCGAGTCTACGGGCAAGCCCGTCTAGCCTGCGCTCTCAAATGGCTGATCTCGCTGAACTGCGCGTGGGTTTCGACATCGGTCCCCTCTTTGGCGAACGGACCGGCATCGGATTCGCCGTCGATGCCCTGCGGCGCGCGCTTCTCCAGCGTGACGATGTCGAGCTGCTCGAGTACTTGGTGTCGTTTCGTGCTCGGCCCGAAACCGGCGTCGCACGACTCCCCCTGCCCGCTGCGTTGGCACATCGGCTATGGGCAAAGTTCGACTGGCCACGCGCCGACCGATGGTTGGGGGCCGCGTCGGTCGTCCACGGGACGAACTACGTCGTGCCGCCGTGCAACCTCCCAAGGCTTGTCTCGGTGTACGACTGCTGGTTCCTCCGCAACCCGCACGATGCACAACCCGCCGTGGCGCGGGCGGGACAAGTGCTGAAGCGCGCAGTCAAGTCCGGAGCCGTGGTACACACCAGTTCACACGCCAGCACCCAGGCCGTACGCGAGCTTTTGCCCGGCGCACGCGTGGTAACGGTGCACCTTGGCGCCTTGCCCCTGCCCCCTGCGCCAACACGAGCACCGATTCACGATCTCGACGGGCCCCCCTTTGTGCTGGCTGTCGGCAAACTGGAACGACGCAAGAACCTGCCCGCGCTGGTCAGAGCATTCGGCGAATTGGCACACTCGATCCCAGATCTGCACTTGGTGTTGGCCGGATCCGACGGCGACGATCGACCTGCGATCGACGCCGCAATCGATGCGCTGGGTAACGCTTCCAATCGTGTGTCGTTCACTGGGCGCGTCGACGACGACGTCCGCTCGTGGCTGTTGCATCATGCCAGCGCACTCGCGTATCCATCGCTGGATGAAGGTTTCGGGTTCCCGCTGCTCGATGCCATGCAGGCGGGCGTGCCGATCGTCGCCAGCAACGCGGGTTCGATCCCCGAAGTTGGTGGCGACGCGGCTCTGCTCAGCGAACCCAACGACGTCGCCGCGCTGGCATCGAATCTGAACACCGTTCTCACCGATCCTGCGGCACGAGGCCGACTGGTGGCAGCTGGCAACGCCCGGTGGCGTGAGTTCACCTGGGAGAAATGCGCCGGAGAACTCGCAGCCGTGTACGCGCGAGTCGCAGCGGGCGACACGGACGGCTGGCAGTGACGCCCTCGGTCACAGTCGTGTGCGGGGGCGTAGGTGCGGCTCGCTTTATGCGTGCGCTGGCCGACGTGCATTCGCCCGCCGACACCGCCGCCGTCATCAACACCGGCGACGACACTGTGCTGCACGGACTATCCATTTCGCCCGACATCGACACCGTCATCTACACGCTGGCCGGCGCGATCGATCCGGAGCGTGGCTGGGGGTTGCACGGCGAGTCGTGGCGCGCGATGGAGTCGCTCGAGCGCTACACCGCCGTGAAGCCCAACGATTCCTCGGCTGCGCCGACGTGGTTCAACTTGGGCGACAAAGACCTGGCCACGCACCTCTATCGCACGGCCCGGCTCGCCGAGGGAACACCCCTCACGCTCGTCACTGCCGAGATCGCAACGGCGTGGGGGCTCGAGCACCGCCTGCTGCCCATGACCGACTCGAAGGTTTCGACGATGGTCACGCTGCGCGAGGAAAGCATCGAGGTGCCGTTTCAGGAGTACTTCGTGAAGCGTCGCCACAACGTCCCGGTGGAGGCCGTGCGCTTCGCTGGCGCCGACGTGGCATCGCTGACTGCGCTCGCACGTTTGGCACTGGTCGACAGTGAGGTGGTTGTCATCGCGCCCTCCAATCCACTGGTGTCGATCGCGCCGATCCGTGGGTTACGCGACGTTGACGAGATACTCGGCGCCCGACGCGAATCAGTCGTCGCCATCTCGCCGATCGTGGGTGGTGTCGCCCTCAAAGGTCCCGCCGATCAGATGTTGCGCGAGCTGGGGCACGAGCCGTCGGTGGTGGGGGTTGCTCGCCTGTACAGCGAGATCGCGGCGACGTTGGTAATCGACCCCGTCGATGAAGCCCATGTGCCCGCAATCGAAGCGGCAGGCATGCGGGTAGTGGTCACCCGCAGCGTGATGAGCGAACCAGGCGTGGGCACAGAACTCGCCCGTAGAACGCTTGCCGCCGCCCGCCGCTAGCTCGCGCTCATCCGAACGGGAAGCGTTGGGCGAGGGTCCATTGGCCGTTCTCATTGATGAAGAGCGAAAGCGCGGTCGCTTCGCACGCAATGGGCAATGCCGGGGACATAGCCGCTTCGATGGCAAGGCGCAGCGTCGCGTGGGCTTCGCCGCCAGCGGTCTGCGCCACCGTGAGGTGGGGAACAACGTCGGGATAGGCGCCGCCGTAAGGCGGGCAATCCGGAAAGGCCTCGAACAGGCGAGCCGTCAGTTGGCGGAACCACTCGTCGGGAAACGGTCGCAGAAAGATCGCTGTGTCGAATGCGTCGACGGCGCCAAGTGCGTAGCGGTGGCGCTGCGTCTGCGCGGCAAGGTTCGTCAGACCCTGCAGCTCGATTCTGGCGAGGGACTCGGGCGCGCGGAAGGGAAACAAAGCAGTGATGTGCGCTGGCATACCCCGGCCCGCAGCGGAGTCGTGCCGCCGGCGCCAATGCCCAACGAGGCTCTCCGCAGCGGCGACTTCGACCACCAACGCTGATAACGCCGACTGGCTCATTTTGCTATCGGTTGCGGACGACGTTCGGCCTGCACGTCTTCTCCTGCTGCCACCACGCCGCTCGCGCCGATCACACACGCGGCCGCCACAGCATCGTTACCAATGCGACCCATCACCATCGAGTCTGTCACCGTCGCTCGATCACCGATCACAGCGCCTGGCAAGACAACGCTGCGCCGTACGACGGCGTCCTTGCCAACGATTGCGCCAGGACCAATGAGGGCGTGATCGATCACGGCGGTGCCGTCCACGCTGGCATCTGCGTGCACTGCAACCGAGCGGTCGTTCCGACGAAGCCCGGCCAACACATCCAGGTTCGCTTGCAGGTACAACTCAGGTTGGCCGGTGTCGATCCAGTAGTCGTCGGTGGCCATCCCGAACAACCCGCGAGAAGCGGCAATGGCAGGAAACGTGACCCGTTCGATCGAGACCTTCTCGCCGCTCGGGATGCGTTGCAACACCGACGGCTCGAGAATGTAGGTGCCCGCATTTACCAGATTGCTCGGTGCTGTGCCCGGGGCAGGCTTCTCGACAAATCGTTCGACGCGCCCGTCCGCATCCAGCCCTACTACGCCAAACGACGAAGGGTCGGCGACCGGAATGAGATGCAACGTTGCCTCGGCGCCGCGATCGCGGTGAAAGCGGACGAGCTGCGCGACATCGAGATCCGTCAGCACATCACCGTTCACGACAACGAACGTGTCGTCGATGCCCGCGGCTTCCGCCGCAAAACGAATGGCTCCCGCCGTGTCGAGCGGCGACGGTTCGACGGCGTAATGCAACGCAACACCAGCACACTCGCCGGTCGGGAAGGCCTCAATAAAGGGTTCCGGTTTGAAGCCAAGCGCAAATGTCACATCCGACACACCGCTGCGGGCGAGGTTGGCTACCAGTCGCTCGATGATTGGCACGTGGCCAACCGGCAGCATTGGTTTCGGGGTCGACAGTGTTAACGGCTGTAACCGAGTGCCGAACCCACCAACGAGCACGACCGCGCGCATCAGCCGCCGGTCGTGGTCGTTACTGCCGTCGTGGAAGTCGTCGCGGCAGCGGTATCAGCAGTCGTGTCGGCGGTCGTGTCGGCGGTTGTATCGGGAGTCGTGTCGCCCGGCGCAACGGTTGTGCCGCTGCCGCCTGTTCGACAACCGTCGCCAGAACCGACGACGCCGAGATCTTCCAGCTCACAGAAGTGCGACGGCTTCGGAATGTCGGGATCGTCGCTCTCAGGCACAACAGCGATCACGAAGATCATTCCGTTGCGGGTGAAGCGCTGGTTGCCGAAGTCGGTGACCTTGTCTTCGAACGCACCGGTCGTGTAGTCGTTCCAGATTCGCACCGTGATGACGGCCTTCTTGCCCTCGCACGGCGTGCCCTGGAAGACGTTGTCGTCGCCAACATCCCACGAATTCGCTTCACCTTCGCCGACCAGCGCGGCGGGAACTTCCAGCTTGTCGGTGCTCAGTTTGATGCCGTAGATGTCGAGGAAGACGCTGAGCTTGGCCTTGCGGCCGGTGTTGCCGCCCTCTTGCGCGTGGTAGTGGATGATGCCATCGCCATCGGATACGCCGCCCTGCACCGTTGCTTCGTCGCCGGTCGAGGCATCCTTGGTGAGCTCGAGGACTGTGCCCTCAATCTGCGGCAGATACGTGTCGCAAACGCGAATGCCGTATGCCATCGACCAAAGGTCGGTTGGCTGCGGCGGGCCGGTTTCGATGCCAGGCACGCTGGCCTTCGCGTAGGTGACGAGCGCGATCATCGCAAGAAGGGCTGCACCGACGACGGTAGGGAAGGTGGTGCCGCTGGAGAAGCGGACCTTCTTGCCCTTACCGCGGGAGGCGAGCTTGGCGACTTTTTTGGCGGAAGATGACGGAGCCACGAGGGAGCGAGGCTAGCGCCTGGATGGCGTAAAAGCTGTGCCTGCCGTCGTGGTGGCGGCTGGCTGAGCGCCGTCAGGCCAGCGCCCGAATCAGCCGTTCGTACTCCAAGGCGACGGCCCTCGGCGACGCGGCGCGCAAGACCCACTCACGGCCAGCGGCGCCTTTCAGCGTCCAGCCCGCAAGGTCGCCCAACATCGAGTGCAGCGCGGCCACGAACTGTTCCGGCTGATCCGGGTCGACTGCAACGCCGGCGCCACTGGACTGCAGTATTCGCGGCACTTCGGTGCCCGGGTCGATAGCGGCGAGTACCGGCCTCCCAGCAGCAAGGATCGAATACGTCTTGGAAGGCACGCTGACCCGCCCCAGGCCGGCCTTCAGCGGCACAAGATGAATGTCGCCGGTGGCCAAAAGTTCCGGCAGCCGCTCCTGAGGCTGATAGCCGCTGAACACCACATTGCGCATCGCGGCC
Source organism: Actinomycetes bacterium (assembly GCA_021414085.1). Taxonomy (GTDB): domain Bacteria; phylum Actinomycetota; class Acidimicrobiia; order Acidimicrobiales; family Ilumatobacteraceae; genus UBA668. Next base: position 229,702 of record JAIOPC010000017.1, on the reverse strand, counting down.
GCCCGATCCTGCAACGCGCCGCGGGCAGCGCCGTCGCCGTTGATCAGGAAGGTCACACCCGGAAACTCGCCAGCCGCGTCGATCACCATCTCAAGCGACTGCGAGAAGCCGATGTTGCCCGCGTAGAGGACGACCGGCTCGTCACCAATGCCGAGCTCACCGCGAAGCTTGGTCATCCGATCCGAGGGTGCGATGACTTCGGTATCTACGAAATTCGGAATCACATGCACTCGCGATCGATGCGATGGCTTCACCTTCGCGACCACGTTGTCGCGCAGGTCGTCGGACAGCACCGTCACCGCGGCCGCCCGGTGATAGCTGATTCGTTCGAGCCGACGCGCGACCGCAATCACGGTGCGATTGGTAATCGCACCGGTCGCCACCGCCGCATCCGGGAACACGTCTTGAATGTTGAACACCAGCGGTCCGCGCCGAATGAGGTGCGTTCCCCACCCGGTGAGCCCGAGCGTCAGTGGCGGCGACATTGCGATCACGGCATCGACGCGACCACCGCGCAAAGACGTCAACCCGGCGAGCGCGCTGAAGCCGACGAAGCCAGCCGCGCGACGCAACAGGTTTCGCTTGTCGGCACCTGGGAACGGATGCACACGCGTGATCGAGCCCCACGACGTCGTCTCACGCCGAACCAACTTGCCCTTCCATCCGGTGCTTCTCCACTCCGGCTCGATCGCGTGCTCGCGATACCAAGGAAGTGTGGTGATCACGTGCAGTTCGTGCCCCAGCGCGGCCAGTTCGTGCACGATGCGAGTGAACACGACACCGGTGGGCGCGGTGTCGGGCGCAAAGTGCGGACACAGGACCGCTATTCGCAACGACTCGACGTTTCGCTGCCGCTTCATGAACCCATCGCTTGCTCGTAGGCGGCAGCCAGAGCGGCGCCACTGGCGAACGACGTGAAGGCCTGCACGCGACGTTGCCCCGCGGCCACAAGTTCTGTGCGCCGGCGGCGTACTTCGTCGAGCGCGCCAGCCCACGCGTCGAGTTCAAGCGGCAGCACTAGCGCTGCGCTCTCGACGATGCCTGGCATACACGTGGCATTGCTGCAAATCACGGGCGCGCCGAGCGCCATCGCTTCGATCAGCGGTGCGCCAAAGCCTTCGTACTCACTGGGGAAAACCATTGCCTCTGCCATCGCCAACAGCCCGTTGCGGTCGGCGGCCGACACTCGCCCGAGCCGGCGAACACGTGAATCGCTCGACGCCTGCACGCCGCTCTCGGCGCTCCCGACACCACCGGCAAGAACTAACCGCAGGTCCGGGTCTGTCCATCGCTCGCGCAACAGTGTGAGAAGGAAGCGATGGTTCTTGTGTGGGTGCGTGACGGCGGGATACACGATGATTGGGCCTTCGCCGAGCCCAAAGCGATCCCGAAGCTCATCGGCGGGCGTCACGTCGTCTACCAGCGTCGGCTCAATGCCGTGCGGCACCACCAACACACGCTCGGGTTCTGCGTTGTACGCCCGAATCACGCTGTCGCGCACGTATGCGCTCGGCACCGTCACCACCGCGGCACCGCTCACCGAACGCGGGATCGCGGCCGAAAGATACGCGCGCTTCGCACGGGAGAAGTAGTGCGGGTAGGTACGGAATTGCAGATCGTGGACGGTGAGCACATACGGCCGCTGCGCGCGCAGCGGCGCTGTGCCACCACCGTGGTGCACCAGCGCCGCGTCGGCGGATGCTCGCTTCAACCACGTCGCCTCGCCGAGTATGCGCCGAACACGACTGCGGCTGTCGAAACTCGGTTCGACAAGGCGCGCCACGCCGGCCAGCTCTGGGTGCGCCGCGGGCAACCCGCGCGCCACTGCCGCAGAGAGCGTCCATCGCTGCTCTGGTTGTTCGGCGAGGCCGAGCAGTTGCCGAACCAGGTACTCCTCTGAGCCGCCGACCTTCCCCGGCACGCACCAGAGAAGGTTCACCAAGACTTCGTCGGTCTTCGACATGGCGTTGGAGTGCATCAGCCAGCAAGCTCGCGATACACAGCGGCGGTGAGGTCGGCGGTCGTGGCCCAACTGCGCCGTTGCGCGCGGGCGAGACCCTTCGCGTGCAACTCTTTGCGCCGGTTACCCGCCTCCTCAATGCCACGAGCAATGTCGGTCGGATCTTTCGGATCCACCAGCACCGCTGCCGTGCCCGCGACTTCTTCGGTGGCGGTGCCGCGACTGGTCACGACGGGAACACCTTGGGCCATCGCCTCCAGCACCGGCAGTCCGTACCCCTCGCGCTCACTCGGATAGCAGAACACGCTGGCCCCGCCGTACAGCCCACCGAGATCTGTGCTCGGAACGAAGCCGAGGAATCGAACGTGTTCGCTCTCCTCGACGCCGGTGGTGCCCCAGCCGGCAGCGCCGGCGACAACCAGTGGCGGAGCAGCGTCGCCCAGCAGTTTCAACGCGGCCACGAGGCCACGCAGGTTCTTACGCGGCTCGACCGTGCCAACGAAGAGCACGTATTCCTCGGGAAGGTCGTGCGCCGCGCGAACGCGCGCAATCTCGTCGTGATCAGCTCGCGAAGTCTCAACTCCCAGTGGCACTAGTCGCAGTCGATCGGCACCGATGCCCGAGGCCACGCAGTCGTCCATAGTCGCTTGGCTGCAACACAACACCAGGTCGGCACGCTGGCGGATTTGTCGCAGGCTTTGGCGAAACACACGAACGCCGTGGCGAGTGAACTGAGTCGGATCGTGCAAGAACGCAAGATCGTGCAGCGTCACCACCAACTTTGCGTCCGTGGGGCACGGGATGAGCGTGGTGGCGTGAGCGATGTCGACCGGGCCAGTCGCGACCTCCACCTTCGGCCACTGCAGGCGTAGCCACGTCTCGTAGAGCCACGGCGAGGCGATCGGTAGCTGAGCCACCGGTATGGCTGGCACCCACGGTTCCGGTGGCAAGCGGCGGTGACGCCCAGCGACGCCCATCAGGCGTACATCGTTGTGCGGACCCAACGCCTCGGCAATTCGTAGCGCCGCGACACCGGTGCCGCCAGGCACCCGATGCCAACATTGTTCAAGCGTGTACGCGACTCGCACGCGACCCATCATGCCCTGCCCGGACATAGCATTGACACCTATGACGGGGTTCTGGGACGGTCGGCGTGTTGTCGTCACGGGCGGAGCAGGGTTTCTTGGTCGCGTCGTTGTCGGCAAGCTGCAGGCATTGGGAGCCACGGTTGCCGTCCCGCGTAGCCGCGACTACGACCTCACCCAGCCCGGTGTCGCCGAGCAGCTGCTAGCCGACACGACGCCAACCCACATCATGCATCTCGCCGCGCGAGTCGGCGGTATCGGGTACAACCAGGAAGCGCCTGCGTCGCTGTACCTCGACAACCTGCTGATGGGCACCCACATCATCGAGGCTGCGCGAGTCGCCCCTTCAGTCGAGAAGACGGTGCTGCTCGGCACGGTGTGCTCGTACCCAAAGTTCACGCCGGTGCCGTTTCGCGAATCAAGCCTGTGGGATGGCTACCCAGAGGAAACCAACGCGCCGTATGGCATCGCGAAGAAGGCGCACCTCATTCACGCGCAAGTCAATCGCGCCCAATACGGACAGAGGTTCGCGTACCTGATCCCAACCAATCTTTACGGGCCCGGCGACAAGTTCCATCCGTCAGTCAGCCACGTCATCCCGGCGCGCATCAAGGGTTGTGTGGAGGCCAAGGAACAGGGCCATCAGAAGATCGAAGTGTGGGGCACCGGTACCGCCAGCCGCGAGTACCTCTATGTCGACGATGCGGCCGAAGCGATCGTGCTCGCGTCGGAGCTGTACGACGGCGACGAACCGATCAATCTGGGCACCAACCGCGAGATTACGATCCGCGAAACGGTCGAGCTCATTGCGCAGATGGTCGGCTACGACGGCGATCTGGTGTGGGATCCGACCAAGCCCGACGGTCAACCGCGTCGCCGGGTCGACCCCGCACGCGCGGAGGCGGAGTTCGGATGGCGCGCGCAGATGCCGTTCGAGCAGGGATTGCAAGCCACCATCGACTGGTACAAGGCAAACCGAGCCGAAGCCGAACGCGAGCCGTCTTGATCGAGCACGTGATCGAGCGGTGGCACGCATACCTGCGCGGCGAACTTGCTGGCGGGCTCGACGATTTACTCGACGACGATGTCGTCTTCTATTCGCCGATCGTCTTCACACCGCAGCGCGGGAAGGCGATCACCATGCTGTACCTGCAAGCCGCGGGCCAAACGCTTCCCGGCGAGAAATCGGCGCCGGACGACGGCGGCGGCAGCAGCAGCGGCGGATTCCGCTACACCAAGCAGGTGTTGGCTGGCGACACCGCAGTGCTCGAATTCGAAACCACCGTCGAGGGCAAGTACGTCAACGGCGTCGACATCATTCGCGTGAACGATGCCGACCGCATCGTGGAGTTCCGAGTAATGATTCGCCCCCTGCAAGCGGTGAATCTGGTGCACCAACAAATGGCCAAGATGCTCGAGTCGATGAATCCCACGAAGTAGGTGACTCATGAAGGGGTTTGGCGTAATCCTTCTGATCTTCGCGTTGGCGCTACTCGCACCGCGCGAATCATCGGGTAGCAGAGCTTGGGACGCGTCGATCGGGTGGAAGTCGCGCCCACTGCTGCGCGACCACGTCCCAACGCTCGCATCGGGATCTCATCACATGCGCTCAGGCAAGGATCACGAGCTTCCCAGCCGAAAGGCCGCCTTCATCCGGATCGGTGTCGGTCTCGCACTTTTGGCTTCCGGCATCTTGCTGATTTCGCTCTAGCCGTTCGTTCGTAAACTAGCACGGATTCGTGGTAGTAGGCTGCGGCCATGAGAAAGCGCATGAGTCCGATTGTTCTGCTGTCATTGAGTCTTCTCGGCGTTGGGTGCTCCGACGACGAGAACACCGCCAGTACTCAACCGGCCGACGAGACCAATGGTGATGTCGAGACCACAACGAGCACAACCATCAACAACTGCACGCTCAGCACTCCCCTACGCATCGGCTACGCCGCCGACTTGGGGTCACTCGGTGCCCCTTCTGACCAGCCTGGCTCGGAGGCGGCGCAGGTGATGATCGACAAGATCAACGAGGCTGGTGGCGTCGGTGGGTTACCTGTCGAGTACGTCGTGAAGGACATCGAGGGCGATCCGGCCGCGGTACAGCTCGCTGCGCAAGAGTTGCTGGACGACGGCGTCAACGCGCTGATCGGCCCGCGCTTCGCAAGCACTGGCACGCCACTCCTCGACACGGTCGACGGCCAAGCACCGGTCATCTTCATGGCGTCGACCGACCCGGCACTCGCCGATCCCTCCCGCGGCGCATTTCTCGGCGGCTTCACCGATCCGGTGCAGTCCTCGGCCATGGCCGAATGGACACTGAGCCAAGGACGACTAACGGCAATCACATTCAGCAGCTCCGACGACCGCTACTTCTCCAGCAACACGGAGTACTTCACGACGGTGTTCGAAGAAGGCGGTGGCACCGTCCTCGCCGACTATCCGTACAGCCTCGCCGATAACGACTTCAGTACCCAGGTCAACGAAATCGCGGCACTCAGCGAGACGCCCGACGTTCTTTTCACCGCGATGGAGATGCCACAAATGGAAGTGCTCCTCGAACAGCTCGACACTGCCGACCTCGGGGCCATCAAGGTGCTCGGCCTTGATGGCTTGGATGCAACCGTTCTGTGGACGGCGGGCGACACCGCCAACGGCGTCTACTTCGCGACACATACCTTCCCGCTCGAAACCAACGGCGTCGCACAGTTTCTCGCCGACACGCAAGACGCTGGGGTGGACTCCAGAACAATCAGCTTTCGAGCAATCGCCGCCGACGCGGTGCAGATCCTTGCGGCCGCTGCCACGCAAGCATGTTCAGTCGCTGCCGCGGACCTGATTGCGACGATTGATGGTTTGCAGAATCTGCCGGTGACGACCGGAACTGTCACTTACGCCGGAACCGGCGGTGTTCCCGAGAGCGACGTCGTCATTCTGTCGATCGCATTCGGTGTGCCGACCTTCGTCACAGCATTTCGGCCCTCAAACATCCCCAGCTGAATCGGTTGATAATCGGGGCGAGTCTCAGCTGCCAGTACGTCACAATGTGTCAGTGACGCATCCGATTTGGCCGCTGTTCGATCTGCGCGTGCGCACGCCGCGGCTTGAGCTGCGCTATCTCGACGACGAACTCGCTACCGAACTCGCGCTGCTGTCCGCGAAGGGAATCCACGACCCTTCCACCATGCCATTTGGGCTCCCGTGGTCCGATGTCGCCTCGCCGGAACTCGAGCGCAACGCGATGCAGTTCTACTGGCGGAACCGAGCCGAGACCACGCCCAACTCTTGGTCGATCGGCCTGGCCACGATCGTCGACGGGACAGTTGTCGGAACCACAGCGTTGGAGACAACGAACTTTCCGACTCTGCGTGAGTTCGGAACCGGATCGTGGCTTGGCCGCGAGTTTCAGGGCAAAGGAATCGGCAAAGAGATGCGAGTCGCCACGCTGCAACTCGGTTTCCTTGGCTTCGGAGCCGAACACGCGACCACGTCGGCTTGGCACGACAACGAACCGTCGCTTGGCGTGACCCGCAGCCTCGGCTACAGCGCGGTCGGTGTGCGCCGCCAGCTCCGACGCGCTGACAGCGACACGATGCACCTGTTCGAAATGAGCCGCGCCGACTTCGTCGCTCGCCTGCAGCGCGACGACATCACGTTGCACGGTGTTGCGGGGTGCCTACCACTGCTCGGCCTAGACGCGCCGAACAACTCTCAGTAGAACGGCAGGTACTCGTTCAGTTCCCAGGGCGTGATTTCGTCGGCCGACCACTCGTTGCCGGCCGCCTCCCAACGCGCGACCTCGTCGCGACGAATCGCGACATAGGCCCGGGTTAGGTCGCCGCCCATCGCCTCGCACAACACTGAGTCGGCCTCGTATGCGTCGAGCGCATCGGCGAGCGTGTGCGGAGTGTGCCGATCCGTGTTGGGTTCGGCATCGCCATCGCCGACCTGCGGTAGCCCGCAATCTCTACCGTCGACAACACCGAGCAGCGCCGCGTTCAGCATTGCCGCTGCCGCGAGGTACGGATTCGCCGAGCCACAGGGCATGCGGTTCTCGATGCGAGTCGCCGCGCCGCGCTCGCACGGCACGCGATACGTGCTGATGCGATTGTCGAGACCCCAGTTCGCCCAATAGCCGGCGATGATGCCTGGAATCAGTCGCTTGTAGCTGTTGATCGTCGGTGCCGACATCGCGGCCAAAGCCTCGTGATGATGAATCAGCCCGCCGAGGCATTGCCGCATCAGTGATGAGAATCCGTACTCCGCCTTGGGATCATCAAATGCGTTCGCCCCGCCTTTCAGTGGGTTGAGCGAGAAGTTGATGTGCAATCCACTGCCGACCAACACCGCGCTGGGCCGACCCATGTACGTGATGCAGTAGCCCTTGCGGCTTGCTATTTCGCGCGTCATGTCCTTACAGATGAACGCTCGATCCGCGGCATCGAGCGCCGGACCGTACTTCATGTTCAATTCCATCTGGCCGGGATGGAACTCGCCCATCATTCCTTCTAGGTCGAGGCTCGAATCCTCAGCGGCGTCGAACAGGTCGAACATCAAGCCCGTGTTGTCGCCGCCTGTCCCAACGCCGTACACGCGGTGCGACGGGATGTGTAGCGGCGAGAAGCCTCCCGGCGCATCGGCGTCGGGTTGCATCACGTAGAACTCCATCTCGAAGCCCAGCATCGGCTCGTACCCGAGTGCGTGCCATGCCTGTACTGCGCGCTTCAGCGCGTTGCGCGGACCAATCGGCAAGGGTTCGTTGTTGTATTCGAGGTCGGCGATGACAACGTCGGTGTCGACCTCCCAGCCCGCTCGTCGCGTGTCGACGAGCGGGACTGTGGAAAGGTCGGGGAAACCAACATCGGCCGAGTAGCCGGCGACCGGCAGGATGTCGCGCTCTACGTTCATCACCAGCGTTGTCACGGCATGATGCCCGTGCTCGTAGAGGCGCCGCTCGGGCACATAGCGCCCGTGCGACAGCCCATTGAGATCGCACCACATCACTCGAACTCGTCGATTTCCCATGATGCGACTTCTAGTGCTCCGTCGCGTGTTGTGCAACTTTGGCGACGACGTCCTTCTTCGCCACGGCCGCCCAAATGGCAACCAGAATGGCAATGACGATGCCGAACGTGCGACCCCACTCGTAGTCCGGTGCCGGCTTCGTGCCCTCGATGAACTGCGCAGCGATGCCACCAGCGCACGTCGCGAGACCAAGAATTGCACCGCCAAGATCCAGTGGGTTCTTGGTCGCGAACAGCTTCAACGCCCCCAAACACACGAGCAGGTACACGAGGCAGATCAGCATGCCGCCGATGACGGTGGTGCCAAGGAAGCCGAAGAACACCTTCGAGTTGAACGCAAAGTCGGGTCCGGTGGGATCAATGAGGTCGGTGCCGTACTTGGCCAGAGCGATCAGGGTGGTCACGACTGCGACCGCACAAACGGCGATGCTGCCAGCGATTGGCAACTGCTTCGCGTTCGTGCGAGCGAGCGCCTTGGGCAGAACGCCGTCGCGCGCCATTGAGAAGACACCGCGGGCCGCCGCCAACTGGAATCCAATGCCAACAGCGAGGATGTCGAGAATGACTGCGAGCTCGATCCAGATTCCGAAGAACCTGCTCAGCTCCGCCTCCGCCAGCGGCGCGAAGTCGAGGCCGCCGCCAATCGCGAGCGTGTACTGCGTCATGATGTAGAAGGCGCCGGTAATCCCAATCGTCATCAACACCGCTCGGGGAATCGAGTGCTTCGGGTTCTTAGTCTCTTCACCCAACGCAGCTGAGAGTTCGAAGCCGACGAACATGAGGATCGCGAACAGCAAACCCTTGAACAACGAACCACCTTCGGCCACGTTGCTCGGGTTGAACGAGTCGATGCTGTTGTCGGTTGGACCATCGAGCAGCACCTTGAAGAAGAGAATGACGAACGGCAACACCGAAGCAGCGATCAGCGCAAGTTGCGCCTTCATCGAGATCTTCACGCCGACGACGTTCACCTCAAGAATGATCGCGGTCACGATCAAAGCCCACACCCACCAAGGCCAATCGATGCCCATGTGCGCGTTGAAGAAGTCGCGAGCAAGCAAGCCTCCGATAATCGCGATGCCGGGACCAGCGAGTGCAGTGGCCGCTAAGTGATACACGCCGGCCGCAAACACAGCAGCGCGCTGGCCAAGCGAACGGGCGATGAACTCGTAGACCGTTCCGGTGCCGCTGTATCGCTTGGCGAATTCGCTGACGACGCGGCCAAGTCCGAGCACACCGATGACGGTGACCACGATGACGAACGGCCCTACCCCACCGCTGAGCCCGGCGAGGATGCCGCCAAGCAACGCACCGGAGAAGACGGGGCCAACGGCGAGCGACTGCGCCACGCAGTCGAGCGTTGACAACTGGCCCTGAGCGAGCCGGTTTACATCAGTAGACATAGTGAGTTTGTTCCCCTCGTCAAGATCCGTCGCCCCCATGCGGCGGATTAGTTAGGGAGCAAAGTAACACGCTGCGAAACCCCGTCTGAGCAGCGTCAGCGCACTACATCACCGAGAAACGACAGGATTGCGCATGCAGCCGATGCCCTCGATGTCGGTCTCGACGACATCGCCCGCACGCAAAAAGCGCTGCGGGTTCCGTGCCTCACCGACGCCACCGGGCGTTCCGGTCCACAGCAGGTCACCGGGTTCGAAGGTGATGTAGCGCGTGACCCACTCAACCAGTGCTGGCACATCGAAGATCAGGTCGCTCGTGTTGGTGGTCTGCAGCACCTCGCCGCCGATTCGGCACTGCATCGGCAACGCGTCGCGATTAGCGAGATCGTCCTGCGTCACCAAGTAGGGACCGACGGGTCCGAAGCTGTCGTAACTCTTGGCGATCGTGAATTGCTTCACCGGCGGACGATGTTGTTCGGCGCGATCGGATACATCTTGTCCGCACGTCACACCAGCGAGCACGCTCCACGCATCGTCACGCTGAACGTTCTTACAGGTGCGTCCGAACACGATCACCAACTCGGCCTCATAGTCGACCGACTCGCAGCCGACCGGAACGATGATCTCGTCGAATGGCCCGACGACACAGTTTTGCGACTTACCGAAGAGGTGCGGCTCGGTTGGGAGCGGGCGACCGGACTCGAGCGCATGCTGGCGGTAGTTGAGTGCAACACCGAAGCCCTTGCCGGGCCGTGGCACGGGCGCGCCAAGTTGCGCGGGCTCAAGCAGCGGCCAATCGCTGGCAGTCGCGTTGAGCGCTAGACCCCTCAGCGCGCTGTGGTTCGCGAGGTCGCACATCATCATCGGGTCGGCACTCAACTCGCCATCACTTGCACGATGCACGTCGATGGCACGCCCGTCGACGACGATCGTTGCCCTGCCGATGAGGTTGGCTAGTCGCATGGAAACCACATATGTATCTGCCCCGTTCCTGCGGCACTTTCATAGTCGCTGTACGCGACGCCCGGCGACTTCCACGCCTCGCCCCCCATCGCCGCAGCCATGATCACGTAATGCGCGAACCGGCCCTCGGGGCTGAACCGACGAAAGTTGGGATAGTCGCGCAACACCGCCGCATGATCGCCGGACTCGAGCCGTTGGATGACTTGCTCGTCGGCGGCGCGGTGCTCGGGATCGATGATGTGGCGCAGGTCTGCACCCTCGTGATCGCGGATTTCGCGCAGCGGCCAGAACTTGTGGGACAGCCCGCCACTGGCGAGGATCACCACTCGCTTGCCAGATCGACGGATTGCTTCTGCCAACACCTGACCGAAGATCATGAAGTCGTCGAAAGTCGCTGTCTGGCAAATGCCGATCGACAGCCACGCCTCTTCGCCCTGCAGGAAGGGCGTCAGGTACACGGTCGGATAATGAATCGCCAGGCACGGGTCTTCGCTTGCGTGCACCCAGGTGTCGGCGCGTTCGCTGGCGACCTGCGCAATCAAATGCGCCAACGCGGGGTCACCCGGAAGGTCGTACGGCATCTGCGGGTTCCCACGCGGAAGTTCCTCGCTGGTGAAGCGACCAGCGCGGCGATCGTGCGCGGTGACCACCCATTCGAAGGTCGTGAACCAATGGGTATCGAGCACGATGATCGTGTCGGGTTGCAGCCCCTCAAGGCGCTCGCGCCGCAGCCGATGCAGCCCCTCGACAATGGTGAAGTCGCGGCCATCGTTCATCTCCAGCCTGACCGCTTCGGGCAGCACCAACGGTGGCACATGAGCGATCAAGGCGGCGCCGACAATTCGCCCAGTTCCCGTCCCCGCCTGTGTTGCCATTGACGAACCTCCGAATAGATCGTTTGGACCCTAACAATCTAACAGAGGGTCAACTGCGGGTCATTCGGCACCCATGCCATAGGCATGTACCGGATGCAACCGCACGACAACTCGACGGTCACTGACCATCGCCGCGCGATATTCGTCCCAGTTCGGATGCTCGCCAGCGGCATCGCGATACAGCACGATCAGCTCCTCAACCGTCGCATCACCGGGCGCGGCGGCCGGTGGTGACAACTCTGCGTTCGCGTCGATGACGACGTAGCCCCAGAAGTCTTCCTTCGCGACATACAGCGACGCACGCGAATCGCGCTGCAGGTTGACGAACTTCGCGCGACCGGCCGTGATTGAAATACGTACAACGTCGTCGGCACCCAGGGCGTAGGTGATGTTCGAAAGCTGCGGCCGACCATCGCGTTTCAGCGTGACGAGCACACCGTTCTTGCGCGTACGGATGAAGTCGAGTGCGGTCTGAAGTTCCATGCGCTCTGCAACCAGTGCCACCGCCGCGGCATTCCCGCCTCAGGTAGCAAGCAGCGCGGCGACCGTCTCGGCGAGCGGTTCATGGAAGTTGCGCATCGGCGGATAACCGGATGCACGCAATACTGCATTGTCGAGCACGCTGTTGGCGGGGCGCGGCGCAGGGCGTGGGGGCTGGAGTTCGGCGGTGGTGATTGGTAGCACCATCGCCGGATCCTTGCCCATCGCCGCGACCACCGCCTGCGCGAACTGATGCCAAGAACATGACTCCTGATTGGTGGCGTGCACGACGCCGCGCACTCGATCCACCGCGATGGTGCGGAGCAACGGCGCGAGATCTTGCGTGAAGGTGGGGTTACCCACTTGATCTGCGACGAAGCTGAGCTGTGGGCGCTCACTCGCGAGTCGCATCACGGTCTTCACCATGTTCGCACCGTTAGGACCACAGACCCACGACGTGCGGACCACAGCGACGCCGGAACCACTCATGAGCGCTTCCTGTTCGCCGAACAGCTTGCTGCGGCCGTACTCGCTCTGCGGATTGGTCGCGTCTGTTTCGACGTAGGGCCGATCCAGAGTGCCATCGAAGACGTAGTCGGTGCTCACCTGCACGAGATGCGCATACGACCGATGGCAGGCCTCCGCTATCCAGCGCACCGCCATGCCGTTTGTGGCCTGCGCGCGAGCAGGATCGCTTTCGCAGGCGTCGACCGCCGTCCACGCGGCGCAGTTGACGACGATCTCGGGCTCGATCGACGCGATCGCTTCGAAGACTTGCGAGCGATCGGCGACATCAAGGCCAGCGCGATCAAAGGCGTGAACTTCGTCGCCCGCGACGTTGCACACCGCTACCAAGTCGATGCCAAGTTGCCCGCCAGCGCCAGTGATCAGGACGCGCACGGAGTGCCCGTCACTTGTTTGCCGCTTTGAGCGGCTCCCACCATGCGCGATTATCCCGATACCAGGCAACGGTTTCTGCGAGCGACTGTTCGAACGTGCGCTCCATGCGCCAGCCCAGTGCGCTGACCTTGTCGATGTTCACCGAGTAGCGGCGGTCGTGGCCGAGCCGATCGGCAACGGGCTCGATGAAGCTTTCGTCGCGCCCGCACAACTCGATCAACTTGTAAGTCAGTTCGCGGTTTGTCAGTTCGTGATGAGCACCAATGTTGTACACCTCACCGACAATTCCATCCTTCAACACCAAGTGGGCGGCGCGGTTGTGGTCCTCCACATGAATCCAGTCGCGCACATTGCCACCATCGCCGTAGAGCGGCACCTTGTGACCGTCGAGCAGATTGGTGGTGAACAGCGGGATTACCTTTTCCGGGTACTGATAGGGACCGAAGTTGTTGCTGCACCGGGTAACCACGACGGGCAGCCCGTGCGTGGTTACGTAACTCAGGGCGATCAGGTCGCTCCCGGCTTTCGCCGCGCTGTATGGCGAGCGCGGCGTCAGACGATCGGTCTCGCTGAACGAGCCAACGTCGATGCTGCCGTACACCTCGTCGGTGCTGATGTGCAGGAACTTCTCGACACCAACCTGGCGAGCAACGTCGCACAGCACGTTGGTGCCGAAGCAGTTGGTACGCACGAAGGAATATGGATCGCTAATACTGCGGTCCACGTGGGTCTCGGCCGCGAAGTGCACGACTGCGTCGTGACCCTGCATGCCGCTGAGCACTGCGTCTTGATCACAGATGTCGGCGTGGATGAACCGGCAGCGACGATCGTCGAGTACGTCGCGAATGCTGGCCATGTTGCCGGCATACGTGAGGGCATCGAAGATCGTGATCTCGTCGTCGGAGTTGGCAAGCAACCAACGCACGTAGTTGGAGCCGATGAATCCGGCCGCGCCGGTGACAAAAAGCTTCATAGCCGCATCGGCCAGTACGGCTTGCGGCCCTCGGGCAGGTCGGCGCGTGCGGGGTTGGCCAAATCCCGTGCGGACAAGATCGGATCGGTAAGTCCCCAATCGGCACCGATTGTCGCGTCGTTCCACGCCACGCCCAGCTCGTCGGCCGGGTTGTAGTAGCCGTCGACGAGGTACGTCATGACGACATCGGTGAGCGCGGCGAAGCCGTGCGCGACGCCAGGCGGGATGTACACGCCGAGATGGTTCTCGCCGCTGATGTCGAAGCAGAGGGTGCCACCGTCGGTCGGTCCCCCGGCGCGCAGATCGTGCAGCACCACGCGGATCGTGCCGACCGGGCAATACCAGTAGTCAGCTTGGTGGAGGTGATAGTGCAGTCCGACCAACGCCCCAGCCTGCTTGTTCGATCGGTTGCCTTGCAGCATCTCGCGGGAGTTCGGAAACCATTCGCGGCGAAAGGTTTCGATGAACATCCCACGCTGATCACCGTGCAGCGTTGGCTCGACGATCCACACGCCTGCGATCTCTTCGCTCTCTCGTACGTTCGGCATGAGCTTCCATTATGGCGGCAAGCGCTACGAATTCGGCGCTGGCGGCGGCCCAAGGCCACGGAAGAAGTCGAGCACCGCGCCGGAGCCATCACCCAGCAGCAAGACATCGTCGCTATTGATTCGCTCGGGAACGACCGGCAGCGAATAGGTCTCAAGACCGGCATCAACCGCCGTTCGCAGCGACGAGGCAGCACCGATCGGATCGAGTTCGTCGTCGATGCTGATTGCGTTTCCCATGGCGTGCACAAGATCGCCGGAATCGAAGGGGTTGATCTTCACCTGCTCGACGGCCTGTTGCAGGCAACGATTGACGAAGTCGCGCTGGCGGCTCGAGCGGCCAAGATCGCTTGTCGGGTCTTCATGCCATTCGCCATCGGCCTGTAGTTGCTCGTAGTGCCGGCTACGCGCATAGGCCAGGGCCTGCGTGCCGTCGAGCAGGAAACAACCCGGCGCGCCGATCTCGAGCCCGGTGTTGAGGTCGCGCGTCGGCAACGCGAAGCACACCTCGACTCCGCCAAGCGCCTCGACCAATGCCTTGAAGCCGTAGAAGTCGACTTCGACGTAGTGATGGATGGGCAGGGCCAGTGCTTGCTGCACCGTCTGCACCAGGGCGGCCGGCCCATCGTTGTAAGCACTGTTAATCCGCCCGGTGTGAACCGGCGTATCGACGTATAGATCTCGTGGGATCGAAAGCAATGCCGCTTCATCGGTGTCGTTATCGAGCCTTAGAACCATGATCGTGTCGCTGCGGCTGCCCGTCACCTCACCGACGGCACCCGTGTTCGGGTCGCCGAGCGCACGACTGTCGCTGCCGACCAGTAGGTAGTTCTCGATGTTGCCGCTAACCGCATCGAGCACGGCCGATACACCCCCGACGCGGGACACGTTGTCGACCGCACGGCGAGCAGCGACCAGTGTTCCTGCCGCGCCGATAACGGCGGTGAACAGAATGATCGCAAGGAAAAGTGGTACCCGCCTACGTTTCGGCAAAGGCGTCGTGTCGACAGCGAGCACGATGTCGAGGGTAGTGGTTACCCACAGCCGTGGCAGGGCACGCGACTACCAGGTCAGTTCGTCACACCCGTGGTGGTCCTCCGGTTCGACCTGCAGCGTGGCGTGCGTGATTCCGTGATGCTCGGCGAGCAAGGCGCGTGCCGCATCGAGCACTGCGTGATGATCGGTGCCAGCGGCAACCATCAGATGGGCCGTTGCGACTTCCATGTCTGAGGTCAGCGTCCACACATGCAGGTCGTGCACGTCGACAACACCTTCAATGGCACCGAGTTCCGCCAGCAAAGCCGGAACATCCAACCGCTCCGGAGCGGACTGCACCAATACACGCAGCGCTTGGCGGCCGAGCCTCCACGCTCGGGGCAGGATGAAGAGTCCGATAGCGGCGCCGATCACAGGGTCGACCCACGTCCAGTCGGTGATTCCCCACACGATCGCGGCGACGATCACACCAATCGAGCCGAGCATGTCGGAAACCACTTCCAGATATGCACCCTGCATGTTCAGACTCTCCTTGGAGCCCGAGCGCAACAGCAGGAACGCGATCACGTTGACGACCAGGCCGACGATGCCTACGACCAACACGGGCGTCGATGCCACATCTCGTTCCTCGCCAAGACGGCTGGCCGCTTCATAGAGCACATACCCGGCAACACCGAACAGCAGGATTGCGTTGACGAACGCCGCCAGGATCTCCAATCGATAGAGACCGAATGTGCGCTGCGGGTGGACTCGCGCATTCGATGCGGCATGGATCGCCGCGAGCGCCATGCCGAGCCCCAGCGCATCGGTCGCCATGTGCCCGGCATCCGACAACAGCGCCAACGATCCGGTGATGAGCGATGTCGCGACCTGTACGACCATGAACGCGACGACCAACAGGAACGAGATCAATAACGGGCGAACGTGGCGAGCGCCTGCGCGCATCGCTGCGGCGCCGTGGTTGTGGTCGTGGCCGCTCACGACTGGGCCTTCACGCTTGCGTGTTCATGGCGATGGTGTAGGTCGGGCACGTGCGGGTGGGCATGCACTAGCGCCTCGTGACGATGAGCATGCTGGTGTCGACCTGCGGCCTCGTCGCCATGACTATGTGCGTGATGCCCGTCGTCGTGGACGTGCTCGTGATCGTGCTCGACCTCAGGGTGTTCGTGTTCGTGCGCATGTCCGCTGCGTAGCACGAAGCTCACACCGACCGCAGCAATCAACAGAGAGACCAGTTGACGACCGCTCACCGGGTCGGCGAACACCGTCCACGCCACAAACGCACCGACGAATGGAGCCGTCGCGAAAACCAACTGCCCGCGGGCGGCACCGAGATCGCGCGCGCCTGCCACCCACAATGTGATCGACGCTCCGTATCCGAACGCGCCGACAAGCAATGCGCCGAGAATCGGCCATCCGGCGGGTGCACCGCCGAGCGCGAGACCGATTGCCAGGTTCGCTGTACCTGCTACGACACCCTTCACGAGCGTGATGTGCGCGGGTGCCAACTCGTCGAGGTTCGCCGTCACGCAATTGTCGACGCCCCAACAGAAACACGCGCCGGCAATCAGCAGCGCGCCCCAGCGCAGATCGGCACTCCCCGACCAACCGAGCACGACACCGGCGATCACAACCATCACCGTGCCGGCAACGACGCGCGGCCCGATGTGTTCGCGAAAGATGAAGTACGCGAGCAACGTGGTGAACACCAGCTCGAGATTGAGGAGCAGCGATGCCGACGCCGCGGGCGCGTGGCTGAGCCCGGCGGCGAGCAACACCGGTCCGACCGCTCCGCCGAGCACGACTGCCGCTGCCAGACGAGGCGCCCCTCGACGAACTGCTGCCCGAGTAGGGCGCACGCGACCGATGAACGGAAGCACTGCGAGCGCGGCGCCGAGGTACAGCAAGCCGGCAAGCGTGAACGCACTCATGTCGCCCGCGAGGCGTGAGGCCGCAGGAGCCGAAATGCCGAACAGCACGGCGGCCAAAGAACACCGAAGAACCCCGCGGCGCGTCATCGCAGGTGCACGATGTCGCCGACAGCGAAGCGGTGCTTCACCCCGGCGTCGTCAACGACCAGTAGGCGGCCGTCGCGTTCGACGTCGAGCGCCCGTCCCGACACAGCCGAATCGGCCAACTCGACACGCACACGCTTCCCGATCGTGCCCAGGTTCTCGCGGTACTGCGACCACGGATCGGCGGGTAGTTCGTCGTAGGCGACCAGTATCTCGCGCAACACGTGCAGCGGATCGATGTCGCGACCCAATCGGGCGGCACCGACGGGCGCCCAACCGACGTTCAGTCCAAGGCCAACCACCACTACCCCGTGTTCCGCCTGAGCGAGGATTCCGGCGAGCTTCATGCCATCAAGCAGTAAATCATTTGGCCACTTCAGCGTCGCCTTCGCGCTGGCCACGCGGTCACATGCTTGCATCGCGGCGAGCGCTACCCGTTGTGTCAACACGTGCGGCGACCGGGGTACATCACGCAAGAGAATCGAGACCAGCAGGTTCAGCCCGGCTGGCGCTTCCCATCTGCGTTCCAGGCGGCCCCGCCCAGCCGTCTGGTGCCGTGCCGCGAGAACACTGCGATCGGCGGCTCCTGCTGCTGCAGCAAGCAGCAAATCGGCGTTCGTGCTGCCCGTTTCGTCGACCACTGTGACGTGCCATCCGGGTGGCCAGGCAGGCCGATCCGGTGGCGAGGTAGCAATCGGGGGCTCCACTCCGACAGTATTGCCACCTGTGCTAAAGAAAATCCTGATTGCCAACCGTGGCGAGATCGCCGTGCGCGTGATTCGCGCCGCACGCGAGCTCGGAATCACAACGGTTGCCGTGTACAGCGAGCTCGATCGCAACGCGATGCATGTGCGGCTCGCAGACGAGGCGTACGCGCTCGGCGGCCAAACCGCTGCCGAGAGTTACCTCAATACCGAGCGAATCCTCGAAGCCATTCAGCAGAGCGGCGCCGACGCCGTGCACCCCGGCTACGGCTTCTTCAGCGAGAACGCCGACTTCGCCCGCGCGATCACCGCTATGGGGGTTGCCTTCATCGGCCCACCGCCAGCCGCCATCGACGAGATGGGCGACAAGGTCAGCAGCCGCAAAGCCGCACTGCGCGGTGGTTGCCCGATTGTCCCGGGCACGACCGAGTTCGTGAAGTCGGTCGACGAAATCTCCGCGTTCGGTGCCGAGTTTGGTTACCCGCTCGCGATCAAGGCCGCCTTCGGTGGTGGCGGCCGCGGCATGAAGGTCGTGCGCAGCGCCGAAGAAGTGCAAGAAGCGATGGACAGCGCTCAGCGCGAGTCGAAGGCCTTCTTCGGTCGCGACGAGATCTACATCGAGCGCTACCTCACGTGGCCGCGTCACGTCGAGGTACAGATCGTCGGCGATCAACACGGAAACCTGGTGTGGGTCAGCACTCGCGATTGCTCCGCGCAACGTCGGCATCAGAAGCTGATCGAAGAAGCACCGGCTCACGCGCTTGCCCCTGGGATTGAAGACCAAATGGGCGAAGCCGCGATCAAGGCTGCAAAGGCAGTCGGCTACCACAACGCCGGCACCGTCGAGTTCATCTATCAAGACGGCGAGTTCTTCTTCTTGGAGATGAACACGCGTCTGCAGGTCGAGCACCCGGTGACCGAAGTCGTCACCGGCATCGATCTCGTTGAGTGGCAGATCCGTGTCGCCAGCGGCGAACCACTGCCAATGTCGCAAGAGCAAGTCGCCGCCGCGCGCCACGGTCATGGCATCGAAGTGCGTATCAACGCCGAGAACCCCGCTGGCGGCAAGTTCTTGCCGTCGCCGGGAACGATCAGCAAGCTGATCACGCCTCACGGGTTCGGTGTGCGCTTCGACGCTGGCTACCAGAGCGGCGACACTGTCAGCCAGTACTACGACAACTTGATCGGCAAGTTGGTCGTGTGGGGCAAGGATCGTCCGACGGCGATTGCGCGCACGATTCGAGCGCTGGAAGAAATGGTGGTGGAAGGAGTCGCCACCACCATCCCGGCCGATCTCGCGATCTTGCTGCACCCCGACTTCCAGGCGATGCAGCACAGCACCAAGTGGGTGGAAGAGAAACTCGATCTCTCAGGAGTTGCAGCACCCGCCGCGCCACCACGCGCCGACGGCGACGACGCGGCCGACGGCCCGCTCGTGCAACGCAACACCACAGTCGAAGTCAACGGCAAGCGTTTCGACGTCAAGCTATGGGTGCCCGAGCAAGCGGCGTTCTCCACCGCGGGGCCAGCGAAAGCGGCCAAGAAGCCCGCTCGTGCCGCGTCGGCAGGCTCCGCAGTCGGCGGCAGCGGAAACGTGGAAGTCCCAATGCAGGGCACGATTGTCAAGGTGCTTGTCGCTGTCGGGGATGCAGTCGAAGCCGGTCAGGCGGTCGTCGTGCTGGAAGCGATGAAGATGGAGAACCAGATCACTGCCGAGAAGGCCGGCACTGTGAAGGAGATCAAGGTGAAAGCCGGCGACACGGTCGGTGCCGGCGACATTGTCGTTGTAATCGCCTAGTCGTCGTTATTGACTAGTCGGCGGCTTCGGCCAGCGCTTCGGCCAACGCCGGGTGCACCAACAAGCTTTCGACGATGTCGGTGACCTTCAGGTTGGCCGTCACCGCCAGCGCAATCACGCTGATCAGTTCCGCCGCGTGGCGACCGACGATTGACCCACCGAGCACGACACCGGTTGCTGGGTCGCTGATGATCTTCACGAACCCGCGCCAGTCGTTGTTGATCAGCGCCTTCGGCGTCGAGCTGAACGGAACTTTCGTCACGCGAATCTTGCGACCGGCGGCGAACGCATCCGCCTCAGCAAGGCCGACGTCGGCAATCTCGGGCTCGGTGAAGATGGCGCTTGCTGCCTTGTCGTAGTCGAGATGGCGGTGCGCGACTTTCTGGAGGCCCATCACGTGCTCGGCAACCTTGCGGCCCTGCATCGAGGCCACCGACGACAACGGCAACTTGCCGCTCATGTCACCGGCCGCATAGATATGCGGGATGTTGCTCTGGCAATGTCGGTTGATGGCAATGTTGCCGGCCTTGTCGAGCTGAACGCCCGCCTCTTCGAGGCCAAGACCATCGGTGTTGGGCACTGAACCGATCGCGAGCACGGCGTGACTGCTGCGCACCACACGACCATCGTCGCAACGCACAACAACTTCCTCGACGCCAGCGTCGTTGACCTCGCGCGCGATCGACGTCGCGCGTGCGCCCTTCAGCAACGAGACGCCACGCTTGAGGAAATCGTCTTCCAGGACGGCTGCGACTTCCGGATCCTTGGTCGGCAGCACCTGCTGGCGACTGACCACAAGATTCACTTTCGCGCCGAACGAGCTGAACATGTGGACGAACTCGACGCCGGTGACCCCGGAACCGATGATCGTCACGCTCTCGGGGAACACCTTCGGTGGGTAGCAATCGCGCGTGACGAGAATGCGCTCGCCATCGGGGTGACACCACTCCGGGATACGCGGCCGACTGCCGGTAGCGACGAGCACCGCGTCGGCTTCTAGCTGCCGCACTTCGGTGACACCTTGGTCGTCGACGGTTGTGACTTCAACCAAGTTCGGCGAAAGCAGTTTGGCGGTCCCATGAACGAGCTGGACGCCCTGACTGGTGAGCAAGTTGGTGGTGCCCTTACCTAGGCGACGCTTGATGCTCTCGATGCGCTCGGTCAGGGCCGCGACATCGACCTCGGCCCGCTGCTGTTCCAGGCCCATGCCGGCAAGGCGACTCGTGAAGCTCATCGCGCCGCCGGTCGCGATCATCGTCTTCGACGGAATGCAGTCCCACAAGTGGGCCGCGCCGCCAACAACGTCGCGTTCGATCAGAGTCACGTCGGCACCAAGTCGGGCCGCATGCGATGCCGCTGTGTTACCCGCCGGGCCACCACCGATGATCACGAACCGAATCGCCACGTGTCGCAGGCTACCCGCCGCGCTACGGTCGGAGGTCGTGAGCAGCGACGACGCCGACAGCAACACGGCCACCGACACCAGCACGGGCAGTGGTCTGGTCGCCGAGAAGGCCAAGCGACTGCAGAAGCTCGACGACATTCGAACCGCCGGCGGCAATCCGTACCCGTTCCGCTTCGACCGCAGCATCACGCTTGGCGAGCTGCGCGCCGAGCACGGCGGCCTTCCGGAGGGCACCGAAACCGAGCACGAGGTGGCAATCGCCGGCCGCATGATGCTGATGCGCGACTCGGGCAAACTGATCTTCGCCACCGTTCGCGATCGCGACGACGAAGTGCAGTTGTTCGTGTCGAAGGCCGTCGTCGGCGACGAAGGGTTCGAGGCCTTTCTCGGGCTCGACCTCGGCGACTGGGTCGGCGTGTACGGCACGGTGATGACGACGCGCAAGGGCGAGCTGAGCGTGAAAGTGCAGCGCTGCGAGCTGCTGGCCAAGGCTGTGCGGCCGCTGCCCGACAAGTGGCACGGGCTCACCGACACCGACACTCGTTTCCGTCAGCGCTACGCCGACCTCATCGTCAACGAGGATGCGCGGCGGTCGTTCAGAATCCGACACGAGATCATCGCCAGCTTTCGGCGCACTCTGCACGCCGACGGCTTCATCGAAGTCGAAACGCCGGTGCTGCACATGGAAGCCGGCGGCGCGATGGCACGACCGTTCATCACGCACCACAACACGCTCGACATGCCGCTAGTGCTTCGTATTGCGCTCGAGCTGCACCTCAAGCGATTGATCGTCGGCGGCATGGAGCGCGTGTTCGAAATCGGGCGCATCTTCCGCAACGAAGGCATCAGTACGCGCCACAATCCTGAATTCACCATGATGGAGCTGTATCAGGCCTTCGCCGATTACAGCGAGATGATTGCGATCACCGAGAAGCTGATCACGCAGGCCGCCATCGATGCGACCGGAACGTCGAACGTCATGATCTACGGCCCGGGCGACGCCGAACTCGCCGTCGACCTCGCGCAGCCGTGGCGACGGGCACGCATGATCGATCTCGTGACGGAGGCCACTGGTGTTGAAGTACACCCGTCGCAATCGGTGAAGCAGTTGCAATCACTCGCGGAGAAGCACGGCATCTCTTGCTCGCCACGATGGGGTTCGGGCAAGATCATCGAGGAGCTGTTCGAAGCAACGGCCGAGCACCTGCTGCTCGCACCGACCTTCGTCACCGGTCACCCGGTGGAGATTTCGCCCCTAGCGCGCACCGATCGCAACGATCCGTTCCTCACCGAACGCTTCGAACTTTTCGTTGGCGGCCGCGAGCTGGCCAATGGATATAGCGAGCTCAACGATCCGGTCGAGCAGCGCAGTCGGTTCGAAGACGAGCAGGCCGCGAAGGATGCGGGCGACGCGGAGCGCGGCACGGTCGACGAGGACTACCTGCGCGCACTCGAATACGGCATGCCGCCGACCGGCGGCCTAGGTATCGGAATGGACCGCGTCGCGATGCTGATCGCCGGCGTGCACTCCATCAAGGAAGTCATCTTGTTCCCGACTCTGCGACCGGAGGTCTTCTAATGCCCAGCGCATGGGGTCGCGGGCTTGCGACCGTCGGCGACGATGGAGTCGTTCTCGACACATGGTTCCGCGAACTGGGATTGGGTGACGAACCAGACCCCGAGAAGTTCGAGGCCTACACCACGGCGCAGCGCCACGACGACACGCGTCGAGTGTCCGTTCGCGCGGTGCAGGTGCACGTCGACACTGATGCGCCTCCGGCATCTGCGAGCGATGTCTACCTGCGGTTGCACTTGCTGTCGCACCGGTTGATGAAACCGCGCACCATCAACCTCGACGGCATCTTTGGCCTACTCGCCAACGTCGCGTGGACCAACCTTGGGCCAGCACCGGTTGAGGCGTTGGAAGAGTTGCGCTGGCGCGTTCGTCACGATGGCGGAGTTCTCACCGTGCATGGCGTCGACAAGTTTCCGCGCATGACCGACTACGTCGTGCCCAGCGGAGTTCGCATTGGCGATGCTGATCGCGTGCGTCTAGGCGCACATCTCGCGCCGGGCACCACGGTGATGCACGAAGGCTTCTGCAACTTCAACGCTGGCACGCTGGGTACCTCGATGGTCGAAGGTCGCATCTCGCAAGGCGTCATTGTCGGAGACGGCAGCGACATTGGTGGCGGCGCCAGCATCCAAGGAACGTTGTCCGGCGGCGGCAAGGAACAGATCAGCATCGGCGAGCGTTGCCTGCTCGGCGCCGAAGCTGGCATCGGTATCAGCCTCGGCGACGAGTGCGTGGTCGAAGCTGGGCTCTACGTCACTGCCGGCACGCTCGTGAGCGTTCACGCTTCCGGTCAAGGCGCGGTCGGCGTCGTCAAGGCACGCGAGCTCAGCGGCAAGGGCGGCTTGCTGTATCGCCGCAACAGTCAGTCCGGCGCGGTGGAAGCGCTCCCCCGCAGCGCCAAATGGGAAGGCTTAAACGCCGACCTCCACGCCAACTAGCGCGCGACGCCGGGGGGTTTCCTGCCGCATCAAGGGGTGGCGGGGGTTTCGTGCAGGTTTCCAGGCATCAAACCCCCGGGGTGCAGCAAACCCCCCGCACCTCAGGCGCTTCGCTCGCAGCCTTCGATGTGGTCGTTGACTAAACCCATTGCTTGCATAAAGGCGTACATCGTGGTCGGGCCGACGAAGCTCCAGCCGCGGCGCTTCAAGTCCTTCGACATCGCGATCGACTCGGGGCACGTCGGAGGAACTTCGCTGTCCACCGTCAGCCGCGTCGTGCGTGCGGGACGGTATTGCGACACGTAGTCGTAGATCGATCCAAACTCGTCGCACAGCACAAGCGCGCGGCCGGCATTGTTGATCGTGCTCGCGATCTTGCCGCGATGGCGCACGATGCCAGCATCGCCAAGCAGACGCTGCACATCGCAGTCGTCGAACGCTGCCACCTTCGCGATGTCGAATCCCGCGAATGCGGCTCGGAAATTCTCGCGTTTGCGCAGAATCGTCAGCCACGACAGCCCTGACTGGAAGCCCTCGAGGCACAACTTCTCGAACAGGCGCACATCGGCGGTGACCGGGTGGCCCCACTCGTCGTCGTGGTACTGCATGTAGAACGGGTCGTCGCCGCACCACCAGCAGCGAGTGACTCCATCACTGCCAACCCGCAACCGCTCGGCACCCATTTGTTCAACCTACCAACCGTGCTGGCACCGACTGCGTTGTCGTTTCCCTTCCGGTTCGGCAATGATCAGCACCGTGATTCGCCACTACCTCGCCGCCCGCGCGGAACTCGACGCCCCCGGTTCACCCTTCGCGACCACCACGATCGAGGTGCGGGGAGTGAAGTTGAAGGCGTATGCGTCGGCACCGCCGAACATGCGCGCCGTGTGGGAAGCAACTGCGAAACACGCGGAGCTCGACTACCTGGTCTACGAAGACGAGCGCTACACGTACGGCGAAGTGCACGCGCAGGTACGCAAGCTGGCGGCGCACCTCGTCGCCAACGGAGTGCACCCCGGCAGTCACGTGGCCATCGCCATGCGCAACTATCCGGAATGGGTCGTCAGCTATTGGGCAACGGTCTGCGTCGGCGCGGTTGTCGTCGGGGTCAACGCGTGGTGGACGGCACCGGAATTGGAATACGCACTCAACGACTCGGAACCAGCCGTCATGATCGCGGACGACGAGCGTCTCGAACGCCTGAACCACATGCCCGCACAACGGCCGATGCACATCATCGCAGTGCGCAGTTCGCGGGAGGTCCCCGGTGGATCCACCCCATGGACGGAAGTAATGGCGACCGACGACCCGGGCAGCCTGCCCGACGCCGCCATCGACCCCGACGATGATGCAACCATCTTCTACACATCGGGCACCACTGGCTTCCCGAAGGGCGCGCAGCTCACCCACCGCGGTTCGGTCGACAACATCTTCAACATCGTCACGATGGGCTTGGCCACAAGTATCGCGGAGCAGAAAGCGCGAGACGCGGGCGAGGCCAGCGACTCACCGATGCCCGCACCAGCGCAACGCGTGTTGATGGCGCCTACTCCCCTATTTCACGTCACCGCGTGTAACTGCGTCATGCACGCAGCAACGATCGGCGGCGCCAAACTCGTTCTGCTGTACAAGTGGGATGCTGGCCGCGCGCTGGAATTGATCGAACGCGAAGGTGTCACCAACTTCTCGGGCGTTCCGACCATGAGTCGCGAAATGTTGTTGCACCCCGATTGGGCACGCCGCAACACGTCGACCCTGCAAGGAATGGGCGGCGGTGGCGCTGCCCTGCAGCCCGACTTAGTCGGCAAGATCGCTGGCGCGCTCGAGAAGGGGCAGCCAACCACGGCCTACGGCATGACCGAGACGTGCGGTATCATCACCGCCAACTCCGCGCAACTGTTCCTTGCCAAACCCGAGTCGTGCGGTTCCATCGTGCCGACACTCGAGGCGAAGCTGGTCGACGAGGAAGGCAACGACCTGCCGCGGGCGGCTACCACCGTGGGCACGTTGTGCGTGCGCGGTTCAATCGTTATCAAGGGCTACATCAATCGCCCGGAAGCGACGGCCGACGCCATCCGCGACGGATGGTTGAACACCGGCGACATCGCCCGCATCGACGACGACGGGTTCGTGTTTATCGTCGACCGCGCGAAGGACATGGTGCTGCGTGGCGGCGAGAATGTGTTCTGCAGCGAAGTGGAGACGGCGATCTATCACCACGACGCGGTCGCTGAGGCTTGTGTCTTTGGCATTCCCGACGAACGACTCGGCGAGGACGTCGCGGCCGCCATCGTGCTGCGACCGGGCCACACGTTGACGAAGGCGGCATTGACCGAGTTCCTCGCCGCCAGCCTTGCCAAGTACAAGATTCCCGCGACCGTTTGGTTCCGCACCGAACCGATTCCCCGTAACGCCAGCGGCAAGTTTCTCAAGCGTGAGCTACGCGACGAGTTGCTGCAAGACGACGCGCTGAAAGGCTGACATGTACGCAAACAATGGCGACTGCAAGCTGTACTACGAGACGTTCGGTGATCCGCTGCACCCGACGTTGTTGCTCGTCAACGGCCTTGGCAGCCAGTGCATTAACTACCACGAGGACTGGTGCCGCCTGTTTGCGGCCGAAGGCTTGCAGGTAGTGCGCTACGACAACCGCGATGTCGGCCTCAGCAGTTCGTTCGAAGGTGCACCGCTCAACGCCGAAGGCGCTCCGTACACACTCAGCGACATGGCTGCCGACGGAATGGCCGTGCTCGACGCAATCGGCGTGCAGCAAGCGCACGTCATGGGGCTTTCAATGGGCGGCATGATCGTGCAGCAAATGGCGATCGATCATCCCGAACGCGTGCTGACAATGACTTCGGTGATGAGCACCACCGGCGAGGACATGTATCGCAAGAGTTCGCGCCGTGCGTTGGAGTTGTTGTTAGAGCCGGCCGCACCCGACCGCGAAGGAGCCATCCAGCAGTGGGTCGACGGCTTGCACGAGTGGGGCACGCCCGAGTTCGCCGACGAGGCACGGTGGCGTGCCAACGCGGCGCGCTCGTTTGATCGTGGAGGTGTCATAGGTGGCAGCGCTCGCCAGTACGCAGCCGTTATGGCCAATGGTTCGCGAGCGGACGGATTGCGCTTACTGAGAGTGCCAACATTGGTGATGCACGGCGACAAGGACACCCTCATCGACGTGATCGGTGGCCGCCGCACCGCGGAACTGATTCCCGGCGCGCGGTTCGAGTTGATGGAAGGCATGGGCCACGACTACCCACCACAACTCTGGGAGAGATGGGTCGCCTTGGTCGCCGGCCACATCTGGTCGCACTCATGAACCTCGACGACTTCGCTGAGCTCGCCCACGCTCGACGCACCAGCATGGCAGTGCAGAAAGACGTCGCTGTACCGCGCGACGTTGTGATGGCGTTGTGCGATCTCGCCCAGTTCGCTCCCAACCACAAACGCACGTGGCCCTGGCGATTCGCGCTGGCCGACGGCGACGGCCGCGCCCGCCTTGGCGACGTGATTGCGGACGCAATCGAAGCTCACGGCGACACACCCGAGAAGGTCGCGAAGGCCCGCACGAAGTACTTGCGTACACCCTCGGTCTTGGTCGTCGGATCTGCGGCGGGCGACACCGAGCTGCGCACCGCCGAGAATCGCGACGCTGTCGCCGCTGGCATTCAGAACATCCTGCTGGCGGCAACAGCCCACGGGCTTGCGAGCTACTGGAGTTCGTGTCCGAAGGGCGCCAACGACGCGACCGCGCAGCTGTGTGGTTTCGATTCCGACACGACGATCGTCGCCATCATCTACCTCGGCTGGGCGACGACTCCGGCGGCTGTGCCAGCTCGCCCAGCCCCGACGCTGAACGTCATCGAGTAAGCAGTTACGGAGCGGCGGTCGTCGCCACAGGTGTAGTGGTGCCAGCCAGGTTCGTGATCGGAGTCGTAATCGGTGGACTTTCTGCGGGGTCGTCTGCTCGCCCGGCGGCAGCTTCGGCGAGGTGCAGCGCAAGTTCCTCGTCGGGGGCGGTGACGACGAAGTAGCCGTTAGCTACCTTCACCCACACAGTGAAGTCGGCATCGACGGGGACGATGTAGGCGGCGAGCCCGATGTCGGTGAGCGCAGTGCGAACCTCATCCTCCGCGGGCGGTCGACCGAACGCGGTGGGATCGATCGCTTGCACGCTGATGTTGTATTCCTGCCCGACAACAATGACGACATAGCCGCACTCGTCGTCCGACAATGGGCTGGCGTCGACGAGCTGACCGCGCCCAAGCCCGGCGATCACCACCGTGAAGTCCTGCGCGGTAAGCGCGCGGCACGGATCGCCGCCGAACAACGACTGGGGTGGCACTGTTGGCTCGGCGGTTGGATCGGGCGGGTCCGTGTCGGGAATGAACTCCAACAACGTTGTGGTTGTTTGCTCAGGCACCACACCCACCGTGTCGGGCGGGGTCGACTCGTCGGGGCGGCAGGTCGCAAGCCCGATGGCGACCGCAAGCGCCAACCCACCGGCGATCGCGCCCCGAACACCGATGGCCTCGATCAACGAGCCTGGCGTCAGCGCTTGCCGTTTCATGCGGTCGACCACGCCGAGATCGCAAGCAACGGCACGTCGAAGCACCATGCCTCAAACGTCAAGCCGATCGATGCATCGCCATCCCAGGGATACTTCGCGCCCATCAGCTCGCCAACGGTGCGCCGTTCCGCCGCGTCGGTTACCGGCCGCGCGACTCCGGCACGAATATCGCCAGCAATCCGCACCGTCACACCTGGGCTCGCGAGCGCGTTGCGATACCAATCGGCTTTCGCCCCGTTACCGCTGATCAGATACAACGTGTCGTCGACGACCCCGAACCAGATCTCCACCTCGTGCGGGTTGCCGGTGCGGCGACCCTTTGTGGTCACGTAGCAGTTCTCGGTATCGGCGTGAGCGGTGAGCCAGCTCATCATCAGCGGCCCGGGTGATACGCGCCGAAGACTTCGCGCAGTGCATCGCTGACTTCGCCGAGAGTTGCGTTGGCACGCAGGGCTTCCTTCATCGGGTACAAGACGTTTTGTGTGCCTCGCGCCGCGTCGGCAACGTCGTTCAAGCGCGCTGCAACCAACGCGTGATCGCGGTCCGCCTTGAACGCTGCCAAGCTCTGGCGCTGACCTTGCTCGAGCTGTGGGTCCGCGGCCTGCAACTCGGGTTCCGTGTCGCCCTCGTTCGCGAACCGATTGAGGCCGACGATGACGCGATCGCCATCGTCGATTCCCTTTGCGTACTCGTACGCCGCCTGCTCGATTTCGCCCTGCTGGAAGCCTGCTTCGATTCCCTCAACCGCCCCACCCATTTCGTCGATGCGGCGGATGTACTCCCACGCCAACCTTTCGACCTCATCAGTAAGCGTCTCGACGAAGTAGCTGCCCGCGAGCGGGTCGGGTGTATCAACAATGCCGCTCTCGTAGCCGACGATCTGCTGCGTGCGCAGCGCGATGCGCGCCGCGCGTTCGGTGGGCAGGCTCAACGCCTCGTCGAAGCCATTGGTGTGAAGGCTCTGCGTTCCGCCCATGACTGCGGCCATCGTCTGCACGGCAACGCGCACAATGTTGTTTTCGGGTTGCTGAGCGGTGAGCGTGCTGCCACCTGTCTGCGCATGGAAGCGCAACAGCTTGCTGGCTTCCTGCTGTGCACCAAAGCGTTCGGTCATCAGGCGATACCAGATTCGGCGGGCGGCGCGGAACTTGGCCACTTCCTCGAAGAAGTTGTTGTGCGCGTTCCAGAAGAAGCTGAGGCGCGGCGCGAATGAATCGACCGGCATTCCAGCGGCAATCGCGGCTTCCACATAGGCGATGCCATTCGCGATCGTGAACGCGATTTCTTGCACCGCAGTGCTGCCCGCTTCGCGAATGTGATAGCCGGAAACACTGATTGTGTTCCATTTGGGAATGTGTTTGGCGCAGTACTCGAACACGTTGGTGATAATGCGCATGCTCGGTTTGGGCGGATAGATGTAGGTGCCGCGCGCGATGTACTCCTTCAGCAGATCGTTCTGGATCGTGCCGCTGATTGCACTTGCCGGCACACCCTGCTCGTCGGCGACCAGTTCGTAGAGCAACAACAGAATCGGTGCCGTCGAGTTGATCGTCATGCTGGTGCTGACCTGGTCGAGCGGCAGGTCGCCGAGCAGCACGCGCATGTCGGCGATGCTGTCGATCGCAACACCAACCCGGCCAACTTCGCCTTCGGCGCGCGGGTGGTCGCTGTCGTAACCCATCTGCGTGGGCAGGTCGAACGCGCAGCTCAGTCCGGTTTGGCCCGCATTCAGCAGGAACTTGAATCGTTCGTTTGTCGATGCCGCAGTGCCGAAGCCCGCGTACTGGCGCATCGTCCACAACTTGCCGCGGTACATCGTCGGATAGATGCCGCGGGTGTACGGCGCGCCGCCGGGTACGCCGAGTTGCGTTGCCGCATCCCAGTCGGCGAGATCGGACGCGTCGTAGAGCGCCTTCACCGTGATCCCCGAGTCGGTGAGCTTCGCCTGTGATTGGTCCTTACTCATAGAGAACCGAGCGTACGCCGATCAATCCCGACCGGTGCTTCACCGAGCAGCGATCAGCGCAATCTCAACCTTCCACTGTGGTCGCGCCAAAGCCGGCACCGTCACCAAAGTGCTGGCGACTCGACGTCCCTGCAGCGCGCGATCTCGGGCGGCCATCACCTGCGGTAACGCCTCGAGCTGATCGGCGACCACATACGTCGTGATGCTCACGACATCACCAGCGATCATGCCCGCCTCGGCGAGCAGTGCTTGCAAACTCGCCCAAATCACGTCTGCCTGTTCGGCGATGTCGGCAGGAATCGAACCATCCGGACGAACACCCACAATCCCGCTCGTGTGCAGCCAAGCCGTCACATTCTCGGATTGCACAGCGAGCGCGTAGTTAGCGGCAGGTGCAGCGATCGAGGAAGGAGCGATTTCGCGATTCATGTCCCCATCTTGCCTAACCTGGCGAGATGACAGCGACCGAGACCGTCCGCGAAATCGACGGGGTGCCGTTGACCCCCAAGAAGGTGGCGCTCGCCGGTCCGCCAACGTTCGCCACGATCGAAGAAGAGCGTTTACACCGCAAGCAGAAGTTGGTCGGTGCGCTGCGCATCTTCGGTCGTGTCGGTTTCGGCGAAGGCGTCGCCGGGCACATCACGGTGCGCGATCCCGAGTTCCCTGAGTACTTCTGGGTCAACCCGTTTGCGATCAGCTTCCGCCATGCCAAGGTCAGCGACCTCATCCTGGTCGATCACGACGGCAACGTCATCTACGGCAAGCACCCGGTAAACCGCGCAGCGTTCGTGATCCATTCGGCCATCCACGAGGCGCGTCCCGAC
The DNA here is from genome assembly GCA_021414085.1 of Actinomycetes bacterium. GTDB lineage: Bacteria > Actinomycetota > Acidimicrobiia > Acidimicrobiales > Ilumatobacteraceae > UBA668. The sequence goes on along the minus strand of JAIOPC010000017.1, from coordinate 198,714 downwards.
GTCGTTGCTGCCGCGCATAGCCACAGCGTGCACGGCAAGGCCTTCAGCACACTCGGCATTCCGCTCGATCCGCTAACGCAGGACGCGTGCATCTTCTACAACGACCACACCGTCATTAGTGCGCAGGGCGGCAAGGTGGTGTTCGATGTCGAAGCGGGCAAGGAACTCGCGGCCCACTTCCCCACCGGCAAGGCCGCGATTCATCAGAACCACGGTCTGTTCACCGTTGGCGAGACCGTCGATGAGGCCGCGTTCTGGTTCCTGAGCCTCGATCGCAGCTGCCACGCGCAGCTACTGGCGATGGCGGCTGGCACTCCACTGCAGATCCCGCACGAGTCGGCCGAATACACGCAACGGCAGACGGGGTTCCCGCTGGCGGGCTGGTTCAGCTTTCAGCCGTTGTGGCAGGAGATCTGCCGCACCGACCCCGAACTCTTCGACTGACTCGCCACTCGCCCTTGCGTTCTCCTTCCGCGTTTGCTCGCACCGCCTCACCGGAGGCGTTGTTCGCTATCTCCGGCATCTCGCAATACGCGGGGGCCGCGATTGCTGTCACGCTGTTCCAAGAGTTGCCGCCGGCGACAGTCGCGTTCTTTCGCGTCGCCGCAGGTGCCGTGATCGTTCTCATGCTCTCGGCGCGCCGATTGCGCGGATGGACCGCCGCCGATCTGCGCGCCGCGGCGATCTTCGGAATCGCGACCGCGCTGATGAACCTGTGCTTCTACCTCGCCATCGATCGCCTGCCGCTCGGCAAGAGCGTCGTGCTCGAGTTCATCGGCCCGATCTCGGTCGCCGCGGTGCTCACACGCACACGTCGCAACACGATCGCGTTGTTGCTGGCGGCTGGCGGCGTCGCAATCCTGTCGGGCGTTGAGATCGGTGGTGAGCCGCTGGGCATCGCGTTCATCCTCGGCGCCTCGGCGATGTGGGCTGCGTACATCGTGCTCGGTCGCCGGGTTGCATCACTCGACCGCGGTCTCAGCGGATTGGCCGTCGGACTGGTCATTGGTTCGGTGGTGATTCTTCCGTTCGGCATCAGCGGAGTCGGCGAGGTGTTGAGCAGCAGCCGTCTACTCACGCAGTGTTTGCTCGTCGGCTTGCTCTCCAGCGCAGTCGGCTACACGATCGACCAGTTCGTGATTCGTCGGATACCGATCCGCCGCTTCGCGCTCATGCTTGCTTTGCTGCCGGTGACAGCGATGGTTGTCGGCTACATCGCGCTCGATCAGCGGCCGACGCCCATCGACCTCATCGGCGCGGGACTGGTGATCGCCGGAGTCGTCACGCAAGAGCGCGAAGAGATCAAGCAACCGCTTGAGGAGCTACCCGCGTAGCACGCACTCCCGCGGAGTGTGTGTCAGTAATGCGATCAACCGGATCGCCGCCGGAGCCCAATACCTCGGCTGCGACAACGGTGATCGGGCCGCCGGTATCGATGATGGCGGCGAAGCGGCTCGCAGCACCTGGCGCAGCGACTCCGACCACCGCTCGGAGGACAGGGTGCGGGCTTCGACCGTAGCCTTCTCCGAAGTCTGTGTACCCGTATTGCCAGGCGTCAGCCCAGCCCGTAGACCACCGGCTCATCCGGTGCAGGGGCCCTCATCACTTCGACATCGCCGACCTCACGGAGAGCAAGGACGTCGAGGAGTTGAGCCAACGATGGTGCATCGCAGCGCACTTCATTCGACGCGTCGATGGCTACCCAACGACCTGCCCACTGCGAGAGATCAAGCGTGCGCACCATGAACGAAGCGTACCTGGTCGGTGTGACGCGTAAATGGCCTGCCTGCCCAAGCGACATCAGCAACCTGATCAACTCCTAATGCCACCCCTTATGCGGGACCGAATCAGTCATGGGACTGCGAAGTCGATCTCAGTTGGGGGTCCGGCCTTCGGTATGAAGATGTCGACCAGCTGACCGCCCACGGACACGACACAGACCATCCCGACTTCCGACTGATCCTCAGGTCGCACATCGTAGAAAATGAAACCAACGTTGGACGGGCTGTAACCCAGAGTTCTCGCGCCGCTGATACACACATCGTCAGCTGTTGGAGTTGATGGCTGCTTACTGTCTCTTGCACAAGCACTAAGAGTCAGAGCGAGGCAGGACGCTCCCGATACCGCGACCCGCGTGACGTTTGACACCGGTGTGAGCGTATAGAGCGGGCAGTCGTCGAGCACGACCTGGTCAACGTGGGATTGGGCAACCTCATCCATTCTCAATACGACCCCTCCCGGCGCGATTGACAGTCGGTTGTGTTACTTGTGTTGGCATCGAAACCTGGGCATTCTGGTTCGGTGGCGCAAGCGGCGGACCGACTAATTGCTGCAATTGCCAGGGACCGTCTCGCGCCGTTGGGCCTGATCCGCAAGGGACGATCCCGAACGTGGATTGATGATCACGGCTGGTGGCTAATCAATGTCGAGTTCCAGCCGTTGCCCAATCGTCCCGGTTGCTATCTCAACGTCGGCGAGCAGCACCTCTGGGTAGTGCGTGACCACTTGTGCTTCGAGAACGCGGAACGTCCCCTCGGTAGTTCAACGTTCGTCGCGCTTGACGGCGACGAGGAAGCGTTTAGCCAGGCGATGGAGGGCGTTGCCACGGCCGCAGTTAGCGCTGTGGCGCGTCGTCGCGTTGCTCATGGCGAGGGCACCGACGCACTCAGCCGACTGACACAGGGAAGCGATGATCTCAACGCTGGTATCGCTTCTGCTTTGTTGGGCGACGCGGACGGAACTGCGCGTCTGAGTGCTCGCGTCCACGATGTGGATCAGGAGTTGGCAGCTAGCTACCTGAGGCTCAGCAAGTCAGCGGCGCGGGAGAAGGTGAGCGTGGACGTTGCCACTACGCGAAGGCAACTGGGGCTTGCGGCCCTTAATGTTGTTCGCTGGTAGGGCCAACTGACATCAGCAACCTCACACACTCTTAGTACGACCCTCCTCGCCGACCTGATCGGCGCTTGGTCGTTTTGATTGCATGACGGCGACGGCGGTGACGGCAGCAAGGATGAGCATTGATCCAATCCACTGCCTGGTAGCGAGTCGCTCACCGAGGAGCAGAGCTGCGGACGACACCCCGAACACGGGCACGAGGTTGATGAACAGCCCGGCGACTGTCGGGGAGCATGAGCGGAGTCCATTGACGTAGAACCAGAACGCCACCCCGTAATACAGCGCCCCGGCGGCGAGTGCGCTGGCCCACCCCGTGAGGGAGACGTCTGCCAGCGATCCGGCGTGCCCGGTGAGGAGTCCACCTATGCCGAGGAACACAGCGAAGCCGAGCGCAGAGCTCTGCTGGAGCAGCACCACGCCGAGGGTGGAGTGCTCGCCGAGATACTGGCTTGAGAGCACGGTGTAAACGGCACACGCCGCGACACCGGCGACGGTGAGCACGACGCCGCTTGTGCTTAATCGAATACCGGGTTGGGCAACTACGAGCACCACCCCGACGAGTGCGATCGCAGCGCATCCGAGAGTTGGCGTGCTGGGTCGTTGGCGCAAAACAAGCCATGCCAGCGCAAGGATCAGAATGGGTTCGGTAGCCCAGAGCAGCGCCGACGAGCTCGCCGTGATTCGCGCAAGACCCGCGAGGCTCAGCGCGTACGAGAGTCCCGGATTGAGAACACCGAGCCAGCCGAGAGCGGCACGGTTGCTGGTCGGAAGTGTGCGGTCACCGGCGATCGTTGATGCCGCGAGCAGCACCGCGACGCTGACGGCGAGTTCGATGGGGAGCAAGGTGAGTGGGGCGATCTCCTCGACCGCTCGCTTGCTGATCGCGGTCGCAGTGCCCCAGCATGCAGCTGCAGCAACCAGCGACCACGCCGAAAGGCGTGCGCGTGACATAGAACCTCATTCAGATGGAAGGGACAGAGAAATCGACGAACAGCGAGCGTCAGCTCGCCGGGTCATCTCTGTCGCAGCACGCGTAGCTCGGTGGCCGCATTGGCCTAAAGATCCGGAGCGTGCACAGCGTCACGATCAAACTGTAACAGCCCATGCGGAGCCACGGCTCGGCCTCAAACCCAATTGGAATGAGCGTCGGCGTGACCGAGCTGTTCAACGCTCACCGACGCCACGAACCTGATACCGGTTGGACCACTGGCGCGGTCACGGGCCGACGTGCCTTACGTCAACGCCTTAGAGGCCGAGGGAAGCGGCGACATTCGGTCGCCGCAGCTTCCACACGAACCCGTCGTACAGGATGTGCAGCGCTCCGAAGAACAAGATCGCGAACGCGTAGACCCGACCGTCCAGCACGTCGGCCGTTGCCCACACAAACGCGGTGATCGCACCGAAGTAGGCCGCATACACAGCGAACCTACGCAGGCCCGAACGAGTCGCACGTGCAACCGGCGCATCGTCGCGCCGAGTGCGCAGGCTGCGATGCACGACGGCGTAGTACTCGATCGCGTGCGCGGCCACGTAACCGGCCACGCCCGCAATCGGATCGATCATCACAGCCACCAGTAGGCCGATGGTGCCGAGCGTGTACAGGTGCTTCGGTCGACTGGCAGCCGCGCCCAGCGCGCGTTCAGCGCGCCACCAACGCATGGCCAGTCCGAAACCAACCACGGCGGCTACCCAGAACAGCACTTGCGCAGGAACGCGCAGCGGATCGAGCAGCCGAACGCCACGCGCGTTGGTTTCATCGAGGCCCAAGCGCAGCACCAAGTCTTCAAGGTCGACATAGGCACCGATGAACGCAAGCGCCGCGACTAGCCACACGATCAGCATCGGCTTCTCCAACGGACCGTTCTGATCGCCCACTTTGCGGCCATAAATGCGCATCAGGCCGTAGCGCTGCATCAGCGTGTGCTCGGCGTTCCACAGCGCAGCGATGGCGGCGACCAACGTGAGACTGACCGACAGGCCAATGAAGATCGCAACCGTGGCCACCGCTGGCGCCCATTGATACAGCTTGCGGTGAGCGGCGCGCTGCACCGGATCGCCGTACACCAAGCCGAGCGTCAGCGGTTGATGCGCAAACGACAGCAGAAACACCAAACCCACCACGGTTTGCACGGCCGAAAGATTCGGGCCGAGCAAGTGAACGACTACGGCAACTGGGAGGAAGCACCAGCCCAGCAGCGTGTCGCTGAGCGGACCATGCAACCACCGAGAGGTTGCGACCGTTTGGCGTTTTGCGACGTCGACAGCTTGCACGTCGGAAACTGTAGTGCTGGCGGTCAGTGCGCCAAGCCTGGCGCGCACAGACCATCGAGTTCTTTGATGATGATGCGATCGCGGTTGGCGTAGGTGACCACGTTGTCGGGGTCGGGCCGCAGGTTGAACGTGCGGAAGCTCATGTCGGTGGTGTCGATCGTGAGGATGCGCCCGACAAGGCCTTCGCCCAGCCCGAGCAGCAGCTTGATCACTTCCAACGCCTGGATGCTGCCCACGATGCCGGGCAGCACGCCCAACACGCCAGCTTCGGCGCAACTTGGCGCGAGTTCGGCGGGCGGCGGCTCGGGGACCATGTCGCGATACGTCGGCCCTTCCAGTGGATGGAAGACACTGACCATTCCCTCGAAGCGGAAGATGCTGCCGTGCACAACCGGAATACCAAGCTTCACGCTGGCGTCGTTGAGCAGATAGCGGCTGGGGAAGTTGTCGGCGCCGTCGACGATCACGTCGTAGCCGCTGATGATGTCGATGATGTTGCTGGCATCGAGGCGCGTGTCGTAGGTGACGACGTTGACGTCGGGGTTCAACAACGTGAGCGTCTTCTTCGCGCTATCGACTTTGCGATCACCGATGCGATCAATGTTGTGCAGAATCTGGCGCTGCAAGTTGCTGGCATCGACTTCGTCCATATCGACGATTCCGATCGTGCCGATGCCTGCGGCGGCGAGATACATCGCCGCTGGCGATCCGAGGCCACCGGCGCCGAGCATCAGCACCTTGCTGTTGAGCAACTTCGTCTGACCAACAACGCCCACTTCCGGCAGCAATAGGTGGCGCATGTAGCGGTTGCGTTGTTCGGCCGACAGCGTGACCGGCGTTCTCCACGCGCGGCCTTCGTCCTTCCACTTGCCGAAACCACCGGCCATCGAGACAACGTCGGTGTACCCCAACTCCTGCAGCGTCTGAGCGGCAAACGCGCTGCGTGCACCAGCGGCGCAATACACAACCACCGGCGCGTTCTTGTTGAGCAGTCGACTTTCGACTTGCGACTCGAGATGACCACGTGCAATGTGCACGGCGTCGGGCATGGCGCCGGCATCGAACTCGTCGGGCTCGCGCACATCCAGCGCTATGGCGCCAGCAGCAATGCGTTGCTCGGCGCCGGCAGTATCGACTTCGGTGATCCGTGCCTTGGCGGCAGTGAGGAGATCGCGGTAACTCGCCATGGTTAAAGCCTACTGGTCTAGTCGGGATTCACACAGGGCGGGTAGGAGTTCGGACAGGGGCCCGAGCAGTACGGCGTCGGCTAGTCCGTCCATCTTGGTGGGTTCGCCGTTGACGATGATGACCCGGGCGCCAGCGGCCTTCGCCTGCGGCACAACGTTCGCCGCCGGGAAGACCGACAGAGTCGAGCCAGCGGCGATGACGACGTCCGCGTTGTCGGCGGCCATCATCGCCGCCTGGATGACCACTGGAACCAGATCCTGACCGAACAGGATCGTGTCGCTCTTCACGATGCCGCCGCACACCACACATGGCGGATCTTCCTCGCCTGCTCGGACGCGATCGAGCAACTCGGCCATCGGCCGCCGGTCGTTGCAGTTCCAGCACCGCGCCCAGAGCGCCGAGCCATGCACCTCGATGACATCGCGCGGATCGTGCCCAGCCTTCTGATGCAACCCATCGATGTTCTGCGTGACGACTGCAAGTAGTTGCCCTCGTTGATCCAGGTCGAAGATTGCGCGGTGACCGGCATTTGGTTCGGCATCGAACACCGACGTATGCAGGCGGCGCTGCCACGCAGCGCGCCGCACCGCTGGGTCCGCCAGATAGTGCTGCAACGTCGACGCTTTTTCGGCGGCAGGGTTGCGCGTCCAAACGCCTTGCGGTCCGCGGAAGTCGGGGATGCCGGAATCCGTGGAGATACCGGCGCCTGTGAGCGCCACAATCCACTTAGCTGTGCGCACCCATGCCTGCGCATCGGTCAGAGACGACATCCGGGTATTCTCCCCTATCCGACGATTTAAACGTGCGCCGAAAAGCCTGATCGCGTTCAGCCTTGTGTCGTGCCTGGTCGCCGCTCACTTCAGCGTCGGCGATGCGACTGCAGGAACGTTTGCCGCCGCGACCGTCGCGGTCCCAGGCGACCCAATCGACTTCACCACCCCGATCGAGGCGAGCAACCTTTTCGACCGACGCGACGACAAAGGCACGATCGAGGAAGTGTGTTTCGCCTACGGCCGCACCGACGAAGACGTCAGGCAAGCGCTGCTGCTGCCGGGAACGCAAGCCGCTTCCGCGTACATGCGCACCATCTTCACTTGGGCCGGGCGAGGAACACTTGGCCAGTGTCGAGAGTTGCTGCTCTCAAAGACGAACCGAAACTGCGATGGCCAGATCTATCCCGCACCTGGTCCTGGTGCCGAACTGCCACTTCACTTCTACAGCGACTGTTGGAGCAATCACGCGCAGGGGCGAGCCTCCGACTTCTTGGTTGGCAAAGGCTCCGGGCGCCAGCGCATCGCCCACGGCACGGCGATGATCGAATGGCTGCTCGCACCCGACGCCGCGGGCAACAAGGCGGCCAGAGCGCGCCGACTTGGAGTGCAAGAGATCATCTTCTTCGATAGGTGTTGGGACACGTCCAAGGACAGTGAGCTTGGCGCGACCACCTACCTCGACCTTCGTGAGTGCGACGTCGGCCACTACGACCACGTCCATCTGAGTTTCACGGTGGCAGGCGCTTTAGGCCTAACGACGGGCTACGGCGCCAGCGCTCCACCGGCCGTCAAACCTCGTAAGTAGCGGCGGGGTAAGTAGCGACGGGCACGGAGCGCGTTGCCGCTCGGCCGCGCCGACTGCACCCAGTGCTGTTGAACGGCTTCCCTCTGTTCTCCGCGACGCGCACATAGGGGTAGTCATGACGCTCCCACCGTTCACCTTTAACGTCAACGCCCCAACTGTGATGGTGGTCCCGTGGCACGACCCAATCGTTGAGGCGGTCGGCTTCGAAGTACGCAGTCAGTACGTCGAACTGTTCTGGCTGAACGTGTTGGGTCCGACGAGTATGCAATTCAAGTCTTCGTCAGAGCGTCAATTCTCAGAATACGAACACGCGTGTAGGGCCAACGCCAGGCCTACTCCATTAGATACGGGAGCCACAGACTTCCAGCTGTGAACGTCACGTGAACAAACGGAGTCAGCGCCTATTCTCGTGAACTTTGCGACGACAGGAGGTCAACCCGTGGACGATGTAGAGCTTCCACACTGCTTCATCTTCCTGAATCAAGGAAACTGGGTCACGGCCAACAATCTTCGAGTCGGTGGCGGTCGCCTTTGTTCTGCGTCGTGCGGCCTGTTCGACAGTCGCCTCGAAGAACTCATCTCCGGGACCATCCACTGGCGGATCGACCAACAGCCGGATGCGTCGCACGGCGGTTTCTTGTCGCCCTTCGCCGGTCAGCGACTGGGAATCGGCTGGCAAGCACAACTCGAAGCCGACGCTGAGCTCGTTCGCGCCGAGAAGTTTCCGCACTGCCCCTCTCGACTCGCAGCACTCTTCGTGTTTCCCGATTTTGAGACGTGTCAATTGGTCAATCAGCTTCATCAGTGGGACCTTCAACAAGTTGCCGAGATGGAGTACCTCGCCGTGCGGACTTCGATCTGCGACATGGAGATCGCATCGATTGCAAATGGGATGTACCAAGCGGGCAGCGTGACACGAGAGTTCGCTCAGAAGTTGTGGAAGACCTACTGGTCGGGCGGCGGGATCAACGACCTCGGTGTAGTGCCCGAGCGCCCATCAATTCCGGAAATGTTGATCGATGGTTGGGTTAGGCCGACGACCAAGGTGGTTTGATTCGTCCGGCATCGCTCGACGCTGAGGACGCTTCAACGAGCTCTTAACTCGTCCAAACCGGTGGCGCACCGTTCTTGTACTCAGTGAGACGGGGCACCGCGTCGACTGCGACTCTGATGTATCGCAAGTCCGCCTCGACGCCGATCGACTGGTAGCCGACGAAGTTCGCAGCGGCGAGCGTCGAACCTGAACCGGCAAATGGGTCCAGCACGATGCCCTCACCGAGGGGAAGCACGGCACGTACAATTTGGCGTAGAAAATTCTGGGGCTTAAGACTTGGGTGGTCAGCAAGTGCCCGCTCATGCACGCCGGTTGGCGCGGACCGGATCACGTCGCCGAAGGGCTGTTTGGCCGATATGCGGCGAAGTCCCCCCGTCCCGTACTTACGCAGGTTGTCAGCCACTGTGCCCTCGAACGGCTTGCGGCAGACGAGCCACGGTTCCATCTGTGATCGCATCATTACCGACACGTCGTCGAACTCGTCATGCGCACCCTTTGGACGGTCGCCGCCTCGCATCGTCTGCACGAGACGGGTGATCTCACCACGCCGCTCAAACCCGGCCTCGACAAGCGACATCGCGACGAGATACGAGACGAGCGGATTACTGGCGACCATGATGTGCGCACCGGGCACTAGAACGCGATGCACGGCTCGTCCCCATTCAGCGAAGAACTTTTGAAGGTCGGCTAAATCCTTTTTCGTCAGTGTCGTGAACCGCGGAATGGGCGAACGCTTGTGTCCGTCGTATGACGGTGGGATACGCCACACACCACCGGTCCCGGAGCGCAGTTTGGTCTGCTGAGTCTCGTTGTACTCCACGATTCCGTATGGCGGATCAGTCACAACACCGTGAATCGACTTCTCGGGCTGAGCGTCAAGCCATTCGATGCAGTCGGCGTGGTAGAGCGTCGCTAGCTCGTACTCGTATCCGGTCACGCCTTCCATTGGTATCGGCCTTTTTCCGTGCGTTCGATGCCGGTGCCAATCTGGAGATAACTACGGACCGAGGAACGCGCCACGTCTCCTCTGACTCGCTTCTGAACGGCGGTAAAGACTTCCGCCACACTTGCGTCACCGTTGCGCGCTCGCAAGAACGCCACGATCGCGTCCCTTATCTCGCCGGGCGGGCGCCGAACACTTGTTCCCATCGCGATGAGTATAGACGTCCAGACGTCAATAGCAAGGGATTACCCCTTCGGAGTTGCGGGGTGTTGATAGATCAGGCCCTTGCGGAGCACGGCCATGCCCGCTGCGTCGAGCGTCGACGTGTCCGTACCAAGTTCCGTCTTGCGTTCGTTGCGCCGATACAGCTCCTTGGTGACGTGTGCGAGATAGATGTGGGTCACGATCGTTGGTCGTCGCTTGGCGATGATCGCCTCGGGGTCGACCTTGTAGTTGAACTGGCAAACCCAGTTGTCGCGCGCGCCATGTGTGTCGGCGACTCTGCCGCGGGTGCCCTTTACCTCAACACCTTCCTCGCCGTGCTCGACCTTGTCGTCAGGATAGGTGCCGTGCGGAATCAGGTCAGGGTGGCCATTGTGTCGCCGGTTCAGCACGAGGCCATTGGAGTGTTTCGCAATTGCTGCTGATGCCATGTCAGACACCATGTTCGAAACGGCGGCGGCGCGAACAAGGTTCTCCATCCATTCCAAGCCGCGACCCATCAAGGCGGTATTCACGGCGTGAAAGAAGTCGTACAGCGCATCCAACGCGTTTCGGAAGTCGCGCACTTGCAACCCATATGGCAGATCCGTCAAGCCTTTGGTGAATCCGCTCTCGACTACCTCAGCGCGTTCGATCTTGTCCGCCACGGCTTCACGCTAGTTCGTCAGCGAAGAGACGCATTCCGCCGACAGCGAAACTAGGGCTTGGTCGGCCATGTCTCTACTGCAAGATCGGCCAGCTTGCGCTGACGTTCGGCAATCTGAAGTGGCCCCCAAGTCGTCTGCTCCGCCACTTCGGAAGTGAGGAGAAACTCTGACTGCGCCAGCACCGGCTTCTTGTCGTCAAACGCGCTGTTTCCGACCAATACGTTCTTGGTGGCCTGCATCAGCACCATGTTGCCGATTCGCTTGTAGTTGGCCGCGGCCGTGTCATTATCGATTTGCGGCCAGTTAGTTCCCGGGTTTTGCGGAAGCACGTGCTCAAGGTTGACAGCCTGCTCATCGTCACTGGGTGTTAGCTCAGGCTCGGACGAACCCATTTTCTTCATCTCCAACGCGCGCAGGTAGTAACGCGCTAGATGAACCTGTGACACCCGAGCCTCCGAGAACCGCTCAGCGAATTCCACGTCGCTCGGCACGACGGTCGCCATCGAGGCCGCAAGTTGAGCCGCAGTCTTGATCTGGCCACTGGCGACCTGCTGGGCACGTTGGGAGTAATTGAGATCAAGCAACCCGCCCCGTCCCCCGGCAATGATGAATCGAACGGACCAACACACGAACATTCGAAACGCGAGCTTTGCTTCCGAGACGGCGAAGTGTCGTGCAACAGCGAACATGAGCGGGCGAATCTGCTTTACCCGAAGGTCACGGTTGATTGTGGTGATGTGTTTACGCGTGGCAGTTCCGTACTCGTTCCACTTCTTGTGATCCGGGTTAAAAAGCGCCGCGTAGTCGAGAGCGCTCGTCGACACCTCCTCGAGGAAGTCGAGAGACCGACTCTCGCTATCGATTTGAGTACGTACCTTTTCGAATACCTCTCGCGCCTTGGTTGGACCCTGCTGCGTAATCAAGTAGTGATGCAGGAAGAGCACCGTGATGTCATCTTCGTCAAGGGATTCGAGAACTCCCGTCATCGCCGACCACTTGGATTGCGCTTCCGCGATTCGGCCCTTCGCGTGCGATAGGAGATGGTTCTTGATCAGATCTGCCTGCGACGCCTTGAGTCCGCGATCGTTGAGCGTCTCGAACATCATGAACGCATTGAGGTGGTCGGGAACCTTCAACAGAATGACGAGTGCACCCGATCGAACGAAGTCCACCCATTCGACGAGTCGGTCGACGTGTGCTGCTTCTTTATGGGGTGCGAGAATCGAGCGGACGTGTTCCTCGGCGATCTCTGCCGCACGTTGAAGTTTGTTGTGTGATTCCTTTGTTGCAGCGGTCTCGTTACGTTCCTTCGTTCCCGGGCGTTTGAGAACTCGCCTCATGAAGAACTCGTTATCGTCCACATTCAGGCGAAGCCGAGGAACAATGTTCGTCGTCTTGAAGTCTGTAGTTAGGAGAAACTCGTTCTCCAATGAACTGGCGCGCTCGCTGTCTCCACGAACTGCAAAGTGATCGCGAATGGCGGCGATGAGAATGGTGGTCGTCGCCAGGCGTTGTTGGCCATCTGAAACCTCGGGGAACTCTCCTTCACCTTTGGTCAACACAATGGTCCCCAGGAAGTACGTGCCCTTGTCGCCTGCGATTGCGCCAGCAAAGTCTTGAAAGAGGTCGCGCACATGCTCGTCTTCCCAGGAGTATTCCCGCTGATTCAGCGGGACGATCAGGCGATTGTGCGCGAGCACTTCACCAATGCCCTTGTGTTCGAAGCCAATTTCCTTGTGCATCGCCATCAGCTCAGAGACGCTACTCGCCCGGGTGCGGGTGCCTTTGCTACAGCTCGTCGAGTATCGCCGTGCGTCGGCTTTGAAACTCGTCGTCCGAGATCAAACCATCGACGTGCATCGAAACGAGACGCCGGAGCCTGTCCTGCGCCGTCGTCGCAGATTCACCGGCGCCGTCAACCGCCCCTCTGACGGACTGCCTGCTTGGGGTTACAGCGATGATGATAAGACCAACGAACCACAAGATGAAGCCGAGCCAAAATCCCGACCGCTCATCGAGGTTCTTTGCGACTGCCATCGCCTTGCCGACGAACCCCCACAGCGTTGAGAAGATGGCAAGCAACAAAATCAGTCCAGCTGGATTCACGTTGCTGCCACACTCATGCTCGATGGCTACTCGCGCAGCACCTGGGCCGGCCACGAGTTTGTCCGCACAGGTTTGCATCGCCAAAGATCGTCATCACGGATTGTCCGCAAGAACCCGTTTCAACCCATTCTCAAGGGTGACAATGGACAAACCACAGTCCCCTAGGTCGAAGCCTGCCGCTACAACGTTCGCGTTGGTAAGACACTCGGCAACGGTTCCTGCAGAGTTCCGCATCTGGTAGTACGCCGAGCCACCCGCGGAACCCAGATCAGAGCAGGAACTGACTACCCAAGTGATACCGACGTCGAGGTCTACGGCGAGTGATGCTTTCAACGGTGCACCGGTCAGATACAGGTTGCTCGCATCGAGCGCCGTCGGGTAAAGCGATTCCGCCGCCTCCAAACATTCAGCGCTCGGGGCGCCATCAGCGACCGACACTTCGGTCGTAGGTGACGGTGATGAGCTCTCGGAGCCAACTTCAGACGAGCACCCGCAAACAGCACCGAAAACCGCAACCACAGCGAGCGTGCAAGCCGAGCGTCTGACCGAAGATGGTCGCACTAAGCGTCTGCTGAGACTCATCGTCTGAACGATACTCATAGTCTGTAGACCTATAGGCGTCATTGAGGCAGAACGTACGGTGTGCCGCCTGATGCAGCAGAAAAACGAGTGCTCCGTGAGTTTGGGGATCGAATGCGTGCGCACCGCGAGAGCGCAGGTCTGACGCAAGAGCAATTAGCGGAGGCGGCCGACCGCCATCGCACGTACATCAGCGGTTGTGAACGCGGAATACGGAACGTCAGCCTCCTGAATCTTGTAAAATTTGCGTCGGCCTTGAATCTTGATCTCACGGACTTCATCGGACCGCATCTGGGCGACGCAGCGCACAATCGTAAAATTGTCGTGAAGGTCCGAAAGCGGACAAAGTAGAGGAGTCAAAGCGAAAATCTATGCAGTTATATACGTTTCGATTTCTTGATCCCTCTAATCCGATAAGCAGTTCATGTTCGATGCCCCTACGAGGCGAAATTACCGGCATACCCGTGCCAAGTACCCCGGAGCGCATTTCGCGGCTGTGAAGACCGCTGAGGGGCCAATGCGGGGGGCTTCGGGTGCTGCCTGGATGGTGGATTTGGACTACTCGACGGTTGCGTCGTGTCCACGCCTACTTTCCATCTCTGGCTTGCACAGCTCGAACAAACGCTCCCGATTAGATTTGTCGTCCTAGTTTCTATTTAGTCCTTTGTAGCCGATGAGTCACGACTCGCATTGAGGATTGAAACGGATCGTTCTGTGCAAGCACACATGGACGAAGCATGAGCGTTCATAAGTAGAGACATAGGAGAAGTACACGCCTACTTTTCAGGGGGTACTTTTTCCAAGCGGCAGGTGCTAGCTGTGCAGTAGCTCGCTAACGCTCGCTTGGAGCCGCTTGAGTCTAACAAGGCTGTCAAGTATCCATATGCCGTATGGATTGCAGCCTCATAAATGATTCGACTTCGCCCAAATGGGGCTACGGAGCGCAACCACCGACCTCGCCTCCAACATGGTGATCGAGCGCTGAAAAGCGCCGACAGCAGCAAGTCCTGCAAGCACGTGATCGAAGGTCGCCTGCTCCTTCAAGATCGGACCGTTCACGACATCTGCGAAGTTCTCCACAAACTGTGAGAGTTCGATGACCAAGACACGCAGTTCATCATCAACAACGAACAGCCGCGCTTTCGTGAACGCCGAGGCCATCTCCCGTCCGAGTGTGGCGAGGCGCTTGCCGGTATCAGTCTCGACAAACGCCGTGAGATCGTCCATCGACATCTTGCCCATACCCGGCACCATGATTTGTTGCAAGGATGCCCACTCACGACAGGCGACGATGATCGCGACAATGTGATCGCGCTGAACATTCATCGCCGACTCGCGTAAGGACTCACGCAGCTGAGACCTGTTCAAGTGGTTACCGACGATCACGCCACCGAGTGCAGCTGCAGCAGATACGAGCGCGATTACGAGGGTCGATTGAAATTCGTTCAACTCAAACCTTCCTTCTGGGAGCGGACGTCACCCGTTGGATGTGAGCTGCCATGCGCTGAAGTGCGACGAGACGGGCCGCCGGCCACTCTCTGTCCGTCCAACCCATGACGGTGATAAGCGAATCGTATGCCGCGATGTAAGCGCGGGCGATGATCACGGCTTGAGTTGCAATTGAGTCTGAAGAGATGACTAGTGGCGCGGTGACGACTGGTTCCGTTCCTGGCTCCGGTCGTGCGGGCATCACTAAGCCCCACAGAGTTCCGTGAGAAATAGCCGAGGCGTAGGAATACGCAACCTGACCTGACACGTCGTCACCAAGCACCGCTTTCACTCGATGAGTCACAGTCGGTGACGCGGGTGCGAATACCTTCAACCGACCCTTCTTCGACTTCGTTGGCGTGAAGCCGAGTGTTTCGGCTTTGAGAATGCGCGCCTGCCGTTCCGGTTCGGGATTGAGTTCCGCCGGTAGCAGCGATTGCTGATAGGCGGACTCAATGCGTTCGTTCAGCGATCGTCGAACTCTCTCCTTGACGCCGACGCCAGGCTCACAGAGCCAGTGCGCCAAAGCGAGACACTCCAAAGCTGCGCGTGTAATCGGCACGTAAGCGTAAATCGGCGTCGGCAGCCCGACGATGATCGATGTGAAGGCGCGCATCGAGTCCTCGGCGGCCGTGAACAAGACCCCAATGTGGGAGTACGCAGTGTCAATCGGATGCGTGTCCCACACACCCGCGTAATCGTTCTGGGCCGTGATCTCATCACTCGCCTCCGACGCGGCAGCCGGTCGTGAACGGCCGTTGTCCTTTTGCATTCTGAAGTCTCGATAGCCGACAGCGAGAAGATCGGTGAGCAAAGTAGCGGTAGGTGCCACGGCGCGGGCGAACGTCTCGTTGCTCACGTACTTGGGTTGCTCAGCCACAGGTCTCAACCGATGCGTTCGTTTTCCAACATCTTGCGATCGTGACACAAGGGTGCGCGGAGGAAGCCGGGTTGAAGTGCTTGTACAGACGAGCGCGCCTTCAACGGCCTCATCAGCACGCGCTTCTCTGCTCGGATTCGGGCTACATCGGCGGCCGCCGCCCCGTTCTCCGTTTGCACTTGCTGTACCGGGACCTCACGTCCGCAATGAACTGAGCTTCAGATTCCTGACTCCTCACTACCGCTAGGAGTTTTCGGCTGACGGCTTCCATGCACTTCCGACACAGAAAGTGATCGCAGAACACGAGATCCGCAGGCGACGAACATTGGGTGCATCTCATACAGACAAGACGTCCGAAGCGACCGGATATGACGCAGATGAGCGGTCAATTTCCTCGGCGCTGTCGCCAACGATAGAACCGCGACATGCCGTCCGCTTTCAGGTCCGCTCGAGCACCCGAGGAGAAGGTCTCGATGTGGACGTCGACGAGCGTCGAATCCGGCTCGATGAAGGCAAGTGCCCCATGCTCCTCCTCGTCGACGTAGACGATCTTGCCCACGATCTGGGTGATCGTCTCTGCCTCCGAGGCTCGGTTCTTCGAGCCGACCAGTCTGATGCGCTCATACAACTGAGCGATTGCGACTTGCTCATTCTGCAGAGCAGCGATTCGTTTGTCTGGGTGTTCACCCGGACGCCACCACAGGGCCACTCGCTTTGCCCGCCTGTCGAACATTCGAACTTTCTCGATGAACTCGGAATACAGCTCTAGTCGGGCTTGCCGCAACCACTTGCGATGCTCAGCCGAGACGTTCAGGACGAAGCCAACAGCGACTACCAACAGAGCGATGCTGACGCTCGCAACTGTCTGAACGAGGAAGCTAACTGCAGTCACTACCTGACGACGCTAGTCGGCAGGCTTCCAGATGATTTCGACTCTGTCATCGTCGAACACGTTCCCTCCGCGACGTTTTGCAGGATGAATGATGATTCGTTCGATGTATCCACGAACGAACGCTCGCTGGTCACGGATCGTTGTCTCTTCCCACCACTTGTTGATGTCGGAGACCTTCATCGCCAACAACGTCGACTGGCCGTGGTTGTCCTTAGTGATCAACGACTCCAACTGCAGAATTCGCGAATCCAGTTCGGTCTTCGCTGCACGATACGACGCGTCGTCGATTGACTGTTCGACGTATCGCGCCTTCACTAGATCTGCTTTACGTGACTCGAATGTCTGCAATTTAGTCTTGAGCGCCGTCACGTTCTGACCCTTACGCGACTTCTTGTTTAGGCGAATTACGTGACCACCGAGTTCGAACCTCACTAGCGCGTTGACCGCATCAAGACTGGCCGACACTCCGCCACAGTTCTTGCGTTCAACGTCCTTCACGCACGCGAGCTTCCGGAATACACGATGGTTGGCATGCGGCATTCGCCACTTGCCTACATACATGCGGCACCCGCACTTCCCGCACACGGTGATCCCTGTGAGTACGTGGGCAACCTCGTTCGAGCGCCCCGGACTGACATTGGCAACAGCCCTTCGCAGTTCAGCGAAATCTGCCTCGTCGACGATTGCCTTCCAGTTTCCGGCGACAAGCTCGCTCTTATCCGCCGACAGGCGATAACCGCCAATACGAGGCGACCTGAGAAGTTGCCCAACCGTGGCCGAACTCCACAGACCGCCACGACTGGTGCGTAGACCCTCCTCATTGAATCGCTTAGCAATCTGCCTGAAGTTCGTACCGCCGAGGAACAACTTCACCATTCGCCGAAGTACTTTCGCCTCGTCCGGCAGCACCTCGCCCTCTTTCGAGTAGCCAAAGCACCGCGATCCCCCGGTTGGCACATCGCCCCTCGCAATCGATGCCTCTACTGCTCGTCGAACGCGAAGACTGGTGGCGTCACTCTCAGACTCAGCCATCCCCGCCATCATGCCCAACCAGCCCTTCCCCATACCGTTGCTGGTGTCAATCATCGGCTCGGACACTGACACGAGGACTGATCCAGTTCTCTCAAGCACCTGGACAACCTCGCCAATCTTGGTGAATCGCCTTGTAAGGCGATCCAACTTCCAAACAACTACGGCGTTGATCCGCCCGCGTTCAAGATCCGCGAGTAGCCGCTCGTACTCTGGGCGATTCTTGTTCGCGTAGGCACTGATGTCGCGGTCCGGGTACACATCAATAACCTCCCAGCCATTTCGCTGACAGAGTGCACGGCAGTCATCTGCTTGTCGGACGGGTGAATCGCTGATGCCATCTCGGTCCTGCGAAATTCGCACATAGATGCCTGCTCGACGCGCTTGCGTCGTCGCTGTCTTGTGCGCTTGCGTCGTCAATGACTTGTGCGTCGCTGCTGACTTGTGAGCTGATTTCTGTGCTGCTGCTGACTTCTGAACTGATTTCTGTACAGCTGCTGTCTTACGAGCTGCTATTGACGTCTGAGCTGATTTCTGCGCTGTTGCTGACTTCTGTGCTGTCTTCTGAGTTATCTTCTGCATAGAATGCAATACTAGCCCCGACGGCCACGTGGGCGTTGCGTCGAATGGTCACCGGGCTCGACCGCTATCCCTTGGGTTACGAGATGGATCTCAGTGAGACGGCAGGCATGCTCGGCCTTGCCTATGGGATTGGCACGTCCAACTCGTTTACCAAGGCGTTGCAGCGTTGCGTGTTGTTCGGCGTGTCGCAGCCAGTTCCCGGTGGCCTGGCAGTGCGTCGCAAAGTTCCACCGGTCGCGGGCCGCCACCTGGCGCGCATGCCCGACTCGCTGCGCGCAATGCACTACCAGTGGCAAACACGCGAGTTCACGCTGACCGAGTTGCAGCGCGGACGAACACTCGCCGAGGTGATGATGAGTGCGGGCGACGATCCGGAAAGCGTCGAGCGACACCTACTCGCCGTCGGCGTGTCGCCCGCAGCGGCAGCAGAAGCGATCTCCTTGACCTGGTCGCCGACAGTATGAAGAAATATGATGTCCTGATGGCCGTGGAACGACTGACCATCTCGCTAGACGCTGATCTCGCTGAAGCGATTCGCGTCGCAGCCGAAGCCGACGCAGAGAACGTCTCATCCTGGATAGCCGAAGCCGCCCGTCACCGACTGTCGACTAGAGGTCTTGGCACAGTCATCAAGGAATGGGAACGCAAGCACGGTGCATTTACCAAAGGCGAGCTCGCCGTGGCGGATGCGCTGCTCCACGGATGACCGCACTTGTTCTTGATACCGGTGCCTTGATCGCTCTAGATCGCAACAACCGCCTGGCATGGTGGATCTGAGCGCTTTACTTCTTGAAGTTGAGCGCCAAGTCGATCAGCAGGCGGGCGCCGAAGCCCGTGGCACCTTTCGACAACCAGCCGTCGTCGGCATCGACCGACATCGGGCCAGCAATGTCGAGGTGCGCCCACGGCACATCGCCGACGAACTCCGACAGGAACAGCGACGCTGTAATCGCTCCGCCATGCGGGCCGCCGATGTTGCGCATGTCCGCGACGTTGCTGTCCAGCAACTTGCGATAGGCCTGCTCGAGCGGCAACTGCCATACGCGCTCGTCAGTAGCCGCGGCCGCCGCCTGCACCTTGTCGATGAAGCCTTGGTTGTTGCCGATAACGCCCGCGAGCTTTGTGCCAAGTGCAACCATGCATGCGCCGGTCAGGGTTGCGATGTCGACAATCGCGTCGGGCTTGTCTTCGACCGCGAGTGACAATCCGTCGGCAAGGACCAGTCGGCCCTCAGCATCGGTGTTCTGAATCTCGGCGGTCTTGCCGTTGCGAAACGTCAGCACGTCGCCAAGCTTGGTGGCGGCGCCACCAGTCATGTTGTCGGTGCACATCAGATAACCCGTGACCTTCGCCTTGCAGTGCAGCGCCTTCAACTTGCTCATTGACGACAAGACCGCGGCGGCGCCGCTCATGTCCATCTTCATCGCCAGCATGCCGTCGCTGGGCTTCAGGCTCAGCCCGCCGGAATCGAACATCACGCCCTTGCCGACCATCACGAGATGGCCGACCGGATTGCGCGGCGTGTAAGTGAGACGAACCATGCGCGGCGGCTCGCTGCTGCCAGCGTTGACGCCCACCATGCCGCCGCAGCCCATCTCGAGCAACTGATCGCGGTCGAACACCTCAACCGTCAATCCGCTGGCGCTGCCGAGCTCCACAGCCTTCTCGGCGATGTGTCGCGCGGCCATGTGGCCAGCGGGTGTGTTGGCGAGATCGCGCGCAAGGTACGCCGCCGTGGCCGTCGCTTGCCCGCGGTCGCTGCCGATGCGAGCGCCGTTGCTGCGCGCCTGGCCGACGACGAGTGTGAGCTGAGTGAGCGCACTCTTGTTGGGCTCCTTCTTGATGCCGGCGAATCGATAGGCGGCGAGCAGCGCCCCTTCGACCACAGCTTGCGCCGCCTTCGTGGCATCGACACCAGGAAGATCGGCCAAGGTCGTCGCAACGGTCGCACGCTTGCCCGCAGCCCGAACAACAGCGGCCGCGGCGTTGCGCAGCACATTTGTCGTCAGCGAACCAGGTTTGCCGATGCCAACTGCGATCTGTGCCGGCCCGGTGGCATTGGGCAGTACCAGCGTTTGTCCCGCTGTTCCGTCGAAGCCCGCCTTCTCAAGCGCGGCCCGACTCAGGCCAAGCGAACGAGGCACGGCACCGGCCGTGGCTACGGGAACGCCGATGGCATCGACTTTGGTCGGGACGCTGCGGGAGATCAACACGGTGACATTCATGCGCCCAGTCTTGCCGGTGCGAGTGGCCGACGGTAAACCAATGATTGCGTGTGCAAGTATCTCGCCCATGCTCAAGCATTGGAAGAAGTTCGTTGTCGTACTCGTCAGCCTCGTCGTGCTCGTTCTCGCGGCGTCGTTCATCTACGCCAAGGTGATCAACAAGGCCGACGACGAGTTCGACTCCAATGACGTCAAGGACCGACTGACGACCACGATCGCAGGCGGCACGACTGACGCGACGCCCGGGTCGACAGACGGTGTCGATGGAGCGTGGGCAATCTCAGAGGGCTCCGAGGTCGGCTATCGCGTCGACGAAAGTATCAACGGGTTCAACACAACTGCCAACGGCCGCACCACCGAGGTCATCGGCAACTTCAACGTCGAGGGCACGCGCGTCACCGCCGGCGAGTTCACCGTCGACATGACAACCTTCTCAAGCGACGAGAGCAGGCGCGACAACCAGTTCAAGAAGCGCATCATGGAGGTCACCGAATTCCCCACCGCGACGATGGTGTTGACCGCGCCAATCGAGTTCGGCGAGGTTCCCGCCGATGGAACCACCATCACTGCGACGACGACGGGTGACCTGACATTGCATGGTGTGACGAGGTCCGTCACCTTCGACGTAGAAGCGACGATCCAGTCGGGACGTGTCGGTGTGCTCGGGCAGATTCCAATCGTCTTCGCCGACTACGACATCCCGAACCCATCCTTCGCAAGCGTCACCACCGAAGACAACGGCTTGTTGGAGTTCGTGCTCATCTTCGATCGCGCATAGCGTGTCGACATGAACCTGCTTGCGTGGATCGTCGTCGGATTTCTGGCCGGATTACTGGCGCGTTGGATCGTGCGCGACGACAAAGCGGGCTGCCTGTACACGATCGCCGTGGGCGTGCTCGGTGCGCTCATCGGTGGTGCGCTGATGCAGGCCGCTGGCAAGCGCGGGTTCAACGACGCCCTCGACGTGCGATCGATTCTCGTCGCCGCGCTCGGCGCGGTGTTGCTACTGCTGGTACTGCAGGCACTCGGTGCCGGCAAACGACGCCGCTAGCTGAGCAACTTCGTGACGCGCTCTTTCGGGCGTCCGATAATCGCCTTCTTCTTCGTCACCACAACCGGACGCTGCAGTAGCTGTTTGTGCTTCAACAACAGCTTCACTACCTGATCCTCAGTCTTCGCGTCCTTATCGGTGAGGCCTAGCTTCTTCCACAGACTGTCGCGGCGTACGAGATCGGTGACCGGATCTTCCAACTTGGCGATGATGCCGCGCAGCGTTGCCTCGTCTGGAGGCGTCTTGATGTACAGCACGATTTCGGCATCGACGCCCAGTTCCTCTGCAATGCGCACGGCATTGCTGGAAGAGTTTCAATGCGGGTTGTGGTAGATCGTGACTTGAGCCATGGCGAGAGCGTAGCGAAGCTTGTCGAACCGCGTGAGACCCCCTTCGTACGGTGCACTTGAACGGCTTCCCCCGGTTCAAGAAATGCACACCGCGGAGGCCTTGCCATGTCCAACCTCAAAGTTCCAGCACCAGTGCGCTGCGCAGCCGATGCGCTGCGCGTGTTGTTCCTCGCCACCACCAATCCACTCCAAGCCGAGACGCTCGCGTTCGTACTCGATGCCCACGGCCAAGGTGGCGTCATCACGATTGTGTCGGGCACGGTCGATGCCGACTCCGTGCTGCCGGTGACCGAGTGCATGGCGCGCGCAGCCGAACGAATCGACCGCGCGACCTCGTTGGTGGTCGCATCGGTGCGGCCCGGCGGCTGCCTGCTGCCGGGCGATCTCGACCGCTGGATGGAAGCCAGCACTCTTGCCGCGGCGTACGGCGTCACACTGATCGAGTGGTTCATCATCACCGAGGCGGGCGTGCAATGCCCACGCGATTTGCTTGGCGAGCCGGAGCGCTGGAAGCAGCTACGGGCCGACCACTCAACTGGTCGAGCGTCGCTGCGCGGCGCTGAGCCGCAAGCCGGCAGCGCGTAGCTTGCGCAACAACTCTCGTGTCGGCGTCGGCACCGCACCGTGGGCCACGACCGCGTCGTAGAAGTCTTCGGGCACGTCGTAGTGGTCGCCGTGAAAGCCGCGGCGCGGAATTCCAGCCTGCTCCGCAAAGGCATGTAGCTCGTCCAACGATGAGTCGCTCACAAGGTGCGACCACAAGCGCTCCTTGAACCACCAACGGGGTTCATCGATCAGCAGTGCCATTGCGACATACGATCACATTCGTGGCCAGCGGCAAGGAATCAACAGCATCTTCGGAACCGACTCGAGCGCGGCGCTTGCTGCATCGCAAGCGCGGTGTCGTTCGCGACAGCCTCACGGTCGTGCGCGCAACATGGAGAACGCTCCGACACGACCGGTTCCTGATGCGCGTGCTCATCGGCATCGTGATCAGCAGTCTCGTCGGGCTGATCTTGTGGAAGGTCGCCAGCAAGACCTCACCACCGGGCGAGCGTGCGCGCTTTCGTCCAATAGTGATTGCGATTCGGCTGATGATTGTTCTGTGCGTGCAGTACGTCGTTGCCGCATGGCTGTACTCGAGATGGACTGGGGAGGTGAGCGAGCGCGGCCGTCATGTTTGGCGTCGCCTCGTACCTCGCTTGCCGGCATTCTTGTTCTGGGCAATCGTGCTCGGTTGGCTCGACCGCGCAACGCAGACCTCGACGCTGAACACGATCATTCGAACGGGTGCCTCGTTCGCATTGGGCTACGCACTGTCGTACGCAGTGCCCGCCGCGGCCGTGTATCGGTCGGGCATGTTCCATGCCTTCCGCCGTTCCTACCAGGCGTTTCGCAAGACGTTCGGTGCCGACATGTTTGCGTGGTCCGGCGTGTGGTTGGTGACAGGTTTCGTTGCGCTCGTCACCGCCATTCCAGAGGCGTTTGATCTGTACTCGCCAGGCTCACCCGCGCGCGGCGGTGTCATCGGTCGCGTCGCGGGCTGGGCTGTCGTCCTTCCGGTCTCGCTCGGCGCACTTGCACTCAGTGCCGGGTTTTGCACCGTGATCTTCTTTGCGCTCACGCGCAACCACGCACCGAGTGATTATCCAAAGGCGGCCGTTGAAACTGTCTGTGGGCTGGAACTGGAAGACGGTTAATCTGCCCGTGTGAGCAGCCCGGCGACAATCACCAAGACGATCACCGAGACGACCACCGGCACGACTCTCGACACCGAGCACGTGCTCGAGACCGGCAAGCCAGCCAATGCTCACATCGTGAAGACCGACCCCGGCGAGAATGCGGCGGCCAAGGTGCTGGAAGCTCGCATCTATGGCACGCCGATCGAAGCACTGTGCGGCCATGTCTGGGTTCCGTCGCGCGATCCGAAGCAGTTGCCATTGTGCGAGGCGTGCAAGTCGATCTACGAGATGTACAAGGCATTCAACGAAGGCCTCGGCGACCAGCCGAGCGAGTAACCGCGATGCCCCCTGCCGCAACAATCCTCGCGTTCGCTGGCGCGTCCATTGTGCTGTTACTGATCCCCGGCCCGGCCGTGTTGTACATCGTCAACCGCAGCGTCAGCGACGGCCGCGAAGCAGGGCTTGCAGCTGTCGCCGGTCTCACGCTTGGCAACCTCGCACATGCACTCGCCGCCGCGGCCGGGCTCTCCGCGGTTCTTGCGACCTCGGCCACCGCGTTCAGCACCGTGAAGTACCTGGGCGCTGCGTACCTGGTGTACGTCGGCGTACGCACGCTGATGCGTCCACCGGCCGCGATCGACCCCGATCAGCCCGGCGTCAGCCCGCGGCGAGCGTTCACACAAGGCATCGTCGTCAACGTGCTGAACCCAAAGGTCGCGCTCTTCTTCTTGTCGTTTCTGCCGCAGTTCATTCATCCCGAGAGTGGCCGGCCGGCACTGCAAGCACTGGTGCTCGGATTGGTGTTCGTCGGCATCGGGTTCTGCACGGACGGCACATACTCGTTGGTCGCCAGCAGCCTGCGCACAGTGCTTTTGCGGGGCCGAACACTTCCCTTTGTGCAACGGTGGGTCGCCGGCACTGTCTTCATCGGGCTCGGTTTGATCGCGGCCACCGCCTCGGTGTCGCACGCACGTAACGACTGACCGAGCTGTTACCGTGCCCGACGTGTCGGCAGCACCCATGTGTGTCATTGGCGACTTTGCCTGGGACGTGCTCATTCGAACCAACCGCGAGCTCTTGCGCGGCGGCGACACCTTCGGCGAAGTGATGCTGACGCCCGGCGGCAGTGCTGCCAACGTCGCAGTGTGGGCCAGCCGCGCCGGTTTGAGTACCGAGTTCATCGGCAAGATCGGGCGCGACCGATTCGGGCAACTGGCGCAGGAAGACCTGGATCGCGAGAAGGTCGTCGCGCACTTCGTGGAAACCGAAGCTCACCTCACGGGGTCGGTGGCCGTCTTCGTTGATCACACCGGCGAACGATCGATGGTGTCGGGGCACGGCGCCGACTTCTACTTGCTGCCCCAGGAGCTGCCGCGCGAAGTTATTCGCCGCGCCCGCCACCTGCACCTCACCGCCTGGTCGTTCTTCATCGACCCACCACGAGCAGCAGCACGTGCTGCAGCACTGCTCGCGCAGACATCGGGCGCGACGCTTTCGTTCGACCCCGGTTCGTTCCAGATGATCGGCGAGATGGGTGTCGAGCAGTTCCTCGCCGTCACGCAAGATCTCGACATCGACATCCTGCTGCCGAACAAGGAAGAGGGCAGCATGTTGACCGGCGGCCTCACTGACAACGACGAGATCGCAGCCCGACTCGCCGAGCTGTTTCCCAAGGCGTTGATCATGCTGAAACTCGATGCCGACGGTGCGCTCGTGTGGGAAAGCGGGCACGGAACGCACATTCCCGCGGGAACCAACAACCTTGTCGACGCGACTGGCGCTGGCGATTCATTCGCAGGCGGCTTTCTCGCCCACTATCTGGAACACGGCGACGCGGTTGCCGCAGCTCGCTTCGCAACGACCATCTCTGCGTGGGTGATCGAACATCTCGGTGCGCGACCGGAACCCGATGCCAAACTGCGCGCTGTGTTGCGCCGGCCGTAGCCTCAAGCACGTGACCGCCACTGCCGCATCCGTTCCAGTTGCAAATGCACCGATACACATGTCGCCGGTCGACTGGTTTCGACTCGCAGTGCCGGGGCTTGTGTGGGGCACGTCGTTCTACTTCATCGCCGAAGGACTCGAGGCGTTTCCTGCTGCACTGATCACGCCAATGCGCGTTGGGTTCGGGTTTGCGACACTCAGCCTGTTTCCATCTGCACGGCGAGCGAAGATGGAGCGCGCCGACATGCGCCGCGTGTTGCTGCTCGGCGTGATCTGGATGGCCTTGCCGCTCTCGATCTTCCCATTCGCAGAGGAGCGAGTGTCGTCGTCGGTGACCGGGATGCTGAACGGTGCGACTCCGTTGTTCGTTGCTGTCGTCGCCGCCTTTCTTGCACGGCGATTGCCACCCAAGCAGCAGGTCTTCGGCGTAGCGGTTGGGTTTTCCGGCGTGCTGCTGATTGCGCTCGCGTCTGGCGGCGGCGGAAACGACTCGTGGTCGGGCATCGGGCTGATCTTCATCGCGCTCGTGCTCTACGGTTTCTCGCTCAACGTGGCAGTGCCGTTGCAGCAGAAGTACGGCGGCTTGCCTGTGTTGTGGCGGGCACAGGGCATCGCATTCGTACTGATCACACCGTTCGCGATTCCGTCGCTCGACGAAGTCCACTTCGCCTGGGGACCGTTCCTCGCGATGGTCGGCCTTGGCGTGCTTGGCACGGCACTCGCATTTGTAGTGATGGCGAACAACGCCGGTCGCCTGGGCAGCACCCGCGCCTCGGTGAGCGTGTATCTGGTGCCGGTCGTCTCGTTACTGCTCGGCTCGCTAGTGCGCCACGAGTCGGTGGCCGTGCTGGCGATCGTCGGTTGCGGCATCGCCGTCCTCGGCGCCTACCTCACGAACCGCGCCCGACGCGCTAGCTAGGAGCGTCGGTCGAGGTATGCGCGACACAGTTCGCGCAAACGCTCGCGGCCGAAGCTGGGGTCGTGGCCAGCGTGCACGACGTTCACCGGCAGCGACATGAGACGGCGCATCGTTGCGCAGTAGTCGGTGATGTTCGACTCGGCGAGTTCGTCGAGCAACGGACCGTCGTACAACGCATCGCCCGAGAAGAGCGTGCCCGTCGCTTCGTCCCATAGACCGATCGAGCCCGGTGAGTGCCCCGGCAGGTGCAGCACTTCAAACGCGCGATCACCGGTGTCGACGATGTCGCCCTCGTCGATCAACCGCGTGACTCGCGCCGGTTGTTGGCGATACTGCTCGAACACGTAACCGGCTGGCAGCGCGTCGACGAAGTACGGCTCGTCCATCGCATAACCGGACCCGGTGAGCATCGCCACCACGTCGGCGCCCCAACCAGCGACGATGTCGAGTGTGTGCAGCGCGCCAGCCTGCAACAGTGGTGCTTCGAGTGGGTGCGCGATCACGTCGGCGAATTCATGATGACCACCAATGTGATCGTCGTGGCCGTGGGTGGCGACAGCCGACACCGGTTTGTCGAGTAACTCGCCCAACTCTTCGACCAGGCTGCACACACCCATCCCGGTATCGATCACCAGGTCGCGATCGCGACCCCGAACATGCCAGATGTTGCAACGCATCAGGGCGATGACGTGCGGCTCCCACAACAGCGTGATCGCATCGTCAACACGCGTGCGCTCGAACCAGCGCTTGGCGACTGGCAGAACGACGGCAGTCACGGTTGCCACAACTCCACGCGGCGCCCATCGCAGTCGACCGCCCAGGCGAACTTGCCGAACTCGGACTCCTGAATCTGATCAGCGACTTCGACGCCGGCGGCGCGCATGCTCTCAAGAGTCGCGACAATGTCGGGCGTAACGAGATTGATCATGAATTGCTGCTTGCTCGGACCGAAGTAGTCGGTGTCTGCAGCAAAGGCGGCCCACACCGCCTCGTGACCGGGTTCGCCGAGCGTGGCCCCGTGTGTTGTGTCCCATTGCTCGACGGGAACGCCAAGGTGGGTGCGGTACCACTCGGCAGTCGCCGCCGGATTGTTGCTGCGAAAGAAGACCCCACCAATGCGTGCGACGTTGGACATGCCGGAATTGTCGCGCAAACACTGAGTGCCAATCGGGTCGCCGTGCGCATCGAGGGCGAGTGGATAAAGGTGGTGCTAGTAAACGTCGATGTAAAGCCATGACGAACACGGGACGCAAGCTCACCGCCAACATCGGACTCCAGGCCTACGCACTCCTGTTCCTCGTGCTCGGTGGTGGACTAGGAGCCGTGCTCGGTTACAGCGTTGGAGCGGCGAGCGACGGATCTGTGAGCAATCTGACCTTGATTCCAGAAGAGGTTGGAGCTCGGAAGTCGTTCAACTGGCTGTTCTTCGAGATCGGCATCGCGGCTGGCCTCATCGCCTGCGCTGTCCTGATCGCAGCGAGCTTTCGCTACGTGTCCGACACGAACGACTGATCCGGCACCGATCAAGTCCTGTCTGGGACTGGTTTGTTCCATTTCGACTTCCTGAGATCCTCTGTCGACGCACAACGCGTGCCGGGTTCGCGTGGGCCTTCCTCGATCTTGACCAATCGGGGCCAAGTCGGGCACGATGCACTTGGCGGTAGGTCCGAGCAGAGTTAGAGGTTGAGCCGTGAGAGTTCGATGGAACTGGTCTGCACTCTTTGCCGGCGTGCTCGTTCTCGTTGGTGCCTCGGCTTGCTCCGATTCGACGAGCAAAGAAACGTGCCTGCGTTCTGGTAACGCCCTGGTGTGTGGCTCCCTCAGTGAAGGTTTGCGCGCTGCTGGCCTGAAGCCGGGCTCGACGGTCACAATCACCATGCCCGACGGGAGCTCGATGCCGATCCCAGTCGGTGCCGACGGGCATCTAGTCGGCTCAAATGGCTTCGCTGGCATCGCGCCTGGAACTGGACCGATGAAGGTATCCATCGAAGCGACGGCGAACGATGGGATCGATTTCAGCGGTGAAATCCTGATTCCGACTTGACCGGCGGCTCGGCCGAGACCGAACGACCCCAGCAACCCGAGATCACTCGGACCACCGATCGGATATTGCCCGTGTGGCGGGACAGTCGGTCAGTGGTGCACACGATTCTTACGCATTCAACGGAAGTCGCGGCTGGGGTGGTGGGCGGCGATGGGTAATGGAGTGAGTTGTTCGGCGCTGATGTTGATGACGCCTTCGCTGCGTTCTAGGCGACCACGGATCAGCAATGCCGGGGCACCGCGCGCGATCTTGCGATGGCGCGCCCAGCAGCCCTTCGACACGACGATGTTGATCAGCCCGGTTTCGTCTTCCAGATTCATGAACGTCACGCCCTGCGCGGTCATCGGGCGTTGGCGATGGGTGACGATGCCGGCAACCAGCACCTTGCTGCGCGGCTCGCAATCCCACAACCCAACCGCGGTGACGACACCCTGATGCGCAAGCGCTTCGCGCAGGAATTGGGTCGGGTGACCATTCGGCGCGATCCCTGTTGCCCACAAGTCGGCAACGGCAACTTCCATCGGTTCCATGCCCGGCAGGTTCGGTGCCCGTTCACCGACCACGATCCCTTCCAACCGTCCGGGCCGCGATTGCACCGCCGCGCCGACGGCCCACAGTGCCTGGCGCCGCTCCATTCCGAAACACTCTTCGAACAGACCAGCAGTCGCCATCGCTTCCAGCTGCGCGAGGTTCAGCTCCGGCACCCGTCGCACTAGATCTTCCAACGACGTATACGGTCGACCGCTCTCGATCGCCACGGCGAGATCGCTGCCGAGACCACGCACCGAGCCGATACCTAAGCGCACTGCAACACCACCAACGCTGTCGGCGCACGGTTCAAGTATCGCCAGCGCCTTCGACGCGTTGAGATCGGGCGAATTCACCACGACGCCATGGCGGCGCGCGTCTTGGCAGAGCGAGTGCGGACTCCAGAAACCCATCGGCTGCGCGTTGAGTAGCGCCGCGCAGAACGCGGCCGGTTCGTGAAACTTGATCCACGACGACGCGTAGACAAGGTACGAGAAGCTGACACTGTGCGATTCGGGGAACCCATAGTTCGCGAACGCGGCCATCTTCATGAAGATCTCTTCGGCGACTTCGCCAGCGATACCGCGCTCGGCCATGCCTTCGAACAAGCGCGCCTTCAACTTCTCCATGCGCGCGCGGCTGCGTTTGGAACCCATCGCCTGACGCAATTGATCGGCCTCGCTGGGCGAGAACCCGGCAACGTCGATGGCCATCTGCATCAACTGCTCTTGAAACAGCGGCACACCGAGCGTCTTGCCCAGCGAATTCTCCAACAGCGGATGTAGATACGTGATCGGTTCGAGCCCATTACGGCGACGGATATAGGGGTGCACCGAGCCACCTTGAATGGGCCCAGGGCGGATGAGCGCCACTTCCACCACTAAGTCGTAGAACCGGCGCGGCTTCAACCGCGGCAGCGTCGCCATCTGCGCACGCGATTCGATCTGGAACACGCCAACCGTGTCGGCGCGGCACAGCATCGCGTACACATCGTCCTCTTGCGGAATGGTGGCCAGGTCGACGTCGTAGCCGCGGTGCTCGCGAATGAGATCGACGGCGTAGTGCAACGCGCTGAGCATGCCGAGGCCGAGTAGATCGAACTTCACTAGACCCGCCGCGGCGCAGTCGTCTTTGTCCCACTGCAGCACGCTGCGGTCTTGCATGCGCCCCCACTCGACCGGGCATACCTCGATCACCGGCCGATCGCAGATCACCATGCCGCCGGAGTGAATGCCGAGATGGCGCGGCGAATCTTCGATCTCGGCGGCGAGTTCCAGCACGACCGCCGGAATCTCGTGATCGCGTTGCCCAGCGGTGGTGCTGACCGTGCCCCACGCATCCATCTGCTTGCTCCACGCATCTTGCTGCCCCGGTGCGTAACCCAACGCCTTGGCCATATCGCGCACCGACGAACGGGCGCGGTAGGTGATGACGTTGGCGACCTGCGCGGTGTGGTGCCGGCCGTAGCGCTGGTACACGTATTGGATGACCTCTTCGCGACGATCGGATTCGATGTCGATGTCGATGTCGGGTGGACCATCGCGCTCGGGCGAGAGGAAGCGTTCGAACAACAGACCGAGGCTGACCGCATCGGCCTTGGTGACACCCAGCGCGTAACAGACCGCGCTGTTGGCGGCACTTCCCCGGCCCTGGCAGTAGATGTCGGCGCGACTGCAGAACTCGACGAGATCCCACACGACCAGGAAGTAGCCAGCAAAGCCGAGCCCTTCGATGACATCGAGTTCGTGGTCGATAGTGCGCCATGCACGTGCGCGTAGCGAGAGATCTTCGTGTGCGGCGGGCCGCTCGCCATAACGCCGACGCCCACCCTCCTCCGCTAACTGGCGCAGATACGCCATCTCAGTGAGCTGCACCCCATGCGTATCGTGCGGGCACGGGAATGGCGGCAGCTTTGGCGCGACCAACGACAGGTCGAAGGCGGCAGCCCGCCCGATTTCGGCAGCGAGTTCGACGACGCCCGGGTAGCGCAGGAAGCGGCGCGCCTGTTCGGCGCCGCTGCGTAGGTGCGCGCTGGCCGATGCGGGCAACCACGGATCGAGATCATCGAGGCTGCTGCGCGCTCGCACTGCAGCAACGGCGGTGGCCAAACGACGTTGCGCAGGCGTGGCGTAGTGCACGTTGTTAGTTGCGATGCAGCCGATGTCGTTGCGCGCGGCCAACTCGGCGAGTGCATCATTGCGCACCGAATCGAGAGGGTTGCCGTGATCCCACAGTTCCACCAGCACGCGGTCGCGACCGAAGGCGGCGACCATCCGCTGTAACTCGCGCGCCGCCGCGCGCGGTCCATCGTTCACCAACGCCGCGGGCACCGCACCCTTGCGGCAACCGGTGAGCACCCATGCGTGGCCGCCGACAGCGTCGGCGACATCGTCGAACGCGAACTGCGGCGCGCCCTTCTCGCCAGCGAGATGGCCAAGGCTGAGCGCACGCGCGAGGCGCGCGTAACCCGCAGGGCCGTCGGCCAACACCAGCAGGTGCTGGCCATGCGGATCGGGGGCATGGCTGTCGACCACCATCCCGGTGTCGACTTGGTGCTGCGTGTCGGTTTCGCCGCGCGCGACTCGGCCCTGTGCGGTCAGCGAGATCTCCGCCCCGAACACGGTGGGCAGACCAACCGTGCGCGCTGCTTCCGCGAAGCGCACGACGCCATAAAAGCCATCGTGGTCAGTGAGCGCCAAGGCTTCTAGGCCAAGGCGCGCCGCCTCTTCCGCGAGCTGCTCGGGATGCGAAGCGCCGTCGAGGAACGAGAAGTTGCTGTGGCAATGCAGTTCCGCGTACGGAACCCGACTGCCAGTAGATCGCGGCGTCGGCGGTGGCTCATACGGCTGACGCTTGCGACCCCAAGCTGGCCCGTCGCCACCCGCATTCCACGATGGACTGCCCGGCGCTCGCCCATCCTTGCCGCGCTGATCCGACAGCAGTCGCTCGAGTTCGCTCCACGGCATGTTCGGGTTGTTGAAGCCCATAGGGGTTCGCGACTTTATCGAACATGTGTTCGTGCCCGCAAGGCCAACTCACCGAGACTCACGCCTCAGCGAGTAGTTGGTACACCTTCTTGCGTGCGTCGTTCAAGATGGTGACCGTGGCATCGACCTGGGCTTGGTTGTCGCTCATGCCGATCTGCTTGGTCGCCATGATGAGTTGCCCGACAGCTTTGCGCAGGTCGTCGTGACTGCCAGCTGACTCCGGATCCATCCACGGCGGCGTGCCACCGGCTGCCGCCATCTTTTCCTTCAACTCGGCTTGGCCCGCCTCGGTGATCGAGTACACGCGCTTGGTGTCTTGCTGGCTCGACGACACGAAACCTGCGTCCTCGAGCAACTGCAGCGTCGGGTACACCGAACCCGGGCTCGGCTTCCACCGGCCACCCGTCCGATCGGACAAGCGCTGGATGAGTTCGTACCCGTGCGCCGGGCCATCACTCAGTCCGGCCAGTAGCGCGACACGGATGTCGCCACGGCGGGTACGGCGCCCACCGTGATGTGGTCCGCCGCGCCGGCCAAAGCCGAACTCACCGCGGTCCCTGTCTTTGCGGTCACGGTCATGGAATCTTTCTCGCATATTGCCTCCCGGCGGTTGATCTATTGCGTACGTTCACGATATATCGCGACTGTACGCATTGCAACCCTCCTAGGAAGAAGAACTCATGGCGACCAGTGATAGCGCACGTCCGGTGCCCGTTCCTCGTTGCCGGCGCCATCGGTCAGCTCGGCCGCGACGAAACCATGGCGTTCGTAGAAACGCCGAGCGGGTTCGTTGACCTGGAACGTCCACAACTGCAAGCCAGCCGACAGCCGTTCCTTGGCGAGCTGCACGAACCGATCGCCAAGACCACGGCCCATCCACGCGGGGTCGATGTACAGCTGCTCGATCCAACCGGCGCTGCCGACATCTGCAGCCAGCACCATCAGACCGACGATCGTGCCATCGACTTCGGCGACCCACATGTCGGTGCGGCCCACGACCTCGTCGGCCATCCACCGGCGAATCTCGCGCGGCGGGTGCACCGAGGGCACGGTCGGCAATGCGAACTCTCGGCTCCGCATGTAGACCTGCGCACACCCGCCGGCATCGGTGTTGCGCACGGCACGCACCTTGGCCTCCCCCGGTTGCAGCGCCCGCAGGATGCCCTCCAGCCCGGCGTCGGCCAGGTCGATCGCCTGGTGCCACGCAAACCACTGCACGTCCTGGCTCTCCCCGGCTGGCGGCGTGGGCTTCACGTGCGACGCTTCGACCAGGTAGCGCAGATCGAGGTGGGTGTGACCGCGCCCGCCCGAGTGCACGTCGACGTGCAGCAGCGCGGGACCATCAGGCGCGTCGGCGTCGACGAGGACCGCAGGTAATCCGGTCTCCTCAAGCGTCTCGCGGAGCGCGCCATTCCAGGGCAATTCATCGGCGTCGATATGGCCGCCGGGCTGCAACCACAGCTGCAGCCGTTTGTGGCGATGCAGCACCACTCGCCGTCGGTCGTCGCTGACGAGAATCGCCGAGGCGGTGACGTGAACCTTCGAAGCGTGCTCGTCGAAGGGACGCGCCAGGCCATCGAACAGCTCGACAAATCTCGAAACCGACCCGCGTTCGCGAGCATCAACAGGTCGCCGCGCGACAACGGCAGATCGGATCGTGGCTGTTAGATCGGGCACTTAACCACCGTACGCGTTGAAGGGTCGGTTTCCGGTCGACGAGGTCACCAAACTCCGCTTTAGAACCGCTACGTGCGCGCCGATATTCACTGCGAACGGTGTTTGAGGCAGTGGCGATGGGTCGCTGGCCGGGCACGACTTAGGCGGAAGAACTCACACTATGGAACCCGACGCACAGCTAGCACCACGAGTGCTTCTTGCCGTTGGCGACCCGCTCTTGCGGCGGGTGGCTTCGGCGGCTCTGCGGTCGCGGGGCTACTCCGTGAGCGCAACCACCGAGGAAGAAGCGGCGCTCACGTTGGCCCGCTCGTTCTCGCCCGATGTCGTGTTGGTCGACCTTGATCTGCCAAGCCCTGAGGGCGGCAACCTCTTCGACACCATGCGTGCTCTCACGGATGCGTACATCGTCGGCATTGCTCCCCCTGATGCCGACCATGCCCGCATCCGTGCGCTTCGTGCCGGCGCCGACGACGTGGTCTCAACGATGTTGAACCCCGACGAATTGGCCGCCCGTTGCCAGGCGCTGCTGCGCCGGCCGCGCCAGCTGCACTCGCGCTGGGATCCGATGCAGGCTTCGTTGATCACGCTCGGCGCTCTCACAGTGGACGTCGGCCGCAAAGAGATCCGCATTCACAACGACGATGTCGCTGTCACTCGCATCGAGTTCGCGTTGTTCGAGCAACTGTGTCGTCGTCCAGCAGAGGTGTGCTCACGCACAGAACTGTTGGAGGAAGTGTGGGGCCCGAACTGGGTGGGCGACACCCATGTCGTCGACGTGCATCTCAGCAACCTGCGCCGCAAGTTGCAACAGCGAGCACCCGAGCTGCGCTTCATCCATACCGTTCGCGGTGTCGGGTTCCGGTTGAGCAACGACCTGCTGCGGGCGGTCGAGGAACACATGATTGATATCGACGAGCGCGTCGGTCACGGTCAGCACGTCGATCACACGAGTGACGGCACCGACACCGATCGCGAACTGATCTCCGCCTAACTTTTCGTCGGCGGTGCGGTGACGACCCGACCGTGGATCTCGGTAGCGAGTGCGTGAATCGCTCGCGTGAGTTCAGTGTTGGTCTTCAGCTCCAGCTCTTGCTCTAAGAAGTCGTGATCGGCCTTCGCCTGCTGAAATGCAGATTGGCGGTTCTGGCCAATCATCACGAAGGCCGACAGAAAGATGGCTTCCAGCGAGACCACCAGCGTGAGCTTCGGCCACGGATCCTTTTCCACCACGATCATCCAGAGCGCGAACACAACAGCGTGGATGTAGACAAACGGCATCGAGCCCGCAAAGGCCGTGATCGCATCGGCGATTCGTGACTGCGCGCCAGTACCACGTCGGTGAGCAACGACCACTGGGTGATGTTGCAGCTTCCGGTCGGGCTTGGTCATGTCGTTCTCCTCATTGAGTAACTGCTTCAGGCGTACTCAGCGGTGAGCCACCACTGGCCGCGTTCCACCACCAGCAATAGCAGCCTTCCAGAATGGGTGAGCACCTGGAAGCGCGCCATACGACGCGAACGTGTGATGTCCCACCATCGCTCCTCAACCGGCCACGGACCCGCCCATGCCTGCACGGCTTCGCTGTGCATCGCCAGCCCGAGGGCGGCCGGTGGTGCGCTGACGAATCCCCTGCCCGTAACACGCACTGCGCAACCAGCCGCGTCGGTGACAGTGATCGCTTGCGGGCTGGCATGCACGATGGCCGGCGAGGGCGACGGCAACCGCCCCGGCCATGGCGCGCTCTTTGGTGCCAGTCGTTCATCGGGTTCCAGCAGGTCGGTGGTGACTGCTGATACCCACGTGAACGCTTCGCGCGGGTGCCGGCCGCCTTGCACCGCGGGAACGAGCACCTGCTGCTCGCCAACGATGGCCACCATTCGCGCCACTGCGCGCACCGCCCAGTCGTCGGCTTGAGTGCGCCCGCCCCACAAACCCAATTGCACGCCATCGTCGCTGCGCACCTCCACCGGATCGAGACGCAGCAGCGTGACGCCAGCCGTCAGCGTTTCGTGCTGCGCCCAAGCTTCCAGTTGCCAACGCACTCGCTCGACCATCGCCGCCGCGCTCAGCCCATTGCTGCGGTACCACGCGCGCTCGCTCTTCTCGCCATGTTCGGTTTCGGCAGCGACCAGCAAGCGAGTACACACTCGTCCGTCGGCAGCCAATTGATCGACCAGTTCCTGCGCCAGTTGACGTGCAACGAACACGAGCACATCGGAGTGATGCACCGGTTGTTCGAAGATGCGCTGCACCGCCAAGCCAACGGGCGGATCGTGCGTGCCAGGAAGACGATCGTCGCCGCCGCTGGCGATGCGATAAGCGAACGTGCCAAGCGGCCCAAACCGCGCTGCCACATCCAGTTCCGGAAGTGCGGCGAGCGATCCGAGGTGATGCACACCCAGCCGACCGAGCAGTTGCACAAACTCAGCTGGAACTCCGGCGACAACAGTGAGCAAGCGCACCGGCAGCGGCGCGAGGAAATCGGCCACCGCTTTGTGCCCAGCAGCAATCACCACGGGCTCACTCATGCGCGCCGAACGTCGAGCAGCAACGCCCGCGGCGAAACGACCATCGGCGATGCCCAACCCGAACGAGCCACCAGCTGCTTCGAGACCGGCCGCTTCGTTGGCGATGCGCGTGACGGTTGCCGCCATCGCGGCATCGCCGCCGAAGTAGCGCGACGGACCGCGCGCCAAGAAGGTGAGAGTGCCCGGTTCGGTGACTTCGACACGCGGCACAATCGCTGCGACTGCCTGGACTACGGCTTCGAAGGCACGAGCATCGCTCGCCGCGTCGTGCTGCACGATGCGCACGAGCGGGCAACGCGCCTGTGCTTCGCGCCGACGCTGGCCGACAGCAACACCATCTGCCCCAGCGGCGATCGAATGAGCGACCACTCGATTGGCGTGCAGCACCATCACCGGTTCGTTAGGTGCGGCCCCGGCAACCACCACCGACCAATGCGGGCACCACAGCACTGCGACGCGTGGAACTACCCGGTCGGACATAGGGCCACCACCGACGCTGATTCCGCCGCCGGTTGAGTTGCCGCCACTGCACCATTCGTCGTTGGTAGCCACAGCTCGGTGTGCCGCGGGCGTGGCACACGCCGACCAGTGAGCTGCACACGCGCCCGCCGATCATGAGCCACGCCATGCCCATCACCAAGTCCTTGCCAACTCGCCTGTGTCACTTCGAAACGCAAGTCGCCAGCGAACGATGCGTTGGCGCCGACGGTGACGATGACGGCACCGCGCGCTTGCGCACGCGCCACCAATCGACGGGCCGTGTTTGTTCGTACCCGCAAGGTTCCGGGCCCGAGCAGCAACACATCGAAGCCGTCGATCATCGCGGCCAGCACATCGGCCCACGTCGCGTCGTTGAACCCAGCGGTCGGTTCCGTCACCATCACCAGCCGCGCAGGCACCACGCCTAACTCGACAGCAGCCGCCAAACCAATGTCGGGAACCCCGGCGACCGCGACCCACGCACCTGCTTGCGATGGTCCGGCAGCTAGCCCCAGAGCAAGCGACGACGCTGCCGAACCCTCACAAGCGACGACGCTGCCACGTTGAAGTGCGGCATTTGGTAGCAACGATTCGAACGCTGGCAACACCGACAACGTTCTTTCGCGTGCAACAACACCAGACAACACTCCACGCTCGGCGAGTTCGACGAGACTGGCAGCGACGACCATTCACACACTGTAATCGAACATACGTACGCCTCGTCAAGGCGAGGCTGGAAACACGGACTTGCTAGTGCTCGGCCTTCCATTTAGCCATTGCAGCCCGGCTGCGCTCGACCAAGGTGGCGGGCACCAGCGACAGATACGCGGCCTCAGGGCCGCTGGCACCGGCAGGGGCTGCGGCGGCAGGAGCCGCATCGGGATCGGCGGCGGCCTCTTCGAACACCGGCATCTCCATGCCCGGCTTCCAGTACTGGTACATGTCGCGCACGAGATCGCTGAGGCCCGCGGAGTCGGATGGCTTGGCGAGGTCGACGGTGATCATGTTGCTGTACATGTGCACCGCAGTGACCTTGCCCGACGACAGCAACGTGCGTGCGAGCACGGCCGCCGGGCGGGGCCCGATTGCATCGTTGAGTGTGCGGAACACCTCATGGCCCATGCCGGTGAGAGTGCGATTTGCTTCGAACCGGATGACGCCAGGCTTCGTGCTCGGACGTTCAACGACAGCGACTTGTTGACCCATACGGCCAGCGTAGCTGTGCGGGTCGTTACCATCGAACTCGATGATCACCAACCATCAGTTCGACGGCACCAAGTGGATCGACGTTGTCGATGCAACTGACGACGAACTGGAAGCGCTGGACCGCGACCATGGGCTGGGTGATCGCACTTTCGACGAGGCCAGGCGGCGAGCGGCTCGGCCGACGATGCAGCGCCTCGCCGATCATGCGTACATCGTCGCTTTCAGCGGGACACTTGCCGAGATCGACATGTACGTCGGCGACAACTGGTTCATCTCCGTCCGTCGACACGACGGGGAAGGCCGGGAGTGGGATCCTGCGGTCGCGCTCGCACGCGTCCAGCGTTTAGGCAAGGCCGCCGACCCTGGAATGATTCTGGCGACAGTGCTGGAGGAGCTCGTCGACGGGTACTTCGACAGCACTGACGTGTTGGAGAACCAGCTAGAGGAGATCGAGGAACGGATCTTCAACGACGACGTCGAGAACACGCGCGCAGAGCAGAAGGTGCAGGCGGAGCTATTCGGCGTGCGACGCAAGCTGCTGGAGTTGCGCCGAGCGGTTGTTCCGCTGCGAGAAGTGCTTTCGGCATTGCTGCGCCGCGAAGTGGCATGGGTCGACGGCGACGCACTGATCGTTCTGCGCGACACGTTCGACAAACTGCTGCGCGCAGTCGACATCGTCGACGAACTGCGCGAACTCGTCGGCAACGCGGTTGATGCGCATCTAGCGGTAATGAGCAATCAGATGAACATGGTGATGAAGCAGCTCACGGCCTACGGCTCAATCGTCTTCGGAGCGACGCTAATCGCCGGCATTTACGGCATGAACTTCGTTCATATGCCCGAGCTCAAGTGGTACTTCGGCTACCCGTTCGCGCTGGGAACAATGGCCATGCTCAGCTTTGCGCTGTACCGCGTGTTCCGGCGGCGCGACTGGTTGTGACTACAGCGGTGCGCTGAACGCGTCGATCATGGCGTGCACATCGCCGAGCGGGTACAGGATTGGGCAAGTGCAGCCGTGATCGATGTATTCCTGCACCTTTGCCCGCGCCTCGGCTGGTGTGCCGCTGGCCGTCAGCATGTTGACGATCTCGTCGGGCACCAATTTGCTGGCCGCTTCCACCTGTTCGTGAGTCGCTGGCCAGGTGAGCACCTCGCCCACCTTGTCGAGCAGGCTCTGCGGCACGCCTGAAGCCTTCATGATGTGCGGTTGCTGGCCGAGGTATTGCGTCACCATCATGCGCGCCATGTCGAGCGCTGTCTGATGGTCTTCGTGGACACTGCACACCACTAACTGCGGGCGATCGATGTCGGCCAGCTTGCGACCGGCCTTGGTTGCACCGCGCTCGAGCGCTTCGATCGCCCGCTGGTTGTAGTCGGGTGAGACCAAATAGTTGAGCACCACACCATCAGCAATCTCGCCAGTGAGTTCCATCATCTGCATACCGGTCGCCCCGATGTAGATCGGCACGTCCTTCGCTCGCCGCTCCTGGTAGACGTAGTCCAACTCGATGCCGTCGAGGTGCACGTACTGGCCATCGAAGGTCACCGTCTCGTTGTGCAACAACGCGCGCACAACGGTGACGATCTCGCGCATCACTGTCAGGGGACGTACGCGATCGATGCCGAC
Source organism: Actinomycetes bacterium (assembly GCA_021414085.1). Lineage (GTDB taxonomy): Bacteria > Actinomycetota > Acidimicrobiia > Acidimicrobiales > Ilumatobacteraceae > UBA668. The sequence goes on along the minus strand of JAIOPC010000017.1, from coordinate 159,112 downwards.
CTTCTTCGCGAGCGGGTCCCACCACGCACCGATGCCCAGGATCACGCGCCCCGGCGCAAGATCGTCAAGCGTGCTGAAGGTCGCCGCCAGCCGGGCAGGGTTGCGGCTCCAACAGTCGACAACACCGGAACCAACCTTGATGCGCTCAGTGACGCTGGCGAAGGCTGCCATCGGCACGGTCGCCTCGCGCACAAGGCGGCTCTCCGCCTGCCAGACCGCGTGGAAGCCCTTGGCCTCGGCGTATTGCGCAATCGCCATGCCTTCGCGAATCGGATGCGCATCCTGCAGATAGACCGCCATTGGTGTCGTGAGGGCTTCCGTCATACCCGGCACGTTAGAGCTTTCCGAAGAGACGAGTCGCTTGCTCGGCCGCCTTCGCGCGCACCTCGTTGATGTCGACGCGCGTTGGCAGGCCATGGCGTAACAGCACCTCGCCTGCGTCGCTCTCCACGTGTACGGCCCGTACGCCCGGCGTGAATGCGACGTGCCATGCACTGTCAGCCTGGGGATAGTTCCAGGTCACGCGATCGGCACGGGCTTCGGGGAACAACGCGTACCCGTTATCGAGCCACTGCCACACGGTGTCGGGGGTCGCCAGCACGTCGTCTTCGCGCAGACGCACGTAGGCGAGGCGTGCTTCTTCCAGCATGTCGGCGCCGATGCCATCCGTGCCGAGCACGATCTTGTTTGGCCGCGCCGCGGGGCGCGCATAGCCCACCGAGTTGTTCATGTTGCTGCGTGGGTTGTGCGCGATCGTCCCCGGTAGGTCGCGGTCGAGATACACGCAGTGCACCAGGTGCCAATCGTCGCGAGCGAGGGCTTGCAGTCGCTCCCCCGCGGTTGCATCGTCGGGTCCTTCGGCGACGTGGATGTGCACGCCAACGCCGAGCTCGCGTGCCAGTGAAGCGGCGCCGGCCAAGGTCTCATCGCTACACGTAAATGCGGCGTGCACTCCGACCATCCCCCGGCCCCCGCCGCGCAGGAACCGTTCGTTCTCGGCCAACCCTCGACGAGCGCCATCGGCACCATGACGATCGGTCACGCCATACGCCAGGTTGGTGCGCACACCGACTTCGGAACATGCGTCGGCAATGATCGACAGACTGCCCTCGATACACGATGGTGATTCGTGGTGATCGACAATCGCGGTTGTGCCGCTCTGCAGCGCCTCGACTGCGCCAAGCATCGCCGACCAGCGGATCATCTCCGCGTCGAGGGCGACATCAAGTCGCCACCAGATCTGCTCCAGGATTTCGATGAACTTCGTCGGCTGGCGTGGGGGCGACGGCATGCCACGCGCCAACGCCGAATACAGATGATGGTGACTGCACACCATGCCCGGCGTGACGGCGCTCATCGGCTGGCTCAGTCGTCCGCGTCGGTGGCCTTGGGCTTCATCGGCAGCGTGTTACGCCACTGCCCATCCACCATGAACAAGGCGGCGGCGACTGCGCCTGCAGTCGGCACCAATCCGATTTCGCCAACACCCTTGATGCCGTAGGCGGCTTTGGGTTGGGGCACTTCCACCAGTTCGACGTCGATCGGTGGCACGTCCTTGGGCCGCAGAATGCCCAGGCTGCGCAATGTCATATTGGTCGGAAAGCCACGCTCGTCACTCGGGAAGTTCTCTGTCAGCGCGTAGCCGAGGCCCATGTGCACCGAGCCCTCGATCTGACCTTCACACAACAGCGGGTTGACGGCCTTGCCAACGTCGTGAATTGCGACCACTCGCTCGATCGTTCCGGACTCCTTGTCCGCGATGACGAGTTGGGCGGCGTATCCGAAGGCCGCGTGAATCGTTGGGTTGGGGACGTTCGGATCGCCGAGCTTCTGCGTCCAGTCGACGACGTGCTCGGCGTAGTGATCGACATCGAGCGCGCATCCAGCCGCGAGCGCAACCGCGCACGCCTTCTGCACACTGGCCGCCGCCATCAACGTGCCGCGGCTGCCCGTCGTCTGTCCGAAACCCAACTGCCGGGTCGTGTCAACGATCACTTCGATGCGCGCAGGGTCGATGCCCAACTCAGTAACGGCTGTCTGTAACGCGACGGTGTGCACGCCTTGGCCCATCTCGGTAAAGCCGTGACGAACTTCGACTTTGTTGTCGGCGCTGCGGAAACGAATGACGGCGGCGCACACCTCACGCAAGCCGTTGCCGAGACCTGAATTCTTCAAGCCCAAGCCCAGGCCCACTGCCTTGCCCGCCGCGAGCGCTGCGTCGATGTGCGGCTTGGCGCGGTCGAGACACTCCTCGGCACCGGCGCAACCATCGTCCATGATCTGCCCCGGCCCCCACACGTCGCCGGGGTGGATGACGTTGCGCTTGCGCATCTCCCATCCGCTGATCCCGACCATGTGCGCCAGCCGATCGATCACGCCCTCCATTGCGAACTGCGCTTGGTTAGCACCGAACCCGCGGAACGCACCGCACACCGGGTTGTTGGTGCGCACGGCGATGCACTCGACATCGATGTTCGGGATGCGATACGGCCCCCCTGCGTGGCCCGCCGCGCGCTCGAGCACCTTCATGCCCACACTCGCGTACGAGCCCGAGTCGCCGATGCCGCGAACCCGCAAGGCGGTCAGCACGCCATCGGCGTCGCAGCCTGCCCAATACTCCAACCGAATCGGATGGCGCTTGGCGTGGATCAGCAGGCTTTCCTCGCGCGACAGCGTGCACTTCACGGGGCGTTGCAAAAGCCACGCGGCAAGCGCGGTCTGGCCCTGGTTGCTCATGTCTTCTTTGCCGCCGAAGGCGCCACCGTTGGAGACCAACTCGACGGTCACCTGGTCGATGGGCACGTCGAGGATTGCCGCGATCTGATCGCGGTCGTCCCACACACCCTGGCCACCCGAGTACACGTGCAAGCGGCCATCGTCGCTCGGTACCGCAAGCGTGCTCTCCGGTTCGAGAAATGCGTGCTCGATGCGCTGCGTGTTGAACACCTCGTGCACGGTGTGGTGGCTGGCGGTCAACGCAGCGTCGACGTCGCCGCGCTGATACGCGCTCGTCGACAAGATGTTGTCCTTCGTGCCAAACACAGCGATCTCAGAATCGGTGATCGCGGCGACAGGATCAGTGATCGGCCGCTGCACGGCGTACTCGACGTGCACGAGCTTGGCAGCGTCACGCGCCTGCTGCTTGGTGTCGGCGACAACGATCGCCAGCACGTCGCCCGCGTACGAGGTGCGCTGACCTTCGCCAATGAAGATCGGCCAGTCTTTGTAGATGATGCCGACGTACTGCGCGCCCGGGATATCGGCCGCGGTGTAGACGGCAATCACACCCGGCGCCGACTTTGCTGCCGAGGTGTCGATACGCACGATGTCGGCACGCACATGCTCTGTCAGGTGCAGCGCGGCATGCAGCATGCCGGGCAGGCGAATGTCGTCGACGTAGCCGCGGTCGCCGAGCGCGAGTTCGGCGGCTTCATACTTGGTGCCGCTTGTGCCAATGACACCAGGCAACGACACATCGAACGTCTTGCCCTTTGCAACCGCGTCAATCGCATCGAGCACCTTCACGTAGCCGGTGCAGCGACACAGGTGGGCGCCGAGGTGGCGCGCCATGTCGGCTCGCTCTAAGCCGGCACCCTTCTTGTCCACCTGCGCCATCGCACGCATCACGATGCCGGGGATACAGAAGCCGCACTGCAAACCACCGCACGCAGCGAAGGCGTCGGAGAACTTGGTGCGTTCGACCTCAGCGACACCTTCCAGGGTCGTCACCGAGCGACCGGCAACCTTGTCGACCGCGTACGTGCACGAGATCTGCACCTTGCCATCGATCATCACTGTGCAGCAGCCGCACTGGCCCTGCGGCGAGCAACCATCCTTCGGTGAGGTCACATCGAGTTCTTCGCGCAGCGCAGACAGCAGGTGCGGATGATCGGCGCGAACGGTGACCGGAGTTCCGTTGAGGATGAAGTCGACCGTCACCTTTACATTTTGTCAAAGGCGGCGACGGAAAGCGAGCCCTAGCGACCGACCGTTGTCGCGAACGGCTCAGAACATCGCGAACAGGTGGAAACCTGACTGCAGCTCGGTGGTCTGGTTGGTCGCCAAGTCGAGCAGTACAAACTGCGCCGTACCGTCGCCGCTGGCCGTGCGACCAAGCACACTGCGCCGATCAGGCGACACGAAGAACACCTGATCAAGGCCCACATCCACGACCCGACCGTCGACGACGACGCTTGCATCGAGACCCACCAGCGTGCATCCATCCGACGAAACCCAGCTCGGCGATGCGGCGAGTTGCAGAAGTTCCGTTCCGTCAACGACAGATACCAACAGTCCACCGGCACCAGCGGCCACACGCTGCGGGCCAGGTTGCAGCACCAAGCAGCCCAGCCCCCCGTCGGTTGCAACCAACGGCCGCTGCTCGCCCGCGGCGGTGGTGCCCAAGGCGTAGGTGGCCTGCGCAAGCGGAAGACCAGCCTCGTCGAGTATCGACGAACCCTCACCGCCCCAGCCGTACAAGCGATTGTCGGCGACAGGTATCGCCCCTTGGGCGCCAAACTCTGACACACCCGCGCGTTTCACCTTGCCGGTCAGATTGTCGACCACCGTGATGCCGCCGGTCTTTTCGAGCACAACCGCACCCGTGTCGGTGAGCATGCCGCCCATGATTGGGTTCTCGACCTGCACACGCAATCCCACAACCTTCAGCCCGTCGTACACGGTGACGTAGTTCGCGAGCCCGTCGACCGTCGCGATGAGCGTCGTCGTGCCACGAATGTCGACGACCGCTCCCTTCATGATCCAGAAGGCGGTCGGGTCGGCGACCGGAACGATGACGGTGTTGAGACCATCGACCTGCTTGAACAGCAAGAAGTCGCGCACCGATCCGGCCTCGTAGTACTTCTCGCGTGCGGATGCAATCGGGTAGGCGGTGCCGTCCACCAGGTTGACGACGGCAAGGCCGAGCAACCCGTCTGGCGAGTAGAGCAGCACGACATCATTGCCAACGCGAACGGTTCGGCTATGAATCGCGAACCCAGGAAACGGCAACTCGACGGTTCGTAGTTCGGGTTGCGTCGCGGCGAGGTCGAAGTAGTTCACCGCGGTGTCGCGATTGTCCTCCAGCAGCCAGCGCCCCTGATCCGCGACCACCATCGCATCGAAGCCGGTGGGGAGGGCGGCGGTCGCGGTCGGCGTGCCGTCAGCAGACGCGATGGTGAGCGATGTCTCGGTCAGCGAAACGACGTGCTGCGCGAGTTCGACGGAACCCGACGATGTGGAGTCGTCCCTCGAGACCACCCGCCACGTGATGAAGCCAGCGCTGCCCACGAACAGCAGAACAAGTATGGCGATCAACAGCTGCTGAGCGCGCGTGAACCGGGGAGCGAACTGCGCATGCATGTGCGTCAACTTTACTGGGGCAGCACGACACCGCGTTGTGACGCAATTCGGCCGTAAACCTCGGGTCGGCGATAACGGTCGAAGTCGAACAACGTTCCCTTGTATCGCTGACACCAATCAAGGTCGCAACGGGCGACGATGACTTCATCGTCAGTCGTCAGCGCTTGCGCCACGATCTGCCCGCTGGGCGCGACGATCATCGATTGCGTCAGCGAGTCGACGCCTTCTTCGGTGCCGCCTTTCGCCACACCGACTACCCACGTTCCGTTCTGGTACGCGCCGCTCTGCATCACAAGCGCATTGTGGAAGCCCTGCAAAATGTCTTGGCTAGGGTCGGGGACGTAGTGGATTGGCGTGTTGTAACCGCACAACACCATCTCGACACCTTGCAAACCCATCACGCGATACGTCTCGGGCCAACGGCGGTCGTTGCAGATCGCCATGCCGATCAGCCCACCAAACGCACGCCACACTCCGAAGCCCTCGTCGCTGGGTTCGAAGTAGTAACGCTCGGCGTGTTGGAACGGTCGATCGGGTTCGTTGTGTTCGTGCCCAGGAATGTGCGTCTTCTTGTACGTGGCGACGATGCGGCCATCGCGTTCCACCAGGGTCTGCACGTTCCATCGCCGACCGTCGGCATCGATGAGTGCGTAACCGAGGCAGAATCCGACGCCAAGCTTCCTCGCTTCGTCGAACAGTGGCTGTGTGTCGGCGTTGGGCATTGCCCGCTCGTACCAGTGGTCGGCTTCGGAGATGTCGTCGACGAACCAGCGCGGGAAGAACGTGGTGAGCGCCAACTCGGGAAACACCACCAGCTCGGCTCCCATGCCGTGTGCGTCGCGAAGCATGGCGATAAGGCGCTGCACCACCTGCGCGCGGGTGTGTTCGCGCTGCACCGGCCCCATTTGGGCAGCGGCAACGGTGAGGAAACGAGGCATCGTCATGACGATACTCGCGGTCCGCGCGTGCCCCTTCGATCGAGAGTTGGCGGCCGCCACTCGCTACGGTTCCGCACATGGGTGACATCACAATCGAAGCCTTTGAGGACGAGGCACGCAGGTTCCTCGATGCCAACGCCGCTCGCAAAGAAGCAGAGCGCAAGTTCGTATGGGGCGAAGGCAGTGACCGCGTTGTCGTGTTCGAGGAGAAGGACCGCGAAGCGGAACTTGCCGACGTGCGCACGGCGTGCGAGTGGCGCGCCAAGAAGTTCGATGCCGGCTTCGGCTGGATCGGCGGACCGACGCAATACGGCGGTCGCGCACTTCCCAGCAGTTACGAGCGCGCCTACCTGCGGCTTGAAGCGCAGTACGAGGTAACCAACCAGAATGCGTTCACGATCGGGCTCGGCATGGTGGCTCCTACGATTCTCGCCCACGGCAGCGATGTGGCGAAAGAGTCCTACCTGCGCCGCATGTACCGCGCCGACATCGTCGGTTGTCAGTTGTTCAGCGAGCCGGGCGCGGGCAGCGACCTCGCCAGCCTGCAGACGAAGGCCGAACGCGATGGCGACGAGTGGGTCATCACCGGCCAGAAGGTGTGGACCACCGGCGCGCAATACAGCGATATCGGCGAGGTCATCGCGCGCACCGACGTGAGCCTGCCCAAGCACAAGGGACTCACCGGCTTCATCGTCGACATGCACGCACCGGGTGTGGAGGTGCGCCCGCTACGGCAGATGACCGGAGGTTCGAGCTTCAACGAAGTGTTCTTCAACGAAGTGCGCGTGCCCGACGACCATCGACTTGGCGATGTCAACAACGGTTGGAACGTCGCGCTGACAACGCTGATGAACGAGCGTGCTGCAATCGGCGCGGGTGGTGGCGGTGGCGGCGGGGTCAACATGTACACCCGCGTGATCGAGATGGTGCGCCACCTCGGTCTCGATAGCGATCCGTTGGTGCGCAACGAACTCGCCAACCTGCTCATTCATCAGCGGGTGAGCGGTTACAACAACCAACGCGCGATGGACAAGATCAAAGCTGGTCAGTTGCCCGGCCCTGAGATGAGCATCGCCAAGCTGGCCGGCACGTTGAACGGCCAACGGTTGAGCGCGTTCGTGTCCAAGGTGCTCGGGCCGAAGCTCATCGCCGACGGCGGCGAGTGGGGAACCTACGCATGGGGCGCACTCGTCCTCGGAACGCCTGGCGGTCGCATCGCCGGTGGCAGCGACGAGATCATGCGCAACATCGTCGGCGAGCGCGTGCTTGGTCTGCCCAAAGACATGGGCATCGACAGCAAGTCGGCGTTCAAAGACCTGCCCGTCTCGCGGGCATAGTTTTTCTGAGCGCTCACACTTCCTTAGCAACTCGGGCGCACAGTGGCCGCATGATCTTCCGATTCTTCCCCCGCCGCCGTCCACTTCTCGTTGCCCCGATGGGCCCGCGCCGACGCATGCGTCGCCGCATGTTCCGCCGCCGCGCCCTCTAGGCGCACTAGCCCACGACAGCGGCGGCCGTGTGGAGGCCGTGCTCGTTGGCCCAGCGCCCGACATCGCGACCTTCAAGTGCTGCGGCGAGCAGTTCGGGGAACGCATCGGGCGTACACGCAAACGACGGCACGCCCATCTCTGCCAGCGCAGCCGCTTGCGCGTGGTCGTACGCCGGCGCACCCTCGTCGCTGAGCGCGAGCAGCACCACCACACACACGCCCGCCTGTGCCAGCGCGGCAATGCGATCGTGCAGTAGCGCTGCGTTGCCGCCCTCAAACAAGTCCGTCACGAGGATAAGCAGCGTGTCGGCGGGTCGTGTGATCAGCTGTTGGCAGTAGCCCACGGCTTGCGCAATGTCGGTGCCACCGCCGAGTTGCACACCGAACAGCACATCCACAGGGTCGTGCAACAAGGGCGTGAGGTCGGCGACGGCAACGTCGAACGCGACCACGTGTGTGCGGAAGGCCGGGATGGAAGCCAGCACTGCACCGAACACCGAGGCGTACACAACGCTGTCGGCCATGCTGGCCGATTGATCGATCGCCACGATCACGTCGCGCGCCAGGCTGCGCTGACGACGTCCGTAGCCGACAAGCCGCTCGGGGATCACCGTTTGCTGATCAGGCAGATAGTGGCGCAGGTTGGCGTGGATCGTTCGACCCCAATCGATATCGCTCGGCCGTGGCCGACGAGTGCGCTGCGATCGGGCCAGCGCGCCACGAACGGCTTGCTTGGTGCGTGCCGCCAGGCGTTGCTCGATCTGGTCGACAACCTGCGCGACGACCTTGCGAGCGGTAGCCCGCGTCGCGTCCGGGAGAAGTCGGTTGAGCTCCACCAAGAGAGTCACTAGATGAAGGTCGGGTTCGACGGCCCGCAGCATCTCGGGCTCCAGCAACAGCTGCCGCAACTTCAAGCGATCGATGGCGTCGCGTTGGAGTACCTGCACGACGCTGGTTGGGAAGTAACGACGGATGTCGCCAAGCCACCGTGCGACGGCTGGCGCCGAGGAACCGAGCCCGCCTGCACGCGAGCCGCCGCCACGCCGATCGCGCGGCGCGTCGTAGAGGGCCGCGAGCGCGGCATCAATACGGGCGTCGTGACCATCGAGGCGCACGGCCGTCATCCCTGGCTGTTCCGTTTCGCCCTCGTCGATGCCGCCGAGCACCATCCGCCAGCGCCGCGACCGCTCGACATCGCTTACCCGCGCGTTGGTCGCGGCAGTCATGACGGCACACCCAGCATCTGGCGCACCGTCGCCAGCCCTGCGGCAGCGCGTGACTCGTCGATGCCGACACCGAATCCGTCGCCCGCCGTGGCGACCTGGTTGGCGAGCAACATGCCTAACTGACGGCGCTCGGCGATTTCGAACGCGCCGAACGTGCGTCGCAACAATGGCGAAATCGCGATGAACGCGTCGGGTGCCAGCGAGCACACCCACGAATCGATCACGTCGAGCAGCTCGCGATCGTGCACCAACACCGTGCCGCTGCCAGCGACAAAGCCCTCGACAAACGAAGCGCTCGTCGCCGACGTCGTGCCCACCGACAGCGCGCGCGAAACACGATTGCCGACCTGCGCGCGATTCCAGGTGCCGCCGTCGTGCAGCAACCGCGTCGCCCGGCCTTGTACCAACCCGTGCACGTCGCTGCGTTCAGCCACGAGCGTGAGCACCGCTGGCCATTCGCCGCGACGCGCCGGATGATCGGTGAGAGCCAGGGCCGCCTGCACGCCGGCCAACCGTTCGACCATTGCTGCCGCCGCATCCTCATCGAGCGAGCGACATGCCATCAGCGTCCCGGCGAGCACGCGAATGACTACCCCATCAAACACGCGCCGCAGCGACGACGCATCGGTACCGCGCACATCGCCGTAGCGCAATGCGCGCGCAAGCGGGCCCAAGGTGTCGATGACTTGCACCACATCTGGGTGGTGCGCCGCTTGCGCTTCAACCTGCTCGACCACCGGTTGCACAACCGCGGGAAGATCGGCAAGAAGCGCTGATTCGAGGACTTGCACCAGATCCGCTAGCGCGGTCGCATCGGCTGCCCTTTCGAGCATTCGATGCGTGGCCGCAGTCATGAGGGTCGTCCCGTGGGCCGACTGCTCGATCACACGGATGGTGAGCTCCGGCTCCCAACGCAACGCCCAGGTCTCACGAAACGTTCCACTGGTTCCGCGACCTTCCTCGACCGAACCCCATGGCACGCCGAGTGCGCAGACGCGGTGCAGCAACACCGATCGCGCACGTCCGTTGGGCGTGCGCACATCGAGCTCGATCGTCTGCGCGTCGGCCGAAGGCTTCAGCCGCACGCGCCGCTGTTGCGCGGCAAGGTCGCGCGCAAGGGGCACCTGCGGTGCATCGTCGGGCACCTCGCCGATTGCGTCGCCAACGATGAGCTCACGATCGATCAGCGCTAACCCGGTACTGCCCGCCATCACGGTGTCGGCCGCGTCGAGCACTTCATCCAGCCCCGGCCGCGGACGCAAGCGCAGCGTTGCCAAAGCACTCGCAGTGCGGGTGGCCGCGATCAGGTGATCCGGGCTGGCCGACAGCCCGCGGTCGCGCAGCAGGCGCGCCGCGCCGACAAACCAGCGGCTGATTCCCGGTGCGCCAGGATGTCGAAACACGTGCGCGTACCACCCAGGGCTGCGCACGCCTGCCCCGTAACCAGTGGTCGCTGCCAGCCGGCGATTCGTCCACGGCACCCACGAAACGCCGACCTTCACTTTTGCGAGCCCGCGCAGTGTCTGCGTATCGATCGTCGCCGCCGGTAGCGGCTCGCTGAGTGCGGGCACGTGCCAGGCACCGCACACCACCGCAATGCGCTCGAAGCCATCGGCGCGCGCTCGACGAAGTGCTTGGCGCATGTGCGCCTCGCGTCGTGCTTCGCGGAGCGAGCCCGCCTCCGGGCCGCCGCGCACAGCCGACATCGCTTCTGCGATCGCTTCGAATGCGGGCGCGCCATCGCCGCGATGTTCGATGACGTCGTCCCACCAGCGCTCGGGGTCTGGATCGCCGGCAGCAGCGGCGAGCGCTGCGAGTGGGTCGCCGACAGGGTGATCAACAAGTCGCAGCTCGCCGGACGCGGCGCCTTCGCCAGCGTTGTCGGCCAACGAAATCGCGAGCGGCAGATCGATGGCACGCACGGGGACGCTGTGCCGCGCGGCCCAGCTAAACGCCTGCCACTCGGGGCTGAACTCGGCGAAGGGCAAGAAGACGGCTCGGTTGGGTTGATCAACCACATACCCGAGCAGCGCGACAGGCGGAACAAGGTGTTGGTGACCGACCCATTTCAACGTGCTCTCGCAGTCGGCGGGCAACTCGACCAATACGACGTCGGGCTGCAGTTCGTCGAGTACGCGCACAACCGAGCGCGCCGAACCAGGACCGTGATGTCGAACGCCCAAGAGATGAACCACCGACGAGTGGACGGCCTGCGCGATAGCGGCTGTGCTGGCGGTCATGTCATCGCGGCCACTACATCCGTTTGCGCGAAGTCGTTGCCCACGAACAGCAACTCCTCGCCCAATTCGGCAGCGAGTGCATACGAGAAGCAGTCCCCGAAATTCAATCTCGCCTGATGCCGCCCGCGGCCGTATCGTCGCCAACCCTCAATCGCAGTCGCGGCGAGCTGAGCATCAACCGGACGTACCTCTGCACCGATTCGCCTGAGCAACATGTCGAGTTGGGCGCGGCCAGTCATGCCGAGCCGGGCTTCGACCACAATCGCCGCTTCCACGAGAGTGACTGCGCTCAGTCTGTAGACCCCTGGTTGTTCGAGGTGTCGTTGCAACTCCTCCCAACCCGGTTCGGCGAGAAGCACGGCGACTAGCGCCGACGAGTCGATGATCGTCACGACGGCAGACCGTTTTCGTCGTAGCCAAGAATCTCGTCCGTGGTCCGGTGATCAAGAATCGGCAGGGAGTGCGCAACAGCAAGGATGTCTGCGAGCGACCTCCGTCGAACCTGCGCCCGCCGCTCACTCTCCAGCCGCTGTTCCAAAGCATTGATGACCGCCTCGGTCAGAGACTCACCGGTCAGCTCCGACAGTTCCCTAGCCAACTGGTCCGCTTTGTCGTTCTTGATGCTGAGTGCCATTCTAGAATTCTACCTATCTTTCTAGATATCTGTAAACCGTCATAACTCGCGGCAGGCCTCGTAGAACTCGGTCCAGTCGGAGCGATCGCGCACCACTGCTTCCAAGTACTCACGCCACGCCACCGAGTCGTGCACCGGATCCTTCACGACCGCGCCGACGATGCCCGCCGCGACATCGGCCGAAGTGAGCTTGCCGTTCCCGAAGTGGGCAGCCAGCGCGACGCCGTTGGTGATCACCGAGATCGCTTCCGCTGTCGATAGCGAACCCGTCGGCACCTTCAGGCTTGTGCGCCCATCCTCGGTGGCCCCGGCACGCAGTTCGCGAAACACCGTGACCACGCGTCGGATCTCGTCGTTGGCAGCGGGCACGGTTGGTAACCGCAAGGCAGCCCCGAGCTCGGCGACGCGACGCTCCACAATCGCGACCTCTTCCTCGATGTCGGTCGGCAGCGGCAGCACCACGGTGTTGAAGCGCCGCCGCAGCGCTGCTGATAGATCGTTCACTCCCCGATCGCGATCGTTCGCAGTCGCGATGACGTTGAAGCCGGCAACAGCCTGCACCTCGCTACCCAACTCGGGAAGCGGCAAGGTTTTCTCGCTGAGCACCGTGACGAGCGCGTCTTGCACATCGCTCGGCATGCGCGTCAGTTCTTCGACGCGTGCGATCGAGCCATGCTCCATTGCGCGGTAGATCGGGCTAGGTACGAGCGCCGCGACGCTCGGGCCTTCGGCAAGCAGCCGCGCATAGTTCCAGCCGTAGCGCAGTTGCTCCTCGGCGGTTCCAGCGGTGCCTTGTACGAGCAGGGTGGAGTCGCCACTGATGGCCGCCGCGAGGTGTTCGCTGAGCCACGTCTTGGCAGTGCCCGGAACGCCAAGCAGCAGCAGCGCCCGATCGGTGGCGAGTGTTGCAACTGCGATCTCAACGAGACGACGACGACCGACATACTTCGGTGAGATCACCGTGCCATCCGCAAGTTGGCCGCCGAGCACGTAGGTGACGACCGCCCACGGAGAAAGCTTCCAACTGGGTGGTCGCTCGCGATCGTCGGCCTTGGCTAGGGCGGCGAGTTCGTGAGCGAACTCTTGCTCGGCGTGCGGTCGCAGGATGGATTGCGGTGACTGCTTACTCATGCAAGCTCCAGTTCAGTGAGCATGTGGTGGCGAAGGTGAGCGAGATCGGCGAGTGCAAACGCAAGGCCGATCGATGGCGAAGAGGGGTCGACACGATCAATCGCTTTCGCGACAGCAGGCAGCGAGGCGGGCGAGATGCGTGCCAGCAGGTTCACCAGAACGGCACGATGCGGCGTGCCGAACTGCGCACTCGCCAATCCGCCAGCCAAAATGCGCGCCACGTCAGCGGGCTTCGCACTCAGCAGCGCCTCAAGCTCAGGAACGATCGGCAGCGGCGGCAGTTCCGCGGCCATCTCGATTGCAGCTGCCGTGGCCGCCGACTGCTTGGCGGTACACGCGAGCCGGGGTGACCAGTCGATCATCCAGTTGCCCAGCGGACCGGCAGCCGCCATCGCGCGAGCGTGACGTGTTGCGTCGGTGCGATGCCGAGCAAGCGAGGGCGAGACGAGCTCCGGTGCCAAGCGACGGCCTACACGCACGACGGTGAGCACCCACTCGTCTTCCAGCACCGGCCAGTCGGCCACGATGCGCCGCCACGTATTCGTCGCCGCCGCGGGAGTAATCGGGCGGGCATCTTCCGCCGGTGGCGCGACCGTCGCGATCGACGTACCCGGAAGCAACCCGGAGCGCCGCACGACAGTTGTGGCGGCGACCTGTTGCAGCAGTCGCTGCGATGGAGTCGGCTGGGGATCGTCGGCCGCGATGTCGGCGAGCCCGCCAGTTGGTGGCGATGGTGGCTCGCGGCGATCGGTGCCGAGCAGCGCGACCGTGACCATCTGGTTCCAGTACTCGTCGACCGCGTTACTCATGCGCTGGCTGCCAAGAAACTCGGGTCGGCGGTTGGGCCGACATCGACCACACGATCGGCGAGATGCACCGTGAGCGGCACCAACCCGTACGGCGTCCACTCGGCAGTGATCGCGATCGATTGCCCGCCACTACAGGCAAGCAACGCGCCGATACCGACGACGCCTTCGACCAGCGGCACCGAGCCGGTGCCATCGGTGAGGAACCAACGATTGCCACGACGGGCCGGCGCGGCAAGTACACACACGGGATAGCGCTCGATCCACGGCTCGGCGGCGATCGCAGCACCGACCTGCGCACACGCTTCGGCGACTGAGCTCGCGACGAGCGCGTCGCCGTCGAACGCCAACTCGCCATGGCGTAGACCGAGCAACACGCGCAGGCCGAGCGCGCCGGGATACCGAAACAGATCGGCATGCACGACCGAGCCAACCGGCAACGTTGCGTCGAGGCTTTGCCCGTACGCAGCGAACGACAGCGCCATCGCCCAATCGCCGGAGCGCATGCCCCGCAGCCAAATGCGGCGCACCTCGATGCGATCTTCGCGAGTGTCGCTGCGACCCATCACCGCCCAGTGATCGGTGTGCGGCACGCCCGCCATCACGTCGGCCTGGCGAACCTGCCAACCGATAGTCGCCGCAACAGAGTCGGCAAGTTTCGGCGACAACGAACCAAGTTGTCGGCCGGCCGACGCCAACAGATGCAGTGTGCCCAACTCGGCGAGCACGTGTTGATGCCAATCGGGATGTGCGCCGACCATGCCTGCAAGCCGACGCACGCGATTCGCCAGCCCGCCGACTTGCGCATCGACCAAACGCGCAGCCAGCTCATCCCACGTCGCGTACTGCGCCAGCACTGGGTCGCCTAGCCCGGTGCGCACGCGATCCTCAAGCCAACGATCGAGTTCGGCAAGTCCGGCAGCCATGCGTGCAACGCGATCGTCTCGAGTTGTCGTCGGATCGCGCTCGGGCACCGGAGCCGGTGCTGACTCCTTGTGAGGCGCGGTGTCGGGTGTTGGAGCAGCTGCGACTTGTGGTGGCGCTTTCGACGCGGGGTCAGGACGATTCGCAACCCACGTGGTAGCGAAGCCCGGCGGATCACCCGACGGCACCTGCCCTCGCGCCCACAGCAGCAACAGCGCGAGCGCGTGCTTGCACGGGAAGATGCGGCTGGGGCAACTGCACTTGAACGCGACGCCGACGTGATCGACGACGCACTCGTACGGCTCGGCGCTGCCGCCGGTGCACCGGCCCCAGACTGCGCGGGCATCGCAACCCGTACCCGCCCAGCGAGTTGGAACGGCAAGCGGTTGGGCGGCGGTGACCGACGACGGCTTGGGTGCGAGCGCGAGCACCTGTTCCACCTGCCACACCTGTCCCGAAGCGCTCACGGATGCCACGGTACTCAGGGGGTGTCACGCAGCGCAGCGGTGGATGCCGACAAGTTCCGAGGCTGGGGTTGACGGGGGCGAGTCTCCGCAACATGCTGTGGGCTCGCGCTCACATCGGGCCGGATCGAAACTGAATGGGGATTCAACATGGCGAAGCACGCGGTTGATGGGGTGGACCGGTTGGTAAGAACGCGCTGGGCAGCGATCGGAGCGGCCGTGGCGGTGAGTTTGGGTGGTGGAGGACTGTTCCTCGTCGATGCCGCTGGAGGCCCCCCAGAGAGCAACACAGTGCTCATTGACCCCGTGCGCATCCTTGACACCCGCGATCCGGTCAACGTCGGTCTTAATGGGCCGTTCGTGTCAGCAGTTTCCCAGAAACTGCAGGTGACTGGTTCTGTACCGACAACCAACGGCGCCCAAACGGTGGTACCGACCGGGGCGACTGGCGTGATACTCAACGTCACCGCAACTGGCACGGGGGCGAACGGATTCATATCGATTCGCCCTGGCAACGCGACAGGCGCGCCGACGACGTCGTCGTTGAACGTGAACGCTGGCGAAACGGTGCCCAACGCAGTGTTGGTGTCGTTGCCAGCGTCAGGGCCAAATGCTGGCAAGATCGACATTACGTTCGACGCCTACGGAGTCGCTGGCCCGATCACCGAAATCCTGATCGACGTCGTCGGGTACACGACTTCCGTCGCGCTCGGTACTGCCTTCGTGCCCTCTGGTAAGACGGTGACCGGATGGGAGATGTTCGATCACACGGTCGTTGTAACCAACGAAGACGTCCAGATATTGGTCGAGCTTCCCGCTCGTGCCCCGAACGTCCTCACCAGCGATCTCGTGAACTTTGCCGCCGACCCAGATTCGGCCGAAAGCGACGCAACCTGCACCGGCTCAATTTCGGCTCCAACAGCCCCTCCTGGAAAGGTGTGCCTCTACCTCGACGCCCACAGCGGCGTCACTCAACTTGAGGGATCGGACTCCGGGCGGACGGCGTTCTCGGATCGGTACTTCCGCGTGATAGCCAGTTCGAACGGAGCGCTGAACGACGACCTGTACTTCCGGTTCAGTTGGGCCTACACAGCGCCGTAACCCCGACTCGACGAGTCACTCACTCGGTGACGGACGCCCGCCAGTTCTCCCAGAGACTGAGCGGGCGTCCGTTCACACGATCTAAGGCGGCGACGGGTTACTTGCGGGTGCCGACTAGCACCATCGTCAAGGCCAGGTCGTCGGTGCGCTGCGAAGGGTCGATCAGGTTGATCAGCACTTTGTCATCGAGCTGTTGAAAGAATCCCAGGTTGGCATCGTTGGACCCGGCGAGCTCGGCCAAATTCTCGCGCGACCAATTCACGCCATCATCGGAGTGCAACAGCACTTTGGTGAACAGCTGCCCCTCTTGGCTGTTCTGCAGTTGTTGCAATTCGTTGGGAGTGAAGCTTGCCAACACCGATCCATCGTCCGCCATCACGTCGAGTCCGCCATCGTTCATGTAACGCAGACTCGACTGCGCGAACTCGTCCCCACTCTCGCTGTCGTAGGCCCGCGGCTGGCTGAAGGTGCTGGATTGAACTTCCAATCGCACGCTGTCACGTTCGATCGAGCGACCACCCGCCTCCGCAATCGGATCGTTGTAAACAGCTCCGCTGGCTGTGATGCCCTGAGCGCCGACCATCACTGACCACAGATTGATGGCAACGATCTCGCCATCGCTCGGCTCGATCAGTGGGGTGAGGTCGTGGACCACCCAGGTGACTCCGTCAGCGGAGGTAGCGATGACGGACGAACCCGTCGAGGTGTATGACTGAGCGACCATCGTGCCGTTGGGCAGCACACCCAAGAAGCTCTGGCCACTGGCGAACGAGTTGACGTCGCCAACCTGTTCCCATGTCATGCCGTCAGCAGAGCGATAGACGAGTTGGCTGTTGCCATACATGGCAGAAGCGCTTGCGGGATCGAACGTACTGACGGGAATCGTCAGGTAGAACATTCCGTTAGCCGCAGTCGCCTGTATCGCGAATCCGTCACCTGCCATGACGTCATCGGGCAGCGGCGGAAGTGTCGCCTCGGTGAACGTGACACCGTCGACGCTCACAAAAACCCGCGGGGTGCGAGCGGCCTCCACGGTCTCTGGGTCGATGCCGAGTTCGCTGAGCGGAATCAAGTCGCTGATGATGGGCAGGGTGTCGTCGGTCGCCCCAGCCGACGCGGTATCAGCCGTTGCTCCGTTGTACGACACTGTGGTCGCAACACATCCAACGGCGTTGTCGCACGTCGGATAAGTGATCCGATAAGCACCTTGCGATGTGATGATCATGTAGCCCTGGTTCTGCGCTTCCCAAACAACGGACGGTTGCGCGACGACAACAACGACGCCATCGGCAGCGGCCATCGCGCCGTTGAGGCCAACGCCCTGCACACCATCGGTGGCGGCAAGACCACGAAGATCAATGGGCAGCACCTGCGGTTGCCATGTCGCACCTTGGTCGGTACTGATGTCGACTACGGCATCACCCGCGCCACCTTTAGGAATCGCAGCCGTTGCGGCGGCTGTGCCGAACGCAAACATCGTGTCGCCTTGCACCGCCAACCCGCGGCGAGTCACGTCCGGTTCGGTGAACGTGCTGTCGCCGGCGGCTGTCCAGTGAATGCCATCGTCGGATCGATAAAGCGTCGGCACGTAGTCGTAGCTGGCGTTGAAACCGGGCGCGGTTGACCACGCCAGGTAGGGCGCTCCTTCGGTAGCGCCGATTCCGAAGAGCAGACTGCCGATCGCCTCCGCGCTTCCCGGCAACACCGTGTTCCACACGAACGCCGAATCGACGCGCGTGACAGGCACCCCAGCGGCATCTTGCACGGGCAAGCCGCTGCCAGTTGTGGTTGAGTCGGGCGCCAAGTCTGGCGCAACACCCGGGCTCGTCGCGCGATCGTTAGTTGAGCTCAGCTGCTGTACCGCCAGCACGCCCGCGCCGACCAATACCACGGCGCAGGCGCTTGCCACCGCGGCACGAGCGCGGCGCCGCCGAGCCGTGCCGTGTTCGCTAACTGCTGTTAACCCTGAAGTCGGTACTTCGAGTAGATCAACGACGTGGCGAACGATGTCGGACACCGCAGCCTCGTTCTTGTCGGGGTGGTTCATGATTGCTGCTCCTTGGGATTGAGATGGGAGAGAGAGGTAGAGAGTTGGCTGACGGCACGCGACAGTCGGCTCTTGACGGTGCCCGGACGGACGCGCACAACGTCGCGGTCTGTTGTTCTGAATAGTTCAGTAGCAACCTGCACGCGATCACTGCGCGTTGGCCCGCAGGCAACAGCTGAATTGCGGCCGCGATGCTGGGATCGACGATCGGCGCATCGTGATGCGTGTTCGGTTGCGCCAACCACGAGGGTGGCCGGCGATGTATGCGGCGAAGAACAGAGCGACTCCAGTTGAGGCCAACGCGATACGTCCACCCGGCCGGGCTGTCGAGCGTGCCGACGCGTGCCCAGTGCTGAAAGGCTCGCGCCATCGCCTCGTCAGTTGCCTCGGCTGCGAGTTGCACGTCGCCGAGGGTGAACGCCAAGGCGCGTGCAACGGAGACGTGTTCGGAGCGCCAGAAGTCCTCGAACGTCAAGCGCGTGGCAACCTCGGCAACCGCGTTCGGGTTCGCGGCCGGCTGATCAAGCGCGATCTGCATATCCTCCACACTCCGCGGTGCAGATTCTGGTTCCATCTTCACGGCAACTCCTCCACAAGTTCCTCGGCCTGCGCAGAACCAAGCGCCGCTGCTCGTTCCCACGCATCCCGAGCAACATCGACCTCGCCGACCAGCGCTGCTGCTCTTCCCAACTGCAGCTGCCAGCGAGTCCGATTTGGGTCGCGTTCGACCAGTTCCTGCCACGCCGTCAACGCGGCGCGGCCATCGGCCTCGTCTCCCGTCTGCGAAGCGCGCTGCAGCAAACTCGATGCCCACAGGTCAACCGCGACGGGATCGCGCCGCGACCAATCCAGGGCGGACGCTGCGTGCGACAGTGACAAGTCGGTGGCACTGACAGTGTCAGCTGCCAACATCACCTGCGTGGCGATCATCCGGTACGAGATGGAGTCCGGCCGCAATCGTGTTGCACGCTCCGCGAGGTCCCGGGCGTCCGCGTCATCACCGACGGCCGACGCATTGACCGCGTCGTGTGCGAGCCGGTTGGCCGCGACGTCAAGCACTCCGACGATCATCAACGCGAGTGCGACGACCCCTGCCGCGGCCGTTTTCAAATGGACTGTCAAGGCTGTGCGCGCGCGAGCAGGCACGGCACCGGCGACGACAACGCCCGCCAGCAACCACGTAATCGGGTCGAGCTCGAACACTGGAAACAGCAACAACTGCGCGGAGAAGTACGCGAAGAAGGATGCCGACAGTGCAACTTGCGCAGGCGAGGCATGAGCAAGCCGACCGACTACGCGACGACCGATGACGACCAGAAGCCCTGCGTACGCTGCCGCAGCAAAGAGGCCACCGGCCAGCGCTACATCGAGCAGCGATGAATGAGCTCGGTCGGGCAGCACGTTGTCGCGCGGGTAGGCGCGCTCGTAGTCGGCATCGACACCTTCACTCACCACGATGCGATATCCCTCAGGGCCAACTCCGAGCAGCGGATGGTTCGCAATGACACGTGTAGCGACCCTCCACTCATCGAGGCGACTCGAGGAGCCATGACTGCGCTCGAACACTGACCCCAGCAACGGAAGGCACACCAACATCACCACGACGAGACCACTACCGACAATCGTGAGCGGCCGACGCGCCGCAGCGACTTTCCACGCCACGATCACTGCTGCAACGACCAGCCCGACCCACGCTGCGCGCGCACCACTCCCGATCGCCGCAGCAACGCCCGACGTGACAGCAATAGCGGCAGCGACACGCCACCCGCGCGAGGTCCGTCGGTCTAGCGCCGACGCAACCGCCAACGGGAGTAGCAGACACATTGCGCCACCCACCAACGCGGCGGAACCGAACGGACCGGTGAGGCGACCGCTGTTGATGCCAAGTGCAATCGGAGGGCCGAACAATGCTTCCCAGGCACACCACAAGCCAACGGCCAACGCTGCCACGGTGCCAGCCCGCAGCAATTGTGTCTCATGACCGCGCAGTTGTTGCCCTGCGCAGAACAAACCCCAGCAGAGCAGCCAAGTTGCCAGCCCAAAGTGGCGGGTGTCGGTTCCGACTAGCGCTATCCACACATCGCCATTCGTCACAGCGCTCAGAGTCAGGCACACGAGTAGCAACAGCCAAAGCGCGAGGGTGCGACCGTCAAGGCGCGTCGAGGCACGCCGCAAACAGATGCCCACCACACCGACGCCCAAGGTGGAAACCACCAGCCAGCGCAAGGGACCGAACGGCCACAATCCAAGCGGATCAACGGCAACGACGCCGCCAATGATCAGCAACGAAGCCGAGTTCACACGATGCACAAGGTGCACACTCCCGGCCTGCCGATCCGGTTCCACGCGCTCACCCTAAGTTGTCGGACCGACTCGACTCGTGTGGCCGGTACTCTGCGGGCATGGCCTGGGGCAACGACGCCGCCGATGCGCGACTGCACGGCACACAGATCGCCGAAAGCGTGATCGACCTGATTGGCAACACACCACTGGTGGTGTTGAAGAGGATCACCGAACTGCACAACCTGCCGTGCGTGCTGGTGATGAAGATGGAAACCAGCAACCCGGGTGGCTCCTCGAAGGATCGGCCGGCGCTGGAGATGATCCTCGCTGGCGAGCGCGACGGGCTGCTGAAGCCGGGCGGAACCATCGTCGAGCCGACCAGCGGAAACACTGGCGTCGGGTTGGCGATAGTGGCCGCACAGCGTGGCTACAAGTGCGTGTTCGTGATGACCGACAAGGTCGCCCCCGAGAAGGTCAGCCTGCTGCGCGCGTATGGCGCAGAGGTAGTGGTGTGCCCGGTGGCCGTGCCGCCAGAGGATCCGACCAGCTACTACAAGGTCGCCGAGCGCCTGACCATCGAGCGCAATGCGTTTCGCCCCAACCAATACGCCAACCCGAACAACCCCCTGGCGCACGAGCTGACAACTGGCCCCGAGTTGTGGGCGCAAACCGGCGGGCGCATCACCCACTTCGTTGCCGGTGCCGGCACGTGCGGCACCATCACCGGCACGGCGCGTTATCTGAAAGAGCAGAACCCGAACGTGCGCATCGTCGCCGCCGACCCCGACGCGTCGGTGTTCAGCGGCGGTTCGGGACGGCCGTACTTAGTAGAAGGTGTCGGCGAAGACTTCTACCCCGCCGCCTGGGCACCCGAGCTATACGACGAAGTGGTTCCGGTCAGCGACGAGGAGAGCTTCCTGGTCGCACGTCAGGTCAGCCGCGAGGAAGGAATCCTGATCGGCGGCTCCGGTGGCCTCGCCGTCGCCGCCGCGATTCGCGTGGCAAAGACAGCCAAGCCCGATGACATCGTGGTTGTGCTCAACCCCGACTCCGGGCGCGGCTATCTGTCGCGCGTATTCGACGACAAGTGGATGGCCAACTTTGGTTTCCTGCGCGAGAGCGACGAATGCATCTCCGACGTGCTCGCCACTCGCGGCGACACCCCGTCGCTGCTCTACGTCAACCCTGCGACCTCAGTTCGCGAAACCATCGACCTGATGCGCGCCAACGGCATCAGCCAAATACCTGTATGCAAGAACACTCCGCCGTTCGCTGCTGCCGAAGTGTCGGGCGCTGTCGACGAACTCGACTTGATGGAAGCCGTCTACCGCGACCCCGCGGTGATGAAGACGCCGGTCGAGCACGTGATGGGTCCGAAGCTGCCGACGATCGGTGCCGGGCAAGCCGTGAAGCTGGCGGTCGAGATGCTCGATCGCGCACCTGCATTGCTGGTGCTGTCCGGCGGCCGCCCGCTCAGCGTGCTCACCCGCACCGACTTGCTCACGTACTTCGAGGCGGTGAACCGTGGGTGAGATCGAAGCGCAAGAGTCGTGGGGCTTCGACACCCGCGCCATTCATGCGGGCCAGGAGCCTGACCCGACGACCGGCGCCGTCGTGCCACCGATCAGCCTCAGCACGACGTTCGCACAAGATGGCGTCGGCAACACGAAGGGCTTCGAATACAGCCGCAGCGGCAACCCGACACGCACCGCGTACGAAACGCAGATCGCCGCGCTTGAAGGCGCCACGCACGGTCTCGCGTTCGCGAGTGGCCTGGCCGCCGAGGACAACATCCTGCGGTTGTTCAAAGCCGGTGATCGTGTCTTGCTCGGTAACGATGCATACGGCGGCACGTATCGACTGATCAGCAAGGTGCACACGCACCTGCCGTGGACAGCGGTCGACCTTCTCGATGTCGATGCACTCGCGGCGAGTTGGCCGAAGGACACAAAATTGGTGTGGCTGGAGACACCGACCAATCCGCTGTTGCGTTGCTTCGACATCGAAGCAATCTGCGCGCTCGCGCACGAGCGCGGTGCGGTCGTGGTCGTCGACAACACGTTCGCTACTCCGTATCTGCAGCAGCCACTTTCGCTCGGCGCCGATCTCGTCGTGCACTCGGCGACGAAGTACCTCGGTGGCCATAGCGACGTGGTCGGCGGTTTCGCGGCCGCCAACGACGACGACATCGCGCAGCGACTGCGCTTCACACAGAACGCCGCTGGCGCGGTGCCATCACCCTTCGACTGCTACCTCGCCTTGCGTGGGGCGAAGACGCTCGCTGTACGAATGGAGCGCCACTGCAGCAACGCGCGCTCGATCGTCGACGTGCTCATCGGCCACAAGGCAGTCGAGCGCGTTCTGTACCCGCAACTCCCCGATCATCCCGGCCATCGCGCGGCAGCGAAACAGATGCGCGACTTCGGCGGCATGGTCAGCTTCACCTTGCGCGCTGGTCAAGCTGCCGCGCTACGCGTCGCTGCGGCAACCGAGTTGTTCACGCTCGGCGAAAGCCTTGGCGCTGTCGAGAGCCTGATCGAGCACCCCGGCCAGATGACGCACGCATCGGCGGCAGGCTCACCACTCGAAGTCCCCGACAACTTGCTACGCCTCAGCGTCGGCATCGAGACCGCCGCCGACTTGGTGGCCGATCTGGCACAAGCCCTCGAACAAGCCTGAATCTCCTACCAAGACGGAAGTCAAGCGTTCGGCGAGTCAGTTCACACCTACGCTTCGTCATATGGACGAAACCACACACAAGCCGGTTTCAAAGGTGGTCGTGCGCCGAGTGGACCCGGACTTCGTTCGGAGTCTGCGCGGAAAGTATGGACACCGCGCCACTGAGACAGCTGACGAAGGCCGACGCGCCGATCGCGAAGAAAAGGCCGAACGCGAGGAGCGCAACTGTCGAGCACGAGGACTGCTTGACGTCTAGAACAGCGTTGGTTGTTCGGGGTTGATCACCCTTGGTACTCCGGGCCACGGCACGAAGTTGTCCATGAACACCCACGTTCGGCGATGGATCGCCGACGGGCCGTATGCCTGCAGTGCCGCCTTGTGCATCGTGCACGGGTAACCCTTGTTGGTGTCGAAGCTCCAGTGCGGAAAGTCTTCTGCGGCTTCACGCATCAGGCGATCGCGCGTGACCTTGGCAAGGATGCTGGCCGCCGCGACCGACAGGCACTTCTGGTCGGCCTTCACCATCATCTCGACCTTCGCGACGCACGGTGAGACGAAGTTCCACTTGCCATCAACGACCGCAACATCGGGCAGCACTCCAAGGCCATCGATGGCACGACGAGTCGCCAGCTTTTGCGCGGCGGTCATTCCGAGATCGTCGCACTCCTGCTGGCTGGCAGCACCAACCGCCCACGCCTCGCACCATCCGGCAATGCGGTCGAACAAAAACTCGCGGTTGGCTTCGCTCAGCATCTTTGAATCGCGCACGCCGTTCACCCGCTTGCCGCGGGGTAGCACGGCGGCACCCACCATCAGCGGCCCAGCCCATGCACCGCGGCCAACCTCATCGATACCGACGATGATCTCATGACCCGCGGCGGCCAACTCGTTCTCGAACGTTCGGGTAGGCGCGCGCCCGGCCATCAGCGCAACACGATGGCGGCCGGTCCAGCTGCCACGTCGCCAACACGCCACCAGTTGTCGGCAAGCGATCCGACTGCAGCAGGGTCGATAGCTGCCAGCAAGCCGCCCGATGTTTGGGGATCCATGCACAATGCTTCGCCAGCAGCACTCGCCGTTGACTGCACATGCAACTGCACGTAGTCGCGGTTACGCGGATCGCCGCCGGTGCGCACACCGCGCTCGGCTGCTTCGCGCGCACCGGGGTACGCAACGATGCCCTCGGTGTCGACGATCACCTGCACATTGCCGCGCTCGGCCATCTCCCACCCGTGCCCGGCAAGTCCGTAGCCGGTGACGTCGGTGACCGCGTGAACTGCCGACCCGAGCGCCTGCAACTCTTCGGAGGCAGCGCGATTCAGTCGACGCATGCCCGCGATAGCCGCCGCCTTGTCGTCCGCCGAACCGCCAGCGAGGGCCAGCGCCGTACCAATCGGCTTGCTCAGCATCAACACGTCTCCAGGTAGTGCGCCGCCCTTGCGGAAGACACGTTGCGGATGCACGACGCCTTGCACGGCAAGTCCGAAAATCGGTTCCGGGTTTCGAATCGTGTGCCCGCCAGCGATCGTGCCACCTGCTTCCGCTACGACGGCGGCAGCCGCATCGAAGATCGCAACGATTGCTTCGCGCGGGAAGTGTTCGGGAAACGCTGCAACGTTGACCGCCACGACCACTCGCCCACCCATGGCGAACACGTCGCTGCACGCGTTGGCTGCCGCGATCGCACCGAAGTCGGCCGGATGATCGACGAGCGGCGGGAAGAAGTCGGTCGTGCTCACCAGCGCGATATCGGGCGAGACCTGATAAATCGCTGCGTCGTCGAACGGGGCGAGGCCGACGAGCAACGACGGGTCGAGACCCGCAGGCATATCGCGCACCAGATCAGTGAGCAGCGACGCACCCCACTTCGCAGCACACCCGCCGCACGACGTCCATTCCGTCAAACGCAAGTCGGCGAAAGGATCGAGAACATCTGCTCGGACGTCGGCCACGCGGCCAGCCTACGGTGTGTCCATGTTCTCCATCGGTCCGCACACGTTCACGACTACCGACGCTGAACGCACCGTCTCAAATCTCGACAAGGTGTGGCAGTTCTATCGAGACGGCCGCGATGCCTCCGCGCTGGCGCCGCTGTACCCCACGCTCACCGGCGACTTGGGCGACGACCTGGTCCGAGTATGGGAGGCGTGGACAGCGGCCGGGACAGCGCTGCGCGCCGCCGGTCAGCTGCCCAAACGCGCCGAGGGCACGGTGGCTGGCTTGCATCGATCCGGCGGAGGGTTGCCCAAGGCGGCAATCGACCGGGCAACGGTCGAGTGGCGCGGTGTCGTCGGCGATGCACAGGCCAACCGGGCGAACCACGGCCGCCCGTGGCAGGCCCTATGTATATGGAGCGCCGAAGTCATCGCTGAACTGCACGCGCAGGGGCATTCGGTTGCCCCGGGCCGAGCTGGCGAGAACATCACCCTCAGCGGTTTGCCATGGGAGCAGGTCCGGGCGGGAGTACGCCTTCAAATCGGAGGGGTGCTGTGCGAGATCGGCGCGTACGCCTTGCCGTGCTTCAAGATCAAAGAGTGGTTCGTCGATGGCGAGTTCGAAACGGTCCACCACGAACGCGGACCAGTCAGCCGCGTCTACGCAACGGTGCTGCAACCCGGCGAGATCGCCGTCGGCGACATCGCCATTCTCGAGCCCTAACAGCCTTAGCTGGCGACGCTGGCCGGTTCGGGAAGCCCAGGGACTGAGCCCTCCTCGGCGATCACGTGCTCGGTGGCCTCGCGGATGGCAGTGCGCACGAGATTGAGGCCGGACAAACCAGGGAGCGCATCGATGCGATCTTCCACGCGATCGATCAACTCGGCGCCGTCGCCGGAACCGAATAGATACGCCGCGGCGAACGAAGTCTCGATCTTGGGAACATCGCCACTGCCGACGACGGCCCACTCATGGCGCAGGAACCAACTCGTCACCTTCTGCGCACGACGGTCGTTCTCCAGCATGTCGCGCGAGTAGCTCGCGTAGTACGCGGCATGACGGCCTTCTTGGCGCATGATGCGGCCCAGCAACTCGGTGAGCACGGGGTGGTCGGCAATCTTCGCCAACCGGTTGTATGCCGCGTTGGCGGTCCACTCGTTGATCGCACCCCACGTCATATGCACGGCTGGGAACTTCTTCACCGCCGTGCCGAGCGACCAGAACACCAGTGGGCTCCAGAACAGCGTCCGCTTGTTCCACTTACGCATCGCGTGCAGTCGTGGATCGTGCGCCGGGCGATCGTGCATGGCGAGCACGCGACCAAGCGCCTGACCGTGCCAATACTCCTCGTAGTTCCACAGCGTGAGGAAGGCGGTGAACTGCGGATCCTTCCAAGCCGGGGTAACCAACAGCTCACGCATGTACAGCACGGTCTGATACTCGATGTCGTGCATGTAGCCAAGGCAGCGCAGCACGTCGGGGTGCAGCGGGTTAGTCCGGAAGGACTCGAAGTCGAGGTCGTCGGTTTGCACCCGACCACCCTGCTCCTGAAACTTTTCGATCGAGATTGCCATATGAGTTCTTCGTAGCCATTCAGCGGCTGGATCACCACCCGCTCCGATTTTTGTTAGCGATTGTACTTGTCCCATAAGGCCTCGCCGGCAACCTCCGCGCCCGTCCACTGGGGCGCGAGAGTTGGCGATGTCAGCGTTGCCGGGCCATCCGCGCCTGGGGTTTGCTCCCATAGCACTGCCGGGCGTTCGCCGTGCCAACGCACAGCGAATGAGATCGTGCCCGTGGCGTTGGTCGGCAGGTCGAACACTTCGAAGTTGTTCCCCAACCAGTTCGCCGGCAAACCGGCCGGCAGCAACTGCGCTTGTCCCCCTCGCTGCGCGACCACGCGTTGCTCGG
The DNA here is from genome assembly GCA_021414085.1 of Actinomycetes bacterium. Classification (GTDB taxonomy): domain Bacteria; phylum Actinomycetota; class Acidimicrobiia; order Acidimicrobiales; family Ilumatobacteraceae; genus UBA668. The sequence continues at coordinate 131,943 of JAIOPC010000017.1, read as the reverse complement.
TCCACGCGAGGGCGCGCACCGAGTCGGCGGGTACGGCCAGCGGTAGATCGCCGACCGGTTGCAAACGCTTGGCGATTGCGGCGAGGTCGCGACGTGCGCGCTCCTCGCCTGCCGCGGCCAACACGCGATCGGCTGCGGGGAGCGCAGCCGCGAGCGTCCAGTCGCGTTCGGGTGACTTCGCCAGCAGCTCCAGCGCGTTCGCGAGCTGCGGTACAAACTGCTCGGCACGCTCGCCCATTCTGACAAGTTGGTCGACGACCAGAATGAAGCCAATTGCGTCATCCTCAGGGAGCGGTGGGCCGCACAGCAGCAACTCACAACGAGTCGCGACGACGCGCTCGTTGAGTTCGGCGTCGGGCAACAGCAGCCGGCCGGCGCGCTCGACGGTAGTCAACCAGCCCCGAGCAACGGCCTCGGCGGTCGGCAATCCACTCGGTAGCACTCCGGCGGTCGCACCCTCGACATGAGATATCGCGACCGTCAACGTGGCGCGATGTCCAATCGGAAACGCGACGCTGCCTGCTGGAAGCGAGATTCCCTCAATCGGCGCCAGCGGCGGACGCAGCGAGAGCAGATTGCCGTGCGTGAACGCGATCGCGATCGGAAGCGGCGACTCGTTTTCCACCTCGATGACGGTCATCCCGCCCTGGTCGGCAACCGAGTACACACGTTGCACCGCGTCACCATCTGGAACGCGCACCCGCGTTTCGACAACAGCGGTGCCGTCGATGCGCCGTTGACGAACCGTGGACTCGCGTTCGGGCGAATGCCAGCGGTCGTCGGCGGCGATGTGCCAATCCAGCCGCGGCAGGCCGTTGTCCATCGGCACGAGCGATCCGAAGGGGGTGATCGAAGCGCGCCAACGACCACCTGTGACACCGGTAGTGATCAAGAACTAGTCCAGCTCGCTCTTGCGGCCACGTTGCATCAGCGAGCCCAAGGCATCGCGCGCCGAACGACTCTGATGGCAGACAGCGACGATCTGCTCGGTGATGGGCATGTCGACACCGTGACGTCGCGCCAGGTCGAGCACGCTTGGCGAGCTCTTCACACCCTCTGCCACCATGTTCATCGCGGCGAGGACTTCCTCGATGGTCTTACCCTCGCCGAGCTGAAAGCCGACCATGTTGTTGCGGCTCTGCTTCGAAGAACACGTTGCGATCAGGTCGCCCATTCCGGCCAGGCCAGCGAACGTGGCCGCGTGGCCACCCATTGCGATTCCCAGCCGGGTCATCTCGGCCAGGCCGCGGGTGATCAACGTCGCCCGCGTGTTGTCGCCGAAACCCATGCCCTCTGCCATACCGGCAGCGATAGCGATGACGTTCTTGACGACGCCACTGAGCTCGCAGCCGACGAGATCGCTGTTCGTGTACACGCGCAGCGACGGTCGACTGAAGATGCGCTGCAGCTCCGTAGCAATGTCGAACTCGTCGATAGCGACGACGCTGGCGGCAGGTTGCCCACTGAGAATCTCTTTGGCGAGGTTTGGCCCAGTCAGTACAGCCACGGGATGACCGGGCATCTCGTCACGTATCACCTCGCTCATTCGCTTCAGCGAGTTGCGTTCCAGTCCCTTCGTCAAACTGACTACCGGCACCCACGCGCGTACGTGCGTCGCGGCTGCGGCGGCAACATCGCGAAAGCCGTGTGACGGGACAGCCATCACCACCACATCGGCGCCACCCACGGCCTCCGCCAACGACGCGGTCGCCTGCAACTCGTTGGGCAGCGTGAACTGCGGGAGATAGTCGCTGTTGACGTGACGTGTGTTGATCTCGTCGGCCAACTCCTGGCGGCGCGCCCACAAAACGGTCGGCGTGTTGACCGCAGCAAGCGCGGCGACGGTGGTCCCCCACGAGCCAGCCCCAATCACCGCCACCTTCATCGTCACGTGGCACAGCGTAGGCCGGTCAGCAGACGACCTGGATGTTCACGAGTGCCTCTACGATGCCAGCGTGAAGGGCCGCCAAAGCCATGCCGTGCTCGTGCCGGTCAAGGCGTTCGCCGATGCCAAGGCTCGGCTGTCCTCTGTGCTCGCCCCCGATCAGCGCAAGGCGCTGGCGCGTTGGACTGCCGACCGCGTGATGGCGGCGGCTGGCGAGCTGCCGGTTTACGTCGCGTGCGACGACGACGAAGTAGCCAAGTGGGCCGTCGACCGCGGCGCGAAGGTGCTGTGGCATCCGGGCGCAGGCCTTAACGGCGCCGTGTCGCGCAGTGTCGAGCAGCTCGGGCGCGAAGGCGTCACCCACGTCGCGGTCGCTCATGGCGACCTGCCACTGGCGCACGACCTCGCCGCACTGATTTTGCCGGACGCAATCACGTTGGTGCCCGATGCTCATCGCGATGGCACCAACGTCGTGGCAGTATCGACGGCACTCGGCTTTGCATTCAGCTATGGAGCCGGGTCGTTTCAGCGCCACCTGGCATTGGCGCTTGCCAGCGGCCAGCGCACCGTCGTGCGTCGCGATCAACAGCTGGCGCGCGACATTGATACCCCCGATGACTTACTGCATCCGCTTGTCGAGGAGGTGCTTCCTGCATGGCTGAAAACGAACCCGGTCAGCCCGACCACGCGCCGTCGGTGACGACTCGCAACCTGCCGACACCGAAGTCCGCGTTGGCTATCGGCGCGCACCCCGACGACGTCGAGTTCGGCTGCGGAGCAACGCTTGCAAAGTGGGCCGACGCCGGTTGTCGAGTTCACCACCTCATCCTCACCGACGGATCAAAGGGCACATGGAACCCAGACGCGGACGTGCACGCACTTGTCGCGACACGCCAGCGCGAACAGCGCGAGGCCGCACGACGTCTGAGCGGCGATCAAGCCGGCACGGTGACGTTTCTCGACCAGGTAGATGGTGAACTTGAGAGCGGCCTGCCGATGCGCGGTCAAGTGGCACGGGCCATCCGCACCATCAAGCCGCAAGTCGTTCTCGGCCACGACCCGTGGAAGCGTTATCGCCTTCATCCCGATCATCGCCACGCCGGGCTCCTGGCGTGTGAAGGAATCGTTGCGGCTCGCGATCCACATTTCTTCAGAGAACAAGAGCTGGCAGCTCACCGGCCCGCCGTGTTGCTGTTGTGGGAAGCCGACGAGCCCGACCATGTCGAGGAGATCGACGCGTGGGTCGATCGCAAGCTGCATGCGTTGGAAGCGCACGAGAGTCAGTTCGAGAGCACGATGAAGGCCGTCGACCCCGATCAGTTGGAGTCGTTCCGGTTGCGCATTCGATCGCGACTCGCCAACCTGGGTGAACCGTACGGGATGGCGGCCGCCGAAATCTTCAAACGAATCAGCGACCTCTAGCGCTCTGGCGCTCAGCTGCGAAACTGACCCGGCGCCCTGCCGTTGCCGGGTTCACCGGCAAATGCCTGAGCGATACCCATCCACTCGGTCGCGGCTGCGCCGTCAATCTGCAACGACGTGTCGGCGAGGTGGCGCCGTTGCGTCACGACGAGGCAGAAGTCGAGGGCGCTCCCGCGGACAGAGTCGGAAGCCGGGCCATCCCATTCCCAAAGCGATCCATCGGGGGCGGTGAGCACGACGTGAACTGGTACTTCCGGCAACGCCAAGCCGTTGATCAAGTAGCTGAACGGGCGAGCCCGAACACCGATGTGTGCGACGTGCTTCAGCCGCGCTGTGGGCGCGCGAGTCGCACCCAAGGCGTCGACGACGTCTTGACCGTGTGCCCATGTCTCCATCAGACGAGCGGTGATAAACGATCGTGCCCCCATCGCCGGTCCGTACCACGGAATGCGCGACGAGGGGTCGACGTCGCGGGCGAGCGTGAGCAGCAACGAGCGATCGACTCGCCACGCGGCCAGCAAGTCGGCACCTGGCATTGAGCGGCCAGCAACAACCGACGCGGCCGTTCCGCCGGCAGCGATCAGCCGCTCGGTGTCGGCGGCGAACTCGGCCGGATCGCGCAACGCCATTGCGGCGCGCTGATCGAAAAACCACAGATGACTGATCTGGTCTCGGATCGACCAACCGGCTGCCGGCGTCGAGAGCGACCAACGCTCTTCTTCCAACGCCGCGACAAACTCGTCGAGCGATTGATGCTCTGCCAGCAGGTCGTCACAGATCGCCTTCATCACACTCCTCTTCCGAACTTCGCAGACTTGTCGCCAAAAATGCAAACGGGGGGCCGAAGCCCCCCGTTCGCTACGAGCGTTAGCTCATGCCTTCTTCTTGGCAGCAGCTTTCTTCTTTGCCGGTGCCTTCTTCTTTGCAGCCTTCTTCTTGGCCGGAGCCTTCTTCTTAGCTGCAGCCTTCTTCTTGGCCGGAGCCTTCTTCTTTGCAGCCTTCTTCTTGGCCGGAGCCTTCTTCTTTGCTGCTGCCTTCTTCTTGGCCGGAGCCTTCTTTGCAGCTGCCTTCTTACGCTTAGGAGCTGCCTTCTTCTTCATCGGTGTCACTTGGTATTCCTTCCTATTGCTCTGGTGTTGCTTGCTTGGTTGATGAGGGGAACTTGTTACTTGCGGCCCGGATTAAGTGCGGCCTTGAGTGTGCTGCTCGCGGTGAACTTCATACGCGTCGACGCCGCGATGCTGACGGGTGCACCCGTCTGCGGGTTGCGACCAGTTCGCGCATCAGACTTCGAGGTGCTGAACGACCCGAAGCCCTGCCACGTGACCTTGTCGCCCGCCTTCGCGGACGCGATCACGATGTTGAAGAACGCGCCGACTGCACTCTCTGCGTCGGACTTACTGACGCCTGACTCGTTCGCAATTGCGTCGATCAGCTCTGCTTTGGTCATTGACTTGATACCTCCGGGTATCGGTCTTCTTTACGTAACGGACCTGTTACGTATGCAAATCGAACCGGATTCCGGCGCACATTTCAAGCATTTCCGTTGTTGCATTTGCAACAAGTGCCAGAGGGCACACCTGGGCCCTTTTCGAGCCGATGCGTCACAGCGCGATTCTTACACGCGCGGTGCATCCACCACTGGCATCAACGTCTGCGCTACAACTGCATTCGTTGCGGAACTTCGCTTGCGTCCCCGTCAATCGCGCCACACGAGTGGAGGACCGTTGACCGACCTCATTCCTCAGCAACACGAGCACGCTCAGGCAGATTCTGCGGTGCGCACTCGCGTCGTGCTCGACACTTCGGTGCTGATCGGCGACCCAACTTGCTTCGATGCGTTCGCCGGACTCGACGTTGTCATTCCGTTCACCGTCATCGAAGAGCTCGACAGTCTCAAGACGCGGCTCGACGACGTTGGCCGCGCGGCGCGCACGGCGTTGCGCACGATCGAAGAACTCCGCGTTCGCGCCGGCGGCTCACTTGCGATCCCTGTCACCGTCGGACATCCGGCCGCCGAAGGCACGTTGCGAATCGAAATCAACGGCGTACAGAAGCATCTGCTCATCGAGCACGGTCTCGATCCGGCCGTTCCCGACAATCGCATCATCGGAGCTGCGATCGGACAGTCGCAGCACGCACCAACCCGCATGGTGTCCAACGATGCCGCGCTGCGCATCAAGGCCGCACACCTCGGACTCGAAGCAGTCGAGCATCATCCGATCGGTCGCTCGTCGGTGACGCGTGCAACTGGCTGGACGACGCTCGAGACAACCGCCCCCGCGATCGATCAGTTGTACCTGGATGGCAGAGTCGAGTGCTCGCTCGTCGCTGGCGCCGATGCTCTTCTCGAAAACGCATTCGCTGTCTTGCGTAGCGGATCGCAATCCGCACTTGTGCGTCGCGTCGATGCCGAGATGGCGTTGCTGCCACATAACGCGCCAGAAGCGTGGAGCTTGCGGCCGCGATCGAAAGAGCAACGGTTCGCCCTTGAGCTGCTGCTCGACCCGGATGTGAGTGTCGTTGCACTCGATGGACGCGCCGGCACCGGCAAAACGCTGCTGGCCATCGCGGCCGGTCTCGAGCAGGTGGTCGAGCAACGCGCGTACGAGCGACTGGCTGTGTATCGACCGTTGGTGCCGGTGGGTCGCGCCGACGTGGGCTTCCTGCCCGGCGGTCTCGACGAGAAGCTCGACCCGTGGATGTCGGCCATCCACGACGCCATCGTCGCGCTCACCGATCAACGCAGCCAGCATGATGCGAATCGATTGGTCGACGAGCTGGTGGGCCGGAATCAGTTGTCGCTCGAGTCGGTGACGTTCCTGCGTGGGCGCAGCCTGCATCGCCAGTTTGTGGTTGTCGACGAGGCTCAAAACCTGGAGCCGACGACTCTGAAGACGGTGCTCACCCGCATCGGTGAGGGAACCAAGGTCATCTTCACCGGCGACACCAGCCAGATCGATGCGCCCTACCTCGGCGAGTCGAACAACGCACTGGCGGTGTTGATCCAAGCCTTTGGCGGTCAGACTTGTTTCGGCCACTTGACGCTGAGCGCCTGTGAGCGCAGCAACGTGGCCAGCCTCGCGGCCGAACTTCTGTAACAGGTTCCCAGCGACTCTGGTGTCAGACCCCTGCCCTAAGGTGCTGCACATGTCCGGACCTTCGGAATCTGGCCCCATCAGCTCACAGCGTTTCGCTGTAGTCGATGTCGAAACCTCGGGGCTATCGATCCGCCGCCATCACGTGCTGCAAGTCGGGGTCGTAGTGATCGACGGGTCGGGCACAGTGCTCGATCGCTGGAGCAGCCTGCTGGCACCGCGCTCGCGTCTTTGGTTTCGGGTGGGGCCGACGTGGCTGCATGGCATTCACCGTCGCGACGTTCGCACCGCGCCACCGGCAGCGACCGTTATCACCGAACTTGCCAGCAAGCTCAGCGGCGCCCGCTTTGTGGCGCACAATGCCGAGTTCGATTTGGCGTTTCTGCGTAAGGCCGCGAAGCGCGTGGGCGTGCAACTGCAGCTCAACGATCCGCTGTGCACATTGCGCCTCTCGCGTCAGCTCGACCCCGAACGAACGATGTCGCACCGCCTCGGCGACTTGTGCGAGCGGTGCGGCATTCAACTTGCCAAGCCACACGATGCTCTCGCCGATGCCGACGCCACTGCAGCGGTGCTTCCCTTTCTGCTGCAGGCGCACAGCATCGCCACTGTCGACCAACTGCCGGCGTGGGTGCCGACGCCGTAGGTCACGAGCCGTAGTTAGCCAGAAGTGCGCGCGCCGCGCGCGCACCAAGGTCCTTCCACTCCGCAGGGTCCACGACTTTCGCATCGGCGCCCAATCGCAGCAACAACTGCTCCAGCCAGTGCTCGCTCGCGACGCTGACGACCAACTCCCAACCGTTCTTAATGGCTGTCACGGAACGCGTCGGGTAACGCTCGGCCACCCACGTCTCCGACGCCGGAACGCGCAAACGAGCGGTCGGTAAATCGGCGTCGGCAAACCATGTGCCTCCCGCCGGAACTTCTACGTCGCGTGGCTCATCGATGACCCCGGTTGCCTCCAGCTGTTCAATGCGATCAATCCGAAACGTGCGCGATTCGCCGCTGAGGTGATCGTCGGCAATCACATACCAAGCGCCGCCGTCAACGAAGACACGCCGGGGAGTGATCTCGCGGTCGCTGCGTCGATCCGCTGCGGGCGACCAATAGTGAATGCGCAGCCGTTCGCATTTCGTCGCCGCTTCGGCAACGGCCGCGGTCGCCGGTGGTTGCGGCGAGTCGACCACCACCGCGTCGTCGCCGAGCGCAGCTGCCAACTTCGCGAGCGCCCGAGCCAACGCTCCCCCGGCGTCGGCCCCCGGCAACTGCATCGCTACTCGCGCCGCGGCGAGCAACGCAAAGCCTTCCGGCGCCGTCAGCCGCAGTGGTCGCGTGAACAGTCGCGGCACACCGGCAAACACGGTGCCGTCATCGATAAAAACGTCGACCATTTCGTCGACGAACGGCGGCAGCCCGCACATCGCGGCGAGCTCGAGATCTTTGACCAGTTCCGATTCTGTGACCTCGAAGCGCTCGCTCATCTCTGCCAGTGACGCTTCGCCGCGCTCCATCAACCACGGCAGCATGACCAACAGTCGGCGCAAGCGGTCACCGGTAGGCCGCGGCCCGCGACGGGCGCTCACTCCGCACCCGCCAGCGCGCGCAGCCAGCTGACGATGGATGAGCGCAACTCAGCCGGCGCCAGCACTTCTGCGTGCACACCGAGGCCGAACAGCCACGAGCGAAACGCCTCTTCGTTCGCGCACGGAACCTCCACCACCAAGGAGCCATCGTCGCGTCGTTCGCGAACTGCTGAGTCTCCGAGCTCGCGTTCGATTGCGTCGGCTCGCGCTTCACCCACCCAAACCTGCGCGCGAGCGGTCGGCTCGTCGCCGAGCAGCTTCGGGTCGGATGGAAAAACCGCACGAGGGTCGAAACCTGCCGGACGCTGAAAGGAGCCCGATTCGCCAACGACCGGATCACCCTCAATCCGGTCGACGCGGTATGTACGCAACTCGGAGCGGTCGATGTCGTGGCCGATCACGTACCAAAACCGTTCCCGCAGCAACAGTGCGTATGGCTGCAGCGTGCGCGGAGAACCGTGGTAGCCGAACGACACCTCGGCGCGAGCGGCTGCCGCTTCTCGCAGAGCAGGCAACGCTTCCAGTTCGGGGATGTTGGCAACCACGACCGGCACCGAGCTGCGATCACCGCCGAGCTTCAGCAATCCGAACTGCGCATCGGCCAGACGCGCCGCAGCGACAGCAAGTTGCAGAGCGGCCTGTTCATCCGGAGCCAACGCGAGATCGGCGAGTTCATAGCGCGCTCGGTCAATGCGATACGCCGTTCGGCCGGCGTCGCTGCCACCGAGCACTTCGGTCTCCAGCGGTACCCCGATCTCGCGCAGCAACGCCTTGTCGCGCTCGAACGCGCCGCGCAGGGCGGATTCGCCCACCGGGTATTGGCCGGTCAGCTCGCCTGCGATCTGCTCGAGCGTCAGCGGAACGCGAGTCGACATCAGTAGCGCGACGAGATTCGTTACACGCTCGAGCGCGTCGGTCATCGGCCGCGCATCACTTGACGGTTGCAGGTGCGTGATAGTCGTAGAAGCCGCGCCCCGTCTTGCGACCCAGCAGCCCGGCTTCCACCATGCGCGACAACAGAGGGGGCGACGCGTACAGCGGCTCCTTGAACTCGGTGTACAAACTGTCGGCGACCGCCATCGTCGTGTCGAGCCCGATCAGGTCGGCGAGACGTAGCGGGCCCATCGGGTGGTTACACCCCTCCATCATTCCGGCATCGATGTCGTCGGCCGTCGCAAAGCCGGACTCCATCATGCGAATCGCCGACAGTAGGTAAGGGATAAGGAGAGCGTTGACGATGAAGCCAGCTCGGTCCTGGCTACGGATCACGCGCTTGCCCAACACGTCGGCGGCAAACCGGCTTGCGCGCTCGGTGGTCTCGGGCGACGTCAACAGCGAGGTCACCAACTCGACGAGACGCAAGACAGGCACCGGGTTGAAGAAGTGGATGCCGATGACATGCTCGGGCCGTTGCGTAGCAATACCAAGCTTCATGATCGGTATCGAGCTGGTGTTGCTTGCAAGGATCGCGTCGGGGCTGCTGACGACACGATCGAGTTCACGAAACACGGTGGACTTCAACTTCTCGTCCTCGATAACGGCTTCGACCACCAGATCAGATTGGGCGAGATCGCCATAGTCGGTGGTGAACGCCAGTCGAGCGAAGGCGGCGTCGCGATCGGCTTCGCCCAGCTTGCCGGAGCGGACGCCCCGATCGAGGCTGCCCACGACTCGCGTGCGACCACGTTCACATGCTTCAGCATTGACCTCCAGCACCGTCACGTCGCACCCTGCACGGGCACACACCTCGGCGATGCCTGAGCCCATCAGCCCCGCACCGACCACGCCTACGTGTTCGATCCTGTCGTTCTCGCTACTAGTCACTCCCATACTGTGCCTTATCCACGGCCGTTTCCCGTAACGGCCGTACCCTGTTGCAGTGTCTTTGTTCGCCCAACTCCCACGGCCATCAGCCAGTCGCTTGGCGGTGCGGGTAACGCCCGATGCACTACGCCAGATCCGTGGCGGTCACCCGTGGGTGTACGAGGCATCGATCACCTCCGTCAAAGGCCCTTCCCTCAACGGCACAGGCGCCAGCGGCGACCTGGCGGTTGTGTTCGACGACGACCGCAACTTCGTGGCCATCGGGCTCTACGACCCGGCGAGCCCAATCCGGGTGAAACTGGTCCACCGCGGCAAACCAACGGCAATTGATCGCGCCTTCTGGACGCAGCAGTTTCTCGCCGCGCAAGAACGTCGCCGCTCATTGATCGATCGCGGCGACACGACCGGCTACCGACTAGTACACGGCGAGAACGACAGCATGCCCGGGCTCGTGCTCGATCGGTACTCGGACACTCTGGTCCTCAAGCTGTACTCCGCGATGTGGCTACCGCACCTGGCCGATGTCGTACCTGCCATCGCCGACGCGTTTCATCCCGAGGCACTGGTGCTGCGGTTGGCGCGCAACATGCACGGCGCTCCATTGCATGGATTAGAGGAAGGCGACGCGCTGATTGGTGTTTCGCCCGCCGACCCGATCCTGTTCACCGAGTGCGGGCTCACCTTCGAGGCCGACGTCGTGCGCGGGCAGAAGACCGGCCACTTCTTGGATCAGCGCGACAACCGTGCGCTCATCGGCACCAACGCCGACGACTGCCGCGTGCTCGACATGTTCGCCAACACCGGTGGTTTCAGCGTTCACGCAGCCGCCGGCGGTGCCCGCGAGGTCGTAGCGGTCGACAGCAGCGCGCCGGCATTGGCCGCCGCATCCCGCAACATGGCTCACAACCTCACGCGCAACGAAGTGGCCGCGTGCGCCTTTCGCACCGAAACCGGCGACGCGTTTGAGGTGATGGATCGATACGCACGCAAAGGCGAACGATTCGAGATCGTGATCGTCGACCCGCCCTCGTTCACTCCCCGCCAGACCAGTGTCGAGAAAGCACTTCAGTCGTACACCATGCTCGCCGAGCGGGCGGTGAAGCTCGTGCGCCCCGATGGTCTCCTCTTACTGGCATCGTGCAGTAGTCGTGTGACTGCCGACGAGTTTCACATCACGGTGTCGCACGCGGCTGCACGCGCTGGCCGACCCTTGGACGAGCTGCGCCGAACCGGCCACGCGATCGACCATCCGGTTGGCTTCGCGCAGGGTGCGTACCTGAAAGCTGTGCTCGCGCGAGTTCCCTGACGCTTCTAGCGTGCAGACTGTCGACCTATGACTCCGATCTCACGGGACGCGATCTCACGGCGAATGTTCCTGGCTGGTGCCGCAGCCGTCGCCGTTACTGCCTGCTCCGATGACAGCACGCCCAGCGCACCCACAACTTCAACCAACGCCGCGCCAACCAAGCCGTCATCTACGACGGCGTCAACGACGACCACCAGCGCTACCACGCTGCCATCAATCGAGCTAGCAGCAGATCCGTTCACATTGGGTGTCGCGTCTGGCGATCCCGATACGGACAGCGTGGTGCTGTGGACGAGGTTGGCGCCGCTCCCACTGGAAGGTGGCGGCATGCCGGCCGACGACGTGCCAGTGCTGTGGGAAGCCAGTGCCACTGACGACTTCGCCAGCATTGCTGCAAGTGGTCAAGAGGTTGCCAAGGCCGACAGTGGCCACAGCGTGCACGCGTTCGCAGAGTTACCGCAGGGGACGTGGTTCTACCGCTTCCGCGTCGGTCAATACACCAGCCCCACAGGAATCACACGCGTGGCGCCGACCGACGCAACTGAGGTGCGATTCGCCGCTGCCAGCTGCCAGCACTACGAAGCGGGCTACTACGCAGCACACCGTGACCTCGCCGAACACGCCCCCGACTTCACGCTGTGGCTCGGCGACTACATCTACGAGGACGCGGGGACCGTTGGCGGCGATCCCGCGGCGCGCATCCATCTCGACGCCGAGCCAACGACGCTCGAGCAGTATCGCAATCGCTACGCGCGCTACAAGACCGATGCCAATCTGCAAGCTGCGCACGCGTCGTGCCCGTGGTTCGTCATCTGGGACGACCACGAAGTCGAGAACAACTACGCCGGTCTGCTTCCACAAGAACCCGACGACCTCTCGGAATTCGAAGCGCGCCGCTTCGCGGCCTACACCGCGTGGTGGGAACATCAACCGGTTCGGCTGCCCCCTCCGGCGGCAGCGGGCGAGGAATACCGCATCTACCGCGACGCGACGTGGGGCGAACTGTTGACTCTGGTACTGCTCGATGGTCGCCAATACCGATCCGATCAGGCGTGCGGCGACGCGGTCTTGGACCTTGAACCGGCATGCGCCGAAGCCGCCGATCCGAGCAGGACAATGCTCGGCGACGCACAGGAGCAATGGCTCGTCGACACACTGACTGACTCAAGTGCGCAGTGGAACGTGATCGGCAACCAGGTCGTGATGGCTAACGCAACCCTCAACGGCGCGGTGTTGAACTATGACCAGTGGGATGGCTACCCGGTTGCCCGCGAACGGTTGCTGGCAAGCCTCGATACAGCGGGCATCCAGAACCTGATCGTCGTCACAGGCGACATCCATCTGGCCGCTGTCGCACACCTGCGCACCGACGACGCCGCAGTTGGTGTTGAGTTCGTCACCACTTCGATCAGCTCGGGTGCCAATCTCGATCCGCAGCTCACGGATCTCCTGAAGAGCTTTCCCGACCTCGTCGACGCCGAACTCGCGCATCGCGGCTACACGTTGCACACTGTGACGCCCGACCTGTGGACGGCCGAGTACCGCGTTGTCACCGATGTCGCATCGCTCGACAGCGAAGTGACCACCTACAGCACCTATGTCGTGGAGTCGGGAAGCAACACCGTCGCACCAGCGCCGTAACGTCGCCAAGATGGCCGACCCAGAGGGCAACGAGTTCTGGGGTGGTGCGTCAGGCGCGGTTGGCTCGATACCAATCGATCAACGAGTTTGTGCTCGAGTCGTGGCTCAGCGCGGCCGTCGTCGTCAGTTCGGGCGAGATGCGAGTGGCCAACACCTTTCCCAACTCAACGCCCCACTGATCGAAGCTATTGACGCCCCACACCACGCCCTGCACGAACACGATGTGTTCATACAGCGCGATCAGCTGACCGAGCACGCCTGGTGTCAGCCGCGGCGCCAGAATCGTTGTCGAAGGACGGTCACCAGGAAAGACACGATGCGCTTGCTGATGCGCAGGAACGCCTTCCGCGACGACCTCTGCGAGTGTCTTGCCGAACGCGAGCGCTTCGCCCTGCGCAAACAGATTCGCCATCAACAAGTCGTGCTGCGCAGCAGGTCCGCGGTTCGGTTGCGCGAACCCAATGAAGTCGATCGGGACGAGTCGCGTGCCCTGATGCAGCAGTTGGTAGAAGGCGTGTTGCCCGTTGGTACCTGGCTCGCCCCACACAATTGGACCCGTGGTGGTTGCCACTTCGCCGCCATCGAGGCGCACGCTCTTGCCATTGCTCTCCATGTCCAACTGCTGCAGGTACGCCGGGAAGCGGCGCAACTCGTGTGCATACGGCAGCACCGCCTTCGTTTCGGCGCCAAGCACGTTGTGATACCAAACACCTAAGAGCGCCATCACCATCGGCGCATTGTTTGCGGGTGGGGCTGAACGAAAGTGCTCGTCGATGGTGTGGAAGCCAGCGAGGAAGTCGCGAAACGCAGGTGGTCCGATCGCGATCATCAACGAGAGCCCGATCGCCGAGTCCACCGAGTAGCGGCCACCGACCCAATCCCAGAACTCGAACATGTTCTCGACATCGATGCCGAATTCCGCCACCTTCGCAGCATTGGTACTGACGGCGACGAAATGCTTCGCCACCGCTTCCGCACCGAGAGAGTCCACAACCCAGCGCCGCGCCTCGCTCGCGTTGGTGAGGGTTTCGATGGTGGTGAACGTCTTCGAGCTCACCACCACGAGCGTCGTTGCGGGTTCGAGATCGGCGAGGTTCGACGCGATGTCGGCACCGTCCACGTTGCTCACGAATCGGCAGTGCAAGCCTGGCTGCGCGAACGATTCGGTGGCCAGATATGCCATCGCCGGGCCAAGGTCGCTGCCACCGATCCCAATGTTGACGATCGTCTCAATGCGCTTCCCGGTGGCACCGAGCCAATCTCCGCTGCGCACCCGCCGCGCGAAGGCCTCCATGCGATCGAGCACGCTATGAACGTCGGCGACAACATCGTGGCCGTCGACGACAAGCTCGGCTGAGCGAAGCGCCCGCAGCGCCGTGTGCAGCACGGCGCGGTCTTCCGTGGCGTTGATGTGCGCCCCCGCAAACATCGCGTCGCGTCGCGCTTCGACCTTGGCAGCCGCAGCAACCTTCTGCAACACCGCCAGCACCCGGTCGTCGATCAGGTTCTTCGAGTAGTCGATGCGCAAATCCCCAGCGACGAGCACATAGCGCTCGGCCCGCTGGCTGTCGGTCTGGAATAGCTCGCGAAGGTGCGCCGGCGGTTTGGCAGCGAGCAGCGCAGCCCACTCAGCGGTCGTGGTGATGTCCATCGTCGCCGACGCTACTTACCTGCCGTGCCGCGGAGTCGCCAGCGGCAGCTGGCCCGCTGCCGCCGCGTCGAGCACCACGACAGTTCCAGTGCGATGCAAGCGTTCGATCGGCAGCGTTTCGTTGTGCAACAGCCAGCCTCGCATTGGGGCGGCCTTGTCGGCGCCTGTCGCGAGTACCAGTCGACTGCGGGCACCGTTGACGACCGGTGGCGTCAACGTCATCCGACGTGTGCCGCGGTATTCGCCCGACAACGCGACGGGCTCGACTTGATCGATGACGGCGTCGCCTGGAGCCCAAGATGCCGTATGGCCATCGTCGCCGAGGCCGAGGTGAACAACGTCGAAGCGAGCCGGCAGCCCATCGCCGTATCGGCGCGCGGCCGTATGCAGGTCCCGATCTACAACCGGCATCAGCCGAACGCTGGCACCGATTTCGTCGAACACGGCGAGCATTGGCGCGTTGCGATCAACGCTCCCGTCCGGCGCGATTCGTTCGTCGACTTGCCAAACGGTGACTTCCGGCCACGCCACCCCAAGAGTCGACAACTCCGCAAACATCCGTGTAGGCGTCGTTCCCCCGCTCACGGCCAACGATGCTTCGCCGCGCCGAAGAATCGCGTTGCGCAACTTGCCAGCGACCCACCCAGCAGCATCAGAGGCAGCGGCGGCAGCGTCGACCGTGACCCGAATCTCCACCCCCGTAGCCTTTCACGAACCGGCCTTGCACCTACTGTAGGAATCGCTCATGCACCAACCCGAACACCCCGAACAACGCGCTGGCATCATCGCTGGCGCGTCCGCATACCTGGTGTGGGGTCTGCTGACCATCTATTGGAAACAGCTCCACCACTTCAACGCGTTTGAGCTAATTGGCTGGCGTATCTCAGCATCAGCCGTGCTCATGACGATCGCTCTCACTGGCACGCGCCGCTGGGGTCACCTCGCTGTGCTGCGCCGCGATCGTGGGCTGCTGATCCGCGTTGTCGCGGCAGCCATCTTGCTGAGCGTCAACTGGACGACGTACGTGTGGGCCGTGGTCAATGGTCACGTGCTGGAGACCGCTCTTGGCTACTTCATTGCCCCACTCGGCACCGTCGCCGTCGGTGTGCTGGTGCTGCACGAGCCGCTTCGAATCGCTCAGCGAGTGGCACTTGGGCTGGCGGCTGCTGCGGTGGTGGTGCTGACCATCTCCAACGGCAGCGTTCCGTGGATCGCCCTCGCCATGGCAACGACGTGGACGCTCTACGGGTATCTGAAGAAGCAGATCCCGCTCTCGCCGCTTGAGAGCATGGCTGCAGAGAGCTTCGTGCTCGTGGTACCGGCCGCCGCCTTGGCGATCGCACTTGCCAATCGAGCCACCAGCATCCCGAGCAGCGCGTCCGGTGTCGAGCTCACGTACGCGGTACTGACCGGTGCGGCGACGGTCGCCCCACTGATGTTGTTCGCATACGCCGCGCAGCGAGTGCCGCTCACCATCATCGGCCCGATGCAGTACACCGTTCCGTCGATGAACTTCCTCATCGGCTGGCTGCTCTACGACGAGGCGCTGCCACCGCTGCGTATCGTCGGTTTTGCGCTCGTATGGACAGGATTAGCGATCATGACAACCGACTCGGTGAGGCGCGCCCACCGGTCGCGCATGTCCTTCGCTACGTAGTTCCGTTTCGATACCGGCCGCCTGATACCGTCAAGAACTGACCCACTCCGAAAGGCAGACCAAACAATGAAGAAACTGATCATCGCCGCGGCCAGCACCGGAATCTTCCTGCTTGCTGCCTGCAGCAACGACAGCAAGGACTTTAAGGAGAACGCCGAGGCGTTCATCCAGAGCACCGAAGTCGAGACGCAAGCGGGCACGACATTCACCGAGGCAGCCTGCACCGAGCCCGCCAAGGTGGAAGCTGGCGAGACGTTCACTTGCACCGCGGTCGACGCCGACGGCTTGACCTGGGACTTCAACCTGACCGTCAAGTCGGAGAACTCCTACGAGATCACCGACGGCGCACCCCGCCAGTAATCAGTTCAAGTCGTAGCAGTTCAAGTAGTAACGCAATGTGGCCCACCCCGGCGGGGTGGGCCACATTCGCGTCTGTCACTCAAACCAGTTCAACGTGGTGCGCATCGCTTGATCGAAATCTTCGAAGCTCATCTGCGACTTGACTGCGATCACCAGCGCGGCGTCGTCGCCGACCGGATGCCGCAGGTGGCCGGGCTCCTCCGTGGCTGCTGTGTAGATCGCGTCGGCCACGACTTGTGCGCTGGGCGGTGTGCCGTTTACGAGTGAGCGCATTGCGGTGCGGAAACGCTCGTAGCGCTGACGCTCTGGCGTTTCAGCAGACATCGCCGCCGCGTAGATGCTGTTACTTCCCAACTCGGTGGCGAACTGGCCGGGCTCAACGACGCGCACCTTGATTCCCTGCTGCGACAGCTCAAAGTGCATCGCCTCGCTGAGGGCCTCGACCGCGTGCTTGCTGGCCGCGTAGATCCCGCTGTACGGCGGGCCGACAAGTCCGGCAAGGGAGCCAACCGTCACGATCGTTCCTCCGCCCGCGGCGAGCATGTGCGGCACAACTGCGCGCACGACACGAATCACACCCACCACGTTGGTGTCGAGCTGACCCATCACTTCCTCGTCGGACAGCAAGTGCACTGCGCCAAACACCTCAATGCCCGCGTTGTTGACCACGATGTCGAGCTGGCCAGCCGCGGCAATTGCCGCGTTGACTGCCGCTACCACGCTGTCGCTATTGCAGACATCGAGCGGTAACTGCGTGATGTCGTCACGCGCGTTCAGCGCAGCCGACTTGCCGGGCGTGCGCATGGTGGCGAAGACGCGATGCCCTCGATCCGCAAACGTGATTGCTGCGAGCTCGCCGAACCCGCTACTGCACCCTGTGATCAGAACGTTGGCCATCTGACGGAGAGTAGCCGTGCGGTCAGGGGTTCAAATTGCCAGAGCGAAAGCCCTCGAGATCGAGCGTGACGTAGCGATAGCCCTGCGCGCGCACGGCCTGCACAACAGCCTCACGTTGGGCGACGACCACATCAAGATCGGCAAGCGGAACTTCCAGACGCGCCGTGTCGCCGTAATGACGAACGCGCAGTTGACGCAGACCGAGGCGTCGCAGTGCGGCCTCCGCACGATCGACCTGACTCAACAAACCCATCGACACTTCCGTGCCGTACGGAATACGACTCGCCAGGCAGGCCATGGCCGGCTTGTCCCATGTGCGCAGACCAAGCGCGCGCGACTCCGCACGAATGTCGTCCTTGGTGTAGCCAGCGGTCACTAACGGAAAAGCCGCACCACCATCGGCCGCCGCCTTCTGACCCGGCCGATGCTCGCCGAGGTCGTCGAGGTTGACCCCGAGCACGACGGTCGCGCTTTCAGCGGCCGCAATCGGCGCGACAACATCCATCAGTTCTGCCTTGCAGTGAAAGCAGCGGTCGCTGTCGTTCAGGCGGTACGCCGCCCGTTCCATCTCGAACGTTTCGATCGGCGTCCAGCGCAAGCCCCACTCTTGCGCAAGGGCACGGCAATCGGCCTCCTCGTCACCGGCGAGCGACGGCGATACGGCTGTGACTGCATGCACGTTCTGCGAACCCAGCGTGCGATGCGCAACAGCCGCAAGAAACGCCGAATCGGCACCACCGCTGAAGGCGACGACAACACGACCAAGTCGCCGCAATTCAGTCTCCAGTGCTTGCAAACTCGCCACACCAAGACGCTACGCGCAAAAGGAGGACCTTGGGCGGACGAGCGTCGGGCATGATGAAACGATGCCTACCGAACCCGTCGTTGTCGTCGAACAATTGGGCAAGGTCTTCCAGGTGCCGGTTCGCGAACCAGGCTTGCGAGCCTCGCTGAAGAGCCTGTTGCATCGCGAGACGCGCGCTGTTGTTGCCGTCGACGCTGTCAGTTTTCGAATCGAGCCCGGCGAGGTGGTTGGCTTCCTCGGCCCCAATGGCGCCGGCAAAACAACAACGCTCAAAATGCTCGCCGGCCTGCTGCACCCCACCAGCGGCAATTGCAGTGTGCTCGGCCACGAGCCCAAGGGACGACCGGCCGCACTGCTGCGGCAGATCACACTCGTGATGGGCAACCGCAACCAATTGCAGTGGGATCTACCCGCGCTCGATTCGTTCGAACTGAACCGCGCGATCTACCGCATACCACGTGCCGACTTCCTGCGCCTGCGCGACGAGTTGATCGAACTCCTAGAGCTGCAAACGCTGGTCGACAAGCCGGTTCGCAACCTGTCGCTCGGCGAGCGTATGAAGGTGGAGATTGCGGGCTCGTTGTTGCATCAACCGAAGGTGTTGTTCCTCGACGAACCGACCATCGGGCTCGACATCACGATGCAGAAGCGGATCCGCTCGTTCGTGGCCGATTACAACAAGCGCTACGGCGCCACCGTCATGCTCACCAGTCACTACATGGCCGACGTCCAGGCGTTGTGTAAGCGCGTGATCGTGATCCATCACGGCCGCATTCTGTTCGACGGCGCGCTTGCGTCGCTCGCCGAGCGCTTCTCCCTCGATAAAACCGTCACCGTTCGACTCGCCGACGGCGAAGAGATCAAGGTCAACGCGCCCCGCGGCGAGATCGCCGCCGCAACCGGCAAGCTGCTAGCCGAAAATGATGTGGTCGACCTGACAATCGAAGACGCGCCTATCGAGGACGTCATCGAGCGACTCTTCGAGTCGGAGCCCGCTAAGTGACTGTCTCTCCGAACGGCTCACTTGGCGCCGAGAGCAAGACCCATGCAATGGGGTCGATGTACCTCACGCTGATGCGCACCTCGATCATCTCGCAGTTCCAATACCGCGCCGCGGCCTACTTCTACATGATCGGCATGGTTGTCGAGCCGGTGATCTACCTGATCGTGTGGAGCACGATCGCCCGCAGCCATGGCGGTGAAGTCGCTGGCTTCACCCCTGGCACGTTCGCCGCCTACTACATCGTGTGGATGCTGGTACGCAACGTCAACATCGTGTTCACCCCCTTCGGTTGGGAATGGCGCATCAAGGAAGGCAACTTTGCTTCGCAGCTACTGAAGCCTGTGCACCCGATCCACTACGACCTTGCCGAGTTCGCCGGCGGCAAGTTGGTGGTCATCATCTTGTGGCTGCCAATTGCGCTTGCCCTTTCGCTGATCTTCCACCCGTCGCTGCATCCATCGCTGCTGCAATGCGGGGTGTTCTTCCTTGCGATCTGGGGTGCCTACCTGATCCGCTCGCTCGTGTTGTGGGCACTGGGGCTGATCACGTTCTGGACAACGCGTGTCAGCGCGCTGTACGAGGCGTACTTCCTCGCCGAGTTGTTGTTGTCGGGTCGTTTGGTACCCATGCAGCTGATGCCCCGTTGGGCACAGACCTTGTCGTGGGCATTCCCGTTCCGCTGGACCTTCGCCTTCCCGATCACCGCCCTGACCGGCCCAATCAGCGAACGCGAGTTGCTGGAAGGCCTCGCCATGCAGGCGCTGTGGATCGGCGTCGGGACGATCGTGGTGATGCTTGTGTGGCGGCGCGCCGTCGCCCGCTTCAGTTCGGTAGGTGGCTGATGACTCGCCGCGACGATCAACGCACCGGCGCGGTTCGGCTAGCAGCGACGTTCTTGCGCGTCGGCGTGATGAACGAGGTGCAGTACCGCATCAACTTCTTCATCCAACTGGTGCAGTCGTTGCTCACCATCGCTACCGGCCTCACCGCATTGGCACTGGTCTTCTCGCACACAGACGAACTGGGCGGGTGGACCAAACCGCAGCTGCTCGCAGTAATGGGCGTGTTCACGATGGTCGGTGGGCTGATTCGCACTGTCATTCAGCCGAACATGCAGCGCGTGGTTGAAGACGTTCGCGAAGGCCGTCTGGACTTTGCGCTCACGAAGCCCGCCGACGCCCAAGTGTTGGTCAGCGTTCGCGACGTTCGCTTTTGGCAACTCACCGACGTGATCGTCGGACTGGTCGTGCTGATCGTCGCGCTGGTGCAGATCGGCGATTCAGTGAGTGCGCGCGATCTAGCGGTGTTCATCGGCGTGCTGCTCGTGGGACTCGTCACCATCTATTGCTTCTGGCTGATGCTCGCGTCGGCTTCCTTCTGGCTGATTCGTATGAACGAAGTGCAGGAGCTCTTCGACGGCATCTACCGCGCTGGGCAATACCCGGTGGGCATCTATCCCGGTTGGCTGAAGTACGGCCTCACGTTCTTGGTTCCGCTGGCCTTCGCGATCACGGTGCCTTCCGAGGCTGTGACCGGTCGCCTGACCTGGCAGGCAGTTGCGGTTGCGGGGGCCACGACGGTCGGAATGATCGTCTTCTCGCGCTGGTTCTGGCGGCGCGGTCTGCGCCGCTACGACGGCGCCTCCGCGTAGCCGATCGCTAACTAAGGGCTCAACTACGAGCGCGCTGTGCTTCCGACCAACTCAGCCCGATCGACACGTCAACATCGCGCGGAAGCCCGAGCACGCGCTCGCCGATGATGTTGCGCTGCACATCGGCAGTGCCGCCACCGATCGTCAGCGCCTGACTGAATAGAAACCCGTCGTGCCAGCCGGGGTGGAGCAGCCCACCCTCTGGCTTATCGGGTCCGAGGCTGCGCGGATTGTCGTTCGCGACAGCGCCTTCGCCGCTACCGCCGGTCAGCATCGCCGCCGCACCCACGCAGTCGCGTGCGAGTGTCATCACGTGTTGGCCATGTTCGTCGGCCATCAGTTTGCGAATGCTCGCTTCTGGACCGGGCTGTTGGCCCTTCAGCGTGGCAGTGAGCATGCGCAGGCGAATGAGGTCGAGCACCTTGTGCTCTGTATAAACGGCCGCAATGCGTTGGCGGAGATGCACGTCGGTGACCGGACCGCGCTCGCGAATGCTCTCGATCAACTCCAACGCGGTGGGGCCGTTGCCCCACAACACACCGCCGGTGCTGAGCGACACGCGCTCGTTGCCCAACGTCACCTTCGCCAACCGCCAACCATCGTTGAGATCGCCAACAAGGTTCGCAGCTGGTATTCGAACATCGGTGAGGAAGACCTCGTTAAACGTGTGACCACCGGTCATCTCGATGATCTTGCGAACCTCGATGCCGGGCAGATCCATTGGGCACACGAAATACGAAACGCCCTTGTGTTTCGGAAGCTCTGGGTCGGTGCGCGCAATCAGGATTCCGTACTTCGAGTGCTGCGCACCGCTCGTCCAAATCTTCGAACCGTTGATGATGAACTCGTCACCATCGCGCACCGCTCGCGTACCGAGGTTGGCGAGGTCGCTACCTGCGTTGGGTTCGCTGAACAGCTGGCACCAGAACTCCTCGCCAGACAGGATCGGCATCAGGTAACGCTGCTTCTGCTCGTCGGTACCGGCGTACAACAGAGTCGGCCCCGCCCAACCGATGCCGATCGGGTTGATCGGTCGCCGAACCCCTGCGCGGCGCAACTCGTCGTCGATGATCAGTTGGTGCATCGCATCGGCGCCCAGTCCCCACGGCGCCGGCCAGTGGGGTGCGACGTAGCCAGCTTCGGCCAACTGCCGACCAGTTGGTTTTGGATTCGCGGCAAGCCAGTCGCGCACCGCGAGGCGTCGGGGATCACTTTCGGCCAAGAGCTCAAAATCCATGCAAGCCTGACGCTACAACCGTGACCTGCACTGCCAGCTACGGCTACGGTCGGCACCCGTGACTGGAAGCGGAGGAACGGCGGGCTGGAACCTTGCCGAGATATGGGAACACAACGCCGATCGCTTTCCCGACGCGCCGGCGCAGCAACAAGCCGATCGATTCTTCACCTGGGCTGAGTTCGACCGCCGGGCCGATGGCATCGCCGCGACGCTCCTGAAAGCCGGAGCACAGCATCAAGACAAGGTGGCGCACTACCTCTACAACTGCGCCGAGTACATGGAAAGCATGTTCGGGCTCTACAAAG
Source organism: Actinomycetes bacterium (assembly GCA_021414085.1). Taxonomy (GTDB): domain Bacteria; phylum Actinomycetota; class Acidimicrobiia; order Acidimicrobiales; family Ilumatobacteraceae; genus UBA668. The sequence continues at coordinate 109,618 of JAIOPC010000017.1, read as the reverse complement.
CCGGACTCGTTCCGGTCAACACCAACTACCGCTACACCGTCGACGAGTTGGCCTACCTCTGGGACAACTGCGACGCAGTGGCAGTCGTCTTTCACGGCGTGTTCGCCGATCGCTGCGCGGAACTGCGCCCGCGAGTTCCGAAGGTGCACACGTGGATGTGGGTCGACGATGGCAGCGGACCATGCCCCGACTGGGCCATCGCATACGAGACGGCCGCCGCCAGTGCGACGAATCGTGTGATCCCGACGTGGGGTCGCAGCCCCGACGATCTCTACATCCTCTACACCGGCGGCACCACCGGCATGCCAAAGGGCGTGATGTGGCGCCAGGACGACCTCGTTCTTACGCTCGACAGTGCGTCGAAGAACCCGTTGCCCGACGTACCGGACTGGGACGTGTTCGACGCACGCTTCGCCAAGCCCGGACCGCGCAACTTGCCGGCCGCGCCGCTGATGCACGGCACCGGAGCATTCAATGCGATGTGGAACTTGGTACTCGGCGGGTCGATCGTCACGCTGACCAACCGCCACTTCGACCCCACCGAGTTGCTCGACACGATTGAAGCAAACAGGGTCAACAGCATCTCGATCGTCGGCGATGCGTTCGCAAAACCCATCCTGCGCGCACTCGATGCGGAACCGAAGCGTTGGGACATCACATCGCTGCGCGTGATCTTCAGTAGCGGTGTGATCTGGGCGGCCGATACGAAAGCCGGCCTGTTGCGTCACAACGAACGGCTGATCATGGTCGACAGTCTCGGCAGCAGCGAGGCAATCGGAATGGCCAGCAGCACAGTGACCGCCGACTCGTCGAGCACGACCGCAACGTTTCGGGCGGCGCCGAGCACGAAGGTGCTCACCGAAGACGGCCGCGAGGTCGTACCCGGCAGCGGCGAACGCGGTCGTGTAGCGCTACGCGGTCGAATGCCGATGGGCTACTACAAGGACGAGGCGAAAACGGCGGCGACGTTCGTGATGCACGACGGCGTGCGCTGGAGCATCCCGGGCGACTGGGCCGAAGTCGAAGCCGATGGCACGCTCAAGCTTTACGGGCGTGGCAGCCAATGCATCAACACGGGTGGCGAGAAGGTGTACCCCGAAGAAGTCGAGGAAGCATTGAAGCTACATAGCAGCGTCGCCGACGCGGCCGTTGTCGGCGTACCCGACGATCGCTTCGGCGAGGCGATCACGGCTCTTGTCGAACCGCACGCGGGCACAGTGATCGACTCTGCGGCCCTCATCGCCCACGTACGCACAACTCTCGCAGCGTTCAAAGCACCCAAGCACGTACTCGTCGTCGAAACCATCGGGCGTGCAGCCAACGGCAAGCTCGACTACAAGCGTCTGCGCGACGAGGCGCTCCGCCAGCTTGATGTCGCCGCGGGTTTAGCAAACCAGGCATGATGGGTACAGGTTCGCGAACGAAAGGCATCCGATGACCGACGAACAACCAATCCCCGGTGGCGTATCAAACGGCCGTAGTGGCCCGAGCATCACCCTCATTTTCTTCTTGGTCGTGATTGGGCTCGCGGCAGTGTTCTTCCTCCAAAACAGCGAGACGGTCCCGATCGACTTTCTGGTCTTCGAGAAGGAAACCACCATTCGGTGGTCGCTTCTGATGGCAGTGGCGCTGGGCATCTTGATCGACCGGATCTTCAGCATCTGGTGGCGCCGGCGGGGCACCAAGAAGAACAGCTAGCCGATGCGCGTTCCGTCTTCCGACGGCGTCGAGCTAGCGGTGTTCGAGTTGGGCGGCAGCGGCTCGCCCATCCTGTTCTCTCATGCGACCGGGTTTCACGGCCGCTGCTATCAGCCGATGGCCAGCGAACTCACCGACGTTGCTCGTTGCGTGGCGTTCGATTATCGCGGTCACGGCGACACGCCACGTCCCCCAGCAGAAATCGACTGGCAGCGGTATGGCGACGATGCCACCGCAATGGCCACGTGGCTGGCGGAGCAAGTTGGCGAGCCAATCGTTGCGTTCGGACATTCGATGGGTGGCGCGTGCCTGCTGATGGCAGCACACCGCGAACCGTCCCTGTTTCGGCGCATCGTTGCGTTCGAACCGATCGTGTTCCCGCCGTTCGAGCATGCCGAGTCCAGCGAGTTTGAGAGCCCGATGGTGGCGAGTGCTCGCCGCCGACGAACGTCGTTCCAATCCCTCGATGAGGCGATTGCGAACTTCGCGTCCAAGCCACCACTCAACGCCTTCACGCCCGAGGCGCTCGAGGCCTACGTGCGCCACGGTTTCGCGTTGGAGCCCGACGGTTCTGTGCGACTGAAGTGCTCGCCCGACACCGAGGCTGGAACATTCGCGACTGGCGGGTTGCACGACACGTGGGATCGACTGCCCGAGATTGCCACCGACGTGTTGGTGATCAGCGGTCGGCTGCAGGAGATGAGTCCGTCGATGATCGCCGCCCAGGTTGCTGAACGGCTGCCCAACGGTCGGTACCTGCAACGCGACGATCTTGATCATTTTGGCCCGATGACCCACCCGGTCGAATGCGCCGCGATCGTGCGCGCCGAGTTCGGCTGAACGCAAGTAGTCCTACTAGCGCGCACCTCTTCTCTACGATGGCCGCATGTATCCGGTGCCAACCAGCATGTCGCCAAGTCGGGTCGAGGCATTTACCTCGTGCCCCATGGCGTTTCGCTTTGCCAGCATCGAGAAGCTGCCGGAACCACCCAGTGCGCACATGACCAAGGGTTCGCTGGTGCACCGCGTGCTCGAGTTGCTGTACATGCAGCCAGCCGCAACACGAACACTCGTAACCGCAACACCGGCGTTCGATCAGGCGGTTGCCGAGTATCGGCTCGATCCCGAGTTCACATTGCTGGCGCTCAACGAAGCGCAAGAGCAGGCGTTCTTCGCTGATTGCTGGTCACTGACGCAGGCGTACTTCGAAATGGAAGACCCGACCACCGTGCGCGAGATCGGCCTGGAGTTACGCCTGGAAGCGCAGGTCGGCGACCTTACGCTGCGCGGCATCATCGATCGGCTCGAGCTCGACGCCAACGGCGGGCTGGTCGTCACCGACTACAAGACTGGTCGCGCACCGGGTCTGAAGTACGAGCAGAGTCGGCTATCGGGTGTCCACTTCTACTCGTTCTTGTGCGAAGCAGTTTTCGGTCAACGGCCGGCGGCGATTCGACTGATGTACCTGCGCACCGGCGAAACGATCACGGCCACTCCGTCTGCGCAATCGGTCAAGTTCATCACCACTCGCACCACCGCTGTGTGGAAGGCCGTTGAGAAGGCGTGCCAGACGGGCGACTTTCGCCCCAAGCCCGGTGCGCTTTGCACATCGTGCGCGTATCAGCCGTGGTGCCCCGCATTCGGCGGCGACCCCGCGCTTGCGGCCGTCGAGGCGCCCGCGCGCTTCCGTCCGCTGGCAGCCGCGTGAAGGTTGCTGCGTTCGACACTTGGGCCGACGCCGGACTAGAGCGTCTGCGCGGCAACCGGTTCACCGACAGGCTCTTCACCACCGCCAGCGTGCTCGGTGATTTCAGCCTGATCTGGCATCTGATCGGCGCCACGCGCGGACTCACCAGCAACTCACGCGCCAATCAGGCGTTTGCCTTCTTCGCGCTCATCGCAGCTGAAAGCCTGATCGTCAATCAAGGGATCAAGCGGCTGTTCCGGCGAGCGCGCCCAACAGAAGCCGGCGATCCTCGCTTCCCCGTCCGCAAGCCGGCCACCAGCAGCTTCCCGAGTGGCCACGCGTCGGCGGCATTCTTCGCGGCAACCGTGCTGACGTACTGGAGTGGCATTGCCTGGGCGCCCGCGTGGTTCGCGGTTGCCCTCGTAGTCGCGATCAGTCGCGCCTACGTGCGCATTCATCACCCTTCCGACATCATCGGCGGAGCGATGGTCGGTCTTGCACTCGGTTGGGCTGCGGTGGTGGCATTACGGGCATTCGGCTAGCACAGCTAGTCTCGCTGCATGGCTGACCTGCCGCACTTTGATCGAAAGATGAGCGACGCCGAAGGACTGATGTGGCGGCTTGAGAAGGACGCACACCTCAGTAGCACGTTTGCCAATGTCACGATTCTCGATCGCTCTCCCGACTTCGACCGCCTGTTGCGCCGACTCGAAAACGCGACGTACGCCGTCCCACGTCTGCGGCAGCGCGTGCAGCCAGCGCCGTTCAACTTGACCGCACCGATGTGGGTCGACGACTCTAACTTCGATCTGCGCTATCACGTGCGCCACATCGCGCTACCGCCGCCCGGCAGCATGCGCCAATTGCTCGACCTCGCCAGCTTGATCGCGTGCGACGCCTACGACCGCACACGTCCACTGTGGCAGTTCGTCGTAGTCGACGGATTGCACGATGGCAAGGCGGCACTGATTCAGAAGCTGCATCACACAATCGTCGACGGCGAAGGCGGCGTTCAGCTCTCACTGCAGTTCCTCGACTTCGAACGCAATGCCGTTGAACCTCCCCCACTCGACCCGGAAGTGATCGCGGCGGCGCAGCAAGCGGCAGAGCACGACACTCGAACGCCCGACCTGCTGATGGAGTTGCTCGGCGGCAGCTTGCGCCTGCCCCTCGGTCTGTTAAAGCAGATACGAGACCTGCTCGCCGATCCGGCAGGAATCTCCGAAGCTGGCACTGCCGCCGCCGACACGATGCGCGGCGTCATGCAACAACTCAGCGATACGGATTCCGCTCGTTCGCCGCTGTGGACCAAACGATCACTGGGCCGCCGTATGGAGGTGCTGCGCGCCCCGTTCAAGCCGACCAAAGAGGCCGCCAAGCGGCTCGGTGGAACCCTGAACACCGCGTTTATCGCCGCAGCGGCCGACGCGGCCGGTCGCTATCACCGCGAGCTCGGCGCACCTGTCGAAGAACTGCGTGCGAGCATGGCGATCAGCACGCGCACCGATACATCCGGCGCCAATGCATTTTCGTTGGCACGCATGCTGGTCCCTTCCGGTGACATGCCAATCGGCGATCGAATCGCCGCCATCCAGACAGCAGCGGCGGCCGCCAAAGAAGCGTCAGCTACCGCTTCGTTAGAAACACTCGCCGCAGTTGCGGCCGCGTTGCCAACCAGTCTGATCACGCGGCTAGCTCGGCAACAGGCGCAAACCGTCGACTTCGCGACAAGCAACGTACGTGCGGCGCCAATCCCGCTGTACATGGCGGGTGCCGAACTGTTGGAGAACTATCCGGTCGGACCGCTCGGAGGCGTGGCTTTCAACCTGACGCTGCTGAGCTACAACCACAGCCTCGACATGGGAATCAACATCGACACGGCGGCCGTGGCCGAACCTGAGCGGTTGCGCGACTGCTTGCAGCGCGCGTTCAACGACCTAGCGGCTGCCAGCTAGCGAGCCTGCCGTCGACTAAAGGGTGCTACACACCCGCAGCAACGGTGGCCGGCGCGGTGAGCAACGTGCGCACATCAAGCAGCACGTCGGTGATCTCGCCGGATGAAACGAGTTCGCGACTCATCATCTGAGACAGCGCCTTGTCGATCACGGTGAGTGCCTCGTGAATGACGAACTCGGTTGTCTCGCTGCCTGTAGTCGGCTTCTCGGTCGTCTCGGTCACGGTTGTCTCCTCGCAATAGGGCTTGTCGCGAACGTATCTCGCGCGCAGCAAGCTCTGATGGCATGGTACCGGTATTTTCCTGCACCAGCGTTTCCCATTCCGTCACACCCATACCACCTACGATTCACGCGATGGAACTGGCTGGAAAGAATGTCGTGGTCACCGGCGCCGGGGGCGGAATCGGCTCCGCGCTCGTTGCTCGCTTCCACGCCGAAGGCGCGCGGGTAGTGGGATCCGACCTCGCGTCCAACATCGCCGTCGTCGAAGCGAACGCAGCGCGCATGAATCTCGCTCGTTCGTCAAGCGCAGCCGCGATCGCCGCCGACGTGACCACCGAGCGCGGTAATCAGGCACTGGTCGCTGCAGCCGAGGAAGCGTTCGGGCCGATCGACTTGTTCTTCGCGAACGCGGGCGTTGCCGTCGGCCGCGGACTGGAGACCCCCGAGTCCGAGTGGGAAACTGCGTTCAACGTCAATGTGCACGCCCATCGCTGGGCGGCGAAGTACCTCGTGCCCGGTTGGATCGCGAGAGGCGAGGGCTACTTCTGCTCCACCGCCTCCGCCGCAGGACTGCTCAGCCAAATCGGCTCCGCGCCATACGCGCTGACGAAACATGCGGCAGTGGCCTTTGCTGAGTGGTTGAGCATCACGCATGGCGACGCTGGATTGAGGGTCAGTTGCCTCTGCCCACAAGGCGTGAACACGGCGATGCTGCGCGGCGGTGACGAGCCGGGCGCCGGGCCGGGCAGCAGCGTTGTGCGTGCCGCCGGCAGGGTCTTGGAGCCCGAAGAGGTCGCCGAAGTTGTGGTCGCCAGCATCCGAGCCGAAGCATTTCTGATCCTGCCGCACCCAGAAGTGCTCACCTATCTGCAACGCAAGACAGGCGATTACGACCGATGGCTAGCTGGGATGCGCAAGCTGCAGGCACGAATGCTGGCCCCGTGATCATCGACGCGGCCACGCTGCAGCTGTTAGGGCTCAAGGCCGGTGAGCCTGTGCGGTTCCGCAAGGGCGAGACCGGGCGTTGGTTCGCCGGCAAGATGTCGGGCGTTGCAATCGATGGCAGCATCACGATCTACGACGCGAACGGTGCTGCGCGCAGCTTGCGTCCCGAACGCGTCGAGGTCCGTCGACCCGGCGGTCGTGGTCGGCTGACGTGGCAAACCGTCAGCGACGTCGCGATCACCTGGGAGCAACTACAACTCTGGTGATCAGGTGGGCGGGTTGCGACGAGCAACAAACGCGAAGCAGCCGCCCGTTGCATTCTTTGCGTAGACCTCGACTACATCGTCGTTGGTGAACAACGCACGGGTCCGCTTCGTCAGGTCGTCGCCTTCGGGAAGATGTTCGACCAACCCGTACAGGATCGTGTGCTCACGACCGTACGGTCGCAGCGTCATCGGGTGGCGATTCAGGTTTTCCGGCAGATCATTGAAGGTGGCACTTCGCGCACAGTCGCCGGTATGCACGACAATCGGACCCGTTTCACGATACGGACCGTCCCACTCGAAGGGCGACCAGGCGATGATCGCGATCTCGTCACCGCTCTTGGAATCCTGCAGGCAGCAGCGCAGTGGCCAGCCGCCCTCGTCATCGACGAATGGCGCGATGCGATTGCCACCGTGGTCGATCCCGCGCGCCAACACCGAGGTGAGTTCATCGGAATCGATGCCGTTGAAGACGATCTGATTATTCATGTCGCCAGTCTCGGCACGCGAGTCGACGTTCGCAAGCGGCTTTCGGACGTGACAGTCCCGACGGTCCGAGTTGCTACACGAGTTGGCTAGTGGACTTCGACTTCGCCATCGCTCGCTGCAACACCACATCGAGCAGACTCAGCACTGTCTCCTTGACCGCCAGCCGCCCACGCGCATCGGTGGAGGTCACCGGCACACCAGGCGAAATCGAAAGCGCTTCACGCACCTGATCGACCGTGTGGAACATTTGTCCGCCGAAACGATTGACAGCCACAACGAACGGCACGCTACGACTTTCGAAGTAGTCAATCGATGGGAACGAGTCTTCGATGCGTCGACTGTCGACTAACACGACCGCACCAAGGGCGCCTTGAATCAGGTCATTCCACATGAACCCAAAGCGATCTTGCCCCGGCGTACCGAACAGGTAGAGCACAATTGCGTCGTCGACCGCAACGCGACCGAAGTCCATCGCCACGGTGGTGGTGGTCTTGGTGCTGACATCGCCGCGGTTGTCGACACCTTCACCGTACGAGGTCATTGCGGCCTCGGTGGTCAGCGGCTTGATGTCTGAGATTGCACCCACGAAGGTGGTCTTGCCAACGCCGAAGCCACCAGCGACGACGAGCTTGACCGGGATCGGGCCTTTGCCAAGTTTGGTAGTCGGATCAGAGAGCACGGACACCCGCGATCAACCTTGTGATGAGGAGCACGTCGTCGGCAACGTTCGTGCTCGGATGGAATGCTTCCAAGTAACCCTCAGCAATGAGATCGCTCGCAACGACGCGAACGACGCCAATCGGCACATGCAACCGCGCCGACAACTCAGCAACGGACTGCGGATCGCTCTGACAGAGTCGCACAATGTCGGCGCGTTCGAAGCGAACTGCCGTCAGCGCCTCCCGACCGTCGGCGGTGGCCTGCAGCATTGTTTCGAATTCGAGGTGCACCGACGTGTGAGCGCGACCGCCTGTCATCGCGTACGCGCGTACGGCGGAGCCAGCACCCGGCATGTCCGAGTCGGGTGACAGCGGCGGCAGGGGCTGCTTCCGGTCGAGGAACGGCCTTACAAGTTGGTCGTGCGGATCATCCGCGCCCGGACCCGTCATCTCACACCGCGACCAGAGCGTTCTTCAGCTCAGTGATCAGGGTAGGTGTGAGTTGTGCTCCGACGCGCTCGACGAGCAAGGTGATCTCGAACCCAACCAAGCCCAAGTCGCAATCACGAGTCGTCACAACGCCCAGCGTCGAGCCGCCGGAGATGGCGGTGACGAACAGATAGCCGCCGGTCATCTCGATGAGCACCTGCATCACCTGACCCGTATTCAGCTCTCCACTTGCCCCGTAGGCAAGCGACCGCACTCCAGTAATGATCGCTGCCAGTTTGTCTGCGGCACCACGATCGAGGCTGGAGCTCAGTGCGATCAAGAGACCGTCAGACGAGACCGCGAGGGCGTGGTCAACCCCGGGCGTGCTCCGCACGAAGTTGACCATTAGCCAGTTGACGTTGTTCGCCTTCTCTGAAAGTTCCATGTCGCGCTGCCGTCTTTACGACTTCTGCTCGTGGTTTCGACCCAACTCGACGCCGCGCTGCAAGCTGGTGAGCGTCGAACGCACGTCATCGGCGGCACGCGTGGGCATCGTCTCGGGCTGCGCACGGCCAAGGTCGGGCAGCTGTGCACCTGGCACGCGCTTCGACAGAGCGTCGGTCGCAATCGGCATCTGCCCGACTGCGACGGTCGGCGGTTGCAGCCCAACTTGCGGCGACATTCCGTTGCTCTCCGTTGAAGCAACGCTGGGCGACATCGCGGCCCACAATGCCTCGTCGGTCATCTCCGACGGCACATGAACCTGCGGCGGGATCGAGATTGGCGGCGGTCCGGCATTCACCGTCAACGGCTCACTCAGCCGGTGCGCCATCGCTGGCACCTCCACCGGCGGAACGGTCGCGCCGGGGGCACCGACCGCTTCCAGAATCGACTTTGGCAGCCGCACGATCGCTGTCACACCGGTACCGCCGGGCGTGGTTGTCAGCATCACCTTGACTTGGTGGCGAGCCGCCAGTCGTGCAACCACTTGGAAGCCGAGCATCTTGTTGCTCTCACGGTCGAAGGATGACACCTGGTTCAAGCGACGATTCGCTTCCGCGAGGTCTTCGGTCGACATGCCGAGGCCGTAGTCGAAGATCGCCAACTGATGGCCGTCGGGCACCGCACGACCGACAACGGTCACCGCGGTGTTGGGAGGCGAGAAGCTGGTGGCGTTCTCGAGCAGTTCGGCCAGAAGGTGAGCGATCTCACTGGCGACCGCTCCCTGTACGCCGATGTCGCCGAGCACTGCGAGTTCGACCTGGCCGTAGTTCTCCACCTCGGAGAGCGCGGCGCGAACCACGTCGCCCAACGAGACAGCGGGCGCCCACAGCCGAGTCGGCTCCGCGCCAGCGAGCACGAGCAGCGACTGCGCGTTTCGGCGCATACGAGTGCTCAGGTGATCGAGGCGGAAGAGATTGTCCAGCGCCTCTGGATCTCGTTCGCCCTGCTCCAACGTCGAAATGAATCCAAGGGTTCGTCCGAGCAGGTTCTGGTTTCGACGAGCGATGTTGACCAGGTTCTCGGACACGACGCGACGAGCCATCGCTTGCTCGACAGCGAGGTCGACGGCCGCGTCCTGCACCGAGTTGAAGCTGGCGCCGAGTTCGGCGAGTTCGTCGCGCGTACCAATATCGAAAGGTGCCAAGTGCGGAGCGGGCGCATCAGGCGCGAGTTGCTGCGCATATTGCACGGCCGCCGGCAACTCGTTGCTGGCAACGGACTTCGCGCGGCTCGCCAAGAGGCGAATCGGACTCACGATCGAGCGTCGCACGAACACCGACAGCAGCAAGGTGAGCAGCAAGATCACAGCAGCACCAGCGCCGGCATAGACCACGATCTGGTCGACGTAGTTGGAGGTACTGACTTCTCGAGCCCGCACTTCACGTTCGGCCCACACGTTCGCACGGTCGACGCCTGTCTGCTGCAACTCGAAGCGCCACTCCATCGAGCGCACCACTTCGATAACCCCCTGGACGTCCTGCGCAGCAACCGCTGGCTTCAGCTCGTCCTCGATCACTTGGAAGAAGCGAGTGCCAGTCCGGCCACCAATCTGGATCAACCGGATGTCCACTCGCTCATCAAGGCCCTGCTGGCTCCAATAGGCCATCGAAGCTTCGAACTGCACCTGCGAGGACGCGAGTGCTGCCAGCTCACCGTCAATCTCGGCCACGTTGTCAGGGGAGAACCCATCGGCCGAGGCTGCGATAACGCCGATGTGGTTGACGGTTGCCCACGCCTCCAACAGGCTGGCAGGCGGCGGAAGCACGTCGGCGCGAAGGTCTTGCGCCTGCTTCAACGCCTTGTACTCGTCGCCGCGCACGCTCGAGCGCTGCAGTGCGAAGTACCCAACCGCGGCAAACGCGATGAGCGCCAATAGAGGCACGGCAATGAGTGTGTTCACTCTGCCGCCGATCTTGAGTCGCCGAAGCATCTCCCCGCCTTCCGTTCTGTTCGAAATCTTGACGACGTTGTGATCGGTTGCCCTGACAGCCGACTTGAGACTTCGTTTGATTTTCCTCAAGGTGGCGAGCTCGCAAGCCGAAACACGATGTGGATGCCACGGGTACACAAAGAAGGCGTCAAACGATCGAATTCCGAACGGGAGAAGGGTCCCTTTGATGGTGCAGAGCCAACTCAGCGCATATAGCGGCAGTGATCCCACATGGGGTTTCGTCGCATTGGTCGCTTCGGAGCTGTTCACGGGTGAAGCCGCGGTGGGCCTTGATCCGCGAGTGCGACTGTTCGCGGTCGAAGGCCGCATCTACTTCGCTGAGCGTGAGGATGATGCCCCCGTCGGGACCCGGTTGGTGAATTGCCGCGCACTTTCGGCAAACCAACTTGCTCGCGGCGCAGTGAACGCCGGCGGCCACGAATCGCTCGCTCGGTTGTTTCAGCGCGACGCCACGATCGACCGCGACGCTGTCGAACTCACTGTCCAAGCATCCACCGAGTCACTCCTCGCCTCCATTGCTGACAAACCGGTCGGGATGCCGGAGGTGTTTCCTCTCCGTCACCATCCGGCGGGTCTCCATCACTGGCTGCGTGGCGCGCCGCCAACGATTCCCGACGAAGAAGTCGCACCCGTCGCGGACGCGCCAGCACCGTTCATCGCTGTCGAGCCGCCGATGCCCGACCTCACGCCGCAGCCCGCGTCGCCTCCAACCGTCGCAGGGTTTCCGGCGCCAACAGTTCCCACTGAAACGGCGGTGCCCGAATGGCCGCGCGCCGACGACGAACCGATGTGGGTCGTTCCCGCCGACGCGCGCGAACTTGCGCCAATCGTCGATGGTCCGGTCAAGAGCGACGAGCCGGTGGCAATTCCTGTGGTTCCGATCGAATCAGCCCACTTGCCACAGCTCGCTTCGCTGCACAGCATCCAAATCCCGCCGGCTGCCATTCAACCTCCGGTCAATCCATTCGAGCCGGTACCACCCTCGGCGAGCGATCCGGTGCTACCGAAGTTGGCCGCCGGTCCGATGTCTGTCAACGACTTGAAGCGAGAGCTCACCAACGCGACGGCGCCATCAGAGCCGTGGGGCAGCTCGTCGAAGAACATGGCCGCCGTTCAGATCTGGGAGATGGTCGACGACATCTTCGATGATGGCAAGAAACCAGATCCCCGAGCTGGCATTAGCGCGCCACAAGCGCCTACCAAGGGCTGGCGACGCAAGAAGGGCTGATTGCCCACTAGCGATCCGCGAACAGTGCGATCAGTCGAGTGCGGCGATGGCAATGAACCTCGCGGCGATCGCCACGTCGCCTATCACGTCGAGGCCCGCTAGGTCCTGGCGTCTCCACAACGCGAGCAGTAGATCACTCGCCGTGCCGCGCAGAGCCGCGTCGCCCTTCGCGTGCTCACGTGTTACGACACGTCCTCCGTCGTCGCTCTCGCGGACGGTCCACTCGCCAGCGACGTCGGTGCAATGCAAATGCACAGAGCCACCAACAGTCGATGCGTCGGCGGTCGCGTCGCCAAGCATGTGTGTGAGGAATTCATCGATCCCGTCGCTTGCCAACTCCGAATCGATCGCCGCGCGGCGCCCAGCTGCTGCGTCTGCGTCCCAACGGTGCACTGCCGTCTCGTGGGCCATCCGACGGATAACGAACCTGGCGCTGTGATCCGACGACCATGTCCAGTTCGGCTGCTCGGGATCGGCTGCTGACAGCACAGCCAGGGTGTCGTTGAACCCGGCGCGATAGGTGTCCAGCAGAACGTTGTCGCTCGGCCGCGCCGTTTGTTCGAAGCCTTCCCAGGTCGATCGTTGCTCGCCGACGATTGTGCGCCAGAACTGGTGCACCTCGGTGAGGTGCCACACGAGGTCAGCGACCGACCAGCCCGGGCATGAGTCCACGCTGGTCGCGAGCCCAGCGACTTCACACGCGTTTGCGAAGGCCGCGCCATCGCGAGAAAGCGCCGCCAGATGTTCGGTGTGTTGCATCGGCCAGATGCTGTCACAACGATGCGTGCGACCGGCTACCGTCTTTCGCCATGTCACCCGCACCAACTGCGCCCGCCGAAACTTCCGCTTCACCTGCACCGAGCCGTCACGCGGCCATCGCGGAGAAGATCATCGGCAACCTTGTGCAGGCAGCCGCGCCAGCTGTTTCACCCGATGGGCGACAAGTGGCGTTCGTGGTCGGCCGGATCGACATGGCCAAGAACAAGTATTTCTCGCAGGTCTGGCTGGCCGACACCGACGGCAGCCATCCACCGCACCCGATCACCGGTGGAGAACACGATGGCAACCCAACCTGGAGCCCCGATGGATCATCGCTGGCCTTCACTTCGCGACGCAGCGAGAAGAAGGGTGAAGCCACGCTGCATGTGATGCCTGCTGGCGCTGCTGGCGAGACGCGCACCATTGCCTCGATGAAAGACGGCCTGAGCAACGTCGAGTTCAGCCCCGACGGTCGCTGGATTGCGTTCATCAGCCGCACTCCGCACGAGCGCTACGAAGCCGAAGACGACAGCTGGCGCGCGCCGCGCAAGATCGAGCGGTTCTTCAGCAGGCTGAACGACGAAGATTGGGTGTTCGATCGGCCAGCGCATATCTACGTCGTCGCCGCCGACGGCACGGGCACACCACGCAACCTGACGCCTGGCGAGTTCCAGCACGACGGCATCGCATGGCTCCCCGATTCCTCGGGTCTCACTACGTCGACAGTGCGTCACGAAACCTGGGACCGCGACCTTGCCGGCGACTTGTTCGTCGTTCCACTCGATGGCGAGATCCGCGCGCTGACTAGCCAGACCGGAACCTATTCGCTTCCGTCGCCGTCACCGAAGGGAGACGCGATCGCGTTTATGGGTGCTGACAACCCAGACACCTACCCGCAGAACGTTTCCATCGGCGTGGTCCCCGCCGGCGGCGGTGCGCATCGTTGGATCAGCAGCAAGCTTGATCGCACGTTCGAGACAACGGCCGGTGCGCAACGGCCACGCTGGATCGACGACGACACACTCCTGTGCACGGCCGAAGATCGCGGCCAAACCCACCTGTACCGCGTGCACCTCGACGGGAAGGCACCGGAGGCAGTCACGACCGGGCCAATCACTGTCAAGTCGATCGATGAGGCAGGCGGCACCATTGCATTCTGTGCTGGCGCTGTCGACGAGGTCTCGGACCTGTTCGTCCTACCTGTTTCCGGCAAGGGCAAGCCGCGCCGACTCACCAACTTCGCCGCCAACTACCAAAGCGCCGTTCATCCGCAGCAATGGGAACGGTTCGCCGTCCCATGCACTGACGGCAGTGGCGAAATCGATGCGTGGATCATGCGACCGGTCGGCTTCGACGAGTCGCGCAAGTACCCAGTGATTGTGAACGTGCACGGCGGCCCGCACACGCAGTACGGCGAGACCTACTTCGACGAAGCGCAGTTCCAAGTCGCAGCCGGGTTCGTCGTACTGATGAGCAACCCGCGTGGCGGCAGCGGGCGCGAGCAGACGTGGGGGCAAGCAATTCTCGGCCCGAACCACCCGCGCGTACCGGGCAAGGGTTGGGGCAGCGTTGATGTCGCCGACGTGATGGCCGTGCTGGATACCGCGCTGGCTCGCTACCCGTTCTGCGATGCCAGCCGAGTAGGCATGCAAGGCGGAAGCTACGGCGGCTACATGGCCACGATGCTGGCGGGTTTATACAGCGATCGCTTCAAAGCGATTTGCAGCGAGCGCTCCGTCAACAACCTGCTCACCGAGGAATTCACCAGCGACATCGCAACCGTGTTTCGTGTTGAACACGGCCTGGCCCACCTCGACGACCCCGAAGAGTACTTACGCATGTCGCCGATTCGTTACGTGCGCGACATCAACTGCCCGATGCTGCTGGTGCACAGCGAGGAAGACTTCCGCTGCCCGATCAGCCAGGCCGAGGAGTTGTTCGTCGCGCTGCGCCTGTTGAAGAAGGACGTCACCTTCTACCGCTTCCCCGGAGAGAGCCACGAGTTGTCGCGTAGCGGGTCACCGATTCACCGGCGTCAACGGGCCGAGATCATTCTCGACTTCTTTGCGAAGCATCTGAACCCTTAGGGATCACCCTTCGGTATCGGCGGCAACCCACTCGTCAATCAGTCGGCGGGCGATTGAGATCGCCGGCGGAATCGGCGGCAGCGCGTCACGCGTGTACCACTGTGCATCGACGATCTCCGTGGTATCGCACACGATTTCGCCCGCCGTCCAGCGAGCGCGAAATCCGATCATCAAACTGTGCGGAAAAGGCCACGGTTGGCTGCCGCGATACTGCACGTCGGCTACCTCGACACCCACCTCTTCGTAGACCTCGCGCTGCACCGCCGACTCGAGCGATTCGCCGGGCTCGACAAAGCCGGCGAGGCACGAATACACGGGTGAGCGAAACTGCACGCCGCGCGCTAACAAGACTTGTTGTTCCGGCCCCGGTTCACCCTTGGTCACCAACGTGATCATCGCTGGCGCAAGGCGCGGGTAGGCAAGCAGACCACACGCCGGGCAACGCATCGACCGATCACCACCCGACATTTCGGTTGGCGCCGCGCAGCGACCACAGAAACGATGCGTGCGCGACCACTCGACCAGCTGCACCGCGCGGCCGGCGACCATCCACTCGGTCTCACTTGCGTGACCGAAGTATGAGTACAGGTCGAGCGCTGAGCCGTAGGAAGGATCGTCGTCGGCGGGAACATCGACACCCCAGCACGCTTCCTCACCGAGCATGCCCAAGAAGTGCGCCGGCCAATCGCCAGCAGCACGATCGTCGACAAAAATCGACGAACCGATCACGTGAAAGTAGCGGTGCGCGCTCGGGTCCGCCACGGGTGCCAACGCTGGAAGGAAGCTCGCCATGCCACCACGGTAGACCGCACGCTTCGGCGAGAGGCCAGATAGAACGACCGAATGCGACGGATCGCCCTGGCACTATTGATCCTCGCCGCCTGCACGAACGGTTCTCGGACGGCGTCATCGGCACCGACACCTGCAACCGAACTTCCGGCAACCGGACTCGCGGCAAATGCCACGGTCGACTACGTGGTCGACGGCGACACAGTCGACATGACCATCGACGGTGTCGAGGAACGGGTGCGCCTGATTGGCATCGACACCCCCGAGACCAAGAAGGCGAATACGCCGGTTCAGTGCTTCGGACCGGAAGCGACGGCCTACACGCAGTCACTACTTCCTGAGGGCACCGCCGTGTATCTGGAACGCGACGTCGAAGCCCGCGACATTTACGGCCGACTGCTCGCGTACGCATATGTGGTCGAAACGGGAGCGTTCGTCAACCTTGCGATCGTGCGCGAGGGATACGCACAAACGCTGACGATTCCGCCCAACGTTGCCCACAGCTCGGAATTCGTTCAGGCCGCCCGCGATGCAGAACGCGACAACGTCGGGCTATGGGCCGCATGCAGCGGATAGCGTCGCCGCGATGACCACGCTTGCCGAACGTCTCGGCCATAGGGCCGACGCGCGTCTCGTCATCATCTCCTGCGACGACCTGGGCAGTTGCCATGCCGCCAACGAGGGCGTGCTCAGTGCACTGCATCACGGTGTGGCGACGTGCGCCAGCCTGATGGTGCCGGCTCCGTGGGCCCGCGACGCCGCTCGCCGCTGCCTCGCCACCGACGACATCGGCGTGCATCTGACGTTGAACTGCGAGTACCAGTCGTACCGGTTCGGCCCGATCACTCACGCACCGTCGCTGTTGTCTGGCGAGGGCGGCTTCCCCCGCGAGGTCGACGACCTTTGGAACCACGCCGACCCGGCTGAAGTACTGCGCGAGTGCAGGGCACAGATCGAGCGTGCGATCGCGTGGGAAATCGATGTCACGCACCTCGCACCGCACCTTTCGGTCATCACGTTGCGACCAGAGTTCTTCGACATCTACCTCGAACTAGCGGCCGAGTTTCGGCTGCCGATTCGACTGCCGTCGACAATCACGGCCGAGCAAGCCGGGTTTCCGTTCCGCAAGCTCGCAGCCGACGAGGGCGTTCTCTTCCCCGACCACTTCGACCACGACTGGCGCGCGGGTAGTCGTGAGCGCGTGTACGAGGCCATCAGAAATCTGCAGCCTGGCGTCACCGAAATTCATGTGCAACCGGTGATCGACACACCTGAGGTGCGAGCGCTCACCGACGCGGCTGCGCTCTACGTCGACGACTACAACCTCATAACCGCCGACGCCACACTGCGCACACTGTTGGCCGATTCGGGTGCGACACCGATCGGCTACCGCTCGCTCAGGGACGCGATGCGAGCCGGGTGATTGCCGCTGCCGCGCTGCCGTCGCGCAGTGCCTGCAGCAATGGCCCAGTCGGCCCTGTGTTCTTCAGCTTGCCTTGCATGAACGCAACGGTTGGCGCCAGCCCTGCGTCGGCCGCCGCGATGCTGACGACTACCGCCGCGTCGTCGGCACCATCGACAGCTTCGTCGTTCTTACCGAACGCGACGCGGTACTGAATGCTCACCGGCTGACGCCGACCTGAACGCCAAAGAAAATGTCGTTCTCGTGCTGGTCGGTGGCAGGCGTATCGACAAGCGAGCGAGCGAGCACCCAGTCTTCCCACGGGTAGATCTCGGCCAACTGCTCGTCGGAGAGACCAAACCAGAACGGTTCGTCGGCATCGACCTGCGTGGCATGCGCTCGTAACGCTCCGCTGCGCGCCCACAAGAAGTCGGCGACGTCGATGCGAGTCGTGATGCGGTGATCATTGTCCGGACGATCGAACCAGCCATCGTCGAACGGCGATTCGCCACGATGGTGCAGCAGGCCCTCGTGGACAGCGATCAGTCGCGCTTTCGACCAGATCGTGTAGTACATCTTCTGCACCTGCCACGGCGCACCGAGTTCCGGGTACCACGCGGGGTCGCCAGCACGCTCGAACGCCGGGCCGGAAATGTCGTGCACTTTCACGTGATCTGGGTGCGGGTAGCCGCTTTGGTCGTCGCCATAGGTGATGATGACTTGCGGGCGAGTGCGCCGAATCACTGCCACCAAGCGACCAACGGCCTCATCGAGCGGCGCCATATGGAAGCAGTCGGGGTTGTTGTTCGGTTCGCTGTCGAGCATGCCCGAATCGCGGTAGCCGAGCATGACGACTTCGTCGTAACCGATGATCTCAGCCGAGCGCGCCAGCTCGTGCGGCCGGAGTTCGGCCATCAGCTGCTTCTCCCGCTCGGGCGTTACATCGTGGAACGGCTGCCCCGGCTCGCGCAGACGCGGGTTCTGCAAGTCGCCTTCTTCGCCACCGGTGCAGCACACGAGCACGGTGTGGACGCCCGCGGCGTGGTACTTGGCAATCGTCGGCGCGCCCTTCGAGGCTTCATCGTCGGGGTGGGCGTGCACGGTAAGAACGCACAGCGCTTCGGTTGGTTCGGCATCCACGACGGGCACGATACCCGCGCCACCCGATCGACGCCTCGCCACGTAGGCTGGGCCTGTGCGCCGCCTAGTGCTTCTAACTTCCGCAGTTGCAATGCTCGTTGTGGCGTCGAGCTGCCGTCACGATGGCCGCACAATGCGTGAGCCGACCCCAGGTTTTGAGAACGTGTCGATCTCAACCACATCAGCACCCGACGGCACCGACGACGCGGGGTTCGACACGCTGGCGCCCGACGAGACGGTCCCGCCCGAGGAAACGTTCCCCCCGGTCGAGGCGACCGACTTCGTTTCGGCCCCGTGGGCCGAGGGCGACGCAATCGACTCTCGCTACACCTGCGAGGGGCTGAACGTAGCGCCGGCGTTGTCGTGGACCGCCGCGCCGTTGGGCACCGCCGAAATCGCCATCACGTTCGAGGATCTCGACGCGCCGACTTTTGTGCACTGGATCATCGCCGGCATCTCACCCGACGCCGTCTCGATCGACGAAGGAAGTGTCCCGATTGGGGCGTACGAGGCCACCAATGGGCTCGGCGACCTGGGCTACACCGGCCCGTGTCCGCCCGCCGGCGCCGAACATCTCTACCTGATCACTGTCCACTACCTGGGGGTGCCCACCGGGCTGCTCGACGGGGTTCCGGGGGACGAATTGTTTGCCAGCATTGCCACGGCTGAGGTCGCTACAGCCGAGGTCACAGGTACCTTCAGTCGCGCCGGAGGATGACCGATAAATGCTGTTGAAAGATAAACCCCCCGTAAGGATGGCGGACATCAACGAGGCGCTCCCCCAGCTGCCGGTTGGCCTTTTTCAGGCTGACCGTGACGGTCGCGTTACCGCGGCCAATGCTGCATTCAGCGCGCTCGTGCAGGGCACAGGAGCCAATGGCGTCGGCCTGCCCCCATGGGCCAGCGCCCATCCTGGCGACCGGGCGAGCGCAGAGTTGGCTTGGCGGCGCGGTGTCGAGGCGGGCGACGCCACCGTAACCCTGGAGTTTCGTGTCTGGCAGGGCGAAGGCCGCATGACCTGGGTGCGGATGGACGCGTATCCCGAGCTCGATTCGTTCGGCCGGGCCACCAGTTACGCAGGCACAGCTCTCGACCACACCGACATCATCATCCGTCGCCAGCTACTCGACCGCATGGTCACTGTCGTCGGCGCCTCCGACGAGGCCGTGCTGGTGGTCGACCGCAACGGTGCGCCGGTCTACACCAACCAAGCGGCGCGCAACCTGTTCGGCGTCGTTGAAGAGATCGACCTTGTACGCGATCCGACGGCCCGTGGGCTGTTGCAGGCAATTCGCGACCAAGTGCCCCGGGAAGTTATGGCTGGCACGACGTCGTCGTCGTGGACGGGCGAGGTTGGTTTCCGCGGCAGCGACGGAATGGAACGCACGCTCGACATCGAAGTGCTGTTGCAGCGGGCGGCCGACGGCACAGTGGAGTATTGGGGTGGCGTCGCGCGCGATGTGACCTCCACGAAACACCTGCAGAGCGAGTTGATCCGCCAGGCAAACCACGATCCGCTCACCGGATTACCCAATCGACTGCTGCTCTTGCGCACGGCTGCCGAGGCACTTGATCGCATTCGTGGCGCGCGAGACAACGTCGCGATCCTGTTCATGGACGTTGATCGCCTGAAGGATGTCAACGACACGGTCGGTCACGAAATCGGCGACGCGTTGCTCGCACAGGTTGCACATCGCATCGCGCAAGCCACTCGCCCCTCGGATGTTGTTGCTCGCATTGGCGGCGACGAGTTTGTGGTTCTCTGCGATGGCAACATCGACGAGCACACAGCCGTCGATCTCGCCGAGCGCATCCGCTTCGGCCTCAGCGGTCGCATCATGGTGCACGGCGTAGAAGTCGAACTTTCGGTCAGCACCGGTGTCGCCGTCGCCACGCCACAACACATGCAGGGCGTCAGCAGCCACGACGCGGCCAACGAGTTGCTGCGTAACGCCGACATTGCGATGTACCAGGCCAAGCGACGCGGGCGATCACGCAGCGAGCTGTACACCGACGCGATGCGCGCCGAGTCGCGCCATCAGAAAGAATTGGCGAGCGACCTGGAACGAGCAATGGCGGCCGGGCAACTGCGCCTTGTGTACCAGCCGATCATCTCCACGCACAGCGGCCGCGCTGCTGGCGCCGAAGCCTTGCTGCGCTGGGATCACCCCGAACGCGGCGTCATGCTGCCTGCGCAGTTCATGCACGTGGCCGAGGAGTCGGGCATCATCGTGCCGATCGGCGAGTGGATGATCACCCAGGCCTGCAACGACACACGTTCGTGGCTCGACTCGGGTTTGGTCGACCGTGGCTTCAGCATGCACATCCATGTCGCCGGCCGCCAGTTGGCGGAGGGCTCATTCGTCGAGCGCGTGCTCGCCACCGTGCGACTGCTCGAGATGAACCCGCATCAGCTGACGCTCGACTTCGACGAGCAGACTCTCAACGACGGTCAGCCTGGAACGATTCGGTCGTTGCAAGCGCTTCGCCGGGTTGGCGTGCAATTGGCGCTCGACGGATTCGGAACTGGTATTTCATCGCTGACCGCGTTGCGTACGTGCGAGGCCGACGTGCTGAAGCTGGACGGCGCAGTCGCGCGCACGCTGGGCAGCAACGGCGACGACGATCCGATCGTGCGAGCGATCGTGCAACTGGCGCATGCACTCGACATGCAGGTGCTCGCCGAATGGGTGACCTCCGAGGATCAACTACGGCGGTTACGAGTTCTCGGCTGCGACTTGGTGCAGGGCAAGCTGCTCGGCGAGCCGACTGCCGCCGAGATGTTCGGCAACCAGCGGTAGCAACGAACGACTAACTGGTGAACGACCAACTCACGAACGCCGTCACATTCCTGGTGCTCGGGTTTGTTGGATTTCGACTCATCGGCGGTCTCCGCACAGCGCGCACCGGACCGGGTCGCACGCTCGCCACGCGCATCTGGCGCAACATCGGCTGGCGGCACATCTGGCCCGTGCCGCTGCTTTTGACGACGGTTATCGCGGTCGCCACGGGATTGATCGCGATCCCTGGGCTCTCGTGGGGTTGGTGGTCAGCGCTGGGAGGCGAAGGCAACCCCGTCTTCGCGTCGTCAGAGTCGACGATCGGGACCGTGTGGGAGTGGCTGATCCCGCTCGTGTTCATGGCACTTCTGGTTCCCGCGCTGCCGTTGTTCGCCTACGCGGAGGAACGAATGTTTCGTGGTGGCGCCGAGCACTGGTCACTCGGCCGACGCGCCGCCAAGACCATTCAGTTCGGATTGATTCACGCCCTCATCGGAATTCCGATCGGCGCCGCGCTCGCTCTCTCGATCGGCGGCGCCTACTTCATGAGGGTGTACTTGCGCCGATTCGCAGTAACGGCGTCACGCGACGAGTCATTGATTGAATCGGCCACCGCACACGCTGCTTACAACGGGCTGATCGTGACCATGCTCATCATCACATTCGCGCTCGACGCCATCCTCTGAGAACCGTTCGCTAGCCTGACGCCCGTGTCGCTGCCCACACCGCCCACGCTGCCTCGTTGTTACCGCCACCCTGATCGCGAGGCCGGACGCAGCTGCACCCGCTGTGGCAAGCCGGCATGCAGCGACTGCCTCGTGCAGGCGACTGTCGGTTCGCATTGCCTTGACTGCGCAAAGGCGGCGCGCCCCGACATCAAGTCACGCGCGCAGATCTGGAATGCGCGGCAACTGACGCCGGTGACGATGGCGTTCATGGCGATCAACATCGCAGTGTTCGTCTGGATGATGATCCAGGACAGCAGCGCCGGAAGCGGCGACGTCACGCGGTCGCAGGTCGACCTCGGGCTCTACGCCCCGTTTCTCAGGTTCGATCACGAGTGGTACCGCCTGGTTACTTCTGGTTTCGTGCACTTCGGTTTCATCCACCTCGCGTTCAACATGTTTGCGCTGTATCAGTTGGGCCAAATCGTCGAGCGGGCCGTTCCGCACGTGCAGTTCGCACTGCTGTACTTCGCTGCGCTGCTCGGCGGATCGCTGGGCGCCTTGTTGGTTGAGGGAACGACCCCGAGCCTGACGGCAGGTGCGAGCGGGGCCGTCTTCGGCCTCCTCGGCGCGGCCGCCGTCGGATTGCATCGCCGCGGCATCAACATCTTCAGCACCGGCATCGGTACTGCACTGATGCTGAACCTGGTGATCACGTTCAGCATCAGCGGCATCTCAATCGGTGGGCATCTCGGCGGTCTCGTCGCAGGCGGAATCTGTGGGTTCGTGATGCTCGCGCCACGCTGGCACGCCATCCCCAAGTGGGTCCCGTACGTCGTGCCCATCGCCGTCGGCGTGGTGTGCGTGGTCGCCAGCATTCTCTACGTGAACACGCTGGATTTCGGCGTTCCCCCGCTCTAGAGCATCGAGTCGCAGCGAGACGTCCTCGGTCCTGCACACGTCCCAGTGCCTAGATGATCGTGCTCTCGAGTCTCACCGACATCAGCAACGTGATCAACGCCCAATCGCATCCGTTCGCCGGAACAGCGCTTGGAGACTGTGCGTGGATTGTTTGGGCACGTGAAACTAACCGCCCTGCGACGCTTCGATGCCGGGCAACTCAAATACAAGCTCGAGTAGCGCAGCGGTAAACCTGAGGGTATCAGTGGCGCGCTGCGGGTTGACGGCGGCAACTTCGTGGGCAGCCTCGTTGCCATGTTGGCGAATGCGGTCAACCCACACTCGCATTGGTGGGGTGATGAATCCACTTGAATCAATGTGTTGCACTGCTCCGGCGAACTGCCCGGTTCCGTCCCAACCAAGGTGTCCCGCGATGTGGCCCAGCAACGTTCGACAAACCAACTCACAACCGGTCGGGGCTCCTGCTCCGAGCGCCTTTCGAGCTTCGAGATACAACAGACCAATTGCCTCCGGAAGATGGCCAATCGACTTGCCTTCCAACGCAGGTGGTGAGACAACTCCACCGAACTCAACGGCACCCCTTCCGCAGCTGGTGCATCGGAGCCAGCGCTGAGTCAATACTTTGTTCTCCCCGGGTATGAAGGCCAGCGTGGCTCCAGAAACGGAGTCAAGACACCAGGGGCATCTATAACTGAACCAGGCGCGACTGTCTCCCGTGGAAGTCCGTAGGTTCGAACTTGCGTCTGAGTACGAGACGCCCAAATGCGCAAAGCCAGTTGGCATAAGAATCGAAGGCTAGCGCCAACGCTCCAGATGCCGAATGGTTGGTGATGGCGCCGTTTGAAACTCACCCACCACCGTTAGCCCTCAGCTATGGGTCGTGGCGAACCCGTGAGACTCCCAATCGCGCCCCACAGGGAACACCTCGTTGATCGTCACCGTTGCCGCAGGAGGCCACCCTGAAGAGTCGCGTCCGAGTAGACCGCTGATCGATCAAATCGCCATGGAAGTCCTTCGCCTGCCAAGTTGAACTGTTGTACGAGAGCAACGCGCATCGGTTCCAGCGTCAAATCCGAGGCGACACACGACGTGTACAGCCACTGCGCGAAGGAGTGGATGGGCTTGCCGCTCGGCTTCACATCAATCAGCTTCACGATGTGGGCGACCTCCCAACGCTCGTCGTACACCTCGTGCGGCGCGCGCAGATGTCCGGGCACCGGCCACATATCAATAGTTAGGTTGTGCATGTCCCAGTCCGGCGTTCCGACGAAGCTGGGAATCTGACTGGGATGCGAGGGCGGGAGTTCTGTTTGAAGGATGTTCAAGAAGGCAGTGACTGCTGAGTTGAATTCGCCCGCCCATTCGCTGCCCAGCGCGACGATGGCGCTCGGAAGACCTTCACGCTCGCGCGCCTCTGTTGCACGATAGTGACGTTGGTCCTTGTTGGCCACGTGTACTCGTTCCATCGCATCGCGTAGCTCCTTCTTGTTGAGGGTGTTCTTCACATGGATGACAGCGCTGGCAATGGCAGGAGGGATGTCAGTCACTTCGGCGTCGTCATAAAACCGGGGCGCCGACGGAGGCAGGATCACTATGTCGACCTCGGTGCCCATGTACTTTCTGGTCAACACTCGATAACCGGGCGGCAGGATTCGCTCAATCACCTTTACCCAAATGCCCTCCGCGGCGTGTCCAGCCTTCTGCGAGTCGGTGCGGGCCGTGGCGACATTCTGAGTGTGAGCTTTTCGCAGATCTTGTTCCCAACGATCAAGCGATCGACTCAGCAGGTCCGTAGAGGCATCGTCAGTCACCTGACGACAGTAGACCCACGAGGAGTATTCGTCGATAAACAGGCGCAACGAGCTTCCTCTAGCTTGCGTGACCGGGGGTGTTCACTCACACCACGCGACTTGGCTTCGCATCAGCAAACCTCGTCCCCTCTTAGTACGACCCTTACGCCCAAGAGTGCTCTGCGGCGGGTGGTGCGCAGCTTGCGGTGTTTCGTCGGTTGAATATCTGCTGTGACGAAAGCATCCGGGAAGATAAAGACCCACGCCAAGCCAATCGGACGGAACGGAACGGTTCGCCTGACGGTTGGTGATGACGGGCCAAAGATGGACGTGGTGCCTGTCGCCTATTCGGTTGACAAGGCGACGATCGAGGCGGAAGTGATGGCGGTGTTTGCCCAGGCCCTGTCCATGGAAGGACAACTGCCGATTCTCCCCTTCACGCAGAATGCCGAAGACGACTTGGACTTCACGCTTCACTTTCCTGGCCGGGAGGCGAAGCTGGATTTGATGGAGATGGTCTTCAAGGAGGGGACCGGGTCTCCGTACTTGAGCCAGGAGAAGATTGTGTACTCAAGACCGTTCGCCGACCAAGTGTTCGACAAGATCATCTCGAAGTCACGCTCATACTCGAATCGACCCACCGGGGAGAAGCACCTTCTCCTTTACACGACGCATTGGCGGTACACGCCAAGTGATGTCGTTCTAGCATTGCTGTCGCACAAGTTGAATGTCACCGAACACGTCTTCGATGCCGTGATGTTCCTTCAGCGAATCACTCAGGACGAGGGGCGTCTTCGCTTCCTGTGGCCCGATGCTCCCCTGGTAGCCGAGTTCGACCCGGCGAACTACGACGATCACTTCGTGATCAACCTGCCGCCAGACGGGTTCGAGCTGCGAACGCACGCATCACCAGATAGTTAGGCGAACCTCAAGCGGCACGATGGCGCGACAGTGCAAGTTCGCAGTCCGGTTGAGAAGCTCGGCGGTTCCATCGGGTCGCGTTCCGGCGCTTGAGGTGTGCCCTACTTCGTCAACCTCAGCCGGTCTGCGTTGATGCCCTCCCGGGTGAGTGTGCGTCTGTGAATTGCGTGACACCCAGTCTGTAGACCATCGGCACCGACGACTACCTGGAGGTTGCGATGTGCATTTGCGATGTGTGTGGCCAAGAGATGAACGACGCAGTGACCTGTCTTCCCGACCGCGTCACGATCGGCGAGCGCACCGTAGATCGCGTCACGTATAGGCCGTACCGCAAGCCGAGGCCCGGGCAGCCTCCCGTTCCCTGCGGCGATTGCGGTGTGCAACCCGGGGGCTTCCATCACCCTGGGTGCGACATGGAGACATGTGGGAACTGCGGCGGTCAACGATTCAGCTGCGGTTGCGAGGATCCGTTCGATGACGAGGATGAGGACGGGGATGAGCCACTCGCAGTCGTCCTCCGCTTAACCCTGTAACACCCCTTTGCGACACTGATCGCATGGTTACCAGCACAGAAGCACTCCCCGAAGTCAGCACGACGCCCGAGCAGTTGGCCCTGCTCACGGTCAGCGATCCGCCGCTGCAGTTCCGGCTCGATCAGCGCACCCGCGAGCGTGGGCTGGCCCACATCGCCGCTATTCGGGCACAGCTGTCGGCGCTCGCCGCCGAGCGGGTCGCCGCGTAACTAGCCGGCGCTTGGCGCGAGCGCACGCACAGCATCGGCGTGCTTCAGGTCGGGGTCCAGCGGCAGAATCGCAAGCGAGCTCGTCGTCACGCCGTTCGCGAAGTAGCGGGCAATCGTCGCCCGGCATTGCGCGGGCGAGCCGTGCACGACCAGCTGATCCACTGCCTCATCCGGAATCGCGGCGAGAGCGGCCTTGCGATCGCCGGCCTGCCACGCATCCCACATCGGTTGCAGCAATGGCCCGCGACCGACCCACTTCTGAAACGCGGCATACACCGGCACGTTCATGTACGCCGCGATTGCGTAGCGCGCACCGGCGCGCACGACGTCGGCGTTCTCGCTCGGGCAGCAGAAGATGCGAGCCACGATTTCCTTGTCCACTCCCCCAGCTGCGTCGCGCACGACAGCCGTCGCTTGCGGCACGTCTTCCGGGCTGAGCCAGTTGAGAATGGCGCCATCGCCTTCGCTGCCGGCGAGTCGCAGCATTCCTTCTCGTAGCGCGGCCACCAAGATTGGCGGTTGTTGTTCCGGCCGTATGCCTAAGCGGTAGCCGTCGACAGTAAACGTGTCGTAGCTCTTGGAGATCTTCTCGCCCGTGAAGGCGTCGCGCAGGAAGCGCACGACATCGCGCACCTTCTTGTACGGCTCGACAAACGGAACGCCGTTCCACCGTTGCACAATCACGTCGCTGCTCGTGCCAATGCCGATCGCGAAGCGGCCGGGCGCGGCATCGGCAAGCGAGGCGACGCATTGTGCGAAACATGCTGGCGAGCGCGTGAACGCGGGAATGATTGCAGTGCCGAGTCGCAGCCGCGGCTCCCACGCGGCGGCGAGCGCGAGCGGCGTGAACCCATCGCCGCCGTCGCTCTCCGCCGACCAGATGTCGGTGTAGCCCAGGTCGGCGAGCTCAGCGAGTTTCTCGCGATGACTGTGCAACGGGCCGGGCAACGGCACCGTCATTCCCGGTCGAATTGGTTGAGTTGACATGGTGGTCGAGCGTAGAAGTTCCCGGCGGCTTGCGCGGTACTGTGACCGCATGGCTGACAATCCGTGGCAGGGTGATGCCTGCTCGCTCGTCGAAGAATTTCGTGCCGGTCGCCGATCGCCTGCCGAGGAGCTACAAGCAACATTCGCAGCAATCGATGCCAGCGAGCTGAACGCGTTTTGCTATCTCGCCCGCGAGCAAGCACAAGCGGCCGCAGTCGCAGCCGATGTCTCCAAGCCGTTTGGTGGCGTGCCGATCGGTGTGAAGGAACTTGACCAAGTGGATGGTTGGCCCGACACACACGCGTCGGTGCCGTTGAAGGATCAGATCGCGACGTACACCAGCACCAATGTGGCGCGAGCACGCGACATCGGCGGTGCCGTGCTGGTTGGTCAAACGACGGCGAGCGAATTCGGTGGTGTGAACGTCACACGCACGAAGTTGCACGGCGCCACGCACAACCCGTGGCAGCTCGGTCGCACACCCGGCGGCAGTAGCGGCGGCACCGCAGCGGCGGTTGCCGGCGGACTAGTCACACTTGCGACCGGTGGCGACGGTGGCGGCAGCATTCGCATACCAGCAGGCTTCACCGGACTGGTCGGCTTGAAGGCGACGATCGGCCGCATTCCGCGTGGTCCGTGGGCGCAGTACGGCAACCTCACCGTCACCGTCGGTTGCCTGTCGCGTTCGGTGCGCGATACCGCGCGCTGGTTCGACGTGTGCAACGGTTTCGATGCGCGCGACCCCCTGAGCCTTCCGCACGAGAGCGGCTGGGAAGCTGGGCTCGGCAACCACTTCGCCGCGCTGCGCGGAGCGCGCGTAGCCATCGATCCAACCTGGGGCAACGCCGTCGTGGCGCCGGTGATGTGGGAGATGCTGGAAGCGGCTGGAGCGCAACTCGGGGACGACCTTGGCATGCGTCGCGTTGAGCAGTTCGATACAACGCTGCCGCGCATGGGTGCGGCATGGGCCCTGAGCGGCAACCTTGGCATCGAGGCGCAGCTCGTGGACGTGTGGCCCGCGTGCGCCGACGACCTGACGCCGGAGATTCGGTACGGAATGGAGATGGCCGTCGGCAAGTACAACTCGGCGGCGCGCGCCAAGATCGAACGGCGACGCACAGAGCTCAACGAGGCAATGGCGCGGGTGTTCGATCCGACCGACGGCGTCGACTTCGTGATCACCGCCACCAATCCCGATGTTGCGTTTGCCGCCGAGGGGCCGTTGCCGGGCGTGTTCGGTGGTGTCGACGCGGGCGCCGGCAACAACGGTCGGCTGACTTTCCCCGCGAACCTGCACGGCAATCCGGCAATCTCTATTCCGGCGGGCACACTCGACGGGCTGCCGATCAGCCTGCAAGTGGTCGGCCGCCACTTCACCGAGCAGTTGTTACTCGACATTGCGCTGACCGTCGAACGCAACCGGCCGTGGCCGCTCGTCGCCCCAAGCGCGCCTGTGTGACCGCGCCAGTCATCCGAACACCGCTCACCGCACAGCAGCGCCGCCTGGCGGCCGGATTGGTTTTGGCGGTGATGCTGGTCGCGTTCGAGGTCACCTCCGTGATCACTGCACTGCCAACGATCACCGACGAACTTGGTGGCGACTCGTTGTACGGCGTGACGTTGTCCATCTACACGCTTGCGAACTTGGTAGCACTGGTCGCGACTGGCGAGTTCTCCGACCGTCGTGGGCCAGCACTGCCGTTCGTGTTGTGCATCACCACCCTGATCATCGGTCTGGTCGTCGCGGCCACCGCACCGTCGATGACGTGGATCGTCGTCGGGCGGGCACTGCAGGGCGCGGGTACGGGTGGCTTCACGCCGATCGCCTATTCGTTGGTCAAGCGAGCCTTCCCTGCCGATCGCCAACCGATTGTGTACGCCTATCTGTCGGCGGGGTGGGTGTTGCCCAGCCTGTTTGCGCCTGCACTGTCGGGCTGGGTCACCGACACGTTCGGTTGGGAGTGGGTGTTTCTCGGTCTCATCCCATTCGCTGTGGCTGTCGGAGCACTAGCAGTCGGGCCGATGACGCACTTCCAGCCGCAACAGATTGAGCGCACGGTCAGCCGCATACCCACGGCGATCGCGGCCGCTGCGGGAATCGGGCTATTAGTCACCGGTCTGCGATCGGCGAACGTGCTGGTGTTGCTCGCCGCCTCCGCGGTGGGCATTGCGCTGGCACTGCCAGCGCTGCGTCGGCTGTTCCCCGCGGGATACCTGACTGCGCGGCACGGATTCGCTGCAGTGGTTGCGTGTCGCATTCTTGCCACCGCGACGTTCCTTGGCGCCGACAGTTTCATCCCGTTGGCTGCCGATCGCATTCACGGCCAACCGCCGCTTGTACAGGGGTTCGTCATCATCGGCGCCGCGCTGAGTTGGACGACCGGCTCGTGGATCAGCGCGCACCGCCCGCTCGGCGACCCCGCAACGGCGATACGCAACGGCTTCTTGGTGATGTTGCTCGGGCTCGTTCTGGTGGCGCCGGTGTTGTGGTCGGCGTGGCCGATGATCGCGACCTTCTTTGCATGGGCGGTCGGCGGCCTCGGCATGGGTCTGCTGTTCAACCCCGCAACGGTCGCGGCGATGTCGTACGCCGTGGACGGGCATGAGGGTGAGGTCAGCGGTCAGATAGCTCTCGCCGACTCTGTTGGTTTCTCGTTGATGGGTGGCATCGGCGGCGCAACAGTCGCGTTTGCAGATCGCACGTCGTGGTCACTCGCTGGTGCGCTGGGCACGAACTTCGCGCTCGCCGCAATGCTGGCACTGCTTGGCGCGTTTGCCGCGAGACGAATTCGATCGCTGTCATGACCGACGTAGTGCTGTGCAAGACCGCTGAGGTTTCGCCATCTCATCTGGCCGCTACACGACAGATGCTTGACCAGGCGTTCGACGGCGACTTTGCCGACACCGATTGGGAACACGGCTTGGGCGGCACGCACGCCATGATCGTTGAGGGCGAACAGGTACTCGCACACGCTTCGGTCGTCGCACGCACGATCATTGTCGGCACGCGCTCTGTCCGTGTGGGCTACGTCGAGAGTGTCGGCGTAGCCCCCACGCGACAACGACTGGGCCTCGGATCAGCGGTGATGCGAGCAATCGACGAGGTCATCACTGAGCAATTCGAACTCGGCATGCTGGGCACCGGCGAGTTCGACTTTTACGAACGACTCGGCTGGGAACGATGGCACGGCTCCACGTGGACCGTGCGCGACGATGGCCGACGCGAACCAACTCCCGACGACGACGGCTTGATAATGGTGTTTCGGACCGGTCACCTCAGCGACCTCGACCCGACGTTGCCGATCACCTGCGAGGATCGCGCTGGCGACTGCTGGTAACTGAGCGACCGCCACGAACCCCCAACGCGGCGAGCTCACACGATCGGGGCGGCGAATTCCCACACGTGGCCGAAGGGGTCAGCGAACGCCGCCGTGCGCACACCCCACGGACGATCGACGGGACCGTTGAGCACCCCGATGCCCGCCGCAACGAGTCGCTCGACGCTGGCATCGACATCTGGCACCGTCAACGTGTAGACCGCGCGGGCGCCAGCACCGTGACTCCCCACCGAGGCGGGAGCGATGAGCTCTGGAGCCTCCGAGATCTGCAGCAGATTCACCATCACCGTCTCGAACAGGAACACGAGCGACACGTCGTCGGAGAAGTGCTCAGCCAGTCCAAACGCGCGGGAATACCAGTCGCGGGCGAGGGCGAGATCATCGACGAAGAGGGTGATAGCGGAGATCGCGGGCATGTCAACGACGCTACCCAGCGGTGCAACCGGCCGCGAGTAACAGCTAGTCAGCTCGCTGGCTTTTGCAGCATCCAGAACGTCAGGTCGCCCGCGGGTTGATCGTCGATCGAGACCTGCACATCGACCTGGCCGGGGTGCGCAAATGCAATCGGGGCGAGATCGATCGCTTGCGGCACGTTGATGCCCTCCCCCGGATTCGCTCCTGCAACTTGGTCGAGGTTGATCTTGATCTCAATCTGCGCGATCACCGCTGCGTGGTCTGGGTACTTCAGTTTGATCAAAGTTCGATGGGACTGACCAAGGGTGTTCACCGGCAAGTGCACCACCATCGCGAGGTGAATCCGCGGGTGAGCCGGAAACGTACCTTGCACTACGCGACTAATCCCGCCTGAACTCACAAACAACAGCCGATCGCGCACCTGCGCAAAGTCGCTGAGCAACAACGTGGTCAGACGTGGAGTCACCGAGTCGAGGTCACCGGTCGGATTGCTCATTCACCCACCACCTGGAAGCGTCTGTTGCAGCGTCAGCACCGGTGCGAACAAGTCGCCGTGTTCCTCCACACGTGCCAACACTTCGTGCCACAGGAAACGCAATTCGGGGCCACCCGCAGCACAGGCCGCAACCTCGTCCCATGTCACCGGCGTGCTGCAAGTTGGTTCTGGCCGGGCGCGCATCGAGTACACACCGATCGTCGTCTTGAAGCGTGCGTTCTGGCTCCAATCGACGAAGATCTTCGCCGGGCGCACCGCCTTCGCCATCGTCGTCGTGACTCGGTCACGGTGTTGGTGCTCCAGCAACTGACCGACGGCTAGCGCGAAGTCGGCTGCATGCTGGTGCGTGCAGGGCGTGTTCAGCGGCACGTACAGCTGCAACCCCTTCGAACCCGACGTCTTCGCGAAACCTTGCAAGTTCACCGAGGCAAGCACGTCGCGCACCAACACCGCGATCTCGCAACACTCTTTCATGGCGGCCGGTGCGCCTGGGTCGAAGTCGAAGACAACCGCACGCGGTGTTTCGAGATCCTCAGCCAACGCCATCGGCACATGCAGTTCTAGCGCGGCCATGTTGGCAGCCCACACCAACGACGCCGGCTCGTCCATTAGGCAGTAACCAATGTCGCCACCCCGATCACCGGGACCAACTGCCGTGCCAACCCACTCGGGGCGATGCTTCGGGCAACGCTTCTCGAAGAAGCCATCCTTCTCAACGCCATCGGGGAAGCGCTTCAAGGTGATGCAACGATCGGTGAGGTGCGGGATCATCACCGGCGCGATGCGCGCGTAGTACTCAATGATCTGCGACTTAGTCGTGCCAGCTTCGGGATACAGAACCTTGTCGAGGTTGCTGACACTCAGTTCGCGTTCGCCGACCTTGACGGTCGTTCGCGTGCTAGTCGCCACCGCGGGCTACGCCGACTTTCGCACACGCTTTGGCGCGGCGTCGGCCTCCACAGCCTCGGGACCACCGGCGGGATGTCGCGAGCGTGCGTTCTTCGCGGCTTTGACGCTGGCCTCGAGCGCCGCCATCAGGTCGACTACTGCTGGCGCTGAAGTGGTGGCCGCGGGCAACTGGAATTCTTCGCCAGCCGCTTTGCGCTCGATCAGATCGAGCACTTGCTCGCGATATTCGTCGCGGTACTTGTTCGGTTCGAAGGCCGCCGACAACGAATCGACCAGCGCTTCGGCCATCAGCACTTCCTTGTCGCTCACCTTCACATCGTCGAGCTCGGCCAGCTCGTCGATCGCTGACGGTGCATTTACCTCGTCGGCGAACACCATCGTGCTCATCATCAAATGCCCGTCGACTGGCCGCAGCGCGGCGATGTACTGCTTGTTGCGCATTACGAATCGACCCAGCGCGACCTTGCCAGCCTTCTCCATTGCGCGTGTGAGCAGCGCGTATGGCTTAGGGGTCTTGTCGGGGGCGACGATGTACGCGGAGTCGAAATACACCGGATCGATCTGGTCCAGGTCGACGAACTCTTCGAGATCGATACTGCGTGTCGCGCTGGGAATGAAGGGCTCGAGCTCGTCGGGATCAACCACGACGTAGCGACCCTTGGAGATTTCGTAGCCCTTGACGATGTGCTCGTCGGGGACTTCTTCGCCACTCTCGGCCGACACTTTGCGTAACTTGATACGGCTCATGGTGCGGTCGTCGAGCTGGTTGAACGACACGCTCTTCTTGCTCACGCCGTTGTACAGCTTGATGGGGATGGCGACGAGCCCGAAACTGATTGTTCCGCTCCACACAGGTCTGGGCATAGCCCAAAGTCTGCCCGAGAATCGCCCAAATCACCAGCGCGCTAGCCCGCCAGCACTGCCCTCGCCACCAGATCGGTACCGAACGCCGTGAGAATCGCGAGATACAAGAACCCGGTGGCCGCCATCACTGCCGAGTAGTAGCGCTCACGCAACGCCGCCCGCGTCACGAACACCAGCACAATCGTGCTGAGAGCTGAGGCACCCCAGAACCACCCCAGTTGCCCCTTCCACCCGTCGTCGATAGCGCCCGTCCACACCGACACCATGCCGGTTGGCAACAACATCGCCGTCACTTCCACCGGCCACACGAACCCGAGCAGGCGAACCAACTCGTTGAGGTGCCTGCGCGGCAGGCCCGGCTGCACCAAGTACCAATGCCCCAGCAACATCGCGTCGGTCACCACTCCGAGAAAGGCAGCACCAACAAACACACGCAGCACCGAGAGCGCGGCCGCTGAACCATCCGCGGCGTCGAGCGCACCCGCGAGCAGACCCACCGACGCGAATACGGGCGCGATCAGGTCGAGCACAGGTGGAATCGTTGCGAGATCTCGACGGCGCACAATCGATACCGCCAGCGCCACCGCAGCGGCCGTGGCGGTGAGAATCGACGCGACTTCCCGAACCGGAATAGCTCCCGATCGGAACCCAATCACGGCTGCGCCGATCGCCATCACACCGAAGACCGACCGCAGCAGCCAGCCGTAGCCAACACCAACTTGGCGGCCCCGGGTAGTCACCCACAGAAACAGCAACCCGCCTGCGGCCCATTGCAAGAGCACGGTGGCGGCATCGAGGCGGATCACGACGCCGAGACTACGGCTCGCGACCTAGATTCATTCAGATGAACCGGCGCGTCGCTCTCAGTCTGTGCACACTCGCGGCGACACTCGTGCTCAGTGGCTGTTTCACGGGCCAGCGACCGAGTTTCAACAGCGACCCCCTCGCGCAAGGAGTCCCTACCGGCGATGGAGCGATCGACGACGTGCTGAGCAGGCTCGACCTCGTCACGGACGGACCGGCAACGGGCGTTTACACCGTGCTCACCAAGTTCGGCATGACCACCGTGTCGGCAACCGTTGCGCTGAATCGTGATCGCCGCGTCGTCGAGGTCGGTTCCGTGCGCTACCTCGATACCGGCGAACAGCAACTCACGTGCACTCTTCAAACGGATACCGAAACCGTTGCCGATTGCACTGTCGGATTCGACCCGACGCGCATTAGCGACACCGGCATCACCATCGATTTCTACGCCGCTGAGGCCGCTAAGCGCTTGCGGCGCGATGCACAAGCGGAACTCGCACCTGCTGTTAGCCATCAAGAAGTGATCGCCAATCAAGACGCCACTTGCGTCGCGGTGACCTTGGCTGGCGGCACCGCGACGTACTGCGTGTTGCTGAACGGAATGATCGCCAAGCTGGACGACGGCGACGTGACAATAACTCTGGGACTGCTAGTGCCGACGGTCGACGGTGCCAAGTTTCAGCCTCCCAACCCGTAACGACGCGACCTAACGATGCCCGATCCACACGGATTTACCTACGAGGTCCGCAAGACCGGTGACGTTGTCATCTTCCACCACGGCAAGGTGGCGACGACGTTGCGCGGCTCAAAGGCGAAGCTGTTCCTCGACGACGTCGGTGCATCCGACGACCAGGCGCTGATGGCACGCCTTACCGGCAACTACCGCCGAGGGAATGAGCGCCTGTCATCACAACACCCTCGCAACCGTTAAAGCCTTCACCCTCAACGACCGTCACCCCAGAACGACAAGGTCGTGGTTGACGCGGTTCATGGCGAGCGGACCATCGTCGGTCGCGACCACGATGTCTTCTAGTCGCATGCCCCACTTGCCGGGAACGTAGATTCCGGGCTCGACGCTGAAAGCGTGGCCGGCGGCGATCGGCAACGAGTTGCCTTCCACCATGTATGGGTCCTCGTGAGCTTCCATGCCAATGCCGTGGCCGGTGCGGTGAATGAAGTAGTCGCCGAAGCCGCCGTCGTTGATCACGCGTCGCGCCGCCCGATCGACGTCCTGGCAGTTGGCGCCAACGACACCGGCTGCGACGCCGGCGGCCTGCGCCGCGTGCAGCACCGCATACGCCTCGGCAACCTCAGGCTGCGGTTCGCCCAGCGAGACGCAGCGCGTGATGTCGCTGCAATAGCCAGCCATCGTGCCGCCAAAGTCGCACAGCACAAGGTCGCCCTCCACGATGACGCGCTCGCCCGCGTGATGGTGGGGCGACGCAGCGTTCTCGCCAGCAGCGACGATCGCGAAATTGACAACGTCGTGGCCCTCGGCAAGAAGACGCGCCGAGATGTCGGCACTGACCGCAGCTTCCGTGCGCCCGACCAGTTTGATCTCGCCTGCCTGCAGTTGCGTGGCCACGCGATCGGCTGCGGCACCGGCCGCCTGCAGTGCCGATATCTCGGCCACGTCTTTACGCATGCGCAGCTCGTTCATCACCACCGTGCCGCGCACATAACGCGTGGTATCGGATGGCCAATGCACCAGCAACTCGACAAGGAAGCGCGCCCACATCGTGTCGCCGACAGCAGCGACCCGCGGGCGATCGACCAGCGAGGCAACAAGGGCAACCGGGTCGTCGGTTTCGTTCCAGGGGAGCAATGTGAACACGTCGGGATGCTCGTGCACTCGGGGTGCTTCCAGCCTGGGGATCACCAGCGTTGCCGCACCATCGCGAGGCACAACCAGCATGGTCAGCCGCTCCAAGGGCATCGCTTCATAGCCCGTGAGGTAGGGCAAATCGCTTCCGACCGAGACCAGCAGCAGGTCGACATCCGAGCGCTCCATGGCGGCACGCGCCCGGCGGACGCGGTCGAGAAAGGTTCGTGAGTCGGGGGCGACGCGCATACGGGTCATTCTGGCGTACATCGGCGGCCGCAGTGTGCCTAAGCTCGCCATCGTGCAACGTCGCTTCATTCTCCTCACCGGTTTACTGGCCATCGTCGCCGCCGCCTGCGGCGCCACCGAACCGGGCGTCACCGCCGTCGGCTCGCAAAGAGACGGTGGTGGCCTGATCCCCACCGAGTCCACGCAACCTGGCGACACCGTGCCTGTCGAGCGCACCTACGAAGTGATCGACGGCGTGGTCGACTTCGGCGAGGCCGGTCCGCAACACCCCGAATACGACGGCTTCCTCACGGCCGCGTTCGGCGACATCCAGAGCTTCTGGGCGGAAGCATTCCCCGAGGCCTACGGCGGCGCGGCGTTTGAACCGCTGTCCGGTGGCATCTACGCCGCCTACCCCGACCGACAGTCACCAATCCCGGGCTGCGGCAAACCCGAGTCGTCGTATCAAGACGTTGCCGATGGCGCCGCGTTCTACTGCATCGATGGCGACTTCATGGCATACGACGACACCGGCGCGTTGCCTGGCCTTGTCGAGCTGCTCGGCAAAGAGGCCGTCGCCATCGTGTTGGCCCACGAGTTCGGCCACGCCATTCAGGCGCGTGCGGGCGAGTGGAACAACCAGACGGTCTACAAAGAACAGCAGGCCGACTGCTTCGCCGGCGCGTGGACCGCACATGTTGCCAGCGGTGGCAGCGACCTGATCACATTCGACGACGCCGATGTGCGCGCCGGACTGATCGCCATGATTTACGTCCGCGACCCAATCGAGGGTGAAGGTCTCAACGACCCCAACGCCCACGGCACCGGCTTCGACCGCGTCGGCGCCTTCCAAGACGGCTTCGTCGGCGGTCCGACGCGATGCGTTCCGTTCTTCACCGACCCGCCACCCCTCGTCGATATCCCGTTCGACCCAAGCGACCCGAACGCGGGCAACCTGCCGCTGGTCGACCCGGCGCCCGATGCCACTAACGGCCCGGTCGACATTGTCACGCTGATTCCGTTGAGCCTGCAGCTGTTCTGGGTTGAGCTGGCGGCGGCGAACTCCGTTGCGTTCACGCCACCGACGCTCGTGCCATTCCCCACCGGTGGTCCATTCCCGTCGTGCGCTGGCATCGACGAAACGGCTTACTCAGGCAACGTCCTGTATTGCCCGGGCGACAACACCATTTATTGGGACCAGGACGTGATGCTCGAGCTGTCGCTTGATCAGCTCACCGGCGACATGTCAGTCGGCTACCTGTTCTCCAACGCCTACAGCGAGGCCGTGCAGGTGGCGCTAGCGAGCACACGCACCGGCGAGACACGGGCACTGTTCAACGACTGCCTCACGGGCGCTTGGGTTGCGTACATCGTGCCGCCCATCGATTTCAATGCTCGCGAGGACACGCTGCAACTTTCGGCAGGCGATCTTGATGAAGCAGTCGTGACGGCCGTTGGCCGAAGCGACGTGAGCACCGACACCAACGTGGTCGGCAGCGCCTTCGAGAAGATCGACGCATTCCGCAAGGGCGTGCTCGGCGGACTGAACGTCTGCCAGTAACTCAACCAGTTAGGTCACGGCGGTGTTGGCACCGTTGTCGAGGTCGACGTGGTTGTCGTGCTTGACGTCGTAGTGGTGGTTGGCGCAGCCGTGGTCGTGGGTGCAGCGGTCGTGCTGGGTGGCAGCGTCGTTGAGGTGCTGGTGGTGGATGTCGTGGCCGCCGGGTTGGGATAGTTGAAAGGCGGGGTGCGGTCGGCTTTGGTCTGCGCCTCGGGTTCCTTGACGCCATCCCACACGTACACCTTGTCGCCGTTGGCCACCAGACTCGGGAAGTAGTCGGCGATGTCCATTGAGATGCGGATGCAGCCGTGGGACGCCGGGTGCAGCGGAACGTTCCTGGAGCCGTGCACGGCGATGCCGTAGTTGAAGTACACCGGGTTCCACATGCTGCCGAGTGCACCAATTCGCTCGCCCTCAACACGGCGATAGAACTTGAACACGCCCCCCGGAGTCTTCGAGACGCCGCAGATGTCCTTCTCGATCGGCACTTCCAACGGTTGGCCAAAATCGTCGGTGTTGTACTTCGCAATCTCGCACCACGTCTCGCCGGTGCCCGAAGAGATGTGCGTGACCAAGACCGGCTTGTCGTTGGTGAACACGATGGCGACCTGCTTGTCGAGGAAGATCTCCATGTGGGTCTTGCCCTCGCCCACTTCGCGTAGTGGCTGAATCGCGATTGGGTCTTGCATCGTTTGCCACATTTCGTTGGTCAGCACGCCGGTTGCCGCATCCGACGGCGTGCCCAAGATCAGCTTCTCAAACGCCCACAACGCCTGTTGCGTGGCCCGCCCAAAGGTGCCGTCGATAGGCCCGGGATCGAAGCCGAGATCCTTGAGGCGTTGTTGTAACAACAGCACGTCGTCGCCCTTGGACTTGTACTTGATCGACGCCGCCAATTGCGTCTTCACGATTGCCGGATCCGTCGGGATAACGACCTGCGGCTGCGTGCTCGGTGGAACCGTGCCGATGTCGACGTCGCCGGGGTTCTCGCGCACCGAGCTGGTCGTGGTGTCGAGCACGCTTGTGGTCGTGAAGCCGACCGTAGTTGTGGCAGCGGCCGACGAATCGTCATTGCGCGAGCCAGCGAACACCACCGCCGTCAACATCACGCCCGCCGCGAGAACCGGCGTCCATCGCCCAACCGGATGACTTTGCAGCGTTCGACGAACGGTCATGGCTGCTCGCGGTGGATCAAGAGGTGGTGGGGACGGTCGTTGTCGTGGCGGATGGAGTGGTCGTCGGCGCGATGGTCGTGGCCGTCACAACAGTCGTCGAGGTGGTCTTCTTCACCGTCGTCGACGTGCTGGTGGTTGCGGCCGGGTTGGGGTAGTTGCCCGGTGGCTTCTTCTCTTCCTTGGAGTATTCCTCGGGCTCCTTGATGCCATCCCACACGTACACCCGGTCTTTGTTCTGCACCAGACTCGGGAAGTAGTCGGCGATCTTGTTTGGGATGCGAATGCAACCATGCGAGGCAGGGTGCAGCGGAACTTCGTCGGCGCCATGCACCGCGATGCCGTAGTTGAAGAACACGGGGTTCCACATACCGCCCAACGGCCCTTGGCGATTGCCCTCGTAGCGGAGGTAGAACGAGAACACGCCGCCGGGTGTCTTGGACTCGCCACACTCGTCGGCAGTGCGCGGCTCGGGCAAGGGTTCGCCCTTCGCGTCGATGCTGTACGTCACGATCTCGCACCACGTCTCGCCGCTGCCCGAAGAAATGTGCGTAATCAGCACCGGCTTGTCGTCCGTGAAGATGATCATGACTTGCTTGTCGAGATAGATCTCGGCGTGCGTGGGGCGCTGGTTGTAGGTCACTGCCTTCACGCGGCGTGGCGCAATCTCAATCGGGTCCTGCATGAGCTGCCACATCTCGTTGGTGACGTGGCCGGTCGCTTCCGTCATCGGGGTACCAAGGACCAGCTTCTCGAATGCCCAAACCGCCTGGCGAGTTTGGTTGCCGAAGTAACCGTCGGCCGGACCTGGATCGAAAGCCAATTCCTTCAGCCGGTTCTGCAAGGCCGCAACCGCCAGGCCCGAGGAGTTGATCTTGAGTTCAGAAGTCAACTGCGTCTTTTCGACCGCCGGGTCGGTGGGGATCACGACCTGCTCGCCGATGCTGCTCGGAACGGTCAGCGACTCGTTGACCGCGCCGGCGTTCTGATCGAAAGTTGTATTGCTCGCTTCGTTCTTGTCGCCGCCTGAGAACCCCACGAAGATGACGACAGCCAGTACAGCGGCCGACGCGAAGACGGGCGTCCAGCGACCCATCGAGGAGTGGCCGGCCTGTGCCGGGCGCCGGGCCGGTGGACGGGCACCCGCGGGGCGCGCCGCCGGCCGACCGGGCTGGGGCGCGTGCTGCCGGGGCGCGCCAGACTGCGGGCGTCGTGGCTGGTTCGGTCGTGAGTTGGGGGGACGAGAATTCACGCAAGCTCCGGGGTATTCGGACGACGAATTCTACCCCGCCCTATCGCGCCCGCGGCTTCAGGGCAGCGGGTCGACGACCGGTTTCAGGCGCCTCAATTGCTTGCGCAGTCGGAACATCTCGCGCAGGATCGTGCGGATCACCGACGCCGATGCCAGCGTGCTCTCGCCGCGCGTTCGCGGGAAGTAGTCGGTGCCGAACTGAACCACATCAAAGCCGAGCTTTTTCGCCCTGATGATGAGTTCCGCGTCGATGAACGAGCCTTCGCTCTGCAGCTCGATGTGATCGAAGATGCTGGTACGGCACAGCTTGAACGCAAAGTTGATGTCGCGCAGGCGGACACCAAAGAGGCGGCGAATGAGAATGTTGTAGAAGAACGTGTAGATCGCACGATTGCGACCTTCCGGGGTGCGATCTAGTCGGTAGGCGCTGACGATGTGGGCCTCGTAGTTGCGCAACAAGCGGATCGCCCGGTGAATCTCCGTCATGTCGAAGGGCAGATCTGCGTCGCTGTACAGCACGAGATCGCCGGTCGCGGTCGCGAAGCCGGTCTTGATCGAACCCCCAAGCTTGCGATTGACGGGGTGGTGGACGACCACGACGTGTGGGTCGGCAGCGGCCATCGCATCGGCCATCGCCGGCGTGTTGTCGGTGCTGGCGTCGTCGACAATGATCAGCTCGTAGTCGAGAATCTCGCCGCGCTCGCGCAGCAGCTCGCACTCCTCCTTGCTATATCGAATAGCGCGCTCGATGTAGGCCTGCTCGTTCCACATGGGAAAGAAGATGCTGAGCTTGCGAAACGGCTCGGTTGTCGCAGACGCGATCGCCGCGGACTTGATGGTCACGACCGGCAACGCTACTTGCCACACCGTCGCCGCCGCTGTCTCCCCCGACGCACCGGGTAGCGTCACAGCGAAATGGAACCGAACCCACCCGAACCTTCCTTGGCACCACCGTTCACGATTCCGCCACCGCCGCCACCCCTCGCGGCACCATTCACCACTGCGTTGCCCCCGCGGTCGATCCGCGCTGGGCAACTCACACAATCGTGGGGTCGGTTCTTGTTGGTGACTTGGCTGTTCGTCGTCGCCTCGTTCATCGCGATCTGGTTCAGTTCGCGCAACACCGGCCTGTCGACATGGTGGCTTGGACCCGAGACCGAGCCCCGTTTCATTCTCATCAACCTGCTGCCGTTTGCGGCGCCGGTAGCGATGTGCTTGATGTGTCAACTCGCACTCCGCTGGCTTCCCTGGTTCGGAATCGCAGCCGCACTCGCCATCGCGGCGATTGCGGTGGGCGATATCTCGCGCGTGCCGGGCTACGCCGTCGCCGAGTTCACCGTTGCGGCCGGGGCACTGCTGGCGTCGTTGGCCAGCTTTGCCGGTGTTCTACGCAGCGAGCCGAGCTGATGTCGAAGGTCCTGACGTCGCTTCCCGTCGGCGAGCGCGTCGGCATTGCATTTAGTGGTGGCCTCGACACGTCAGCCGCTGTCGCGTGGATGCGCGAGAACGGTGCCATCCCCTACTGCTACACCGCCGATCTCGGGCAAGCCGACGAGCCCGACCTCGCAGGCATCCCTCATCGGGCCAAGGAGTACGGAGCCGAAGCCGCGCGCGTTGTTGATTGCCGAACCGAGTTGGTGCACGAAGGTCTGGTCGCACTGCAGTGCGGGGCCTTCCACATCACGACCGCCGGCAAGACGTACTTCAACACGACACCGCTCGGTCGCGCGGTGACGGGCACGTTGCTCGTGCAGGCGATGCAGAGCGACGGTGTCGACATCTGGGGCGATGGCAGCACCTACAAGGGCAACGACATCGAGCGCTTCTATCGCTACGGCCTGTTGGTGAACGCGAACCTACGTATCTACAAGCCGTGGCTCGACGATGCGTTCGTCACGCAGTTGGGCGGGCGCGCCGAGATGAGCGAGTTCCTGACGACGCGCAAGTTGCCGTACCGCGCGAGCAAGGAGAAGGCGTACAGCACCGACGCCAACATCTGGGGCGCGACGCATGAAGCGAAATCGCTCGAAGAGTTGGGCACTTCGATGGAGATCGTTGAACCCATCATGGGCGTCGCGCATTACAACGACTCGGTCGCGATTGCGGCAGAGGTCATCACGGTCCGATTCCACGAGGGCTGGCCGGTTGCGATCAACGGCAAGGAGTTCCCTTCGCAAGTTGCGCTCGTGATGGAAGCGAACGCGATTGGCGGCCGCCATGGGTTGGGGATGAGCGATCAGATCGAAAACCGCATCATCGAGGCCAAGAGCCGCGGTATCTACGAGGGGCCCGGCATCGCACTGCTGCACGTCGCGTACGAGCGGTTGGTCACCGGTATTCACAACGAGAACACAATCGAGAACTACCGCACGATGGGTCGCCGTCTCGGCCGACTGTTGTATGAGGGCCGCTGGTTCGATCCGCAAAGCCTGATGTTGCGCGAACCGCTCTTGCGCTGGGTCGGTGCCGCCGTCACCGGCGAAGTCACGCTGCGGCTGCGT
The DNA here is from genome assembly GCA_021414085.1 of Actinomycetes bacterium. GTDB lineage: Bacteria > Actinomycetota > Acidimicrobiia > Acidimicrobiales > Ilumatobacteraceae > UBA668. The sequence goes on along the minus strand of JAIOPC010000017.1, from coordinate 67,244 downwards.
CGCGGCGACGACTACACCATCCTCGACACGACCAGCCCCAACCTCACCTACGCACCGGATCGGTTGAGCATGGAGAAGGTGCACGACCAAGCGTTCGGTCCGCTTGATCGCATCGGCCAACTCACGATGCGCAATCTCGACATTGACGACAGCCGCAACAAGCTCGACATCTACCGCCAAGCCGGCACCCTCGGCCCAGGAGGTCTCACCGCCCTGGAAGCCAAGTCCGACTAGCGGGGGGTTTGCTGCAGGCGGGGGGTTTCATGCTCGCAAACGTGTACGAAACCCCCGTCGCATGCGCGGCGGCACGAAACCCCCGTCGTCAGAGGCGTTGAATGAGGGCGGTGACGAGGCGGGCGCGGTCAACCATGGTGTCGACCAACACGTATTCGTGATCGGCGTGTGCGCCGCCACCGGTCGCGCCCATGCCATCGAGAGTCGGCACGCCGATTGCGGCCGTGAAGTTGCCGTCGCTGCCACCACCAACGCCTACACCGGTCACTTCCGCGATGCCGATGTCGGTCGCCGCCGCTTGCGCTAGCGGGAACAACTTCGCCGATGCGGTCGCGGGCATCGGTGGCCGGGTGATACCACCGTGCACCTCAATCGTCGCTCCTGGCACCGTCGTGGTTAGCGACGCAAACAACGCCTCTAGCCGCTCCTTCTCGCCAGGTTGCTCGACTCGCACGTCAACGCGCACGCGCGCCTCGGCGGGCACGACGTTGTCGACGGTGCCAGCCGCAGCAACGGTGGGCGTAACTGTCGTCGCAGTTGCGGGATCGCCGAATGTTGCGATGTGTGTGATGAGCTCGGCCGCGGCGACTAGCGAGTTGATGCCCTTCTCGGGTTCCAATCCGGCGTGGGCAGCTTTGCCGTGCACAACTACTTCGAACGTGCCCGTGCCCTTGCGCGCGGTTTTGAGCGCGCCGCCGTCGGCGCTCGGCTCGAATACCAGCACGTTGCCGCACGCCTTCGCGCGCCGCTCGATCAGTTCGCGACTCGTATCGCTGCCGACCTCCTCATCGCTGGTGATCAAAATCTCGATGCCGCTGCGATCCGCTAGCGCCGCGACCGCGTGCACGGCCAGCACGATGCCGCCCTTCATATCGAACACTCCAGGTCCGGTCGCTTTGCCATCCGCGACGGTGAACGGACGCGCCGCGCACGAACCGACCGGGAACACTGTGTCGTGATGGCCGACGATGAGGACCTTCGGAGTTCCGCCTGCGATCCAATGCACGTGTGGGCCGGCGGGGCCATCAATGATCTGCGGTGACGAACCCAACCGATGTTCCATCATGCGGGCGACCGCCTTCGCCGATTCAGTCAACCGCGGCACGTCAAACGACGGCGACTCGGTGTTGACCAAGAGTTCCAGGTCGTCGAGCATGGCCTGCAGATCCGTCATCTGCCCAGTCTGCCCGCTAAACCGCCTGCGGGGTACCACTACCACCACCTCCGCCGCACTGCTGCGGGCACCTCCATGGGCCGTCCGCGTGATCGAATAGCCGGATGAATCGACGAGACGAGCTGGCTGCGTTCTTGCGCGCTCGTCGCGAGGCATTGCAGCCGGCCGACGTCGGGCTACCGCAGGGGCGCGCCCGACGCACGCCGGGGTTGCGCCGCGAGGAGATCGCACTCCTTGCCGGCGTGTCGGTGACTTGGTACACGTGGCTCGAGCAGGGCCGACCAATCAACGCGTCGGTCGACGTGCTCGAAGCGCTGGCGCGCAACTTACGTCTTGATGAAGCGCAGCGTCAGCACCTCCTCGCCTTAGCGACCAGAACGGCCAGCGATCCAGCGCCGGAGGTCGAGCACGCGCCGGATGCGCTGGTGCGGTTGATTGAATCGATGAACCCGTCGCCGGCGTACGTGTTGGGGCCGCGTTGGGAGTTTCTCGCATGGAATCGCGCGCAGTCGCACCTGTATCCAATGATCGATCATCTGCAGCCCGAGGACCGCAACCTATTGTGGGTCATCTTCGCCGAGCCCACCGCTGTCGAACTGGTCGCCGATTGGGACACGCAAGCGCGTCGCATTCTTGCCGAGTTTCGCGCCGGCACGGCCGGGCTGCGGGCTGATCCGAAAGTGGTCGCGCTTGTCGACCGTTTACACGCCACGAGTCCCGCATTCGCTGCGCTGTGGGCGCAGGTCGACGTTGCCCAATTTCAAACTCGCGTACGGCGCTACCGCCACCCGCGTGCCGGCGACCTTGCGTTCGAGTATCAACAACTGACACCGAGCGAGTGGCCGGGGCTGAAGGTCGTGTGCCAGTTACCCGTACCCGGCGACGACAGCGCCGAACGACTCGCTGCATGGCGCAGCATCGCCTGATGCCTGCAGAACTCAAACACCACGCATCAGGCAGGCTGTCGCTTGTTGCCGCCCTCGCTGCCGCCGCCGGGTTTGTGGATGCGTTTGTCTTCCAGAACGTCACGCCAGTGTTTGTCGCCAACATGAGCGGAAACCTGGTGCGCCTGGGGATGTCGGCGGGTGTGCGCGACGGGCGCCAAGCGGCCGCGGCGTTGGTTGCGCTAGTGGGATTCTCCGCGGGAGTGATTGCCGGCGCGGCGCGGCTAGACACGCACGTTCGCTCCGAGAGGCTGCTTGATTCGTCAGCGCTGCTCTTCGTCGAGACCGGTCTGCTGACCTTGCTGGCGTTCATTCTGCGGATCGCCAACATCACGTATTCGCCAACGACGAAAGCTGCCGACTACCCGGTGATCCTGATCGGTGCGGCTGCGATGGGATTGCAGGCGATCGCATTGCGACGTGTGGGTGAGGTTGCCGTATCAACGACGTACGGAACAGGCGCTGTTGTGCGCGTCAGTGAAAAGACCGCGCTGGCCTTCAGAAAGACGCCGCGGCCCGACGAGCATCGCCGCCGCACATCAATCGTGGTTCTCTCAGTTGTGCTGATGGCCTACGTCGGCGGAGCATTCGCCGCTGCTTCGACGAGTGCCAATCCAATGCTGCTGCTCATTCCCGCCGCGGTGTCGCTGGTGGGCGCCATCGAACGGCGACGGCATCACGCGACAAGCGTCAAGTAACGACGAGGCAGAACTCGTTTCCCTCTGGGTCCAGCAACGTCACCCAGTGAATGCCGAACTCTTCGGTGCGACCAAGGCGGGTGGCGCCGAGCCCTTCGATGCGGGCGGCCTGCGCCTCGACGTCGGCAACGTGGAAATCCATGTGCAGTCGATTCTTGGCGGACTTCGCCTCGGCCACGCGCTGCAACAACAGCTTCGGCAATGTGCCGGTTGGGTCCTCCAGCACGTGGTACTGCGCGATTCCGCCCTTGTGTTCGTAGCCGAACGCCGCGCACCAGAACGCCGTCTGGCGCTCGAGATCGGCGACATCGAGTGTGAGCACCGGATAGTCGATCCCCAGACTTTCGTTCACGCCTAAACGATAACCTCGTCCAGCCATGGACGTGATCGCCGAGAGCCGCCAGCGACGCACGTTCGCCATCATCAGCCATCCCGACGCGGGCAAGACCACGCTGACCGAGAAGTTCCTGCTGTACAGCGGTGCGGTCCAGGAAGCCGGTGCGGTGCACGCCCGCGAAGGTCGGCGCAGCGCACGCAGCGACTGGATGGAACTCGAACAGCAGCGCGGCATTTCGATCAGTTCCACCGTGCTGCAGTTCCCGTACGGCGAGCACACGATCAACTTGCTCGACACGCCTGGCCACCGCGACTTCAGCGAGGACACCTATCGCGTTCTTTCGGCGGTCGACGCAGTCGTGATGGTGCTCGACGCCGCGAAGGGCATCGAGAGCCAGACGCTCAAGCTGTTCCAGGTCTGCCGTTCGCGCAACCTGCCGGTGATCACGTTCCTCAACAAGTACGACCGCCCCGGCCGCGAACCGCTGGAGTTACTCGACGAGATCGAGGCGCAGATCCAGCTGCGTCCGACACCGGTGACCTGGCCGGTGGGAAGCGGCGAGGAGTTCGTCGGGCTAATCGACCGCCGCGACAACCGGTACACGCGTTTCACGCGCACCGCACGCGGCGCGTCGGTGGCGTTGGAGGAATCGTCGGATGTCGCCGATGCTTCGGCCGATCCGCCGCCGGAGAGTCGCCGTGCATGGAAGACAGCGATCGACGAGATCGGTCTGCTGCAAGCGATCGGCGCCGACCTCGATCTGCCGTCGTTCCTTGCCGGCGAGTCAACGCCAGTGTTCATCGGGTCGGCACTCACCAACTTCGGCGTGCGCACGCTGCTGGAGGCCGTCGTCGAGCTAGCACCGCCGCCATCGCCACGCGTCGACAACGAGGGCAAGTCGCGCCCGCTTGCCGCGCCGTTCAGCGCGTTTGTGTTCAAGGTGCAGGCAAACATGGATCCGTCGCACCGCGACCGCATTGCCTTCGCTCGCATCTGCTCGGGCCACTTTGAGCGCGGCATGTCAGTGACCAACTCGCGCACCGGTCGCGACATGACGACCAAGTATGCGACAACCGCATTTGGTCCCGACCGCGAAACGGTCGACGATGCGTTCCCGGGCGACGTGGTCGGGCTGGTCAACGCCAGCGGCGTCAACATCGGCGACACGTTGTTCGAGGCGGGCAGTAGCGGCTCGGCGGTCGAGTATCCCCCGCTTCCTCGCTTCGCACCAGAGGTCTTCGCCCGCGCCCGCCCACTCGACAATGCGAAGGCCAAGCAGTTCCGAAAGGGCTTGGAACAACTCGACGAGGAGGGCGTCGTGCAGGTCTTGCGCGACCCCGACATGGGCGACATCGAGAACGTGCTGGCCGCCGTCGGCCAACTGCAGTTCGAGGTCTTCGTGCATCGCTTGGGCAGCGAGTTCGGCGCGCCCACCGAGTTGCTGTCGGCGCCATATCAAGCGATTCGACTCACCGACAAGGCATCGGCCGATCGTCTACGCCAGATCGGCGGCATCCGCATTCTCACGCGCGGCGACGGCGAGCTCGTCGCCCTGTTCGAGAACCGCTATCGGTTGCAGCGGCTGAGGAGCGACGAGCCAGAGCTGACGCTCGAGCCGATCATCGCCGACGCCACTCCGCTGTCCTAGAACGCCGACGACCGCACCAGGACTCGCACTCGACGGTTCGCGACGGCGAGACTGTCGCCATGAGTACCCCCGACGATCCTCAGCTCGCACTCGTCACCAAGGCGATCGACACATTGCTCGCCGATCATCCGCCGAAGGCGACCGACGACCGCGAGTTCCGCGGCCATCGCTACGACGCCGGGTTGGCGTGGGTGCACTTCGCCGAGGGTTTCGGCGGTCTCGGCGTGCGGCCCGAGCTGAACCGCATTGTCGAAGAGCGCTGTCGCACCGCCGGCGCCAAGGCCACCGATGCGAGCACGTTCTTCATGGCGCTCGCCGCGCCAACGATCGTCACCCACGGAACCGACGAACAGAAGCGCCGCTTTCTGCGACCGATGTTCACCGGCGCCGAGCGCTGGTGTCAGCTGTTCAGCGAGCCCGGCGCGGGCAGCGACTTCGCTGGCCTCGCCACCCGCGCGGTGCGCGATGGCGACGAGTGGGTCGTCAACGGGCAGAAAGTGTGGAACACGCTGGCCCACGTCGCCGACTGGGGAATGCTGGTCACCCGCACCGACCCTGAGCAGCCCAAGCACAAGGGCATGACTTACTTCGCGCTCAATATGCGCCTGCCTGGTGTTGAGGTGCGACCGCTGCGCCAGATCACGGGCGAGGCGGAGTTCAACGAGGTCTACATGACCGACGCGCGCGTGCCCGACGATTGCCGCATCGGTGCAATCGGCGAGGGTTGGCGCGCGGCGCTGACGACATTGATGAACGAGCGCACCGCGATCGGGTCGGCCGGTGGTGGCGCACGTCGCAAGGGGCCGATCGACGAGGCGATTCGCTTGTGGAAGGCACTGCCCAAGGATGAGCAAACCGGTTCGCGTCGCGAGCACTTGATGAAGTTGTACTGCGTGTCGGAGGCGATGCGGTTGACGACGGCGCGGGCTGGCGCGAAGGCGAAGGCAGGCAACCCCGGGCCGGAAGGGTCGATCGCCAAACTGGCGCTCAGCGACTTCAACAAGGTGTGCACCGAGTTCTGCGTCGACCTGATGGGTGCACACGGCATGGTCGACTTCGACTTCACGTTCCGTCGTCCGGAGAACCTGTCGGTCGACGGCATGGAATCGGGCGCGCGCCACAGCTTCCTACGTTCGCGTGCGAACAGCATCGAGGGCGGCACCACCGAGATCATGAAGAACATCCTTGGCGAACAAGTGCTCGGCTTGCCCGGCGAGCCCCGGGGCGACAAAGACATTGCGTGGAGCAAGGTCCCGCGTAACTAGTTCGGGAATGCGGCGCGCAGTACCGTGCCCTCATGACTGACATCTTCAAGGACAAGGGTCTCGGCGAAGATCCGGGGTGGGGCCGCGAGAACTCCGATCCGCTCGTCGTTCTTCGCTACCTGTTCATTTCGTTCTGCCTCGCCGTCTTGGGCATGGGCGTCGTTGTGGTCTTCTTGGGCGATACGTCTGAAGGAAGCGCACCGAGGTGGCTGTCGCTTGTGGCGACGGTCGCAGTCGGATGCATGTCCCTTGTCGCACAGGCTTTGATTCCGCGACCGTTGGATTGCGCATCGCTGAAGTCGCTTGCGATGAGTTATCGAGCGCGATTCTTCCTTCGATTGGCAATGTCGGAAGTTGTCGGGTTAGCAGCCTTCGCGATGGGAATCGCCTTGGGGCCGTGGTGGGTGTACTACCTCGGTGCCGCGTTCACGCTGGCTGGATTCGCGCGACTTGCGCCGACTGCGCGACACATCCAGCAAGATCAAGATCGACTGTCGCTCAATGGATGTCAGTTGTCGTTGACGGAAGCGCTGCGCACCGCTGGTTAGGCGGAGTGGCGCACTGCGCTGACGAATTGCGCAATTGTTTGTGGACCGCTGAAACCGGGAGCGATGATTCCGGCTGCGCCCGCAGCTTTGAGCGCAGCCTGATCTGCACCCGACAGCGCTCCGATGAGCAGCACGGGAATGTCGGCACCGCGCGACCACAGCTCGTGGATCAGCATGCGCACCAGCATCGGGTGGCCGCCAGACGGCATCGACACCGCGATCGCATCGGCGTGCTCGTCGACTGCCGCCTGCGCCACGGCGCTGGGCTGCTGGAACAGGCCCGTGGAGATGCACTCAAAACCGGCATCGCCGAGCGTTCTTGCCAAAGCCTTGACACCACGGTCGAACCCGTCGAGGCCCAGATTTGCCAGCAATAAGCGGCCGGCAGTAGCTGGGGCGAAGGTCACGTCGTTCAGCATAGGCGACTCCCATCACGGAGAGTGATCAATGCTCACGCAGCGCTGGCCTTTTACCTCTCGGTCACCGCGTCGCCATTTCAGATACCGTCTGCGTGCCATGACCGACCATTCCCGCGCCCCCGATACGCCCGCCGCCGCCAACTTTGTACGCGACCTTGTGGCGGCCGACATCCAGGCCGGCACCTTCGGCGGACGCGTGCAAACCCGGTTCCCACCAGAACCCAACGGCTACCTCCACATCGGCCATGCGAAGGCGATCTGCGTGGACTTCGGAATCGCCGAGGAGTTTGGCGGCATCTGCAAACTGCGCTTCGACGACACGAACCCGGAGACGGAAGAGACCGAGTACGTCGATGCAATTGTCGACGATGTTCGCTGGCTCGGCTTCGAGCCTGGTGAGCCGGTGTATGCGAGCGACTACTTCGAGCAGCTCTACCAGTGGGCCGAGCACCTGATCAGCACTGGCTTCGCCTATGTCGACGACCAGGATGCCGACACGATCTCCGCGCAGCGCGGTGGATACGGCAAACCCGGCATCGAAAGCCCACACCGCGATCGTGACGCGGCAGAAAGCCTCGATCTATTTCGACGCATGCGCGCTGGCGAGTTTCCGGACGGCGCTTACGTGTTGCGCGCGAAAGCCGACATGCAGCACGACAACATGCAGCTGCGCGATCCGATCATGTATCGCATTCGCCACGAGCATCACCACCGAACTGGCGATGCGTGGGTCTTGTATCCCACCTACGACTGGGCGCACGGCCAAAGCGACGCGATTGAGGGCGTCACGCACTCGCTGTGTTCGCTGGAGTTCGACAGTCACCGCGCGCTCTACGACTGGTACCTCGAACACCTCCCGCTGCCTGGCGACCAACCGCGACAGACCGAGTTCGCTCGCTTGGAGCTGACGCACACGATCACTTCGAAGCGCAAGCTGCGCCAGTTGATCGCTGATGGCGTAGTCGATGGTTGGGACGACCCGCGTTTGCCGACGCTGCGCGCACTTCGTCGACGCGGTTACCCCGCCTCCGCGATTCGCGAGTTCTGCGAGTTCATCGGCGTCGCCAAGACCAACAGCCGCCACCAGATCGAACTGCTCGAGTGGTTCATCCGCAACCAGCTCAATCACACCGCGCAGCGGCGGATGGCCGTGCTGCGACCGATCAAGTTGGTTGTCACCAATTGGCCCGCGGGTCACGTCGAAACGATGAAGTTGCAGAACAATCCCGAGAACGATGCGGACGGGACGCGCGATGTGCAATTCACCGGCGAGCTGTGGATCGAGGCCGACGACTTCATGGCCGACCCCACGCCGAAGTACTACCGCCTCACGCCGGGCACCGAAGTCCGTTTGCGCGGTGCGTTCTTCGTCAAGTGCACCGGATACGAAACCGACATGCTCGGCAACGTCACCGAGGTTCACTGCACGTACGACCCCGACACGCGCGGCGGTAACTCACCCGAAGGTCGCAAGGTGAAAGCGACGATCCACTGGGTCTCCACCGCACACGCCGTCGATGTGCAGGTCGCGCTTTACGAGCGCCTGTTCAGCGCCGAGGTTCCGGGTGACCGAACGGGTGATCCATTCGACGACCTCAACCGCGAGTCCAAGACAGTGCTCACCGGCAAGGCCGAGTCTGCGCTGGCATCGGTTGCCTTCGGCCAGGTCGTGCAGTTTGAACGCCTCGGCTACTTCGCGGCAGACGACGTCGAGTCTGGTCTGTTCCACCGCACCGTCGGCCTCAAGGACGAATGGGCCAACGTCCAAAAACGCTCCAAGTAACCCTTGCGTTGCGGGGGGTTTCCCGCACGAGGGTATCGGCGGGGGGTTTCGTGCAGGTTTTCCGGCATGAAACCCCCGACGTGCAGCAAACCCCCGACTACTAGTCGTCTAGGGGGAGGAACTGGTCGGTGGTGGTGTCGCGTTTGGCGGTGAACCAGCGGCGGCAGCCTGACTCGTGGAACCAGCGCTCGAGGGTGACGCCTTTGATGTTGTCCTGCATCCAGCCGTAGTCGACGTTGCGCGCCGCGGGGTCAGTGATCGAATCGGGCGTCACCGGAAACACGCTGCCGTAGCGATACTCCTCAAACGGACGCTCGCCGCAGGTGGGGCACTTGATCCACAACATGGCGCGCCTACCTCGTCCCTGCTGAGCTGGGGTCGGCCATCACCGATTCGGTCGAGAAGCGATCGAGCCCGAACGGCGCCAGCAGTGGCGACGGAGCGCCCGTTGCGATCAGTTGCGCGAGTTGCTCGCCCGCGACCGGAATCGCCTTGAACCCCCACGTGCCCCAACCGGTCGACACCATGAACCCGTCGACGCCGGTGTTGCCAAGGATCGGTGAGAAGTCGGGGCTGACGTCGCAGATACCTGCCCACGAGCGCAGGATGCGCAGCTTCGACAGGAACGGGAACATGGTGGTCGCCTTCGCCGAGCACGCTTGCAGGTAGGCGTAACTCGTCGACGTGCGATAGCTCGCCTGCCGGTCGTACTCAGCGCCGATCAGCATCTGCCCGCGCGGTGTCTGACTGACGTAGAAGACGAGGTCGTTGCTGGAAATGATCGGTGCGAATTCCTGCGCGTAAGCGTTGGTGACAAACGCTTGCAGCGCGTGCGTGCGGATCGGCAGCCGCACACCAGCCCAGTCGGCGACGACGCTGACGTTGCCACCAACAGCCGACAACACGACGCCAGCCGAGATCGGACCATTGGGTGTCTGCACGCCAGTGACTCGATCGACACCACTACTCGACGTCTCGGTGAGCAGGCCGGTGACCGGCGTGTGCTGATAGACGTGCACGCCCTTGCGCAACGCACCCTGCGCATACGCCCACACCACACGGTCGTGTCGCGCGGTCGCACCCTCGTGGTGATAGCTCGCACCGTGCACGGGATAGCGACCACCACCGGTGAGATCGATTTGCGGACAGCGCGCCTTGATCTCATCGGGAAGGATGTAGTCGGTGCGCGCGCCGCACGCTGCGTTCATCAAGGCACGCGTCTGCTCGGTGCGCGCCGTCATCACCGAGTGCGCCAACCAAATCTGACCCTTGGTGCTGTGCATGATCCAGCAGCCGGTTTCCTCTTCCAGCCCTTGGTACAGCTCGAGGCTGCGTTGGTAGAAGCGCACAGATTCGGCGAGGCCGTAGTTGCTGCGGATGATCGTCGTGTTGCGGCCGCTGTTGCCCGAACCGATGTAGTTGGCTTCCAACACACATACGTTGGTGATGCCGTGGCGCGTGGCGAGGTAGTACGCAGTGGACAAACCGTGGCCGCCACCGCCGATGATGACGACGTCGTATGCCGGCTTCGGATCGCCGATCTGCCACGGCAGGTCAAGCAGTGTCTCGACGAACTCGTTCATGCCGTGAGCTCCAAACGGCCGACGAGTTCGTGGCTCGCGGCGCAAGCGACCAGTAGCAACGCCGAACCATCGGGACTGAGCAACAACTTCGCGGGCACGCCGGCGATCTGTCCTTGCGCCATGGCCGGCAGCTTGGAGGGCAGCTGCCATTCGATGTGCTGTTCGGCGATCGCTGCGACCTGCGCCGCTGACAACTCGATGCCGCTGAAGCCGTGCTCGGGCGTCACGATGGCGTGCGCATCACCCGGAACCTTCGGTTCGGTAGCGCCAATCAGGAATACGTCGTCGGGCGAGATGCGCACCACGCGCGAACCCTTCGGCCACTTGACCGCGTCGAGCGCCGCCGGCTCGGCGATGATCCGCCAGCCAACCAGCGGCCGCGCGAAGACCTCAGCCGCGTGCACGTGCACCATCCGGGTCGTAGAACGGGACGGGGCTGACGTGCGCATCGCGACCGTCGATCTGCACGACGTCGGCATGCGGCATCCGCTTCTGCCAACCCATCAGCACGGCGTGTCCGAACAGTGGCGAGTTCCAGCTAGAGGTCACGTGTCCTACCACTTCATCTTTCACGCGAATGATGCTGCCCTCCAGCGGCGCAGGGCCCTCCATCGTGAAACCAAAGAGCCGGCGCGGGTCGGGCAACGGTGCGGTGCGCAGCAACGCGTCGCGACCGATGAACGCCGCCTTGTCGAGCTTGACCGCCCAATCCATGTTGACGCGCCGCGGCGACGAGTCGAGTTCGGTGTCTTGGCCGACGATGATGTGGCCCTTCTCGCAGCGCAGCCCGAACAGCGCTTGCAATCCGTGTGGCTTCACGCCAAGCGGCGCGCCGAGGTGCATCAGCGCTTGCCACAGTTCGACGCTGCGGTCGATCTGGTGATGAAGCTCGAAGCTCGCTTCACCGGTGAACGACAGGCGCATCACGTGGCACGGCACACCGGCAACGTCCAGTCGACGGTGTTGCAGAAACTTGGGCGATACGTCGTCGGCGACGCCAGCGCGGCGCAGCAGTTCGCCCGCAAGAGGCCCGGTGACGTTGATCGCTCCGTGCGAAACGGTGCGATCCAGCACATGCACGCGCAATCCCCACGTCTCCACCCAGTCGCGAACCCACATCTCCGCGACGCTCGCGCCACCTGAGGTGAAGGTGAGCGTGAAACGGTCGTCGTCGTCGCGCAAGATCATGCCGTCGTCGAGAATGTGGCCACGCTCGTTCAGGTTGATGACGTACCGCGCGCGCCCGACCTTGATGTCGTGCACATTGTTCGGGTACAAGCGCTCGAGCATCTCGACCACGTCCGGCCCCGACACGATCATCTTGCCGAGCGTGCTGACATCGCCCAGTGACACGGCTTCGCGCACCGCCCAATACTCGGCGACCGGATCGCCGTAGTGCCACGGCCGGAACCAACCACCAAAGCGATCGAGCGTTGCGCCGAGCGCTTCGTGCTCGCCGTGCAGCGGAGTACGACGAAACGTGTCGATGTGATAACCGGCCGCGGCTTCGCCCATCGTGATCTGGCGTGCCGCCGGACGAGCGGTGAACGGCTCGGGCTCCGTGCCGCTGCGATCGGCGACGAACGCGCGCAGGTGCGGCATACACACACCGCCCTGGCATGTGCCGACACCGGTGAGGCTGGAACGCTTCACCAGTTCAAGTTCGTTGAAGCCCTTCTGCCACACACCATCGAGATCTTCCACCGTGATCTTGCCGCACGGACACAGCACGCCTTCCTTCGGCGCAGCGGGCAACGCATGCGCTTCGGCGGCTGGGCCGACGACGGTGACCGGCACCATCGGCGCCATTCGCGCAAGCACATCGCGCGGTGCGCTGCCGAGGGCGATGACGACACCGTCGCATTCCGTTCGCGTTCCGTCGGCAAGCTCGACCGCAGCCACGCGAACGTCACCGTGCAGCGCGACTAAATCGCTGCCGACCGTGACGACGCGGCCGAGGTCGACTCCGGCTGCCAGAAGTTCTGCGGCTGCCTTGGGTGTGTACAGACCAGCGAGCATGTTGCCGGGACACACCGGATGCACTTCGGCCGCGCCGGTAGCGAGCGTGATGTGATGCGCGTGCAGCTGATCGATGCCATCGGATGTTCGCACCACGATCGTCGGCCCGTCGAAGATCCCGACGACGTCGTTGCCGTCGTGCGAGTCGAGCACCAAGACATCGTGTCCGGCAGACCTCGCTTCGTCGGCAGCACGGGCACCGCTCTCGCCGGCGCCAATCACCACGTGGTCGGCGCGCCGATGGCGAACGGAGACATGCGCGTGGCTTTCCGGGCCGCCAGGCGAAGGCTGTCCGACCGCGGGATGGCGGCGCACGACCGTGCCCCCACGTGCCGGTGTCTGGCAAGTGCGCACCCACGGAACACCGTCGACGACAGCGACACAGTTGCCGCAATCCCCCGCCAAACACAACGTGCCACCACGCGCCGGATGCTCCCCGTTGCGCACAGCCGCAACAGCCAGCGAATCGCCATCGGCAAACTCGATGGGAGTCCCGTCGTAAATGATCCGACTCATCGTTAGGCGGTAACAGCTAGTTGTTGCATAGCCTCTACCACTACCGCGTCGAGGGTCACCGTGCCGCCCTCGATTGCGCGGGCCAGGTCGACACGCATTTCGTGCTCCCAGAAGCGGTCGATGTGCCTCGCTGTCGATGCAACCGCATCGGTGCCCGTATCCGCAGCGAACTGGCGGGCGATCTGGTTGGCCATGCGCACCAGGGCACCGAGTCGATGTTCCGGATGCTCGATCTCGACCGTCGCCGCGGTGTGCCCAGGGGACACCTGCACAGCGGTGACTTTGTATTCGGGGCAGTTGGTCGCCCAGTCGGAATGCTCGGTGGTGACCACGTTGGCGCCGCTGACCGGATAGTGGAACGTGGTGTACACCACGCCCTGCGACATGCGATCCGAGATCTGCGCGTGCAGCGTTGTTGCCCCGACACGGCTAGCCAACGTGACCTCGTCGCCATCGCGAATGCCGCGCTCTTCCGCGTCGTGCGGATGAATTTCCAGCAGATCTTCTTCATGCCACTGCACGTTCGCGGTACGGCGCGTCTGCGCGCCGACGTTGTACTGGCTGAGAATGCGGCCAGTGGTCAGCAGCAGTGGGAAACGCCGCGTCGACTTCTCGTCGGTGGGCAGATACGGCGTTACTGCGAAGTGCCCGAGCCCGCGCACGAAGCTGCCTTCGTGCATGATCGGCGTGCCCATCGGATGCGCCTCGTTGCACGGCCACTGCACACTGCCGACCTCATCGAGCATCGCGAACGACACGCCTGCGAACGTGGGCGTAAGCGTCGCAATCTCATCCATGATCTGCGCGCCGCTCTCGTAGTGCATGGGCACACCAAGTGCAGTCGCCAACTCGCACACGACCTCCCACTCTTGCTTGCCGTTCTTCGGTCGCATCGCCGGCCGTACACGGTTGATCCGGCGCTCTGCGTTGGTGAACGTGCCGTCCTTCTCGAGGAACGACGTGCCCGGGAAGAACACGTGTGCCAGTTTGGCCGTCTCGTTGATGAACAGGTCCTGCACAATCAACAACTCAAGCGACTCGAGCGCATGCATGACGTGGACAGTGTTGGGATCGCTCTGCGCGATGTCCTCGCCCTGCACGAACAGGCCCTTGAAGTGGCCATCGATCGCGGCGTCGAACATGTTGGGAATGCGCAGGCCGGGCTCGGGCTGAATTGCGTGCCCCCACAGCGCTTCGAACATCGAGCGCGCGGTTTCGTCGCCGACGTGGCGATAGCCGGACAGTTCGTGCGGGAAGGAACCCATATCGCACGAGCCCTGCACGTTGTTCTGCCCGCGCAGCGGATTGACGCCCACGCCGTCGCGGCCGAGGTTGCCGGTGGCCATCGCCAAGTTGGCCATGCCCATCACCATCGTGCTGCCCTGGCTGTGCTCGGTGACGCCGAGGCCGTAGTAGATCGCGCCATTGCCACCAGTTGCGTAGGCTCGGGCCGCGGCACGCACCTCTGCCGCGGGCACCCCGGTGTGCTGCTCGGTTGCTTCCGGGCTGTTCTCGGCGCTGGCGACAAACTCGGCCCAATGCGCGAACGCGCCCGGCTCGCAGCGCTCTTGCACGAAGCGATGATCGACCAAGTCTTCCGTGACGATGACGTGGGCTAGTGCGTTCACGATCGCAACGTTGGTGCCCGGACGCAACTGCAGGAAATGCTCGGCCTGTACGTGCGGGCTGCGCACCATGTCGATACGCCGCGGATCGACCACGATCAGGCGGGCGCCGTCGCGAATGCGCTTCTTCATCCGCGATGCGAAAACAGGGTGTGCGTCGGTGGGATTCGCACCGATCAGCAGAATGACGTCGGCATCTTCCACCGACTTGAAGTCCTGAGTTCCGGCAGACGTACCGAAGGCCGAGTTCAATCCGAAGCCCGTCGGCGAGTGGCACACCCGCGCGCACGTATCGACGTTGTTGTTACCAAACGCCATGCGGATCATCTTCTGCACCGCGAACACTTCCTCGTTCGTGCAGCGCGACGAGGTGATGCCGCCAATCGAGTTCTGTCCGTGGCGCTTCTGAATGTCGAGCAGTCGGGTGGCGGCGAACGAAATCGCTTCCTCCCACGAGACTTCCCGCCACTCGTCGGTGGTCTTCTCGCGCACCATCGGAGAGAGCACTCGGTCTGCGTGGTTGGCGTAGCCAAAAGCGAAGCGGCCCTTCACGCACGAGTGGCCTTCGTTGGCGCCGCCATCCTTGTACGGCACCATGCGCACGACCTGCTCGCCTTGCATTTCTGCCTTGAAACTGCAACCAACACCGCAATACGCGCAGGTGGTCAGCACCGTGCGCCGCGGCTGACCCATTTCGATCACCGATTTCTCGTTCAACGTGGCAGTCGGGCATACCTGCACACACGCACCGCACGACACGCACTCCGAATCGAAGAACGAACCGTTGAAGCCAGCCGCGACACGCGAGCCGAACCCGCGACCTGCGATCGTGAGTGCGAACGTGCCCTGCACTTCTTCGCAGGCGCGCACGCATCGCGAACACACGATGCACTTCGACGACTCGAACGTGAAGTACGGATTCGATTCGTCCTTCGGCAGGCCCAAGTGGTTGTCACCGGCATAGCCGTACCGCACGTCGCGCAATCCCACGACGCCAGCCATGTCTTGTAGCTCACAATCGCCGTTGGCAGCGCAGGTGAGGCAGTCGAGCGGATGATCGCTGATGTACAGCTCCATCACCCCGCGACGCATGCGTTCCAGCTTCGGGGACTGCGTTGTGACGTTCATACCCGGCGCAACCGGCGTGGTGCACGACGCGGGAGTGCCCTTGCGCCCTTCAATCTCGACCAAGCACAACCGGCATGAACCAAACGGATCCAGCCGATCGGTCGAGCACAACTTCGGAACATCGACACCGCACAGCGCAGCGGCACGCATCACCGAAGTTCCTTCGACCACCGAGACGGGCAAGCCGTCGATTGTCAGCTGCACCGTCGGCACACCAGGGTCGCGCAGCTTGCGGTCAGGCGATGGTGTGCCGTAATCGTGTTCGGGGTCGAGATGTTTGTCGTTCGTTCCGGAGTCGATGATCAGAGAAAGTGGAAGTGTCATGCCAGTGCTCCTGCAGGTGCGGCGAAGTCTTCCGCGAAGTGAGTGAGTGCGCTGCGCACGGGCAGCGGGGTGAGGCCACCCATGGCGCAGAGTGAGCCGTCGGCCATCACCTCGCACAAGTCGTGCAGCGTGTCGAGGTGGTGACGCTCACCGGCGGTGATCTTGTCGATCAGTTCCACGCCGCGCGTACTTCCGATGCGGCACGGTGTGCACTTGCCACAACTCTCCAGCGCACAGAACTCCATCGCGAAACGCGCTTGCGCCGCCATATCGACCGTGTCGTCGAACACGACGATGCCGCCGTGGCCAACGAGTGCATCAGCGGCGGCGAACGCTTCGTAGTCCACGGGTAGGTCGAAGCGATCAACGGGCAGGTACGAGCCGAGCGGTCCGCCAACTTGCACCGCGCGGATCGGCCGCTTGGTCTCGCTGCCACCACCGATGTCATTGACCAACTCGCCAAGCGTGATACCGAACGCTGTTTCGAAGATCCCACCACGAGCAATGTTGCCGGCCAGCTGGAATACCTGGGTGCCGCGGCTGCGACCTGTGCCCAACGCGGCGTACGCGGCGGCACCATCGGCCATGATCGCCGGCACCGTCGCCAGGCTGAGCACGTTGTTGACAACCGTCGGCTTGCCGAACAGGCCTTCCAGCGCAGGCAGCGGCGGCTTTGCGCGCACAACACCGCGACGGCCTTCCAGACTCTCCAGCATCGCGGTCTCTTCGCCGCAGATGTAGGCGCCGGCGCCGACACGTACGTGTAGACGGAACACGAAACCGCTGTCGAGAACGCTGCCTGTTGAGCCGACACCGTTGAGCCACCCGCGCTCTTCACACACAGCGATCGCTGCGCGCATGGCGGCGACCGCATCGGGATACTCACTGCGGATGTAGATGTAGCCGTCGTTGGCGCCGACTGCCCAACCAGCGATGATCATGCCCTCGATCAGCGTGAACGGATCGCCTTCCATCAGCATGCGATCGGCGAATGTGCCACTGTCGCCTTCGTCGGCGTTGCACGCGATGTACTTCTGCGTACCGGGCGCGTCGAGCACCGTGCGCCACTTGATCCCAGTTGGGAACGCTGCGCCACCGCGACCACGCAAGCCACTGTCGGTCACTTCCGTCACGACCTCGCCGGGTTGCATCGACAGCGCTCGCCGCAATCCGACCAGACCGCCGTGCGCAACAAAGTCGTCGGCATCGCGCGGATCGACAACGCCGACCCGCTTGAAGGTGACGCGCTGTTGGCGCTGCATCCACGGCTGCTCTTCCACCGCGCCGATGCGCAACGGATGATCCGCACCGGTGAGCATGCCTGCCTCGATGAGCGCAGGCACATCTTTGGCCGACACCGGGCCGTAGGCAACGCGACCCTGTGGCGTGGCGACCTCAACAAGCGGCTCCAGCCAGAGCATGCCGTGCGAGCCATTACGCACGACCCGCACGCCGGGTTGCGCTTCGAACAGCGCCGCGACGCGGTCGGCGCCGAAGGCAAGCGCAGCGGCATCGCGCGGCACGTAGACCACCGTGTCGCCTGAGCTCGGCGGCTTGGGCGCGGATGCAGTCACCTCGGCGCGGGGTTTCGCCGCGGATGCCAGCAGTGTCGTTATCTTCGGGGCGTCGACCATGCAGTGCAGCGCGCCGTCAATCGCGACGGTGGGGCCGGCAGTGCACAGCCCCAAGCAGAAAACTTCCTCGACCTCGACCGGCAGGTCGGCGGCGGCCGTCGTCGCAGCTGCGAAAACGTCGCGAGCGCCACGTGCCTGGCACGCTTCCGCGCGACAGACCTGCACGATTGGGCCTTTCGGCGGCGTGGTGCGGAAGTCCTTGTAGAACGAGATCACGCCGTGCACTTCCGCGTGAGACAGGTTGAACGTTTCGGCCAACAGTGGGATTAGCGAGCGATCAATGAAGCCGACATGATGTTGCACCGCGTGCAACGCAGGCATCAGACCGCCAGGCCAGTTGGCGTGTGAAGCAACGATGGCCTCAACCGACTGCGTGACACCGTTCGCTGTCACCGTCTTGGCGTTCACGACTGGCCAGCGTAACGCAGAATTCCCGGGACGACTGTCTTGGGAATGGCGACCCTCCACCTTGCCAAGCAACGCGCCAGTAGATTTCGGGTGTGGACCTTGCCGGACAACGACCCCGCTGGCCCATCGCCGATCCAGAAGGGTTCCGCGCCGAACTGCAGCGCTGGATTGCCGACAACTGGGACCTCGAGATCACCGTCGCGGAATGGTGGGACCGTTTGGCACGCACGGGATTGACGGCCCCTACCTGGCCGCGCAGCCAGGGCGGCCTGGCGGCCACCACCGCCATCCAAGAGGTGATCGAGGAGGAATTGGCGAAAACCGGCGCGATCGCACCGCCGGTGATGGGGCTGGGCATCCGCATGGTCGGCGCCGCCATTCGCCAGTTCGGAACCGCTGAGCAATTCGAGCAGACCATCCCGCGACTGCTCACGGGACGCAACATGTGGACAGCTTTGATGAACGAGCCGGGAAGCGACGATCCGACAACAACTGCGTGCCGCGCCGACTTCGATTGGAAGTACCTGACGTTGAATGGCACGAAGACGTGCTCCGAGTTAGCGGCCACGCACGCAATCATGCTGGCGCGCAGCGTTCCGGAAAACACGGACCGCGACGGCCTCACCTGGCTGATTGTCGAGCTGGAGTATCAGCCGGTCGATCTCATACGGGGCACCGTCGAGTTCCGAGACGTGCGCCTGCTGCACGAGCGCGTGCTGGGAACTCGCGACGAAGGTTGGGCCATCGCGAAGACGATCCTTCCGTTCAACGAGCGCAGCTTTGTCGGGCGTATTCGCCGCGGTGTGATTCACGTGGAGGGTGGCACCAAGGCGGGCAACCTGCACCGAGTCGTGGGCGACGTGGTCGCGGAGGCCAGGGCGCGCGCCCAGGCGCGCGCGTCAGCTCATGGTGGTGTCGACCGCCGCAATAGCTGACACGCCCGCAGCGCGTGCGGCCTCAAGTCGTTCGGTGGTGAGCAATCGCCGACCGACCAGGAACAGAATCGCGTAGATGCCGCCATCGACAAACCAGACAGCGCGCAGCGACGTTTCGTGACTGGTGAACGTGCGCGCGATCGTCACGACGACGCCACCGAGCATCGCGCCGATCGGCATCATGCCCCACGCGAAGAATCGATACACGCTGTTCACGCGGCCGAGCAGATGCGGGGGGATAATCGATTGACGCAAGCTGACGGTGATCACGTTCCACGACGAACCAAACAGCATTCCGATCGCGAACAGCAGCGCGGTGAGCGGCCACCAAGAACTCAAGCCGACCGAAAAGTTGACAACGGCAGACGAGCCCAGCGTGAGTGCCAAGCAGGTTCCGCTGCCGAGCTTCTTCGACATCCACGGCGCAACGTATCCGCCGATAACTGCACCAATCGCAAACCCGAACCCCATTAACGCGAACGTCAGCGGCGTGATGTTGAGCACATCCTGCGCGAACAACACGAACATCGATCCACTGAGCATCGACGCCATGTTCATTAAGCCGAGGATGATCGCCATCGACCACAGCAGCTTGTGGTGGTACAGCCAGCGCACTCCTTCCTTCAGGTCGTCGCGCCAAGACGGCGTCGGCTCACCCGCTGCGCGCTCGGGATGCTGAGCGCGAAACGTGCCGGGGATCAGCGCAACGAGCGCCGCAGCTGCAAAGAACGAGGCGGCATCAATGAAGAACGGAACCGAGAACGCCACGAGCAGCAACAGCGAACCAAGTGGTGGACCGATGAAGGTGTTCGCCACGGATTCGATGCTCCACATGCGGCCGTTCGCACGCTCCAAATGTTGATGCTCGACGATCGACGGCATCAACGTCTGGCCGCAGTTGTCGCGCATGACCTCTGCACAACCGAGCAGCAGAGTGGCCAATAACAAGACCAGGTACAGCCCGATTCGGGTACCGACAATGTCCTTCACCTCATCCGGCGCCGGCAGCGTGCCCTGTTCGGAGAGCACCGAGATAGCGACGATCGCCGTCAACATGCCGCGCAGCGTGTCCATCAACACCATTGCGCGCCGTCGATCGACGCGATCGGTGATGACGCCCGCCGGCAGAGTAAACACCAGCCACGGCAGTCGCTGCGCCGCGGCGACGATCGCAATCAGCAGCGGGTTGCGAGTAATAGCGGTTGCGAGCCACGGGTACGCGATCGCAGCCATGCCATCGCCGACATTGGAGATGGCAGTTGAGACGTACAACTTGCGATAGCTGCTTCCCAGGCGGACACGTTCCTTACTCACGTCCGAAATCCTTGCATGCCAGGCATGATGGTCCGAATGTCGAAGCTGTTGCCACCGATTAACCGCGAGGCATATCGCGACGGCATCAAGGCGATGACACCCCTCGGGCCGGCGATCGCAGTGTGGGGCGTGGTGACTGGCGTGGCGATGGTCAACGCAGGGCTCACCATTCCTGCGGCGCTGGTGATGACGTTCACCGTCTTCGCCGGCTCGGCGCAACTGGCAACCATGCCCTTACTCGCGACCGGCGCACCCTTGCCGATCGTGTGGGTGACTGCGTTGCTGGTGAACCTGCGCTTCGTGATCTTTGCTGCCGCGTCGCGGCGATCGTTCATGCACTTGCCGTGGCGGCAACGGTTGCTGGCGTCGTACCTCAACGGTGATCTCGGCTTCGCGCTGTTCTCGCGCAAGTTCGCGAACGCGGACGAGTACGGCAACCCCGAGCAGTGGGGCTACTTCTACGGACTTGCCGTTCTCAACTGGATTGTGTGGCAGGCAGGTTCGATCGTCGGCTTTCTCGTGGGCGGGCTGATGCCCAGCGACTGGGGCTTCGAATTGGCCGCATATCTCGCGCTGTTGGCGGTGTTGATCCCGATGGTGCAACGGATACCTGCCGTCGCCGGCGTCATCAGCACAGCTGCCGTAGCCGTCGCGGCGGTTCGACTGCCGATGCGATTGGGACTGCTGCTGGCCGTGCTAGTCGGCGTGACCGTCGCGCTGCTCGGCGAAGCCTGGCGCGATCGCCACACGAGGCGCACGTGAATCACTTCCACGATTGGGGCTACCTCGCCGCTGCGTTCGCCGGGTTGACTATCGCTACGGTCGTCACGCGCGGCAGTTTCTTCATGTTGCCCGCTCGCTATGCACTTCCCGCACAGGTCGAGCGTGCGTTGCGTTACGCGCCAGCCTGCGCGCTCACCGCCATCGTGGCCCAGGGCGTGCTGACCAAGAACCACGAGCCCTACCTCGCTATCCACAACTTCCAGTGGTGGGCACTAGTCGCGTCCGCGGCAGTCTTCGTTAAGACGCGCAACATGGTCGCAACGATCGCCGTCGGCATGGCGGTTTTCACCGTGCTTCGGCTCTGGGCGTAACCTCGCACGCGTGGCTGCTGCGTACTGGTTGTTCAAGTCGGAACCCGACGTGTTTTCATACGACGACCTGGCGCGCAAGGGCAGCGAGGGATGGGATGGCGTTCGCAACTACATGGCCCGCAACTACATGCGCGCGATGAAAGTCGGCGATCAGGCGATCTTCTACCACTCGCAAGCAACACCGCCCGGAGTTGCCGGCGTGTGCAAGGTGATCAAGACGGCTGAACCAGACATGAGCCAGTTCGATCCGAAGAGCAAGTACTTCGATGCGGGGTCCAAGCGAACAGACCCGCGTTGGGATCTCGTCACGGTCGCACCGGTGAAGAAGCTCGCCTTTGTCTCGCTCGAGGAATTGCGCTCAGTGCCGGAACTGATCGAGTGTCGCTTGCTGGCCAAAGGCAACCGGCTCTCCGTGATGCCACTCACAGCACCCGAGTTCAAAGCGATCGTTGCGTTCAGCCAGAAAGCTGGACGGCGCGGCTGAACACATCGTCGAGCATCTGCTCGGTGAGCCGACCGGTGAACGTGTTCTGTTGGCTCGGGTGAAACGAGCACAGAAGAGTCAGTCCGTTGTCGGCGACACACTGTGCGCCGTGGCCGAACTTTGGGCGTGGTCGCACACCGAATTCATCGCACGCGGCGTTGAATGCGAAAGCGCCAAGGCACACGACAATCTTCACGTTGGCCAGCAGGGCGAGTTCGCGCTGCAGAAATGGTCGGCAGTTCACGCGCTCGTCGGGCAGCGGTTTGTTGTCCGGCGGCGCACACTTCACCGCGGCCGTCACCCAGGCGCCGTTCAGCTGTAACCCATCCTCAACGCCGACCGAGGTCGGCTGGTTGGCGAGCCCGGCGCGGTGCATCGCTCGAAACAGCCAATCACCGGAGCGATCGCCGGTGAACACTCGCCCGGTGCGGTTGGCGCCGTGCGCCGCCGGAGCTAGGCCGAGCACCAAGATCCGCGCAGTGGCGTCGCCAAATCCGGGCACTCCCCTTCCCCAATACGTCTCATCGCGATATGCAGCCCGCTTCGTTTCGGCGATCTGCTCGCGCCACTCCACCAGCCGAGGGCAGAGCCGACAGTCACACACGTCGGCGCGCAAGCGAGCAGGCGAATCCACGGCAGGCACAGTAGGTTTCCAAGTTGCAATGGCGCGAACGAAACAACCTTCACCGGCACACAAGCCTCCGGCATCCACTCTCATTTTGCTGGTTCGTCACGGGCTGACACCCACCACTGGCAAGCTGCTGCCCGGTCGCGCGCCGGGTCTCCATCTTTCCGATGAAGGTCGCGCGCAGGCGCAGCGAGTTGGCGAGCGCATCGCCCAGCTCGACAAGGTCGATGCGATCTACGCCAGTCCGCTGGAACGGGCTCGTGAAACCGCTGCGCCGATCGCTGCCGGTCGCAAGCTGCGTGTGCAGATCGAAAAGGGCTTGCTGGAGTGCGACTTCGGCGACTGGACCGGTGCCGAACTGAAGAAGCTGATGAAGCTGCCCGAGTGGAACACCGTTCAACGCGCGCCGAGCACCTTCACGTTTCCGGGCGGCGAGAGCTTCACCGCCATGCAGAACCGCATGGTCGGCGCGCTTGATCGCTTGCGCGCGGCGCACCCGGGCCAGGTAGTCGTGTGCGTGTCGCATGCCGACCCGATCAAGGCTGCCGTTGCGCACGCCCTCGGCACGCACATCGACTTGTTCCAACGCATCGTCATCAGCACGTGTTCGGTTACCGCCATCGCTTACGGCATGGGTGCACCAGCGGTCTTGACGGTGAACTCAACTGGCGGCTCGCTCGCGGAACTGCGGCCATCGTGAAGGTCTCATCTTGAGCATCTACTTCGACTTCGATGAGGTCGATGCCTTCACCGTTGGCGCGCTCGGCGAGCCGGGCGCCCGGCTGTTCCTGTTGCAGGCACGGCGCGGCGCGACATCGGTGACTATCAAGTGCGAGAAGCGTCAAGCCGGCGCGATCGCCGACTACCTCCGCCGTGTGCTCGTCGATCTCCCCGATCCTGCGGACAAACCCGCTGCGTCGACACTGCAACTCGAGATGCCAGCCGAAGCAGCGTTCGTGCTCGGACCGGTCGGGCTCGGTTACGACCGCGAGAACGATCGCCTGCTTGTGCAACTCGAGGAGCTCATCGAAACCGACATCGAGAGCGACCCCACGGAGGCGGAAGACGACGGCACCGATCCGGTCGAACGATTGAGGAACCTGGCCGACGATGTCGATCGCGGTCACGTGCGCCTGTTCCTCAGCCGCAGCCAAGCTGCAGCGTTTTGCGATCATGCCGATTCGGTGGTCGCCGCTGGCCGCCCGCCGTGTCGGTGGTGTGGCCATCCGATCAACCCCGACGGTCACGCATGCCCGCGCATGAACTAGCGCTGCTGGCCACCGCCGAACTCGATATCGAAGGTCGCGTCCCGTGGAGCAGCAACGCGACCTACCTGGTGAACCTGTTGCGCGACGGCGAAACCGCCGGGCAAGCGATTTACAAGCCGGTGCGTGGTGAGCGGCCGTTGTGGGACTTCGAGCCTGGGCTGCACCGTCGCGAGCTTGCCGCCTTCCGGTTGAGTGAAGCGATGGGTCTCGACCTCGTCCCACCCACGATCATCCGCGACGGGCCGCTGGACGAGGGCAGCGTTCAATGGTTCATCAACGCCGACCACCAGCAGCACTACTTCACGATCTTCGAGCAGCACGCGCATTTGCATGGGCAGCTGCGCCAGGTCGCGGCGTTCGACCTGATCGCCAACAACACAGATCGCAAGAGTGGTCATGTCTTGATCGACGAGAACGATCATCTGTGGGGAATCGATCACGGGCTTTGTTTCGCAGCCGACTTCAAACTGCGCACCGTCGTGTGGGAATTCGGCGGCGAGCCGATAGCTGACGAACTGGTGGAGGCAGCCGCTCGTATCGCAAAGAGCGTTCCACTCGACATTGCTGCGCTCTTGGCGGATGATGAAGTGATGGCATTGCAGGAGCGCGCAAGGTGGGTGGTTGAGCATCGCGAGTTTCCAGTCGATGAAAGCGGCCGCCGTTACCCCTGGCCTCTCGTCTGATGGCCAGATCGCGATGAGCGGCGTCAGCGATCTCGTTCAACGGGCGGACCTCGACGGACTAGTGCGCATGGTCGATTCGCTGTGCGCCAGCAAGGATTGGGCGGCGCTCGCCGACCTGCGCGATCGCTCGCGCGCGGCCGTGCTCACTGGCCGTCAGCTTTGGCCAGCGGCGACATTGGCCGAATACCGGCTGGCGCTGTGGGCTCCTGAGGAATGGGCGGCAACAATGCTGGACGAGTCGAGTGGCCGCTTCACGATCGGCCCTCTCACCGAAGTCGCCGCGCAACATCACACGTACGAAGCGCTCGCCCGTCATCTCGATGGCGGACCGCGCGCCGGGTTCGTCGCTCACGAGCGTGCCTTGCGCGGCGAGGCGATTCCCGACGATGCGCCGAACCCGCTCGACATCCCGTTCGAGATTCAGCGGTGGGAACCCGAGTACTCGTTGGCGACCTATTCGGACGAAGGCGTCGACGCGCCAGGGCCGGCGCTGCCTCCAGCGGATCAGTTCCGCGCAGCGAAGCCGAAGGCGACGATCACCCGCGTCGATGACGTGTCGGTAACACTGGCCGTGCGTCAACTGCTCGATACATGGACGGCCGCGAGCGACGGCAAAGTCGAGGTCGTGTGCGTCGAAGGCGACGCAGCAACCGCAATCGAGGCGCTGGGTATCGAGCAGCCCCACCTCGCAGAACTGAGCGCGGCCGACGCACTCGCCTGGATGGCGTGGGCTGGCGCCAGCGGTGGTGCGCACGGAAAGCGTCGCGGTGCGGCGGCAGGCAGGTTCGGCGCGTGGTGGTTGCTCGCTGCGCTCGGCGATCTGCTCGATGACTGGCCGGTGCAACCCGGCCAGCTGCACGTGCTCGCCGACGAACTCAGTTGGTATTGGTGGCGTGGCGATCGTCCGGAATCGGGCTGGTCGCTACAGCTAGCCGTCGAAGACAAAGACGAGGGTTACGCCTGGGCGATCAACGCCCACGACTCCGATTGATGCACCGTTTGAACGCTGGCGCACGGATAGCGCGCGGCAGCGAACAAACGCATCCGGAAAACGGCTGAAGGCGGCCTTGCGGCCGCCTTCAGTCGTTCCGGAATTGCTCGGTCAGCCGCGACCTTGCAACGCCTCGATCAGTTTCGGCAGCACCTTGTGCACGTCGCCGACGATTCCCAAGTCGGCGATGCCGAAGATGGGAGCTTCCTTGTCCTTGTTGATCGCGATGATGTTCTTCGCGCCCTTCATGCCGACCATGTGCTGCGTGGCGCCGGAGATGCCACACGCGATGTACACGCCGGGCTTCACGACCTTGCCGGTCTGGCCAACCTGGTAGCTGTACGGCACCCAACCGGCATCGACGATTGCACGCGATGCGCCGGGCGCACCCTTCAGCAACTTGGCCAGCGTTTCGATCATCTCGTACTTCGCGGCCTCGCCGAGACCACGACCGCCGGAAACAACGATTGCTGCTTCGTCGAGCTTTGGTCCGTGCGTCTCTTCCGTGTGCACGGCGGTGACGCGGGCAGCACCCGTCGCACCAAGCTCGGGCACAGGTGCGGCTACGACACTCGCTGCCGCACCGCCAGCTGATTCGGCGACGAAGCTCTTCGAGCGGAACGCGGCGAGGAACGGGCCGCTGCCCGAGAACGCGGTGGTGACCAACACGTTGCCGCCGAAAATCGGGGTGGTGACCGAGACTGCGTTGCCCTCGACGCTGACATCGATGTTGTTGGTGAGCACGGTGCGATCGAGCTGCACCGACAAGCGGCTCATCACGTCGCGGCCTTCGTAGCTCTGCGGGAACATGATCAGGTCGGGCGCATCGCCGCCATCAATCACGGCCTTCATTGCGGCCGAGACCGCAACACCCGGCAGCTTGCCGCCGAGATCGCCGGTTGCATACACCTTCGTCGCGCCGAACTCGCCGAGTGCGCCGGCAATGCCAGCCGCGTCGCCGCCGAGGAATGCAGTCAGCGTGCCGCCGAAGCCACGCGCCTTGGTGAGGAGTTCCAGCGTCGACGATGTCGGTGCGCCGTTTGCTTCTTGTGCGAATACCCAGATGTTCATGATGCGCTCCTCAGATGACCTTCAGATTTTCGAGGAACGCCACGATCTTGGCGTGTGCCTCACCATCGTCTTCGATGACTTCGCCTGCCGCGCGAGCTTCCGCCTGCGCCACGTTGACGATGCTCTGCCCGGCGCCAGCCCAACCGACCGGCGTGACACCAAGGTCGCTCGCTGTCACGGTGTCGATGGGCTTCGACTTCGCCGCCATGATTCCTTTGAAGCTCGGGTAGCGGGGCTCGACGACACCCGCGGTCACGCTGATGACCGCGGGCAGCGGGCACGTCACTTCGTCGTAGCCAGCTTCGGTCTGGCGATCAACGGTCAACGACTGACCGTTGACCGTGAGACGCTTTGCGAACGTGACCGACGGAAGGCCCAACACCTCGGCGAGCTGCTCGGGCACGGTGCCGGTGTAACCATCGCTCGATTCGGTGGCCGCGATGATGAGATCTGCGCCGCCCATCTTCTTGATGGCAGCCGCGAGCACCTTGGCGGTGGTCAACGCGTCGCTGCCCTGCAGTGCCGGATCGGAGATCAGCGTGCCTTTCGCGGCACCCATCGCCAGCGCGGTACGCATGCCCGACACCTCACCGTTGGGGGCCATTGAGACCAGGCTGACTTCGCCGCCGCCCGCACCGTCGACCAGCTGCAACGCCATCTCGACGCCGTAGCCATCGGATTCGTCGAGAATCAGCTTGCCCTCGCGCTTCAGCGTGTTGTCGGCGTTGAGCGCGCCGGGTGTTGCAGGGTCGGGGATTTGTTTGACGCACACGATGACATTCATGGGTGTTCATTGTTACCGGCAGGTAGGGCTGCGACCCAACCGGGTACCCACCCGGCAAAACCGGCGGTACTGTCGATGCCTTGCGGATTCTGCTGGTGGTCAACGCTTTCGCGTCTTCGGTGACGGCGCGCAACACCGTTGTGGTGCACCGCGCACTCATGCAGGGCGACAACGAAGTCGAAGTGGTCGAGACCAACCGGCGCGGCCATGCCACCCGTTTCGCGCAGGATGCGGCTCGCAGGGGCGTCGATGTGGTGATCGGCTACGGCGGCGATGGCACGCTGAACGAGGTCGCCACCGGCGTCGCGGGCAGCGAAACGGCCCTCGGCGTGCTCCCTGGCGGCAGCACCAACGTGTTCGCGCGCACACTCGGCATGCCCAACGATCCGGTCGCCGCCGTGGCCCAACTGGCAGCTGGCATCGCGGCGAATGCCATCGAGCCAATCGGTTTGGGCAAGGTCAACAGTCGCTACTTCTGCTTCCACACCGGGGTCGGCTACGACGCCGCCGTGGTGAAAGAAGTCGAGCGGCGCGCAGCGATGAAACGTTGGCTTGGCCACCCGCTCTTCATCTACGCAGCGGTGCGCACGTGGGCCGTGAATTACGACCGCAAGCAACCGCACTTCACGGTGACGACGCCATCGGGCAAGCCGGTCACCGACGGCTACTTCACGGTCGTGCTGAACACCAACCCGTACACCTATCTCGGCAACCGCCCTCTCGATCTCAGCCCGGCGGCGGGTTTCGATCGCGGCTTGGTGGCGATCACGTTTCGCACGATGAAGATCCGAGCCATTCTTGGCGGGTTGGGTGGCGCGCTACGCGGTGGCGGCGTGAAGCCGAGCGCCACGCTGGACGTCCAGACCGATCTGGAAGCGCTGTCGATCACACACGACGCGCCGTTTCCTTACCAGCTCGATGGCGATTACTTGGGCGAGACCAAGCGGCTCGAGTTCACGCACGAACCAGATGCCGTCAGGCTGGTTCGTCCGCAGTCAGTGTGAGGCGACGGTTGCGCGTGCAACATCGGGCACGTTGGTGACGATGCCGTCGATTCCCCACTCGATCAGCTCCGCAATTCGCGCCGGGTCGTCGCACGTCCATGTGTTGACCTGCAGCCCGGCGGCGTGACAGGCCGCCACTGTCGGTTGCGTCAGTTCCTTCACCCACGGATGCAACGCGCAGTGGCCCTTGGCCACCAATACGTCGGCGATGTCTGCCGGTGCCGCCACGCATAACCACGCAGTGCGGATCTGTGGCGCCAAAGCGCGGCAACGATCGATGGTCTCCATGCGAAAGCACGAGATCACCCATCGGGCGTCGTCGTCTCGCGCCAGCAAATGCGCAATCGTTTCGTCGGCAATCGATTCCGACTCGTCGAAGTCGGCTTCGGTCGGGTCGTTCTTGATTTCCACGTTCACCCACATGCCTTCACATGCGTCGAGCGCCTCAGCCAGCGTGGGCACGTGGGCCGGCAGGTCGACGTACGCAGTCGCGGCGATCAACCGCTCGTCGGGCAACCGGCAGTCGTGGTGCACCACCAGCACGCCGTCGGTGGTTCGCCGAACGTCCAACTCGACGGCATCGGCCCCCAAGTCGTGTGCTAGCCGAAACGCCTCAACGGTGTTCTCCCGCGCCGCCTTGCTGGCACCCCGGTGTGCGATCACGGCCACCCCGGCTCCCGACAATCCTCTGGATGTTCCTCCCGGCACGACAGATACCCCCTATCACGATCAAGTATGGATGGGGCCAAAATCAGCCCTTGTGCGAAGGCCGATTGTTACCTACGTTTGCCCTGAACGTGAAAACGCTCACAAAGCATTTGAGGCGCCACGTGATCAGCCAAATTGAAGACGAACCTTCAACGACAACGGAGTGAATTGTGACGATCCCGGCCTCAAGCCTTGCTCTCTCAAATGCTGACTACACGTGGCGGCGTTTCGCCATCTGTCGCGACACCGATCCCGACCTGTTCTTTCCAGTGGGCACCACCGGCCACGCATTGCTGCAGATCGATCGCGCAAAGCAAGTATGCGGTGAATGCCCGGTGAACATCGACTGTCTTGACTACGCGCTCGAGACCAACCAAGACTCGGGTATCTGGGGCGGCACATCGGAGGAAGAGCGACGCAACATTCGTCGCCGCCTCGCTGGCCGCCAACGCGCAATGGTCTAGTCGTTCAGCGCGTCGCGCCCTGGGTCTAGACGGGGACGGTGAGATCGACAACGGTGCCCGTGGCTCGGGCGTTGTCGACCAGGCCGACGGCGACGAAGTCTTCGGCGAGACCGCTGCGCATGCTGATGCGACCCGCGAGTTCGGTGGTCACCAACGTGCGCACGATCGACAAACCCAGCCCGGTGGCACTGTTCAACTCGAAATCGGAGTCGAGGCTGAGGCCGTCGTTGATCACACGGATGTGCAGCTCACCGTCGTGATTATCTAGGTGCACCACGACATCACCGCCCGTGCTGCCCTCCGGGAATCCATGGTCGACGGCGTTCTGCAGCAACTCGGTGAGTACCACCGACAGCGGCGTGGCGATGGCGCTCGGCAAGCGCCCGCCGTCGCCGTCGACTGTGAAGCGCACGGGGCGATCGGGCGACTGCAGCCCTTCTTCGGTCAGCCGCAGCAACGGGCGAACAATGTCGAGGAAGGCGACGTCGTCGCCGGGTTCGCGCGACAACGTTTCGTGCACCAGCGCGATGGTGCGAATGCGACGCACGCTCTCCGCGATCGCGGCTTTGGCTTCGAGTGAGCTGAGGCGACGACCCTGCAGGCGGAGGAGCGACGAGATCGTCTGCAGGTTGTTCTTCACCCGGTGATGGATCTCGCGGATTGTTGCGTCCTTCGACAACAGCAACTTGTCGCGCTTGCGGACCTCGGTAACGTCGCGCAATAGCAGCACGCCGCCGGTGACTTCCGGATCGCCGGTACCGGTGGCGAGAATCGGCATACACCTCGCCAGCAGCGCGACATCGGCGGTCTGCTCGAACTCGTCGATCACTGGCAACTTGGTTTCGTAAGCCAGCCGGACGGTGTTGTCGTTGAAACCCAGCTCGGCCAACCGCATGCCAACGGCGTTGGCCCCAATGCCGACACGATGTAGAGCCGAAACTGCGTTGGGTGACGCGTACCGAACACGCGCTTCGTCGTCGAGCACCAACACGCCATCGCCCACGCGCGGCGCGGCACTCGAGTCGGCCACCGGCCCGCGATATGGAAACGAACCCTCCGCGATCATCGCCGCGAAGCGTTGAAACAGGCCGACGTATGTGCGCTCCAGCTCGCCCGGCTGTCGGCCAGATCGGCTCGACCACTCGCGCGTCAGCACCGCCACCACCTTGGAACCGAGGCGCACGGGCACGGCCATCATCCGCACCGGATCGGGAACGCTCTCGACAGTGATTTCGCCCTCGCAGATTTCGCCAGCGGCGAAGGCCTTACCCAGCAGCGGCACTTCCTGGCCGGCAGCCGCGGTGCCTACGTAGTCGTAGTGGTAGATCGTCTGGCCGGTGGCGGGCCGCACGTGTGCAACCACGTACCAGGTGTCGCCCTTGCCCGGCTTGGCGGTCGGCGCGTGGTCGGGCACGTACAGCAGCAGGTCGGCGAAGGAAAGGTCGGCCAACATTCCCCACTCGCCAATCAGCCGTTGCAGGTGATCGATTTCTTCAGCGGTGAGTTCCGTGTGCTGTCGAGTGAGTTCGCCGAGCGTCGCCATCAGCTATTGAGTGTGCCACGCCCGTCGGATGCCAAGTGCGACAGGTACTGCCCGTATGGGTTGTTCATCATCGGCTTGGCGTTGGCACTGAGCTGTTGCGCATCGATCCACCCCGCCGTGAACGCAATTTCATCGGGCGAGGCGACCTGCAGGCCCTGGCGCTTTTCCAGCGTGGCAACGAAGTGCGAGGCCTCGAGCAGGGAGTCGTAGGTACCGGTGTCGAGCCAGGCATAACCGCGGCCAAGCAGTTCCATGTTGAGTTGGCCGCGCCGCAGATACTCGGCGTTGACATCGGTGATCTCGTACTCGCCCCGCGCCGACGGCTTCAGGTTGGTCGCAATCTCGACAACCTGCGCGTCGTAAAAGTAGAGCCCCGTGACCGCGTAATTGCTGCGCGGGTTTTGCGGCTTCTCCTCGATGGTCAGCACCTTGCCCTCGCCGTCGACCTCAGCGACGCCGTAGCGCTCGGGATCGCTGACGCGATAACCGAACACAGTTGCGCCGACGGCGCGTTGGCGAGCGGATTGCAGCTGATCGACCAAGCCATGCCCGAAGAAGATGTTGTCGCCGAGCACGAGGGCGGAGGGACCGTCGCCGACAAAGTCGGCACCGATCACAAAGGCTTGCGCCAATCCGTTCGGCTTTTCCTGAGCGGCGTAACGCAGCGTGATGCCCCACTGACTGCCATCGCCGAGCAACGACCGGAAGCTCTCCTGCTCGTGCGGCGTCGTGATGACGAGCACATCGCGGATTCCAGCGAGCATCAGCGTGGTGAGCGGGAAGTAGATCATCGGCTTGTCGTACACGGGTAGCAATTGCTTGCTAACGCCACGCGTGATCGGCCACAGACGACTACCGGTGCCTCCTGCGAGGACAATGCCTTTCATGGTCTTGCGCCTTGGCCCGTTCAGCCGCCGAAGCCGATGCGACGCTCGCCTTCAGAAGCACCAAGCTCGATAAACGCGATCTTCGCGGCGGAGATCGCGATGTCGCGACCCTTCTTGTCGGTCAGCCACAGAACTTGCACCGCGCCGGTCAGCGCATCTTCCACCTTGGCTTTGAGCGCAACCCGATCAAGGTCGTCGGCGAGGTCGATGGTGATCTCGCGAGGGGTTTGGGTCACGCCGATGCGTACGTCCACAGAAGTCCTTTCGGGGGCGGAAAAGCGTCCTCATCGTATCCGTGAGTTCGCCTCGAGCCGGGGGTGGCCGAAAGAGTGGGATAAGTGTCGTTGACGCCATCGAGGCTTCCGGTCAGGATGAGGCTCGTGAAGCGGAACATCGTCATCGTGGCGTTCCCGGGCATGCAATCGCTCGACGTCGTTGGGCCGTTCGAAGTCTTCGCCGGCGCATCAAAGGCGGTCGACGAACACAAGTCGCGGTCGTCGGCGGGGTACACGGTGTCGCTCGTGTCGCCCTCAGCAAGGCTCGTTGCATCGGAGAGCGGTCTCGCGCTCGCAACTTCTCCACTTCCGCGTGGTGCCATCGACACGTTGCTGTTGCCAGGCGGCACCGGAGTGTTCGACGCGCAACACGACGACGCCTTGATTGCGTGGATCGCGGCAACGGCGCCGCGATGCCGACGCATCGCGACTGTTTGCACCGGCACATTTCTCGCAGCGCAGGCGGGCTTGCTCGACGGCCGAACCGTAACCACACACTGGGCGCGAGCCGCGCGACTGCAGTCCGAGTTCCCGCATCTGAGAGTTGACCCCGACCCGATCTACCTGCGCGACGGAAACCTATGGACCAGCGCCGGGGTCACGGCTGGCATCGACCTCGCGTTGGCGCTCGTAGAAGACGACCACGGCACTGCGGTCGCGCAGACAGTGGCTCGTTGGCTAGTGATGTTCTTGCACCGCCCCGGCGGGCAGACGCAATTCGCTGCGCCGGTGTGGGCACCGCGCGCGGAACGCTCAACGGTGCGCGCAACGCAAGCTCTCGTCGAGGCTGCGCCGGGCGGCGAGCACAGCGTCCCGGCGCTCGCCGCTGCCGCGGCGATGAGCGTGCGCCACTTCAGTCGCGTGTTTACCGACGAGGTTGGCGAATCGCCCGGACGCTACGTCGAGCGCGTGCGTCTGGAAGCAGCTCGCCGCGAACTCGAAACGACCGGCGACACGCTCGATGTCATCGCCACGCGGTGTGGGTTTGGTACGGCGGAGACAATGCGCCGTTCGTTCCATCGCCGCCTCGGGGTCGCTCCCGACTCCTACCGTCGCCGCTTCCGAGCGGTCTCGTGATCAACCACCAGAAAGAGAACCCATGAGCAACGTGCAGGTCGTCATCCCCCTTTTCCCGAAGTTCACGGCACTCGACGGCATTGGTCCGTACGAAGTGTTGCAACGCATCCCGACGATCGACGTCACGTTCATCGCGCACCAGCGAGGAGAAGTGCGCAGCGAGAACGGGTTCCTAGGGATCACCGCCGATGCAACGTTCGAAGACTTTCCGAGGCCCGATGTGTTGGTGTTTCCAGGTGGCGTTGGCACGCGACCGTTGGTTCACGACGAGCAAGTTGTCGAGTGGGTGCGCAACGTACACAAGACATCGACGTTCACGACTTCGGTGTGCACCGGCTCGCTCGTGCTAGGAGCGGCCGGCATCCTGAAGGGCCTGACCGCGACGACGCATTGGTCGTGCTATCCCGAGTTAGAAGCACAAGGCGCGATTCCGACAGCCCAGCGGGTGGTCGAGCACCTCGACAAGCGCATCATCACGGCTGCGGGCGTCTCGAGTGGAATCGACATGGCGTTACGACTCGTGGAGTTGCTCGTCGACCGCACCGCTGCCGAAGCGGCTCAGCTCATGATCGAGTACGACCCGCAGCCGCCGTTCGACTGCGGCAGCATGGCCAAAGCCACCGCGCAGAGCGGCGACATAATGCTGAGAGTGATCGAATACGCGCAACTCCGCCAATAGCCGCGCCATTCGTCAAGGTCCGCTCAACTCACGAGCAACCGCTACCGATAGATGGTGATGCAAGTAAGGCTCGATACCGCCCGCGACGTGACCCAGCTGGGCGCAATCCTTGAGGACCTGGGAGTTGTGGGTGCCACCGACGCCCTGCTCGTGCGCTACGAGCAGGAGTTCGGCGACACCCGCCGGCTGGGCGAGATCCTGGTCGCGCAAGGTTTGGCTACCCAGGATCAGATCGACGCTGCGCTCGAAATCCAGGGGCGCACGTCTCCGCATGTCGAGCGCCGCAGCCGCGAGGCCACGATGGCGGCGCATTCCGCGCAGCGTCGGATACGAAACATCCAATCAATTGCGATGTTTGTTGTCTCATTGATTGGCGTCGTCGTCATCACCCGGTTGAGCGGCGGCATCGGCAGCTGGTACGGAATCGGTGCCGTCAGCTTGCTGGCTCTCAAGTTGTTCGGATCGGCTGTTTACCGGCCAGTCCTCAACGAGGCTCCGGCAACATGTCGAGTCGCCGTGGTCGTTGCTGTCTACAACGAAGACCCCATCGCGTTCGCACGCTGCCTCGACTCGATCAAAGCGCAGACGCGGCCAGCCGACGAGATCTGGATCATCGACGACGGATCCACCGACAACTCCTCAATCAGCATCGCCGAACGCGCATTCAAAGACACACCTGGTGCTGTGGTTCATCGCTTCGATCGCAACAGCGGCAAACGGCATGCACAGGGATACGCGTTCGTGCGCACGACGTCCGACATCGTCGTGACGATCGACTCCGACACCGTGCTCGATAGCTCAGCAATAGCCGAAGGCTTGCGACCTTTCAGTGATCCAGGCGTCACCGGAGTGGCGGCGAACGTCCGGGCGCTGAATCACCGACGCAATCTGCTGACGCGACTCATCGACCTGCGCTATGCCAATGCGTTTCAGTTTGAGCGAGCGGCGTACTCGACAGTTGGATCGGTGGTGTGTTGCTGCGGGAGCCTCAGCTTCTTTCGCACCGATGTAGTCCGCGCGAACATCGACGACTTCTTGCACCAGAGTTTTCTTGGCGTACAAGTGCAATACGGTGATGACCGCCGGCTAACGCAATACGCGCTGCAGCAGGGGCGAGTGCAACTGCAGGACACATCGATCGCATACACATTGGTGCCCGAAACGTTGGGGCACTACCGCCGACAGCAGCTGCGTTGGAACAAGAGTTTCTTCCGCGAGTCGCTGTGGGCGATTCGACGCTTTGGCCCACAGCGCTGGCCATTTTGGATCAGCGTTGCGGAACTCGCAGTGTGGATCGTGTTCACGGTCAGCCTTCTCGCAAACGTGTACGTACGACCGCTGGTGACCGGCGAGCTGATCCCGTGGAGCTACATCGCATTTGCGGTAGTCCTTGCGTACGCGCGCAACGTCCGCTACTTCGGACGCCCTAACGAGTCGGTCCGTGGGCAACTGGCGACGTTCGCCAGCGCACCGTTGTACACCGTTCTGCACGTCGTGCTGCTCACCCCGCTGCGCGTGTGGTCGCTACTCACCCTGCGGCAAACGGGTTGGGGAACGCGAGCCAAGGTTGAAGTCCGCGGTTCGTAACGCACCGTTGCGAGCCCCGTGGCCGAGACGCTTGATCTACGATTCCTCGAAACGAGAGGTCAAGCATGGGCGAGAAGAAGATCAAACCTCCGAAGCTTCCGGCCAAGGCGCCCAAAGAGC
Source organism: Actinomycetes bacterium (assembly GCA_021414085.1). GTDB lineage: Bacteria > Actinomycetota > Acidimicrobiia > Acidimicrobiales > Ilumatobacteraceae > UBA668. Next base: position 31,361 of record JAIOPC010000017.1, on the reverse strand, counting down.
TGAAGGACTTTTTGGCGTGCAAGAGCATGGAGGTCGACCTCGACCCTGCGCAGGCCGGATGGATCCCGAAGCCCGAGTTGGTGCCAGAGGGTTTGGTCCCAACCGTCACCCCCACGCCCAATGGCGCGAACAACGTCGACGTTGCAGTTGGGTGGGGTTTCGTTTCGCTGAAGTTGCCAGTCTCGGTAGCGGGCGGCCTACTCAACGTTGACGCGGCGAACCTGCCTGGCAAGCAAGCGATCGACGACTGGGTCACGGCCTTCAACGACTCGTTGAAGGCGAACGGCAAAGAGCTCGCCGGCCTCGAATTGAAGGACGGCAAGATTCACCTGACCAAGCGCGTCATTGCGGCGACGACTCCAACTCAGACAACGACGACTCCAACTGAGCCAATTCCAACGACGCCACCGCCCGCAACCACTCCAACACCATCGGAGACGCCCCCGGCGAAGCCCGAAGGCGACGGATTGAAGCCGGGTTGCCTCGTCGGCATCTTGATCTGCGTTGTCTTGTTCCTTGGAGCTGGCATCGCGTTCCTCGTCACACGCGGCGGCGACGACGACAAGCAGGCTGCGGCGACCACCGTGGCAGCGACCGCGGCGCCGACCACCACCGAGGAGCCGATCGACGAAACGCAGATCTGCGCCCGAACCGAGATCCTGCAACAGGTTCTTGCGGACTTCGGCACCGACGACCCATGCACGATCGATCCCGCCGACTTCTGGGAAGCATGCGACGAACTGTTCATGCCGTGCTTCAAAGGTGGCGTACCCCTCATCGTCTTGAGTCCGACCGTCGGCGTCACCCACGATGGCTCGCTGCCCGACACTGTCACCGGCGACACCGCGCCGTCGCAGGCCGAACACCTCGTGCAAGTCGTTGGCCCGCTCGCGGATGCGACGGCGAGCGTCGATGTCACCAGCGCGTGTGGCAATCACGAAGTCAACGGAACATCCCCGTTGTTGCCAACGGGTCTCACCTCGATCCTGCATCCGCTGCGACGTTTCGGTGATTGTCGGGCAGACGTGTACTACCGAACCGCAACGACCCGACAACTCATTGGCAGCTACGACTACCCGGTCAGTGAGGCGGTCGCCGCGGCAGGTCCACCGGCCATCGATGGCATCACCGTGCCGACCGACACGTCGTTGAACGACGCCGGCACATCCCTGGGGCTGCTCGGTGGCAAACCACTCGACCTCGCCTGCACGTGGTTCAGCACGCAAAGCAATCCATCCACCCTCGCGCAGTGCCTCGGCGATCGGTGGGCGTTCAACGCCGCGTACGGCGATCCGCGCATCGATTCCTACGGCGCCGGTTGGATCAACCCCCTCGGCGTGGCCGCACCCACCGCAGACCAGATCGCGCCCGTTGGTGCCAGCCGTTTGTTCGGCGCCGGCACGTTGTTTCCGTGTGGCCCGGGTCACTTCGGCTACACAGCTTGCGCGAAGGACGAAGCGACGGTTGCCAGCTCTTCGTTTGTCGCAGTTACGGTCTCGTGGTCCTCTCGGCTGGACGAGATGCCCGTCGGTACGTACGTGCAAGTTGGTATTGCCGACTATTCGGTTCGACTGCTTCGCGAAGCGGACTCGTGGACGCTCACTTCGTCGGAAGGCGACGGCTCACAGGCAAGAGCAATCCTGCGCGGCGACGCAATCACATTCATGATTCCTTTCGACGGAACTGCCAACCCCGACCCGACATACACCGTGACGGTCGGCGACGACACCGGCGAAGTTGCGCAAGCGCCGCAGCCCGTGGTCGGCGTCGTGACATCGACACAAGGTCCCGAGCTTCCGTCGGACTTCTTCGCGCAATTGTCCAGCAGCATCGCGACCGGCGATCTGACGTTTGCGCTTGAACGACTCCATCCGCTGGTTCTGGAAGCGTTCCCCGGCGACGTGTGCCACACGGAACTCTCGCTGCGCGTCGCACCCGATTACGCGATCACGGTCAACTCGGTCGGCGAGATGGCGCCGTGGACATGGGAACTGCCCGACGGCCGCGCCTACGAAGTCGACGCAGCTACCACTGTCTCGATCTTGCTACCCGGCAGCACCGATCCAGTCGATAGCCACCTGGTCAACATCGATCGGAAGTACTTCTGGTTCACGGTCTGCGACGGGCGCTAGTCGCGTCGAACGCTGTCAGACGGATGTTGCGCAGAACGTGTCGCCCTGCGGCAACGACTGCATGGTGGCGACATCGGTATCGCCGTAGAGCGCTTTCAACATGCCTTTGACCATTCCGCGATCGACGGCGCAGATCACCGGGTTCTCGATCGCTACATCTCCGAACGGGCAATGGTTGCTAACGATGCGCAGTTGGTTGTTGCGCTGATCGGCGTGCGCGGCGAAACCATGGGCCGACAGCGCATCGGCGACGGCTTGCATCGCCGAGCGCAAGCTGCGCTGACCCGCAGCGAGGTCGTCGCCGGTGAGCCCGTGCGCCATCGCCTTGCCGTATTCCTGGCCGACCTCTTCGGCCATCACCTCAGCTTCCGCACGCGGCAGCAACGCCAGCGCGCGACCGAGCAGCGATAGCACAAGGTCGTCACTGCGCACCGGCACGTCGGTGATCGAATCAACCTTCGCGTCGGCTGGCACGCGGTAGTACTTGCTGGGCCGCCCTGCCCCCGCACCCTCGGCGCGCTCGACAGCGACCTCCAAGTAGCCGCCAGCAGCCAACTTGTCGAGATGGTGGCGCGCCACGTTGGGGTGCACTCCGAATTGATCTGCGACCTGTGTGGCGGTCACGCCCGCCGTTGCGTCGCGGGCGAACAGATAAATGCCACGACGGGTCGGATCGCCGAAGGCGTTGGTGATCGCGGACACGGTGCTCGTGAAGGCAAGGCTCGTTGAGGGCGAGTTCGCGGACACGCCGATATTGTACCTATGCGCGTAGTGGTAATTCGGCCGTTCGAACTACCGGCGCTCAAAACGGAGACCCAAATGTCCACGGCAATGCCCACGGTTACGCACGATCAGATCATCGAAGCGCTGCGGCCTGTCGAAGACCCGGAGCTGCACCGCAGCATCGTCGACCTCGGCATGGTGCGCGATATCAAGATCGGCAAAGACGGCAAGGTCGGCGTGCAGATCGCACTCACGGTCGCCGGCTGCCCGCTGCGCAACGAGATCCAGAACCGCGTCGGCGGTGCGGTCACCCAGGTTCCCGGCGTCACCGGCTTCGCGCTCGACTTCACGGTCATGACCGATCAGGAGCGCGCGGATCTGCGCGAGAAGTTGCACGGGCATAGCCACGCACCCGCCAACGGCGCGCAAGCGCACGGTCACGCGGAAGGCAAGGCAGTCCCGTTCAACGAGCCAGGCAACAAGACCCGCCCACTGCTGATCTCCAGCGGCAAAGGCGGCGTCGGCAAGAGCAGCGTCACCGTCAACCTCGCAGTTGCGCTCGCCAGCCAGGGTTACAAGGTGGGCGTCGTCGATGCCGACATCTACGGCTACTCAGTGCCGCGCATGCTGGGCACTGACCGCGATCCGGTGGTGATCGACGAGATGCTGGTGCCGCCATCGGCGCACGGTGTTAGTTGCATCTCGATCGGCTACTTCGTACCCGAGGGACAGGCAGTCATCTGGCGTGGGCCGATGCTGCACAAGGCGCTCGAGCAGTTCCTCGCCGACGTGTTCTGGGATAACCCCGACTTCCTACTCATCGACATGCCGCCCGGCACCGGTGACATCGCACTCAGCCTCAGCCAGTACCTCCCCCGCGGCGAGGTGTACGTCGTCACGACTCCGCAACCGGCGGCGCAGAAGGTGGCGGCGCTCTCAGCGGCGATGGCGGCGAAGGTCAACCTCACCGTCAAAGGCGTGATCGAGAACATGAGTTACTTCGTCGGCGACGATGGCAAGCGCTACGACATATTCGGCAGCGGTGGCGGCCAAGCGCTCGCCGACGATCTCGGCGTGCCGCTCTTGGGTCAACTGCCACTCGTTGCTGAACTTCGCGAAGGCGGCGACAGCGGTAACCCGATCACAGCCGCGAACCCCAACAGCGAACTCGCACAATCGTTCCAAGCGATCGCAAACCGCATCGCAACCGAGTTGAAGTCGAAGAAGATCTTTAGCTCGGCGTTAAAGGTGAACTGACCCTCGTCTAAGTTGCCGGCATGAGTCTTACTGTCATGATCACCGGCGCTGGTTCCGGCTTTGGGAAGGATGCGAGCCTTGCGTTGGCCGCCCGCGGTCATCGGGTGATCGCCACCACCGAGACCGACGAGCAAGCCGACCTGCTGCGCGCCGAAGCCCCACAGCTGACAGTCGAGCGCGTCGACATCACTACCGACGATGTCAACAAGGCATCCACGTGGGATATCGACGTGCTGATCAACAATGCTGGCGCAGGCCAAACGGGGCCGATGGCCGACGTACCGCTTGACCGCGTGCGGCGACTGTTCGAGGTCAATGTGTTCGGCACACTTGCAGTCACGCAACGGGTCTTGCGTGGCATGGTTGCCAAGGGCAGCGGCCGGGTGATGATTGTTTCGTCAATCGCTGGAGTGGTGGCGGGTCAGACGATCGGCCCATACGCCATGACCAAACACGCGCTGGAGGCGATGGGCAAGGCAATGCGCGCCGAGCTAGCGCCCCAAGGAATCGACGTCACAATGCTGAACCCTGGGCCGTACCAGACCGGGTTCAACGACCGTATGGCAGGCACGATGTGGGAGTGGTTTGGCGCCGACGCGCTCAATGCTCCTTCGGCGCCGCTCTTCAAGTCGATCGGCGAAATGGTGCTCGGCGCGCAACTGGACCCGTCGGAAGTGACGCAGAAAATGGTCGAACTCACGGAGGCGGAGACAACCACCTTCAACAACTTCGTGCCGCCCGACATCAGCCCACAACTGGCGAGCCTGCTCGAGCGCTAACTACGTCTCGGTCGCCAGCGCTGGGTCACCGCTGCGGCTGGAAGACGCCGGGCGTGGTGAAATCGCCGACCCAATCGACGTCTTCAACGTCAACGGTCGTAGTCACTGTGATTGAGCCGTCGGGCCGGAACAGATAGACGTCGTCTCCGTGCCGCGGAGCACAACCCGTATTGGTTGCCGCCGCCGTCACCCTTCCGGCGCGGTCGACGCGCAAGAAGACGGTCGCTGGAACCGTCACGATGCTCGTTTGGGCATTGGCCGGCGTGACCGCAGCCTGCGCACGGGGAGGCGGGCGATGGCAGCTGGCGGACTCGACCAGTTGACGACTTTGGCTCGCGCCGCTGACCGACGCAACGCCGCCAGGCACGCTCGCGGCGCCAGTTACGACTAGCAACCCAGCGATGAGCTTGTAGTACCGCACCCCGAAGTCATCGGCACACCTACGGCATTACTAAACGACGGTATTCGAATTGCCCGCTTCAGTCGGCGGCGTGCAGATTCAGCGACACGCTGTTCATGCAGAAGCGTTGGCCCGTGGGCGCTGGCCCGTCGTCGAACAGGTGACCAAGGTGCGAGCCGCAGCTATGGCAGAGCACCTCGGTGCGCACCATGCCGTGGCTCGAATCGGTGACGAGATCGACCGTGTCGGAACCCTTCGCCGCGAAGAAGCTGGGCCAGCCACTGCCCGACTCGAACTTGGTGCTCGCATCGAACAGCTCGGCGTCGCACGCCGCACAGTGATACGTGCCATCGGCGTGCTCGTCGACGTACTTACCAGTCCAGGCGCGTTCGGTACCCGCCTGGCGTAACACCGCGTACTGCTCGGGAGTGAGGATTTCGCGCCACTCGGCGTCGGTGCGTTCGATCTCGGGCATCTCAGTCTCCAGTGTGTCGTTGTTCGCGGAAGGGGTCGCCATACATGTGATAGCCGTTGTGTTCCCAGAAGCCAGGCCGATCCTTGTCGATCAGCTCGAGAGTGCGTACCCACTTTGCGCTCTTCCAGAAGTACAGGTGCGGCACGACGATGCGCACGGGCCCACCATGGATCGCCTCGATCTCTTCACCGTCGTAGGCATAGGCAACGATCGCTTGGTCGGTCGTGATGTCGGCGAGCGGCAAGTTGGTGGTGTACCCAAATTCGGCGTGCTCGATCACGAACTTGGCGCGCTTCTGCACGCCAGCGCGGGCTAACAGATCGCGCACCGGAACACCGGTCCACGACGTGTCGAACTTGCTCCACTTCGTGACGCAGTGAATATCGAATGTCAACGTGACCGACGGCATGGCCTTCAACTCGTCAAGCCCGATCGTGAACGGTTCGTCGACGAGACCGTTAATCGTGAGATCCCAATCACCGGGGCCGTACTCGGGAACATCGCCAACGTGCAGAACAGGGAAACGATCGGTGACGTACTGGCCCGGTGGCAGCCGCGCCGGGTCGATTCCCTTCGCGACCAGTTCGTCGCGGTTGCGTTCGAAAAATCCCATGACACCAGTGTGCCGTCCGTTGCCGGTGCGCGCCACGCGCATATGGTTGGCACATGAGCGACCTTCCACCCCCACCGCCATTCAACCTGACCCCGCCGCCCGGCTACGTCGCGTACGGCGGCCCCGGAGCGGTCCCCTACGGCACGCAACCAATCGGCGGCATCGCGAAGCCACTCGGCATCTTGATGATGATCTTGGTGCCGGTCGAGCTGTTGTCAGTTATCAACACCATCTCCACTTCGCGCAGCGCCAAAGACTTCCTCAATGGTTCGATCTCCGAGTCGAAGTTTGAGGACGCCTCGCAAGGAAGCCTCGTCCAGATCGGCGGCCTGCTCGTCATACCGGTTGCCGTGCTCACGATGATCTGGATGTTCCGCATGGCGAAGAACTTGCGCGCGCTCGGCCGCACCGGTGCCACATTCGCGCCCGGCTGGGCAATCGGTGGCTGGTTCACACCGCCGTGCGTCATTTACGTGGTCCCGTGGTTGATGCTGAAGGAGTTGTGGAAAGGAAGCGACCCCGAACTGACCACCGGCGATCCGAACTGGAAAGCGGGTCGCGTATCGCCGCTCATCACTGCCTGGTGGGTGATGTACGGGCTGCTCCCACTCGTCGGCTTTGCGACCGCGGCGGGCCTCATCTCTGGGCTGCAGGATGTCGACAATCGCGATCTGGCTGAGCAAATCGATAAGTACGCAACGATCAACATCGCACTCGGGGTGGTCGGCATCGGAACCGCGATCGTCTACCTGATGCTCGTGCGGCAACTCTCGGCTCGCCACATGAAGGCCATCGGCGAGACCTGATCGACGAAAGCACGTCAATGCTGTACATCGTCCGCCACGCCAAGGCAGGCACGCGATCCGATTGGGATGGCGACGACTCGGCGCGGCCGCTCACCGGTAAGGGCAGGCGCCAAGCGATCGCGATCGCGGAACGGCTTGCTCCACTTGCAATTGGCGGGTCGCTGATCAGCAGCCCGGCGGTGCGGTGTGTGCAAACGCTTGAACCGCTGGCGACTTTGCTGGGCGTCGAGGTAGTCCGCGATCTCAAACTCGCGGAAGGCGCCGGCTTCGACGGAGCGGTCACACTGCTGGCAACGGTGCCCGACGGGAGTGTGCTGAGCAGCCACGGCGATGTGATCCCGGACACGATCGCCGCGCTCGAACGACGCGGCTGTGTGATCGTCGGCGAACCCGATTGGCGCAAGGCGAGTGTGTGGCAGCTTCGACGTACAGACGACGGCACGATCCACGAGGCGACCGCATGGCCGCCGCCACAGCACGACTAAGAGCGACTGCTACAAGGAGTTGCCAAAGCTCACGAGGATCATCATGACGGCTATCCAACTCAAGCTGATGAAGATCCCGATCACCAGACCCGCTATCGCCATGCCTCGGCCGGGCCGTGCGTTGTGCTTCGTTTGAGACAACGCGATCCCTCCGAAAATGATGCCGAGGATCGCCGTCAGGCCACAGAAAACTCCGACCAGGCTGCACACGAGTGACGCGATCGCCATGCCCGATGTTCCTTGCGCTGGCGGCAGGCTGCCGTAGGGCTGATAGCCGGGAGGCGCCATGAACGGCCCGCCCAGCGGATTGGGCGGCGGCAGGCTCACTCGGCGGACGATACTCGTTTCGCCTTTAGGCTCGGCCCATGACGTCTGCCGTTACTCCCGCCGTTACGCCTGCTGACATTCGAGCGGCTGCGCAACGCATCGCCGGCAGGGTGCGGGTGACACCGATCATGCAAGTAGCGGCAAGCGAGTTCGATCTGCCGTTCGCCAACACGCTGACCTTGAAGCTGGAGTTGTTGCAGCACGTCGGCAGCTTCAAGTCACGCGGCGCGTTCAATCGTGTGCTCGCGGCGGGTCCGCTACCCGAGGCGGGTCTTATCGCAGCATCGGGCGGCAACCACGGGGCCGCGGTTGCGTTCGTCGCCCGAGCACTCGGCATTCGGGCGGAGGTCTTTGTGCCGTCAAGCAGTCCGGCCATGAAGCGCGATCGCATCGCATCGCTGGGCGCGACTGTGAATGTGGTCGACGGTCTGTACGACGATGCACAGGCCGCGGCGATCCAACGGCAAGCGGAGACGGGCGCGCTCGCTGTGCACCCGTTTGAGCATCCCGATGTAGTCGCAGGGCAAGGCACGATGTCGCTTGAGCTCGAAGCACAGATGGCGCCCGCCGGCTTCGACACGCTGCTCGTCGCCACTGGCGGCGGCGGGTTCACCGCCGGCCAGGCGGCATGGTTCGAAGGACGCAAGCGCGTCGTGAGCGTGGAGCCAACGACCAGCCAGTGCCTCAATGCGGCACGCATCGCTGGCGAACCTGTCGATGTGACAGTTGCTGGCGTTGCGAGCGACTCGCTGGGCGCTCGTCGGCTTGGTTCGGTGGCGTGGAGCATCGTGGGCCCGTACGTGTCGCATTCGGTAACCGTCGATGACGACGCGATTCGTGCCGCACAGCGATTGCTGTGGGATCGACTGCGGTTGATCGTCGAGCCCGGCGGAGCAACCGCGTTTGCCGCGCTGCACAGCGGTGCGTACGTTCCAGAACCCGACGAACGAATCGTCGTTGTTGTGTGCGGCGCGAACTGCGACCCGGCAACCGTTACGGGCTGAGCAGTCCCTCGATCATTGGCACCATGTCGGCCGGTGGGTCGAGAGCGAGGCACGCCTGCACCTCGCGTTCCAGCAATGTCGGGTCGCTGTCACCGGTGAAGTTGTGCAGCGCGACCGCGAGCAGGCAATGCGGGTCGGCGTAGGTCTCGTCGAGGGTCGTCGCTTCTGCCAGCAATCGAATTCCGTCTTGCACGCCGGCAGAGTCACTGGCTGCATCTGCACTCAGCACGCTCAGCCAGCCGACGTATGTCGCCGCCTCAGCATTGGTGGGCTCCAGCTGCTGCACACGCTCGTAGGCAACGATCGAGTCGTCGAGCTGACCGAGGTTCAGCAGCCGACGACCCTCGGCGAGCTGCACTGCGACCTCGTCGGCCGGTTGACCACCGGTGAGACTCTGGCCGGGCAATCGTTGCCCGGCGGACTGCGCGACGAAGATTCCGAGCGCAGCGGCGATCGCAAGGGTGGCGCCGACAATCGCGAGTCGTCGCATCCACCGTTGCTTGGGTGGCGGCGTGGTCGTGTCCTTGCCGTCCTCTAGCTCGCGCAGCACGGCTGCTGCACGAGCGACGTAGCCGTCGCGCAACGCGTGATAGTCGTCGGCAGACACATCGCCGACTTCGTGCTCGCGTTCAAGATCGCGAATGCTTCCCAGCAGGAAACGGCGTTCTTCCTCGAGGCGCTCCGAACTCACGAGTCGGCCCTCAGTTCGGCATCAACGAGCGCGCGATCGTCGTCGCTAGGAACTAGATCGGCGGCCAGCCGCCAGCGGCGAAAGACAAAGAACAGACCGACTGCCGCGCACACGATCGCCACCGACGGCAGCACCCAAACCAACGACTCAAAACCTGTCGCCCTGGGTACCAGCAGCGTTTTGGCGTCGAAGTTTTGCACGATGTAGGCGATGATCTCGTCGTCGGTGGCGTCAGTAGTGGTCACCTGCGCCTTTATCTCGGTGCGAATCGAAGCGGACTGCGTGTTGCGAGACTCGTAGACGGTCTCGCCGTTACACACCGGACAGGCGAGCTGCTTGCTGATCTCCTCAACGCGCTCCTCGGGCGTGCGAGCACCCGCGTCGCGCGTCGTACCGAACGCCAGCAGGCCAGCAACGACCATCACGAGCAACACCCAGCCCGGCCAACGCTTCACTTGCTTCATCGCAGTGCGTACGCCTCACGTTGCTCTTGCACCAGCGTCGATAACGTCGCAGCATCGATCGGCCCGGCCCAGCGCAGGCGCACGATTCCATCTGGGTCGATGATGAACGTTTCAGGCACCTGTGCAACGCCGAACGAGACGTTGATGCCGCCATCATCGTCACGAACCACCGGCCAGTCACCGTCGCGTTCCTCGAAGAACGCGCGAACACTCGCGATGCGATCGCCGTACTGCAGGATCGTGTAGAACTCCGCTCCATCAGCGGCGAGCGTTGCCTGCTGCTCGACAAACCGCACCAGTTCGGGATGCTCGGCCACGCACGGGACACACGTCGAGTTGAAGAAGTTCAGCACGACCCAGCTGCCCTTGCGGCGAGCGAGATCGAAGGATTCGTCGTCGAGTGTTGTGCTGCGCACCGACGGCGCCGGTTCACCGAGCAGATGGCTTTCGATCACTCCGGACGTGTCGTTCTCAGACTTGCCGCTGGCGAGTACCCAAAACAACCCACCAAGCACAGCGGCGACCACGAGTACGACAACTGGGGCGATTCGACGTCGCGAGATCTCCTCAGACACCGGCCACCTCCTGTGCAGGGTCGTTCAGGTCAAAGGCGATTGGCGCCGACACCGGGTCGGTTGGTTTACGTCGATTGCGTCCCGGGAACGCGGCGAGCAGTGTGCCGAACGCGATCAATCCGCCGCCGATCCACATCCACAGCACCATCGGCTTGATGAAGATCTTCAGCTTGGCGGTGCCGCTGCTGGGCTGCGAACCCGCTTCAAGCGTGAGGTAAATGTCGTTGGCGATTCCGCTCTTCACGCTCGGCGTCGCGATGTCCTGTCCGAACGCCGTGTACTTGCTGATCGCGGGCGCATACGCCTGCCCGCCGTCGATGCTGACCTGCGCTCGAATGCCGACCGACCGCGAGGTGGTGAAGTCGGTGAGATCGATCAGCGTGAACGTGTGGCCAGCGAACGAGATGGTCTCGCCCTTGGCCACGGTGAACTCACCAGCGCGCGTGTAGCTGTTGGAGGCCGCCAACGCGACTGCGACCAGAATGACGCCGAGGTGCACGATCATGCCGCCGTTGGTGCGGCCCACCAAACCGCGCAGCCCCTGGCGGCGCGTCGCCAACACCAACTGGCGCAGCGCCGCACCGGCAGCGAATCCTGCGAGGCCGAACGCGAGCAACGGCGCGAACCCATTGCCACCAAGCACGACCGCCAGCGCGAGCGTGCCAGCACCACACCATGCGGGCCAGAACAGGCGATCACGCAACAACTCGCCGCTCGCCTTGCGCCACGGCAGCGCTGGTGCGACAGCCATCAGGAACAACAGCACGAGACCAATCGGGCGACTCATCGTGTCGAAGAACGGCGAACCAACGGAGATCTTGCGATCGTCCTTGGCCTCAACGATGAGAGGGAAGACGGTGCCAAGCAGCACGACGAATGCGAACAACGCAAACACCGCGTTGTTTGCCAGGAATGCTCCCTCGCGCGAAACGGCGGAGTCGATCGCGCCTGGCGAACGAAGTTGATCACCGCGCCACGCGATGAGTGCCAACGACACCACAAGGATGACGCCGAAAGCGCCGAGCAGGCACGGGCCAATCTCGCCATCGCTAAACGCGTGAACGCTGTTGATCACGCCGCTGCGAGTGAGGAACGTGCCCAGGATGGTCAGCGAGAAGGTTGCGACCAACAAGCTGAGGTTCCACACGCGCAGCATGCCGCGACGCTCTTGCACCATCACCGAGTGGATGTAGGCCGTGCCGGTGAGCCATGGCAGAAAGCTCGCGTTCTCGACTGGGTCCCAACCCCACACGCCGCCCCAACCGAGCACCTCGTAGCTCCACCAGCCACCGAGCAGGATTCCCAGCGTCAGAAAGCCCCAAGCGAAGAGTGCCCAACGGCGAGTTTCGACCAGCCAACCCTCGCCGACGCGGCCAGTGATCAGCGCCGCGATGGCAAACGCGAATGGAACCGTGAAGCCGACGAACCCGAGATACAGGATCGGCGGGTGGAACAGCACCAGCACGTGATTTTGCAGCAGTGGATTTGGTCCCTTGCAGCACTTCAAGAAGTCCGGTGGCGCAGCCGCGAGGAACGCATCGGTCGGCCCCAGCGCGAGGAAGAAGAAGAACGCGGAGACAAGAAACATCACGACTAGCGCCCACGCGACCAAGGGGTCGCCGAGTCGATTGCGGTAGCGGCGCATGATCACGTACGAATAGATCGCGAGCAGCAACAACCACAGCAGGATGCTGCCCTCCAACGCACTCCACAGCGCGGTGACGTTGTAGAGCGCCGGCGTGTTATTGCTGCCGACTTTCTGTACGTAGGCCAGCGACCAGTCGCGCGTAATCAGCCCACGTTCCATCACGACGATGGCGAGTACGGCGCTGATCAGCGCGAGCGTTCCGTACGCCTGCACGGTTCGCACAAGCCTCGGGTTCTTCAGCAGCGTGGCCGATGCCAACGCCATCGCACCGAACAACGAGGCCGCGAACCCGACGATCAGCGCCGAGTGACCAAGTACACCGTTCAGCCCTTCCGCGAGCACGCCGCTGCCTCCGCGTTCGCCTCATCGAGACGCTCTTCATTTTCGGCGTCGTACTGATTGTCGTGTTTGACGATCACCTCTTCGCCGGCGAAGTAACGCGTTCCATCGTCGGCACGCAGCACCTTGCCGGTGACTACGACAGGGATGCACTCCTGGAACAACCCGGTCGGCTCGCTGCCCAATTCCACCGGCATTGACGCGCCATTGAACGTGATGATGAAGTTGGTGGTCGCATCGTTTGTCTCGACGCTGCCTTGCTCGACAGTGCCTTGAATGCGGATGTTGCGACCCTCGTCGCAACCATCCTTCACGCCGACTTCATCGACGTTGCAGTAGTAGTCGAGCGCTGAGGTGAGGAACTTCGCGACTACTACCCCGCCAGCGATCAGCACCAGCGCGAGCACTGCGTATGCGAACCACGGCTTCTTGCGACCGCGGGGTGCGGTTGCGACAACTTCGCGCGGGCTTAAGTCCACGGGCGATCCTCGACCGGCACCTGCCGCGCTGCCTTGCGGGCTCGCCGCAACAGATTCCAGGTGTACACGGCGATAGCAGCGAACGTGATCGCATACGAACCGACGACGTGGGCGGCGTTGCGCAGTGCGATCATGGTGCGACCTCGTTGCGTCGTTCGGCGAGCGCGCGATCGAGACCGCTGTCGTCGATCATGTCGTTCAACATCATGAGACGCTGGCGGTGCATCACTAGCCACACGTACAACAGCGTGAAGGCGATCATGCCAACGAAGAAGCTGAACAACATCAAGCCCTTCAAACCACCGCGCTCGATCGTTTCCGCCTGATGCAGTGGTCGCCACCAGGAAACGCTGAAGTGGACGAGCGGCACTTCCAACACCGCTAAGAGCGCGAGAACGGCGCTGCGGCGCGCACGTTGCTCGTGGCTGCCGCCGAGGTCGCGCACAGCGAGGTAGCCGATGTAGGTGACGAACAGGAACGCGGTTGTCGTCAGGCGCGAGTCCCACGTCCAGTACGTGCCCCACGTGACCTTGCCCCACAGGCTGCCGGTAACGAGCGCGAGTGCCATGAAGAGCACACCTACTTCGGCGCTGGCACCGGCGATGCGATCCCATTGCATGCTGCGCGTGCGCGGCCACAGGTAAGCGCCGCTGGCGAGACCGGTAACTCCGAACGCGAGATAGGCCAACCATGCCGAAGGCACGTGGATGTACAACAAGCGGGCGTAGCTGCCTTGCACCACATCGTCGGGCGAGAGCAACAGTCCGAACACGGCGAGCCAGCCGAGGCCGAGGATCGTGGCCACGCCCAGCGCCCGTGTAAAGCGAGTGGAGGTTGGTCCGAAATGGTTCATTGTTCGAGGCATGTCATTCGTCGATCAGTGAGCCGAACGCCAGGGTTCCGCCGATCCCGAAGGCTACGGCGAACAAGGCCAACAGACCGATCCACGGCCAACCGTCACTGGTGGTCGCTCCGGCAGTTCCAAGCGCGGCTTCGGTCGCGCGGGTGGCCCCAATCAGCACCGGGGCGGCGACGGGCAGCATCAGCAGTGGCAGCAACGTCTCGCGGCCCTTCGCGCCGGCGGCCAGTCCGCCATACAGCGTGCCGACGAACGACAAACCGAGGGTCGCGGTCAGATACGTACACGCCAGCAAGGCGATCCCAGAGCCAACGAGATGTGTGTCGTACAGCACGATGGCGGCCCCGAGCAGGATCAGTTCCAGCACGGCTAGTTGTGCGGCCAGCGCTAGCGCCTTGCCGACGAAGATGCCAGCGCCGCGCACGCCAGCGACCCGCAGCGCGTCGAGTGCGCCGTCGGCGGTCTCGACGGCGAACGCCCGCTGCACGATCACCAGCAGGCTGAACATCGCGGCGAGCCACACCAACCCGGGAGCGACACGTTTGAGTACCGAGTCGCTATCGAGCGCAAACGCAAACATCACCATCATCAGCGCCGCAAACGGCACCACCTGATTGCTGACGACGCGGCTGCGCCACTCGACACGTAGGTCTTTGCCCGCGACCAAACGGCTGATCGCCCACACACTCAGCATGCGCGAGACGCTAACGCCGCGGTCGGTCCTTGTCCTAGCGGGCCTCACGAATGCAGCCGCCGACCACCTGCACGACACGCGTCGCTAGTGAGCCAGCCCGCTCGAGTTCGTGGCTGGCGACGATCACGGTGGCGCCTGCCACTGCGGCCGATCGCAGTGTTGCGTCCAATTCGTCGCGACCGGCGGCATCAAGGCCGGCGTGCGGCTCATCCAGCAACCACAGCTCGGCACGGCGTGCGATCAGGCAGGCCAGCGCGGTACGCCGGCGCTGGCCAGCACTGAGGCGGCCGACCGACACGTCGGCGAGGCGATCAGCCAATCCCATGCGTTCCATCGCCGCGTTCACTTCTTCGGCCGAAGCACCAACGGTCGCGCCCCAGAAGCGAACGTTGTCGGCGACGGTGAGGTCGGCGTACAGGCCGTTCGCATGACCGAGCAGCCCGACGCGCGTTCGCACTGCGGTGCGATCGTGAACGAGATCGACGCCGAGCACGGTGGCCGTTCCGCGCTCGACCGGAAGCAGACCCGCGCACAACCGCAGCAGCGATGTCTTGCCTGCGCCGTTAGGACCACGCAGCAGCACGATCTCGCTGCGCTCTACCCTCAGCGTTGCGCCAGCCAGCACGGGAAAAGCGCCCAGCACTGCAACGACATCGACAAGCTCTACGGCAGGTTCCACTAACCGGCGACGCTAGTGGAGGCTCCGGGTCGGGTGCGCTGCTGGCAGATAGCGTCAATGGCAATGTCAATGGCGAGCGGCGGCGAATACAGCTCCTCCTCGACGCGTTCCCCTTTGGCGCGCTTTCGTCGCTACCGCCAGCAGCGAGTGCCGTACTTCTCCCGGCCAAAGAGTCCGCACGACTGGCATTGGGTCGTTGCCGGCATCGGCAAAATGCTGATCACTGTCGGACTGCTGATGTTTGCGTTCGTCGGCTATCAGCTGTGGGGCACCGGCATCCAAACCGCGCAGGCGCAGAACCGGTTAGAGGACGAGTTCCGCGCCAAGCTCGAATCGACGACGACAACCATCGCTGCAACCGCCACGACCACCACCACCACCACCACGGCACCCGTCGTCAACGACTCGACCACCGTTGCGGGCGAGACCACCACCACGGTTGCGACAACGGTTCCGGTGGCTCCGCCAGCCGACCCCGTTCCGGATGGCGATCCGGTTGCACAGCTGCGTATTCCGCGCCTGGGCCTCGACTGGCAAGTGGTGGAGGGCGTTACGGTCGCCGACCTGAAGGACGGCCCGGGACACTTCCGCGAAACGGTGATGCCCGGACAATTGGGCAATTCCGCAATTGCCGGACACCGCACCACCCACGGTCATCCGTTTCTCGAGCTTGATCAACTCGAGCCCGGCGACCTGATCGAGATCACAACGCTCGTCGGCACCTATACCTACTCTGTGACCGACAGTTTGGTCGTGAAGCCGTCCGAGTACGGCGCCGTCATTCCGACGGTCGACCCGACCGTTGCGACGCTCGCGCTCATCACGTGCGACCCGGCCTACACCGCCCGCAATCGGTTGGTGGTTCGCGCAACACTTGTACCCGAAGTGAGCTCGCAGGTCTTCACGCCGCCCCCAACCACACAACCGCCTGCGACCGTCGACACGCTCGCCCCTACCGAGTCGACGATCGCGAGCATCGATGTCACCACGCCGGCACCATCGGCTGATGCCGGTTTCAGCGATGACGACGCGTTTAGCGACGGCTGGTTCAGCGACTCGGATGCGATTCCACACGTGCTTGGCTGGGGCGTGCTGCTGTTCGCCGTCGGGTTAGGCGCCTACTTCGTCGGTCGTGCGGCGAATCGGTTGTATCTGTGCTTTCTCGTCGGCTTCGTGCCATTTGTGTTCGTTCTCTACTTCTGGTTCGAGAACGTCAACCGCCTACTTCCTCCAGGACTGTGATGAACACGCCAACGAACGATCCGGTACGCGCCCGTCGACAACAGATCGCGAAGTACACGAAGCTCGCGAACCGGCTCGGCTACCTGTGCTGGCTCGTCGCGCTCGTCACGTTCTTCGTCGGTTTCATTGGCAGCTTCAACGACACGGTGTCCACGATCGTGATTGCTGGCCTGGTCGCAGGGTCGGTGTTGCTCGCACCGGCGATCATTCTCGGCTACGCGATCAAGGCGGCCGAACGCGAGGACCGCGAGCGGGGCGTGTGATATGACGGTAACGACATGAGTTTGCGTCTGCCCGCCTCCGCTCGTCGCGAGCAAATCCTTGATGTCTCCGTGCAGGTGTTTGCGCGCAACGGCTTTCACTCGACGTCGATGAACGAGGTCGCGGAGGCGGCCGGGGTCACGAAGCCGGTGCTGTACCAACACTTCGACAGCAAGCAGGATCTGTACCTCGCACTGCTTGATGAAGCGGGCAACCGTTTGCGCACCGCGGTTAGCAAGGCTGTCGCCGGCGCCGCCAACGGCAAAGAGCAAACCGAGATGGGCTTCCGCGCCTACTTCCGTTGGGTGGCCGACGACCACGACGCGTTCTTGCTGCTGTTCGGTTCGCGCGCAAGTCGCGACGAGGAGAGCACCGCCGCCATCCGCCGCATCACGGCCGAAACCGCTCACGCCATCGCACCGTTGATCGCTGCCGATATCGAGCCCGAGCATCAGCGCACGCTGGCGCAGGGTTTGGTCGGCCTCGCCGAGGGCGTCAGTCGCCACCTCGTCGAACGCGGCAAGGTGTTCGACCCGGAAGTGTTGGCCCAACAGGTGGCCGACATGGCCTGGGCTGGCTTACGCGCCGTTCACCGCAACGCCTAGCGCCGCGTTTGCCGCGGCGACTCTTGTCTGAACGACTCAGGCGCGGATGGCGAAGCCTTTGTAGCCCTCGGTGAATCCTGCGGCTATCAACGTCGGCGCCCACTGCGACTTTGGAGTCATTGCTTCGCCGTCGATCTTGCGCACCTCCACGCTGCGCGCGCGGCCATCCTTCACCAGTGCTGCCAACGCTTCCGCCCAACCGGCATCGTCGCCGGCAGCTGCGAATGTGACCACGTGATGCGAGCGGCGATCGAACCACACAAGTGGCACTCCGGCACGCGAAATCACGACGGCACCGGAAGCGCGTGCGGGACGACCGGGTGACTCGGGCCAGGCAATCGCGGCGCCGTAGGGCTGTGCCGGATCGGTGGCGGCAAGCGTGACCACCTCATCGGTTGCGGAGGCATCGCGCAACGAGCGCAAGCGATCGACAGCGCCGGGCAAACTGAATTGCGCGGCACCCAATCCGTCGACGAAGTAGCCGCGCCGGGTTTGCCCGCGCTCCTCCAACACCTTTAACACGCCGTATACGGCCGCATAACCGCCGCGCACGCCTTCGGCCAATACTGCCTCGCGAGTGACAACGCCATAGCGATCAAGCAACTGCATCGCCGTGGCGTGGGCAGCGACAGTGGCCGACGGCGGCGGTTGCAACAACGGCGCGACCAAGCTCCAGCGGCCGGCACCCAACGGCGGACCGATGCGCGTCAAGCGCCCTGGTCGCGGTCGGCCGCGTGCTGGCCCGGCGGGGCGAGCCGATCGCGCTCCCTTCGAGTTCAGCAAGGCGCGCAATGGTGCCAACGAGTCGTTGGTGACCTCGCCGGCCCACACCAAATCCCAAAGCGCGGTCAACAGTTCGGTGTCGGATGATTCGGGCGATGCGGAGCGCACGCCATTCCAGAAGCTGGCGCCATGCTCTGCTAGTCGCAACCGCAAGGCGTCGTGCAGCGCGCCTTCGGGTGACTGCGGAAACTCCCACCCGAGCGCCAGCGTCGGGAGTTGGTCGGCAAAGCACAAACGAATGCGCCCGTCGTTCACACCCAACCCACCGGCGCCGATCCACACCAATTCGCCGGCGGTGCACAACTCGTCGAGATCCGCCGGACGGAACGAGCGCATGCGCGCCGGCAGCACCTCCGTCTCCACCGTGCTGGCAACCAACGCGGCCCCCTGCAACTGCCCAATCGCTTCGACGAGACCGTCGAGGCCTTGGCGCGCGGAAGGTATCGAGTGCCAACCAAGCAAGAACCGTGCGTAGGCCTGCTGCTCGACGGGTTCGATTTCGCGACGAAGTGCGGCCAACGACCGACGGCGCAGCTGGCGTAACACTTCGACATCGCACCACTCGTGGGTAGCACCCTGTCGGTGGTGCGCCGAGTCGCCAGCAGCGAAGGGTCGGAACTCGCCACGCACGACTCGCCCGTCGGCCTCGATCGCTGCGAGCGCGCCCAGCGTGCGGTCGAGCGAGATACCGAACCGCGTTGACAACTCGCTGGCGATGAACGGCCCATGTGTGCGCGCGTAGCGAGCGACCAGTGACTCCAACGGGAGCGGCACTGGTTCGGTGAACTCGCGCGGCAAACCGAGCGGGACGTTGCAGCCGAAGGCGTCGCGGTAGCGAGCTGCGTCTTCAGCGGCGATGTAGCGATCGCCGCCAGCTACCGAGACCTGCACGGCCCGCCGGTCGTGCACCAACTCGGCGAGCCATTGCGCACTGTCGGAACCTTCGCAGCGCAGATCGGCTTCGTCGCCGGCCAGATCGCCGACACGGCGCAACACATCGTGAAGTTCGTCGCGGTTGCGAGCCCGGCGACCGTCGGACAACAACTGCAACTCGAGCTCAAGGTCGGCAAGCGCGCCAGGGTCGAGCAACTCGCGCAGTTCTTCGGCGCCGAGCAGGTCGCGCAATAGGTCGCGGTCGAGCGAGAGCGCGGCCGCTCGTCGCTCGGCCAAGGGACTGTCGCCCTCGTACATGAAGGCCGCGATCCAGTTGAACAACAAGCTCTGCGCGAACGGAGAGGCTTTCGCAGTATCAACACTGACAACTCGAATCGCACGGCTGCGCAATTGCGTCAGCACCTCGCGCAGAGCGGGAAGGTCGAACACATCTTGCAAACACTCACGCGACGTTTCCAGCAGGATCGGAAAGGTTGGGTACTTGGAGGCAACCGTCAGCAGGTCGGACGCGCGTCGGCGTTGTTGCCAGAGCGGCGTGCGCTGGCCGGGGCGGCGGCGCGGCAGCAGGAGTGCACGCGCCGAGCACTCGCGGAAGCGCGCCGAGAACAGCGACGTCTGCGGCAGCGACGCCATCACCAATTCGTCGATGTCGTCGGGGTCGATGATCAGGTCGGCGAGCGGCAGCTCGTCGCCCACTCCCCCGGCCGAGGTTTCGGGCAAGCGCACGACGATGCCGTCGTCGGTGTACATCGTCTCCACCGGCATCTCGAAGTGTTCGAAGAGACGGCGTTCAATGGCCATCGCCCACGGCGCGTGCACCGGCGTGCCGAACGGGCTGAGAATGCAGACCCGCCAATCGCCGAGCTCGTCGCGGAAGCGCTCGACGACAATCGTGCGGTCGTCGGGCACCGCGCCGGTGGCCTTCATTTGTTCGGCCAAGTACAGCAGCACGTTCTGTGCGGCGAGGGCATCGAGCGAATAGTCGGTCATTAACTGCGCGTGTGCCGACTTCTCGGGCAGCGCCCGCGTCTCGCGTTGGAATGCACCCAATGCCCGCCCCAGTTCGAGAGGGCGGCCAGGGCGATCGCCATGCCAGAACGGCATCTTGCCCGGCTCGCCCGGAGCGGGCGATACGACGACGCGATCGAACGTGATGTCTTCGATTCGCCAAGTGCTGGCGCCCAAGAGAAATGTCTCGCCCGGCCGGCTTTCGTACACCATCTCTTCATCGAGCTCGCCGACACGCGTGCCGTTCGGCAGGAACACACCGAACAACCCGCGATCCGCGATGGTGCCGCCGTTGGCAATCGCAAGACGCTTGGCACCGTCGCGCGCACGCAGCGTGCCCGCAACGCGATCCCACACCAATCGGGGTCGCAACTCGTTGAACTCGTCGCTGGGGTAACGACCCGACAACAGATCGAGCACGTTGGCCAACAGATCCTCGCTGAGCTCGGCGAAGCAGGCTGCGCCGCGCACCATCGCACCTAGCTCCGCGACAGTGCAGTCGACATGCATGCTGACGTGGGCAACGATCTGTTGCGCGAGCACATCGAGTGGGTTGCGCAGGAAGCGACTGGATTCGATGAGCCCCTCGCGCATCCGACGCGCGACGACAGCAGCCTCTAACAGATCGCCGCGATGCTTTGGATACAAGATGCCCTTGCTTGGCTCGCCAACGCTGTGACCGGCGCGGCCGATGCGCTGCAACCCGCGCGACACGGCACCCGGTGATTCGACCTGTATGACGAGATCGACCGCACCCATGTCGATACCCAGCTCGAGGCTGCTGGTGGCAACGATGGCGCGCAGCTCGCCGCGCTTCAGCTGATCTTCGATGACGACACGCTGCTCGCGCGCCAGCGAGCCATGGTGCGCTTTCACCAAGTCGCCGCCACTGTCGCTACCGGTCTGCTCGGCGTGCAGTTCGTTCAGGCGCGCCGCCAGCCGTTCGGTTTGGCGACGGCCATTGCAGAACACGATGGTGCTGCGATGCGCGAGCACTTGTTGCAAGATCGAGGGATAGATGCTGGGCCAGATGCTGCTGTCCTCGCCCAACTCGCCCATGTCGTCGATCGGCACAACGACTTCGACCTGCAGCGGTTTGCGAATACCGGCATCGACGATGGCGACAGGCCGTCGAGCACTCACGCCGTTTGCGTCGGCGGTGTGACCACCGAGGAAGTGCGCGATCTCTTCCAGTGGGCGTTGGGTAGCGCTGAGCCCAAGGCGTTGCGGCGGACGCTTGGTGATGGCTTCGAGTCGCTCGAGGCTGAGCATCAGGTGTGCGCCGCGCTTGGTGGTTGCCATTGCGTGGATCTCGTCGATGATGACCGTGTCGACGTTGACGAGCGTGCTGCGCACCTCGCTGGTGAGCATCAGATACAGACTCTCGGGTGTCGTGATCAGCAGATCGACCGGCCGCCGAGCCAACGCCTGACGATCGCGAGCACTTGTATCGCCGGTACGCATCGCGACCGTCGGCTCGGTGAACGGCACGCCTAAGCGCTCGGCCGCGAGGCGGATGCCCATCAGTGGTGAGCGCAGGTTCTTCTCGACGTCGAACGCAAGCGCCCGCAAGGGCGAGATGTAGAGCACTCGGGGGCGCGCCTTGGGATCGACCGGTGCTGCCGTGGCGTCGGGAGTGACCAAGCGATCGATGCTGCTGAGAAACGCCGTCAGTGTCTTGCCGCTGCCAGTCGGGGCGCACACCAGCGTGTGTTGACCGCTCTTAATGGCTGGCCAACCTTGCACCTGCGCGGGCGTTGGCTCGGGAAACGACGCACTGAACCACTCGCGCACGGCGGGCGAAAAGCCCTGCAGCACGGGGTGGTCGGCCCCGGAAGTCAACGACATGCCCGGAGGCTACGCCAGGGGTGTGCCGTCGATCTCCAGCGACATCAGGGTTTCTGCGATGGCGGCTGCTTCCTGCCGCGTGGTGACCAACCCAAATACGAACCCAGTCACCTGGTCGCCGCCGAACAGCGCGCTGACGTAGATGCGTGGCGTGTTGTTGCAGTCGCTCCACAGTCGTGCTTCGCCGCCGAAGGGGGCCGCGATCTGGATCAATTCGGACGACACGCACCCCAGGTCGAGGAAGAACTCTCGCGGTTGGAAGTCATCAAGCCCGTTAGGCACGAGTGTCGCCATCGGGGCTGCGCCGACGAACAGGCCGCCGGCGCGGCCACCATCGAAGCTGCTGCGTTCCGTCGAGACGACGAGCAGGTCGCCCAGCACATTGCCGCTCGCGTCTTGGAACGGAATGGTTCCCTCGACTTGCGACCAGGTGGAAGGGGCCGCGAATGAAATCGACCCTTCGTCGTTGCGGGCGCTGACCAATTGCACATCGTCGCCACTCGCGAGCTCTTCGGCCGCGGCGAGATCGATCAGCGCACTATCCAGTTCTGACCAGTCCGCGATCGATGTCGGCACCGCGCGCAACACGTCCGCAGTGTCGGCCTTCGTGCCGTCGTCGCGCAACGCAAACCAGGCGATCGCACCGAGCGCGATTGCGGCAGCCGCGGCCATCGCAGTCAGGCGCAGCGTCCGCGACCGCCGCCTGACCACCAAACGACGAACAACGCCGCGACCTTCGAGTGCTTTGCGAATTCGGTCCTCGTACTCAGTAACCGGCGGCGGAAAGATGTCGATGCGCTGACTGAGGTGCAGGAGGTAGCGCAGGGAGCCGCTTGGCTCGATCGCCGCCAGCCGTAGCGGCACGATGGGCTTGCCGTCCTCCGCCGCGATGCTGACTTCTCGCGCGACGTGATCCGATCGATTGGCTGCATCGGAGAGCAGGACGACCAACGCGTGGCAACGCCCCACCGCGGCGAGGATTTGTTCAGCCCAAGAACTGGAACCGACAAGATCGTCGGGAGCAATCCATGTTGCGTAACCGAGACTCTGCAACAGGTCACGAACCTCTTGTGCGGCGACAGCGTCGGCTGAAGAGTGCGAGATGAAGATTTCCTCACTCGCTGGCGAGTTCACGCAAGACTCCTCGCGCTTTGCCACATTCGGTGCTCGCGCGAGATGGCTGTCTCGGCCGACTCAACGAAGCTCGCCCATTCGTTCTCGTTCGAGCCGGTGAAGAACAGATCGAGGAGTGAACTCAGTTCCAGTTCGGCCTGCGCATAGGCGGAGGCCAACGTGCCGAATTGTTTCGCATGCGACCACGAGATGACCGCGGCGACGACGGCACCGGCAACGCCGAGTGCACCAACGCGGAACGAGCCGAACAACCCGACCGCCTGCGATAGACCGACAACGAAACCAAGAAACTCGAGCGCCAGCACCACGAAGTTCCAGCGACGATGTTGCTGTGCGTTCGAGAATGCCCTCGCCGCGTACCACGCGCGCTGATCCTCGATGCGACTTGTGCGGTAGATGTGCGCACGTTCGTCGAGCGGCAACTCACGAGTCCGGCGCATCCACGCCGTGATCTGCGCCGCTGGCAGCTCGCGGTGGCGGACGATGGCCCGTGGTCGGCCGGTGACGATCTCGCGCAGTAGTCCGACAAGGACACCGTCGGCCTCCGCAGATTGCAATTCGAGCCCGGTCGGTTTGCCGCCAACTGCGTAACGCCACGCAAGACTCTTGATCGACTCCGCCGCGGCACGCCCCTCGAACCACTGGCGCTCGTACTGCTCGGACGAGCGGTGCGCACGCAACAGCAGCGCACCAACGAACAGCACGCCGCCGAACAATTGCGGCATGTTGATGTCGCTCTTGCCGACGTGCTCAAGCAGTCCGGCACACGCGCCGAGCACCACCAGGGCCAACTCGATCTTGGTCAGCCGCAAGTGAACTCGCTGACCCCAGCTGCTCTGATCGTCGGCCGCAGTGAACGCGCTCGGCAGCTCAATCTCCACGGGCGAAAGTTACCAGCGGGCGTTGGGCGCGATTCAGTGTCAGTTGCGGCCGCCCCGCGCCCACGGGCGCGGCAACCGGCGCTGATGGCACGGTTTCGCGCCCAACCAACCGGCAGAATCGATCGCAAACGACGAGCTAGTGCACTTGTGCCGCGCCAGACTGGTCAGTCCCCCATGGCCCCCTCGAACCGCCCCAGCAACGCCTTCGACACACGTGTGCAGCTGCGCGCGTGGCAACGCGCTGCGTTCGACAAGTTCGCGGCGAGCGAGCAAACCGACTTTCTCGCCGTCGCTACGCCTGGCGCAGGTAAGACGACGTTCGCACTCGCGTGCGCACGATGGGCGCTAGCGCAACAACGTCGCCGTCTCATCGTGGTCGCACCAACGACGCACCTGAAAACGCAATGGGTGCACGCCGCACATGCGATGGGGCTGCAACTCGACCATAACTGGTCGCCGAGCGAGGGCATCGCGAAGGACGTGCACGGCATCGTCACCACGTATCAGCAAGTGGCGATGCCCGAGACGGCGAAGAAGCTCCGCGGTCTTGCTGCCGACTCGTTCGTGATCCTCGACGAACTGCACCATGCGGGCGACGAGCGCGCGTGGGGCGATGGCGTGCGCACCGCGTTCGAGCTCGCTGCCCGCCGACTTTCGTTGAGTGGCACTCCATTCCGCAGCGACACCGCCAGCATCCCGTTCGTGCGCTACGAAGAGACGGGCGTCGGCGGCCAGGCGGAGGCCGACTTCACTTACGGCTACGCCGATGCGTTGCGCGACGGCGGCGTCGTTCGTCCGGTGTACTTCCCGCGCTTCGACGGGTTGATGGAGTGGAGCGCTCCCGATGGCAGCATCGTCAGCGCCAACTTTCACGACGACCTCGACCGCACCGGTTCGTCGCACCGCTTGCGCTCGGCACTCAGCCTGGAGGGCGACTGGCTAGCCGTCGTCATCGGGCAAGCGCACGAGCGCCTCATGAAGATTCGCGAGTTGCATCCCGACGCTGGCGCGCTGGCGATCTGCATGGATCAGGACCACGCGCGCGAGATCGCGCGCTTCATCCGCACTCGCTTCAATGTCGAGGCCGAGGTCGTGGTGAGCGACGATCCGACCGCGAGCGCCAAGATCGCCGCGTTTAGTAACAGCACTCGACCGTGGCTGGTCGCTGTCCGCATGGTCAGCGAAGGCGTCGACATCCCGCGACTGCGTGTTGGCGTGTACGCCAGCACGGTCGTTACCGAGTTGTTCTTTCGCCAGGCCGTCGGTCGTCTTGTGCGCTGGATCAGTGGCCTACCGAACCAGAAGGCGTACGTGTTCCTGCCCGACGATCCGCGCCTGCGCGCCCACGCATTCCAAATTGCCGAAGCGCGCCGACACGTGCTGCGCCCACCGGCGACGAATGACGGCGACGAGTTCACTCCCGAGCAGCTGACGCAAGAAGCGGCCAGGGAACTCGAACTGCTCTACGAACAGCTCTCGCTGTTCAGCGTGCTCTCGTCGACGGCCACCGGTATGACGGTGCATGCCTTCACCGAACACGGCATCACGTACGACGACGAACCCGAGACGCCGGAGCCCGATGACTCCGTAGCGAGTGGCGACGTGCTGGAGCTGCCCGAGATTCCTACCGACGCAGGCTTCCAACTCGTCGGATCGAAGAGCATCGCCGACCGCAAGGAAGAGTTGCGCGAGCAGAACCTGGCGATCGTCAAGCGGCTCGTCGATTTCACCGGCTGGAGTCACGCCAAGGTGCAGAAGGAATTGAATCGCCTGGCGGGGATCGAGTCGGTCGGCAGCGCCACCAACAAACAGCTCGAGCAGCGAGCGCGCCACGGCGAGGGCTGGCTGCACCGCCGGTAGGCTCACCCGCATGCCCGCGGCTGGTGAACACCACCCAGCGTTCGAAGAGTATTGCGTGACGATCTTCGAGCTTGAGGAAGACGATGTTGCCGTCATTCAGGCGCGTATGGCCGAACGGTTGCAGGTCAGTCGCCCCGCCGTCAGCGAGATGATCAAGCGCCTCGAGACCGAAGGATTGATCACCACCGATGGCGCCATCCGGCTAACACCCTCCGGACAAGGTCTTGCGCAACGCGTTGTGCGTCGCCATCGACTGGCCGAACGCTTTCTCACCGACATGCTCGGACTGTCGTGGGCCGAAGCGCACCACGAAGCCGGCCGTTGGGAACACGTCATCAGCGACGGCGTGGAAGCCGCCATGGCGCGCGTGCTTGGCAACCCGACAACGTGTCCGCACGGCAACCCGATCCCCGGCTCGAGTTATCTCGCACCCGCGATGATTCCGCTCGCCGAGGTCGCCGTCGGCAGTCCGTTCACGATCACGCGCATCCCCGAGGAACTTGAGTTCACGCCTGGCCTGCTCGACTTTCTGGAGGAGAGCAGCATCCTGCCCGGCCACGCCGGGGTGCTCAGCTCGACCTCGCCCGATGGCACGATCACGATCGAGATTGAGGGTCGGTTTGTCGGTGTTGGTCCGTTCGCCAGCAACCGCATCCTGGTGATCGCATGAAGATTTTCGGATTGGTAGTCGCGGGCTTGCTAGCCACGGGTTGCACACCAACCACGTACGACGCATCGAATGAGACGAGTGCGCCGACAGCGCCCACCACCACGACAGCAATATCTGATGATCCCGTCGCAGTGTTGCCGCTGATGCTCGTCGAAGTCACCGACCTCGCCCGCCGGGTCAGCGAGGGCGATGGCGAAACCGCGGCCGCGACTCGCATCGAAGACATGTGGGCAGCGATCAAAGAGTCGGTGAGAGATGCGCAACCCGACCTGTACAGCGGTTTCGAATTCGTCGTCCGTCGCTGCCGCGATGCCGCCGAGTTCAACCGACCCGCCGACGCCGACCGAGCGTTGAAGAACTTAGAAGCGCTGGTCGAGGCGTACCTGGCGGGCTAGCTCGGGCAGCGCTGAGTCAGCGCTCGCGCCGGTAGTGCATGGCGACCGGGCCGCTACGCAGCGGCGTTGCCGAGACCAACTCAAGCCGTCGCGTGCTGAGCAGCCCGCTTCCGTACAGGGTCGGGCCGTGGCCGGCGATCCGGGGGTGGACCAGAAACATGTACTCGTCGATCAGATCCAGCCGGTCCAGCTCGGTCGCGAGCTTGCCGCTACCGAGGAGCACGCCAGCCGGGGTCGCGTCCTTGAGCTGCTGCACGCCCGTGCGCAGGTCGCCGACGATGTGGTGACTGTTGGCCCACGGGAAATCCGATCGCGTTGACGACACCACGTACTTCGGCTTGGCCTCCAACTTGACCGCCCACTCGCGTATCGCCGGTGGCGCTTCCTCGTCGCCGCGGGCGACTGCTGGCCAGTAGCTCTCCATCATCTCGTAGGTCACGCGGCCCCACAGCATCGCCCCGCCCTCGTCCAAGAGGTGGGTGAAGAAGGCGTGAGTCTCGTCGTTTGCGATTCCCTCCTGGTGGTCGATGCAGCCATCCAGCGTGACGTTGATGCTGAAGGTCAAGAGTCCCATGCGGCGAGGCTAAGCCGAACACCCGGGTGGTTGTGGACGGGACCTCGTCAGTCGAGGTCCCACCAGTAGTTGACGTCGCCGAGGGGTTTGCGATCTCCTCCGAGCGATTTGTACAGCGCTTGTGCTCCCGAGTTGTGTCCGCCTGTCGAGAGCCAGAACTTCGTTGACCCGCGCAGGCGTGCAAGGGTCATCGCCTCGGCAATGAGAGCAGAGCCGATGCCCCGTCGCCGGCAGCTTTCGTGCACATCAAGCTCGTGGACGTAAGTCGTGAGCCGGCCGCTCGGTGAGCGCATCTGCAAGCCCCATGCCAGCCCGACTGGCACGTCGTCGATGTAAGCGCCGAAGACGAAGGAGCTGGGGTCTCGCAGAAACGCTTCAGGCTCGTCGAGCTGGCGAGCCTCTGCTGTGGGAGATCCAGGCAGCACCGCAGCGAACAATGCGACCAGTTGGTCGGCTTCACCTGCGGCGAGTAGGCGGATCTCCACTGGATGAGTATTGCTTATTGCTGCTCCGAGATAACGCGCGTTCCTAACGGCAGGTCAAGAGACGCGCGTCTCAACAGACCCATGTGTAGGTGATCTCGTCGTCGATCATCCACACGTCGAGCTTGCCGCTATCTGAAACCCAGCGCGCGACACCGTCGGCCCACACCACCAACGTTCCAATGTCGTCGCCTGGATCCGGACTAGGCACCAGCGGCGCGAAGCCCGAAACCGGAGCGCTCGGCGGGTCGACTCGGTCGACCGAAAGGATCTCATCCGCACGAGCCTGAAGGCCGCTATCGAACGGTGGAAAGCCAAAGCGCATGACCGGATACCACGTCACCCCCTGATGATCAAGCGTCTCGTTGCCGCACGCCGGATACGCCTTCACATCCTCGAACACCCCGATGATTTCAACGGGTGCAGGACTCTGCGCAGTCGCGTGAGATGGAGCGGCATCCGAGCCGCATGCAACGAACCCGATACCACAGGCGATGAAGAGGCCGGCACGGGCCAGACGGGCTCCGTCACGCGGGCTGATCATGACGGGTTGGACGCTGCCGAGAGGCGGTCGGTTCCCGCACGCCTTCAGTGTCCTGCCTGCTAGAGAGCCTCGGGTGGCCGAGCGGGTCGAGGGAGTGAGCACTCTGCCTCAGAAGAACCTGACTAACTCATTGACTGCGTCAACCAGCACCGCCAACCTCGTACGTCTCTAATAGCACCCCTCGTCGCGAGCTCAGGCTGCAATCGATTCAGCGCGGTCGTAGCCGAGTAATCGTGTCGGCAACCCGTCGACGAAGCCGAGCCGGAATGCTCTTCACGTCGCGGCCCGTTCCTCGCAACAAACCACTCATGACTTCTCCGTAATGTCGCTCTTCGACGCGACCGACCATCAGCCCCACCAGCGCGACCATCGCGACCATCACTGAGAACCCGGCTAGAAGCAGCTTCCAGGTGTCGAACACATCGCGGTCAGCGAGAGCCTTCATCGCGATCAAGACGCCCACAAGCAGGAGGACGCACACGAGCTGAATCCGCTCGATCGTCTTGTCCCGCTCTGGCGTGAGTCTGCGCTGCTCGTCGTTCACGCGACCGATCTGACCACACCGGTCGGTGGTCTGCGGCACCAAGGCGGGGTCTGCTCGCCGAGTCCGCCGACTGATTGGCGAGACCCAACCAGCACCAGCAACCTGATGCGTTCCCAATAGCACCGATCCGACCGACAGTTGGACTGGGACTTGTGCTGTGCGCTCTTTGCAGGCAGTCTGCGCTGATGGATGCAACCGGATGCGAGCCGTCCGAACTGGATGCCGCCGAACAGCGATTGGGGCTGCGGTTGCCGAACCCGCTCCGCACCCTCTTAGGCATTGGCGATGGTCGTTACGACACGGCCGGGCAGTGGTGGATTGTTTGGCCGCTGGAGCAATTGGTCGAAGACAACGAGAAGAATTGGCGCGAGGGTTGGGTGGATCGATCACTCGTGGCATTCGGCGACGACGGCGCCGGTGATCCGTTCTGCATGTACCTCGATGGCTCCTCAGACACGATCGTGCGTTGGAGCATGACCGAGCGCGAGGTGTTCGAGGAGTACCCGACTCTGTCCGACTTCGCCGTCACATGGCTCGCACCCGAAGGCGCCTGACTCTGATCACCAACCAACATCAGCAACCTGATCAACTCTCAATAGCACCCCTTCGTGCGACGGTGGGTCGACGCGGTGCTTGCGTTGTGGGCACATCCCGGGCACTATGCGCTTCTTGGACGCTAAGCGGGAGGCCAACGGCACGCCCGGCAGTCTCGACTTCGTCGAGCGCAGCACGGTCCACCTCGGAAGTGGCAGCTATCGGTGGCTCGACGTGAAACGCTTCGCGATGACCCGCCCGCTGTCCGACGTCGACGCGCTGTCGGCGCTGTTGAAGCATCAGCGATACCAAGATCACTACGCGACGGACGAGGCCCACTGGATTCCGACCGGAGATCTTCACGGCCCCTATCGCCTGTCCTTGCTCGGCGTCGGCTCATTCGTGCAGGTCAAACCAGCGACTGCACGTCAGACTTTGCGTGACTGGGCAAAGGAATATGACGGTGAACACGCAGAAGGATTCGCCGACGTTCTCCAAACCTCAGCGGCGGTTCTCAACGACGAGATGACCATCCTGTATCTCTTGGCCGACCGTGACGTGACAGGACACGACTGGGGGTGGGTGCTCGGAGATTTCTACGAATTCGTGGTCATCAACCGGGGTTCGGATCAGCTCTCGCTCGTCGTCGCCTCCGACGACTAATGCACCCCGATCTGCCGATTCGGCCAAACCCGCTTGAGGAATTCACTCAACGCAAACTAGGACCAGCAACCTGATCAACTCCTAATAGCACCCCTACCGAGAACTCGTTTATCCGTGGACAGGTGCCTCGCGATCAGGCAGCATGCGCACCGTGATAGTTCCGATAGCGATGCGAGCGTGAACGAACTCAGCTTTCGTCGCTACGCGTACACGCTGGTGTTCAAACGAAATCTGCAGAACCGTTGGCGACCGCGACCTCCACTCAACCTGGACCTAATTGTTCCAGTGATCGATGGCAAGACAGTGCAAGAAATTCTGAACCATGGCGGATACGCCGGCCTGCCCGCTCACTATGTCGAACCCCAATCAACTCAATGGAGTGGTCCGCCTGGCTATGGAGACGACGGACTCGCTGCAATCCTCGACGGAGGGTGCGGGGTCGTTGGATGCTGCGGAGTCCAGGCGAGCATCACATTCGATGAGACGACCGTTCGGTGGTCGGGTTTCAGAACTGGCACCGGCAAACCGGACGAACACGAATTTGTCTTTGACCGGGCTGCGTACGACGCCGCAATCAACGGCATCGCCAAGTTGAGCGTTACCCCGGTCGTTGAAACGGTCTAGCAACCAACACCAGCAACCTGATCCCGGTTAGACCCTTTGTCCAGAATTTGGCGCTGGGGTTATCTCTGTAACACCCCTTGCGTACTGTTGTTCTTATGGACATCAAGGCTTTGCGGCCCCTGATCTCGGCGACTGAGCTGACCGATGTTGCGGTGTGTCGCGCCGAGTTGGTCGCGATCGGGGTCGTGCGCGGGTTGCTCGATGCCCGCGAGCTCGAGGTGGTGCGTCGTCTCGATGAGCTCGCGGAGACCGACGCCGGGTTGTTCCCGCAAGCCGTCGTGGCCGACGCGTCGAAGTCGTCGTTGATGGCTGCCGAACGGTTACGTGATCGTGCCGGGACGTGTGCTGCGATCCCCGAACTGGGTGCCGCGTTGGCTGATGGTTCG